>CAWHBX010000001.1:0-6510 GCA_963827765.1 uncultured Acidobacteriaceae bacterium
CAGCCGGTGCTGAAGCAGCGCTTGCTTGAGGCGTCCAGGCGGAGACTGATCGCTCAGATTGAACGGAAACGTGGATCGCGAGTGATTCTGCTCGCGCATCGGCAAGAGACCATGAGTTTTCTCGGCTTCCCGCTGATGCGGTACATTGACGTGAACGATTCAGAGGAAGTCATTCGCGCCATTCACCTGACCGACCCGAATGTTCCTATTGACATCATGCTGCACACGCCAGGCGGTCTGGTGTTGGCCGCGACACAAATTGCCCGCGCCATAAACCGGCGAAAGGGAAAAGTAACGGCCATCGTTCCGCACTATGCCATGTCCGGTGGACGCTGATCGCGCTCGCGGCGGATGAAATTGTAATGAGCGACCATGCGGTGCTTGGCCCGGTCGATCCCCAACTGGGAAAATATCCGGCCGCTTCGCTGTTGAAGGCAGTGGAGCAAAAATCAAAGGACAGGATAGATGACGAAACGTTGATCCTTGCGGACCAAGCCAAGAAGGCCATTACTCAAGTGCAAGCGACGGTTCGGGAGTTGCTTCGCGGCAAATACCCTGATTCGGTTGCGGACAATCTGGCAACCATGCTGTCTGAGGGCAGGTGGACTCATGATTTCCCGATTACCTTCGATTACGCCAAAGAGCTGGGACTGCACGTGAGCTCCGAGATGCCGCCGCAGGTTTTGGAACTGATGGCGCTCTATCCCCAACCGGTGCGACATTACCCCACAGTCGAGTACTTGCCGGGAAGGCGTGTTGCTGAACGAAAGATTGAGCTAGGAGAATCCGGTGCGGAGGTATGAACGAGGAGCAAGTCCATGGGCGCGTTTCGCTGAAGCGGATGTGTGTCCCGAGAAACGGAGGAAGACAACATGGGAGGTATGATCCCATTAGCGGACGCATCTCGACGGCCCAGACGTTTCCCCGTCGTCACGACGGCAATCATCGTCGTGAACGCGTTCGTCTTCGTGTTGGAACTGATGGGCGGTGACGCATTTGTAATGCAGTGGTCGGAGATTCCCGCCACTATTGTCGCAGGCCACCACTGGATCACCATCCTGACGGCGATGTTCATGCACGCCGGTTGGATGCACATTATAGGCAACATGGTGTTCCTGTGGGCATTTGGCCCGGAAGTCGAAGACGCGATGGGGCCGCTGCAGTACTTGGCGTTTTACCTGCTCAGCGGTCTGGCGGCTTCGCTGGCGCAGATCGCACTCATGCCCCATTCCACCATTCCCAATCTGGGCGCCAGCGGGGCGATTGCGGGTGTGATGGGCGCCTTTCTGGTCACCTACCCTCGTGATCAGGTACGCACGCTGATTCTGTTTGGCTGGTGGACCCGCATTACTTTTATTCCCGCGGCGCTCTTGATCGGATTCTGGTTTCTCATTCAGCTCTTCAATCAGGTCGGCGCCGTGGCAGATGTGCAGACGGGCGGCGTCGCTTATGCGGCTCACGTTGGCGGCTTCATCTTTGGAGCGGTTACTGCACGAATCTTTGAGGGTTTCCGGCGCATCGATGATTAGGAAACCTAGCCATGTCACCCAACACTAATCAAACCCAGGTCGCGATTACCGGCTTGACGGCACAGGAAGCCGAGGCACGGCTGGACCAGTTCGGGCCGAATGAGCCTGCGGCGACACAGCACCATTCTTTTCTCTCCGATCTCCTGCATGCGTTCATGAATCCGCTGGTGTTGATCCTGGTGATTGCCGCAGTCGCATCGGCATTCCTGGGCGATGCGGTAGATGCGGGAATCATCGGCGTCATTGTTCTGCTGAGCGCGGCTATCGACTTAAGTCAGACGTACCGCTCTCAACGCGCCGTCGAACAACTGCGCGATCGAGTTGCCCCTACGGCAACCGTCCTGCGCGGCGGGGAGTGGAAAGAAATTCGGCGGCGTGACGTGGTGCCGGGAGACATCGTCCGGCTTTCAGCCGGAGATCTGGTTCCCGCCGACGCGCGCCTCTTGATTGCGCGTGATCTCTATGTCCAGCAAGCAGCGCTGACAGGCGAATCGCTCCCCGCCGAAAAGGAAGCGACCGGAGAGCCCGCCTCGACCAAAGCGGATGCGCGCAACATGGTCTTTCTGGGCACATCCATCGTTAGCGGAACGGCAACCGCCGAGGTCGTCGCGACGGGCGCGCGGACCGCCTTTGGCGATATTGCGGCTCGCCTCGCCGCACGCCCGGAAGAGACCGCCTTCGATCAGGGCTTGCGAAATTTCAGCCAGCTCCTTGCGCGAACGGTCTTCTTCCTCGTTCTCTTCCTGATTGTCGTCAGCATTGCACGCCACCGCGATCCGCTTCAATCTCTGATGTTTGCGGTTGCGCTGGCGGTTGGCTTGACACCCGAGTTCCTGCCCATGATTACGTCGGTGACGCTTTCGAAAGGCGCCGTCGCCATGGCACGCAAGAAGGTCATCGTCAAGCATCTCTCCTCCATTCAGAACCTCGGCAGTTTGGATGTGCTTTGCAGCGATAAAACGGGAACGCTCACCGCGGGAACCATGTCGCTCGATCGCTCTCTCGATCCCTTTGGGAATCCATCCCCCCGCGCGCTGGAACTTGCCTATCTCAACAGCAAGTTCGAGACGGGTATCCGCAGTCCACTGGATGAGGTCATCCTCCATCAGTCTCCACCAAAGACGGAAGATTACACCAAGTGCGACGAGATTCCGTTCGATTTCGAGCGGAGGCGGCTCTCGGTCGTGGTGGAGCGGCAGTCCCAGCGGATTCTCATCACGAAAGGCGCTCCGGAAGGGATTATTCCACTCCTCTCCGGTTACGAGCTCGAAGGCAAAGTGGAACCCATCAGCGAGGACGCTGCCAAGCGCATCCAACAGACTAGCGATGAGCTGAATAGCCAGGGATTCCGCTCGCTTGCGGTGGCCTACGTCGAAGTTCCTGCGCGCGCGAACTATTCCGTGGCGGACGAGCGCAATCTGATCCTGGCCGGTTTTTTGAGCTTTTCTGATGCGCCGTTGCCTGACGCCGCCCAGGTTCTGGCTTCTTTAAAGCAGGATGGTGTTGAGGTCAAGGTCATCTCCGGTGACAACGACCGCGTCACCGGCCACGTTTGTGCGCAGGTAGGAATCGAACCCGGCCAAATCATCACTGGCGAGGAACTGGACCGGATGACGGACCCGGCGCTGGCGCACGTCGCCGAGGAGACGCGCGTATTCGCGCGCATTTCCCCGGCGCAGAAAAACCGGATTCTCCTGGCTCTCAAACACAACGGCCACGCGGTGGGGTTCATGGGTGACGGCATCAACGATGCGCCATCGCTTCACGCGGCCGATGTTGGCATTTCAGTGTCAAGCGCTGCTGACGTGGCTCGCGAGGCTGCCGACGTTATTCTCGTTGAGCCTGGCCTGCGGGTCCTCCATGATGGCATCATCGAGGGGCGCAAAGCCTTTGGCAACGTGATGAAGTATTTGCTGATGGGCACAAGCTCGAACTTTGGAAATATGTTCAGCATGGCCGGGGCTTCGCTCTTCCTGCCGTTCTTGCCGATGCTGCCCACGCAAATCCTGCTGAACAACCTTCTTTACGACGTAGGCCCAACTCACCATTCCCACGGACAATGTTGACGAGACTTACCTCGAAAAGCCCCAACACTGGGATATCAGTCTGATCCGCAATTTCATGGTGTTCATCGGACCGATCAGTTCCATCTTCGACTTTCTGACTTTCTATGTGTTGCTGCATTTCTTCCACGCGAGCGAAGCGCAGTTTCATACCGGTTGGTTTGTCGAATCGCTGGCAACCCAGACGCTGGTGCTGTTCGTCATCCGTACATCGAAAAATCCATTCCGCAGCCGTCCGAGCGGTCCCTTGATGGCAACATGCCTTGCGGTTGTGGCGATCGGGCTTTATTTGCCGTTCAGCCCGCTTGCCGGCGTGCTCGGCTTCACGCCGCTGCCAGGGTCATACTTTGCTTTTCGTTGCCGTCGCGACGGGAGCCTATCTCTTGCTGGTGGAAGCCGCCAAACGGCTCCTTCTCCGTAAGGAAACCGCCAGGAATGCGGCCAAGCTTGGAAATACCCTGGCGGTCGCTGCCTAGACTTGGCCAAGGAGATGTCTGAAATGGAAGTCGCCTAACGACAGTCGGAAAGGACGCGCCATGAGCCACGCGGTATAATTGGGAGGGGTAGAGTAGCCATGATCCGAAGTGTTATGCCTGCACTGCCGTATTGCTGGCCTTCATCGCCGCGACCGCTCTGCCCGGCTCTTCTCAGTCGAATCCTGACCTGCAAACATTCTTTCGGCAGAACATCGGACTGAGTCAGGATCAGATCGCCGCCATCCGAAGCGGACAGCCGGTCACGAAGGCCCTCCCGCCCCGCACGCCGGCCGAGGTCTTGTTGTTTGGTGCGGTCTACATCCATGCTGCTCCTGAGACCTACTTCCAGTTTGCCCGCAATTTCGACCGCCTTCGCGAGGTTCCCGGCTTTTTGGCGCTTGGGGTGTTCACCGATCCTCCGCAGCTTTCTGACTTGCAGGGTTTTTCGTTCGACAGCGATGACATCGAGGCCTTGAAGAGTTGCGAACCCGGCAACTGTCGGATTCAGATGCCCGCGACCTCCATCGAAGAGCTTCACCGATCCATCAATTGGTCTGCCGCCGACGTGAACGAACAAGTGAATCAACTCCTGCAGAAGACGGCACTGGAGCGTCTGCTTGCCTACCAGCGCGAGGGCAATGAGGCCCTGGGGGTTTATAACGATAAGCGTGACCCGACCGAGGTGCCTGAGCAGTTCGCCTACCTGCTCAGCTACGACAATGCCTTGCCAGAGCACGTGCCGGATTTCTACCATTACCTTCTCGCCTATCCCCATGGGAAGCCCGCGAACTTCGAGGAGACGTTCTATTGGGCAAGGGTGAAATTCGGATTGAAGCCGACGTTGCGCATCGAGCACATGGTGACCATGCGCGGGAGCCCTGCCGACCCTGTAGCATGTGCCATCGCCAAAAAGCAGCTCTACTCGAGCCACTACTTCGAGACCGCGGTGGACCTCTCCATCTGTGTCCGCGACGCTGACGACCCGAAGCAACCCGGCTTCTATCTGATCAAGGCCTTGGGTTCCGAGCAGGCGGGTCTGACCGGCCCCAAGGGATCGATCGTCCGAAAGGCCGCGGTGGGCCGGGCGGTTTCAAATCTCCAAAAGGCGCTCACGACCATCAGGAACACGCTGGAAGGTAACCAGTAGGCCGCCGGAGATCGGCCAACCCCGACGAAGAGCCGGAATGTACCAAGTTCCATGTCTGACGTGCGGCATCTTGGCGCGTCTTGGGTACTGCTTTGACGCGAAAGAAGAGTGAAAATCGTGGTGGTTCGGCGGCGTTATGGGCAATACTCTGATCCAATTCATTCCCAAGGAAGGCGCAGAGATCGTCTTGGTGCTCTTCCTTTCCTTTTCTGATCGGTTTGGAGCGCGAAGAACAAAAGGTGGCATCGGCGCAGTACCGATTTGGCGGGGTCCGCACATTTCCGCTTCTCGGCCTGCTCTGCTACGCGCTCAGCAGGTTTTCGGAAGGGGGTTTCCTGCTTCCTGCGGTCGGCTTCGCCGTCGTCGGAGCGTTTCTTTGGCAATCCTACCGGTACAAGCTTGAGCGTGTGGCGCTGGCCGGAATGACAACGGAGCTATCCGGTTTGGTGACCTATGTTATCGGAGCGCTCATTTCGCGCGAGCAGTATTGGTTCGCAACCACCGTTACAGTAATCGGCGTGGCATTGCTTGAGTTGAAGACGGCGCTCGAGAGTCTCGCCAAGCGCGTGCCGGGCGATGAAATCCTGACGTTCACGAAGTTTCTCCTCATATCGGCAGTAATCCTTCCTATCGTGCCGAACCGGACGTTTGGCACGTTTGGCTTTAACCCATTCAAGACGTGGTTAGTGGTTGTCGCGGTGAGCGCCATTTCATACGGTAGCTACCTCTTGCAGGTGTGGACACAAGGACGTGGCGGCGTTTTGCTTGCGGCTTTCTTGGGTGGTGCGTATTCCTCAACGCTCACCACCATAGTGCTCGCCAAGCGGGCCCGCGAGGAGTCACGCCCGCATTTATATTCTGGCGCGATACTTGTTGCTTCAGGTGTCATGTATTTGCGCCTGCTTGCGCTTCTGGGCATTTTTAATCGTCAACTGTTCCACCGGCTCGGATTGCCGTTCCTGCTGCTGTGCCGCCGCTCTTCTCGGCGGATGGCTGTGGATGCGTAGACCGGAGCAAGGCGGTACAAAAGCCGAGCAGACCTTCCAGCCGAAAAATCCCTTGGAGTTGGGTGCGGCATTTTTGTTCGCGGGACTGTTTGTAGGAATACTGTTCATCACGCATCTTGCGCTGCTTTACCTAGGCCGTGCAGGTCTTTTCGCGCTGGCGGGAGTAATGGGAGTGACCGATGTCGATCCCTTTATCTTGAGCCTCGCGGAGTCTGGCTCGACGCTGACGCCCGTTACGCTTGCCGGGGGCGCAATCGTCATCGCCGCCGCGAGCAACAACTTGATTAA
>CAWHBX010000002.1:0-2094169 GCA_963827765.1 uncultured Acidobacteriaceae bacterium
GGCGAACCGCTCCACCACGCTCCGCTCGTCCCCTTCTTCCTTTCCCTCCTTTTCCGCCGCCGCCTCCCCTACCCCATTCCACTCTTCCACCAACTGCCGCCGCTCCGCCTCGCTTAGCAGACATATCCGTCCGTGCCCCTGCGCGGATCGGAAACCAGGGCCTTCATCCCCGCTTCATAATATTGAGCTATGGCCTGCGCTTGGTTCTCGCTAAACTGGTCGGCTTTCAAGGAAAGCACCAGGGCCATACTGCGCCCCTGCAACACGCAATGCACCGCAAAGGCAAACTCCGTTTCCGCAAATGCACGCGTTTGCAATACCTCCACTCCCCCAGACTCCTCGATCTCGTCCAAAACACGGAAATGCACATAATTAAATAGCGTCTCAAACAACGCGTCCCCGCCTTGGTCCTGCATCATGCGGGCCAGCGGATAGTAGCGGTGCGGCAACATCGCCCGCTCTGCCTGAAAAATCTGTTGGATCAGATCCCGCCACGAGTTGTCCGCCAATTGCACGCGCAGTGGAACACTGTTCAAGAACAGCCCTAGCGCACGATCTGCGTCTTCGATTTCCGGCCGGCCATGCGTCACCAGACCGGTTACGATGTCGCTTTGCCCACTCACCACCGCTAGCACCCGAAGATGAACTGCCAACAGCACACTTTTCAGCGGGACCTCGCATTGCCGCGCCACCCGCCGCAATCCATCCGCTAATGCCTCGCTCACCCCAATTTCCACACTGTGGGAAAGGGCTCCGAGTTGAGAGGCTCCACCGCGACGCGGTAGTTGCAGCCGCTGACTGTCGCGCAACTGTGTTTTCCAATACTCCTGATCCGTGCTCGATTGCAGCGCCTGCCGCTCCCGCACCACATACTGGCGGAACACGCTGTCCACCGCTCCCCCCGGGTTCCTCTCCCGCCCCTGCATCTCGGCCAGATATTGACGGAACAGCTCCGCCTGCAACCATGCCACGCTCCACCCATCCAGGATGGCGTGGTGTTCCACCATGCCGAATTGGAATGTCTCATCGCTGCGTACATGAATGTAAACTCGCAGCAAGGGCGCTTCCGTTACCTCAAATCCTTTCTGCTTTTGCTCTTGCTCCCATACCACCAGCGCCTGTTCCTGCTCCGCCCGGCTCTTGCCCCGCCAGTCTTCTACCTCTAGCGGCGCCGCTACTTCCTCATGCACTAACTGCAGCGGCTCACTGTATGTCGTCAGATCGAATGACGTCCGCAAAACCGGATGCTGTTGCATGAGCCTGCGCAAAACTCGCTGCATCGCTTCTCTATCCCAGCGCGCTCGTATATGCACACTGGCCAAGTTCAAATAGGGCGACTGCTCCCGCTTTCGTTCATGCTCGAACAACATGCCCGCCTGCAGCAAAGTCATCGGATAGGCCGCCTCAATCCCTTGCGGCAGCCGTGCCCGGTCTTCCTGGCCAAGCAGATCGAATGGACCCGCTACTATGGTTTCCACCTCCCCTTCCAGCCGCGCTACCCTCGCCAGTGCCGCCACCGTCGCATGTTCGAATAACTGCGTCAGACTGAATTGCAGACCTTGCTTGTGTGCCAGGGCCAGCACCCGCAGACTGGAAATCGAGTCCCCTCCTATATCGAAAAAGTTTGACTCGACACTGACCTCCTCGACCTCCAATACCTGTCCCCACACCGCCGCCAACAGCTCTTCCTTCACCGTCCGCGGTGCCACATATCCGCGCCTCTCTCCCTGTTGCCACTCCGGCACCGGCAACGCTTTCAGATCCACCTTCCCGTTCACCGTCAGGGGCAGCGTCTCCACGGCCATCAGGGTCGCGGGAACCATGTACTCCGGCAATCTCTGCCGTAAGTACTGACGCAGTGGCTCGGCCTCCAGCCTCGCGTCTTCGCTTACGTAGTAACCCACCAGCCGCTGGTCACCAGAAGCCTTCGCATCCGCTACCACCACCGCCTGCTTGACACCGGTATGCGACTCTAATGCCGCTTGGATCTCCCCCAACTCAATGCGGAACCCGCGAATCTTTACCTGTTCGTCCGCCCGCCCACGGTATTCGATGTCTCCATTTTCCAGATACCTCCCCAGATCCCCTGTCCGGTACAGCCGCGCTCCTGGCCGCTTGGCGAATGGGTCGGGCAGAAAACGTTCCGCCGTAAGACCCGCTCGGTTCCAATACCCACGCGCCAATCCCGCTCCCCCCACGTATAACTCTCCCACCGCTCCTATCGGAACGGGATTCATGTACGGATCCAGTACATGCAACTGCAAGTCGGGAATCCGCCACCCAATCCGGCTGCTATGAACTTCCGTGTCCTCCCCTTTCACCCGCCGGTAGGTCACATGCACCGTCGTTTCCGTGATGCCATACATGTTCACCAGCCCCGGCCTTTCCTCTCCGTACCGTTCCAACCAGGGGCGCAGACGCCACAACTCCAACGCCTCCCCACCAAATACAATCCACCTCAGCTTCAACTTGTGTTCCGGGTTCGCCGTTCGGTCAGCTTGCATGAGCCCCCAGAAGGCCGACGGAGTTTGATTTAATACCGTCACGCCCTCCGCCCATAACAGTTCCCGGAACGCCTGCGGCGACCGGCTCACCCCATACGGCACCACGATCAGCCGGCCTCTCGTAGGCCAGCGCCCCCCATAACTCCCACACCGAAAAATCAAAGGCGTAGGAGTGGAACAGCGTCCAGGTATCCTGCTCATTAAAACCAAACCATGCCTCGGTGGCTGACAGTAACCGCATCACATTCCCATGCGAAACCATCACCCCCTTGGGCTGCCCCGTCGATCCCGAGGTGTAGATGATGTACGCCGTATGGAGAGGTTCCGTCACCCCCGGCGGGTTCGCCGTGCTTTCCCGCGCAATTGCATCCCGCTCCCGATCCATGTACAACCGCATCGCGGGGCTTTCCTCACCCACCCGCTCCGACAGCTCTTCCGTGATCAGAAGCAGCACCGCCCCCGAATCTTCCAGCATGAATCGCAGGCGCTCCGGGGGATACTGCGGATCCAGCGGTAGGTAGGCTCCTCCCGCCTTTAAGATCCCCAAGATCCCCACCACCATCTCCAGCGACCGTTCCACACAGATCCCCACCACGACTTCCGGTCCGACCCCCCGCCGACGCAAAGCGTGCGCCAGCTGGTTGGCTTTCCGGTTCAACTCCCCATAGCTCAACGTCTGCTCCCCATGCACTACCGCCACCGCTGCCGGCCGCCGCTCCGCTTGCTCGGCGAACCGCTCCACCACGCTCCGCTCGTCCCCTTCTTCCTTTCCCTCCTTTTCCGCCGCCGCCTCCCCTACCCCATTCCACTCTTCCACCAACTGCCGCCGCTCCGCCTCGCTTAGCAGACATATCCGTCCGTGCCCCTGCGCGGGATCGGAAACCAGGGCCTTCATCCCCGCTTCATAATATTGAGCTATGGCCTGCGCTTGGTTCTCGCTAAACTGGTCGGCTTTCAAGGAAAGCACCAGGGCCATACTGCGCCCCTGCAACACGCAATGCACCGCAAAGGCAAACTCCGTTTCCGCAAATGCACGCGTTTGCAATACCTCCACTCCCCCAGACTCCTCGATCTCGTCCAAAACACGGAAATGCACATAATTAAATAGCGTCTCAAACAACGCGTCCCCGCCTTGGTCCTGCATCATGCGGGCCAGCGGATAGTAGCGGTGCGGCAACATCGCCCGCTCTGCCTGAAAAATCTGTTGGATCAGATCCCGCCACGAGTTGTCCGCCAATTGCACGCGCAGTGGAACACTGTTCAAGAACAGCCCTAGCGCACGATCTGCGTCTTCGATTTCCGGCCGGCCATGCGTCACCAGACCGGTTACGATGTCGCTTTGCCCACTCACCACCGCTAGCACCCGAAGATGAACTGCCAACAGCACACTTTTCAGCGGGACCTCGCATTGCCGCGCCACCCGCCGCAATCCATCCGCTAATGCCTCGCTCACCCCAATTTCCACACTGTGGGAAAGGGCTCCGAGTTGAGAGGCTCCACCGCGACGCGGTAGTTGCAGCCGCTGACTGTCGCGCAACTGTGTTTTCCAATACTCCTGATCCGTGCTCGATTGCAGCGCCTGCCGCTCCCGCACCACATACTGGCGGAACACGCTGTCCACCGCTCCCCCCGGGTTCCTCTCCCGCCCCTGCATCTCGGCCAGATATTGACGGAACAGCTCCGCCTGCAACCATGCCACGCTCCACCCATCCAGGATGGCGTGGTGTTCCACCATGCCGAATTGGAATGTCTCATCGCTGCGTACATGAATGTAAACTCGCAGCAAGGGCGCTTCCGTTACCTCAAATCCTTTCTGCTTTTGCTCTTGCTCCCATACCACCAGCGCCTGTTCCTGCTCCGCCCGGCTCTTGCCCCGCCAGTCTTCTACCTCTAGCGGCGCCGCTACTTCCTCATGCACTAACTGCAGCGGCTCACTGTATGTCGTCAGATCGAATGACGTCCGCAAAACCGGATGCTGTTGCATGAGCCTGCGCAAAACTCGCTGCATCGCTTCTCTATCCCAGCGCGCTCGTATATGCACACTGGCCAAGTTCAAATAGGGCGACTGCTCCCGCTTTCGTTCATGCTCGAACAACATGCCCGCCTGCAGCAAAGTCATCGGATAGGCCGCCTCAATCCCTTGCGGCAGCCGTGCCCGGTCTTCCTGGCCAAGCAGATCGAATGGACCCGCTACTATGGTTTCCACCTCCCCTTCCAGCCGCGCTACCCTCGCCAGTGCCGCCACCGTCGCATGTTCGAATAACTGCGTCAGACTGAATTGCAGACCTTGCTTGTGTGCCAGGGCCAGCACCCGCAGACTGGAAATCGAGTCCCCTCCTATATCGAAAAAGTTTGACTCGACACTGACCTCCTCGACCTCCAATACCTGTCCCCACACCGCCGCCAACAGCTCTTCCTTCACCGTCCGCGGTGCCACATATCCGCGCCTCTCTCCCTGTTGCCACTCCGGCACCGGCAACGCTTTCAGATCCACCTTCCCGTTCACCGTCAGGGGCAGCGTCTCCACGGCCATCAGGGTCGCGGGAACCATGTACTCCGGCAATCTCTGCCGTAAGTACTGACGCAGTGGCTCGGCCTCCAGCCTCGCGTCTTCGCTTACGTAGTAACCCACCAGCCGCTGGTCACCAGAAGCCTTCGCATCCGCTACCACCACCGCCTGCTTGACACCGGTATGCGACTCTAATGCCGCTTGGATCTCCCCCAACTCAATGCGGAACCCGCGAATCTTTACCTGTTCGTCCGCCCGCCCACGGTATTCGATGTCTCCATTTTCCAGATACCTCCCCAGATCCCCTGTCCGGTACAGCCGCGCTCCTGGCCGCTTGGCGAATGGGTCGGGCAGAAAACGTTCCGCCGTAAGACCCGCTCGGTTCCAATACCCACGCGCCAATCCCGCTCCCCCCACGTATAACTCTCCCACCGCTCCTATCGGAACGGGATTCATGTACGGATCCAGTACATGCAACTGCAAGTCGGGAATCCGCCACCCAATCCGGCTGCTATGAACTTCCGTGTCCTCCCCTTTCACCCGCCGGTAGGTCACATGCACCGTCGTTTCCGTGATGCCATACATGTTCACCAGCCCCGGCCTTTCCTCTCCGTACCGTTCCAACCAGGGGCGCAGACGCCACAACTCCAACGCCTCCCCACCAAATACAATCCACCTCAGCTTCAACTTGTGTTCCGGGTTCGCCGTTCGGTCAGCTTGCATGAGCCCCCAGAAGGCCGACGGAGTTTGATTTAATACCGTCACGCCCTCCGCCCATAACAGTTCCCGGAACGCCTGCGGCGACCGGCTCACCCCATACGGCACCACGATCAGCCGGCCTCCGTAGGCCAGCGCCCCCCATAACTCCCACACCGAAAAATCAAAGGCGTAGGAGTGGAACAGCGTCCAGGTATCCTGCTCATTAAAACCAAACCATGCCTCGGTGGCTGACAGTAACCGCATCACATTCCCATGCGAAACCATCACCCCCTTGGGCTGCCCCGTCGATCCCGAGGTGTAGATGATGTACGCCGTATGGAGAGGTTCCGTCACCCCCGGCGGGTTCGCCGTGCTTTCCCGCGCAATTGCATCCCGCTCCCGATCCATGTACAACCGCATCGCGGGGCTTTCCTCACCCACCCGCTCCGACAGCTCTTCCGTGATCAGAAGCAGCACCGCCCCCGAATCTTCCAGCATGAATCGCAGGCGCTCCGGGGGATACTGCGGATCCAGCGGTAGGTAGGCTCCTCCCGCCTTTAAGATCCCCAAGATCCCCACCACCATCTCCAGCGACCGTTCCACACAGATCCCCACCACGACTTCCGGTCCGACCCCCCGCCGACGCAAAGCGTGCGCCAGCTGGTTGGCTTTCCGGTTCAACTCCCCATAGCTCAACGTCTGCTCCCCATGCACTACCGCCACCGCTGCCGGCCGCCGCTCCGCTTGCTCGGCGAACCGCTCCACCACGCTCCGCTCGTCCCCTTCTTCCTTTCCCTCCTTTTCCGCCGCCGCCTCCCCTACCCCATTCCACTCTTCCACCAACTGCCGCCGCTCCGCCTCGCTTAGCAGAGGCAACTGCCAGACCCGCTGGTACACATCGCTCATCATCGCTTTCAACACCGTTTCATACAGTCCGACCATCCGCTGGATCGTTTTAGGTTCCAAAAGATCCCGGTTGTACACTACCTTGCCTCCGAGTTTCCCTTCCTCATCCCAAAAATGCCATTCCTGGTCGAACCGGGTCATCCCAATGTCAAAACCGATCGGCCGCAGTTGCAGCCCACTCATCTCCATCGCGTCATGTGGCGCATCCTGCAATGAGAAAGTAACCTGAAACAGAGGATTCCGATTCACTCCCCGTTCCGGGCCTAACTCGGCCACTAACTTCTCGAACGGCAGGTCCTGATGTACATATGCCCCTAGGCACACCTCTTTCACATGCCGGAGCAACTCTCGAATACGCAGTCCGCCCTCCACCTGTAGCCGCAGCACCAACATGTTCACGAAACAGCCGATCAGTCCTTCCGTTTCTGCTCGGTTTCGATTGGTAATCGGGCTTCCGATTACGATGTCATCCTGTCCGCTGCAGCGCGCCATCACTATCGCAAAAGCCGCGAGCAGAGTCATGAACAGCGTCACTCCCTCCCGCCGACTCAACTCTCTTAATCCACGTCCCAAGTCGTCCGGCAGTTCCAGGTTCAAACACGCCCCACTAGAAGCTTGCCCCCCAAGCCACGCGTGATCCGTCGGTAACTCCAATGCTGGCGCGCCCCGCAGTTGCCGGCGCCAGTACGCCAGTTGCTGTTCCAGGACCTCGCCTTTCAGCCAGTCCCGTTGCCATACTGCAAAATCCGCATATTGGATCGGCAACTCCGGAAGCGGCGAAGGCGATCCATGGACGAATGCCGTATACAGTTGCCCCAATTCTTTTCCCAAGATGCCCAAAGACCAACCGTCGGCGACGATGTGATGTACCGTGACCAGCAAGATGTGTTCTTGCTTGTCAAGCACGAGTAGTCGAACTCTCAACAAGTTGCTCGTTGACAGGTCAAATGGTTTTCTCAAGTCATCGAGCACAACCCCTCTTATTTCTTGTTCGCGCTGAGCCATCGACGACCAGCGTAGGTCAGCGACATCTACACAGACGATCCGGGGCGGATCGATCTTCTGCAACGGCTGGTCGTCAACAACAAGGAAGGTTGTTCTCAATACCTCGTGTCGGCGAATAATTTCGGTCAGCGACGCCTCTAAGAAAGGCAGATTCACTTCTCCAATAATGCGCCAGGCAAACTGCTGGTTGTAGACGCCAGGAATAGGATTGATTTGGTCGGCTACCCATAGTCTTAGTTGGGAAAACGATAAAGGGAAAGCCGCATGCTTCGACTCCCGCAAAAGCCGCGGAATCTGCATTTGCGATTCCGATCCTTGCCGGTTCCGCATGCGCAACATCGACGCCAGCAAGGCCTGTCTTTGGAGGTCCACATTGGCATGCGACTCCGCGATCCTGGCAGTATCCATATCGGCGGCGGCTTCGCTGGTCACCGAGAGGACCGGAAGATGCAGATGCTTTTCGTCTGGCATAGATTCAGTGCCTTCTACTTATTAAGAGTCAATCATTCTTGCAAGGCTCCAGCGATCATTCGCACGTCGGGGGGGATCTTCTGATCTACATGGCGTCCGATGGGTAAAATCAGGTGTCGAGAGTTGACGTCTCCATAATTCGCTCCTATTCGAGCTTTTCGAAATTCGTTTTGAGCCCGGAACCGGGGACAGAACAAGCGCGGCCTTGCTGGTGTTCTGGCAGTCTGCTAGGTTAAGGCTTCGAGGATCAATGGACGTTTGCTTTGTCGTTCATTCGCTTGCGCAGTGACAGTGGCCGCATGTCCGTCCAGACTTCCTTGATATAGTCCAAACACTCTGTCTTTGTCCCTGTTTTCCCTGCGTCACTCCAGCCCAAAGCGTTTTCGCGGTCGGCCGGCCAAATGGAATACTGCTCCTCGTGGTTCTTCACCACTTTGTAGATCCGGGTGTCTTCTTTATCGCTCATACTCATTGGCTATCTCCGTAGATCAACAGATCATAGACTTACTGGGCCGTTCCAAGCTGCACACTTCCAACAAACTTAGAAATTACTTCCTCAATCACGTTGCAAGCCGTCGTCACCGAATCACATTCGCGAAGCTGCTCCGAAACCAACCGGCAGCGGCGCCGGATTTCCACGGCTGCTCCTAGACGACGCAGCGATGTTGCAATACTCCGTGCGTCCCAATAGGCCGGGAACAGACGTTCCCCAACCCCTAGTTCTTGGAGCTTCGTGCCATTGTCGGGCCGGTCACCACCCGCCACCAATGCCAGCTGCGGCGTTCCAGCCTCTATCGAACGTGCCATCGTCCCGGCGCCGCCGTGGTGGACAACCACAGAAACTTGGGGCATCACCGTCGCGAAGGGCAGCGACTTGAACCAGCGAACTGTACTCGGCAAATTTTCAGGAACCAAACAAGCGTACTGTGTTACCAGAATCCCTTCGAACCCAGCGGCACGGCATCCCTCCACAGAGCGTCTATAAAATTCCGCGTCGAGCGACCATCGGCCCGTTCCGCCCGTGATGAGAACCGTCCGCGCACTACTCTTGAGGAGACACGTCACCTCCGGCGGCACTTCTCCGGTTTCCGACGCATCGTCATTCATGAAACCGACCATTGCCAAACCATCCAGCTGATGCCCACTGGCATCGTCAAACCAAGACGGCCAACTGCCGATGCTCCGAGGCCATTTCAGCCATGTTCCCCAATCAGTGATCGCGGAAAGCCCAATCTTCCCGCGCAGAGAATTTATCTTTTCGCTCAAAACCTCCTCACACAACACTTTGAGCAGGGGCAATGCTCCCACCTGGGCGGCCGCAGTAAACACGGGCACCAGCGGAACGCCAAGGACTTCTGCCGCCAACGACGGTCCAAGACCACTCATGTGCCTTACGATCAAAACACTGTCCCGGTTGTGACAGCGTTTCGCAATGGACTCATATTCATGAAGCGCTTTCCCCATCAGATGCCGCTCAAAGAAAAGCGCACTGCCACGTGGATTCTGTAGCAGTCTCAGATCTCGGATAAACTCCTCAAATTCCTCCCGATTGTCCAATGCCTCGAAATCCAATCCGGCCCGATTGACCAGTTCGGCGTAGTGGCAATTCGTAAGAAAGCTAACTCCGTGTCCCCTTGCAGACAGACCTCGGCCCAAGGCCAGCAACGGACCAACGTCTCCCTGGGTGCCTTTCGTCTCTATTACAATGTTCACAAATACTCACAATTAGATTGCATAACAGTATGGCGGTCAAACTGAGCGGCGTAGAGCGTCCCGTACCTCACGATAGGTGAGAGGCACGAATTCCCCTATGATTCTCCGCACTTCTTCATCTTGCAGAGCTTCGAAATCCGCCTTCCGTCCTTCCTGATCGGGGAGCACCTCTTCCTGGCAGTTGGATACTGTGGAGTGATGCATTAGGTGATATACACCCGGCCCCAGGCTGGAAAGCTTATCAATGTACCACTGCCGCCGGTCTTGGGGTGGAACTCCATAGCCGTCAATGATCCGGAACCTCGGAAGCGGCGACTCGGCAAGAAGCGATTCTAATACGTCGAGGATTGCCCGATGCATTTTCATCGCAAAGAGATCCTCAGGCAGAAGAGCCGGCAGTCCATTGTCCAATGCCAGTTGGTGGTAGGCGACGGTTAAGTCAGGATAGGCAACAGCGCCCATGTGAGTATCGAGATGAGTAACATCAATTCCAAGTTTGTAAGCTGCTGTAATTTGAGCTTTCATTTCGTCCGCCGCTTCTTTGGGATCCACGTGAGACCAAAGATCGCTCAGTGTCGGCCAAAACTTCCCGGTTGCATCGCGCAAGGTAGGGCCGGATGTCAGAGGTGTTAGACGGTGATCAGTCCATTCGCTGGTCAGAGTAAGATGTACGCCTAGGTCGTTTCCACTAACTCCAGGGTACGGACCCGGTACCATGACCGAACCACTGGGAAAATGTAACTTGTAGTAAGCATCGTTGTGACACTTTGTAATCCCGAGATCGTCGTGGTGCACAATCAGCGCACGTCGGCCCTCTATCCCCAACGAACGCCAACAGTCGGAGCTACGCTTCATCACCGCTTTTCGGGGCCGGGTGACTTATATTCGGCGCACTGGCGAGCCGTGCTGCAACTTCCTGGTCCGATAGCTTGCCAACCTCTTCCATCAGCCCCTCGATCTCAGCCGCGCTGGCGCCTGCGATTTGACGCGCGTCAATTAATCCGGCAACCCTTTGTATCGTAAAATCGTCCTCAAACAGTACTTGCAATGGCAGTTCTATTCCAAAAGTAATACGTATGCGGGAGAGAATCTGAGTCGCAAGTAGCGAATGCCCACCAATCTCAAAAAAGTCGTCGCGTATGCCGATGCCGTCAATTCCAAGCAGTTCAGCCCATATCATGGCCAGCCATTTCTCGGTAGGAGTGCCCGGAGGATCTTGTGCTTTGGGGAATACTACTGACGGCGGATCTCTTTCCTCGCGTACCGCCTCTAAAACTTGCTGCGGGCTATACAGGTCCGACGCAATCTCCCGCAGAAGGTCCGCACGCTGGCCCGGAACATCCCCGGCCACCGTCTCGTTTGACGTCTTGGGGTTTGCTTCGCTGTGAGGGAAAATCGTATCTTCAGTCAACGGACTCGCTTCTCCTATCTGCCGGTCATGGGGTATAAGTAAGAGCGGCCGCGTAGCGTGTGGGAAACATAAAGCAGCAGCCGCGTTCCGCAGGTGACCTGAACTGTTCTCCGACCCGAGACAGAAACTCAAGTGCAGGCGCGTTTCTGGAATTCGGAACATAGGGCAAAGGACAAGCTGCCGCTGCGCGCCTCACACGGTCGGAGTCGCAATGATTGCGTAACAGACAATTCCTGCTGCGCGGATCTGCCCAGGAAGGGCAAAGACAATAAACTATGTGTCTCAATTCAAAATGTCAAGCGCAAAAGAAGAGATTGCGAGATTGAGTTAGGTACTCCGGTTGTTGGAGGGTACAAGTGCAAGGGGGCAGAGACCAGCACAAAAGAGCACGACTCGACCCCACGGATAGTATCAGCGGCAGCCAGGAGAAAAATGGCAGCGGCCCAGCGGGCACGTTGGGCAAGAGTCAAGGCGGAAAATAAGGAGTAGTGCGCTGCTTTGAAATCAGCGGCGCGGGGTTGCCTGTTCCGGCGAGGTCAAAGGCGGAAAGGGATACATTATTATGCGCGGCATTCTTCCAGCCCACAAAAAAGCCCACAAAACTCGCGACCCGGAGTGATTTTCAATGACTTACGGTGTCGTCCGTGCGTTCCAAAGTCATTGTAAACACTTAATAGTTAAGCTGAAAAGGCTGGCGTCGGCGGTTCAACTCCGTCCCTGGCCACCATAGTTTTCAATACTTTAGCCATCCTGATCGTCTCTACCTTTTATGGGTTGCAACCCACGATAAGCTCAGACCACGGCAGACTTCGTGTCTGGAGCAAGCAACTGCTGTAACACCCAACCCTGGGCTTCCAACTTGGCCGAGGTCGTGGCCTTCGCGTAAATGTCCAAGGTCGTTTTCACATTTGAGTGCCGCAACAACTCCTGTACCAATTTCGGGTCGTTCCCATTGGCTACGAGCACACTTGCCAGCGTGCGCCGAAGAGTGTGAAAGCCAACCGGCCCGATGATCCCAGCTTTCCTCGCCGCAGGCTGAAGGTGGTTCGCCACAAGCATATTCGCCCGTGGCGGTTTCTCACCATGCAGCCGAAAACTCGGAAAGACAAGATCTGTGTCCCGAAAGTACGGTGTTTCTTTTCGCCATGCTTCGAGCAAAGCAGCCAACAGCGGATGCAACGGCACCGGCCTTTGGGACGCTTTGCTTTTTGGCGGTCCGAATTTCCCGTACACGTAGGCCCGCGATACGCGAATGCAGGAGTTCCGCCAATCAATGTCTGACCACCGCAGTGCCAGAAGTTCGCTCACGCGAAGGCCCGTAGCTGCGTCGGCAAGAACCAAGACCCGGTGCATGTCATCCAGGTTGGACAGGATGTCCACGCATTGCGCCAAAGTCAGCACACGTGGGTCATAGTCGCTAACACACGATTGCCTGACAAACGCAATCGGATTGGCTTCCTGCGTTCTGGGGATCAGCCCATAACGCTGGCCGTGCTTGAATACCACCAGCATTACATTTCTCAGTTTGACAAGGGTTCCGTTGGACAGGCCATTCTGTCTTCGCAAATCGCGAAGCCAGTTTTGCACCGCCACCGGTTCCATCTCACTTGCCCGCACCGCCTTCCACCGTGGCAAAACGTGCTTTGCCAGATACCGGCGGTACGTCGTTATTGTGGAATGCGCCTTGGGGATCACCGCTTCCGCCTGATCTTCCGACAATTCCAACCGTGCGTAGTGGTCTGCTAGTTCACCAAACATGATCGGCCTTCCCCTGCCGGTTCTAACGTTGGGGTCGAAGCCGGTCTTGCGAAGCTTCGCCCAAGCTTCGGTTTCTGTTTTGAGTTCCGCTACACTGCCCACGACGAAGTTTGCGGGCACACGCTTACCATCGGCGCGAGTTCTGTAGTAGCGATACTCAAACACGTCCCCGGACTTGCGGGACAAAATGCGTAGACTTCCATGCTGATTTCGTGTCCGTGCCATCAAGTTTTTCTCCTTGGCACAGACGGCTGCGTGGGCACAGTTTACACCGCGCTCAGCAAAGGAAGAAGCAAGTTCTGAAAGTCGAAATCGCCACAGGTGGCGGGGACCAGTGCCAAGCGGATAGCCCGGAAGAGCACCGCGCCGTGCCAACTCAAGGATGCGACGCGGACTCACCTGTAGAAACTCAGCCGCCGTGTCGGCGTCAACCAGCGGCTCGATTGCGCTGCCGACTGCGAATGGATAGCCGCTCGGATGGATAGGCAGATCAGAAGTGGGTGCTTCGGAGTCCGCGCTGATGGCTGACTCCGTTGTGCCGAATGGCGGGTTAATAGCGATGTTTCGTTTTTCTTCCGCTTCCATAGCGGAGGGGTTGGACTGGAACTGCGAAGGTTCGGTCAAGGGCGACCGGAGGGAGCCGCGCCAGCGGGCCTGCCCCTTGACGGGTTCTTCGCAGTTCCGGTTTCGTTCCTGTGGAAGCGAAAGAAAATGCCGGATGCGCGGGATGTGGTTCGCGGACTTCATTGTGCCGCCTGGCTCGCGTTCTGAATTGGTTTTTCGCCAATGGACTCTGCGCCTGTCATTGTTTTCTTGGCCTTCTTGCCATTGCCTTCCCGCGTAAAACGGTTCGTCGATGCTACTGGTCAAAATCAGGGGCTTAAACCTATGCCTATGCCTATACCTATCCCTATCCCCATCCCGATATCCCGTGCTGGCTGCTGTGACCTGGCAGCCTCCTGATGCTGCATTGGTGCAATCGCCTGTTCTGGCTTATGTGCGCTCTGGTGCGAGACATCGTGACCAAGAGCCTGCGGCAGCTTTTGGCGGTCGTTTGTGAAAATCTGTGCGTCCCACTGTCCACGCGAAACCGAGACATACGCCATGCGGCTATTGAGCAAGTCTTTCCCCGCAAGCGCCGTATCCACATGGATAAGAACGCGGTCGGTTGTTTGTCCCTGACTCGAATAGCTGGTGACTGCATAGCCGTGATCGAGATGCGGATGACGCTGCGGATCGAAATTTATAATGCGTTCGTTGTCTAGCTTCAGCCGCATCGCTCCATCCGGCGCGATGTTTTCCACTGTACCCAGTTCACGGTTCGCAATCTTCAGCTCATGATTGGGCGCGGTGAACTGGATACGGTCTCCAACCGAAAATGCCTTCTCCTGCTCGCGATACACCGAGACGCCCATCTGTCGGCGAGGGTCATAGGTCGTTTCACTTCCATCTACGCGCAGCACCGTGAGCAGATTATTTTGCGCGTCGATGCTTTTGACGCGCGTGTAATCGCCCTTCGCAATGCCGGTCTCCCGCGAACTGCGCGAGTAGCGCAAAATATCGTTCACTTGGCATTGCTGCGCCCAAGAACGATCTGCGCCGGTCATCTCCTGACGCGGCACCAGCGTTTGGACTGAGTGCTCGTCTCTGCTCACTATGCCGCGCGATTGCAACTCTGCATGGATGCGCTGATTGATCTCCGTGCGCGACAGATTGTCAGGCGATACCACCAGCGTACTTTCCGGCGACTTGGCATACTCGCGTGCAATGGCCGTGATGCGCTCCTCGTGCCCTTTCACTTCATGTACGCGGCCTTGCCGGTCAAGGCTGTCGATCGCCGCGCCAATCTGACCACGCGCCAACTGCTCGACAGCCTGCTTCAGTTCCGGGTCCTTCTGTCGCACAATCTCTTCGAGTCTCATCGTCCGCATCCCGGCTTCCTGAAGCTGCGCGAAAGGACGGCCCGCTTCGACCGCCTCATGCTGCCGCGTGTCCCCGACTAAGAGAACTCTATCCTTCGGATGAAGGTGCTCCACGAAGTCGTGCATCTGGCGCGTCGAGGCGAGCGAAGATTCGTCGACCACATAGAAATTTTTCTCGCCTGTGTCCGGTTGCTCTCCTCGCGCAAGATGGCGTTGCAGAGTCGAGGTCTCAATGCCCGCCTCGGCCAGCTTCTGCGCCGCGCGTGAGGTTGGAGCAAAACCTGCGACCTTGTATCCTTCGGCCTCCACTCCTTCACGGATTACCGCCAAGGTCGTTGTCTTGCCCGTACCGGCGATTCCATCCAGGCCGACAATCTTCTGGCGGCTCACGAAAATGTCATCGACCACCTCGCGCTGCGCCGGACTCAACTCCTTATGGCGATCCTCGGTTGCAATGCGCAGTGGAGGCGAAACCAGCATCGGATCGCTGTAGGTGCGCCGATTGCCGCTCTGCATCCGAGCAATGATTTCCTGCTCCATGCGGACCATTTCGGCGGTGGTATAGAGCGGCGCAGCGCGTCCTTCCACAGGGCCAACGGCAAGAAACTCTCCCCGCTGGACTCGCTGCTGAAAATTCATGCCGCACTTGTTCGTGGGTCGATTGCGCCATGCTGCGGCTGATCGCCGCCTGCAAGATGCTGCGCTCATCCTGCACGGTAGAGCGCTCGAAGACATGATTGCGGGCGTAAATGACGGCCTGCTGTTCCGTCTGTCGCTCAGACTTGTCCAACTTGGGAGCACTGAGCTGTATATGTTCGCGCGCCTGGGCTACAACGCGATCCGCCTGATGTCCGTATTGTGCCGCCAATTTGCGGTGCCGCTGCAACACCTCTTCCGGGGAATGAATCTCCTTGCTGTCCCGCGTGCGATGGGCAGCAACCTGTGCCGCGCCCGCGCCTTCTCTTCCAATCTCCTGCAAGTGATTCTTGATTTGTTCTCGCCTTGGGCTGGAGGCATCCAGGTATTCCTGTGTGTAGCCCTTGATCTCCAGCTGTCCATGCTTGCCGCGTTCGATTTCATAGCCTAGCCCTTGCAGCCGTATCGCAAGCTCGGAACGATACACGCTGGTTGCATACTGCTGCGATTGAAAAAGGCTTCGCTCCTGAAGTGCCCGCGTCTTGCCGTTCTCGCGCTCGGTCATGTTGAAAATGACGGCATGAGTATGAAGTTGCGGCGCAGCATAGCCATCCACCGGGCGGGCAGTGTCATGCTCGAAGGTGGCGGCAATGAACTTGGCCGTCGTCTCTGGCGCGTGGATATTGCCGATACGCGCTTGCGTATACCGCTCCAATTCGCCAAGCGCTACGCGGACACTCTCACGGTGCGCTTGGCGCACACGCTCGTCGCCGCTCACCAGCGCGGTGAGAGAAACGGATTTCGGCGCGGAGAAGGTTGCGTCCCATCCGGCGCGATGTTCGGCGCTAGAGCCTGTTATTAACTTAGAATGTAAGTCATTGAATACGAGTGACTTGCATGGATTTGGTGATGTCTTGTCATGCGCTGCATCTGATTGAATAAGCAAGACTTATGCAAAGTCATTAACAGCCTCTAGTGATCTCCTTGCCGTACTCGTTCTCGTAGGTTCTTGCAGGCTGGTGCTTGACGAGCTGCGCGCCGCTTTCAGGATGCTGTCCTTCACTCAGTCGGGCGAATTCTTCGGCTCCAACGGGACTGCGCAGTCCCCACTCCTTGGCAAGCCTGCCCTGCCACTCGCTGTGCACCTGCGCGTCACAGCTCCAGTAGTTTTGCTTCTCCGACATAAACTCGCGCGCATGGTAGGTCCGTGCCTGCTCTGCCGATAACGCTTTGGAGATGGTCAACATGCGATTCGGTTCTGCAACGAGCACCGTAGTGCTTCGTTTTTGCCTACTAACTTAGACTAACTAGATTTATAAATAGATGCTCGCAGGGTTGTATTTATTGCTGAGTTGTTCGTGCTCCCCGCATGAATGGCCCATGTCTCTGTACTTAGCTCACCGTTTGAGGTAGTGATTTGACTTACAATGAAGACCTGTATCGACAGCGTGAAAGCAGGTTCAACGACCGTGTTTGTAGAGGGTAAAAGCAAGGCCAACACGCTGGGCATCGGCACCTACTAACACTGCTCGTGGGAGGCGGGAAAGTATGTCATTCGCAAGGCGTAAGCAAGGGTAGATAGACAGAGAATACCTGACCGGGAGGAGCTGGAATTGGAGGCAAGTTACACCACCTTAACAGGCACGCTGACTGGCGCTTCAGGCGCGTGCTTGGCAGCCGTCGACGTCGTGGTTTGTGGTCGCACAAATGAAGCACATGAGCGTCGGCAATTGGGGTCGGATTGCTTGCGATTGGAGCGCCGATTCGCTCAGTCGATCACTGCGATTTGTCTCGGCTGTTCGGACTTCTTATCCCTGGCCATTTGCCTCGGTGATCACGGATAGTTAGTCCGTCCTTGACGGGCTTCTTCGGAAGGCTGGAAGGTGGTGTCTTCATCCCTGATTGCGGACTCGAATCCGCTGGCTGAACTGCTACTGAAAGTGGTGAGATAATCGCCGTATCCGGCGTATTATCGCGGGCCGATTCCACCTCCTGAAAGGGGGCGATTGGCATCGACATTGCGATCCAGTTGGCGAGTCTATTGACTGGCGTTGGCAGTGGCTACTGGGCCAACTAGAAGAGTCCATCGTGCGAGCCTTAGTACATCCAGATACCCTACTGATCCGCCTTCCGATTCCGCTGGGAATACGAGGGCGATACCGACCCTTCCGGGTGGCGTCAGGGCATCGAACTAATGCTCACTAAGTTGCCGTTACAGGGTGAGCGTCGGCACAGTTAAGACGGAGGTCGCCGACAATCTCTCCGTCCCGTTGGCGGGGCCATGTCGCCGTCATTGATCGGTGCGCGTTTCTGGCCCATAACCTTCCTGAACAGCCACTCTACCGGGGTGCGAACCGGGCTGGTTTCGCCTCTTGGAGCAATCGAGATAAGCGGCCAAATAGTACCGCTGAAGCGGCGGCAATTCGCACTCATACTATGTCATAACAACGATCTCTAGCAGAGCTGCAGAACGCCGACACAGGGGCGACAATCGACCGCCTTGAACGCCCAGGAAAGCCAAGTGGATTCATGGTTCTTTCGCCGTTGAATTAGCGCCGGAATGGGCACGCGATTTTGTGTGGATTCGTCGGCTTTAGGGTGCTTGACCGGCTCGGTATGCGCCGACATTTGAGAGCTGTATGCATTGCCCGTTCGCGCCGCTACGGGCGTGCTTTGAGGCTTACTTTCCTTGCAAAAAGATCGAGCCTCGTGAGAATGCTGTTCGCTGTTTCCTGCGCGTACTTCTGTGCGAAGACGGAGATATTGAACGTCGTTTTGTTGTGCCGCACGATGCTGGAAAGTTCGCGGAACGGGGCTTAACGGGCCGTGATCCGCGCCCGTACCCTCTTCCCGCTTCGAAATGGCTCGGTTTACGGTCGCCGCGAAGCCTACCGCTGACGCGCTCCCGGTTCCTTCTTCCCGAAGTGTTTCTCGAACAGCTCGCGGGATCGCTGCACGCCTTCCACGGTCACCACGACCGATTTCGCCTTGCTCTTGGGGTCGGAGATGTAGCCCTTCGCGTGCAGCCGATCCATTGCGACCCAGTCGTGCACTTTCCACGCTCTCGCCCCATAGTGGTCTACATCGAACATCGTCAGGAAGAGCAGCGCCAGCACCATTTCGTCCAGTTTGTCTTGGTCGTATTCCATCGCACACCTGGCTTGGAGTTTGCCGCAAGGGTAACACCTCGTGACTTAGACAACCACCGGACAGACGCCGGACAAAAGCCGGAAGCACACCGGATGCCGCACGCGCCGCTTAGTTCCGCATCCTCGCGCAACCCAGTAGAATCAACGTGTTTACGCGATGCACGCCCGCAGCGGTTCTGCCGTTTACGAACGGAAACGGCAGGGACGCGGGAAAAATCTAAGTCGCTGCCACACAACAAGTTTACGCACGTAAACGCGCCCGCCGTTTCAGGTATCCCAGCAGTTCCCAATCGGGGATGACGTGTCGTAGCGTCAGCCCGATGCCGTAGGCAGCGTGCTTGCACCACCACACTGGCGGGGCAGGCAGGGCAGTAGGCATCGAATCTGGCAAGGTGTAGCGAATGAAAGAGTCGTACGGTGAGGGCCTAGCGAGCCACACCGGCTCCGAGTCTTGCGGGCACAGCCGTAAGGCTGGATACGAAGCGTAGACAGGAGGAACTGCGGGCCAAGCTATTGAGCCGCGAAATATCCCAAACTTCAGGACGCCGACGCCCTGACACAACGCGGAAGGCAACATCCTGCCAAGTGCCATTGCGAGCTTGGTTGGAGTCCTGCGCGGTCTTTAGTCCCTGGCACGTAGGGACGTGTCGCATGCGGTGCTGGAAATTCGCTACCGCCGTTTGGTTGTGCTTCCCCCGATTGGTAAGCAGAAGAATTATCCGCCGTTGGTCCTCACGGTGATCTATGCCCAGGAACGTGGCCAACTGCAAGGGCGGGACAAGATCGATTGGAAACTGCTCACCGATCTTCCCGTTCGTTCCTGTCTCCAGGCCATCGGAAAACTGGAATGGTACGCGCAGCGCTGGAAGATCGAAACCTTCCACAAAATCCTGAAGTCCGGCTATAAGGCAGAGGAATCCCGGCTGCGAACCGCCGAGCGGCTAGTGAATCTGGTAGCGATCCTCTGCATTCTGAGTTGGCGCATCTTTTGGGTGACGATGGTCAACCGCAGTCAACCGGGAGCCGTGCCCCACATGGGGTTCACGGAACTGGAATTGTATTTACTCGATACGCTGATTCGAGACAAAGCCGACGCGGGCAAGCACGCGAAATCACTGGGCGCCTACTTGATCAAACTCGCTCGGCTCGGCGGCTACCTGGCTCGTGCTCACGACCCGCCACCCGGCAACAAGGTTAAGTGGAGAGGTCTGATTCGTCTGACCGACATCGAACTGGGAGAGATTTTCGGTGCTCAACTTGTGGGTAATTGAAAGATGGTCTTCCCCCTATTGACCAGAGTCAGGTGTATGGACTTGGGACGAGTCGGCAATGTCGTGATGAACAATTCCAATGTGGTGCCGCCGCCTCTTACTGCACAGTGATCTTAATCGTGTTGGTCTTAAAGTACTCAATCAGAGATGTGCGCGGGGAGGGTTAACCGGGAGGCCAGCCTGAAGCTGCTTCAGATTGAAGGCAGCTGCGAAATCACCGGGATCGAAGCGCAAGCATTCACGGTAGCTAGCCATGGCCTCATCGCGCCTGCCGAGCCGCGCCAGAGCATTGCCGCGATTGCGATAAGCCTCGGCATAGGCGGGAAAAATGGCGATGGCGCGGTCATAGGCCTCGATAGCGCCAATGTCGTCGCCGTTTGCCGATCGCATAACGCCGATGGAGTAATGGGACTTTGCACTGTTGGGGGAGGTTTCCACCAACTTGCTGTAGAAACGTTCGGCGTTGAGCCAGTTCAGGTTGCGAACTGCCGTGCGTGCGGCAAAAACGAGCGCCACGGCAACCACGACCATTTTCCAGTGGCGGCTGCGAACCAGGAAAATCCCGAGCAGCAGCGCCAGCCCCAGACTGGGCGCGTAGACTAGTCGCTCGCCCATAATCGTCCCGATCGGAAACAGAATGTTTGCCGTCGGCGAGAACAAAATGGCGTAGGCGAGCACAGGTGGCCGAAATTCGGGGCGGCGTAGGGCCAGAAAGAGCCCGGCCCCCGCGAGCGCAAGTCCCGCCCAAGCACGCCAGTCCTCGGGCCCCATCACCAGGCGAATCTGCTTGTAGGAGTAGTCGGCCGAAAGCGTGATCGGCACCAAGGTCTTGGACAAGTACAAACACTGCACCCAGAGGACCGTTAGTATGCGTCGGCCAGCATCGACAAGTGCCGCCGGATTATCGATCGCAGGGATTTGTGAACTGCGCGAAAGGATCTGGTGCGCCAAGAGCGCGGCGGCGATGATGACTGCGGCGCCCGCGCCGGCGAACAGAGAATTGCGCGAGCGCCGGTCCTTGCGAGGGAAAACCAGCGGGAGCGCGGCGAAAGCGGCAGCGCTCTCCTTGGAGAAGACGGCGAGGGCAAACAGAGCCAGCGCCGGAATCCACTGGTGGCGATAGTAAGAAGATCAGCGCGCCCAGACTGAAGGCGGCGGCCAGTAGCTCGGCCGAGCCGACCACGGACGTGGTGGCGTCCGTGTGGATCGGGAAAAGGGCGAACAGCAGCGCGGCAATGAACGCGGTGCGCAGCGGCGTTTGCACGGCGAGCAAGAAATGGTAGAGGAGGAGCACGACCGCCAAACCCACAGCTAGGCCGATGGCGTGAAACAGTGCCGGGTGGAAACCGCCCCCGGCGGCCCAAGCCAAGGCCCAGATCGTCTGCGAGACGGGGCGATAAAGCTCCAGGCCATGGGGGTCAGGCCAGTAGCCGGATTTCCAGATATGTGCGAGCTGGCGAAGCGAATGAACGTGCAAGGACTCGTTCTCGACAATAAGAACACGGTCGTCGAATACGAAGCCGCAGGTCAGCGCACCAAGATTCGGAACCAGGAACGCCGCTGCTAGCCACAGCGGAGCGTGAGGAACCGGCCGCTGCTCCGAAAATGCGGCCTTTGCGTTCTTTGCAGTTGCTTTGGCCTCAGCTACGGCAGCGTGTCTCTGCTGTCGACGAAGGCGGCGCGAGCGGCTCATCGGGTATTGACCTGACCGATCTTTTGTACCAAGCGGAATGTTAGTGTAACGCCTTGTTGAACATTTGTCCGTAGTCGCCGTCGGGGGTGTGGAGATGTGGAAAACGCGGAGCGTTTTCCACATCTCCACACCCCGGTTGTTTCGGTATGATGGCTTGCGGAGCCGGTGGTCGGTAGCCCAGCGCTGAATGCGGCCGTTCCGTGTTATATTCCACCCGCCACCTTTCCGTCAGTATCTGTGCCTCCTTCAGCGAGTAGAAAATCTCGCCATTCAAGAACTCATCGCGCAGTTTGCCGTTGAAGCTCTCGCAGTACCCGTTCTCCCACGGACTCCCCGGCTCGATGTACAACGTCTTCGTGCCCAGCTTGCCCAGCCACTTCCGCAACTCCTTAGCAATAAACTCCGGCCCATTGTCCGAACGAATGTGCTCCGGAATTCCTCGCACCAGCATCACATCCGCCAGCGTTTCGATCACCTGCAAACTACCCAAGTGCCGCTCCACACGCAACGCCAAACACTCCCGCGTATACTCGTCGATCACCACCAGGATGCGCAGCGCCCGCCCATCGTGCGTCATCGCTTGCACAAAATCGTAGCTCCACACATGGTTCGCCCGCTCTGGGCGTAGCCGTACACACGAACCATCCCCGAGCCACATCCGCCCTCGCGCCCGCTGTCTTTGCGGTACTTTCAGCCCTTCGCGTCGCCAGATTCGCTGCACTCGATCTTTGCCTACCGGCCACCCTGCGCTTTTCAACAGCACCGTGATGCGCCGGTAACCGTACCGCCCATACTTCGCGGCCAGGGTCAGGATCGCCTGTGTCAGCTCGTCTTCGTCCGTGCGCCGCAACGGCAGATAGCGTTGCGTTCCTCGCCACTGCCTTACCACTCGGCACGCCCGCCGTTCACTCACTGCGTACTCCTCGCGGGCATGCTCTACGGCGCACCAACGTCGCTCCGGGCTTAGAAGTTTCCCTCCGCAATATCCTTCAGGATCTGCTTGTCCAGCGACAATTCCGCAACCAGCCGTTTCAATTTGCCGTTCTCTTTCTCCAGTTCCTTCAGTCGCTTCGCCTGGTCCATCTTCAACCCGCCGTATTCCTTTCGCCAGCGATAGAACGTCTGTACCGTGATCTCGGCTTCTTTACAGGCTTGTGGTGTGGTTTTTCCGTTGGCGATGCTGACTTCAATCTGCCGCAGCATCGTCATGATCTGCTCTGGCTTGTACCTCTGAATGGGCATGACCCGCTTTTCCTCCAAGTGGATTCTCTCTCATTCCACTTGGTACAAATTTTGCCGGTCAGGTCAGGGCCGAGACCCAGCGCGCCAAGAGCTGTCAGAAGCGCAAGGCTCTGCAAACCTGTTTTCCGGTCGGCTAGAATTGCAGAGAGGCTTCCCGTGCCTGTCGTCGGCCTGGAGCCATGCTACAGCTAGGAAAGGGTGTCCATGACAAGACTACGCATTCTTATCGTTGGTGGAGTGGCTGGTGGAGCTTCGTGTGCGACTCGGGCTCGTCGCCTGAGTGAAGAAGCAGAGATCATCATTTTTGAGCGAGGCCCCTACGTCTCATTTGCAAATTGCGGATTGCCCTACTACATGGGTGGCGTAATTGCCGAGGAGAAAAAGCTACTTGTTTCGTCGGAGGAGATGTTCAAGTCCCGTTTCAATATCGAAGTGCGCACAGGACATGAGGTCATCGCCATTGACCGCAGCCGTTCAGAGATCCAGGTTAAGCGGCTTGGAACCAGTGAAATCTATCGGGAGCGCTATGATGCTCTTGTCCTGGCGCCAGGCGCCGTCCCCATACGCCCGCCTGTGTCTGGAGTAGACCTGCCGGGCATATTCGTCATGCGTTCCATCCCAGATACTCGTGAGATCAAGCAATGGATCGAGCAGCGCAGAGCACAGAGCGCCGTCGTGGTAGGCGCCGGGTTTATCGGGCTGGAAGCAGCGGAAAACCTTTGTCGCTTGGGAATAAAGGTAACCATACTGGAAATGCTCGATCAGGTGATGCCGCCCTTGGACCCAGAAATGGCGGCATACGTTCAACGACATCTGACTGAAAATAACGTCGAAGTGCACCTGAACAGTAAGGTCGATGGCTTCGAAAGAACTAGTGATAGCGCACTTCTCGTGCGGACCGCGTCCGAGCAAACCCACCGCGCAGACCTCGTTCTCCTTTCTGCCGGTGTACGCCCCGAGAGTGATCTCGCCAAAACCGCCGGACTGGCGTTAGGCGCAAGGGGGAGCATCAAGGTCGACCAGTCCATGCGCACGAGCGATACCAAGATCTGGGCAGTTGGGGACGCTGTCGAAAGCCATGATTTCATCACTGGAGACGCTTGCGTTATTCCCCTGGCCGGTCCGGCCAATCGGCAGGGCCGTGTAGCGGCAGAATCGATTTGTGGCCGGCCTGCACAATTCCGTGGCGTCCAAGCGACCGCAGTCTGTGGCGCGTTTGGGCTCATTGTTGCCAGTACTGGCGCAAGTGAGAAGACTCTTTGTCGGGCCGGGATCAGGCACGATAAGGTTTACATCCACCCCAGCAACCATGCCAGCTACTACCCCGATCCAAAGCCGATTCACATGAAGTTGCTGTTCTCCGTTCCAGATGGAAAAGTGCTGGGAGCACAGGCGATTGGAGGAGAAGGTACAGACAAAAGGATCGACGTGATCGCCATGGCTATCCAGATGCACAGTACAGTTTTTGATCTGGAAGAGGCCGAGCTTTGTTACGCGCCGCAATTCGGATCGGCCAAGGACCCAGTGAACTTGGCTGGAATGGTCGCTGCTAACGTGATCAGGGGCGACCTCACGTCGGCACAGTGGAACGAGTTGTCTGGCTCAGATGCACTCTTAGTCGATGTGCGCGAACCTGGCGAATTCGCCGCCGAACACGTAGAAGGTTCGATCAGCCTACCGTTGTCTCAGTTGCGCCAACGAATCCATGAACTGCCTAAGGATCGCGAGATTGCTTTGTACTGTGGAGTGGGACAGCGCTCCTACTATGCGATGCGAATGCTTGGTCAGCATGGCTACCGGGTCAAGAGCCTGTCGGGAGGGTTTTCGACCTATTCGTGCTTGCCATCGAAGCCGAACATCCGAGAGGGGGCAGTAACTACCCGGTAAGAGGATCGGTCCAGTGCCTCTGTACGGGCGCCAACCCGATCGTGTAGTGCCGGACCAGAATTGAGGGGGCACACTCACAGGTCGAGGTCCGTGCAATCTTAACTCTCGGATCGAAATCATTGCGAGCCATCACCTCCAGAACTCGGATTGAGGTGGGTAGTTGCTATTCGATTCCGGCAAGAGCCTGCGTGACTGTCCTCACCCAGAGAGGTGGATCGTCCGCCCGGCAGTTGTAATCGACGGCGTTAAAGTCGTCATCGCGACTGCGCAGAAGTGCCACAAGCGGAACGCCCGGCACAGACTGCCGGAAGTAATTGATAAGGTCTTGGCGTTCTTGCCGAGAGGCGCCATGCCCGATCACGATTACTCCAGGCGATCGATTCGAGAGATCAAGATTCCGTGCAGCGCGCGAACCGACGACAGAAATCACCGGGTGCCCGAGCGATGCGAGAATCTCGTGGCGAACCGACAATAGACTGAGCCGATATTCGACTTGGACGATGGATGTCATTGGCTTCGTCGAATCGCGTGATCCATCAACCTTTCGAGACAAGTGGTGGCGGCTCGCGCAATCCCAGCTTTCGAAGCACGAACATCGCAGGGCACCAGTTAGTGAAACCAGACTGGAACAGATTCAGGCCAACAAAGGCCGTGAAAAGGTACCAGTACGGGTTTACGTAGTGCCCAAGTGCCAGGGACAACAGAATAAAGCTGCCAGCGATCATGCGAAGTGCACGTTCTACTGTCATAACAGTTCTCCTTCAGAACTACAGGTTATTCGGCGCAATTTCGCACTGCGGTGTTTCGCATTCGGCAACATTTTCCGGAGAATGCGGATGCATGGGTGGAAGCGTGTGTCCCCTCTGAGAGAGGTAGTAAAGAACCGGCACAGCCATACGCGAGAGGACAGTGGACGCTACCTCGCCCGCCATCAGGGAGAGCGCTAGCCCCTGGAAGATGGGATCGAACAGGATCACGCTTGCGCCCACGACGACCGCAGCCGCGGTCAGCAGCATGGGGCGGAAACGCACCGCGCCCGCATCCACGACGGCTTCTTCCAGCGGCATGCCCTGCGAGCGCCGGAGTTCGATGAAATCGACGAGGATGATGGAGTTGCGCACGATTATCCCCGCGCCGGCGATGAATCCGATCATCGAGGTCGCAGTGAAGAATGCCCCCATCAGCGCATGCGCGGGTAGAATGCCAACCAGCGTGAGCGGAATCGGCGCCATGATGACCAGTGGCGTAATGAACGAGCGGAACCAGCCCACGACCAGCACATAAATAAGAACCAGCACTGCTGCGAAGGCCAGCCCGAGATCGCGGAAAACTTCCACCGTGATGTGCCACTCGCCGTCCCACTTCATGGAGAAGCGGTCGGTGCGCTCGGGCATGGTCGTGCCCTTGTATTGCTTTACGCCGTAACCATCGTGCAATTTGATTTTGTCGATGGCGTCGCTCATCTTCATAATGGCGTACACAGGGCTTTCTTCGCCGCCCGCAACGTCTCCGGTTACATAAACCACGGGCTGCAGGTTCTTGCGATACACGCTGGTATCGATGGTTGTCTGTTGAAGATTCGTCAACTCTTGCAGAGCGATCTGCCCACCAGACGGGGTCGGCAGCTTCAGGCTGCCAAGGTTTTCGATTCCAGAGCGATCCGGGCGCGCCAGCCGCACTTCGATGGGGATGTCTTCGCGGGAACGGGGATCGTGCAGTAAGCCGGCGTTGGCGCCGCCGAGTCCCACCTGGAGGGCCTTGGTCACATCGGCAGGAGAGATTCCGTGCAGCGCCGCCTTGTCCAGGTCCACTTTCAAGTCGTACTTGGTCTGCGGGTCCTCGACGTACCAGTCCACATCGACTACGCCCGGTGTCTGCTGAAAGATTTTCTTGATCTGGGCTGCCAGCTCAATCTGGCCCTTGTAGTCGGGTCCGTACACTTCGGCGACCAGCGTTTGCAGCACCGGCGGACCAGGCGGGACTTCGGCGACTTTGATGCGCGCGCCAAAGGGAGCGGCGAACTTGTCCAGTTCGGGCCGCAGGCGCCGCGCGATTTCATGGCTCTGCGCGCTGCGATCGTGGCGGGAGAGCAGATTCACCTGAATATCGGCCTGATTGGGCTGTCGGCGCAGAAAATAGTGCCGCACCAGGCCGTTGAAGTTATAAGGCCCCGATGTGCCGGCATAGATCTGGTAGTTCGTGACTTCCGGCTGCTGCGCAAGATAATGTCCCAGCGTCTGCGCCACCCGCGTCGTTTGCTCCAGCGGCGTGCCGTCGGGCATGTCGATCATGACCTGAAACTCGCTCTTGTTGTCGAAGGGCAGCATCTTCACGCGGACCCACTTCAACGGGACGAAAGCCACTGCCGCGAGCAGCAGAATTACTACCCCACCGAGAAACATCCAGCGGCGGCGCGCGTCGAGGATCAGCGGGTTCATGACCTTGCGGTAGAAGCGCGTGGTCCATCCTTCGGCCTCGTGGTGGCCGTGTCCACCGTCTGCGGCATAGTGCCGCAATAGCCGCAGTGCCGCCCAGGGCGAGACCACAAACGCCACGATCAATGAGAACATCATCGCTGCCGACGCCCCGACCGGGATCGGCCGCATGTAGGGACCCATGAGGCCGCGAACAAACGCCATCGGCAGAATCGCGCCAATCACCGCGAATGTAGCCAGAATCGTGGGATTTCCTACCTCATCGACAGCTTCCACCGCGACGTCCACCAACGAACGCCCGCGACTCTCCGGCAGCCGAAAATGGCGGACGATGTTTTCGACCACCACAATGGCGTCGTCGACCAGGATGCCGATGGAGAAAATGAGCGCGAACAGAGTCACCCGGTTCAACGTGTAGCCGAACAGGTAAAAGATTGCCAGCGTGAGGGCCAGAGTTACCGGCACAGCCAGCAGCACCACGCCGGACTCGCGCCAGCCCAGGGCTAGGGCGATCAATAACGTCACCGACAGCGTCGCGATCAGCAGATGCTTGAGAAGTTCGTTCGACTTATCCTTCGCGGTTTCGCCATAGTTTCGTGTGACCGTGACATTCAGATCCTGGGGCAGCATGTAGCCGCGCAGCGCGCCGACTTTTTCGAGAACGCGATCCGCGATGATACTTGCGTTTGTGCCCTTGCGCTTGGCCAGGGTGATGGTCACGGCGGGATATTCAGAATTGTCCGCCTGAGCGTTTGTCCCCTTGGCATTCGCGAACAGCACATAGTTGTCGGGTTCGGCCGGGCCATCCTCGATCTTCTCCACAACGTCGCGCAGATAAACGGCCGGCCACCGTGAACTCCGACCACGACTTGCTGCAAGTCGTCGGCACGAGTGAAAAACAAACCCGCTTCCACTTGAAATTCGCGATTGTCGCGGGAGAAACTGCCAGCCTGCCCGCGGCTGTTCGCGCTCTGCAACTGCCCAACGACTGCTCCGGGTGTCAGACCGTAGGCGGCGAGCCGCTGTGTATCCAGAACCACACGCACCTGGCGGGGTTGCCCGCCGATGATCGTCGTTTCCGAAACGTCGTCGAGTTTCTTGAGCGAGTTTTCCAGTTCGCCCGCGACTCGCCGCAGGCGATAGGAGTCGTAATCCTTTCCCCAGAGCGTCAGGGCCATGATCGGAACGTCGTTGATGGAGCGAACCTTGATGACCGGTTGCGAGACGCCGGGCGGAATGCGGTCGAAATTCGAGTAGAGCTTGTTGTAGGTCTGGATGATTGCGTCTTCTTCTTTCGTGCCCACATAGAAGCGCACGATCAACATGCTCATGCCGGGATGGCTGATCGAGTAAATGTATTCAACCCCCGGTACCTCGCGCAGCAACTTCTCCATTGGCAGGCTGACGCGCTGCGCAACCTCGTCGGAAGACGCGCCCGGCATCTGCACAAAAACGTCAAGCATCGGAACCACGATCTGCGGCTCCTCTTCGCGCGGCGTCTCGAGGATGGCGAATGAGCCCAGAAGCAGAGCGGCCACAATGACGAGCGGAGTCAGCTTGGAATCGATGAAAGCATGAGCGATGCGGCCCGCCAGACGAAGCGCGGCGTGCTGGTTAGCCTGACCGGAATTTGCCTGACCGGAATTAGTGTTAGCAGTGCTCATCCATTCTCCTGGTGTGACTCCTAGCGTGACTCCTGGCGCGACTCAATCTTTTTTCCGCTGAGTTCCCTACTGCCCGGATCGGCGACCAGCGTCTCGCCTGCCTGCAAACCGGCAAGCACCTCCACCTGTCCGCCCGATGATTTGCCGAGTGTGATATAGCGCAAGCTGGCAATCTTGTTTTGATCGAGCACGTAAATTCCCTGCAATTGCCCCCGCTCCACGACGGCAGTGCGCGGGATAAGAAGCGACGGCCTCACCCCGCGAGAGAATTGCGCCCGGCCAAAAAGCCCAGAGCGCAGAGCTGGATCGGAGGGCATTCCGATCTTCACCAGGAAGCTGCGGCTCGCCGCGTCTGCCGCGGGAACGATTTCAACAACTCGTCCTTTGAACTCTTTATCTCCGACGGCATCGATGACGACGGGAATCTGCTCACCCATGTGGACATACCGCAGATCGGTTTCGTTGACGGTGGCTTCAAGCCGATAACGGCGTAGGTCTTCTACGGTGAAGATCGGCATCCCCGGGCTGGCCAGCGTACCGACATCAGCCTTCTTTTCCGTCACAATGCCATCGAATGGAGCCAGAATCCGCGTGTACCCGAGAGCGGAGTGTGCCTGTTGGAGGGCTGCCTTGGTCTGCGACTGCCCGGCACGGGCCATGTCGCGCCGTGCTTGCTCCCCCTGGTAGCGCGCCTTTACCTCATCGAACTCTTGCGGGCTGACCGATTTCTTGTCATAGAGAGTCTGGTATCGCTTGAAGGTGGCCTCAGCTAGAGCAAGATCGGAATCGGCAGCCGCGATTTCCTGCTGCGACGCGAGATCGGCCGCGGTCGCGCGGTCGAGAGCCGCGCGCGGCTGGGCATCGTCGAGCACGGCCAACACCTGCCCGCGCTGGATGTGGTCTCCTTCATGCACCCGAATCTCGACGATGTTGCCCATCATCTGGCTGGCCAGTTGGCTCGTCTGGGCCGCGCGCAACGTTCCCACGGCTTCCACTAGGTCGGGAATGTTGGCCGCCTGCACGGATAACAGCGCGACGTTGCTCACGGTTTCCGGCGCTGCGCCGGTTGTTTTACGCTCGCTTGAGCAGCCTACGAGAGTTGTGAAGGCTAGGAAAAAGCAAGCCGCGCTTACTACCCGCGCATATCTTGCCAAGCCAGTCTTTGTCACAGAAATCGGGTTCATGGATTAACCGCCGGTGATTCCAGATTCAGGGTCCCACTCGCCAACTCCAGGTTGGCCGAGCTGATGTGAAACTGATAGACCGCCTGCCAGTAATCGGTCTGGCTGCGGCGGGCCGCCTCCTCCGCGCCCAGAAGGTCGGTAATGGTGATCAGGCCGCCGTCGTAGCGATCCTGGTTGATGCGCAGACTCTCTTGCGCCTGGGCAATGGCCGCGCGCGCCACTCCCACCTGCTGGCGGTTGGAATCCAGGTCGTAGTAGGCTTGGCGCACCTCCAACCGCACTGCGTCGCTGGCCGCTTGTTTTAGCGCCGCCATCTTTTCGGCGATGGCATGTTCTCGCGACAGAGTTGCCCTTCTCGCGCCCCCCTCAAAGAGATCAACCTGCAACTCGACTCCGCCGACCCAGCTGTTGCCGCCCCCACCCGCCAGCAGCGTGGGATTATCCAGTTCCCAGCCGGCAAAGGCATTCAGGCGCGGGCCGAACGACGATTTCGCGATGGCAACACTCAGTTGTTGCGCCGACTGCTCGGCCTCGATGCGTTTCAGATCGGGCCGGCTGGTGAGCGCCTTCTGTTCCACCTCGGCAAGCGCGGGCGATGCGAAACTCGGTTCGACAAGCGGGTCCGCGGGCTGATATGGAGTATCTAGAGGAACGCCCATCGCGGTATTCAACTGGGCGCAGGCGAGTTCCAGATTGTTTTTCGCGCGAATCAGTTCTTGTTCGCGACTTGCCAGGCGGACCTTCGCGGTAAGTAGGTCCGACTCCACCACCAGACCGCTGTCGAATCTCGCCTGGCCGCGATCCATGATCGACTTGGCCGTTTTTTCAGCCTGATCGGACACTTCCAGCTGCTTGGCCGCGAGCAGAACTCCGTAGTAAGACTGCACCACGCGGAACAAAATCTCCTGATCGGTACGTTCTAGCTGGTGGGTGGAAGCAGTATTCATCTCCTTGGCGCGACTGACTCCGTGCCAGGAGGCAAAGGAATCGAACAGGTTCCAGGTTCCGCCGAAACGGGTGCTGAAGTTCCCGTACGGCAGTGGCGTGTTCAACTCGTTCAAGTGGAAGTCGTTCGTTGTGAACCGCTGTTGGCGAAGCTTGGTGCCAAACACGTAGATCGGATCGTCTCCGCGTGTGGCCGCTTCTGAGAACGTGATGCGGGGCATCAGGAAAGAACGTGCTTCCTGAACGCCTGCCGTTGCTGCTTTCGTGTCCGCCAGCGCTGCTTTGCGCAGTGGGTTCTTCTCCATGGCGATTGTGGCGGCATGCTGCAACGAAAGGGGGGAGGCCTCCGTTGCTTGCTGCGAGGCTGCAGAAACCGAGAACGGAAGAACACCTAGGACCGCCAACCTAATCGCACGAACGAAAGCGGAGCGCAATTCAACGGATATGGCACCTGCTGAGAAAGAACGGAGGTGGGCCCTTTTCATGCTGCTCGCTGCTCTCGGTTTGAAGCGAAGATCCTCATCACCGTGCGCAGTCAAGAATCGCTGAAAATGCTGCAGGTTTGTCGCTCCCGACTTCATCCACCCCAGAAGCTGCGGTGATGCGAATTCGGACATAGTCTTGGCCTCCTGCTGCCGGTCTGCAGAGAGTGGCTAGATCTCAAAAAAGAAATGCAGACGAGAGCAGCTTTGTTACAGGAGAAAAGGGGATCATGACGCCGAGATCCTTCTGCTAGGCGCTCCACTTGCGCATAAATGATCACGCCAACAACAATAAGGAGCACCTGAAGGTGCTAGTGCTCCCTTTCGGAATCTGAATGCCAGGTCAGTTGCTGGGTCGCCGGCCGCCCGACCACTCGGGAACACCCTGCGCGTTCCGCAAGGTCAGGGTCTTCCCCTCTTTTGTGATCTCGCGGGCCAGCAACGCCTCCTGGCCGGAGATCGTAACTTCGGACCCTACGACCTCAATCGTGTCTCCCTTGGCAAACGTAAACTGCTTCTGGGCGATGTATGATGAGGGACCGACATGCACGTCGATGGTTGCGGCGTCAGTTTTCAAGATCAGGTGCGTCCCCATCCAAGCTCCTTTCCCTGTTTGCTGCTGAACATTCTCAATCGTTCCCTTAACCGTGACCTCAGTCTTGGGATCGTAATTGCGCATCCCTTTTCCCGGCCCCCCGCCCTGAGCCAGGAGTGGCATGGTCATTAACGTCAGTAATAAAGTCGCTACAGACAACATTAACCAGCCTGCCTTCTGCATGATCGCTCTCCTTTGATTTATTTCTTCAGTCTTCGTTCCGATTACCTTCTTCTCACTGCAGATCGTGAGATGTGCAGCCCACTTTGCCGCATCAGCCCACTAACCTTGGTTCGTCCACACTTACTTTGCCCTCTTCCTCATCGGACTTGGAAAACCAGAAAGACCACTACGGCAATCCTGCTTGTTCGCCGAGATCTGTCGCTGCAGTTTTGACGCGCCCGGGTTGGCCCACCCCCGTTTCATGAAACTGCCGAGAAAGTCAGCCTGATGCGACCCCTTATGCTGCCCCGGAATGCCCCGCCAACGCTGTGACCGGCATCACTAGCTCCGTGTGTGAGATGGGGCGTGGACATCTCCTAGCTCCGGAACTGTCTCAGCGGGTGGCTTCATCCATTCGGTCTTCTGTTCAACGATTTCGTAGGTTGTATGGAAGCTGGCCGTTTTTTGCACCATCGCCCCGACTGAACAATATTTCTCCTCCGACAAATGAATCGCCTGTTCGATGGCCGAAGCATCAATGTCAAAACCCCGGACAACATGATGAATCCGAACCGCCGTGAATACCTGCGGCGGACGCTCCGCCTGGTCGGCTTCCACCCGCACTTCGTAGCCGGTGACTTTCTGATGGTATTTCTGGCGGAGAATCGTGATCACGTCGAATGCCGTGCATCCTGCAAGTCCGGCTGCCACCAGTTCAATGGGTTTCGGTCCGGTTCCCCCGGCAGCATCGTCCAGCAGGAAATAGTGTTCGCTGCTGGTTCGAGCTACGAATTGTCTTTGCTGGGCAAGCGTCTGTGTCAGTTCAACTTTTGCGGAAATCATCGGTCTCCCTCACTGGCTCCTCCATGGAAGCCACATGGATAAATGCAAGCCCGGCGAATTTGTTACAGGGAACAAGAAAAAAGAAGAAGGGAGCGCCGTGAGAAGGCGGCACGGAGCGTCCTAAGATTCTTCGATCCAGTCACTTCCCGCCGGTCGCGAGCGCCCGGCTGTAGGTCGCGAGCAGCTTCTTCCTGAGGGCCGCCGCCCGCTCCCGGTCCGGGCAGTCGGCAGGCGACTGCCGGCAGCTTTCTATGGCCGACTCCAGACTGCGGAGAAATTTCTTGCATGGTTCACAGCCGTTCATGTGGGCCTCGATTTCTTCGCAAGAGAAGTCGTCCAGTTCACCATCAAGATAGTCCGACAGCCCCGCGAAGACCTTCTTGCAACGGCCGGCGCCAGATGGAGCTTCCGCACTTCGCCGCAATTGCCGCGTAGCGCCGCGCTTCGCTCCCTCGTTTGCTTTCGCCAGTTCCCTGCGCACGAACAAGCGGGCCCGGTGGAGCCGCACCCGTATCGTCCCTGGGCGCAAGCCGATGATTTCCGCAGCCTCTTCGTCGGTGAGACCTTCCATGTCACGCAGCACGAGAACGATGCGATAGTGCGGCGGCAGACGCCGAATCGCCTGCCGCAGCCTCTCGCCCTGTTCATCGCGAATCGCCAAACTTTCCGGCGTGATACTCGTGAGTCCGTCGAGCCGCGCCAGTTCCGCACGGTCAGGCATCAACTCCTCCAGGGACAGTTCCTCTTTTGGAGCAAATTTGCTCTTGCGTCGGTTCATCAGGCAGCGGTTCTTCGCCACCTTGTACAGCCACGTCCCCAGCGCCCTGGAGTTGTCGAACTTTGGCAGATAGGGCAGCGACTTCACCAGGACTTCCTGCATCGTGTCTTCGGCATCCTGCCGCTGTCCGCACACTCTCATGCCGAAAGCAAACACTGTCTGTTGCAACAGCGTCACTGCCTTCTCCAGTGCGTCGTCGCCACCGCGCTTCAGCAAAACGATGGCTTGTTCGATGTCAGATCGCATCCCAACGGCTCCTTGGCACCGATCTAGTTTAGTGTTGCCAGCGGACAATCGCCACCGCCTCGGATGCTTGGGTCTCGAACCCGCTGCGGACGCGAAACTTTCTACCAGCGCCTGCATTGGGTTGGGAACCGGTTGAGGCTTGCTTCCTCTTGCGGGCCCGGCAGTTGACCACTGATAATGCCTAAGGAGACTCCTATGAAACGCACCATCGCCATTCTTCTTGTTGGAGCGGCGGCAAGCATGGCAGCGTCGGGCTGGGCCGCTCGCGCGATTACGCCAACCCGCTTGGGCGGCGCGACCGGATCCATCCTTCCCACTTATCAGGCGAGCCTCATTCCATCCTCGCGCCTGATCAATCCCGACGAACTGGTCAAGATCCTTCAGTCGGCCAAGGGTGTAAAACCGCTGATGATTCATGTGGGTTCCCACGTCCTGTACACGCAGGCGCACATTCCCGGCTCGGAATACATTGGCCCAGCGTCCAGCGAAAGCGGCCTGCAGGCATTGCGCAAGCGCGTGGAACCTCTGCCGCGAAAGAAGTTCATCGTTCTTTATTGCGGGTGTTGCCCGTGGAACCACTGTCCGACTGTCCAGCCTGCCGACGAGGCGCTGCGCGCGATGGGTTTCACCAATGTGAAGGTGCTCTACATTCCGGGCAACTTCGGGATGGACTGGGTCGAGAAAGGCTATCCGGTTGCCAGAGGAGACTAAAGAACTGATCGCTTCCGAACTGGAGCCGGCCGATTGAAAAACGGAATTCTCCGCAGCCTGGTATTCATCGCAGCCGTCGCGGGACTTTATTTCGTGATCCGTCATCACGGCGCGCCTGCCGGCATGAGGGGCGCACGCATCCGCGAACAATCTCTGGCCCCCGACTTCTCGCTTCCCGGCCTGACGGGACAGAAACTCGATCTCTCATCCTATCGGGGTAAGGTTGTCCTTCTGGACTTCTGGGCAACCTGGTGCGATCCGTGCCGCGATGAGATTCCTCATTTTGTCGAACTGCAAAACAAGTACGGCGGTCAGGGTCTGCAGATCATCGGCGTCTCCATGGATGATGGGCCGGAACCCGTACGCGAGTTCTACCAGCGCTTCAAGATGAACTACCCGGTGGTGATGGGCAATGCCAAGACGGGTGAACTCTATGGAGGAGTTCTCGGATTGCCGATCGCATTCCTGATCGGGCGCGACGGCCGGATCGCGGCCAAACATATTGGCGCCACCGACGCCGCAGTCTTTGAAAAAGAGATCATGAATTTACTGCGAAGCGGAGCTGGTTCGAGTTCACCGGGCTCGTAGCCGCCGACCACTAGCGGATGTTCTTAGCGGCCATGCGTTCGTAATCAGCCAGCAGCTTCATGCGCAGTTCGACTGCCTTCTCGCGATCAGGGTCCTCTGCCGGCGATTTGCGGCACTGCTCCATCGTTGCTTCGAGACTAGAAAGGAACGCCTTGCACGGTCCGTACCGGTGAAGAGGTCGAGAACCGAGCCGTTGTTCTGTGCGGGGAGATGATCGACCAGATATTTCCCGGCCAGACCCTGCCGGTCGCGGGAATGAATGGCAACGAATCGGTCGTAAACCCTCGAAAAGCTGTCGTCGTAGGCCCGTCTCGTGCGTCTCGTGGGTATTCACTTCCCGCAAACTGCTTTCTTCTCGTAATCATGCGTCCGAAACGCGGACGACCAGGGGCGCTCGGAGCGTCACAACCGGCACTAATCGTATCGCAGCCGTGTGGCCTCGTCTTCCACGACATGCTTGATTCTCTCTTGCCATTTTGGAGAATCCCAAGTATGTAATTTCTGGTGAGTTAGGAAGTATTTTTGCGGAATCGGATGGGTGCCGATGACCGCCGTCAGATCGTACCGGTTGTGGATGAACTCGCAGAAGTCGTCGATGTACGGACAAGGAGGGTATCCGACAACTAGGCCGGTGGCCAGATGCACGATTTCCGCGCCGTTTTTCTTCATCTCCTCCGGAGCATATTCAACGCCCCCGCCCGGACACCCATCACATGTTGTGTAACCTACGAGTGAAACCTCCCGCCCCTGGTAGAGACAGAAAGCTCCTTCTCGATTCTGCAGAGACCTGAAGCATTTCCCCCCAGCGCATGTGTGGTAGCGATTACAGATGATGATTCCAATCTTCACGGGGTCGGTCATCGCTTCTCTCCTTCCGGCGTAGCCGGTAATTCGCGTCAGTTAACTTCTGACTTTTGTAGATTGTTGAGAATCGGTAGTTCCTCCGTTCCGCTTCACATCGAGATGTACGATCATTGGGCACGACGCACCGGCGTGGACTTCGGTGCCACGCTGTAGATTTCCTCCTCTGCGAGCGGTCGTGCACGGTGATCCGAAAAAAACAAAGTGGCGTTAGGGCTTATAGTTTTCTTCATAAGCGCCTTTCGAAAACTGTCCGTTCAGTATCTACAGCCGAGCTCGCCCGGAGTGTCCGTCGTCAGAAGCTGTGAGACCAGTTTGGCCGTGGCCAAGCTACGGTTTGAGCTTCAGTTGCACCCCTGGTTTCTGGTTCCAGCGGCTCAGATTGTAACGCAGCCGCAGCTCAATCGTCGTGGCAAAGGTGGAGTTCCATGCTGGGGAGTTGTTCCCGCGGTTAGGTTTCATCGTGACCAACCTGGAGACACCGAGCCGGGAAGTAGTGTGCTTCTACAACAAGCGGGGAACAGCCGAACGATGGATCAAGGGAAGCAAGCAGGCGGTGAAGATGACTCGCCTCTCTTGTCATCGTTTTCGCTCGAACCAAGTGCGTCTGGCGCTGAGCCTGCTCGTCTACAACCTGGGGAATTTGTGGCGGCGTCTGGATTCGCCGAGAGGGATTGAGAACTGGTCCCTGACCAGCTTGCAGCAGCGGCTGGTGAAGACCGGAGGGCGGTTGGTCGAACATGCGCGTTACTACTGGCTACTCTTGGCGGAAGGACATCTGAACCGGCGACGGTTCGGAACGATGCTGGCTCGGATCACGCCGCTGCCGGTACCGGCGGGATAGATAGATGGTGGTCGAGTCTGCATAGGAAATCGGTCTTACCAGAAAACTAGAGCGTGTTTCATAAATATCCTTAAGGTCGGATGGCGCGGCCCTCAGGGGCTAGAGCCCGCATTATTCTTAGCCCTAAACGGCACAGATAAAGCCGTGCCCCACCCCAAAACCGATTTATGAAACACGCTGTAGGCGAGGAGGAGTATTGCAATAATAGGGCGCAAAATGGGGCGACTCCGGCCGTGCCGGTACGGATGGCAGACTGTCGGGAGTGCTCCGATAGAAGACCGTTTCGCAAGGTCGCGATCAGGCGAGATGGGCGTACAATGGTGTCGTTTTCGAGGTCAAAAAGGAAATTTCGATTACATTGGGATAGGAGTCCTGTATGAGATGGCTGCTGGTTTTGCTCGCCGTCGCCGGTATTGCCGCTTCTTCACTCGCGCTGCGCGAACATTACCGCACCGATACTTCGCCTTGCAGCATCAATGATCGTTGGGACTGTGGCATCGTGAATCACGGTCCGTACGCCGTGTTCCACGGGGTTCCCGTAGCCGTGATTGGCATCGCCGGATATCTGCTGCTGGGCACGCTCGCCTTCAGGAAGGCTTACCGGTTAATGTTGTTGGCGGCGCTGTGTGGCCTCGGCTATTCGCTCTATCTCGCCCACATTGAGTCCGCGGTGCTGGGCGTATGGTGCGTCTACTGCGTCATATCGCTGGGAGTGATTTCTTTGCTTAGCTTGCTGGTTCTGGGCACAGTGATCGTGAGATCGATGAGCCGAATCCGGTGAGCCGATCGCAACAAACGACCCGACCAACTTGTTCGAACGAGCAACATAGCACCAAACGTAGCGCCTCTATTTGTCGCCCTTTTCGTTCGCGCCCAGCTTCCACGCCATCTGCCGCAGCATTTCCAACCACATCACCGTGTCATTGGCGTTCAGATTCATGCACCGGACCGGACGCCGCAACTTTTCTTCCGTCCCGCTAGAGCCTGTTATTAACTTCGGTTGAGTAACTTGAACAAATTGGCGAGCATGAGGCAGGCGAAGGCAAAGTAGTGAAAGCCTGCGAGGGTCCGGGAGAGCCGTTCGTAGTCTCTCGCCAAACGCCGGAAACGCGCCGCCCAGGCGAAGCTTCTCTCCACGACCCAGCGGCGTGGCAGTAGCACGAAGCCGCGTTTGGCTTCGCTGTGTTTGACGACTTCCAGTTGAATGCCATGTTGGGCTGCTGCCTCTTTCGCGGCTTCTCCCGTATAACCCTGATCGACATATGCCAACTCCACGCTGTCTCCTGTGATCTGCTGCACTTGCTCGGCCAGCCGCTCCACCTGCGCTCGATCCTGCTCATCGGCGGCAGTAACATGCAGGGCCAGCAGATGGCCCAACGTATCCACGGCCGCATGCACCTTCGAGCCTTTGCGCCGTTTCGCTCCGTCATAGCCGGCCCGCGCTCCCGACTCGGGCGTGGATTGCAGCGTGCGGCTGTCGGCAATCATCGCCGTAGGCTGGGGCTTGCGCCCGGCAAACTCGCGCAGCAGGGAGCGCAAATCCTCCACCAACATTTCGAAACAACCCGCCCGGATCCAGCGCTGCGTCTGCTGATAGACGACCGGCCACGGCGGCAGATCGTGCGGCATCATCCGCCAGTGCGCGCCCGACCGCACCAGCCATCGCAGTGCGTTGAACACCGCCCGCAACGAGTGTTCCCGCTGCTTGGCGTCTTCCCGGCACAAAGCCAGATACGGCGCTACGAAGGCCCATTCCTCATCGCTCACATCACTCGGATACCCCGCTCCACCTCGATTTCCCATCCCCCATACTGCGGGACAATCCTATGGTCGCCGTATCAATTTCTTCTCCGGGGTGTCAAAGTTAATAACAGGCTCTAGCCCAAAGAAGCCCAAGTCGTCAGGATTGACTGATCTTTACTAAAGGCTGATCTTATGACAACACAAGACTTTGAGTCTCTTTTGAGGGTGGAAGAAGCGGCCTTGCTTTTAGGCGGTATGCACCCGAAAACCTTGATGCGCCTTGCTCGCGTGGGAGAAGTGCCTGCAATCAAAATCGGTCGGTGCTGGTTTTTTCGGGCCAGTGACCTCAACAACTGGATTGGGCTACAATCACAATCGCATCGCCCGTGCCTCACGGAAAGGATTCAGTGATGGCACGAAAATACCAACGGGGGAACTTAACCCTAAAGAAGCGGGCGAATGGGCCGGATGTGTGGGAGTTTCGTTGGCGAGATGCCAACGGGACACAGCTTAGCAGGCTACTCGGGACGGTGGAGCAGTTCTCTACCGAACGGGACGCACAGTGTGCAGCCGATGTCCTTCGTCTGGAAATCAATTCGGAATTGCCGAAAGCAGTTCCCATTACCGTTGCGACTTTGGTTGACCGATACCTCACAGACGATGTGGAGATGGGGCGGTTGGCATATGCAACGCGGGCAAGCTACAAGACGTACCTGAACGGTTGGGTCAAGCTGAAGTGGGGAAAGCACACATTGGAACAGGTTCGCACAATGGCAGTTGAGCAATGGCTGGGAGTGGTAGAACTCGCACCTAAAAGCAAACTGCATTTGCGAAACGTATTTCATGTTCTTTTCGAGTGTGCAGCTCGCTGGGAACTCATCAAGGAAAATCCCATCACCCGCGTTCGTCAAGGTGGTGCGCGGCGAGCAGAACCGGATGTGCTCACCCCGGAGGAGTTCCGAGCATTGCTGGTAGAACTGACCACAGAGCCTTACCGCATGATGGTCATTCTGGCGGGATGTTTGGGACTGAGCCGGAGTGAGTTTACCGGGCTTCTGTGGGCAGACATTGACTGGGATGCAGCAACCCTCAGCGTGCAACGCGGTGTGGTGCATTGCCACGTTGGAAAACCCAAGACCTTGGCCCGAAGGAAATCCATTCCGCTCGCTCACAATCTGCTCACAATTGTGAGTGCGTTTCGTGAACGGTCGGCGTACCGGGCAGACTCCGATTGGGTTTTCGCCTCACCGTATAAACTCGGGGCGGAACCATATTGGCCGGATTCGGCTCTGACGGACTTTGTGAAGCCTGCTGTCAAGCGAGCGGGCATCATGAAAACGGTGGGCTGGCACACGTTCCGGCATAGCTACAGCACATTGCTACGGGCGAACGGTACGGATGTGAAGGTGCAAAGCGAATTGCTACGACACTCGAACATCGGCACCACTCTGAACCTGTACACGCAAGCTGTGAGTGAGCAGAAACGTGCCGCGCACGGGCAGGTTGTTGAACAGTTGTTGGTAGTGTGAGCGCAAAGTGAGCGGATGGGCTTGTACCGAAGGGCTGCAACTTGTTGATGGAGTTGGTTGCGGGGGGTGGATTTGAACCACCGACCTTTGGGTTATGAGTTCAAAGGGAAACTGATACAGAACAACTTACAAGCGCACGGATGACACCTAAGCACCTGTAAGTTCGTGTAGGGAACGCACCCCAGTCCCTCGTTTAGTCCCTAGTCCCCGTTCAGTCCCTCGTTTTTCGTCCGGCCCGCTAGGGTTAGCACCCAGCCATCCATTCGCCGCCGTTTGCGGGCGGAGGTTGTCCGCGCGGAATCGCGGCGCTTAATGTTGTCAGCTATTACCACATGTGTGGTACACTTCTACCACATGCTCGATTTTCGCTCCAAGGCGCGCCAGCGACTGCTCGCCTATTATTTTACGAACCCGACGGCCCGCCACCATCTACGGGACTTGGCGGAGCGGCTTGGCATTGATCCGTCTAACCTGTCGAAAGAGTTGGGACGCCTGGAGCGCGAGGGTCTATTCGGATCGGAAGTGAGTGGCCGCCAGAAGTATTTTCAACTGAACCGGGAGTATCCGCTTTTTGATGAAGTGCGCAAGATCGTCGCGAAAACTATTGGTGCGGCACCTGTGATTGCACAATCTCTCAAGAGAATTGAGGGAATAGACGAGGCATACTTGTACGGTTCATTTGCAAGCAACCAGCAGGACGCTGCCAGCGATATAGACGTGCTCATGATTGGCGCCCCTCGCGAGGAAGTCTTGGCGCAGGCCATGCGAAAGCTTGAGCGGCAACTCGGACGCGAAATCAACTACACGGTTCTCACGCCGAAGGAATTCCAGTCGCGCCGTGCTCGAAAGGATGCCTTTCTGGAAGACGTCTGGCACAATAAGCGTGTTCCACTCATAGGTGCAGATGAAGAAGCTAAAACCACACGTCGTTGACTGGGCGCAGATCGAACGCTTCCTCACGAGCGCGGAGAAGAAGCTGGCTTCCGCCCACAAAATTCTCGCTTTTGATGAGGAAGCATGTCTTCAACAAGCTTACGAAGCAATGCTGAAAGCTTCCCTCGGATTCATGTTTAGCCACGGATTCCGGGCGAGAAGTCAGCCTGGGCACCACATCGCCATCATCGATTTTGTGGGGTCGCGTATCGACAAGAAACATGCCGGTTTGCTGACTGTCTTTGATCGCCTCCGCCGGAAGCGCAATTTGGCCCTTTATGATGACACCGGGTTTGTTTCTTACCATGATGCTGAGCAAGCGCTCGAATCCGCGGGGGAATACTTGAACGTGATCCGAGCCGATATCGCGGCCCGAAAGCCTTGAGTCGGAAGCCGATAAAGGAAGGTCCTTGCTTCTTTCAAGCCGTGCTTTCGATGGGCAAAAATGCGGATTCAGAGGGCTGACACTGTCAAGGGCGCTTGTGTAGCTGCGCGCGGCGGAAAAGCCAAATGCCCGCCCGCCGTGCTTGCTTCCGCCCCCTTCGGCTCCGCTTCGCTTCGGCCCTTGACAGCCGCCCCCATGAAGCCGAAACCCTGCCCTCTATCGAAAGCACGTGTTCTTCTGCCCCGAACCAGGACCGGATTTCAAATTCCACATGAATCGGTTGAAGGTTCTTCGCTGCGTACGACCAAGCTCTATGACCGGCGCAATGATGAAACCTCGCTCGATGAGTACGAGAAGATAGGAATTTGAGACGGAGGTTTGAAACGTCGGAAAGCCCGGGGTTTATCGGCGTCCGCTCATGCGTCGAATCTTACTCATTCTGAAACACGACTCTTGTGTTATTGGGACGGATCAGAAGACGATTCACGACGCTGGGCCAAAGGAAAATGCTCTTTAAACATCATGCTCACTTTTGCCAGTGGCAAGTGATGTTCTGGCGAGGCGGAGAGAAGAAAGTTTCGAACACCGTCCACCGCATCGTAAACGACTCTGCACCACGACAAAGTGCTAGCGTTAAGCGCTTCCTGAAGGATCAGGGACGCTATCAAAATGGAGTTCGAGAGCACGATTCCCCACTCTGGGAAGTTCGGCTTTGGTTCCAGGCGGCTGATGTTGAAAAAATCCTCCTGCCCATCATTTGCCATTGGATGAACGTGCTGGGATGCGTAATCATACCCGTATCTGTATAGGAACGTCAGATCCATCGCTTTGGCTGCATCCTCCGCTTTCGGACGCCGCCAATCAGGGGGGTTCTTAACGAGCCGCTGATAACGTGCCTTCCGCTCGGTAGTCAGGTCGTCTACGAGCCCTTTAAGTTGACCCTTCAAGGCAGGATCACTCCGCAACCGGCAAGCCGCTTCATATTGCATTTTGAATGACCAGTCATCGAATAAATCGAACTGATCGTTATCGTTCAAAGCATGCAGATGAAAGAGACGGTCAAGCAGAGCGCGGTGGATAATCCAGCAGTCACCGTAATCCGTGATCTCCCACAGGCGGAAGATGCCACGGACCATAGTGTCCGCGCGGGCTATGAAGTTCCTCGCGATCTGATCGCGTGTTACTTCGGTTGCGCTATGGCGGGCAAACTCGAACAAGAGCGTGCCTGATAAAACGTGGAGAGCATCGGCGGCTTGCGCGTATTGTTCGACTGACAAGTGCTGATCTGAGTGGTTAAACATTACTTAAACGGGTCTGCTGCTGGTGTTTTTGCAGCGTCCAGCCCTTCTTTATCGCACAGATAGATAAATAATGGGCGGGTAAAACCCACGTTGCTGACAAAATCAAGGGTCTCCTCAATCGTCAGCAAGCCACCCTTTTGCAAAGCCCAAGCCGCCGAGCGTAATTCAAACTTCGCGCCGTAACTATTCTGCACCGTCTTCACCGTTTGCGTCGCGTCACCATACTGTTTGGTGGCGGATGCGACAAACTCATCGAAATTCGGATTCCCCGGAAGGGCAGAACCAAAGCTGTATATCCCGGATGCCTTGGTCACCACACCCTCTTTGAAATCAATTGTCATGCTCCAGGCGCCCGATTCATGCAACTCGACACTTCCCGATTGGGGCGAGCCCGTCACCTTGGTCTGCTCCGAATCGCAAACGAAAAGCGCTGTTTCATGAGTCGTTTCAAATTCTCGGTATGCAGCTTGCGCCTGTTTTCGTGTCTTTCTGTCGGCGCTAAGGGAAGCATCACGAAGTGCTTTTTCTTGTTCGGTAAGTGAAGTGCATTTTTCAGATGGTTGTTGTGACGCGACGATTTTGGCTTTAACTTGGTCTGCTGTTTCGCCCAACTTTGGGATGAAAAAATGGGTATGGGCTTGCGCGTGCACCATCCCCGTCGTCAGGATCAACCCAAGTACCGCTAGTGCGATTGTGCTGAGTACCTTTTTCACTTTGTCCTCCGCGTCAGTTTCACTCCGGGCTGATGCTGACGAACAACCAGTTTGCCTCGCCTTTTGAATCGAACGTGAAGCCAGCTTTTCCGTTTTCGGTGCGGCGAGGGTTTCCCTTAGTCATGCAAACGTCGTCTATACCAAAACACTGGTGCTTGGCTCCGTTTTCCCAGTACACAACCACCTTGGCGTCGGCGGGATGGTTGGAAAGCTTTTCCTGTAGTTTCGCAACAGTCATTTCATACATAAGGACTTCGGCTCCACTACCATTTTGCAGGTGCGGAGCAAGTCGGGACAAGGTTACTGGAGTGCCTTCCTACGCTTCTCAAGGCGAAGCAAAACCCCCAGGCAGGGGTTGCAAGCTCTCCGAGAATGGCCCCAACCCGATGCGATTTCGTATCGTCAGAAGAGAATGCGAAATTGGGACGGCGAGGAAGCCGGTTTTTGCGGGCGCAAGGTGTCTCGGGAGGGCAAACGCACCCTCTACTTTGCACTTCATGACACGAGTGTTGGGTCAAGGCCATGTTAACGTGGAGCGGGGACGTGGATGGAGGATCAGAACGTGCCAAATTCTGAAAGTGACATTCGTCGCACTCTGAAGCGCTTATCCGGGCAACGGGTAGCTCTTGTCCTGCAGCCGGGCAATGTATGGGTGATTGAAAATGCGGTTGATGACAACGAGCAAACCGATGCTGCATTAAAGACCGCCTACATGCGAGGTTGGGTTAAGCCCATAGAGAATGCAGTACCCAAAGGCAAGCTCACACCAGACGGAGCCCTACCAAGCGGAAACCCTTTTCAAGGAGTTGGGCCTCTTTGGCAGTTGACAGAGGGTGGCTGGACTGTAGTGAATCGAACTCACTGGTGGGCGCTGTTCGCCATCTTAATTTCTGTACTTTCATTTACTGTATCGGTCGGCTCGCTTCTGCTGACCCTTTATTGGCGGCACCAATAGGCGTGCATGCGTTCCTGTGCCCGCTAAACGATCCGCCGCCGTTCCGAAGGTCGTTCCTTGAGCACGATGGAAAATCGACCGGGCCCTTCTCGCGGTCCTCGAGTTTCTGGCGAATGTTCGCTGGTGCAAGTCCCTCTCCTTCCCTTGCAGGCCTCGTCCACACGTCCTCTCATCGTTCAACCTAGCATCGGTTCGGCTGGCATCAAGCTGGCGCTTCGGCACTACGTTGGTCCCTGCGGGCGACGCTGATCCGAACGCGCTGCTGGGTCTTCGTCATGAGCGTCGAAGCCGGTTGGACCCAGCTCGAACATTCATTAAGTGAGTGAGGATTTCGTGCGAATCGTTCTTAGGGGTGGGTTGAGCACCGAGCCCTTCGCCCGGTTCATGCCGCCGGAACTAGGCGGCCATTGCCAAGTGTACCAGCTTCTCGAAGTCCCTCTCTGTGAGGATCTTTATTGCCTGTCCTTTTCGAATCAGATCCTCGACTTTCCTGTGCTTAGAACTCTTTTCGTGACCAGCCAACCTTCGCGCGTCTTGGTTACCAACAACCAGGATTGTAGTTTCTTTGGTCACACCCGCCGCCACCGCGCAACCGGCCTTTGCCGCAAGGGCTGCCGCTTCGGAGCGTGTTATCTCAAGAGCACCCGTGAAGACCAGGATCTCCCCATGCAGCGGTCCTTCTGGATTCCCCGCCTGAGTGATGCTGGAACCGAAAACGGGCTGCTGGACCCGTTTCAACCAACCCGCCAGGTCGAGGCCGGTTTCGTTCGTGGCGGCCAACAACACCTGCGCCGCTGCCTTCGCATCTTCCAGGGCATCATGGTGTCTGAATTCGTAGCCGATGGCTGCGCACACATTGTGAAGCCCATACCCTCTCCGCGCAAACTGGGGCCAGGTTCTTCGTGCGACACGGGCCGAATCAAGCCAGATGCATTCGAATCCTTCCAGATCGTACTTCGAGCAAGCCTGTGAAACAGCCACACGGTCAAACGGTGTGTGGCACACGGTGGTCCTACTTTCCAGACGGTGGCGGAGGTTCTCGACTAGGTTCGGAAAGACAGGGGACCCCTCCACCATTTTTTCAGTGATGCCGTGGATCGAGACGTTGAATGGATCGAAGTCGTCTTCCGGGTTGACCAGGGTTGACCATTCTTCGGCTAAGCAGCCGTCTTCGAAGCGGGCAATACCGATTTGGCAGATTGAGGAACAGTCAGCATTTGCAGTCTCAACGTCCAGTGCTACGAACTCCATTGAAAACCTCCCGACGATTAGCGCCTAGGGGGTGATACGGATTCGGCTTGGGCGGCAATTCAGTTTTCAGCGAAAACACAATATTAAATCCGCCTCTGGATGCAGCCGTGCTTCGTCACCAGTTACCCATCGCAGCTCGAAGGCATTTTTCATCAGGCCAGTATCCAAGGCATCCCCGGCGCTGAGCAAGGTTACCGTGGTCATCTTGAAGTCCGCATCTTTCGGCGCAAGCTTAAATGAAAGGCATGAACGGCACAGCAAACATGGAGGCTACAATGAAAACTTTACTCGCAATCCTGTTACTCACCGCCTGTGCCGTGGCTCAAAGCAGCCAGACTATCAAGAAGTCCCAACTCACAGCAGCCTTGGCCACTAAACAGGTCCGAGCCCTGAGAAGCCAGATGGGTGATCCAGACTCGCTCAAGGTTAACGCGGTGTTCTTTACAGCATCTGAAATGGCAGATGGTAGCCCGCCGCAAATAGAACTCTGCGTCGAGTTTAGAGGTCGGAACCAAATGGGCGGCTTTAGTGTGTACCATTGGTTTTGGAACGAACGACAACCGCACTTATTAGCGCCTTGGGTTGCTGGTTCGGAAGCTGACGACTGGGATTTGGCTTGCGTCGCAGGCAAATACATCAAACTCGTGACGGATGTGACACCACAAGTCAGGGCAGTTCTCAAAGCAGACAGAGCCAAGAACAACGAGTAAGAAGGTGACTCGGCATCCCGACCCGATTCGCTGCCCTTTGCGCTCCCGGTTCGTGGCCTGATCGCGGTTGGATTGGCGGCGCTTTGCGGTGCCGATTGTGCCGCCGATTGGCCGCCTGGAAGCGTGGCGAATCCGGCCCGGTGAAGGCGGCGGATTGGCGCTCCAGGAGGCGGGTTAGCGGAAAGAGGGTTTTTTGCCATGCTTCGCATGGGGTTTACGCTTCGACACGTCATCCCCACTTGGGGAACTGCACAGCTACTTTTGGGAGCTTATTGGTTACCACAGAAAACAAAGCAGTTGCGGGAGGACGGGAACTAATGGGTTCCCGCCGGGCGCTCCGCGGCGTTCTGCGCGTAAACGTATTGATCCATCGAGGGTTGCGCGAGAAAGCCGAGTTAGGGCCGCTGACACCAATGCACGCGGCATCCGGTGTTGATCCGGCGCACATCCGGCGTCTGTCCGGCGTTGCCGGATGCGTTCAGCAGTAGGCTTCGCAGCGACGGGAACCGAGCCATTCCGAAGCGGGAAGAGGGTACGGGCGCGGATCACGGCCTGTCAAGCCCCGTTCCGCAAAGAGCGCGGAACGCCTTCGGCTGCGCTTCGCTCCGGGGCGTTGACAGGCCGCGCCCACGCCCGTAAGAGCCCTCCCGCTATGTTCGGAATGTCTCTCTTTGCCCCAGCGAGGCAAACTTTTCCAGGCGGCAATGCGAGTCCCGCGAAGAACTTTTTCAGCATCCGTCCGACTTAACAAAAGTGTGCCTTGCCGACGTGCGCGAATAGGTAATAGGCTGTGCAAACCTTACGACACTCACAATGGCTGGTATCGCCATCGGATTTCCAGCGGAATTGGAAGGCCGATCAGTACGGTATCTGCGGACAATTGTGCTGGCAAAATGGCCTCTTCTACTTGGCCCAAAAGTCCTGCCAACCTGGGCCAATTGGACTCGCCAACTCCACTGCAATGTCAAAGCCAACGGCACCCTTTTAGCACGTGAAATCGGCCCGCGATAGTACACCGCATACGGTGGTTATCTCGCTACTCCTCGCCGCAATCTCAGCCAGCGCATTCGACTCCGCAACCAGGGGCGAAGACACCACCTCTCAGCTCTCCAAAGAAGCATGCACAAGGCAGACAATTTCCTCAGGATCGCCGCGGTAAACGACTAGGGATGAGAAAGCCGAACAGCCGGGACAAGTCGCAGCAATCGACCGAGCTAATCGGCGCTCCAATCGCAAGAGATCCGATCCCAAATGACGGCGCTTATGTGCTCCATTTGCACGACCCCAAATAGCGACCTTGAAGACTGTCAAGCGCACGCATAAAGCCCAGGTCAGTGTGCTTGACAAGATGGTATAACTTGCCTCCAAATTCCATTTCTTCCGTCAGATATTCCCTGTCTATCTGCCTCGACTTAGCCTCGCGAATGACATGCTTTCCAACTTCCAATGAGCGGCGTCAATAGATACTGATGTCTAGCGCTTTGACCTTGCTTTTACCCTCAATAAACGCTGCCGTTGAGCGTGCTTTCGCGTTGCCGATTCGGATCGCTATTGTAAGTCGACTAACTAGCGCAAAGCCGAAATAAGCACAGAGCCATGTGTTTTCCACATAGAACAACCTTGAATAATGCAGCAATAAATAATAGAACAGTGAGCATCTCTTGAGAGGCTTAGTTAGTCTAAGTCAGAAAACAGGAGCCGAGATATTACCGCACTCGTTGTAGAGCTGAATCGCATGTTGACCATCTCCAAAGCATTGTCGGCAGGACAGGCACGGACATACCATGCGCGCGAGTTCGTGTCGGAGACGCAGAATTACTGGGGCCGTGACGCGCACGTGCATAGCGAGTGGCAGGGAAGGCTTGCCCAGGAGTGGGGACTGCGCGGTTCCGTTGGGGCCGAAGAATTCGCTCGGTTGAGCGAAGGACAGCATCCTGAAAGCGGCGCGCAACTCGTCAAGCACCAGCCTGCACGAACCTACGAGAACGAGTACGGCAAGGAAATCACCAGCGTCGAACATCGCGCCGGGTGGGATGCGACATTCTCCGCACCGAAATCCGTTTCTCTCACCGCGCTTGTGGGCGACGACGAGGGCGTGCGCCAGGCGCACCGTGAGAGTGTCCGCGTAGCACTCGGCGAATTGGAGCGGTATACGCAAGCGCGGATCGGCAATGTCCACGCGCCCGAGACGACGGCCAAGTTCATTGCCGCAACCTTCGAGCATGACACTGCCCGCCCGGTGAATGGGTATGCCGCGCCGCAACTTCATACTCATGCCGTCATTTTCAATATGACCGAGCGCGAGAACGGCCAGACGCGGGCGCTTCAGGAGCGCAGCCTTTTCCAATCGCAGCAGTATGCGACCAGCGTGTATCGTTCCGAGCTTGCGATGCGGCTACGAGGGCTAGGCTATGAAATCGAACGCGGCGAGCACGGACAGCCGGAAATCAAGGGCTACACGCAGGAATATCTGGAAGCGTCCAGTCCAAGGCGAGAACAGATCAAGAGTCACTTGCGGGAGATTGGAAGAGAAGGCGCGGGCGCGGCACAGATTGCCGCCCATCGCACGCGGGACGGCAAGGAGATTCATTCCCCGGAAGAAGTATTGCAGCGGCACCGCGAACTAGCGGCACAGTACGGCCATCAGGCGGATCGCGTTGTAGCCCAGGCACGCGAACATACACAGACCCATGCACCGCACCCGGACAAGACTGAACGACAGATTGAACGACAGGCCGTTACCTATGCCCGCAATCATGTCTTCGAGCGCTCTGCCGTACAGGATGAGCGAAGCATCTTGCAAGCGGCGATAGGCCGCAGCATGGCGCAAGCAACCTACGAACAGGTGCGGCATGAATTTGCACAGCGAGTTCAGCGTGGAGAGTTCATTGCCGTTGGCCCTGTGGAAGGACGTGCTGCGCCGCTCTATACCACTGCTGAAATGGTCCGCATGGAGCAGGAGATCATCGGACGTATGCAGAGCGGTAATCGGCGCACCTACAGCGATCCGATGCTGGTTTCGCCTTCGCTGCGGATTGCAACCGAGGACCGTCATACAGAGTTGAGTCCGGCGCAGCGCGAGGTGGTCGATGACATTTTTGTGAGCCGCGAGAAGATTATCGGCTTGGATGGAATTGCCGGTACCGGCAAGACAACGACCTTGGCGGTGATCCGGGAAGGAGCCGAGGCCGAAGGTTACAAGGTCGAAGGTTTTGCTCCCACCTCACGCGCTGCGCAGAAGCTGGCCGAGGCGCGCATAGAGACCTCGACTCTGCAACGCCATCTGGCGCGGGGAGAGCAGCCAGACAGAGGTGAGAAAAAGCTCTATGTGCTCGACGAGTCTTCGCTCGCTTCGACGCGCCAGATGCACGAGTTCATGGAACGGCTTCACGCGCGAGACCGGGTTTTGCTGGTAGGCGACACGCGGCAGCATGAGGCCGTCGAAGCCGGCCGTCCTTTCGCGCAGCTTCAGGAGGCCGGAATGCGGACGATGCGGCTCGAAGAAATCGTGCGACAGAAAGACCCGGAACTGAAGCAGGCAGTCGAGCAATTGGCGCGTGGTCAGGTTGGCGCGGCCATCGACAGCCTTGACCGACAAGGCCGCGTGCACGAAGTGAAACGGCACGAGGAGCGCATCACGGCCATCGCGCGCGAGTATGCCAAGTCGCCGCAAAGTACGCTGGTAGTGTCGCCGGACAATCTGTCCCGCATGGAGATCAATCAGCGCATCCATGCAGAGTTGCAATCGCGCGGCATCGTGAGCAAGGAAGAGCACGCCGTCCAAACGCTGGTGCCGCGTCAGGAAATGACCGGCGCAGATCGTTCTTGGGCGCAGCAATACCAAGTTGACGATATTCTGCGCTACTCGCGCAGTTCGCGGGAGACTGGCATTGCGAAGGGCGAATACTCACGCGTAAAGGGCATCGACGCGCAAAACAATCGGCTCACGGTGCGGCGCGTGGATGGAAGTGAAACGACCTATGACCCTCGCCGACAGATGGGCGTCTCGGTATATCGCGAACAGGAGAAGGCATTCTCGGTTGGAGACCGCATCCAGTTCACTGCGCCGAATCATGAGTTGAAAATTGCGAACCGCGACCTGGCTATAGTGGAAAACGTCGCACCGGATGGCGCGATGCGGCTGAAGCTCGATAGTGGGCGCAGCATGGATTACGATCCACAACGTCACCCGCACCTCGACCACGGCTACGCCGTAACCAGCTATTCCAGCCAGGGGCAGACCGCCGACCGCGTCCTTATCCATGTGGATACGGAGCTTGCGGCGAAAGACCTGCTCAATAGCCGCATGGCGTATGTCTCTGTTTCGCGTGGACAGTGGGACGCGCAGATATTCACGAATGACCGCCAAAAGCTGCCGCAGGCTCTTGGTCACGATGTCTCGCACCGCACGGCCATTCACCCAGGCCAGGAGCACTCGCACAGCAGCGCAGTCAGTTCAAATCATCAACGTCACCACGGACACAGTAATGAGATCAGCAATGACAGAGCTGCATCTGTCGGTCATGACACCGGCCAAGAACATGCAGGAACGACACATTCGCAGGGGCACGCCCAGGGCGCTGCTCAGGGTGAGGTTCTCGGACTCTGAAAACGGGTTTGAGATGGAGCAGTACGGTGAACGCAGCAGAAGATAGGGAAAAATTCGTGACGCCTGAGGAAGCAGCAACGTTTCTCAGCATCAGCCCTGTGACAGTAAAGAAGATGGCTCGGGAAGGGTACCTTCCGGCACATCCGATAGGCAATGGACTTCGCAAACGCTGGCGCTTTCTAATTTCTGAGCTAGTTTCCCACATGCGTTGTCGTGTACAGTCAGAACCGTCATCCGTGCGCGCTTTAAGGAGGAAAGCTTCTTGAAACGCACACAGCAAGACGTGGGAACAATTGTTCGCAAGAAGAGAACGCGAGGCCCGGATGTGTGGGTTTGGCGCTTTTACGAAACGGACGAGATGGGCATTACGCGAAAGCGCAGCGTAATGTTAGCGGGAGATGTGGAAGGATGGCCAACGGAAGATCATGCCTGGCAGGGGTCGAGAGACTTTCGATACCAGCGGATGGAGCAGTCTTCCAGTCAATCGTTCGGAGCATTGGTAAGGCGATACATGCACGAAGCAATGCCAGAACGGTATTCAACCAAGAAGTCCTACGAGTCCATTTTGAAGAGACACATTTTGCCACAATGGGGCGAGGCTCCCGTGGCCGAAGTGAAAAAGCCCCTCAAGGTGGAACAGTGGTTGAAGGAGCTGAAGCATTCTCCCAAAACGAAGTCCAACATAAAGGGTCTCCTGCATCGCATTTTTGAGTACGCGATGAAATGGGAAATTTTGGAGACTCAGAGAAACCCGATGCAGTTAGTCGAAATCAAGGGCGTGACGAAACGTGTTCGCAAGAAAGTTGTGCTCACGGTCGAGCAATATCAGGCTCTTCTCGCAGAGCTTCCGTACCACATTCAAGTGATGGTCATGATTGCTATGTGCCTGGGCTTGCGCATCAGTGAGATCAGGGCATTGCAGTGGACGGACTTTGATTTGAACGGGAGGACACTGACGTTGACCCGATCCATTGTGGGCCGCTACGTCTGGAACGGCGGAAAAACCGGAGCTTCAGAGGACGAAGTGTTTCTGGATTCCAAGCTAGTGTCCGTTCTGGAGGATTGGCAGAAGCGATGTGTCGAAACGCCGGAGGGTTGGCTATTCGCTAATGCGGATACGAAACGCCCAGTCCACGGCGATGCTATTCAGAAAGACTACTTGCGACCGGCGGGTGAAAAGATCGGATTGCAAGGAGTGGGCTGGCACAGCTTTCGGCACACCTATCGAACGCTGATTGATGATATCGGCACGCCGCTCGGGGTGCAGCAGCGCCTCATGCGGCACGCCGACATCAAGACGACCATGAATACCTACGGCTCAGCATTTGAGAAGACCAAGCGGCGAGCCAACAGCCGGGTAGCAGATCTTGTTTTGCCACCCGCGATCAAAAGACAACTGAAGGATAGGGCGAAGGAAGTTTCCCTGAAGAATTTGAGGCCACAAACAGCCGCGATCCAGTGAGTTGGAAATTGGGGACTACGCCGGTAGTCCCTCAAATCCGTAAATGGTTGCGGGGGGTGGATTTGAACCACCGACCTTTGGGTTATGAGTACAGACAGATGTTTCTATCTTGTTGAATGTGGGGCATGGGCGATGCCTTACAGGTCTTGAAAATCACGCTCGGGAACGCTCGGAAACAATGAATCGTGAGCGAACGTGAGCGTGACTTGAACGGAGTAGAAGCGATACAACGCATTCTGAGAGCACCCTGAGCAGTTTTGCTCGAAAACAGCAACTTAGCCCTTTCCTTACACGCGCCGTTGTTGTAGCGAAGAGGCACATCATGCCTTGATTGCTAACCATCGTGCCTATCCACCCATCACTGCGATGCCTTATCGCTGGAGTCGAGTTGCCCCTTTCATCCTTCCAGTCCTCGCCCGAAGCCCCCGAAGCATCTGGGGATCTTCATTTGCCTGTCCCAGACAAAGCAACGGTCTGAGGGCTGGTGATTGCGTTGTCAGAAATATTCAGAGTCGCCACACGGGAACCCTTTGCGGTCGGAGTAAACGTAATACTGACGGTGCAGGTCAGACCCGCTCCGAGAGTTCCTCCACACGTCGGCCCCGATTGAGCAAAATCTCCCGCGTTTGCTCCCGTCACCGTGATACCAGAGAACGTCAGGGTTGTCTTAAGATTGTTCTTGACCGTAATTTTCTTTGCGGGGCTCGTGGTGCCTACTTTTTGAGCAGCGGAGGTCAAGCTCGATGGAGTGACTGACACCGGCGCAATTCCGGTCCCTGTCAAACTCACCGATTGAGGGCTATTGTTGGCGCTGTCCGTAATTGTCAGCGATGCAGTCTTCGCTCCCGGCGTCACGGGTTCGAATGTGACGCTGATTTTGCAAGACGAATGCCCGCCAACACTCGCGCCGCAAGTATTGGAGGACACTGCAAACTCCCCAGAATTTGTGCCCGTTGTGGCAACGCTTGATATGGGCAAGGCCGTACTCGTGTTGTTCGTCAGCGTCACGTTCTTGGGCGCACTGCTGCTGCCATCCGCCTGATTCCCGAAAGCAAGTGCCGTTGGCGAAAGACTGACTTGCAAAACTCCCGTGCCGGACAAGGCAACAGTCTGCGGGCTGTTCACCGCGCTATCCGTAAGGATGAGCATGGCCGACCTCGCTCCCAATGCTGTGGGAGTAAAAGTAATGCTGATTGTGCAAGACTTCTTCAATGCGAGTGTCTTGCCGCAAGTGGTGGTCGATTGGGTGAAATCAGCAGTATCCGTCCCGCTGATTACCGTAGAGGATATTGTGACGACTGCGCCAGTGTTGTTGGTCAGAGTAACTTTCTTGGCGGCACTCGTGCTGCTAATGCCCTGATTGCCATAGGACAAAGCTGTGGGCGATACGGTGAGAGGGAGCGTGTTTGGATTCACGGTAAGCGTCGTGCTGGCTGATCCTCCGTTGTAGGTTGCCGTCACAGTCGCGACAGTTTGAGTTGTGACGGCTGACGCCGTGGCCGTAAACGTCGTTGAAGTCTGCCCCGCAAGTATCGTGACACCTGATGGAACCTGGACTGCGGAGCTATTGCTACCCAGGCTGACGGAGGCTCCGCCGACCGGGGCCGAACCGCTCAGCGCGACCGTGCCGGTCGAACTGCCGGGGCCAACCAGAACAGCCGGACTCAAGGTCAGTGAGCTGATCACGACCGGCGTCGGATTAACGACGAGAGTGACTGGGACGGTTTGCGGCGAGTTCGAAGCGCCCGCTGCGGTCACGGTGATCGTGGCCGTATAGGTTCCGGGATTGAGTCCCGCCGGATTCACCGACACGCTCAGTGTGGATGGAACCGTTCCCGAAGTCTGGCCAAGCAAGGTCCACGACTGGGAAGACGCAGCCGCCCAGGTTTCAGTGCCTCCACCAGTATTGGCGATTGCAAGGCTTTGCGATGGCGGGGCTCCTTCACCCTGGGTCGCGCTGAAAGACAAGCTCGACGGAGTCACTTGCAAAACCGGCGCAACGGACTGCAGCAAGATAGTTATGTTGCCTGTGGCATTGATCTGATTGGGCGCAACGATGTCGGGTGCACCGTCACCGTTGAGGTCAGCAATCGCTACAGAATATGCGTTTTGCCCCATCGGTATCGAAATGGGGTTTGTTGCAAAGGTGCCGTCGCCGTTGCCGAGGTACAGCAATGCTGCCTGGTAAGACGAGCCGATGACAAAGAGATCTAATTTACCGTCCCCATTGAGATCATCGGTCGCTACAGAGTCGTACTCCTGCCCCGCTCCATAGTTAACCGGAGACGCGAAAGTACCGTTGCCGTTGTTGCGAAGAACGGCAAGTCCACCAAGATTGCCGCAACAGTAGCCTTCGGTGGCAATGGCAATGTCAGGATGCCCGTCACGGCTAAAATCTGCGACAGAGAGTGCGTAAGGATATCCACCAGCCGAATATTCTATTTGAGATTGGAATGTGCCGTTTCCATTCCCGAGGAGGATTGCCACTGCCTGATTACCTGTGTCGGTCAGTGCCAGATCGAGCCTGCCATCGCCGTCGAAATCGGCCACAGCAACGCCGAATGGCTGATTCACTGACCCGAAGCCAGCAGGAACTCCAAACGTGCCATCGCCGTTGCCGAGGAGGACATAGGCCTGAGTCAGATAGTTTCCAGTAACCACCAAATCGAGATATCCGTCGCCATTAAGATCCGCCGCAGCCAAGGAGGTAACGCTGCCAAGCGAGGTGGAAAAGACAACGTCCGGCGCGCTCGTGAATGTGCCGTCGCCATTTCCTAGGAAAATATGGACCAGATTGCTGCCATTGGTATTGCCGTTCCAGCTAACCGCCGCGATGTCTGGTTTGCCATCCCCGTTAAAGTCGGCAACGATGAAGGAGGACGGTTGCACATCCTCGAGGATCAATGCCGAACCGAATGTGCCGTCGCCATTCCCCAAGAATATGGCCAAACCGCCCACGGAAAAGCCGCCGATGATCAAGTCTGCTTTGCCATCGCGGTTCAGATCGGCTGCAACCGCATTGGTACCGCCGCCGGCAATGTCGGTTATAGCCGAGCTATTGAAGGATGGTGCCGCGACAGAGTAGCTCAAATGTTCTGGAAGTCCGTTCGAGGGTACATTCTCGGCGCCTGGATTGGTTACCGTTACGAAAGCGGTTCCGTTGGTCTGAATATCTCTCGCAGGAACCGATGCCTGCAATTGAGTATTGCTTTGGAACGTGGTTGGCAATACTGTTCCATTCCAGAGCGCCAGGGCGCCAGGGACAAATCCCGAGCCGGTGAGCGTGAGGGTCGACCCTGCTCCGCCAGGGGTTTGGGTGGGTGGAATAATCGGAGTACCTAGGAATGGCACGGGATTAAAGAGTGGCGGCGATCCAGAGGGTCTCAGGGTAAGCAGACTGCTCTGGAAAATGCCATTGGAACTCACCGTCACGGTCGCCGTGCTGATCACTGCGACGGATGAGGTTGTTACTGGGAATTGAGCGCTTGTGGCGCCCGCAGGCACACTAATACTGGGGGATACCTGAACTTCCGGGTTGTCACTCGACAATTGAAGGGTGGCACCGCCCGCCGGCGCAGGATAGGTGAACAGGAAGTTCCCCGTAGCCGATGCTCCTCCCGTGACTGCCATCGGGTTCAACGTCAAAGAACTCGGCCCAAACGGCGTTCCGGGAGGGACAACCGTGAGAAGAGTGTTGAGCGTTGTCCCGTTGTAGGTGGCAGTTACTGTTACGGTCGTGACGAAAGCGATTGGAGGGGTCGTCACGTTGAACGTCCCGCTTGTGGAACCGGCAGGGATATCGGTGCAGTTGCCACCCCAACCGGGCACAATGAAGCCCCAGGTGCTGTTCAGGGAAACACAAGCGCCACCTAAGGGCGCCGGTGCAGTCAGCGTAATGGTGCCCACAGTCGAAGAGCCACTCTGGACAGTTGCTGGGCTGAAGCTCAGGGTCGCAAGATACGGAAGCGGCGGCACCAGCGTCAAACTGGCATTTTGTTGGGAACCGTTATAGCTCGCCGTGACGCCAGTATTTATGATCGCACCCACGGCTGAGGTTGGGACGGAGACGTTTGCATACCAGTCCCCCTCCGGAACGTACACGGAGGCCGGCGGCTGAACATACTGGCTCGATGTGGACAGGGCGACGTTGACGCCTCCAGCCGGTGCCAAGCCAGTCAGTGTCACCTGGCCAGAAGCATTCGCTCCTCCGGTAACCGTGGACGGGCTGAAATTAAATGTATTCACAAGGAGTGGTGGGACTGGCACCACGGTCAGCGTGCCTTGCCCGGAGCTGCCGTTGTAGCTGGCGGTCACGGTCACGTTGGTTTGCGCGCCAACGGCAAACGTCGTTCCAGTAATCGAGACCTGGGTCGCACCGGTGTTCAAATTCACACTTGAAGGTACCTGAAGAACTGACGGGTTTGAGCTCACCAAACTGACGGAGGTACCGGCCGCAGCTGGACCGGTCAGATAGACAATCAGCGGTGCTGAATCTCCCGCGTTCACAGTAGAGGGATAGAACGTAACGCCACTGGCCGCAACCGGCAATACCGTGAGCCCTGCTCCGTACATGGTGTTGTTGTAGCTCGCGGTGACAGTAGCCCCCACGGTACCGCTTGTGAAGGAGGTCGTAATCGGGAATCCCGCGCTCGTGTATCCGGGCTGGACAGTAACGGTCTGCGACGGTGGTACTTGCACGAAGTGAGGATTGTTGCTGGAAAGGTTGACCACAGCACCGCCCGCGGGTGCGGGTCCAGTAAGGAATACGTTTCCCTGTGGTGAGTACCCGCCAACGATGGTCGAGGGACTGATTGAGAAAGAACTCAAAACAACACCGCTACCGCCAGATGTAGAAACCGTTACCGAATTGCTAGCCGAGAAACCGCCGTAGGTGCCAGTCACAGTCACTGTTGTTGGAACACTGACTGTCCCGGCAACAACGGACACACTACCCGTGGAAGCTCCTGCTGCAACGGATACAACCGACGGTGTGGGAAAGACCGCAGCATTGCTCGACGACAGTGTAACCTGTGCCCCGCCCCCGGGCGCAGGTCCGTCCAACGTGACCATGACCGTTGCGGTTGCGCCACTGAGTACAGTGGTTGGGCTCACGGAGAGGCCGTTGACGGCCGACCCAACCGTAGCAAGACTGAATATTGATGACCATGTGCCGTATTGAAGAGGGCTGCGCGCATGCACCTCCCAGTAATAAGTAGTGCCAGCCTGGAGAATTCCATTCAAAGGCGTGTACGTGGTTCCGCTGGGCGTAACGTCAAGGATACAGCCAGCTCCACATGTCGGCGAAGTGGGGTCGGATGGAAGTGCGCCGGGGCTAGTTGCGACGATCAATCGGTACGAACTCGCACCCGTTACTGATGTCCAACTAAACGTTGGCGTCGGAGCAATGTTGGAGGCGCCATTTGCAGGTGCGAGCAAACTGGGTGCAGGTAGCGTAGCAAGCGTCGCGAATGGAACGATGCTTCCCGGTTGAGTGTTGCCGCCGCTGTTTGCGTCGATCCTGTAGTAGTAGGTGGTATTGGAAGCCAGTCCTGGAAGCACGGCCAAGAACTGCATTGTTGCGGTTCCAGACCCAACGAATTGTTTCGCTGTTGAATAGCCCAGACTGGTGATCGGACCCCATTCAAACCAAGCGGTCGTGGCCCCGCCATTGGGATTAACGGTTCCTCCAAGTGTGGCGGAATCACCGGTGACTCCGGTCGCTTGCGCAGTTGTCACCGTGGGGGAAGTGGGCGCCCCCTGTGCGAAATTGACACTGAACGTAAGGCCCCAGTTCGCAGCAGCGACCGGTGAGATCCCGGAAGTAATGTAACAATTGCTAGGTGAGCAAACCGTGCCGTCGGCGCTGTAGCCGGTTATAGTCGGTTGGCTTGCTCCCTGTGGACCGCCAGACGACCAGGCAAGGCTGTAGGCAGTTGGAGACTGCGGCGGAACGCTCGGCAGTTGAGGAGAAGGCGGTACCGAAGGCCCCGACAACTTTGCTTGAGGATCCGTGATTGTGGTCGAACCACCAGGAACTGACAAGATCAGGTTAATTGCTCCGGTGTATGTTTGACCGCCATTATAAGTTGTCTGAATATTGACGCTGGTCAGCTGTCCAGAAGTATTCTGTCTGACTTTGTCGTACACAACGTCACCAGCCTGCTCGACTACATTGTGAGGATCGGAGAGACAGGGCAACAAATGTAAGAGCGTGTATGGGTTGGGCACAGGAGGAAGGGAGAACCAGCAGTCTTGATTTTGCGTGATTGTCGGATCAGTGGATTGGTACCCGTTCGCGAGGTCGTAAACGTTTGGGAAACCCTGGAGCGGGATTGTAATTGACTGACTGTCGCTGGACAGTATTCCGTCCGTCGTGCAAGTCTCGGAGTCGCTGAGAACGCATTCGACAGAATAGTCGCTATATTCGTTAATCAGTGCATCTATGCTCAACTCTGCTGGAAGAGTGTTAGCATTAACGGGCTTATTGTTTGCGTCCGTATACGAGCGGTTGTAATTTACAGCTTGAATAATGTCGCTGTTAAACTCGAGTTCTGCAACATTTAGCTCATGAACTAACCAGTAGTCAACGTCAACACCCAATATATTGCCTGCGGCGACTCCCGCGTTAGCCCCATCCAACGTGATTAGATGGCCGACGTCACCCGTATATTTTAGAGATCCCACGCTAATACACGGATCAGAAATGCAAGGGGCAGCTTCCGAGCCAAGGCCCTCCAAATACACCCGCGCATCCAGAGCACCCAAGCTGTGTGCGATGACAATGACGTCTTTGACGAACGTTATCCCAGTAATAGCTTTGATGACTTCAGATAGCTCGTAGGCTTTTGTGATAACGGAGACCTTAGCTACATCACCATAACCCCAGCTGGAAAAGATGATGGAGAAAAAGCGCGCGTCACAAGGAATGTTGCCATTGTAACCGGCTATTGGGTCGCTTTGCGGATTCTGCGTTCCTGGCGTCTGCGCCCATCGGACAGTAAAGCTGTTTCCGTCAAAATACAGGTCATAGTTTTTGGAGTTCAGTGGATATCCGTAGGTTCCCTCGAGCTTTGTAATTATGTGATCTCTGATCCCTGGCTGTTGTCCGGCCTTTGTCGTTCCCCAGGCGTTCGAGTTTTCCCAAATACCGTGTACGAAGAGAATCGGCCTCGTCTGAGCGGGATCGCCGCATTGAGCCGATACGAACGATGCGGACAGAGAGATAATTAAAACCGCCGCAAGTAACAGGAATGCGTGCCGCCTGAAGTGCACGGTCGGTTGACCAGCCATAGTCTTTACCTCTCAGCCGCCAGTAAGAGCGCGTAACTCCGGTTTCCTCTAACTCGGATCAACTACTCTAGTCCGTTGTGAAAGAGGTTCAGAGGATTTGATTTGTCCTGAGTTCGGCCCGACGGCACCACTTCTATTTCGATGGGGAAGACGCTTGCAAATGCAAGCTGTCGAAATAGAACCGAAATTGTCAGATATTAAGGCGGGTGCTGTCAAGTGCAGATCACAATTTAATAATTTAATTGCATGCGCGGAAACCCTGGTTGTGAATCCAGAGGTCCTGTGTTTCCGTAGAGCTAGAATCGACCAGTCATCTGCGTTACTACACCACCCATGAACAAAGAGGATAGGGCGGCCTTCTGGCGGAGCCTGCGCCTGAACGGTGGAAACAAACAATTGCGAGCAAATCAAGAGGGTCAACAGTAAAAGAGCAGACTTACGCAAGTGTGCGAGCGGCAGCGAGAACGTCGAAACCATGACTATGCTCCTTGGATTACAACATTTTTACGGATGGCCCAAAAGCGACTGGCTAGGACACGGCCCTTGAAGGACGAGGCATGATACCACTGGCCGGCGGCGAACGGTAAATGGCACATTTGTGCTGTGCTTGCAATACCTTCTTGTAAATGCCCGATAGTCTCTCTACCGTATGTTCGCTTGGCGCGCAGCCAGGCTCGCGTGACGCTTGTCGCAGAATGCGCAAAGTTTTGCGCTCCTCGGCAAGTCAGGCGGACAGCGGTAACTCCATCTGCATTGGCGGCAGTTGCTGGGGCGTATATTTGCGGAGGAAGGACCGGGCAAACTCGTTTGCCAATTGTGAATCGTTATCGGCCCTCATGATTACACACGTTTGAAAACACAACGAGGCATCCGAAAGCGGCTTTATGACCACCCCTTCAGCGCGAAAGCCTTGCGCCATAGGTTTCGTAAGGATGGCGATGCCCACGTGGCCCAACACCAAATCCACTGCTTCGTGTTGCGCAATAACAACATGAGTGTGCTTGGGGACGATTGTTGCTCGTCGTGCCGTTTCCAAGATCGCCTCGTGTAGAAGGGAATGAACCCGCTTTGCGAACAAAATCCACTCGTCTTGAGCCAGGTCTTTGAGGACCAAGCGTTCTTTGCTGGCAGCGGAGTGGGTCTCTGGAAGGGCCGCGTAGAGCGGTGCGGGAGCAAAGGGCATAGCCGTGATCTTCGGATCCGGCGGTGGCGCGGTCACCAGGGCGAGGTTCAGTTCGCCCGCAAGGACGCTTCGCACCGACTCCATCGCAAACTGAGATATGAGTCGAATTCTGAGCCTTGGAAACAAAGGAAGCCGGATGGCAAACAGCGTGGAAATCCAGTCGCGATTGGCATAGGGCGAATGTCCAATTGTCAAGACAGTGTCCGCCCCCTCTTGCACAGCACGAGCGAGATATGCGACACGTTCCACTTCCACAATTGCCGAGCGAGCGGCTTCGACGAAAACACGACCGGCATCGGTGAGTTCCACTGCCCGTCGTGTATCGCGAGTGAAGAGGTGAAATCGCTGTTCTTCTTCAAGATCGGTAATCTGTCTGCTGAGCGCAGACTGGGTGATGTGCAGTCTATCGGCGGCCCGCGTGAAGTTTCGCTCTTCAGCCAAGGCAATGACGGCGTGCATATGACGTACATCAACGCTGGGAAACACGGCTCCAAGCCCCGTTCAGACGTTCTGTGACGCCAGGAGTATCGCCCTCCCGCTTGCATGAGAGGTTGTTTCACGCAACACGAGCGATTATAGGCTTAGACACCGGCCAGTTATGAAAAGTTTCCCACAATACAACATATTACAAACCACTCGACCCCGAAAGCCGCTCCAGACAACGACTCTCGGGTATTGTGTTGACTTACCGGATGGAATTGGACACTGATGTGCTTGACATTTCGACGCGAGCGCATTCGATCCGCGCCAGCCTGTCCAGGCAGCAGGAATCGCAACAGGCAACCGCTAACTACTATTTCTATTGACCTTACACACGGAAACAAAGGGGTATCAACGGGCAGGATTGTAGACCGTTGACACAGCCGCGCCGACCTCCAGTCAAAAGAACGATGGTGGAGTGCAAACTTGCGCTCCGCCAGAAATTCGGCGTGGACGACTTACACCGCTGTTTCGCTGCTTTTCGGTTTTGTTGTTGTCGGGCGCGGAAGCGCCAGTCCGTCGGGTGGGAAAAAGACGCCTCCTGCGTCAGCAGGACACCGAAAAAGGGCGGGCAACGGGCTGGGCGCAAACTCGTTACAGAAAAGACCCTTCACGGTGGCGATCAAGAAATGAATATCCAAAGAGAACGGCGCTCGGACAACTGCCGAGCGCCTGAGTAATGTGGCTGGGTTACGTTGCGGTTTTTGTTGTGCCTTTCTTCGCCGCTTTGGTTTGCTTGGCCTCTTGCTTGGCCCGCTTCGCGGTGAACTCCTGCTCCACGGCTTTGCGAACCTTGTCCACATCTACGCGGTGCCGTTTTGCCGTGGCGATCAGCACATCCGGGTCTCTGGTTGGCGCCCGATCTGTGCATTCCAGCAAAACGACCTCGATCAGCAGTTTTGAAAGTGCGCCCTCGTCCGGCTGCCGAAGCAACCGAGTAATGGCCTGCTGCACCTGCGGGTGGGTAACTTCGCTGGCCGAGCCATCGATCAGCTTATGCCGGCGCACCAGTAGTTCCTTCCGCAACGGTTCGAGTTTATTCAAAAGCGCACTCGCAACCAGCGCAAGGTCGGCGCGATCAAGCGGTGCGCCGATACGCTTTAGCACTTCAGCCAATGTGCGGTGCCGCACCGTGGCTTCGAGCTTCTGGTGCTCCAACTCCTTGCGCCGCTGTTCGCGTTCCTTGGCTGTCTGCGCCGGGTTGGGAGTGCGGCGGTCGGCGAAGTGTACCGGGCAGTTCGGCTCGGCGCAGACTTTCACCGTGCGCCCGCGCTCGGTGCCATCTATCATGATGGCCTCGCTCATGTGCTTGCATGGTTTCTGATAGGGCAAGAGCGGCTTCTTGGATTTCGCAGACTTGGCCGTGAGATTCAAGGCGACATATTGGTTCCGTCCAAGGACTGCGCCGTTGCCCGGCGTTTTCCATTCGTTCGTAATCTGCACCAGATTCGGTTTTTCGGAGATCTGGCGCTCGACATTCTTGGTGAGCTTGTTGTTGTAGCAATCTTTGTCGGTGCAACTGTCTTGCAAGGCCGCATCGAAAAGCAAGGTGTTGAAGCCGGTGCGCTTCGGGCAGTTCGCGCAGCTTCCCGCTTCGGGCACAAGCCCTTCGTCGTTCTTGTCGAACGGCACGCAATCGAGCGAGAGCAGGATGTTCTGCTCGATCCAAGCCGTCAGGTCGCGGACAGGACGCAAAATGCGCGTTTCTTTACCGCCATTCCAAACGGTGTGGAAGGCAGCATCAAACGCCCGCTGTTGTTCCGCCTGTGGCAGCTTGGCGATTTCTAGCGCATGGCCGACACCGATTTCGTCAGCCAAGAACGCCTCTGCGATGGATGGATGTAATTCGACCAAACGGAGTCGAGTGGCCACGAAGGCCTGACTTTTCCCGGCCCTCGCCGCTAGGCTGTTGATGTCGTATTGAAGGCCGTCCGTATGCAAGAGGCCGTAAAACGCGAATGCCTCTTCCAACGGATGCACATTTTCACGCTGGATATTTTCAACCAATTGTGTTTCGACACAAGCCGCGTCGGAGAGTTCGACGACGCGAACGGGAACCTCTTCTAAGGCAGCGATGTTAGCGGCACGGAGCCGCCGCGCACCGGCGATGACCTCGTACTTGTCTTCTTCAATGGCGCGGACAAGCAAGGGCTGTAACACGCCCTGCGCCTTGAAGCTGGCCGCCAAATCTTCGAGGCTTTTGGTGTCAAATCGCTTGCGGGGATTGCTGGTGGACTCTACCAGCGCGGTGACCGGAACGCTGCGATATTCGTTGCTGACTTGAACTGCGGTTGCCATAATCATCTTCTCCTTTTTGTCTGAGTAGTGTGAAAGTTATGCGGACAGACACACCTCGCCTGCCCGCGCCAATTTGTGTCTGCATGTTTAGGCGGCTGGTTGCGCTGCCTCGGCGATATCTGCCGGTGCTGGCAAATAACCTGTGTCTTGGGTTTCCGGTGTTGCCTCGGGCGCGGACTGCGGTTCCTGCGCTTCCGGCGGGACGGGTTCTTCCATTTCGATTGCCGCCAGAATCACGGCTGAGGTTTGCTGTACAACCTCAAGGCTTTCCATCAATAGCTCGGCGTTGCCGTGATATAGCTGAATGTACGAGGCGCTGGAATTGGGATTCAGGCCGATGGCTTTCGAGACCACAAAGGCCACGGCTTCGGCTTCTGTCTCGCGCACAGTCTTGGTCGTGGTTGTGCGGCGCTCACAATGCCCGAGTTTCAAATGGGCGTATTCATGTACCAATGTGGCAAGTTCTTCGGCCTCGGTCTGCCCTGGCAAGAGTCGAATGGTGGTACCGACTGCCGTGCCCAAGGCCGGGGCAATGTCGCTGGTAAGTTCGACGGTGATGCCCTGCTCCTGCACGAACTGCCGCAAGCGGTCGAGATACACAGTGGCTTCCCCGGTGACCTCGCCGAGCGACGGCAACGGTGCGCCTTCGGTTTGGGCTTGATCCCACACGTACACGCGGCGGAATCCTAGCAGCGTGGATTTGTTTGCCTCTTCTTCGGTTCCGGTGTCCGTATTCTGCTTCTTGCGGCGTTTGCCGATCATCGGGGCAAGGATGGCGATGCCCTTTTCACCGCGCTTCACGCGGCGGCCAAGCTGGTTCCAAGTGAACATACCGGCAACTCTTGTTGCGTCGGGTTTTTGTCTCGCTATCAAAAGGACATTTCCGAAACTGTACGTATGGAAATGCGCCATCGCATCAAGAAACGCGGTGAGACTTTCGCTGTGTCCGGCTTCAAGCTGCTCGATGAGAAACTTCACGTTGTCGCGGATGAGTTGCTGTGCGGTGGCGGGCTTCCGGTTATTATTGCCGGAAGCCGCATGGACGGCGGCTGAGCCGTCGGTGTGGGTGTCGTTGTTGCTGTGATATTCCATTGTTTTTTCCTTTGTCTGCCCGGTGGGGCGTTTTTTTCTTTCACCCAGAGCGAAGCGAAGGAAAAAACGACCCACCGGGAGACAAAGAGGAACGACTGAGGGCGAGGGTGAAGGACCGAGAGGCGGGCACGGCAAGTGACAAGACGGCGTTATCGTTTGGCGCGCAGCCGTGCTGTCCCGAAGGACCGTCCCGGAGCGAAGCGGAGTGGTCACGCTCGCCCGTGGGAGTGGAGGAAACGACGCGCGGCCAAGCGCATCCGAGCGGTTGCTTTTGGGGTGTAAAGTCAGGCAACCGAAACGGCAGAAAACAGGTCAGAAACCGTGGTATTTACCCTCTTTGAAATAGAACGGGGTATTGCGGAAGATAGTTTAACAGGGGATTTATATATGGGCGGAACATGCTATCTGTAAGGGCCGCAAGGGGTTGTGGTTATCATGTGATTGTCGTCACTCGCGAGTGTGATTACAGTCCGTAGCGGCCACTTTTATCTTCTTGACTTTGGATGGCAACCTACTTAGTCTTTCGGCTTAGTTTTGGCAGGAAAGAGTGCTATCCGCTTTCTCGGAGAATTTCCTGCTGGGATCTTCCCCCTAATTCTTAGAATCCGTACCCAAGTTGTCGAGAAACTCTTGTATCCCAGGAGAGTGAGTCGTGATGCGAGCAATATTCCGTGTTCTGTTTTTTGTTCTTGGTTGCATGGCCGTCACAGGAATGGCGTTTGGAAAGGCCAATTCTTCCGTGACGCTCACCTCTTCCCTGAACCCGTCCACCTATGGGAGTTCTGTGACCTTCACGGCCACAGTCTCGCCCTCGGCGGCGACGGGTACGGTGACATTCAAGAATGGAAGCACGACGCTGGGAACGGGCACGCTCAGCAGCGGGAAGGCGACATACACCACTTCGACGCTGGCTGTGGGATCGTATTCGATTACGGCTGCCTATGGCGGTGATACGAACTACAACAGCAGCACATCGTCGGCACTGACCCAGACAGTCAACAAAGCGACCCCGACAGTCACGCTTACCTCTTCATTGAATCCGTCCACTTATGGAAGTTCGGTGGCGTTTACAGCCACGATCTCACCCGCGGCGGCGACGGGGACGGTAACGTTCAAGGACGGAAGCACGACGCTGGGGACGGGGACGATCAGCAGCGGGAAGGCAACATACAGCAGCTCGACGCTTGCGGTGGGATCGCATTCGATCACGGCTTCTTACGGTGGCAACACGAACTACAACACCAGCACATCCTCGGTGCTAACCCAGACGGTAAACAAAGCGAACACGACAGTCACGCTGACCTCCTCGTTGAATCCGTCCACTTATGGGAGTTCGGTGACGTTCACGGCCACGGTGGCGCCGACGACGGCGACCGGGACAGTGACATTTATGGATGGCAGCGCGACGCTGGGAACGGGCACGCTCAGCAGCGGGAAGGCGACATACACCACTTCGACGCTGGCTGTGGGATCACATTCGGTCACGGCTTCTTACGGCGGTAATACGAACTACAACACCAGCACATCCTCGGTGCTAACCCAGACGGTAAATAAAGCGATCACGAAGGTCGCGCTAACTTCGTCTGAAAATCCGTCTTCGTATTATTCCTCGGTAACGTTCACGGCCACGGTGACGCCGACGACGGCGACGGGCACAGTGACGTTTATGGATGGCAGCACGACTTTGGGAACGGGCACGATCAGTGGTGGAACCGCGGCGATTAACGACATAGTGATATTGGCGGTGGGATCGCATTCGATTACGGCTTTCTACGCCGGGGATGCAAACGACAACAGCAGCACATCTTCGACGCTGACGCAGAAGGTGAACAAAGCGACCCCGACCGTGACGCTTATCTCTTCATTAAATCCGTCCACCTATGGGAGTTCCGTGACGTTCACGGCCTACTTCGACTCGCCGGCGACGGGCACCGTGACGTTCAAGGATGGAAGCACGACGCTGGGAACGGGCACGATCGGCAGCGGGCAGGCAACTTTCAGTATCTCACCGCTGATGGTGGCACCGGAAGCGACGTACAGCACTTCGACGCTGGCGGTGGGATCGCATTCGATCACGGCATCCTATAGCGGTGACACGAACAACAACGGCAGCACTTCCGCGGCGCTGACGCAGACGGTAAACAAAGTGACCCCGACAGTCACGCTGACCTCTTCGTTGAATCCGTCCACTTATGGGAGTTCGGTGACGTTCACGGCCACGGTGACGCCGACGACGGCGACGGGCACGGTGACGTTCAAGGATGGAAGCACGACGCTGGGGACGGGCACAATCAGTAGCGGAACCGCGACTTACAGCACATCAACGCTGGCGGTGGGATCGCATTCGATTACGGCGTCCTACGGCGGCGACACAAACGACAACACCAGCACGTCCGCGGCACTGATACAGACGGTAAAAGCAGCCACCACCGTAACACTTACGTCTTCATCAAATCCATCGACATATGGTTCTGCTGTAACGTTCACGGCCACGGTGACACCGACGACAGCGACAGGCACAGTGACGTTCATGGATGGCAGCACGACGCTGGGAACGGGCACGCTCAGCAGTGGCAAGGCAACATACAGCACATCGACGCTGGCGGTGGCGTCGCACTCGATCACGGCCTCTTACGGTGGGGACACGAACGACAACAGCAGCACGTCGTCGGCGCTGACGCAGACGGTGAACAAAGCGAGCACGACAGTCACGCTGACCTCTTCGTTGAATCCGTCCACTTATGGAAGTTCGGTGACGTTCACGGCCACGGTGACGCCGACGACGGCGACGGGCACGGTGACGTTCATGGATGGCAGCACGACTTTGGGAACGGGCACGCTCAGCGGCGGAACCGCCACGTATAGCACTTCGACGCTGGCGGTGACGTCGCACTCGATTACGGCCTCTTACGGTGGGGATGCGAACGACAACAGCAGCACGTCGTCGGCGCTGACGCAGACGGTGAACAAAGCGAGCACGACAGTCACGCTGGCCTCTTCGTTGAATCCGTCCACTTATGGAAGTTCGGTGACGTTCACGGCCACGGTGACGCCGGCGACAGCGACAGGCACAGTGACGTTCATGGATGGCAGCACGACGCTGGGAACGGGCACGCTCAGCAGCGGAACCGCCACGTATAGTACTTCGACGCTGGCGGTGGGGCCGCACTCGATCACGGCATCCTATGGCGGCGACACCAACGACAGCAGCAGCACTTCTCCGACGCTGACGCAGACGGTCAACCAAGCGAGCACAACGGTCACGCTAACTTCATCTCCGAATCCATCGACGTATGGTTCCTCGGTAGCGTTCACGGCCACGGTGACGCCGACGACGGCGACAGGCACGGTGACATTTATGGATGGCAGCGCGACGCTGGGAACGGGCACGCTCAGCGGCGGAACCGCCACGTATAGTACTTCGACGCTGGCGGTGGGGCCGCACTCGATCACGGCATCCTATGGCGGCGACACCAACGACAGCAGCAGCACTTCTCCGACGCTGACGCAGACGGTCAACCAAGCGAGCACAACGGTCACGCTAACTTCGTCTCCGAATCCATCGACGCATGGTTCCTCGGTAACGTTCACAGCCACGGTGACGCCCACGACGGCGACGGGCACGGTGACGTTCATGGATGGAAGCACGCCGCTGGGGACGGCCACGATCAGTGGTGGGATCGCCACATACAGCACATCCGCACTATCTGCGGGATCCCACTCAATTACGGCCGCCTATAGCGGAGACGGCAATGACATCGCCAGTACGTCGGCCGTTCTGACGCAAACAATCCAGTCTGGCGGCAGCTTCGTGGCAACCAGTGGACAAATGGCGGCTTCCCGGTACGTACAGACAGCCACTCAGTTAACGACGGGGCAAATTCTGATCACGGGCGGAATGAGCGCTTCTGGCGTAGCGAACAGTGCGGATCTCTACACTCTGGCGAGCCAAACTTTCACGCCAGCCAATGCGATGAATGTCGCGCGCTGGATGCACACGGCGACGCTGCTGAACGACGGCACGGTGCTGGTTGCGGGCGGTTCCGACTTGGCAAACGAAGAAACCTTGGACTCGGCCGAGATTTACAATCCCGCGACAGCGACCTTTACGCTGCTGTCGAACACTTTAAATACTGCCCGTGTCGGACATACAGCCACGTTGCTGAACAATGGACAAGTGCTGATCGTCGGAGGTTATGACCCTGACTTTGGCCTTATTGCGGACGCTGAGCTCTACGATCCTCCGACGCAGACTTTCATTGATCTGGGAGACACGAATGCGCCTCGTTATGAGCACACGGCGACGATGTTGCAGAATGGGCAAGTGCTGATCGCCGGTGGCGAAACGGACCCGACGCCAAGCGCTGCCTACAACACGGCTGAAATCTTTGACCCGGTGAGCCAAACGTTCACTCCTGTGCCCGTCCCCATGACGGCCACGCGCGAAGGACATGCGGCAGTTCTGCTGAACAACGGTCAGGTTCTCATCACTGGAGGAGATATCCCCGGAGCAGGATCGCTTAACACGGCGGAGATCTACGATCCCAACTCGAATACCTTCACTGCCATCGCGACCACTATGACGGCGCCCCGGATTTACCACGACGCCGTGCTCTTGAACGGTGGCAAGGTGCTGATAGCGGGTGGGGCGACCGATCCTGGCGGAAACAGCACTGCACTGAATACGACAGAACTCTACGATCCGGCAAGCCAAACCTTTGTGGCTGTGGGCAATATGACGAGTGTCCGCGAGCGCCAGACAACCTCGCTTCTCAACGACGGCACGGTTCTCGTAGCTGGTGGAACGGACGGAACCAATATCTTCAACACGGCGGAACTCTACATGCCGAGCCAGCTAAATGGGCTGACAAGTATCGCAATCACACCCGCAGCACCCTCAATCGGCGCTGGCGCGCAACAACTTTTCACCGCCGTGGGCACATTCAGCGATGGCAGCATTCAAACGCTGTCATCGGTCTTGTGGAGTTCGTCTTCTGCCGCCGTTGCTCCGATCAGCGGCGATACCACGAATCCAGGGGTAGCGGCCACCGCAGCCCAGGGAACAACGACGATCACGGCAAGCGCGACAGGGGTCAGCGGTTCGGCCACATTGACCGTAACAACACCGACACTCGTGTCGATTACCCTAAGCCCGCAAGATGCCGTTATTCCTTTGGGAGCCACGCAACAATATACGGCGACCGGCGTCTATACAGACGGGAGCACGCAAGATCTTACTGCCACCGCAACCTGGAGTTCGTCGGCAACGGTGGTTGCTGCGATCAATGGCAGCGGTCTTGCCGCTGGTTTGTTCCAGGGAACGGCCACGATCCAAGTCAACTCCAGCTCTGTGAGCGCATCCACCACGCTAAGCGTCGCGGCTCCGGCGCTGGTTTCTATCGCAGTTACCCCAGCGACAGCGACGATAGCACTCGGCACCAGCCAGCAATATCAAGCCATTGGAACCTACAGCGACGGCAGCACGCAGAATGTTACTACGTTGCTCTCATGGTTTTCGGGCACACCCACCGTTGCCGCCGTCACCAATACTGGACTTGCCACGGGCTTGGCTCAAGGCACAACAACGCTGACGGGAGGATTTGAATCAGCTTCAGCTTCGGTCACCTTGACCGTCGGCCCTCCAAACCTAGTGTCAATCACTGTCGTGCCGAATGCAGCCAGCTTATCCATCGGAGCGACTCAACAATTAACGGCCACGGGCATCTACACCGATGGCAGCACGCAGAACCTCACCGCTTCCAGTACGTGGGTGTCGTCCAATCCCAACGTCATTGGCGTCAACAGCGCCGGATTGGCCACCGCAGTGGCTGCCGGAAATGCCACGATCACAGCAACATCAGGGTCCATGAACGCCACAGCGGCCCTGATCGTGACGACGGGAACCACGCAAGCGAACCTCAACACGAGCCGCTACCAGCACAGCGCGACCATCTTGAACAATGGGCAGATATTAGTGGCGGGCGGCGTCAATTGCCCGACATCGGGCTCATGCACTTACCTGAGTAGCGCAGAATTGTACAATCCGGCCACCAGCGCATTTACCTACACCGTCGGGCCAATGGCCACAGCGCGCTCCGCTCCGGCTGTGCTACTGAACAGCGGCAAGGTATTCATTGCGGGCGGCTACACCTGCGACGATTCGGGAAACTGCTCATCCTTGAGTAGCGCCGAGATTTACGATCCGGTAGCTGGCACCTTCAGCAGCGCAGGGACGATGACCGTGGCCCGAAGCGGCCACACGATGACTGTTCTCGCCAATGGAACCGTGCTCATTGCTGGCGGGAAAACCTGCACATCGACCACATCGTGCAGCGCTTTGTCGAGTGCGGAAATCTACAATCCGACCGCAGGAACCTTTACGGCTACGTCGAACAGCATGAGCGCTGTGCGGTTCGGCGCAAGTGCGGTCCTGCTCAATTCAGGTTCGGTTCTGATTGCCGGAGGTTTTGACGGGACGAACTTACCGGCAGCGGCGGAAATCTACAGTTCATCGAACAGCGGCTTCACCGGGCCGGGCCCAAGCCTTAATGTTCCTCGTTATCACGCCACCGCCACTCTTCTGAATAACGGCCAAGTGCTGGTGGCTGGCGGCTCGACTTGCGCCTCGCCGGGATGCCCGACGAACGCCGCGGAGATCTATGACCCGGTCGCGAACACTTTTACCATCGTCGCTGGCGGTATGAATATTCCGCGATTCCATCACACTGCCACGTTGCTTACCAATGGCGATGTCGTCGTCGCGGGCGGCTACAGTTCATGCGGTTCCTCTTGCACTGGGGAGGCCAGCACCGAATTATTCGATCCTGTCGCTGGTACATTCACCCCCGGTCAGCCTGTTGCGACCGCCCTCGCAGGCCATACTGGAACACTGGTTCCGAACGGCAACGTCTTATTGATCGGCGGCATCAATGCTGGCGTAACTTTGGCTGCCGATCAATGGTATCAACCCACCAGTCTTACTCCGCCCAATCTCGTATCCGTCGCAGTCACACCCGCGAGCTTGTTCCTTATGCCGGGACAAACCCAGCAGTTTGTCGCCACCGGCACGTTCAATGACGCCAGCACTCAGACCCTTCAGTCGGTCATTTGGAACTCGTCCAATCCTTCGGCTGCTGTCATTAGCAATTCCCCCGGAAACGCCGGCATTGCGAATGCCCAAGCCACCGGCGCAACCACGCTGACGGCGACTGCCGGAGACATAGGCGGTTCCGCTTCGCTTAGCGTGGCAACCCTGGTGTCTCTAGCAATTACCCCGGCCAATCCTTCCATTGCCGTAGGTTCAGGTCAGCAACTTACTGCCACCGGCACATTCTCCGATGGCAGCCAGCAGAACTTGACGACCTCAGTAACATGGAGTTCGTCCAATACTTCTGCCGTTTGGGTCGGCACCGCCACTACGGGACTTACAGGCTTCGCCATGGGTACCGCAGTCGGAACCGCAACCATCACCGCCACCCTGGGGAGCACTCAAGCAACAACCATAGTCACCGTGCAAGCCGCCGTCGTGCCCAATCCTCCCAATATCGTCTCGATCTCGCCGCCAACCGGCGCGGCAGGGACGCAGGTAACAATCTCCGGCTCGGGCTTCGGCACACCGCAAGGCACCGGCACCGTGTGGCTGGGCAGCACCTACGGCGCAGTCGTCAGTTGGACTGACGCGCAGATCGTTGCCAACGTCGCCACCATCTCCCAATCGGGCACCGTTCAAGTACAGCAGGGCGGAGTCCTGTCCAACGCTGTGCCCTTCACCGTTAACACCGCGACCATCACCAATGTTTTCCCGTCCAGCGGTGTTCCCGGAATCCCAGTGACCATCTCCGGCTCGGGTTTCGGCTCGGAGCAAGGCACAGGCCAAGTCTGGCTCGGCACGGCCAATGGCGTGGTGCAAACTTGGAGCGACAGCCAAGTCGTCGCAGAGGTTGCATTGGGATCAATGTCAGGCAACGCTCAGATTCTCCAGAACGGCGTCATGAGCAACGCTGTTCCCTTTGCCGTCAACTCGCTGCACATCGCCAGTGTGACCCCAACTTCTGGCGCGCCGGGGATCTCCATCACCATTACCGGCACTGGCTTCGGAACTAGCCAAGGCAACGGTCAGGTTTGGCTCGGCAGCACAGATGGTCAAGTTACAAACTGGAGCGACCAGCAAGTCGTTGCCACCGTCGCGGCCAACGCGGTCAGCGGCGTCGCCAAGATCCAGCAAAACGGCGTTTGGAGCAATGCCGTCACTTTCACCGTCCCAACCTCAGGCCCCAATGCCCTCACACTCGTACCCAACATGCTCAACTTGGTGGTGGGCGAAACGCACTCCATTCAAGCTCTGAATGCAAGCAGCCAGCCAGTCACCGGACTGACTTGGACCTCCAGCAACACGAATATCGTCAGCCTCTCCACTGACGACCCGCCCATCCTAACCGCCCTCGCCGCCGGCAATGCAACCATTACCGCCGGCAGCGCTTCCGCCGATGTCACGGTGTATTACGCGACACTAGCGCCCGGAACCGTGATTTGGTCTAACCCCGGCGACGGCTCCGGCGTCACGAAGATCGTCCCCGCCGTCCCCAGTTCCACCGGCGTCGCCGATGTGTTTGCATTCAACGCCGACGGCACAGTTTCCGCCATTAAGAGCGACGGTACTACAGCTTGGACCGCCAGTTTGCCGAGTGGGGTTCAAACAACTTTGTCTGACTTTCAGGGTGGTCTTGTGGTTTGGGCGGTAGACCCGAATACGGGGAACAATACGATTACGAAACTAGATGGAATCACTGGCCAAGCATACCCAGCATTTACTCTGGTGCAACCGACAAACGATAATCCTAGTTATTCGGGTTATTCATACTCGTCACTGTCAACGCCTGTCGTGCACACGGACGGCACGATCTTCGCGATCGAAACTAACTCAACCGTTAATCCAGGAAACCTCTGGTTTTCCGAAGGCGGAGTTGAAACCAATTCTGTAATCGGTATCAACCCCACTACCGGCGCTCAGATATTCAGCGTGCCGCTGGATCCACCGTATACGTCGTCAGAAACGACCACGAACAACGGGAACAACACTAATCAGAGTTATGCTGGGGCTTATTTTGTGTACGGTACCCCAATCATTGCGGGTGACGGCTATGCCTACTTTGCCTATGGTGTCGGAAACGGGACTTACTCTACCACTACTATCACCAGCGGTGGCGGCGGCGGCGGAGGTTGCAGCGGTATCTGCCCTTCGGTCGTGCGTCCTATGGGTTCCGCCTCGACCACAACCACGACGACAGTCACGAGCGATAACGGCAGTTTGATGCTGTTGCGTGTCGGGACCGATGGGAGTTCGTCCAGTATTCACATACAGGACGGTGGGGAGAAAGATATTCTCGTGGAGAACGCAAACGGCGGCTTCATCTCTTACAGTTATAGTGGCGCATCACTATGGTTTGGCCAGATGATCACTAACGCCGACCAAGGCGTGGCACTTAGCTGGGGAGCAAGCCCCACCTGTGAGGTGGCAGATCCAAATTATAGTGCCTGCAGTGCTATACAAAACAACGGTTTTGGGACGACCGTGGGAGGCAGTCTCGCCTCATCGGGGAGTACTCCTTCGTACGTAGCCCCTGTACTCCAAGCCCAGGACGGCTCGTTTTACGGCACGGACGGCGCCGGCAATATGGCCAAATTCGATCAGTCCGGGAGGGTAGACTGGAGCGTGCCCAACGACTCCCCCCAAATCGCCACCGCCGATGGAGGCGTAATCGGCTCCTCCGGCATCACCTACGACAGCAACGGCCGCGCCACCGGTCAAACCTCCACGCCCATCCAGTCCTGGACTGGAAAGGCTTACACCGATGGTCCTATTGACCTAATAGTCTTCGCACCGAGTCTTTTTGCTACACCACCATACTCAAGTTTTTCGGGTGCCAACCCATCCTGGAACGGGACCTCTCCACTGTGTCACGATGATCGCGATAGCCTGGTTGTCGAATACACAACCTACCATTCTGGCTTTTCGCCATTTTGCGTTCAATTCACAGAATTCAACGATTTCTATCCTTCCCCACACTTTACGTTCGCTGAGCTCAATGTCTCCGACATCAATTACCCGGATCATCCCAACTGGGCGTTACTGCAATCCTATTTCCTCGACGGATTGGAAAGGATGCGAACGAACTATGGCAACCAGCCGCTAACGATTAACAGCGCCTACCGTAGCCCGCTTGTTCAGCATTCCAAAAATGCCTCCGCTCCCCAAGACCGACACGTTCATGGTGATGCGGCGGACATTGCGACGGGCGGTGATTTGGGTGTGTGGAAGGCCTTGAAGGCTGCCGGGAAACTCGCAGGCGCATGTGTTGAGCCTTGGCAAGAACAAACTGATCAGTACAATCACACGCATGTCGATTGGCGTGGCGCGTGCCCCGTCTCAAAACAGTGGGGGTCGTGGTAGTAGACAATGCAAGTTACAAATTGAAGGAGGAACAGGAATGATAACGAGAACAGTGCTGAGGCTGGCCGCAGTGGCTTGTGTGACGGTACTGTCGTGCTGGGGGCAGCAACCCGAGCCGCAGAAGATTAGTGTTGAGACCTTGATCGACCAGATGCGTTCCGATGACGCCGGGAAACGGAGTGAAGCCTACCAACAATTACGTTCCAATCCACAAGCCCTTCGCGGCACAAAGGTGAGAGCAGCCCTGCTAGAGCTTCTTGAGCGCGAGTCTCGCGAATTCGATTCAAGGGTCCGCGCGGCACAAAGACCGGGTCAGAACTCTGAGGGCGCAGATAGTGATGACGGCAATCCTGAATACATGGACGATCTTGTCAGTACCGTTGAATCTTTTGCAGACCTACATGATCCGAATCAAATCTGCATTCTTGTGAAGACGGGGTACATGCCAGCATCAACTTTAGCGTCAGAGAATGCTCTCCGCGTGAAGGCCGCAATGCCATGCATCGTACATATGTCTGAGAGCAATTTCATTTTGGATCGTGAGAGAGCCGACAGAATACTTGTCAGACTGCTGGCACAAGTGAAAGACGCTCTTGATCCAGGCACGGTTCAGGCGATTAGGCAGATAGTTGTGCGTGCACTCCAAGATACAAACGAGGCCGTGCGGAGCACCACAGTGGACGCTCTGGGCGACTTTGGCGGACAGGATATGATCCCCGCCTTAAGGCAGGTCGAAGAATCCGACCCTGCCGTCAGCAAGACGAGGCAGAATTTCTGGATCAGAGAGGATGCTGCCAAGGCGATCGCCGCGATTCAAAAAGAGAGCAGGCCAACATTAAAGTGAGGGGGTTGGCCTGACCTAGGCTGATTAGATAACCGTGTCGGCTCCAGAGCCGCCGAGTAGACTTGGATCGCTCAACGAACCAGGGCTCGGAGGAAAGGAGCCGAGCACATGAAGATTGTAGGGTGCGATTTGCATACGCGCTATCAGCAGATAGCGATGCTGGATGAGGAAACAGGCGAACTCACGGAGCGCCGTCTGGATCACGCAGCCGATGAAGTCCGGGTTTTCTATTCGCAGTTGCAGGGGCCTGTTCGGGTGGGTATCGAAGCGACGGGGTATACCCGCTGGTTCGAGCGCCTTTTGGGGGAATTGGGCCATGAGTTATGGATCGGCGACGCAGCACGGATACGCGCTTCGGTAGTGCGCAAGCAAAAGACCGATGCGCGCGATGCAGCGCATCTGTTGGAGCTGCTGGTGAGTGGACGATTTCCGCGTTTGTGGCGACCGACGAGCAAGCAACGCGATCTGCGGCAACTGGTGTGGCATCGGCAGAAGCTGGTTTGGATGCGCAATGCGGTGGGCAATCAGCTGCACGCATTGGCCATGGGAGAGGGCATCTGCCGCAAGAAGCAACTGTTCACCCGCCAAGGGCGGCAGGCGCTGGAAGGGTTGAAGCTGGATCCATGGGCAAGCCGCCGGCGGCAGGAATTATTGCATCTGCTCGACGAGCTGGATGCATCGCTGAAGCAATTCGATCAGGCGGTGAACGAGCAGGCCGCGCAGCATCCCGAGGCGGTGCTGTTGATGACGCATCCAGGAGTAGGTCCGGTCACGTCCCTGTCCTTCGTGCTCACGATCGGTCCTGTGACTCGTTTCGGGTGCAGCAAACAACTGGTCAGCTACCTTGGGTTGAATCCGCAGGAGCACTCCTCTGGCGGACGGCAGAAGATGGGGGCCATCTCGAAACAAGGCAATCCGATGATGCGCTCCCTTCTGGTTGAAGCCGGTCACACGGCGGCGCGACGGGATGTCGCGCTACGACAGGACTATCAAAGACTGCGGCTGCGCCGCGGCGGGAGTGTGGCCAAGGTCGCGATTGCGAGGAAGCTAGCTGTACGGATGTACTGGATGCTGCGCCGCCAGATGGATTATGCGCAGCTGGTTCGCACGCAAGGCAGCTCGAGGGCCACCCTGGTGCAGCAGTAAATCACCGTTAGGCTGATTGGAGCGCCTTGCCTCCCGACGGCGGGAGTCTGAACAACGAATCATGGTCGGTAGTCGGGGATCGGATAGATGGCTGGTGGAATCAGGTTCTTCCACCGGGGGATTCTGAAAGCGGGCCTTGGTCGATGAGCGAAGCAAAAGAGCAACAGCAAAAACAAGAACCTCCCACGAAGGAAAAAACAAAACCTTCGACGAACCAGGTGTCTCTTGACAACGCCGACACGGTTATAGAGGTGGCCCACATCTCCGGAGTGAATCAGAAATCCCATAGGGGGTGCCTGTCCAAGCTCCGCTTGGGCGGGGGTGGCATGGTCTAGCCCGGCTGCCCAAACTTGAGTGCGCCCCGCTCAAGCTCCGCTTGGGCGGGCGCGTCGCTCCGCTACGATCCAAAAACGCTATCAATCCCTTGACACCTGAGTTATAATAAAACTTAGGCAACCGTTCGGCGCGGGCCTTAAATTATCTACTAAGTTCTTTTACATCAAGACTTTACCGGAAGTTAATGCCGCATTTTTTTGATTCTAAAGGGAGTCGAATTTTCGCCATGCCGCTAACTTCTTTATTGTCAAGACTTTGCCTCTAACCAGTTTGTTTTGAAGACTTTGAAAATAATACCATTTAGATTCAAGACTTTAGAGATAATAGTAGTAGGGGGGTACCCCGCATCGCGTACAGTGAATATTTGCTCATGCGGTGATTCCAAGCTATAATCTCCGCAGATGATGCGTAGATTGTACATCCATCAGCTTCCAGGCTGGCCGCAGTTTCATTGGAACCGCGAGCGCCTTGCCGAGCCTCTCGCCACGATCCGTCATCAGCAGGGCAGGCTGATCGGCCATATGGAAGCCCTCGGTTTCAACCTCCGCCAGGAAGCCGAGCTCGAAACGCTGACCGCCGACGTGCTCAAGAGCAGTGAAATCGAGGGGGAGAAGCTGGACGCCGAACAGGTCCGGTCGTCGCTTGCTCGACGCCTCGGCATGGATATTGGCGCGCTCAAATCCGCGGATCGCCACGTCGAAGGCATCGTGGAAATGATGCTCGATGCCACGCGCCACTACGATCAGCCGCTCACGGATGAAAGACTTTTTGCATGGCATGCGTCGCTGTTTCCCACCGGGCGGAGCGGCATGCGCAAGATCAGGGCAGGGGCTTGGCGCGACGACAGTACTGGCCCGATGGAGGTTGTCTCCGGGCCGTTCGGTAAAGAGCGCGTGCATTTCCAGGCGCCCGCGGCGGCGCGCCTCGATGGAGAGATGCGGGCATTACTGGACTGGTTCAATGGCAACGCCGATATGGATCCGGTCTTGAGGGCAGGATTGGCCCATCTCTGGTTCGTCACGATCCATCCGTTCGACGACGGCAACGGCCGCATGGCGCGCGCGATTGCCGACATGGCGCTGGCGCGCTCGGAAAACAGTCCGCAACGCTTCTACAGCATGTCGGCGCAAATCCGGCAGGAGCGCGGAGCCTACTACGACATTCTGGAAAAAACGCAGAAGGGGACCTTGGACATCACACCCTGGATGGAATGGTTTCTCGGCTGTCTCGGACGCGCCATCGACGGCGCGCAAACTACTCTCAGCGCCGTTCTCGCGAAGGCGCGGTTCTGGAAGGGTATCGCGGGCGCTCAGCTGCTGCGATAACGAGCGGCAGCGGCTGGTGCTGAATCGCCTGCTCGATGGGTTCGAGGGAAAGCTCACGACATCGAAATACGCGAAGCTGGCCAAGTGCTCGCAGGACACAGCCCTGCGCGACATTTTGCCTCTCGTCGAACGCGGCGTTCTCGTCCGCAATCCCGAAGGCGGGCGGAGCACAAGTTACGCCCTTGCGAAACGGAATGAAGAATAACCAGTCCTGCATTTTATTGTTGGCACGGTCAGAGACCAATCCCCATTCCTTGCGCGACGGATGGGGCTGGATTGATTTCCAAGGCAGAGGTTTTTGAGACATCGGCTCCGAGTTGGGGGGCGAGTTTTGCCATGTCGTCGGTGAAGAGTGTGGCTTGGTGGCTGGCGCGGGAGAGGGAGACGTAGGCGTAACGGTTGTTGAGCAGGTCGGGGTGAACGCTGGTGTCGGCGTGGACGAGTACGCGCTCGGCGGTGAGTCCCTGGGCGCTGTAGCTGGTGACAGCGTAGCCGTGATCGAAGTGCCGGTGGTCGTCGTTTGCATTGAATTCGATCTGGCGGGTGCTGTCGAGGCGGGCGCAGATGCGGCCGTCGGGCGCGATTGACTCGATGACGGCCAGGTCGCGGTTGGCGACGCCGAGCGATTTATCGGGCGCGGTGAACTGGATGCGGTCGCCTACAGAGAAATCTCGTTCGATCTCGCGGTAGACGCTGACGCCGGTTAAGCGGCGCGGATCGTAGGTGGCACGTTCTCCGTTGGCTTTCTCGACCGTGAGCTGGTTTGCGGCGGGATCGGTCGTTACGACCGATGCGTAACTGCCAGCTTCGATTCCGATGGCTTTGCTGCCACGCACGTAGCGCACCACGTTGCCGATTTCGTAGTGGCTGGCCCAGGCACGTTCGGCGCCGGTCATGTCCTGACGCTGAACCAGGACACGGACGGTATGGTCTTCCGGGGCAAGGATGCCAGTGGTCTTCAACTCCTGGCGAACGGCGACGTTTAGTTCACGGCGGGAAGCGTTGTCCGGTGAGACGATGAGGGTGTTTTCGGGTGATTCAATGTAGCTCTTGGCGATGGTGCGGATGCGCTCTTCCCGGTCGGGAATTTCCTGCACACGGCCCTGCTGGCCGAGCGCGTCGAGCGCAGCGGAGACTTGTCCCGTTGCCAGCATTTCGACGGCGGATTTCAGCGCCGGGTCTTTCTGGCGCACGATTTCGTCGAGCTTGGCCGTGCGCATTCCGGCCTCCTGCAGTTGCTCAAACGGGCGGCCCGCTTCGACGCCCTGGTGCTGGCGCGTGTCGCCGATCAGAAGCACGCGGTCATTGGTGCCGAGACGCGCAAGGAACTCGCGCATCTGGTTCGTGCTCGCGAGACTTGATTCGTCGATGAAGAAGAGTCGTTTCTGTTCTGGATTGCGCTCCGCGTCTTGTCCACGGGCAAGAAAGCCCTGCAATGTTCCAGCCTTGACACCCGCCTGCTCCAGTTGTTTCGCGGCGCGGGAAGTCGGGGCGAAGCCCTCGACCTGATAACCCTGCAATTCCGCGGCGCTGCGGATGGCGGTGAGCGTAGTGGTCTTGCCCGCGCCAGCGAAACCTTGGATTCCTTGGATGCGGTCGGGCGAACTGAGCACATCTTCAACGACAGTCTTCTGTGCGTGGTTAAGATGCTCGTGACGGTCGGCGACGGTGATAGCCTGCGGACGCGAAAGAACCGGCTGGATTTGGTTCTGTCCCTCGCGCATCCGATGAAGAATTTCCTGCTCGGCGGCGATGGTTTTGGCGGTGGTGAACTGACGGCCCGGAACGCCCTGCTGGCGCGCGACGATTTGGAATTCCCCGGACGCCAATCGGGCGTCAAGATGGGCGCAAACCTGGGCATGGGTGATGTCGCCCATGCCGCGCCGGAGTCCGTCGCGGATCAGGGCGCGTTCATCGACGACCGCCTCGCGCTCGAAGTTCTTGTCGCGGGAAAAAGTGAGCGATTCGCGGACACGGTCCACCGAGTTTACGGGCTTCTCTTGATGTTGTGAGCGTTCCTGAGCGGCGCGGACAACGGCTTCGGCCTGGTATCCGAAGTCGGCGGCTAGCTTGCGGTGCGCGGCCATTACCTCTGCCGGCGAATGGATTTCCTTACGGTCGCGGGTCGAGTGCGCGGCGATCTCGGCGGCCTCTTTGCCGGAGTGTCCGGTGCGTTCGAGGTGCTCGCGAATCTGTTGGCTGCGGGGACTGGATGCGTCGAGATACTCCTGCGTGTAGCCCTTGATCTCCGGCGCGCCGCTCCGTCCGGTTGCGATTTCGTAACCGAGTTGGCGGAGTTTGTAGGTCAGTTCGGATTGATAGACGGCAGTGGCGAACTGCTGTGAAGCGAAAAGGCTGTGCGGCTGGATGGCGCGTGGTTGGCCGTTGTCGCGCTCGGTGACGTTGAAAACGACTGCGTGTGTATGCAGTTGCGGCGCGACGTAGCCATCGACCGGACGGGCCGTGTCGTGCTCGAATTTGGCGGCAATAAACTTGCCCGTGGTCTCGGGTGGATGATTGCCGCCGATCCGCGCTTGCGTGTAGCGTTCAAGCTGGTCAAGGGCGACGCGGACGCTTTCCCGGTGCGCTTCGCGGACGCGTTCATCGCCACCGACAAGCGCCGTCAGCGAGACGGACTTGGGCGCGGAGAAAGTCGCGTCCCAACCGGCCCGGTGTTCCATCGTTTTAACGGTTTTGCCGTCGGCATCCTGATATTCATACGACGCTCGTTGCCGAACAAGCTGCTCGCCGGTCTGTGGATGCTGACCCTGGCTGAGTTTCGCGAAGTCCTCGGCAGAGACCGCCCCGGCAAGACCAAATTGCTTCGCTAATCGGCCTTGCCATTCACCTGCGATGACGCCGCGTTGTGACCAGTAGTTCTGTTCATTCGCGGTGAACTCCTTCTGGTGATAAGTCTGCGCCTGGCCTGCGGAAAGTGGCTTCGAGATCGTCAGCATGACTGTCTACTCCATCTGGTTCTCGGGTGGTTGAACCGCATATTCGGGAGTTAGAAGATTGCCTTGTATCTCCTCTGGTTCTACGGGGAGCGGCGTGCTCGGTACGATAAGATCGTCCATTTTCCGTTCGGCAAAACCGGGACCTTTCTCTTCGAGCGCAACGAAGGGAAACGAGAATCGCGCGACATGGTTGCCATACTTGAGAAAGCCGCGCAGGTCGTCGAGGCCAGAGACTTCCGAAGGCAGAACGAGTGGCTCGGTCTGCCGGTCGAGCGCGAAGTTGCGTCCGGCGCGGGAACCATCGTAGTGCGTTTCGCGCAGTCGCTCGATCTCGATTTCGCCGATGGCCTCGCTGACCCATTTAGCCGCCCGCGGCTCGGTAGTGCGGAGAAAGATCTTTGTGGCCGGCTGCGACAACATGGCCTCGGCGTCTTCGCCGTAGCGGGCCTCCATCTGGCTGCGCCCCTGAAAGCCCAGAATGACGGGGTTCTGCGATTTTCGGTTCTCGGTGATGGCGGTATGAAGCTGCGGCAACCGCTGCAAGCTGGCTAACTCGTCGATGACGAACCAGACCGGTTTCTGGTCGGGCATGGGTTCGTTCAAGAGGCGCAGAACGAGTGTGTCAATCCACAGACTGATGAGCGGGCGAAGCGCCTCGCGCATGGTTGGACGCGACGTGATGAAGATCCAACCGCGCCGCGTCTCGGCCCACTTAGTCGCCGTCCAGACAGAGGTTGTTTCGTCCTGCTTGGGTAGCAGGCGGAAGCTGTCGGCACTCATGTCGAGGGAGCCGAGAACGCCGGTCCGCTGTTGCGGGGCCTTCGGATCAATCAGCATCCAATATTCGGTTCCCTTGACGCGGCGGTCGATCTCTGTGGGATCGGACATCCACTGAACCAGTTCATCCGGCGTCGGAAGGTAGGTAAGCAGATGGGCGAAAATCTTCTGCGGAGCTTCCACGAAGAAGCGGTTCGTCACGCCTTCGGGCTGATACAGCGACACGGCTAGGGCCTTCGCTTCGGCCTTGCGGCGGAGTTCCTTCGACGGGTTCCAATAGGGCATCCGGGCATCGAGCGGATTGAGCACGATGTCACCGCGGCGCTCGTCGTAGAACTGCTTCACGAACTCGCAAGCGGGATCGTAGACGATGGCGCTATCGCCGCGAGCGTCTACCTGATAAAGCATCTGGCGGATGATGCTCGACTTGCCTGATCCGGTGTCGCCGACAATGAGAAAGTGTTTGTTCTCGGCATCGCGCGGAATCCGCAACGGGCGCTTGGAATCGTTGGTCGCAATGCCGATACCGTTTCCGGCAACAGCTTTCGTGAACTGGCGGGGACTGACAATAATTGGTCCTTTCAGCCGTCTTCCATACCGCAGTTCCTTACGCCGCTGGATGTCCTTGCGGATGGAAAACGGAAGTTGCAATGCGAACGCAGCAAGGCCAAGAATGAGTTGCGTGGTGAAGAGTTGGTCGAGAGGAATGTCGGAATAGACCCAGTGTTCGATCCATGCGTGAAGGGCCTTGTTCGAGTAACTGCGCGGTTGTTCGCGGAACAGCGATCGGATACCCTGCTGCCGCGCTTGCGCGGAAAGTGCTAGCGGCAATGGCTCGCCCGTAGGTTGCGGTGTCGCCCCTGGCTCCACATCGGCGGCTAGCGCTGGTCGTGCCTGCGACTTGCCATCGGAAACAAAGAGTAGTTGATAGGTGCTGGCATGGCGTGTGAGACTCGGCATCTCGCTGCGGAGATAGTACGGCAGGTAGTACCGTTCGAGCGGCGAAAGGCCGTACTGGAAACGGACATAGACGAAGAACCCGGTCGCGGCGAGAGCGAGGAAAAGAGCGCTGAGTGTGTAGAGATAGGTGCGTGGCGGCCAAATGAGCGACTCCTTGCGGCCCCATTGTTGGACGGTAGGCATTGGTTACTTCTCCCGGTTCTGGCTGCGCTTGGCGAGGAGTTCCTGCGCCTTCGCGGCCTTGGTGGTTTGGACTTGCCGAAACAGAATGGCGAGCTGTTCTGGGACGATCTTGTCGCCTCGCAGCAGCGGTTCGAGCGTGTTCATCAGCAGCATTTGAATGCCGACGAGTTCCGTGAAGATGTGCATCTCCATTGATGTGTGACTGCCGACAACAACAGCTCGCAGCAACAGATCCCGCGTCCATTCGCTCGGCGTTTTGCCGGCGCGCGATGCGGCATCTTCAATTGCCTTCGCCTCCTGTACCGTGAGCTTGGTGCTAAGGTTGCGAGAGCGCCGGTCACGTCCTAGCAGCTTCTCCGAACTTCGTTCCCCAATCATGTCAACTTCTGCCATACGGAACCTCCGTTCCCCGTAAATGCCGGTATCTGTCCAGATACCGTCTTGTTTCAAGAGCGTTTGTTTTCTTTGGTATCTACCCAGATACGAAAGTATCTAGGCAGTTCCCTGTCAGGGGTGGAGTGTCCACTTTCATCCGGTGCGAAGCACCGTTCTTGCTCCGGCACGAAATTGATGGGCCAATCATGACTTCATCACCCGCACGGAAGACGTGGACTCCACCCCGGCTGACTGCTTCTTAGTCGGCTGCTCCGGCACGTCATTCGTATCCTTACTAGGACCTCTACGGACGCGCAGCGTAGGGGCGCATTGCTTGGCTTGTGGCGTCTTCAGAAAGTCCTGGAAGTCGCGGTCTTTTGCGAAGACATAGGTGAGCGCCTTGTCCACCACATCGTCGGCGGAAACGTGGACGAACGCGGCGTACTGATCGACCTGTTCGGCGGTGGTTTCATCCAGCCGAACCAAGGCCGTGATGTAGTGGCTGAGATTGATTTCAAGTAGCGGCATATTTCCTCCTTTTTGGTGCTGAGTTAAGCAACTTTTCTACGGGCAATCATCCGCTGTGCCGTCTGGGCAATCTCCCGCGCACGAGCCGAGCAAAGTGCGGCGGGAATCTCGAAGCGGCGTCGGACTTGAAGCATCGTTACAACGTCGTCCATCGGGACGCCTTCGAGGAGCCAAAGCCTGGCCGAAGCGACATCGACGGTTCGTTGGGCGTAATAAAAAGAGAATGGGGCTTATCGGCGCGGCGCATAGCCAAGGTTCGCGTGAGCTTGGCGGCGTCGATTCCGTAGGCAAGTTCGCGCAAAACCCAGGCCCAATCGCGCTCGGAATTTGTGGGCTGATCGGGGTGCTTTCGCGGTGCGATTACCTCCGGCGAAAGCATGGCATTTGCCGCTGGAATCTCCAGCCGAAAGTCGTCGGGATTCCATGTGCAATCGCTGAGGTATTCGACGGTCACGGGCCACGCCGGATCGTACTTGCAATTCAGGAATCCGGGCAGGCGAAGGACCCGGTTGCAGTCGGTGCAAGCCGGGTCGCCGCCGAAGGCGATGGCGAGCAACTTGAGGGTGCTTTCCTGCTGCTCAAAGGTAAAGCCATCCACGCGCCAGAGGACCTGGTATTTGCCACGCGATGTCGAGACGATTGCGGTCGGCGTGGGGGCAGCATCGGAGGCCCGGAGCGAAGCGAGACGGGCGTCGGCGGCGGCGTCCAAATCAAGGTACAGATGCCGCACAGCGGCGATGCTCTCCTTGGTGCGTTTGCGGCTGCCAGAGCGTAGCGGATTGGCAGCCACATAGATGTTCGCGCCGATGGAGTTCTCATGCACGAGCCAGCCGAGGTAACGAGGCGCAAGCGCACGTTCCAAGGGAACGATTCGCTGGAGAATCCCGGCGGGATTCTCGCGTCGAAGTAAGAGTGCAATAGACTCACCCGGAAGGAAGCAACGGGCGAGGAAATCGGCGGCGATAGTCTTTGCGTTCTGTGTTCTATGCTGCGGCATGTTGCACCTCGAATACCTGTTCGATCAGGAAGCGTTTGGCGTCGCGGTCGTAACCGCGAAGGGCGAGCACTTCGCGGACGATGCGGCGTCCCGGTTGGCGTGCGACATGGACGACGAAATCGACGGCTTCTCCGATCTCGGCTTCGGTGTCGGAGAAGGTCGTCTGCGCGTGGTCCCGCATGACCAGATTGGCAAAGCGATGCAGCGCCTTCTCTGCCGAGTTGGCATGGATCGTCGCAAGCGACCCTGAGTGTCCAGTGTTAAAGGAATCGAGCAGCGTGCGCGCTTCAATTCCGCGCACTTCGCCCAGGATGATCCGGTCGGGCCGCCAGCGCAGAGCGGACTTTAGCAGCTTATCGAACGATATGTTGGCCTTATACGTGTCGGTCTGGCATTCGGTGGCCACAATGTTCGGTTTCTTAATCTGAAGCTCCGAAGTATCTTCGATCACGACGAGACGTTCCTGGTCGGGAATGAAGTCGGCCAATATCCGCAACAGCGTGGTCTTGCCCGTGCCCGTTCCGCCGCTGATGAGCAGGGTCTTGCCGCTGCGAATCTGCTCGGCCAGGAAGTCCGCTAGCGGGCGCGTCAGCGTGCCGCGAGTAATAAGGTCTTCGACCGTGTAATGGCGGCTGGTGAACTTGCGAATCGTGAGTGATGGGGCGGGGCTTACGACCGGTGGAATGATCGCCGCAAGGCGGCTTCCGTCCGGGAGATGCGCATCGAGGATAGGGTTGTCTTCGTCGAGCTTTTTGCCCAACTGATTGGCGATAACTTCGAGGCCGGTGCGTAGTCTGCCGGCCTTGAAGGAAATGGTTGGTTCATAACACAAAGCTCCATCACGTTCGCAAAACCACGAGGTGTCGGGATTGCCCATGATCTCGCTGACGCTTTCGTCGAGCAGCAGCGGCTCAATCGGGCGAAGGAACGGAAGGATCAATTCGTAACTCATGGCGGAAACCTCACAGCGTGGAAGCCCAGCGAAAAGCCGGGCTTCCGAGAGTGAAAAACAACGACCTATGCGGCCGTTGCTTCTGCGGGACTGTCATCGTGCTCCTGATCCTTCTCATGGTCTTCCGGGCCGGCCTTCTCGGCGCGGTCGAGTTTCAGGATCGAAGCGACCCGGATCTCCCAGACGCGCTGTTTCGAGTCGGTCTTCTTGCTGTCGTATTCGCGGCTGCGCAGCTCGCCTTCCACCTGAATATGCGCGCCTTTGGTGAGGGTTTTCGCGAACTCGGCGAGCTTGCCGAAGACGACGCAACGGTGCCATTCGGTGTGCGAGATGTACTTGCCGTCCTTCTTATAGGAGGACTTGGTTGCCAGCGAGAGAGTGGTCAGGCTGCGATTGTCGTTCGTGCGAGCTTCCGGGTTGCTGCCGACGAATCCGATGAGGGTTACTTTGTTCTGGTACATAATCGTGTCTCCTGTTTGTTGAATTTCCCGTTGTTGCTCGGGTCACACGGGGCGAAGCCTGGCGAGTGGGCCCGGCTCCCAAGGTCGAAGGTCTGCTTTCTCGGAGGGGCCCGAAAGAAGTTTGCGCGGCGTTCTTTGCCGTGGCTTGCAAACTTGTTTTGGGAGGAACCGAGACCCCGCAGGGGCGCGGAACGCGAAGCAGAAGACCGAGTGCCGCCGGGCGCCGGAAAGACCCCGAAGCGGTGACCAAGCATAAGACGGGATACATAACGGCAGACACGCGCCAGAGTAAAGTTGCCGTCGGCACATCGGCTGCGGAAGTCCGCAGCCATCGCAGCCCGATTCGAGCTGACATGTCCGCCGTCAGAAGGGTGCCATCCGCCGCTGCCGTTGCCTGTCGTTAGGCCCGCGTTTGCCCGGTCCACAAGGCGCGGGGACAGGTAGAGTAAGTCAGCCGGATTGGCAGCAAGAAACGACATGGATAAGCCTCCGGGATAGCCGGTTCCTCCTCGTGCTTAGCTGAACGCCTGGTCGGCCCGGAAACGCACGATGGTCAGGCCAAGCGGGTTCACGGCCAGCTCATTGTTCTTCACGTTTTCGCGGAAGACATAGGTGACGCTAGCGGTCCATCGCTCCCGCTTGAGTTCGGAGTGGTCCGCCGGGTTGGTGTACACCTTCTCGAACTCGATGCGCGCCGAATAAGGCGACTGCCGCAGGTCGTCCAGGATGACGTTCTTGATCTCCACATCGACGTAAGGCAACGCGCTGTTTTTGATGTAAGTCTGGATAACATTGTCCCGGCGTTCCCGGTCGATCACGGCGCGTTGCACGTCGCTATTGAGGAAGTACAGAGAGTTGGTCTGGTCGCGCTCGATGGTGAAGCGGTTGCGGCTGAAATACAGTTCCGCCCAGCGCGAGAGATAGTATTTGTTCTCTGCCTCCTGCGGGCGGTACTGGAAGTTCCGGTAGTCGATGGCTTCGGCATGGCCCACGTCGTTGATCCGCACAATCATGGGGTGCATGTCGGCGAGCGCCTTCTGGCTCTTGTAAGTGAGTGCCGCGAGCGTGAAGCAAACGGCGGCCAGCACCAGTATGGTCACCTTCAAGTAGGTGTTCATCACCAACGGCTCGCCGTACTGTTCGAGGTATCGTTCTGCGGCGCGAGTGATCTCGGGAGTCGGCTTCGATTCTGTGTTCATCTCATGCCTCGTTTCTCGTCTTTCCTGACGCGGTTTACAGCATGGCCCGCACGGCCATTGCGACCGCGCCCAAGCCGCCGCCGTGTCCGCCGCTGCTGCCGAATAGGCTGTGCGACATGGCCGGAATCTTGAAGAGAATGTAGATATTGACCAGTACCAACAGAATGAGCAGTGGCAAGGTCTGAACCATCGTTGCCGGGTCTGAAATGCTCTGCCCAAGTTGGATGTAGTAGTTGGTCAGTACATGGGCCAGCACGTTCATCGTGGCGGCGGCGATAACCTTGTAAAAACTGAAGCCGAGATAGGCTTTCAGCCATCCCCAGAACAGCCAATCGAGCTTGTCGAAAACAAGAAATGGGATGAAGATCGGCCCGAGCAATCCAACGATGGTTGCCGCGATTGCACCGTAGGCCAGGATGGCCGAGACGATGGCCGCAAGTAGGGCCAAAAGGAACTGCACGACAAAGCACACAATGGAGTAATAGGGCGACATGATGCTGGTCAGCAGCGACGGCCCGGTCTTTGACGATGCGGCGTGGATCTCGTTCAACATGGTGGTCGAGCCATCGGCCCCAATGAGGTTCACAAGGTTGGTCGTACCGCCGTCGATGAAGCCCTTGATGGAGAAGCCAAGGCCGGGGATCGAGCTGTCGTAGAACTTGACCATCGCGTAGGCGAAGGTGAGCAGCATGAAGAGGTTGAGAAACCTCCCCATGCTGAAGCCGTCCCCGCCGTGCGCCGAGGCCAGCGCCTCCTGCACACCGAACCAAACCAGCATGATGGTGGCGAGCGCCAGTACGATGTGAATCCCCATCGCGGTGATCGCGGGCGCCGCCGTCGATGCGAGTGTCTGACACCCCTGAGCGATAAAGTCGAAGAGACCCATAATGCTCACCTCTTGTCTTCTTCTACTGTCCTTAGCCCGCGCCTATTCAGTACGCTTGCTTCAGGAGATTGGCCGCGCCACCGCTAGTCGTGGTGACGTTCGAGTTGTAATAGCTTTCGTATCCCGATGAGTCGCGGAATGCCGATTTCATCGCGTCCTGCTGTTGCTTCTGGGCCACGATCTGCTGCAGGGCGAGATTGGCGTTGATTTGGTTCGCGTCCTGCTGGGTGCGGAGTTGTAAAAGCAGGGCTTGATTGATGCGCTGTAGCGTGGCCATGATGGTCTGCTGCGAAGCGTCCTGGCTTTGTGTCGCCGCCTCCAAGTTGGAGATATCGGTCTGCCTTGCCGCCTGGTTGGCCCGCATCGTCCCGAGTATTTGTAGGTTGTTAGTCATGACGGAATCGCCGAGGTCCACGGTGGCTCCCTCGGCGGCGATCTGCTGTTGTCCGGCAACGCTGGCGTTCGTGTATCCGGGAACAATCTTCGAGGTACTGGGCACGCTCACTTGCTGATAGGCGGCTGCGGCACCGCTTCCGGTATTCGCGGAGTTAAGCCAGCCCATCGAGTTGCCGTAGGTGTTCGAGACTTGTTGCAGCATTCGCAGGTCGGTCGCGGGAGAACGAAACCGCTGATAGAGCGAAGACGGCGCGAGAATCATCTGGTGCGTGAGTTGGTATTGCTGCATGACGGTGTTGTAGGTTTGGAGAGCCGTCGCCGCCATCTTGACGGTGGTAGTGAAGAGTTGCTGGCCCTGTTCGATCTGCTGAATTTGGTTGGTAATGGATTTTGTTTCGTTTCTGATCTGTGCAACGGCATGGACCGACTGCGTAGGATCAAAGACGATGCCGGAACCGAACTGCGCGAGCGCCATAGGCGCAAACGCGAGAGCGAATCCGGTGGCGATTACGGTAGCGATGAGCTTCTTCATGGTCTTTTCCTTTCTCCTTAAAACGTCTGTGGAATGGTGTGGTTGGAATACGCAGGCAGTAGCAAGTCCTGCGTGATATACACTTTTACGCGATGTCCCTCCCGAATGGTGATGGTGGGCGGAATCTGCAGGAAGCGGTCAAGGATGCCGGTCGCGGACTGCGCGACACTGGCCGCAGTTCCGTTGGTGAATGCCTGCGATCCGCTGGTGGTGATGGTGCCGCCGCCCTGCGTGATCTCGCTCGCTCCGGCGACCACGCCCAAGGCGATAGATGTACCGAAGATTTCGAGGTAATGGTTGTTGACCTTGTCTTTAAGTCCTTCCTCTCCGATCTGGTCGAGACCGTGGAACTGGTCGAGATCGACCGAGTAACCATCCGGCATAATTAGGCGGTGAAAAGTGACGGCCATCCGCCGCTGCTGGCCGAAGCCCGCCGCTCCGATCTTCTTTGCCTCACCCAATACAACCGTCCCTTCCGGGATGATGACGTGTTGGTGGTCGTGCGAATACAGCGGGTTTGAGACCAGTACTTTGACCGGTCCTGCGGCGTCTCCGTCAAGGCGATTCATTAGAACCGTGTCGAGAACCGAACCCTCGTAGATGAGATAGGGCTGACCGATGGCCGAATCAATGTTGGCTTCCAGTGGTCGCTTATAGCCTCCGGTCGTTCCCTCTTGTTCGCCTTCGGCTCGCGGGGTGATGAGGCTTGTCTTTGCTTGCCGTTCGGTATGGTCATTCTGGACGGGCATCGCCTGACTTTGTTGTTGCGCTTGCTCCGCAAGACCGGCGTACACAAGGTTGGAAGCGAAACGGGAGTTATCAATCCGCTCACGCTCCTTCGCGGCAATGAGTTGCGCTTGCTGTTGCTCGGGAGTAAGTTGCGGCTGCATGGTGCTCTTCTGACCTTGTCCGCAGGGCCGGCCCGGAGCGCCGCAACCGTTGGAAGTGGCAGCGCCGCTTGGGCCGTAGGCCGCGGCGGCAAGCGTCGCGGACGCCGGATCGTCCGTTGCAGCGGCGGCGTTAGCCGCTTGCTGTTCTTTCTGACGCTCGGCCTGAAGCTGGTTCTTCAAGTCCTGCACGTTATTGTCGGTGTTATCCTGCACCGTCGGTTGCGGGGCTTGCCCTTCTGCTGCCGCCTGCTGTGCGGGCGTCTTCTTGCCGGACGAACTGAAAAGCGCCGCCACAATCACGAGCAATGCCGCGCCCAGGTAGACGAACGTCTTGAGGTTTTTCTGCAACACGCCCTTGGGTTGCTCCAGGATGTGTCGCAAGGTTGGCTCGGCTCGCGACCCGGCCTGTGCGTCCGTTTGAGTCGTACGATTGTTCTCGGTCATGGTGCTCACCCTTTCCGTGTGAAGCTCATCTTTTTCTTTCCCAGCTCCACGTATCCTGAGTCCATTACCTTCGGGATGATGTAAGTCCCTTCCCGCAGGTCATAGGTGATAAGGTTCGGTTTGCCGTCCTTCATCTCATACACGCTGAATTTCTCCGGCGCATTCGTCTTGATGTAGGTGAACTTATCGTCGTGATAAATAGACTGGATATTGAACGGCGCTTTGTTCGCCTTATAGACGTAGTCATACTTGAGCTGCGTTGGATAGCTGCTCTTGTACTCGTCCACCGCCTGTTCGACGTGCGCTTGCAGGGCGGCAACCTGTTGCCTCGCCTGTTCGAGTTGAGCGGCGGGCACAAACTGCGCGGGGCCGCCAGCGGCCACAATCGCCGAACGGTCGGCGGGTTCAACGATCACCTTTAGATCAGGCTCACCGGAAGACCCGGAGATGTCCTGCAAGGTAAAGCTGTAGATGTTCCCCTTGTCCGTAATCAGATTCAGGTTCGAGCTGATGCCTGATTTTGCCGGATGCACGAAGCAAAAGTTCCCCACCACATCGACGATCCAGAAATCTTTGTCGCCCGTGGCGGCCTGCATGATCTTCTCGGTCGGTGGCAACTCGATCAGGGTTGTGTACTTGACCTTGGCGCGGATGGCGACAATGTCCTGCGAGTGATACTGCACCGTGCGCGCCGATTGCTGCGCCACGGCAGCGATGGACGAAACGGTCAAAACAACATTGACGATGCTTTTCATAAGCTGCATGACTTAACCTCCTGAGTGGTGCGTGTTGATGGTTGACGTGGCCAGCGTGCGCGGCTGGAAGGAAAAATCTTCGGCCAGATGACGAAGCCCATTGGCAAACCCAAATCGCTCGAAGTATTCGCGCTTCTTCAGGTTGTCGCGGGCGTTGTTCGTCGCCATCCAGTGCGAAACCGAATCGACGTTCAACTGCACTTTCTTCGAGGTCTGCGCCTTGCGAATCAGCATTTGACCGGGTGGCACAAGGCCGCCAATCAGATCCAACTCGGTGTCGTTGAGATGGAACGCATCGCGATACACTTCGCGGTTCATCTCCGGGTTGGCGAGGAAGATCTTCGTCGGGCAGCTCTCGGCCACAATCGCCAGCATCCCCGACTCTTCCAGCTCTTTGATGGATTGCGTCGCCAGGATCATCGCCGCTTTGTGCTTGCGCCAGGTTTTCTGCGCCTGCACCACGTAGTTGCGGATCGTCTCGTTCTTGATGAACAGCCACGCCTCGTCGAGTAGGAATATCTTGAACGTAGCGAGCTTCGCCGGGTCGGCGATCTCATTCGATGCGCGATGCAAGACGTAAAACAGCAGCGGTTCGAGCACCTCGGGCGCGTCGTTCCAACCGTGGAAATTAAAGGTCTGAAAGCACGAGAACGATAGCGTGTCCTCGGCGTTGTCAAACAGGAATCCGTACTGGCCGCCGCGTGTCCAGCGGTGCAAGCGCTCCTTTAACTCGCCGACGATGTTCGCGAAGTTCGACACTGTGCGCTGGTTTGCCTCCAGCATGTACATGCGCTCAATGGCGTCCCACAGACGGCGTTCGTCCTTGAAGTCCAGCCGGTACCGCTGTCCGTTGCCCTCAATCAGCACGCGGAAGAAGCTAAACAGGAATTGCAGGTTCTCTTTCGTCTGAGGCAGCGAGAACGGATTGATGGTGAAGTCGCGCGCTTCCTGGCCGGCATTCAGATACGATCCACTGAAAATCTTCGTCAGCGACTCGAAGCTGCCGCCAATGTCGAAAATGAAAGTCAGCGGCTTGTACTTCTGCGCGTTCTGCAATAGAAAATTGCAGAAGTACGACTTGCCACTCCCTGTCATCCCGAGAATCAGCGTGTGCGCGACCTCGCCGTTATGCAGATTCAGAAAGTAAGGCGTGCTGTTGTCGGTTTCGAGCACGGCTAGGTACTCGGTGCCGAGAAACGCATTCGTCTTTTCACCGGGAAGGATCGTAAAGAGAAAAGACAGGTCGGCGTAGTTCGTGTTGAGCAGATACAACTTGCGTAGATTCAGAGCATAGTTGCCAGGCATGGTAGCGAAATAGGCGTTGAGTTGGTTGTAGGTTTCCGAAAAGAGATTGCCGTCGGCGTTGGTGAAGATGCCAGTGAACTCGGCGCCGAGTTGCTCCAACTCGGCTTTTGAGTGTCCGTACAGCACAATCGTCAGCGAGAAATCGCCCAGCGATTGACCGTCGCCCAGGGCGCGGAGGCAATCGCCAAGGATTTCAATGTCGGCCTGCTTCGACTCGTCCACCAGTACATCGCGTGGATTAGTCTTCGTGGCGTCGTTGCCCATCTGCGACACAAACCCGGTCTTCGACATATTGAAGTGGCGTCGGCGTTTGTTCACTTCTTTGCGGGCCTTGTCCGCCGCGAGCGGCGTCCATTCCGTTATGACTCGGAAGTTGGCCGGGATCTTCAGCAGCGCATCGAGTGCCAGTGGCCGCGTTTCGGTGATCGCCTCTTTCATCGTCAGCACCCGAACGATGTGATCGCCGACGCGCAGATGGTCCCGTTCGGCTTCGATATTGGAGTTCACGACCTGATAATCGAGGAACTGCGTGGACTGCGGCTTGCCCGTAACGCGCCAGTCGTCGAAATTTAGCAAGCGCCGGAAAAACGTGAACTGTCCCTGGCGGTTCAAGACTTCGATCTGCATGAAGTCCGCAAGCTGCCGAACGAATGCCTGCACGCGCTGGTCGAGCCGCCGAACATCGTGCTCGATATGCGAGCGCAGCAACGTCTTCATACTGTCGCTGGTAAACTGCGCCTTCATCTCGCCGATGGCTCCCGCAGGATCGCGAAAGAGTTGGCCGAGCGCCGCGCCCACGCCCGTCTTCGACCGCGCACCTTCGAGCAGGATGCAGTAAAAGATTTCCACCTGATAAAGATGGTCGCGCTTCGACTCAAAGAACTGCCGCCGTTGCTCGATGGCCGCTTGCACAATCGGGTCGTCATATTTGGCGAAGGGTATGTCGGGCCGGTTGGACTTGAAGAGATACTGGTAAATGTGGGAGCTTGGGCCAAAGGCTTTCAGCGCGGCCTCCAACCGCTTCACCGCATACTCCTGTTCTGAGCGGTCGAGACTTTCGTAGTCCACGCCGGGAACGCTGAGGACCATGCCGACATCGCCGCTCTTGGTAAGGAAGGTTGTCTCATTCCAGAAGCCGTATAGGTTGATGTGGTCGTTGAGACAGGCGCTCTCTTTCCACGGCTTGATTGCTTTGTCGAGGCGAAACATTACAGCACCTCCACGCGGGGGACTGCCTGTTTCGCCGCGTCGTAGCGCAGCTTGTAGCGTTCGGACTTTGCCAAGATGCGAAGAAACGCCGGATCGCTGTTCGTCACCCAATGCCCGAAGGCAAAACCACCGATGAACACGGCGATCCCCGCCAGGATGGAATTGAATAGATTGAACGCCCCAACCGCGCCCACGCAAACGAAGTAAAACAGCGTGCGCTCCACGCCCAGGTAGGTGAGAGGCTTATGCAGGCTCTTGAACACCCGATTTGTTCGATGTTTTTGTGTTTTGTCTGCCATAAGCCCCTCGCCTAACTAAACGTGTTGGTGAAATGGGTCGAAGTTAGCCGGGAAGTCGCTATACGCCCCAGAGCCAATTCAGGACATTGACCGCGAGAACGGCAATGCCCGTTCCAGCGGCGACGCCGGCGAGCGCTTTCTTGGCGCCGGGTTCGCCGTGGGCGAAGCCGTACCCGCCAATTACGATGGCCACCAGACTGGCAACCTTGGCAATTGTGCCGGTGAAAAGCGTTTGAATGGCGGTAAAGCCGGTGTCGAACGGTGACCCGCCCTGCGCCAGCGCGGCCACGGGCATGAGGATAAGTAGGGTGAGAACAGCGGTGGTTGGATGCGCCCACATCGACCGAAGAAGGGGCAGGATTGGGCGAATGAAACGAACTTGGAACCAACGCGATGACATTTGTGCCTCCAGCAGCAACTAAAATCTGCTGCGTGTGGCGCAAACCTAACCGCACTTAGTTTTTCTGTCCAATGAAATTTAGGAATAACGTTATTCCTTTTGGGAATAACTGGGGACAATCAGAGTAATTTGACCGAAAAAGTTCGGATTGAAAACAAAACGAGAAATCTCCATCCGTTTCGCAGTAAAGGACATAATCGGCATAAATTCGTTATTTCTTCGCGTACCAGAATAGCCCCTGGACGGCCCGCTGCAAGGGTCGGAAGGACCTCGGGATAAGTCGGGGACGGGGTGGAAGCCACTGCATTTTTGAGGGTTTTCACAGCCCAGTAAGTCAGGTGTCGTTTTTATAAGTACTTATGATTCAATATGCTACAAACCAACAATGCCGCCAGCACCAGATATTTTGCGAGAACGAATTGGTCTCGTACGCTCAGTTATTCCTCCAGGGAATAACGTTATTCCTAAATTTCATTGGACATGGCGGCAGAAGTGAATCAAGTTGGCAAAGAGTGTCGGTCCCGCACGGACTTGACCAGCCGAAAACGGAATTGCGCCGCCGAGGTCTAGCCCAAAGAAGCCCAAGTCGTCAGGATTGACTGATCTTTACTAAAGGCTGATCTTATGACAACACAAGACTTTGAGCCTCTTTTGAAGGTGGAAGAAGCGGCCTTGCTTTTAGGCGGTATGCACCCGAAAACCTTGATGCGCCTTGCTCGCGTGGGAGAAGTGCCTGCAATCAAAATCGGTCGGTGCTGGTTTTTTCGGGCCAGTGACCTCAACAACTGGATTGGGCTACAATCACAATCGCATCGCCCGTGCCTCACGGAAAGGATTCAGTGATGGCACGAAAATACCAACGGGGGAACTTAACCCTAAAGAAGCGGGCGAATGGGCCGGATGTGTGGGAGTTTCGTTGGCGAGATGCCAACGGGACACAGCTTAGCAGGCTACTCGGGACGGTGGAGCAGTTCTCTACCGAACGGGACGCACAGTGTGCAGCCGATGTCCTTCGTCTGGAAATCAACTCGGAATTGCCGAAAGCGGTTCCAATTACCGTTGCGACTCTGGTTGACCGGTACCTCACAGACGATGTGGAGATGGGGCGGTTGGCATATGCAACGCGGGCAAGCTACAAGACGTACCTGAACGGTTGGGTCAAGTTGAAGTGGGGACGGCACACATTGGAACAGGTTCGCACAATGGCAGTTGAGCAATGGCTGGGAGTGGTAGAACTCGCACCCAAAAGCAAACTGCATTTGCGGAATGTGCTTCATGTTCTTTTCGAGTGTGCTGCCCGCTGGGAACTCATCAAGGAAAATCCCATCACCCGCGTTCGTCAAGGTGGAGCGCGGCGAGCAGAACCGGATGTGCTCACCCCGGAGGAGTTCCGAGCATTACTGGTAGAACTGACCACAGAGCCTTACCGCATGATGGTCATTCTGGCGGGATGTCTGGGACTGAGCCGGAGCGAGTTTATCGGGCTTCGGTGGGCAGACTTTGACTGGGACGCAGCAACTCTCAGCGTACAACGTGGCGTGGTACATTGCCACGTTGGAAAACCCAAGACGTTGGCCCGTAGGAAATCCATCCCGCTCGCTCACAATCTGCTCACAATCGTGAGCGCGTTTCGTGAGCGATCGGCGTACCGGTCAGACTCCGATTGGGTTTTTGCCTCGCCGTACAAACACGGGGCGGAGCCATATTGGCCGGATTCGGCGCTGACGGACTTTGTGAAGCCCGCTGTCAAGCGAGCGGGAATCGCGAAAACGGTGGGCTGGCACACGTTCCGGCACAGCTACAGCACGCTGCTACGGGCGAACGGTACGGATGTGAAGGTGCAAAGCGAATTGCTACGGCACTCGAACATCGGCACCACTTTGAACCTGTACACACAAGCTGTGAGTGAGCAGAAACGTGCCGCGCACGGGCAGGTTGTTGAACAGTTGTTGGCAGTGTGAGCGCAAAGTGAGCGGATGGGCTTGTACCAAAGGGCTGCAACTTGTTGATGGATTTGGTTGCGGGGGGTGGATTTGAACCACCGACCTTTGGGTTATGAGCCCAACGAGCTACCAGACTGCTCCACCCCGCAGGAGAATCATAACAGTGTGAAGAAGCAGGGTCAAACAAAACGAATCGTAAAATCGGCAGCGGGTCAACTTGCGAACTTTGTTAGGAAAGCAAGAACGGCGAATGTGCCCTCGTAACTGCCCAGGCAGGCCACGATTATGCCACTTTGCCGCCCTGGGCTTGCAAAACGGAAAAGTGTTCCATGTGGAACATTTTGTACTGGCGATAATGTACATATTATTACATACATACATAAATTCGTTTTACATGAAACAAATGACACGGGTCACGACGCGCCCGCCCAAGCAGGGTTTGGACGGATCACCCTCGAGAATTTCGACGGTCAGTCTAGGCCGGGCCAGCCCCAGATCCCTCGATTCGCTCGGGATGGCAATTCATGATAAGGTGTCGCTCGCGCGCCGCTCCTGTCCCGACTTTCATCACGAGCTGCTAACGGCCAATCTTGCGCGCGCGGCCGTCCAGCACATTGCCCATGAACTGCGACTGCAATTTCTGCGCGCAGCCCTCTCCGCAAACATGCATTACGCCTTTTTGAGCTGCCAGTTTTTCGTCCCACGGAGCCACATGCATCACCGGCACATCGCAATCGTCCAACGAACTCCACATGACCCACCAGCGATCGCTCCCACCCTTTTGCACCCCGCAATTCGGGCCGGCGCAGCGGTAAAACACACTCGGGATATGAAGCAGATTCTTACTCATGGCCAACCTGCGTACTTTGGGACATTGTCATTGTAGCTGAGGAGCAGGCGCGGAAAAATGGTTTGAAAACCTTTTAAGGACGGCAAATCGCACGCTACTTGTACAATAAGTACTTTCCCCGCAGGCGCATAAATTCTTCCAGCCGCTCCTGCCAGTCTTCGGCAATCCGCCGCGGATCCTCACCCGCCCCGATCGCCTCGAACGCGGCCTGATTCACCAGCAGGTCCGCCATCCGTTCCAGCTTGAAGTCGTTCGGATACAGCTTATGCAGCGCCGGCGCCAGCTCAATCCCCAATTCCGGCGCGTCCAGAGTATTCCGATCCAGAACAATCAGATTCACGCCTTCGCACCGTTCCCCCGCAAAGTTACTCGACGACGGAGTAAACGCAATCGGCACAAAGCGCACACTCTGAATATCGCGGGCGTTTAAGTAAGCCGCCAGTTCCCTGCTCTTGATCCAGGGCGCGCCCACCACTTCGAACGGCGTATCCGTTCCCCGCCCCACCGAGACATTCGTCCCTTCAATCAGCGCCACTCCGGGATAAAGCGTTGCCTCGGTCAAATTCCGCAAATTGGGCGAAGGATTCACCCACGCGAGGCCGGTCGAATCGAACCAGTCCCCGCGCTGCCAGCCTTCCATCGCAACCACGTCGAGCCGCGCCCCAATGTGCCGCTCGGCATTGAACATTTTCGCGAGTTCACCGAGAGTCATTCCGTGACGCACAGGCTCGGGAAAATAATTCGTAAAACTTTCCCGCGCAGTCTTTGAAATTGGAATCGAAATCGGAATCGGAAACCGGCCCCTGCACAAACGATCCCGTAATCGGATTCGGCCGATCCAGAATGACGACTTCAATTCCCGCCTTCGCGGCCGCTTCCAGAAAATATCCCATCGTAGTTTCGAAGGTGTAAAACCGCGCGCCCGCATCGGCCAGATCGATCACGACCGCATCCAGCCGCTTCAGCACGTCGAGCGGCGGACGCCGCGCCGCATCGCTCGCCCCATACACGCTATAGACCGCAACTCCGGTCGCCGCATCCTTCGTATTCTTGATGTCCGTCGTGTCCAGCGTTCCGGTCACTCCATGTTCCGGACTGAAAATCGCATCCAGCGAAATGCCGGGCACGTTCGCCAGCACGTCAATCGTCCGTCGTCCTTCGGAATCGACGCCGGTCTGGTTCGTCAGCAATCCAATGCTTCGCGGAGCCCCAGCCCGTGCCGGATGCAGCGCCGCGAACTTCGTCTCCTCAAGCACGTCGATTCCCGTCTTCACGGTTCCGTTCCGCGCCGCGAGCTTGCGCGCCGCGCTCTGCATTTCGTTGTAGCCGGTGATCGCTGCGACGCGCATCTTCTCCGCATCGGAGGGATCGAGCGCCAGTGCCGCTGCCACCGCCGTTGCAACCTTGGTCCGAAGCGCGACCGCGTTCCCCCGTTCCTTCTCCTTCGGCGGTAGCGCGTTCGTATGCACCACGTTCGTATGCACCACATTCATGTGCACCGCGTTCGTCAGCAGCACGATATAAGTATTCGTCGCCGGATCGATCCACAGCGAAGTCCCCGTGAATCCCGTATGCCCGTAACCGCCCACAGGCAAGAGTTCTCCGCGGTTAGTGGAAAGAGGAGAATCGATGTCCCAGCCAAATCCGCGCAGCGACGTTCCATTCACAGGCTGCTGCGGCGCGGTCATCTTCGCAATCGTTGCCGCAGTCAGCACGCCCCGCCTGCCATCGAGCAGGGCTTGAGCAAAAATCGCCAGATCGTCGGCGGTGGAAAATATTCCCGCATCACCCGCCACGCCGCCCATTCGCCGGGCCGTGGGATCGTGCACCACGCCGCGCAGCAGATGATGGTTCTCATCGTCTTCGGTCGGAGCGATGCGCTGCACCCACGACGGCGGAGGCAGGAACCGTGTCTCCTTCATTCCGAGCGGGGCAAAAATATGCTTCGCGGAATATTCGTCGAGCGGCTCGCCCGAAAGCCGCTCCACCAACGCCCCCAACACTACGAAGTTGACATCGCTATAAGCGAACGCCGCTCCCGGAGCCCGTTCCGGAGCGTGCCTCGAACGCCATACGATACGCCGTCTCCTTCCCTTCCCACTTCTTCGTCAAATCAAGATCCGGGGCCAGGCCCGAGTAGTGCACCAGCAACTCTCGGATCGTAATGTCCTGCTTGCCGTTCTGCCCAAACTCGGGAAGATAGTTCGCCACCGGATCGCTCATGCGAAACTTGCCCTGCTCCCAAAGCTGCATGATCGCCGTCGTGGTTACGACGACCTTGGTCAGCGAAGCGCAATCGAACACCGTATCGAGCGTCATCACCTCCCGCCGAGGTTCAATCGCCCGGCTGCCATAAGCCTTGCGATACACTACCTGTCCGTCGTGGCCAACGATGAGCACCGCGCCCGGAATCTGCTCCTGCGCGATGGCATCGTTGACGATGGGGTCGAGGACGGCTAGGCGCGAATCAAGCGGAGCCTGCGAGAACGCGGCGGCAGGAAACAGGAGAGCGAGCGGCAGCAGAATTTTCGGTAAATGTTTCACGTCTATTGTGACTCTACATGACCGCGGAGATGCGGCTCAAGGATGAACGTGCCAAACGATGCCCTCGAAGTAACTCCCCATTTGCCTCTACCCGCCACGTTTGTTATAACGCCATCAGTTCACAAGGTCCCTTGAACCTGACGCTGCCAAATCGAGAATCCGGTTTTTCTTTCCTCGCGCGCAATTTCGCCGCGCAGGATGAGCGCTTTCGCAACGCTTTCAGCATTCTCGAAAAGGCCATCGCCGCCCGCGTTTTCCCCGGCTGTTCGCTCGCCGTCACTTTTCGCGGAGAACTCGTCGCCCACAAGGCGCTTGGCCGTTTCACCTACGATCCGGCGTCGCCCGAGGTCACCACCGCGAGCCTGTTCGATCTCGCTTCGCTCACCAAGGTCGTTGCCACAACCGCCATGGCGATGATTCTCTACGAGCGCGGCCTGCTCGATCTTGAAGCTCCGGTCACTGCCATCGTTCCCGAATTCGCCGGAGATAGTCCGCGCCGCCGCGAAGTTACTCTGCGCATGCTGCTCGCTCACAGCTCCGGCTTGCCAGCTTACGAAAAGCTTTTCCTGCGCGCCCCGTCTCGTGATGCCCTGCTGCAAGCCGCCTTCACCACTCCGCTTGCCGCCGACCCCAGCACGCGCGCCGAATACAGCGACATCGGATTCATCATTCTTGGCGTCGCACTCGAACGGCTTGCCGATGAACGTCTCGACGCATTCTGCCAGCGCGAAATTTTCGGTCCGCTCGGCATGACGCACACCACCTTCAATCCCGCGTCGCACTTTGAAGGACTCGATCCCGCCCACCGCCGACGATCTCGACTTCCGTCACCGCATCATTCAAGGCGAGGTGCAGGACGAAAACGCCAGCGTTCTCGGCGGCGTTGCCGGACACGCCGGTCTGTTCTCGACCGCCGAAGATCTGGCCATCTTCGCCCACGCCATGCTCAACGGCGGACACCCGATCCTCCGTCTCTCAACCGTCGAATTTTTTTCGCGGCGAGAATCCGCGCCCGAAGGCACTTCTCGTGCACTTGGCTGGGATACGCCGTCCGCGCCCTCGCAATCGGGAAAGTATTTTTCTTCTCGTTCCTTCGGGCACCTCGGCTACACCGGCACATCCCTGTGGATCGACCCTGAGCGCCAGCTTTCGATAACTTTGCTAACCAACCGCACCTGGCCCGACTGCCAGAACCAGGCAATCCAGCAGGTGCGGCCGGCATTTCATGACGCGGTGATGGAAGCCTTGGAGAAGCGAGCTTGAAGCGAAAAGCATTAGATCGCAAAACGGGGAAACGCGAAGCAAGCAGCGGTGAACTCCGCCGCCTCGGCACCGAGAAAGCAAACTTCGCCTCCGCCGATCTCGATCGGAAGTCCGCGCTCGAAATCGCCCGCATCATCAATCGTGAAGATGCCAAGGTTGCCGCCGCCGTGAAGAAGGCTCCTGCCGCAAATTGCGCAGGCGATCGATCTGATTGCCGCCGCGCTCTCCCAAGGTGGACGCCTCATCTACGTCGGCACCGGCACCAGCGGACGCATCGCCGCCCTCGACGCCGTCGAATGTCCTCCCACCTTTGACGTCGCCCCGCGCATGGTCCAATTCATCATCGCCGGCGGCCCAAAAGCGCTGACCACAGCCGTGGAAGCCGATGAAGACTCGCGCGAGCTGGGCCGCAAAGCCATCGCAAAGAAGAAGCCCACTAAAAAAGATGTGGTCGTGGGCATCGCGGCCAGCGGACGCACTCCCTTCACCATCGCCGCCATCGAATATGCGCGCGCTCATGGAGCGATGACCGTCGCCGTCGTCTGCAACCCGAAATCTCCGCTGGGCAAGGCCGCGCACGTAGCCATCGTCGCGGAGGTCGGCGCGGAAGTTGTCGCCGGCTCCACGCGCATGAAAGCCGGCACGGCGGAGAAGATGATCCTCAATATGCTCTCCACCGGGGCGATGGCGCGTCTCGGCTATGTTTACGGCAACCTGATGGTCAAGTCTCCACCGAAGAACGAGAAGCTGGCCGAACGCGGAGTGGGCATCCTGGAAAAAGCTGCCGGACTCGACCATCGAGCCGCGCGCAAAATCCTCGCCGCCGCAGGAGGCCGCGTTCCCGTGGCTCTGGTGATGGCTAAGGCTGGGGTCAGCCGCGCCGACGCTGTTGCTGCCCTAAGAGAAATCCCAAGGTCAAGTGCGCAGAGCGATCGCGCTGGCAAAGCCCATGTAGGGACGGACGCCCCCGTCCGTCCAGCCGAGCGAAGCTCGGCAAAAGTTTGCGGACGAAGCTAAGGATTGTTCCTGCTGTCGATCCTACCTTACCCGTGGACCCCGCCTAGCTGGACGGGCGAGGACGCCCGTCGCTCCGCCGTGTGACTCGTACTAGAATGAAAGCGGCGCTAACTTTTTAGAAATTACGCACTCTATGGATAAGCTGGTAATCCGCGGCGGCAACCCGCTGCTCGGCACAGTTCGCATCAGTGGCGCGAAAAACGCCGCGCTTCCTTGCATGGCGGCAGCCCTGCTCACCGACGAACCGGTAATCATCGAAAACATTCCGCAGGTGCGCGACATCGAGACCACGCGCAAGCTGCTCGCCGCGATGGGCGCGGAAGTCGAACTCGGCTACGGACGCGCGCATCACCGGACAACGATTTGCGCACGCTCGCTCGCCACTCCCGAAGCGTCGTATGAACTGGTCAAGACGATGCGCGCCTCCACTCTCGTCCTGGGGCCGCTCGTCGCCCGCTGCGGCCGCGCCCGCGTCTCGCTGCCCGGAGGATGCGCCATCGGCGCCCGCCCCATCGACCTTCACATCAAAGGGCTGGAACGGCTGGGCGCGAAGATCACGCAAGAGCACGGCTACGTCGAGGCCGACGACCGACCGTCTAAAAGGCGCTGAAATTGTTTTCGACAAAATTACCGTCACCGGCACCGAGGATGTGCTCATGGCCGCCACGCTGGCCGATGGCGAGACCGTCATGCAGAACTGCGCCCGCGAACCGGAAGTCGCCGACCTCGCCGCGCTGCTCAACGCCATGGGCGCAAAAATCCACGGCGCAGGCACGTCCACGATCCACATAAAAGGCGTAGCCAAACTTCACGGCGCGAGGCACCGCATCATCCCCGACCGCATCGAGGCCGGGACCTTTATCATCGCCGCGGCTCTCACCGGCGGCGACCTCAACGTCGCCGCATGCAATCCCGCGCACCTTACCGCCATCCTGCAGAAGCTCGCGGAAACCGGAGTGAAAACTTCGGTGAAAGCCGACTCCGTCCGCGTCATGGGCGATCAGCCGCTCGAAGCCGCCGACATGAACACGGAAGAATATCCCGGCTTCCCCACCGACATGCAGGCGCAATACATGGCGCTCACCACGCAGGCCGCGGGCACGTCGATCGTCACGGAAAATATTTTCGAGAACCGCTTCATGCACGCGCAGGAATTGGTCCGCATGGGCGCCAACATCAAGATCGAAGGCCGCCGCGCCATCGTTCGCGGCGGGACTCCGCTGAGCGCCGCCGCCGTCCTCGCTTCCGACCTGCGCGCCTCCGCCTCGCTCGTGCTCGCCGCGCTGGTGGCCGATGGCGAGACCATCATCGACCGCGTCTATCACCTCGATCGCGGCTACGAGAACATCGAGGAAAAATTGAAAGCCGTGGGCGCGGAAATCCGTCGCGTGGGCAACATCTTCCCTAAACGTGCTGGGGCCGGGGAATCCGGCCAGTGACTCGTCAATCTTGCGCCTTCAGGTAAAATAGAAGGGTGAGTGCGCTCGATTGCAAGCTTTTCGATTTCAATTCTGAACTGAAGGCGGTTTGATGCCACTGAAGCTAACTTCCAAGAAACAAGCGACTGAAGATCCACGACACACACAGGCGGTGCAGAGCTACGAGTCCGGACTTCGCGCGTTACAGGAACACAAGTTCGAAAAGGCCAAAGGCCACCTGCAGAAGGTGCTGAACGGCCCGAACAAGTCCCTGGTTGACCGGGCGCAGGTACATATCCTCACCTGCGATAAGCATCTGGACACGCCCGCGTTGCAGTTTAAGACCACGGAAGAGCATTACGACTACGCCGTGTCGCTGATCAACTCGGGCGACTATGTGACGGCGCGCGAGCAACTCGACAAACTCTTGAAGCAGAATCCGAAGGCGGAATATGTTCTGTACGGGCTGGCGGCGTTGCATTGCCTGACCGGTCATCTCGAAGAATCGCTCAAGGTGCTCGACGAAGCGGTCCGGGTGAAACCCGCACTGCGCTTCCAGGCGCGGAACGATACCGACTTCCAGAATCTGGCGGAAGATCCGCGCTTTACCGAACTGCTGTATCCGGATCCGGGCGCCGAATCTGAACCGCGGGAAGAAGAAGCGAGCGCGTACTAACTGCCCACACGAACTGCCATTTGCTCTTAGCTTCTAGCTGGGAGCTGGAAGCTGCATTGAGGCGGTATGCTCCCCCAGTTGCGCACCAACTCATTTGACACCGGCAAGGCTGGCCCCGAACTGCGCGTGGTCGCAATCGGCGGCGGCACCGGTCTCTCCACGCTGCTGAAGGGGCTGAAGCGTTACGTCATGACGCCGGCGCTGGCCCCTTCCGGTCAGCCCACCATTCGCGAATTGTCGGGCGTGGTGACGGTCAGCGACGATGGCGGATCGAGCGGCCGCCTGCGCAAAGAACTCAATATGCTTCCGCCGGGCGATGTGCGCAATTGCATCGTTGCCCTCTCCGAAGACGAAGCCCTGCTCTCGAGATTATTTCAGCACCGCTTTCAGAAGGGTTCCGGACTGGAAGGCCACAGCTTCGGAAATCTTTTTCTGGCGGCGCTGACTTCGATCACCGGAGATTTTGCCGAGGCGGTGCGGCTCTCTTCCGAAATTCTGCTCACCCGCGGGCACATCTATCCCGCAACCACGTCGAGCGTGGAACTGGAAACATTACTGGCAGACGGCACGCGGGTGCGCGGCGAGACGCGGATCACGGCGAACAAGGGCACGATTCGAGAACTATTCCTGGTGCCTCCCGACGTGGAGCCGCTGCCCCAGACGCTGGAGGCAATCGCCGGCGCCGACCTGATTACGATCGGTCCGGGATCGCTCTTCACCAGCCTGATTCCGAACTTACTGGTGCGTGGAATTCCCGAAGCCATTGCCACATCTCACGCCATCACGGTATTTATTTGCAACTTGATGACGCAAGCCAATGAAAGTCTTCGTTTAACTGCGGCGGACCACATCCGCGCACTCAATGGCCACGCCGGTGTCCAGTTGTTCGATTACACCCTGCTCAATCGCAAAGAGGCATCGCCAGAGATGAAAGCGAAGTACGCGCTGGAGGGAGCTTCGCAGATCGTGGTGGATCTGGAAGCGATCGAGGCGCTGGGCGTGTGCCCGGTGCTGGGAGATTATCTGGAAGAGGGCGAGGTGGCGCGGCACGCCACCGACCGGGTCGCGCACGACCTGATGGCGCTGATGGCGCAAGTTCCGGCTGGGCAAACGATCCGGAGTTGATTTGTGGAGCGACGGGCGTCTCGCCCGTCCAGTCTAGGCGGCCGGGTGTGACGCCCGGTTCTCCATCAAGCAAGATGGCAAGGTGCGTCTCTACAGCCGGGTTCGCGGTATATTGGCATAGCATGGCAAAAATACTAAAGCCCAAGTCTGAATCTTCCCGCTCGAATCCGCAGCCTCCGCGCATCGCTATTGCGATTATGGCGGCGGGCAAGGGCACGCGGCTCAAGTCGAAACATCCCAAGGTGCTGCATGAAGTCGGCGGCAAGCCGATCCTGGCGCATGTGATTGCCACGGCAACCAAGGTCGTACCCGCACAGCACATTTTCGTAATCGTCGGCCACGAAGCGGAGCGCGTGCGCGAGGCGGTTGCCGGCACGGGCGTGAACTTCGTGCTGCAAGCCGAACAACGCGGCACGGGACACGCGCTCATGGTAGCGCGCGAAGCGCTCTCGGATTATGACCAGGTCATCGTACTTTCCGGCGACGCTCCGTTGATTACCGCCGAAACAATCAAGAAACTCAGCGACTTCCACGCCGCTCAAAAAGCGACCATGACCTTGCTCAGCGCCGATCTCGACAATCCTTATGGATACGGGCGAGTGATCCGCAAAGGTAGAGGGGTCGAGGTGCAGGCGATTGTGGAAGAAAAATCCGCGACCCCGCGGCAAAAGAAAATCCTCGAGATCAACTCCGGGTTCTACGCCTTCTCTGCGCCGGATTTGTACGAGCATATTGACCGTCTTTCCACCAAGAACGCGCACCACGAGTACTATCTGACGGAAATGGCGCAAGTGTTCCACCGCGCGGGCAAGAAGGTCGTCGCGATCAAAACTGAAGACGCGGGCGAAATCCTCGGCAGCAACACGCGCGGCGAGATGATGATGCTGGATGCGCGGCTGCGGCTGGCGAAGTGCCGCGAGTTGTTGGAGGCGGGCGTCACGATTTTCTATCCGCACACCTGCGTGATTGACAGCGACGTGGAAGTCGGAGCGGACACCGTGATTGAGCCCTTCGTCCAGTTGCTGGGCAAAACAAAAATTGGCGTGGATTGCCGCATCCGTTCCTACAGCGTCATCGAAAATTCCGTCCTTGGCGACCGGGTCACGGTGCGGCCGGGGACGCTCATGGAAAACTCGAGCGCCGGCGCTGGAGCCATCCTCGGACCGTACTCTCATCTCCGCCCGGGCAGCGAGATTGGCGAAGGTGCGCACGTGGGCAATTTTGTCGAGACCAAGAAAATCAAGCTGGGCAAGGGATCGAAGGCGAACCACCTCACGTATCTCGGCGATGCGGAAATCGGAGAAGGCGTGAACATCGGCGCGGGCACCATCACCTGCAATTACGACGGCGTCAACAAACACAAGACGGTCATCGAAGATGGCGTGTTCATCGGCAGCGACGCGACGCTGGTGGCGCCGGTAAAGATTGGACGTGGCGCCTACGTCGGAGCGGCAAGCTGCATCACCGAAGATGTGCCGGAGGATGCGCTGGCGCTCGGGCGCGCGCGGCAAAGCGTAAAAGAAGGCTGGGCGCGGGCGAAGCGCGATGCGCAGAAAGACCAGCGTCGTTAGTGGAGTTAGTGTGGTGACGGGGCTCTGCCCCGTCCCGGCGGGGCAAAGCCCCGCCACCACACAATCCGTCCCTCCACTTTGGATTACACTAGACCGGAAGCGAAAATTATGACGACGACATCCCCAACTCAGGAAGCAACTTCGGTCCGCCACGACGTTTCCCTGCTGACCGCCGAAGATTTTTATCTATTCAACGAAGGCACCCACTATCGCATTTACGAGAAGATGGGCGCGCACCTTGCGGAACACGATGGAATCAAGGGCACCGTCTTCAGCGTCTGGGCCCCCAACGCCCGCCAGGTTTCGGTGACTGGCAGCTTCAATGGATGGAACCGGAAGTCCCATCCACTCCAGCCTCGCGGCTCGTCCGGAATCTGGGAAGGTTTTATTCCCGGCGCCGGCAAGGGCGCGTTGTACAAGTTCCATATCGGGTCCACGCACCACGGCCACGAGACGGAAAAAGCCGACCCCGTGGGAATTGCCACCGAGAAACCGCCGCGCACGGCTTCCGTGGTCTGGGACCTCGACTACACCTGGAACGACGCTGCCTTCCTCGGAAAACGCCGGGCCGCCAACTCGTTGCACGCACCCATGTCTATCTACGAAGTCCACCTCGGATCCTGGATGCGCGTCCCCGAAGAGCACAACCGTTCACTCACCTATCGCGAGATCGCGCCCCGCCTCGCCGACCACGTGAATCGCCTGGGATTCACCCACGTCGAACTGCTCCCAATCATGGAACATCCCTTCTACGGTTCCTGGGGATATCAGACCTCGGGCTACTTCGCTCCCACCGCGCGTTACGGCACGCCGCAGGATTTCATGTACCTGGTGGACTACCTGCACCAGCACGACATCGCCGTCATTCTCGACTGGGTCCCATCGCACTTCCCTTCCGACGGACACAGCCTCTCCTTCTTCGACGGCACCCACCTCTTCGAGCACGCCGACTCGCGCCAGGGATTCCATCCCGACTGGAAGACGCACATCTTCAATTACGGCCGCGCCGAAGTGTGCAGCTTTCTAATGTCGAGCGCCATGTTCTGGCTCGACAAATATCATATTGACGGCCTGCGCGTGGATGCCGTCGCTTCCATGCTCTATCTCGACTACTCCCGCAAGGAAGGCGAATGGATTCCCAACAAGTTCGGCGGACGCGAAAACCTCGAAGCCATCTCCTTCCTCCGCCACTTCAACCTCGAAGCCTACAAAGAGCATCCCGACATTCAAACCTTCGCCGAAGAGTCCACCGCCTACTCCATGGTTTCGCGGCCCACTCATCTCGGCGGCTTGGGCTTCGGTCTCAAGTGGGACATGGGATGGATGCACGACACGCTCAAATATTTTCAAAACGACCCCATCCATCGCCAGTATCACCACAACAAGCTGACCTTTCGCATGCTCTATGCCTTCCACGAAAATTTCGTTCTGCCCCTGAGCCACGATGAAGTCGTGCACGGAAAAGGTTCCCTCATCGGCAAAATGCCCGGTGACGAGTGGCAGCGGTTCGCCAACCTGCGCCTGCTCCTGGCCTATATGTTCGCCCAGCCCGCCAAGAAACTGCTCTTTATGGGCTGCGAGTTCGGCCAGGTCAGCGAGTGGTCGCACGATCACAGCCTCGACTGGAACGTGCTGCAATACCCCGTGCATCGCGGCCTCATGAACTGGGTCGGACAACTCAACCGCCTCTATCGCAGTGAACCCGCGCTGCACTGGTTCGATAACGAGCCCAGGGGTTTTGAATGGGTGGACTGCAACGACGCGCCCGCCAGCATCATTTCGCTGCTGCGCAAAGGCAGGGACGGCGAGGCTCCCATCCTCATCGCGTGCAATTTCACTCCCGTGCCCAGACTGGAATACATGGTGGGCGTGCCCACCGGCGGCTACTGGAAAGAACTTCTCAACAGCGACGCCCGCGAATATGGCGGCGGCAATATGGGCAACGCGGGGGGCGTTGAGGCCCTGCCCGTAAAAACTCATGGCCGCCCCTATTCGCTGCGCCTAACCTTGCCGCCACTGGGAGCGTTGTTTCTAAAACGAGCGTAGCCCGCATCATAATGGAGCGACGGGCGTCCTCGCGAGCCTGCCCTGAGCGAAGTCGAAGGATCTAAGCCAAGCGCAGCTTGGCGGTTTTCGGCGGACCCAGCAATTCCAAATTTGCCATAGCCCCCAGACGCGCAACGCCAGCTTCACAACTTGCGAAAGAATTCCGATTTTGTATCGCGGAAGAACTCCGGTTTCGTATCAGGGTATCGCTTTAGCGATACCGCAAGTCCTACAAAATCAATCGCCCCTTTAGGGGCTGAGCGTCGAATATTAGAGCATTTCTCCATTTACTGTAGAGTGAGCCGGGAACGGGTAGGGCACGGCTTCAGCCGTGCCGTCAGGAGTTACAACAGGTTCCGGCTTCAGCCGCTGAGGGCACGCACTCTACACTATCACGAGAAATGCTCTAAGTTTTTCCGCAGCCGCTTCACAGGCTGCGGAAAAACTCTCAATGCACGTTGTTATTGGGAAGGGCACGTGTGGACTCGTGCCGTAAGACGTTGAAAATACGTTCGCGCTTCAACGCCTGAGGTGGGCTTTTTGCGCCTTAGTCGAGTTTTCCGCAACCTTTTCAGCCGCGCCGTAAGTGTTCCCGAAAATTTATCGTTTCACGATAGCGCGAGCGGGCAAGATACGCGTATACTTACTCTGTTTTTGCATTCTAAAAGTAGATTCCGATCCAAACCGGGGAGCAGCTTATGAAAATTCACATTCATCGCTTGTGTACCCTCACCCTGATTTCGCTGTTGTCGTTGTTCACCTTCGCCGCCCAGGCGACTGAGCAAGCATCTTCGACAACCACCACTCTGGCCGTGACTTCGGCCTGGCACTCCGGTCACGTCCGTCGCCTCAGGCAGTGTGATCACGCTGACCGCGACGGTGATGTCGGGAAGCGTGGCAGTAACGGTCGGGCAGGTAAACTTTTGCGATGCCTCGGCGAAGTACTGCACCGACATTCATCTGCTGGGGACGGCGCAGTTGACGAGCGCGGGGACGGCAGTGCTAAAGTTCATTCCCGGCATCGGCAGTCACAGCTACAAGGCGGTCTTTGCGGGAACGCCCCACGGCGCCACGGCCTACGCGGGCAGCGCCTCCAGCGCGGTGGCGCTGTCGGTGACCGGTGCCTATAAGACCACCACGGCGATCACCGCGAGCGGCAGCAACGGCAACTACTCGCTGACGGCAACGGTGACCGGTCTGGTGAATGCGCCGAGTCTGTCCGCGCCAGCCGGAACAGTGTCCTTCCTGGATACCACCAACAACAATAATGTGCTGGGTACGGCGGCGCTGGGCACGGGCATAGGTGTAACCTTCTTCAATTCCGCCACCCCGGTAACGTACAATCAGCCTCAATCCGTCACGGTGGCAGACTTCAACGGAGACGGAATTCTGGATCTGGCTGTTACGGCCGGCTGTTGCGCGATGAACATACTACTGGGCAACGGCAACGGGACATTCACGGCTGGGCCGGGGGTTCCGCTAACGGGCTACAATACCGCCAACAACGCCGCGGTAGCGGATTTCAACGGCGACGGCATTCCGGATCTTGCCCTCTCGTTCCCCAATGACAACAAAGTCCTAGTGCTGCTCGGCAACGGAGATGGCACTTTCAACCCAATGCCACCTATATCGGCCAGTGGGGTTTTTCGAGTTGGGACGGGGGACTTCAACGGAGACGGTAAGGCCGATCTGTTCGTGCTCGCTGGCGACACACTAACGATCCAGTTGGGCAATGGAGACGGGACGTTCACAGCGCTGGTGCCGATTACGCTTACGGGTCCTTTCCCTTATTCCGTCGCAGTCGGAGACTTCAATGGCGACGGTATCCCCGACCTTGCCGTGGCGAACGACACTAGCCCCGGCATACCAGGCTCGGTGACAATCCTGCTAGGGAATGGGGACGGGACCTTTACACTACAAGCGGAGAGTCCGGTTACAGGGGATTCGCCTGTCTTCATCGTTGCCGGAGACTTTAACGGAGACGGAATTCTCGATCTGGCAGTAGCCAATTCTTACACCGATATCGCTGACAACGAACCGGGCACGGTGACGGTGTTGCTGGGTAACGGTGACGGAACCTTTGCGCCAACTGCGGTAAGTCCGGTGACGGGTTCGCTTCCCTATTCCCTCGCAGTCGGGGACTTCAACGGCGATGGCATTGCGGATCTGGTCACTGCAGACTCGGCCAGCAACACGGCGACGGTGCTGTTGGGCAACGGGGATGGGACCTTCGCAGCGCCCCTGACTCTCGCCGTGGCTACAAATCCTCTTTCCGTCGCAGTGGGAGACTTCAACGACGATGGCTTGATGGATCTGGCCGTATTGAGCGAAATGACCAACTCGATGTCCATTCTGCTCGCCCAAGATACCCAGACAGCCACTGCCAACGCAACCGGCATCTCGCCCGTAGGTACTGGTACCCACATGGTGCAGGCAAACTATCCTGGCGAAAGCAGCTTTGCTGCCAGCATTTCCTCCACCGTCGGACTGATCGCGGTCCCGTCTCCCAGCTTTACGATCAGTAGGGCAACAGTCACTCTCGCACGCGGAGCGACCACCGGAAACACCTCCATCATCACCGTGACACCTGCCGGGGGCTTCACAGGCAGCGTATCGCTGACGGCTGCGATTACATCCAGCCCATCTGGCGCCCAGGATCTGCCCACGTTGAGCTTCGGTTCGACCACCCCGGTAATTATCACCAGCACCTCCGGCGCCGTGACGGCCACGCTGACCATCTCCACCACGGCTCCGACGAGCGCCGCGCTCGCGCATCCCGCGCGCCCGGGAGTCCGCTGGTACACTGGCTGCACGACCCTGGCCTTCGGCCTGATCTTTGGAATTGGCATTGGAGGAATTGGAATTGGCATCCCAGCGCGGCGTCGTAGCTGGCGGACGCGGCTTGTCCCGCTCGTTTTCCTCGTCGTGCTCCTCGCTGGTGGCTTCCTCGCGTGCAGCAGCGGTGGCAGTGGCGGAGGCGGCAATCCCGGCACGACTCCGGGCAACTACGTTGTGACGGTGACCGCCACTTCAGGCAGCATCACGCAAACCGGCACCGTCAATCTCACCGTGCAGTAAGTCCGCGCGTGAATCAAACAACCATGTTGCGGGTGCCACACTCATTCGCGTCCTTTGCGAATGAGTGGGCGCGCGTGGCCCAGAGGATGTGTCACTCTACGCTTCAGGATGCTCTGATCTCGTTCCGTTTGAGTGGGGGTCTTTATCTGGACTCAATCATTGGTATATACCAGTGTATATACCAGAAACCTCGTGTCGCTCAGGCCTAAAACGATAACTCCCATAGAATCAACAACTTAATATTTGAGATGTGTTCCACGTGGAACACTTTGACGTTTTGCAAGCGCACGAACTATTCCGAGATCGTGCTCTCTTCGCTCTGCGCCCGCAGCACGCGATCGACGGAGTAGGGAGCGCGCTGGCTGGGTTCGTGATAATGGCGCACCTGCATTTCTCCCAGCAGGCCAATGGCGAGCATATTCAAGCCCGCCAGCAACAGCACGGCCGAGAACATCATCAGCGGTCCGTGCTGGTACATGATGTCGGTGTGGTGCAAGACCTTCTGCAGCACCAGCCAGCCCGAGATGCCGCAGCCCGCAAAAATACTGCACGCTCCCACCGTGCCGAAGAAGTGCAAGGGGCGTGAAAGATATTTGAGCAGGAAGCGGATGGTGATGAGGTCGAAGAAGACGCGGAAGGTGCGCGAGATTCCGTAGTGCGAAGCGCCTCGTTCGCGGTTCACGTTCCTGATGGGGACCTCGACGATCGAAGCGCCATACCACGACGCCAGCGCCGGGATGAAGCGGTGCAGCTCTCCGTAGAGCGGGACCTGCGCCACGATTTCGCGGCGGTAGGCCTTGAACGTAGTGCCGAAGTCGTGGATGTCCACGCCGCTCAACTTGGCCATGAGCCAGTTGGCGCAGCGCGAAGGAATGCGGCGCAGCCAGAAATTATCCACGCGGTGCTTGCGCCATCCGCTGACGATGTCGTAGCCCGCGGCAATTTTTTCTAGGAACAAGGGGATGTCGGCGGGGTCGTGCTGCAAGTCGCCGTCCATGGCGATGATGTATTCGCCGCGGGCATGGTCGAACCCAGCGGCGAGGCCGGCGGTCTGGCCAAAATTGCGGCGCAGCTTGACCACGATCACGCGGCTGTCTATGGCCGCAATCTCGCGCAGCAGCTCGAACGTGCCGTCGAGGGAGCCATCGTCCACCAGCACCATCTCGAACGTCTCCCCGCTCGCTTCCATCACGGACTTAAGCCGCGCGTAGAGGTCGGTGACGTTCTCCTGCTCGTTATGAAAAGGAACTACGATCGAGTACTTGAGCACAGTTTTGATTATACGGCAAGCGCGAAATCTTGTTTGCAAAATGGAGAAGTGTTCCACGTGAAACACTTCTCAAATGTTAAGCCGTTGATTATGCGGGAGTTAGAATTTTTGACCCAAGGCGGAACAGGGTTGCCTGGTATATACACTGGTATATACCATTGATTGAGTCCATAACCGCTATTTATGGCCTATCTTCCCCGGACATCAGCCGCCTCGCACGCTCCCTCCTTCACCAAGAAGAACGCAAACGAGTGGGGCACACGGCTCCATTGTCTATTGTCTATTGTTCGCGCCCTTCCGGACGTGGAGCGGCCTGCGCTTCGAGTGCATGATGGCGGACATCGGCTCCCAGCACCCAGAAAATAACATCCTCGGAAATGTTGGTGGCGTGGTCGGCGACGCGTTCGAGGTTGCGCGCGACGAGGAGCGCGTCCAGGGCTTGTTGGGTGGCCTGCGGCTCTTCGTTCATCCTGCGCACCAGCATGATGAAAGCTTCGTCGCGCATACGATCGACCACGTGGTCCATTTCGAGGACGGCCTGGGCGAGTTCGGCCTTGCCTTCGACGAACGACTCGAGCGCGCGGCGCACCATGGCGCTGACGGCAGTGGCCATGCGAGGAATATCCACGCGCAACTCGACGGCCGGCAATTCAATCATGTCCATGACGCGCTCGGCGATGTTGACCGCCTGGTCGCCCACGCGTTCGAGGTCGGCGTTGATCTTGGTGACGGCGAGAATGAAGCGCAGATCAATGGCCGCCGGCTGTTGCGTGGCAAGCATATCAAAGGCCATTTCATCAATCTCGCGCTCGGCGGCGTTGATGAGGCTCTCGTTCTCGAGGACGAGCTGGCAGCGGGTGAGATCGCGTTCGGTGTACGCCTGGCAGGCGCGATCCACCGCCAGTTCCGCGAGACCGCCCATGCGGAGCAGTTTCTCCCGGAGGTCCTCCATCTGTTGTTGAAAGCGCGTGCGCATCATCGAACCTCGTTATCCGAATCTTCCTGTGACGTAATCTTCCGTCCGTTTGTCGGACGGGTTGGTGAATATCTTTTCAGTTTTATCGAATTCGATCATTTTGCCTAGAAGGAAGAATCCGGTGAACTCGGCCACGCGGGCGGCCTGCTGCATATTATGTGTGACAATGACGATTGTATATTGCTCTTTCAATTGAAAAATCAACTCTTCGATCTTGCCGGTGGAGATGGGATCGAGCGCCGAGCAGGGTTCATCCATGAGCAGAACTTCCGGTTGGACGGCAAGGGCGCGGGCAATGCAGAGACGCTGCTGCTGACCGCCGGAGAGGCTGGCGCCGGACTTCTTGTGCAGAGAATCTTTTACTTCGTCCCAGAGCGCCGAGGCGTTCAAGGATTTTTCTACGACCTCATCCAATTGTCTGCGGTTGCGGAAGCCGTTCAGTTTGAGCCCGGCGGCCACGTTGTCGTAGATGGACATGGTGGGAAAAGGGTTCGGCTTTTGAAACACCATGCCCACGCGGCGGCGCAGTTGGGTGGCCGAGGTCCCGTTATAAACGCTGAGGTCGCCGATGCGCACTGTGCCCTCGACCCGCGCCTCGGGAATGGTTTCGTGCATGCGGTTCAGACAACGGATGAATGTGGACTTCCCGCAGCCCGACGGGCCGATGAGCGCGGTCGCGTGGTTGGGTTGCACGATAATGTTGATGTCGAACAAAGCCTGGGTCTTGGCGTAAAACGCATTCAGATGCTCGACAGTGATTCCGACGCCCATAAATCCTTAAGCTCCTGCTCTGGTTAATGGCCTCGTAGTGGAGTAGGGGTCCTTCGACTCCGCAGAGACTTCACTTCGTGAAGTCTCCGCTCCGCTCAGGATGACAGTTCATAATTGCTTTCACCATAACTGGTTAAGCTCCTGCTAACGTTCCGTGCCGCACGGCGATGCGGACCGCGGCGACCGCACTGACGATAAGAATAATCAACACCAGCGCGCCCGCCCACGCTTGCCGGTGCCATTCATCGAAGGGCGAGATGGCATAGGTGAAAATTTGCAGCGACAGAGATGCGGTCGGCTGGTCCGTACTCCAATTCCAGTATTGGTTTCCAAAAGCGGTGAAGAGGAGCGGCGCGGTTTCTCCGGCCACGCGGGCGAAGGCGAGCATGACGCCGGTGATGACTCCGGAGGTGGCCGTACGCAGCGTAATCGAGATGGTGGTGCGCCAGCGGGAAACGCCGATACCGTAAGCGGCTTCGCGGATGGCTTGCGGCACCAGCAGCAGCATTTGCTCGGTGGTGCGGGCGATGGTCGGGACCATCATGATGGCGAGCGCGACGCCACCGGCCAGCGCGGAGAAATGTTTCTGGCGCATGACGACGAGCCCGTAGGCCACAATGCCAATCACGATAGAAGGGACGCCGTTCAGGACATCGGAGACAAAGCGCACGATATCGCCATAGCGGTTGCGTCCGTACTCGGAGAGAAAAATGCCCGCGCCGATTCCGAGCGGCACGCCGAGCAGGCTGGCGATGCCAAGAATGACCATGGAGCCGACGATGGCGTTCGCCATGCCGCCGCTGGGCTCGCCGACAGGCTTCGGAGTCTGGGTGAGGAAGGCAAGATTGATGGAGCCGATGCCCTTATAAACCAGGTAGGCGAAGATGGCGAAGAGCGGCAACAGCACGAGGGCGACGGTGAGTACAGCGGCGCCGGTCATCATGTTGTCCATCACACGCCGCCGCAGGCTGATGGGCGGAATGGCGACTTGCGGGATTAGGACCGCTGTCTCAGTCAATCTCGAATTGGAGTTCGTGCCGTTCACGTTAGCATCAGCAAGTTGAAATCAGCAAGTTCGTCTCAGGCAAGGCTTCTCACCGGTTGGCCTCGAGTAACGCTCCACACCATGAGGCGAGCGAGCGCGTTGACCACAATCGTGACAAAGAACAGCGCCAAGCCAATTTCGATCAGCGCGGAAAGATAGAGATCGCCGGTCGCTTCGGTGAATTCGTTGGCCAAGACGCTGGCCATGGTGTATCCGGGAGCAAAGAGCGACTTGGCGATTTCTGGCCGGTTGCCGATGACCATGGTCACGGCCATGGTTTCGCCGAGGGCGCGGCCCAGGCCCAAAATGATGGCTCCCACGATTCCGGCGCGCGCATTGCGCAGCACACCCATGCGAATCATTTCCCAGCGCGTTGCGCCGAGCGCCAGCACGGCTTCACGCTGGTGCTGCGGAACCACGGTGAGCACTTCGCGGGTGATGGACGAGATGATGGGAATGATCATAATGGCCAGAATCACGCCCGCGGCCAACATTCCGATGCCGTAAGGCGGTCCGGTGAACAGGCCGGTCCAGCCGAGCGTCGTGGCCAGAAACGGCTGGACATAGGCGCGCAGTATCGGGACGAGAACGAAGATGGCCCAAAGTCCGTAAACCACGCTGGGGATGGCGGCCAGAAGTTCAGTGGTGAAAGAAAGAATTCCGCGCAGGCCGACCGGGGACATCTCGGTAATGAAAACGGCCACGCCGAGAGAGAGCGGCACGGCGATGACCAGTGCAAGCAGCGACGACACGATCGTGCCGAACATGAAGGGCAGCGCGCCGTACTGGTCCGACACCGGATTCCAGTCCGATTGGCCGAAGAACTTCCAGCCAAAAGCGTGCCAGGAGAGTGCGGAGCCGACCACCAACTGGTAAACGATCAAGGCCAGCAGCGCGACCACGGCCACGCCGCAAAGGCGCATCGCCCAGCCAAAAAGAACGTCGGGAAGTTCGTTGACCTTCCCATGCAACAGCGGCGCGGTTCTGGTTTCGACTTTCAGGGCGGCCTTCGATCCCCGCTCCGGTTCGGGAGCGCTGAAACGCGGCCGGGGCAGGGCTTGATTGGACATTCGTAGTTAAGGCTACCAAGGGGATGTTACAAAACGGTTAAAAAGCGGGGGGGGGATTTTTTGAGTTTTGGAGGGGCGGGCGGGGACGGGTGCATAAGGTCTGACATAAAGCAGAAAATACTTGTCGCCAGTGCCTTGCCCTGATTACAAAAGTTATTCCTGTGTGGTCGTATGCACAGCTATGATGCTGCGTATGAGGTTTATCCGGTCTGCCAACCTTCTTTCAATTCTGTTGCCGCTGTGCCTGTCGTTTCCGCTTAAAGGCACCGACACCCGTGGCGTGGTGTGTAACTCTGATCCTTCCTCCGCCTTGGCTTTTGTCGGTACATTGACGGACTTGAAACCCGCGCAAACGCCTTCCCCCGGCTGGTGGAACACGGCGACATTCAACATTACAGAAATCTTTCAGGGACAAAAGTCCGCTGTAGTCAGTGTCTTGATGCGCAGCGATTTGTGCCGCGACTTGGGAACAACTCCCATCGTAGGAGGGACATATCTAGTTCAAACTCATATTTCACCCAAAGGATCCATATACCAACTCGAAGACTGTGAACAGGTACGTCCTGTGGACCAAGCGAAAGCCGCGCTCGAATACCTAAGGAGTTCAAAAAAAGGGACTGCTCCCACGGAAGTTTCTGGGGAAGCCACGGTCGAGACGCGAGGATATCCATTTAAGAGAGTTCCGCTGCCTAAAACAAATATTCATCTAGTCGGACCAAGTCAACAGCTCGATTTCGTCAGCGATGAGGAGGGACGATTTCACGGAATACTCAAACCGGGAAAATATGCGATCACTGCTGAGTTTCCCACTGGCTATGAGGCGTATTTTACCCTTCCCGCGATCACTGCAACCGAGCATCGTTGTACCCAGCTTAGTATAAGCGCCCATCCCACCGCTTCAATCACCGCCCACATTGTGGATGTGGACGGAGAGCCACTTGGGCCAATGTCCGTTCAATTAACTCTCGAAACTGCCGGGAACCAACAGTTCGTTCAATCTGTGTGGCCTGATGAAAAGAGCAACTTGAAAGCCGACAACCTTTTGCCTGGCCAATATATTCTCGGTCTCAATACATATCTTCCGGTGAGTCGCAGCACTCCTCGTTACCCTCCCATCTACTTCCCTGGCGTTGGCACTCGGTCCGAGGCGCAGGTGATAACGCTTAACGCCGGTGAGCACAAGGTTCTATCGGAAATGCGAATTAAGAAAGGCCAAGAGTGCGAGTTTCCGGTGTTAGTGACAGACAATCTCGGTAAACCATCTCCGTCAACGGCAGTCGCACTCTCCTATCGTGATTACCCTCATTTTTATTTCGAGCCACATGAGCAGACTGACGAAAATGGCAGAGGAACTGTTTACGTAGTTTTCCCTGGCCCTGTGTTCCTTAGGGCAGAGAAACAACTCAAAGACGGCTCGACGGCTCAATCAGAAAACCTAGAATTGGATTCGTGCCCAGTAAAACCAGTCTCGCTCAAGCTAAGCAAAGTAGTGATTGATCAGCCTGAACCTAAGAAGAAGTAACGCTTGTTCAATCAACGTTCGGCTTGCGCGACGATGGCCGGTTGTGAGATGACTGATCGTTAGCATTCGGTCATCACCTCTATGCCTACTTTTGCTGCCATTGACATTGGATCGAATTCGGTTCGGCTGAAAATTTCGCGCCTGCAAGGCGGGCGGTTGAAGGCCATCCACGAAGACCGCGAGGTTACGCGCTTGGGCGAAGGGGTATTCAGCGGGGGATTGCTTTCGCCGGAGGCGATGTCGGAAACGGTGCGGGTGTTGCGGCGTTTCCATCGCTCGACGCAGGAATGCGGCACGGATTCGGTGAGAGCGGTGGCCACGGCGGCGCTGCGCGATGCGCGGAATTCGCGCGCATTTTTGGAGTGGGTGCGCTCGACGACGGGCTGGACGATTGAAATCGTTTCGGGACTGGAAGAGGCGCGGCTCATTCACCTCGGCATTGTCTCCGCTGGCCGCTGGGCGCCCACAGCGTTCTGCTGGTGGACCTCGGCGGAGGCAGTTGCGAGCTCACGCTTTCGCGCGATGGGCATCTCCGGGATACGGTGAGCCTGCCGCTCGGGGCGGTGCGACTGACGGGAGAATTTCTGCAGCACGATCCGCCGCGCAAGGGCGAACTGAAGCGGCTTCAGCGATTTGTGGCGCGCGAGATCACACGCATTCAAGACCGGATCAAGTCCGCGCGTGTGGGCGCGGTCATCGCCACTTCTGGCACGGCGGCCGCGCTGGCGGCAGTGGCGAAGCACATGGCGCGTTTCAACAACCGGCAGACGTCCACTACCACGCGCGAGACAACACGCCGCATCGTCCAGCAGATCACACGCCTCCCGCTCGATCAGCGGCGGCGGGTCCCCGGCATCGGACCGCGCCGCGCTGAAATCATTTGCGCGGGCGCGGTGGTGTTCGCGGAATTGCTGGAGCGGTGTCATCTGCCCAGCTTTCGTTACTCGGAGCTGGGACTGCGCGATGGCATCCTGGCGCAGATGGCGGCGGAATACGATCGCAGCACGCGATCGGGCCGGGCGGTGGAATCGGAAAGGTGGGAATCGATCAAGCGCGCCGTGGAACATTACCGCGTGGACCTGCATCATGCGCTGCAGGTGCGCGAGGCGGCATTGCTTTTATTTTCTTCGCTGAAATCGGTGCACCAGCTTCCGCCGGAGTATCGCGAATGGCTTTCGGCCGCGGCGATGCTTTACGAAGTGGGCGACTATGTGAACCGCAACGGACATCATCGGCACACTTATTACATCATTGCAAACTCGGAAATTTTGGGATACACGCCGCAGGAGCGGCGGATTATCGGCACGATTGCGCGCTATCTGGGAAAATCGCGACCGGCGATGGACGACGGCCCGATGAGCGCCCTGGGCCCCGAGGAACGGGAGCATGTGACGAAGGCGATGATGCTGCTCCGCATCGCGCGGGCCTTGAATATGGGGAGGAGCCAGTCGGTGGAAAAGGTTGCAGTCTCGGCGCGCGATGGGCGGGTCTCGATGAAGTTGACTCCGCGGGGAAAGGCGAGCGTGGACCTGGAAGTATGGTCGATTGAGAAAGACCGGTCCTACTTCCGCGAAGTTTTTGGGCGCGAGCTTTCTGTCGCCGCCGCGTGAAGCGTGCGCAGGATGCGGGGCGTGATGCACCAGCTCAGCGAGCCGGCATTGCGCCGCATCTCGACTTTGGCGACGGCCCCTTTTTTCAGCTCAACCACGGCTTCGCCTCCACTGTCGCCGATGATGCGTCCGAGAAACTCGCGCAGGTTGGGGTTGTGGCCCACGAGAAGCAAAGAATCCTGGCGCGCATACTTCGCCAGCATCTTCTGAAAATCCTCGAAGCTCGACTGCGGGCGCAGCGCGTTCTCGACCGCCAGTTTACCTTCGTGCCCCATTTCGTTTCCCACCAAGGCCGCAGTCTGCGTGGACCGTTTGAGCGGGCTGGAGACGATGATTTCCACCTGCACGCCCAACGCGGCCAGGGCGCGCCCGATATATCCGCATTGCTCGATGCCGTCTTTATCGAGACCGCGCTTTTCGTCTTTCTTCGCGCTGCTCAACTGTTGGCCGGCACTGGCGTGGCGTAAAAAATAGAGAAACATTGCGGAGCAACTATTCCTTTCCGATCAGAGCTCGTCTGTTCGCGGCAGCCCCTAAAGGGGCGAATGATTTCGACGGGCTTGCGGTATCGCTAAAGCGATACCCTGATACGAAACCGGGATACGAAACCGGGGGGTTCCCGCAAGTTGTTTGGCCCATGGTGATAGCTTTTCCAAAGCATCCCGTCTTGCGAACAGATACTTAATCACACATTCCTTAACGCTCGTTCGATCGCAGCTCGTCCGTTTAATGCCCGAGAAGACCGGCGGGGGACGGAAACGGGAATCTCCTCGGGCGTTTTCGTGCCTTCCGCAAGGCCAATGAGAAAATCCTGGGCGCTGAAGGCGTTCGGGCCACGCGGCGGTCTCTTGCTGCGTCCTTTCGGCGATTGCCAGGGGCGGAGATAGCGGCCGTCCTTTTGCAGAAATCTCGCTTTCACATTGTCGGCGAGATACGCCGCCAGGATCTCATGGACGACACGGTCGCGCAGCAGCGGGTTCTTCAGTGGGAACAGCACTTCCACGCGCTCGTGCAGATTGCGCGGCATCCAATCGGCGCTGCCGAGATAGACTTCAGGCTCGCCGCCGTTCTCGAAGTAGAAGATGCGACTGTGCTCGAGGAAACGGCCGACGAGGCTGCGCACGCGGATGCGGTCGCTGAGACCGCGAATCCCCGGCCGCAGCGCGCAAATGCCGCGCACGAGCAGTTCAATGTCCACTCCCGCCTGCGAAGCGCGGTACAGAGACTGGATGATATTTTTGTCCACCAGCGAGTTGATCTTGACAATCATGCGCGCCGGGCGCCCCATACGCGCATGTTCGGCCTCGCGCTCAATCAGGCCCATACACTTTTCCGCTAAATCGAGCGGCGCCACCAGCAGCGGCCCGTAGTTGGGATGCTCGGCGTAGGCAGTCAGAAAACTGAAAACATCGTGCACCGCGCTGGCGATCTCCGGGTCGGCGGTGAGCAGGCTGAGATCGGTATAGAAGCGGGCCGTGGTCGCGTTGTAATTGCCCGTGCCCAAGTGCGCGTACTGGCGGGTGACACCGTCGGGATCGCGCCGCACAAGCAACGAAAGCTTGCAGTGCGTCTTCAGGCCGACCAGTCCGTGGAAGACCTGCACGCCGGCATCTTCCAGATCGCGCGCCCAGCGGATATTCGACGCTTCATCGAAGCGCGCTTTGAGTTCCACCACGGCGGTGACTTCCTTGTGCGAGGCCGCGGCGATCAGCGCCGGAACAATCAGCGAATGCTCGCTGGTCCGGTAAAGGGTCTGCTTGATGGAAAGCACGCGGTCGTCTTCCGCAGCCGACTGGATGAAGGACAGGACGGCGTCGAAGGAATCGTAGGGATGATGCAGCAGAACGTCGTGGCGGCGCAACTCCTCAAACAGATCGTGGGACTTGGCAGTGAGGCGCAACTCGCGGGGCACAAACGCGCGAAATTTCAAATCGGGCCGCGCCGCTTCGTCGTAAATGTTGAACAAGCGCGACAGATTCACCGGGCCGTTGACGGGGAAAATCTGCCAGCGGTCGAGTTCGAACACCGTTCCCAGCCGCTCGATGATCTCGGGGTTGGCCTCGGAATCGATCTCCATGCGGACGGCGTCTCCCTTGCGGCGGTTGTGCAATTCGGCGCGCACGGATTCCAGGAGGCTGCGCGATTCTTCTTCCTGCAGGTAGAGGTTGCTGTTGCGGGTAACGCGGAAGGCGGCGGAAGAAACGATGTCGTAGCCCTTGTACATGCGGGCGGCATGATGGACGACCAGGTCGGCAAGAAAAATAAAATCCGTGGTCCCCTGCGAGGGCAGACGAACCAGCCGCGGCAGCGACCGCGGCACGGTCACGACTCCGGTATAGGTGAGCGAGGAACGGCGGCGGCGGCGCAGCAACAGGGCCACGCATTGCGCCTTGTTAATCACGCGCGGAAATGGGTGCGCCGGATCCACCGTGACCGGCGTGAGCAGCGGATCGAGCTCGCGCGCGCAGTAATCGTCGGCGAAGGCCAGGGCCGCGTCGTCCAGTTCTTCGATGCCGAGGACGCGAATTCCCTGCTCCGCCAGTTCCGGCCGCAGACGCTCGTTCCAGCAGGAGTATTGTTCTTCGACGAACTCGTGGGTGGCGTCTTTGATCAGTTCGCGCTCCTCGACCATGGTGAGGCCGTCGGGAGTGGTGGAGTTGTGGCCGTCTTCGAGTTGCTGCAACAGGCCGCCGACCCGAACCTCGAAAAATTCGTCGAGATTGCTGGCGGAGATGGCGAGAAATTTTACGCGTTCGAGCAGAGGATTGCGGAGATCGTCCGCTTCTTCGAGCACACGCCGATTGAACTTCAGCCACGATGCTTCACGGTTCAAGAGGGGTGCGCGATTGCTCAGAGTTTGCCGGACCATATTTGTAGAACCCAGTTTACCGGAGTTTGCTCGTCTATGCCGGGGTTTGCCAGCGCACTGTCCCATAAGTTCACGGTACACATCCACATTGTCATCTGAGCGGAGCGAAGGACCTGCTTTTTGCGGCGAACAGCAGGTCCTTCGCTTAGCTCAGGATGACACTTCATAAGTGGTGATGACAAAGCATGAAAAGTGCAGCTTGCGCACCGCTTCACGACTTCCCCACGGGCCATAGAAAAAAGGGCTCCGGTTTGCAGCCGGAGCCTTCCAGGATAAAGCATTTCGGGACGGTTACGGCAAGTAGTAGCGGAACGAGGTGAAGACCATACTGTCCAGTCCTTCCGGCGATGCTTGAGTTCCTGACAAAGGGCCGACACCAGACCAGGTCTGGCGAGTCACATAGGAGTACTGCGTGCCGAACCGGAGCCTGCCCTTGGGACCGTTGTAGAAGTTGTACCAGAAGCCGGCCGTGCCCTCAATCACCGCCCGCGTGTCAGCGGTGCAATTGGAGAGTGAGCCTGGAGCAAAGCCGGAGTTTGCTGTAGGAAGCGTTTCACTGTAGCAACCGGAATTGAGGAAGTTCGGCGATCCGTAGCCGACGTATCGTTTGCTTGGTAATGGATTCCCATACGTAGTCGTAGTCACTACCAACCCGGTCGTCGGGTTAACCGCCATTGTCGTCGTCGGCACCTCTAAATACTGATCGTAGTCAGACGAGCGCCCGGCGTACTCCACTCCGGTATAGGCGTAGAGGTCGAGTTTCTTGTGGTGCACCTCCAGCGTGCCCAACCCCTGGAAATTCTGGATCAGATGAACCGTTCCGTTGGCATGAATGGAAAGATCGGGTAGCCCGACTGCCCCATAACGGCCGACTCCGCTGCCTCCGAAGCCATGCAGGCCAAAAACAATTTTCTTGTTGGCAAAGGTCCAGCGGGCGTTGGCGCCAAAGCCGCCGCCTTCTTTTGAGGTGTTGTAGGCTCCGACTGCGCTGGGCGCGTTCAGACTCGGGCCGATGCTGCAAGTATTCAGGTTGTCGAAATCGTAGCACGGGAAGACGCGGTCGGCGAAGCGATCAACCAGGCCGAAGATCTCATAGTGACCAAAGCCGGGATCAAATGCGACCTTGGCGATGATATCGGGCGCAGGATTGGCCGTGTAATTCGCGGTTGTGTTGAAGCTGTTGCTGGCACCCGCCTCGCCGAGCAGAAAATTGTTCGCGTTATTATGCGTGGTGACGGTGCCTTGCGCATTTTCGATGGCGACAGCGAAGGCCATCTTATCGCCGAAGGCTTTGGTTAGGCGAAGCCCGTACTGGCGCGCGAACGTGAACCCAACATTATACTGAGGATCAATCACCCCGGGCCGGACATCGTTGACTCTGCCCAGGTCGTCGACAGGGGCGATTCCCGCCTTGTCCTCGGTCACCAGACTCCACATCTGGCCGCCGAGGATGCTCCAACCATTGTCGAACTTGGCTTGGCCCCACGCTTGGCGAAGACGGAGAGTGTAGCTATTGCTCTGGTTAGAGTTGGAAGTGACGCCAGCCGAAAGAAAGTCGGCCGCCAGGTAGCTGGAGAGTTCCACATTTTTCAAGCGGCCCGCAACGTAGACCGTAGCCTTCGACTGGCGGGCTGAACCGAAGAACTCGGACAGATTGCTCTGCGAAGAGCCAGGCATGGTGAGCGAATTGAAGGGAGTCGTAATATCGGCTCCCAGCTCTCGCGAGCGACGCACAAACGCGGCTTCCGCATAGCCGCCGGGAGTAATGTTGATGCCCTTGATATGGAGCGTCGAGGGGCCTTCAAACGCTGAGATTTTCTTCTCGGTTTCTTGCAGCGTCACTGCCGCGTTGGTGGCGGTCGTCTTGAGGTCCGTGACATCACTTTTGAGCGTCGTCACCGTTTGTTGCTGTTCGCTGGCCTGGGTTTGTGCTGCGGCGGCCTTGTTGGCGGCGTCGGCCGCGGCGGCCTGCGCCTGTTGCAGTTGCTGTTGCAACTGTTGGTTGGTCTGTTGCAGTTGCTGGTTGGTCTGCTGGAGCTGTTGCGCCAGCGCCTTGATTTGTTCCTGTTGCGCCGCCACCGCGTCTTTCAAAGCTTGCACATCCGCGTTCGCGGGCGCGCTCGCCTTTTTCTTGGGTTCGTCCGTCTGCGCGTGCAGCACAGACGCCAACAACAGAACAATACTCAGTTGAATGACCGCTTTCATGTTTTCTCCTTTTGCCTAAATCCGCGTCTCCGGCTCACAGCCCCGAGTCCGCGCAGCTTGTGCGTCACTTCTTTGTGTTTGTGTTTGGCTTGCAGCCGCTTCAAAACTCTTGTTCCCGTGCGCTCTCCTCGATCCGATGGAAACCGCCAGACCCAGCGTTCGTGGCCGCGTACAACCCCCGGCGTTTCGCCCTAATCCCTATAATAATACTAGATTAACTTGTGTTTCTTAGCAATTTCCTTTCCATACGGAACAACCCACGAAAGCAAAAACTTTTACTTTCCTATGCCGTTTTCACGGTTGGTGTAGACCTCGTCACGGGCAGTTCCTCAGGGGCTAAAGCCCGCATTTCTGGCGGTTATTAGCGGCACCCTTCGCTTCGCTCAGGGCAGGCTCTGAAACCGTGCCCTATCCATAACCAGACCGCAGTCGACAATAACCATGAAAACGTTCTAAGCCGCGCCCACGCCCGATATGCGCAAAACCTTTCTTTCGTTCCGGGCACATTTCCATTCCCGGTGGGCGAATCACAGAGTTTAATCGGCACCTAGTGGATCTGTTTGATCGCCACCTTGACCTTCTCCACCACGTTCGCGGGCAGCGGAGCGTAGCTAAGCTGGTTCGTCATCTTCTGTCCGTCGTTGACCATCCAGTCGAGAAAGTCGGCGATGATTTTTCCCTTTTTCGCGTCCTTGGCCTGTTCCGGAATCAGCAGCCAGGTGAAGCTGGAGATGGGATAGGCCGTCTTGCCGGGCGCATTGGTGATGGAAACGCGAAAATCCGCGGGCATTTTTTGCGCCGATGCCGCCGCTTCGGTCACTCCATCGAGCGATGCCTTCACGAAATTTCCGGCGGCGTTTCTGACCGATCCGTACGCAATGTTGTTCTGCGCCGCATAGATCAGTTCGACGTAGCCGATCGATCCCTGCAACTGCCGCACCTGTCCGGCAACCCCTTCGTTGCCCTTGCCGCCCATGCCAATTGGCCACTTGACCGACGTTCCCTTCCCGACGGTGTTGTTCCAGTCTTTGCTGATCTTGGAGAGATAGTCGGTGAAGATGAACGTGGTCCCGCTGCCATCGGAGCGGTAAATCACGATGATCGGCTGGTTGGGAAACTTGACGCCGGGATTGACCTTGGCGATGGCGGGGTCGCTCCAGTTCTGGATCTTCCCGAGGAATATGCCGGCTAGAGCTTCGGGCGTGAATTTGATCTCTCCGCTGATGCCGGGGATGTTGTAAGCGGGCACAACCGCGCCCAGCACGGTCGGGATGTGTAGGATTTTGGTTTTGGACTGCGCCAGTTGCTCGTCGGACATGGGGCCATCGCTGGCTCCGAAATCGACAGTGCCGTTCAAAACCTGGCGAATGCCGCCGCCGCTGCCGATCGATTGGTAGTTGATCTGCACGTCCGGGTGCAGCTTGTTATATTCGCTGAACCACTTGGAATACATGGGATACGGAAAAGTGGCGCCCGCTCCATTCAACGTGGTCTGCCCCATAGCGGGAAGCGCCAGCGCAAGACCTGCCAACAACACTGCAATGCGACGGTTCACTCGACGAGTCCTCCTCGCGCTTTATTGAAGCGCACAATTTTTCTTTATGAGTGAAGCATTCAGTTTTATTGGCGAAGTGTTAAAGGAAGGTTACAGTGAGGTAAATTTCTGATGAACGTGCTTGCGATTCCAAGTACTTCGCGGCCTGCGGCGAAGGTGCGATTCGTAGCAGGGCATCGCTTGAGCGATGCCGCAATATCTTCCGTCCGTAGAGACGCGGCTGGCCGCGGCTCTACGGAAAATCGGAAACCTCTTGTAGGGGCTAAACGCCGCAAGTTGCTTTTTCGCAACCTCTTCAGTCGCCCCATGGCCGCGGATTCTATTTGACATCTCCGCAGTCTGGGCCCAGGTACCTGGAGCTGAAGGTGAAGTCCATATTCATGTTTCGTCCGTTGGCGTTGGTGACAAGGTGCATCGTGCCCTTGGCGCTATCGGAACCGGTAGCCTCCACCACGAGCGTTCCATCGCTCGTCGCCTGCTTCTCGTCGCAGTGGATCTTCATTTCGAGCCTGCTGCCCGTGGAACTCACAACGGTGCGGGTACATTCCTTCTGGGTCACATTGAAAGCGGACTGCTTGTCGAGTTTCTCTTGGGTGACGCAATTTTTGCGGACGTCAGTTACCGGCGCACCCATGCCACCCTGTTTCATCATGGCTTCGACGCGGGCGCGCTGCTCTGGAGGCATCTTGGCAAGAGCGTCGGGAGGAATGGCTGGCATGGCTGGCATTCCACTCATGGAATGCGTCACAGTGTTTTCCCACAGACCCAACTTGACGTTGAGGGGAGTGATTTTGTCGGCGGCCCAAAGGGTCAGCACGGAAAAAACGATCGCAGCAAGTACAACTTTGGTTCGCATTGTGGCCCTCCCAGTTTTGTTGGATTGGCTTGCGTGGAACAGCATTACACACAACGAGCGGTGGAGCAAATCAAATTATAGATCGGGCCTTGGATGCCGGCCTGCCACATGCAAGTCGTCTTCAAGTCCGGCGCTCCGGTCTTTCGCGGAGAAGTATATCTCGAAAGAGTTTTCCTGAGTTGAACTGAGCGGGGAGCACCCTAAGTGTCATTCGAGAAAGTTTTCCCAAAGACCGGGTACTCGGCGTCTTCCACGACCAAGGACAGCGGTAGGCGGGCAACGCTGGTTTGAAGAATTGTAGAATCAAGCGCTACCAGTGGACGCCGGATTCAGACCGCCGAGCCCACCTCGGCGTCCTTGATGATTCGTTCCATCACCCTCACCCGTTCGGAAGGCAACGGACCGCAGGTGGCAGCGCAGCCATTGGAAGAAGTGAAAGCGTCTCCGATGGCGTCCAAGGCAGACACAGAGCGTCCCAGCACGGTCAGAAGATATTTCCTGGCGACGGGCCGGTCCGCAGGATGGATGAGATTCCACCAGCGGCAAACCGACTCCTGCACCTCCGCTTCTGTTTTCTCGCCGTCCACCATGGCGTCGATCAACCGGTAGACCTTGTTCTTGGTCGCTAGGTACGAGACTGAGATTTCTTGGGGCATAGGGGAGGTCTAATTGTCTGGTTACTTACTCACAGCAATCCGTAAGCCAAACGGTAAACCCCAGCAAAAGCGGCCTTTGGCCCCTGGCAAACTACTAGGAACGGGAGAAATATGGCCCCGGGATATGAAATCTGGAAGGGGGGCTCGGCCCGCTACGTCAGCACCGGCTCTTTTTTCAAGTCCGCGGTTACTACAGCTCGATCCGCACTGGCTCGCACAGCACTGGCCCGCACCTGTCGCGCACGCTCGTAGATCTTGCCGTATTCGCGGGCCGACGCTCCCCAGGAAAAATCTTTGCCCATCCCGTTGCGTATCAACGTCTGCCACGACGAAGTACCCTGATAGGCGAGCAAGGCTTGTTGGATGGTCGCGAGCAGCGCCTCGCCCGTGTAAGCGGAGAACTTGAAACCCGTACCTTTGCCGGTGCGCGCATCCCAAGGTTCGATCGTGTCATCCAAGCCGCCGGTCGCACGCACGATGGGGACCGTCCCATACTTCAAACTGTAAATCTGGTTCAACCCGCAAGGCTCGTACCGCGAAGGCATCAGGAACATGTCCGCGCCCGCTTCAATTTTGTGCGCGATGGCGTTGTCGTACGCGACCTTGACTGCGATCTTATTGGGAAACTGTTTGTTGAACCGCAGGAACATTTCTTCGTACGGCTTGTCGCCCGCTCCCAGCGCGACCACGATCATCTCTTCGCGCGCCAGGCGATCCATGATCTGCGAAATCAGATCAAAACCCTTCTGCGCGGCGAATCGCGAAACGATGCCGATCACCGGGACTTTGGAGTTGGTGTCCGCGTTCTCGATCCCGAAGGCGTGCAACAAGTCGTGTTTGCATTGCAGCTTGCCGCTCAGATCCTGCGGCGAAAATTTCGCGGCGATGAACTTGTCGGTCAGCGGGCTCCACTCGTCGTAGTCCACGCCGTTCAAAATTCCAGTTACGGTCGCCGCGCGCTGGCGCAGCACGCCTTCGAGGCCAAATCCATATTCGGTGGTCTGGATCTCCTGACTGTATTTCTTGCTGACCGTGGTGACGAAATCGGAGAACACGAGCGCGCCTTTCAGAAAATTCACCTGCCCAAAAAATTCCATCTTCGAGATCGTGAACAAATCCCAGGGCAGCATCAGCAGCGGCAAAGTATCGGGCGGAAACAAACCCTGGTATCCGATGTTGTGGATGGTGAAAACGGTGGCGACTTCGCGAAACGCGGGGTCCTCGGCGTAGAGCGTGCGCAGCATCACCGGCATGAGCGCCGACTGCCAGTCGTGGCAGTGGAACACATGCGGCACGCCCAGCACTTTCGAGGCTTCGAGCACCGCCCGCGAAAACAGGGCGAAGCGCTCGGCGTTGTCCGGATAATCGCCAGCCGGAGTTCCGTAGAGCGCCTCCCGGTCGAAGTACTGGCGGATAGTCCACAAAATAAAATCGGACTCCGGCGCTCGTCCCGGCCGTCACCACCGAGCAGAAGCGATACTTGTCGTCGAAAGGGATGGTGATGCTGCGGACCACGGTTTGGGGATCGTCCAGTTTGGTTTGGCGATAGCGCGGAATGTACACGCTCACCTGATGTCCCAGGGCGGCCAGTGCGCGCGGCAAGGCGCCGACCACGTCGGCCAGTCCGCCGGTTTTAGAAAAAGGGACGCACTCGGATGCTGCGAAAGCGATATGCATGGCGAAAAAGCCTCCTGAGCGAGAACTCGATGGGTCCGCGCTCACGTTATGATTGCTTGACTGTAGAGACGCGGCTGGCCATTTGTAATTTGCGATTTGTAATTTGTAATTGAAAATCGTTGCATCGTTCTTTTCAATTGCAAATTACAAATTACCTACTTTATTTCAGTCTAAATGCCGGAAAGAAAGAGGGTCAACGTGCCGAAGGGCGCTACCATTCAAACCAGTTCACGCAAACCCAAACTGGGACAGCATTTTCTGGCGAGCGACGCGGCGGCTCTGCGCATTGTCGAGGCCCTGGGCGATCTTTCCGAGGCCACGGTGCTGGAGATCGGACCCGGCCGCGGCGCCCTCACGGATTTGCTGGCACGGAAGGCGCGGCGGCTGATCGCGGTGGAATTGGACCGCGTCCTTTCGGCGCAACTGCGCATGAAATTCTCCATGCAGCCACAATGTTGAAATCATCGAAGGCGATATCCTGAAGATCGAACTGGACACCATTTTCGGTGCGAAGCCGGGCAGCCTGCACACCGGGCTGAACTTCGCGCCCGAGCCGGCCCGCGTCGTCGGCAATTTGCCGTATTACATTACCTCCGACATTCTGCTGCGGCTGCTGGAATATAACCGTTACTTTTCGACTATTGTAATCATGGTGCAGAAGGAAGTTGCCGACCGTCTGGCGGCGTCGGCCGGAAGCCGCGACTATGGCCTGCTTTCGGCGACGGCGCAGCTCTACGGCCGGGTCGAGCAACTTTTCACGCTTCCGCCAGCGGCGTTTTCTCCGCCTCCCAAAGTGCATTCGAGCGTGGTTCGCATTACGATCAAGCCTCAGTTGGAGTCGCTGCGCGTTCCCGAGGCCGAGTTCATCGCGTTCCTGAAACTTTGCTTTGGGCAGAAACGCAAAACTCTCTGGAATAATCTGAAGACGCGGTACGATGAAGATGCGTTGCGCGCGGCGTTGGCGAAAAGCGGCGTGAAACCTGCGATCCGCGCCGAGGCGCTGCCGCTCGAAAGAACCGCCGCTTTGTTCCGCGCGCTTGGCGACGGCGGTTCAGTAATTTCGTGGCATAGTTTTCGCATGCTGGACTTTTCGCGGGCGAGGGCGCCTCGCCTGCCCAGCCGGGTGCGCACGCCCAGCCTCGTCTCCAGTCGGAGGCCGACGATGACTTCCGCTGTACGAACTCCCGCCGTTGCCGGAAGGTTTTATCCGGGACGCGCTGAAGAATTGCTGCGCGAAATTCGGAAATACACTTCTGCGCTCGAGACTTCGGCCGCGACTGGCCGCATCGCCGCCATCGGATGCGTCGCTCCCCATGCGGGATACATCTACTCCGGCGCTGTCGCGGGCGCGGTGTATTCGCGCCTGGAAATCCCCGACGCATTGCGTGGTTCTCTGCCCCAACCACACGGGCAAGGGACGCCCGCTGGCGGTCATGGCCAACACAACGTGGCAGACTCCGCTGGGCGAGATAGCGGCGGACGCGGACTTGGGCGCGCGCTTGCTGCGCCGCTTCCCGCTCTCGAAGAGGACAGCGCCGCGCACCGCGCCGAACACGCCATCGAAGTCCAGCTTCCTTTCCTGCAGGCGCAACAGCCGCAATTGAAGATCGTCCCGATCGTCGTCGGCACCAGCGACTTTGATGTGCTTCGCGGATTGGGCGAAGCGCTGGCGGATGGCGATTGCCGATTTTCAAGAAGAAGAGCGAGAAGAAGGTCAAAAAGAGGACCGTAAAGAGAAAGTCCTGATCGTCGCCTCCAGCGACATGAACCACTATGAGTCCGACGCGATCACTCGCGTCAAAGACCACAAAGCCATCGAACGCGTGCTGGCCCTGGATGCGCGCGGACTCTGGGAAGTGGTGATGCGTGAAGACATCACCATGTGCGGGTTCGGGCCGACGGTAGTCATGCTCATCGGCAGCCAAGCTTCTGGGCGCGACTTCGGCCACACTGGCAAGTACGCGACTTCGGGCGATGTCTCCGGCGATTACCAGTCGGTGGTTGGTTACGCGGGAATTATTGTGGCGTAGGGACAAGTTCATTGCCCACTCATCGCAAAGAACGCAATGAGTGGGGCACCGGCGCGAGACTGTATAATCGTGGTTTCCAATGAGCTACCAGGTTCTGGCGCGCAAATACCGGCCGCAAAAATTCTCCGACGTCATCGGCCAGGAACACGTCACCCGCACGCTGCAAAATGCGATCGCGCAGGAGCGCATCGCGCACGGCTACATCTTCAGCGGCCATCGCGGCATCGGCAAGACGACGGTCGCCCGCATCCTGGCCATGGCTCTGAACTGCCGCTCTGCGGAAAAACCGGTGGCCGAGCCCTGCGGCGTTTGCGATTCCTGCACCGAGATTCGCGCCGGGAACTCGGTGGACGTGATCGAGATTGACGCCGCCACCAACCGCGGCATCGATGAGATCCGCGAATTGCGCGAGGCCGCGCGCTACCGCCCGGCGCGCGACCGCTTCAAGATCTACATTCTCGACGAAGCCCACCAGATCACCGACGCGGCCTTCAATGCGCTGCTGAAAACGCTGGAGGAGCCTCCCAGCCATGTGATCTTCATGTTGGCCACGACGCAGCCCGAAGATATTCCGCAGACCATCCGCTCGCGCTGCCAGCACTTCAGTTATCGCGCCATGAAATTTGACGACATCATGGGGCAGACTCCGCGAGATCGTGGCGAAAGAAAATATCGCCGCCGACGAGGACGCGCTCGCGCTGCTGGCGGAAGCGGGCGACGGCTCGATGCGCGACGCGCTCTCGATCCTCGACCAGGCCATCGCCTCGACCTCCGACCGGCTCACGCCCGATTCGGTTCGCAGCCTGATCGGTTCCGCTCCGGCAGCGGCGCCCGAAACGGTGATGCAGGCGGTGGCGGAAAGTTCAAGCGAAAAAATTCTTCTGCTGGTTGACGAACTGATCGGCGAAGGACACAGCCCCACGCACTTTGCGCGCCAGCTCCTGCGCTTCCTCCGGAATGCCACCGTAGCGAAGATTGCGGGCAAGGACTCGGCGCTGCTGCAGATTTCGTCCGATGAGCGCGCCCGCGTAGGCCGCATCGCCGAGCTGTTCACCGAGGAAGACCTGACGCGCCATCTGCAAATCATGCTGCGCACGCATGCGGAACTCGGATACCGGCAGGAACAGCGCTTCCACCTCGAACTGGGACTGCTGAAAATGGCGCATGCGCAGCGTCTGCTGCCGATCGAGCAGTTACTGAGCGAGGCGGCGGCGTCCGCTGCCGCGCTTCCATCCACACGCACCACACCCAGGCCGGTCCTCGCTTCACATTCGCAAGCAATGCATTCGCAAGCAATGCCAGCGGAATCGCAGCGCACCGAGTCTCCGGCATCGGCGCGATCGAATTCGGTGTCGCCATTTGCGGCCGACTCGGCGCGCAAAGGTACTCCGAAGGCGGAGTCGTCGTCGACCGCCGTCGCCATCATCATCCGGCGGAATCAGCGCCACGGGCGGATCGAGTTCCAACGTCGTCATCATGGGATCGTCCGCGCCCGCGGTTGCCGAGTTATCGCCGGCACCCGGTCCGCAACCGGCGACCCGCATAAAAATAAAGGCCGAGGCAAACGCCGAGTCTCTGCGCGACGCCGTTCTGAACGCCCTGGGCAATCAGCAAATGCTGGTTTCGATCCTGGAAGGCGCGGAGTGGAAGCTGGATGGAAGTTCGCTGACCGCAAAAGCGGCGGCTTCCGGCACGATGATCGAAATGTCATTCACCACAGAAGCGCGCCGCATCGCCAGCGCCGCCGCCAGCGGCCTGGCGGGGAGACCGATCAAGATGCAAGTCGAGCCCGGCGGCGCACCGCAAGCGGCGACTGCGCCACGCCGGGCCGGGATATCGACAGCGACGTCGACATCAAACGGAAGCGCGCGCAGCCGCGTCGAACAAGACCCGGTCGTGCAGCGCATGAAGGAAAAGTTCGGAGCCGAAATCCGCACCGTGATCGATTATCGGGAGAAAGGGTGAGACCGAGATTATAGCCATCGGGTGATCGGGTCATCTGGCCATCGGGCGATCGAAATTCAAGGCCATGTGCATTTGCGACTTAGATCACCCGATGGCCAGATCATCCGATGACCAGACTGGTTTTCTTATGCCTGGATTCAATTTGCAGGAACTGATGGCGCAAGCCAAGCAGCAGTACGAAACGCTGCAGAAAAAGATGGGGCAGACCGTGGTCGAGGCTTCGGCCGGCGGCGGCACGGTCACCGTCAAAATGGATGGCCGCAAGCAGGTGCTGGCCATTGCGATCGATCCGGAAGCGATCAAAGCTGGCGACGTGGAGATGCTACAGGACCTAGTGATGGCAGCCTCAACGAAGCCGGACGCAAGGTGGACCAGGCAATGCAGTCGAGCGTCAGCGGAATGCTCGGCGGACTGGGAGGGATCGGGTGATCGGATCATCGGGCCATCGGGCGATCTGAGTTACAAAACATTTGTTTTTGAATTTCGATCACCCGATGTACCGATCATCCGATGACCCGATTGGTTCACTCATGTAATCCAGGAGACATCGGCATGGGCGAGACGGTAAAACAACAAGTCAAAAGTGGACTTCGCATAGGCGGCGGCATTGGATCGCTTATGATCGCAGTGATGCCGTTGTGCGACGGCTTCCGCAGACTTTGGCTGCCGACTGTGCCGCATCATTTGTCGTTTTCGGGCTTGGGGTGCACTGAGCTAGTCCTGGCGGCAGCGATATTGCTAGGAACGGCACATTTATGGCTGCCGTACTTCGCGGGATGTATGGTTCTGGCAGTCTTGCAGGGCATTTTGGTGCTTCTCTCGGGACAGAGTCTCTTCACTCATAAGGCTCTACCCAGATTGGACTCCGCTGTATTTGTACTCTTTTGCACAGTTACGACTGTCCTGTTGATAAGACCTCTGACGGGCCGTACTACAATTCTCGAGCGGATTGCTTTGACTCTCTACATATTTTCGTTTCCTTGGTTCGCCATGCACGACTTTAAGTTCTCGATCACAGATCCCCTGATGATTGGGGGACCCGTCCTGCTCTTTGTCTCGTGGTGTGTGGAACGTTGGACAAGTCAAGGACTTCGTCAACCATGTCTCTAAATATCGCTTGAATTATGACTAAATTTGCCGAACCGATGACCCGGCTCATCGAGGAACTCAAGAAGCTGCCGGGAATCGGCAGCAAGAGCGCGCAGCGCCTCGCCTTTCATATTCTGCGGTCGAGCGAGGAGGACGCTGAGGCTCTCGCCTCCGCCGTTCGCGACGTCAAGGCCAAGCTGCGTTTGTGCTCCGATCTGCAACAACATCACCGAGGTCGATCCCTGCGAGTACTGCACCAGTCCCACTCGGAATCAGAAGCTGGTCTGCGTGGTCGAGGAGCCGACCAACATCGCCGCGATCGAGAAGACGCGGAATTTCAACGGCGTCTACCACGTGCTCCACGGCTCGATTTCGCCATTGCACGGCGTGGGGCCGGAGCAGTTGCGCATCGCCAACCTGATCAGCCGCGTGGGCAGCGGCGAAATCGAAGAAGTCATCCTGGCAACCAATCCCACGGTCGAGGGCGAGGCCACCGCCACCTACCTGGCCCAGCAACTGAAGCGGCCGGGATTGCGCGTCACCCGCATCGCCATGGGCATTCCGGTAGGCAGCGACATCGAATACACCGACGAGGTCACCATGCTGAAGGCCATGGAAGGGCGGCGGGAGATGTAGCGTTTGCCCCGGTCGCGTAGCAATTGAAGTTCCTTACCTGTGGTCCCAACCCTTCCGGCGGGATTACCGAAGGGTACTACCCGATGGACATATCCCCTCTTATAATGGTCCCAAAGTCAACATTTTCTTCGAGGGGTTGAGCTATGGGCCGTGACTTCCGTTTTGTGCGATTAGTCGTTTGCTGTGCCGTTACGCTGCTGATGGCGACGGGCACAATGCGCGCACAAGATGCGCTCCCAATTCCGGGCGACGGAAATCCGGCGGTGGATCCGGTGGTACAGCGCAACATCGAGGATTGGGTGGTCCAGCAGCGCGGTTTGCCCGACGATTGGACTCACCACTATCTGGTTTTCTCCAATCCCGGCACCGAGCAACAGGCGATCGAGAGTGGCAACTATGAGCAGTGGCTCAACATTGTCAACGATCCCCGCTTTACTCTGCAGCAGATCAAGCGGAGCAGCGGCGCAAAGGCACTGGAAGATACGGGTGACTCCGCCGCCAGCACGCCAAGCGCGGAAGTTTTAGGAGTCGGTGCGCCAGACCAGGGGCTGGGCACAGTTTGGAGGACCTGGCCGAGAAGACCGAGAAGAAATGCTCTGAAGAAAGACTGGGCCGTGGCGATCGGCGGGGTTGCGGCGAGCGGGACGGGCACCGTCACCACCAACAACGCGAGCGGTACCTCGACGATAACCGTGGACGGCCAGATCTTGACCGGGAGCGCGCCAACGACAGCAACCGCTACGGGAATATTCACGGGTGCGCCCGGCACCGGTCAGAGCGCGACAATTACCAACGGCTCAAACACGTTAAACCTTACGACCAACGGGACCGCGTCCACCGTCGTGGGCACTGTGTCAGCGGCGCCAACCTCCACCACGGCCCCCACCATCACCATTACCAACTCGGCGGGAATCAGTTCCAACACATTAACCCTGACGACCAGCGCGACCGGGGCGACGGCCACCGGCACCGTATCGAGCACCGGCCCCACCTCCGGCCAGACGATTACCATCAAAAATGGCGCCAATACGCTGACCTTAACCGCGAAAACCGGAACGTTTGGCACGGGTACGGTGACTGTGGCAAATAATAACGGTGCTGCGAACGGCGACACCGGTACCGTAGGGTCTATCGAGTACGTGTTCGAGGAGACAACCTCAGCATATTCTGGCCAGCCATATACTGGCACGCAATATTACTGCCCAAACACGACCACGCCGTGTGTGTGGTGGGGAACCACCAAGACTAACACTGCTCAGGCTCTCTATGCTGCGATCACGAATAACCCGTCAGCGTGTCCAGCGAGCGTCGTCGGCAACTGGCAGTACACATGCTACTCGTATATGACGGCGGCGAATCCCAGTGTCACGGCGACGCAAGCGGCAGGGGTGGTCACATTGACCAACATCACGGGCAACAATATACCTTTTAGCTGGTACTCCAAACAGACCGCCTGGACGTTAGTGCCGAATACGGGCTGGATTCTCGGTTATGCGGCTGGCACGAACGCATGCACCAGTTCGACTGCCGGAACTTTTGCTATCAACTCCAACCCGGCCATTGTGGCCTCGAACCTAGCCAACGCCATTAACGCTTGCAACACTTCGTATGCCGCGGTTGGGGTCACCGCATACTCAACTGGCAATGTAGTCACAATCGCCAGCACGACACTGGGAAGCGCTCCCAGCACCCTTACGCTTGGCGGAAACGCCAGTAACTTTGTTTGGAGTGCTGTGACCACGGGCTCGGGCAGCAACGGCTGCACCAGCGCCACCACCGGGACCTTTGCCAGCGGCAGCAGCACTGCGACCGAAGCCGCAAACATCGCAGCCGCCATTAATGCGTGCAATAGTTCGTATCCGGCCGTTGGGGTCACGGCGAGCTATACCTCTGGCAGCACGTTTACGGTTTCCGGCGTGGCTGCCGGACCTTACCTGGCGGTCGGAGCATCGAACAATACCGGCCTATTCTCGTGGGGGACCGTGACCGCCGGAACTGCCGGAACCAACGCTTGCGCGAGTTCGACCTCGGGGACCTTCGCCGCCAGCAATAGCACCGTAACGCTGGCGACAAACCTGGCAGCGGCGATTAACGCCTGCCCGGCTGCGGCGGGTGTTACCGCAGTTGCATCCGGCCCTGTCGTCACCTTGACGGCCCGCACCGCCGGATCGAGTGGAAATAGCATCGCGCTCGGAGATACGATATCGAACTTCACCTGGTCAGGCAGTAACATGAGCGGCGGCACCGACGGCGTGACCTCGGGGACGACCTTCGCTTACTGGTCCGGCACAGCTGTGGTTAGCACGGCGCAATTGGCCGCTAATATCGCATCCGCCATCAACCAGAACACCACGCTGCAACCGCTTGTTTCCGCGACTTCAAACGGAAATGCAGTTACGGTTACAGCTGACACGCCGGGGACGGCTGGAAACAACTATGGAACCACGGTAGCAAATTTCGCGGGTTTCGCCTGGGGACATGCGACGCTCACCGGCGGCGTAGCGGGGGCTGTTGTGCAGCCGAACGTCTATCCTGCCAAGTACTCATTTAGCTCCACCACGGCCAGTTGCAGCGACTTTGTGGTGTATCCCATGGGCACGGCGGGTGCGACGGGGGCGGCGAGTATTGTCGCGTTCTCAAATCTTTATACGGGTGGATGCTCGGGCACGGTTCCGTCGGTTTATTGGGCCTATAACACGGGCGGCATGGTCACGACTTCTCCCTTGCTTTCCCTGGATGGCACACAACTGGCGTTCGTTCAGGTGAGCGGTACTACGGCAAGCCTGGTTCTGCTGAAGTGGGCGGCGAACAGCGGGACGCCCACCCTGCCTGTGACGCCTGCGGCTGCGACGCTTGCCACTTATCGGGGTTGCACAGCTCCATGCATGGTGACCTTGGTCTTTAGTGGCAACTATAACGACACGTTCTCTACGCCCTATTACAATTACAGAAGCGATACGGCTTATGTGGGCGATGACAGCGGCAATCTCCACCAGTTCACGGGATTGTTTAATGGAACCCCAGCCGAGGCGGGAAGCCCATGGCCGGTGAATCTGAGCGGGGCCAAACTCTCGTCACCTGTCTACGACGGCATCACCGGGAATGTGATTGTGGGCGACTTTGGAGGTGTCCTGCATTCCGTAGCCGCATCGAGCGGGACCGTATTCGGCACAACCGTCAGCGTTGGCGATGCGATTGCCGACGCGCCCATGCTAGATAGCGGTGCGGGAAAACTCTACGCCTTTGTCACCACATGCAGTTACAACTGTACTGTTGGTTCAAACGCGGTGTATCAACTCCCAACCAATTTCATCAGCATTACCGGTGCGAACGTCGTCTCCATCGGCACGGGCGGCGCGGGGGATTACCTTTATGCCGGCGCCTTCGACAACGTCTACTACTCGGCGGCAACGCCTACCGGCAACCTGTACGCAGTAGGAAACACCAGCGGGACGACCAGCGGAGCGATTCTGTACCGGATCCCCATCGCTAACTCAACCATGGGAACTCCTTTTGCCGCTGTTAGCGGCCTTAGCGTTGCCGGCACTCGTCCGTGGCCATCTCCCCTTAATGAATTCTGCAACAACGGTCTGAGCGCGTGCACCGCCAATGGGGCACAGACTACCGCGGGCACAGACTATATTTTCTTCAGCGTCAACCGCGGGGCTGTGACCGGGTGCACGAACACGGCTGGAAATGGCTGTGTGTTGTCCTATAACGTAACTACAACGACAGTCAGCCAGGCCGGTACCGGCTTGAACGTTACAACTCCTGGTGGGAATGGTTGCTGGCCAACGGGTGGAATTGTGATTGACAACAGCGTGCCGACAGGTACCTTGGCAGGCGCTTCACAAACTTACTTCATAGGTTTAGGCACCAACGCTGCAGGCGGTTCCACTGGTACCACCAGCGCCAACTGCGCCGCTACCACTGCAACTACGATTTCCGCCACACAGGCTTCCCAATCGAACCCATAATTGTGAGATCGGGCCTGGCAGCCCGTGGTGCAAATTCGTAGCATAACTCTGCACTATCATCCTGCCCCTTATCGGAGCGAATGGGAAGGACCTATGTGTGTATTTAAGTTCGCTATGCGGAAAATGCTCGCTTCGCTCGGATGGCCACCCCGACTTATGTTGCGAATTAACGGGACACGAGACTAGGAAGTCTTGCGTTGCCCAGGTCTACAATTCCCCTGAAAACCCGAAACTTTTCCGCAACTCAGCGCCTGCGTCTCAAACACACGCTCGAACCGGAATGTGGGTTTCGCGTAGGGCTTCTTGGCCGGCTTCTCTTGGGTTCGTCGCTTGTCTTCAGGTTCGACCAGGTTTCCATTCTCCATATAAATATCACCGCTAAAAAAGCATATCCTTACTCAAGCGACTGGAACTCTTTCTTCTGACAGATTATACAGTTTTGTGGTCTTAGATGAAAGATGCTTAATTAGGTACTCGCCGCCCCGCGTCTGCATATCTGTGGACTACGCCCGCGCAAATCTCCGAGCCAGCCAGCGCCGGGTTGCGATGGTACCGCGCCGCAACCGGCCCTCCTGGATCCGGACCTAATCACCCGATCTCATTTTTTTGTTTGGATAATCTGGACCTGACCCTGTTTTGAAGGGGCGCGGCTTCAGCCGGCCGTAAGTGCCGCAAATCAATCGCGGCTTTCAGCTGCTGAGGGGCGCCGCAGCGTTCTAGACGATTGGTCGTGTGTCTGGACGGAGCGCAGCCCGCACTCTCAGTCGCCAGCCGTTTCCAGCAGAAATCCGTTGGCTTCCGCTTCCTCGGCAACCAGTCCTTCCGGCAGCTGGCCACGGTTGTATTCCGCCATGCGGTTTTTCCACTTGAGAAAATCGGTGATGCTCTCCGGCTCAATGCGAATTTCCACCCGCCGCAAACTCGCCAGCAAAAGATTCATCTCGTTCTGAAATCCGATCGCGGAGCGCAGGTTCTTTGCCGACGCTTTCACCCGCTCAATCTCGCGCCCGCACACTTCCAGCAGTCCCCATCCCACGGGCAGTTCCTCGATCCGTATCAAGCCGCGCGGCGCCAGGTAATAGCGCTCGCAGCCGACGCCAGTCCCCGGCTTTTGCCGGAAGGGCTTGTCGCGGTCGGCCAGAAAATCCGAGCGCGACACCTTGCTCTCGACCAGCACCGAATGGCACGCTTTCTTCCAGCCAATCGCGTCCGGCATCTCTCCGCTGACGCAGGCCTGCTCGCTGAGCACCACTCCGCAGCGATAGCGCCGCAACCACCCGACCGTCATCGAAACTAGTTTTGCATGGGTCACAGAAGAAGTTTGGAAGGCAAACGCCGTTTTGAAAAGTGTCAGAGTAGCTACTACGCGGTCGGCGTTTGGCTGTTAGCTCTTGGCTGTTAGCTTTCCGCTTCTGGACACCAACGTGCGCACCAACACCGGACGGCGCAGCACCGTTTCCAGCAAATGCCGCGCGGCGGCGACGCCTTCCGCCGAACGATCTAGCGCCGAGTATCCCTCGACCCGCACCAGCACACAACCCTCCCGCACGCTGACCTCGATCCGCGGAGTGGTTTCGTTTTCGTTTGCGCTCCTAGTGCGCCTCTGGCCCTGATCATATTCCTGATCATGATTCAGCGCGTTGGCCAAACGCAAGACGCCGGCCAATTCCATGGCGATTGGCCGGTCGGGCAGTTCCAGCAGTTGCATCGCCTTTCCTCGCGGACGCGGCAATGTCCCACGATGATAGCGCGCCACCACCGCCGCCAGTTCCAGTTCTCGCGCGCTCCAGCCCAAGGGGCGCTCCAGCCCGCGGATCATCCGATACGATTTTTTTTGGTAATTCTCCGCACCCTTGGCCTTGCCGGCGTCATGCATGAACGCCGCCGCCCGCAGCACCGCTCGCGGGTTGTCGCCCAGATTCGGCGGAGCTGCACTCGCCGTCACCAATCCGGCATTTCTTAGTCCGTCGTACAAAAGCAGCGCCAGCCGCGCCACGCGCTTGGAATGCGAAAAATCGGGGTCCAAATATCCCGCCCACACTCGAAGCCGGCTCATCGCCGCCCGGCGCAACCGCTCGCCCGACGGCAACTCCGCCCGCCAGACGCGCCACAGCGATTCGCGCCCCACCATCTTTTCGCGATAGCGCGCGATCCTTTTGTCACGCTCCACGTTCAACTTCTCCCGCCAACGGCTGCGGCTTTCCCCATCCGGAAACGCGCTTATCTCGACCGCCGCGGCCCACAGCACGTCCAGATCGTGAACTTCTCCCAATAGATCTTGCAGCTCTTTCAGATCGCCGCCCCACAACACGTGCTGACGCGGCAAAAAATTTTCCACCGTGTAGCGGAAGCGCTTGATGCCGATGCGCAATTGGTGCAAGCTGGCCTGCGACCGCATCCGCAGAGCGTGTTTGTGCAGCTCGTACGCGGCCGTCCACTTTTCCAGAGCAAGATGCAGATACACCACGCTTCCCGCGCGTACCCGCGACGCCCGGCACGGCAGAGTTCTCGCCCACTCGCGCCATTGCTTGCGGTCAAACTGATTCAGGTCTTTGCAAGCGCGCTGCTTGCATTCGGCCTCGCGCGAGCGCACATAATCGAGCAGTTTGACGACCACTGGATCGCCCGAAGCTGGTTCGCCCGAAGCTGGCCCGTTGGGATTTTCCGAAGCGAGATCGCTCGAGTCGCTCAGCTTCCCGATCCACTCCTGCATCACCTGCATGTCGCGCAGCTCGCCCAGCGCCTGGAAAAGTTTCTTCCCCGCCTTCTTCATTTCCTTCCAGGAAGGATCGGGATCGATGGCCATCAATCCATCGGCCAGCGACCGGCAGCGCCGCAGCGCAACACGAAGATCATGCACCGCATCGGCCTCGAACCCCGCCGCCCGATCGCACTCCACCAACACTCGCTCCATCCACGCCCGCAGCCCCAGCTTCGGCTTGGGTCTCGCAGGCCTCGGATCGGCTGGCTTCGGAATTGGACTGACTCCCGCTCCCACCGTGGCTCCTTTCGCCGATGGGAACCATTGTCGCCCCTTTGCGCCGATTCTTCTAGGGCCGGTGTCAGCCGTCAGCTATCAGCCATCAGTAAAATCAGTTCGTGGAGAGCCGGGCGTCCCCGCCCAGCCGTCAAACTGCTGGACGGGCGAAACGCCCGTCCCTCCACCCGATGACTTATCATGCGGTCAGAGACCTAGGCCATTGAAAAATGGATGGCGATTGCTGTATCGTGCCTTGACCGCAGGTCAAGGAATCTGGGAGGAGTTGAACCATGGAAGGGATTACGAGCAGTCTCGCGAAACCCACACAGCTACGGCAAGACACAAAGCCGCGTCCGCGCTCCGAAGCGAAGCGGGCGCAAATTGTGGATGTGGCGATCCGCCATTTTGCCGAGCGCGGGTATAGCGCGGCGCGAGTCGAAGATATTGCGGGGCAGTTAGGCATTGCCAAAGGGTCCGTGTTTCAGCATTTCAAGAGCAAAGACGGTTTGTTCTTTGAGGCATATAAGAAGGCGGTGCGTTCGTTTCCGAAATATATGGAGGTCCCGGCGGAAACGCGGGCGCGGGGATTTTTTGAACTGTTGCGCTATTGGCTTGAACGCACCGAGAACATGGTGCGCGATAACTGGTCGTCATACCGCATCTATCTTGTGGGCAACTATGGAACGGACCTGGCGTTGCGCAGGGAAATCAACCGCTTTCTCGTGGCGGAGGACCCCTATGGATGGCGGGAATTCGTAAGCTTTGGAGTTAATCAAGGAGAGTTACGAAAGGATCTGGATACAGACATGATCGGATCGATCCTGGAGTGGACGATGGACCGTTTTCAGGATGCTCTACTTACGGAGGAGTTAGATCCGGGATTGTTCCGTAAATCGGGTCCAGTGCCAGAGAAAAGAGAAGCCCGCATCGAGCAGTTTGTGGAATTGATGCGCCGGGCGATCGGCTCGGAGAAAGCACAACTACCCGCGAAGAAAGCATGAAGCATGGGCGGCTTTCCCCACACGAGCGGACCACAGCAAAGCTAAACCCGCTCTAGTCAAAATGCGGCCGGGATGCGGTCGGTCCCCATATAAGGTTGCAGCGCCTCTGGAATGCGCACACTGCCGTCGGCTTGCTGACAGTTCTCCAGAATCGCAACCCATGTGCGACCCACCGCTAAAGCACTGCCATTTAGCGTGTGCAAAAATTCCGTCTTGCTCTTGCCCTCGGGACGGTAGCGAATATTCGCCCGCCGCGCCTGAAAAGTTTCGAAGTTCGAGCACGAAGAAATCTCGCGGAAAAGATTCTGTCCCGGCAGCCAGACTTCAATGTCATAAGTCTTGGCCGCGGAAAATCCCATATCGGCGGTGCAGAGCGTGACTACTCGATAGTGCAAGCCTAGTTTCTGTAAGACGGTTTCGGCGTTGTGAGTTAGCTTCTCCAGTTCGTCGTACGAATTCTCGGGACGCGAAAATTTCACCAGCTCCACTTTTTGAAACTGGTGCTGGCGGATAATTCCACGCACATCCTTCCCGTACGATCCGGCTTCGCTGCGAAAGCACGGAGTGTACGCGGTCAGCGAAATCGGCAACTTCGCCGCATCTAAAACTTCGTCGCGATAGAGATTCGTCAGCGGAACCTCGGCGGTCGGGATCAGCCATAGATCTTTTTCGCCGTGCGACACGCGAAACAAGTCCTGCTCGAATTTCGGCAACTGCCCCGTGCCATACATTGACTCGGAATTCACCATGTACGGCGGAAGCACCTCGGTGTATCCATGCTCGCGCGTATGCAGATCGAGCATGAAGTTGGCGAGCGCCCGCTCCAATCGAGCGCCCAGCGCCCAGTACACGGCGAAGCGAGCGCCCGTGAGTTTCGCGGCGCGTTCCAGGTCGAGCACACCGAGTGCTTCGCCTAGTTCCCAGTGCGGCTTGGGCTTGAAATCTTTCGGGAAAAAAGGCGGCAGAAACTGTGGCGGCGTGCCCCAGCGGCGCGCTTCCACGTTGTCTTCTTCACTCTTCCCCACCGGCACGCTGTCGTTGGGAAGATTGGGAATCGAAGTCAGGATTTCGCGCAGGCGTGCTTCCTGCTCGGCCGCCTTTTTTTCGGACTCCTGAATCTGCTCGCGTAGTTCTTTGGTTTCTTGGATCTGTGCCAAAGCGTCCTGTCCGCTTTTCTTGAGCTTGGCAATCTCCTCGGAAGCGCGGTTGCGTTGCGCCTTCATGGTCTCGGCTTCGGTGATGGCCTGCCGCCGCTCGGCATCGATGGCGTGAAAGTCTTTCAAAACTTCCGCCGGATTCATTCCGCGCTGCCGCAGCTTTTCTTCCACCAGCGCCAGGTTGTCGCGAACAAAATTCAGATCGAGCATTCTGCTTTAACTTTAGCTGAAAAGTGCGCTCCCGTGCACGCGGACTGGCAAAGTCTTGAACCGCAGAGGACGCAGAGATCGCAGAGAAGAACGGGCAAAAAATCTCAGTGCCCTCTGCGTCCTCTGCGGTTAACATCTTTTCTGCTGTAAACTAGCTCCCGATGAGACTCCTCCGTTTTCTGCTGGTGGCGCTGGCCTTACTGTGCTCGATCCCGGGCGCATTCGCATCCGCCTACAACGCCCACCCAAAACTTGTTGTTGTCATCGTGATTGACCAGTTCCGCGGCGACTACCTTGAACGTTATCGCGACCAGTTCGGTGACGGCGGTTTTCGCGTGTTTCTCGAGCGCGGAGCTTATTTCACCGACTGCAACTACGATTACGCCAACACCCGCACCGCTCCCGGACACGCCACCCTCTTCACCGGAAGCTACACCAGCGGCCACGGCATCGTTGCCAATGACTGGTGGGACCCGCAGAAAAAGAAGCGCGTAACCTCGGTCGAAGACGACACCACAAAACTTGTCGGCACTGGCGCCGGTAAAACCGGGCCGGGCGCATCTCCGCACAATCTCTTGAGCGACACGCTTGGGGACGAGTTGAAACTGGCCACAGGCGGCAAGGCCCGCGTATTCGCCATCTCGCTGAAAGATCGCGCTGCCGTGTTGCCTGCGGGATTCTCCGGAGATGCCGCCTACTGGATCGATTCTCAAAGCGGCGACTGGATCACCTCCACCTACTACCGTCCCGATCTTCCCGAGTGGGTACGCAATTTCAACAACAGCCATCGCGCGGAAAAATACTGGAACCGCGAGTGGAAAAACAGCGACGGAAGCACGCTCGGCTCAACCGCGCCGCGAAACAGTAAAGACGGCACGCCTGCCGGTTTCTACGAAGTCGTCGGCTCCACTCCTTTCGCCAACGATTACCAGTTGGAATTCGCCAAGGAACTCGTGTTATACGAAAAGCTGGGCGCGGGCCCGGCGACCGACCTGCTCGTGATCAGCCTCTCGGCCAACGACATTCTCGGCCACCAGGTTGGCCCCGATTCCCCACAGATGCGCGGCATGGCGCTTGAACTCGACCGGAGTTTGGCGGAGTTTTTCGGCTTCCTCGGTCATCAGATTGGAATGGCCAACGTGTGGATGGCGCTTACCGCCGATCATGGCGTTGCGCCTCTGCCCGATTTCGCGAAGACACTTCGCCTGCCTGCCGCCAATCTCGACGCGAAAGCTTTGCGCGAACAGATCAATTCCCTGCTCTCGAAAAAATACGCGAAGAATGCCGACTACCTGATCGAGCTCGACTACCCGCTGGCCTGGCTGAGCGAGGAGGCCTTCGCAGGAACTCCCGCTGGGAAAAAGGAATCCGATGCCGAAGCCGACGCGGGCGAAGCCATGAAGGAAGCGGGATTGGCCGGATACTTTACCAAGTCGCAACTGGCGCGTGGAGAAGCTCCGGCCACGGAAATCGGCCACCGCTACGCCCACAGCTACTCGCCCGAAGGCGGATGGTATGTGATCGGAATGCCCACTCCATTCAACGTCGGAATCACCAAGGGCACCGATCACGCAACGCCTTTCTCGTACGATACTCATGTGCCGCTCGCATTCTATGGCCTTGCCTTTCAGCCGGGAATCTACCGGACGCACGCCGAGCCGGTCGATCTCGCGGTAACGTTGGCCTCCTTGCTCGGCATCAACGCTCCCGCCAAAGCCACGGGAAGAGTGCTGACCGAAGCGTTGCCGCCACCGCATCGGTCCAGCGCACAGCCCGCGACTTTGCCCGCAATTCCGCCCGCTGGGGGAACCCAATGATGCCGATTGGCAATCCGGACTTGAACGTCAGCTTCGCCGGGATCGGCCTGAAGAATCCGATCATCGCCGCAGCCGGCACATTCGGCTATGGCATCGAATTCGCAGACATTCTGCATCTCGACCGGCTCGGGGGATTGGTGGTCAAAGGTCTCTCCAAAGAACCGATGACCGGAAATCCGCCGCCGCGCCTTTATGAGACCGCTGCCGGAATGCTGAACGCCATCGGGCTGCAGAACATCGGGGCACAGGCGTTTCTCGCGGAAAAACTCCCGGCGTTGCGCGAGAAAAAGGATGTGGTCGTGATCGCCAACGTCTTTGGCTACACCCGCGCCGATTACGAGCGGACGATCAAGGTCCTCAATGAGGGTGAAGGCATCGCGGCGTACGAAATCAACGTATCGTGTCCCAACACGGCGCACGGCGGCATTCAGTTCGGCAGCGACCCGCTCTTGCTCGAAGAATTGGTGCGGACGGCGAAGCGCGCGTCGTCGCGGCCGATCATCGTCAAACTTTCGCCCAATGTCACTTCTATCGCGACGATGGCGCAGGTGGCCGAGGAGGCGGGCGCCGACGCCATCTCCCTGGTCAATACCTTTCTGGCCATGGCGATCGATGCGGAAACGCGCCGCCCAAGAATTGCCCATGTCACCGCCGGCCTCTCCGGCCCGGCCATCAAGCCCATCGCGTTGCGCATGGTCTACGAAGCCGCTCGCGCCGTCAAAATTCCGGTGATCGGCATGGGAGGAATCACCACCGCGGTGGACATCGTGGAATTCATGCTGGCGGGAGCGACTGCCGTCGAGGTGGGAACGGCGAGTTACTTCGATCCGGTGGCCACCGAAAAACTGGTGGAAGAACTGACAACGTACTGCCGCGAACACCGCATCGAGCGCCTCCGCGACCTCACCGGCGGTCTGCTGACCGATTGACGTAGCGCATGGCGGGCGATGGATTTTTAATCTTTTCTTCATACACCGCCGAGCGCTCTTCGGCGTAAAATTGTGGCCTGCGGGAGGTCGCAGGAAATATCTGTGGCTTCTGCCGCCGGTTTCCCGGGAGGTCGTCATGCTCCGCCACTTCGCCCGCCTCCGCACTTTCAGCGTCGCTGCGCTATTCGCCGCCATCTTCGCGATTTTGACCACTCCGGTGTCCCTGGCCCAAGTAAAGAGCGCCAGCCGAGCATCCGTGAATTCTTTCGCGATGGCAGCGCCAAGAACCGGTAACGCTCAGCGCGTTTCAAGCAGCACGCTAAAGACAAACGAATCTAGCGCCAGCCTGCAGGACACGGAAAATCCCCTTTTTCTGCCGGCGGTGTTCTACGACTCGGGGGCCTCGGGGACTGGGTCGGTTGTCATCGCGGATGTGAACGGGGATGGCAAGCCTGACATCGTAGTGACGAACACTGGCGGTGGAAGCAATTCTGACGGCTCGGTGGGCGTACTGTTGGGCAACGGCGACGGAACTTTCCAGCCGGTGGCACTCTACGATTCGGGCGGCTGGCAACCGGGTTGGTTGGCGGTCGCGGACGTAAACGGCGACGGCTTCCCCGACCTGATCGTGGCAAACCGCTGCGTCCTTATTCCGTATGGTGCGGTCAACGGCTCGGTAGGCGTATTGCTGGGCAACGGCGATGGCACCTTCCAGCCGGTAACAACCTACGACTCCGGCGGAGGTCCTGCGTCGGGTGTGGCGGTCGCCGATGTAAACGGCGACGGCATTCCCGACATTGTGACGACGAATTGCGATTCGATTGGGCGCTCCTGCCTTACGAACGGTGTCGGTATTGTGGGCGTGTTGCTGGGCAATGGCGATGGAACGTTCCAGGCGGCGGCGACCTATAACTTAAACAGCACGTTGGGCGTTTTTGGCGCTGACGGGGTCACGATCGGCGACGTGAACGAAGATGGTATTCCCGACCTGGTCGTGGGGACTGGCTGGGGTGCCGGCCACGGTTGGCTCGCCATATTGTTGGGCAAGGGCGACGGAACGTTTACTCCCCAAAACCTTTACCCGGTCGGCACGATATCCCCAGCCAGCGGCCCAGTGATCGCAGATGTCAATGGCGATGGCATTCCCGACCTGTTAGCCGTGAGTTACTACTCCCACACTGTGAGTGTGTTACTGGGCCAGCAGAATGCATTCTTCCGTCCGGAGTTATCGTATGCCGTGAGCATGCTACCTCCCGCCTCGGTAGCCGTCGCGGATGTGAACGGTGACGGCAAGCCCGACTTGGTTGTCGGGCCCGCCGTATTATTTGGCAACGGCGACGGAACCTTCCAAACCGCAGCCGTCTATACTTCCGGCGGCTTTGGTCCCGCGGCGGTGGCGGATTTAAACAACGATGGCAGGCTCGATCTGGTGGTCGCGAACAGCAACATGTACTCCGGCAATGGCTCGGTGGCCGTGCTGCTGAATAACCGGCAAGGTCCCCCTTACGCGTCCACGACGACCACATTAACTTCAAGCGCGAATCCCGCAGCTCGCAAACAGAATATTACCTACACGGCCACCGTAACCAGCCAGTCCGGCAAAGCAGTCAGCGGAACAGTGACCTTTATGGACAAAGGTCAGGCATTCGTAATCCTACCGTTGTCCGGCAATCAAGCGTCCTGGACCGCGTCCTACACAAAGACCGGGTGGCGCTACATCACGGCAGCATACTCAGGCGACGCTGCCAACAGTTTCAGCAACGCTGCCCAGCTCAGGCAATATGTCGGAGTGGTGCCGGTCGCGACCGGCATGACTGTGCATACATCGAAATCACACTCCGCCTACGGCCAGGCGGTGACGTTCACGGCCACCGTGACGTGGCAGGGAGGCACCGTTCCAGATGGCGAGTCCGTAACGTTCTCCGACGGCGCGAATGCAATCGGAACGGCAACGACCACCGCTGGAGTCGCGAGGTTCACTACTTCCTCGCTCGCCATTGGCACGCACGTTATCGGCGCTTCCTACTCCGGGGATGCAACGTTCAAGCCCATCAAAAAAACGATCGCGCAAGTTATTCTGGGCGCCACGACGACGGCGCTTGTCTCCAGCCTGAACCCCTCAACCTACGGACAAGCCGTGACCTTCACCGCGACCGTCACATCCACCGGGCCAAATACTCCGACCGGTATGGTGAAGTTTGGCAGCCTCGGGTCGGCAAAATTGATCGCGGGCGTAGCCACTCTCACCAAAACCTGGCTCAATGCCGGCACTTATGCGATCACTGCGCAATATATGGGAGACAGCATCTCCGCCCCAAGCGCGTCTCCGGTCTTGACCCAAATCGTGAATCCGGCTTCGACCACAACCACGATTGCCTCTTCGGCCAATCCGTCTTCGTCAGGTCAAAGCGTGACCTTTACGGCGACGGTGACGTCCTCCACCGGAGCACACCCTACCGGCACGGTAACATTCGCGGCCGGCGCCACGACGTTAGGCACGGTTGCACTGACCGGTATCACGGCAAGCGTCTCGACGGCGGCGCTCCCGCTGGGACCGACCACCATCACGGCAACCTACAACGGCGCCACGGATTTCATCGGCAGTTCGGCCTCGCTCACGCAAACGGTACAGCCCTAGCAGCCGGTCGCCGCAACAGCGTGAGCTGCGCACAACGTGGCGATGCGCTTTGGCCCTCGTTTTGAAGATTTCGGTTGAAATCATCATGGCAACAGGTTGGACCGGGGACTGAATCGAACAGAGCGGTAGATTATTCCGGACGCGGGGTCCGTGGAGAATACAGCGTCAGCAGCACCAGGCCACTCAGGTAGAAACCCCAGATGTGGACGAAGGCAAAGCCGTTTATCCGCAGAATGAGCCCGAACAGGCCCAGCAGGTCGCACAAAGCGTATAAGAACAGGTAGCCCATTCTCCAGTGCCCGGCCGTTGCACGGTCGTCGGGTCTTTCTTTCAGCGCCGTTTCGGCGGGCAAGACCAGCGTCCGGCGCACAATCACCATGGCGCCCACCAGGCCGATCGAAATCACAGAGAGGATGTGGAACAGCGCATGCGCCGGACCGCGGGCCAGCGTCGGGCCGAGCGTTTCTCCCGCCACCGCGTAGAGCGCGATGCTCACCAGCATGGCGATTTGAACCTGTCGCACCAGCCGTACTGCGGGGCCCATTGCCATATCTTCCGCGCTTATAAATTTTGCACTTAAACCGGCGCCGCGTCCTATCCAATTTTATCTGGGAACCTTTTTGGATAATGGCTGGCGTAATGCTCGTAATGGCTCAAAGCTCAAAACCGAGCCAACTGCCAGAGCGGCAGCCGCCCTTACGATCCCGTGATCTTCACCCGTATTTCTTCCGGCAGCCGCTCGCGGATCTCCGGCGGCAGCCGGTCATGCACGCGCCGCGCCCCGAGCTTGGCCACATCCACCATCACCATGGGCGCGGGAGTCGCCACGGCCACGATCATCCAAATCAGCGCCGACAGCGCAAAGCCCCCGAGCGCGCCGATCTCCAGCCAGATAGCGTGGCGCGGCCCAAAGTAACGGATCAACGCAAACGCCAGCAGAAACACCGCAGCCGATACCGAAGCGAGCACAATCAGGGAAATATCTATGATGCGGTGCAGTTTCTGCCGGCTGCGGCAATGCTCGCAATCGGCGAAGTGCAGTTCGTAGTCCCCGCGCATCTCCGCAGCCAAGCCGGATATATCGTAGCGCCATCCCGCAAGGATCTTCCCTACGATCGGTTCCACGCACTCGCTCATAAAAGGTTACAACCGGATGGATTCGAGAACCTCCGTCTGGGTTGCCAGCAGCACACGATTGTGCCCCAACTCCTGACGGCCGCCGAGCGCGTGTTCCGCCGCCGCTCGCGCGATTTCGGGATGATTGTTCTGTTCAGACAAATGGGCCAAAATTAAGTATTCGGCCTCCCCATCATAGTCGCTGGAGAAGAATTCCGCGAGCGCCTCATTCGACAGATGCCCCACCCGGCTCATCACCCGCTGCTTCACCGACCAGGGATACGGCCCCGAACGCAGCCTCTCCACATCGTGGTTCGATTCCACCACCAACACGTTGCAGCCTCGCAAATTGTCCTTCACGTTGGCCGAGACATAGCCCAGGTCGGTGACAAAACCAATCTTCACGCCTTCCGCACGAAAGGTAAAGCCCACCGGATCGGCGGCGTCGTGCGGAATCGTAAACGGCATGACCTCGAAATCGCCCACCGAAAATCCGCGCCCAGCGAAGAAATGTTCTAATTTCGGCAGCTCGGGAATCGCCCCTTTATCGTCGCATACGGCGCGGCTCCAGGCTCGATGCGTGGGAGCGGTCAAAAAAACTGGCACATTCAACTTGGTGGCCAGCCGCTGCAAGCCCGCCACATGGTCGGAGTGCTCGTGCGTAATCAGGATCGCGGAAATTTCCTCGGCCCGCTCGCCCAGCGCTGACAGCCGCTTGAAAGTTTCGCGCCCGGAAAGACCCGCATCCACTAAAATGCGCGTTGCGCTTGTCGCCACCAGCGCGCAGTTCCCACGACTCCCGCTCCCCAGCACCGATACCGACACTCCCATAGCTGTTAGCTTACCCCCACTGCCTGTGGAAACGGGAACAGTTTTTCAGCGACCGGTACCTTTGGGGAGACTGCCTTGTTTTCGGTGCGGAGACGCGGCAAGCCGCATCGGGAATCCAGTCGCCCCTTCGAGGGGATCCGGCCGACAGCGACGACCAACGCCCAACGACCGCCCGCTCATTTGTCCGCAAACAGGTTGTCCACCACGCCGCGCCCGATCGACCCGCCGAACGCGCCTGCGATTCCCGGCACAAACGCGAGAAACGATTCGTAGATCTGCGCTCGCTCCGGCTTTTCCGAAAGGAAAAAATATGCCAGCCACTCCACCACCGGCACGCACACTCCCACCAGCACGACCCAGCGCCACGGCCGGCGCGGACTCAGAAATCCCAGCAGCATATTCGCCGCGAGCACCGCCATCGCCGTCAGCAGCAAGTCGCCAACTTTGATGTCCAACCACCCCGCCGCCGCTCCCGATGCCGCCGCCAGCAAATAATACAGACCGTCTCCGCCAGATTTTCTTTCGGGAAGAATCCCGCCCGAGGTTGTCACCATATCTCCATCTTACGAGTAGGTGGTGAAAATCGGGGTCAGACCTCCTGCAAAAAGTTTTGCTCCCACCTTGCGTCGGCAATTCGTGTAAGATTCTTGAGGCGAGTACAGTGCACCGCTTCCGCGCGTGGCGATCCTGCCGGGCCGGTTCGAGACCCATTCGAGCTGGCGCGGCGTTCGTCGCTACTGCGCTTCTGGATACTCCCCAATTACCAGGTAGAACCGCAGCCTTCGGGCCGCTGGCACATTCCTGTCAGGAGAAACTGCAATGGCGAAAATTGCGAAGACAGCCGACCGGAAAAAGGTCATGGACACCACGAAATCGACCGCATGTCCCAAATGCGGCAAGGAAACCCGCATCGTCAAGCGCGTGAAGGATCGCGACCGCGGCGTGCCCGGAGGAATCTATATTTCGTGTTCGGCCTGCGAATTTTTTGAAAAGCTGTAAGAACCAGTTCTCGGTTCTCAGTTCCCAGTGAAACCAGCGAACACTACAAGGAAAGGTGCGGCCAGTTGTTGCGCCTTTTGCTTTTTCTGAGAACTGAGAACTGCCCTACCCAATCTGTCCCAAGATCGCCCGCGCCTCGGCTGCCGGGTCCGCGGCTTCGGTGATCGGGCGGCCGACCACGATGTGCGAGGCTCCGGCGGCGATCGCTTCCGCGGGAGTCACGACGCGCGCCTGGTCGTCGTGTCCGCTGCCGGCAGGGCGCACTCCCGGAGTCACAATGGCGAAATCGCGGCCAAACCCCTTACGCAGCGCGGCAGCTTCGTGCGCCGAAGCGACCACGCCCTTGCATCCGTTCGAAAGCGCCAGCGCCGCCAGCCGCAAGACTTGATCGAGCACTCCTCCGCGCAGGCCAATCATGCCCAGTTCGACGTCATCCAGGCTCGTAAGCACCGTGACCGCCAGCACCAGCAAGTCGGGGTTGGCGGCTTGCGCGGCTTCGACCGCGGCCCGCAACATCTTGCCGCCTCCGGAGGCGTGCACGGTCAGCATGCTCACGCCTAGTTGGGCCGCTTCGCGAACGGCTGTGGCGGCGGTGTTTGGGATGTCGTGATATTTGAGGTCGAGAAACACGCGGCGTCCCGACGCCACCAGTTCGCGAACAACCGAAGGGCCTTCGGCGGTGTAGAGCTGCATCCCCACTTTGTAGGTGAGGGCAGAGTCGCCGATGGCCGCCACGATCTTCCGGGCGGCCGCGGCGGTGGATACATCCAAGGCAACGATGAGTCGCTGGCGCGGATCCATATTATCAACTATATTCTCAGCTATCGTCTATCGTTGCCGAGTGTATCGGGTTTAGTTGAGTTTGGCTACCGGTTGCAGCAGCGCCACGGTCGTTGCCCGGTAATTCTCCCGGGAATTCGTGGGCTGGTAGAGGTCTACGCGGACCCTCTGCAAACCGCGCTCTTTGAAGCCCAGCGCGCACGCGGCGTTGTAGGAAACGTCAATGATCCGGCCGTCCACTACCGGACCGCGGTCATTGATTCGAAGCACCACTACCTTGCCGTTCCTCAGGTTGGTGACCTTGACGAACGAGCCCAGCGGAAGGCTGGGGTGAGCGGCGGTGAAATCGCGCATGTCGTAGGGTTCCCCGCTGGCTGTCGGTTTGCCCTGGAAAAATTCTCCATACCAGGACGCGGTGCCTACTTGATAGGCCTTGACTGGCTTGGCCCTGTCTAGATTGGACTTCGGCTTCGAAGTGTCGATTGTTGTGGTTTTGTGCCCGCTGGTCGCATTGACCGGCGGCGATGTGACCTTGGCGGCTTCCAGGCTGCTTGGCCCGGATGCGGCTCCGGCCCCCAGACTGGCGACTGATAAAACCAGCGCCAGGCCTTCGGCTAAACGTCGTCGCATTCAGTTACCTCCGTCGTGAAAGTCGATTCTTAGGTCGTATGCTCCTTTGGTCAGACGATTTAAAGATGCTACTGGGGGCGGCGGGATGTGTCAACTGGTTATCGCTTCACCCCTTTACTCTGATGGTATTAACCAGTTAGTTTTGGTGGTACCCCCCTCCCCCCGGTCTTTTGGAATCATAGAGTTAGGATGAGACCCTCCGCAAAATCTTTGGTTCTAAAGGACTTATATGTAAAATATTACAGAATAAGGACTTAGCTCACAGATTCTACGACCCTCGCTTCTTCGTTACCCCATCCCATCGTGCTAAAGGCGGGCACGCTGGGGGCCCCTGTTCGCTCAGAATTCTGGCAGATAACTTTTGGGGGCATCTTCGAAGAGGCGTCTGGGTTAACAGACATACCTCCGGAACTGCCCCAAACTGATCTCTATTATCGGGAGATGCGGGTGGTAAGTCTGTGATGCGGGTCACAGATGGTGCCGAGGAAAAAAGTCATAAGGATCCGCCCAAGCGTAGCTTCCACCCCATCACGCGAAAACCGCGCGTGACGGGGACCCCGGCTGGGGTCGAACGGTGTCGGTGGTTCGGGAGGCCACCCTTCGGCTACCGCTCAGGACAAGCTTTCTCGAAAAGCGCGAGAAGTGGCGCACCCCCAGTTATTAGGGCGACGCAAAATTCCGATGCCCAGCCCCTAAAGGGGCAATTGATTTTGAAGGACTTGCGGTATCGCTAAAGCGATACCCTGATACGGAACCTGAGTTTTTCCGCAAGGTGTCCAATCGTGCCCTTCCCGAAACCGGCAGGGGGTCACACTAACCCTGAAAATGCTCTAATCGTCGAAGCCTTGCGTAGTGATAACACACCCTAGGCGGCAATAGTGATCGCAGCACTCCCGCCAATCAAACTTCCCCATGAAATGGTTTGCGCGCCTCCCACGTTGCTGCCAGGGCCACGGTCCGGTAGACGAAGTGAGCGAATTTGGAATAGGGCGCGTACAAGAAAAGGGCAAGAATCAAGGTGAGGTGTGCGAAATAGACGGGATACATCCAGGCTTGGTTCTGGGCCAAGCGCAGGGCTTCCGAGAGTATGCCCGTGAGCACAGCATTGGCCAGCAGCAACAAGAAGAACCAGTCGAAATAGGTGCTTGCCGTCCGGGCCTCCCGGTCATTGATTCGGCTGGCGATCCGGCTGGCGATGAGCAGCATCGTGCCGGCGAGAGCCACCAGCGCACACACATTGGCAAACACCTTCAACGGACTGAAGGTGGGCAGAGGAGTGTGCACCACTCCCAACATGGTCCCGATTCCGATCACGGTACCCACGACGGCGAGTCCCACGAAGCCGGAAAACACCAGCCAGTGGCCCGGGTAGCGGCTTTTCTCTACCGTGCATTGTGAAAACTTGCGATGGGTGGCTATTTCGGCTAAGACGGGCACCAACGCGGGAAGAATCGGGCCGTCGGCTCCGGAAGCTCGCAGAGCCCCCAGAAACCGGACTACTCCGACGGCGAAGGCAAATCCTACCAGAGTGGAAACGGTAAAGAAAAGCGTTTCCAGTCTGGCTTGCGGAAACATGAACGCAAATTCCCAGCCAGGCAGAGGGCCAGCATGAACCGGCCACACGGCAATCGCCCAGAGGATGATAACCGGGAAAAGCAACAGCAAGGGCAACGCTCCAGGATTCGAAACGAGCGTTCCCATAAATCGAGGGAAGGCGAAGCGTTTGACGACCTCGCCCCGGATCGCGCCCATGACCTGGCTGGGGCGGGCATCGCGCGGGCAGTTTGCCGTGCAATCGCCACAATTGTGGCAAAGCCATACGGCTGGGTCGGCCAGTAACGGCTCTTTCAGACCCCACTGCGCCTCAATCATCTGTTTGCGCGGAAAGGGCCGGCCTTCCGTGGACAGCGAGCAAACCGCGGTGCAGGTCGCGCACTGGTAGCACTTCTTTAGATCGCCGCCGCCACTCCGCATGACATCGCGAATGAACCTCGTATCGGGTTGAATCAGCAACGTGGTGGTCATGGCTAAAATCCCTTAAACGGATTCGGCCCGAGCTCGCGGACACGGGCTACGAAGTCGTCGATCACTTTGGGCAGACGCTCATACTCGTCGATCGCCAACTGCACCAGTTCAATGCGGCCGGACTCGAGTTGCAGGCGTTCGAGAGTGTCCTTCACATTCTCCAGACGGCGGTTGGCCAGTTCACTGCCACTCTGGAAGTGGCACTGATAATCTTCCCCGAACTTGCACCCCATCAGCATGACCCCGTCAATGCCGCGGGAAAGGGCGTCGGCGATCCAGACAATGTTCAGCGATCCCAGACAACGCAGCGGAATGATGCGCACGCTGGCGTCGTAGGTGGCGCGGCGCATGCCCACCATATCGATTGCGGGATAGGCGTCGTTCTCGCAGGCAAAGACGACAATGCGCGGTTTGTCTTCGGTTTCGTCCGGCACCTCGATCGCCTTGATCATGCTGGCAATCATGTCAACCGAGTAGTTCTTGAACGAAATGATGCGCTCGGGGCAGGCGCCCATGCAGATGCCGCAACGGCGGCAGCGATACGGATTGAATTTGGGCGTGCCTTTCTCGTCTTCGTCGAGCGAGCCGAAGGGGCACTCCTCGGTGCACCGTTTGCAGGAGGTGCAACGTTGCAGAAAGAAGCTGGGGAAGGAAAGATCGCCGGCGCGCGGATGGACAGCTTGTCCGCGGGTGGCCAGTTCGATGCTCTGGATCGCCTTCATCACGGCGCCGCAGGCATCTTCCTCGGCCATCACGGAATCCATCGGCGCGCGCACCGCGCCGGCGGCGTAGATTCCCGTCCGCAAGGTCTCGTACGGAAAGCAAATGAAATTCGAATCGGAAAAGCTGTCGCGCAGGACCGGCAAATCGGGGCCTTGGCGGTAGGTGAGGTTCAGGATTTCCGTTCCGGCGTGATGTTTGTACTGCTCGACGGTTTTCTCCGCTGCCTGGCGTTGCTCGTCGCTCTCGTTGCGCAACACCTTGAGGCCGGCATCGCGCAGCGTGCGGATCGCTATGCCATCGGCGGAGTTCGGTACCATTCCCGTAGCCAACACGACCAGATCGACTGGCACCTGCATGGGCGCACCCAACAGATTGTTTTCGACGCTGACTACAACCCGGTCGTCGGCGCCCTGAGCGCCTTTTCCGACGCCGGTCACCGTGCCCTTCATGAAAAAGTTCAGCGGCTGCTCCTGAACCTTCTGGTAATACTTTTCGTGCTGGCCAGGCGTGACGATGTCTTGGTAGATGACAAAGACCTGGGCGTCGGGATTCTGCTCGCGGACGTATTCCGTCTGCTTGAGCGTGTTCATGCAGCAAGTGGAGGAGCAGTAGGGGAGGTGATTCTGGTCGCGCGATCCGGCGCACTGCACGAACAAGACGCTTTCCACCGGCTTGCCGGTCGAGGGCCGGATAATCGGGCCGGCCACCGCCATTTTTTCAAACTCTATGTTAGTGATGACGTCGGGCAAGCCGTAACCCAACGACGAAAGTTTCGATGCGTCGTAAGGCTTCCATCCGGTAGCCATGACGATCGCGCCCACGCGATGAACGAAGGGCTGGCCTCCATTCTGCAAAGTGATGTCGAACATGCCCGGCTGCCCGTCAGTCTGGGTAATTCTGGTGGAGCAATGCACTCGAATGCGCGGATGGGAAGTCACGGCTTGGATTCGACCGGCCACTCCATCGGCTCGCGCTTCGGTATAGGGAGCGCCACGGGGAATATCCTTCTTCACGGCGGCGGCGAAACCGCCAAGCTGCGGCTGCTTCTCGACCAGAACCACATCAAACCCGGCGGTGGCTGCTTCCAGCGCCGCGCTGAGACCGGCAACGCCGCCGCCGACCACGAGAAGCGCCCGCGAGATCGCGTCGGAACCCGGCTCCAGCGGCTCCATTTTCTGCGCGCGGACAATCCCTATGCGAAGGCTGTCCTCGGCCAGCATCTGCGTGTCTTCGTCCTTGGCCTGGTGGCACCAGGCAACCTGCTCACGCAGGTTCACGCGGTCCAGCACCATTTTTGGATCGAAGGCGAATTCGGCGGTCTTGACGCGCGGGGAGCAGGCGGCGACCACGACGGCATTGACCGCACCCTGCTGGAGGTCTTCGCGGACCAAGGCTACGCCCTGATCGCTGCAAAGAAATGGATGGGTGCGGCACACCGGCACTTTGTACTCGCTCTCGGCAACTTTTACGAGCTGGCCCACGTCCAGCGACTCGCCGATGAAGCAGCCGCTGCAGATGTAAACGCCCAGTCGCTTGTCCTTATCCATGCCGCGTCGCTCCCGCCGTCGTCTGTAGCGCTTTGAGCGCCGCTCCCGTGGCGTCGCGGATGGTCGCCGAGACTTCCGCCGGCCGCTTGACGCAGCCCGTGCCGAACACGCCGGTATTGAGGTTGTTAATGAATCCGAATTCGTCGAGGTCGAAGACTGCTGGCAGCCCGCGCGTCTGCGGCACTATGCCTGTCGCCAGGACTACGAGATCGTAGGTTCGCGTGATCTTCTTTCCGTTCAGAATATCTTCGGCCGTGACCGTCAGATCCTTGCTCGCTGGATCTTCTTCCACCTTGCCGACTTTGCCCTTGATGAGCTCGATCTTGCCGTCGGCGGTCACTTTCGAGAAGAAGTCCTGAAGGTGCCCCGGTGTGCGTAGATCGATATAAAAGATGGCGATCTTCGCTTCCGGATAGAGCTTGCGGATGTAGGTGGCATGCTTCAGCGAAGCCGAGCAGCAGACCGCCGAACAATATGGAAGATGGTTCCGGTCTCGCGAACCGGCGCACTGCACGAAGGCCACCGAGCGCGGTTCTTTTCCATCCGAGGGGCGCAAGATTCTGCCGCCGGTGGGCCCGCTCGGGGCGGCGAACCGCTCGACCATCACGTTGGTGACGACGTTAGCGTACTTGCCGCAGCCCAGATTCTCGATTCTGCTGGCGTCGTACGGAGCCCAACCGGTGGCCACGACCACGGAAGCGACGCGCAGCGTTTTCTTCTCGGCTTTTTGCGCGAGATTGATGGCCTGGTACGAGCAGGCGTTGGCGCAGGCATTGCAATCTTCCGGACAGGCGCTCCGTTCGACCACATACTTCGCCGGAAAGGCCATGGGGTGCGGTAAGTGGATCGCCTTGCTCTTGGACAGACCGTAGTTGAACTCGTCCGCAACCTCCGCCGGACAGACCTGGGCACATTCGCCGCAGAGAGTGCACGCATCCGTAACGAAGCGCGGTGCGATATTGATCGCCGCCTCATAATCTCCCGGGGCCCCGCTCAGGCTTTCCAATTCCGCCAGAGTTAGTATCGTAACTTGGCGATTGTTCTTGAGGCGCTTCAAATTGATTTCCAGGCCGCACGCCGGGGGGCAGAGCTTGGGAAAATATTGGTGGAAGCGCGCAACCCGGCCGCCCAAGTAAGCCGATTTCTCGACCACGACGACCTCGCATCCAGCCTCCGCCGCTTCGATGGCCGCCGTCAGTCCGGCAATACCTCCGCCAATCACGAGGATCGGCTTGCCGGTCCGGTATTGCGATCCATTGGTTGCCATATTCTTTTAGAGCGGAGCCTCTGCCGGCGCCGCGACTGCGGATCCATCCACGCCTCGCGACTTGGCGAAGCTGGTCAGCTTCATCCTCTTCTGCTCCTGGAATAAACTGAATGCCAGCCAATCCATGGCCAGCTCCAGAAGTTCCTCATCGTCGGCGCGCAGGGCCTCGACGCGCGCTTCGTCCACTTCGAAGAGATCGAGAAAGCGGGTGTCGAAAACGAAGTTGCGGAAGCGGTCCAGATCGTAGGCAGCCATGTAGAACATGGCCAGCTTATCGGGCGTGAGCCGATCGGGCTGGTCCCAGCCGGGATGGCCCATGAGTTGACGGAACGAGACCTGGTTCAGGTCAAACGGCTCGATTCCCTGCTCGTCGATCCACTCCCGCACCGAGCAGCCCTCGCCCAGGCCGTGCCCGTGGCAGAGGTCCTCGTGCACTGGAAAATAGAATCTTTGCGCGGCTTGCTGTGGGTCCTTGGGCTCGGCCATGCCCAGCGGGTACATGCGGCATGCCCAGGGCCGGTGCGCATAGACGCCGCATCCTTTGTCGCTGACGAACGGGCAGGTCTGACTGTCGTCATTCATTCTGAGGAAGACGGCCGGGATCTTCTTTTCTTTCGACTGCATGACAAACGTGTAGCGATCGAGGAACTCCGAGGAACCGATCCCCAGCGCCCGCTTCAGCTTCAATACGTCGTACGGCGTCAGCAGAATGGAGACACCCTGGCAGCACTTGGTAAAGCAGTCCAGGTGACGGCCGCACTGGAAGGTGAAGCGGTCGTCCAGTCCCAGACGCGTAGAGTTCTCGATGATCTCTCTTTCCGCCGGTTCGTTCTCAGACATGAGGCGTCTCCTTCGAGCTCTTACCGATGTAACGATGCTCTAACAAAATCATCCGTTGCCGCGTAAGCTAGGCCGACGGCGAACAATGCTAGACCGAAGCCACCATAAAGCATGTAAGCTAAAGCATCGAGAGGAACCGCTATCCTAGCGTCTTCGGCGCGCTCTTCGACTGATGTGAAATGAATAGCCTGATAAACATCACCGTGCGCTTTCCACACGCGCACCCAGAGCACGACCATGGAGACTACAGGCGCAAACAGCCAAAACACCGCAATGTTTGAGGACAGTCGAGAATGCATGATGATCTGGATCGGAAACAACCTAACCAGTCGAAAATCCATGATGATCTGGATCGGATACAACGTAATAATGAGGAGCAAGAAGGTAGTGAGGAGAAAATGATACGACCTCCAGGGTGGCCGCGAGAAGTATTTGAGTCTACGGACCTGCATTCTGTCCTGATAAAACATTCCGTTATTCCCTTCCTACCACGTTTTGCATGATGCTGCTGCGCAGCGCTTCTCGCGACCAGACCGGCAGCGGACCGTTTTCGCCAGTGGATGGCTCGAAACGGAAACGATACGAGGCACTCACGTTGAACTGGCTCTGCATCCAGGTCCAGCCCCGCACGAAATACGGGCAGTCGTCGTTGAAGCAGACATACTGGTAGTCGCCGCTCCAAGAACTGAGTTGCGGGTTTTCCCACCGCACCATCAACTCGTGGCAGTGCGGGCAGCGGATTTCCGATATTTCCGGCATATCACACTCGTGAGTTCGGTGAGGAGGCCACCGCAGCGGCCCCCTCACCTTCTTTAGTTATTAGTCGGCCGCCGCTTGCGTTTCGGAGAAGACATGGAGAATGGGCCGTTTGATCATCTCCCATTTCCCGGTTTTCGCATCACACCGGCAGTTGGCGAACACATGCCATTTCTGCTTCGTCAAGCGTCGGCGTGTCGGACCGCATGTAGTAGCCGGGCCAGCGTGTTTCTTCGCGGAACAGCACCGTGCGCACATGGGCCTCGGCTTGCCACATCCGATGGACGTTCTCCCAGCAGCGCATCAGTTCGTGAAGGTTCGCAGCACCCAGTTTCGCTGAGTCTTCCGCGAGGAAGCCCAGCAGTTCCAGGGCGCGCTCCAGCGGAGGCTTGTTGGTGGTGAATTGCGCGGTCACCCCGCCGGCGTACTCGTCCATGATCTTCTGCAGCCGGAACATGAACATGCGCGGCTTGATGTAATTGGGGTTCACATCCTCGTCGGTCGAGGCGTTCTGGTTTTGCTCGAACGTCTCCAGCGGCTTCAGGATCTCTGCCGTCAGCGCGTCCACCGCCGCCTGGTCCAGCTTGGGGGCGGTGTTATTCTCCACGATGAACTTGACCGCGGATTTGGCGGCAATGCGGCCTTCAGCGTGAGAGCCGGACGAGAACTTGTGGCTGGATGCGCCAGAAGCATCGCCCGCGCAGAACAGGCCTTTGACCGTGGACATGTTGGCGTAGCCCCAGAAGTACTGGCTCTTGGTCTCGCCGGTTTGCAAGTCTTCCGGACCGCTGACCCACGCTCCCGAAGCCCCCGAGTGCGAACCGATGAAGTACGGCTCGGCGGCTGCGATCTCGGAGCTTTTCTGTTCGGGTTGCACATTGGTGGCCGCCCAGAGCAGGGCCTGCGAGATGGTCATGTCGAGGAAGTCTTCCCACGCCTCCGACTCCAACTCCTTCATCTTCTTCTGATAGGCTTTGGGATCGTCCTTGTATGCGTCGGCGATCTTGGTGAGGGCTTCTTCGGTCCTCATGTAGATCGGGCCTTTCCCCTCCAGCACATCGAGCATGCCGAGATAGTTGCGCAGGTTCGCGGGAATGGGTTTGACCCTGCCGTAGGGGCCCCACTTTTCCAGTTCGGACTTGCGTTCCACCATGTAGTCTCCGCCCATGGCGTTCGTGGCCCGAGATTTGAACAGCAGGAACCAGGCGCCGACCGGACCGTACGCGTCCTTGAAGCGCACCGGAATGAAACGGACTTCCTGGCACGTCATCTCCGCCCCCGCCTTCAGGGTAAAGTACGCGGAGGAGCCCGAGTTCCACGGTGGATACCAGGCGCGTCCCATGCCTTCACCCGAACTCCTGGGCTTGAAGACGTGGACGGCGCCGCCCATGGCGGTCAGCGTGGCTTTGGCTTTGAAGACGTACACCTTATTTTCGCGCACCGAGAACCCGATGGCTCCGGCGCAGCGGTCTCCATCCATCAACGGCCCAACGATGAACACGCGCTCGAAGATCTGTCCCACACCACTTGCAAGCAGCGCGTTCTTGGCGGCTTCGGCCACTACGACCTTGTACGATTCGCCATTGATCATGAGCTGCCACCGGCCTTCGTGCACGTACTTGCCGGCTTCATCTTTCCAAATGGGCAGTCCCCACTTCTCGAACAAATGCACGGAGGAGTCCACATGGCGCGCGATGTTGGCGACCAGGTCTTCGCGCGTCACGCCCATCAGGTCGTTGCGCACGTAGTCCACATAGTCCTTAACTGAGTTGGCGCCGTCCCTGAGACCGACATATTGGTTGATGGCGGAAAGGCCCATAGCCACGGCCCCAGAACGATCCATGGCGGCCTTATCAACCAAGGTCACCTTCAGACCGTTCTTCTTGGCCCAGTAGGCAGCTTCCACGGCGGCGCCACAGGCCGCCATGCCGCCACCGAGAATCAAGAGGTCAGTTTCTACCATGACTGTCTCAAACTTAGGCATGTCTATTTACCTCCCGTCAGAGTGAACACCGCAGGCAGTCCCAGCGAAGTCGGCTCGGTGAAGAGCGCGTTGCTGTGGAGATCGCCCGGTGTTTCAAAACCGCCGTTAGGCACGGCTGTGCCTTCCGCGGTGGTGCGAATGGGAAACTTAAAGCGCTTCAGCGTCCCGTTCCTGAATTTGACCGTCCACAGAATCGAATCGGTTGAGCGCAGTGGGGTCGCGGACGCGCCCAGAGGAACGAAATCGGCGTACCCGCGAACTTGAACCGCCTGAGTTGGGCAAATCTTCACGCAGTTGTAGCATTCCCAACACATGGAAGGATCGCGGTTGTAGGCCTTCATTTTATTTTTGTCGAGGACCATCAGATCGTTGGGGCAAATGTACTGGCACGCTGTCTTGTCCAACGCCTTACACCCATCGCACTTCTCAGGAATTACATAGCTTGGCACTAGTCACCTCCGGCTTATCGCGGTAGCGCAGGAAACTCTATTACCATATCCGGCCCGCCGCCCGCTCACTGTGACCGGGGTCACACCATAACGTGAGATCGCGCCCGCAGCCTTGGTCCGAGTCGCAATCGCACCGAACTCGCCACTTACCGTGAAACCGCAGCCTCCGTTTTGAGCGATCGGCAATGTTCGCTGAAGTTGGCGCCGGCAAGACTTTGAAAGCATGTCGCGCCAGACCCCAAACAACCGATCGCCAGTGCAACTAACTCAACCAACACCCTCAGCAATGCAGACGTAGGGTGTTTATAAGTCGTTCTTGGTTCGTTTGTCCGCAGCGTTCGAACTCACATTGGAGGGTGACGCGGATCACAGCAGGCGCGGACCACAGCAATTGAACCTACCAGCAAGGCATCGTTGGCTCGGTAACAATTGCACTCAAGTGGATGTGTCTGATCCGCGAGAAACGCAAGCTTTGTATCTTCGTTTCGATGCCCTCAGTCTTCGCCAAGTGGAGGGCCAGCAACCGGCTTGCGTGGAACATGGCTCCGGGAAAACGATGATTTTTGGCGGTCTCGCCGGCCCGAGTTCGGAAGTGCGGCAAGTTCTCCGATCGCGTTACACTATTTGGCACAAGCCCGAACTGGGTACCGAGCCCAGCGTTTTCTATATCGTTTGAGGGTGGATCGATGTTCATGTTCGAAAAGGCGTTTGTGGGCAGCCGGAGATACTGGATCTGGATCGGTATTCTGGTTGCCGCCGCCGTCGTCGGCTTTCTAGCCTTTCTGCGCGAGGAGGCCAACTGAAGGACCTCAACTCTGTTTTGGAGATACGCTATGCCAACTCTAGTCGAAGCGCCCGCTAAGGGCACGCCCCCTGTCCCGCCGGAGACTGCGATGCAGCAGCAACCGGGGATGAGTGAAGACTGGCTGGCGCTGGTCATCGGCCTGTTCGTCTTCGTGCTGTCGCTCGGATTGTTGTTCGGCAAGGACATCTTGGGTTGGGCCGTGACCACCTCAATTTGGACGCTTCCCGCCAAGGCCCTCGCGCCCGCTTCCAAAAGCTACGCCACTCTGCCACCGCTGGTTTCGCTTGCCGCAACTTACGTCTTCCTGCTGGTAGTGCTGTCGGTGGGGGTGAAGCTGCTGCGCGCCGACCTCAAGCGCTTCGCCGGTGGATTCACTGTCGTGTTCGCGCTCAGCTATCTGTGCTGGTTTCTGGGAAGTTGGGCCTATATCGCCGCCACGCCTGACAAGCGCCAGGCGCTCAAAATCCCCTGGTCGCTCAACTTGACCAACGAGTCCGGTTTCATCATCGCCTTGCTGGCTGGCCTGGTCGTTGGCAACTGCTTCGCGCGGGCCTGCGGTCTTCTCAAAGAGGCGATCCGGCCCGAGCTTTACATCAAGACCGCGATCGTGATCCTAGGAGGGTTTTTGGGGATCGCGGCGCTCGAACAGCGGGCGCTCGCGACCAAGGTCATGTCCCTCGGTGCCTGCGCGATCATTGTCGCCTACCTGGTTTTCTGGCCCATCGTGTACTTCGTCGCGCGCCGCTACTTCGGCTTCACCCGCGAGTGGGCGGCTCCCTTGGCATCCGGTATCTCCATTTGCGGAGTGTCGGCAGCCATCGCTACCGGCAGTGCCATCAAAGCCCGCCCGGTCGTGCCCATTATGGTCTCGTCGCTGGTCGTGGTTTTTGCCGTGGTGGAATTGCTGTTTCTGCCCTTTGTGGCCCAGCATTTTCTCTACGGGCAGCCCTTGGTGGCGGGCGCGTGGATGGGTCTGGCGGTGAAAACCGATGGCGCGGCGGTGGCCAGCGGCGCGATTGCAGATTCGCTCATTCGCGCCAAGGCTCTGGCCGCATCCGGCATCGCTTACCAGCCCGGCTGGATCATGGGAGTCAGCGCTACGGTAAAGGTTTTCATCGACATCTTCATCGGTGTCTGGGCCTTTATTCTGGCCTGGGTGTGGGCGGCCAAGATCGAACCGAGCAAGGGCGAGAAGGTCCGGGCCCGGGAGATCTGGCAGCGGTTCCCGAAGTTCATTCTCGGCTACGTTGTTACATTTCTGATCGTGCTCGCCATCGGCGCAGCCGCGCCTCGCTTGGTGCCGAAGATCAAGGCATCCATGGGCCAAGCCAATGTCTTCCGCGCCATCTTTTTCGTGATGACCTTCTTTGCTATTGGAGTCATGTCGAACTTCCGCAAACTCTGGCAGGAAGGCATCGCCAAACTGGCGGCGGTCTATGTGCTTTGTTTGTTCGGATACATCATCTGGGTTGGGCTGCTCATCTCGTGGCTGTTCTTCCACGGGGTACTGCCTCCAGTCGTGAAAGGGTGATTATGACGGAACCTCGTTTAGCGGACGAACTACACAAGATGGAAAGCGAGTATGAACCGCTTCTTCCGATTGAGCGCAAGTTGATCTGGTACACATTCGCGACGGGAGTCGTTCTGCTGGCGGTTTTAGTGCTGATCAGCCGAGTGTTTCTGTAAGCAGCCGTTGGGATAGAAGTAGCGATGAATCCGCTCTAATGCGGCTGCTTTTTGATTTTCCGCCGGACATCGGGCCAGAACTCCTTGATCACCAGCGTGATTGTGTCGTAGCCCACCTGCGATCCCCAGACACTGGCCGTATTCTTCAAGGTGCGGTCACTGGCGATATATGGCACGTTGACGCCGGGTTGAGGGTGGTAGCCGGGGTGGGGATGGTAACTGTAAGTTGAAATGCCCGCCGCGATGGCGCTGCCAAAGATTTCGGAGAAGTTGAATTGCCTATGTCCGGAGTCGCCGCGAGTTACGAAGATGCGGCTGACGGCATAGCCGGAGCGGTCAAAGAAACTGCCGTGGCCCGACTGAAAAAAACGCGGATCCTGGTGGAGCGCGGAAGGAAGAATCGCGCCCACAAAAAAATTCTCGATGGTGCCGTCGGCAGCGTAGGCGCCGTAGCGCTTGCCGTAGCCTTCGGCGCCCTGTCCGAAACCGGGCTCGCTATTTTCGGCCTGGCTGAGACCGGAGAGCGCGCCGTACCAGACAATCTGAATGGGGTCGAACGATCCTTGGGCGACAACTTTGAATTTTTGCCCGGCCGTGAGGGGATGAATTTTCACGGCATTCTCCAAGGTCAAGAAGTTGGGTAGCGCAAAAAAAAGCCGGTCTTTGGATGTGTCCTTGGATGTGTCGGACGTGGCGTTCGGCGCGTCGTTTGCGCCTGGGCCGCCCTTGTCCTTGTCCTGACTCTGATTTTGACCGGCAGGTTGGGCCGGTGGGGCAGCGGACGGCTGGGCTGGAGGCAGCGTTTGTTCTGGCGCGTTTTGTGCGGCGCAAAAAGTCGCGGTGATCGCCAGCAACAAGACCAATACGCAAACTGGGACGAAGTGTGTGGTTTTCAAGTTGACTATGGCTCCAAAGTCGGTTGATTGAAATACGTCGTGGTGTAATGTTGGCAGTCCACTCCCGGCTATCCCATCTCGATCATCCACGGGATTCAACGCTTGGTAACTAGGATTCTGCGCTCAGTTTCCCCCACTTGCTCATCCCCTGCTTGCTGATTCCACACTTGCCGCAGGGTGATTTCTACGTTCCGATCGCGTTCGAAGCGAGGAAATTTCTCTCCCCACTCTATTAGTAAGATGCGGTTGGGGGCGAGCAGGTCGTCGAGGCCGAGCGTTTCCAGGTCGCGTTCGGTATCAATGCGGTACAGGTCGATGTGGTACAGGCTGGCGCGGGGTCCGCGGTATTCGTGGATGAGGGTGAAGGTGGGGCTGGTCACATCCTCGGCGCGAGCGGCCCCGAAGCCTTCGGCAATGCCCTTGACGAGGGTCGTTTTGCCCGCCCCGAGGTCGCCGCGCAGCAGCACGATGAGAGGCGGAGACAGCTCGGCGGCAAGCGTCCGCCCAAACGCAATCGTCTCCTCGGCGGAGTGCGTGATGATCTGAGTACTTATGGTCTGGCCCGTCATCTTCGTTCATCATCCCAGCGGTCTCAGTATAACGACAAGCCGAGGCTGCGGATAACGCCGATGGGAGGAATTTCGCTGGGGAAACCAAAACAGCGTGGAACCGCGCCTGTGCTGCCTATCCCGTTGTCATCGCGACCGGTTACAACCTGGAAACTATGCCGACTTCCGTTCCGCAAGAATTACTTCCCCCGGCGTTCCTCCGAAGATAGCCCGAGGCTGGGCCAACCAAAGTTGCGCCCACAGCTTCCATGTAACCAGTAGGAGTATGCTCGACAAATCTCACGGAGGTTCGACATCATGATCGCTCGCTTCGTCTACATTTTCTTTAGTGTTTTCGTTTTTCTGGGAAGTCTCTTCGCGCAATCGCCGCAACCGTCGCTCACTATCTATAACCAGGATTTCGCTGTCGTCCGGCAGGAACTCCCGCTGGATCTCAAGTCCGGCGAAAACCAGGTCAACGTGAACGACATTACCATGCACCTGGAACCGGACTCTGTCGTTCTGCGCGATCCCACGGGCAAGCACGCGCTGCAGGTGCTGGAGCAGAACTACCGCGCCGACCCCGTATCGCAGCCTCTGCTGCTCTCGCTCTACGAAGGCAAGACGATCGATTTCGAGGTTGGAGGAGGACAAATCATCAAGGGCAAAGTCATCCGCAGCGGATATGCGCCGCACAACTACTTCGCCATGAGCCGCTACGGGCAGCAGTACTACCAGAACCAGATGGCGGGTGCTTCAACGCAGCCCGTCATTGAAGTCAACGGCCAATTGCAATTCAATCTTCCCGGCACTCCTATCTTCCCCAGCCTCACAGATGACACCATCCTGAAGCCGCGTCTGGAATGGGTGCTCGCCACCGACAAAGCCGGGAAATTTCCCGCCGAGTTCTCCTACATCACCGGAGGCATGAGTTGGCAGGCCGACTACAACATCGTCGCGCCGGAGAAAGGCGACCTGGTGGACATCGTCGGCTGGGTCACCATGGACAACCAAACCGGCAAGACGTTCGAGAACGCGCGCATCAAGCTGATGGCCGGGGACGTGAATAAGATTCAGCAAGGAGGCTTGGCGATCTCTGGCCGGAATTTTGCGCAGTTGGAAACGCAGGCAGCGGTGGTGGGACCTCCCGTCATCGAGAAAGCCTTCGACGAGTACCACCTCTACACCCTCGAACGCACCACCACCCTGCGTGACCGCGAGACCAAGCAGGTGGAATTCATCCACGCAACCGGAGTAGCCACCAAGCAGCTATACATTTACGACGGCGTCAAGATCGACCCCAACCGCTACAACGGTTGGAACTGGGACAATGTCCGCAACGATCATTCGTACGGCACGGAATCGAATCCCAAAATTTGGGTGATGCGCGAGTTCATCAACTCGCAGGCGAATCATCTCGGCATGCCGCTGCCGAAGGGCCGCGTCCGCTTCTACCGCCGTAACGACGACGGCCAGATCGAATTCACCGGCGAAAACGTCATTGACCATACTCCCCGTGACGAGACCGTCCGCATCTACACCGGTAACGCGTTCGATCTGACAGGGGAACGCGTTCGCACCAATTACATCGTGGAAATGAACAAGAGTACGGCGACGGAATCGTTCGAGATCAAAGTCCGCAACCACAAAAAAGATCCGGTGGATGTTCGCGTGGTCGAACACCTGTATCGCGCGCTGACTTGGGACATCGCTTCGAGTTCCGCCGACTATAAAAAGACCGACGCCCACACCATCGAGTTTCCCGTGACCATCGCTCCAGACGGCGAGAAGACGATCACCTACACGGCGCACTACACCTGGTGACAGGGCTCAGAATCCGGGGGGCGCCTGGGTCGGCTCGGAATCGGGGTTCAGGAAGCTGCGGTCGAGGGCGGAATCGAGCGCCATGCGCAGCTTGCGGTGGTCTTCGTCGCCCAAGGCAATGAAGCGGAACGGCTGCAGACACGCGCTCTGAAACTTACGCGTCGGGCGCAGCATTTCGGCCATGCCGCAGATGGCGCCGGATTGGGTTTGGAAGGCGATTTCGACGAAGTCTCCAGTGGAAAGCTCATGCTGCAAGTGCAGCAATCCGCCAGTGATGGAAATCGTTTGTAGTTCTGCGCGCTCCCGCAGGCCGCCTTCGGCCAGCACTGCGGCCGCGACCAACCCATTGAGTCTTACTCGGGGTGATCGCTCGTTGGCATTGGTTTGGGGGAAGTGGGTCATGACGATTGAACTATGCCATGCTCCGGGGGGTTGGGGCAGATTACCAAAGCGCACAAGGGCGTATGCTGAACGATATGCTGACCGGCAAGACCAATGTGTCTGCTCGTGGTCCAGTTTTGCGGCAATAACGGCAGTAACTTTTCTGGCGTGCCCCCAAAGAGTACCATGGTGCGGTAGGGCACTGATAAGACAAAGTTTACGCGATGTGAGGGACCGGAGATATGCGTATAGCTATAAGATCGAGATTGCAGTTTGCCGTAGCGGCGGGTTGTGTGCTGGCAGCGTTGTTGGCGGGCTGCTCGCGAGACCCGAACGTCCGCAAGCAGAAGTACCTGGAGAGCGGCCAGCGCTACTTCGACAAAGGGCAGTACGGGGAAGCCGCGATCCAGTTCGAAAACGCCCTTCAGGTCGATTCGCGCTTTGCCGAGGCCCACTACAAACTGGCGTTGACGGCGATGAAGCTGCAGCAGTGGCCGAACGCCTATCAAGAGCTGTCGAAGACCATCGAAATCCAGCCCGACCAATATGCCGCGCACCTTGACATGGCCAACCTGCTGATCCTCGGCCGTCAGTTCAATGACGCCAAGGCGCATCTGGATCTGCTCGCGCAAAAACAGCCGAACAATCCCGACGTCTATATCGCGCGCGCCAACTACTACGCCGCCACCAATAACACCACCGCCGCGCTCGCCGACATGCAAAAAGCGCTGCAATTGGATCCCCGTCGTTCCGACTCTTATCTGAATTTGGCCATGCTCCAAATGCGCGGGGAACAGTGGGACGCGGCGGAGGCGAACTTCAAGAAAGCGGCCGAATTCGGTCCCAAGTCCCTGAATGCGCTGATCTCGCTGGGCAACTTCTACCAGACTCGCGGACGATTTCCCGAGGCGGAGCAGTGGTTTCAGCGGGCCATTGCGACCGCAGCGGACGATCCCAACCCCAGGCTTTCTCTGGCCAGCTTGTACATGGCCGAAAACAAGCCCGGCCAAGCCGAGGATTATCTCCGCCAATCGAAGAAGAATTTTCCCAACAATTCCGTGGGCTACCGCATGCTCGGCGATTTTTATTTTTCCAATAACCAGATCGACAAAGCCACCGGCGAGTATGCCGCGCTGTATCGGGACCATGCGAAGGACATGGTGGTCAAGAAGAATTACATTCAACTGCTGATTTTGGAAAACCGGCTCGACGATGCCCGCAAGTTGAATGATGAAGTCGTGAAGGAGAACCCAAACGATCAAGACGCGCAGATTTATAAGGGCGAGATCGAGATTCGCGGCGGCCAATCCAACGACGCCGTCAACACTCTGCAAGCCGTGTTGAAGAACGAACCCGATAACGCCGTGGCGCATTACCAGCAGGGCTTGGCATTCGCCCAACTGGGCAACACCAATCGGGCGGAAGCGGAGTGGCGCGATGCGGTCCGATTGCGTCCCGACATTGTGGAGGCGCACCGGGCGTTGGCGAACATAGCCATCCATCGGAGCGACGCCTCGGAACTGGCGCAGGAAGCGGAACAGATCATTGCCTTGCAGCCCGCGGCCCCCGATGGATACCTGCTGCGCGCGATCGCCGAAATCGATCGCAAGCAGTACGCAACCGCGGATGAGTATATTCATCGGTCCCTGGAAAAGGAACCCAACAATCCTGCCGCCTATGTGCAGTTGGGCAACCTGCGGATGGCGCAGAGCCAGTTTGCCGAAGCGCAAAAAGCCTACCAGCAGGCGCTCGATCAGGACCCGAATTCCACCGACGCGCTGGGCGGCGTGCTCAACGTGGACATGGCGCAGAAGCAGCCGGACCGGGCCATCGCCACCGTCAAAACACAGTTGTCCCGGTATCCCAAGATGTTGGTTTTCACATCATGCTCGGCCAACTGCTGATGGAACAGAAAAAAGATCTCGCGGGCGCGGAGCAGGAATTCCAACAAGCCTTTAACCTGGACAAAACGAACAGCGAGGCGCTGGTGAAGCTCGGCCAGGCGCAGAGCGCGCGCGGCGCTACCGATCAGGCGCTGCAAACTTATCTCGAGGGGTCGAAGATCAATCCCAAGGAGATTGTTTTCTACCTGCTGGCCGGCGATATCTACGAGAGCAAGCAGGATTGGGATCACGCCAAACAGCAATACCAGAAGGCGCTTGAGTTTCAGGCGGAGAATCCGCTGGCCTCCAACAATCTGGCTTACGTGATGCTGGAGCAGGGTGGCAATGTGGACGTCGCCTTCGCCATGGCGCAAACGGCCCGGCGCCAGCTTCCCGATAATCCCAACTGCGCCGACACTCTGGGCTTGGCTTTCTACCACAAGCGCGTTTACACATCCGCGATCGACCTGTTCAAGGAAGCCTTGAAAAGGGAACCGAACGACGCGCTCTTCAACTTCCACCTCGGACTCGCCTATGCCAGGAATGGCCAGGCCACACTGGCCAAGCAACAACTGGACCGCGTGCTGAAGATCAAACCAAATTTCCCGCGTGTGGAAGAATTACGGCGGGCGCTGGCCGAGATCAAAAAGTAGGGGTCGTCTGGACGGCAGGATTGAGAAGGCGGAAAAACTCAAGCCTCGCTGCGAAAAAGTTAGGGCACCGCTTTGCGAACAACGATGAATCCTGGGCTATAATTGCCAACTGGAGATGTGGGATCCCGTCCAGTTTTCCTGTTTTTTTGAGCCCAACCGACATCCATTAACATCGAACATCAACGATACTCAAAAATCGGCTTCGGCTCCAACCTTTCAACCCCTGTGGGTCGCAATGGAGAGCCGTGTCGGCAAACGGAGAAATAATTGTGAGAGGAACATGGACTTTAGTTGTAATGATGGTGGTGGCGCTCGGTCCCAGTTTGTTCGCGGACCAAATCGTGATGAAGAATGGAGACCGTTTGACCGGCACGATCGTTAAGTCGGACGGCAAAGCGCTGGTGATCAAAACCGACTACGCCGGCGAAGTCACGGTGAAGTTCGACGACGTCCAGAGCATCGCCACGCCCGGCGATCTGAACGTCGGCCTGGGCAGCGGCAAGACGGTGGTTGGTTCCGTGACCACCAACGGCGACAACTTGGTCATCACGACCAAGACTGCGGGGCCGGTGGAAACGGCCAAGTCCGGCGTGACCTCGCTTCGCAGCCCAGCTGAGCAGGCGGCGTATGAGAAGTCTCTGCATCCGGGGTTAGGCGAAGGCTGGAACGGCGGCCTGAATCTGGGCTTTGCCGTGACCCACGGCAACAGCGCGACCAAGAACCTGAATATCGGATTCAATGCCGTGCGCACGGGATTCCACGACAAGCTGCTTCTTTACACCAACTCGATCTACGCCACCAACGACCTGCCCACGGCGTCGCCCCACACCACCGCGAACTCGATCGGCGGTGGGGCCCGTTATGACCACGATTTCTCTCCGCGCGCGTTCGGGTTCGTAAGTGGCGACTTCTCTTCCAATTCACTGCAATATCTGGATCTGCGGTCCACACTCGGCGGTGGTATTGGCGCGCATGCGATCAAGAATGCTGCCACCAGCCTCGATCTGCTCGCCGGGGTCAACTACACGCATGAAAACTACTCGTCTTACACTCTTCCAACGACCCCGGCGCCCACGTTCTACCCGGCTAGGTCCGACAGCCTGGCGGGATTGACGCTGGGCGATGCCTTCACGCAGAAGGCCGGAAAGGGCACCGTCATCACGCAAAGTTTGTTCTTCTATCCCGACCTCAGCGACACCTCGCAATATCGAGGCACTTTCAATTTCGGCACGGTCACCAGGCTCAACAAGTGGCTGGGCTGGCAAAATTCGTTCGGGGACACTTATGTCAGCAATCCGCCGGGCGGAACGAAAAAGAACGACCTGCAGTATGCGACCGGCGTGAGCTTCACGTTCACACACTAGAGCGGTTCCCGAGTTGCTGTGGAGAAACCCAGGACGGGCAGGGCGCGGGTCCACCGGCCGCGGGGGCCCGCGGCCGGCAGTCTTCCGGACTGCGGTCTTTCGGACTGTCGCAACCCGTTTCCCCTGTTGCACATACGGCTAATGTAAACACATATTTATACGTATAATATTACCCATACAGTGTTCCACGTGGAACACATCTTCGTTTTGCAAGCTTGCGGGCCCCATGCTCGGTCTCGGGGGTGTTACGCTGTGGAGAAGCTCATGGCATCCCATCGCATCGCCATCGTTCTGCTGACGCTCGGCCTCCTCTGCGCTTGCAGCCGCCCGCCCGCGGACAACGCTTCGAACTCCGCTGGTTCGCAAATGCTGCCCTTCGACCGGCCGCCGCGCTCGAACGGAATTTCTCCCAGTCAGTCGCTGGTTCCATCCGCCACGAAACTGCCCGAGGGAACGCCCATCCCAATCCGTCTGCAGAGTGCGCTTTCGAGCGCGTCATCCCATGCGGGAGACACCTTTGATGCAATTCTCGATGAGGCGGTCGCCAGTGACGGCCAGACGCTGGTCGCCCGCGGCACGTCCGCGACTGGCCGCGTGCTCGAAGCCAAGCCCTCCGCAAGTTCCCGGGGAAGTTCAATCGAAAGTCCGCTCGAACCCGGCTATCTGCGCATCGTGCTGGTGAGTTTGAACGTCGGAGGCAGGCCGGTCGCGATCGAGACCTCCAGCATCTTCGTCAAAGGCGGCTCCCGAGCGGAGCGAAACCCGGCTTCCGGAGCGGCTTCCGGCGCTCAACAGAAAGATGGCCGAAAAGAAAACACCAAGGACAAAGACATCGTGCTCGGCAAAGACCGCCGTCTCAGCTTCCGCCTCGCCCAGGCCGTTGACTTGCAATGACAATGACTAATGACCGCGAGGACCAGCTGCGCCGCCAGCTATGCTTATCTCATAGATATACTTATATTTAATACTACACTTATAAGATATCTAATTGCCCCTGCCTGACCGCCACTTTTGCCAATTTTATGTTCCATTTCTTCTGAACGACTTCCCCGAGAATCTCCGGGAAATGGGCCTGACAAGTTCTCATGCAATTGAAAATCGTCCCCTCATTGAGCGCGGGCGACAATGGCCCTGGCGATTGCATCCAGAGGCAAGACCCAATCCACGGCATTGCGTTTGATGGCCTCGTTGGGCATGCCAAAAACGACGCAGGTCGCCTCCTCCGAACTTCACCTTGCTTCCCATCGCGAAGCCGGAGTAAGTTCCGGCTACGTTGCTGCCTACGCCCAATTCGTTCAGACCGGGCTGGAAAAAATGGCCCGAAATTATTTTGAAGGATAAAGGGCGATTGCTTTGTACATCAAGCTCCCATTGCGGCGCTGGCGGTAAAGGCTGCATAAATCGGCGGACCGGCCATCGTTAAACAGCCGGCACGTTCAGTGCTGCGAGATAGTCTGTGCGGGGTGGGCGGCGCCGGTCAGAAACGGGGCTTGCCCAGTCTCCACACTTGTGTTGGTCGAGGCGACCGGAGTGGGTGCGGCTGGTTCGGGCTTGGCGCCTACTTCGTCGCCGCGGAAGTAGCGGCCTTTATTATTGTTATTGGCATTATTGGCGGCTTGCATTTCCGGCATGGCGGTATAAGGTTTCGAGTAATCGTTATTGGCGTTCCAGAAAAGAAAGCCAATGCCGCCTTTCTGTTTCGCTACTTCGATTTGAACTTCAACATACTTGGGCGAGTAAGTCCTGGTGCGCCAAGCGAAGGCTTGCAGCCAGGGACGAATTACCACGCCGCTGTCTTTAGTTATAAGCTTGAAGCGGTCCATGGACTCGCCAATGAAATGTTCGGGTGCGTCGCCGGGGCGCGCGATGCCGTCCATGCCGAAGAAGTGCGAGGGATAGATCATGGGTGAAAGCACGTCACAGTGCTTGGCCATGGCCACGATGTCTTGCCCGGTATGCAAAAGATCCACGGGGCGCTGCCACGCCATGATTCCGAAAACGTCGAGCGAGAAGAGTGCTCCGGTGGGGTGGATTTCGGCGTAGGCACGACCGAGGAAATCAGCGATCACGTCCGAGCGCTGGGTATGTAGATTTCCGACTGGGTCCTTGCAGGTCGTGGAATTCGCACTGGGGGCCGTGGCAGAAGTTTCCTGCAACGCCGCTGGTGACGCGGGCGAATGCATAGGTCCTTCGCTCCGCTCAGGATGACATCTAGTGTTAATCAGAGGTTCCTTCGCAGCTTGGTAGGCGAAGACGGCGTCCTTCTGGTCGCCTTCGGCGGGAAAGCGGACGTAGTCGAACTGCACTTCATCGGCTCCGGCTTGAGCCACGAACTTGGCGAGAGCGATATTGTAGTCCTGCACCTTGGGGTTCGAGGGATCGGTCCAGACCAGCTTGCCGTTTTCCCGCCAGGCCTGGCCGGTGCTGTGCGACTTCACGGCCAACTCCGGGTGGCTCGTCACCAGATGCTCGTCGCGGAAGATGGCGATGCGAGCAATGGCGTGCATGTTTTCGGAATGCAGAAAATGAATAAACTTGGGCAGATCGGAAATGTAGTGGCGCTGTCCCGTGGCCAGCGGATGGTCGAAGGCGATGTTGACGATGCCGTCGCTGTCCTTGATATCGAACACCACCGCGTTGCCGCCAACCTCGCGCCAGTGGCGGATGATGCGCAGTCCGTGATCGCTGCCCGCCATCAACCCGGTCAGATAAATGGCGCGGACTTCGAAATCTTTCGCAACTGGCACGCTGCGTTCTACAATAGGCGCGTCGAGCATTCCTGGGATTATGATGGTCTCTCCGGATTTCAGGGAGACGCCTTGGCGGTTGTGATTGGCTTGGCGGATGGCCTCGGTCAGTTCGGTTGAGGTCAGGTATTTCGTCCGCTTCAGATATTTGCGGGCGACCCATGGGAGGCTGTCTCCGCGCTGGGCGATATAAAGGTCGCAGCCGGGAGGCACGATCACGGGCGCCGGGGAATCGGGTTTCTTGGTGGCATCGGTTTTCACCCGCACCAACTGCGCGGCGTGGGGATTTTGTACTGCGGTCGCAAGCGGAGAGAAGTGGCCAAGGACGATCGGGGACAGCAGGACGAGAAGGGCGGCAACGCACGCCAGCGAAAGTCTAGCGGTCGAAAATCGAGACGACAATTGAGACGATAATCGAGACGAAAATCGAGACAAGGATCTTCTCCAGAGAGGTAGCGTGCTTCGGATTGTAGCCCGATGGTAATCTGGGCTGTTAGTTACTTCCGGCCAAGCGGGTCAAGGCTTACAGGACATGGGCGTTGGGGTGGTTAGGAGGCTGATAGAAAGTTCCCCGCAGTCTGCAAACAATTGCTCTTGGGGAGGTTGTGGGTAACATGGCCGTCCGGACGCGAGGCGATCTAGCCGCATCTAAAACGATGAGAATTGGGGAAATATGGCACTTTCGGAGGATGGTTAACGGCTTGCACTAGGAGAGGACACATGAGGGAATGCAATCTTCCTCCCAGCGGGAAGAGCCCCTGGCAAGCGAGTGACAAAAATGAGCAGTCTTGCGGAAAACTTGCAGTTCCCGGAAAGAAGACAAGGACCCGACCCGATGAGAGCGAACCTTGCAACCGTACTTGACCCTAGCCGCCGCAGCAGCGACGCCCGCGACTTTGAGGCTGCCCTGCGGCGGAAGATCGTGGGGCAGGACCAGGCGATCGAAAAGGTCGCGGAAATCTATCAGATGTTTCTGGCCGGACTGAATGCGCCGGGGCGTCCCGTGGGCAATCTGCTGTTCCTGGGGCCGACCGGCTCGGGCAAAACGCGGGTGGTCGAAGCGGTGGCGGAGTCGCTGTTCGGCGACGCGCGGGCCTGCATCAAGATCGATTGCGCCGAGTTCCAGCACTCGCACGAGATTGCCAAGCTGATCGGCTCGCCTCCGGGATACCTGGGGCATCGCGAGACGCATCCGCTCCTGACCCAGGAAGCGCTCAACCAGTGGCACACGGAAAAGCTGAAGCTCTCGATCCTGCTCTTCGACGAAATCGAAAAGGCTTCCGACTCGCTGTGGCAACTGCTGCTCGGAATTCTGGACAAGGCAACGCTGACGCTGGGCGATAACCGTCGCGTGGACCTTTCGAGTTGCATCATCATCATGACCTCGAACCTGGGCGCGGTGGAGATGAGCGAGATGGTGAATGGCGGCTTGGGCTTCGCGCCGAGAGCCGTCGAGGTGGACGATTCGCTCGACGAAAAGATGAACCGCTCGGCGGTGGATGCGGCGCGGCGGAAATTCGCGCCCGAGTTCATGAACCGCATCGACAAGGTGGTGGTGTTCAAGACGCTGCGTCCCGAGCACCTGCAACAGATCCTCGATATCGAACTGGGGATGGTGCAGCAGCGCGTGCTGATGGCAGCCGGCGCGCACCAGTTCGTGTTCAACTGCACGCCGCTGGTGAAGAACTTTCTGCTGACCGAGGGCACCGATCCGAAGTACGGAGCGCGGCACCTGAAGCGCGCGATTGAACGGCACCTCGTATTTCCGCTGGCCAACCTGGTGGCAACGGGGCAGGTGAGGCTGGGAGATTTCATCCGCGTGGATCTGGTGGGCGAGAGCCAGCTCACCTTCGTAAAAGAAGCGGAAGGCGCGATGGTGCCCGTGCTGCTGGAGCGTTACGGAGCGGCGGCGGCCGTGCCCGCGGCAGCGGCGGCGGCGAGAGCGGCGCGTCCGATGATACAACGCAAGGAGTTTGGCGCCGGATCGCTCCACTCACTCAACGAGAATAAGTAAGTCAAGTTGCTGGTAGGTGGGACACCGCGTGGCCGGTGTCCCGTTTTTTTTGTAGGCGGACTTGGGAAGGTTACAACTTCACAACTTGCGGAAAAACTCCAGTTTCGTATCAGGGTATCGCTTTAGCGATACCGTAAGTCCTTCGAAATTTATCGCCCCTTTAGCAGGCTGCGGAAAAATTCTCATTCGCGTAGGTTTTTGGGAAGGGCACGAGTTGACTCGTGCCGTAAGACGTTGAAAATACGTTCGCGCTTCAGCGCCTGGGGTGAGCTTTCTGCGGCCTTATCGAGTTTTTCCGCAGCCCTCTAGGGGTTGCCGTTGCGATTTCGACTTTTTCCGTGATCTGATAGATTCGCTCTAAGCCAACCCTATGCCTGACAACCCCACGAACTCCGCAACCGCCCGCAAGCTAGCCGAGGACCACTATTACGCTGCGCTCGATCTGGTTCTCGAAGGCCAGCACGAGCAGGCAATCGTTGAGTACCGGCAGGCGGTCGAGGCCGATCCGAAGTTCACCGATGCCCTGCATGGACTGAGCCGGGCGCTGCAAGACCTCAACCGCCTCGACGAAGCCATCGAAATTTCCAAGCAAATTTCAGAAATCGATCCCGACGATATTCTGGCGCATACCAGCCTCTCGATCCTCTATCAGAAAAAGGGAATGGTTCCCGAGGCTGAGGCGGAAGGCAACAAGGCGCGTGTGCTGGGGTGGAGGCAGGAGTTGAAGAAGGGGGGGTGAATAGGGGATAGTGGTTAGTGGACAGTGGTTAGCATGAAAGTGCGCGACGTCATCAGACGACTGGAAGAAGATGGTTGGTGTTTAGTCCGAACCAAAGGCAGCCATCGGCAGTACCACCACCCGGCAAAACCAGGGACAGTCACAGTCGCTGGCCATCCGTCAGTGGACATTCCACCCGGAACATTGAACAATATCCTTAAACAGGCAGGGCTGAAATGAAATACCTCATCGTCTACGAAAAATCGAACACAGGGTGGGGCGCGTATGCTCCCGACTTGCCTGGGCTTGGCGCGGCGGGCAGAACGCTGAATGAGGTGAAGGAACTCATCCACGAGGCGGTTGAGTTTCACTTGGAAGGTATGCGCGCGCATGGCGATCCCTTTCCCGCGCCTAGCGCAACAACCGAATACATCACAGTCTGACGTCACCCTGGCGGGTGGCCCGGAATACGCGTCCATCCCAACTCTGAAGGGTGCCCTGCCCAAGCTTCGCTTGGGCGGGTCCTTTGACTTTTTTCATCACAATCCTTGTGTGATCGAATTCCCTTGACTTAAGACCCGTCGCACTCGACCATTATTATTAGACATTTGATTGGGGCAGTTTCGAGGTGTACCCGTCGCCCAGACGGCCCTCGAAGTTGAGGCGCTTAGCGGGCGTGAGCGAAGCGGAAGCCCGCTGCCGAAATCCTGAGCGAAGCGAAGGATCTCCCCCAAACCCATTTTCAGCGCAATTTTAGGAGCTAACTCCTTATTCCGGAATACTTTGCCTCTAAGTCCTTTCAACCCAAAGACCTGGCGGGAATTTCTTCCTAACTCTCTGATTCCAAAAGACCGGGGGGGGGTACCCCCCATTAGATAACTTGCTATTACACACATAGTAACCAGCAAGAATTAAAGCCAAGAGACCCTTGCTGGAAGCCAGAATGCTTTGTCTGGAACGTACATTTGTCGGGGCGAAAAATGCCGCGTTGGAACAGACAAACCGAAACAGGTTCCCGCCTTGGGAACGAAGAAGAAGAACAACGAGTGAGATGGTCCTCCACGAACTCGTAACTCCAACCAGCAGAAAGGCAAGCCAAAATCAGTAAGGTCAACCGTGCTGGCAAGGTAAGTGCAATGGACGCTGCGGGCAGTTACTCCAAAATGTGAGAGTTCTAAGCCAACCTTGCTAATCGGGGATGGCGAAGCCTTACACGAAGGGACGCGCCAATCATGCAGACGGATTTCGCAGCCCGCCAGTCAACTGGAGAACCGCAGCAAGAACAGCAGATGAATGGATGGAGCGCGGCGCGGGAATTTCCCGCCAACTGGTTTGCGGCCTACACCAGTTCGCATCACGAGAAGTGCGTGGCCTTGCGCTTGGCCGAGCGCCAGATGGAATCGTTCCTGCCTCTGTATCGAACATCGCGCCGTTGGAAGAACCGCTGCGAGATGAATCTGGAGTTGCCGCTCTTTCCCAATTACGTGTTTGTGCGCATGGCTCCGCGGGAGCGCGCGCGTGTGCTCGAAGTGCCGGGTGTTTTGTCGCTGGTCGGTTTTGGACGGACGCTGGCGCCGCTTCCCAACTTTGAAATCGAAGCGCTCCGCTCCGGCGTTGGACAGCGGAAGATGGAGCCGCATCCCTACCTCGTCATCGGGGAGCGGGCGCGCATCAAGCGCGGGCCGATGATGGGAATGGAAGGCGTGCTGCTCCGCAAGAAGAATAACTTCCGGGTCGTGCTGGCCCTGGACGCGATCCTGCAATGCGTGGCGGTGGAGGTCGATGCGGACGATTTGGAAGCGGTGGCAAGGTGCACTGGGCGCGTAGTTCTGCCGCCCGGCTTCGCCGGTCGGTCACGATCATAAATCGGTTGCGGTAACCAGCGGTAATCAAGTGTGCGTTTCCTCGACAAATTCCGGCGGCATTTTTGCTGGCCCGTAGTCGTGACCCTGCTCTTCGGGTGGCTGGGGACTGCAAGCTGGGCATCTAATCCCGAAACTCCGAGACCCTGTACCAGTCAAAGCGGCAGCCGCGCGATCGACGAAAGTGCCAGCGCTAGACACAAAAAAAAATACAGCGGTTCGGCGGAGTTGCCCGGAGCGGATATGCCTGCAACCAACTCAGCGGAAAAGAAAGGAGTGGTGGCCGGTTTCTGCCTGGGTTACTTCGCGAAAAATCTTGTGTCGGACCAGAAGACGATTTGGACCAGCCCGTTTCATCTTGATGCCCTGCCTGCCGAGGACAAAAACTGGCTGGTGCCCCTGGGACTCGGCACGCTCGGCCTGGTCGCGGCTGACCAGAAGATCATGCGTCATTTCGGAAACACCCCAATGGCGCACAGCAGCAGTTTCAGCAACTACGGACTGGCGGCCATGGCCGGCGGGGCCGCGAGCTTGTATCTGCGCGGGACTATCGTCAAAGACGATCACAGCCGCGAGACCGGCTTTCTGGCGGGGGAAGCGGCGGTGAATGGCGTCATCGTGGCTGAGGCCATGAAGATGGCTTTCCGGAGAGCGCGTCCGGACCAGGTACACGCCGGCGATTTCGGAGCGGGAGGCTCATCGTTTCCGTCCGAACATGCGCTGGCCGCGTGGTCGATGGCCAGCGTCATCGCCCAGGAATATCCCGGGCCGTTGACCAAACTGCTGGCCTATGGCGCGGCCACGGGAATCAGTTTGTCGCGGGTCGCGGCCCGCGAACATTTTCCCTCCGACGTGGTGGTGGGAAGCGTTCTCGGCTACTGGATCGGACGGTATGAATACCGGGCGCACCACGACCCGGAGTTGCCGGGCGCGGGCAAGAACATTTTCAAGGAAAAAGCGCCGCCGCGCGCGCGCACCCCGGCCGAACTCGGATCGCCTTCCGTTCCCTTGGACGCCTGGGTTTATGCGGCGTTCGACCGCCTGGCAGCGCTCGGCTATGCGCCGAGCGCCTACGCCAATCTGCGGCCCTGGACACGCATGGAGTGTGCCCGGATCGTCGCGGCGGCCGACGAGGACCTGGCCATCAGTAATGCCATCACCAATCCGGGCGCTGACTCGAGAACTGCCCTGAAAACTAACTTGCGAACTAACTTGCGAACTAGCTCGCAAACTAACGACGACCATTCGTCGGAGGCTTACCAGATCCATGCGGCGCTCGCGGCCGAGTTCGCGAGCGAACTTGGGCGCTTCGACGGCTCCGGAACTTCCGAGGTCCGGGTCGAGAGCGTTTATACGCGCTACCTCGGCATTGCCGGCACTCCGCTCGACGACGGCTATCACTTTGGCCAGACCCTCATCAACGACTACGGCCGTCTCTACGGCGAAGGTTCCAATGTGGTGAGCGGAGCGTCGGCCTCGGGATGGGCAGGGCCGTGGGCGTTCTATGTGCGCGGCGAATATCAGCACGCGGCGGCGCTGCCCGCCTACAGCGAGGCGATACAGCAAATGATCGGCGGGATTGACGCGACGCCGCCGCAGGATCCGATCCATACGAGCGTCATCAATCGGTTTCGTCTGCTGGACGCTTATTTGGCGTGGAATTTCAAGACCATTCAGATTTCGGCCGGACGGCAAAGCCTGTGGTGGGGACCGGGGCACGGCGGGCCGCCGAACTTGAGCGACAATGCCGAGCCCATGGACATGTTACGTCTCACCAATCCATCGCCGTGGCGGCTGCCGAGTTTCTTCCATTGGCTGGGACCCATGCGCTGGGACTCCTTCTTCGGATTGATGGCCGGGCACCACTATCCGCCACTTCCAGCGATCAACGGCCAGAAGCTCAGTTTCAAGCCGACGCCCAACCTGGAATTCGGCTTCTCGCGCATCATCACGTTCCGTCCGGTGACGTTCGGCAAGTTCTGGAGCGGCTTCATCAGTGTCGGAAACAGCATAAATTCGATACCCGGCACCGCAGCCTACGTGGGCGACCGGCGCGGCGGTTTCGACTTCAGCTATCGCATTCCCGGCCTGCGGAAATGGCTGGTCCTGTACAGCGATGGGATGGCCGACGATAACCCATCGCCCCTGGCCGCCCCGCAACGTTCGCTGATGAACCCGGGCATTTACCTGCCGCAGATTCCCCGGGTCCCGAAGCTCGATTTCCGCGCCGAGATGGCGTGGTCAGACCCTCCCATGCTCGCCAACATGGGCGGCAGATTCTTCTACTACGACGCCGGCTACCGCGACTGCTACACCAACGACGGGCACCTCGTCGGTTCCTGGGTGGGCCGGGAGGGCCACGGCGTTCAACTCTGGAGCACTTATTGGCTGTCGCCGCACAACACGGTGCAGGCGGGATACCGGAAGGCCCATGTGGACAGCAATTTTATTCCCCAGGGCGGCGATATCCAGGATTTCTCCGTCCGGGCGACATTCCGACTGCGCCGGGAAATGGAGATTGCGGCATTTCTCCAGTACGAACGCTGGAACTTCCCCGTCCTAGCGCCGCTCGCCGGACCCAACACGGTGGCCTCGGTTGAGTTGACCTACCATCCGAAGTGGAGAAAGGCGCTGAACTTTCAATGAACTTAGAAGCAGCGATCTCAGAAACCATGATCTCCCAAAAAACAATCTCCGAAAGATACAGTCCCCGATCCGACTTGTCCGGGCCGGCTAGAAGCTGCTCCGATGCCATGGCGGCCAGTCCGCCGCTTCGCTGGATCGGAACGGCGTTCGTCGGCCTCGTCGCGTTGTCCAGTCTTGGATGGGCGCAAACCACGCTGCGCACGCCGTTCGCCGACGACCCGCAATGTGTGGGGAACGATTGCCCCTCCGGCACCGAACCGTCCGAGGACGACGCCAATCCGGCGTCCAGCAAGGCGGAGAACCAAGCGCCCAGCACGCCGCCCGTCGCCGATACATCGCTGAACGGCGCGAGGTCGAACCACGCCTCGCAGAGCAATCGCAATAGTAATGAGAAAGAGAATGAGAATGAGAAAGAGGACCAGGACCAGAATGCGAACGGGGTGAGACATTCGGAACGGGATTTTCCGCCGGAGACGGACGGGGGCCAAAAACCGCCGCCCACGGAATTTCAGGAATTCGTCGCCAGCTCCGTCGGCCGCAGGCTGCCCATTTATGGATATAACCTGTTCGAGCGCGTCCCCACAACCTTCGCTCCCGTGGATCGGATTCCGGTGACCGGCGATTACCTGATCGGGCCGGGAGACGAGATCCTGCTCCGGGTCTGGGGACAAATCGATCTGGACGGAAAACTGGTGGTAGACCGGAACGGCGCGGTCTTCCTGCCCAAGGTGGGTGCGCTCTCCGTCGCCGGATTGCAATATCAGCAACTGCCGGAGTATTTCCGGAGCGCAATAGGAAGAGTGTTCCGCAACTTCGATTTGACGGTCGGCATGGGACAGTTGCGCTCGATTCAAGTGTTTGTCGTCGGACAGGCGCGGCGTCCCGGCAGTTACACGGTCAGCTCGCTCTCGACGCTGGTCAACGCGCTGTTCGCCTCGGGAGGACCGTCGAACACGGGATCCATGCGGCACATCCAACTGAAGCGCGACAACCGTGTAGTAACGGAATTCGACTTCTACGATTTGCTGCTCCAAGGCGACAAATCGAAAGACGCAAGATTGTTGCCTGGGGACGTGATCTATATCCCGCCCAGCGGGCCGTCGATCGCCATTGCGGGCAGTGTGAATGTGCCCGCGATCTACGAACTGCGGGAGGGTACGAATCTCGGCGGCGCGGTCGAGATGGCGGGGGGCCTGGCAACAACCGCGGATGGACAAAAGGCGGTGGTCGAGCGCATCGAAAATCACAATATTCGCCGGGTCGAGGAATTTCCCCTCGACAAAGAAGGCCGGGAGCGGACTTTGAAGGATGGGGACGTGGTCCGCATCTTCCCGCTCTCTCCCCGCTTTCAAAACGCGGTGACGCTGCGGGGCAACGTCGCGCATCCCGGGCGCGTTGCATGGCATAGCGGCATGCGCCTGAAGGATGTGATCCCGAACCAGGACGCTCTGGTCACGCGCGACTACTGGCGCGCGAGCAACACGGCTGCGAAGGCGAACGAGAAAGATGGCGAGAGAGGTGCGGAGAGCGGCGACCCTCAGTTCGACCGGCAACCCGCCTCGGCAAAAGCGGCGACCGAGGCCACGACGGCAAAACTGCGAAACCAAATCGCGCGCAACGCTCCCGAGATTAACTGGGACTATGCGGTCATTCAGCGGCTGAACCCGGAGGACTTGACGACGCGCCTGGTCCCTTTCAATTTGGGGAAACTGGTGCTCGAGGGAGATGAGCAAAACAACCTGGCGCTCGAGCCGGGCGACGTCATCACCATTTTTTCGCAGAACGATCTCGCCGTCCCACTCGAGAAACAGAGCAAGTTCGTGCGTCTGGAAGGAGAGTTTCGGACCACCGGTGTTTACCGGGCCGAACCGGGCGAGACCGTCCGCCATCTGGTCGAACGCGTGGGAGGATTCACTAAAAACGCCTATCTCTACGGGGCCGAGTTCACGCGCGAATCGGTGCGCGCCGGCCAGCAAAAGGGGCTCGATCAGCTGATCGAGAAACTCGAGGAGGACATCTCCCGCAATGCGCTCGCGCCCTCCTCCGCAACCAGCCCCGAGAAGATTGCCGCAGACCGCGTGAAACTCGAAGCGCAGCGGCAACTGGTGGAGAAGCTCCGCGACGTAAAGGCGACCGGACGTGTGGTCCTCGATCTGAAACCGGACTCCACCGGAGTGGGCGATCTGCCGGAAATCGCGCTCGAGGATGGCGACCGCTTCGTGGTCCCGTACCGCCCCTCGACGGTCGAGATGCTGGGCGCGGTTTACAACAAAAATTCGTTCCTTTACCGGCGCGAGGAGCGGGTGGAGGACTACCTGAAGCGGGCGGGCGGGCCGACGCGGGACGCGGACACGGGCCGCATGTTTGTCATTCGGGCCGACGGCTCCGTCCTCGGCAAGCAGTCGGTCAAGGGATTGTGGAATGGAGGGTTCGCCGCGCTTCGCCTGATGCCGGGCGACGCCATCGTGGTGCCGGAACGCCTGAGCCATGGCGCCTTCCTCAAGGGCTTGCGGGATTGGAGCCAGGTCTTCGCGCAATTCGCCCTGGGCGCGGCGGCGGTGAGGGTCGTTCAATGAAAAGCGCGATCTTGGACGATCCGGCCACCGAAGCCGCAAACGCGGGAGTTGGGAACATGCCCGCCGAGACCCTGGACGACGACACCCCTGGCCTTGAAACCTCTGGTTTGGAGATGCCCGGTTTCCGGCCTGCAGCGAGTGCGGTCCGCAACGGATCGAGCGAGTGCCATGTGCTCGATTTGCTGATCGTTCTATCCTGGCGCAAGCGGATCATTCTGCGGACGACTCTGGCCGCAGCCGTTCTGGCCGCAATCGTTGTGCTTGTCTTACCCAATCGCTACACCGCCACAGCCAAGATCCTGCCTCCTCAGCAGAGCCAGTCGCTGGCCGCGTCGATGATTGGGCAACTGGGCGCATTGGGGCCGGTGGCGTCCATGGCGCAGAAGGATCTTGGGCTGAAGAATCCGAACGACCTTTATATAGGCATGCTGCGCAGCCGCACGGTGGAGGATGCCTTGGTCCACCGCTTCGATCTACTGCGTATCTATCGCGACAAGAAAGTGTCGGATGCCCGCCGGGGCCTCGAAAACGCGAGCAGTATCACAGTCGGCAAGGAGGGCCTTATCAGCATCTCGGTCGAGGACAAAGACCCGCGCCGCGCACCCCAAATCGCCAACGCTTACGTGGACGAGTTGCGCAAACTGACGCAAGACCTCGCCGTCACCGAAGCCGGACAGCGGCGTTTATTTTTCGAGCGGCAGTTGGAGATGGCCAAGAACAATTTGGCCGACGCGGAACAGGCGTTGAAAGAGACGGAGCGGAAAACGGGCCTGATTCAGCTCGATGGCCAAGCCAAGGCAATTATCGAGTCGGTGGTCAAACTGCGGGCGTTGATGGCCGCGAAAGAAGTGGAATTGCACGCCATGCGGCTGTTTTCGACCGAACAGAATCCCGACGTGCAGCTCCGTGAACGGCAACTCTCCGGCCTGCGCGCGCAACTGGCGCTGCTCGAAAAAGAAAGCGGCAGTACGGGCGAGGCCCCCGGCGATGTCCAGGTCCCGACCGGCAACGTCCCGGAAGCCGGCCTGCAGTATGTCCGCAAACTGCGCGACGTGAAGTACGCCGAAACCATGTTCGAGCTGCTGGCGAAACAGTACGAAGCCGCGCGGCTCGACGAGGCGAAAACCTCCGCCGTGATCCAGATCCTCGATCCCGCAATAGAGCCGGACCGGAAATCCTCGCCGCAACGTATGTTGATCGTTGCGATCATAAGCCTGATCGCGTTTTGCGGTTCGGTGGGTTACATTTTGTCGGCCAACGCTCTCCGCCGATTGCGTTTGGTCCCCGGTGTCGAGGCGCGTTGGAGCGCGCTGAAGACGTCCGTTTTTCAGCCGGATTTCCAGCCACCCGCCGGGCCCAGCCAGCCTCTGGGCCAAGGACAATGACAATGACAATGACAATGACCATGACCATGAAAGCGCATGCCTGAAAATGCGACCTCGCTGGCGTCTGGCAAAAAACGCGATGGCGAACCTCGGGCGCGGGGGCACCACCACGCTGGTGGTGCTGTTGCTGCCGCCGATCCTGGTCCGGCACATGCCTTCCGCGGCATACGGTGTATGGGTCCTTGTGCTGCAGACAGCCGGCTATATCGGTTATCTGGATTTGGGCCTGCAGACGGCGGTGGGCCGGTACGTCGCTTACGCGAATGAAAGGAAAGATGCGGAGCAGCGCGACTCGGTCTTCAGCACCGCGTTTGCCGGTCTTGCTCTCGCGGGGCTGATTTCGCTGGCGCTCCTGTCCATCGCAGTGTTGGCCGCACCGCTCATCTTTCCGCGCATCCCGACAGCACTGCTCATCGAAACGCGCTGGGCTCTGGCGATTGTCGGCGGCTCGCTTGCCATAGGTCTGCCCGCATCCGCGTGGAGTGGCGTCTTCGTGGGGCTCCAGAGATACGAAATCCCCGCTCTGACGATAGGTCTGACCCGCGCGCTGGCCGCGGCAGGCTTGGTGGCGGTGGCGCTCGCCGGCCAGTCGATTGTCGCGATGTCGCTGGTCATGGCCGCAACCAATCTCCTGGCGTACGCGGCGCAATACGCGTGCTTGCGGCGGATCGCGCCCGAGATCCACTTCCAGCGCCGGCAGGTGTCCCGTTCCACCGCGCGGATGCTTTACGGTTACTGTTTTGGTTTGACCGTCATGGCATTCTCAACTCTGCTGGTCACAGGCTTCGACTTGGTCCTAGTGGCGCGATTCGATTTTGGCGCGGTCACCGCATACTCCGTGGCGGCCAGTCTGATCATCTTCCTGGCGGGCCTGCTCTATGCGGTCCTGAATGTGATCATGCCGCACGCCGCGACGCTTCACGCCCGGGAGGATGCGAAGGGCCTGGGCGAACTCGTGATTGCCGCCACCCGGGTCAGCGTTCTGCTCCTGCTTCTGACCGGTATCCCCCTGTTGATTTATGCGGCGCCGGTCCTGCGCCTGTGGATTGGGAGCCAATTCGTCCTCGTCGGCAGTCCGATCCTGGTCGTTCTAGTGGCGGCGAACATGGTTCGGCTCATTGGGGCTTCCTACTCGATCATCCTGATTGCGGCAGGACAACAGGGATACATCAAGATCAGCCCACTCTCGGAAGGGATCAGCAACTTTGCTGCCAGCGTCGTGCTGGGCCATCGGTATGGGGCCATCGGTGTGGCCCTCGGCACGCTCATCGGATCGTTCGTGAGTCTCGCGTCGCATCTCTTTTACTCGATGCCTCGCACTCGCCCGGTGATCGACTTCTCCCGCTACCAGTACATGCTGTCAGGGGTCGCGGTCCCGGCGCTCTGGACAACTCCGCTGCTGCTTCTGGCTGCGCTCGCTTTGACCGGCTCGGCCGTGCGTCCAATCTTCTTTGCGGGCGCTTGCATTCTTTCTCTTACCGGCGCGGGCGTAGTTCTCCGTCGCTCAGGAATCGGGCTTTTGCTGCTGGACGGTTGCGATCGGTCCACTACCGCAATGCCTCCGGTTCTGCCGAAGCGTACTACTGCGGCACACATGTGACATCTTGAGAGGCCATGACAGACACCGCCACTTCCAAGCCGAGGAAACAGTCCATCGCTCCGCCGATCGCTCCGAAGATCATTGCCTTTTACCTACCCCAATTTCACCCTATTGAGGAAAACAATCTGTGGTGGGGCCCGGGATTCACGGAGTGGCACAATGTGGCCAAGGCGCGCCCTCTATTCCGAGGACATTTGCAGCCTCGGTTACCGGGGGAACTTGGATTTTACGATCTTCGGCTCAGTCAAACCCGGTCCGATCAGGCATCGCTCGCAAAAAAATATGGGGTCCATGGTTTCTGCTACTGGCATTACTGGTTCGGCGGAAAGCGTCTGCTTGAAGCCCCCATTGAACAAATACTGGAAATGAATGAACCGGATCTTCCCTTCTGCCTGGCGTGGGCCAACGAGTCTTGGACTGGCGTGTGGCATGGTTCGCCCCATAAAACCCTGATCGAGCAAACCTATCCGGAAAAAGATCCGGAGCGTCATTACGAGGTCTTACGCAGATTCTTCCATGACAAGCGCTATATAAAACATGAAAGCAAACCCCTGTTGTACATGTATAGACCTCTTGAACTTCCGAGAGGACAACGCTATCTCCAGACCTTGCGGGAATTGGCCTGCTCCGACGGACTTGCTGGGCTGTATATAGTCGGTCAATGGTCGCCAAATCCCGGGGGGCGTTTTGACTCCACGTTAGAGCTTGGATTGGATGCGGCGGTCATCTGCAACATCACTGGAATGGATCCGCTTGCTCGTTCCCAACGGCTGCGTGCCGCGCTCGAAAAAGGCATGGGCATGATCGGCGGGTCCATCGGGCCGCGAAAACTTTCTTACTTCTCGGCGATCGGGCCTATGCTTCCAGATCTCCACCGTTTTGCCTTCCCTGCGTACAACACCGTGATTGCGAATTGGGACAACACTCCCCGATCTGGCCGCCGGGGGTTGGTCCTCACCGGCTCCTCGCCGGAATTGTTTAAAAACGCTCTTACTTTGGCGTTTTCCAATTTAGCCTCGCGGCCCATGGCGCGCGGCACCGGAGAATTCGTGTTTCTGAAATCCTGGAATGAGTGGGCGGAGGGTAATTTCGTCGAACCCGATCAACTCAACGGCAGGCGCTACCTTGAGGCCATCGCCCAGTTATATTCCGACCATGGGTTGACGCCATGACTATCACGATCGCTCGCATGTCGAGACCTCCAGCCTCCGGCGGAGTACCGCAGTGATCTATTACGTTTTTCCATTTTCGGTGTGGTTGATCTTCTGCACTTGGAAGACGTTGTATACCACCACAAGACTACGACTTCCCCACTATGTCTTTGCCCTGCCTTTGATCCTTCTGGCAACATTACGTGGAGAGGTCGGAACCGATACCGCCGCCTATATCCAGAATGCGCAAGATATTGTTTGGTGGGGCGGCCATGCGTTTTCAGACGTCGAAGTTGGCTATGTTCTCCTGGTACGAGCGTTGGCACTCTTTACCAGCGACCCCCGGGTCGTGGTGGGTCTTATAACTCTGATTGCCGCAGTACTTTTCTTTATGATGCTGCATCTGTGGCAAGGCAAGCCATGCATTCTGTCCTTGCTGCTCATACCTGTCTGCTATTTTGATTTCACGATGAACGGACTTCGAATGGGAATCGCATTCCCGCTGGCTGTCATCGCGATCCTGCAATTGGAAAAAAAGCGCCGTGTTCTGTTTTATGTCCTGGCGATTGCGTCGATCAGCGTTCAAATGACGGCGGCCCTGTTACTGCTCATGCTTTTTCTGGCCCGATGGGGAGTAAAACCATCCTGGAAAGGAACTGTATATGGCCTGCTTATAGGAGCGCTTGTGCTATATCCAGCGTTTTATTTTTTGGGGGACAGGATAGCCCTCAAATTATTGTCGTACTCTGTGATGTATTCACCCAACAGCCTTAGTGGCGTAGGCCCTCTACTTATCTCGTTGTGCGCATCCTTTCTGGCGTTGTGGATTTCCAAAAAAAGTCATCGCTACATCGGATTCATTTTTCTCCTCGTACAACTTGCCTGTTTCAGGATCTCATCCTTCAGCTATGCTGGACTTCGGTTTCAGGAGATGGCCCTGTTTGCCCAATTGTTAGCACTGTCCTCTTGGACAACATGGCCCCTCAAGAAAAGGCACGTCGCCGCAATCGTACTGCTTTGCTGCTTTGCATTTAGCTGGAAGGCCAGAAACTTTGTCATGACCAGTGGAGAGTCGTCCGCATTCATTCCGTATTATTTTGTTTGGGAGGACCGATGAACTGTAATGTAAGCGTTATTATTCCACTTTACAATTCGTCTAGCACGCTAAGGAGGGCGCTGGATTCGGTTTATGCCCAGTCCTTGCTTCCTCGGGAGATCATCGTCGTGGACGATGGCAGCGACGACTGGGAACAGTCCAGCCTGATCGCTGTTTCCTATCCCGATAGCGTATCGATTCGCTTTATTCATAAGGACAAGAACCAGGGAGTGTCCCCTGCCAGAAATATTGGCGTCTCGGCCGCGCTGTACCGTTATCTGGCATTTCTCGACTCGGACGACATTTGGTATAAGAACAAGCTTGCGATCCAATATGGGCTAATGACTAGCTGCAATCTTGACTTTTCGGCGCATGATTATGTGGAAGATATGAAGCACATAAGATGCGGCAACAAGGATAGTCATGATGGACCGTCGCTATCTCCGTCTCTGTCTTTGCTGTCCTCCTGGAGTTGCTTGCTCCGAAACTATGCTACACCTACAGTGATGGTATTGAGGCAGAAGATGGTTTTATTTGACCCGTCGTTGTTGCACAGATGCGAGGACTGGAAATGCTGGATGGAGGTGCTCTCGAAGCCCGGGTGTAGTGGTGCGTATATTGGGTGTGTCCTTGCAGGTGGATTCAAGCACAGCATTGGTGAGTCGGGCCTAAGCCAGGATGTAAAGGCAATGCATTTAGGGAGAATGCTCGGATTAAGGAAACTGATAAATGCCGGCACCATTAGCATGGTTCAGTATCTTGTGGGGATTTGCATGGAGACAGTGAAGTATCCAATTCGCGTTCTTCGGGTAGCGCTACGCGCTCGCGCTGCGGCGCAGCCACGGGTTGTGAAGCGCGCTAACCCACTCAGGCTTTCCGAAGATGTCCAGGCGCAATCGGTGACGTTTTTACGAGTAGGTTCTCAACTACTGAATCAGCGTCGTCGAGAGTTCTGCCGTTGTCTTCGAAAAACGTCGGAACAAGGGCACGGCGAAAAACCAAGCCACTAACTCGAAAACTGTCCTAACCAACCTAAAAAGTCTCGCTTGACGCTGTCCGGACATAACGGAGCGCACCCCATGCCCAAATTATTAATCGCAGCCACAGTTTCTAAAATGGTGGAAGCTTTTCTTCTGCCCTATGCACGTCATTATCGGGCCAAGGGCTGGACGGTTGACTGCGCTGCCTCGGGAGCCCGCGCCAGTCCTGAGTGCAGAGCCGCTTTCGACAACGTTTGGGATTTGAAATGGTCGCGGAATCCTTTTGATCTTGCCGCCGCGTTGAGCGGCGCCCAGGCGATCCGTAGACTTTGGCAGCACCAGAAATACGATTTGGTGCACGTGCATAGTCCTGTAGCTGCGTTTGTGATCAGACTGGCCCTGCGCAATGAACAACGCGCCGGTAGGACACGAATTGTCTACACGGCGCATGGTTTCCACTTCCATGAAGGCGGCGGCTGGCTGAAGAATCTGGCGTTTCGCTTTTTGGAAGATATCGCCGGGCAATGGACGGATTGTCTGATCGTAATGAATCGTGACGATGAGATGGCCGCGCACCGGCTGCTCCACGTCAGGCCCGGCGCAATCCGCTACATGCCCGGCATCGGAATTGACCTTGATCTCTTCGATACCCATCGGACGGACGTGTCACCTGTTCTTTGGGAGTGGCAGGACCGTGGTATCCGCCCCGATCGGAATACCGTGTTTCTTGTAATCGCTGAGTTCATTTCCGGGAAGCGACATGCCGATGTTCTCAAAGCTTTTGCCCGGTTGCCGCCGGAGAACCACCTGGTCCTGGCCGGCAGTGGACCTTTGGTGGCGGCAATGAAAACCCTGGCGACAGAACTTCGTGTCCATGGCCGGGTGCATTTTCTCGGTCACAGGAGGGACATTGCGGCCATCATCCGCGGAAGCGATGCGGTCGTGCTGGTTTCGGAACGCGAAGGTCTGCCGCGCAGCATCATGGAGGCCTTTGCTCTGCAGACGCCGGTCATAGCCAGCGACATTCGCGGGAATCGAGATCTATTGCGGGATGGAAGAGGACTGCTGGTGCCGGTTGGCAATGTTAAGAAGATCGCCGAGGCGATGCAGCACGTCGCGCAGCATCCAGAAGAGGCCCGAGCGATGGCCGGGCGGGGCCGGGAATACATTGAGCAGTTTCGCATCGAACATCTCCTGGCGATGCACGATGAAGTCTACTTCGAGGTCCTCTCGGAATCGCGGGTTAAAGCCGCGGCTCATTTCTGAATTATGTCTGCGTCAACCAGTTCTGCCTTTTCAACGCGAGCTTAGTCCGAACAATCGTCCGAACAATCGCCACGACCATGGCCACAACAACCTTCAATTTTTCCACGTACCGGCTGCCGGCCTGGAAGCGGGGCATGGACCTGGCGCTGGGGGGAATGCTGCTGGTCCTGTCGAGTCCACTGTTATTGCTCTGCTGGGCCGCGGTGCGGTTGTCGTCCCGCGGCCCCGTCCTGCATTGGTCCGAGCGCGTGGGAAAAGACAATCGTATTTTTGTCATGCCCAAGTTCAGGACGATGCGCGTCGACACGCCGCAGCTGGCGACGCATTTGTTGCGGCGGCCAGCGCGCTATCTGACCCCGGCTGGGGCCCTGTTGCGCAAGACCAGCCTGGATGAGTTGCCGCAACTGGTCAGCGTTTGGAGGGGCGATCTGAGCCTGGTGGGGCCCCGCCCCGCGCTCTTCAATCAGGACGATCTGGTCGCGCTTCGCACACGCCGCGGCGTGCATCGCCTGGTCCCGGGGATCACCGGCTGGGCGCAAGTCAATGGCCGCGATGAGCTGGAGATCCCCATCAAGGTGGAATACGACGCCGAATACATGGAAGCGCAGTCGCTTCGCCTGGATTTGAAGATCCTGCTGCTCACCTTGTGGAGAGTGCTCAAGGCGGAGGGTGTGCGGCACTAGACGATTTTCACAGTTAGCGTAAACCTCGCCATCGGCAAGCCCGCAGGGCTACAGCCCGCATTTCTGGCGGTCGTAGCGGCACGGCTGAAGCCGTGCCTTTTCCAAAACCATTTAAGAGACCGGTTGTAGTGGCGAAGTTAACGCTCCGCTTTACCCCGCCAACCAACTTCTGCCGTCCCCTCAAGGAACTGCCGCGAATGCCGATCAATACCACAACGACCACCCCCGAAAAGGCGACATGCTCGCGCTATGAGGAAAAGCAATACAAAATCTTCCGCGCTGTTCGGTTGCCGGTCTCTGTTGGTGCTGGCATTGCAAATGGGTCTGGTGATTTGCTCTCTGTTGTGCGCCTGGCTCCTGCGCTTCGAGTTCCGCATGCCCGACCCAGGACTGCTGTGGGTCGCGGCCCCCATACTCATTCTCGTTCGCCTCGCAGTCATGCCGTTTTTCAATCTTATGCACGGCTGGTGGCACTATACCGGGATCAGCGATGTGGAGGACGTTTTGAAAGCCGTCCTCACCGGTTCGTTCGCGTTCCTGGTCATCGTCCGCTATGGGTTGGGACTAAAACTTTTTCCGCTGTCGATTTATGCCTTGGAGGCGTTGATTACTTTTACGCTCTTGACCGGCGTGCGCGTGCTCTCGCGCGTGCTGGCGGAAACGGCGCGGCGAGACTCGGCCTCGAAACGCTTGCTCCTGGTGGGTGCGGGACGCGCCGCCCAGACGATCATTCGTGAAACTCAGGAAGCGGAGAGCGGTTATCGGGCGATCGGTTGTGTCGATGACAATCCACTGAAGAACGGGCTGCGGGTGCTGGGCGTGCCTGTGCTGGGTCCGGTCGAGGCGCTCGGGAAAATAGTTGGCCAGCACAGAATCGACGAAGTCCTGATTGCGATTCCATCGGCCACCCAGTCCCAGATGCTCCGCCTGGTGGCAATCTGCAAGGAGGCGGGCATCGTTTTCCGGACCGTCCCCGCCATGGCGGACCTGATCGCGGGCCGAGTTATCCTGCAACAGGCGAGGGAAGTTTCACTGGCGGATCTCTTGGGGCGCATCCCGGTGGACCTCGATCTGGAACCGGTGCGCGCGCATATTCGGGACCGCGTGGTCCTGGTGACCGGCGCTGCGGGATCGATCGGTTCCGAACTGTGCCGGCAAATCAAGACATTCAAACCGAAACTTTTATTGTGCCTCGACCAGAATGAAACCGGGATCTTTCACTTGCAGCAGCAGTTTGCCCAGAACGGCGCCGGCGGCGAGCGGCAGGTGTTCTGCGTGGCCGACTTCTGCCACGCGGAGCGCATGCGCAAAATCTTCCTGACCTACGGGGTCGAGATCGTTTTCCATGCCGCCGCCTACAAGCATGTGCCCGTCATGGAAGACAACGTGGAGGAAGCGGTCGGCAACAATGTTTTCGGCCTGCTGGCGCTCTTGCGTGTGGCCGAGCGCTCGAATTGCTCGACTTTCGTGATGATTTCCTCCGACAAGGCGGTGAACCCGACGAACGTCATGGGCTGCACCAAGCGGGTGGGAGAATTAATTCTTGCGGCCTGGCCGGGGAAGCGCTTGCGCTGCGTGTCGGTGCGCTTTGGCAATGTCCTCGGATCGAACGGCAGCGTGATTCCGCTCTTTCAGGAACAGATCCGTCAAAACCAGCCCATCACCATCACTCATCCGGAAATCACCCGCTTTTTCATGACCATCTCCGAGGCGGTCAGCCTGGTGTTGCAAGGCTTCGCCATCGGCCGCGACGGCGACATCCTGGTGCTCGACATGGGAGAGCCGGTCCGGGTCGCGGACCTGGCGAGAACGCTGGTCCGCCTCTCCGGAAAATCCCGCCAGGAATTCAAGTTCATCGGCCTCCGTCCCGGCGAAAAACTCTTCGAGGAACTCTTTTATCCCGACGAACGGGTCTCCCCGAGCGCCTGTCAAAAAATAGCCCGCACCGCAAGTGCGCGGCTCGCCTGGCCGGCGTTGAAGCTCAGCCTCGACGAACTCCATGCCGCCGTGTCGCTCGGCATTCGAGACTCGATCCTCGCCCAGCTCCAACAAATCGTGCCGCAATTCACCTACGCAGGTTCGGACAAGAGAGAAAACGCGGAATACATTCCCATGAGCTCGAGCGCGGGTCCAAATGGGAACGATGCGCCGCCTGAAGTCCCATTGCTTGTGGATATGCCGGCGTTGTCCCATCGAACCCGTGAAGTGGATCCACTGTTCGGACCGGTGAGTGGCGGGCCGTGGGACTGATTGCATTCTGCCAGAGATGGACGGGCGAGGCGCCCGTCACTTCACCGGCGGTGAAGACGTCCGGTCCCGATAATGCTGGTCGGGCACATCGCGCAACCAGCGCGCCGCGGTTTCAGCGGTGATGTCGCGCTGCGGCATGGCCAGCATTTCGTAACCGACCATGAATTTCTTTACCGTCGCCGAGCGCAGCAGCGGCGGATAGAAATGCGCGTGCAAGTGAAACTCCGGATGGTCCGCGCCATCGGTGGGCCGCTGATGAAACCCCATGGTGTAGGGAAACGACGCGCGAAATAGATTGTCGTAACGAATGGTGGCCTGCTGGAGTATCCCGGCCAGTGCAGTGCGCTCGTCGTCATTCAGTTCATCGAGAGTGGACACGCACCTCCGGCTGACGAGCAAGGTCTCAAAGGGCCAGATCGCCCAGAAGGGCACGAGCAAAACGAAATGGTCGTTGGCCGCAACCAACCGTTCCTGTCTATCGAGTTCCATTTCCAGGTAATCGTGCAGCAGAGACGTGCCGTGCATTTGCCGGTAGTCCCCAAACGCGGCCAGTTCCTTCGCCAATTCATTGGGTAGAGTTTCGTTGGCCCATATCTGTCCGTGGGGATGGGGATTGCTGCACCCCATCAGCGCTCCGCGATTTTCGAAGATCTGCACAGACCGGATGTGCGGATCGCTCCCGAGTTTCGAGAACTCGCGCGCCCAGGTATCGACCAGATGCCGCAGTCCCAGCACGCTCATTCGGGCCATGGTGAGATCGTGTCGTGGAGAGAAGCACACCACTCGGCAGCGCCCAGCTTCGCTGCGGGCAACCAGCAGTCCCTTTTCCTCAATATCACCCGCGGCCGTATCCGGCTTCAGCGCCGCAAAATCGTTGTCAAAAACAAACGTCTCCGTGTAGACGGGGTTTCTCACGCCTGCGGCACGTGTATTGCCGGGGCAAAGGTAGCAGTTGGGATCGTAACTTGCCGGCGCTTCCGGCGAAACATCTTCGACCTGTCCCTGCCAGGGCCTTTGCGTGCGATGCGGCGACACCAGCACCCATTCCCGGGTCAGCGGGTTGAGGCGGCGATGAGGATGCGATGCGAGCTCGGAAAAATTCATGGGTTCAAGTTTGCGGGTGCGATATTCATGCCGGGTATCCGTCGGGATGCGCGCGGTGCCATTGCCACGCGCTTTCAACAATGGATTCCAAATCGGGGAAGCTCGGCTGCCAACCCAGCTCACGCCGGATTTTTTCCGAACTCGCAATTAATACCGCCGGATCTCCCACGCGGCGCGGCGATTCGATTGCCGGAATCGGATGCCCTGTAACTTTCCGCGCCACTTCGACCACCTCGCGCACACTGAACCCCTGTCCGTTGCCCAGGTTGTAGATCAACGGATTGGAATGATCGAGCGCATTCTCGAGCGCATGGAGGGCGAGCAGATGCGCGCGAGAGAGATCGCCGACGTGAATGTAATCGCGGATGCAGGTGCCGTCGGGCGTAGGGTAGTCCGTGCCGAAAATGTTCACGTGCTGTGCGCGGCCGAGCGCGACCTCGAGAATCCGGGGAATAAGGTGCGTCTCCGGCTGGTGCGCTTCGCCTTTGTCGGGACGCGCCGCGCCCGCAGCATTGAAGTAGCGCAGGCTGGCATAGCGCAGGCCGTGGATCTGGTGGAACCATGCCAGCATTCGCTCCACCAGCAGCTTCGATTCGCCGTACGCATTGGCCGGACTGAGGGCATCGTCCTCCTCAATCGGAGTGCGCTCGGGATTGCCGAACAGCGCAGCCGTCGAGGAGAAAACGAAACGCTTTATCCCGGCCGCGAGCATCGCTTCAAGCAGAGTCAGCGCATTCGTGGTGTTGTTGCGAAAGAATCGTTCGGGGGTCTTCATCGATTCGCCCGCTTCGATCAACGCCGCAAAGTGCATGACGGCATCGATCGCGCGCGATCGGAACAGTTGGTCAAGCGATGCGCGGTCCGCCAATTCGCCTACGATCAGTTCGGCGTTTTTCGGGACGGCCTGGCGATGGCCGCGGCTGAGATTATCGAATACGACAACCTGGTGTCCCGCCTGCAATAGCTCCTCGGCAACCACGCTGCCGATGTAGCCCGCTCCCCCTGTAACTAGGACACGCATTGGCTTAGCACCCATCTCTCAGGCGACTCCTCAGGCCACTTGGCCAACCCCATCGGCAGCGGAGCAGACATAAATCTCCGGTTTCGAGCCGGTCTTGCGCTCATAACCTTCCTGCACTGTCCGCTGAAACGCCTCGACCGAACCAGTCTGAACGAGCGCGATGGCGCAACCGCCAAAACCTCCGCCCGTCATGCGAATTCCGTAAACACCCTCCACCTGCCCGCCGAGTTCCACCATCCAATCGAGTTCAGCGCAACTCACTTCATAGTCGTCGCGCAGGCTGCGATGCGACTCCAGCATCAGCTTGCCAAATGCCTGCAAGTCGCCGCGTTCCAGCGCAGCCGCCGCCTGTAACACACGCGCGTTTTCGCCGATTACGTGATGGCAGCGCCGCATGACGGCATCCGGCAGTTCGCTCCCGTGGACTTTCAGATCGTCGAGCGTCACGTCCCGCAACGTGCGCGCGCTCGGCAGATACTTCGACAGAGCGCGCACCCCCGCTTCGCATTCAGTCCGGCGCTGGTTGTATTCACCTTGGGCGATGCTGTGCCTGACCATGGTGTTACAGATCGCCAAGACCACATCGTCAGGCAGCGGCAAGGGATGGTATTCGAGAGAGCGGCAATCGAGCAGCAGAGCGTGATCGCGTTTCCCGTGGCTGGCAATAAATTGGTCCATGATTCCGCAGCGCGCGCCGACAAACTCGTTTTCCGCCTGCTGGCAGAGCAAGGCAAGGCCAGTTCGACCGGTCCCATTCCGATGGGTCTTTATAGGATCGCACAGATCGAGCAGCGCGTAGCCGACGGCCACTTCAATCGAAGCGGAGGAGCTCAATCCCGCGCCCTGCGGCACGTCGCCATTCACCAACAGGTTCGCCCCACACAGTTCCCTGCCGGACCGCGCCAGCATTTTCACAACGCCAATCGGGTAATCGCTCCAGTGCCCGGCGCGCGTGGCGGGCAGACGATCAAGATCGAACTCGACCTGCTCGGAGTAATTTTCGGAATGAATCGCGAGTTTCCGGTCATGGCGTGGCGCAACCGCAGCTCGGGTATAGAACCCGATCGCCGCGGGCATGACGAACCCATCGTTGTAATCGGTGTGTTCACCGATCAAATTGACTCGTCCCGGCGCCTGGTAAATGCGCGGAGATCCTCCAAACCGCTGGATGAATCTTTGCCGCAGGGCATCGGCGCTATTTTCGGCCGCTAGTTTCGTGTTATGCATGAATACCTAATCTAAGCCCCGATCCCATTTGCGGTCCTATTGGACGGTCTTGAGGGTTTTATCCGCCGAGCGCGCCGCCAGTGTTCCATGGAGCGCGAGCAGCAGCATTCCCACGCCGAATATCAGCATGGCAATCCCCCACCACAAATTAACATTGATACCCAGCGAATGACGCGCGTACATCTCGTTGCCTCGCGTCGCCACTCCATATCCACCCACCAGCACACCGTACACACTGAACATGATGCCGATTGGCAATCTGATATCGAATCCCATATTACTTCCTCAGAACTCTTCCGCCCGTGCTTGCGGCCAATAAGTTGCATCATTTGTAATTTGTAATTTGTAATTTGTGATTTGAAACCCATTGGTTGCGAGTTTGAAATTACGAAATTACACAATTTCCTTGTTACCAGAATATCCAATTGAGCACGACCAGCGCCGTCAGCACCACCACCGCCAGCACCACTGGCTTCTGGTACCACGACAGCCCTACATCTTTCGGCCTGTCCGTCAGCGCATAAACCAATCCCTTGAGTTCTCCATCCGGACGCGGCTTCGTCAGCAGCGAAATGACGATCGTCACCGCGAAGCAGGTCGTCCAGGCAAAGATCGCCGTCCAGAAATTCTGCGCCATCTCGCTCGGATAGCGATGCACCACTAAACCTAAGAACCCGCCCTTGACGCCGGGGACCGAGCCGGCGGGAAGCGTAAGGCCATGATGCATGGCGGCCGCGGCGGTGCCGCTGAGGAGCCCGGAAAAAGCGCCGTGGCCGGTGGCGCGCTTCCAGAACATGCCGAGCAGGAAGGTCGCAAACAGCGGGGCATTCACGAAGGCAAAGACCAACTGCAACACGTCCATGATGTTATTGAACTCGCGCGCAATGTATGCGGCAGCTACTGCAATCGCCAGGCCGAAAACGGTAGCCGCCCGCCCCATCCACAAGCAATGCTCGTCGGACGCGCCCTTATGGATATAGCTCTGATAAATATCGTAGGTCCAAACCGAATTGAAGGCCGTGATATTGCCCGCCATTCCCGACATGAACGAAGCCATCAGGGCGCACAACCCCAGCCCCAGCAATCCCGAAGGAAAATACCGGACCAGCATCATGGGAGTCGCCAGATCGTAATCCAGCACAACTTTGCCGCCTTTGATGAGAGGCTTTCCACTCCCGTCGAATTTCGGTGGGATTATTCCTTTCCCACCTTCTAGACTAATTCCGCCGCCGGCCGTCGCCGGCAAGACAACCGCCGGTCCCATCTTCGCCGGAATGCCGGCCGCAACGTCGCTGCTCATGCTGGTAGCTGCAACCACGCCGGCAATCATTCCCGGCAGAATCACCAGGAAGGGAAACAACATCTTCGGAAAGGCGGCAATCAGCGGAGTGCGCCGCGCGGACGTCATCGAGTCGGCGGCCATGGCGCGCTGCACCACCAGAAAATCGGTGCACCAGTAGCCGAACGACAACACAAAGCCCAGCCCCATCAGCATGCCGAACCATTCCACGCCCATCGGATTCGCGCTGGGGCTGCCCAGATATTTCCAGGAATGCACCATGGCGTCGTTCGCCAACCGGGTTTTCAATCCACCCCATCCGCCGACATCCTTCAATCCGAGAAGCACCAGCGGGATAAAACCGATCACGATCAGAAAAAATTGCACTACCTCGTTATAGATCGCCGAAGTGAGGCCGCCCAGAAACGTGTACGCCAGCACGATCAGCGCGGCCAGAAGAATGGACGCGTTGAAATTCCAGCCGAGCAGCAGTTGCATCAGCTTCCCCATTGCGTACATTGATACGCCCGAAGAAAAGACCGTCATCACCGCAAACGAGACCGCATTCACCCCACGCGTCTTTTCGTCGAAACGCAACTTCAGATATTCGGGCACCGACCGCGCCCGCGAGCCATAGTAGAACGGCATCATGAAAATGCCGACGAAGACCATCGCGGGAATCGCGCCCACCCAGTAAAAATGCGAGGTCATAATCCCATACTTGGCGCCGCTTGCGCCCATGCCAATTACTTCCTGGGCGCCGAGGTTGGCGGAAAGAAAAGCCAGTCCAGTAATCCAGGCGGGAATGGACCGTCCCGACAGAAAAAAGTCGGTGCTGGTCTTCATGTACTTTTTCAGTACGTAACCGATGCCCAGAACAAACGTGAAGTAAATGCCGATTACCGAATAATCAATCCAATGTGGATGTGGGCGCATGTAGCTGACGCCTCCTCTCAGCGCCACACAAGAGGGCGTCAGGATATGGAATGCGCGTTGTCCGAGCCGCTGCAACGCCTTTCAACAATGACGCTGCCGCAGCGGAAAGAGCAAGCGAACACGGTCGGCTGCTCACGAAGCAACGATTCACTAAACTATCGAACAGCGGCAGCGAGTTCGAGGCTAAGGCTAACAATAGCTGCATTTGGGTAGTAGTGGCTGAGAATCTGTTGGAAGTTGGCGCCTTCTTCCGCCATGGCCGTGGCTCCCGACTGGCAGAGTCCAATGCCGTGTCCCTGGCCGGTCCCTTCAAGAATAACGTGGCCGCCTTCTTTTCGCATAGCGAAGTTGTTGCTGAGAGCGGTGCTCCAGCCCAGACGGCGGTCGATTTTCAAACGTGACGCCTCATCGGAACTGCGCAAGGTGGCGGCGTCGCGCGCGGAGATCCGGCTTTGCCAGCGCGACGGGTGTTCGCGGCAATACTTGCACACGACGGAATAGTAAGGATAGTTGCCCGGAGCGAGACCCACGTCGGCGGGTGTGCGGGTGCGGCCGCTGCAACTGCGGGTGTACATCGCGGCGAAGGGATGAGACCGATAGACCATCACCAAGCCGCGCGTGGCAGACGCGGCTTCGGCGGCGCTGCCTGGCCCGGGCGGCTCGCGCAAAAACTGACAGTGCGTGGTATCGCAGAAATCGAATCCGGAGTGGCGCCCTTTGCCAGCGGCGAAATAGGAACGCGCGGCAATGGCCTGCGCTTTCAGGGCCTCCAGCGGCGCTCCTGGCAAAATTTCCGCCGCCACCACGGAGGCAACCGCGGTTTCGAGGCCCATGCGGACGACGGCAACCAGAGCGCCGGAAACCGGCTTCAGTTCGAGGGTCCCGCGATAGCGGCGCGTAATTTTGCCGGGAATGGCAAGAAGGAAATCTGTAGCGCCGCTCGCCCGGCCGGTAACCGTGAGTTCGGAAATATGCACGACGCGAGTTCCCACTCGAACCGCCATCATGTTTTCGACGACGCGGATTTCCGCGACGCCCACACCAGAGCTTTTTTCCAGCACAAAGGTTTCTTGTCCAGCATGAACGGCAATGGCGTTGCCCTCGACCGCGCTGACAGTGAACTCACGAGGGTGGAAAAGACCGAGCACGCCGATGCGCACGTCCTCGATTCGAACATCATGGGTTAGTACATCATGGACGCGAACGTCCTCTGTGAAGGCGAGCGCACCCGAGAAAATCGGCGCGCCGAACGCCATCGCGATTTTGACTAGCATTCTCATTCGCGCTTTCATTCGTACTCGCATTCGCACTTTTATTGGCAAACGGCGGCTCATGGCTCGATGCGGCGCAGCATTTGTCCGGCGGTCCTGGCGGCTTGCGCTCCCGGAACGCCGTGAACGCGGACCAAAAGCAGAACCTGCGGCTGCCCGGCCTGGCGCAAGCGCTACAGTGAAGCCGTCGCCAGGAGCGCGCCTCGCGTGCGTGCACGGCGCGGTGCCGGTCTTGGCGAGAGCGCCGGAGATCCCGAGAGCGCGATCGACTTCAGCGCCGGTACCCTGCCGCGCCGATTGCTCCATTCCGCCGAGTATCAGGCGCACGCCAGGTTGATCGCGACGACGAATGAGTTCCAGGTAAGCACGCGCCATACTCAGCGGCGAAATCAACCACTGCTTGTCGAGACCGTGATTTTCAAGACCATGATTTTCAAGATCGTGATCGCTAAGACCGGCGAGCACAGGCCCGGAGATTCCCGGAGCAGGAAGCTGCAGGCCGAAGCTGGTTGCGGTCGGAGCAATTTCCGCGGCGGTCATGTTGGCAGTAAGAACTCTGAAATACGAGTTACACGAGTATGCGATGGCGGAAGTTAGACCGACGGCGCCGTGGCCGCGAGGAAGCCAGCAGCCACTGCTCGTCCCGCGGCAAATGTGCGCCGGGTATTCGAATTCGTGCAGCTCACCGTAGGCCAGCGCGACGAAAGGCTTCACCAGTGAGCCGAGAGGAATTGACGTCTCGGGATGGTCCCAGCGCGAGGCAAACACCGTGCCGGTTTGTGCGTCGAGCAGAAGAAACGAAATGTCGTCACTGGGAAAGTCGCGCTGCAACGCTTGGCTGGCGGATTGGGCAAACAGCGAAGTTCCGGGGCCATCGGCGCGGCCATTCGCACGACTGGGCGCGGGACCCTGCGCGCGCCCGCTGGAGGGAGAGAACGCCAACAGGCCCGCGATCAGGCCTGCAATCAGGGCCAGCGCGGCTATTCTTATTTGGACCATTCGTAGGTAACGGTTTGCAGGACTTTATCTCCTTCGGCGCGCACCATGATTTTCTCCGAGGAAATGCCGGCGAGTGTTGCGCTGAGGCTGGCCATGTTCTCAGAGAAAAATTGCGGCTGCCGGTCCATGCCGGGCATATTGGACTGCGTCAGGCTGGGCCGGTCGATCACGCCGGAGAAGCGGGCGAAATTCGCCTGCTCACGTTCGTGATTGAAACCGGCAACAAAGACAGCGGATTTCACCTCTGGCTTGTGGTTGAAGTTCGCCAGCATGGCCTCGATCAATGCAGGATCGTCGGCCACTATAAGATACTTTCCACGGACGGAGGCCGCGAGCGGCCATAGGCCATCGAGTTGCGAGTAGCCGGACTTCTGCTGCCAGGCAACTCCATGTTCGCTGGCGGTGAGGCCGGGACGAACGAAGCCGGTCAATGCGGACTGAATGTCCGGTTCATTCCAGTCGGAGGCCGCGACCAGAACAATGGCGGAGTGGATTCGGATGAAGACTCCATCCTTATCGCGCCCGGTGGATTGCACCTGGAGAGACGCCAGAATCTGAGTTTTGTTGAGCAGCTCTTGCAAAGCCGATGTGGTCTGCGGCGTTGCGGGGCGCTCGACAATGGGCTGGTCGATGCGCGTCTCAAGATCGGAGCTGGTGCCGGTTTCTCCCGAGGTCAGTTGCACCTGAGGAGCGATTTCAGAAGCAGGCGCGGGGCCGAGATGCGGCGCCAGGAGCTTGGTTTCGATCAAGTCGAAACAAGAGTCGGCTGAGGGATATGCCCTGGTCTCGTAGATACCCGCATTCTCGGGTACCAAGCGAACCAAGCCGGCGGCCGCTTCCATTCCTTCTCCTTTTTCCGCGGCGGCAATCGTGGGCGGCGCAGTCTTCCGAATCAGGACGCGCTCCTCGCGGTATTGCTTGCTGGTACGGAATAGATCGGAAACCGCGGCGGAGTATTGACTCATGTCGGTAATGTTCTGCTGTACCCAGTAGGTGCGGAAGTACGGGCTCGGAACAATCTTCTCAAGATCCATCACCATGCGGAGATCGCCCGCCGGCCCGGCGGACGAGACCGACTGCGACCACCACGGCTCGGATTCGATGGTGCGATTTTTTGATTCGCCTGTGTTGGGATTTTGGCTTGCCGACATCAATTGCAGAGCGCCGGCAAGCAGATCTTCCCGCGTCGCCAGCAGCAGGTAGTCGCCGGAAACCGCGAATGCGACTTCTCTCTGCGATTCCGGATCGCGGCGAATGTAGAAACTAACTCCGCCAGCACTGCGCGGCTCAAATTTCGCCCGCGTTTGCCAGAGCGTGGTCTGCATGGATTTCGCCGACGGCAGATACGTTATGTAGAGAAACTCCATGTTTCCGATATCGTAGAGCGCGAGAGCACTGCGGGTTCCGGCGACCTGCGAAAGGAAATTCATGTTGGGCGGGAACCCGGCGGCGGCGGCAAATTCGTCGCTCGCTCCCTTGAGGCGGAGAAACAGGCGCGACCGCGAGAAGACCTCGTAGTTGCTGGTCGCGATCCATTGCTGTTTCTCGGCGGAGGAATTCCAGTCCGCGAGCAATGAGGAGAAATCCTGCGCCTCCAAATAGAGAAGCGCACCGGAGGGAATATAGCCGGAAAGCGGCGGCATCGGCGGAAGCGCGGCTTCATAAGCCGCCCAACCGATTCCTGCACACACCAGAGCGATCCCGAAGAAAATGACGATGCGTTTCATGGCTTTCTGCCTCCTTGCTTCAAACCTGCCTGCTGCAAATCTGTTTTGACGGTTGCGGCTTTCGGTACGGGCGCGGCGCGAGCCACGAGGCGTGGCCGAACGACGCGGTCCTGCTCCAGCGCTTCGTGCAAAAGCGGCTGGCGGCCCGCATTTTGGTGCTGCACTCGCAGTTCGTCCTTGGCGGCTTGCGATCTTGCGCTTGAGTTCGTTGCGGGCCGCTGGCGAGGTCTCGGCGCGGCGCGCGATTTCAAAATAGGAGACAGCATCCGCGAGCTGCTGGAGGCGCGTCATGGTGTCGCCAATCGTCTGGGCCACCTGCGCTTGCTGGGCGCGAGAAAGCGCCAGGCCTGTGGCGTTTGTTGAAGCTAGAGCCGGTGCTTCGCCGTTGTCTTCCTCGGCAGTATCGGACCCGATGATCTCTTCTTCTTCCGCACCGTCGTTCGCGCGGGCCCTGAAAGTTTGCCGGCCCAGAAATTGCGTCTGGAGCAGCGGTTCGAGTACGCCAAGAGCGAATTCGTCGGAGCGCGCTCCCGCCGCGGCCAGGAACAGTGGGACGCGCGCTTCGTCGCGGCGCGGAAAATCGATGATGCAGTGGCTGAGCAACTGGATCTTCGTCTGTGCATCCGCCGTGTTCTGCGCGGCCCTGATGCGAGCTTCGTAGAAGTAGAACTTGTCAGCCGCGGTGGCGGAGATGGCAGTGGGATTTCCGGCCAGCAGATTCAGTTCGCCACTGCCGAGATCGGAGTGGGGTCGTCCGACGAGCGCGAGCGCCGCCTTGATGCGGAGATTGTAAACCGCATTCGATTCCGATGCCAGCGACGCTAAGACAGCCTCGGACGCTGCGACATCCTGACCCGCGGCGATTCTAGCCTTGGCCAGGCGCAAACGGTAGGAAGCATCCCACGGCGCGGACTTGACGAGCTGATCGAGAAATTCGATGGCTTCCGCGTTGTGACCGGATTTCTCCAGCAGGGCAGCGGCGGGATCGAGGTTCTCAAAAGGATTTCCGACGACGGCCACCAGGCGGCGCAGCAGCTCAACGGCGCCGGGCGGATCTCCGGAGGCGAGGCGGATCTCGGCGAGGCCAAGAAAGTTGGCGGCGCCAAGCTGGTGCTCGTCGATTTCGCGAGCGAAAACAAATTCGAGAATTTTGCGCGCCGACTGTTTGTCACCAGCCTCAAAAAGCTGGCGAGCGGCGTTGCGGAGAATGTTTGAAGCGGGAACAGTTTGCGGTTCGGCGCGATATTCCGCGATTTTCCGGTCGAGCGTTCCCAGTTGCGCGGCCACCTGGAGGTCGAGCGGAACCAGCGTGGACGCGCGGGCATCGCGTGTCTCTCGCGGCAAAGCGGCGATGGCGTCGGCGGCTGATACGTACTTTTTTGTGTGGACGAGATACGCGATCCAACGCGCTTGCCAGGAGTCGAATTCTTCCTGTGCGTTGTCGCGTTCTAGGCCAGTGAGCTTGCCGAGGGCATCCTGCTTCGACTCAATCACGCGCTGATAGATTGGCGCGCGCTCGGCGAGCGGGACCCAGGAGGCATCGGCGACATCGACAAGAATCCGCGCCGGATCGGGTCCAGCGGAAGAAATATCCAGAAGCCATGCGGTCGCCGATGCCGGGTCGCCAACGGCCGCATACGCGGGTTGAAGCAGCGCGTTCGAACGCCAATTGCCATTGCGGTGGAGGTAGGTGCGGATGATGGCATCGGCGTCGGGCTTGAGTTCGGCGTAGAGGCGCCGGGCACGGAGCTGATCGCAGGTGCGCCCGAAGTCGGCCCAGAAACTTTCTGGTACATGTGCGCTACCGAGCTGCTTGGAGAGCGCGGCGAAAGCCTGTTTCCACTGGGCAAGAGCGGCGGCGCGGTCTCCTTTCTTGTAGTAGGCAGCGGCCAGCTTGTCATAGACTTCGGGGCGGTTGGGCGAGAGTTCGAGCGTGTGGTTGTAGTCGGCAATCGCTCGTTGCATGTCATCGGCGTCGGCGTAGTAGTCGGCCAAAGTCAGGTATCCGGAAGACGTGGCCGGGCTCTGCTCCAGGATTGCGGGCAAAAAATCTTCCGGGTTGCCCAGCTTCGCAGTGCCCAGATATTCGCCGTAACGCGAGCCGTAGTAGAACCACGTATTGCCCGCGAGCTGCTGAGAACGATCGACGGGCTTGGCGAGGCGCGCACCGATCGGGATATCGCCGGCGAGGACGGACAGGAAGGCGTTGTTTACCTCCGGAGTAGGCTCGGAAAAATAGAGCCCTGCCAGCGCGTTGTAAGCCTTGTTCCATACGGGCGGGCGAGCCTGTCCGCGAGCCTGCACGATGGTGTGCGAAAGCTGAGCGCTTCCGTGCGCGATGACATAATCGGCGGCTTGCTCACCCGTAATGGCCCGCCAATTCGACGCGATGCGCACAAGTTCCTGGGCCTGGCGCGCCAGAAGCAATTGGAAGTAGCGCTGTTGGCGGGTCATGTCCAAGCCGTACTCGGGAAAGACGCTGGCGAGCAGGCGCAGTTCATTCGGTTCGTCGCCAGCGGAACGATAGGCATCGGTGGCGGCGATCAAGGGGGCGGTCCGCTGAGTCACTGTCGCTGCTTTTGCGAGTTGCTCCATCTGCGGACCGAGTTCGGCGAAACGACCACGCCGCCGCTGCAGTTCGATGAAGGGCTGAGCGTTGAAGTAGTAATTCGGCGACACTGCCCTCTGCATTGTCAACTCAAAACGCCAGCGTGCTTCCTGTTCGGAGAGCGCGGCTTTCTCGGCCAGAGGAATCGCAAATTTTTCAAGGTCGGCAGTATTCATGCCGTTGCGTTTTGCTTCGGCGAAGCTGGCAAAAGCCAGCCGCTCCTCTGGAGTGAAGTACGCGTTGACCGTGCCTCCCATTTCTTCGAGGACAGAAGCCATGCCGTCGCGAGCAGTGTTGATGCGGGTTTGGCGTGCTCGCTCGCGCCACTGCGCGTCGATGACCGCCGCGATTCCCTGTATTTCAACCTGCTCTTTGATGACTGGCAGGTTCGAGGATGCGTCCGCCAGAGCGCTTTGCACTGCGTAGTAAGCCAGCTCGTGCCGGCGGAGGCGCGTCATGACGCGCACGTAGGTTCTTGCGCCCGTGTGATTTTCCGAAACTGCCAGCAGATCGGACCCGGCGGTCTTGACTCCCCGCTCGGCAAAAGTGCGGGCGGCCGTAATCATTCCCCATGATTCAAGACGCCGTGCAACCTCGAAGTAGTTGTTCGCGTTTTCCGGACGGCCGTCTATCAGTGCCGTTTGAAGCGCCGCAACCACTTCCTTTTCTTTTCCCTGGCGCGCTCGGACCGCGGCGATCTTTTCCATCCACTGCGGATCTTTATACGCAAGCTGATAGATGCGTTCGTAGTCGGAGGCGGCATCGTCGAAGCGCATCAGGCGCTCCTCAAGCGCGGCGCGCGATGTGTAGAGATCGACCCGGTCGGGACGAATAGCAATCGCCTTGGCATAGACATCGATCGCCGCCGGGTAGTTCTCAAGACTGGTCTGGATGCGGGCCAGCACCGTTGACCAGCGGTAATCGCGCGGCGACTGGGCCACCGTTTTGGCGTAGAAGTCCACAAGCTGCTGCTGGCGCTGGTAGCGGAGCGCGTACAGCGCGGCCTCTGTGACGAGTGTTTCGTCTTCCGGGAAATTATTGATCAGTTCGATGTACTGATCGACCGCACCCGTGTAGTCCTTTATGCGGGTAAGCGCGGGGATTAGGCCACGACGCAAGGCAGCAATCTGGGTCTTGCGCGCATCCGCCGGAAGGGGCGCATTGCGGAAGAGCGCGATTTTTTCGACGTAAAATTGCTGCAGGCCTTGGTCGTCGCCCGCCTGCGCGTAAGCATCCGCCATGGCCGCGAGGTATTCGGCGTTGCAAGGAGAATCTTTTAGAAGCTGGGTGAGCAAATCGCGCGCCTGCTGGAACTCTTTCGCATCGGTCAATTTGCGCGCCGCCTCATAGGTGAACTGCTTGCTTAGCTCGGGATAGGCGTCTTTGGCGGCCTGCAGCAAGACGGAAATCGCCTGCGGATAATTCTTGATGCGCCAGTAGAAATCGACGGTCGAGCGGACGACCCCAAGAATCTTGGGATTTTCGCGATAGAGCGCCGCGACATTTTTCTCGGCTGAGGTGAAGTCCTTCCGTCCTTCGTACAACTGGATCACGGCGTAACGGAGTTGGAGACGGGCCACGGGGTCGGTGGTGAGCGCGACCTGTCTCTCCAGCGCGTGCTGGCGGACGGTCTCGAGCGATTTCTGTTGCGCCAGATCTTCGATGTCCTGCGCCTGTTCAATGGATGTAGCGCCGATGGCAATCGCGTCGAGCAGCGTTTTCATTTCCGGCTTGCGGTCCTGAGCTTCCAGCACTTTCACGCGCAGTAACACGGCGGGCATTGATGGACCGGATGACGACGCGTCGGGAGGAGTGGCGATTTTGGCGGTTGCCCGATCGACCAGGTCGCGGAATTTGGGACGATGCGCCAGCGCAAGCAACCTGAGTTCGGCGGGCGAGTCTGGCGGTCCGCTGAGCGATCCGCGAACATATTCTTCGATGGCGTGAGCGTAGTCGCGTTGGTTTTCGTAGATCGCGCCCGCTTCATAGGAATAAAGATTCGGATCGCCCAGGCGATCGCGGCCCTGATTCAGCACGCGCAGAGCGTTGTCGAAATCGTAATAGTCCCAATAGATCGTGGCCGATTCCAGATATCCGCCAGCCTCGCCGGGAGCAACCTGCGGAATGCGCTCCCAGTACGGGGCGGCCTGCGCGAACCGTTCGCGGTCGGCATAGATGTCGCCGATTCGCGCCATGAGTTCGGTATCGCGAGGATTGGCTTGCAGCAGATTGTCTTCGATCTTGACGGCGACGGCCGTATTGGCTGGGTCAAAGTAAGCGAGAGACCGATAGACGGACGAAGCAGTGCTGGCAATCTCCGGCTCGGCTGGATATTGCGCGGCCAGCGATTTGAGCAGGGGCGCGCTTTCTTCGAAGTGCGATTGCCAAAGCTCGGCGCACGCAACGAAATTGGCGGCAGCGGGATTACTGTCCCAACTGGCAGCATCGGGCGCATTCTTGCGTAAAGCGCTGAGTTCGGATTCCAACTTGCCGGTCCGTGAAAGATATTCGAAGAACTGGTTGCGGAGAACGGTTTCTTCAAACCAATGCTGGCGAAGCAGCTCTTCCCATGCGACTGGATCCCACGTGGCTTGCATCCGATATGCGGAGAGCAGGTTGTGAACAAACACCGGATTATGCGGGAAGCGCTGATGGGCGTACTGGTTCAGCCGCAGGTACAGCACGGGGCCGCCGCCATAAACATTATTGAAGTATCGTTCCAGGTCGCTGCCGTTGAAAGTTTTCACCGCTTCACGAGTTAGCTGTTCGAAGTCGGCGTCTTTCTTGTGACGCAAATAAAAACGCGCGAGCTTGTCGTACCATGATTTGTCGGGAAAGCGGGCCATTGCGTGGCGGTACACTTCTTCCTGTTCCGCTCCTAACTGGTTCTGATCGAGAAAGACGGCGAACCGCTCATAGAGGCCGGGATCGTCGGGATTGCGGTCAATCTCGCGGCGCAGCACGCCCAATGCTTGCGGAATCTGTTTCATTTGCGCCAGCCGCGCAAGATACCGCTCCAGCACTCGGGCGTATTCGGGGGAGCGGGCGCCAGCCTGTCGCTCCGGCGAGGCAGTCGAACCGATCTGGAACGCCTGGCTGACGGGGCGCCGGCGAGCAGCGTTCTCTGGCGATGTGCTGACGCCCTGCTCTTCCCCTCCCTCTTCGTTCTCAGCTTCGTTTTCAACCGCGGCGGATGCATAGTTCGAAGAATTGTTCGAAGGATAGTTAGCGTAGCCGAACTCTTCCGCTGACGACCCGAGCGGTACGTTCTGCGATTTGGCGGCGAGTTCCTGTAACACAGAATCGTAGATGGCAAACTCGTTCGCGCTGTCGTCCTTGCGGGAATAGGCGTCGGCCATGAGCAGAGCAACAGAAGTACGTTGCGTTGCGTTTGGATAATTCGCGAGAAACTCGCGGCCGCCCTGGATTACAGCATCGCTTTCGCCCGCGCTGGCGTAGAACTCAAGCATCTTTGAATGAAGTTCGGGGCGACGGGTGGAACTGGGGAACTTCGTGTCGAGCAAAGCCAGCAGTTCTGCGGCGCGAGCGCGATGAAAATATGGAACGGCGCGCTGTTCTTCCTCTGAGTATTTCGAAGCCGGCTCGGTGGTGTTCAGAAGCAACGAAAGAATGCCGTTCAAGTAGCCGGGCCCCTGGTCCATGGTGGCGATGTCGCGGTACATCGAGAGTTCGCCAGAACCGAAGCGCATGGGCGTCTCCGGCGCAGTCAGTAAAAGATTCGTGAGTCCCGCAATCGCCTGTTCTTGAGCGTCCGGCAGTCCTTTGCTGTTGTAGAGGGCAAAGTAGTAACGCGCCGACTCGGGATAAGCATGAATGTCTTCGAGCAGCTGTGCGCATATATATAGCTCCTGCGAGGACCAAGGCGACTTACTAATTTCTTTGTGCTGGCGGAAATTGGCGATGGCTTGTTGCGCCACGTCGAGTTTGCCCTGCTGCTGGTAGTAATAAAAAAGCCGCGCCGTCGCGTTGAGATCTTCGGGATTGGCGTTAAGCGAGGCGCGAGTCTGGTCGAGAAACTTCCGCAAATTTTCGGTTTCACGCAGCAGATCGAAATAACTCTTGACCAGTTCCGCGTCCCAGAGCGGCTGGAAGCTCTGCTCGTAAACCGCCAAACCTTCGCGCACCGAGCCTTGCCGGTACTCGACCATCGCTTTGGCCTTGACCGGAAAAATGCGGTCGTTGGGGAATTGCTGGTTGTAGTCGGCGATAAGTTTTCCAGCGGCAGCGTACTCCTTCTGCGAAACGAGGAACTGCAGAAAACGCGCGTAGAGCGATTGCTCCTGTGGATAGCGCACGATCCAGGCGCGATACTGGGCGATGGAAGAATCCTTCGGCAGTCCCTGTTCCTGAATGACACCGAAGATGCGGTCGAACGATTTCCAAGACCGCTGCTCGGCGGAAGCCGTAAGTTTTTCAGCCGCGACAGGCGGCGCTGTCGCAACCAGCGACAAAGTTGCGATTTCATCGGCGGGACGCAGGCGGCGATGGTAAAAATCGGCGAGCGCCAACTGTGCGCCGATCTTGCCGGAAGATTTTTCGACGTAGGACTTCCAGTCGGACTCGGCCGCGGTGAAGTCGAGCTGCTGCTCGTCTTCAAGAGCACGCAAAGAATAAAGCTCGGCGCTGCCGGGTTGCGTCTTGATGAGATCGGCGAGCGCGGGGCGGGTCTCGCGCGGAGGCCGGCGAAAAAGCACAGCGCCGCCGGGCAGCGACATCATGCGGAAGAAGACTGCCTGCAACGCGCTGCCAGTCTCGACGTTCCGAATCCAGGAGGGCAACTCGCCCACGGCGGAGATCGTCCATCCGATGGCGACGACGAACGCAACCACTGCAAGCAAGCGGGCGCGTCTATGCGATAAGTCGTTACTCGGTAAGTTAAGGAAGCACTTCAATCGGCACCTCCTGTGTTCCAATGTTGTGGGCAATGTCTTCGGCCGTAACGGTCAGCTTGTACGTGCCGGGAATGGTTTGTCCGGGAATCAACAAATCGCCAGTATTGGCGGCGGCTTTCGCATCCCACCGGAGTTCGACTGGGGCCGCGCCTTCCAATCGTGCAACCAGCGTGCGCGTGCTCCGGGAAGCGCTGACCTTAAGATTTATGGCCTGTCCGCGCTGAAAGCGTTTGCGGTCGAGCTTCACTTCGACCACCGGCGGCTTACTCGCGATCACAAATGTCTTCGACTCACGATAGGTATGCCCGAGCCGGTCGCGCAGGATAAGGCGCACCGTGTAAGTCCCATCCTGCATGTCGGTGGGAGCGAGAAAGCGGGTCTGCCAAATGTCTTCTGACGAGAGATAACGAAGCGGCTGCACCAATCCGAACGGAAACAGCGCGATGACCGAGACCATGGATTCATCGGCCTTGACGCGCAGCACGGGATCGCCGGGGCGAATGACGCGAGGACGCAGCAAGGCGCGCGGAACGGCCAGGAACGACGTGTAGGGTGTTACGAATTTGTACTGGCGCGCGAGGCGGATGATCTCGTCAATGGTGGCCTGGTCCTCGCCTTCGCGCTCGATTTTTTCGAGCAGCGCGTCAACCCGGGCGCGCGCCCAGAGCCGCGGCAGTTGCGAGTGTTCTAAGGACTCGCGCGGCAGATTGACTTTGCTCTCCATGGCAAGCGGAGTTCCGTCGCGCACGCCGCCAACCTTGAAGCTGACATTCTCCTGCGGCTTTTGAAAACGCCCGACCCAGGCGGCCAGCGATCCGGAAAACGTTGCGGCCTGCAACGGATACACACTATCCACAGCAGCTTCAGGCGCGACCGAAAGTCGCAACTGGCCGACGGGACTGCGCCCGATTTTCGAGAGAAACGAATTCAGCTTGAAATCCATGGGCTCGGTCGAGAGCACATTTTCGAGGACTCCGTCTTGCCGCGCCAACATGCGAAACAACGGCAGGTTGGCATCGTCCCCGACGGCAAGAATGTAAGTGCGCGGGCGCTGGGTTTCCGCGAGTCGCTTCCATGCCGACTCATACCACGCCGCCAGTTTTCCATTCTGAATGGGTCCGCGGGTTGCGCCGCCGTCGCTCAGAATGACTAGATAGGAATTGTTCGCGCCCGGAGCGGCGGCTTGCTGTAGTCCGGCTTGCAGCGCGCGTTGCACGTCGGTGCCCCCGCGCAGGCGGCTGGAGCGGACGAAATCAATCGCGTGCTGAACATTCGCCGCATCGGCCGGAGGTCAGCGGCAGCACCTGAGTCTCATTGTTGAAAAGCACCAGGCTGAGATGATCTGCCGGCCGCAGTGTCCTGAGCAGAGTCTCGAAAGCACTGATAGCTGCGCTCCAGTTTTTCCCATTGCATGGAAAGCGATGTATCGAACAGAACGATGATCGTCTTGGAAACAGCGCTCTGTGAAACGGCGGTCGTTATATTTGCATTTGCATTTCCGGCTGAAGCCGCAGTTTTGCCAAAACCGAGCAGCGCTTCGGCTTCAAAAAAACCCGGTTCGTTCGTACTGCGGACGGGAGACATCTCCGTCGGAGAAGGCTGGCCGCTGACCGGATTGCGGTAAGTCAGGATTTGCAGGCTATCGGATGCAGCGGGGTCGAGATCATAGGTGACAACGAAATCTTCCCCAAGATTCACGTTCTGTCCTTCAAAGTGGCCTTCGACCAGGTGCGGCGTGCTGCGATCGAGTTGCAGCGCAAACGTTTTAGCGGGCGCCTGAAAGTTGCGGATGGCGTGCGCCGACTGCAGTTCGAAGTTGATGCGAAGATGGCGGGCTGCCTGGGCTGAATATGCGTCGGGACGCAACGGGATGGCAAAATAGGATTTCAGGTTCTCCACCGGAATCGGCTCGTGATACTCGATTTCGAGGCGCTTCGTTCCATACGCTGGAATGGGGACGATCTTGGCGCTGAACACCGAAGTGCGTTTGGCCTCTTCCGCGCCGCGCTCACCCATCTCCAAGAGACCGGGATCGATCGCCTGCTGCTTGAGCTGGTTGTAGATTTCCTCGGCGCGCTTGCGTTCAAGAATCACGGCGGGAATGCGCGTCGGTCCATCCCAGGTCGCGAAATCGGAAATGGTGGCGTGGCTGGGAAGCGCGAAAATGTAGTTCCCTTCCTCGATTCCGCCCGTGTGATTGGCGAAGACTTGGCGCACAAAGACGCGGGCATCCCCGTTGTCAATGCGGACGGTGACTTCCATTTCTTCGAGCGAAAGAATGGCGGGATCGGGCTGCTGCTTGTCGCGCGGAACAAGAACGCCCGCATCGGCCAACAGCATCGTCGATGTCAACAGCAAAGTCAGCAGTAAAGTTAAGACGAACAGGATTATGTTTTTCATGAGTGCAGCTTCTGTTCCGGAATGCGTACCAGCCCGTTGTCGGTACCGATGTAAATGTAGCCGCCGCCAGCCGCGAGTGCGGTCACGTTCAAGGACGGCAAGCCCTGATCAATGACAGACCAGCGCCCAGACTGGCGATCATAGAGGTACAAACCTTTTCCCAAAGTTCCGGCCAGCACATAGCCGGACGTCACCAGCATCGCGTTAGGGTTCACTTCGAACGGGCCGGAAGCGTTCTCGAAAGTATGGAAATGACCAGCGCGGTCGAGGCCCACAATGCCAGCGCCGTATGTGCCGATCATCCATTCGGGGCCAACCGGCACGACGGCGGTAATCCAGTTGTGCTTCAAGTTCGAAGTTGCGGTGGTGTAATTCGCTGTCACGTCGCCTTTATCGAGCACGGAAAGTCCGCCCAGTGTGCCGGCAATAAGTTCGTCGCCCGATACGCCGAGCGCATAAACGTGGTTGTTCACCAATCCGTGGAACGCATACATGCTGCGCGCGCCGCTCGGGTCGAGGAAGGTCAGGCCGGCGGGCGTTGCCAGCACAAGGCCGTCGCGATAAACGGCCACATCGGTCACATGGTCGGCGATCAGCCCGTCGGCGCGAGTCAGAACTTGTTGTTCGCTGCCCGAAGTGTTGGAGCGGCTGTCGAAACGGGCATCGTAACGAACTAGGCCGTTGGCGGTGGCAACGTCAATCGTGCCAGTCTTCGCATCGAGCAAGATGCGGTTGACGCAGAACACATGCTCGTCTTCGACGTGGGACGCGCGGGTATTATCGGGCGCCAAAACGTCAAGGCCGCGGTCGAAGTAGCCGACCCAGAGGCGTCCCGTCGCGTCCGTTGCCAGCGCGGAAATGTTGCGGTCGCTGAGAACGGCCATGCCCGCCTGCAACACTGGCTCCCATCCGAAGCCGTGAGAATTCATGCGATAGAGTCCGTTGCGGGCCACGGCGAAGACGGCGTCGCCGGAGGTGAAAAGCTGGCGCACTTCGGACAATTGCGAACTTGAGTCCGAACTATTTTCTGAAGTAGGCGCAAAGTTGAAGTTAGGATGACGCCCTTCGAGCGCAATCGAAATCACGCCCTGATCTTCGGTCCCGACGTAAAGCTGGTTGCGCGCCGCGAGCAGAGCGGTCGCCAACACTCCCGGGGCGAGCACGCGGGAAAAGCGCCCCGCGCTGAAAACGGCCACACCGAGGGGAGTGCCGGCATAAGTCGTATCGCCGAAAATGGCCAGGGACTCGACTTGCGGGTCGGGCAGGCCTTGCGCTTCGGAGAAGCTGTCGGTCGCGGCAGCGTGAAAGTGGAGAACGCCGCGGTCCAGAGTTCCTACCCACAAATCCGACTCGCTGCCGGCGAGCGCGGTCACATAAACGTCCTTCAACGTGGGATGCAGCGCCGCAATCTTTTTTCCGTCGAAGACCAGAACGCCTCGTTTCTTGGTCCCCATCAGAAGGTTGCCCGAAGCGTCTGGCAAGATGGCAGTGACGGCACGCGCATCGGAGTCGTAAGGAAAAATCTGGCGAAAGGCGCGGCCGTTGAAGGCCAGCAGTCCATCGTTCGCCGTGGCAAGAATAAGTTCGGGCTCCCGCGAGTCGGCCAGGACCGCCGGGGCCAGCGCGATCAGCGGCGATCCAGGCAACTCGCGCCCTACCGCATACTGGTGGAGCAGAGCGCCTTGGGGATCGTATTCGAGCAGCCCAGCGGGACCGGCGATATAAAGACGATCCTGCAACCGGGTTGCCTGGAAGAATACGGCAGGCGATGCGATCGCTTCGAAGTCGGCGTTGGCTGAAGGGGCAAGCGGACGAACGGTAAATCGAATCTGGTTGGCCGCGCGGAAGTCCGCAGCCGCCGAATGCAGGGCCCGCGAAGCGCGCCAGACAACAAACGCTCCCACGGAAAGAACGAGAAGGAACGCGACTGCAATCACTCCGCGTACGGACACGATGGACATCCGCTTCATGAATGCCTTCTTCTTACGGAAATTGAACTATAAACCACGAACGCAACGCGGCCAATAGAAAGCAAGGTGCGTGCCAAACCGTAATTGCACCACGGGAAATGGTTTCGAGGACAAGGAGACGAAGCATGTCGTGTCTCGTGGTAAACAGCGTATCAAATGGGACACGATAGAAAAACGATGAAACAGAACCGGCTTACGGCAGACGTCTGCGTGCGCAGCGCACGGATTGGATTTTCATCCGTCCGATTCCCAGTCCTCAGCATTCTACTTGGCTGAAAACTTGTAAACCGTGGTGGACCGGTAATGCTCGCCCGCTTTCAAAACCGTGGAGGGAAAATTAGGCTGATTGGGCGAATCCAGAAAGTGCTGCGTTTCAAGGCACGCACCGGAACGGTGCCCATAAATCTTACCTTCTTTGCCTCGAATGGTTCCGTCCAAGAAGTTGCCACAATAGAACACGAGACCGGGTTCCGTGGTCCAGACCTCGAGTAACCGGCCAGAGCGCGGGTCATGGAGCTGTGCTGCCAGGGCCAGCGAACCTGCCGTTCCGCTGTTTAGCACCCAATAATGATCGTAACCACTTCCAAACTTCAGTTGCTGGTCATCTTGATCGATGCGCGCCCCAATGACGTTTGCGTTCGTGAAATCCAGCGGGGTTCCTTTGACGCTCCGCAGCTCTCCTGTCGGGACCTGGGTTGCGTCGATCACAATGAACCGGTCCGCCCGGATCATGAGCTGGTGCTGGAGAATGTCGCCGTTGCCTTGCCCAGCAAGGTTAAAGTAAGAATGATTAGTCAGGTTGATGATGGTGTCTTTGTCGGTCGTCGCGTGGTAGTCGATCTCGATTCCATTCTCGCCGGTAAGTGTATAGACGACCTTGAGCGATAAGTTCCCCGGATACCCTTCTTCTCCATCCTTGCTCCAATAAGTAAGTTCCAGCGCCTGTTTATCATTGTTGGAAATATCTTTCGCCGTGAATACTCGCTTATTGAAACCCTTGATGCCGCCGTGCAGGTGGTGCTCACCACTATTTTTGGTAAGAGTGTAAACCACACCTGCGAGTGTGAACTGGCCACGCGTGGTTCGGTCGCAACAGCGCCCAATCGTTCCTCCGAAATAGGCTTCCCCGGTCGCATAGTCCCCGACCCGGTCATAGCCCAGCACGACGTCCTCGAGCTTTCCGGCCCGGTCGGGAACTTTCAGGGAGACCAGTGTGCCTCCGTAATTCGTGATGGCGGCTTCCATGCCATTCTTATTGGTTAGGATGTACAAATCCGCTTGCTCACCCTCGGTTGTCTTGCCAAACGATCGCTTTTGCATCTTCGATTCCACCTCTATTTTGATTAGATCAGTGTAATGGAAAACGTCCCGGAGGAAGCATCCGGGACGTTTTTTTGTTCCGCTTCGGATTGGCGCGATGCGTCAGTGCGAAATGGCGGCAAACAGCGGCGAGTTCATCAGCGATTGGAATTTCTGGTCGTCGCTTTTGAAGTGAAGTTGTACATCGGAGCCGTCGGAATCAACGGTGGTCGAGTCAATGGCAATCTTCTCGGCCGGGCTGGCGCTCATCTTCTTGTAAAGCATGCCGGCCTTGATGACCGCGGAAAGCGTGCCCGCCGTCATCGAGTCGGAGGTAAGCACACTCAGATCGAAATTCACCCCGCTCTGGAAGCTCATCGTATAGCGGGACGCCAGAACGCGCTTCTTGACGCTTTCGTAATCGGCAACCCTGGCAGCATCGCCCAGCGCCGAATACACAATGGCCTGGGTCCCCTTCTGGTCGAGGATGCTCCACACCGGCGAACTGTCGACTTCTGTCATCTGGCCGGTCATCACGGAATTCGAATCGAGCGAGGGGCGCTTGCCGTCACTGGTATCGAGGGCGCTGCGCAACGACGCCGAATCGCCGAAGGCCAGCGTGTTGTCGTCAAGGAAGGTCATCAACCAGCCGTTGTCCATCGGATAAATGCTGGCGGTGCCGTACTTGGTGGCCGCGATTTTCTTGAGCTTCAGCTTCTTGAGGACGACCTTGGCGGAGAACGCTCCCTGGGCCACGAAGACGGTTTGAATGCCCTTCTTCTCGGTCCGGAAAGCGGCGACATCGAGCTGGTCGAGATCGCGCTCGCAGTCAATGCCGATGGCTTTCAGGGCGGCCTCGGATGCCTTCAGGTTTTCGGGCAGTACTTTATCCTTGAGCGCCTGGGCGGTGGGTGAATCCTTGAGCGCCCGGTAATCGACGCCGATCAGTTGTTGAATTTCAGAAGGCACCAGGGCGCGCGCCGACGATGCGATGGGCATGGCAAAGCCAGCCGTTGCACACAGAAGTAAAACCGCAATACACAATTTCTTCATAGAATTCCTCGTGGCGAAGTCGTTACAACGAAGTCCTCAAAATGGGTCTGCAACCTTAGATGCAAGCCGCCGACCGCGCGTTGGCGATCTTGGGTCCGCGATCCTTGGCAGTGTTGAAACTGTTCCGATTTTATTTTAGTCCATAATTCGCAAGGCAGGACTTTAACTAAAATGTTTCTCCCCGCCATGATCTTAAGAACGCTCGAATCGCAGGAGCTTGCGTGGAAAACGAACGGCTCGGGGCGAGGCCCGTGAGCGCGCCAGCGACTATTTACTCTTAAGGTACTAACCAACTAGTAGGGTGGGTACCCCCCCCTCCCCCCCGGTCTTCTGGAATCATAGGGTTAGGAAGAAATTCCCGCCAGGTCTTTGGGTTTAAAGGACTTAGAGGTAAAGTATTCCGGAATAAGGACTTAAGTTGTCAAAGAGCGCTGAAAATGGGTTTGGGGCAGGTTCGAGGGCCGTCTGGGTTTCCGGACGCACCTCGAAACTGCCCCAATCAGATTTCTATTGTCGCGGAGTGCGGGGCTTATATCTGTGATGGTGGTCACAGGTTGGGTGGGAGGAAAAAAGTCCATCCTGGAGAGACGCGGCGGTGCGCACGCCCACACATTCGCAAAAAACGCGAATGTGTAGGGCACCCGCGATTCTCTGTTGACTGTGCCATCCGCCTAGCGGTTGGATTGAAGAGGTGCACGAGGCGAAAGAATGTTGTCCTTAGGAACTTCTTTCCCCGCCTCCTTCGACGCCTGATCTATATGGAGAATCATGTCCAACGCCTTGAGCTGATCTCCAAGGGGCAGCGTTGGCTTGATTGGTCTACTTTTCAGATAGCCATAGTTCTCGATGGGCGCACCCGATACCTGGGTGGTATCAATGCTCAAATAGACTTCACCAAGTAGCCCCGCCGTCTTGATCTCCGCAATCGAGTCCTTCGGAATTTTGATTTCATAGGTTGTAGAAAGAGCCATTTCGACTTCCGCCGGGCAATACTTGTTCTGCGGATTGGCTCGAACACTGCGAACAGTTCCCACATCTACTCCGTCAATCCGAACCGCAGCCCCCACTTGAAGCCCACCGGCATCGCTGAAACAGGATTTGAGATCCTGACGTGCGTAGCGCAGCCGGTTTACAAACAGACTGCCGATGGCGACCGCTCCCACGGCTACGATTAACAAGAGTGCGAGTTTTCTCATTGGGTCTATCCTTTCAGCGCGGCGGCGCGTTTTTGCATCTCGGTCACAAACGGCTCGTCTTTTGGCGAATCTTTTTTCAGCGCATCGAGATTGATCTCGACATTCGCAAGCGCGCCTTCCAGGGCGGCTTTGGCTAGAACGATGGCGGTCGTCAGATCGGATTTCATGTTTGGATTGGTGATGGGCTTCAGCTTGGTTGCGATCTCGGACACCTCGAACACTTTTTCGGCGACGCCTAGTGGGACGCTGGTCGCTTGTTTTAGAGCAGCGCCGATCGCGGCGCCGCCGTCGTTAGCATTAGCACCAGATTCCTTCGCCGACTTGTAGGCTTTCACGACCACGTTGTAGGACTCGGCGTCGGCGTCGATGGCCGACTTTAATTCTTCTCGAAGCTGACTTAGCCGGGCGATGGCTTCGCTGAGCTGGCTTTCGTATTGCACGTAGGCTTTCTTGCCGCGCGACATGGAGGCGACCATGCTGGCGAGAGCGGCAGACATGGCTCCGGTGGCGGCGGCGGCGCTGCCTCCTCCGGGAGTCGCGGTGGGAGCGGCGAGTTGTTCGATGAAAGGCTCGACACTGGCGCGTAATCCGCCGACGGCGATCTTTCCTCCCATGACGGCGGCGAGGCGATTTTCCAGGATGAGCGAGGAATCGAAATTCTCGATTTGCAGAAACCATTCCGCGGCTTGCTCTAAGGCACGCTTGGGAATCAGGCCAACGATTTCGCTGGAAACGGGAATGACGCCGTAGCGAGCGGCTTCGCGTTTTACGAATTCGAAGACGCGGTGGATAGGAGTCTCGTCGAAGTCGGTCAGGTTCATCGAGACCTGGGCCATGCCGCGGACGAGGAACCCGGCTCCCTTGACGAAGCGCAGGCCGCCACTGGAAAAACGCACGGCCTTGGCGACTTTCTTGGCGATGGCGACGTCGGGCGTATCGAGGAAGACGTTGTAGGCAATGAGAAACTTGCGCGCGCCGACGACGGTGGCTCCGGCGGTGGGATGGACGCGAGGCTCGCCGAAATCGGGCTGGCGCGCGGGATTGGTGGCAATTTCGGCGCGGATGCCTTCGAATTGACCGCGGCGAATGTTCTCCAGGTTCTGGCGTTCGGGCGTGGTGGCGGCGGCTTCATAGAGATAGACCGGGATGTGGAAGCGCTTGGCAATTTCGGCTCCAACGTGGCGCGCCATGGCGACGCAGTCTTCAATGGTCACACCATCGATCGGAATAAAGGGCACAACATCGGTTGCGCCCATGCGCGGATGCGCTCCTTGATGATGAGTGAGATCAATCAACTCGGCGGCCTTGCCGACGCCGCGAATGGCGGCTTCTTGAATGGCGTCGCGCTCGCCAGCCAGAGTGATGACGGAGCGGTTGTGGTCGGAATCCATCTCGCGGTCGAGGAGATAGACGCCGGGGATTTTCATGGCTGCGACAATGGCGTCGAGTTTGGCCGGGTCGCGGCCTTCGGAAAAATTGGGAACACATTCAACAAGAGTGCTGCTCATGGCGAGAAGCATAACGGGCGGTGGGTGGGTCAGGCAACTCGCTTGGAGGTTGGTGTGGGGATGTATCATGCGAAAGTATGACGCATAAGACGATTCCCTCGCGCAGGACGACCATAGGCGTGTTTGACTCGGGCGTAGGTGGGCTGACGGTGCTGCGGGCGCTGGTCGGGCGGATTCCAGACGCCTCCTATCTTTACTTTGGCGACACGGCGCGCCTTCCTTACGGATCGAAATCGGCGGCGACGGTCGCGCATTATGCGGTCGGGGCGGTGCGCTATTTACAGGACCGGGGAGCGGAGTTGCTGGTGATTGCCTGCAACACGGCGACCGCGCTGGCGCTCGACGAAATCAAGGCGGCGGCGGGAGTGGAAGTCATCGGCGTAGTCGAGCCGGGAGCGGAAGCGGCGGCGGCGGCCACTCGCAGGCGGAAGGTGGTCGTCATCGGCACGGAGGCGACGATCCGCAGTCATGCCTACCGGCGGGCGCTTGAAGCTCGCAAGGTCGCGGTGCACGAGAAGGCTTGTCCTCTGTTTGTGCCACTGGTCGAAGAGGGATGGGTGGAACATGCGGTGACCGAGCAGGTGGCGAGGATTTATTTGTCGGAAGCTTTTTCAGAGGTTTCTTCGGAAGTTTCTTCGAACGACGCAAATGACGCGATTGACGCGCGCGATGCCGACGTGCTGTTGCTGGGCTGCACACACTATCCGCTGATTAAGCCGCTGTTGCGGCGCGTGGCGCCGGAGCACGTCGTCATCGTGGATTCGGCGGAATCGACGGCCGAGGACGTGGCGCGTCAACTGGGACGCGGAATGAAAGCCGAGCCGGGAGGCATTCCACAGCTCAAGTTCTTTGCCACGGATTCGGCGGAGAAATTTAGGACGATGGGAACGCGGTTCCTCGGGCTTCCGGTGGAGGATGTGGCGCATGTGGATTTGAAGGAATAGGCCGTGCTGCGCACGGCTTGGACGGGGCAGAGCCCCGTCCCCACACATCAAAGAAAACGGCCGCTGGCGCGGCCACTTTCTGGGCTCCTAACTTTTTCCGGTGACGTGGGGCTCAGTACAAGTGGAAATTAACTTCTACGTTGACCTGCACGGCAACTGGCTTGCCATCTTTATAGGCCGGCTCGAAGCGCCAGGTTTTTACGGCTTCGATGGCCTTTTCATCCAGGCCCAATCCAAGGGTGCGCGCCACTCGGATGTCGCGCGGCTTGCCGTCGGGGCCAACCACCAGCCACAATACGACGGTGCCCATGTGTTTGACCTTGCGAGCTTCCTCGGAGTACTCAGGATCCGGCGAATAAATCGCTCTCGGAGCGGAAACGCCGCCGCCAACTTTGAATACTCCACCACCAACACCACCACCGCTACCCGGGCCGTATCCGGGACCCGATCCTTCGCCGACGCCGCCACCGTTGCCGGAGCCAATGCCGCCGCCATAGCCGGTCCCATTCGAAGGCACGGACGGCAGATGCGACATGGGGTCGCCCAAGTCGGGCAGTTTGGGCTGCTGCAGGCGAATATCGGGGGGAACCACGAGCGTCGCTTCCATGGGCAGTTTCGGGTCCGGGTTGCGCCGCACTACCATGGGCGGAGTGAACTGTTGCATGGACTGCTTGGGCAAACGTCCTTCCGGCGCTTTCAGTTTGTCGCGGTCGCCACCACCACCGCCGCCGCCGCTCGCAGTCTTTGAAGCCGGCAGAGCGGGAATGTCATCGGGCGCAATCAATATGACGGTTTCTTTCGGTTTGTCGACGATGATTCTCCTGCCCACATAGGTACCGGCGATGATGGCGGCCAGGGCCAACACGTGAATGACGGTTGAGCCGGCGGCCCCGCGTCCCTTGTAGTTGTAGAAGCCCCAGATGTCGCGCACGGGGATGGGCTGCGAGGTCAGCACCAGCGGAGGAAGTTTTTGGGGGAAGAAAAATTCGTCAAGGTTGCGTAACAGGGATTTCCACAAAGGCTCATCCAGGATCTGATCGCTCAGAAGAAGATGCAACTCCGGCCCTGGATCGAGCGCTTGCGGATTCCGCAGTGTTTCAAGTTCTGGCATATTTTTCCGAGCAGCAAGCCAAGCTCATGGTATGGGAAGCGCTAATTTAGATGCGCGAGCGTTCCCCAAAGTTCGCTTGAAAAAAGCTGCTTGCAAAAACGGACGCACATGGCCCCATCAATTATTTCCCAGTCATTTAGATGTAGATGCGGGCAGGCCACAGTCTATAAAAATTGTACACGCTTTTTTCGGACGGGAAACAGTACTTTTTGAATTCGTGCCCAGACAGCAGCCTTAATGGGCGCGTCCTTTCGCACTCCCTATATAATGAAAAGATTCAATCAGTTGGGAGAACTTAGCGAGTGCCGACGGACCTGAAATCCACCATCAATCTACCTAAAACCGGCTTCCCCATGAAGGCCGGTCTGCCCCAGAATGAGCCGAAAATGCTGGCCCGGTGGGAGGAGCAGCGGATTTACGACCGCATCCGCGAAGTGCGCAAGGGTGCGCCAACCTACGTCCTCCACGATGGGCCTCCCTACGCCAACGGGCCTATCCATCTTGGGACGGCGATGAATAAATGCCTGAAAGACTTCATCGTCAAATCGAAGAACATGGCCGGTTTCGATTCGCCTTATGTTCCGGGATGGGACTGCCACGGGCTGCCCATCGAAATCAAGGTTGACCAAATGCTCGGTGGCAAGAAATTGCAGATGGCCGCGGTCGCTGTGCGCGCCGAATGCCGCAAGTACGCGGAAAAGTTTCTCGACCTGCAGCGCTCGCAGTTCAAGCGCATCGGCGTATTCGGACGCTTTGACCGGCCCTACTCCACCATGACGCCGCAATACGAAGCGGCGGTGCTCGACATTCTTTATAGTTTTTTAGAGAACGGGTTCGTCTATAAAGGATTACGCTCGGTGTACTGGTGCGTATTCTGCGAGACGGCATTGGCGGAGGCCGAAGTCGAATACGAGAACCACACCAGCCCGACGGTGTGGGTGAAGTATCCGTTTGCCGACGATCCCGCTTCGCTCGATGCGGCGCTGAAGGGCAAGAAAGTTTCCACCATCATCTGGACCACGACCCCCTGGACGCTGCCCGCTTCGATGGCCGTGGCGTTTCATCCGGATGAAGAATATGTGGCGCTGGATATGCACAACCTCGGCGTTTACATCGTTGCCGAGAAGCTGGCTCGGGAAACGATGAATCGTTGCTTTCGGCACGATCCCAATGGGCCGCTCCCGATTGTTGCTCATTTCCCTGGCCGTAAGATCGAGCGCCTGAACTTCCAGCATCCTTTCCTCGACCGCAAAGTTCTGGGCGTGCTCGCGGACTACGTCACGATGGACACTGGTACCGGCGTGGTACATACAGCTCCCGCGCACGGCGCTGAAGATTTTGTCACCGGCCAGAAATACGGGATCGATCCCACCTGCAACGTGGACAAGTCGGGCATCCTGCGCAATGGCCTTCCGGAGTACGAGGGCAAGCGGGTCTTCGATGCCAATGCTCCGATTGTTGAACTGTTGAAGGCGCGCGGCGTGCTGCTGCATTCCGAAAAGATGGAGCATTCCTATCCCCATTGCTGGCGCTGTCACAACCCGGTCATTTTCCGCGCAACCGAGCAATGGTTCATCGGCATGGATACGCCGATGAAGGGCGGGGAAACGAAAGGCGGGGCCTCTCAAGGAGAAACCAACGGCGAGACCCTGCGCAGCCGCACGCTCGAAGAGATCGCCAAGGTGAAGTGGGACCCGGCCTGGGGCGAGGACCGCATTTCGAACATGATCGCGACGCGCCCCGACTGGTGCATCTCGCGGCAGAGAGTCTGGGGCGTGCCGATCGCGGTGTTTCTCTGCGATGGCTGCGGCAAGCCGGTAAACGATGCGCAAGTGAATAAGAAGGTAATGCAGTTCGTCGCGAAGCACGGCGCCGACGCGTGGTACACACCCGAAGCCGACGCGATTCTTCCTTCTGGCTGCAAATGCGTCCACTGCGGCGGCACGAAGTTCAAGAAAGAAACTGACATTCTCGATGTGTGGTTCGAGTCGGGGTCGAGCCACGCCGCTGTCCTTGGACACGAGGCGAATTTGCCGTGGCCCGCGGATCTTTATCTGGAAGGCGGCGACCAGCACCGTGGATGGTTCCACTCTTCCTTGCTGTGCGCGATGGGCTACCGGGGCAGCGCGCCCTATCGTATGGTCGCGACCAGCGGATGGACGCTCGACGAGCAGGGCCGCGCCATGTCGAAATCGCTCGGCAATACGGTCGATCCGGTCGAGATCGCCGATACACTGGGCGGAGAAATCGTGCGCCTGTGGGTCGCGTCGGTTGACTTCCGCGAAGATGTGGCCTGCTCGCCGCAGATCATGCAGCGCGTCGCGGGAATTTATCGCGACATTCGCAACACCTTTCGCTTCATTCTCGGCAATCTCGATGGCTTCGATCCCGTAAAAGACGCGGTCGCATTCGACCGGTTGCAGCCGCTCGATCAATACATGCTGCGCCAGGCGGTGGAAGTCTCGGCGGACGTGCAGCGCTCGTATGAAGAGTTCGCGTTTCATAAGATCTATCACCGCATCAACAATTTCTGCGGCGTGGAACTGAGCGCGTTTTATTTCGATGTGTTGAAAGACCGGCTCTACACGTCGGCGCGCAATTCCGAATCGCGCCGCGCGGCGCAGACCGCAATTTGGCGCATCGGAGAAGCGCTGGTGCGATTGCTGGCGCCCATCATGAGCTTCACCTGCGAAGAAGTCTGGCAGTATTTGCCAAAAGTCGTGGGCAGACTGGAGAGCGTGCATCTCACGACGTTCCCCAAGGCGGAAGAATTGCTGGGCACAAACGAAGCTGCAATCGCAGCCGATCCGAAACAAGCCAGCTTCAACCAAATAGAAGACTGGAAGACGATACGGGCCGTGCGCGAAACGGTGCTGAAGGCGCTGGAAGAAGCGCGTAACCAGAAGCTGATTGGCGGCAACTTGCAGGCGCGGGTTACGTTGACCGCGGCCGATCCGGTGTTCGCGGCGCTCGAGCGCTTCAAGGACGATCTGCGCTACTTCTTCATCGTCTCGGCCGTGGAAGTAAAAAAGGGAGCGGCGAATGGAGACGCGCCGGTTGCGGTTGAGGTCGGGAAAGCTCCGGGAGAAAAGTGCGAGCGCTGCTGGAATTTCTCGGCCCACGTGGGCGAGGACAAGAACTATCCCACGGTGTGCGAACGCTGCAGCGCGGTGCTCAAAGAAATTGCAGGGGCGTGACTGCGGCTTTCGCAAATGCGATAAGCTATAAATAAGAGCCCGTGGTGAAAAGCTGTCGCCGAGCCTTCCATGATTTGTCATCCCGAGCGAAGCGAGGGATCTGTAGTGTGCCGCGAGATGCAGATCCCTCGCTTCACTCGGGATGACAAAATCTGGAGAATTATTAGTTGAAAAGCGGGGCCTCACTTTCACCTCAAGCTACCAATAAGAAAAAAAGTTCTTAGGCCCATGCGCAAATATCATTTTCTGATCGCGTTGTTTGTCCTCGCTCTCGATCGCGCCACCAAGTGGGCGATCGCGCATCGTCTTTCCTTGCACGAGAGCATCCCGGTCATTCCAGGATTTTTTCGCATCATCCACGCCGAAAACCCGGGCGCGGCGTTTGGTATTTTTTCGGATTCCCCCTCGGAATGGAAAACCGGCCTGCTGATTGCGTTCTCGATCGTCGCACTGCTGATCGTCTCCGCGCTGCTCTGGAAAAACAGCCCCCGCCTGACTACCACGGGAATTGGCCTGTCGTTGATTCTCGGCGGCGCCGTCGGCAATCTGTGGGACCGCCTGGTCAGCCGGCATGTGGTGGATTTTCTTCTCTTCTATGTGGGCCGATACCAATGGCCCGCCTTCAACGTGGCCGACAGCGCGATTGTGGTCGGAGCGGGGCTGCTGGTGTTTGAAATCCTGTTTACGAAATCGCCCACGCAACAGTCGGCGTAGATCCGCTATAGCGAATCCAGGATTGCTGCGATCGCAGAAAAATGCCGCATTGAGACGGGGCAAGCCCCGTTTCCACACAAGCGGACTACAGATCACATCTCGATGGATTCAATGGGGCGGTGGTGTTTGAGTTTGAGAACGAGGTGGGCCCAGATGGAAACGAGCATCAGGCTCCAGCCATCCGCAAGAAACTTGAGGCTGCGCCGATAGAGACCATCGCCCAAGGCCCGTGTAAACCAATAATAGACTGGGCCACCGATGTAGGCGTAACGCTCAAAGCGGCGGGAAGGGCCTCCGGGATATTCGCCATTCTTTTCCTTGCGGACCACCATGCTCATGGTTTCCACAAACCGGCCAACCTGATGGACCGTGTTGTTATCGTGGATGCGATAGGCGGTCGTGGGATGGGACAAAATGTGGATGGTCTTGCCCGAATAGCCCAGCTTGATGGTCAGGTCGTCTATATCGGAGGGGAAGATTTCCTTGGTGAAGCCTCCGACCTTCAGGAAAACTTCGCGGTCCACGACGATGGCGCTGGCGCTGCCCCGGTAGCGGTGGTCTTTGTGCATTAACGCATCGTACTCGGCCACCTGGACGGAGTGGCCAAAATCGTCGAACTGGGGCTTAGGCACAGGCCCTTGAAAAAAGAGCAGCCGGCAAAGAATGATTTTTGGTTGTTTCAACGCGATGATGCGAGCGTAGAGATCGAGCGCCCAGGGCAAATAGAGATCGTCGCCATCGAGAAAAACCAGGTATTCGCCGCGGGCGGCGGCGGCGCCTTCATTGCGGCCAAGGTTGGCGCCCAGATTTTTCTCATGCTTGATGAGGCGGATTTTGTCGCCATACTCTTCGAGAATTTGTGCCGTGTGATCGGGGGAAGCGTCATCCACAACGATGATTTCCTTGTCGGGGTAGGGCAACGCCAGGGCCGAATCGACCGTTTCGCGGATGAACTGCTCTTGTTTGTAACAAGCAATAATAAGGCTGAATTTTGTCATGCAGTCACTTGTGCGCGGACGGCCGGGGAGGATGAACCGTGCGCTTCACCGGATTGAAAATTTCATTTTATTCCTTCAAACGTCATCGTAACAGCATATTCTTGTCGTCCACCTTAACCACTTGGGAGTTACTCGCCGGTTACCGATGGGCGGAAGAGATCGGAGTAACAGTTACCCCATTCGCAAAGAACGCGAATGAGTTGGGGGCCCGGTTCTTATGAAAATCCCGCTTTAGCTGAAAACCGATAACTGAAAGCTGAGAGCCGATCCGCTACGGCGTCCCGTAGAGCTGGCGGTAGACGTTCGCATTGCGCAGGATGGCTTGCACATATTCGCGGGTTTCGGTAAAGGGGATGGACTCGACGAACTCCTGTGGATCGCGGTAGTGGCCCTCGCCCAGCCACTCTTCGACGCGGTCGGAGCCGGCATTGTATGCGGCGAGGGCGTACTCGTACTGGCCGTTGTACTTGTTGACCAACTCTTTGAAATAGCGCGTGCCGAGTTGGAGGTTCACGGCTGGAGTGTAGAGTTGGGGCGCGCTGTATCCCCTGAGCTTGACTTGCTTGGCGACGGTCTTGCCGGTCTTCGGCAAAAGCTGCATCAGGCCGACGGCGTTGGCGCGGGAGAGTGCCAGGGCATTGAACTCGGACTCCTGCCGGATGAGCGATGCGACCAGATAGGGATCGAGCCCGTTGAGCTGCGAATACTTGCGCAGATCGGCCCAATAGGCACGCGGAAAAAGAGCTTCCCAGTAGGGGCGCGGGAGGTCGGGAAGATCTACGGCGAAATAGTTGGGCGTCACGCGCTTCATGATTTCGATGCCGCGGTCGTAGCGGCCACCGTCCTGATAAACGCGCGCCATTTCCGGCGGCGCCCATGTTCCGTCCTCTTGGCTGGCGGCGGCCTGCAACTCGCGCACGGCCGCATCGGCGAGGCCGCCGTTCGAAAGCAGACGCGCCCGCTCGACGCGCAGGTTGTCGTCGGGAGGAGCGGTTGCGGTAATTTTCCCCGTGGTTGGAAGCGGAGAAATGCGGTCAAGCAGCGCGTAGTGCGGCAGCTCTTCCTTCATCAACAGCGATGCGTCCGTGATCGGGCCTTGCCTGGACGATCCGTCATCCGCGCCCTGCAAGCTTTTCAAGCGCTGGCGGCCGAACTCCGCGTAGTAGTAGTTGCGAAAGCGGTCGGTGAGTTTTTGGTAAAACGCCCGGGCCATGGCCGGGTTGCCTTCTTCTTCGGCAAGACGCGCACGCCAGTAGAGCGCGGCGGGAATTTCCGGGGAATCGGGATAGAGCGCGATTTGATTTTCAAAATCTTGCCGGGCTTCCCCGGTCCGGCCTAGGCGGAAGGCCAGCCAGGCAGCCTTCCAGTGCGCATAGGATGCGTGCCCGCCGTTGGGAAAGCGCTGCTGCAACTCGCGGAAGAAATCGGTGGCGCGATCGTAGTCGCGCTTCAGCAGGCACGTGTTTCCCGCGGAAAGCAGCGCTTGTTCAAGCCACGGGCTTGCCGGGCCAAATTGCCGCAGTTCGTTCAGGGTGCGCTCTACGGCCTCTTCGTCGCTGTCGCTGGTCGAACGCTGGGTCTCGCTCAGCAGGTAGAGGCGCTCGGCTTCGGCGTCGCCGGTCTGCACGCCCATGGAAGTCAAAAGCTTGCGAGCGTCTTTGGAATTGGAATTGGAATTACTGGAATTACTGCCGCCGCTTTTTTCGAGCGCTTCCGCCAGAGCTAGCTGTATTTGCGGACGATCCGCAGGGCTGACTCCATCTGCATTCATGAGATCGCGGTAATCGTGGGCCGCATCGCTGTAGTGCTTGGCTTTGAACAGCAGATCGGCGCGGGTGCGGCGCTCGGCGATGGAGCCGGATATGCCGAGTTTGCGTAACTCCGCTCCCGCCGCGTCCGCTTCGATGCTGTTGGGAAGGTTGAAGTAAATGTTGCGGAAGGCGCCTGCGGCCTTTTGATTGTCGCCAGCGGCTTCGCAGGCGCGACCGATGGCAAATTCCACATCGCTGCGCACGGGAGTGCGGTCTTTTTCCAGCAGGGCAGCGGCCTCGCGCGCGCGGCCGTCGTCGTGCCCTTCATCGAGCAGCGCGTTCGCATAGACGAGGTGGGCATCGCGAAGCAGAAGCGAATCGGGGAAATTTTTGTCGAAATCGGCGAGCGTGGAGAGCGCCTCGGCATGGTGCGCAGTTTTCAGATAGGCGTCGCCAAGATAGTAGGCAACGTAGTCTCCCAGTTCGCTGGCTCCGGCCTTGGCCCGGTTGAATGGGTCGATGGCATTGGCATAGTCGTGATCGAGCGTGCGGGCGTAGCCAACGACGAGCCAGGCCAGCGCGCCCGCATCTTCTTTAGCGTGGCGGCGGGCATAGGCTTCGACTCCGGCATAGGCGGTGGGAGTGCGGTCCTGCAACAACTGCTCCGCCATGGTACGAAGGTTGGCGGAGGAGACAAATGCCTGCCGCACCCGGCGCACGCGCGGAGACATGGTCTTGCGCTTTTTCTTGGTGCTGGAGAAAGCTGCGGTCTTCTTCTTCTTATTCTTGTTCTTATTCTTGGCTGCCGTGCTTTTGGCGGATGTGCTGTTAGCTAGTGAAGTTGAGTTGGACTGGGCGACTGCAGGCGGCAAAAAGCCCAGCCAAAATAGGACGAAAGTTACAGCGAAAACCACGACTGCAAAACGGCGCACTCAAACCCTACCTACTGCCGAAAGTTGGCACCCATGATGGAAAGATCGTCTTCTGCGAGACTTCGTACGATTTCATTTTGAAAGTAATTGCCGGAAGCTGCCACCGTGTTCCCGTAACGCTTTTGGTAGATGGCGCGGCTTTTCTCGATCGCATCTTTCAGGCGGTCATAGATGTCTTTGTTCTTGCGGCCTTCCGCGACCTTGGCCTGATTATAGAGTTTGACCTCGTCCACCAGCAGGCGGGCAAAGCGCTGGGCCTTGCGGTGGACCTCTTCATCGGGCGAGATCGAAGCGCCTGGCGGCGTGTGGGGCGTGACCGCGGCCATCGCCGGAGCCTCGACCGAGGCGCTCGGGACTGGCACCGGGGCTTCGCCGGCTGCGACTGTCGCCGCCGCTGCCCTGGCGTGGACGGACGGATGCGAAGCGAAGGGATCGACGTAAGCTGACGCCGCACTCACCGGCGGCTGAGAGGACAGCGCCTCGACCACCGGGGCGCTGTGACTGTCCACATGCGCCGCGGGCGGTTCCTTCTGCGCTTGCTTGCGGAGCGCGTTGACCTCGAGCCAGGCGCCGGTGGAAAGCACGAGCAGTTCGAGCGAACCGGCATCGAGCAAGCCCGCCGCACCGGTCCCGCTGTCGGCGTAAACCAGCGCGGCAACTTTGTCCTTCAAAACTAAGGGGAGAATCCAACCTTCTCCGCTCGCCGGCATTCCAACTTCGCGCAGGAAACGCGGGTCCAGATCGGCAACCGGCGCGCTCGCCGCCGCGCGGTCGGCGATGGCGTGAACGACGGCGGGGGCGTTTTCATCGAGAGCGAAATCTTTTACCGCATCGCTATTGGCGAAACCGCGTGCCTGCCATCCGGTGGCATGGCTGCCCTTGACGACAAAGAGAGCGATTCGAGCCGCAAAGCGAGCGCTGGTATCGAGCAAGGCGCGCAGAATTTCCCGTTGCGAAGTACCCAACTGAATTTCGGCAACCGCGCGCGCCAGATCTGACGAGCCGAGAGCGGAAGCTGCATCGCGGGTGGGCAGTTCAGCGACCGCGGGCGCAGCGGCAATCTCTTCCATTACCCGGCGGACAATCTCGGTGCGGAGTTGGGCCGCATGGCTGTCCAGGACCTGGCCAACCACCCGTGTCACAATTGGTTCAATCCAGCCGCGCTCCTTCATTACGTACGTACTCCAAGACAGTGCTCTTTGGGGGCGAAGGGCGTAACCTTCTAACCTCTAATTATACGGCCACTTGCAGGCATTTCCGGGACACTTTGGTAACTGCCACACCGGTGGCTGAGCCAGCTCATCGCCAAGCGGCGGAACCTTGTCTGGCCAGCGCCGCGTTAAAACAACCCACCGAAAAACACCTCCAACCAGTACAATAGCACTCGAGATTCAGCCGTGCTGTCGGAAAAATCTGCATCAAGTTACTAATGAGTACCATCCAACCCAACATAGAGCCACCGGTCAGCGAAGAAATGGAGCTGGTGCGGCGGGCCAAGCGTGGCGACGATCGCGCGTTTGAAGATTTGGTGCGGCGTTACGACCGCAATGTTTTCCGCATTGCGCAGCACATTACGCAGAACCGCGAGGACGCTGAAGATGTGGTGCAGGAAGCGTTTCTCAAGGCTTACAGGAACCTGGCGAGGTTCCAGGAACAGTCCAAGTTTTATACCTGGCTGGTGCGCATAGCGGTCAACGAAGCGCTGATGAAGTTGCGCCGGAGAAAGCCGGAACGCACGGTCTCTCTGGACGAAGAAGTTAAAACCGAAGATGACTCGCTGCCCCGCGAGGTTGCGGATTGGAGCCCCAATCCAGAACAGATGTTCAACCAGGCGGAGTTGCGGGACATTCTGACTCGCACCATTCAGGGATTGCCGGCGGGATTTCGCACGGTGTTCGTACTCCGGGACGTGGAAGGCCTCTCGACGGAAGAAACGGCCCAGGCGCTGGAGTTGAGCATCCCGGCGGTGAAGTCGCGTTTGCTGCGCGCGCGCTTGCAATTGCGCGAGCGGCTGAACCGCTTCTTTCAGAAACGGGTAAGTGGAGATGGCGACCAGTGAAGTGTTCTGAATTTCTCAACGAACTGACCAACTACCTCGACGGCGCGCTGGACGACCAAACCAAGTCCGAGCTGGACGATCACTTGGCGTGGTGCCACAACTGCTACGTGGTCTGCGATACCACCAAGAAGACCATCGAAATCTACCGCAACTCGGAGCTCTACGAGTTGCCCGACGATCTGCGCACAAGGCTCCGGTCGGCCATCATGAGCAAATGCTGTGCGCAGAAAAAGTCCGAGCCGCCGGGCAGCTGAGCTTAATTAGAGCATTTCGCGTGATGATGTAGAGTACACACCCTCAGCGGCTAAAGCCGGAACCCGCTGCATCCAAGGTGGAAGTGCTGAAGCGCGAGAGGAGAGAGAAGAACCGCAACGCACGGAAGCGAGCGCACGCGAAGAAAAAATAGCTGGGCTTGAACTATGTCAAAAAAACCAATGACCAAGAGACAACGCCAGAGACTCGAAGCAGCGTCGTGCATTGATAAAGAAGTTCGCTTTAAGGATAAGGGTGGGACTGGCCGAACGAAAATGGGAACCGTCTTGGACGAAGTTTACATTATCGTTTCCGATTACAAACATCTCATCCAGCAAATCAAGCCAGAAACTCCATACTGGGACGGATCGCGGCTTGGTTACCGTACCTGCTACTACACATGGGATGCCGAACGAAAAAACATTAAATTCGGACAATACACTCAGTTCCTAACCCAAAAGGAATACACGACCCTGCTATCAAAGGCTAGAGATAAGGGTTGGTCGATCTTCAAGGTCTAGACGTGGATTAGCCTGCTATATAAATGCCCTAATTTGTGTAGATCCGTACGTAATCAATCAGCATTTCAGAGGGGAACGGAGTGGATGGGTTGGGCGGTCCGGGCCAATCCCCGCCAATGGCCAGGTTCAAAATGATGAAATTGCTTTGCCCGGCATCAAATGGCCAAACAGCGCCACTGATGCCGTTGAGGCTGGAAGTTGTGTAGGTGACATACGGCTGGGTGGGGCGATCGACATAATACGCCACGCTGTCTTTTGACCAGATCATGCCATAGATATGAAACTGGGCTGCCGTCTGCCCGGTGGGAAAGTTGTAGCGCGTACTCAGTCTCGACGCGTCGGTGAAGCTTGTCCCGTGAATGGAACCCGAATTCCAGTCCGGCGTGCCTGGGGCGTTGACGCGTTCGAGCACGTCTTGTTCGCCGCAGGCCGGCCAAGCAGCGGTATTGATGTTGTTGCCCATCAGCCATGCCGCTGGCCAAAAACCCTGCGCCTCCGGTACTAGGGCGCGCACCTCAAACCGTCCATACTGAAAGCTGAAGCGGCCTTGGGTCTTCAAGCGCGCCGATGTGTACACGCCGGCCGATGGCTGCTGTGCCTTGATGTGCAGATAGCCGTCCGTTCCCACGTATGCGCTGGGATTCGCCGTGCTGCACGGAGTGGCGGAGGAGCCCCAGGCACAGTAGGTTTCCAGTTCGTCATTGCCGAAGCCGCTGTTGCCGGTGTCGTAGGTCCAGAACTGGGGATTGGGCTGCGCTATGGTGCCTGTGGTGTTCATGAACTCGTCGCTCCAGACCAGCGTCCCCGAGGGAATGTTGAGCGCGAAGGTCTGGCTGGTGACGGCGCTGGGGTTGCCTGCGGCCACGGCAATCGCCTTGAGGGTGAGGTTTGACGCCACCAGAAAGGGCGCTAGATACTGCGGAGAAGATGGGCTGGGCGTGCTCCCATCGACGGTGTAGTAGACGATTGCGTCAGTGGCCGTTGAGGCCAGGCTCACGATCATGGCGCCATTCTGTGCGGCTGTGGTGGAGACGGTCGGCGCCGCGGTGGGAGTCGGAGTCGGATTCCCCCCACCTCCACCGTTTCTTCCGCCGTATCCGCACGTCACTATCAACGCGCTCGACAGGAGAATCGCTGTCAGCATCGTTGTTGTTGCGCTTGCCCGCGCTTTTGCCCGCATAGTCAAGCTCCGCTTTCGCAAGAGAGTCAAAGAAACTATCCTGCCGCTCCCTATTTGACTACGCGTAAATTTTGGCGTCAAACAGGAGTGCGGCGCGCGACAGAACCTTTAAGTTAGTACTCCTTGGGCTGCTACTGTCGTTCCCTGAAGACCCGCAAGTGCTTCATTCCGGAGCGCCTATGAGATGTACCTGCGGTGTACTCAACAACCGTGAACCTTTTTCGCGCTGCTCGAATCTAAGTGTTTAGAGCTCGTCACAGTTTTCAGGCGAAGAGGATGAGCCAGGTTTGTCGCTTTATTCTGTGGAGGTACCCGATGTTTTCCAAATTGATGGACACTATGTTTGGTTGCCGGCACACTCGCTACACTTTTCCGATCACGGTGCGGGCCGGTTCGCGTCGCACCTCGACGGCCCAGCGCACGGGCACCTACGTCGCGTGCCTGGACTGCGGCAGGGAATTTCGCTACGACTGGAATGAAATGAAGATCGTGGGTTCGCCAGCAAGAGAGATGGCCCACAGCTTGGTTACAAAAGAAGCCGCGTAAGGGTAACGGAGCAAGACCCGCTGTTCCCAGCCAACGCCTTTTTCGAGGGTTTTGCGGCAAAAAGTGAACATCCTTCCCTAGCCTCCCTCATATCTTGCTCCGATATTTCCCATTTTGAATCTGCGCCAACCTGCCCTGAAATTTCACTAGCTCCCCGGCCTCCGAAGAGCGCATAATTGAGTTGGCTCCGGCCCGCGGAGCACGCTTCGGCAGTCGCTGATGCTTCCCGCTGAAGCTCATCGCTCGCGGTTCGGACGGGAGGTGTCTGTGCCTCTTTCCATGCTTCGGGAGTTCCTGGATCGCAACCACATTCAATACATGGTGATCTCGCACTCCGTGGCCTATACGGCCCAGGGGATTGCCGCCCTCACCCACATACCGGGAAAAGAACTGGCAAAAACCGTGATGGTCATGGCCGATGGACGGCTCGCCATGGCAGTGGTGCCGGCTTCGTTCCGGGTGGATTTATACCGGCTGAAGAAATATCTGGGGGCCGACACGGTGGAACTGGCCAGCGAGTACGAATTTCGCGATCGTTTTCCCGATTGCGAAACCGGGTCCATGCCACCCTTCGGCAATCTCTACGGCATGGATGTTTTCGCCGACCAGTCTTTGGCCGAGGATGAGGAAATCGCCTTCAACGCGGGTTCGCACCGTGAATTGGTGCGCATGAAATTCGCCGATTTCCGCAAATTGGTGAAACCGGCGCTCATGCCACTAGCGGCGAGCCGGGTCCGCGGGCACGCGGCTTGAGCGCTCGGAAAACGGCCTGTCTCCTTTCGCGAACCGGTCGCCCTCGCATAGCCATCGGTGCCGGTGTCTGTATCTCGCCCAGCGAGCGGTCGTGAAAAAAAATGATTTTTTCTGTTTTTTTTCACAAACTTCACAAAGCACTGTGTTAAATTTGCCCTTCTCAGATCAATTCAAGAATTCCTGGAGGAAACTGAATTGGGCAAGGACATGGTCCCCAAGAAGATCTTCTTCACCAAAGGCGTGGGGAAACACAAAGAGCGCCTCACCTCTTTCGAGCTCGCCTTGCGCGACGCCGGCATCGCCGCGCAAAACCTGGTTCGTGTCTCTTCCATCTTTCCACCCAACTGCAAGCTGGTTCCGCGCTCGCAGGGCCTCACGTATCTGCATCCCGGAGAAGTCGTCTTTGCGGTGGTCGCGGAAAACTCCACCCACGAGCCGCACCGCCTGCTTGCCGCTTCGATTGGCGTCGCCATTCCCGCCGACCGCAACACCTACGGATATCTGAGCGAGCACCACTCGTTCGGCGAGACCGAAGACTCCGCCGGAGATTACGCCGAAGAGCTCGCCGCCGAGATGCTGGCCACGACTCTGAACGTGGAGTTTGATTCCGACCGGTCGTGGGACGAGAAGAAGGAGATCTACCGCATCTCGAACAAGATCGTCCGCACCGCCAACGTGACGCAGTCGGCGGTCGGCGATAAACGCGGCCTGTGGACAACCGTGATCGCCTCGGCCATCTTTATCTTCGACTGATTGTGGCTGGGATAATTGGCCATGGAGTGATCGCGGGTGCCCTACCCTTCGTTTTTTGAAGGGTGGGATTACAGCAAAGTATGCGAAAAGGATGGAGCACCCGCCGCATCTCTACTTTGCTAATTGTCTGACTGTCTTCTTTGCTGCCGGTTTCTTCTTCAGCCGCTCCAGCACGGCGGTGACGATCAGCGGCAGGCCTACGGTGGCGTCCACAAAAACTTCGCCGAATTTTCCGCCTTCGGCGGGAGGCACGAACTTCCCCCACGACACCGCTTCGCTGTAAGGACTGCCAGAAAGGCCGCCCCAGTAGACCGGTTCGGGGCAGATGCGCAGTCCATAGTGATAGCGCTTGAGCGGCAGGTCTTCCCCGCCCCGGCGGTGGCGCAATTCGATGAACGGGCCAAACTGCTGCGACCAGTTGCGCGGAACGCCTCCGCCGATGGTGAAGATTCCCAGGCGCTTCTGACTAAGCAGGGTTGCGGCGAAGTATTCCAAATCTTCGAAGGGATCGAAGCGGAAACGCGCTTTCCCTTCCTTGTCGCGCTCGCGGTTGGTCAACGCGAAATCGAGGCCGAGTTCGGAATCGGAGAACGCGGGCACAAATACCGGGACGTTCATTTCGTAGGCGGACTTCAGAATGCCGCGTTGTCCCTTGGCGTGTTTCGCGAGATGCGCTCCAATGGCGCGGTTCAATTTATACGAGCACATCACTTCGTCCGCATCCCATCCGCCGAAGACCGCGGCCATTACACGCTCCACGTCGTCGAGGTTCTGCTCGGGCTCGATGGTGTCATAGACGCGGTTGTATCCGGCCTCGTAAAGTTCCTCGTCGCTGAGATCGGGATTATGGCGGAAATGGGCGCGCCCGGTCGCTTCGACCAGTCCATGCGCCATGAGCGCGCCGGTGGAAACAATCGCGTTCACGATGCCGCGGTCAATCAACTCGGCAATCACCAAGCCCTGCTTGGCCACGGTCATCGCGCCCGCGAGTGTCATGACGACGAAACAGTCTTGGTCGCGGGCCATGGCCTCGAGCACGTCGGCGGCCTCGCCGAGCTGGCGACCGGTGAACGCCGTCTTTGACATTGCACGCACCAGGTCGTCTATGGATTTAATCTTGGCGGGATCGAGCGGCTCTAGCGGAATCAAACGGTCTGTGACCGGATCGTGCAGTTTGCGGTCGATGCCCGCGCCTTCGTGATTGCCTTGCTGATGATGATCGTGTTTTGCGACACTTTTTTGCTTCAAGGGACGAACCTCCAGAATGAAAATCGATCTTGACCGAAGAACCAATTTACTAGAAGTGAGGGAGACGCGGCGAACTGCTCTTATCTTGCGCTGCAATATTCACAGCACATCTCGTACTTTGCTATGCTAGAGCGCGTAGATCGGTCACGCCGGGTTGTTGCATAAACAACACCGTTTAATCATTGTCAACCCGAGCGCAGCGAGAGATCCCTATTCCCAGCATAAAGTTTGGTCAGAGTAGGGATCCTTCGCTTCGCTCAGGATGACAAAGTTTAGAAAAATCATAATGACAAAATTCAGATGGGATAACAAAGTTTAGGGAAATCACAAGGTTGGAGAAAACGTGCGGGACAAATTCAACGTCGCCCTGATTCAGATGTCGTGTGGCCCCGAGCCTTCCGATAATCTGGCTAAGGCGCTCGACCGCGTTGTGGAGGCGGCACGCAAGGGCGCCAACGTCGTCTGCCTGCCTGAGCTTTTCCAGACGCAGTATTTCTGCCAGCGCGAAGACGCCGCGCTGTTCGATCTCGCCGAGCCGGTCCCCGGCCCAGGCACGGAGAAGCTCGCCGCCGCTGCACGGCAGAATAAAGTTGTGCTGATCGCGTCGCTCTTCGAGAAGCGCGCACCCGGGCTCTATCACAACACGGCTGCGATTTTCGATTCGGACGGTACGCTCTGCGGCATCTACCGCAAGATGCACATTCCCGACGATCCGCTCTACTACGAAAAATTTTATTTCGCTCCCGGCGATCTCGGCTTCAAGGCTTTCGACACTTCCGCCGGAAAGCTGGGCGCGCTGGTCTGCTGGGACCAGTGGTATCCCGAAGCCGCGCGGCTCACGGCGCTGCAGGGGGCGAGCATTCTGTTTTATCCCACGGCCATCGGATGGCATCCGGCGGAGAAGGCGGAATTCGGCGCGGCGCAACACGATGCCTGGCGCACCATCCAGCGGTCGCACGCCATTGCGAACGGCGTTTATGTTGGCGTGGTGAATCGCGTCGGCTTCGAGACGGGCAACATCCGCGGCAATTCCGTGCCCGGCAAAGGCCTCGAATTCTGGGGAGGGTCGTTTTTCTGTGATCCCTTTGGCCGCGTGCTGGCCGAGGCCTCGCACGACAAGGAAGAAATTCTGCTCGGCGAAGTGGACCTGCATCAGATCGAGGAAGTTCGCCGCAACTGGCCGTTCTTGCGCGACAGACGCATTGATGCTTACGCGCCCATCGTAAATCGCATGAGTGACGAAAAATGAACCGTGAACTCATTGCTCCGTGTGGGATGGATTGCTCCTTATGCTCTGCCTACCTGGCATTCCTCAACGGCATTCCCAGGAAGCGCAGCCACATTACACACTGCATCGGATGCCGCCCCAGGAACAAGCAGTGCGCCTACATCAAAGGCCAGTGCGATCTGCCGCCAAAGAACAAGATCGAGTTCTGCTATCAATGCCCTGACTTTCCCTGCGCAAGACTGCAACGCCTGGACCAGCGTTATCGCCGCGACTATGGCATGAGCATGATCCAGAACCTAGAGGAGATAAGAGACGAAGGCGTTGACGCATTCATGCGCGAGCAGCAGAAGCGACACGGCTGTGCGAGCTGTGGCGGAAAGATCTCAGTTCATAACAAGAAATGTTTTTCCTGTGACAGAATTCACAGTTTAAAGGATTGATTTTGCGCAAGCGGAGCGTTGAGGTGTTCAACAACTCGGGAGCGACATCTCGTTCACATAAGCCCGTCACCCGCGGCTATCGCATGCCAGCCGAGTGGGAGGCGCACGAATCCACATGGCTGGCCTGGCCGCATTTTCGCGACGACTGGCCGGGAAAGTTCGAACCGATCCAGTGGGTATATGCCGAGATCGTCCGCAACCTGGCGCGGCATGAGCGGGTGGACCTGATCGTCAACGACGCGAGTTGGGAGCAACGCGCGCGTACGGTGCTGGAAAAAGCGGATGCGCTTTCCGCCAATGTTTCTTTTCACCGCTGGCGCACGAATCGCGTGTGGACGCGCGACTCCGGCTGCATCTTTCTGACGCCGTCCGCCGATAATGCAGATGCGGGGTTGCTCGCGCTGCACTTTCAATTCAACGCCTGGGCCAAGTATCCGAATTACAATTTCGACAAAAAAATTGGAGAGCGCATGGCAAAGGCCGCCGGGGCGCGTGTGGTGCAGCCGGTCTTTGTGCATCCGAGCAATGAAAAGCACCGCGTCGTGCTGGAAGGCGGATCGATCGACGTCAACGGCTGCGGCACACTCATCACCACCGAGGAATGCCTGCTCTCCTCGACCCAACAACGTAATCCGCCCATGGATCGCGCGGCATACGAGCGAATGTTCGCCGAATATTTTGGCGCGCAATCCGTCATCTGGCTCGACAGCGGTATCGCCGGCGACGACACGCACGGACACGTTGACGACATCACGCGTTTCGTCGCTCCCAACACCGTGGTCACGATGGTCGAGCCGAATGAGCGGAGCGAAAACCATATAGCCCTGCATGAGAATCTGGGCCGCCTGAAAAACGCGCGCACTTCCGGCGGCGAGAGGCTAGAGGTCGTCGAAATTCCCATGCCGCGTTCAGTCGTGTTCGAAGGGCGCAAGTTGCCCGTCAGCTACGCGAATTTTTATATCGCGAATGGCGCAGTGCTGGCGCCGGTTTTCAACGATCCCAACGATCGCATTGCGCTCAACACACTGGCGGAAGTTTTCCCGACACGCGAAATCGTGCCGATCTATTCCGGCGATCTGATCTGGGGATTCGGCGCGCTGCACTGCATGACGCAGCAACAGCCGGGAAGATGAAGCCGAAGCGCATCGCTTTGAGCTGCGAGCGACGAGTTGCGACGCGGCACGTTTTTATGTGTAGGCCAGCACGGCTGCACCGGTGAAGATCAGCAGCCCCCCGACCCAGTGATGCCAGGTCATTGGCTCACGGAGAAAGATTGCAGCCAGCGCGATCGCAACCACCACACTCAGCTTGTCCACAGGGGCGACGCGGGAAGCTTCTCCAAGTTGCAGGGCCCGGAAATAGCAGAGCCAGGATAAGCCGGTGGCAATGCCGGATAGGACCAGGAAAATCCAGGTCCGTCTTCCAACCGTCGAGATTGGCTGGCTCTTGGTAAAAAGAGCGACGGACCAGGCGAAAATCAGAATCACCACGGTCCGGATTGCGGTCGCCAAGTTGGAGTTGACATGTTCGACTCCAACCTTCGCCAAAATTGCCGTAAGGCCCGCAAAAAACGCCGAAAGCAAGGCCCAGATGAACCAGTTCATGTTTTTCCCAACCTCCGATCTCTCGGAACGGCCACAGTGCCGATGCAGGCAGTTTGCAGTCTCCCACTCTTACACATATTTGTGACACCCGGCAATCCGATAGCGGGCGACTGCTGCCGTATCGCGTGAATTCGTGGCATAAATCCACACTGTCATCCTGAGCGAAGCGAAGGATCTCTGCATTTGCATCTGCCTCAATGCAGTGCTCCTTCGCTTCGCTCAGGATGACAACTTATAAAGGCGACCGCATCTCCATTCTTCATTTACACTCTTACCCGTGAACGCCGAGATCATTGCCGTGGGGTCGGAGTTGCTCACTCCGCATCGCCAGGACTCCAACTCGCTCTACCTCACCGAAAAGTTGAACGACCTAGGCGTTGAGGTGCGCTTCAAGTGCATTGTGGGCGACGACCGCGAAGGACTGACCGCGGCCGCCAAACTCGCCATGCGGCGTTCGGACATTATTATTTTCACGGGCGGCCTCGGCCCCACGGAAGACGATCTGACGCGCGAAGCGGTGGCCGACGCGCTGGGCTTGAAACTGCAACGCGATCCTCAGTTCGTGGCGAAACTCGAACAACGCTTTGCCAAGCGCGGCATGAAGATGTCGGCCAACAACGCCAAGCAGGCCGACATTCTGAGCAGCGCCGCGATGCTGCCGAATCCAGTTGGCACCGCGCCCGGACAATGGGTTGGAGGAAAGTACGATGGGCGGGAGCGGCTGCTGATGCTGCTCCCCGGGCCTCCCAGCGAAATGAAAGCGGTGTTTGAAACGGAATGTATCCCGCGATTGCGCGCCCGTGTCCCCGCCCAGTACATCGCCACGCGCACGCTCAAGATTGCGATGATGCCGGAATCGCAAGTGGACGCGCGGGTTGCTCCCATCTACAAAACTTATGCCGACGTTGAGACCACGATTCTCGCGGGCGCGGGCGAAATCCAACTCCACCTGCGCTGCCGCAAGGATTCGCAAGCGGAGGCCGAGGCGCGCGTCGAAGAACTCGCCGAAAAGATCGAGGACGAACTCGGCGACACCATATTTTCGCGCAAAGGAGAAACCATCGAGCAGATCGTCAGCTATCTGCTGCAGATGCGCGGCATGACGCTGGCCGTGGCCGAATCCTGCACTGGCGGCTTGCTGGCCGAGCGCATCACTTCGCTCAGCGGCAGCTCGCGCTATTTTCTGGGCGGTGCCGTCGTGTATTCGAACGAGTTGAAAACGCAATTTGCCAATGTTCCTAAAGCCCTGATCGAGCAGCACGGAGCGGTCAGCCGCGAAGTGGCGGCGGCGATGGCCGAAGGCATCCGGCGGCGCTGCCTCGCGAGCTATGGGGTCGGAATCACCGGAGTCGCCGGCCCGACGGGCGGAAGCGAGCAGAAGCCCGTGGGCCTGGTTTACATCGCGCTCGCGGGAGAAGAAGGCACGCAGGTGGTCGAGCGAAATTTTCCCGGCGACCGGCGGCGCATCCGCCAGTTCGCTACGCAGCAGGCGTTGGAGATGATCCGCAGGGCGCTGGTGTAGGGCGCTTTATCAGTGTGTAGAGATATTACTGTGTGGAGACGGAGCTCCGCCCCGTCCGGACGGGCCAGAGGCCCGTCACCACACGACTAGAAAGTCACAATCAGGAAGATGCGAATATTTATCGGTATCGATCTCGACCCTGAAGTCCGCGCCCGCATCGCGCGCTTCCTGGAAGGCGTGCAGGGCTTTGCGCCCGAGGCGCGATGGGTGCGTCCGGAGTCGCTGCACATTACGTTGAAGTTCATCGGAGAACAATCGCCAGAGCAAGTCGCGGCCATCGCCGAACGTTTGCGGCGGGTCGAAGGCAGCGCGTTCGAAATTCGCTGCGGCGGATACGGATTTTTTCCAACCGCAAAAGCTCCGCGCGTATTCTGGGTCGGAATCCACGCCGGGCCACAACTGACGGAACTGGCCTCGAGCATCGATGCGGCCACAGCCGAACTTGGCATTCCGCGCGAGGAACGGGCCTTCAGTCCGCATCTGACGCTGGCGCGAGGGGGAGGAAAATTGGGTTCGCCAAAATGGCGAAAAGGCGACGGCCCCAACACGATTTTCGCGGCGCTCGAAAAACAGCTGGCCGCGATGGGCGAGATTAATTTCGGTGCGATGACGGCCCGCGAGTTTATTCTCTATCAGAGTCAGCTTTCACCGGGAGGGTCGAAGTACACGAAGCTGGAACGGTTTGCGCTGCAACGGGCTTGAATTGACTTTAGTTAGATAGATGAACATGAATCCCTTCCTCATCAGCGCCGCTGTCGGTTACCTACTGGGTTCCATTCCTTTTGGCTACCTAGTGGTGCGTATTTTCAAAGGCGAGGATGTGCGCTCCAGCGGAAGCGGCAACATCGGCGCTACCAACGTGGCCCGCAAATCTCCCTTGCTCGGAGTTGCGACTCTGGTTCTCGACGCCGCTAAAGGCTTGGCTGCGGTGCTGGTCGCACGGATGCTCTTCAGCGGGACGCATCAGCCGCTCATTATGACCACGGCGGCGTTCTTTGCCGTGCTCGGCCATCTGTTTCCGGTCTGGCTCAAGTTTCGCGGGGGCAAGGGCGTCGCCACCAGCCTTGGGGCTTTTATCTTGCTCACGCCAAAATCAATTTTGTGCATGGTGGTCCTGTTCCTGCTGATCGCCGTCGCCTTTCGCTACGTATCACTCGGGTCGGTCGCTGTGGCGGCGGCTTTTCCGTTGCTGGCGTGGGCCTTCCACGAATACGCCGACTCGCGGCAACTGATTTTTATCGCCGTGGTTTCGGCGTTCATCATCTGGAGGCACCGGCAAAACATCGGGCGGCTTGCCGCTGGAACGGAATCAAGGCTTGGGAGTAAGTCAGGAACAATATTAGAAACAAAGTCAGAACAAGAATCACGAACGGCAGGAGCAACCCGCAGATGAGCCGCATTGCCATCATCGGAGCAGGCGCATGGGGCACCGGACTGGCGATCGTCCTGGGACGTAAAAAACCACATCAGATCCGGCTCTGGGCCAACGAACCGGAAGTTGTGGAGAGCATCGCAAAGAGCCGGATCAACGAACATTTTCTGCCGGGATTCATTCTGCCCGAAGCGATCGAGGCGACCAGCGACTTGAACACCGCGCTCGACGCCGCCGAGATTGTCGTCAGCGTCATGCCCTCGCAGCATTGCCGAGCTTTGTTCGAGCGCATGGCGCCGTCGCTCCGCCCGGAGATACTTTTCGTTAGCTGTACCAAGGGACTCGAAGACGGGACTCTGCTGCGCATGACGGAAGTGATTGGCGATGTCTTGCGCAGCCGCAGGTTCACGCTTCGCGTGGCGGCGCTCAGCGGGCCGTCATTTGCCAAAGAGGTGGCGCGCGGCGATCCGACGGCCGTGACCGTGGCGTCCGTTGACGGAGAAGTGACACGCGCCGTGCAGTCGGCGTTCAACGACTCCCGCTTCCGCGTTTACACCAACGACGACGTGATCGGCGTGGAGCTGGGCGGCGCGCTGAAGAACATCATCGCCATTGCTGCCGGCGTTTGCGATGGCGTCGGCCTTGGCCACAATTCGGTGGCGGCGCTGATCACGCGCGGCCTCGCCGAAATGGCGCGCCTGGTCGTGGCCTGTGGCGGCCGCCTCGACACCATGGCTGGACTCGCCGGACTGGGCGATCTGGTGCTGACCTGCACCGGAGATCTCTCGCGTAACCGCAGCGTCGGCGTTGAGATCGGCAAAGGACGCAAGTTGCCCGACATCATCGCCGGGATGCACGGGGCCGTCGCCGAAGGGATTTTCACCACCAAAGCCGCAGTGGGTCTGGCCCGCAAGAAGAACATCGAGATGCCGATCGCCGAACAGATGTACGCCATCCTGGAAAACGGCAAGTTGCCGCAACCGGCCATCGAAGAGTTGATGACGCGCGCGGCGAGGGCGGAAATTTACTAAGCGCGGACAGCGGAGCAAGACTCTAGCTGGTGCCCGGAGACGGAATCGAACCGTCACGTCCGGTTAAGGACCCGGGATTTTAAGTCCCGTGCGTCTGCCAGTTTCGCCATCCGGGCGACGCGATCTATCTACTGCATCATACAAGACTGAGTTGACGGCTAGCGGTCCAGCAAGCCGGAACTCATACCGTTTTCACGGCTGGTGAAAACCTCGCATACAAGATTCCCAGGCAATCCGAGACGGGGCAAGCTCCGTCTTTGCACATGATTTTCCTCAAGCGATAAAGTCGCGCCCCGGGCGGCTCCCGAATTGGGGCGACTGAGCTTGCCCGTATTGGCATTCCGGGATCGGCACGACCTCTCTGGTCTCCTCATCTTCCGAATCATCGTAATTTTGCGCATCGTTTTTCTTATGAATCAGTTTTCTTACGAATCATGGTTATCTGGCGAATGATCGCCTGGAATCGTCACAAATTTGGTGTGATGGCTCGCACTTTGCGGCGCTGAGTTTCGCTCTACACTTTTCTCAATCGGATTGAGTGCGATCCATTCGCGGAAAAGTTCGCTCACTTTTTCCCAGCTTGGAATCGCAGATTCGACTGGCAAAGTTTGCTGCATTCCGGTGCAAACGAATTGCAGCGATGTGCCGGGGGCTAAATCTGAGGAGCGGTACAGGTATGAACGTGGTTACGCAATTTCCGGCGGCACGCGAATACGATCCCGATCCGCGCTTCCAGGCGATGTTTGAAGGGGCGGCGATTGGGATCGGAATTTGCCGGCTCGATGGGCGGATTCTGGAAGCGAATCCGGCGCTCAGCAGGATGCTCGGCTACAGCGAGGAGGAACTGACCGGCAGACTGGCCGGCGATTTCATTGCCAAGATCCGCGCGGAACGCCGCGGTGAAATTGGCCGCGAGATTTATCCCGGCAGTTTTTCCCCGGACGAGCAATCGCTGGGCGAGTTGCTGCGAGGCGAGCGCGACTCGTTCGAAATCGAAAAACGCTATCGGCGCAAAGACGGTTCCGAGCTTTGGGGGCATTTGACGGTGTCGCTCGGGCGCAATGCCCGCCGCGAGCCCGCCTTTCTGATCGCGGTGCTGGCGGACGCAACCGAGCGCAGACGGGTGGATGAACATCTGCGCGAAGCCGAGAAGATGGAGGTCATCGGACGGCTGGCGGGAGGCATCGCGCACGACTTCAATAACCTGTTGACCGGGATCCTGCTCTACTGCGACCTGCTGACGGCTGGTTTGGAAAACAGCGGGGTGGAGCGGAGACGATTGGAAGACGGTGGATTCGAGAACGTCGAATTCGAGAAGACCGGATTCGAAAAGAGTGGATGGGAACAGGGCGTACTCTGGCAGCACGTTGAAGAAGTCCGCCGGGCGGGCGAACAAGGGGCGGCGCTGACCCAACAACTGTTGGCCATCGCGCGCAAGCAGGCGGCGGAGCCACGCTCGGTTGCGATCAATGAAATTGTGGCTTCCTCGAAAAATCTGTTGCAGCGGCTGACCGGAGAGCAAATTGAATTGGTGGTCGCGCTCGATTCCAGCGCCGGGCTGGTGATGGCCGATCCGGCGCAATTGCGACAGGTGCTGTTGAACCTGGCCCTGAACGCGCGCGATGCGATGCCGCAGGGCGGAAAGATCAGGTTGATCACGCGGGCCACGGAATTTCCCCGTGACGCCACGCCTGGAGGGCCGCGACGCGCCGTCTCGCTGGCGGTGAAAGACAACGGCTGCGGGATGGACGAGGAAACTCGCGCGCGATTGTTCGAACCTTTCTTCACCACCAAGAAGCCGGGCGAGGGCACGGGGCTGGGGCTGGCGACGGTCGAGCGCATCGTCAGCGAAGCGGGCGGGGCGATCGAGGTGGAGAGCGAGCCGGGACGCGGCACCTGCATCGAAGTGTTTTTCCCGGCGATCGAGCCGGTGGCCCCGGCGCCATCGGACGAGGTGTCTTTGCATCCGGTGCCCTTGCATCAGACGTCTTTGCAGCAGGCGGGCTTGCGGGAAGCGCTATCGTTTGCGGGCGAAGTGCTTCGGGAAACCGGCGGCAAAACTGTTTTGCTGGTGGACGACCACGCCGCGGCGCGCAAATCCATCGAGCGCATCTTGCTGGTTGCGGGTTATCGGGTCCTGACCGCGCCCTGCGGAAAGCAAGCGCTGCAACTTTTCGCGGAACATTCCGCCACCATTGATCTGCTGATCGCAGACTGCATGATGCCAGGAATGAATGGGCAGGAACTTGCGGAAACATTACGCCAGCAGAAGCCGGACCTGAAAGTCCTGTTGGTTTCCGGCTTTCACGACGTACCCGTGGAATCGGCAGGGGGCACGGTGAAAATGATTCGCAAACCATTTTCGGGAAAGACCCTGATCGAACGCGTGATTGAAGTTATGCAGGACCGCTGAAGGGGCGTTCGGTTTTTCGTGGAGACGCGGATTGCCGCGTCTCTCACCGCGCACAAAGGAGACGGGGCAAGCCCCGTCTCTATATATGAAATTCGATGGTGAAGTTTGAGTTCTTCAAGTTTGAGTTCGTGAACTTCCGCATCGCAATGGAGATTTGCCATGTTCAGTGCATCGACTGCCACCGTCCTCAACTCTAGCCATAGCCAAAGCCATGCCTCGCAGATCGAGGGAGCAAATTTTCTGAACCTCCTGATCGTGGACGGCGACCGCGCCATCCGCGAGGCCTGCCGCGAGGTGGCGCAGTCGCTTGGATTCAACACGCAGGTGGCGGAATCCACCGAGCAAGCCTACCGGCTGCTCGACAGCTCCAGCACCGACGCCGTGCTGCTGGACATGCGGCTGCCGGGCGCGGGGGGTCTGGAAGCGCTGCACGCGATCAAGAAGCATCGCGCCGACGCGCTGGTGATCGTGGTGACCGGCTATGGCACGGTGCAGTCGGCGGTGCAGGCGATGAAAGATGGCGCCTACGACTATGTCACCAAACCGTTCAGCATGGAAGAATTGCGGCTGCTGCTGGAGCGTGTGGCGGAGCATCTCCGGCTGAAGACGGAGAACCGCGTGTTGCGGGAAGCCAGCAAGTCGCGGCAGGGATTTGGCAATATGGTCGGGCGCGCGCCGGACATGGAAAAGTTGTATCGCATCATCGCCAAAGCCGGACAGAGCGCGCATCCGGTGCTGATACTGGGCGAGAGCGGCACGGGCAAGGAACTGGTCGCGAAGTCCATCCACTTCGCCGGCATCTTCCGCAACAAGCCGTTCATTCCGGTGGATTGCGGGTCGCTCGTGCCGACGCTGATCGAGAGCGAACTGTTCGGCCACGTGCGCGGCGCCTTCACGGGCGCGACCAATCCCAAGGACGGGCTGCTGGCGATCGCCGAGGGGGGCACGGTGTTTCTGGACGAGATTGGCGAGTTGCCGACCGACTTGCAAGCGAAGCTGTTGCGGGCGATCCAGGAGAAGGAGATTCGTCCGGTGGGAAGCGTGAAGCGCGTTCCCATCAACGTGCGCATACTGGCCGCGACCCATCACGACCTCGAACGCTCCGTCGCCGATGGCACCTTCCGCCGCGATCTTTTTTTCCGGCTCAACGTGCTCACCCTCCGAATCCCCCCTTTGCGCGACCGCCGACAGGACATCCCGCTGCTGGTGGCGCATTTTCTGGAGCGCATCGGGCGCGACGCGGGCATCGAAAAGACCATTTCGGACGAGGCGCTCAAGGCGCTCCTGAATTACGACTGGCCCGGCAACGTGCGCGAGCTGGAAAACTCGCTGGAGCGGGCGTGCGCGCTCAGCAGCGCGCATGAAATTCAGCTTCGCGACCTTCCCACCCAAATCTACAGCGCGCCCCTGGAGTTGCTGGCAATGAGCGCGCCGGCGAATGGCATCGTGCCCATGGCGGAGCTGGAGAAACAGACCATCCTGAATACGCTCACGCAGGTCAATGGAGACAAGATGCTGGCGGCACGGCTGCTAGGTATTGGCAAGACGACGTTGTACCGCAAGCTGAAAGAGTACTCTTCCCAAAACTGGGCCGTCGGGGCCAGCGCTAGTGCCGGATCGGGAGCATAAAGGAAGGATGGAGCGCATAACACATTTGTTTTCAGGGTGAAGCGATTGGCCCGGAAGTTGCACAAGAATTCGGCATGATCCTTTTGGTAACGCCGAGTGCGCGGGCCTCCGAGTGCGCCGCGGCGCTGCATGAGGCGACGGGCGAGCAGGTCGTGGTGGCGGAAAGCCTGCCCCGGGCCGCCACACTCTTGCAAACGCAATGCTGCCTGGCGGTGGTGCTCGATCAGCACCTGCTCGAAGTCAGGCCGCACGAAGCCGAGGCCGTGTTCGAGCATTTGGGCACCGCTATTTTAGTGCAGGTCAATTTGGCGATCAGTGGGATGGAGCGTCTGGTGCGGGAGGTGCGGGCGGCCGTGCAGCGCCGCCAGCGCGAGGAAGTGAGGGCCCGCCAAGCGGCCATCGGCCGACTCCACAGCGAACTGAATGGCACGGTCACGGCGCTGCTGCTGTCCAGTGAACTGGCCCTCGGAATCTCCGGCTTGCCCCCGGCGGCGAGCGAAAAACTGCGCTCGGTACACGAACTGGTGGAGAAACTCCGGGGGCAATTGGAGAGCGCAAGCCTAACAGGAGAAGTTGGAATGGCTGCCGACGTCAGCGTCTGACGATTGGAACTGGTCTCATAAATGGTTTTGGGTAGGGCACGGCTTCAGCCGTGCCATTTAAGATCTGAAAAATGTGGGCTTTAGTCCCTGAGGGACGCTCCTTCGGACCTGAAAGGCATTTATGAAATACGCTCTGCGCGATTCTATGCGGGTTGTATTGCAACTTTTCGGTGAGTGCACCGTTTGGAAAACGTGACGCAATATGAGCGACCCCGATCCTCGCCTGGTCAAGTGGCTAAACGTCTTCGCCTCCGCCAGCGCCGTATTTGCGGTAGTGGTTGGGCTGTCGGGCCTGGCGGGGTGGAAACTGCACAGCGTAACTCTCCTCACCCGGGTGGAAGCGGGTTTGCTGGCGATCTTGTGCGGCGCTTTGCTGGTGGGCTTCATCACCTGGATCGCTTTCATCGTGGATCGCAGCGATACAGTGAACACGCGTCTGGAGCGGCGCGTGGCCGAGCGCACGGCGGCGTTGCAAGTCGAGGTCACCGAGCGGAAGTTGGCGCAAGCGGCCTTGCAGGAAAACCTTGCCACCAGCGAGCGCACGCTCCAGGAACTCGCCGACCAGAAGTTTGCCCTCGATCAGCACGCCATCGTGGCCATGACCGACGTGCAGGGCACGATCACTTATGTCAACGATAAATTCTGCGCCATCAGCCAATATTCCCGGGAGGAACTGCTGGGCCAGAACCACCGTATCGTCAACTCCGGTTACCATCCGAAAGAATTTTTCCAGCAGATGTACGACACCATCGCGAATGGGAAAGTCTGGCGCGGCGAGATTCGGAACCGCGCCAAGGACGGCTCCATTTACTGGGTAGATGCGACCATCGTCCCGTTCCTCGGCGCGGATGGCAAGCCGTGGCAGTACGTTGCCATCCGCGCGGACATCACGGAACGTAAGCGAGCGGAGCGCGCCCTGCGCTTGTTGAGCGACTGCAACGAGCGGCTGGTGCGAGCGACGGATGAGCCGGGGCTGCTCCAGCAAATTTGCGACTTGACGGTGCACGTGGGCGGCTACCGCATGGTCTGGGTGGGCTATGCCGAGCGCGACGAGAAAAAAACCGTCCGGGTGGTTGCCGAGAGTGGATTCGAGGCAGGCTACCTGGACGCCTTGAACGTGACTTGGGCCGATGAGGAACGCGGGCGCGGGCCGGTCGGCACGGCCATCCGAACCGGCCAGCCCGTTGCCTGCCTCGATTTGGCGTCCGACCCTCACTTCGCTCCCTGGCGCGTGAATGCCATCCAGCGGGGCTACCGTTCTTGTCTGTCTTTGCCGCTCAAAGGCGGCAAAGAGCCGCTGGGAGCGCTCTCCATCTACGCCGCGGAAACGGAAGCCTTTGGGAACGCCGAGCAACGCTTGCTCGGAGATCTCGCCACCAATCTGAGCTTCGGCATCGTGGCGCTTCGTGCTTTGGCTGAACGCAAGCGGGCCGAGGAGGTGCGCGAACGGCTGGCGGCCGTGGTCGATTCCTCCGACGACGCCATTATCGGTAAGACCCTCGACGGCACCATCACTAGCTGGAACTTTGGCGCCGAGAAAGTGTTTGGCTACTCATCGCGCGAGGCGGTGGGCCAACCGATGCGGCTGCTCTTGCCGCCGGAGCGCGCGGATGAGGAATCCGACATTCTGGCCCGCATTGGGCGTGGGGAGAGTGTCGTCCATTTCGAAACCGTCCGGGTGCGAAAGGATGGCAAGCACATTGACGTTTCGGTGACGATTTCGCCGATCAAGGACGCGAGCGGCGCGGTTGTTGGCGCTTCAAAAATTGCCCACGACATCAGCGAGCGAAAAGCGTCCGAACTTGAAATCCAGAAGCTCAACAACGAACTGGAAGAACGAGTGGCGCTGCGGACCGCGGAACTGGCGACTGCCAACCGGGAGCTGGAGGCGTTCAGTTACTCGGTGTCGCACGATCTGCGGGCGCCGTTGCGGCATGTTAGCGGATTTTCCCAGTTACTGGTGGAAGAATTCGGTCCCACGCTCGATCCCGAGGCCCGGCGCTACGTCGATCGCATCCAGGCGGGAACAAAACAAATGGGCCTGCTGGTGGATGAATTGTTGGGTCTGGCGCAGGTCGGCCGCCATGCCCTGAGTTTGCAGGCCACGAAGTTGAACGAGTTGGTCGCGGAAGTAGTGGCGACGCTGCAACCGGAGAGCGCAGGGCGGCAGGTGGAATGGGCGATCTCGGACCTGCCGGCGGTGGAGTGCGATCCGGTTTTGGTCAGGCAGGTCTGGCAAAACCTGTTGTCCAACGCGCTCAAGTTCACCCGCCCGCGCGCCCGCGCCGTCATCGAAATCGGTCACCAGGGAGAAAACGGGCAAACGGTATTCATGGTCCGGGACAATGGCATCGGCTTCAATATGAAATATGTCGGCAAACTATTCGGGGTCTTCCAGCGCCTGCACCGCGCGGAAGATTTTGAAGGCACGGGGATCGGCTTGGCGACGGTGCAACGCATCGTCCACAAACACGGAGGCCGGGTGTGGGCGGAGGCGGAACCGGACAAAGGCGCAGCCTTTTATTTCACGCTTGGAGTGGGAACACGAACGGCAACGAAGGGCAATGGAGCCAGTGCCGCGACCGTACGATGAGTCATGCGATGGAGGTATGGGCGTCTCGCCCGTCCACCGACTTTTGCGGATTGTCATCCTGAGCGAAGCGAAGGATCTGCTTTGCTTTGAGGCCGCGAAAAACAGGTCCTTCGCTTCGCTCAGGATGACAAAGTGGGGGGGGAATGATGACAACGTTTGACGAATTGAAAGCTGAAGAGCGGGGCTTGCGGCATCGCTGAAGCGATGCCCCGATACGAAATGCAGTTACACCACGAGTTACTGCGGCTGGAGGCCGATTATGAACTCCGAAGCACTGGACATACTATTGGTGGAGGACAGTCAGGACGATGTGGATCTTGCCCTGCACACGCTGCGACGGGAGAAGCTGGCCAACAACATTTTAGTCGTGCGCGATGGCGAGGAAGCCCTGGACTTTCTCTTCTGTCGCGGCGCGTTCGCGGACAGATCGTTTGATCATCCCCCCAAGTTGGTGCTGTTGGACTTGAAACTGCCCAAAGTGGATGGGATGGAAATGCTGAAGCAGATCAAGGGCGATCCGCGGACCAAGACCATCCCGGTCGTCGTCATGACCTCGTCGAAAGAAGAGCGGGACTTAGTGGCCAGTTACCACCTGGGGGCGAACAGTTACATCCAGAAACCGGTGGACTTCGAGGAATTCCGTGAAATGGTGAAGACCGTTGGACTGTACTGGCTGGTCATCAATCAGCCGCCGGTAGTGGGGGCTTCCCAGAATTTGGCGGGACTGGCTCATGACCGCCTCTAACGACCTCGGGCCAGAAGCGGGCCAACTTCGGGTGCTGCACGTTGAAGACAACGCGCTCGATGCGGAGCTCGTGGCCCGGGCCCTGCGCCGAGGCGGCTTCTCGGCTGCGGTGGTGGTGGTGCAGGGGGAAAAAGAGTTTGAGCGGGAACTGCGCGCGCACCGCCCCGACATAGTGATCGCCGACTACAACTTGCCCCAGTGGAAAGGAATGGAAGCGTTGGATGTTTTGCGGCGCGAAGGGCTGGACATCCCACTAATCCTGGTCTCGGGCGCGTTGGGCGACGTGACCGCGGTGGAATGCATCAAGCGGGGCGCGACGGATTACGTGCTGAAAGACGGACTGGCGCGGCTGCCTGAAGCCGTACGCCGCGCTCTGGAGGAAAAACGCCAGCTTCGTATGCGGCGACAAGCGGAAGAGGATCTGGCGCGAAAGGTCGAAGAATTGGCCCGCTCCAACGCGGATCTCGAACAATTCGCATATATAGCATCGCACGACCTGCAGGAGCCGTTGCGCATGGTGGCGACCTATACGCAATTGCTGGCCGAACGCTATCGCGGCCGGCTCGACGAGGACGCCGACAAATTCATCGGCTACGTCAACGAGGGAGCGCTGCGCATGCAGACCCTGGTCCAGGACCTGCTGGCCTTTTCGCGAGTAGGCCGTAATTGCGCCGCATGCGTGCGCGTCGATTGCGACGCGGCAATCGAAGAGGTGCTGCTGATTCTCGGTCCGGCGATCGAAGAAAGCGGCGCGGCGGTCACGCATGGGGCGCTGCCGGTGGTGTGTGCGAACCCCTCGCATATAACGCAACTTTTCCAGAATCTGATTGGGAACGCGATCAAGTTCCACGGAAAAGAAGCGCCGGTAATTTCCGTGCAGGCCGAGAAAGCGGGCGAGCAGTGGCTGTTCAGCGTGAGCGACAACGGGATCGGTATCGCGCCGGAGCAGGCGGAAAATATTTTTGTCGTCTTCCAGCGCCTGCACACACGGACCGAGTATGCGGGCAACGGAATTGGCTTGGCCATCTGCAAGAAGATCGTCGAGCACTGTGGCGGAAAGATATGGGTTGAGCCGCAGGCCGGCCATGGCTCTACTTTCAAGTTCACGATGACCTGCGACGGTATGGCGGAGAAAGAGCTGGGCAACGTGGAAGCGTCGGCGGCAGCAGCAGCCAGCGCGACGTGAGCCGCTGTAGAGACGCATGCTTTGTGTGGGGACAGGGCTTTGCCCCGTCCGAGGCGGGGCGGAGCCCTGCTCCCACACCACCTCCACACGAAAAATCCGCAAGAAAACTCTTCCCTCGGCACTGCCCTTGACCCTACACTAGAGGCCAGCAGGCCGAGGGTCATTTCCCAGCCTTCGATCCCCCGGGGGTTCTGTGCGCGTACTGGTAACGGCTGACACGTTCAGCGGAGTGTGGACGTACTCGCGGGAGCTGGTTTCGGGTCTGGTGACCCACGGGGCACAGGTCACGCTCGTCAGCTTTGGAGAAATTCCACTTCCTCATCAGACTGCATGGATGGACAGCCTGCACGGGCTTGAATACCATCCCACCGCGTTTCGACTCGACTGGATGCAGGAAGGCGAGGAGGATTTCCAGGCGGCCGAGGACTATCTCTGCGCGATCGTGCGCGACACGCGTCCCGATTTCCTGCATTTGAATCAGTTGAGTTTTGGAGCGCTGCCGGTGGCGACACCGCGCCTGGTGGTGGCGCACGGCGATGTGATCACCTGGTGGTTGAGCATCCACGGACGCGAGCCCGCCGCCTCGGCCTGGCTGAAGTGGTATCGCGAAACCATGGTCGCGGGCTTGCGGCGGGCCGAAGCGGTCGTCACCACTTCGCGCTGGATGGGAGAGATGCTGCGCCTTGCCTACGGCGGCGATTTCGATGGATACGTCATCCCGCCCGGACGCAATCCCATCTACTTTAATCCGTTTGTGACGAAGGAAGAGTCGGTGCTGGCGATTGGGCGATTGTGGGACACGGGAAAGCAGGTCGCTTTGCTGACCCAGCACACGCACGGCTTGCCGGTGTGCATTGTGGGAGCGGACAATCCGATTCCCGCGCCGCCGGTGCCGATCCGCGCCGACGTGCGCGTCTCCACTGGCGAACACGAGATTTCGGTGAAGGGAGCGCAGACTGAAGCGCAACTGCGCTCGCTCTACAGTAAGTCGAAGATTTTTGCGGCGACTTCGCAGTATGAGCCTACGGGATTGGCGTCGGTCGAGGCCGCGTTCTCGCGCTGCGCGCTGGTGGCCAACGACATCGAAGTGTATCGCGAACTGTGGGGCGACGCGGCCTTGTACTTCGAACACAATAACGCCGACAGCCTCAGCGCCATGCTCGGCCAACTGGACGAAGACCGCGAACTGGCGCGTTTGTACGGGACGCGCGCCTACAATCGGGCGCGCGATCGCTTCACGGCGCGACGGATGGTGGACGATTATCTGCGGCTCTATCGTCAGTTGCGGAATTCGAAAACGGCGGTGGCGTAACGACTAACGAATTACCCTGTAGAACCGCGACTTGCCGCGTCTTCGGTGTGAGATAAGCAAAAATCGGACAAGGGAGACGGGGCAAGCCCTGTCTCTACAACGTCGCTCACCGGCCCCATGCTATACTTTTTAAGCATCATTACTTGGCAGTAGCAGCAGACGGAGGACAGTATCGACAAGCGTTTTATCCGCATGAACGAGCGCATCCGGGCGCGCGAGATCCGCGTGATCGGCGACGAAGGGGAACAGATTGGCGTGATGCCTCCCTTCGAGGCGCTCAAGCTGGCCCGCGAAAGAAATCTCGACCTGGTGGAAATTTCCCCGACCGCGCAACCTCCGGTGTGCCGCATTATGGACTATGGGAAGTTCCTGTACCAGAATGAAAAGCGCGAGCGCGAAGCCAAGAAAAAGCAGAAAACGATTACGGTCAAGGAAGTGAAGTTTCGTATCAACGTGGACGACCACGACTACGAAACAAAAAAGAACCATGTGCTGCGCTTTCTCGATGAAGGAGACAAGGTGAAAGCGACCATCTTCTTCCGGGGACGCGAAATGACGCGGCAAAGCCTGGGCCGCCAGATTCTGGAGCGTCTGATCAAGGACGTGGGCCAGAGGGGCTTGGTGGAATTCCGCCCGCGGCAGGAAGGCAATACGCTGCACCTGATTCTGGCACCGAACAAGAAGGAAGGCGGAGCGAAAGAAAAGCCACCCGCTCGTCCGAAGCCCGCGCCTCCCGCGTCGCAAGGCGGCGCGCAGACAGCGTAAAATCAGCGATTCGCTGTTAGCACCTAGCCCCAGCGGGCGGTGGTACGGTTTTGGCTAAATGCTAAGTGCTAAATGCTTAAGTGCTAATAACTGAGGTTCTATGCCTAAACTAAAAACACACAAAGGCGCTGCCAAGCGCTTCAAGAAAACCGGGACGGGAAAGATAAAGCGGCACAAAGCGTTTCTCCGCCACATCCTGACCTCGAAGGCGAAGAAGCGCAAGAAACATTTAGGTAGCGCGGTGCTGGTAAGCGATGCGGACTATAAAAAAGTCATGCGCATGATCCCTTACTAGCGGGAGCGACGGGCGTCCGCGCCCGTCCTTAACCGGGTATGCAACAACCAAGCCTGCGGAGCGAAACGCCCCGCAGCGGCGCGTGAAGAGGCTGGGCTTCAGAAATCCCATCGGGTAGAAGCCTCCTTACCTCCAGCCGCCAGACGAAATAAAAAAGGAGAGCACCATGCCTCGTGTAAAACGCGGAACCAAACGCCGCGCCAAGCGCAAAAAGATACTTGAACGCGCCAGTGGATATTTCCTAACTAAGTCCAAACTTTACCGTTCGGCGAAAGAAGCGGTCGAACGCGGGCTGAAGTTTGCCTACTCCGGCCGCAAGCAGAAGAAGCGCCAGTACCGCTCGATCTGGATCGTGCGCATCGGCGCCGCCGCCCGCTTGAACGGATTGAATTACAACCAGTTCATCAGCGGACTGAAGAAGGCCGGCGTGGAACTGGACCGCAAGATCCTGGCCGATTTGGCGGTGAAAGACGCGGCGGGATTTGCAAGTCTGGCGGAGCAGGCGAAGAAGGCGAACGCGGCGACAGCGTAAAGCAGCTATCAGCCGTCAGCTCTCAGTTGTCAGTCGTTAGCTTTCGGTCTTAACTTTGTAGTGTCATCCTGAGCGGAGCAGAACGATTCGCAAAGCGAATCGTTCTGCGGAGTCGAAGGACCCCTACTCCCGCACACATTTTCGGATGAGTAGGGGTCCCTCGCTTCGCTCGGGATGACAATACTTATTGGAATTACTCGGGAATATGCCATACAGCGTACCCAAATTACCGGACTACACGGAGGCGTCTTTCGATCGGTTTGCATCGGAACTCCTTGAGCATCTCCGAGCCGAATCCGACGCGGTCGAAAGCGAGGAAACATGGAAGCTTTTCCGCGATGGGTGGATGGGGAGAAAGAATGGAATCTCGAAACAACTAAGGGAATCGTTACTTAACCCCGCTCCCGCCGAGGTTAAGCCCCGTGCTGGGGTCGTCTATAGAGACCTTGTACAGCAGATTGAGTGGGCCGTTGCAACCCAGAAGGAAAAGTACGAAGCTATCGCCAAACTTCGCAAAGCCCTCTCGGAATATTCCCTTGATATCACCCTCCCCGGCATTCGCCGTCCCAGCGGCGCGGAACATCCCGTCATCAAGACGATGAACGAGATCATCGGCGTCTTCCGCAATCTGGGCTACTCGGTCGAGGAAGGCCCGGAGATTGAAACTGATTACTACAACTTCGAGGCGCTGAACTTTCCGCCGAACCACCCCGCGCGCGACACACAGGACACGCTATTTATCGCCGGGCAGGAATCGAAAGAACCGCGCGACCGCCTGCTGCTGCGCACCCACACTTCTCCGGTGCAAATCCGCACCATGCAGAAGACGAAGCCACCGGTGCGCGTGGTGTGTCCGGGAAAAGTCCATCGCAACGATGCGCCCGACGCAACCCACTCACCCATCTTCCACCAAGTCGAAGGTCTGGCCGTAGATACCAATATCACGTTCTGCGATTTGAAGGGCACGCTCGACCACGCCATGAAAGCGCTCTTCGGATCGAGCGTGAAGACGCGCTTCTATCCGTCGTTCTTTCCCTTCACCGAGCCCAGCGCCGACGTGCAGATCAGTTGCATTTTCTGCGATGGCAAGGGCGCGCGCGACGGCGGCCCCTGCCGCAACTGCAAGGCCAGCGGATGGATTGAACTGCTGGGCTGCGGCATGGTCGATCCGAATGTGTACGGCTTCGTGGATTACGATGCAACCAAAGTTTCCGGCTTCGCCTTTGGCATGGGCGTGGAACGGATTGCGATCTTGAAATACGGCGTGGACGATATTCAGCTGTTTTTTCAGGGCGATGTAAGGTTTCTGGAGCAATTTGGATAGCGGCTGCGAGCTTCGAGCTACGGGCTTCGAGCAATCGCTCACGAGTAAAATTCGCTCGTAGCTCGCGGCTCGAAGCTCGTAGCTGGCGTTCTCTCAAATGAAAATTTCTCCCCATTGGCTGCGCGACTTCGTTGATCTTCCGGTCGACTACGCTCGTCTTGCGGACGAACTTACTCTCGCGGGTGTTGCCGTCGAGGGCATCTCCGGCGAAGGCGACAACACCGTCTTCGAGATGGAGATCACTACCAACCGTCCCGATGCCATGAATCATTACGGCGTGGCTCGCGAGGCTTCGGCGCTCTACGATCTGCCGCTCCGGCCGATTGAACCGAAGCTGCCCCCGTCGCAAGGCAAGTCCGAAGTCATCATTGACATTCAGGAGCCTGAGCTTTGTCCGCGCTTCACGGCGCGCGAGATTTGCGGAGTCACCATCACGAGTTCACCGGCAATCGTCGCCCATCGGTTGCTGCTGCTCGATCAGCGTCCCATCAGCAACGCGGTCGATGCCACCAACTACGTTTTGTGGGAGAGTGGCAAGCCCACTCACGTGTTCGATCTCGATCTGCTCGAAGGACGCAGGCTGGTCATTCGCCGCGCCCAGGCCGGCGAAACGCTGAAGACCCTGGATGGCGTGGAGCGCCAGCTCTCGACCGAAGACCTTGTCGTTGCCGACGCCAAAAAACCAGTGGGTCTGGCTGGCGTGATGGGCGGCTTCGATACGATGATCACCGGGAAGACGCGGAATATTCTGATCGAATCCGCCTGGTGGGACCCAGTCACCGTGCGCCGCATGTCGAAGCGGCACGGTATTCACACCGACGCCTCGCACCGGTTTGAGCGCGGCGCGGATTTTGAATCGACCGTCGCTTCCGCCAACCGGGTAGCCGAGTTGATTCTCGGATCGGGCGGCGGCACGCTCATCGGCAGCGTCATCGACGTAGTCGCCCGCCAGCTTGATCTGGCTCCCGTGGAGCTCGACCCACGGGAAGTACGCCGCATTTTCGGTGAAGAAATCGGCGCACTGGAGATCAACCGCATTCTTTCTCGTCTCGGCTTCACTCTGCTTCCGGGCGGCGAAGATAACTATCTCGTCCACATTCCTAGCTGGCGGCTCGATGTCGAGCGCGAGATTGACATCATCGAAGAACTGGCGCGCCTGCACGGCTACGACAAGTTCCGAAACACGCTTCCCGCCTACAGCGGCGAAGTCCGCGAACTGCCCGATGCGCACAAAGATGCGCGGCTGCGCTCTTCGCTGCTCGCGCTCGGTTACAACGAAACCATTTCGCTGACTTTCATCTCGAAAGACGACGCCCGGCGCTTTTCATCCGCCGCCGCACTCGACATCGAGAACCCAATCAGCGACGAGGCTTCGGTGATGCGCACCTCAATGGTCCCGAGCATGTTGAACATGCTGGCCTACAATCTGAATCGCGGCAGCGACAATGTTCGCCTGTTCGAATCTGGAAATATATTTGAGGCGGCGGACGGGAAGTCGGTGGAGTTGAAGCGCATCTCGATCGGCGCGACGGGGAACGTGGATGCGGAGGTGGTGCGCGGACTGGCTCCGGGAGCGGCGGCGCGTCCGCTCTCGTTCTTCGACCTGAAAGGCGATGTCGAACAACTGCTCGCGCCCTTCAGCTATTGGACTCTCTACTACGATTCGCAGACGGCCGACTACTACCATCCCGGACGCTCGGCCCGCGCCGTCATGGATGGCGCGACCGTAGCCCAGTTTGGCCAGATCCATCCCGATGTGGCCGCGGCCCGCAAACTGCGGCAGGATGTTTTTGTCGCCGAGATTTATCTCGACCGGCTCTACCAGCACGATCTGCGCCAGGTGCGTTATGAAGCGCTGCCCCGCTTCCCTGCCGTCGAGCGCGACTTCTCCTTCATGTTTGACGATGCAGTGGAGTTCGAGAAAATCCACCAGAGCGTCGCCGGATTGGGTATTGCCGAGCTGCGCAGTTTCGTCCCGGTAGAAATTTTCCGAGGCGAAAAAGTTGGCGCGGGTAAGTATTCGATCCTGATGCGCGCCAAACTCCAGTCCACCGACCGCACCCTGCGCGACGACGAGGTAGCACAGTGGTCGGGCCAGATCGCAAAGGCGCTGGAGGGGCTAGGCGGCGTGCAGCGGGCGTAGAAGAGCTATCTCAAAATTCCGGTCGGGGCCGTCTCTGGAGCCGCCTGATCACGACAATTACCACCCTACTACGCACGCTCCAGGATTCGAAGAGTATTTCTCAGCATCCAATCTGAATTGCTGCACCGCCATCTTGTATCCTCGAGGATAGTAGGTTAGGACCCGCTTGCCGTCTTCATCCTTGATCGTTAGCTTGACATGCTTGGACGGATCTCCGGGATAGAAGGACCAACTGGCCAGCTTTTGCCCATCTCGCAGCCCAGCGTGAAACGCTTCGCTGTCCGGCTCAACCCCAAACACCCTTTTGTCTTCGCTTTCGGTGGACTTAGAGAGGTCAAATCCAAGATCGAACTTCCAACTCTCTTCAGCATAACTTTGAACGCAGGGGCCCAGAGCCGTTTCCGTAACTCGGATGCTTCCGCCCTGCTCGACATATTGCCGGAATTCCTTCCTCGAGGCGCGGTGAATGTACCTGAAAGTTGTGCGGAAAATCCGCTTGTTGTCTAGCGTCATAGGCTGGCCGTTGTGACGACGCTGGTATGCGGCATTCTGAGCGACCAAATCGAACATGAGATTGTCGAGTGACGACCTGTTGCCGGTTTCGCGGCGGATCGTGGCGTCCAGCCACGTCGCCAAGACGGCACCGCGCCTGTGGTCAAGCTGGTTCAAAACTGATTGATCCGCGGAATGGCGTCGTATGAATTCCTGAAGCGAGATATCCGTTCCTTCGCCCAGTTCATACTCGCGCAGGTTTTTGTCAACCGCCGCAACATAATCGGGAAATGGCATTAGTCCTGCACGGAAGAGCATCACATCCTGGTAGTACGTGGTGAATCCCTCATAGAACCATGAAATAGGATAGTCGGATCCTGGCCAGTACCCGATTTTGCCAGGATTCCATGTATGGAATGTCTCGTGCGCGAGGGTCCCAAGGATGTCGGCTGTGAGCGGATCCAATCGCGAGAGATGTGACATAAAGGAATTGGTGAGCGTCGTTCCACCGCTGCTGCCGTGGTCCTGACCAAGTGGAGTGAGCGTCACGAGGAAGTATGGAAAGTCGTTGTCATGCCAAAATGTGCGCTCGAATTCCATGATCTTGCGCGCTTGGCCGACCCATTCATCACCCGTGAAACTCCAGTTGCCGCGAATCGCGAAGTCCAGCGCGTTGCCTGAAAGTGTGGTGTGATAAATGCGGTAGTCTCCTCCAACGAATAGGGAGTTCAATGCTTTTTTCCACAATCCATGAAACGATTGGCAACGATTGTCAGTCCCAAAGGAAGTCGCCAAAGACCACGCCGGTGGGAGCTTCTGCCAATCGAACTGAACGTCCACCACTCGGAGACCGTCAATGTCCGGATGCACGAGTGAATTTATACCGACGATGTGAAAATATTCGCGTGACAGATCGGCCCGAAACCTGGTGCCACTGTTCAGAGGCCCGTCCCAATCCTTTACCAGCACGTAAGAGAGGCGAACCACGGTGTTGGGCGGGAACCATAACTCTTTTTCGGATGGCGATTCCGTGTCGCTGAGCTTTGTGCCAGGGGAGAGAGCTTTCAGTTCCGTGATGGAGTTTTCCATGTGCTGCTGACCCGCCCACTCTGAGGGCAGCTCAAGTTTGACCATGCCGTGAGAATCTCCCTTGAATTCAAGCGTCACGCGCAGCGACATCTTGTCATCGGCAATGATCGGTTCAAATGAGTACTTCAAAAGATTTTCGGATGGTGAAGAGGGGAAAGCGCATTGCCCGAACGACGCCACGCTGACTAGGACAAAGACGCAGACGAAAAAGAACTCGCCCACGGAGTGAACTCGACGCACTTGATCTCCTCTCATTCATGTACAGAACGCACACATTTGGAGTATTTGCAGAATAATTCAGTCCGGGTCCGCTACGCGATCAGCGGTTGGCCATGGTTCGGATCGTTCCCAATCCCAGCAGGCGCTCGTCGGCTGTAACCAGAGTCAGATCCAGGACCTCGGCGGTGGCGGCTATAATTCGGTCAGCGGGGTCTTGATGCAGGGGTAATTGCCGGGCTACGAGAGCGATCTCATGAGTCAGCGGAGCTTCGCGCGTGCCGGCGGTGGCCCGCTCCAGCCATTCCGTCAGGTTTCCCTTGATGTGAATCCTGCCTTTGAAGTTCAGGGTCAGCGCTTCCCAGGTGCTGATTGGCGACAGCCAAAGTTCGTTGGCTTCGTCTCTGATCTGGTGCAGAACCCTCCGCCCAAGCCGTTTCGGATCTTGCAGGGTCCAGAGCCAGATGTGCGTGTCCAGCAGCAGTTTCAATCGCGCAGCGCCTCCCACTCGCTCTCGTCATTGGCCGGAGACACAATATCGCCGAGAATCTCGAACGTGCCCTTCATCGATTGAATCCAGGCTGCACGATCTTCAACCGCCGTGGGCGGCACGACCTCGGCGACGGGCTTTCCAAAGCGCGTGACCCGGACCGGTTTCTTCGTCGCACGGACCCGCTCGAGCACGGCGAGACACTTGGCCTTGAATTCCGAGATGGCGATTTCCTGCATAATGTTTCTCCGATAGTCATTCTAACATACTATGGTCAATCTATCAGACTATTCGTAAAGCGCACTGCCGTTGTCCTCAGTAGCTAAACAGGCTGCGGAAAAACTCATCCGCAGTGCAAGCAGCTCACCTCAGGCGCTAAAGCATGAGCACATTTTCAACGACTTACGACAGGTGCGGCAAAAGTAGCGGCTCTTCCACAGCAAACTGCGTTATACTTCGGCTCAACGCTGATTTATTTCCCGAAAGCGAGTGGCCATGTCCGTGAAAATGGTGGAAGAGGTATCGGAGCAGGTTCCGGCTGAAGATTTTGCTGCGCTGGAAGAGAAAGTTTATCGCACCATTGAGTTGTACAAGGCCGCCAAAGAAGCGCGAGCTGCGGCCGAACGCGACGTGAAGCGGTTGCGGGAGCAGCTCGAAGAGCGCGAGGAAGACAACGAAACCATGCGCCGCGAACTGGTGCAACTGCGCAAGGACCGCGAGGACATAAGGGCGCGGGTGGAAAAAATGTTGGGCCAGATGGACAGCCTGACGCATGAGCAGGCGGCAAGCTGAGCGGTCCCCGCGAACTCGACGGCGGCAAGGGTCCGCCAGTAAGCGGTCCGCCGAGGAGTGACATGGCCACAGCGAGCAAACAACCTCCGACCGACGCGGCGGCCAACGCCAGCGCCAACGGCAGCGTTCGCGTCGAAATCTTCGACCAGGTTTATAACCTGCGGGGCTCCGACGCAGACTACATTGTGACGCTGGCCAAGTATGTGGACGGCAAGATGCGCGCGGTATCGGAGCAAACGGCAACCGTCGATTCGGTGCGGCTGGCCGTGCTGGCGGCGTTGAATATCGCGGATGAATATCACCTGCTGAAGCGGCAATTGGAAGCGCCTTCGCCCGAAGCACGGCAGCGGGCCAGCAAGCTGGCCAGCGCGCTGGACGAGGTTTTGCAAGACACCCGGCGCACGGGGTAAAGCCGCGCCCCTTTAAAAAAGTAGAGTCGAAACACGGTTTTTGTCGCAGCCTGTGAAATCGTTCGTAACCTGCGGTTCATCTTTCCGCACTTTTGGAGTAGAACCTCTAGCAAGCTTCCTGCCAACTATTTTGCATTTTCCTCTTGCGAATCTCTTCCCCGTTTCCTAGCATCCTAGGTGAAAGCCGACCTGCGACGTTGGTGATGGTGGCAACCGATTTTTGAACCAATGCCGAATGAACGGGGACGCGACTCGCAAGATCCTGTGTGCTATGTTCCGCCATGCGGAAAAGCCTAATGGGCTGCGGCGGGTTCCCACCGTCTGAGACGGGTTCATTCTCGGCCCACCACACGGCCCAGTGGGTCGGCTTGTTCAGTTCAGGTGTCAGGTCTTAGGTGTCAGGTCTTAGGACGAAACGGGCTTTGGGATCTGCGTTTTCCCGCGCCGTCTTGTGAATTCCCATGGACGGGCGAGATGCCCGTTACTCCAGTGCAAGTCCGTCTCGACGCCTCTTGTTTTCCTGAGACCTGAGACCTGAGACCTTCTTCGTCTGCTAGACTCTTCTAGAACTCAGCCCACAACGGAGCATCCAAACTAACGTGTTTCCCAGACTTTTTCAGATTGGCAATTTCTACCTGCCGACTTATGGCGTCCTGGTCGCATCGGGCGTGCTGATCGGGCTTTGGATCAGCGTGCGCAATTCGGAAAAACACGGCATCAACGGCGACGATGCCTGGAATCTTGGCATTCTCGTTGTGCTCGCGGGAATTATTGGGGCGAAGATTCTTTACATCATCAACGACTGGAGCGCGTACGCGAACAACTGGCACGAGATTTTCAGCCTCAACACGCTGCAAGCGGGAGGCGTATTTTCCGGCGGACTGATTGCCGCGCTCCTCACGGCGGCGTGGTACGTGCGGCGTCATCGCATGCCGGCGCTCGGCACCTGCGATGCCTTCGCTCCTGGGCTGGCCTTTGGCCACGTCCTCGGACGCTTCGGTTGTTTCGCGGCGGGTTGCTGTTACGGCAAACCGACCCATCATTTCTGGGGCGTCGTCTTCACGAATCCGTTGGCGAATTTCGTCAGTGGAACTCCGCTCGGCGTCAGAATTGAACCAACGCAGCTGATCGAAGCCGCAGCCGAATTTTTTAATTTTCTGCTGCTCACCTGGATGCTCAGGCGGAAGAAATTCGATGGGCAGGTGTTTGGCAGCTTCGTGGTCCTGTACGGAATCGAGCGTTTCTTCATCGAGTTCCTGCGCGGCGATCCCGGACGCGGAGAAGTATTCGGCGGCCTGATGTCGGGAACACAGCTCATTTCGATTCTGCTGGTCGTAAGCGGCGGGTTGATCTGGTGGCTGAAGAGCAGCACTCAGCAGTCGGCACTCAGCAGTCAGCAGTCAGCAATCAGAAATCGGAAATCGCGCCCTGGACTTTAAAACCGGTCTCATAAATGGTTTTGGGAAGGGCACGGCTTCAGCCGTGCCACTACCGGCCAATAAGAATGCGGGCTTTAGCCCCTGAGGGCCAGACATCACGCCCTGGGAATCATTTATGAGACCAGCTTTAGTGTGTGCGTGAGAATTCCTTTAGGCTCCGAACTCTAAAACCGATTCTCCTTGCACTTGCGCGCTGAATGCTGAATGCTGAGTGCTGCATGCTAGATTTTCCCATCACTCTAACCGCGTCTCCCGAAGCTGCGGGACAGCGTCTGGACCAATATCTTGCCACGCAGCTTTCCGAGATCAGCCGGGCTGAGGTCAGCCGCGCCCGCGTGCAGCAACTCATCGCAAAGGGTGAGGTGCTGGTGAACGGAGCGGCAACGAAGGCGTCGCTGCGACTGAAGGGCAATGGCGACGAGCGGATCACGGTCACCGGTCCGCCGCAAGCTCCACCTCTGCGCGCCATTGCGGAAGAGATTGCGCTCGACATCGTTTATGAGGACGACGATCTGGCGATCGTCAACAAACCCGCGGGCATGATGGTGCATGCCGGAGCGGGAGCGACCGACGATGCGCGCAACCGCGGCACGCTGGTCAATGCGCTGCTGCATCATTTTGCCAAACTTTCCGCGGTCGGCGGCGAACTTCGTCCGGGGATCGTGCATCGGCTGGATCGCGCAACCAGCGGGCTGATGGTGGTGGCGAAGAACGACGAATCGCATCGCCGGCTGGCCAAGCAATTCAGCGGGCGCGAGGTGCACAAGACTTACATTGCGCTGGTCCACGGCTGGCCGAAGCAGGAGCGCGGCACGATTCAAAGCGCGATCAGCCGTCACTCACAGCGGCGCACGCGCATGACGACGAAGGGCTTCGGCGGGCGCGAGGCGGTGACACATTACTCGGTGCAACGAAAGATCGATGCGCCTTACGGCAAGTTTGCCCTGGTCGAAGTCAAAATCGAGACGGGACGCACACACCAGATTCGCGTGCACATGTCGTCGCTCGGGCATCCGGTGGTGGGCGACGCGCTCTATGGCGCGCCTGGTGAATTGCGGTCGCAGTCGAACAAGCGCCGCTCGGCGGGCATGCCCGCGACGCTGAAGCTGGATCGAAATTTTTTGCACTCGGCGACGCTTGAGTTGACCCATCCGTGGACGAAGGAGCGGCTCAAGTTTTCCCGGCCGTTACCAAAGGAACTGGAGAACTTGCTCAACAGCCTGGAGAATGCCAGGCAGGAAGGTCCCCGGCGGGAACCTGGCCGGTGAGAACTTGCTCGGGAAAGGCGAGGCTCCGTTCCAACGCCGGGTCGCAGTCTATAATGGAAAAAATAAATTCTGAACCAATCGTCTCGATGAAATCTCGCATTTTTCTGCTTCCGGTTACTTTTCTTTTGCTGGCTGGCCCACTTATTGGCCAGACGGCGCCGCTCGCTTCCACTCCGGCGGCACAGACTTCACCCGCGACAACGAGCGCTCCGCCTTCTTCCACAGCGGTTTCCGCCACACCAGATTCCGCGAAGTCCGGTTCCGACGATTCCATCGCGACCATCGTGCACGTCGTCAACGAAGTTCGCGTGGTGTTCACGGTGACCGACCGGCACGGCCACTATATCAAGGACCTGACGAAAGACAGCTTCCGGGTGCTCGACGATCGGAAGCCCGCGGAAATGCGCAGCTTCCGCAGCGAGACCGATCTGCCTCTGCAAGTGGGTTTGCTGGTGGACGCCAGCAACTCGGTGCGCGACCGCTTTAAGTTCGAGCAGGAAGCGGCCGTCGAATTTCTGAACTCCATCATTCGTCCGCGCTATGACAAGGCATTCGTGGTCGGCTTCGACGCCACGCCAGAAGTCACACAGGATTTCACCGACAACACGGAGAATCTTTCGACCGGCGTGCGAATGTTGCGGGCGGGCGGCGGCACGGCGATGTACGACGCGCTCTACTTTGCCTGCCGCGACAAGCTGTTGAAGCAGGAGCAGACGGGGCCGGTGCGCCACGCCATCATTCTGCTGAGCGACGGCGAAGACAACCTGAGCCACGTGACCCGTGAGGAAGCCATCGAGATGGCGCAACGCGCGGATGCGATCGTCTACACCATCAGCACCAACATCAGCGGCATGAAGGGCACCGGCGACAAGGTGCTGGAGCGCATCGCCGATGCGACGGGCGGGCGCGCGTTTTTTCCCTTCCAGATGCGCGATGTGTCGGATGCGTTTCTCTCCATTCAGGAGGAGCTGCGCAGCCAGTACGCCGTGGCTTACAAGCCGGCAGATTTTGTTGCGGATGGACGCTTCCGCTCGATCCAGATTCTGGCGCAAGACAAGAACCTAAAAGTGCGCACCCGCAAGGGATACTACGCTCCGAAGCCGTAACGGCTGAACCGCTCATTAGCGTCAAGTCCTTCCCATGCCGATTCCGTAGAAGTGGTTTCCCAGCAATCAATCTTGGGTGGCCATTCACCCCGTTACTCCAAGTGTATTAACCAGTTAGTATGGGGGGGTACCCCCCCTCCCCCCGGTCTTTTAGAATCATAGGATTAGGAGGAAATTCCCGCCAGGTCTTTGGATTTAAAGGACTTAGAGGTAAAGTATTCCGGAATAAGGAGTTAAGTTGTCAAAGAGCGCTGAAAATGGGTTTGGGGGAGATCCTTCGCTTCGCTCAGGATTTCGGCAGCGGGCTCCCGCTTCGCTCACGCCCGCTTGACGCCTCAACTTCGAGGGCCGTCTGGGCGACGGGCTAACCTCTTCACTGCCCCAATCAGATCTCAATTGTTGTGGAATGCGGGGCTTATGTCTGTGATGGTGATCACAGGTGGTTTGTGATGAAAAAATCAAAGGACCCACCCAAGCGGAGCTTCCACCCATCATGCGAAAACCGCGCGTGATGGGAACCCCGGCTTGGGTCGAAGGTGTCGGCGGTTCGGCGGGCCACTTCTCGAAAAACGCGAGAAGTGGCGCACCCCATTTATTTCGGTCAAGGTTAAAAGACACACCGCATTATACTTCCCCGTTAAAGTGGCCCACCCGCCACATTCTCGACGACTTACGGCACGACTGAAGTCGTGCCCTTCCCGAAAACCTACGCGAACCAGAGTTTTTCCGCAGCCTGTTAGTCCTCTAATCTTCGGGGCGGGCGGTGGCGTAGTAGCCGCTGCGGGCTTGGATTTTGTAGTCGCCGTGTTTGGGCTTGATTTCGACTTTGCGGAAAGATCCGTCGCGGCGGGTGTTGGTGGGCACGTAACCAATGTTGTATTGGCTGCGGAGTTCCTGGGAAATCTGGTCGAAGGCCGAGCGGAGTTTTTCGATCTTGTTGCCGACTTCGATCACGCGGCCGCCGGTTTCCTGGGTGAGCTTTTTCATCTCCGAATCGCCGGAATAGCCGCCGAAGCCGTAGAAGCCGCGGTCGGCGATGAGCAGGACGTAGCAGATAGCATCGGCTTTCTGGGCGGCTTCGATGGCATCTATGATCTTGAGGCGGCTGCCTTCGTCTTCTCCGTCGGTGAGCAGGACCATTGCCTTGCGGCCAACTTCGTGGCTGAATTCGTCGTGCGAGGCGAGGTAGACGGCGTCATAGAGCGCAGTGCCGCGCTGTCCAGTTGAAGGGCATGGGATCGGGCCTTGCGGGCCAATCGGGCCTCCGGAACAGCCGACTCCGCCGGTGTTGATCTTGGCTTCATTGAGCGCATGTTTGAGGCGGCTGACGGAGTTGGTGAAATCCTGCAGGAGGGTGATGTCGGTGTCGAAGCTGATGACGAAGGCCTCATCTTTGGGGCGCAGCGTGCTCTCGAGGAAGGAACCTCCAACTGTCTTTTCCATATCGAGGACGCGTATCTGGCTGCCGCTGGAATCGATGAGCATGCCGAGGGTCAGCGGGAGATCGGTTTCGGCCTTGAAATATTTGATGGTCTGGGGCTTGCCGTCCTCGAACAGGTCGAAATTGTCCTTGGTGAGACCGGGGATGAGCGCGCCGTGCTTGTCTTTGACGTTGAAGAATAGCTGCACGACTTCGACGTTGACCTTGAGGGTCTCGACGGACTGGTCTGGCGACTGGGCGTTGGGCGCGGCCGGGGCATTCTGCGCGGCGGCGGAAAGCGACAGAATCGCCGCCAGGGAGAACAAGGCCAGAGCGACCCAACCCGTGGCCAGGCACGATTTGCAATGTGATTGAGTCATCCGCGTTTTGTCCCGAGACTTTGCTAGTCTATCCTGTAAGGGCTTGCCATAGTTAGATGCGCCAAAGCGGCGCGGTTGGGCATCTGAATTAGTAAAATGCGGTGGAAGAAACAAGAAAGACAGAGGATTCCAGGGATGGCCACGAAAATTAGCACGATACTGATTCTGGCGCTGACATTTTCGCTCTGGGGGTTGTTGCCGGGAGCCCTGGCGGCGCAGCAGAAGCCTGAGGATATCCCGGACGCCCCGTCGGCAACGCGTCCAATGCCGCCACCCGCCCCACCCAGCGTCAGACCCGGAGCAGGTGAGGAGACCAATCCCAATGCGCCGCCGGATGCATCCGGCGCGGGGGTGACCACCGGATCGAAGGAGATGCCCCGAAGCGCTCCGGATTCGACGACGGAGAAGGCGGAGCAAAAGCCCGCCCCGCCGCCGATGCCCGAGGTCAAGACGGTGCCGGCAGGCAGCGTCCCGAAGGATGCGGAATCCGGCCAGGACCTCTACACGATCACGAAGACCGTGAACTTGGTGATGGTTCCGGTCACGGTGAAGGACAGCGATGGCCGGTTGGTGGGCGGCTTGCAGCCCAAGGATTTTTCAGTCCTGGAAAATGGGCAAAGGCAAACCTTGAAGTTTTTCACCAGCGATCCGTTTGCGCTGTCGGCGGCGGTGATCTTCGATCTCGGCATGGCGGACGTGGGTTTGCGGAAGGTGCAGGAAACGCTGTCGGCATTGCAGGGAGCGTTCAGCCAGTTCGATGAAGTCGGCATCTACACCTACAGCAGCACGGTAGGGCGGGTGTCAGACTTCACCAGCGTGGACAAGGAGCTGACAGCGGTCCTGAAAGAGGTCAAAGGATACAGCGGAGCCAACAATGGACCTCCAGTGACGAGTGGGCCGCTGGGGCCGCAGGGGCCGGTCATCAATGGAATCCCGATCGACTCTCCCGTAAATCCGGTGAGCACACCGCCCAAGATCGCACGGGTCATGAATGACGCGATTTTGCTGGCGGCCCGCGATCTTTCCAAACGCGACCGGGCGCGGCGGAAGATCATCTTCATCATCAGCGACGGACGCGAGATAGGCTCGACCGCCAGCTACAAAGATACCCTGAAGGTGCTGCTGACACAGAACATCACCGTGTACGCCGTGGGAGTGGAAGGAGCGGCGATCCCGGTGTACGACCGGTTGCAGCGCATCCACCTGCCGAAGACGCGGGGTTTGATGGGTTACAGCGACATTCTGCCGAAATACGTCTCCGCGACTGGAGGAGGCACGGTGTACAGCGAGTTGGCGCAAGCCGGCATCGAGCGGATCTACGCCAAGGCGATCGGAGAGGCACGCAATCAGTACACGCTGGGCTATACGCCCAAGTCGAGCATTGGCGGATACCGCCAAATTGAAGTACGAGTGCAGCGTCCGTACGTGAAGGTGTACGCGAAGGATGGATATTATCCTCTGCCAACAGCGCGATAAGCAGTTGCCAGCAGCCAGTTGTCAGTATTCGGTGCCGCCAGCCATGGAGTCCCGTAAGACGGTCGCAACTCCCCGATGCACATCAAGGCGGGAAACTGGGTACTGGCAACTGGCCACTGACGTGAGTAACCTGCGCCATGACCTTCCGGTGTGATATAAAAAACAGCAGGGATTGATACTGCTATTAGGTAGGTTTGCGAGAGGCCCGCGCCTTGAGGGAGTGGTTCGCGAGGGTATATTTCGCAGGAGTTTCCGAGGAAACCTTTTGAGTTTCATCAACTTCGCAGCGCGCGAGATCAACTGCAAGATCGTCTACTACGGCGCCGGGTTGGGCGGCAAGACGACGAACCTGCAGTTCATTTTCCAAAAGACAGCCGAACAGCAGAAGGGCAAGATGATCTCGCTCGCCACCGAGACCGATCGCACCCTGTTTTTCGATTTCCTGCCGCTCGATCTGGGTTCGGTGCGGGGCTTCAAGACGCGCATTCACCTGTACACGGTCCCAGGACAGGTCTTCTACGACGCCAGCCGCAAGCTGATTCTGCGCGGCGTGGACGGCATCGTGTTCGTGGCCGATTCCCAGCCGGAGCGCCATGACGCCAACATCGAGGCGCTCGACAATCTGATGGCGAACCTGCAAGAACACGGCTACGACTTCTACAAGATTCCCTATGTCCTGCAACTGAATAAGCGCGACCTGCCGAATGTGCTGCCCGTGGACACTCTCTCGAACGAATTGCGCAAAAAAAACGAGCCGGTGGTGGAGGCTGTGGCCTTCCAGGGCATAGGCGTGTTCGAAACGCTCAAGGAAATCGCAAGGCAAGTGCTGGTGGAGTTGAAGCAGGGCGGATAGAGCAGCTGTCAGCTATCAGCTTTCAGTTGTCAGTAAGAACTCCAACACAATTTTCCTGTAGTGACGGGGCTCGCCGTGTCTCCCGTTTTGCTAGTGGAGAGACGGGCGCCGCCGACTGTCCCAGGTTGCGCAGGAACAGCCGCCCCTGGCTGTCCAAGCCGGGCGCCAGCTCGGCAAAAGCCGCCGCCTCAGTTTCCGTCTCGCCCAGACCGTTGACTTGCAATGATCCCGACCTGCAATAATTATGATTAACTGTCGAGCCTTGGATGTGAGATCAACTTCTGCACAGGACAGACGTTTTCCAGTTGACCTCCAACCTGGGACGCATGCTCGGAAGTGAGCTTTTTTGAACAGATTTCGATATCTCCGGAATGAGAAAGTTCTGCCAGAACCATTTGCGAGCGAGACGGAGTCTGCAGTTATGTTTCGTCCGAAAATCGGCCCTCAATCCACGCAACCCGCGGTCAAAAGAGCAACACCGGGCAAGCGAGGGATGTGGGCCAGAGGAATCACAATGCATATTCGTTTCATTCGTACGTTGTTGTTCGCGCTCGTCGTGCTGTCGATGTCGGCAGCATCGTTCGCGCAAATTGGCGTGGCCATTAGGATCGGCCCGCCCGCGCTGCCTGTCTATGAGCAGCCTATTTGTCCGGGCGACGGTTATCTCTGGACACCCGGCTACTGGGCCTACGATTACGACATCAACGATTACTACTGGGTGCCGGGCACATGGGTGATGGCGCCGGAAATCGGTTTCCTGTGGACTCCAGCCTATTGGGGCTGGGGCGGCGACGGATTTGTTTTCTATGACGGCTACTGGGGTCCGCACATAGGTTTCTACGGCGGAATCAATTACGGCTTCGGCTATTTCGGTGAGGGTTATGAAGGCGGGCGTTGGGATAACGGACACTTTTTCTACAACCGTTCCGTGAACAACGTGAACATGAATGAGATTCACAACGTTTACAACACCACCGTGATCAACAACAACGAGAGCCACGTCAGCTACAACGGTGGCAATGGTGGAATCAACGCGCGTCCAACAGCCTGAAGAGGAGTCTGCGGCGCGTGAGAGACATATCCCGCCGGTAGCGACTCAAACTCAACATGCGCAGGCGGCCCGAGCCAACCCGCAGCAACGCGCGTCGGCAAACATGGGCAAGCCAGGCGTCGCAGCGACACCCAGGCCCGGAGATTTTAATGACCGTGGCGCTGTACCAGCCAAAGAGGCAGGAGCGCCTTATACTCCAGCCAATCGGGGAGGGAATCAGGGGGAAACGCCGCTCAACCCAGCACGCCCGTCCATCCTCGCGACCTTCCGCCCTTGGCACGGAGCACTCCAAATACGGGCAACCCGAAGCTGGACAAGAAGTACCAGCAGCAGCAGGAAAAAGCAAATCGCGAAGCAGCAACAGGAACGAGACAAACTCCAGCAGAAGCAGGACCAGGAGCACGTGAAGCTGGATAAACAGAAGGCGAATGACGCGACAAAGGCAGCAGGTGGAGCAGAAGCACCAGCAACAGACGCAGCAGTTGCAGCAAAAACATCAGCAACAGTCACAGCAATTGCAGCAAAAACAGCAGCCAGCGAGCCGGGAACCGGGCAGGAGGTAAGATCGTCCTCCGACGGAAAGGCCCTGATCGTTCATGGAACGGGCATTCGTTGAATGAGCGTTGAACGAGAACCGGGCGGGGTATCGGCCCAACGGTAGATGCCCTGCCCGGCTAGATTTGGAAACGCCGTTTGGACGGGATGAGAATCTCGAAGAACTGGCTCCCCGTGGGAGCGTCTCACATCAATAGCGATTTCTGCCGTGAGAAGGATCGCTTGAAGTTGCAACGTCGAGATCTATGTACAGGCGTTGGGCGGGATCTTTTGGGATAACTATGCCGGGGGGATAACAATTTCCATCCTTGTTGTAGTTAGCGGAGCACCCGCGTGCGAAATCGGTTCGCTTCGGCGACTGGGAAAATTGCCAGACTTCCGCAAAGGAGACGCCGCTGGACTCGGGCAAGAGATCCTTTCTTGCGACGGTGCATCCGGGGGAGGGTGGACAGGAGTCGTTGACGACCCAATATTTTATTTTTCTTCCACCTGCATTTTCCCGGATGTCTTCGGCGGTCACGATGGAGGCGCCGGAACCTTCCCTGGCAGCAATGCCCGAGCAATACACACCCGCGCCAAAGTGCGCGGAAGTTACTCCATCGACCCAGGCATGAAGATAGTCCCGTTGTTGCGGGAGGAGACGTCCGCCTTGTTCCTGGTCGAGGAATATAGTCGTCTGCAAGGGAAATCCTTCCGCACGCGCCGCCAAGACCGCCGCGACAGCATCGGAACTGCCTAACTCGGCCGCGTCCCCGGACGACTTGATCTCCGCGAAAGTGCGGCCGTTGAAGATAACCAGGAATCCGAAACCTGCGGCTTGAATGGTCTTACGCTTTCCCGTCCAAGAATTTGTTTTCGCTCCCGGCGGATTATTGAGCCAATAGCTAGAGTAGGAGAAGGTGCGGCGGAGAATCTTCAAGTTCGAGTCGCCCGGATAGTCGTTGCGATCGAATCCTATGTAGGCAGTAGGCGGGGTCTGGCGAGAATCCGGCATCGGTTGAAAACCGGCTGCTACTAATGTTAGGGCCCCCGAGATTAGAAGCAAGGCTCTCATTATTTTTCTATATCAGCCCCTAAAGGGGCGTCTGACTTCGAGTTACTTCGGCATCGCTGAAGCGATGCCCTGATACGAAACCAAATCTCTCAGCAGTTTGTCAGGCGGTCATCTCCGCGTCTTCCCGGCGATCTGGTTTCGCAGCTGCCGCCGGGAGTCGGAGGCGGAAGGTGGTGCCGGCTCCGACGATGCTGTCGAATTCCACCGAGCCGTAGTGCCACTGCATGATCTGGTAGGTTTGCGCCAGACCGATTCCGCTGCCGCCCTGGTCGCCCTTGGTGGTGTAGTAAAGTTCGAAAATTTTCTCCTGCGCTTCGGGAGGAATGCCGCAGCCCTGGTCCATCACTTCGGCGAGAATCATATCTCCATCGCGGCGCGCTTTCAGCGTGAGCGTTCCTCCCCCGGTCATTCCTCGATCAGTCATGGACTGCACGCCGTTCAGCACCAGGTTCATGATCGCCTGCTTGATCAAGTCGGGATCGACGCGCACCATGAGCGCGTCATCTTCGTTGGACAGGGCGTGGTTGGGCAGATCTTCGCTGTGCAGATCGTCGTTCCGCTCGTTCCGGTGGGGCAGTTCCAGCGCCAGGCGCACGTTGTGACGCGCAGCATCAGGCGTGGCCAGCGCCGATACGCTTTCCAGAATTTTCCGCAGGTCCACGTCTTCCAGCCGTAAATCGCGGGGACGGGTGAAGTCCACCAGAATTTGCACGACGCGATCGAGGCGATGAATTTCGTTGCCGATGATGTCCATGTGGCGGAGCGTATCGGGATCGTCCTGCTTCATTTTGTTTTGCAGCAATTGCAAGTGCAGCACGATGGCGTTGATGGGGTTCTTCACTTCGTGGGCCACGCCCCGGGTCAGCCGGCCGCTGGCGGAAAGGCGGCGCGACATTTCAATCTCGTCCTCGATGCGGCGCACCGACTCGGCATCGCGCATGGTCAGCAGCGCGCCAATCGGCGTTCCCTTTTCCTGAATGAAATCGAGCGAGACCTGAACGCAGCGGCCATCGGCGGCGTCGAATTCGTACTGCGCCAGCGGTTGCAGCTTTTGGAAGGCGGGCAGAACGACCGCGCCCAGGACCGACCCATCGGAAAAAATTTCTTCCGCGGTGCGCCCCAGAATTTCGCGGCGCGGGCGTCCTAAAAACTTTTCCGCCGAGGCGCTCACCAGTACCACCCGGGTATCGCGCGTGAACAGCATGAGCCCGTCCTGCAACTTGGTCATGACCTGCTCGACGTTGTCTTTGAGCGCGGAAAAGATCTGGTTGGTATCGCGAATCTGGCGGCCGAGGTGCGCGATCTTCAGCGACACCAGGCCAACTTCGTCCTCCGAACCGGACTCCTCGGCGGGCAACGGATCTCCGGCGCTGGCGCTGTCGAGATTGCGGCTGATGGCCTTGAGCGGGCCCAGCGCGACGTTCGAAACCACCGCCCCCAGCACTAGCGAACAAAAAATCGCGAGCAGCGAAAAGAAACCGGCCTGCTGCAGTTTCGGGGTCAGTTCGTTGCGCAGAAAGACGGTCGAGACGCCCACGCGAACGCCGCCAAATGCCTGCCCGTCGAGCTCCAACCCAATGCTCGCGTCATAAACGCTGGCCGGGGCGTAGAGCATTTGCAACTGGCGGCGGAAGGTCGCGTCGCGCAACACGGCCAATGGGGCGCGCTCGGGGACCGGCTTGCCGTTCAGCGCCGGATTGGTATCGAGAATGGCCACGCCACCCGGGTCAACGATGGCGGCGTCATAAACGATGCGGGAATTTCCCACCACGGATTCCAACATGTCGTTGAGGTTGGTGTCGGACTGCAAGTAATTGGCGATGGCGGCGCGCATCGCCCTGGGATTTTCGGTGTCAACCCGGGTGCTGGTCAAATCGGGCACCGCTTTGGAAGCGGCGTATTCGAGTTGATTGCCGAGCTGGAAAGCGGTTTCATCCGCCCACAGCAAGCGCTGACGCAGCAGTTGCGAGAGATAGATCCAGGAGAAGCCGACGACCAGCGCCGTGAACAGCGTGGTGATGGCGAGCACGATGATGAATTTGCGAGTCATGGTAAAACAGGTGTCAGGTCTCAGCGGGCGGACACCACAAAGATATCTAAGACCTAAGACCTAACACCTGAGACCTGACACCTGAGACCTTGCAACATACTCGTCACTCGTTCACATCCATTGTTGTGTCCTGCGGGCGGCCGTATTCTTTCAGTTTGTTGTGCAGCGTCTTCAGGCTGATGCCGAGTATTTCGGCGGCCCGCGTTTTGTTGTTATTGGTCGCTTGCAGAGTTTTCAGGATGAGCAGCTTCTCCGCTTCTCCGACCGTCGTACCGACGCCGAGGTGCACGGCATCGGGATCGTTCACCACCGGACGCACGCTCTGGCCGAAGCCCGGCGGCAAATGCTTGGTTTCCACCAACCCGCTTTCGCAGACGATCACGGCGCGTTCCAGTGTATTACGCAACTCGCGCACATTGCCCGGCCACGAATAACTCTGAAAAATATTGAGCACGGCCTCGCTTACGTCCGCCACCTTGCGACCGTGTTTCTGGTTCATGTCCGCGAGCAGGCTCCCGACTAAATCGCGAATATCTTCTTTATGCTCGCGCAACGCCGGCAGATGAATATTGAAAACGTTGAGCCGGTAATAAAGGTCCTCGCGCAGTTGTCCACTGGCCACGGCGTCGGCTGGAACTTTATTGGTGGCGGCGAGCACGCGCACGTCCACCGAAGTTTCGACCTTGCTGCCGAGGCGGCGCAGTTTGTGGTCTTCGAGCACGCGCAAGAGCTTGGCCTGGGTGCCCACGGGCATCTCGCCGATTTCGTCGAGCAGCAACGTGCCGCCCTCGGCCAGTTCGAAGCAGCCGGTGCGGCGCTCGAGGGCGCCGGTGAATGCGCCTTTTTCGTGGCCAAAGATTTCGCTCTCGATCAGCGTCTCGGGAATGGCGGCGCAATTGATGGGGAAGAAAGGTTTGTTGCGCCGCGGACTGAGATCGTGGATGGTGCGCGCCACCAATTCCTTGCCGGTCCCGCTGGCGCCGGTGATCAAGACCGAGGCCGTGCTGGGGGCCACCAACTCGATCAGACGGAAAATCTCCTGCATGGGAGCGGACGCGCCGACCAGCAGGCCGAGCGCTCCTTTGTCGCGCAGGCGGCGGCGCAGCGATTCGTTTTCCGCGCGGGTATTCAGGATCTCGCCGATGTTGGTGAGGATGGAGCGCAGCCGCCGGAAATCTATGGGTTTCTCGATGTAATCCTGGACGCCGAGCCGGCCCGCGTGAAATGCGGTGTCGGTGGCCTTCTGTGCGGTCACCATGACGACCGCGATCGACTGCGCGAGATCGGCCAGGCGCTCCACCAGTTCCATGCCGCCCATGCGGGGCATCTTCACGTCGGTAATCACGATGGAGGGAGCGAAGGCGGGAATTTTTTCCAGAGCTTCGATGCCGTCGGCGGCAGTGTCGGTGCGATAGCCCCATCCCGAGACCAGTTCGGCCAGCCCGGTCCGTTCGTTCTCCTCGTCTTCAACAATCAGCACTCGTTCCTGTTTCATATTCCTGTGCGATATTTATAAACTATGGGCCACATAGCATTATTCAGCGAAGCGCGCCGCGGCGCAACCTTACTGCGCAAAACGGAACCACGATCCGCGAGAGCCATGAAAATATCGGGAAATTTTGTCTTCCTCTATTACGAAGGTGTCCGGTTGCGGTAAAATGCATTGTTTCCCAGATGCGGGTTATTCGTGAGTGCCGTAAGTTTCTATAGATCCCAGTTCTACTGAGTAACTTGCACTGAATTCGATCGGAGGAACTCTATGTTACGCTGTAAAGAAGTTTGCCAGAGATGCGCGAGTTTCGCGCTCGTCCTGACCCTCGTACTGTTTGCGTTGCCGTGTTTGTTGAATGCACAAACCGATGCACCCAAGGCGACGGCGGCGCAGTCGTCGAATGACGCGGTGCCCAAGTGGGAGTTGTTTGTTGGCTATCAGTGGTTGAACCCGGAAGGCAGTTACCCCGACCAAAGTACCCCGCCCACCGCTGTCAAGATGCCTTCGCTGGACAGGGGCCTCGGCATCAACGCAGCCTACAATTTCACCAAGGTTCTCGCCCTCGAAGCCAATTACGGCGGGGACTGGGACGGAAAATCCAGCAGTGTCAACATGTTTAGCGCCGGACCCAAGTTCACATGGCGTGGAGACGAAGATATGAACATTTTCGCGCACACGCTGATCGGATTCGAACACCTCGCGTCGCCAGGCGATTATTCCAACAATGGCGTTGCCGCGCTTCTTGGCGTCGGTATAGATTTCAAACTCTGGAAACGGGTCTCGTGGCGCGTGTTTGAAGCCGACTACCAGTGGACGCACCAAAGCTTCGCCAACAATCAGAACCTCAACGGCGCCCGGCTGACCAGCGGCTTGGTATTCAACTTTGGAGGGGCCCCGGAAATTCCGGTAGCGGCGGCTTGCTCCATCGACCACAATGAAGTCATGGTCGGCGAACCACTGCACTTGACCGTCGCCGGCAGCAACTTCAATCCCAAGCGCACACTGAAATACGCCTGGTCGACGAGCGGCGGTAAGATCGAAGGAAAAGATACGGGCGCGAGCATTGATACCAGCGGCGCGGCCCCTGGCAGTTACATCGCCACCGCTACGGTCACCGATCCCAAGGCCAAGAAGAACAACACGGCCAGTTGCACCTCGAACTTCAAAGTAAAGCCGTTAAATCCGCCGCAGTTTTCCTGCACCGTGAATCCGGGAACGGTCGAAACGGGAACGCCCGTCACCATCAACTGCGCTTGCACCAGTCCCGACAACGCTACCGTCGCGGTGGGCAGCTGGACGTCGAGCGCGGGCAGCGTAGCGGGCAGCGGCAATTCCGCGATGCTCACCACCACCGGAGCTTCCGCGGGTCCGGTCACGGTGAGCGCGACCTGTACCGACTCGCGCGGCTTGACGGCCTCGACTTCGAGCATGGTGACGGTAAACAATCCGCCACCACCACCGCCGCCAGTGGTGGACAAGGCACTGGAGGCGCGGCTGGCGCTGCACAGCGTCTATTTCGCGACCGCCCAACCGACGGTGAAGGAACCCAACGCCGGCATGGTTAAGAGTCAGGAAAGCACCCTGGTGACGCTGGCCACGGACTTCAAAAAATACCTTGAAGCCAGGCCGGATGCTCATCTGATCCTCGAAGGCCACGCCGACGTGCGCGGCTCCGCGCCTTACAACCAGGCACTCTCCGAGCGTCGTGTGGCGCGCGTCAAGAGCTTCCTCGTCGAGCATGGTGTGCCCGAGGCCAACCTCGAAACCAAGGCCCTGGGCGATCAGCACAACTTGACCGCGGACGAGGTGAAGTCGGCGGTCGAGCAAAACACTGAGCTGACGAAAGAGGAAAGGGCACGGGTCCTGCGCAACATAGATGTCATCAAATGGGCGAGCAATCGCCGGGTGGACGTCACGTTGAACGCCGCGGGCACAACCGAAACCTCGGTGCGGACGTATCCGTTCAACGCCACTGACTCACTGACTCTAATTGGCGGCAGGGAAGCTGAGAGGAAGGCACCGGCGGCCAAGAAGGGCGCCAAAAAACCGATGAAGAAGCAGTGATCGCCGCAAGGTAAGCGCAGCACAAAACACAATGGAGGAAGCAGAATTGCTTCCTCCGTTTTTTTTCGCGCTTTTTTCGCGTTGGGCCAGCGCTGGCCTTATCTCTTTGCGGAGGGATGATGCTTGCGCCAGTCGGCTCCATCGCATCCGCCGTGGAGGGCGATCTGAGTAAGAAGAAGTTCGGCGCTGAGGCGGCGCTTTGTAAGGTGGGCGGCGATCCTCTGCTTGGCCGTTTTCAGTGAAACTTTCGGATCAAGAAACACCAGCACGGACGGGCCAGCTCCGCTCAGGGCGGCGCCGAGGACGCCGGACTCTCCAGTGAGTTCCTTAAGGGCGGGGAGCAACGGACAGAGCGGCGCACGATAGGGCTGGTGGATGCGGTCTTCGAGGGCCGAGGAGAGCAGGTCAGGACGGCCCTGGGTGAAGGCTGCGAGCAGGAGCATGGAGTTCTGAATGTTGGTGACGGCGTCGGCGCGCGAGTATTGGAAGGGCAGCGTGCGGCGGGCGTGTTCGGTCGAGAGCGGGGCTTCGGGGAGGGCCAGCAGCAGCGGCCATTTCCCCTTCGGCTTCACTTCGACCACCTGCGCCTGCACCTGATTGGCCATGCGGGCCACGGTGAGCGCGCCCATCCAGCAGGCGGAGGCGTTGTCGGGATGGTGCTCGCGCATGGAGGCTTCGCCGACGATGCGGTCGTTCTTCCAACGCAGATGCCCGAAATGAACGGCCAGCGCGATGCCAGCCAGGCGGGCGGCGGCGGACGATCCGCAGCCTCGGCCGATGGGAATCTCGTTCTCGATGTGGATACGCAAGGGCGCGATCTTGCGGTTCTCGGATTCGAGCACCTCGCAATAGGTGGTGACGATAAGATGGTTTTCCATGCGGGCGCAGATCTGCGCATCGCGGCCTTGGGCGGTGACGAAGAAATCGGGTGCGCGCTCGACGCGCAGGCGGAGATGGAAATCCAGGGCGAGGGCGGCGGCGTCAAAAGCCGGACCCAGGTTGGCCGAGGTCGCCGGAAGCGCCAGGCGCAAAGAGCGGTCTAACGATGTGGGACGTGAAGGCATAGATTAAAGATTAAGAAGCAAGCTCCTCGATGGCATTGCGCTGGCCGAAACAATAGAAATGGAAGGCTTTATCCCGATCCGGCCTCAGCGGAACCACCAATCAACGACACTTATGCTGAACTGATTTTTATACACGAGTTTGAGGAGAACTGCTACGAATTTCTGCGGGATTATGCTTTTGGCAGACCCATATCCCACGATGCCTGGGCCGATTGATCGAGTTTGTACGTGATCTCGACGAGGAGGTATACCGAAACCGGCTTCCCATTTTTCGTTGCAGGGGTAAACTTCCATTGCGAAACGGCCTCGACGGCTCTCTTATCTAAAGCCTCGCACAAACCCCTCTTAATTCTCGGATCTTTCACCAGCCCGTCTCTCGTCACAATGATTCGCAACACAACTGTCCCTTCAATTTTCGCTTTGCGAGACGCCTCATCATATCCGGGATCTGGCGAATACGTGGGACGTGGAGGTGCGATGCATTCTGCGGAATCGTTGGCATCTCCGCGACAAATTGGCCCCCAAAGCGGTTGTTGATCTCCGCTTTGAGCAAACGCTGCGATCATCGACAGCATCAGCACTGTTGCTAGGCGCATCAGCTTTCCTCTACGAAGAAATCCATCTTTTTATCCTCAGTGTTCACGCGTCGCTGGCTTTGTCAAGTGCATAATTCCGAATTCCTCTCGGCCGCATCGAGGGCGGCAATGACGGCCCCCAAATCGGCATCAAGCACCACCGGGGCGCGCTGCAAATGCTTCGCCTGGGCAGCCTCGGCCTGGTCGGGCGTTCCGGCGAACAAATCTCCGCGATGGAACTTGATGGTGAAGTCGGGATCTTTGAGCAGATGGCCGGTCAGGATCAAGACGACGGACTCGCCGGGTTTGACGAATCCGCGGCGGCGCAGCTTCTTGAGTCCGGCGAGCGTGACGGCGGATGCGGGCTCGCATCCGATGCCATCGGCGCCGATTTCCGCTTTAGCCGCTGCGATTTCAACTTCCGAAACCTCTTCGACCTCGCCGCCGGTGGCTTGCAGCCCGCGCAGGGCTTTCCGCCACGATGCGGGATTGCCGATGCGTATGGCGGTCGCCAGCGTGTCGGCAGTCATGGGTTCGATCTTCTTGCCGCCAAATTCGCGCACCGAACGGTAGAACGGATTCGCGCCGTGCGCCTGAATGATGGATAGCTTAGGCAGGCGCGAGATCAGCTTAAGATCGTGCATTTCGACCAGTGCCTTGCCGATCGCCGAGCTGTTTCCGAGATTGCCTCCGGGGACAATGATGTGGTCGGGCGGTTCCCATCCGAGCTGCTCCATGAGTTCGATGGCGGCGGTTTTCTGCCCTTCGATGCGATATGGATTCACTGAATTCAATAAATAGACCGGCTTCTGGCGGACGAGATCGTTGAGGATGCGGAAGCATCCGTCGAAATCGGTGCGGAGCTGGCAGGTAATGGCCCCATAGTCGAGCGATTGCGAAAGCTTGCCCCAGGAAATCTTGCCATCCGGGATGAGCACCAGGCTGTGCATGTTGCCACGCGCGGCGTAGGCGGCCATGGAGGCGGAAGTGTTGCCGGTGGAAGCGCAGGCAACCCACTTGAATCCTCCCTGGTGCGCGGACGAGGCGGCGAAGGTCATGCCCGTGTCTTTGAACGAAGCGGTCGGGTTCATGCCTTGGTGCTTGGCGCGGAGATTCTCGACGCCGGTCGTGCGCCCGCACCGTGGCAGGTGGTAGAGCGGCGTGTTTCCCTCACGCAGCGTGATGGCGTGCTCCGCGGGAATGTGGGGAAGAAGTTCGCGGAAGCGCCAGACTCCGCTCTGGTCAAGCGCTTCGCGGGAAGTGCGGCGGTTGAGCCAGAGCGCCTTCAACGCCGCTGGATCGAAGGCGGGCGAGCCGAGGTTCCATCCGGGGAAAAATAATTCCAGCAGGTCGCCGCACGCGGTGCAACGGAAATCCTGGCTGGCGGAGTCGGGGGTAACGCCGCACCCAATGCAGCGCAGGCGAGAAACGGTCTCGGTGGTCTGTGTCGTTGGCAAGATATGGTCCTGTGGAAAGCGGCTAAAAGCGCTCTCCCATAGACATGATACGGCACGACTGCACCGGCGAGCAGGTTGTTGAGCAGTTTGTTGAACAGGTTGTTGAACCTTGCCGCGCTTTGGCAGCGCAGGTAATCTTAAGAGATTCCACTTCATCAAGGAATCTTCGCAATGAAAAAACACGAGTTCCACCGCGAAACCGAGGCGGTGCGCGGCGGCACCAGCCTTGCCAAAAAAAACGGCCCGCTCACTACGCCCATCTATCAGACCTCGACCTTCGAGGGCGCCAACATGCAGGAGCAGGTGCGCGCCATTCCCACCGATGGCTTCTACACGCGCTACGGCAATCCGACACTTACGGCCGCCGAGAATGCCATCGCCCAACTGGAAGGCACGGACCGGGCGCTGGTGTTCGCTTCGGGCATGGCCGCGATCACGACTTCGATTTTGGCGCTGGTGAAGGCGGGCGACCACATCGTGGCGCAGCGCGATATTTACGGCGGCACCATCAGATTTCTTTCACAGTGGCTGCCGAAGCTGGGGATCGAAACCACGTTCGTGGACACCAACGGCATGGAGCAGCACGAGCGCGCCATCCGCCCCAACACAAAAATTCTGTACATTGAGTCGCCGACGAATCCGACGGTGCGGGTCGTCGATCTGGAAAAGATTGCGGCTCTGGCGCAGAAGCGCGGCCTCGTCTCGATCATCGATTCAACCTTTGCCACGCCCATTAATTGCCGTCCGGCGGAGTGGGGCATTGACCTGGTGCTGCATTCGGGGACAAAATATTTTGGCGGACATTCCGACATCATTTGCGGCATCGCGGCCGGACGGCGCGATTTGATCGAGCCAATCCATCACTCGCGCACGATACTCGGCGGCTGTATGGATCCGCACGCGGCGTTTCTGCTGTTGCGCGGGATGAGGACGCTGGCCATACGGGTCGAACGCCAGAACGAAAGCGCGCTGCGGATTGCCGAATTTCTGAGTCAGCATCCCAAGATTAAACGAGCGTACTATCCGCTGCTGAAGGAGCATCCGGACTACGCGACCGCGAAACGGCAAATGACGGGTGCGGGCGGCATCGTGAGCTTCGAGGTGAATGGCAGCGGCGCCGACGCCTGCCGCGTAGCCGAGGCGCTGAGTTTATTTTCCCTGGCGCCGAGCCTCGGTGGAGTGGATTCGCTGGTGACTATCCCGGTGATGACCTCGCACTACCAGATCGATCCGGAGCTGCTGAAAAAGATGGGTGTGACCGAACAGATGGTCCGGCTGTCGGTAGGCATTGAGCACGTCGAGGACCTGATCGCCGATCTGGAGAAGGGCCTCGCCGTCCTGGGTCACTCATAGAGACGCGGCAGACCGCGTCTCTACGGGAGAGGCTATTTATTCAGCGTTCAGCCAGCGATGGGCTGAGATGCAGTTTCAGACCCTGTCATGAAGCAGGAGTAGAATGCCGCCACGCCAATTGCGAGGGACGAAACGCTGAGAAAAATCCAAAACAAATACGGATCCAACCAGATATCCCAGACCGACAGCACGACATTCGCCAACAGCGCGAGCACGGAAACCAACAATGACCCAAGCCTGAAGAATCTTGCAACTTTACCAATCAGGGACTTTCTGTGAATGGCTCTTGCGAATGCAAACGCGATCAGCATGTACATAGCCGTGTTCGGCAACAGATACATCAACAGATAATCAACAGTCCCGTGGTAATAATGGCTCGCGGGGCGGAACAAATATGTCACCAGGAAGGCTGGGGCCTGCAAACAAATGAGCAACAAATTCACGATATCTGAATCTGAAAAGCCCTGTCCATTCGGGTCTATATACGGGCCAGCGACCACGCCGATCTGCGGAAGTAACGTGTACACCCACAGTGTTATGAGAGCCGCCGATATGAGCGCTCGCGTGTTCATGCTGATCTGCTTTTGCATATCAGAAGCCTCCCTCTAGATCGGATTCAATGTTGCTATACCGCGCTCGCGTAGAGACACGGCGAGACGCGTCTCTACGCCTTCTTCTCTTCCTTGGGCGGGACGGTCAGACCGAAGATCGAAATCTGACCTATCCCCGCGACGTTCACTCCACGCGGATCTTCGGGATTAGGCAGGTAAAGCGTCTGGCAGAATTCGCAGCGATAGACTTCGGCATCCGCTCCCCAGGCTTTCTCCACGCAGCCGCATTCCCGCTCGAGCACGTCGGCGGTGTAGAACCAGCGCTTCAGGTGTCCGCCGCAGAACTTGCCTTTGTCGTTTTTCTCGTTGCAGGCGCGCTGGCCCGGCTTCTTGATCTTGACTTTGTGGTGGGGAAGCTGAGGGACCGTGTTCGTAACCGCGGTTGCCGTTTCGCCGGAAGCCATCGAATCTCCTGCGCGCCGCTGTGAAGGGCGCGCCCTGTTATTCTACCGAGCTATGGGCGTCCTACCAAGGACGATGAAGTGGAAAAATTCTTCGCTCTCATATCTTTCGCCCACAGCTTTCATCCATAAACAAAACGGCATAAAATTGCCTGTACCTCACAACATCACCGTCAATCTAAGGAGGGTGGACCATGCCAGAAGAAAAGAAACAGCTCACCACCGCTGCTGGACGTCCGGTGGGGGACAATCAAAATTCGCTTACCGTTGGGCCGCGTGGCCCAATCCTTTTCGAAGACTATCTGCTGTTTGAAAAAATGGCGCACTTCAACCGGGAGCGCGTACCCGAACGCGTGGTACACGCAAAGGGCTCCGGTGCCTACGGCCATTTCACCTGCACCAATCCCGACATGGCGAAATACACCACGGCCAAGCTTTTCTCCAAGACCGGGAAGAAGACGCCGACGTTTATTCGCTTCTCAACCGTCGGCGGCGAAAAAGGTTCGGCTGACACCGAGCGCGATCCACGCGGCTTTGCGCTCAAGTTCTACACCGAAGAAGGCAATTGGGATATGGTCGGAAACAACACTCCCGTCTTCTTCATTCGCGATCCAATGAAGTTCGACGACTTCATTCACACCCAGAAACGCGACCCGCAGACCAACCTGAAATCCCCGACCATGATGTGGGACTTCTGGTCGCTCTCGCCGGAATCGCTGCACCAGGTCACCATTCTTTTTTCCGACCGCGGCACGCCCGACGGCTATCGCCACATGGACGGCTTCAGCAGCCACACCTTCAGCCTGATCAACGCCAAAAACGAACTGTTTTATGTGAAGTGGCACTTCAAGACGAAACAGGGGATCAAGAATTTCACCGCCGAAGAAGCCGAGGCGATGCGGGGCAAAGATCCCGACTACGCGCAACGCGACCTCTTCGACTCGATCGCCAAGGGGAACTTCCCCAAGTGGCGCGTGTGCGTTCAGATCATGCCGGAAAAAGAAGCGGAGACTTACCGCATCAACCCCTTCGACCTGACGAAAGTTTGGCCGCACAAGGACTATCCGCTCATCGAAGTGGGTGAGTTGGTGCTGGACCGCAATCCGGAAAACTATTTTGCCGAAGTGGAGCAGGCGGCATTCGATCCCAAGAACATCGTGCCGGGCATGGGATATTCGCCCGACAAAATGTTGCAGGGACGCTTGATTTCCTATCCCGACGCCCACCGTTACCGCATAGGCGTCAACTACGACGCGCTGCCGGTCAACAAGCCGCAGTGTCCTGTGATGCACTATCACCGCGACGGAGCCATGCGCTTCGACGGAAACGGCGGAGCGGCGCCCAACTACGACCCCAATAGCTTCAACGGCCCCGTCGAGAATTCCGCGTATCGCGAGCATGCGCGGACGATCACGGGGACGGTCGATCGCCACGACCATCACCTTGATAAAGGCAACGACGACTACACGCAGGCCGGAAATCTCTTCCGTCTGTTGAAGCCGGATGCGCAAAAACGACTGATCGCGAACATCGTCGGCAGCATGAAGATGGTGCCCAAAGCGATTCAGGAAAGACAGATTGGTCATTTCCTGAAAGCCGACCCAGCCTACGGCCGAGGTGTCGCCGCAGGGCTGGGCATAAAGGTAGAGAATCTGCTGCCAAGAGAAACCGCGCTGGCCAGCGACTGAAGTCAACATGTGGATCACAAACTGCCAGCCCCGAAGCTTATTGCTCCGGGGCTGGCTTCCCTTCCTGTTGGGTAGTCAAATGAAATTCCGGTCACGTTTGGTTTTTCGCTGCACCTCTTGGCGATCACCGCACATTAAGATGTGACCTACTTCACTGACACCGTTCCACCTTTCGTGGTAGCAAAACCGGATGGGCGTGACGACAAAATCGCGCTTTGTCATCGTCTTCCTGATGCTCCTCAGCTTGGGCCTGGGTCTGAGTCTTCCAGCAAAAGACATCCCGGAAACCCCCTACGACGAATCAGAGTCCGTGCCTTACGAAGTTACTCCTCTGTTCTCAATCGCAGGGTCGCTGGAGGCTGCCCGGACAACTCAGGCACCGCTAAAGTCCTTACACCTTGAACTTGGCGCCCCATCTCCGTTTTCCCCTGCACCTGTCCGCGACACGGATGCCAATCGATCCTCCAATGCACCAATTTCATTGGCACTTCTCTGTACTCTGCGCTGCTAGCAACTTGGGGTATCTCGCCTCGCTGAAGAACCGTTCCAGCCATATCTTGCGGTCTTAGCAGCAGAAAAAATAGGTGTGGAATTTCCTCGCCTCCCCGAAGAGCAGTTCCCGCTGTTTGAGACGCACCTCCGCTGAGGCGAACCCATGAATTGTCGTGAAACGCGTTTATGTCAAGCAAAAAAGGAAGGTAGAGGAATGTCAAAGAAATGGATGTTGCTCATAGCTGTATTAGTTCTGTCGTCTCTTGTTCTTGCACAAACCCACCAACCAACACAGAAAGAAGCCGCCGCGCTTGCTGCGTCGCCGGATACCACCTCGTGCGCCTACAGCTTCTCCTCCGGCTCGGGCACAAATTACACCCAATATTGCTTGACCGTCAATGGGAACATCGTTCAGTTGCAGAGGCCGTCAGGTGTCGAGTACATCTCCTACGGTCTTGTCAGCGAAGGGTATGGCGTCTGCGACCTATACTCGAACACAGCGTACTATGACTACGCTGCGAATGACAGCGGCAATTGGTCCCCCACCACTTTGGTGAGTTCGACTGCCACCTCCGTAAAGCTGAACCGGGCCACCATTGATGGTATCTGGCAACTCACCCAGACCATCACTCAGGTGAAGGCTACGGCTAAGTCCCCTGGAGCTGTAACCGTAACCATGGCGATCAAGAACCTTACAGGCATTACTCGGACTGTGTACCTGCTTCGCTTTGCCGACGTGGATGCCGCCGGCCAGACCACGAACGATTTCGACTACACACTGGAAACCGCCTATGGATTGAAAACATATTCGACTCCAGGGGGTAATTCTTGGGGTCTGGGCCTCACCAACAACACAGAAAGCTTCGGCCATATGGCCTTCACGCAAAACGATTATAATGGGCCGCCTCCGTGCAATTGGAACGTCAACATGGCGCCCCAGCCGTTCGAGGGCGATGGGTCCATTGGCCACATCTATACTATTGTCGTGCCCAAATCCGCGACGAAAACCGTTACCTTGACCTACAAGCCTATGTAGCAAGCTTGCTGGTGGAGTGTGGTTGCCCTGGAATCGGACTTCACGGGGCAGCCACACCCCGCTGCACGCAAGCCACATGGTCATGACCAGCCCTGCTATTCGGGTCCTTGTTCTTCGCCGGAGATGCGCTCGAGCGCAGACACTGGCGGATGATTTGGCCAAGCGCTTCCCAGAAGATACGGAACTGCGGTTCAGATGCCTGCCAACGGTTCACGCGCAGCTCGCGCTCACCCGCAATGACCCATCAAAGGTTATCGAGCTTCTTCAGGCTGTCGCTCCCTACGAGCTGGGTTATCCCGCCTTCGTGCGCGGCGAGGCTATCTAGCTGCGCGTCAAGGCACCAAAGTCGCAGTAGCTGAAAAAATCCTTCCTCGTCGCTTCCTGTATACCGATAGTTGCTGTAATCAGGCGTTTACACCAAGTATCGGATTCTGAACCAACGTCGCGCCATTTACAAGGCGCCCCTCAGTCAAATTCCTTGCGCGGAGCCGCTTGATCCGCGCCGACGCGGCCTACGGTGATTTCGGCTACGTAATAGTTCTCGCCCTTGATGGGGACACCGGCCATGCGACGCAGCATGGCGATCTGGCCTACATGGGTGAGCGCATCGGCGATTGGGCCTTGAAACAATTTTTCGGCGGAAACTTCGAGCGGTTTTTCCGACGCCAGATAGTCGTCGAACTTTTTCAAGGCGGCGAAGAAGCGCTCGCATTCTTTTTCCCACGCGAGCGGAGAGGAATCGTGCCACTCGCGGCGTCCATCGGACATGGCGAGGGCCCAGTCCATCAGGTCGCCCATGTGCGCGAGAATTTTCACTGGCGTGCGTGAAGTTTCGGGTGCGCCATATTCGGCAAAGTCCGGCCCAGCGTTGCGGAGGGCTTTCGCTCCGCGATAGGCGAGGGTCGAGAGGGTGTGGCGCAGGAAGGCGCGGGAGTCGGTCATGGGTTCTGTACTTTCCTTTCATTCGATCAGGGACGGCTTCGAGCCACGAGCTGCGAGCATGTAACGTCCACTTTCAGGCTTGCTCGCAGCTCGTGGCTCGCAGCTCGCAGCGTGTCCACTTCTACAATTTTCTCCGCCACAGCGCTCCGGCGGCGCGGACTCCGGCTTTAAATCGCTCGCGCAGTGGGTGGGCGTACAACAGGTCGAGGAAGTGTTCCATCTCGCCCTCGAATCCGCCGCCGTAGCCGAACCACCAGATTTTTTTCATGCGCGGAAGCCGGTCGCTGTCGAGATATTTCACGCGCACCATTTCTTCCAGACCCCAGCGTCCATGCGTGCGGCCGAGGCCGCTCAACTTCACGCCACCGTGCGGAGCTTCGCTGATGCTGAAACACGACACAGCGTCGTTCACCATCACCGTGCCGGCATTGATCTGGCGGGCCAGCCGCTCGCCGCGGGCACGGTTGCGGGTCCAAACGCTGGCGGCCAGTCCATAGTCGGAATCGTTGGCCAGGCGCACGGCTTCGGCATCGTCGGCGAACGGCGCAATGGGCAGGACCGGGCCGAAGGTCTCTTCGCGCATGACGCGCATGGTGTGATCGACGCCGGCGAGCACGGTGGGCGCAAAAAACGTTGGGGCAAGCCCGAGCAGCTTGAGTCTTGCGCCTCCGGTGAGCACGCGGGCGCCGCGCTGTTTGGCATCTTCTATGTGCTCTTCCACGACGCGCACTTGACGCTCGTGGATCATGGGGCCGATATCGGCGGCCGCGGCCTCATTCATGCCATTGCCGACGCGCAGCTTGCGCGCCTTTTCGCAACAGGCATCGAGGAAGTCCGCATACAAACTCCGATGCACGTAGCAGCGCTCGACCGACAAGCAGGTCTGGCCCGCGTTCACGAACGCTCCCCAAACGGCGCCGCTCGATGCGACGTCGAGGTCGGCGTCGTCGAGCACAAGCATGGCGTCCTTGCCGCCGAGTTCGAGCACCACCGGAAGCAGGCGCTCGGCGGCGATCTGCGCGATGCGGCGACCGGTCGCGACGCTTCCGGTGAAGACCAGCTTGTCGATTGCGCTCCCGACCAGCGCGGCTCCGGTCGCGCCATCGCCTGGGAGCACGTGGAAAACATCGTCGGGAACTCCGGCCTCGCCGAGCAGGGATTGCAGTTCGAGGGCAATCAGCGGCGTCAACTCGGAGGGCTTGAGCACGACGGCATTTCCGGCAACCAAGGCGGCCAGAGCTTCCGTCGCCGGAATCGAGAAAGGATAATTCCACGGCGAGACGATTCCGACCACGCCATAGGGCTCGCGCAGAATGCGCCCCGACTTGGCTTTGAGCGCGAGATTTCCGTGCGGAAGTTTTTCTTCGCGCAGGATCTGGAAGGCGTTGTCGGCGAGGAACCGCGCCGCATCGAGCACCACCAGAACTTCGGTGAGGAGCGCTTCCGCCACGGGCTTGCCCGCTTCCTGCGTGATACGCCGCGCGACACCGGTCTTGCGCGCGAGAAGAATCTGCTGGAAGCGGCGCAATACCCGGACGCGGTTGCGGATGCCCCAGGCGTTCCATTCCGGTTGTGCGGCGCGCGCGCGGGCCACGGCGGCGCGCACTTCGGCCGGGCCGGCGCTGTCCAGTTCGCCCAGAATTTCCCCCGTCGCCGGGTTCACGGAGACGATGCGGGGGACGCGCGAATTCAAGGTTGGTGGCCATCTGCGAAGAAGTGTACTCGGGACGGAAGGGCGCGCCAGAGTCTTGATCGTTCTGCGATTTGTCATCCTGAGCGCAGCGAAGGACCCGGTTTTTTGTCAGTGCCCGGACAGCAGGTCCTTCGCTGCACTCAGGATGACAAAACTTGGCTGGTTATTTACGTCAGTATTCCACCGCAATCAGATACAGCCCGCTGGCGGGCGCGGTCGGACCGGCCGCCGCGCGTTCGCGCGCATCCAGGATGCGGCGCAAATCTTCCGGGCTCACAGTTCCCTTCCCCATCAGCAGAAAAGTACCGACCAGGTTGCGCACCATGTGATGAAGAAATCCGCTGCCGCGAACCGTGTAGATCAGTTCGTCGCCTGCACGCATCCAACTCGAAGAAAAGATCGTGCGAACATTTGTCGTGCTGAACATTTTCCTTCGTAGCCATCCGTTCCACCCGTTCCGGATCGACCGCCGCGAATGAGGTGAAATCGTGCTCGCCCACAACCTCGCCGGCGGCTGCGACCATCGCCGATTCTTCCAGCGGATAAGGATAATGCCACACATAGCGCGCCAGAAACGGCGGACAGACTGCTCCGCGGTACATGCGATAGCGATAAGTCTTGGCTCGCGCCGACTTGCGCGCGTGGAACTCGGGCGCGGCCTCGGTCACCTCCAGCACCCGGATCGAAGCCGGCAAAATATGGTTCAGCGCCGTCATCCAGTTTTCGAGCGGAATCGCCGACGCGGTCCGAAAGCTCGCGACCTGGGCCAGCGCGTGCACACCCGCATCGGTCCGGCCCGACCCCTGGGGCAACACATTTTCCCCGCTCAAGCGTCCAATAGCCGAGGCCAGCGCGCCTTGCAAGGTCGTCCGGCCGGGCTGCACCTGCCAGCCTGCGAACTCGGCGCCGTCATAAGAAAGGATGAGTCTGAGATTGCGCACGTTGTTTTTCGAGTCTTGAGCTGCCCGAGCATCTTCGTTGGCATTCGTAAAGTTTTACTGCCGCCATCGCGGAAAGTGCGGGGCCGCGTCAGCTATACTAGTTCACTTACGACCAATTTTGCTTACGATTTACGATCCATGGAAAGCTGCCTTTTCCCGGCATTGAAAGAAGACTGCCATGAAAGATTGCAGGGAACTCTTGCCGTGTCGTTCTACGTATAAGCAGAGTGCCAGCAAAAGTGTGGATCACTACGTCCGTTCCTCGATCCTGATCGCGTTGATCGTGCGATCGTTCGAATGTCACCAATGGAGATGATGCGAATGCAACGTTCTACAGTGTTGACTGCGTTTCAGCGGGCCGCCGCCCTTTCTCTCGCCGCCGTCTTCCTTGCTGTAATCACGATACCTGCGGTGTGGGCGCAGGATGCGTCGTCCGTGCCCAGCGCGCCCTCGGCGCAAGTGCAGGCCCAACCGGCTGCGCCGTCAAAGTCGCAGCCGTTTGACGTGAAGGAGTACTCGAAGCCGGAGTCGCATTTCCCCAACCCGATCGCGCCCTACACTCCGCGCCACGTAGCGCCGCCGAACCTGGCCAACACGCCGCGCATCGACCAGCTCATGCACGACGGCAAACTTTACATTTCGATGAACGACGCGGTCGCGCTGGCGCTGGAAAACAATCTCGATATCGCGATCGCCCGCTACAACCTCAACATCGCCGATACCGACGTTTGGCGCGCCAAAGCGGGCGCCAGACGCTCGGCGTGAACAGCGGCGTCGTGCAGAACACGCCCGGCGGCGGTGTCGGCGGACTCGGCACACAAGTTGGTTCGGGCCAGGGCGGAACTTCGGTCGCCGCCGGTGGCGCCGGTGCCGGCTCGGGCGGCTTGGTCGTATCAACCTTCGGCAGCGGTCCGCAGATCACCAGCTTCGATCCCGATTCTCACAGGCACGCTGCAGGTTGATCACCTCAGGAATCGATTGCACCAGCCCTCTTTTGCGGCTTCCAGCCAGAACACTGGGACCGCCAATTTCGCTTACACCCAAGGATTCCAGTGGGGCACAAATCTGTCGGTCGGATTCAGCAACACCCGGGTGACATCCAATAGCGCAGTTCAATGCTTTGACGCCCAGTTCTGAATTCCAGTTTCCGGTCTCAGTTCACGCAACACCTGTTGCAGGGTTTCGGATTCGCCCCGAACACTCGCTTCATCCAGATCGCCAAGAACAACCGTGAAATTTCCGATGTCGCGTTCCGCCTGCAAATCACGACCACCGTCGACCAGATCGAAAACATGTATTGGGACTTGGTATACGCCTACGAAAACGTCAGGGTCCACAAGGAGCAGTTGGCTTTCGCTCAGAAGACCCTCTCTGACACCCAGAAACAGGTGGAAATCGGGACCCTGGCGCCGATCGAAGTGGTCCGGGCGCAAAGAACAGTCGCCTCCGATCAGCAGACCCTGACCATGGCGCTGACCAATCTTCAGTTGCAGCAATTGCTGATGAAGAATGCGATCAGCCGCACTCTTGTCGACCCGGCGCTGGCCGATGCCGAAGTGATTCCTACTTCGACCATGGAACTGCCCGAGCAGGAAGCGGTGGTCCCTACACAGGAACTGGTGAACGATGCGCTCGATCATCGTCCCGAACTGGCGGAACAGCGCATCAATCTTACCAATACCGAAATCAGCAATAAAGCGATCCGCAGTGCCCTGTTGCCCACCGTGGATCTTTTCGCCTACTACGGCGGCAGCGGTGTTGGTGGCAATTCGAATCCCCAACTACATCTGTGCGCTACGACCCCCACCCGCAGCCTGCCCGGGGTTCGCGCCATTCCCCGGTACCTCTTATGGCGCCGCATTGAATCAATTGGTCAATTCCACCGCTCCCGACAAAGGAGCGGGCATCACGATCAACATCCCGCTCCGCAATCGTGCCGCACAGGCCACGCAGATACGCTCGGAATTCGAATACCGGCAGGCCCAATTGCGCCTGCAGCAGATCGAGAACCAGGTGCGCATCGAGGTGCGCAACGCGCAGTTTGGTGTGCAGCAGAATCGCGCCAGCGTCGCCTCCGCCCAAGCCGCAGTGGATCTAGCGCGCCAGTCTCTCGACGCCGAACAAAAGAAGTATGCGCTCGGCGCATCCACTTCAACCTTGGTACTGCAGAACGAGGCGGCCTTGACCCAGGCCGAAGTCACGCTCGTCTCCGCCAAGGCCCTGTACGAAAAGGCCGAAGTTGAATTGGATCGGGCCATCGGGCTGCTGCTCGATCACGCCGGAATCGAGATCGCCGAAGCCGAGCGGGGCGAGGTCACGCACGCGCCGAATATTCCGCACGTAGCGGCGCGGCCCATCGACCAGACAACACCGGCGAATCCTCCGGCGCAACCACAACAGTAGCACTGCAACCATGGCGAGAAATTCTTCGATGGAGTTGGAGCGCCGGGCGTCCTCGCCCGGCGTTTTCATTTTGCGCCCAGCCGCCTCTCGCGTATTCTCTCTTCGTGAAGCTCCCGGTCATTGGCAGGGCAATCGGCAAGGCAAGTGTGGAGAAATCTCGTGGAGGGACGGGCGTCCTCGCTCGTACAAGCCGAGCGCAGATCGGCAGGGTCTTAGCCAGCAGCGGCAGGAGCCTCGCGTGATCCTCTCCGTCGTCATCATCACCCACAACGAAGAAGCTAACATCGCGCGCACGCTGGCCAGCGTGCAGCCGCTTATCGCCGACGGCAAAGGCGAGATCATCATCGTGGATTCCGGATCCACCGATCGCACCGTCGAGATCGCGAAATCTTACGGCGCGAAAGTCTTCGTCGAAGAATGGAAAGGCTACGCCGCGCAGAAGAACTCGGCCATCGAGAAGGCGGGGGGGGACTGGATTCTGAGCCTTGATGCGGATGAGGAAATCGAGCCACATCTGAGCGAAGAACTCCTGTTTCTACTATTCGACACAGCACCCGTAGACAATCATGCAGCACGGCTACAGCGGGCAAAGGACTTGGCGTATCTGTCGTCCTCGCAAACGCGAAGGCAAATGCAGCGAATTCGGAAGGCGCAAGGCAACCCCGATTCTATTCTCGTGGGCTTTACCGGGTTTTGGATCCCTCGGAAAAACTTTTTCCTCGGCCGCAGGATCAAACATGGCGGTCTCTGGCCTGATCCCAAACTGCGCCTGTTCCGCAAGGGCACCGCGCTTTTCGAAAAGCGGCTCGTGCACGAGGACGCAGCGCTGACCGATGGGATTTCGGGGCAACTCAAACACGCGTTCATACACCATTCCTACCCCACGCTGGCCGATTACATCGAGCACATGAATTGCTACTCGTCGCTCGGCGCGGAGATGGTCGTCGCCAAAGGGTGCTGCGGCTTTAGCCTTTTCAACATCGTCGTGCGCCCGCTCGCAACCTTTGTCTACAATTATTTTTTTCGCCTCGGATTTCTCGATGGCCGCGAAGGCCTGCTCTTGCACCTTTACCACGCCGTTTACGTGTCATGGAAATATTCCAAAGCCTGGGAACTCACACGCAAGGAAAAACCATCGTAGAGACGCGGCTGCCGCGTCTCGTCCGCTATCCCCGCGGCGTGATGCGCATGATGTCGAACTCCACTTCCACCGACCGCTCGGGAAACTTGGACTCCACATAAGTCTTCACCTCTGCGACCGAAGGAATCCCGTCCCGGCCCGTCAGTCCGCGCACGTCGTCGAGCAGGATAATGTGCGGGTGCGGATGGCTCAGGATCATCTCCAGTTCCGCCGAGAGCCGCTGGTCGTCCGTCCGTTTCCCCACCCAGCCGTAGTAGCCGGCGTCGAGCCAGAACAGCGCCGGCCCCGTCAGCAATGCCAGCACCTCGGGCATGACCACGCGGCTGTCTCCGCAGAAAATGCGAACGTGCTCGTCGCCCGCGAATTTGCGCGCCGCCCGCTCCGCCAGCGCGGGCACAAATTCAATGGAGTAGACGCGGTCGAAACGTCCTCTCATCGCGGCGACCATCTCACCGTAGTAAGTCCCGGTCTCAACCAAAGTCCGCAGCTCAAATTTCTCGCCGTATTCGCGTACGACTTTCTGTTTCAGCAGGTGCGGAGAACGCGACGGCCGCCCGCGCAGAACCCAATACCAGTAGTCGGGATAGTGTCCCAGCGCCTTGTACGCGCCGTACACCGGAGTACGCTGCAATAACCGCCGGAATGCTTTCAGAGTTCCCTCCGCTAAAGAATGAAAGCCAAGCATAGGTGGGCAGGAAAAGCGGCGTCAAGAGAGCGGCCGAGAAAGCCTGCACCACGGAGGTGCGCAGAGTAAACCTTCAACCTCGCCAACCGCTCGGCCGGACACGCCGTCTGACGCTCGCTTCCGTGCATCTTTGAGGAACAAAGCGCGACCGTGCCGTGGCCGTGCTCACCTCAGGATCAGGAAAGATGGGTGAGGTATCGCTCAGATTCCCCAGGGTTGGTGTCCCCGCTTCTATCACAAGGTGACTACAGAACCGCGCTACGATTTCATCACATTTGGAGAGTTCATCCGTCACAGCCCGGTTGGGCTGCAACGGCTACGATTGCAGAATGCAAATCCACGCGACAAAACTCGGACACACAGCGATACCCTCGGCAACCCGTCGCAAAGCGGCCGTGGTCCCCATCGAATCGCGAATCACGATTCTGCGCCACAAGAAAGTCATTCTCGATACCGCTCTGGCCGAGATTTATGGAATTCCGGTGAAGCGCCTCAACCAACAGGTGAACCGCAATCGCGAGCGGTTTCCTTTCGATTTTATGTTCCAGATCACAACCCGCGAGCTCACCGCTTTGAGGTTGCAAATTGCAACCTCAAAGAAGGGACGCGGTGGGCGTCGCTCTCTGCCCTACGCCTTCACCGAACATGGCGCAATCATGGCCGCGACGGTGCTCAACTCTGAACAGGCAGTGCAAATGAGCGTTTTCGTGGTGCGCGCTTTTGTCCGCTTACGTCAGATGCTGTCCGCAAACCGAGAATTCGCCGACCGGATCAAGGAATTGGAAAAACACCTGGAGACGCACGATGGAACGATCCAGGAAATCATGAGGGTCATCAGAAGGCTGATGAGCCCGTCACCCAGTCGCCGAAGCAAGATTGGATTCGCGCTCCCGCCGGCCCGGACGCTGTAGCCGCCATCTGCCCCCAACCGCGGGCGGTTTTCTTCCGATTTTATGTTCCAGATCACAGCCCGCGAGTTCACCGCTTTGAGGTTGCAAATTGCAACCTCAAAGAAGGGACGCAGCGGCCAGGCACTCGCTTTCCTATGACTTCACTGCACACGGCGCGAGCACAGCGCAACCCCATGCTGACCATGGTGGTAACCAACCGCCGGGCGAAGGCAACGACCGCAACCGGTTCTCTTTTTGCGTTTGCAAGGGAAACTGAATTTATATGGCTCGCACGCAACCAGGACGAAGAAATCGTTGGACTTCCAAAATGCCCGCCCCGCCCTATTGCGCCCCGGCGAGCGTTCTGATAACTTGCCTCTCGTCTCTCAAAGGAGGATCCCGTGCCTTTCTGTTCAAGCTGTGGAACGCAGTTCGTGGATGGAGCAAGCTGTCCGAAGTGTGCTGGCGGCGCCGCACAAGGCGCGAGCGCGATCGCACCCGCAACCGCCGGGCTCACCGATAACGTGGCTGGCGCGCTGGCTTACGTGACCATCATTCCGGCGATTATTTTTCTGGTGCTGGAGCCGTTCAACAAGAAGCGTTTTATTCGCTTCCATGCCTTTCAGTGCATCTTCTTCACGATTGCCTGGATCGTGCTCGAGATTGCCCTGTCATTTATTGGACACATTCCATTTCTCGGCTGGGCAACATTGCTGCTGTGGCCTCTGGTCGGTCTGGCTGGATTTGTGATCTGGCTGATTCTGGTGCTCAAGGCCTATCAGGGACAGATGTTCAAGTTGCCCGTGATTGGCGACATGGCCGAGCAGCAAGCGGGCAAGTAGGCTGGCCGGCATTAATCGTTGTTGGATGCAATCGCGGCGGACGGGTGGCAACGCCCGTCCGCGCAGTATTTTTCTATCCTGAGTTCATTCCCGGCGTGACTTCGCGCCTCTTCTCCATTTGTTCGCCTGTATGTTAAGCTTTCTCCTCAGCCGTGAGGAGCGAGCGACGATGAGCAAAGCGATCCATCAGCCGGCAGTCAAGCACCTGAAGAAATCCGACCCCGTGATGGCCGCGATTATCGAGCGCGTAGGACCGTGCCGCATGTCGTTTGGCGAGCCCACGTTTCACGCGCTGGCCGAGGCGATCCTCTATCAGCAGTTGAACGGCAAAGCGGCCGTGACCATTTTCAACCGCTTCACCGCACTGGCCGACGACCCGCTGACGCCGAAGGGCATCCTCAAACTCACCGATGCGCAATTGCGCGGCGTAGGGCTGTCGCGGCAGAAGACGGCGTATCTGCGCGATTTCGCCGAGAAGACGAAGGCCGGTTTGCTGGAGTTCGAGCGCTTGCCGGAATTGCCGGAGAAAGAAGTGATCGCGCATCTCACCCAGGTCAAGGGCGTCGGCGTCTGGACGGCGCACATGTTCCTGATGTTCACCCTGCGGCGTCCGGACATTCTCCCCACCGGCGATTACGGCGTGCAAGCGGCCATCAAGAAACACTACAAGAAACGCCAGTGGCCGAAGCCCGCCGTGATGGAAAAGATCGCGAAACCGTGGTCGCCCTATCGCTCCATCGCCTGCTGGTATCTGTGGCAGAGTCTAGATGTTAAGACGGTCGAAAAATAAAGTTCAGCAGGGCAGGCTCTGGGGCACCTTGCTTGCTGTTTACTCTTAAGGTATTAACCCGTGTTTACCCCCCTCCCCCCCGGTCTTTTGGAATCAAAGATTTAGCGGGAAATTCCCGCAAGATCTTTGACTTTAAAGGACTTATACGTAAAATATTCCGGAACAAGGACTTAGCCACCAAATTACGCTGAAAACAGGTTTGGGGCAGCTGCGAGGGCCGTCTTGGTGACGGACGAACTTCGAAACTGCCCCAATCAGATCTCTAATAATTATGGTCGCGCGCGGTTGGTCTTATGTCAAAGGTATTCGATCATAGATGGTCTATGATGTAACAGATTAATGGGCCCACCCAAGCGGAGCTTGGGCGGGGCACCCTCCAGAGTTAGAACGGGTAGGCCAGCCCCCTAGCGCCAAGAAAAGATCGGAACAGCATCTGATAGATCAAGAAGGAGAAAAACTCCTTCGCTCGAAACTGCCAAACATTGGATAATGCGCGAGTATCTGACCTGAACGGGGAAATTTTAATTTACGAGGATGAAAAGTGTTCGCTGTCGCAGGCCGCGGAACTGGATAAAAAACAAAACCTAGCTTGCCGCCGTATCGAAGCTAGCACGGCGGGAACGGGCGGCTTCGCTCGGTGTTTGGCAGGGCAACGGCGGCGATTTGCAGCCCGGCCTGCCGCTGCAATCCGTCCACGACGGTACGCGCTGGATGTACGAGCCGCTGCGGTTAAACGTATTCATCGATGCCGAGCGCGGCGACATCGAGAGCATCAAAATGAAACAGCCGGGCGTCCACGAGTTGTTTGAAAATGGCTGGGTGAACTTGTTTGCCATGGACGCGTCTGGTAAACATTTCTGGCGTTACTGCGGAAAACAATTTGTGAAGGAAACCCAATAGGAACTGCCTTTGAGCAAAATTCTGAAACAAGAAATCAGGCAATTAACAAGCCGCCTGGACAAAATCATTTTGGAACAGGCGGGGGAAAAGGTTTTCAACCACTTGGACAACGTCCGCAAGTTGTCCAAGCGCGCGCGGCATTTCGGCAGCGAGGCCAGCCGGCAGACGAAACACAAATTACTGGACCGGCTCGACACCAAGGAAGCTTATCAACTCGCGCACGCATTCAGTCTGTTTTTTCAACTCGTGAATCTTTGTGAAGAGCGGGCGCGCGAACGCCATCTCACGTCCAAAATAATTGCGCTGATGTCGCTCCGGCATTTGTTCCGCGAATTGAAGTCGGCAGGCGTCACGGAAAAACAATTGCAGGCGGTTTTGAATGAACTGGAAATCGAGCCGGTGCTTACCGCGCATCCGACCGAGGCAAAACGGCGCGCGGTGTTGAATCAAATCGCACGGCTCACGCAGCATTGGGAAAATCCCGACGAAGTTTTGGAGGCGCTCTGGCAGACGGAGGAAATTCGCGAGCAGAAAATCGGGCCGTTGGACGAGGTGGACACGGCGCTGTATTATTTCAACCGCACGATTTTTGAGACGGCGGCAAATTTTTATGAGACCTTCGACGCGGAGTTGGCCAAAAATTATCCCGGTGCGAAGCGCACGCGGCAGTTTCTCACCTTCGCGAGCTGGGCGGGCGGCGACCGCGACGGCAACCCGTTCGTCACGCCTGAAATCAGCCGCACGGCGATGCGGCGGCAGCACGACGCGGTGATGGATTTTTACCGCCGCGAGTGTCTGGCCTTGAGTAGGGAAATCACCCACGCTGATGCTGGCGAGAATTTGTCCGTGCCGCACAACCGCGCACAAACGTCCGGGACTTATCAGCCCTACGAAATTTTCCGCAACCAGATCGGCAGGCTCCGCCGCAAGTTAAGCGAAGGCCAACACAACCACGCGGAGTTCATCGCGACGCTCGAAGATATTCGCAAAGGCCTGTTGAAACAAAAAGCCACTCGCGCTGCGAATGGCCGCATTCGCCGCCTGCTGATTCAGGCGAAAACGTTTGGCGCGCATCTGGCGGAACTGGATTTCCGCGATCACAGTGGCAAGCTCGACAACGCCGAAGCCGAGTTGCTCAAAGAATTCCGCGCCATCCGCGAAATCCAAAAGGAATACGGCGCGCAAGCCGCAAGCCATTTCATCGTAAGCATGACGCGCAGTGCGGACGACATTTTGCGGCTGTTCAAACTCTCGAAGCTCGCAGGCGTTTCTGAAATTGACCTCGTGCCGCTGTTCGAGACGATTGAGGACTTGGAAAATTCCTCGAAGATTCTCGGCGACCTCTGGTCGGACGTCAAATATCGCCGTCATCTGAAAGCTCGGGGGCGCGTGCAGGAAGTCATGGTCGGGTATTCGGATTCCAACAAGGACGGCGGCTACCTCGCGGCGAACTGGTTTTTGTATTGCGCTCAAAAAGAGATGTCGCACGTGGCCGATGAATATGGCGTGAAGCTCCGCTTTTTCCATGGCAAAGGCGGCACGATTGACCGTGGCGGCGGTTCGAGCTATCGCAGTTTGCGAGCGCAACCACATGCGGCGCACGGCGGACGTTTGCGCATCACGGAACAGGGCGAAGTCATTTCGCTCAAGTATTCCAATCCCGTCATCGCGCAAAGAAATTTGGAACAACTCACTTCCGCCGTCATCGCCGTGCAATGTCTGCCGGAAACCGAAACGGCGGAATTGCCCAAGTGGGAAGCGCACGCCGACCGGCTCGCAAAACTTTCCTTCGCTCATTACCAAAAACTAGTTTATGAAACGCCGGAGTTCGCGGAATATTTCTGGCAGGCGACGCCGATTGACCTCATCGAACATCTGCGGCTCGGCTCGCGTCCCTCGCGCCGCGCAGCCACGGCAGATATCCGGCAATTGCGCGCGATTCCGTGGGTGTTTTCATGGACGCAATCGCGGCATCTGATTTCCGCGTGGTATGGCGTCGGCTCGGCATTGAAGGAATTTGTCGCGAAGACGCCAGACGGACTCGAACAGCTTCGCAAAATGTATCGGCGCTGGCCGTTTTTCCGCACGGTGCTGGACAACGCCGAAGTCTCACTCGCCAAAACCGACCTCGGCATCGCACGCCAATACGCGGCGCTCGTCGAATCTGCCGAGGTGCGCAATAAAATCTTCGGCCTCATCGAGGACGAATACACGCGTTCGGTGGAATTGGTTCTGGCTATCAACGAACGCAAGGAGCTTTTGGAAAACCAGCCGACGCTCGCGCAATCTATCCGGCTGCGCAATCCGTATGTTGACCCGCTGAACTATTTGCAGATTCGTTTTCTTTCCGTCTGGCGCAAGGCAAACGATGCTCAACGCACCGAACAATTGCGCCGCCTGCTCGCGCTTACCGTCAAGGGCGTCGCCGCGGGCATGAAGAGCACCGGTTGATATGCACGAAACTTACGAATGCGAAATTCAAAAACTGCATGGTGACCTTGGACGATGAAAGGCAACCGTTATTGAAGCAAAAAGAAGATTCCGTTTTAGAATGGAGAAAATTATTATGCGCAAGGTCTTCCATTTCGACTCACCCAGCGCCAACTATGTGGCCGACGCCGCCGTTCTCTGCTGCTTCGATCACCGTATCGGCGTAGCGGTCAGAAAATTTCTCAAGAATCAAGCCGTCGAACGCGCCGATATGATTGTAGTCGCCGGGGGAGCCAAGACCCTGGCTTCCCCGCGCAACGATTTCGAGCAGGACTTCATCCTCGAACAAGTCCGCATGTCCATACGCTTGCACCAGACCAAACGCGTGATGGTCATGAGCCACACCGACTGCGCCACCTACGGTGGCCTGGCACATTTCAAAGGCGACCAGGCAGCCGAAGCCGACCATCATCGCAGCGAACTCCTCCGCGCCGGAGAACTGCTCACTTCCAACTTCCCCGATATTTCCGTAGAACCGTATTTCGTGAAATTCGATGGAATCTGGGAAGTAAGAGGCACGAGCCAGAAGCCTATGCCACAAGAACAATTGTCAGGTGCCGACCGCGAGATCGCATAGTGTCTTGGCTAAACACCCACACTGCTATCTGCAACCATGCAACACTGAATGTGTGCACACCTGATTCTGTGACGTTCTGCACGAACCAGAAACGCTGGAGTATGAGGGAACCGCAAACAAACTGTTGGAAGTATGTGACAAGGCCAGGAGCGCGGGTGCGCCACTTCTCACGCATTTTGAGAAATGAGCCATCCACTGCTGGGAAGCGCGCGGCCTCCGGCGCTTGTCCGGTGTTGCGGGACACGGTTTAGAGCATTTCGCGAGATGGTGTGGAGTGCGCGCCCGCAGCGGCTAATAAGGCTGCGGAAAAACTAATTGTCAAGCAAAAAGTGTGCCCGCAGCGGCTAAAGCCTCATTCAAAATAAAGCAGTTATCGCAGCGCTGAAGCGCTGCGCCACCCAAAATCAAACGCAGCGTCGAGTTTTTCCGCAACCTGTAAAGCCGGAACCCATTGCCATCCATGGCGGCACGGCTGAAGCCGTGCCCTACCCGACCGTGCTTGCGGCATCGCTAAAGCGATGCCCTGATACGGAACTTCTGTCCAATAAAAAACCCTCTCGACCGATCCGAGAGGGTTTGCGAACTGGTTGGAGAAATTTTATACCGCGCGCACGACGTTGCCCGCCTGAAACCCCTTGGGCCCTTTGAGCAGATCGAACTCGACGGTCTCGCCTTCGTTCAGCGAACGGTAGCCGTTCTCCTGGATGGCGGAGAAATGCACGAACACATCCTCGCCCGTGGAGCGCTGGATGAATCCATATCCCTTCGCCCCGTTGAACCACTTCACAGTACCCTTCTCTCTCACAAAAAAACTCCTTTCGCCTCGGCTAAGAAATATTGCTGGCGTCGCCGCGCACGCGGACGATACCACGCCAACCGAAACGGCTCCTCTGCATTTCGTCGAACGGTTACCCGCGACGAAAACGAAGGCGCGATATTCAACTGCTGACACAGAAACGTCAATCCTGCTACGAACTCGCCAACCGGGTCCGGATGGCAAGCAGAAAATAATAGCAGGAAGATTCCAGTTGGCAAGGGAGAAATTGCTGGAACCCATCCGAACTTTGAAGGGTGTTCCATTCAAGTTCCGCTTGGCGGGAAGTTTGGCGGCCCGGCTGGTCTCGACAAAAAGCCGTAAGTATCTGATAATACTTGAGAAGCTAGTGTCCTTGATCGCTCCCACCCCGCCTTTGGCCGACAAAAACGCGGCTGAGTTTCGCGCCGCTCCAGCAGAGGGCCTGCTGCGCTCTACCGCGCGCTACCTGCTGGGGACCGAGGTGCATACGTTCGCCTTCTCCGTGGCCGCCAACGCCATTCTGTCGTTCTTTCCGTTTCTGCTGGTGCTGATGACGCTGATCCGCTACGTCTTTCATTCGCCGTTGATGTACCGCGTGATAGAAAATCTCGTGCATGACTACATTCCGGCCGGCCAGGATTTCGTGGTCCGAAACTTGAATGCAATGGTGGGCGCGCACCATCGGGCGCAAGTGTTCTCCCTGGTCATGCTGCTGGTTACTTCCACCGGAATTTTTCTGCCGCTCGAAGTCGCGCTGAACCGCGTTTGGGGATTTCGCAGCAACCGCTCTTACCTGGGAAATCAGCTGGTCTCGCTCGGGCTGGTGTTCGCCTGCGGATCGCTCGCCCTGCTCTCGGTAGGATTGACCGCCGGAAATATCGCCCTGGTGAAGAGCGCGCTGCACGGCTATGGCGCCTGGTATGTACAACTGGTGGGCTTTGTGACCATGAAGATCTTTTCGGTCGCGGCCAGCATCGCCATCTTCTTTCTCGTTTACTGGCTGTTGCCGAACGGTAAGGTGCCAGCTCGAGGAGTCCTGCCGGCGGCGGTGCTCATGGGATTGCTTTCCGAACTGCTGAAGTACGTTTATATGTTCGCCCTGCCGCGGCTGAATTTCGCGGAAGTGTACGGGCCGTTCGCCATCTCGGTAAGCCTGATGTTCTGGGCCTTTCTGTGGGGAATGCTGCTGCTGACGGGGGCCCATCTGTCGGCGCGAAAAATATTACTGAACTTGTAATTGGTAATTCGATGTGGCCGAAATGGCTTTTCCAATTGCAAGTTGTAAGATTACAAATTCTGCAATTTTCATCCGGTTGCGGACTGCGGAAGCACCGCCGCTAACGCCCGATCCCGCGGGTGTTTCCGCGCACGCTGCCCGTTTCGAATCCGGATTTCGCCACCGCTTCGAGCACATCATCCCAAAACGGAGAATTCGGATCGACCGCCTCCACTCCGACCTGACCTTCCGCAGGAGTGCCGTCTTCTCCGGCCCGGGTGACGCGAAACTCTTCCTTCTTGTGCAAGCGGGCGAGAGAAATTATGCTGCCCTGCTCCAGCCTTCCGTGGACGCCATTCAGCAGCGCTCCGTGCCGGCTTATATTGACCGCGATCACTCTCTGATCCAGTGGGCGGCCGTTGACGTCGATCCCGCTCAGCAGCACCGGCAACGCCAACTTCGTCCGCGAGTCGTGGCGACTGCCGAGCCGCTGGGTCCGCAAATCGTTGAAGAACCGCTCCGCGGTCAACGACGCACCCTTGCGGACCAGTTCCAGAAGCGGGTCCGGCGATACTTCGTCGAGTGCCGCGCCGGGCGCGGAATTCGGCGGCGCGTGCCGCCCTTTTTTCCAAACTTCTTTCCCGCCTTCTTTCCGGCCGACAAAAATTCGCGGGACCTCGCGAGTGTCTATCAGCCGGCCAATCAGTTCCTCGATCTTCGCCCGCCGATCGCGCGCTGGCGCTCCCGTAAACTCGACTCCCATTCCCTTTTGCGCATGAGATACGCACACCACTCCGTCCAGCAGACACTCCGTGTCCAACGTCCGAACGCTTACCAATACCGGGGTCTCAGCGGGGAATGGCGTGGACGTCTCCAGATAGCAGGCGCCCGCGCTGATGTCGGTCAGGCACCAGCGTCGCGCAGCAGCCGGCTTTGCCGCGCTCGGACCTGGATCGGTCCGCAGCCCCTCCGCAGCAGGCAACGGGGCGTCTTCCATCTTCCAATCCGAGGGCGCATACTCGATTCCCCAGAAGTTGCCGGGAACATCGAGATCCAGGCCGACCAGCCAAGTCTCTGGATCTCCGCCCAGTGGGACCACCTCCGCCACCCGCGCCGTGGTGTGCCGTTTTGCCGAAACGATTTCCAGACGCACATGAATACCGCAGGGAAGCGCCCGTGAAACGATCAACCCACATCCGTGCGCGTTCACCAGGGTGGTATTGCACGACTCGGAAAACGGCACGGCGCCGTTGAGGCTGGTGACCAGCACCGGAATTTCCAGCGGCAGGCGTGTGCTGCGCCGAATGGCGTGCCCCGTTTTTTCCGATGGTTCCATAGAGTTAGAAGGCAAACATTCTTGCGCCTGAAAACGTGGGTTTAAGAGCCAGCGCCGGCAACTCCGGCGCCATGGTCTATGAACCATGCTAGATCATAAGAAAGCCCCCAGGTACGAAATTTCGCCCGCCCAGTTTCCAGTTAGACACTAGTACCATAACCGCGTAATGAGTTATACGGTGGAGCGACGGACGGGGACGTCCGGCTCTCCACTGGCAAGCTGGGATCCGCGGGAATTCCGACTAAGTACTCGATTGTGTTTCATAAATGCCTTTCAGCGCGGAAGGTACGTCTCTCAGAGGCTAAAGCCCGCATTTTCCCAGACTTAAACGGCACGACTCAAGCCGTGCCCTACCCAAAACCGATTTATGCAACACGCTCTAGTAGCGTGACCGCATGATTGGTGCACTGTCGATCCATACCCGGCTGGACGGGCGAAGGCATCCCTCTCGCCACCGAATAACTCATCATGTGGTCGCGGCTCTAGAAGCTGAAGGCTACGCCGCCGCGCATGGAGCGCGCCGATTGGACTAGATAGAGAGTGCGTCCGTCCGATCCCAGCACGGGCACATAGCCCTGCGCGAGAAGATTTCTGAGGTCCATGAGAATTTCCATGTGTCCCGCGAGGAAGCTGGCTGGAATCGGTTGGCGGAGAAAGAGGTTCAGGTAAGGACCGGACCGGCCCGCCGAAGTATTGAACGCATCGACCGGCGTCAGCGCGCCGCCGCTGGTGTAACGATAGGAGGCGATCCAGCGCGTCTTCGATCTTGGGCACAGTTCCGCTGAATTTCGCCGTCACCGCCTGACGCTGCTCCGCGCGAATCCACTGGCGCGCGTCCTCCAGTTGGACGTCAGGGCGCGACAGGTCGAGCACGCCTCCATAAGCATAATCGAGGGTTGCGGTCAGATCGGACAACAGCTTCCGCTCGAGCACCACGCGCATCCCGCGCGTCGAGAAATCGTTCCCCTGATAACTGAAAGTGCCGGAGTACACATCGGGGAGCACTTCGCCGGATTCGGCGGTCATTTCGCCAGGCGTCATTTCTCCAACTCCGGTGAGCACCGGATCGGCAAAGCTGTCGGAATAAAATGCGACCTGCATATTGTTCTTGCCGATGCGCTCGGAGACGGACACTTCCTGATGATGGGCCCGCTCAACCGCCGGCAAAAATCCCGTCATGCTCATACGCGGCGCGGTTTCGCTAACGCTAAGATCCGCCGAAGCCGAATCGAGACCATTGCCGTCTAAACGATCCTCCAATTCCATATTCGGGATCGAGCTCGCGTATTGATATTCCAGCACGGTGTTCGGCGTGAGGTGCAGATCGGCCGAACCGAAGGGCTTGAAGGCGTGCACCCGCCCCATAAACTGGATGGTTTGCAATTCGCTGCCCAGCTTCATCTCCAGCTTGTCGCTCAGCACGACGCGATCGGAACTGGTCACCGACAGGGCTTGCAGCGTGGCGCCGGGCATCGCGTTCAGGTCGGGCGAATTAAGCCGGATGGCGGTGATCGCCAGCGAAGGTTCGAAAACGCCATTGAAACGGTTGGTGTAGGTGGTGCGGAGCACCGCCGCTGGAATGCCCTGGCCGTCGGTTTCATAACCGAGGTTGCCATTGAGTCGCAGGGTGCCGTTCGACAACAGCGAGCGCTCCACGGCAAATCCGGCACTCATATCGGAGGGAGCTGCCGAAACCCTGCCCGGACGATCCGGCGAGGAAGGTCAAGCTGCCTTTCAAGTCGTGGTCGGCGGCCGACTCCCCGCTTTGCGCGACCACTGTCGTGCCATCTTCCAGCACGCGCAGAATGGGCCGGTTGGCGACCGAGCGCAGCGTCCACTTCCAATCGTCATCGTCCACCGGATTCCGCAGCGGAACCAGCTGGATGGCCTCGAACAGCGAGGTCAAGGTGACATTCACCATCAGCTTGGCGCCGGCGCGCAAGCCGATTTTTTCGCGCAGCGTAGGCAGGAACGAAGGCGCGCTTACTTTGACGCTGTACGTTCCGGGCAGCAAACTCGGGACGGAGTAGAAGCCGCGGTCATCGGTGAAGACCTTCAGGGTAAAGACCTTCAGCGCCTGAGCGGCCGAACCAAGTATTTCCACCACCGCGCCCATTTGCGGCGCACCACTGCGCGTCGCGAACGTATCCAGAGATCGCACCCGGAATCGTGCCTGAGGCAATGCCCGACCACGCCGGAAGCGCCGCGCTTACGACTACGCTCACGACTACTACGAGGAACCCGAGCTTTCGCAACATCTCTTGCACCACCTCTGGGAAACCAGGCAGCCGGTTACTCCACGGCGAAGGTCGCCGTTGGATCCACCATCTGCTTGGAGAGGTTGTCGTTCACTTTGATCTCGATCTTGTACAGGCCCGGCTGTAGGTTGGCGGCGGAAAGCGTCTTCTGCAGCGTGACCTGGTCGCCCACATTGCCCATCGTGTCGGTCGACTCGACGGTATGGATGACGGCCTTGTTGTTGGCGTCGGTCACATTGTATTCGATGGTGGCCGAAGGTTTGTGGGTCTTCTCGTCCACGCTGAGATTGTAAACCTGCATCCAGAAATTGAGCTTCTGATTGCGTTTGAACGAGATGGGCTTGCCGTCGGAAGGCGCCACCCGCGGCCGCACTTTTGTGGTCCCGATCACGAAATTGCCCGTGCCTACGTTCTTGGTCGCCACCGGCTCCATCTGGTCGGCGATGATGAGCGTCGAGCTGCTCAACTTATCCTCGCTGAAATCCGGGATCTGGATGGCATGGCTCCAACTTCCGGTGCGATCTCCGTTCACGTCCTTCACGACAACGTCGAGACGGTAGCGATTTTGGCTGATGCGCAGCGGCAGGGCTTTCCAGTACACCGAAGCATTTTCAGCGGTCTTGGGCAGCAGTTCCGTCGGCACATCGATTTGCACCGTGTCTTCAAAGGTCTGTACGATCTTGCCCGTGAGCGTGGTCACGCGCCCGAAGATGTTGACCGTGCCGCGCTCCACGCCGTCCTTGTTCTGGAAAGTGACGTCGCGGTTCTTGATCTGAATGGTGACCGGAACCAGCACCGTGTCGCTGGTCACCTTCACGAAGTCGGCCCGCACATCGAACGGCATCAGGTTGACGCTGATCTTGTGGCTGACCACTTCTTCCAGGTCTTTGAACTTCACTTGAGGCGCCGCCTGCAGTTTGGCATACTGCTCCAGGCGGTCGAATTCCTTGGACTGCAAATCATGGTTGAAGGGCCCGGCGCCTAGTTGCTCGTAGCCGTCGCCGCCGCCGTTGAAGCGGGCCGTCTTGTTCGATAGGCCCATTTGCTCGTACAGCGTCAGGCCGGCATTCGGGGTCATCTTCAAGGCGTCTTTTTCCGAGCGATCGATCGTCATGTGATACTCGCCGCACATGCAGGTATCGACAAACTCGATAATGACTTCTTGGCCGATGCCTTCAATGTAGCGATAGCGCCATTGCTCGAACGGAAAAGTGGAGGTCTCGCCGCCGCCTTCTTCCATGGGGCGCTCGTAGGTGCCGCCGGAGGGGTGGGACTCGATCTCATCCGCCGGCCCAAACACAATGTAAATCCGGCCACGGTCGGTCTTCCAGCCGGGCATGCCGGCCGCGAAGTGCTCGTTGGCATACGCGATACGCCGGTAGTGTTCTTCTTTGAATTCGTTCTCTTCGGTATCGGGCGTGGGATCGCGGCGTTGCCAGAAAGCCTCGATGAACTGGTCGCGCTCCTCGTCGTTCGAGAGCTGCATAAAGGCGGAACGCTCTTCGTCGGTGATGATCCAGCGCACGTCCTCGTCCAGCCACTTCCGGTACGTCTTGCCCAACTCGATCCTGAGCGCCTTGGCGTTGGCTTTTTTCTGCTTTTCCGAGACTGGACGCTTGAGAGGATCGGTCTGGCCTCCCTGAGCAGCCGCGTTGTCATCAGAGCCCTTTGCGTCCTTGTCCTGAGCCAGGGCAACCGCGGTAAAACCGAGCGCCATCATTCCAACCAGCAAACCAACCGAGCACCAATTTCGAATACCTGCGGAAAACATAGAAGGGCTACCTCGCCACAAACAGCAGTCGCCTAATTCTATGTTCTTGGATACCACAAGGCAAGAAGAAGTGGCCTGGCAAAAAAAGAATTTCTGCACCGAGCCCTCCTCCTAAATCCCTTAAGAATCCGTGTCTTGCGGTCGAACCAAAATGCGGCGGAGGTCTGGCGGAGATCCAGCAAGAACCACTTCGCAGGTGCGATGCCCAAACCCTCGGCGCGATATAATGAATCGCGTTACCGGTCTCCCCTCTGAAGCCCGGCCGGAGCAGCAAAGGGAGAGGTCAGCTTCGCTGGAACTCGGGAACTTTCACCCTAGTCTGAACGTAAGTGTTCATGTGCAACCAGCGCCGTGACTGCGTGATGAGTTATGTAGAGGAACAGGAGTCTCGCGAGCCTACCGCCGAAGCCCCGAGCGAAGCCGAGGGGGAAGTCGAAGGATCCAGCCGTGCGGGGACGTCCGGCTCTCCACTTAAGGTTCGTATCAAGGTATCGCTTTAGCGATACCGCAAGTTCTTCGAGAGATGACACCCCTTTAGGGGCTGCGCATCTAACCTCTGTCAGGTTAGAGCGTCCAACATAGAACGGCCAAGGAGCGTGCGTGCCCGAGTCCGATCCGGAGAAAGAGAGCAAGATGGCGACTGTCGAAGTATTGCCAATCAATAAGCCTGCTAATTGGGCTGGACCCGACTCCTACATGATCTCAACCGAGGACTTGTGGAAGACCTACGACATGGGATCGGAACAGGTGCATGCTCTGCGCGGCATCAACCTGCGCATCCAGCGCAACGAATATGTTGCCATCATGGGCCCGTCCGGCTCCGGCAAGTCCACGCTGATGAACCTGATCGGCTGCCTCGACTCTCCTTCTAAAGGACAATACTGGCTCAACGGACAACTGGTCAGCGCGCTCGACGACGACGAACTGGCCCGCATCCGCAATAAGGAGATCGGCTTCGTCTTCCAGACTTTCAATCTGCTGGCCCGCGCTACCTCGCTGCACAACGTGGAACTGCCGCTGATCTATGCCGGGGTCCCCGCCGAAGAGCGCGCCGAACGCGCCAAGGCCGCGCTGACTTCGGTCGGCATGGGAGACCGCATGAACCACAAGCCCAACGAACTCTCCGGCGGGCAGCGCCAACGCGTGGCCGTGGCCCGCGCTCTGGTCAATAAGCCGGCCATCATCCTCGCCGACGAACCCACCGGCAATCTCGACTCGCAGACGGGCAGCGAAATCATGGCGTTGTTTGATCGTCTGCACGCCGAAGGCAACACCATCGTCCTCGTTACCCACGAGCACGACATCGCCGAGTACGCCCACCGCATCGTCCACATCAAGGACGGCGTGGTCGCCAAAGACGAAGTAAAGCGGTAAAAAACTAACGGAGAGACAGCGCCCCCGGCTGTCCGCGGTGCAAAGCCCCACCACGCCAGCAACTGGTCATTGATCTCTGGCTTTTAATGGCGTTCGCGACTCAGGCCCGGGGAGAGCAGCACTCACTCGCGGCTCATGATTATCTCTACCACCTTCCCGGCCGGGGCTGAGATAAGCCCGGTCAACTGACCCTTCTGCGCGCGTACCTCGATCATCTGCTCCAGCTTGATTGGGTGCGCGGGCAAAACGAAATTACCCTTCTGGTCGGTCACAGCAACATCGGAATAACCAACGATCGAAACGGTTGCGCCCGCTACCGCCGTGAGGTCTTCGTCCACCACAACCCCACGGACCTTCGCTGCGGCGTCGCCGACGAGCTGAATTGTGGCGGTTGGGTAATAATCCCGACCCAGAACGAGCGTGGACGCGCCTTTCAGAAACTCATCCTTCACGGAAGCAAACAGGGTCACTTTGCCATCGGCTGGCCGGGCTTGCGGGGGAATATCTAGTTCCCATCCATCTGCGACCATCTTTAGCTTTCCGCCGTTCGAGGATTTCACCTGAGCGATTTCGACAGGCGACTGATCTGGTTCCAATACAACAACCTGAACGTGATAAACACCGCGGGATTGAAGGAAGGTAGAGGCGGCGAACGGAGCGACCCCAAAAACGACGATTCCAGCGGCCATGATCGAGGCCACTAGGGGTCTTTTTGCACGAAGCGCCAGAGCGAAAGCGGATGCCGCAATGACCAACGCAAACGCGGCAACCGTTATAGGATGTCCGATGTGGCCGGTGATCTTGAGAGCTTGCTCCTCCATATATCAGTTCTCCCGCTTCTGAGTAGAACTCGGGTGGCCGAGGAGTTGCAAGTTACGGGTAGGAGACGAGATCACCCCCCGGTCACCGTATGACTTATCCGGCGGTAAAGTTATGAGCCGCCAGTAGGATTTATTGCTGCTGCGCCCGCCACTACTATCCGTTCTCGACATCGTCAGTGTGTTCGCCAGCGGCACTCTGGTCAACCTGCTTCATCCTGCGGCGGTAGTATCTTGTAGGATCATCGGGACCTCCATCATCGTCTTCGTCGGTTCTTTCTTTTCTCTGTTCCTCCAGCGCGTACTCGATTTGCGGAATCGCGGTGGCCTGAATTTGCTGCAATGCATTGCCCAGCGAAATATACGACGGACGGAACCCGCGCCGCGTCAGCCACCATCGGAATCGAAGCAGGAAGAAAACGCAAAGAATCGGAACGGCCACAAACAAGAACAGCATCACAATCACCAAGATCAATGGGTCGCCATCCATCGGCATAGCACGCCTTTCCGGGCCATTGGCCCAATTCACCGGACAAACGCATAGGTAGGCGCAACAGGCGGTCGCTCTACCTGTGAAGCGCTGCGGATTGCAAAAGAGCTATGCGGAAAGGAACGGAGGCGGGCGGGCGATGAACAGCGGGAGGCAAGGTTCTTGCGGAGGTAAACAAACTTGGAATTGCCACCCAAACAATCGGGCAGCGGTAACAGGTTTAACAAGAAAGCCAGTGACCAACGCCAAACAACAAGCGAGCAGCTCCGGCACACTTAGGGAGAGACTTGTGAGGCAAAGCAGGCCAAAGGCGACCAGCGCAAAAAGCGCAATGATCCGCCAGACAGTTTGGCTGCCGCTTTTCATTTCTTTTCTATCTTAACAATTTTGCGCGCAAAGCGGACTGAATAACTTCCAAGCCGCATCTATTGCGGCGTTGGGTTCCTGAATTTCTCCAAGTGATGAGAATGCCGCTTCGCACGCGTGCTGTTCTTGCATTGCAAATTGTCAAGCGCGACTTACTTCCCGGCAAGGAGCGCCTCGGCTTGCTTCCGCGCTTCGGGGAGATTTGGGGATGAGCGGGCGGCGCGCTGAAGAACCGCATTGGCTTCGTCGGTGTGTCCCTCCTGCTGCAAAGCGTGGGCAAGCAACAGCAATCCCACGTCGGTGGGCTGCAGCGCCATGGCGTGGGAATACTGGCGAACGGCCGTCGGGCAGGTCGCCATTTTTCTGGGCGATCAAGCCGAGTATGATCATGGACGTGGGTTGCTCGGGTACGAGTTGTAGCGCCGTTTCGAAATACTGCTTCGCCTTCACCGACTGCCCCATTTGGCGATAGACAAATCCGAGATTCGGCGTAAGGCTCTAGCGCGAAGCCCACGTCGGCCGCGTGCGAGCCACCCTCTGATAACGTTCAATGGCCGCTGGCTGATTGCCGCGGCCGAGCTCATAGTCGCCGAGGATGCAGGTTGGCGACCGGATCGTCGGGACGGATGGCGAGCGCGGCGCGAAGTGCGCGACGGCCTCTTCGTCTTTGCCCTGCTTGTGCAGAAAGACTGCCAACTCCCTATGTGCAACGTGGTTATCCTCGGTCAGCGCCAACGTGCGCAGCCAGAATGACTCCGGATCGTGCCAATAGCCCACCTGCCTGTATGTCAGCGTCCCCAGCGCCAGCAGGCAAGAAAATGCCGGAACGGCGAACCATCGGGCGGAAATTTGGCGAGCTTCGGCCCAGTCGGCAACCAGCCAGACGATCATCAGAAACAAGCCAATGAACGAGATGTAGGCGTAGCGATCGGCCAGTGCTTGTTCCCCTACCTGTACCAGCCCGATCATGGGCACCAGGCTGCCCAGGAACCAGAACCATCCGACGGCGAGATATCGGCGTTGGCGCGCGCGGAGGACCAAGGCGGTAATGAGCAGCAATAAGAACACCGCCGCGCCCACTTGCCAGGCAGGATAGAGCTTGGTGGGGTGCGGATACATTGCCACTAGTTTTGTTGGCCAGAGCGCCTTCCCCAGATAGCGCACATACGAGATCACCGCTGTTTCCAGCCGCAAGAGCAGGCTGTAGCGGGAAAAGGTCCTTGACGGCGCCTCCGGCCTTCTGCGCCTCCATCGTTACCACCGCGCTCACTGCGGAGAGCAGCAGGAGTGGCACTTTTTCCAATACCAGCCCTGCGCTCCACAATTTGGGCGCGTTCCGGACCCTGCGCCTTCTCAGCGGGTGCGCCAATCCGGCCGAGCGGCCAGTAGTCCCACAGCAACAGCAAGAATGGAAATGTGATCACCTGCGGCTTCGCGAGCAGCGCCAGCGCAAAGAAACACGCCACTGCGGCGTAGCGGCGCTAGCCCCGGCCGACGCGCGTACCAGCCATATGCCAGCAGCGCGAGCAGAAAAAACATCATGCTCAACACGTTCTTCCGCTCGGCCGCCCAGGCCACGGACTCGACGTTGATGGGATGAAGCGCAAACAGGGCCGCAACCATCAGGCTGCGCCAGCGGAATCCCGTGGCGCTTTGCAGCAGCAGAAAAAGAAGGACAGCGTTCGCCGCGTGCAGCAAGACATTCACCGAGTGCGGCCCGGCAGGGTTCAGGCCGAAAAGTTCGCAGTCGAGTGCGTGGGAAAGCCAGGTCAGGGGATGCCAGTTGGACTCATCATAGGTGGTGAAAGCCCATTCCACGGTCGCCCACGTCATCCCCGCCTTCACGTTAGGGTTGTCCGTGATGTATCTGTTGTCGTCATAGTTGAGGAACCCGTTGTGGATAATGGGGCTGTAGAACACAAGCACGAGGGCGATCAGCGCCAGGCAAAACAGCCGAGTTCGCCGCTCGAACGGCAGAGACAAGTTGGAGGAAGGTGGGACTTCCGTTCGTTTGGCGCGTTTGGCTACCTTAGCAGAGGAAGACGCGATCATGGGTTTTACGAATTAGTGGATTCGATTATTTTGAACCAGACACAACGGATTCGCGAGGAAAAACGCGCGGCGTGAGTTCCCTTGGTCGGGAGTGGATGTACCCAGGGAATTTCCGGCGGTGGATATGGGTGCGTAGGGGCGGAGACCCACGTCCGCCCAGCGGAACGAAGCTTCGCAGTTTGCAATCATCGAGCACACCGACTGTAAAACCGCTTTGCCGCCAGGCTGCCGCTATTGCTGCAGCGTGGAGGGGTCGCTGACCTTCTCCAGACCCAGAGTCGAAGTTGTCCCGTTTGCCCCCGCCACGAAGAAGTTGTGGTCGTAAAGATTGCGGTACATGCGTCCCGCGATCTCCGCCGCTTTGGGTCCGAACGTAGGACGTCCGCCTTGCAGGAAGACGACCGTGACGATGCGTCCGATGTCGGTGTTGGCATATGAGGCGAACCATCCGAAGCGCGTGCCGGCGTGCGAACATGTGCCAGTCTTGCCCAGGATCGATTCCTCGTTAAAGTTCAAACGCAGGCTGCGCGCCGTGCCGTAGGCAACCGCTCCCGCCATGCCGTCGGAAAGTTCGGGAATCACCGGCTCGATATCGAGATGCCGCTTGACCCGAGGCTGGAAGCTGGCCACTTCCTCGGGACTGGTTGGATGCTGCAGATAGTAGAGCGTGCCGCCGTTCGAGATCGCGGTCACCAGCGCGCCCAGTTGCAGCGGAGTCATCGAAATGCCCTCGCCATACGAGCACATCTTGCTGACGCCGCCGAGTTTCGGGGAGATCTCTACCTCCGGATACGTGCCCAGATGTTCGCCCTCGATGCCATAGCCGGCGAATTCGCCGAGTCCGAACTGGTGCGCGTAGTAACTCACCTTCTCAAAGCCCAGCTTGCGCCCGACCGCTTCGAAGTAGGCGTTGTTCGAGTGCGCCAGCGCCGTCGTGAGATCCATGCGGCTGCGGCCCCCGAGTGAAACTTCCGTTTCTTTGTCGATCACACCTTCGCTCAACGCGGCCAGGGCCACGGAAAGTTTGATGGTCGAGCAAGGCTGTGCACCGCTAGAAAGCGCGAGCCTCTGATTGACCATGGCCAGGACGCGTCCGCTGGTTGGCTCAATCGCGACCACCGTGCCGTTCATATTGCCCAGGGCATCGATCGCGGCCTGGCGAACCACCGGATCTTCGCCCGCCGTCACATCGCCTTCGGTGATATCGGATGCGAATGAACTGGTCTGGAAACGTTCATAATAACGACGGCGGCCCGATGTTCTGGAAGAACGCGTGCCGGAATAATGGGCACCGGAAGAACGCGCGGCCGAGGAACTCGCAGCGGCATTGTGCGACGTGGCAACATGCGAGCGCGGGGCGCGACTCCGCGCCAGTGTTCTCATGCGCCTCTTCGCGCGCTGGTTCTCCGTAACTCCGCGACTTTTCGAGTGCGGCGTAAGCGCACGCGGGTTAATGCTGGCGGCGACTCCACTCGCTTCCAGCAACACTGCCAATCCCAAGAAAAATGCGAGACGAAAAAAACAAGCCCTAAACTTCACTTTCACCATCCCCGTTGGTACTCGGCCAATTTAGTCTTTACCCAGTCCATGTCTTGACTTAATGATTAGATGCAAGAGTCTCGCCAAATCACCACACCGAAGGCACATCCCATGCAGCTATTCGATAGTAGGCAATTCTAGCGGTTCGATGCAACGCCAAAGTATCAAACTGTCCAACGGGGGATCAACACGATAACTGTATGAATAAATTGGATTTAATGTATTTTCCGTAGAGGGACAAGTACCTTCGTAACCTGATCGGCTTGTTACCTTGAAAGGTACGAAATTTTGCATCAGTTTGCCCATCCGGGCGGGTATCAGCACCGGATGCTGAAAAACGTGAGTTCATATCCGTCCATCGCTTTAGCGATGCCGCCCCGGAGTTATCCGCGGGCGGCGAGTCTTCACGCTGGTGTGATCGCCGGTCGACTCAATTTCGACTGGAAGAGTTCCCAGATAAAAGCCAATCCATACAATCCCGCAGCCATGAGGTAAAGAAATCGAAATCCGAAGTACATCGAGTTGTATTCCAGCAGCCCTCCGCACATCGCGCCAAACAGGTTCGCCGACATGATTCCCGATATTTCGCCCCGGGATTTCAACAGGGTGGAAAACACAATGCCGGAGAAAAACATGGGCGAAGTCAACAACAGCATCGTCTCGATGCGCCCCGTCCAGGTCGAAGGAAGTCCCCCGCTTCTCGACACCCACCAACCGATCGCCAAGCAGGCCAATAGCAATCCGTAGGAAACGAATACGTTCGTGGTGCGGAGGCGCTGCACGGCCAAGTTGGCAAAGTATGCCATCACCATGATTCCGGCGATCACCAATCCAATGACCTGCCACGAGTTGCCGAACGTGAGTCCGAGTTCTGTAATACCTTTCGTTTCCACCAGCATGAAGCCCGCTCCCAGCAGAGAGAAAGGTACATTTCCCGATTGCGGCCGCTCGGGAAGAAATTGGGAGATCAGGAATAGGGACAGCACCAATACCAGCCCGACCATCACGAGATAGGAAAATGGATAAACCCGTTCCGGCATGTAGAAGAAAGGCCAATCGTCGGTGGAGAGATCGGCACGCAGGGCCGGGTTGGAGTAGGTTGCAGTCTTGTCCCAGAAGCCCCTCTGCGCCAGGAAACCGGGCGGCAGATTGATTCGACGATCTTCCGATTCCAGAAAGACGACCCCTCCGTCATACCCCACCTGGATGCAAAGCGGCGGATATCCATCGAACGCCTCCTGGAGCATCAAATAAATCTTGCGGCCCAATTGATCGTTCAACACGGAAAAAGTAAGCGAGATCACCCCATGCGGTTTCAACCGCGCTCGCGCCTCACGCATCGCCTGCACCGTATACACGAATGAATCCAGGCGCACACTGGACGCCTGGCTCAACAAGGTGTGCGAATCGAGCAAGCCGAAGACGATCAAGTCATAATGCCGGTCGGTCGTGCGCAGGAAGGAGCGGGCATCGTTCACGATGGCGCGGACACGCGGGTTGCGGTAGGGATGCTCGGGATGGCCCTCGCGCCCCAGCAGGAGAATGGCTGGATCGATCTCGATCGCGTCCACGTGTTCCGCACCGCCGCGCAGAGCGGCGGCAACATCGTTGCCGGTGCCCGCGCCCACCACTGCGACATCTCTCGGTTGTTGCGCAACCTGATACGGCAGATCGTAATAATTTTTTACCTTGCGAATAAAAGAATCGGCGGGCAAGTTATCGGTGCCATCTAGAAGATCGTAGACCTTCTGGTAATAATGACCGGCTGCCCGGACTTCCATCAGTCCGATTTCATGGTGGCCGACCTCCAGCAGTTGGTAGGGAGAATAGATCCTCTGCAACTCAGGACTCACTGGCCATTCCAGGATGACCAAGGCAACTACCGCGAATGCGGCCCCCATCGCAAGATTGGACCGCTGACGGACGTAGAAGCACAGCAGCATCGCGAAAGCGATGAGGAACCATACCGGGGGCGGCGTCCAGAAGGCGCTCGCCACGAACATCAGGAGCACACCCGCCAGGCTTCCCAGTAGATTCAAACCATATCCGGCGAGCTTATTGCGGCGTTCCAAAAGGCAGCCGCATAGTTGTCCGATTGGAATGAAGGCCACGGCGGTCAGCAGAAACACGACTGCTAATACATAGTAAGTCTGCAATCCCCAATAGAACTTGGCTGCCCTGGGCACTCCCATGTTGAGCTGCTCACGAAAGGGTAAAACGTACAAACTTTGGAATTGCGCAAAACTCATGCCATACCGCATGCCGATCATGAACAGGAACTGCCAGCACAAAAGCGGCAACGTCAGGAACAAATGCATGCGATCGCGGCGCCCCAGTGCATAGCCTAGTCCGAGACCGGCAAAACACGCGAGCAAAGACAAGTTTTTGTAAAACGCGAAGAACGGAAAAACCGTGGCTTGCCAGCGAATGATGGCCAGTTCCAGGAATAGGCTGAGCGCCGCGGAAACGAAAATGGCAAGTCCGATCCAACCTTCGGGCAACGCTTCCGACAAGAACGCCGCCTGCTCGGAAGCGGCGAGATTCATCCTGCCCTCCAACGGCCCCCGCCGCCATAAAAATAACAAGGCGATACCAACGATACCCAGTGCGGCCAGCGAATAGGCCGGCAATAAGTGCCAGGGGAAGATTCTGTCCTGCATGAAACGACTAGCCAGAAGAGTGACCAGCGGCGCCAGCGCACTGCCGGCCACAGCGAGCGTCACCAGACGCAAATAGGAACGACCCATGAAATCCTCCAATCGGAAACCAGAGAGAACATTCTGACCGAGGTTCTAAGATACAGGTTCTTGAGCTATTGATGAAAGTTTGTTCTCGGATTCCCGCTCGGAGCCGCGTCTCGCCGTTCGATTGGGTTCGCGCGGGTCAGGGACCGCGCCGTAAGCAGAAGCGCGCAAAGCATCAAAATCAACCAACACTCGTGCGGAAGGATCAAAATATTCCACCACCGGCTGCGACTGAAGTTCTGCAGGATCTCCGATCTTCCCGAAAATTCGTGGAGCATGGTGGCACCCGGCACAAGGAATGGACTTGCCACGCAGGAAGAATGGGCAAGCGGCAGTATCCGCATTAGCTTGGCGAGCGTTGCTAGGGCGAGCGATACCTTGGCGGAAGTGGCCGACCGGTTGCAATGCTCCCGTGTTCCTCCGCGTGACTGTTCTCGTGCCAGAAAAGCAAAACGGCTAGCATCGCCAACAGGGCCCAGGTGCAGTGCGTCCCGACGAACAGATTAAACCACCAACTCTGGTTCCAGACCTTGTCGCTGATCGCGTGTCGTTGATGGAGTATCTGAAGAATGGCGACCCCCGGAATTAGGAAGACGCTGCAAAGGGCAATCAGGAGTTTGCCTCTGATCTCAGACCAGCGGGTGATCGCGTAGGGTAGCAGTAGAACGATGACTCCCGCGTTATAAATCCGCTGATAGACGGGCAGCAGCCCGATGAGAACGATGGTCGCGAGCTGCGCTGAGTCAGACTGATATTTGCGCCGCGACCACAGAAAAATCAGCCCGGCGGCGCTCAACCACGAAAGTATATTCGCCAATCGATAGATTCCCGTCAGGTAATAGAAGATGACTTGAAGGTTCAACAACTCAAAGCGGTCAGGATTGCGAAGGGTAAAGTCATTTACGTCTCCTATGGCAAAGAAGTAGCGCAGGTTTTCCAGATACGAATGAAACCATCCAGGCGGCATTCGGACAAGGGCCAGGAAAGTCACGGCGGCGAACAGAGCGAAAGCCCACGCGAGCCGGTTCCAACGTTTTTTTGCCAGGTCATACAGGAGAAACCATACGGCCAGTTGCGGCTTTAAGCAGAGCGCCAGACCCGTTACCAAACCTCCGCCAACCTCAGACTGAAGCGCGGTCCCAATCGCAGCGAGCTCGATGACCGGAGCGCTCAGGCTCTGCCATGCGATAGCGGCATGCCAGGGGGCCAGGGCCAGGGCAAAAGCACATGAGAGAAGTGCCCGATGGTCGCTCCAATGCAGTCGTTCCAGCCGCAATGCGGACCACAACAAAACTGGAAACATTGCCACCGCGGAGAGAAGAAACAGGTTGCGCGCGGTCAGCCAGCGAAAGAATGCGAAAGGAGCAAGAACCGGTAGGCTGGAGGGAGGATAAGCCGGCCGCAAATTGGCTTCGCTGCCGCGATTTCCCTCGAAGGGTTCGCCTCCGGCTGCAAGCCATGTCTTCTTGAACTGGCTGGGTTGGTAAGGGTCCGTGTCCGATATCCATAGCCGCGAGGCAACGTACATGCCAGAGTAGTCTGTGAAATTGCCGAATCGAAATGTGCGCAGAGGGCCGCGCACGGAAAATTCCAAGAGCGCCAGACAGGCTAATAAGCAGAGGACCGGCAAACGCCAGCGGCTACGTGCGCGGGACAATCCCATTCCCGCGTAATTATATGGCACCAATGTTCATCAAGAACAGAAATTCGAAATGCCAACTAACTTCGCCAACGCTACACAATGCTTCGGATCGCTTCACCAGGAAAGCGTAATTCCAAGGTGAAATCGAAGACGGGTAGAAACGGGGCTTGCTCCATCTCACTCCGCGGCCGGAGACGCGGCCAGCCGCGTCTCTACGGAAGAGCAGACGCCCGCGATGAAATCATTGAAGTCCGCCGCTGGCAGAGAACGCACGGGACCGCGCGCGACGACTTCGGACACAGCCATCTCGAACTTGAGTGCCGGGCGGCAGGTGCGTGCGATACTCTCAGCCGTTCTGTACAATCTCAAACATGCGATGGCATTCCGTTCTCTTTTTTGTCACGGGCTTCCGCGGCATTCTCCACGAAGTGATCTGGCTTCGTCTCGGAATGGCACAGATTGGATCTTCCCGATGCTAAATCGTTTTCCCCACCGGCTCCCGCTGGAACGCATTCTCATGTTTGCGAGCCTCGTTCTCGGGCTTGTGCACGCATGGTTGGGCCGCTACTCGATGAATGTGGATGGTATATCTTACCTGGATGTGGGCGACTCCTTCTTTCGTCGCGATTGGGCGAATGCAGTAAACGCATGGTGGAGTCCTTTGTATCCATGGACAATCGGGCTCGTACTTGGGCTTGCGAAGCCTTCGCCGAGGTGGGAATTTCCTCTGGTTCACCTGGTCAATTTTGGAGTCTTTGCCGCTGCGTTTTTTGCTTTTCGATTCCTCTTACATGAGTTGCTCGCCTTCGGCAGGGAACAAACTTCTGGCGCAACGCCCAATGACAGGCAAGTATTACCGGAGTGGGCGCTAGTTTCCCTGGCCTATCCCATATTTTGGTGGATAGCTTTGGAATCGGAGACGGTGTACGCCGTCTCACCGGACCTGGCCGTGATGGCTTGCTTTTGCCTGACGGCGGGAATGTTGATGCGGCTCCGCCAAGGCGACAAGCTTTGGAGGTTCGCGCGGTTTGGCCTGCTGCTCGGCATCGGATACTGGACGAAAACAGTATTGTTCCCGCTAGGCTTTGTCACTCTCGGCACAGGTTATTTATGGAGGCGATCAAGACCAGGTTGGGGGCGCGGAATGGCGGTAGCCACCTTGACCTTTTTGTGCGTTTCCACTCCCTTGATCTTGTTATTAACTCACCAGAAGGGCCGGTTCACGTATGGCGATTCGGGTAAGGTGAACTATGCGTGGACTATGTCTCCCCGGACGTTTTGGAGAAATTGGCAGGGAGAAATCCCGGACAGCGGAACTCCCACCCATCCGACGCGCCAACTCCTGCGTCACCCTCCGCTGTTTGAGTTCGACGGCCCCGTGGCCGGTACCTATCCGCCCTGGACTGACCCCTCCTATTGGAATGAGGGATTGCAGTGGCATTTCAAGCTAAAACCTCAGATGGAAGCGCTTGCAACCACAGTCCCGAGCGAGGTTCGGCTGTTGCTGCGCGCCCGGCCGGAGTTAGTCGCAGCGGTGATCGTGCTCGCGCTACTTAGCGGACCGCTATGGCTGGCTGGCTTGCGTGAGTTGTGGCCATTCATCGCGCTGTCGGTGGTTGGCTTGGGGCTCTATATTCCTATAGTTGAAAATGATCGTTATCTGGGGGGATCGGTCCTGCTCTTATTTCTTACATTGATTACAGCCGTGCGACTTCGCCCGGTTGTTCAAAAATGTAGTGCCTACGTCGCCGTCGCCGTGCTCATAGTGATGGGGCTGGGCACGGCGGACTACACGGTTCGCGTCGCCATGAACCACATGGCAATTCCGGGAACTGGCCCCAAATCAGCGTGGCGGGACGTCGTTGCCGCCGAGCAGCTTCAACGCCTAGGGGCTCAGCCCGGCGACAAGGTCGCGGTCATCGCCGACGGCCCGGGTGCGTATTGGGCCCGTCTGGCAAAGCTCCGCATCGTCGCTGAGATCATGGACGCGAACCACGGCTCCAGAGAATTCTGGGACGCACCCGAGGAAGTGCAACAACAGGTATATGACATCTTTGCCCGTGCCCATGCAAAGCTGGTGGTAACATTATGTCCACCCTTTCCGTCAGGAGCACCCGCCGGCTGGGAACAAATTGCGGGAACCTCTTACTGCGTCCGTCCGCTATAGCCGCCACAGTGCGGAGGTTTTTTGCGGCGAAAATGACGGGTGACGGCCCCGGCCGTTCCATCGCTCGCGGTTTACCCTACATCACTTCGCTGCGTTTCCGCAGAAAGGCGGGAACGTCGAGGTCCTCCGCCTCATAGTTGGGAGAAAGGTTGGGAGAGAAGCCGGGCGCGGACGACCGCATGGTATCGAGCGAAATCACCTCCGCATGAGACGCGTCCATCAGCGCCGCCGCCTGAAAGGCGGGCGACGCGGAATCGGGATCGAAGCTCGGTTCAGGCACAAACCCTGGCTCCGCTGCAGCCACCGCTTCGGACTCACGGTAGCTATCGCGCTGTCGCGTAACCTCGCGCGAAATAATCACCGGATCATAGCTCTCGTCGTGCCGCGGACGCCGCATCTCCGCTTCTCGAAAGCCGGTCGCAATCACCGTGATCTTGACCGAGTCTTTCATCTTCTCGTCCTGCACCGCGCCGAAAATAATGTTAGCGTCTTCGTGAGCCGCATTCTGGATGATGGTGCACGCCTGCTGCACTTCGGCCAGCTTCAGCGAATTCGAACCCGTGATATTGATGAGAATGCCGCGCGCTCCGTCAATCGCGCCCGCTTCCAGCAGCGGCGAGGCGATGGCCCGCTGTGCGGCTTCCACCGTGCGATGCTCGCCGGAGGCAGTGGCCGTGCCCATCACTGCATAGCCCATCCCCGCCATGATGGCCTTCACATCGGCAAAATCTCGGTTGATGATGCCCGGAATCGTAATAATGTCGGAGATGCCCTGTACCCCTTGACGAAGAATATCGTCGGCGATACGAAACGACTCGAAGAAGCCCGCGTCCTCCGCGACTCCGAGCAACTTTTCGTTGGGGATCACGATGGTGGTATCGATCGACTCCATGAGTTCGGCAATGCCGCGCTCCGCCTGCTGCATGCGGCGTTTGCCTTCAAAGGCGAAAGGCTTGGTGACCACAGCAACGGTGAGCGCGCCCATTTCGCTGGCCAGCGAGGCGATGATCGGAGCCGCTCCGGTCGCTGTTCCGCCTCCCATACCAGCAGTAATAAAAACCATGTCGGCACCCTCAATGGCTTCGATGATTTTGTCGGAATCTTCGAGCGCGGCTTTGCGTCCGATCTCCGGATTCGCGCCGGCGCCGAGTCCGTTCGTCAGCTTGACTCCGAGTTGAATCTTGGTGGCGGCGCGCGACATGCGCAGGGCCTGCAAGTCGGTGTTGGCCACGATGAATTCGATGTGCTCCATGCCGGAGTCAATCATGCGATTGACCGCGTTGTTGCCGCCGCCGCCCACGCCGATGACCTTGATGCGAGCCTCATTGCGCGCTTCTTCGTTGAAGCAGATGCGGAGTCCCTTATCTTCATTCATACTTCACCTCGTAAGTCAGTTGTCAGCTCTCAGCTCTCAGTAAAACCCAAGCCCATTCAATAAATTGTCATCCTGAAATCAATTGTCATCCTGAGCGAAGCGAAGGACCTGCTTTTTGCGGCGAACTGCAAGCCCCACGTTTCGTTCGAAGCGGATGCGGAGACCCTTGTTATCATTCATAGTTCATCTCGTAAATCGGTTCTCAGTAAAACGAATAATGGAGCGCCGGGCGTCCCCGCCCGGCCACCGCAACCTCACGCGCCCTTCCTCATAAACAGCGCCTTCATGCGCGAACCAAAACTCGGCTCCTGCAAGCCGCGGGCAAGACAGGCGCGATGGCCGTAGTACGCCATGCCCAACACCGTCGCGAACTCTGGCTCCGCCATGAACGACGGCATCTTCGCCATCGGCGTGGGCCAGGCGAGACGCGCCGCTTTCCGCAGCACCGATTCCGCCACGTCGAGAATGCCGGGAAGCCGCGAAGCTCCGCCGCTGAGCACGAGTCCGGCAATGCAGTGCTCCAGAACGCCCGCTTGGCGCAGGTTGTCGCGCACCAACTCGAAAAGTTCGCGGGCGCGCGGCTCCAGAATTTCGCCCGCCACCCGTTGCGGCATCATGCGCGAGGGCCGGTCTCCCACCGCCGGCACCTCGACTTCGTTGCCCTCGGGAATCAACGTCGGCACCGCGTTACCGAAGTTTTTCTTGAGCGTCTCCGCGTCCGACAGCCCCGTGCACATGCCGACCGATAGATCACTGGTAAAGTGGTCGCCCCCGATGGGAATGACAGCCGTATGCGCGACCGCACCCTGCTGAAAAACGATCAGATCGCACGACCCGGCGCCGAGATCGGCCAGGCAAACGCCGAGTTCGCGTTCGTCCGGCCGCAACACGGAATCCGCGCAAGCCAGCGGCTCAAAGATCGTGTCATCCACATGGACGCCAGCCCGGTTCACTGCCGTCACCAGATTCTGCGTGGCGCTTGAAGAACCCGTCACAATGTGTACGCGCACTTCGAGCCGCGTGCACATCATGCCCATGGGATCCTGCACGCCCGGCTGACCGTCGAGAATGAACTCCTGCGGCAGCAGATGGAGAATTTCGCGATCGCCGGGCAAGGGAATGGTGCGCGCCTTGTCCACGGCCTGGCGGATTTCCTCGCGCCCGATTTCGCGCGACCGCGCGCCGAACCCGATGCCGCCATGGCTGTTGATGCCGCGAATGTGCGCGCCCGCAATGCCAATCAGCGCGTGCTCGATCGCAATTCCAGCCACGTCTTCCGCATGTTCCACCGCTTTTTGAATGCTGCCCGCGGCTTTGTCGAGTTCGGCAATCACACCCTTGCGCAGGCCCCGCGATTCGCCGATGCCGTGCCCGCGATAACGCAATCCTTTTTCGCTCAGCTCGGCCACCAGCACGCTGGTCTTCGCGCTCCCTACGTCAATGGCGGTAATGAAATTGGGTTCATGATTCGGCATAAATAACGCTCGGTATAATCATTCGCTAGTTCTGCGGCGTCTCCTTCGGAATGGCTGCGCTCGGTTTCTTCTGGCCCGCGGCCACAGCGACGGGCAGCGTGGGCAGAGACGGAGACGCGGCCGGATGCGGCGTTGCCGTATTTCTCGTGACTGCGTCCGCTTGCCCCTTCGGCTTCAGCGCGATTTTATTCACTGACGCTTGCTTCACGGGTGCCGGCTTCACCGGCGCTGGCTTGGCCGCAACATGACTAACTGGCGTAGGATGCGCCGCCGCGCGATGGACCGCGGCTTTCGTCACACTCTTTGTCCCAGCTTTTGTCGCGGCCTTTGCCATGGGCTTGGCATCCTTCTTCGCCGAAGTCGGATTCGACGGCGCCGGATGCGTGACATATTTTTCGTAGTTCACGATGGCCGCGGGCTTCACTCCCGCTGCCATCGCCGCTTTGGTTGCCGTTGGCGTCAAGGCAGGCTGCCGCGCCATTCCGTTGAGGTCGGGATTCACAATGACCTGCCCGTCGTAGCGCAAGTCCACCGATTCCAGCTTGTCGAACTGCTGCCGCCACTGCTGCACATGCGTCACGTAGATTCTGTAGCGTTGCAGATAATTCCCCGAGCCCAGGTGCACCAGCACTTCGCCGTTCGAATCCGTGGCCAGCACTTTCACATCTTCGGGATCGCTGAGGTCCACTTCGCTCAGTTCCTGCGAATAATGCGCGCCGCCGGAATCGAGTTCGCGAATCAGCTCGTTGTAATTCTTCATCCGCGCCGCGCGCATGGAGAGCGGCTCGCCCGCATTCATCCCGGCAATCACCGCAAATGAATATTTATGCTTGCCGCCCGGAGCCAGTTCCATCAGATTGCCCCCGGCGTCAATCAGCAAAACGCGCGGGCCGATCCGGACAAAGGCAACCGGCGTGCGTTCGTGGATCTCGATGCGCAGGCGATTCGGCACGAAGCGCATTACGCTCGCCGATTCCACCCACGGAATCTGCTCCAGTTGCTGTTGGCGCTGGCGGAGCGGGACGAAAAAAATGTTGCGGCCAATATCTCCGCCCATCGCTTCCATGATTTGCGCGTGCCCGACGTGCTCCGCGCCCGTGACTTCGATCTGATCGCTCGAATCGATGCGAAAACGCCAGGAGTGTTTTCCGTAATCGTAGAGACCCGCGCCCGCGGCCCCGAGAAGCGTAAGCACGACGAGCGCCGCAACCATCCACAGCAACCAGTGAGCAGTTTTTTTGGAAAGCGCTACGCGCCGGACCGAGACCCGCTGCTGCCCGCGCAGGAATGGAGACTCCTGCTCCGCTTCCAGATCGACCAGCCGCGAGTCGTCAAAAAGCTCACGCTCGGGGGCCGGATGCTGAGAAGCGTCGCGGGGGAACGGATACAATACTTCCCCGACCGCGCTGGAACTTGATTTCCGCGCCACTCTTAGTAGTCAGTTGTCGCCAGAAAACCGCTGAGCAAGATTACTATAACTCCCTTTCGCAAATTGAAACAGTGTCAACTTGGTTCGGATGCAAGTGTGACAATGCTCGTGTGGGGACGGGCGCCCTCGCCCGTCCAGCCGAGCGAAGCTCGGCAGCCTATCGGCGGTCACAACAACTTTGGAGTCACGTTACTCTCCAGCTTGTCCAAAATCATAACGCCCAGCTGCGAAACGCTCCCAGCCCCCAGCGTCATCACCATATCGCCCGGCCGCGCAAGCGCAACAACCGTGGTGACAGCGTCGGCAAAAGAAGAAGCGTACGCGACGCCGAGCTTCCCTGCCCCGGCAATGCGGCTCGCCAGAGCTTCCGCCGTGATGCCTTCGATGGGCTTCTCGCTGGCTGGATAAATATCGAGCACCGAGAGCGTGTCGGCGTCGGCGAAAGCGCTGGCAAACTCATCCATCAGATCGCGTGTGCGGGTGAAGCGGTGCGGCTGGAAGATCACATGCACGCGCCGGAATCCGCACTGCCGGGCGGCGGCCAGCGTCGCTCGTATTTCCGTAGGATGATGCCCGTAGTCGTCAATCACGCTGACCCCCGCAGCAGCGCCCTTGAACTGAAAACGACGGTCCACGCCGCGAAAACCGTCGAGCCCCGAGCGGATCTTATCCACCGGAATGTCGAGCACGGTCCCGACCGCAATGGCCGCCGCGGCGTTCAGCACGTTGTGCGTGCCCGGCACGTGCAGCGTGAATTCGCCGAGATCTTTCTCTTGATAAGTTACCTGGAAACGGACGAGCGGCCCCTGCTCTCCCGCAGCCGGCACCGATCCAACTTGTGACGATCTAACCTGTGATGCCCCGATGTGGATCAGGAAATCCGATTCCCGGCTGGTTCCATACGTCGTCACGCGCCGATGCACGCGCGGCAACAAACGGCGCAGCGCCGCGTCGTCATTGCAGCCCACGACCACGCCGTAAAACGGAACGCGCTCCATAAATTCCAGAAACGTCCGGCGCACGTCGCGCATGTCGCGGTAGCAGTCCATGTGCTCGCGGTCAATGTTCGTGACCACCGACAGGATCGGCGACAGCTTCAGGAACGAGCGGTCGCTCTCGTCCGCCTCGGCCACCAGATATTGCGATTTGCCGAGCCGCGCGTTCGAACCCAGCGCGTCCACGCGCCCTCCGACCACGACCGTCGGATCGAGGCCCCCGGCGGCCAGCACGGCCGCGACCATCGAAGTCGTTGTGGTCTTGCCGTGCATCCCGGCAATCGCGATGCCGTATTTCAGCCGCATCAACTCGGCCAGCATCTCGGCGCGCTGAATCACCGGAACATGCAACCGCCGCGCTTCGGAAACTTCGGGGTTGTCGGCTTTGATCGCGGAACTCGTGACCACAACATCTGCGCCCGCAATATTAATGTTGGCGGCAGCGTGCCCCTCAAAAATAACCGCGCCTAAAGCGGCCAGCCGCTCGGTAACCGATGATCTTCTCAGGTCGGAGCCGGAAATTCGATAACCGAGATTTAGCAGCACCTCGGCAATCCCGCTCATGCCGATGCCACCGATCCCGACGAAATGTATGCGCTGAATCTTAGCGAACATGAAAAATCAATTTCTGAACGAAAGCCGATGATAGAACATTAACCGCAGAGAGCGCAGAGAGCGCAGAGAAAAAACTTAATCAACATTTCCATTAATTTCTCTGCATACTCAGCGATCTCTGCGGTTAATGATCCTGTTCTCAACCCGCCAGCCGCGCCACCATCTCCGCGATCTCCTCAACCGCCTTAGGGTGCGCCAAAGATTTCGCCGCCGCCGACATACTCCGCAGCCGCCCTGCATCGCCAATCAGCGCAGCAATCGTGTCCACCAGATAAGCCGCGCCCAGATTGCTTTCTTCCACCACCACCGCCGCGCCCATTCGTTCCAGCGCCCGTGCGTTCACATTCTGATGGTCATCGGCAGCCGCCGGAAACGGCACGAAAATCGCCGGCTTCCCCGCCGCCGTGATTTCACCCACCGTGCTCGCGCCCGAACGGCACACCAGCAAATCGGCGCGCCCGAATGTGTCCGGCATATCGTCGATGAACTTGTGCACTTCGCCCGAAATCCCCGACTCTCGATAAGCAGCCAGCACCTGCTCATAGTCGCGCTGCCCCGTCTGATGAATGATGTGGATGCCCGGAACTTTCTCGCGCAGCCCGGTCAGCGACTCCATCATCGCTAGATTGATGGCGTGCGCCCCCTGACTGCCCCCGAAAACGAGCAGCGTAGGCGCGCCGCCATTTTTCGCGGGTACATCAAAAAACGCCGGGCGCACCGGAACGCCCGTCACGCGACAGTTGGGAAAATACTGGCAAGTTTCTTCAAAGTGCACCGCCGCCGTGGAAACCCAGCGCGCGATCATGCGATTGGCAAATCCCGGCACGACGTTCGGTTCAAAGGCAAGCGTAGGAAGACGGCGACGAATCGCGGCCACCATCGCCGGCCCCGAGGCATAGCCTCCGACGCCAATCACAACTTCAGGATCGAAGGCCGTGAGCATCCGGGAAGAAGCCGTAATGGCACGCGGCAAATCGAATATCGTCTTCAACCGCGTCATCAGGCTGACATTTTTCAGCGCACCGACTTGTATCAGTTCCAGCGGAAACCCCGCCTGCGGCACCAGCCGCGTCTCCATGCCGCGGGCCGTCCCGATAAAAAGTACCTCGGCGCTAAATTGCTTTTTGAGCTGCTGGGCAATAGCCAGCGCCGGGATCACGTGCCCGCCCGTCCCTCCGCCCGCAATGATGATGCGCATGAATTTTGTGTCCTAAAAGCTATTCCATTATTATGTCCAACCGTTTCGTGGCACAAATCCAAACTGTCGTCCGCGAGTCCATAGCATAAATTCATCCTGTCATCTGCGAGTCCATGTCCAAAATTCATCTTGTCATCCTGAGCGAAGCGAAGGACCTATGAATTTGCACTAGCCCCAATGCAGAGGTTCTTCGCTTCGCTCAGGATGACAACATATAAATATGCCGCGAACTTGCGGGACGCTACGCTAGAGAGTGTCGCACGGCAACCCCGCGAAAAGCGATGCCCATGCCGCTGCCGCAATCCGCAAATACCCGCAATCGCTTGCCCCACAAGGCTTTCGACCGAAGGTAACTTCAATTACCTAAGCTCATGCACGCGGGGAATCTTTTCGCATTCGCTCGGAGGTGCGATCTTTATTAGAACGCACTGATCTGCAGAATTGGTTGGGACGGAAGGGGCCTTATGGATCGCGAGCACCGGGAAAGCATGGAAGACATCCATCTCCGCATTCTGCGCGTTACCGACGACCTGCGCGTGATCCAGCGCGAACTCAACTGCGCCGCCATGCAGGCCCCCACCGACCCCGAACTCATGGAAGCCCTCGCCGATCCGCCCGAGATGGAATCCATCCAGGTCCTCAAGTCCGCCCTCGACCAGATGCGCCATTTCCTCTGGTTCTATATGCAGGTGGTCACCAGCGATTCCGAAATGGGTGAGAAATTCCGCCAAACCCTGCGCCAAGAAGCCCCAGCGCAAATTCCGGAAGTGGAGCAGCAATTCCAGAACGCCACCGACGCCATCATGCTCCGCTATCTCGCCGACAGCAAGTTTCGCAAACCCAACTAAGTTGCGTAGGGACAGCCGCCCTCGGCTGTCCAGCCGAGCGCAGCCCGGTCTCGCCGTGATCGTCATCGCCGCGCCATTGCTAGAGCGATGTCCCGCAACGAAACCCGTCTCTTCAACCGCTCTTCCGCCCAAAAAACGGGCGCGCCGCAGCGCGCCCAAGGTTCAGGAGGAACAAACTTAACAAGCAACAACGTTCAGCAGGACAAACTCAATCTCCACCACAATCTCAGTGTCCAAACCCCGCCGACTGCATTGACTGCCGCGAGAGGTCCGACGTGGACGCAATCCCCTGCATCCGCAGCTTGAACTCATCCGAGTTCGAAGCGCTGTCCAGAGCGGTGTCGTAATTCACCAGCCCCGCCTGGAACAAATCCCAGAGCGACTGGTCGAAGGTCTGCATGCCATACTGCGACGTGCCAGCGGAAATCGCGTCGCGGATGGCGCGCGTCTTCTCTGGAATTAAAATGCACTCCCGGATGTAGGCCGTCGTGATCATCACTTCGACCGCGGGTACCCGGCCCTCGGCGTCCGCCCGCCGCACCAGACGCTGGCTGATAATGGCGCGCAACACCGCCGCCAACTGCAGCCGGATCTGTTTTTGCTCGGGCGGAGGAAAAATGGCGATAATTCGGTTGATGCTTTCCACCGCATCCAGCGTGTGCAGCGTGGAGAAAACCATGTGTCCGGTCTCGGCCGCGTGCAGCGCCGTCGCGATCGTTTCCAGATCGCGCATTTCGCCCACCAGAATCACGTCCGGGTCCTGACGCAGAGAAGCGCGCAGCGCCGCCGAGAAGGTTGGCGTGTCCACTTCCACCTCGCGCTGGTTCACGTAACCCTTTTTGTCGCGGTGCAGAAATTCGATGGGGTCTTCAATCGTGATGATGTGTTCGGCGCGAGTCGAGTTGATGCGATCCACCATGGCCGCCAGCGTCGTCGATTTGCCCGAGCCCGTTACCCCGGTCACCAGCACCAGGCCGCGCGGCATATCGCAGATCTGCTCCACCACTTTCGGCAGAAACAGTTCATCGAGCGCCCGGATCTTCGTCGGAATCACGCGCAGCACCAGCCCCACGTTGCCGCGCTGCTGAAACACGTTCACACGGAAGCGTCCCAGGCCGGCAACGCCGTATGCCATATCCAGTTCGGTGGTCTCTTTGAATTTTTGCTTCTGCCGCGCCGACATCATGCTGAAAGCCATGCTCAACATGTCCTCGGCGGTCACGCGCGACTGGTCGGTCAGTGGCACCAGATCGCCATCGACGCGTAGGTGAGGGTAGTTCCCGACCTTTAGGTGCAAGTCGGAAGCGCGGCGCTCCATGGCGATGCGGAGCAAGTCGTCGATATTCATACAGGCAGGACTCCAGCTACAGTCGCTATCATCCCCCGAACCGCCCCCGCGCACGAGATGACGGAGGTAACGACACCATTGGCTTTCCCGCAGCGGGTCTTTGGCGGACAACTGCTTGCCGCGGTTTTGGATGCGACCGGCGCGTTGGCCGCAGCGTGGTTCAGACTTACATCTGGATGTCTAACAGGCGCGTAAAACAACAGATCTCGACTTTGTTTTGAAGAGGCCGGCTTCAGCCGCGTCGCAAGCTGTGCTTTTCCCTCTCGATCGGTTTTTCAGCGGCCGCGCTTGGCGGCGTGGATGGACAATATCTTCGGTTGCTTTTCCGACCACCGGCCTAGGCGAAACTTTTTTTCATAACCTGTGGACTTGTTCGAAATCAGCACGGCCAAATTGCCGCTGCTATCACAAGTGAATGTTTCCTCCACCACGAAGTCCGGCGCCGTCGCTGTTCGCTTGACTGACACGGCACCAAGGTCCGCCCGGTCCTGCAGTTCCGGATCGAACGGGAATCGAATGTCGTCCCAATCGGCAATCTCTCCTACCGGCCGGCCGTCCTGCGCCAGCCGCGCACATTCCAGATAGCGAAAATGCCCGACGTTGTGTGCCGGATGGTAAGCGCGTACGCTCCGCAGCGGCGGTTGTTTGGGGCCCGGCAACTCCGTGCCGCGCGCGAACACCAGATCGAACACCACGCCGCGCCCTTCATCCGCCTCTCGCCACAATCCGAAATTCCGCGTAAACCGCTCGTGCAGCACGCAGCCCGATTGACTATCGGCCCGGATCGCCAATCCGATCGCCGTCGCCGAGCGCATGTAGGCCGAGCGCCGTACCCGCCTTCCATAACTCTCACGCAGTATGCGCGCCACCGGCGGCAACTCCGAACCTCCGCCCGTGACGTAAAGGGAATCGATCGGGCGCTCCGCGTGCTCCGCCAGCAATTCATCCACAATCCGGCGTGTCGATTCGATCAGCGGCCGGCACAGTTCGTAGAACGCGCTCACGCCGATCGAAACCTCGCTCCAGCCATGCCGCACCCGTTCCAGATCGACGCTCAGTTTGCGCGTGTTGGGATTGAGCGATTCCTTTCTCTCCCGGCACTCGTCCAACAGCACGAACCACTCCGCCGCGGACAGGCCGTCCCTCTCATCGCGAGAAACCCCCGCGGCGTCCAGCGCCAGCTCTGCCAGAATCTCGTCGAAGTCGTCGCCGCCCAAGGTTGGAATGCCGTCGGACGCGATAATGGAGTGCTCCATCGCCCAGTTCGATCAGCGAAGCGTCGAACGTGCCGCCGCCCAAATCGTAAACCAGGAGCCGCCCTCCGCTACGGCCCTTGCGGTTCACCAAGTCCCGATGGGCGAATTCAACCGCTGCCGCCGACGGTTCGTTCAACAGCCCCAGTACTTCGAACCCCGCCTCGCGTGCGGCTTCGGTGGTTAGAAAACGCTGATTGCTGTTCGCATTCGCCGGCACTCCCAGCATGGCTTCCAGCGGCTTGTTGCCATCGTCCGCCAACGTGGAATGCTCGCGCAGTTGTTCGCGCAGGGCCGCCATCATTTCCCGCAACAGTTGCCTGACTTCAAAAGTCTGGCCCCCAATCTCCATCCGCGTCTCGGGACCGGCGTCCTTCAGGCAGCGTTTCAGAGAGCGAACTACGGTCCAGCCCGCTTGCCCTTGCCGCAGCCACGCGTCCCATCCGTAAACGCGCGTTTCTCCACGCACCGCGATGAGCGGTGGAAACCACTCGCGCGTGTTCCCATCTGGAGCTTCGAAGTTGACGAGAGGATAGTTACCGCGGTCCACCGCCGCAGCTACAATGCGGGTTGTGCCGAAATCTATGCTAACCTTCACTGCTCAACCTGCTCCGTTCTGAAGCAATGCCTGAACCAAGGACCAGCTCGGGTCACCGGAGAAAAACTGCCCTCCGATCCCCCCTGCCCACCGCAACAACGTTAATCGCTCAAGGTTAAAAGCTCAAGGTTAAACGCCCACCGGCTGCTTCGCTCCCACCGGAACCGGAGTGAGCCAATTATAGCGGTCCACTTTCTCGCCGCGAACGATGCCGAAAAATTCCGCTTGCAACGATTTAGTCATGGGACCGAGATTTCCTTTGCCCACCGTGATTTTGTCCACCGAACGAATGGGCGTGATCTCGGCGGCCGTGCCGGTGAAGAAAACTTCATCGGCAATATAAAGGGACTCGCGCGGAATCTGCTGCTCCACAATCTTGATGCCGAGGTCGCGCGCGATCTGCAACACCGAGTCCCGCGTGATACCGGGTAGAACGGAGTTGCCCATCGGGGCCGTGTGCAGCACGCCGTTCCGCACGACAAACAAATTCTCGCCCGAGCCTTCGCTGACGTAGCCGTTCACATCGAGCGCGATGCCTTCGTCGTAGCCGTTGGCCATGGCTTCCATCTTGATGAGCTGCGAATTCAAATAATTCCCTCCCGCCTTGGCCATGGCGGGGAGTGTGTTGGGCGCGGTCCGCGTCCACGAAGAGATGCACACGTCCACCCCTTCGCCTTCGCCCGCACCGTGCCCCAAATACTTTCCCCAGGAGAAATTAAGTATGAAAACTTCAATGGGGCAATTCAACGGGTTGACGCCGGCTTCTCCGTAGCCGCGCAGGGCGATGGGGCGGATATAACAAGGCCAGACGCCGTTCTGCCGCACTAGTTCGATCATGCCGCCGACCATCTCGTCGCGGGTGAAGGGCAGCTCGGTGCGGTAAATGCGCGCCGAGTCGATGAGACGTTGTATGTGCTCGGTGGCGCGGAAAATCGCGGGACCGCTGGGCAACTCGTAGCAGCGAACGCCCTCAAACACCGAGGATCCGTAGTGCACAACGTGAGACATCACATGAAGAGTCGCGTCGTCCCAGGCAATAAATTTGCCGTTGTGCCAGATTTTTTCCATTTTTTGGATCGCCATTCAGACTCCTTTTCAAACAGCTTGGAAGGGGCATGGCTTGAGCCATGCCGTTGAAACCCTCTGCATATGCGGCTTTACAGGCTGCGGAAAAACTTCGGTTTCGTATCAGGGTATCGCTTTAGCGATACCGCAAGTCCCTCGAAATCAATCGCCCCTTTAGGGGCTGAACGTCAAATATTGATTTTCCCGCAGTCTCTTTAGCCGCTGAAGGGCACCCCTTCATAGCGTCCTGCGTTGCCCTAGCGAACACTAAATCAGACTTTCCCTAGATTGGAATTATAGCGTGGAAGCGGGGTGGGAGTGATTTTCCGAAGGCAGAAGAACGGAAGCGACAACCCTTCACCAATCCCATTCGCACCACGGAGGGTCGGCGAACCGGAATTTAGCGGATCGCAATAATGTTGTTGGCGACGAACCCACCTTCACCGGCGACCATCATCCGCATCGTTATGCGTTCGGCTTTGTAGTGGTGGCTGCGATGCAACAGGTAAACGACGCCAACTCCCGCGCCGAAACCCAACGCTGACCCGGCGGCCTCTCCGGCAGTTCCGCGCGTCACAAACGGACGCATGATGGGATTGACTTCGCGCAGTCCCTGGTTCAAGCCGCGCTGCGTGGTGATGGCGTCGGCGGCAATCAGTCCGGCCAAAATGCTGGAGTTCACCTTCGTCTCGATGGTCCAAAAAGGATGGTGGCTGGGCGCATCGGGAAGCGCGAAACGGCTCACCTTGAAAGTCTGTCCCTGCACCGCAACGCTCAGCAAAAGAATCGAGAGGAGGAATTTCATCTGGTCTCCGGTAGTGAGTCTGTTTAGGGCTCTGATGAGAGTATGGCAGGAATACACTTTGGTACATAGCCTAATCTCGCAGGGTGAGTAGCCCTTTAGTAAGAGTACTGTGCAGCAATGGAAGGTTACTTGCCCTCGTTCGTAGGCCCAGAACTGGCAGCTCCGGCTTCTCAAGGACTGCGGTCGTTTCGCCGCTATTGATAGATTCCGCGGCACTTACAGCTCTCCGGAAGCCGGAATCTTCATTCTGACGATGGCTTTGTTTGTAGAGGATAAGCGATGGCGAGATTTGCCCCAACTATGAAAACAGTCTAGCGCATAGCGGCCATACATATGACATTACATACAATATGATGTAATGTGTCTGTTGTGAGGATATGTGTATGGCGTATGTAGAACCGGCCACAGTTTGGGCCCCGAAAGCCTCGATCCGCTCGGTCGAGATCCTCTACAACTCGACACCAGGAGGACCGGGAGGCTGGTCGGTCGCACGAGTGAACTGGGAAGACGAGGATAGAATAGGAATCCGCTGGAATGGTGGCGATGGCCCCGGCATTGGAAATCCGCAATCGCGTGGCAATGCGACTTGGTTCATCCTCCCCGACGAGTTGAAAGAAGCGGTCCTGAACAAGGTTGACGATCTTGCGATGAGCGGCCCCGGTGGATTGATCGAAGGCTACACGGCGATGGCCAACGATGCGGCCCGCGAGCGCGAAGCGGAGCAGTGGTCGGAGGGGCTGATCGGTGATGCATCCACGCAGGGGTGAGGTGTGGTGGGTGTCCTTCGATCCCTCGGTGGGAGGAAAGATTCGCAAGACTCGCCCCGCTCTGGTCCTCAGTAACAACGCCGCGAATGCCGCTTTGAACCGGGTGATCGTCGTTCCGCTGACCAGTCAAACCGCGAAGCTTTACCCCGGCGAAGCGATGGTCACGCTCAACGGCGAGCAGAACAAGGCGATGGCCGACCAGATCGCGACCGTTTCCAAAGAAAGACTTCGCGATAAGCTGGGAAGTCTTTTCCTCGCCGATCTCGCAGCCGTGGAGAGAGCCGTGCTTCTTCAGTTAGGCATTCGCCGTTGAACGGTATGTATTTCGCTTCGCCGACTTATCTGGAATACGCTCTTACTTGGAAAACGTTCGGTCCAGCGAGAACGCGCCTGCCCCACGCAACAACAGCGCTGCGGCCATGGCCAGCACCAGCAGGTGATACTCGATTCCCTCGCCTTTCTGCGTGCCCATCCAGTTCATGAAAAAGCCGTTCTGCAGGTGGACCATAAAGATCGCCCCGATCATCAGACCGCCAACTCCGAGCGAAGCGATGCGAGTCAGCAATCCCACAATCAGTCCCAGTCCACCAAAAAATTCAGTGCAGATGATCAGAAAGGCGACGGGAGCGGGCATTCCCATGTGCGTAAAGGCTCCCATGGTGGCGTGAAAACCATAGCCCCCAAAACAGCCCAGCATTTTTTGCGCCCCATGCGCCAGGAATACCACTCCCAGAAATAAGCGCAAAATGGTCAAACTCACATCGTTACTTGTACCCATCAGCCGCTTCAGCATTGCTTCCTCCTGGCAGGACCGAGCATCCTGCGATGGTCGTTCGTCATTACAACTAGAACTGCATTCTAATTCGATTCCCTTGTCTGCGGCACAGTCCACTTTTCTCCGTCGGCGCAACCCGCCAGTTGGCCTGCCTGAGAAAATCAACCGCGTCCCAGATGCGGGTATAATCTTGAAACACACTCCGCGAAGGATGGTACAAACAAAAATGTCCGCAGGCAATGGCAAATATGGTGCGAACGGCAGTGCTTTGGATGCGGTCCTCAAGCCGCGGGCAGAGTGGCTGGCCAAGCGGAGGGCCGAGAACGCCCAAAATAACGACGGCAACTTTTCGCAAATGCACTACGCGCGCCGTGGCGCGATCACCGGTTCAATTACTGACGAAATGCAATACATCGCCCACCGCGAGCGGATCGCGCCCGAATTGGTGCGCGATGAAGTCGCCCGCGGACGCATGATCATCCCTGCGAACATCAACCATCCCGAACTTGAGCCCATGGCGATTGGCGTCGCCTCGCTCTGCAAGATCAACGCCAACATCGGAAATTCCGCCGTCACCTCCAACATTGAAGAAGAACTCAAGAAGCTGCACACCGCCGTCCACTACGGCGCCGACACGGTGATGGACCTCTCGACCGGCGGCGATATTCATCGGATTCGCGAAGCCATCATCCGTCATTCGCCCGTCCCCATCGGAACGGTGCCGATTTATGAAGCCATCTCGCGCGTCAAGCGCGTCGAAGATCTCACCGCCAGCGTGATGCTCGAAGTGATCGAGGAGCAAGCGCAGCAGGGTGTGGATTACATGACCATTCATGCCGGCCTGCTCATTCAATATGTGCCCATGGTATCGAAGCGCATCACCGGCATCGTGAGCCGCGGCGGCGCGATGCTGGCACAGTGGATGACCCACCACCACCAGCAGAACTTTCTCTATGAATGCTTCGAAGACATCTGCAAAATTTTCGCCAAGTACGACGTGACCTTCTCGCTCGGCGACGGCCTGCGTCCCGGCTGCCTCGCCGATGCCAGCGATGAAGCGCAGTTCGCCGAACTGAAAACCCTGGGCGAACTAACCCGCATCGCCTGGAAGCACGACGTGCAAGTGATGATCGAAGGCCCGGGCCACGTGCCCATGCACAAAATCAAAGAGCAGATCGATCTGGAAAACGAGTGGTGCGACGAGGCCCCGTTCTACACGCTGGGGCCGCTCGTTACCGACATCGCTCCCGGCTACGACCACATCACGTCCGCCATAGGAGCGGCAATGATTGGATGGTACGGTGCCTCGATGCTCTGTTACGTCACGCCGAAAGAACATCTCGGCCTGCCCAATAAAAAAGATGTGAAGGACGGGATCATCGCCTATAAGATCGCCGCCCACGCCGCCGACATAGCCCGCCAGCGTCCCGGAGCGCGCGACCGCGACGACGCCCTGAGTTATGCCCGCTACAAATTCGATTGGGAAAAGCAGTTTGAACTGTCGCTCGATCCCGAGACGGCGCGCTCCATGCACGATGAAACTCTGCCGCAGGAGCAATACAAATCAGCCGCCTTCTGCTCCATGTGCGGCCCGAAGTTCTGCTCGATGAACTACTCCAGTAAAGTGGACGAGTATAACAAGCAAGTCCACGGGCTGGAGAAGCAAGACTACTCGGGATTAGTGGACAAGCTGGTCACGATCAAGTGAGTGGCGTAGGGACGGCCGTCCCTCGGCTGTCCGAGTGTGGGGACGATAAAGGCGGCGCGTAGTCTGACTTGCAAAACAGAGATGTGTTCCACGTGGAACACTGTACTGGTAATATTGTACTTATAACTATATACATACATCAGTTATATATGAAACAAACAAAACGGGATACACCGTCCAATGCCCACGCCTCGAAAAGCCCGAAACGCGGGTATCCCGCGGTCACATTGGCCACCCGCCCCCCGATTTCCATTCGCGTCGGAGATGCGGGTCACCCGCCAGGGATTGCTCCTCCCAGGTTAGCGCCCAAAAGACGGGCGCGAACCTGGGGCACCGGGTAACTCGACTGCGGGAGCACTGCCTGTTGCATCGGCCCCTGATCCGGGCTACGATCGGTGCTGGCGCGGGCACACGACCGGCAAGTCCGCCCAAGCAGAGCTTGGGCGAGGGGCACCCTCCAGATTTCAAATGATTACGATGGGCCGGGTCACCCGCCCCGGAATAATTAGGAGGAATAATGAAATGAATCGAAGATTATTTCTGCAATGGGCCCAACTGGCCGGACTGGCTGCCTGGGTCCCATCCGCTGCCGGGTTGAGTTCGACTCCACAGCAGGACACGAAGCCTGCGCGTCCCGTCAACGCTCCACCCGCGAAAGAGGAGCTGTCCCCCGAGACAATTCTCCTCAAGGACTATCGTCCGAAGTCCATCTACAAGATTCCGGTTACGGAAATTGCCAAGGCCAAATTCCCCATTATTGACATGCACTCTCATCCTTATGCGAAGACCCCACAGCAGATCGACGAATGGGTCGAGAATATGGACGAGGTTGGCGTGGAGAAGACGATCATCCTGACCATGACGACCGGCACGGAGTTCGACGACATTTATCGGAAGTATTCGAAGCATCCGGACCGCTTTGAGATGTGGTGTGGCTTCGATTTCACCGGCTACGACAAGCCGGGATTCGGCCCCGCCGCTATCCGGGAACTGGAGCGTTGCCAGCAAGCGGGTGCGCGCGGCGTGGGTGAAATCCACGACAAAGGGAAAGGGCTGCTCTCAGGCAAGTCCAAGACGGCAGGAATGCATCCCGACGACCCGCGCATGGATGCGTTGTGGGAGAAATGCGGTGAACTTGGCATGCCGATCAGCCTCCATGTTGCCGACCCGATCTGGATGTACCAGAAGATGGACAAGAACAACGACGGTCTCATGAACGCCTACCACTGGAGGCTGGACAATCAACCGAATATCGTGGACCTGCCGGGCATGATCGCCATTCTCGAGCGCACTCTCGGGAAGCACCGGAACACCACGTTCGTCGCGTGCCACTTCGCCAACCTCGACTACGATTTGGCGCGGCTGGGCGAGATGTTCGAACGCAATCCCAATCTGTATGCCGACATTTCCGCGCGTTACGCCGAGACCGCGCCCATCCCGCGCTTCGCCTCGCAGTTTTATGCGAAGTATGCCGATCGGCTCTTCTACGGCACCGACATGAGCTTCGATAAGCCCATGTACCATGTCACGTTCAGAATCCTGGAATCGCTCGACGAACACTTCTACGAATTCGAGCAGTTCGGATACCACTGGAGCCTGAATGGATTTGGCCTTAGCGACGCGATCCTGAAACAGGTTTATCACGACAACGCTGCAAAGCTGCTGGCCGCGCGCACGGCCCATGGCGGATAAGGTCGAAAAGAATTTGATGGCAGTGAAAAACCTTGCAAAGCATGCTTCCTTTGTGAAACCGGCCCGGAGCTAACACAGTCATTCACGGAGATAGGGTAAGGTCTGATCAAGTGTTCATTGGCAAGTTGGGGCGATTTAAGAAAGCGGGCCTCAGCGGCTAAAGCCGCTTGCATGGCGGGATCTAACGGCACGGCTGAAGCCGTGCCCTACCCAAAGCTATAGGGCATTACCCTGCATCCCCAGACATTCCTGCGAATCCAATTCCAATGATGGTATTGTGGGAGGCGCATGAAGATTGGGATCACTTGTTATCCGACCTACGGCGGCAGCGGAGTGGTGGCCACCGAATTGGGGCTGGAGCTGGCGCGGCGGGGGCACGAGATTCATTTCATTTCTTATTCGCAGCCGATTCGCCTGACCGGGCCGGAACCTAACATTCACTATCACGAAGTCGAGGTCACGCGCTATCCGCTGTTTGAATATCCTCCGTACGATTTGGCGCTGGCGACGCGGATGGCCGAAGTGTCGCAGCTCTACGAACTCGATCTGCTGCACGTGCACTATGCGATCCCGCACTCGGTGAGCGCGATGCTGGCCAAGCAGATGCTGGCGGCAACTCCGCCGCGAAAGCATTTGCCGTTTGTGACGACGCTGCACGGAACCGACATCACGCTGGTTGGGCTGGACCGCTCGTATCTTCCGATCACGCGTTTTTCCATCGAGCAGAGCGACGGGGTGACGGCCATCTCGCAGTATTTGCGCACCCGCACGCTGAAGATTTTCGACGTCAAGAAACATATCGAAGTCATTCCGAACTTCGTGAACTGCGACGAATATCTGCGCAAACCGGAGTGGCTGGAAAAGCGCAGCGAGTATGTCTTGAACGACGAGCGGCTGCTGGTGCATCTTTCGAACTTCCGGCCGGTGAAGCGCGTTTTGGATGTGATCGAGATCTTCGACCGCGTGCGCAAGAAAATTCCCTCCAAGCTGCTGCTGATTGGCGACGGGCCCGATCGTTCGCAGGCGGAATGGCTGGCGGTGCAGAAAGGCATTCACGAGCACGTGCTGTTTGTTGGGAAGCAGGACCAGATCCGGGAAAAACTGGCGATTTCAGATGTGTTGTTGATGCCGAGCGAACTGGAAACCTTCGGACTCGCGGCGCTGGAAGGAATGGCTTGTGAGGTTGTGCCGGTGGCCGCGCGCTCTGGAGGAGTGCCGGAATTGATCGAGCACGGTGTGACCGGATTTATGGCCGATGTGGGCGACGTGGAGACCATGGCGCGTTACGCCGTCGAGATCCTCGGCGATGAATCCGCTCTGCGGGCCATGGGGAAACGGGCGCGCGAGGCTGCGCAGGCAAGGTTCTGCGCCAGCAACATCATTCCGCTTTACGAAGATTTTTATCGGAAGGTGCTGGAGCAATCGGCGAAGTCGTCATGAGTTCTTCCGGATTCGGCAGAATGGGCAAGCGCAAGCGGACCAGCGTGCCGCCGCCTTCGCGGCCCTCGATCATCATTATGGCGGCATCGCCGTAGAGCACTTTCAAACGCTCGGCGACGTTCGCCATGCCGATACCCATGCCTGCCACGCCATCGGATTGCGCGCGCAGTTGGGCCGGCGGCATGCCCACGCCGTCATCTTCCACTTCGACCACAAGCCGCGATTCGATCACGCGGCTGCGCAGAGTAATGCTGCCGCCTTCGACTTTGGGAGCAAGTCCGTGCTTGATGCAGTTTTCGACCAGCGGCTGGAGCAGCATGCTGGGGACCATGGCTTCGAGGGACGCGGGATCGAGGTCCTTCGCGACCTTGAGCTTGTCGCGTCCGAAGCGGACGACTTCAATGTCCAGATAATTGTCGATGAACTCAACTTCTTCGCGCAGCGCAACGAACGAATCCGTACTGTTGAGCAGGCGGCGAAGAATGGTGGCCAGTTTCAGGATCATCTCGCGCGCCGTGTCGGGATCGAAGCGCACCAGCGAAGAAATGGAATTCAGGGTATTGAAGAGGAAATGCGGGTTGATTTGATTCTGCAAGGCCGTCATGCGCGCATGCAGCAGCAGGCGCTCCTGCTCTTCGAGCTTGATCTGGATGCGAACGCCGTTGAAGATTTTTAGTTCGATGCCCACCGCCGTGACCACGGTCAGGTAGATCAGTCCCTCGACCCATAAGATCGAGCTTTCCAGGCTGAAGATGGATTTAGGCCAGAAGTGCCAGATTCCCGTCTGCAAGAGTCGCAAGCCCACGACCGCCGCGAAAAAAGTTACCTGCCAATCGAACACGCGCGGACGCGGCAGATTGCGTCGGATCATGCGATAAAGGCTGAGATCGATGAAGGGCGAGAATGACCAGATGTCTTCCTGTTCGGGCGCGAAGCGGCGCAACTGCCCGGCCAGAATTCCGGCGAGCACATTCAACGGCAAGCTGGCCCACTCACCGTGCAACACCGCGGGCAGCGACACCAGCGCTCCGCCGAGCCCTCCCGACAAGCGCCCGCCAATCACGCCCAGCAACAGGGCGGTTTCGAGCGAGAGATCGCCCGCAAAAAAGCTTTTGACGTAGCACCGTATGCAGACGCCAATTGCGATGGGGATCGCCATCCAGAGCGCCAGATAAATCTTGTGCTTGGTTTCGCGCCGCTCGCGGAAGATCAGGTCCTTAAATTCTTTGGAGCGCAACAGGGTGTTCGACACGGCCGCGGCCACGCCCAGCTTGATCGGGAGGTTAACGAGTATCAGCCGCGGTTCCAGCATCGAATCAATTTTTCCCGTGAGAAGGCGCGTACGTCAGGATCAGACTCCGATTGTAACCGCTGCCTGCCGTAAAAACCCAGGGAGATCGCTCTGATGGAACAAGCCCGATAAAGCCGGACGACGCGGAGAGGACAAATAAAAGTCAGGCACCGGCGGTCCACTGCACACGAAAGAGCCCGTTACCGTTGCTTCCTTCCGGACCTGGCGGGGTTGGCGGGAAAACGTCGCGCGGAACCGATGCCTGACACTCCATACTATCAAGAGAGCGCGGAAAACAGGAATGGCGAAAGGCGCTCTTGGCTTTTAGCTCTTGGCTTTTCGCTAAAAGCCAAAGGCCAAGAGTTAAGAGCGATCTCCACTGTATCTTCGTGGTGGGTATTGCGCCGCAGAAGAATCTTTCCATTATCATCAAGCCATGGCCGAGTCGGAATGCGCCACCTACAAAGAGTTGAGAGATCGCGAAGACCGCGCGCAGGCGGCATGGACTTCTTTTTTATACCGCAATGAAAACAAGCCGAGGCTCTCCGAGAGGGCGAACCGGAAGCAGCAGAAAGAAAAGATGGAAGCTTATGAACAGGCCCACAAAGCGCGCTTGGGTCACGCGAAGACATGTCCAACCTGTAATAAATCATACAGTGGAGCGACGGGCGTCTCGCCCGTCCCGCCGGGCGGGGACGCCCGGCGCTCCACCAGCAAGATTGACTAGCGCACGACCAGCACTTCGCGAATGGCATCGCGGGCCAGGAAAAATTTGATCGAGGCGAAATCGCGGAAGAGGTTTTCAATGTGCCGGTTGTTGAACACGCGCTGCAGGCGCGGGGTTTGTTTTTCGTAGTCGGGACGGCCGGGCAGCGCGAACTTCACTTCTTGCATCTCCAGCGTGTCGCTGTCCGTCACGTGATAGCGATAGCAGATCGAGTCCGGGCCCGCGTCACGTGTGTGAAAGAACGTTAGCAACAATCCGCCCGGCTTCATCACCGACCACAAACGGTCGATGGTGGGCTTCACCAGGCCCTCTTCCATGTAGTCCGGCAGGCTCCAACACAGCACCACGTCGAACTGGGAGTTCTCGTACACCAGGTTCTCGGCGATGAAGGTCCCGCTGTCCACAACCCATTTCCCCGCGCTGTCCTGAATGCGCAGCGCCGGATCGAGTGAAGAAAACAACAGATCTTCGCTGTAGTTCTTGTGCCCCTTGCCGATGAAAAAGCGTATGTTGTTGGCGGAGGTTGGGCCCAGATCGAGCACGCACAGCCCCTCCTGCGAGTTCAGCAGCCGTGAAATCTCCGCCATGCCGCTCGACCGTCGGGTGCGTTTCTGCGGGACGGTGGGACCCGCAGTCTGGTTCGAAGAGCTCCGAAAGAATCTCATTACGTTGTCAGAAACAGATGCCATGTCCGGCTCGATGTCCAAAGGTCCGCGCGCCCGTTGGCGGGACCAGCGCGTCATTTCTCACGAAAACGCGGGTCCGCCGCTCTTCCAACCTCTTTCTGAACATCCACCTTCCCTTTCAGAAGCGCGCCCTCTTCAATGGCCACATGCTGCGTGGTTAAGTCGCCGGTCACTATCGCCGACTTTCGCAACTCCACGCGATCGGAGGCGTTCACGGTCCCATCCAACTTACCCTGTATTATCACGGCTTTGGCAATGACGTCGGCCTTGACATTTCCGTTCGGTCCCACTGTCAGGCTGTTGTTGCGCAGCTCAATTTTTCCTTCGACGCTGCCCTCCACGTACAAGTCTTCGGAACCCGACAGATCTCCCTTGACTACGATCGACTTGCCGATGTGGGCTAATTCTTTCGTCTGCGGAACATCCATAAGCTTTGGCCTCCATCCGCTCGCGCTCTGTTCGCCGCGAATGCACCGATTGTAAATCATTCCGCCCGCTTGCGGCTCGTTGCAGTGGCCGCAGTTCATTCTCCCTCAGGGACTTACACGAGCGGTGGAGAACGCGGCCCCGATGCAACCTCCGCTTTGCTACCATCAACTAATAAGGACCAACGGGCCCAATCCCATCATGACGGTCGTCAACTCCATCTCGCGCAACTTTATTTCGCGTAACTCTATCTCGCGCAACTTCGCCGCTCACAACAGGGCCCACACCGGCGCCTGCATTTTGCTGCTCACGGCGGCCAGCTTTGCCGGGCAGCCGGCGACGGTTCCTTCGTATCGCGATCCGGCGGAACTGGTGCGCAGGACCGTGCAGAACGAAATCAAGGCGGCCGATGACGACAGCGCGCGCTTCCTTTTTCACGGCACCAAGACCACGCCTAAAGGATCCACCGCAAGAATCTATGTCGAGACCAAGGAGGCCACCGCCGGTCTGGTGGTCGCCTACAACGGCCAAGCTCTGACTCCCGAACAGCGTCAGGAGGAAGAGGCGCGCGTCAGGCGTTTCCTCGACAGGCCCGAAGAACTGAAGAAGAAACGCGACCAGGAGCACGAAAACGCCGAACGCACGATGCGCATTGTGCGTGCGCTACCCGATGCTTTCCTGTTCGAGTACGCCGGGGAAGAACGGGGTTCGGAAGGCATTGGCCGGTCGGGCGACCCTCTGGTCAAATTGAAGTTCCGGCCCAACCCCAACTACCATCCGCCTTCGCGCGTAGAAGAGATTTTGACCGGCATGCAGGGCTACCTGCTAGTGGACGCCGCCCGTGAGCGCATCGCCTGCATTGACGGCACGCTCTTCAAGGAAGTCGGATTCGGCTGGGGAATTCTCGGACACCTCGACCGCGGCGGCCGCTTCGTGGTCCACCAGCAAGAGGTCGGCGACAATCTCTGGGAAATTTCAAGCATGAGTTTGAGCTTCACCGGAAAGATCCTGCTGTTCAAGAATCTCTCCATCATCTCGACCGAGATCTTCAGCGGCTTCAAGCGGGTCTCGCCGGACCTGACGTTCGCCCAGGCGCTGGAACTGCTGAAGAAGGAAGCATCCTCCGCGACCGGAAATTCTGCTGTCCACAAACTCTCCAACCGATGACAATTCATAAAGAGTATCGCCTCCCAGTCACTACCTCGGAGCCGATTTTTCCACGGAACGCTAACCCCTCCCCACGCGAAACGTTTCTTCGCGCACGGTAAACTTCCGCACTAGATCTTCGCGCACCCGGTAGCCCGTTCCAGGCGCGTCACGGATGGCAATCGTTCCATCGGCGCGCACTTCCACTTCAGGTTCGACGATGTCTTCTTTCCAATAACGCTTCGATGCCGACACATCTCCGGGCAGGCGAAAATTTCCGAGCGTTGACAAGGCAATGTTGTGCGACCGTCCTATTCCCGATTCCAGCATCCCGCCACACCACACCGGAACATTGTGCCGCGCGGCGACATCGTGGATTTTCATCGCCTCGCTGAAACCGCCCACGCGGCCCACCTTGATATTGACGATCCGGCAAGCGCCAGTCTCGAGCGCAAAATCGGCGTCGCGCGCATTATGGATCGATTCGTCCAGGCAGATCGCCGTCTTTATGGTTTTCTGCAGCCGCGCATGAAGATAGATGTCGTCGTTCCACAACGGCTGCTCGATCATGAGCAGGTTGAAGGCATCGAATTTGCGCAGGTGCTCGGCCTGGTCGAGCGTGTAGGCTGAATTCGCATCCACGCTAAGAACGATGTCGGCCCAGCGCGCGCGAATTTTCTCCAGCACATTCAGGTCCCATCCCGGCTTCACTTTGATCTTGATCCGCCGGTATCCAGCCGCCAGCTCAGTTTCAATTTTTTGCAGAAGTTGCTCGGGCGTGTCCTGAATGCCGATCGAAACGCCGCAGGCGATTTCGCGCCGCGTTCCTCCCAGCAATTTCCAGAGCGGCTGCTGTTTCTGCCGCGCCTCCGCGTCCCACACCGCATTTTCGAGCGCGGCCTTTGCCATGTGGTGGCCGCGGACTCGTGCAAATCGCGACGCACAATCGCGGCTGGATGACAACTCGCTTTGCAGCAATAGCGGCGCCAGATAATTCTTGATGGTGGACCACGCGGTTTCCGTCCATTCCGCGCTGAAGAACGGGCCTTCCCCGGCGACACACTCGCCCCATCCGCGCACTCCTTCGGAATCGACGCTCACCAGCAAAATGCGGCGGCTGTGAACGCGGCCAAAGCTCGTTTCAAAAAAGTGAACGAGCGGCATGTGGATTTCGCGCAGAGTTATGGATTCGATTTTCATGTGAAGTTGTGATCTGTATCAGAACATCGAGCGGCACAAAGGCGACCGCTATTTATTTGGAAGAACTCTTAGCCACGAAACCATCCCAGAATGATCGGTGAAGCAGACATGGTACCCAGATACTTCCATGGCACCTTCTACATGATCCGAAAACTGTACAGTAGCAACGATGTCTTGAAACACAGCCTCATCCCAAGTCGGGAACGAACCGACTTCTCTTCCAGATTGCGTGCTTAGCAAGTTAGCTACGCGCCTTCGGACGTCATCGGATTTCTTCCAACCACGACCATCGTAATGTATTATCACCACTTTGATTGGCTCTCCCATCAATTCAGCGATGGAATCTGGCTTGTCAAAACTCGGATGGTACGAGCGCCAATCCTTTCCGCTTTCTTGTTTGACCGATTTACAAGTTGTACCGAACGGCTCCATCAAGCCCCGAGGGTTATCGCCTGCAACTGGTTTTTCGAGTTTCAGCACGATCTTTGGCCCTTGGGGCTTGTTCTGAGCGTAGCCGCTCTGAGCACCTACAACAACAAGCGCAAGAACCACCAAAAATATTTGCGGATTCCGTTGCACGCGTTTCTCCAGCGATAGCCTGACTCAGAATGGCAATTGTAGTTCAAATATCTACCGCAGTCATAAGCAGATCAGCGCAGAGTTCAGGTCGAAACTACCGCAATCCCTCATACCGCCAGCCTTCGTCCCACGCTCCTAGTAGGAAGCGGCCGTTCCCGTGTTCGTCGCGTTCATAGCCGAGTACGCTGAGTCCATCCGCGAATGCTCGGCTGAAGCGCTCACGATTTTTACCCTGCACCGCCAGCGCCTTTGCGCGTGTCGCAACCGCGGCCTTCCAATCGTAGATTTCCGCCGGCACATCAATGCGCGCGCGGCATTCAAACTTTGCTCGCGGAGCATCCGCCACCGCCGCCTCCACCCGCTTTGACTTGATCCACCATTCCGCCACCAGACGGTCGGTGGGCAAACCGCCCTGCAACGGCGACGATGTGATGCCATACTGATTCACGTTGTAGCTTCGCGCGATCGCTCCGAGCTTTTCGATATTCAAATACGCGTTCTTGATCTCTAGCGGATCGAACGTCCACTCGATCAGTTCAAATCCCCGCGCCAGCGCGTCTTCCCGCTGATAGAACTTCATCCGGCGGCCCAGCCCGCCATTGCGATATGGCTGGCGCACGGCCAGCATGTGCGAGTGCAGATAGCAGTGGCCGTTTCGCATTCCCGGAATCGCTAGCGCGAAACCGATCAGCTCTTTTTCGGCGAAGGCTCCAATCACTTGCCCGCCGATCTTCGCGGCTACAACGAACATCCGCACCGGAACCAGGTCCGCGTCCGAGAACTTCCATATTTCTTTTTGCAGTGCGCAGCAGGCCCGCATCTCCTCCAACGTTTTGCACTTGCGGATGGTCTCCGCTCCAGTTGCCGTCACGCTCATGCCAGCTTCTCCTGCTGCTTCGCTTCTTGCCATAGTGTTTCCAGTTCGTCCATCGAGGCCTGCTGCGGCGCTCGTCCGCTCGTGCGCAGACGCTCCTCCATCCATTGAAACCGGCGCTTAAACTTACGATTCGTTTTCCGCAATGCCGACTCCGGATCGAGCGACAGAAAACGCGCAATGTTCACCAGCACGAAAAACAAATCTCCAACTTCCTCTTCCAGTCGCTCGCGCAGTTCCGGCGCGACCCGCGGCCTTCCCGACCCGGCAATCCCTTTCCCCACCGATTGATCTTTGGAAGAAAGTGCCGGCACGGCCTTCAACTCCTCCCGTAACTCCAACGTTTCTTCTTCGAGCTTGGTGAAGAGCCCTTCCATCTCCGTCCAGTCGAATCCCACGTGCGCCGCGCGCGAGCTGAGTTTATGAGCCTCCATCAGCGCGGGCATTTTTGACGACACGCCCGCGAGCGCCGACTGCTCCGCCTTCTTGTCCACGTCCTCCGCCAGGCGTTTGTCTTTTTCTTGCGCCTTCAGCGCCTCCCAGTTGCGCAGCACTTCGGCGGGAGTATCCGCTTTCACGTCGCCAAACACATGCGGATGCCGGTTGACCAGTTTGTTCGAGAGCCGGTCCAAAACGTCATCCACCGAGAAGTGGCCTTCCTCGCTCGCCATCTGCGAATAGAACAGCACCTGCAACAGCAGATCGCCCAATTCGCCAGTCAATTCCGGCCAGTCGCGATTGTCGATCGCTTCGAGAACTTCGTAAGTTTCTTCCAGCGTGTAGGGTTTGATGGTGTCGAAGGTCTGTTCGCGGTCCCACGGACATCCGTCCGGGGCCCGCAACCGCGCCATGATCTGGACCGCTCGCTCGAATCGTTCGCCTGTGGTGGGCATTCAGTTCAATGTAAATGAGGCGAACACGGGGAGCAATGGCGGCGATGTCCGTGGAGGGACGGGCGTTCCGCCCGTCCAGCCGGGCGGGGACGCGCCGGCTCTCAACCGGCGCCAATTCGTAAGATTCTATCGCACTTCTCGGCGCGCTCTGCGATCTCTGCGGTTAAAGATTCTAGTCCAAATCGAAATCCCGGATTGGCTTGCCCGTGTCCGGCGTTTCCTTGGCCTTCTTCACCGCCTCCTGGAATTTTTTCTCCAGCAATTCCGCGGCGTGCTTTTGAGCTTCCACCGATTGGCGGAAGATCGAGTCGCGCCGGCTGTCCTGTTCTTTCATGGAGCGGGCCGCTTCTTCCATGTCGTTGAAGGTTTTTGGCTTAACCGGGGCGGTGTGAGCGATGATGCTGCGCGTGGCGGCGTCGATCTTCATGACCGCGCCACAGCAGGGACAAGTTACTTCAAAACTAGACTCACGAAAATTGGATTCGCGTTTCACCACAGGCGATCATACCGCAATCCGCCTCAGCGCGGCGTAAGTTGAATGGGCAGAATGTGGAACAGATACAGCATCTCCCAACCCAGCAGGACGATCGAAACCACGACCACCAGGATCGCCAGCATCTCCCCAAAACTCAGGCCGGTTTTATGCTGCTCGAAACGGCGCGCCCCGAGGCTCAAAATATTCAGCGTGGCGAAGCCAAAGACCAGCGCCCAGAGGATGTTGTAGATTTCCTCGCGGCCCGTGCGCAGAAGGAATATCGCGGGCAGGACTCCCACCGCCAGCGCGCGCAACGCCCGGCCCGAAAACAATGCCCAGTCGTGAATCTGCCCCATCGCAAATAAAAACGACGAGCAACTTCTGGGTGCAGCCGTAAAGGGCCGAGGCAATCTCATGCGGAAATTCGATAGTACCGTGTTTGCCCTCCCCAAGTCAGCCCAGCCACAAAAAAGCGCCCCACACGTAACTGCGGCCGGCTTCTCAGGATCGTCTTTGTCAGGATCATTGTGGATACTAATCCGCATACATCCGAATCACCCGCTCAATCGCACGCCGGCACACCGCGCAAAACTTCTTGTGCCGCGTGAACATGATGCAGTCCAACTCCGGACGATAGTACCCCTTGGCCTCGTAGTTCGCGCCCTCGAAGGCCCCAACTTTCCCGGCGTACTTCTCGGCGCCGAGCATCGCATCTTCTTTCTCGCGCTCTTTGCGCAAAAGTTCGTCGATCTCCGCCTCGGGCCTCCCCGCCGCTCGCAGCTCTTTGCGCTGGCGCTGGATGTCGCGTTCGAAGCGCTCGAACTCTTCTTTGTCCCAGGGCGTCGGCACCGGCGTTCCCGGCGCCACTAAATCCTTCCACTTCAAATTTGCCGGATCGAGCAGCGCGGTCACATTCGGTTCCCACGGTTCTGTCTTACGCTCCGGCGGAAGATACGCCACGTCCGACAGATAGTATTCATCCGCCAGCCCGGCGAAGTGGTGGCCAAATTCGTGCACACCCACATATCCCGACCATGAATTGTCGATGGCGACGGTCGCGTACTGATTGAAAATTCCGCCGCCGCCATAGGTCTGTCCGTTTACCAGAATCTCGATGAACTCATAAGGCGCGAACGACGCCACATCCCGCAGTGCGCGGTTCTCCGTGGTCAGCACGTAGCGCTCGGTGCCGAACGTGTCGTACGAAGCGCTCAGCGGCGACCGCCGGTAGATTCCGCTCGAAGGCCGCGACACGCCCGACTCTTCCGCTGCCGGACACAGCCCCCACACGTTGAAATCTTTGCGGTGCTCGCGAAACGGCGAGGTCGCGAACAGCTCCTCCATGAATCGCCGCGCGTCTTGCTCAAATTTCTGGCGCTCCGCCGCCGTGTAGCCATCGCCCAACACCAGCAAGTCCACTTTTGTCGCCGGATCGCCCATCTTCTGCAATCCCAGCAACGGACCCGGCGAGGGCGGACGCGACCGGTCAATGAACTTATCTTTGGGATCGACCACCGCCTTCCAGGCTTCCTGAAAGCCGCTCGCCGTACGCTCTTTCAGCGATACTTCCACCGGAGCGTCGGGCGCCGGAAAACGCAGCGACTCCGAAAACGTCCGGTTCCCGTGGAGCGCCTCTTCCGTCGTCTTCCACTCTCCAAAGACGGAATTGAATCCGCGCGAGTACACCAGCTTCCCGCTGCCGCGCTCGCGCACTTCAAACAGGTAATCTCCTAGCTGGCTTTCGTCAATGGATTTGTTGAGATTCCCCGGCCACTCCAGCGGCTCCAGCACCACGCGATCCAGGCTGAACCATTCTTCGTGCGAGTTCCCAGTGTGGTAATAATCCACGCGCATCGTGTGCGGAGCGGCGAAACTAAAGATGGAGAGTAGAAGAGAGGCAACAACGCCGAGCGTTCGTTTCATGAGCGGAATTGTAACCTACGACCCCGGCTTGATCTCAACCGCCTGGTCGCAGTTTTTCTGAAACTCTGGGTTCATGGCCATGATCTAAGTAAGGTGTACGTTCGTGTGGGGACGGGCGTCTCGCGAGCCTGCCCTGAGCGAAGTCGAAGGGTCCATGCTGAGCGCAGCTCGTCAGCTATCTGCGGTCACTATGAGCGTCAATATTCCGCAATCAACGATTCGCAAAGGAAATTCATGCCCCTTGTCCAGAATGATGTTCTCAACGCGCTCCGGCAGTGCTACGATCCCGAAATTCCCGTCAACATCGTCGATCTCGGCCTGATCTATGACATCCGCTTCGACGATGTTCCCGAAGGTCAACAGGACGTCACCGTTGCTATGACCCTCACCACCCAAGGCTGCCCCGAGCACGTAAACATCAGCGCGCAGGTCAAGTCTCGCGTCGAGCAACTTCCTGGCGTCCGCAACGCCAACGTCAACGTGGTCTGGAATCCGCCCTGGACCCCCGAACGCCTAAGCCCCGACGCCCGCAAACAACTGGGGATCGAGTAAGACTGCTAGTGCGCTGATCGCTGTTCGCCAATCGCTGGATGTGTCACTGCGAACAGCGAACGGCTAGTATTCCCCCAGCTCCTCAAACGCCCGTGCCGCGCGCTGTTCCGCCAACTCTTCGATCTTCTGGCCGATCTTCATCGTCAGATCTAGAAACCGCGTTCCCGCTCGCACATACGAAGGCAGCTCTTCGCGAATCTTTTCCAGTTGATCGGGATACTCGGACGCCAGCACCGCCAGTCCCACGCCTCCCACCAACACCGCCGCCGGACGCTTTCTCCTCAGCAGCAACAGGGCCGCCGCTCCCACCGATCCCGCAATCACCGCCCGCTTCCAGTTCTCCATATCGTCTCCCGGCCAAGACCGCTTCTTCTAGCAGGATTCTAAACCAACTCATCCATGCTTCCTACTGCCGCGTTTCCGTGTAGGCTGCCAGTGGCCACAGCAACTTTAGATCCGCATGGCGTTACCTTCGCTGCCTCACCATTGCGTCTTCTCCGCTGCTTGCCGGGGGACTACAATTCAGGCAGTGAAAACCTATCGCATCGAGCGCATCAAGAGCGGCATGAAGTTCATCTGCGCGCAGTGTGAACACAGTGTCAGCACGCTCGATTTCGACGCCAAGGCCGGCAACCTCCGCACCCAGGCCGCAACCGCGATCAACGATCACGCCAGCAAAGCGCACCACGCACCCATGATCGTTTCCCCGTCCGATAGCCAGCAGCGCAGTTGGCGCTAGGCGGGCTTAACTCCCAATCTTCACGCTTTCCCTGGATGAAATCGCCGTCAACTTCTTCCCGTGGTCCCTGTTTTTTGAGGCTATTTACTCTTATGGCATTCATTAGTACCGTGGCCGCATGATGATTACTGCGGTCGCGAACGACTAACATCCCACGATCAACCATTAACGTCGTCCTCTAAAAAATTCCTGCACCATCTCCGCCGAACGTCCGGCCAGCACCCCGCCCCGGATCTCCATCCGATGATTCAGGCTGGGGTGATTCACCACCTGCAGAATTGAATGGACGGCGCCTGCCTTCGGGTCGTCGGCGCCGTACACCAGGCGGCGGACACGCGCATGAACAGCCGCTCCCGCGCACATGGCGCACGGCTCAATGGTGACAAACAGTTCGCAGTCGCCGAGCCGGTGGTTGCCGGCGTTTCGCCCCGCCTCGCGCAGCGCCACGATTTCCGCATGAGCGGTGGGATCGCAGTCGCTGAGATTGCGGTTCCATCCTCGTCCCACCACGCGCCCGGCGCACACGACGACCGCTCCCACCGGCACTTCGCCCGCCTCCAGCGCGCGCTGGGCGCAGCGCAGGGCCTCTTCCATCCAAAGCTCGTCGTCGGGAATCAGTTGTCGGTTGCCAGTGGCCAGTTGCCAGATGAGAGACGCTGCCGACGTTGTCCGAAATTTCGTCCAAAACTTCGTTGTCCGGAACTCGACAGGAAGTTAGCGGCCCTCGTTCCTATTAGGCTACGCAACCTGCGCCTCCCCGGCAACTGTCTTTTTGGCAACCGCGTTGACCAGTGAAGCCGGTAGCATTGTTTCCCACCGAAATACCGAGTCGCTCCGAGCCTCACTTTGCATGAAATTCCGTGCCAAACTCTGCTAAAATGCCCTCGTACGCATGGTGTTTTCCTGTATCCGGGCAGATTCTGTGGAGTGGCTGGGATGCGGGAATGGTGCATTGATTAGGCTCTCCCCCGTTGCCCACGGGCCCAGCGGCCACGCAGGAGCACGATTGTGAACGACGTTAGGATTGGGAAAGCCGTGAGACAAGGACAAAGACGAAGACGGACTTGGTATAGTCGCCGCCTGCGCCTGCAGCACACCTTGGCCGCGTTGGCCGTCGGCACTGCGCTGGTGGGCGCCTGCTGGCAGAGTGCGGCGAGCTACTTCTCATCCTTATCGCCCTCGTTGCACGCTTCCCAGGTTTTGCCCGGCTCTTATTGGATGCGGGGCAATGTGCGCAGGGATCTCGCTTTTGCGGCGGCGCGCTCCACCAAGCCCGCGAAATCTCTCGCTCGATTACCGGACGTCTATCCTTACTCAGTTGTGCCCGGAGGGATGAAAGGTCCCGGCGATCTTCGCGCTGCGGCGGCGCGCGACTACGTGGTTCGCCGCCACTACGCTCGCTTCGATTACAGTCGCGCCCATCTGGAGCGTATCACCGAAGCCCGCGAAGTTTATCTTTCTTACCGCATTCGCGACACGGTGTTCTGGACGCGCAGAAAAATCCGCCTGCGCCCCGGTGAGCTGCTGCTCACCGACGGCAAAATCGCCGCCCGCGCGCTTTGCGGCAACCAGATTTCCGATACGGCCAAGCCCGAAATCTCCAACGAAGAGCCGGAGGAAGATGTTCTGGACCAGCCGGTAGCGGCGCTCAATCCACCGTCCTGGCCCATCCGGCCCATGTTCGCCCCGCTCGACCTGCCCAGCGGACAGCCGCTTGCACCCAAGCTTTTCGCCGGTCTGTTCTTTTTCCCGTACGTGCCGGTTGATGTGCCGCTTCCTTCCGGCGTCTGCCCCGCCGGCGACGTAATCGTTGCCAGGCACTGCCACCACAAACACAAGCCCGTGACTCCCGAGCCCTCGACCATGGTTCTGGCCGCTTCCGGACTGGCCTTCATCGTGTGGCGTTATCGAAAGACCGTCCGCTCCGCAGCGGTTTCGCCCGCGATCAGTTGAGGTCGTTCAACACCAGCGGAGTGGTTGACATCCCGGTAATACCGCCCGGGTTGTCCAACAGCACCAGGGTGGTAATCGATCCGGCTGCCGGCCACGGGGAAGGAGTGGTGGGGGCATAGGTAAGCAGCGCCATCTTGCCGCCGCTCGCCGTCACGATCACCTGATAACCACTGCCGGGGGTGTTAGGTATGCTGGGGATGTCAAGTTTTTGGTAGATGCTCGACTGCCCGTAGCCCAGGCCGTTAATCTGCGGCGTGTATGTCGTGAGGTCTGTGACCGTGGTGGGGAGAATATAAACATCCACTCCTGTGGATGGGTTGAGCAACTCTGTGCTGAGCGACGCGTTGATGATCCGGACTTCCACCATGTTCGACGGCGGCGCCGTGTTGTCGTCGGCGATAACCACGGGCGGGCTGTCATTGGATTCCAATCCTACCGCGACCACCGTGTACTCGTTTCCAGCGTTCAACAGCATGGCGCCGCTGGGAGCGATCGGATTGACCGTGTCTCCCGGTGGATACCCCTGGATGGTGTCGTTGCCCGAAGCCACCGTAATATAGCTTGCGGCGGAGGCGGACGGAGACGGGTAAACATCGGGGAACTCCAAGGATCGAGCTATCCTCGTTCCGTTGACATAGATGTCCACTTGCTGGCCGTCGGGAACGGCATAGATCAGGCGAATCTGCGCTTGTCCACCGGAGCCGCAGCTAGCGGTCATGCAGCCCAAAGCTGCAAGAACCAACGTAAGGGACAGCGCTTTCAACCAGCAAAACATCTTTTTCTCCCAAAAGCAGTTTGGTGACGATCAGCAAGGATTTTAGCAGTTTTCCGCTTGGAGTTGAGCCGGCAGGTTTGTTAACCGCTGGTTGGGCTGCCTCGCCAGGCCTCGACCAAAGCCCGGCCTTTTCCCTGACCATTATTTTCTGAACATGTTTTCCTGAGCATTGCCGCGAAGCGCCTGTTTGGATCCGGGCGGGCCGCCCGCGATTATTGTTGGAGGTCCGTCATCATCAGGAACGCAGGATAAACTCCTGAACCATCGGGTTCGTCCGTGATCACCAGCGTAGTGATCTGTCCGGGGGTCTGGCTGAAGGTCCCGGAGACGAGCGGTGTCCCGGGGCAAAAACTGCCCGATGGACTGGGTCCAGTGACCCACACGGTATAACCGGTTTCATAGATGAAGGTTTGGTAGTTGCTAGTCTTCCCAAGTTTGAGGCCGGAAATCTGAACACTGGTAGGCTGGGGCTGGATGGTCGGAAAGATACACACATCAAACCCATCTGTAGGCGTGTTGAGCGACCCATCAATGACGCGAAGCTCCACGTTATTCTCGTTAAGGACTGTATTCGGTGAAGTATTGTCGTCCTTGAAAAGGTAAACTCCAGGCCCGTATTGGCCGCTGCCGCTGGTGTCCCCAGCCAAAAGCATCGTGTACTGGGTCGAGCCGAGTAAAGTTTCAGAAACGCCGTTGGGCAGGAAAATGGAACCGGTGGTGCTGCCGTGAGGATACGCTTGGATCGTATCATTGCTGCCCGTCGGTACACTGGAGTATTGCGCGCTGGTTGTTGGCGTCGGAGAGGCAGTACCGTTCAATACGTTTTGAAAAACATCCGTTCCGTTGACATAGACATCCAAGTACAGTGGGCCGGAGCCGTTGATGAGGGCATTGACCACACGGACCTGAGCTTGATTGGAACCACAACCGGTGATAACGATGCTCAGGGCGACAAGGGTCAGCGAAAGCGACAGGGCTTTGTACCAGCGAAACATAATCGGCAATTCTCCGAAAGACAGTTTTTTGCAGCAAAAATATGGGATGCGGACATCGTAATCCCAGGTTTTGCGGACGTGTATAAATTTTTGTACCAGGAAATCTAGCTTACCATGATTGCCCGGGAACGGCCCATGGCGGGAAAGTGAGTCTCGGCTCCTTAAGTCTCAATTCGCCGGATACTCGCAACCGCCAGATTTTTTCACCCGCAAAAATTTGTCATCCTGAGCGAAGCACCCGGTCGGACCCATGCGGCTCGCCCATGATTATTTGAGGTCTGTCCATTCCAGCGGAGTCGGGTTGATTCCTTCACCGCCTGGATTGTCCACGATCACCACCGTGGTAATCTGTCCGTCGGGTATGTTGGACTGACCGTAGCTTTGGTGGATGATTGTCGCATTTTGGCCGTGCGCAGTAACCAGCACGTCATAACTGGATTCATAGATAATGCTTTGGTAGCTGCTCCCCTGCCCGAGAGTGAGGCCGGAAATCTGAGGACTGCTAGGTTGCGGTTGGCCAGTCTGGTAAATATAAACATCAATCCCACCGGTGGTAAGTGTGTTGGCCGATGCGTTGATGACGCGGAATTCCACGTAGCTCGTCGTCGGTGCCGTGTTGTCGTCGGGTATTGCGTAGGCTTGGGGAGGACCGTTGAGGAGTCCAGCCAAAACCACCGTGTAGCTCGTCGAGCTGTCGAAATTAAAGGTGTTGGTGCTGGTGCCGGCGATAATAGGGTTGGTGGTGGTGCCGGTGTTATAGGCTGAGAACGCGTCGCTGCCCGACGGTACACTTACATAGGTCGCACCAAGGTACGTCTGGGCCGGATAAACCGCGGCAAATGGCAGGTTGGGGAAGTAATTGGCTCCGTTAATATCAATATCCAAGTTCGCGGAAGCGTCGGGGATGGCATTGACCACACGGACCTGTGGATTACTGGAGCCACAGCCAGTGGCAACGATGCTCAGGGCGGCAATGGCCAACATAAACGACAGGGCTTTCAACCAGCGAAACATAATTCTCCGGAGGGCAGAGTTTTGTGGATCATGAACATGGGATGCGGATATCGTAAGCCCAAGTTTTACGGGCGTGTATAAAATTTTGTATCGGAGAATCCAGATTACCATGATTGCCCGATGAGGGTCGTCGGTCGTTGGTCGTTAGGAAAATGGCTGTTTGCAGTTCGTCGTTCATTCGTCGTTCGCTCACCGTGAACCGGGAAACGCAATTCATGGCAGGGAGAAAGCCAAGGCCGAAGCCCGGAAGAAGCACGCCGAAGGCGGAAGACAAGCGGTCCCGCGTCGTGTGCTTAATTCGCGCCTTGCCGCCGGGAACGGTGTCGAGCTACGGAGCCATCGCCCGGGCTGCGGGTTGGCCCGGGGCCGCGCGTCAAGTGGTGCGCATTCTGCAACAGGCGCCGGGATTGCCCTGGCACCGCGTGGTCGGCTGCGGCGGCTCCATCAAGTTGCGCGGCGAAAATGCCGCGGAGCAAAAATTCCGCCTGCGCCTGGAGGGTGTGACTTTCCGGGGAGCGCGCGTCAATATGAAACGGCACGAATTTCGATTTGATCGGGTCATCGGGTGATCGGGTCATCGGGCCATCTAAGCTCAAATATGCCTTTGACTTTCGATGGCCCGATGACCCGATGGTCAGATGACCCGATCCTCATTCTAATGATTCAACTTACTTCGATAGATTTCCTTCCAGCAAATCGTGCAGCCGCTCCGCCAGACAGCGCAATCCAAAATAGAAACTTCCGAACAGCGCATAGACGGCGCTGACCTGGTCGAAGCGCATCTCGTAGATCAGCTTCTTGAACACCAGGGGATCGTCGGCGAACAGGTCCACGCCCCACTCCCAATCGTCAAATCCAATCGAACCGCTGATGATCTGCTTCACCTCTCCGGCGTAGCGGCGTCCGACCAGTCCGTGCTCGTTCATCTGGCGCTGGCGTTCTTCCATGGGGAGCGTGTACCAGTTTTTCTCTTCGCCGCGCCGCCGGTCCATGGGATAAAAACAGACGTACCGGTTCGGCGGTATCGCCGGGAAGAGCCGCGTCTTCATCGCATCTTTCTGCCGCGCCATGGTTTCCTCGATCGCCTTTTTCCATTCCTCCGAGTGCGCTTCCACGCCGCGTTCGGCGAGCGCCTTATAAGTCTTCAGCGACGACTCATACAGTCCCAGCTCAATCACCGATAAATACGAAGTCGCGGGCTCGAGAAATTCATTCAGTCGAAGCCGCGTCAGATCCAGTTCCGCCTGCTTGAGCTGGTCGAAACTCTCGCGGAAGTGGACCAGCATCAGGTCCCCTTTATGTCCCAGCAACGAGAACAGCGCGGACTGCCCATCGGCCTTCGTTTCCATCTTGGCCAGCAGCCGCGCGGCTTCGCTCGCAATCTCGCGGCGGGCTTTCTCGGGAGTGGCGCGCCATGCCGCCCAGCGGAAGCGCATCATCTGGTGAAGCGTGGCGTAGCCTTCAAGCGTCAGCGGCACGGCGGGGAGTTGCCCGGCGCCAACCTGCAGAGTTGCGGGATGCGTTGGATTCATGCGATTACCTTGGTAGCTATTGTAATCAATCGGGTCATCTGACCATCGGGTGATCGGGTCATCGAAAGTCAAAAGCACTTGAACTTAGATGGCCCGATCACCCGATGCCTCTCAGGTACCCCAGCCGCCACGGGGCGTGGATTGCTCCATCGTGCGCTGATATGCTACAAGCAAGCTATATGCGCAAATGGATGAGCGAGCGTTTAAAGCGCCGCAAGAAAACGGACAGTTCCACCAAGGAAGCAACCAAGGCACCTGAGCCCCTGCAGCCGAACTTCTATGGAGATGAACCGGCTGCGCCGGTCGAACCCGCAGCCGTCGAGGCTCCGATCGTAGAATCGCGCTCCCCATCAAGGCCGGAGCCGGAACCCGCGTCCGAGCCCGTCTCGACACGAGATGCGGCATCGGAGGATTCTGCACCGCGACCACGAATCTCCCGCCGCCGTCGCGGCCGCGGAGGCCGTGGCGGACCGCGCCAACGGCCAACAGCGGTGGCAACCGGACCTTCCGCATCAGAAGAATTCGCGGCAGAAGCATCCGCCCCCGAACCGCTGGTGGCCGCGAAGTTGCCGGTCGAAGCTGTGCCGGCCCTCGTCCGCGCCAGCAAGGGAACGGTGGTGCTGGCGATCGGTTTGCCGGGATCGGGCAAGAGTTCGTGGTTCAAGCGGCACAGCATTCATCCGCTTTCGAGCGACCTGCTGCGCGAGCTTCTTTTTGACGACGCACAGGAACAGCGCTTTCAGGACCTGGTTTTTTCCAACCTGCGGTCCATGCTGAAGGCGAGGCTGATTGCCCGCCGTCCTATGAACTACGTGGACGCAACCAACCTCACGCCCCAGGACCGCCAAAGCTGGATCAAGCTGGCCAGGGATTATGGCTACGATGTGCAGGGCGTGTTCTTCGATGTCCCGCTGGAGGTTTGCCTGGAACGCCATAAGCGCCGTGGCCGCGTGGTGCCCGAAGAGATCATGCGCAGGATGGCCGGCAAGTTGAAGGCTCCGACGTTCGAGGAAGGCTTCTCGAAGATCACCGTCGTGCGGGTGAAACAGAAAGAAGAAACGGCCGAGTAGAGGCGCGGCTTGCCGTGTCTCCCTTCCCCCGTATCTACAATTTCAATTCACCACGGAGTCACGGAGAAAAGCTATTTTTTGTTTTTTCATGTTTAGAGCATTTTCATGGATAGTGTAACCCGTTGCTGGTTTTGGGAAGGGCACGACTTCAGTCGTGCCGCTAACGACCGCCAGAAATGCGGGCTTCAGCCCCTGAGGGACTGTCCGTGGCGTGGGGTACACTATCGGTGAAAATGCTCTAGATTTTCTCCGTGTCTCTGTGACTCCGTGGTGAAAAATATTCCTCAGCCCTTCAAATACGGCAGCAGCTCTCGAAACGCGGGCGTGCCCGACGAGCGCAGCAGTTCGTAAATCATCATCTCCGTTGAGGAAAGAATGGCTCCGGCGGAGCGCATCCGATCCAGTCCAATCCTCCAGTTTAATTCCGCCCGCGAACTCACGGCATCCGACGCCACGTGCGCCAGATAACCTTCCCGCAGCGCCCCCAGCGCAGTCTGCATCACGCAGATATGCGTCTCCATGCCGCACAGCAGCACCGTCGTCCGCTGCCCCGGCAGGCGCTTCAGCAACGTGCAGAACACATCGCTGCCAAAGCAGGAGAACGTCAGCTTGTCGATGGGCGAATTGTCCGGCAACAGCGACGCAATCTCCGGCACCGTGTTGCCCAATCCCTTGGCGTATTGCACCGTCACCAGCGCCGGGATCTCCATAATCCGGGCCATGCGAATCAGGAGCTGCACATTTCGCACCAGCCGTTCTTTTTCCCAGATCGCAGGCAGCAGTTTCTCCTGTACGTCCACCACGACCAGAGCGCACTGCTCCGCCTCCAGCGGACGCCGCGCCATCTCGGCATAATCGGCATCGGATGAAATGCTAGTTCCTGTCAAAGCTCCGCTGCTGGCCATAGCGACTCCTCGCACCGCTGCCAGAGATTCTAGCGCGGTCTCGTAAATTGCGGATACGCTGGTGTGGGCGCGCCGTTTTGCGCTCGCCGGATAATGATTTAGAATTCTCCTACAGCCCGGTCGTTCAACGGTAGGACTGCAGCCTCTGGAGCTGCGTATCGGGGTTCGAATCCCTGCCGGGCTGCCAAAATAGGTCTCAGTTCACAGGTGTCAGGTCTCAGGAATAAATCTGAACTGCCTTCGGTTCTCCTGAGATCTGACACCTGTGACCTGAGACCCATTTTCTTCCTTCCTCAATTCAAATCATTCGTAGGCGCAGCGGACGGGTCGGAGAGCGCGATCAGTTTTCCCAGCGGAAAGTCTTCTTGGGTAAGAGGGATCTCAGGCTCGGGGTTGACGATCGCCAGCACTTCGCCCGTGAGAATTCCGCGGATGAATAGCCGGTCGCCTTCAATGGCGACAATCCGGTATTGCTCGTCGAAGATTGACAGCTTCTTCCCCACACCCGCCCCCATACCAGCGTTGGATGCGCAATTTCATAGCGGCGATTCTTCGCCTTTGCCAGGTCGCAAATTCATGAGACTTGCCACTTTTCGGGATTAAAATACGGCTGATGGGTTCTCCTGCAACAGCGAATCAGAGAGGCCGCAAGTTTAATCCCCGCACCTTCCTCGCCACCATTGGCGAGGGCAGGAAGAACCTGACTTTCGCGCAGAAGCAACGAATCTTCGCCCAGGGCGATCCGGCGGACGCCGTCTTCTATATCCAGGAAGGCAAAGTGAAGCTCACGGTCGTTTCCAAGATCGGACGCGAAGCGACCATCGGCATATTGACCGCCGGAGACTTCTTTGGCGAAGGCGCGCTGGCAGGTCAGACTCGGCGCATGGGGTCTGCCACGGCCTTGGCGGATTGTGAAATTCTGCGCATCGACAAAAAAGCGATGATCAATGCGCTGCACCGCGAACACGCATTTTCCGATTTGTTCGTGGCCTATTTATTGGCGCGCAATATCCGTTATGAAGAGGACCTGGTTGACCAGTTGTTTAACTCCAGCGAAAAGCGGCTGGCTCGGGCCCTTCTTCTGCTCGCTCATTTTGGCAAGGAAGGCGTGCCCCAGCCGGTGGTCCCCAAAATCAGTCAGGAGACTTTGGCCGAAATGGTTGGGACCACTCGTTCGCGGGTGAGCTTTTTCATGAACCGGTTCCGGAAACTCGGTTTTGTCGAGTACTCCGGCGGCCCGGAAGGCGGCCTGCAAGTCCACAGCTCGCTACTCAGCGTAGTTCTGCACGATTAAGTTCAGGCGATCGGCTCAGATCTTGGGCGTGTTTACTAGAGCGTGTTTCATAAATCGGTTTTTGGGTAGGGCACGGCTGCAGCCGTGCCGTTTGGGCTGGGAAAAATGCGGGCTTTAGCCCCTGAGGGACGCGCCTTCCGAGCTGAATAGCATTTATGAAACACACTCTATTACAAAGCTTTGAAAGGCAGCAACGACGATGATTACGAAAAAGACGAAGACGGTGCGAACAAAAGATGGCTGGGTAACGACAACGACGACGAAGGATGAGACCAAAGTACGGAAAGTCACCATAACGACGACGCCAAAGGGCACGCTGCGTCAGGTGAAAACGAGGTTTGTGGAACCCGTCAAAGCTCCGAAGACGAGGAGCTGAGACTTTTGCTTTATGGCGTCGCCCCTGAGCCTGGGCGGTGAGGCCCCGCTCAGTGGACATCTTTTCGTTTTCCGCCCTCGGAACGGAGCGGACACAAACAGAAATCAGCCCAAAAGTTGACATCAAGGTTTATAATAAACATAGCTATAGTCCAACGAGACTGTAGGCATAATCGATACTAAGTTCTTTGAAATCTAGATTTTGCGCGACTTAGTAAGTCGAACTCGTTGATTCTAAAGGCCAAGCTCCCAGAAGTTTACCAATAACTCCTTTGTTATCTAGATTTTGTAAGTTAAACCTTTTAGAGTCAAAGACCTGGCGGAAAATTTCCCCTAACCCATTGATTTTAATAGACAGGGGGAGGGGGGGGTACCCCCACAGTACCAACTGGTAACTAAGGTCAAAACCCAAAGTCAAAACGATGGATTTGCGGCCGAGCCTATGGCGTCATCAGCGAGTTAACGCCGACCGCGCTCGGCATGAGGTACCCTTGTCGAGAATCTGTTATGGCCTCCAACGCTCTCGATCGCGAACTCACCGAACTCGAAGCCTGCCGTTATCGCTTCGGGCGCAACGAAGCCGCTCGCGTAGTGAAACTGCTGAATCGGCTCAATGCCGCGCGCTTTGCCAATCCGGCTTCGCTGATCCGCTTCCATGAAGTGTTGCTTTTCTTGCGCGCTTTTCCTCAAGGGCCAGCCGTGGTTCACCTCACCGAGCGCATGCTGAATAGTTTCCACAAAAAAGTGGAAGCATTTCGCAAAGCCGGCGCCAACATGGACGCCTTCGAGCCCATCGAAGTCTCCGGTATTGCGGGCACTCAGATGGAAGACACGCTCAGCTTCGATGTGGCGCGCTGGCTCGTTAAGCGCATGAGCGGCCAACAAATGTCCGGCAAAGTTGAAATCGCCTGGGAGAATTACGAGCCCGGACGCGAGTTAGGCACGACCGGCCCGCGTTTTATCCCCTTGCTCGAAGACGACGCGTATGTCGAGGCCGACACGCCCTGGCGGCGATGGCTGGAAACGGCAACGGGCAAAAAGGGTTCCGATCATACTTGGCAGATCGCTGCCTGGCTCGTGCAACGCTTCGAACAATTGCCGCTGCCCACACAACAAAAAGCCGAGTTGTACGAATCTCTGCGCGTGCCCTTGCGTTGGAATCTCGGGAACTCCGCCATCGCGCGAACGCGAAACTGGAAGCCGGTGCGCAGTTTCTTTTATCACAGCGAACCGCTCATCAGCCGCAGTCAGGTTTCGCTGGCTGACGAACTGGCGCGGCCTCCAGTGCACCTGACACGGCTTTCGCGCCAGCGCGGCGACGAGGTCATGGATTTGATTCGCGAGGTCATGCTGGTGCGTTACCGTGAACTCTACGGCACGACGCTGGGCGATCCGGCGTCGGTGGTGCTGGTTGATTTGGGCCGCGGCGTTTCGATATACCTTTGGAACCTGCCGACAGATCGCCGTCTGCCGCTGCGCGCCTATGTCGCGGGGTTGACGCTGAAGAATGGCGTGCCCGTCAACTACATCGAAGCCATCGGACTCTGCGAGTGGATCGAGGTCGGCTTCAACACCTTCTACACTTTTCGCGGCGGCGAAGCGGGATGGATCTACGCGCAAGTGCTGCGCTGCCTTTGTCACCTGATGGGAACGACGTGCATCTCCGTCTATCCGTATCAACTTGGTCATCAGAACGACGAGGCCATCGAATCGGGAGCGTTCTGGTTTTACCGGAAACTCGGCTTCAGGCCGGGACGCGCCGATCTGCAAAAATTGGCGGAACGAGAAGAACGGAAAATCGCCGCCGATCCGAAATACCGAACGCCTGCGAAAACGTTGCGCCGCCTTGCCGCTGGGCACGTGTTCTACGAATTGCCCGGCAGCGAGCCCGAAGCGTGGGACCGCTTCAGCACGCGCAACATCGGCCTGCGCGTGAATCGCCGGATGGCGCGAGAATTTCAAGGCGACAGCAGCCGCATTCGCAAGGAATCGGCGCGAAGCGTCTCGCGGATTCTCGGAGTCGGTCCCTCTTCGTGGAGTGAGTTGGAAAGGGCCAGTTTTGAGAATTACGCGCTGGTGTTGGCGCTCATTCCCGATCTGTCTTCGTGGAAGCGCGAGGAGAAAGATGCGCTGGTCGAGATCATCCGCGCCAAGGCCAAGCCGGACGAGATGGTCTATCTCCGCCTGACGCAGCGGCACGAAAAATTGCGCGACGCGCTGCTCAAACTCGGGTCGTGAACGGCTGAAAAAATTTTCAGGGATTGACTGAACTGCGATCGGTAACGGCGATGCGTTAACAACGAACGACGAAGGCGCTGCTTGCGGTCAAATCCGCTCCAGCCTTATCTGGTCCTCGAAGCTCTCTCGCCGCCGGACCACTCTCGCTCTCGCGCCATCCACCAGCAATTCCGCCGCGCGGCCGCGCGTGTTGTAGTTCGATCCCAGCACCGAACCGTACGCGCCCGCGTCCAGAATGGCCAGCAGATCTCCCTCGCCGGTCAGTGGAAGTTTTCTGTCACGCGCAAAAAAATCGCCGCTTTCGCAGATGGGACCGACCACGTCGGCGATCTCGGTCGCGCGCGACCCGTGCCTCACCGGAACAATCTCGTGATACGCGCCGTAGAGAGAAGGACGCACCAGGTCGTTCATCGCCGCATCTACAATGAGAAAGCGTTTGTGGTCATTCGTTTTCCGGTAGAGGACGCGCGTCAGCAACACGCCCGCCGGTCCCACGATGGAGCGTCCCGGCTCGAGCAGTAAATGCGCCTTCAATCCGCGCAACGGAGCGAGCACTGCTTTCGCGTACGCCGCAATCTGTTTCTCGAAATTGCCCTGCGCTCCCTCATACGAAATTCCCAAGCCACCGCCGGCATCAACATAGCGAATGTCGTGTCCCTCTTCGCGCAACACGCGGACGAAATCGGCCACGCGTTCCAGCGCCTCCTGAAACGACCCGACATCGGCGATCTGCGATCCGATGTGGACGCTCACTCCGGCCACCGTCAGATAAGGCTGCTTTGCCGCCTGCGCGTAGAGCGTCAGCGCCTCGGGGATCGGCACGCCGAACTTGTGCCGATGCAAGCCGGTCGAAATATAAGGATGAGTTTTCGCCGAAACGTCCGGATTCACGCGCACCGCTACCGCCGCGCGCTTCTTCAATCGCGTCGCGGTTGCGGAGAGCAGGTCCAATTCCGATACGCTCTCGATGTTGAACAGCAATATTCCCGAGCGCAACGCGAGTTCCATCTCCGCCACCGTCTTGCCCACGCCGGAGAACACAACCTTGCCCGCGGCCTTCCGGCTGACGCGCAGAACTCGTTCGAGTTCGCCGCCAGAAACCACGTCGAAACCCGCTCCCTCGCCGGCCAACAGTCGCAGAATCGCCAGCGTCGAATTGGCCTTGACCGAATAACAAAGCGTGTGAGGAACGGGCTGAAAAGCGCGAGCGAAGGCATTCACTCGCGCGCGGATCATCGCCGCGGAATAAACGTACAGCGGAGTTCCATGGCGCGCGGCAAGACCTTCAAGCGCCACGCCCTCGCAGTAAAGTTCCGTGGCGCACGCTTCCGGACTCGCGCCGCGATAGCCAAACGCGGGTGGGCGTAACGCCAGGGATGGGCGCGCGTGTTTCATTTCTTTTTTCCGGGACTGGATTTAACTTTGATGGCAACCACCGTCTGATCGTCGAATGTCTCCACGCCAGCGGCATGCTCCGTGACCGCCTTAAAGATCTCGTTGACCACGCAGTTCGCGGACTTGGCCGCGCAGGCGGCGACGATCGCCTCCACGCGCTCCGGCCCAAAAGATTGACCGTTACGGTTGCGCGCGTCGAGAATGCCGTCGCTGTAGAACACGAATAGATCGCCGGGCCTGGCCTTGAAACTGAATTCGTCGTAATCGGCTTCATCGAACAATCCCAGCGGCAACCCCGTCGCGTCGATAAACTCGATTTTGCCGTCATGACAATAGATGGGCCGCGGCAAGCCCGAATTCGCCACCAGCAGCGTCCGCCGCTCGTCGTCCCACACTGCGTAAATGATCGAAACAAACTGCGCGGCAATTCTGCGTTCCGCCGAGCGACAGATTCACCGCCGAAAGCATCTCCGCCGGACCCGGCTCAATCGGCGCATGGGAACGCAGAATGCCGCTGACCAGCGCGGCATAAATAGCGGCTGGCGCGCCTTTGCCGCTCACGTCGCCAATCGCGATGCCCAGGCGCGACAACGAATACGGGACGAAGTCGTAGAGGTCGCCGCCAATGGCGCGGGCTGGAACGAACTTCGCCTCGACTTCGAGATGCTGCATCTTCGGGCGCGAATGCGGCAGCAAACGAAATTGCAGTTCGCGCGCCAGCGCCAGATCGCGCTCCAGGCGCTGCTCTTGCCGTGCAATCTGTTCGTACAAGCGCGCGTTTTCAATGGCGATCGCTAGCTGCGCCGCCAGCGTGGTCAGGGTCCGCTTGTGATCTTCGGTGAAATAGCCGCGACGCGTGTGCTCCAGATCGAGCACGCCGATTACTTTTTCCTGGTAAATCAGCGGGACCGCCAGTTCCGAACGCGTCTCGGGATTCACCGCGATGTAACGGTCGCTCTTGGCCACGTCGGGCACCAGCATCGCTTCTTTCGCCTGCGCGGCATATCCCACTACTCCGCGTCCCATCGGGATATCGTGCTTCAAATGCAGCCGTTCCTCGAAGCGCTGCGCGAACCGGTGCTGCAGTTTTTCTCCCGTCTGGTCCACCAGAAGAATGCTGAACATCTGGTAGTCGATCAGCCGTTTGAGCAGCTCGGCGATGCGCTGGAGCAGTTCGTCCAGGTTCAAAATCGAAGTGAGTTCGCGCGCAATCTCGTTCAGCAGCAGCAGCGTGCGCGCCTGCCGCGTAATGCGCGTGTGCAGCCGCGCGTTCTCGATGCCCACCGCCATGCGCGACCCGATCAGCGTCAGCAGGCGTTTGTGTTCTTCGGTGAAGTACCTCTTCTCGCGCGCTTCAATGTCGATCACGCCAATCACCCGGTTCTTGACGATCAGCGGGATGGCCAGTTCCGAGTGGACGTTGGGCACGGCTTCAAGATAGAAATCGTCCTGCGTCGCATCGGCGACCAGCACGGCCTGGCGAGTCTCGGCGGCGCGTCCGGTAACTCCCTGGCCCACTTTTACGCGCAGGCGGTCGGCGACGCCCGGCGGATATCCCACATTGAAGCGTACGTACAATTCCTGACGCTGTTCGTTCAGCAGCAGAATGGCGAAAATTTCGTAGTCGATGACCTTGCGCACCAGTTCCGCCACGCGCCGCAGCGTGGTTTCCAGATCGAGCGTGGTGTTCACCACGTCGGCCACTTCCAGCAGGAGGGGTTCCACCGCGGAAGCGCGTCCAGTTTGTAAGGCGGTCGTTGTCACAAGTTTCATCATAGCAGCCGAGTAATTTGTGATTGGCAATTTGAAAATCTTTGACAATTTGAAAATCGAAGAAGCAGGTTTTTACAATTACAAATCACCAATTACAAATTTTCCATCACGCAGATGTCTGGAAGATTGCGATACCGTTCCGCATAATCCAGGCCGTAGCCGACCACGTAGACATCGGGAATGGTGAAGCCGATATATTGCGCCTCGATCGGCTGCTGACGGCGCGAAGGCTTGTCCAGCAAAGCCGCAATGCGCAGCGACCTGGGCTGATGCGCCTGCAACAGTCTTGCAATGTAGTTCAGCGTCAGCCCGGTGTCGAGAATGTCTTCCACCAGAATCACGTTGCGGTCCGCCAGCGACTGGTCCAGGTCCTTGGTCAAACGCACCTCGCCCAACGAATCCCACGCCGCGTGGCCCGCCGGATCTTCATTGGCGGCGGGGCGGTTGCCGTAACTCGAAACTCCGATAAAGTCGAAGGTGGAGTCGAGCGGGACCTGGCGTGCAAGATCGCTCAAGAAAATCGCCGCGCCTTTGAGCACGCCAACAAAAATCACCGACTGCCCGCGAAAATCGCGCGTAATCTCTTCTCCCATCTCGGCAACCCGCTCGGCAATGGTCTCGCGCGAAAGCAACACTTTGAGTTCGGGCGTTTTAAGTTCGGGCATTGAGCATCATTTTACACACGAGTGGAGGGACGGACGTCGCGCCCGCCCAGCCGGGCGAGGACGTCCGGCTCCCCACCACCAAGTCGGCAGCCTGCTAAAATGCTAATCGCAGATTTCCCTCGGAGGATTTGTGAATCTTCAAGGAATCCAACTCACGTGGCTTGGCCACTCGACCTTTCGCATCCAGACGCCGAAAGGGAAGACGCTCTACATCGATCCGTGGATTGCCGGGCAATCCCATGTGCCCGGAGAGCGAAAAAAATGTCAAAAAAGCCGACGTGCTGCTCTGCACCCACGGGCATGGAGATCACATCGGCGACGCGGTGGACGTGGCCAAGAAGCTCAATCCGATCGTCGTTGGTATCTACGAGCTTTGTTTGTGGCTGCAGAAAAAAGGCGTCCAACAGATCGCGCCCATGAACAAAGGCGGCACGCAAACCGTCGCCGGCGTGAAGATCACCATGGTCCACGCGCTGCATTCTTCTGGCGTTCAGGATGGCGAGCAGATTATTTACGGCGGCGAAGCTTGCGGCTACGTGCTCGAGTTTTCGAACGGAGTCAAGCTCTATCATGCAGGCGATACCAGCGTCTTCGGCGACATGGCCATCATTCGCGAACTCTACGCGCCGAAGATTGCCATACTGCCCATCGGAGACCTTTTCACCATGTCGCCGCGCGAGGCTGCCTATGCCTGCAAACTGCTGCAGCCGGAAACCGTCATCCCCATGCACTTCGGTACGTTTCCCATGCTGACGGGAACGCCCGCCGAGTTGCAAAAACTGGTGCCGGACGTGGAAGTGCTGGAACTGAAACCGGGGAAGACGATTTCGTAAACTACTTTCATGAATTGTCATCCTTCGCTTTGCGAAGGATGACAATGATTTCTCGGACGTAACAATTCGCGACAACATTACAGGAGCAACATGACCGATCAACCCGCAAAGCCCGACTGGCGCATGGGCGGAATTACAGTTCCTGAAGTCGAAGACTATCTCTACGCCCTGCTGCCGCCGCGCGACGAAGTTCTCGCCGAGATGGAAGCTGACGCCAGCAAGAACGACGTGGCCATTGTCGGCCCCGCCGTTGCTCGCGTGCTGTATCAACTGGCCACCATCAGCGGGGCGAAGATGATTTTTGAGATGGGATCGGCCATCGGCTATTCCACCATCTGGTGGGCGCGCGCGGTGGGCGAAGGCGGACGCGTCGTCTATACCGATGGCGACCGCCAGCGCGCCGACAAGGCCCGCCGCTACTTCGATCGCGCCGGAGTCAGCCAGCGCATTACGGTCCGCGTGGGCGACGCGCTCGAAATTCTTTCGGAGGAGAAGCAACTTTACGACATCATCTTTAACGACGTGGACAAGACCGACTACCCGCGCGTTTTTCGTTTAGCGCTTCCGCGCCTGAAAAGCGGCGGCCTTTTTATTTCGGACAACGTTCTCTGGAGCGGCAAACTCCGCCAGCCCAACCCCGACGCCGAAACCAGGGCCATCGCCGAATTCAACAAACTGATTTGCGAATCGCAAGATTTATTTACGACCATCCTGCCCATCCGGGATGGAGTTTCCGTTTGCGTGAAGAAATAGGGGACCACACGCGCCGCGCCCGCCGCGCGCGGTGCTAGAATTGTGCGTTTCCATTTCACGCATAAAGGCCTGACCCTCGTGTCCGTAGAACAGATTCCGGAAACTCTGCCGCGCGCCCAATCGCAAACGCGGCCCGACTCCTGGGCCGATGTGCTGGTGGTGGGCGCCGGCCCCACCGGCATGGCCTGCGCCATCGAGGCGCAGAAGGCCGGATTCAAAGTCATCGTCATCGACAAGGGATGCCTCGTCAATTCCATCTATCACTATCCGAACAACATGGTGTTCTTCACCACGCCCGAGTTACTCGAGATTGGCGACGTTCCTTTCACCTCATCTCTGGCGAAGCCCACCCGGCTCGAAGCCCTCGAATATTACCGCCGCGTCGCCGAGCACTATCGCCTGCACGTCCGCCAGTATGAATGGGTGAAGACCATCACGGGCGAGGACCGTAATTTCCGCGTCACGACCACCGACCGTCACAATGCCATCCACGACTATCGCGCGCGCAAGATCGTGGTCGCCACCGGTTACTACGATCTCGCCAACCAACTCGATATTCCCGGCGAAGACCTGGACAAAGTCTCTCACTACTATCGGGAACCACATCCTTATTTCGATACGGACGTGGTGGTGATCGGCGGCAAGAATTCGGCGGCGCATGGCGGCCCTGGATTTGTGGCGGCACGGCGCGCGCGTCACGCTCGTGCATCGCGGACCGCAAATGCACGACCATGTCAAATATTGGGTGCGCCCCGACATCGAGAACCGCATCAAGGCTGGCGAGATTGCCGCCCACTTCAACAGCACCGTGCAGGAGATCGGCGGCGACTACGTTGTGGTGCAAACTCCTTCCGGCCCGCTTCGCTTGAAAAACGATTTTGTGTTCGCGCTCACCGGGTACCATCCCGACTACGATTTCCTGCGCAGCATGGGCATCGAACTTTCTTCCGAACAGATGCGTCCCGTCTGCGATCCCGAGAACCTGGAATCGAACGTTCCGGGAATCTACGTCGCGGGAGTGATCGTTGCCGGCTCGCGGACTAACGAAATCTTCATTGAGAATGGACGTTTCCACGGCAAACTGATCGCCAATCACCTCAGCGAAAAGCTCGGCCGCGGCAACCCCAACTTTCCTCTTGGCGCGACTTAACGTGTAGCCGCTCAGGACGGGACAGGCGAAGACGCCCGCCGCTCCAGCGTTACATTCCTTGGATTTTTCCCATTACTCCTAAGCAAGGGACCTTACCTGCGGTGGGACTTTTTTATTTCTAGTCCGGACTATTCATGAGCACGGATATGGATTTGAAGGGGCGCGGCTGGAGCCGCACCCTTTCAAAGCAGGCTTCCTGAATAATGCAGGCTGGGCGCTCCCCATGACTTCTGAGATGGCGAAAGTTGGCGCGCCCACCGCTTTGCCGTGACAAGCGGTCCCCAGCGGCAATGCGTAGGGCGGTCGCCCCGCGGATTTCAAAGTGGGGCACTACGCCTTGTTGGCTGCCCTGATTTTTGCCCAACGTGCCCGCTGTGCCGCTGCGATTCTTTTCCTGCCAGCCGCCGACATTTTGCGTCTCGGTCGTGTCTTGCTCGTTTGTGCCGGTCTTCCGGTTGGACGTGTACCTTCCAACAACCGGAGAACCTGACTCAATCTTGCAATCTCTTCCTTTACTTCGTGAATGATGTTCTCGATAGGTCTCAAGTTATTTTCTCCTGTTCGCAATAGCGAAAACAAAGAATAACACGTCATGCCAGCCAATTGGCACAACAACTTAACCTCCCGTGGTTAAACCTCAAGGCGAAAGCCAGCGACTAAGGAAGGTCCGATTAAGTGTTTGTTGGCGAGTTGGGCGATTTAAGAGAGCGGGCCTCAGCGGCTAAAACCGCTTGTAGGGGGGATCTAACGGCACGGCTGAAGCCCAAAGTTATCCGAAAACGAACTTAATCAGAGATAACTCAGGCGAACAACGGCAATTCCATGGGCGGTTGATTTTTTTGCGCCCAGCGCACAGGGCCGACCGCATCCAACTTTTCGAGAAAGTGAAAAAGACCGATAATGTTTCGCGGCATGAAATCATTTTTCGACAAAACGAACTTTAACAGGACGGGCTCTGACAGGACGGGACTCCTCTCGACGGCATTGGCGTTGGTCCTAGTTTTTGTTTTTCTGCCCCAATTTTCGTTGACCCAAGTTTCCGCTCCCGCCCAGATACCGGCCCGCCGCCTCATTTTGAAAGACGGCTCCTACCAGTCCGTCACCAAGTATGAGATCCACGGCGAACGCGTCCGATATTTCAGCGCCGAACGCGGCGAATGGGAGGAAGTCCCGAAAGCGCTGATTGACTGGGACGCCACCGAAAAGTTTGAGCAGGGCCGCCTGCAAGACAAGCTCGCTCCCGAAGCGGTCGAACTCGACAAGGAACTGGAGGCCGAACGAAAAGCCGTCCTGTCCCATTCCCCGCAGGTCGCACCCGGTCTGCGCTTGCCCGATGATGGCGGTGTCTTTTTGTTGGATACTTACGATAACCAGCCGCAGTTGTCTGAACTGCAGCAATCGGGCGGCGAAGTGGGGAAGCGCACCAAGTCGAATGTTCTGCGGGCGGCAATCAATCCGCTGACTGGCGCGAAGCAGACCATTGAACTTCCGGGAGCGCACGCCAAAATCCAGTCGCACACCACCGTGCCTTCCCTCTACATCAACCTCGACGCAAATACCGACGCGAGTCTATCGAACAAAAACCAAGGCGCACCTGCGCCGCTTGCGTCCAGTAACAGCGATCGTTTCAAGATCGTTCGCGTCGAGGTCAAGAGTGGCAAACGCGTAGCCAGCACAATCCAGGTCGCGGTCACCGGTAAGATGAAAACCGACGAGCGATTCGTAGCGGCCACGATCACTGCGATGACCGGAGGCTGGGTCAAGCTCACACCCACCGAGCCTCTTGCGCCGGGCGAATATGCCGTTGTCGAGATGCTGGAAAAAGAAGGAATGAACCTCTACGTGTGGGACTTCGGAGTGGACCCGGCCGCGCCCGCCAACCCGTTCGCGTCGAAACCGGAGCCGCAAGAGAAGCAGTAACGTAGGAACAGCCGCCCTCGGCTGTCCAGGCGAGCGCAGTTCGCCCCCCCCCTGCCGCAAGATGACTCATCATGCGATCGGAGACTTAGTCTCCGACCCGCTGCGCCGCTGGCGGCGACGCCGGGGCCACGGGCACCGGTTCGATCCTCACGGTGGCGATACGATGGCCTTCCATTTTCTCGACCACGAAACGACGGCCCTCATAATCGAAGGCTTCGCCGCCCGCGGGCATCTTCTGCAAGCGTGATAGCAGAAAGCCGGCCAGCGTCTCGAAGCCTTCGTCCAGTGGAAGCGTCAACTCGTATTGGGTTTCGAGATCGCGAATGTTGACCGAACCGTCCAGCACCAGAGGTGCATTGGCATCGGTCACCGCCGGCGGGGTGGAAGCCACGTCGAATTCGTCTTCCAGTTCGCCGACCAGTTGCTCGAGCACGTCTTCGACGCTGATCACTCCGGCGGTCGAACCGAATTCGTCCACCACCACGGCCAGGTGCCGCCGCCGCCGCTGGAATTCACCGAGCAGGTCGAGCAACGATTTGGTTTCGGGCACCACCAGCACATCGTGCATGACCTGGCCAATTTTCATCTGGGCAATGCGCGTGGCCGCCGGAGGAGCAGCGATGTGGCCGAGGCGCAGCCGCGTCCAACGCATCAAGTCCTTGGCGTAAAGTACGCCGATAATATGTTCGGGACCGCGCTGCGGATCGTAGATGGGGACGCGCGAGTGTTGTTCGTCAACCACCCGCGACAGGGCTTCGTCGAGGTTGAGGTCGGAGGGCAGGGAAAAAATTCTGGTGCGCGGAACCATCACTTGACGCGCGGCGATGTTGTCCAGTTCGAGGGCATTCAGCAGCATCTCTTCCTGGCCGTTCGAGAGTTGTCCGGAGTGGTGCGCGGCGGTCACGATCAGCTTGAGTTCGTCGGGAGAATGGACCGAGCCGTGGCGGATCTCGCGCGTCCCGAAAGCGCGGAGGACAAAGCCGGCGGCGCGGCTCATGCCAATCGTCAGGGGCGCGGTGACGGTCAGGAAAACGTCCATGGGCGCGGCCACCGCGAGGGCGACGCTCTCGGCGCGCTGCAAGGCCAGCGACTTGGGAACGAGTTCGCCGAGGATGACGTGGAGGCTGGTGATCATCACAAAGGCGACCGCGACGGCGATGGCATGAGCGTAGATGGCAGCGTAGGGAATGCTGCCGATCCAACTCTCGAACAGGCGGGCCAGAACGGGTTCGCCGAGCCAGCCGAGGGTCAGGCTGGCGACGGTGATTCCGAGTTGCACGCCGTTGACGACGCGGCTGAGTTGCTGGTGCAGTTTGAGGACGGTGCGGGCGCCGGCGCGCTGCGCCTCGATCAACTGCTGGATGCGGGTTTCGCGCACGCTGACCAGCGCGAACTCGGCCGCGGCGAAGAAGGCATTGGCCGCCACCAGGAGCAGGATGACGAACACCCGCAGCAGCACGTATGCAATCATGGAACTCCAATTTTAGCATTGCCAAGGGATGATCTCCGGTTTTTGTAACTTGCTGGCGGTACAATCCAGTGAACACTTAATTGCTCACGCAAACCGATTGCTTCCTTTTCTGCTGTCCGGCGATCTAAAGTACGTGCGGGATGGGTGAGACGGCTGCGAACGAGGTCGAATGGCAACGCCCAGCCCTTAAAGGGGCCCGATTACGAAGAACTTGCGATATCGTAAAGCGATACCCTGATACAAACCCGGCATCGTTAAGCGGTGTCCCGATAGGAAGGCTGAGAATTTTTCGGGGAACTATTCCGCGGGTTCTGCCGTAACAAGAGGGGTGACGGTCCTACGATTTAAATACCAGCAGGAGGCGGTCGTGGAAGGCAACGGCAACGGCAGGAAAGAAGCGGCGTAAGCAAATCATCATCTGGAGCTCGATAGCGGCAACCGTTCTCGTCCTGATGATTGCCGGCGCGTTGATCGCATTCAGCGGCGGCACCAAGATCGACCCCTCGAAGCTGGCCAAGGTCGAGAAGGGAGACCTGGCGAAAAGCGTGGTGGCGACGGGCAAGATCGAGCCCATCACCCGGGTCGAGATCAAGTCCAAGGCCAGCGGTATTGTGAAAAAGCTCTACGTCGATTACGGCGACAAAGTGAAGCAGGGGCAAGTGCTCGCCGAACTCGACAAGGAAGAGATCCAGGCGCGTGTCGATCAGGCGCGCGCGCAATTGGAGGGATCGAGCGCCAGCTTGAACGGGACGCGCGCCGACCTGGAGCGCGCCAAGGTGGACGCCGAGGGTCCCGACGTTCCGCTGCTGAAACGCGCGTATGACCGCGCTCAGGGCATGGCGAAGGACGGAGTGGTTTCCGCTTCCGCGCTCGACGACGCGGAAAAGAATTACGAGATGGCGCTGAACAAGCAGAATGTCTCCAAGGCGCAGTTGCAGGTTTTGCAGGCCAAGATTGGGCAGGCCCAGGGGCAGGTGGCGCAGGACCGCGCCAACCTGAAACAACTGGAAGAACAGCTCGGGTACACAACGATTGAGTCGCCGATTGACGGCATCGTTCTTTCCCGCGACGTGGAAATTGGCGATGCGGTCAGCTCCATTCTGGTGATGGGTTCGGCGTCCACGCTGGTGATGACGCTCGGCGACACGAGCGAGGTTTACGTTAAAGGCAAAGTGGACGAGAGCGATATCGGCAAGGTTTATTTGGGACAGCCCGCGCGGATCAAAGTCGAATCGTTCAAGGACAAGACCTTCACCGGCAAAGTGACGAAGATTTCTCCCATGGGCGTGGAAAAAGATAACGTCACGACCTTCGAGGTGCGCGTCTCGATCAACAACCCCGAGGGCGTGCTCAAAGCCATGATGACGGCCAACGCCGAGATCATTCTCGAAGAGCACAAGAACGTGCTGCAGATTCCGGAAGGCTCGATCATTTACGACAAGGACAAGAAGGCATCGGTCGAAATACCCGACCCCAAAGCCAAAGAAGGCAAGAAAAAAATCGCCGTCAACATCGGAATCTCGAATGGCGCCAAGACCGAGTTACTGCAAGGGCTGAAGGAAGGCGACCAGGTGGTGTTGCAGTAGGAAGAGGTCTCAGGTCTTACTTAGCAACCCGTGGCGTAATCCAGGCAAAATCGCCATACGAGACACCTCAGTATTGTTTGTCATCCTGAGCGAAGCGAAGGACCTCTGCATTCTTGCGCCACGAGCAAATATGTAGATCTTTCGCTGCGCTCAGGAGGACAAACAATGGTGAATTGAGAACGGAGGCGAATTACAATGACTCGGATTTCGTTCCCTCGCGCCTTCTGCGCGTTGGTGTTTGTTTTGGCCACCTCGCTGGCTGGCTTCGCCTGGGTCATCGGAACCTTTGACCGCTCGTTCCAGGTCAGGGGCCCGTCGATCTTGAAGTGCTGACTCGCTCCGGCGACATCACCGTCCGGAACGGCGTTGCGGGCACGGTTTCTATCCATGCCAAGATCCACGCCGAGAATCCGTGGTTCGGCGGCGACCACAGGGCGGAGGCGCAGGAGTTGCAGAAAAATCCTCCGATTCGCCAGACCGGCAACAGCATCCGCATCGACTACGTGAATATCAACCACATCTCGGTTGACTACGAAATTACCGTCCCGGAGAACACGGCGATTCGCACCCATACCGGCAGCGGCGATCAGAAGATCGAAGGCCTCACGGGCAACATCGAGCTCGAGAGTGGATCGGGCGACCTGCAACTGGCGCGCCTCAGCGGTGAAATGCGTTTCCAGACGGGCTCGGGCGACATTCGCGGGCGTGAGCTTTCCGGCCCCGCGCGGATCAAAGCGGGCAGCGGCGACATTGAAATCGAGGAAACGGGTACGGGCAATGTGGACATCCGCACCGGCTCCGGCGACATCACTGTAAACGGCATCAATGGTGGATTTCATGCCGAGGCGGGCAGCGGCGACATTCACGGCAAGGGCTTGCCCAAAAACATGTGGGGCATCCGCACCGGCTCCGGCAACGTGAATCTGAGTGTGCCCTCCGACGCCGCGTTTGATGTTGATATCTCTTCGAATTCCGGAAATGTAACGCTGGGCCATCCCGTGACAACGACCGTCCAGGGTCGCATCGAGGAGTCGAAGAAAAGTGTAGTAGGCAAAGTGCGCGGCGGCGGGCCTACGATTTCCGTTCACACCGGATCGGGCAATGTGCAAGTGGACTAAACAGCATTCAGCATTCAGCGCTCAGTATTCAGCCAACCCTGAATTGGCTGAATGCTGAGTGCTGAATGCTCCTTGACGCGCCGCCGTGCAACGTCCGATACTTCGTGGAGTTCCTGAAAACTTTCAGGCCCGGCGAGGTAACCGATTGGCACATACCCCGATCATCACTCTCACTACCGATTTCGGACTCAACGATCATTTCATCGGCGCCATGAAAGGGGTCATCCTCGAGATCACCCCCGAAGCGCAGATCATCGACATTTGCCATGCGGTGCAGCCCTTCGACATTCTGGACGGAGCGCTGACTATTTCGCAGGCCTATTCCTACTTCCCTTCCGGCACCATACACATGGTGATCGTCGATCCCGGAGTGGGGACGGCGCGGCGCCCCGTGATTGTTTCCGGCGACCGGCACGTGTTTGTGGCTCCCGACAACGGCGTGCTTTCTCTGATCTACGACCGCGAAGAGCGGATCTCCGTCCGCCACGTTACCGCTGAGCATTATTTTTTGCAGCCGCCCAGCAACACCTTCCACGCGCGCGATATTTTCTCGCCCGTCGCGGCATATCTGGCAAAGGGAGTCGAGCCCGGCCGCTTCGGCGAAGAGATCGCCGACTATGTCCGCTTTGGCGCTCCCCGGCCCAAACCGGTGGATGAGCACACGCTGCGCGGAGTCGTGCTGAAAGTCGATCGCTTTGGCAATCTCGTCACCAACATCACGCCCCAGGATGCGCCGCAACTCTTCGAGGCCACGCCGCCCGCTTTCAAGATCGCGATTGGAACCAAGACGCAAGCCATGCGCATGTGCGCAAGCTACGCCGAAGGCTCTCCCGGTGAGGTCTTCGGAATCCTGGGCAGCATGGGATTTCTGGAAGTCGCAACCAATCGGGGTTCGGCCTACCAACTGCTGGGCGGTGGTAAAGGCAGCGAAGTGAGCGTTATTGTGGAGGACCGCTGAACGGATTCAGCAATCGGCAATCAGCATCCAGCGCAAAAGCTCCAAGCTCCAAAATATAAGCTTTTTCACTTGCCAGCCCGGAAACAGAGCAGCGTCGAAGTGTTCTTGGCTAAGTGCTGATTGCTGAATGCTAAGTGCTGTTCTTCGCCGCCGGATGGACGTAACGATCCATCTCCGCTGTCCACTTCAGGAAGCGCCACAGGTTGGTTCGTTCGGTCCATACGAATTCCCAGAATTCCAGGAATCCAATCTGGGTCATCTTGACGCCGGTGTAGGTCTCGATGCGCCATAAAAGATAAGGACTGCGCCACGGGGCAATCCGGTGCCCACGGGTGGAGTTCCAAAGAAAGCGCAGCATCGTTCGCATCGGGTTTAAGTATAGCGCCGGGCAATGGTGTGCGGGGCCTTAGGAGTTTGACCTCTTGACAATCCTATCGGTGGAGGGACGGGCGTCCTCGCCCGTCCTGCCGAGCGAGGATGCCGGGCTCTCCACCGGCTGGATTAGATCGACAACAGTAACTGCCACGCAATCACTTTGTAATATCAACGCTGGCCCTCGTGTTTTCCCACTCCATGCGCAGCGTGCATTTGTCGCCGGCCTGGTCGAAAGCGATGGTGAAGTTCTCCACCGGCGCCGCCGTTTTCGAGACCAGCATGTCAACTCGGGCCAACTCGTCGGCTTCGTACTTGTACGGAATGCCCCACTCGCCCGTCTTCTTGTTGATAATCAGCGTCCACTTGTCGGCATTCGGAATCGTGAAGATGGTGTAGCTGCCCGCCGGCACAGCTTTGCCGCCCACCGTCAGATTCGTATCGGTGACGAAAGTCGTCGCTTCATTCGCGCCGGTGCGCCAGATCTCGCCGTAGGGCACCAGCGCCTTCTCACTCGCCGTGCCGAAAATTTTCCGCCCTTTCGCGCGCGGACTGGAATAGTCGATCATGATGGTCTTGCCCGAGGTAAACTTGCACTCCGCACTGGCCGGCGGACTGGGCCGCTTCGATTTGTCGTGCGACATGTTCATCTGCGCCGAAGCGAGGGTTGCGATGGCAAACAACAACGCTGTGACTAGAGCAATTTTCTTCATGATGTCCTCCTCCTGAAAGCAATCAGCATCCAGCATTCAGTCAAACCACTCTTGGGCCTACATTGGCTAATTGCTGAATGCTGATTGCTGAACGCCAGAATTATACGCAAATCCCCAAAGCTTTGCCCCAATGCGAAACCGAAATCCTTGCGCAGCTAGCTGAACGAGATGGTCATCCGCCGAAATGACTTACAATCCAGAATATGGAGCGCAAGATTTTCTGGATCTCTTTCACCGTGCTCGACCTGCTCGCAGGTTTCCTTCTGCCAATCTGGTGGGCCCTGGGCGCGACCATTCCGATCATGTACATCTCATGGTGGGTGGCTTACCGCAGCGGCTGGTTTGAGTGAAAACTTTCGAGTGAAAGACGTGCGCGGGGGCGAAACGTTCTTCCCGCACCGGATGCTCTTTGCCGGAACCTCACGGCAAATCTAACTTCAGCAGCACTTGCGGATCCAAATACACGCCTTGCCAGCGCACAGCCAGGTGCAGGTGAGGACCGGTGGCGCGTCCCGTGCCTCCGCTGAGCCCGATCGGCTGGCCCTTGCTCACCTCGTCGCCTTCTTGGACGGAAAATTTCGACAGATGCAGATAGAGCGTCAGCAGGCCCTGTCCATGATCGATCACCACACAATTGCCTTCAAAGAACAGCGGACGGGCCAGCAGGACGCGCCCGCTGTTGACGGCCGCGACCGAAGTCCCACTGGGCACGCGGAAATCGAGTCCTTGATGCGTGCTCTGCACCGAACCGTTGAAGATGCGCGCGACCCCGAAAACGTCAGAGATTTCGGCCTTCGCCGGAGGCGTGAACGAACCTTTCCATTCGCGTTCGGCACTAACCGTCTTAAAAATCTGGGCTTTTGTTTCCTTGTCCTGTTCGATCTGGCGCAGTTCCTCGGGGCTGGGCGCGGTATAGCGTCCGGGAACTTTCAGCAGTACTCGGGGATAGCGTTGACGCGCCACGCGAATTTTCTTCTCAAATGAGATCGCTTGCCCGGCAAGGGTTTCGGCGCGCAGTTGGAGGGGATAGGCCCCCGGCTTGGTTTCAAGACCGGCCCCGGCGAGCGCGAACCACAACTTGCCGCTCGCGTTGAAACTGAACACGATCTCATGGCCGAGCCAGTTGCCCGAAAGGGCGCGGACCGGCTCCGGCGTGGTGACGCGGAAGAGTACCGGCGTTCCGTTGACGAGGCGTACGGGCTGGCCGGCGACAGTCCAGCGCGCAGCCGCCGCCGATACGTTTGCGGCCAGCGGAAACAGCACAAAAGCGGTGAGTGCAACGGAATGGAAGAAGAGTTTGCGCATTGCGGTTTCAGGTAGTGTCCTAATTTGGTTTTTCACATTTTGTTTGTGTCGTTGCCTCTTCGGTATTGCGATCTTCGTCATTGCCCTCATGGCAAGCCCAAACCTCGCCTTTGGCGTTTACAACATAGAAACAAAACTTGAGCCAATGCCTGACCTGAAATTCGTCGCAGTAATCAATACGTCCGATCATGTAGTGCATAAATTGGTGTCCGCTGGGAAAAACTTGGGGTGCTTGGCAAGTGAGCCTGAACGGTACAGGGGAACTGCTGTTGGGGGCCAAAGTCTTTGGGATGGGATTGCCCATGGCAACAACTGGATTATCTTTTTCCCGCAGAAGAAGTTTGTCCTGTGTGTTTTGGACAGCATCGGCATTATCTCCCAATCCTTCGGACGCCCCAAAATCCCAAGCCTTCACCACAATATTTCTAGCAACTGTCCTCCCCGCGTTTTTGGGATAGAGGTCGCACGTAAATGCGGCAGATTGTTTATCGTCAGCCGGGGCGATAAACGTTGGTTTAATCGGCTCAATCTCAACCCAAGCACGTTCATCGGTGCGAAAAGATTCCGCGCTCTGGCGCAGAGTTTCGCTTGCGATGCGGCTCTGTTTAATCATCTGGCCCCACATAAAGAGCGTTATGAGGGCGTAGATGGCAACTGCCACGAACGCAGCCCAAGTCGCTTTCTTTATGGACTCTTGAGTGGTGTGCTCGCTTGTGGCTTGGGCCTTCGCATCAGCTACCGTGTTTTCGTCATAGGAGACGACCGCGCGTACTTCCACGGGCTTATCAGATAGCAATTGTTGCTCCTTTTTTCTTCTTTCTGTATTGCGTATGGATTCGGCACATTTATGGAGTGCGTCCTGTATTTTGCGAATCCATGCGAAGATTTTCATGTACGCAATCTTGAGAAGCTCAAATTAGGACACTACCCGGTTTCAGACTAGCATTTCAAGAAGCGAACATACATACTGCGGCCAGCGTCCTACTATTCCTCATCGGGATGCTTGCTGCGGGAACCGCGGCATGTCGGCGAAAACCAAAGTCGCTGGCACGCCCCCAAAAGGATTTGAGTTTCAACGAGCAGTGGTAACTTCTTTCACCCACGCTTCAATCGCGTCCCGCAGCTCGCGCAAGCGGCCTTCGAAAAAGTGGTCTCCGGCTTCGATGCGGACCAGCTTCTTGGGTTCGGCAAAGGTTTCGATGAGCGCTTCGAGTTTTCCGGCGGGGCCGTACTGATCGCGCGATCCGCTGACGAAGAGTTTGGGCTTGGCGCACTCGCGCAGGAATTCGAAATCGTAAACGCGGTCTTCGGTGCGGCCTTCGACCGGGACCGCCGGCAGACCGAGGGCAATGAGGGCGCGGACGCGGTCATCGGAGTACGCGGCGCGCAATCCAACGGCGGCGCCGAAGGAAAATCCGGCAAAGACGATGGGGAGCGCGAACTCGTGCTCGATCCAGTCGAGCGCGGCGCGCGCGTCTTCGACTTCGCCGATACCGTTGTCATGCTCGCCTTCACTCAGTCCGGTGCCGCGGAAGTTGAAGCGAAGCACGGGGAATCCGAAGCCGTTCAGCGCTTTCATGGCGTGGAATACGACTTTGTTGTGCAGCGTCCCACCGTAGAGCGGATGCGGATGACAGACCACGGCGGCATGCGTCGCGTCGGGCGATCCGGCGTTGAGCAGGGCTTCCAGATGTCCGGCGGGTCCGGTGAGAACAAGGGAGCGAATGCTTGAGGTTTCCGAGAGCACGGAATCAGAGTACAACAATTGCCAGTAGAGGAACGGACGCCTCGCCCGTCCAGCCGGGCGGGGACGCCCGGCGCTCCACAATTCACTATTCAACTATTCACCGTCCACTGTTACTCTTTTCTTGCATGGACTTGTTTACGCTTACCCGCCGGCTGATTGATATCGAATCCACCACTCCGAATGAAGGTGCGGTGGGAGACTTCCTGTGCGAGGAGTTGGGGCGGCGCGGGTTCGAAGCCCGGAAGATGACAGTCGAGGGCGCGCGCGCGAACGTGCTGGCTACGTGGCCAGGACATGATCGTCCGGAAATTGTTTTCTCCACCCACATGGATACGGTGCCGCCGTTCATCACCTCGTCGGAAAACGCCGGGCGCATCTGTGGGCGCGGCGCGTGCGACGCGAAGGGGATCATCGCGGCCCAGATCCTTGCGGCGGAAAAACTGCGCGGGGCGGGCGTTTTCGTCGGGCTGCTGTTTTTGGTGGGCGAGGAACGGGACTCGATTGGGGCGAAGACGGCCAACCGCCAACCGATCGGCGCGCGCTTCATGATTAACGGCGAGCCGACGGAAAACAAGCTGGCGCTGGCAAGCAAGGGCGCGCTGCTCGTGGAACTGGTGGCGCGCGGAAAAATGGCGCACTCGGCGTATCCCGAGCTGGGCGAGTCGGCGATCGACAAGCTCGTGGAAGCGCTGCATCGGCTGCACGCGATGCAACTTCCCGAAGGCGCCGACGTTGGCCCTTGCACGAAAAACGTGGGCCTGATTCAGGGCGGGCGGGCGCCAAACGTGGTTCCCGACTTTGCCAAGGCCGATCTTTTTTATCGCCTGGTGGGCCCGGCGGAATCGCTGCGCCACAAGATTACGGAGGTCGTCGGCGAGCTTGCGGAGGTCAGCTTTACACGCGAAACTCCGTTCCTGCGGCTGCGAACGCTGGAGGGTCTGCCAACGATGGTCGCCGCCTTCACCACCGATGTCCCGTCACTTACGAACTGGGGAGAACCGCTGCTGTTGGGGCCAGGCTCGATTCACGTGGCGCACACGGAAGGCGAGTTTGTGGAGAAAGCGCAGCTCGCGGAAGCGGTGGAGATTTATTGTTCGATGGCGAAGCGGCTGAAAACCGACAACTACAAGCCCAACCCCCAACGCTGCTAAACTAAGAACAATGTCAATGCAAACCGCGGCGTTCCCCACATCCGCTCCAGCATCCGCCGGAATCCTGCTGCCCGCCTTCACGCTCTGGTGGCGCGAAGTGGTGCGCTTCTATCGGCAGCGCGCGCGTGTGGTCGGCGTGATTCTATCTCCACTCTTGTTTTGGATTGTGCTCGGATCCGGCTTCGGAACCTCATTTCGTTCCGGACAAGCTGCTGGCCAGCAGCACTATCTGAACTATTTTTATCCCGGCACACTGGTGATGATCGTACTCTTCACCGCCATTTTCACTATGATGTCGGTGATCGAAGACCGCAACGAAGGTTTTCTGCTTTCGGTGCTAGTGGCGCCCGTGCCGCGCGCGGCCATTGTTCTGGGAAAAGTTTTGGGCGGCACCACTCTAGCCACCGCTCAGGGACTGATTTTTCTTATCTTTTCGCCGCTCGTCGGCGTACACATGACACTCGCCTCGTTCGGTCTCATCGCGCTCACCGTTTTTCTGGTGTCGTTCGCCTTGACCGCGCTCGGTTTTGCCATTGCCTGGCCCATGGATTCGACGCAAGCCTTTCACGCCATCATCAATTTATTTCTGATTCCGCTGTGGCTGCTGTCGGGAGCGCTTTTCCCTCTATCTGGCGCGTCAGGATGGATTCGCTGGTTGATGTACGCAAACCCGCTGACTTACGGCGTAGAGGCCCTGCGCACGCTGATGTATACCGAAGCCCCCAGCGCAATCTCGCTGACCGCATCCATTTTGACATTGGTGCTGTTTGCGATGTTCATGTTCGGATTGGCCTTCGCGTTGGCGAATCGGCGCACGACGAAGCCGGCAGCGTAAAAACGGTCGTTCGTCGTTCGTCGTTGGCATTCTAGAATTCAGACGAGTTGCACGAAATCCGCAATAGTCAACATCGCGCGAACGACCAAAGACTAACGACCAACGACGCATTTATGCCCCTAGATATTCTCGCCCTAGCCGCGCACCGCGACGACGTAGAACAAACCTGCGGCGGAACTCTGCTTAAGATGGCCGAGCGCGGACACCGCACCGGCATCCTCGACCTCACGCAAGGCGAAATGGGGACGCGCGGCAGCACCGAAGACCGCGCCCGCGAAGCGGCAGAGGCGGCGCGCATCCTGAAAGTCTCCTGGCGTCACGCCCTCGATATTCCCGACGGCCGCGTCGAGAATACCTGGGAGAATCGCCTGAAGGTCGCCCGCGTGATCCGCGAGCAGCGTCCGCGCTTGCTGATTCTTCCTTACTGGCAGGGACGCCATCCCGACCACTACACTGCCTCGGTGCTCGGATATGAGGCCAGCTTCCTAGCTGGGCTGGCGAAGCTGGATCTAGCTGTCAGCTCTCAGCCGTCGGCTATCAGTGAAAAAGCCACCGATGCTGCCGCGCCTCATCGTCCGTTCAAAATTATTTACGCTACCTTGTACTATGACGTGCGGCCCACGTTTGTTGTGGACATCACCGATCAGTTCGAAACGCGCATGGCGTCGCTGATGGCCTACAAGTCTCAGTTCACTGACCAAGAGGCGGGCAGCGGAATTTTCCCCGCGCACAAAGAGATTCGGGCGCGCATTGAATCCATGGCTCGCTTTTACGGCATGCTCGGCGGCGTCACCTATGCCGAGCCGTTCGTGCAGAAAGAAGTCGGCCTGGTGGAGGATGTGATGGCAATTCCGGTGAAGTCAATCTGAGGCGAGTGCCCCAGCCCAGAGTACGCCAGCGTTGGAATATAATCGTGGCACTATGGCGAATGTTACCTTAAAGCTAACGATTGGAACTTTCTCTGCTGAGGTCTCCGGCCCCGCAAAGTACGCGGAAAAGAAACTAGAAGACTTGATCGCCAAGTACTTGAGTAGCTCCATCAAGTCGGGTGCATCTGATTCAAGTTCTTCAACCTCGTCTCTGTTGCAGCCGTCCTCTGGGAAGAAGAAACGTTCTCCTTCTGAAATCTTGAAGCGCGCAGGCAACCAGACTGACCGTGCGCTGTTGCTTGGACACTACTTGGAAAAAGTGGACGCCGAGCCCAGCTTTACGACCACTGAACTAAGGAACCTAGGCAAACAGGCAAAACATTCTTTCACAAATATAAGCGATAGCGTCGCGGGTCTTGTCGGTCGTGAACTGATGATGAGTGCCGGCGAAAAGGACGGTCATCGCGCGTACACGCTCACCGCGACAGGTGAGGAATACGCGGAATCATTGCTCTCCAACCCCTAAGTTGAATGTGTTAGACACCCTCCGCACTTTACGTCAAGAACTTGACTCCCTGCTGGAATCGCTGAGGGGGATGGCCGGGGTATTCGTAACGTCTGCGCCCATTCGCAGGAGAATTGAACAGTTTTATCTATCATGGTCTAATTTCCGCCCGCTGCTAGAGTCGGCGCAGGTACCTCAGGCCGTAATTCGTCGCGCGGAAAGCCTAGCAACGGACATCATCCGGCTAAGCGCCGCTAGAAGCCGCCGAGAGCTATACCGGCGGAAGATGCTGGCTCTTCGTAGGGTCCTCGGCAGAGAGCTTCTTCTCGAGATCGCGCGGCTCAAGCCCTCCGTCCAGACAGAAAAGGTCAGTGCACAGGTCATTGAAAGAAGCATACTGCCTGAAATTCCAGGTCTTACAAACGATCTAATCCCGACCGCCCTGTACGGGTCGGCCGACAAGATGCGGACGTTTTTGAAGCAAAATAGCTACGATCACAATGTTTTTGTGATGGTAGCGTACAGGTCGGCTCTCAAGGGGCTCATCTCAGACGTGCGGCAAGCACTGACTGACCTCGGGCTCAATCCAATAGTGGCACGCGACCACGCTTTGACAGAGGATCTTTACAACCCGCAAGCCTGCCTCCTGTGTTGCCGATTTGGCGTGGCAATTTTCGACAAAGGTGAGTCCAAGCAATTGCACAATGCCAACATCGTCTATGAGCTCGCGATGATGCATATATTGAAACGACCATCCCTGATCCTCAAGCATGATGGTGTGAAAACCATGCCATCTGACTTCCTTCACAAGCTATATGAGTCTTATAGAACTTCCAACGATGCCGTAAAGGCAATCAAAAGTTGGTGGCGGAGGCTTGAAAAGATTCGTTAGAAGGAGGAGTGTGGTCCAGCCTTCCGATGGCAAACCGCACCGTGGGTGCCCCATTCTTCGCGGCTTTTCGCGAAGGATGGGCGGCAGACTGATCGCACCATGGGCCTTGCCTTTTACGTCCGCCGTATAATAATCGCTTCACCATACCCGCCGAAGGGCTTGGCTGCTCCCGCTCCGGTCCAACGCCCGACGCACAGGAGATTCGCTCATGTCCACTCACGCCGAACCCGCCGCACCTACCCAATTGCAGACGCGCATTGAATCCGACAGCATGGGGAAGATCGAAGTCCCGGCGAATGTTTATTGGGGGGCGCAGACCGAGCGCTCGCTGCTGCATTTCAACATTGGGCGCGACACCATGCCTCCGGAGCTGATTCGCGCCTTTGGCACGCTCAAGAAGGCCTGCGCGCTGGTAAATCAGGACGTGGGAAAACTTCCGTCCGGCATCGCGAAACTCATCGTCGAAGCCGCCGATGAAGTCATCGCCGGCAAGCTGAACGACCAGTTCCCGCTGCGCATTTGGCAGACGGGCAGCGGCACGCAGACCAACATGAACGTGAATGAGGTCATCTCGAATCGCGCTATCGAAATTGCCGGCGGCGAAATGGGATCAAAAAAGCCGGTGCATCCGAACGATCACGTCAACATGTCGCAGTCGTCGAACGACACGTTTCCGGCGGCGATGCACATCGCGGCGGCGGAGCGGGTAAAGAACGCGCTGATACCGGCGATCGAGACGGTGCGCGATGCGATCGCGGCCAAGGCGAAGGAATTTGAAGGCGTGGTGAAGATAGGCCGCACCCATTTGCAGGACGCCGTTCCCCTCACCTTCGGACAGGAGTTCGGCGGCTGGGCCAGTCTTTTAGACCGCGACATCAAACGGCTGGAGCAGGCACTCGACGGCCTTTACGACTTGGCCATCGGCGGGACGGCGGTGGGCACGGGGCTGAACACGCATCCGGAATTTGCCGAGCGCGCCGCCAGGAAGATCGCCGAACTGACGGGACTTCCCTTCCGCTCGCATCCCAACAAGTTCGCCGCGCTTTCAGCGCACGATGAGATTGTGTTTGCGCAAGGCGCGATGGCAACGCTGGCCGCGTCGCTGATGAAGATCTCAAACGATATTCGCTGGCTGGCTTCCGGTCCGCGATGCGGCCTCGGCGAGCTCGCGATCCCGGAGAATGAGCCGGGCTCGTCCATCATGCCGGGCAAGGTCAATCCCACGCAATGCGAAGCGATGACGATGGTCTGCGTGCAGGTCCACGGAGCGACGGCCGCGGTGGGATTCGCGGGATCGCAGGGTAACTTTGAACTCAACGTGTTCAAGCCGGTGATCATTTACAACTTCCTGCACTCGGTCACGCTGATCGCGGACGCCTGTCACGGCTACGTCGAATACATGATCAAGGGCATTGAAGTCGAACGCGCCAAGGTGGACTGGTATGTGAAGAATTCGCTCATGCTGGTCACGGCGCTCGCTCCGAAAGTGGGATACGACAAGGCCGCGCAGATCGCGCATACGGCGCACGTCGAGCACAGCAGCCTGCGCGAGGCGGCGTTGAAGCTGGGATATCTCACGGGTGAGGAATTCGATTCGCTGGTCAAGCCGGAGAAGATGACGCGACCGTAGAGAAAGGAACATTTATGAAACACGCTCTAACCGGAGTGTCGTTTTCGGTGACCAACAAGCGCGTCCTCAATCGCTCAGTTTTAATTGTGCTCGCGATGCTGCTGTTTCTTTGCGTGCCCAACTTTCTCTGGGCGACGAATGACATAGGAATCAACACAATTGGCAAGGTCATTGAAGTCACGGGAGGTGGCCGCACACCTTGGAAACTAAGATACGGACTTGCTAGCAGTACATCATCCGGCAAGATCAATGTAGATGAAACTCACCTGGCAAAGATCGGACCTGGCCGGGCATATTTCAGTCATGGGCAGTGCTTACGTTGGATTGACACCGATCACGGCATAGTGATTGGCCGCTGGCTCATGCCGGGAATCATCACGCGTATCAAACCGGAGGGCGAAAGCGGAAGGGCCGAAATTACTACAGCGGAGTTATCTTTTGGAAAAGAGACTTCTGTATCTACCTTCGATTTCGATCCGCTTCACCCTGCAATCCCTACAGTCGTCAGCCACGAATTAATCTTAGAGAATTTGCTTCCTGAGCGCGAGGCAGTCGATCTATACAACGTAGCGTCTCTAAAACCCGATCAGGCCCGCGCACGCATACCGGAAGTACAAGAGGCGATCCGGAGGGATCCGTTCTCTCCGTGGTTCCAGATCGTTCTCGGCAAGCTGTTGTTTGAGGCCGGTGATACTGGCGCAGACGCCGTTTTCGAACAGGCAATCCATCCACTAACTTCATATACCGATCTCCTGCCCATGTCCGGCTATCTAGAGAATTTGGGGGCTAGCCGGATTGCGGACGAAGCGTTCCAGCGCGGTTACCAGGATTTTCTACAAAAGGGAAACGATCCTCGTCTGGTGACCTCGATCATTGCGCGTCTCTGGCTGTACCCCGTGAACTGGGGGAAAATCGCGAAGGATCGCAAATCTGTGATCGCCGAACGGGTATACCAACTCTCGCCTTACGGAGAAGCAACGGAGCTGGCATGGCAAGAGTACTCTATATCGGCAAAAACGCCCGAGGAGCAAAGGCGATGGCTAAATCGTGCCGATGAAACACGGAAAAGAAGCAATCAACTTTTTGCTCATTTCATTCTCCAATCCGATATTGCGCTGCTTGTCGGCATTGCCTGTGGTTTTGCCCACTGGATTTTCGTGGTGGTCTCGTATGTCCGTTATCGGCTACAGCGACGGTATGACCGGACGAACGCCGCCGCTCGGCCCGCCAGTCTGCGAAACCGGCTGGCGTTTTTTAACATCCAGTATTGGAGCATGCCGCAGCGAATCGGTTTCGTTTTGACTTTTGTACTGGCTTGGTTTTGCTACGGCTGGATGGGACAATCTATGGCCCCCGCCATGCTGATGGGCGAGGTTCCCATAAGCATGGCCTCCGGTAGTCTTGCGGCACCTTCCACGCAACAGTTTTTGCAGCATCGCTTGGCCGCGACGCCGGAACGCGACTTCCTGATGGCATTGTCCTTTCAGCAAGGCGGGGATTACACAGCAGCCTCTCAACTGTATCAACGGCTGCCGCAATATGCGGAAAGTTGGAACAATCTTGGCGTTATCTTGCGAATGCAAGGCAGAGAAGCGGATGCTGCCGGTGCGTTTCAAAAAGCCTTGCAGCTAGACCCTGCTCTCGCCGAAGCCGCTTTCAACTTGGGCCGTCCAACATCAAACTATTGGACGCAGATTCACCAGCAGTACGTCCCGAATACTCCGATGCTTGCCCCGCCACCAAGGCGTGTTTGGATGAATGCTTTTGCGGGAGGCACGCTGTCGCGGCGATTGGCCCTAGCATCCTTGGGCCCGCTACGTCCTTGGCATTGGAACACCGACAGTATGGTAGTAACTACCGGAGCAGCAAAGGCTAGTTCTGTGCTTTGGGCACTCGGCCAGATCGCTCTCTATCTGATTATTTTACTATTCATCTTTCCCCGCCGGCCAGTTCAACAGGCTCCGGGAATAGGTGGGAAGATTCTAGGCATTTTGTTTCCCGGGACCGCGCGAGAGTGGAGCTATGCAGGTGGCTTGGTTTTGGTTGGTTGGATATTTCTTCTGCTTCAGCTCATCCTGACCAAATGGGTTGGATCGCCGTACATTATGAGCTATATCGCATTGCCCAATCTCGTCAGGAGCTATGGTGCCGGCACATCCCCAATGGAAGGAGTGTCATTGATCAATCCAGGCTGGATCTGGCTTTACTTAGCGCCAACTCTTTTGGCCTTGCTCAATCTGATGGTAAGTTTTCCCACAATTCGAGCGAAGTTGCGCCAGAGAATCGCGCATCGAACGGAGTCATCTGACCGACTTCCCTCTTGCCGCTGATGCGAATTCCGATCAGCACGAGGCAGTAGATGACTCCGGTGCGGAGCGCGATTTCAACCAGCGTGTGCGCGTTCGCGGGCAGCATTGCCGTCGTCGTCGTTACGTCGATAGCGGCCGCTACTGCGGCGTAGCGGTGACCGGTATGGGCGCGTTCTTCGGCGTGGCTAGATAGCCGGTGACCTTGTTCTTGTCCACCGTCCAGACCACGAGTTCATAAAGCATGTGATCGCGCCCGGTGTAGAACTGCACCGGCTCACCTTGGTTCTTGTCTTTCTTCTCGATGGTCTTGTCGTCGGCGGTGACGTCGAGCGAGTACTTGCCCTTCTTGGGATCGGTCTTCTTGAGCTGCAAGGCAACGGTCGAGTACGCCTGCGGCTTCGCTCCCTTCACCAAGGTGAACTCGTAGTACTGCCGGTCGCCCTTGTGTTTGAGGGCTTCGAGATCGCCGCGCGTGTTGGCGATCAGTCCGCTCTGCACGTTGAGATCGCCGATGGTGCTCTGCAACTTCGCGATGGTCGCTTCGAGCGATGCTTTGGTGGCGGCCACGTCGGTCTTCACGCCGCCAACGTCGGTCTTTACGCCGCCGACTTCTCCCTCAACGGCACCCACATCTTTTTTCTCTTCCGCCGCCGTGGCCGTGATACGCGCCGATGCAACTTGCTGGGCGTGTTGCAACTCCTCGGCTCGTGTCGCCAATTCTTTCTTGGTCATGCCCAACTGCTGGGCCAGGGTCTCGGAATCCGCTTCGGCGGAGTCCATGCGTTTCGACAGGTCGGCAATTTGTTTCTGGCTGACGCTTTGATCTTGCGTGACCTGTTGGAGTTTGCCGTGTTGACTGTAGATGGAAAACGCCGATGCGCCTACATAGGCAACGGCCAGGATAATGAGGACCCATTTGCCGACATTGCTTTGCGGCTCGGGTTGATAGACGTGCGGTTGCTCGCCTTCAGACATAAGGGTTGGCCTCCGGTTAAAGTGGACTGTCCAGCCTATTGTTTGTGAGATATGGGTTGCTGTCAATTGCGATTCAGGTTCAGAACCGGATGTACCTTGCGGCACTGCCCTTTGGTACAGCTTTGGTACGGCGGCGAGACGCCGCGACCTATCCGGTATATACTGAGACGTTTTCGGCGGTCATCTTCACGAAGCGCGCCCAGCGCACCAGAAAGGCAGTAGACTATGGCTTCCCCGGCAGTCGATTTTGCCCGCAAGAACCAGCCGCGTTTTCTCGACGAACTGAAGGCCCTTCTCCGCATTCCCAGCATCAGCACGTCCGACGAGCACAAGGGCGATGTGCTGAAGGCGGCGGAATTCGTGGCCGCCGAACTGCGCCGCATTGGCATGGATAATGTCGAAATCATCCCCACCCAGGGACATCCGCTGCTCTACGCCGACTGGCTGCACGCGCCCGGCAAGCCCACCGTCTTGATGTACGCGCATTATGACGTGCAGCCGCCCGATCCCGTGGACGAATGGCATACTCCGCCGTTTGAGCCGACCGAGCGCAACAACAATATTTATGCGCGCGGCGCGGTGGACGACAAAGGCCAGCTCTGGATGGAAGTGAAAGCACTGGAGTCGCTGATACAGGCCAACGGCGGCAAGCTGCCGATCAACGTCAAGATTCTTTTTGAAGGCGAAGAAGAAGTGGGCGGCGAAGCGATTGCCGAGTATGTCCGCAACCAGAAAGCGAAGTTGAAGGCGGATTTCGCCCTGGTCTGCGATACGGAATTGTTTGCGCCGGAGATTCCTACTTTGTGCGTCGGCCTGCGTGGCCTGGTGTACACCGAGATTGAAGCGTTCGGGGCCAAGACCGATCTGCACTCCGGCGTGTATGGCGGCGCGGCGCCGAATCCGTTCTTCGCGCTGATTGAGATCATCGGCAAGCTGAAAGATTCGAAGGGTAAGGTGCTGATTCCCGGCTTTTACAAAAACGTCAAAGCGCCCAGCCAAGATGAGCTGAAGGCGTGGAAGCGTCTGCCGTTTAACGAAGAGCATTATCGCAAGACTGAAGTCGGTTCCAAGGCGCTGACCGGCGAGCCGGGATTTTCGGTGCTCTACCGGACATGGGCGCGTCCGACGCTCGAAGTGCACGGCATGCCGGGCGGGTTCGTTGCTCCGGGGGCGAAGACGGTGATTCCGGCCAAGGCGTCGGCCAAAGTCTCCATGCGCCTTGTGCCCAACCAGGATGCGGACGACATCCTGAAGCGCTACACGGCGTTCGTCAAAAAACTCACGCCCAAGGGCATTGACATCAAGATCAAGGTTTGGAGCAAGGGCCCGGCGGGCGTAGTGGGCACCGACAACCGCTTCATCAAAGCGGCCACCGAAGCGCTGCACGACACGTTCAAGAAAGAGACCGTGTTCATTCGCTCCGGCGGTTCGATTCCGATCGTGACCGATTTCCAGGACGTGCTGAAAATCCCATCGGTGATGATGGGCTTTGGCCTTCCCGATGACAACTTGCACGCTCCAAACGAGAAGTTTCACATCCCGAATTTCCATCGCGGGGTTGAAACCATCTGCTTGTTTTTTGAAAAGCTGGGGTAAGGCTCAGTAATCGCCAACCCAACAAACCGTGGTAAAAGTCGGCGAGCGGTGCGTGAGTGACGCCGTTTATGAACTGTCATCTTTTCAGGAACGGTCATCCATTCATGATTTGTCATCCTGAGCGAAGCGAAGGACCTGCTCTTTGTGGCGGACAGCAGATCTTTCGCATCCAAGGGAATGACAACGTCCGCTGAAATGATAACTGAAGGGCTAGGTATCACCTTCGCCAGAGGCTCCCATTACTTCTACTCGCTCCCGCAAAGGCCCTGCCGGTGCGCACGCCCACTCATCGCAAAGAACGCGATGAATGGGGCCGAATGCAGTCTCTACCACCGCTAGGAATCCTCGTGATGGTTCGCGCCGGGAGGGACCGCGACTTGGGAAACTCATCCAAGCCATTTCGTGAATTCTGACCGCCGCGGAGGGTCAGACATCCATGAGGTATCCGGGAGCGGCAGTTTCATTGCGTCTTGGACCGTCAACCAGCCTTTCGGTAGAGCAAGGTTGCCTTCTGTTCCCTTTCGGGTGATCCACAACAAACTGCCTTGCCGTTCGCTCTTTTCCGCAACCTCCAGGGCAACTCTGCAATCCTGCCCCACATATTTCAGGACAGTCTGATATTCTCCGTTCTTCCATAGCTGCGGTGCCTTCCATCCTTCTACTCCTTCAAGCTTCCTGATCCCGATTGCTTCCCCAGCCTTATCAAGCCCGACACGATGACCTTTGCAGCAAACGACCTGAAACATAATGTCAACATGGCCGACGGCAAGTTTCCTGCAGTCTTTCAGGCGGCCGGACTCTTCCGCCAGGACATCGAAGTCGAATTCCAGGCCACCATTAGTCAGTATCGTGTAGCCGTTCTTGACTTGATCTGCAAGGAAATCCACAAGACCAGACAGGTCGTCCTTGCGCATTTGTGCAGAAGGGATGCCGTTGGTATCTCTTGAATAGAACAATTGCGGCTCCTTCTTGTCGGTCGCCAGTGCAGCCGCGCAGGTAATCCCCAATGGCCGGTGCGCCAAAATGTCGGGTACATCACGGGGAAGAATTTTTTCCGTCTCGATATCAAACGCAAGATATTTTCGTTTCATGCGGGTGCCTCCGCGATCTCAATCTATAGAATCTTCTGAACGGCCTGCTCGATTCGCCTTAGCGTTGCTTCCTTCCCCAGCACTTCCAGTGTTTCGAATAACGGCGGGGCGTTCTTGCGGCCGCAGACGGCCACGCGGATGGGTTGGAACATTTGTCCGGTTTTTACGCCCATCTCCTGGGCGGCGGCGCGGAGGGTTTGGTCCAAGGGGTCGTGTTTGAATTCAGTTTGCGCCAGGACTTCTCTCGCGCGAGTTAGAACTTTGAGCGCCATGGCAGCGTCGCCCTTCTGCGGAATGAGTTCGGCGGGGTCGTAGGGCGGGAGTTGGTCAGCGTCAACCAGGAAAAAGTCGGCGGCGGTCAGAACTTCGCGCAGAAGTTTGATGCGCTCGCGAATCAGCGGGGTGATGGCGCGCATTTTTTCCGGCGCGATTGGGAATCCGGCAGCGTGCACGATGGGAAGCAGGCGGGCGCTGAGGTCGTCGAGCTCAAGTCCGCGGATATGCTCGGCGTTGAGCCAGAGCGCTTTGGGGTCGAAGGTTTCGTCGGGAGAAATTTTGTCTGGAGATCCGGCGGGGGACGTTGCGGCGGGATCGTTGAAATTTTCCTTGAAATTAATGACGGCGTTCGAGCGGTTGATACCTTCGAGCGAAAACGCGTCGGTGAGTTCCTGGCGGGTCATGTTTTCGCGATCGTCTTTTGGCGACCAACCGAGCAGGCACAGAAAATTGATGAAGGCTTCGGGAAGGAATCCGGCGTCGCGGTAAGTGGTAACGCTGACCACGGGGCCGTGGCGGCGCTTGGAGAGCTTCGATCCGTCGGGCGCAACGAGCAGAGGAAGATGCGCGAACTGCGGCGGCTGGGACCCGGCGCCTTCAAAAATGAGGCAGTGCTTGTAGGTGTTTGAGAGATGGTCCTGGCCGCGGATGATGTGGCTGATGCGGAGGTCAATGTCGTCGGCGCACGAGGCAAGGTGGTAGGTGGGCATGCCATCGGAACGGAGCAGCGCGAAATCTTCGATGTCGGCGGCGGATTTCGTTTGTTCGCCGTACACCGCGTCGTTAAAGAGGACTTGTTCGCCGACATCGCGGGGAACACGGAAGCGGAGCGCGAAGGATTCTCCGGCCGCGGCCCGGCGATCGCTCTCGGCGCGGGAAAGTTCGCGCATACCGGGGTTGAAAAGCCAGGTTTGATTGGCGCCGGATCTTTCGCTTTCGCCAGTGTGGGCGGGGGTGAAATCGCGGTAAGCCAGACCCTTCTGAAAGATGGCGTCGGCGATCTGGCGGTGCAGGGCCAGGCGTTCGGATTGCTTGTATTCCTCGTCCCAACCGAGATCGAGCCAGCGCAGACCGTCGAAGATGGAGTTCACGGAGACGTCGGTGTTGCGCTCGACATCGGTGTCGTCGAGCCGCAGAATCATGGTTCCTCCGTTGCGGCGGGCGTAGAGCCAGTTGAAGATGAAGGTGCGGGCACTGCCGACGTGCAGAAAACCAGTGGGAGACGGCGCGAATCGAACACGAAGCATAACTTTTGAGTATAGCGGGATTGCGATTTTGGCTCTAGCAGCCCAGGGCGCCGAAATTTTTTTGCCTGTAGAGACGAGCTCGCCCCGTCTCTGGCAGCAGGAGACACGGCCAGCCGCGTCTACGGGAATAGGATGAGTTACCAGCGGGTTACGAAGGTTACTCTTCGGCGGAAGAATGTTATGGCGGCATCGCATCGTAGTATAAAGGTGTCCTTACGATCGCCATGCCCAGGGCGGGACCTGCCGGAAAAACCTATTGTTTCGAGCTGACTGGTGTGACAGGATTAGACTACGAGAGTTTCATCCGGGCCTGCAATTGCTAATGAGGAAGCGTTGACCCATGCATAGCGTTGCCACAGGTGAGGTGCTGATTCCTGGGGCCGTGGCCCTGCTGGTGCTTCTCGTCTTCACCTACCTGTACGAGCAGAACCGTCACGACTACTTTCGCGCGTGGCAACTGGCGTGGGCGGCCTTCACGCTGCACTACGCGCTGAAGGCGGTGGAATATTTTCAGGGCGCTTTCGCGTTGTTGTTTTTGCTGAGTTCGCTGCTGCTGGTGGTGATGGCAATCTGCATCTTCGTCTCCACCCGGCTGGTGAAGGAACCATTTCACCTGAAGTGGTATGACGTTGCGCTGACCCTGACCGGGATCCTGCTGGTGTATGTGAGCTGGCGAGCGCATGTGGCGAGCGGGGTATTCAGCGAGGGCACGCATCCGGCGTTGAAATATTTGCGACTGGAAGTGGGACTCGCCGCAACGCTGCTTTATTGCTCATTCCAGTTTTACCGTTACGCCTTCCGCCGAAGTTCGGTGGCGTTCCGGATGCTCGCGTTTTCGCTGGCGCTATGGGCAGCGCTGATGTACGCGGGGCAGATGCGTCAACCTTTCCTCGAGATCGTCGGCCCGTTGGGAGGTTTTCTGGGGCCGATTCCGCAGGTGCTGCTGGCCATTTCCATGGTGATGGTACTGTTTGAAAACGAGCGCAATGCGGTGCAGGAAAATGCGCTGGCATTCTCGACCCTGGGTGTGGACCCGCGCCAATTGCTCTCCGCATCCGACCTCGTACCCAGCTTGCAGGCTTTTGTGGAGCGGTTAGTCGCGCCTCTGCCTTCGCGCCGCGCCGTTTTCTTCGTTTCTCAGCAGTGGCGCGGCACCGTACCCTCGGTGCAAAAAGGTTTCTCCGCCGAGTTTCTGGAAAAGTTGCAGAAGACGCAGGCCGGAGATTACCTCGCCGAGCTTGCCTATAGGCGTGGTGGCGTCGTCACCTTCCGGGACCTCGCGGAACTGGAAGAACCGCTGCCCGCGCTTTCGGGAGGAAAGTTCGAGGCCTGCAAACAAGCGCTTCTGGCGGAGGGAATCACCGACTTGATGGCGGTGAGCCTGCAGACGCGGGAGCACAACTTCGGTGTCCTGCTATTTCCGCACGCGGAACGGCGGATGTTCGGCTCTTCGAATTTGCGCTTGCTGGTCGGGCTGGCGTTGCAGATCGCGCTCACCCTGGAAAACTATGTCGTCATGCACGAAGCGCAGCGGCGGACCAAGGAATACGAACTGCTCACCGAGATCGGCCAGGTCGTCAGTTCTCATCTCGACCCGGACGAAGTGCTGCGCACGGTGCAGATCGAACTGGGCCAGATTTTCGACACCAGCACTTTCTATATCGCGTTTCAGGAAGAAGAGGAGATCCGCTTCGAGCTGGAGATCGAAGGCGGTATCGTTTTTCCTAAACGCTCGCGCCCAGTGAGCAATGGATTGACCGAGTACATCATCAGGACGGGGGAACCGCTGCTGATCGAGTCCGATCTTGAACAGGTGCGGTCGAGACTGGGGATCGATTTCGTGCCTCCGCAGCCGGAGCGGTCGTTCTGCGCCGTGCCGATTTTTCTGGGCGGCAAACCCGCGGGAGTGATGGCGGCGCTGAGCACGGAACTGGAATCGCAGTTCCAGGCCAGGGACCTTGAGATCATGCAAACCGCAGCCGGCCAACTGGGGGTGGCGATCGAGAATGCGCGCCTCTTTACCGAGGAGCAGCGCCGCGCCCGGCATCTGGCGTTTCTTAACAGCGTTTCGAAAATGGCGATCTCCAGCCAGGACGCCGAACAGATGATGGCCGACATTGTGCGCGAGATCCAAAAAAACTTCCGCTACGACCACATCGGCATCGGCATCATGGACTATGCCACCAAAGATATCGAGATCAAAGCCGAGGCGGGAACAACCTCGCACACGCTGGGCCGCCGCATCGCGCTGGGCAGTGGAGTTCTGGGCAAGGTTGCGCGCACCGGAGCGAGCGCCCTGGTGCAAAACGCCAGCACGGGACAGCTCGCCGGTGTGCTGCCCGAATCGCGCGCGGTGCTCTGCCTGCCCATTAGTTACGGCGACTCGCTGCTGGGCGTGCTCAACGTGGAGAGCCGCGATGAGAATGCGTTCGCTCCCCAGGATGTTCTGATCCTGAATACGCTGGCCGATCTTCTGGCGACGGCGTTGCACAACTCCTTCGTCTTTCAAAAATTGCAGCAGCAATCGATCACCGATGGTTTGACCGGCATCAAAACGAGACGCTTCTTCTGGGAGGCGCTGAGCACGGAATGGAAGCGCGCATCCCGTTCCGGCCGGCCGTTCTCGGTGGTGCTTATCGACCTGGATAAATTCAAAGAGGTAAACGATTCGCTCGGCCATCTGGAAGGCGACCTGGTGCTGGCCCGCGTTGGCCGGCTGCTCGAACAGAAGTGCCGCCAGTCGAACGTCGTTGCCCGCTATGGCGGAGACGAATTCATCATTCTCATGCCCGAGACCGGCATCGAGCAGGCCCAGGTGCTGGCGGAGAGATTGCGCCTGTGGCTGGCCACCGATCCCATGCTCGAAGAACATCTGATCACCGGCAGTTTCGGCGTCGCCAGTTTTCCCGTGCACGGATTTTCCATGGAAGATCTGATTCGCGTGGCGGATGCGGGCATGTACGTGGCCAAGCATGCGGGGGGCAATCAGGTCTCCTGTTCGGATGCTTTCGGCGATGGTTCCACCGTGCAACGCCACCTGGTCTCCGGTTATATCGAAGGATTTCTGCAGCGCGAGCACAATGGGCCGGAGCACCTCGAAGAACTGGTCGGCACGCTCCGCAAGCTGTGCGGACGCGACGAACATGCGGACCAGAGGGCAGCGAGGGAGGCGGTCGAAGCTTTGGCGCGTGCGGCCGAGATCAGGATGCACAGCGCTGCCGGGCATGACGAGCAATGCGCTCATTATGCGGGGATGATCGCGCGCGGACTCAACCTCTCCGCCGAGGAAGTGGAAGACGCCACCTTCGCGGGCCGGGTGCATGACGTGGGCAATCTCTTCATCCCCGATCGCATCCTGAGCAAACCGGGCGCGCTTACGGAAGATGAATTCGCGATGATTAGGAAACACCCGCAAGCAGGAGCGGAAGTGTTGCGGGCGATTCCGAAAGTCGAACACGTGGCGCAGGCCGTCGAATCTCATCACGAGGCCTTCGACGGCAGCGGCTATCCTTTCGGACTCAAGGGCGACCTTATACCGCTTGCTGGCCGCATCGTCGCCGTCGCTGACGCCTACGTGAGCATGACCAGCGATCGTCCTTTCGCTCCTCCCAAGACCGACGAGCAAGCCCTGGCGGAACTGGAAAAGTCGAGCGGCATCCGCTTCGATGGCATGATCGTCCGGCTATTTGCCCGCCTGCTCAAGATGGAAAAAGCCACGAGTCTCGACAGCAGAGTCTAGCAACTGCGAAAAATTAGTGCTTCGTATCAGGGGACCGCTTCAGCGATGCCGCAAGTCTTTCCGCATCCTGCTAGCTCAGGGTCAGCACCAGCCGTGCGTCTTTGGGAAGGTAGCTCTTTTGCCGAAACCAATCTTCCATCGCATCCCGAAGCTGATCGAGTGGAACATGCGTGCCAATTTCCAAGCGCCCGTCGGCCACCGGCAGTGTGTCGTCAAAAACGGACGCGTTGGTGAAGTTGCGCATGCTGAAATTGTCGAGCCATTTCAGCGGACAGGGATGGAACTGCCCTTCGTGCTCGTATTCCACGCGGAGTTTGCGGGCGAACATGTCTTGATTTAAGCACAGAGATCCGTTCACCGCCGAGACGCCGAGGACGCCAAGAAAACCTTTTAGGAATTTTCAAAAAAGAAAAAGGTATTCTTTGCGTCCTCGGCGTCTCGGCGGTGAATCGGCGATCCTATTTCTTCGCCTTCCGCAGCCGCTCTTCCAGTGCCGCAATTTCCTGGTTCAAGCCCTCGGGAAGATGACGGCCGAACCTGGCAAAGTGCTCCCGGATCAATGGGATTTCCGCAAGCCAGCCGTCCACATCCACGCTCAGCAACTGGGCGAGATCGGCAGGAGGGAGGGCAAGTCCCTTGGTATCCAGGTCCGCAGGCTCGGGAAGCCTGCCTATCGGCGTCTCCACAGCGTGTACTTTGCCATCGCAGCGCTCGAAAATCCATTTCAGCACGCGGCTGTTCTCGCCGTATCCGGGCCAGAGGAATTCGCCGTTCTCGTCGATGCGGAACCAGTTCACGTAATAGATCTTCGGGAGCTTGGCGCCCGGCTTGGCGCCGATCTTGAGATAGTGGGCGAAGTAATCGCCCATGTTGTAACCGCAGAAGGGGAGCATGGCCATCGGGTCGCGGCGAAGCTCTCCGACTTTGCCGACGGCCGCCGTGGTGGTTTCGCTGCTCGCGGTCGCCCCTAGAAATGTTCCGTGCCGCCAACTGAACGATTCAGTCACGAGTGGAACAATGCCACCGCGGCGGCCACCGAAAAGGATGGCGTCGATCGGCACGCCCTTGGGGTCCTCCCACTCCGGAGCAATCACCGGGCACTGGCTCGCCGGAACCGTAAAGCGGCTATTGGGATGGGCCGCTTTGCGCGAACAAGCCGGAGTCCACAGCCGCCGCAACCAGTCGATCAATTCGGCGGGCTTTTCCGCCGTCATCTGCTCCCACCACACATCGCCGTCGGGAGTCATCGCGCAATTGGTGAAAATGGAATTCTTGGTTGCGGTGAGCATGGCGTTCGGGTTCGAATTCATGCTCGTTCCCGGACCCACGCCGAAAAAGCCGTACTCCGGATTGATGGCGTAGAGGCGGCCATCGGCGCCAAATTTCATCCAGGCAATGTCATCGCCAATGGTTTCGACTTTCCATCCCGGTACGGTCGGGACCACCATGGCAAGGTTCGTCTTGCCGCACGCCGAAGGGAACGCGCCCGTGAAGTATTTGACGCGGCCAGAGGGGCTGGTCATCTTCAGAATGAGCATGTGCTCCGCCATCCAGCCTTCGTCGCGGGCCTGCACCGAAGCGATGCGCAGCGCGTGACACTTCTTGCCCAGCAGCGCGTTGCCACCATAGCCGGAGCCGTAAGACCAAATCTCGCGCGTCTCCGGAAAATGGCAAATATATTTTTCCTGCGCATTGTTGGGCCAAGACGTATCCGCCTCGTTCGCCCCGAGCGGAGCGCCCACCGAGTGCAGAGCGCGCACAAAATCGCCGTCGCTTCCGAGCACCTCAAGCACGCGTGCGCCGACTCGCGTCATAATGTGCATGTTCGCCACCACATAAGGCGAGTCTGTGAGATCGACGCCGATGTTTGCGATCGGCGAGCCAATCGGACCCATGCTGTATGGGATCACATACATGGTCCGCCCCGTCATCGCGCCCGCGAACAACCCCCGCAGCTTCTGCTTCATCTTCACCGGATCTTCCCAGTTGTTGGTGGGACCGGCGTCTTCTTGGAGCCGCGAACAAATGTACGTTTGGTCTTCGACGCGGGCCACGTCTCCCGCCGTCGACCGCACCAGAATGCTGTTCGGCCGCTTGTCCTCGGACAGCCGGATGGCGGTTCCCGTCTGCACCATCAACCGCAGTATCTCCTGATATTCCTCGCGCGAGCCGTCGCACCAGTGCACTTGATCGGGCTTACAAAGTTGGGCCGCTTCTTCCACCCAAGCGCTCAGCCGCTTATGTTTCGTTTCTATCTTCTTTTCGGTCATGGTTTCGGTCATGGTTTCGGTCATGGTTTCGATCATGGTTTCCCTATTGGTTAAGGTTGTACATAAAGTCTCTCCTCGAACCGCAAACTGCGCGGTCCCATTACCGCGTCATAAAAATCGCATCAGCGGGCAAAACGGCGAGGCTACGCGAAGAGAGTCTGTCCGTATCACAAGACAGAATTTATATTATCCCTCATTTCGAGGGCTCTTTCAAACTACTACTAGCGGGTTGCAGCAACCGCGGGCTCGACCTCCGCCACCACGCCTTCCAGATGCTGGAGAGTCTCAGCGATGGTGAGCGAATACATTTCGCGGCCTAAGCCTTCGCCCGTTTCCAGCGCCGTTTTCAGAAAATGGCCGGCGATTTCCTTCGCCAGGGAGTCGGTGATCAACTTTCCAGTGCGTTTCTTGTACTCCACCCAAGCCGTATGCGGCAACGCGACCCAGACCGGGTGTCCGTCCACCAGAAACTTGATATCCACCGCATCCGCGTGGCGGGTGGCGATGGCCACCATCAGGGCCTGGTAAAGGCAGTGTACTTGCTTCTTCGTCCAGCGATCGGTGGCAGTGAAGTCAGTGAACATAAGGAACGCAAAACATGAATATCCGGTAAATTATGTACTGGTTCAATATATCGTCCTCCGGTGGTGAGGGGCAAACGGTTCGCGTTTATTGGAAACAATTCTACAAAGGGATGAAATGCTCTGCTAGCCTATTCCTATGCCGCAGTCCGTCAAAGAGCGCGTGGGAAAGTTGCGAGAAGAGATCGCAGAGATCAGTGAAGCAAACCGCCAGTACCTGCAAGGTGGCAAGAAGACGATCGGAGCTTCCGATCAGGAACGGCGGCTGCAAAGATTGCAGGAAATCATGGACGAACTCATGTCCTTGACCGACTGGAAAAAAACCTGACCTGCAAGAGGAATCGTCATCCCGAGCAAACCGGGGCCCCCGGCGCGCCTGCTCTTAACGCGATGGGGAGGGGTAGCGAGGGATACGCAGTTCGTCAGTCCGAAGTATGAACTTGCATGTCCTCGGTAATCGAGATCTCTGCCGGCGCTCCTTTCGTAGTGCGCGTGGCCGTCGCGCGAAAACCGCTGTCCGTGATTTCGACATCGTAAATGTATGGCGGCCGCTCGCTCTTGACGCTCACGTAGGCGCATGAAATCAGCTCATCCAGCGAAGCATACTTTCCCTCGACCAGCAGGTATGTTTGCTCGGCGTTAGCGATGCCGGTCAGGTCGTTCTCCACTCCTTTGATGATGGCGGTTTCTTCAGCATTGCCGCTCCCCAGGCCCGGGGCCAGCACTTTGAAGGGCAACGTGTAGACGTATAGGGTGATCGCCACCGCCAGGCCCAGGCCCACAAATCCAAAAACACGTCCCATCACGCGATCCGCAAAAAGTTATCTCATAAATCGTTTGGGAAAAGCACGGCTTCACAGCCTGCGGAAAAACACCGGTTTCGTATCAGGGCATCGCTTTAGCGATGCCGCCTGGCCGTTCATCAAAAGCCCCTTCAGAGACTGGGCGTCGAATACTTTAGTCTGACGTTTGCACTTCCATATCTTCGCTAATCCAGAGCTGCGCCGGTGCGCCTTTCGTAGTGCGAGTGGCAGTCGCGCGAAAACCGCTGCCGGTGATTTCAACAGCGTAAACATAAGGAGGGCGCTCGCTCTTGATGCTGAGGTAGTTGCCTGAAATCAGCTCATCCAGCGAAGCGTACTTCCCTTCCGCCGCCATGTACACGCGCTCGGCGTTGCCGATGCCGATCAGATCGCCCTTCACGCCCGTGATATTGGCAGCTTCCACAGGATTGCTGCTCCCCGCGCCCGGCGCCAGGTTCTTGACCTGCTGAGAATAAATGTACAGACCGATCGCCAGGGTGACGACCACGCCCACAAATCCAAAAATGCGTCCCATCATTCGCTCCCGCTCCGCAAATGCCATTGCACCGCGAAACACCAGTGATGGCAAGTAACCAGAGTGCAGGGGCTGGAAATGACGATCTGGAACTGTTCCTTCCAGGAATACTCGCAGGAATGGCAACCGCCTTGGTGAATGGCGACCCCGGAGGGAGTCGAACCCCCAACCCTCAGCTCCGAAGGCTGATGCTCTATCCAGTTGAGCTACGGGGCCGTCCGCTGGAAACCACGCCACGGTGGACCGGCGGACTCGATTCTACACCGCCAGTAGCTCCGAATCACCATTGCCAACGGAAATTTGCTTTGCGTTGTAACATGAAAACGCATGACGTTCGTCCCCAATCCCGTCACCCATACCAGTTCGCGCCTGCTCGAGTTCGAGATCTTGCGCGACTTGCTCTCCGGCTATGCCTCTTCGCCTTTGGGCCAGCGCCGCATCGCCGAACTTCTCCCTTCACTCGATCGCGCATGGATTGAAACGCAGCAGCAGCTTACCACGGAGATTCGCGAGTATCGCCGTGTCGGCGGACGTTTCGAATTCGCCGGCCTGCCCGAAATTCAAAAGCTGATGGAGAAATCCCGCATCGCCGGAGCGGCCCTCGAAACCAGCGAGATACGCGACGTTGTCCTGGTCGCCGACCGCGCATCCGAGTGGCGCGAAATTGTGCGTCAACCTCCCGCCGCGATGCGCTCCGAGTGGACCGCCGTAGCCGCGCTTTCCACCGGCATCCAGGATTTCACCGGCTTCCTGCGCGCATTTCGCAACAAAATCCTTCCCGACGGCACGCTCGACGATCGCGCATCGCCCGAACTGGGCCGCATCCGCCGCGAGATCGAGAAGCAGAAACGTCAGATCCAGGACTCGCTGCGCGGCTACCTGCGGAAACTCGCCGAAGGCGGGACCGTGCAGGACGAACTCATCACCATCCGCGGCGAGCGTTTTGTGATCCCGGTGAAAGTCGAACAGAAACGCCGCGTGCAGGGCGTGGTGCACGGCGCCAGTTCCAGCGGACAAACTGTTTTTGTCGAGCCGCTCGAAACTATCGAGCAGAACAACGAACTCGTACGCCTGCTGGATGAAGAACAAGCCGAGATCCATCGCGTTCTCCTGGAAATGACGCGCCAGATCGGCGAAAACGCAGACGCAATCATCGTCGCCGCCGAAATCCTCGCCGAACTGGAACTTCAGTTCGCAAAGGCCCGCTTCGCCGAAGACTACAACTGCGTAGCCGTAACTCTGACGACCTCGCCCGAACAAATTTCGCATGAACAAATCCGTAGAGACGGGGCTGGTCTTGTCTCCGACCCCGCTCGCCTATTTCTCCACCACGCAAGGCATCCGCTGTTGGAACGCAATCTGAAACTGAAGAACGCCAAGATCGTCCCCATCACCGTCGAACTGGAAGGAGAGCGCCGCCAGCTAGTCATCACCGGGCCCAACACCGGAGGCAAAACCGTCTCCCTGAAAACGCTTGGCCTGCTCGCCCTGATGGCGCAGTCCGGCATTCCCGTTCCCGCGGACCGCGCCGACCTGCCCGTCTTCGACGCCGTCCTTGCCGATATCGGCGACTATCAATCGATCGAGCAGAATCTCTCGACGTTTTCCGCGCACGTCACCAACATTGACTTTATCTCGCGCACGGCCACCGCGAATTCGCTGGTGCTGCTCGACGAGCTCGGCTCCGCCACCGATCCCGAAGAAGGCGCTGCGCTGGCGGTTGCCATCGCCGAGCATTTTCGCCAAGTTGGCTGCATGATCGTGATTTCAACCCACCACACTTCGCTCAAAGTTTACGGCGCGAACACGGAAGGAGTAATCAACGCCTCGGTCGGCTTCGACGAAGCCACGCTGCAACCGACCTTCGAACTACAGATCGGCGTTCCCGGAGCATCGGCCGGAATCAACATCGCGCAGCGGCTTGGACTAAATCCGGCAATCATCGCGTCGGCGCGCTCGCGCCTGGGCTCGCAGACTCAAGATGTGGCGCGCTTTCTCGACCGCCTGCATGCCGACCTTCGCGAGCTCGAAGCAGAGCGCTTTCGCATGAAAACCCGCGAGCAGTCGCTCGACCGCGAGAAGGCGCAACTCGCCAACGAAGGCCGCAAAGAACAGCAAGCCAAAATTCGCGAGATGGAGGCAAAGCTCGAAACTCTCTTCCGCAATTTCGAGTACCACGCGCGCGAGACGGTCAATGCCGTGCAAGATCGAGCCGCCGCGCAGAAACTATCGAAAGACGCCGAACGCCGCATCGCAAAAATGCGCCGCGAATTTCGCGAGCAATTCGATGCCACCGTAGTAGCGCACTCAACCGGCGCCGACCGAGGCGACCCAAACGCCCAGCCCAGCCTGGTCAAGCACGTTTTCGAAGGCGACACGGTGAAGCTGAAATCCATGGGCCGCGCCGCCGTCGTCAAAAAGAAAATTGGCGACAACCATTTTGATGTCGAGATCGGCTCGATGAAGATGCGCATCGCCCGCGAAGATATTGCCGAAGTGCTAACGCGCGCCTCCGCGTCGCCCGTCGAAGCGGCCCGCTCTCGGGGAATCACCGTCAAGCTGCAAAACGAATCGAGCCAACTCAACACTCCCAGTGAAATCAACGTTATCGGCCGCACCGTGGACGAAGCTACCGCTGAAGTCGAGAAATTCGTGGACCGCGCGTTTCTGGCCGGAATGCCGCGGGTGCGCATCGTCCACGGCAGCGGCATGGGCATTTTGCGTAAAGCCTTGCGCCAGTATCTGCAAAAACACCCGCACGTCGAGTCCATCACAGAGCCACCTATCAACGAAGGCGGCGGCGGAGCCACGGTGGTGGAACTTCGGGTCTAGCGGATCGGGTCATCGGGTGATCGGCCCCCTTTACTTCGTTGGAATCTTTTATTTCTTTGCCTATTTACTAACAAGTATATAACCAGTTAGTACTGATACCCCCCCCTCCCCCGGTCTTTTGGAATCATGGGGTTAGGAAGAAATTCCCGCCAGGTCTTTGGGTTTAAAGGACTTAGAGGTAAAGTATTCCGGAATAAGGAGTTAAGTTATCAAAGAGCGCTGAAAATGGGTTTGGGGCAGCTTCGAGGGCCGTCTTGGTAACGGGCACGCCTCTTCACTGCCCCAATTCAGATCTCTATTTTTACGCACGGTGGGCCTTAAGTCTGTGATGGTGGTCACAGTTAGTTTGTGATGAAATAATCTCGATCCCCAGTTACCAGTGAAATCGCACCGTGAAGGCGCGGATGCTATGGTGCGATCAAACCTCCGCGCCCACCCTTGCGCAAAAAAACGCGCAAGAATGGGGCACCCGCTGTGTGGGTTATCGTCAGAAGGCTGGGGTGTCCGGCCGGAAAAAGCGTTTCTAGGTGCGCGATTTGACCGCAGCGTCTGAAGAGTCTGCGGAAAGTTCGACAAGGCCGCAAAGAGCTGACCTCAGGCGCTAAAGCACGTGCACATCAACTTACGGCACGAGTAAACTCGTGCCCTTCCCAAAACCCGATCTAATCGGCTAGCGATTGGAGAAATAGTCGGGAGCGCTTTGGCGTTTCCACTTGATGTTGCAACCCATGCTGGGCTTCTGGTTGGCGGGAACCGGGCGGCCGGACAACACCGCGTCAAGAGCTGTGCGCAGGTCCGCGCCAGTGACCGGACGACCGTTACCGGGACGGCTGTCGTCGAACTGTCCGCGATAGACAAGGCGGCGGGCGCGATCGAAGAGGTAAAGATCGGGCGTGCAAGCGGCGCGATAGGCTTTGGCCACTTGCTGCGTTTCGTCGTAGAGATAGGGGAAGGTATAGCCGGCATGCTTGCTCTCTTCCGCCATCTTTTCAGGGCTGTCGTCCGGGTAGTTCTCGACATCGTTCGAGCTGATGGCGACAACAGCTACGCCCCGCGCTTGATACTCCTTGGCTAGCGCTGCGAATTGCTTCTGGATGTGCTTCACATAAGGGCAGTGATTGCAAAGGAAGGCGACTAGGAGGGCGGGCGCGTCCTTGAAATCGTCTAAGGACACTAATTTGCCACTGGGATCGGGAAGGTTGAAGTTGGGAGCGATTGTACTCAGCGGAAGCATTGTCGAGGGCGTCTCAGCCATAAAATCTCCTCTGCTCAAAGTTAATGGATTTGCGGGCGCGAGTCTAGCTGAAGCCACGCCCTCGCCCACTCCTTCGCAAAGAACACGAATGAATGGGACACCCGGACGCCCGGCCCAGGTTAGCGCCCAAAGAACGGGCGCGAACCTGGGGCACCGTGCAAAGAACCATCTACGAAACACGCTCCTAAGAAGTTATTTGCTTTTTGTTCGCCCTGTGGCATACTGCGATGCGGAGGGCTGCCGAGTTGCGCTCGGCGGGAAGGACGAGGGCGTCCGTTTTTGCGTGCGTTTGGTCGCCGAAAAAATTCAGTTTCTGACTGGTTTTCCTGTGGTGCTCCTCGTACGTCCACAGGGGGGATGGGGTTACGATGCAAACCACTCACTTAAACATTGTGGCTACACTGGAAACCAGCATCGGACGTTTGCCGGCGGCCTTCGAAGCCGAGCGCGCGATTTTGGGCGCGGTGCTGCTGGACAATCACGCCTTCAACGATGCCGCCGAGCATCTTAAGCCGGAAGACTTTTCCATTGATTCGCACCGGCGCATATATTCGCGGATGATGGACCTGGCCGAATCTTCGCGGCCCATTGACATCATCACGCTGGTTGAAGAGCTCGAACAGAAAAGAGATCTGCAAGCGGTCGGCGATGTGGGCTACATCTCGGGCCTGCTGGACGGCGTGCCCGACCGGCCTTCGATCGAGCATTACGTCAGGATCGTCCGCGACAAAGCCATTCTGCGCGGGCTGATTAACGTCGCCAACACCGCCATCGCCAAGGCCAGCGAGCAGGCCGAGCCCGCCGACGAGATCCTCAACGACGCCGAAGCCGCCGTCTTCCAGCTCTCGGAAAAGCGCATTGGCAAGGGCTTTCAGGGCATCAAGGAGATTGTCCGCAACTCCTTCGGCTCGGTGGACGCGCTGCTGCAACGCGGGCAGCGGATCACAGGGCTCGCCACCCACTACACCGAACTCGACGAGAAGACGAGCGGCTTTCAGAAATCGGACCTGGTGATTCTCGCGGCGCGGCCTTCGATGGGCAAGACCGCTTTGGCCATGAACATCGCCGAGAACGCCGCCATTGACGACGGCAAGGTGGTCGGAATCTTCTCGCTCGAAATGTCGAGCGAGGCGCTGCTGCAACGGCTGCTCTGCTCTCGCGCCATTGTGGACGCGCACAAGATGCGCACCGGCTCGCTCTGGGGCGACGACATGAAAAAAATCGTGCGTGCCATGGAGGAACTCTCGAACGCGCTCCTGTTCATTGACGACTCGCCCGGCATTTCGCTGAGCGAGATGCGCGCCAAGGCCCGGCGGCTCAAACAGTCGCAAGGACGGCTTGACCTGCTGGTCGTGGATTACCTGCAACTCATGTCTGGCGGCAGCAAGCGATTTGAAAATCGGACGCAGGAAGTTTCGTCAATATCGCGCGGACTGAAAGCTATCGCCAAGGAACTCCAGGTACCGATGCTGGCGTTGTCGCAACTTAGCCGCGCTCCCGAAAGCCGGGGCGGCGACCACCGGCCGCAGCTCTCCGATTTGCGCGAATCGGGGTCGATCGAGCAGGACGCCGACGTGGTCATGTTTATCTTTCGCGAGGAGCTCTATAAGCAGGACGATCCCGACCTCAAAGGGCGCGCCGAAATCATCATTGCCAAGCAACGCAACGGCCCCATCGGCAAGTTCAATCTGGCGTTCTTGCACAATTCGACGCGCTTCGCGAACCTGCTCGAAGGCAACAACGAACCGGGCGAGTAGGCGGAATCGGCCGCTAAAGATCATACGCCGATCCTCCGCTGCGCTCAGGATGACAATTTATGGCATTTTCACATTTGCCATAGACTTTGCCGCCGACAGTCCCTCAAGGGCTGAAGCCCTCATTTCTGGCGGTCATTAGCGGCACGACAGCGGCATGACAGCGGCACGACTGAAGTAGTGCCCTTCCCAAAACCGGCCATGACTTACAGTAGCCCTGAAAATGCTCTAAATTTACGGCACGAGGTAAACTACAACTTCGTAAGTAAATTCCTTGTCTGAAATTTATGGACACGTCAGACCAACTCGGGTTCCAGTTTCGGCCTCCGGAGCGGCGCATCTGGACGGTGCGGGCTTTGGTGTCGGCGGTGCGGGCGCACGTCGAGCGCGAGTATTCGGACTGCTGGGTGGAAGGCGAAATTTCCAATCTTCGCATTCCCGATTCCGGGCATGTGTATTTCACGCTGAAGGAAGAGGGCGCGCAGATTCGCGTGGTGATGTTCCGGTCGTCGGCCAAGCTGCTGCGGTTTCGTCCGGAGAACGGATTGCACGTTGCGGTGCGCGGGCGCATCACGGTGTATGAAGATCGCGGAGAGCTGCAAATCTCGGCTGAATTCATGGAGCCGAAGGGCGCGGGCGCTCTGCAGTTGGCGTTTGAACAATTGAAGGCGCGGCTGCAGGCGGAAGGATTGTTCGAGGCGTCGCGAAAAAAACCGGTCCCAGCGTTGCCGCGGCGAATTGGCATTATTACTTCTCCGCAGGGGGCGGCGCTCGGGGACATTCTTAACATTTTGGCGCGGCGGCACCACTCGGCGAATGTACTGATTTATCCGGCGCAGGTGCAGGGGGACGCGGCGGCGGGCGAGGTGGTCGCAGGGCTGCGATACTTTCATCAAGAACTGCGGCAGCAAGAATTGCGCGGCGGCGGCGCAGTTGAGGTCATCATCATTGCGCGCGGCGGCGGCTCGGCAGAAGACCTGGCCTGTTTCAATGACGAGGGTCTGGCGCGAGCGGTTGCGGAGTCGAAGATTCCGGTGATTTCGGCGATTGGGCACGAAACGGATTTCACGATTGTGGACTTTGTCGCTGATTTGCGTGCGCCTACGCCGTCGGCGGCGGCGGAGCTGGTGATCCGGTCGCGGCAGGAGATCGAAGCGCAGGCGGAGGACTTGTATAAGCGGTTGGAGCGCGCGGTGCGGTACCGGCTGTTGATGGCACGTCAGGAGCTGACAGAACGCGCGCAGCACGGAACGTTTGCGCGCATGATGGACGGCATCCACCGGCGGCAGCAGAAATTGGACGGGCAACGCTTCCGTCTGGAAAAGGCGGAGCGGCAATTATTGGAGCGATGTCATCGGCGGTGCGAGAGCGTGGCGGCGGCAGTCCGGCACTATGACGCGCGACGCAGTCTGGCGGTGGCGCGGCAGCGGCTGGAGGCCCACGTCGCGGACCTGGCGGCGGCGGCGCGCGCACGGTTGCTGGAGAAGCGCGGGACGCTGGATCGCCAGACGGCAAGCCTGGAGGCGCTTTCGCCGGTGGCCATACTGAATCGCGGGTACGCGCTGGTGTTCGACGGGAAGGGTCAACTGGTGAAAGATGCGGCGCGACTCGAAGCCGGAGATGAGCTGTCGGCGCGGCTGGCCCGGGGACGAGTTCGCGCCAGAGTGACGGCTACCGAACGCGGCGAGTCATAATTCAGCGAATCGTATTCCGGCAAACCATAATCCGGCGGGAATCGGGCGGCGCTGCATTAGAATAAAAGCCAATTCAAATTTCGATGTGAGGGTGGCGTGACGCCGTCGGTGGTGTGGTCGCACATCTCGGTCATTTCGATTTTGGACATCGTGCTGGTCGCGATCCTGATCTACCAGTTTCTCTCGCTGGTGCGAGGGACGCGGGCGGTGCCGATGCTGGTCGGGGTGGGTGCGCTGGGGCTGGCGTTCTACTTCGCGCGGCTGGGGGAATTGAGGACACTGAACTGGCTGCTCAGCACGCTGCTGCCGTACGTTGTGTTCGCGCTGATCGTCGTTTTCCAGTCGGAGATCCGGCACGCGCTGGCCAACCTCGGGAGCCGGATTTCGCTGATGCGGTCTTCAAGTTCGGTGGCCGACGTTTACGACGACATTGTTTTGGCGGCCAACCTTTTTTCGCAGAACCAGACGGGCGCGCTGATCGTGATCGAGCGCGAGATTGGGCTGCGCACCTACATCGAAAGCGGCGTGGCGATGGATGCCAGGCTGTCGTATGACCTGCTGGCCACGGTGTTTCGCCCGAGCGCTCCGTTGCACGACGGCGCCGTAATTGTGCAGCGGGACCGCATCGCGGCTGCCGCTTGTTTTCTGCCGCTATCCATGAACCCTGTGCTCTCGATTCAACTGGGGACGCGGCATCGCGCCGGAATTGGGATCACGGAAGAAACCGACGCGGTCGCGGTCATCGTATCCGAAGAGACGGGCGCGATCAGCATCGCCGTGGCGGGGAGTATTGAACGCGAGTTGACGGTGGAGCGGCTGCGCGAGCGGTTGAGTGCGCTCTTGCGCCGCTACGCTCCCGCGCTCACGCTGCCGAGTCCGGTCGAGGAAAGTTTTATCGAAGAGGAGCCGCCCGGTTCGCAGGTCTCGCGCAGGCAGGATGCGGGAGGGGACGACTGAGATGCCGAACTTCATGCAGCGCGTGTTCGTGCACAATTTCTGGCTCAAGCTGGTTTCGCTGTTACTCGCCATCGGACTATGGATGGTGGTGGCGCGCGATCCGATCGCCGAAGTCGAGATGAAGGTCCCGATCGAGTTCCGAAATCTTCCCGGCAATCTGGAGATCGACTCCGCAAGTTTCACCGAGGCGCAGATCCGGATTCGGGGACCGGAGCGGGTGATTCATCGCCTGCAGGCCGCGGATGTGCGCGCGGAGATTGATCTGGCCAGCGTCAGCCCGGGGGAACGGACATTCGATCTGACCAGCCGGCACGTTCATGTGCCGCAGGACCTGGAAGTGGTGCAGATTATCCCCGGGCAGTTTCATCTCTCCTTCGATAATCGCGCGACCCGCGTGGTCGAGGTTCGACCACGTGTAACTGGAGCTTTTGCGAGCGGGGTGCGAATGACGAAGGTGATCGCCGATCCGCCGAACGTCACGATCACCGGACCTCGCCGTCGCATTGCTGCAGTGGAGGCCGCCATCACGGATCCGGTGGACGTTAGCGGAGCGATGACTCGGACTACTTTTGTGACACAGGCCTACGTACCCGATCCTCTCATTCAGGTTGTGCATTCCACTCCGATTCGGGTGACGGTTATCATGGAAGGTCCGGAAAACGAGAAAAAATAAAAGTAAGGAGCGGTTTTTCTTTCCCTCCGCACATGACGCAAACCAGACAGCTCTTCGGTACCGACGGGATTCGAGGCGTGGCGGGAGAGTTCCCGCTGACGCGCGACAGTGTTTATTGGATGGGACGGGCGCTGGGGCACGATCTGGTGCGCGTGAATGCCAAGGCGCGGGTGGTGATTGGACAGGACACACGCGCTTCCAGCCGCTGGATTGCCGACCGGTTTCTGCAGGGATTGGCGTCGGTGGGAGTAGAAACGCGCAGCGCCGGCGTAATCACCACGCCGGGTGTGGCGTTTCTGGCGCGCACGCAAGGGTTCGATGCCGGGGTGGTGATTTCGGCTTCGCACAATCCGTGGACCGATAACGGGATCAAAATTTTTTCCCGCGATGGTTACAAGCTGCCGGACGCGCGCGAGCTGGCCATTGAAAAAGAAATTTTCGCGCTGCTCGAGTCGAATGGGGCCCCGGAGCCGGACTCCACGCCAGAAGTTTCGAGCGTGCCCGGCGACGAAGGCCTGCGCCAGGCGTACGTGCGCGGGCTTGCGAGCAGTGTTTCCACCGATTTGACGCGGCTTCGCTTAGCGGTCGATTGCGCCAATGGCGCGGCGGCGGCGGAAGCCCCGGAGTTATTCAGGGCGCTCAAGATTGATACGACCTTTCTGCACTGCGCGCCGAACGGACAGAATATCAACCAGAATTGCGGCGCGCTGCATCCGGAAACGTTGGCGTGCTTTGTCGCCGGGAGCTTGGGCGCCGAAAGCGTGGTTGCGGGGAAAAAGAAACATTTCGACGTGGGCGTTACTTTCGATGGCGATGCCGACCGCGCGCTTTTTTGCGATGCCCATGGGCGCGTGGTCAACGGAGATGCGGTGCTGCTGGTGGCGGCGCGCGAAATGCAGGCGCGCGGCGCGCTCGCCAATGCAACCGTGGTGGCCACGACCATGTCGAATATGGGATTGGAGCTGGCGCTCAAGCGCTCCGGCATTCAGATGCTGCGGGCCAACGTCGGCGATAAGTACGTGCTCGAAGAAATGCAGCGCGTGGGAGCCACACTGGGCGGCGAACAGTCGGGCCACATTTTGTTTCGCGATGGGGATGCGACCACCGGCGACGGACTGCTGACCGCGCTTCGGGTGCTGGAAATCATGGTGCGGACGGGCAAACCGCTGGCGGATCTGGTGAGCGATCTGAAGGTGTTTCCGCAGACGATCCGGAATGTGCGGGTGCGGAACAAAACTCCCTTCGCGGAAATTCCAGCGGTGCATGCAGCGATTGCGGTGGCGGAACGGGAACTCGACGGCAATGGCCGGGTGGTCGTGCGTTACTCCGGCACGGAAGCGCTGGCGCGGGTGATGATTGAGGCGGAGTCGCAAGTGCAAATGGATCGGCTGGCGGAAGCGATCGTCGGGGCGATTCGAGCGGAGTTGGGGGCGTAGCGCCTAGTTCTGCATCTGCCATTTCTACGGTGACACTACAAGCGGCTCATCCTGAAAGTCCGTAAACGTCTTCTTCGTTCTTCTCTTTTCGACGACTTTGAATGATGTTCCGTCGAATTCCATCGTCTCTACGACGTAGTGCTTCGGACAAGCTGTGCAAAGTCCTGCGTCCTCGGGGGCCGCGCTCCAAACAACGACGCGAGTGGGCGTACTCATCTTCAACTCTAGCCTGCCCTGCGTTGCACCTTCGATGGGCACCAAAACATAACTGTCAGCGTTCCGCTTGATCGCCATGAAGAAACCACCCTGGTTGCCAGCTTGTGCTACGAGGTAGGTTATGTCGACACCGTTGGAGCACAGGTGCGCAGCTTTCATTGCCACAGCCGACAATCCCCACTCGCTGTCGTAGACTTTTTCTTTGGGCAATTGCAAATTCCTAAACGAGAACCGAAATACAGGCTCGTTCTGTCGCGTAATCAGTAGCCTCGTGTCTAGGTTGTCCGGTGCAATCCCGTTCTCATCCCTCTTGCCGAGTTCGTAGATCGTAAGCGTATCCGAACCAGATAGCGGGAGTACCAGCCGCACAAACGCGCCATGTGGTACATGGAATCCAATACCACTTGGCAAAGGTTGCCGCTTAAACGAAATATCATTAACCGACGCGATGCAGTCACTTGTGGTTTCGCCAATCACGCCAGTTGATGGCATCGCGCCTGTGTGGTGACTCGGTACACTTTGTGGTTCCTGCCCATTTGCATTCAAAGCCATAAGCAATAGAAAGAGTTGGACAATGAGAGTTTTCATACCGTGAAGTCTAAACCGGATGAGGTATCTATTTCCAGAACGGCTCTTCCTCCTGAAGTACGTCCCTTTGAACGGTCTGGTTATCTTGTGTGCTTTTACTACTAAGCCGAGAATGAGAATCGCTTCATAATTATTCGACTTAGAAGAGGCTCATGAGAATTCTAATTGTGGAAGATGACGCGGCGCTTTCCAGTTTTATCCGGAAGGGGCTGGAGGCGGAACATCATGCGGTGGATGTGGCCAACGAGGGGAACCAGGGCCGGGCGATGGCGATGGAGTTCGACTACGACCTGGTGGTGCTCGATCTGAACCTGCCGGGGGTTGACGGGCTGGCGGTGCTGAAAAGTCTGCGGCAGCGCAAGGCGAACTTGCCAGTGATGATTCTTACCGCGCGCAGCCGGATCGAAGACCGCGTGCAGTGCCTGGACTCGGGAGCGGACGACTATCTGGTAAAGCCTTTTTCATATCTTGAACTGTCGGCGCGGGCGCGGGCGTTATTGCGGCGCAGCCACTTGCCGTCGGAATCGGTGCTCACGGTCCGCGATCTCTGTTTGGACCGAGTGGAGCGCAAAGTCAATCGTGCCGGGCGTCACATTGAATTGACGACCAAGGAATTCGCCTTGCTCGAATACCTGATGCGGAATGCGGGGCGGCGGCTGACCCGGGCGATGATCATCGAACACGTTTGGAACCTGACCTTCGATTCCACGACCAACGTGGTGGACGTTTACATCAACTACCTGCGGCGCAAGGTGGACGACGGCTTCACGCCAACCTTGATCCACACGGTCCGCGGCGTGGGATATCAGATGAGTCCCGACGGCATACCGGCATGAGCGCGAGTCCGCATTCTTTTCCGAATCTGCCGCGAGGCCCGGACGTGCTCGGCGAATTGCTGCACTCGCTGAGTCAGCCGCTCACCAGCTTGCGCTGCTCGTTGGAACTTTCGCTCGAGGAAGTCGCGGAGCGGCAGCAGGAAAATATTTCGGTGGCCCTGCAACAGACCGAAAAAGCGATTGGCATGGTGCAGTTGATGCGGGAGTATTTGGACGCCGAGCACCCCGGGCCGGCAGCTTGCGCGGTCGCGCTAGCGCCTGCGCTGCGGAGCGTGGTCGAAGAACTAGCGACGATTGCGGCGGTACGCGGTATCCAGTTGCGCCTGGTGGGAACTTGTTTGGCCACACTGCCGGCGCCGGAGTCGCGTTTGAGGCTGGCTTTGCAGTATTTGATTGCGGCGACGATCGAAGCGCAAGCGGTGGACGGTAGAATTACGCTTCTGCTGGGGGAAAGCCCAGAGGGGGTGGTGCTGCGGGTGGAAGGCGAACGCGGTTATCGCGAGCCGGATTCTGGCAATCGGGAACAGCGCGCAACCAGTCCGTGGACGAATCGCGACCCGAACGTGGGAACGTCAGCATCAGATTCAGCATCAACTTTGCGCAGGGTGCGGCTTGCGATTGCCAGCCGTGTGCTGGAAAGCGCCGGAGCGGCGCTCGTGGTTTCTGACGGCGTTCCTGCTGGATTCGTTCTGCGCATTCCGCACTGAGCAATCAGCACTCAGCATTCAACACTTAGCCAACCCCGGTTCCACCAGAAACCGCACAATGGCCAGGGGATTATTTCTGAATGCTGAATGCTAAATGCCGACGTCAGTGTGCGTGCGGACTCTGGGCGGGGTTCTTCCTTGGCGCTGGCGGAGCTTTTGCGATTTTCACATCGAAGCTGACCGGCAACTGTTTGGGTGGATAGCAGGCGGAGTTATCGCAGGCCTGGTATTTTAAGATCCCGCGGACGATATATTTGCCGGGTTGCACGGAGAGCAGCGGACGCACCAGCACATCCACTTTGAAATCTCCGCTGTAAACATTGAGCGTCTCGTCGGGAGCGAAGGCAAAACTCATATCGTGGCCGTCGGGGTAGGTGGTTTTGCCGATGATAATGTCAGTGGTGGCTTCTACTTTGAGCACGGTCGGGATCAGAAACTCCGACTTCGGGTGATTGGAATTGATGTGGTAACCGCTCGAAACACGGAACGAGAGCGGGACGGTGGCCGATTTTCCCTGCAGGGCGGTGACGATCGGAGCAGGCGCCATCTGTACGGCAGGAGTTTTCGGGCCGAAATCGTCCTGCGCCCAAGCCCAGGCGGAGAAGAGGAGAAGCGCGTTTGCGGCAAGCATTTTCATTGGCGATCCCAGTTTCAGAAGGCTGCGGGGGAAACGCAGCTCCTGAAGGGGTGTTTGATTTTGAAGCTTATGGCATCGCTCAAGCGATGCTCCGATACCAAACTCAAGCTTTTCCGCACCTTGCCAGGTTACTCCATCTCTAGGGTACTCCAGGCTCAGGTGCGGTTTGTAGTTACTTCTGAGCCTGTACCGGTTGGCCCTGGCTCATGGCCTTTTTGATGTGGTCCACGAAGACGCTGCGACTCTGTAAGCCGAATTCGCGGGCAATGAGCTTGCCGTTGCGATCCAGAAAATACGTCGTGGGCAGTCCACTGACGTCGTAGCTATCGCTGACGGAATCTTTGCCAATCAGGATGGGGTAGTTGATGTCCATTTCCTTGGCGAATTTGGCGATGTCTTCGGTGCTGGCGTCGTCATTGGCAACGCCAACGATCTGGAAACCTTGCGGGCCGTATTCTTTTTGCAGCTCGACAAACCACGGCATTTCAAACCTGCAGGGCCCGCACCACGTCGCCCAAAAATTGAGCAGCACAGCTTTGCCGCGGAGATCGGAGAGCTTCATGCTCTTACCGTCGAGCGTCCGCAGATCGAAGTCGGGCGCCAAATTGCCGATGAGTTGTCCCTGGGCGGGGCCGCTGGCGCGGTTTTTGCGGGCCATGCGAATGGCGGCGAACACCATGGCCGCGACGATGAGGGCGATGAAGAACAGAGTTAGAGGACTTCTTTTCACTGGTGACCTCGGCGGCTAAAGCCGCCACTGATTTTGCGGCGAACTGCAGATCCCTCGCTCCGCTCGGGATGACAATTCATTAAAGGTGTTGCTCATGCAGCCTGCTAGAGCGCAAAGCGATTCAAAAACGAGAAATAGCCGGAGAGGAGCGTGAAGCGCCCCATCACCAATAAGATGCCCAATCCGATCAGCAAGATTCCGCTTGCCACTTCCACGGCGCGCATGTGGAATTTGAAGCGGTTGTAAAACTTTAGAAAACGCTCGATGCCGAGCGAGGTCAGCAGGAAAGGCACGGCCAGTCCGGCGGAGTAGATGGCCAGAAGAAAGATGCCTTTCCAGACGGTGTCTTGAGCGGCGGCGAACCCGAGCACGACCGCGAGGATGGGGCCGATGCACGGCGTCCATCCAAAAGCGAAAGCAAATCCGACGACAAATGCGCCCCAGGCGGAAGAGCTGCCTTTGAGGCCATGCAGGCGCGTGTCAGCGAGCAGGGCCTTGATCTGAAAAATGCCGGTCAGGTGAAGACCGAAGAGAATGATGACCGCTCCGGCGACGCGGGCGAGCAGCGATTTGTATTGCGCCAGGAGCTGGCCGACTTCGGTCGAGATTGCGCCCAGGGTGATGAATACGATGCTGAAGCCGACGATGAACGCGGCGGAATTGAGCATCACCTTGCGGAGGAGTTGTCCTTCTTGCAGCTTCAGTTGCTCGACGCCTGCGCCGGAGATCAGGGAAACATATCCGGGCACGAGCGGAAGCACGCAGGGCGAGAGAAAAGAAATCAGTCCTGCGACAAAGGCGGCGAACGGCAATGGCAAACTCGTCATAATTCTAGCTATTGTAGCGATTGGGGAGAATTTGCACCCTGTGTACGGACAGCGAAAGGACGGGCGTCTCGCCTGTCCATGCCGAGCGCAAGCGCGGCGGTTTTCGGCGGACACAGCAATTCCAAATCCGCACTAGCCGCGATTGACGTGGGATTGCGGGTTGTGTGTGTAGGCCATGCGCACCAGAGTTCTCTCCGAAAAGGGAACGTACAACAAAGCGGCAGTCGCGGCGAATGCCAAGCCCACTCCAATTTGCGGCAGCAGCAGAAACGGCGCTATGGCCCAGAGCTCGTCGAGCGCCAGAACGAAGGGAAAGAGCCGCCCGAATGCCGCCGCCAGCTTGCGGAAATCGAACGCGACCGCCGACAGCAAATAGAAGCGCAGCGGGATCCCCACCGCTCCCGTGACCAACACCGCGCCCACGATGACGAGAGATCTCCAACCCGGCAGAAAGCCGCTGGCGACCTGGTCGGCCTCGCGCAGATGAGCGAGTCCGCTCACGTAGAAAATGAAATACATTGCCTGAATCAGCGCGAAAAGCGCGCGCGCCAATCCGCGCCGCGGGATGGGCACATGCAGTTCGGGATGCAGCACAGGCTCGCTTGCGCTCTTTTCCGAATGATTGTCCTCGGCGCGGGCAGGCCCGGATACTGGCACTGCCGCGCCAACATTCTCGACCGGCGCGAGAAAGCGGTAGCCGCGGCGGGCCAGGGTTTCAACGAAGCGCGGGTTCGATGCGGAATCGCCCAGCGATTCGCGGATCTTGTTCACCGCTGTATTCAGGCTGTGATCGAAATCGACGAAGGTGTCGGCGGGCCAAATTTTTTCGCGCAGCTCTTCGCGGGTCACCATTTGACCGGCATTTTCGAGGAGCGCCGTGAGGACTTGAAACGGCTGTTCCTGAAGCCGGATGCGAGCGCCGTTTTTGCGCAGCTCCCGGGCGGCAAGGTCCACTTCAAAAACGCCAAAGCGCATGATCCTGGCTTCGCGGTTGGAGAAAGGCATCGGCATAACGGCGCGCCCGTAGTGTACACCGCGAATAAGTTTTTGGTCGCTGGTCGCTGGTCGTTGACAGGCAATTCATTCCGAACGACCAACGACCAGCGACTAATGACCGGAGAAAAGCTACAATAGCCGCGTGAACTCCCCCGTTCCAGTGAGGCCGGAAGACGGCAACAAGCATCAGGAGAACCAGCATCGGCACCGCCATTCCACCTATGCCGCCGAAGCCACCGGATTGCTTCTCATGGCGGTCCTTCTACTCATTCTTACGATCATCCGCTACTGGCGGTACATCCCGTGGAGCGCGCGCTGAAACTGACGCATCGCGAGCCGCTCGTCGCAGTCGTGCTTGGCCCCACGGCGAGCGGGAAGACGGCCCTGGCGCTGGCGATTGCGCGCCGTTTTCACGGAGAAATCGTCAACTGCGATTCGGTCGCAATGTATCGCGAATTTGAAATTGGCACGGCCAAGCCCAGCGCGGCCGAGCGAGCGGAAATTCCGCATCACCTTGTCGATTGCACCGATCCCCTCTCCGACGTCAGCGCCGGAGAATATGCCCGTCAGGCGAGGCAGATTCTGCGCGAGATCGAGCAGCGGAAAAAGCTACCCATCGTCAGTGGAGGCACCGGACTTTATCTGCGCGCTCTACTGGAAGGGCTTTTCCCCGGTCCGCAGCGTAACGGTGCTCTTCGTAATGAAGAACTGCGCAACCAGCTGCGCGCTCGTGCCGAGAAGTACGGCATCGAGCGCTTGCATCGCATTCTGCGGCGGCTCGACGCTGCGTCGGCGGACCGCATTCACGTGAATGACCTTCCCAAGGTGATCCGGGCGATCGAAGTGTGTCTCGCCGCGCGCAAAACCTCTTTCCGAACTATGACCGAACTTTGGCGGCAGGGACGCGACCCGCTGCGCGGCTTTCGCATTCTTCGTCTCGGACTCAACCCCGAGCGCGAGGTCCTTTATGCCCGCATCAATCAGCGGGCCGTGAAGATGTTTGACGAAGGACTAATCGCGGAGACCGAAAAGCTTCTCTCTAAATATGGCGAACAAGCCCGCCCGCTTGCGTCGCTCGGATACAAGCAGGCGGTGCAGTTTTTGCGCGGCGAACTGGATCGCACGTCGGCGCTCGCCGCGGCGCAGCAAGCGCATCGCAACTATGCCAAGCGCCAGATGACGTGGTTCCGTCGAGAACCGGAAGTGCATTGGCTGTCCGGCTTCGGCGACGACACACCGGCGCAAGCGGAGAGCGTTGCAATCATCGAACGGAAGATTTGAGAAAGTGGAGGAACGGATGGGGACGCCCGGCTCTCCACTGGTAAGCTGGCATAGCATTTGCAGGACGTGCCTGCCCGTTTTTGCTATTGTCATTGCATGTTCAGGCATCTGCTACCGATCGTGCTTCTGCTAGCCGCGCCGTTTTGCTTTGCTAAAGACAAGAGCAAAGACCGCTTTCTTCCGCCCCGTCCCATCCATCTCGACAAAGCCGGCCAGAAGTGGGCTTCGAAGACCTTGCGCAAGATGTCGCTCGAAGACAAGGTCGGCCAACTCTTCTCCATACGGGTGAAAGCGCAATTTTTTAACGACGCCGACCCCGTTTATATTCGGCTGCGCGAGAACATCCGCAAATATCGCATCGGATCGCTGGTGCTGACCGTTCCGGTGGATGGCCCCGTTCTGCTCAAAACTCAGCCCGATGTTGCCGCCGAGCTGCTCAACCGGCTGCAAAAATCGTCGCAATTGCCGCTCATTGTCGCGGCCGATTTCGAGCGCGGCCTGTCCATGCGCCTGAATGGCACGACCGTCTTTCCCCACGCCATGGCCTTTGGAGCCACCGGCAAGACGGAAAATGCGGAGGCTTTCGGACGCATCACCGCGCTCGAGGCGAGGGCCGTCGGAGTGCATTGGAATTTCTTTCCCGTTGCCGACGTGAATTCCAACCCGGCGAATCCCATCATCAACACGCGCTCTTTCGGAGAAGACCCGCAGCAAGTTGGCGATTTCGTGGTGGCCTACATTCGCGGCGCTCACCAAGGCGGCATGTTGACCACGGCCAAACATTTTCCCGGACACGGCGACACCGCCGCCGATTCTCATCTCGGACTCGCGCAAGTCACGGGCGACCGCGCGCATCTCGATGCGGTGGAACTGCCTCCGTTCCGCCGCGCCATCGAGGCGGGCGTAGACGCCGTCATGGTGGCGCACGTCACCGCCCCCGCTCTCGATCCCGCGCCCAACCGCGTGGCCACAACCTCCAGCGCGATTGTGGACGGACTCCTCAAGGAAGAAATGGGATTCAAAGGCATCGTCGTCACCGACGCTCTCGACATGGCGGGATTGACGCGCCTCTACGCGAACGACATCGGCCGCGCCGCGGTCGAATCTTTCAAGGCCGGTAATGACATGCTCATCATTCCCGCCGATTTCGATGCCAGCTATCGCGCGATGCTCGAAGCCGTACGGAGCGGTGAAATCGATCGTCCTAGCCTCGATCGGTCCGTGCGCAAAATTCTCGAACTCAAGGCTTCCCTCGGTCTGCACAAGGCGCGGCTGGCGGACCCCGGTCAACTCTCAAGCCAGATTGCGAAACCGGAGAATCTGGCCGTGGGCCAGCGCATTGCCGATGAAGCGATTACCCTTATCCGCGACAACGGTAAGGTCATCCCGCTTCAATCGTATGGAAATTCTCTTGGAACTACGCAGGCCGCGCTTCCGTATCAATCACTGGCCGAGGTAAGCGACCGCCTGGTTGCGGTGATTTTTTCCGACGACCTGCGCACCGACTCCGGACGTATGCTCGAACAGCAAATTCTAGCCCGTGTGCCTGACGCCCACATTATTTACGCCGACGCCCGCTCGGCCGCCGGCATGAAGCCGTCGGTGCTCGAAGCGGTGGAAGCGGCCGAGCATGTGATCGCCGCGGTGTATGTGGTTCCGACCGCGGGCAAGGCCATGCGAGCCGCTGAAGGAAGTTTGAAGAATTCGGTTGCCATGGACGATGCCACCGGCTCTTTACTCACGGCGATCCTCGACCGCGCCGCCGAGCGCACCGTGGTACTCGCTATGGGCAATCCTTATGTTGTTCAGGATTTTCCCGCGATCCAGAGTTATTTGTGTGCGTTCTCCAATGCAACCGTGTCGGAAACCGCCGTCGTCAAAGCCATCTTCGGTGAGATTCCGATCGGTGGCCATCTGCCGGTTACGATTCCGGGCGTCGCATCCCGAGGCGAAGGTCTCGAACGCCCCGCCCAGCCCAGATCAACTCGACCCAGATCAGGAGGTTCTTCCGATGTTCAGCCGAAAGACGATTAGCCAAAAGATGTTTAGCCCCAGGATGTTCGGCCGTGGCGTTATCGCAAAACTATCGCTGGGCGCGTTGTGCGCGGCACTCTGCGTTCTTCCCGCTTGTAGCATACATACCAACGACAACGACAAGGATGGAGTGAAACACGTTGACCTCAAATCGCCCATCGGCGATTTGCATGTCAGCGAGCAAGCCGATATTCGCGATGCCGGCCTTACGCTCTATCCCGGAGCCAAGCCCGCTCCGAAAGACAACAGCGACGACGATAAGAGCGCCAATATAAACCTGTCGCTGCCGGGGTTCTCGTTGAAAGTGGTGGCTGCGGAGTTCGTCTCTAACGACGCACCTGACAAAATCATCGCCTACTACAGCAAAGAGCTACAGAAATATGGAAAGCCCATCCAGTGCCACGGCGCTTGGACCAGCAACGGCCACGTAAGCGGCGATAAGGGAGTTTCCAAGCCCGTTTCCTGTGACAATGACGGCGGCGGAGACTCTTTGGAGTTGAAAGTGGGAACCGAAGGGAACCAGCACGTCGTTTCCGTCAAGCCCAGCGATCACGGAAGCCGCTTCGCCCTGGTTTATGTGCGCACGCACACGGGCAAGGACGACACCATCTGAGCGAAGCAATCGGGTGATCGGGCCATCTTTACCCGCACGGTCCTCCGATCACCCGATCACCTTGCTCTCCGCTCCGTTGTGCGCTAGCTTCAAAGATGTGGATCACTCCTGCCAACACTGTGGCGCCACGGTCGAGGACGGCCGTCCGTTTTGTTCGCAATGCCGCGCTCCTCAAATCCGCGTGCAGGTCGCCATTCCAGATGCTGCAATTGCCTCTGAAATTCCTGCTGTAGAGACGGGGGTTGCTCCATCTCAGCCGCGCCCAGGTGTGTCCGCAAACACGATGGACCGTGACGTTGCCGTTCGCGCCGCGCTCAAGGCCGGCGTGCTCGGCGTTTTCATCTCCATCATCGTCACGCCATTGCTCGGCATCGTGCTAACCGGGGCGCTGGCGGCCTTTTTTTATCGCCGCGAAAATGGATTCGCGCTTCCCGCCGCTCTCGCGACGCGTTTGGGAGGAGCGGCTGGAGTCGTTGTCTTCGCGATCAACGCCCTGACGTTCACCGTATGGATTTTCGTTTTTCATGGCCAGCAGCAATACACCGATTACCTGCTTAAATTTTTTCAGAGGTTCGGCGCGAATGTGTCCGACCCTGACGTTCAAGCCAGAATCCACAACCTGTTCACTGCGTCGGGGCTGGCGCTTGCCTTCTTTTTTGGCATGATTTTTACCTTGGCGCTCGCCTGCATCGGCGGCGCGCTGGCCTCTCTGTTCATGCGGCCCCGCAACCCTCGCCTGTGATTTAGTCGCAATCGGCGCGACTTGCGGGGGACGCAGATTGAAGTCATTCCTTAAACGATCGGCGATTTGCCCCTTCGTTAAGAAATATCTTTTTAATCTCAAGCGTCGAATGTAAATATGGATTTAACAAGTTAAGTTCTCCAAGGCACTTCCGGCTCATTGCTCCACCCCAGGGATTGTGTTAATTTCGCCCCTCATGAAAGCGCTTCTTGCAAAACTCGGGTTCGGCCCGACGGTGGAGGAAATTCCCGAGATCGTCCAGGGGGAAAGTTTCGCGCTCCAGGGCGCAAACCTTGCGGTCGCCTATTTTTCCTCGCGCATCGGAGGCGATTTTCACGACTTCCTGCGGGTCGGTCCGACCCGTTTTCTCTTCGGATTGCTCGACGTGGCCGGCAGACGTGAGGCCAACCTTGGCGTACTGCAAGCCGCGCGGGCTTGTTTCCGCTCGTCCGGCAAGGAACTCTTCGCCGCTGCTGAGCTGAACGAAGCGGACGCGATGACCGAATTGTCGCACCGTCTGAATCTCGAAATCATGCGGGCGGCTGGAGGTGTACGCAGTTGTCCGGCCTTCGCCGGTTGCTATAACGAAGAACTGGGCACGCTCTGCTATGTGAATGCGGGCCACACTCCCGGCCTGCTGCGCGATGAAGCGGGCATCATCGAATTGCACGCGACCGGCTTGCCACTCGGTCTGTTCTCGCTGGCTCCCACCGACGCTCGCATCGTCGGCGTGGGTCCGAAGTCCTCGCTGGCAGTGGTCTCGCGCGGAGTGGTGGAGGCCGAGTCGAAGAACGTGGAATTTGGTCTGACGGGAGTCAAGCGCATCATGCAAGCTGGGCCCGCTTCGGCCAAGGATCTTTCTCAGAACATCCTGCAACGGGTGCAGGACTTCATGCGCCTGGCCCCAAAGCACAACGACATGACTGCACTCACGCTCACCCGAGGAAATTAGCTGGAAGAAGGCCAGAGATTAGCTAAGACTCCACCCGCTCCATTGGCCTCCCTGCCGCTGGCGGCGTAAAATGAAAAAACAATTTTCCCCGGGTTTTACCCAGGTTTCTAGAGAGCCCTTAATGAAGAAAATCGGATTCCCCCTGCTGTTGGCGGTTGGATACGCGTTGTTGCTCCCGTCTTTTTGCCGGCCGATACCGTGGTCGAAGAGATCATCGCCCGGATCAACAATGAAATCATCACGCGCACGGAATATGTCCGCAGCCGCGATCAGCTCAAGCAGGAAATTCAGCAGCAGGACCCGGCCAACGTCGAGCGCATTTTTTCCGAGAAGCAACGCGACGTCCTGCGCGATCTGATTGATCAGCAACTTCTGCTGCAAAAAGGCAAGGACCTCAGCATCACGGGCGACACGGAACTCATCAAGCGCCTCGATGAAATGCGCAAGGAAATGAACCTCGGGACCATGGAAGAGTTGGAGAAGGCGGCGGAAGCGCAGGGCGCTTCGTACGAAGACTTCAAGCAGAATCTGCGCAACCAGATCGTCACCCAGAAGGTGATCGGGCAGGAAGTGGGCTCGCACCTGGTTATAAACAAGGAAGAGGAAAATAAGTTTTATGACCAGCACCGCGCGGAGATGGAGCAGCCCGAGCAGGTCCGCTTGAGTGAAATTCTGATCGCGCCCAAAATGCCCGCCAAACCGGCTACGAGCGCGGACGCGAAGCCCGAACCGCCCTCGGAGGATGAGACGGAGGCAGCGCTGGCTGCTGCCCAGGCGAAAGCGCAGGATCTGCTCGACCAGATCCACAAAGGCGCGAAGTTTGCAGACTTGGCGAAAACATATTCCGATGGGCCGTCGGCGAAAGATGGCGGCGACCTCGGCGATGCATTCAAGCGGGGCGCGCTCTCGAAAGACCTCGAAGACAAAGTGTTCGCGCTGAAGACCGGGGAAGTCACGGATGTGATCCACACCAAGCAAGGTTATGTGATCCTGCAGGCGACCGAGCATCAAAAAGCGGGCATTCCAACTTTGAAGGAAGTTGAGCCGCGCATTCAGGAAGCGTTGTATATGCAAAAACTGCAGCCGGCGCTGCGCGCATATTTGACCACGCTGCGCGAAGAAGCCTTCATCGACCTCAAGTCCGGTTACATCGATTCGGGCGCGAGTACCAAGCAGACCAAGCCCGTTGAGACCACGGACAAAGACACCAAAGCAAAGAAGCTGAAAAAGAAGAAGAAGCTCGGGGTGTTTTAGACCAATCTTCCGTGGCGTAAGTGAGGTTCGTATCGGGGTATGCCTTCAGGCATGCCGTAAGTGTGGCAGCAAGCATGCGCCTTCAGATGCTGCATGCGGAAAGCCGGTTTCGCGGAGGCCCATGAAAGAGTTTTTTATCTCCGAATGTTCCCAGCAGGAAAACAAGATCGTCACCTCCAGCTTTGTGGTGGCGTCGAAACAGGTAAAGGCAAAAAAGAATGGCGAGCCTTACCTGGCCTTGACCCTGGCGGACCGCACCGGCCAGATCGAAGCCAAGATGTGGGACAACGTCGAAGAATTCGTCGCCTCGTTCGAGCAGGACGACTTTCTCAAGATCAAGGGGCTCATCAACAAGTACAAGAACCGTTTTCAGCTCACGATTCACAAGCTGCGGCGCATGGAAGAAGCCGAGATCGACTTCACCGACTATCTGCCCAAGACCACCAAGGACATCGGCGAACTCTGGCAATCGCTGACCGAGTTTGTGGCCACGTTTCAGAATCCGCATCTGAAGTCGCTGGTGGAACTCTTCATGGCGGATGCGGAAATTGCCGAGCGCTATCGCAATGCTCCCGCGGCCAAGACACTTCATCACGCCTACATCGGCGGACTGCTCGATCACGTCGTGTCGCTGTTCCGCTCCTGCGATCTGATCTGCCGGAACTATCCGCAAATCAATCGCGACCTGCTGCTAACGGGAGCGTTTCTGCACGACATCGGCAAGCTTCAGGAACTGACCTACAACCGCGCGTTTTCCTACACCACGCGCGGCCAGTTGCTCGGGCACATGATCATCGAACTGGAGATGCTGCAGGCCAAGCTCGCAAAGCTGCCCGGCTTCCCCGCGGAACTGAAAACACTGCTCGAACATATGATCATCAGCCATCACGGGCAGTACGAATTCGGATCGCCCAAGCTGCCGATGTTTCCCGAGGCGCTCATGCTGCACTATCTCGACGATCTCGATTCGAAGATGGAGGCGATGCGCGCCCACTTCGAGCGCGAGAGCTGAACTCGAAGGGCCGTGGACCAGCTATAACGCGTCGTTGGGGCGCCCGCTGTTCGATTCCAGAAAATTCATGCAAGGGGAGAAAGCGCCCGCTGCGAAAACCAGCGCGGAGGATCCTGGCGCGCAGTCTGCCACTCCGGCAGCGTCAGCGATTGACCTATTCACCGAACAGAAAGCGTAACGCGGAGAGCTGCGCCCCGGCAGCGTCCCTCACATTGGGAACGGCAGCGGAAGAATTTTCTTCTGTATGGCGACCGTGACCAGCTGGGCCTTGTTGTGAATGTCGAGTTTGCGCATCAAGTTGAATTTGTGCGCTTCCACCGTCTTGACGCTCACTCCCAGCGCCGCCGCCGCTTGTTTCACCGTATTGCCCTCGGCGAGCAACTTCATCACTTCGCGCTCGCGCAGAGTCAGGGTATTTCTCCGCAGCGGCACCCGCACCGCCTGGTTCGGCGGTGTCGCGCCGTCTTTCAATTGTGTCTCGATCAGCGGACCCAAGGTCCGTTCGCCGCGATGCGCTTCGCGCAGGGCACGCAACAAAAGCGGCGCTGGAGTGTCTTTCAGCAGGTATCCGCCGACGCCCGAGTGCGGGGCTTGACGCACATACTCCCGGTCCTCATGCATGGTCATATACACGATGCGCGTGCCGGCGCAGCGTTCTTCGATGAGGCGTCCGGCCTCGAACGACGGCATGCCGGGCATGCCGATATCGAGCAGCACCAGGTCGGGGCGCTGCTCCAGTGTCAACTTGAGCGCCTCGGCGGCATCGCGCGCTTCGCCCACCACGGCAAAGTCGGGGGCGTCTTCCAGCAGGCGGCGCACGCCATAGCGCAGCATTTCGTGATCGTCGGCGATCACGCAACGAATGCGCCCGGCAACTTCCGTACGAGACAAACCAGCCTTGTTGTTCAACATCGAAAAATCCTCGCGCGCTGTGACTGGAACGAAGTGGCGCGATCAATCTGGGGCCCGGGTCGTGCCGGCGACTTCCGGCACCAAGCGATAATTCATTGTAACCGCGCAGGCCACGCCTTTGGCGCAAGGAACGGATTGAGAAAAAATCACTGGGCGAAAATCAAGGTGAGTTGAACGTTTCTTCTTCATTTACAATGCTTTTTCCACATGTTGCGCTACTTTACTTCCGGAGAATCCCACGGCGAGGCGCTGGTCGCGTTCCTTTCCGGGCTGCCTGCCGGGCTGGCGGTGGATCAGGCGTTCGTGGACCACGAACTCTGGCGGCGCCAGCAGGGCTTTGGACGCGGCGGGCGCATGAAGATCGAAACCGACCGGGCGCACTTTCTTTCGGGCGTGCATCACGGCAAGACGATCGGCTCGCCGATCGCGGTGATGATCGAGAACCGCGACTGGCAGAATTGGAAGGAGTCGCTGCCGGTGGAGACGGGCGATCCGGCAAAACACAAGCGCGTGGCGTCGCCGCGTCCGGGCCATGCCGATCTTGCCGGAGCTTTGAAGTACGATTTTCACGGAAGCGCGCTATGTTCTGGAGCGCTCCTCGGCCCGTGAAACGGCGGCGCGGGTTGCGATTGGCGCGCTCGCCAAGCTGCTGCTGCGCGAGTTGGGCGTGGAAGTTCTGAGTCATGTGATTGCGGTGGGCGCGGTTTCGATTGCCGACCGCGAAATCGCGTGGGAGCAAATCGAGCCGCTGTCGCGTAAAGAACGAGGTACTGCTTTCCTGCGCCGACGCCGATGCCGAGCAGCGCATGAAGGAAGAAGTCGATAAAGTTCTGCGCACGGGCGATTCGCGTGGGTGGAGTTTTCGAGGTGGTGGCGCACAATGTTCCGCCCGGTCTTGGCAGCTATGTGCAATGGGACGAGCGGCTGGATGCGTTGTTGGCCGCGGCGGTCATGTCGTTGCAAGCGGTGAAAGCGGTCGAAATTGGAAACGGGATTCAGGCGGCGCATTCGCCGGGATCGGCCGTGCACGACGAAATCGGTTATCAAAGCGGCACGGGATTTGCGGGCTTCACGCGCACGCGCAACAATGCCGGAGGCCTGGAAGGCGGCGTTTCCAACGGGCAGGAGATTCGGGTTCGCGGTTATCTGAAGCCGATCTCCACGCTGCGGCGTCCGTTGCAGTCGGTGGATTTCGCGACGCGCGAGCCCGTGAAGGCGGCGTACGAGCGCTCGGATGTGTGCGTGGTGCCCGCCGCTGGCGTCGCCGCCGAGGCCATGGTCGCGCTCACGCTGGCGCGCTCAGCGCTCGAAAAATTCGGCGGCGACTCGATGAAAGAAACGAAACGAAATTTTCACGGCTATCTGGAACAACTGAAGAACTATTGACCCGAAACTAGAATCCGAAAATGATTTATCCAATTGTGAAATTTGGCGATCCCGTCCTGGAAAAACCCTCGGCCGAGGTGACCAGCTTCGACGACGGGCTCAAGAAGCTCATCGAAGACATGTTCGAGTCCATGTACGCGGCTCGCGGCGTCGGCTTGGCGGCCCCGCAGATCGGCATTGCGAAACGAATCGCCGTCGTGGATGTGACCTTCAAGGAAAACCCCGATGCCAAGCTGGTCCTGATCAATCCGGTCATTGTCAGCAAAGATGGCCGCCAGCGGAGCAGCGAAGGCTGCCTGAGCATTCCCGAATTTCGCGAGGACGTAACCCGCGCCAAGACCGTGACGGTGCGCGCGCAGGACCTAACCGGAAAGTTTTTCGAGCACACGGGAGAGGACCTGCTGGCGCGGGCCTTCCTGCATGAGACCGATCACTTGAACGGCAAGCTCTACATCTCACACATCAGCGCGCTGAAGCGCGACCTCATCAAGCGCAAGATCAAGAAAACTGGTGAAGGCGGGAGAGTGGTAAGGATTCGGCAATTTTCCATCGTAATTTGTCATCCTGAGCGAAGCGAAGGATTCTGCGTGGTCGCAGCGCTTAAACGTTGCGATGATCCCTCGTTTTGATCGGCGATAGACTAAGGTATCCGGTGCTGATGCCAGCATATCTATGATTCTCGTTTTCTGTGGCACGCCTCGATTCGCTGTCCCGACCCTGGAGAGATTGGTCGAGGCCGGTCATTCCGTGCCGCTGGTGGTGACGCAACCCGATCGGCCTCGCGGGCGCGGGATGGAAGTGGCTGTTTCTCCCGTGAAAGATGCGGCAATCCGCCTGGGCATTGCCGTGGCTGCAACCCGCCACCATCAAGAACAACGCCGAATTCCGCGACCAGCTTGCGGCGATTCGCCCGGATGCGATCATCGTCGTCGGCTATGGCCGCATCATTCCGCAGTGGATGATCGATCTTCCCCGGCTCGGAAATTTGAACCTGCATGCGTCTCTGCTGCCAAAGTATCGCGGCGCGGCGCCGATCCAGTGGGCGATCGCCAACGGTGAATCCGTCACCGGAGTTACCACCATGCGCATTGACGCAGGGCTCGACACCGGCGACATACTCATGCAGCGCGAAATTTCGATTGCCGCGGAAGATACAGCCGAGACGTTGGGCCCGAAGCTGGCGTCCATCGGGAGCGGATCTGATGGTGGAGACCTTGCGCGGACTCGACACCGGCCAAGTTCGCCCGACTCCGCAGGATCATTCGCAAGCCACGCTCGCGCCGATTCTGAAAAAAGAAGATGGCCGCATGGACTTCGCCCGCAGCGCCAACGATCTGTTCAATCGTCTGCGCGGATTTCAGCCGTGGCCCGGGGCGTTCACGATCTTTCAAGGGTAAGACACTGCAAGTGCACCGCGCTCAACCCTTGCAACATGCGGCTAAGTTGACGCCCGGAGAAGTCGCAGTCGAGGGAACGCGCCTGTTCGTTGGCTGCGGCAAGGACAAAGATAAAGACATGACACGGCTGGAGCTCGTCGAAATTCAACTCGAAGGCAAGCGCCGCATGACCGCGCAGGAATTCATCAACGGCTACCGGCCCAAATCCGGCGACCATCTGGGACAATAGGCTGCGATGGCAGTTTCTCCCGCTCGATCTTCTCTCGCTCGATCCGCGGCTTTCGAAATTCTTCTGCGAGTCGAGCGCGAAGACTCCTACGCCGCCGAACTGCTCCATTCCGCTCCGTCTCTCAAAGCTTTCCCCGCGCGATCACGGGCTCGCCACCGAACTGGTAATGGGAGTTCTCCGCTGGCGGTCTCTGCTCGACCAGCGGCTGGCCGCCGCATCGTCGCAAAAAACCGAGCGGCTGGATGCCGAGGTCCTGGCCGCATTGCGCCTCGGCGTGTATCAATTGCAGTTTCTCTCCCGGGTTCCGGCGCGCGCAGCGATTTTCGAAAGCGTGGAACTCGTCAAAGCCGCGCGTAAGCGCTCGGCTGCGCCGTTCGTGAATGCGGTCCTCCGAAAAATTGCCGGTGCAGGCGCGGTAGACATCTTCGCGGAAATCGGCAAATCGCCCGACTCGATCACACTGGCGCAGAACGCCGCTCATCCTCCGTGGCTGGTGGCGCGCTGGACCGAGCGCTATGGACTTGAGGCGGCGCGGCAGATTTGCGTCCATGATCAGACAGTGCCGGCAACGTCGGTTCACATTCACGACTATCAATCTAACGAAGATCGAGTTGAGGCCCAACTGGCCGAGGCAGGCAGTGCAGCTCGCGCCGGGCCGACTGCTATCGGCTGCGCGACGCGTTCTTGCGGGCGACGTAACCGGGACGCGCGCCTTCCAGGAAAGCCGCGTCTCGATTCAGGATGAAGCTTCGCAACTGGTCGCGTTGCTGGCCGGTCATGGCAAAATGATCGCTGCAACGATCCTTGATTGTTGTGCCGCTCCCGGCAGCAAGACCACCTTGCTCGCCCGGCGCAACCCGCACGCTAAAGTGTTTGCGACCGAGTTGCATCCTCACCGCGCGCGCTTGTTGCAAAATCTTACTCGCTTGCCGAACGTGTACGTAGTCGCGGCCGACGCGCGTCATTTGCCTTTCTGCGCGCGCGTTCGACCGCATCCTCGCCGACGTTCCATGCTCCGGCACCGGCACTCTGGCCCGTAATCCAGAGATCAAGTGGCGGCTCAAGCCAGAAGACCTGCGCGATCTTCAATCGCGACAGGTGGCCATCCTGAAGTCCACGCTTCGCCAGCTTGCGACTGGCGGGCGGCTCGTCTATTCCACATGTTCGCTGGAGCGTGAGGAAAATGAAGCAGTGGTAGAAGCTGCTCTCGATGGCGCGACCGAATTCAAGGTCGTCAATTGCGGAAGAGAGTTGGAGCAACTGCGTCAGTCTGGCGAAATGTGCTGGGAGGATGCCGCGTCGCTTCTCGCCGGCCCCTATCTGAGAACTATTCCCGGCGTGCATCCTTGCGACGGATTTTTCGCTGCAATAATCGAACGAAGATAAGCTAGCGCACTTCGAAATTCACCGCGCTGCCTGCCACGATCTTCTGTCCTGGCGCCGGAGTCTGGGTCACGATCATGCTCGCTGCGCTAGGCTGGGAGGCCGCAGACGGCGCCACCGGCGCGGCTTGCGGCTCGCCGACTGACGCCGACGCCGGTGAAAGCACGCTGACTTTGCCGACCTTGATGCCGGCGTCCTCGAGCGCCAGCATCGCGCTGCCCAGCGGTTGTCCGGTGAGGTTTGGCATCACATAGGTTGGCGGCTCGGCGCCGTCGCTCACCAGCAGACTGATCTTTGGCACCGCCACGCCGCTGGCATTGGCGGGTGGGCTTTGCGATATTACCTGATCCAGCGGCGCGTCCGACAAATTGACGTGCGCGACCGGTCCCAGGCTGAGCCCGCGGCGCCGTATGTTCAACTCCGCGATCCGCTCGCTGCCTCCCGTCACGCTGGGAATCGCGACCCGTTGCGGCCCCAGACTTTCCGCCACGCGCACCGACCATCCCCTGCGCACCTTCGTTCCCGGCGGCGGCATCTGAGTCATGATTTTTCCTTCGGGAATGTCCGCGCTGTAGAACTGCCGCTCGACCACCACTTGCAGTCCCGAAGCCGCACCCGCGCGCTCAGCTTCCAGCGGCCCCATACCCACCAGTTTCGGGATGGACACCTCGCGCCCGTGTATGGCGAACTGCATGGCCGTGAGCGCCGACATCAGCGCCACCGTCATCAGGATCAAGGCCAAAAGCAACATACGGAAGAATTGTCGCACTGCTGCCGATTATAACTGTTCAGAAAAACGGCAGCCTCTAGGGCGTGCTGTCATCATGCTCCGTCGTTGCGTCGTCCTGCTTTTTCCACTCATTGCCGCATGAATGGCAGATCCATCCTTTTTTATACACAGGAATCGGAACGCCAAAATACGCCGAAGTGTAAGAGAACACTTTATTCAGTTCGTCGCAGCTAACTTCAAGCGACTGGCAACTGGGGCATTTTGGCTGCTCGAAATTCCCGACGCCTTCAACATCCAGCATTTCGGGAATGGGTTGATCCAGGATTGCGCTGGCCGCTTCCGCATCTTCGACGTGGACGTTCAATTTGATTCCGCCAAAAAAATTGGACCTAAACCAATTTAGGCGGATCATATTTTCGTCGATCAGGTAAGCCTGAATCCCAGCGGACTCCAAGCTTCCCTTTGCCAGCAGCGCTTCGGGAAGATCGCGGAACTTGCGCACTGTGACGGTTTCGTTGAGTTCGTAGACGTCTTCGCCGCGGGGCGGAGCAATCTCTATCTTGATGCCGCGCCTCGCAACCTCCGCATGAAAAGCTTCGCGTGCGACATCGCTTAATTCATCACCGCTGGCAGCGATCTGACCAAGTTCTTCGTCGCTCATTGCGGAGTACACGCCCGCGACCCGTAGGTGTTCCTGTTCAGGCGTCGTCATAGTTATAGCCGGACAAGATACTCCAGAAATGTGTTTCTCTGTGCGCTCGGAGATCTCTGCGGTTCATGAGAATAGTACGCGTTAGCCAGCCTGCCACACCGTATCCAGCACGGTACCATCGACCCACTTCACCACCGCGCATGGACGATCACCCAACTTCGGCCGCGCGGGCTTGCCGCAAATTTTCTCGACTTCCGTTTTGATGTCTTGCAGCGGACGAACCGGCAGTTTCGATCCCTTTACCGCGTCGAGCAGGTCCGCGCGCCGCGGATTGATCGCAATGCCGCGCTCGGTCACGATCACGTCGATCATCTCGCCTGGCCCCGTCATCGTCGTAACCTCGTCCACGATCACGGGAATGCGATCGCGGAACGAAGGCAGCGCGAGAATCGTGCACCCGGCAAACAGGCAGTTCTGCCATCCGCCAATGCCGTGCAGCAAGCGCCCATCGGAGTGCGTCACCACGTTGGCGTTGAAGTTCATGTCCACTTCCGTCGCGCCCAATACCACGGCATCGACCAGCGAAGCGAAGTTTCCCTTGCCGTGATAGTTATATGAAGTGAACGGAGAAGTGGCCACATGCCGCGGATCGTTCGCCAGCGACTTTACTCCGTCGAGATCGAACGTCTGCCCATCGAGGATGTAATCCGTCAGCCCTTCATGCAACAACTCAACCAAGAACTTAGTTGACCCGCCGCGAACGAAGCGCGCCTTCACCCCATCCTCTTTCATCATCTGTTTCAGATACTCGACGAACGCCAGCGCGATTCCGCCCGACCCTGCCTGAAACGAAAATCCGTTCTTCATGATTCCCGCTGCGCGCAGAAACCGCGCCACCAGTTCCGCGATCCGCAGCCGGTCCGGCGACCGCGTAATCTGCGTCGTGCCGGAAACAATCTTCGCCGGATCGCCAATCGATTCCACTTCCACCACAAAATCCACGTTGTTGCCCTGAATCTGCCAGGGCACACACGGAAACGGGACCAAGTTATCGGTGACCACGATCACGCGGTCGGCGTAGATCGAATCCGCCAGCGCAAAACCCAACGAACCACAAGCCGACTTGCCGTGCGAGCCATCCGAGTTGCCGAAAAAATCGGCCGTCGGCGCCGCAATCACCGCGATATCAATGTGAACTTCTCCATCCTGGATTGCCTGATAACGGCCGCCATGCGAACGAAGCACACCCATGCCGCGCATCTTTCCTTGCGTGCAGTAGTCGCCCAGCGGCCCGTTCATCGAGCCTTCGATGTGATGGATCACTCCTTTTTCCATCAGTTCGATTGCGCTCTTCTGCGAAGGGAACGACGCGCTCGGGAACCACATCAGATCTTTGACGCCGATCCTGGCCGCCGCCTCCAGCGCCATCAGCGCCACTTTGTCGCCATCGCGCAGATGATGATGGTTCGAGATCACCATCCCGTCGCGCAGCCCGCACTTACGCAGCGCGGTCTCGAGATCGGAAATTCGCTTGTCGCCACTTTCTGGGTAATCTTTATTGGAGCAGATTGCCGGCGCCGCCTTGCGCCCGCGCGGCTGAAATTTTCCCGCGCCCAGAAACGGCATTTGCGGCTTGCCGTTCACCATCGCCGGCACGGCGCGTCCCGCTGCGTTACGCGCCAGTTCCACGCGTTCTCTCAAAATATCGCTCACGAAATCGCTCCCATTGCCTTTGCCCGCTCCACCAGCTTCAGCGCCCGCTGCACCACCGGCGGATCGATCATCTTCGATCCCAGACTCACCACCGCCAACCCCATGTTCTGCGCTTCCTCGAAAGCGGCGACCACCTCCCGCGCCTTTTCGATCTCGTCCGCGCTCGGTTGAAACGCTTCGTGGATCACGCGAATCTGCCCGGGGTGGATGCATCCCATGCCTTCGAATCCCGCACCCCGCGAGGCTTCTCCCCATCGCCGCAGACCGTCCATGTCGGCGACATCGCTGAAGACCGAATCAATAGCCTGCACCCCCGCGGCGCGCGCCGCATTCACCACGCGCGAGCGCGCATATTGCGACTCGCGCCCTTCCGCGGTCTTCACCACGCCCAGATCGGCCGTGTAATCTTCGATTCCAATCGTCAGCGCCGCCACATTTTCGCTTGCCGTCGCGACGGCAAACGCGTTCTCGATCCCCAGCGCCGATTCCAAAATCGGCATGATCCAGATCGGCCGGATAATTCCGTTGCGTTCCTTGATCTCGCCAATCATGCGGTCCACTTCTCTGACCTGCTCGGGCGCCTCGATCTTCGGAATCAAAATCAGATCCGGACTCTCGCCCACCACTTCCGCCAGATCTTCGAGCCCCAGCGGTAACTGATTGATCCGCACCATGCGCTCGCACGATCCGAAATCCACCGTCCGCAAAGCATTTCGCACCAGGATGCGGGCGGCATCTTTCTCTCCGCGATGCACTGAATCTTCCAGATCGAGGATCACGGCATCTGGCGCGTGCAAGGCGGCGTTGATGTAGTACTTCGGCTCAGAGCCCGGCAGGTACAGACGCGAGCGGCGCAGCCGGTCTTTTTGCGGAGGCGGCGGCAGCGGATGCTGCTCCGGCAGCGAGCGTTTGCCCAGCGCAATCCCCGCGCGCCGCGCCGCAGCCTCAATGCGGGCAGCGATAGCAAAAGGCAGCGCGCCTTCATCATGAATCGCAACCCGCGCGTGTTTCACCCCTAGCTCGCTCAGAACTTCTCGTGTCTGTTCGAGGATCGCCGAACCGTAATAAGATGCAACTCGCGACTCCAATGAGATCTCGATCCCGCCGCTGTCACGCGCCTCGAATCCGACGTGTACGTCCGACCGAACTTCCTTGCCCCAATGTCCCGCCTCGGCAGAACGTGGGGACGTAGTCTCGACAGCGCTGCTCATAATTTCCTCAACTCGCAGGTTATTTCAGTTTCTCCAAAATTGCATCCGTCATCCGCACCGTCGACGCCGCGCCCTGACTGATCGCTTTCGGACCACCCGTCAAACGCATCATATCGTAAGTTCGGACTTTTCCTTCACCGACCACATCCGCAATTGCCTTGCGGATGCGATTCGCCTTCTGGTCCTCGCCAACATGATCGAGCATCATCGCCGCTGAAAGAATCATCGCAATCGGATTCACAATAGGCGGATCTAACTCGGCATACTTCGGCGCGGACCCGTGGGTCGGTTCGAATACCGCGACGTCATCTCCAATGTTGCCGGACGCTGCGAATCCGAGTCCGCCCACCAATCCCGCGAAAGCGTCGGAAAGAATGTCGCCGAACAAATTCGACGCTACGATTACGTTGTACTCCTCTGGATTTTTGTTCAGCCACATCAGTTGTGCGTCAATGTTCGTGGACCAAAGTGCGGTCCCCGGATAATTCTTCGCCACCTCTTTGGCCACTTCTTCCATCATGCCCGAGGTCTCGCGCACCACATTCGGCTTCTCACAAATCGTGACGCCCTTAAACCCGCGTTTCTTCGCGTATTCAAAAGCCGCAGTCACGATGCGCTGGGCTGCCTTACGAGTGATAATTCGGCAGCTCACCGCGAGTTCCGGTCCGGGCACGCTGGCAAAAACCTTGAACTGCGGATGGCTGTTCAACGCGGCGCGCACGTTCTCTGGAGGGTTCGTCCACTCGACCCCGGCGTACATGCCCTCCGTGCCCTGCCGGAACACGGTGGTGTCGATCTTTGGCTCGTCAAAACCAGGTTCGTCGAAACCAGGCTCGCCGTAGCCGCCACCCGTTTTCTTGCGAATGTAATTCAGCGGATTGCCCGTAAACCCGATGCACGGCCTCATGCAGATATCGAGATTGAATTTCTGCCGCATGGCTACGATCGGCGAGTAATAAACATAACCCTTCCCCTGTAACTCGGACTTAAGCTCCGCCTGCGCCGCCTTGTTCGGCTTCGAAGTAATCGCTCCAAACAAGCCCAACTTATGCTTGGTTAGTAACTCGATTGTCCGTTCTGGCAACGCATTACCATGCGCGCGCCAGCAGTCCCATCCGATATCGGCATGAATGTATTCGGCGTCAAAGCCAACGGCTTTTAAAACCCGCAATGACTCAGGCAGAACCTGGTTTCCAATACCGTCTCCCGGCATGGTAATGACTGTGTATTTCGCCATAATTGCTCCTCACAAGTTCTGCCGCCGAGACGCCGGAATCGCCGAGAAAATCTTAAACAAGATTGTCATCCTGAGCGAAGCGAAGGACCTGCTTTTTATCTTGGCGTTCTCGCGTCTCGGCGGTGAAAGCACTAAGCCAATCCCAACCGCTTCGCCACCAGATTTTCCACTCCTCCGGCAATCACCAGCGACTGCGGCACGCTGCCCAGCGCCGGAAACGTAAACTTCTCTCCGCGCCAGGAGATCGTACTCGAAGTGAAGTCAATTTCAATCTCCTCACCCGGGATAATCGTCTTCTGCTTCGCTGCGATCTCCTTCGCAAATTGCTCGCGCACACGCGCCACAAATTCCGGCACCTCAATGCACAAGAAGCCGTTGTTGAACGCATTCCGCAGATAAGTCTGCGAGAAGCTGGCCGCGATCACCAACGGAATCCCTTTTGCCTTCAGGCAAGTGACCGCCTGTTCGCGGCTCGACCCCGTGCCAAAGTTGAATTGGCTGACGATGACGTCGCCCGCATTGGTGCGCGCGGCGAACTGTGGATCGTAATTCTCCATCACCACCTTCGCCATCATTTCCGGAGTCATGTCGTCGCGATAGGTGTAGTCCTTGCCATAAATCGCATCGGTGTTGACGTTGTCCTGCGGCATAAACACGAGCCGCCCCTGCACGCGCTGCGGAAAGCCCGCCAGAATTTCAACTTTCTCCGACACGCTCGAATACGATGCCAATTCCGTGTAAGCGCGCTGCGGCGCGCGATTCGCGAATTCATGCGGCCCGCGGATGTAGCCAGCCATGGCCGACGACGCGACTACTTCCGGACTCGCCAGGTAACACTTCGCATCGCGCGATCCCATGCGGCCCTTGAAGTTGCGATTGGTCGCCGAGATTCCGACCTCGCCCGCCTCCAACAATCCCACGCCCAGCCCAATGCACGGCCCGCAACCCGGCGGTAGCGCCTGCGCGCCCGCATCCATTAACGTCTGCCAGATGCCACGCCTCTCAGCTTCTTCCTGCACCCACTTACTGGCCGCGCTCAGATAGAACTTCACGCCCGAGGCGACTTTCCGATCTTTGAGCACCTTCGCCGCCGCCGCCAGATCTTCCAGCCGCGAATTCACGCACGAAATCAGATACGCCTTCTGGATCGCAATTTTGTTCTTCTCAACTCCCGCCAGCGACTGCATGACTTGCACCGTATCGGGGCCCGAAACGTGGGGCGTCACTTGCCCTAAATCGAGCGTAATCCGCGCCGCATAGACAGCATCCGCATCGGGCACCGGAGGATTATCCTTCCAGCTCTCAATGTCTTTTTCTGAAAACCGCTCAGCACCCATCGCTTTCAGCCGCTGGTGAACGCCGCGCAAATACCGGATCGTGACCTCGTCCACTGGAAACCAACCTACCAACGGGCCCCACTCCGTCGTCATATTCGAAATCGAAAAACGCGCGTCCATCGAGAGCGATGCCACTCCCGGCCCCGTAAACTCGACCGCCGCATTCAGGCATTCGTCGTGATTATAGAGCCCGCACAAAGTGATAATAACGTCCTTGCCGGTGACGCCGTCCGGCAACTTGCCTTCGAGCACGACCTGAATCGACCGCGGAATCTGCCACCAAAATTCGCCCGTGGCCCACACCGCGGCCGCGTCCGTGCGAACAATCGGCGTTCCGATCGCGCCCAGTGCGCCGTACATATTGGAATGCGAATCCGATGCGACGACGAACGAACCCGGAATCACATACCCGCGCTCCACCATGATCTGGTGCCCGATGCCCGATCCCGCGGGATAGAAATCCACGCCCTGCTCTTTGGCGAAAGCTTCAATCGCGCGGTACTTCTTGAGGTTCTCTTCATCCCGATTCTGAATGTCATGGTCGAGCGCGAACGTGAGCTGCCGCGGATCTTTTACTTTCTTCGCGCCGATACCTTTGAACTTGCTCATCACTGCCGAGGTGTTGTCATGCGTCATGCAGCGGTACGGACAAATCGTCAGGAAATCCCCCGTCCGAAGCGGCCGCGCCGGCCCTTCAGTCATGTGTTTCCGCGCGATTTTTTCGACGATGGTCTGACCCATGATGAGCTCCCGTACCTACGTGGTTCTCGGCCAGCGACGCTTCTTGCTGGCCTTCTTGAGCGCTATCTCTTTCACGTCCGCCTTCATCAGCGCCATCAGCTTCGTGACCGACGCGCACTTTTCCAGGTTCCAAATCGCGTCAATCAGTTTGTCCTGCGCCTTTGCCGAGAGCACTCCACCCGCCAGCGCCCGGAACTTCTCTTCAATCTCCTCATCGCTAAGCCGATTTCGCGGATCGCCCTTCGGATAGTCAAGATGCTTCGAGAACTTTCGTCCGTCGGTGGTTGTGATGTTCACAATCACGCGCTGCAGCGCCGGGAAAACTTTCTCGATCTCGGGATCGGCTACAACTTCAACTTTTCTTAGTTGCGCGCGAATCGTTGGGTCCATGATCTTCTTCATCTCGAATTGCGCGGGCGTCACTTGCCGGTCCACCAGCGCCGCCGCAATCACGTAGGGCAGCGAATGATCCGCCGTCTCCTTGGTATGCGGATCGTACTTGCTCGAGTCGGAAAGAATGTCCGCCGCGCGCGCCAGCGAACGGACCTGAATCTTCTCCACTTGGTCCGGACGCAGGTCGTTGCTCTTGACCAAGTCAAGCACCGCTGAAATCGGAGCATGCGTCAGCGCCTCTGTCGGGAAAAATTTCATCCCGCACTGCGTGATGCGCCACGATTCGCCGAGTCCGTCGGTCAGCAGGTTCTGCTTCCACTCCGGGCCAAAGCAGTGCACCAATCCTTCCTTGCCGTCGATGACGTGCTCGGGACCGCTGTAGCCCTTTTCAGCCAGCAGTGCCGCCAGCACGCCGCTCTGCGTCGCCATCGGATCGACGGTGTTCTTCATCATCGTCAGCTTCCCCGCCGTTACCGCGCCCATGGTGCAATGCCGCGAAGCCGAAATCCCGATGGCATGTTGAATCTTTTCCCAACTCAAATGCAGCGCGCGCCCGGCGACAATCGGCGAGACAAACGCCGTCAGCGTCGCATGATGCCAGCCGCGCTCGCGAATGCCCGGAAACGCCGCCTCGCACAAGCGCATTTCGAATTCGTGACCCAACACAAATCCAACGATCAGTTCCTTGCCATCGCTCTTGGCGCGCTCACAACACGCCAGCGCCGCCGGAAAAATATCGGAGGGATGCGAAGGGTCCTGCTTCCAGTAAATATCGTTGTAATCCATGCAGCGGATCATCAGAGCATTCGCCAGCGATGCCGACACTGCGTCCATCTTCTCGCCTGTGCCGATCACGGTCGCGGGCCCACGCCCGGCAATCTCTTGCAGCACTCCAAGCGCAATCGTCACGTCATGTTGCCGATATCCGCCTAGCGCGCAGCCCACCGAATCGAGCAGAAAGCGCTTGGCTTGGTACACCGCCTCCTGCGAGAGCTGTTCGTATTCAAGCCCCGCTGCCCAGCGGGACATGGTCGCGGTGATGGTTTCTTTGGTGGTGGTTTGCTGTGTGGACAAGGGCATCTCCTGGTTAGCTCTTGGCTGTCAGCTCTCAGCTTTCAGCCGTCAGTAAAATCTTAAGACCAAGATTTGACACCTTGGATCTTATTTCGCTTTCACGTTCTTCGGATTCTTGAATGGCAGAAACGCCATGAAATCGGCGTGATGCACGATGAACGCTTCGGTCGTGCGCTTCACCAGGTCGCCTTCGGCAGCGTGCGCCGCGATGATGTGGCACACTGTATCCGGCACGCCACACTCCATCGCCAGCGCGACCCCGGTAAACGGATGCCGTAAGGCTTCTCCGCGCTCGCTTTGCCGGCTCTTGCCGTCCGGGCCGATCTCATACTCCAGTAACTTGCCCACATCCGCCAGGATCGCGCCTGCAATCACCACGTCTATGTCGATGGGCAGCGCTCGGCCCATGAAATCCGTCATCGCTTTCGCACTGTCGCGCGCAATGTGAACGACGCAGCGCTTGTGCTCCATGAATGTGATGGGGCAATTCGGAACCAGCAGAGTAAAAGGAATCCGATTCAGGTCATCGGCCTTCAGCGCGCTGCGTTCGAGCGCCTTGATCCAGGTTTCGGTCACCTGTTCGCGAAGCTTGGAATCGCCGATCCAATGAATTTCCGGCCACAGTCGTTCGACGGCTTCCCGCATGGGTAAGACCTCCTTGCAGAACTCACTAGATTATCGGAGTCCATGCGCGGGCGTCGAGGGGAAGTAGTTCGTGGTCGGACACACGAAAATTCAATTAGGAAATCACCTGTAGAGTTGCGGCAAGCTGCATCTCTACGAAGGGAACCACGGAACATTTCAGCGAGACGATTCCTTCTCGATGGGCAGCAGCTCAATGCTGCACCCCGAAGCGCCGCAGCTCAACAGCCCGCGGCGCACGATTTTCACCGAGGACACATCCGGGAATCTCACGGGAAAGTCCCTTTCGCGGAGTTGCTCGCCCGCTGAGCGAAGGTTTTCGTCGCCGTCCACAAACTCGGCGCGCTCGGGACGCGGCGAGCTGTCGAACACAAGATTGAACCGCGCCGAGACTGGCTTGCTACCAATGACGATCGGATCGAGTTTGACATTCACAGTGCGCATTTGCACTAGCTCCACCGCCGCCTGTGCGATATCTTTCTCCGCCGCGCTTTTCTCTGCAACACCGGAATCACCAGCCAGCTTCGTCAAGCGCGCCCGCGAATCCCCCACGTCGCTTCCGCCCGCCGCCGCAGCCAGCGCGTACATATGACGCGCCTTCTCCGGCTGCCCTTGCTTTTCGAGCACCTGACCCAACCTGTTCGCGACCGTGCCCGATTGGCTTAGTAACCACGCCGACTGGAGAAACTGCATGGCCGCCAGATTTTCGCCGCGCTGGAATTTCGCCCATCCCATGCGCGCCCACGCCAGCGCTACCAGCCGCATCGCCGAAAATGCAGACGGCCCCAACCGGTCCAACTCACCCGAGTCGAACTGTCCTCCAATGTCATAGAGCACCTGCTGCGCGTCGTTCTCCGTCTCGGTCGGATCAATGTCATTCTTTAACGCCGACGCAAAAATATCCTGGCCCGAATCCGCGCCCGCGCTGCCCGTCAATCCCTTCATCAGCTCCTGTGCTTTCGCGCTCTCGCCCAACCGCCCATACACCTGCGCCAGCGCCATCTTCGTTTCCGGATCGTCCGGAGGAATCGCCGCCGCCGCTTCCAATTCCGTGCGGGCGTCGGCATCGCGCCCTAGTTGCGCCAGCAACACACCGAGATTTTTGTGTGTCGTTTTGTCGTATGGAGTCGTTTCCAACTGCTTGCGATAAGCCGCGATTGCTTCGTTGGTCTGTCCCGCTTGCTGGAGTTCCATCGCGAGATCGCCATTCGCGTGCTTGTGATTCGGATCGAGCTCAAGCTGCTTGTGAAACGCCGCGATCGCCTCCGCATGATTATTGGCTCCGGCGTATGCCAATCCCAGGTCATACCAGCCGTCTTTCATCCCTGAATTCGCCAGGCTGGAATCCGCGTCCACCGCGCGCTTCAGCAGATCGATCGCGGTGCGATAATCCTTGCTCTGCAGCGCTTTCACTCCCGCTTTATGCAGCTCCTCGGGAGTTCCTTCCATCTTCGAAACCGTCTGCGCCCCTTGCCCCGACGGCGTCACGATGGTGCACAACAAGAGCTGGTCTTCATCGCTGCGCGTCGCATTGCGAAATGATTCGTAGTCTGCGCGCCGCGCCGCCGCTACCTCATTCGTCTTCACGACAAGTTTGCGCTCGCCTTCCAGCGTTCCCTTGCTCAACGAATACGACGACGAAAAGTCGCCGTAATCTCGCGACATCTTCACCGGCGTCGGCGTGCGCACGTTGTAGTTGGAGGGGAACTGCAAGCGCACGCGGTAATCCATTTCACCGGCGGGACCGATGTCCAACGGTTCCGTGCTCTTTTCCGATGCGCGAATCGCGGGCATCCCCAGCGGCGGAATCGGACGAAAATTCACGCTCGCCGACGGCACTACGAAATACTGGTCCTGGCGCAGGTGATACTTCAGATGGAAAGGCTTGCTCGTGTCCTCAATGGAATCGAGCTGCACGTCATCAATGTCGCCCGGCAGGCCCCAACTGGCCGAAAGCACTTTCACAATGTCTTTCCACTGCGCCTGCGAATAGCGTCGAAAGCTCGAGCGCATCGGCCAGTCGCGATCTCCCTGGGCCGTAACGTCAAGCGTCGCATCGAGCGCGCCGAACTCGCTGAATTTGCCGTCGAGCGTAAAGCGCAGGAAGGTCTCGATCGGAGAATCAGCCGGCGTCCGCTGCAATCCTCCCTCGCTACCTTGCGATGCCAGCACGACTTGCTTGTTGCGCAGCTGGTAAAGAATCAGCCCGAAGGGCGTGACCTCAGGAGTGGTATCGAGCCAGGTCAGTCCCGTTCCCGTCCCCAGTCGAGCTGCTGTAATCACGTGATCGAACTGCGCGGGCGAAGGAACGTCCACATCCAATTTGCGCGAGCTGTCGATCAGCACCGGATAACTCTGGATCCCCTCCGCCCGCAGCAACGCGGAAAACAGCGTGTGTTTATCCTTGCAGTCGCCGTATCCATTCCGCAGAACGTCCGAGGCCGAGTGCGGCTGATAGCGCCCGACTCCGAGGGAAATGCTCACGTAACGCACATTCCGCGCCACGAAATCGTAGAGCCGTCGCGCCTTCTCCGTAAGCGTCTCCGCTCCCTTAGTGATCTCGTCGGCTTTTTTTCGCACGCTGTCGTCCACCGTCATGCGTTCGCCCTGCAACTTTGCGTACCATTCGGCGACCTGCTTCCAGTCGGTGAAAGTCGTTAGCTGCACATCTGGCCCGGTTCCCTCGTCCTCATCTTTCTCTTTATTTTTGTCGCGATCCGGCTGGATGTCCTTCACCACCCAGGTGTAAACGCGCCTGTCTCCAGTATCCTGAATCTCCGGCTTGCGCTCCGGCGTTTTGAGCTTCACTTCGCGCGCCTTCGGGATGTCGATCTCCAGCCGGTCTTCGTTGACCGCAACACCCTTCGGAAATGTGTATTCGTACCAGAAGTTTCCCGCTGCCAGAGGCATGAGGACCCGCGTCACGGTGCGGTATTCCAGCGTATCGCCGGGTGCGAGCGCGGCCACGGAAATATGCCTCTGCCGGTAGTCGCTGTACATTGGAGCTTCTTTCAGCACATCGGGAGCGAAATCCTGCGCCGTCGCCTCTGGCGTCTCGACAACTTTCCCATCCGGCTTGCGCACCCGCACATATTCGACCTCCAACTTCTCGGTCGCCGACGAGTATCCGAAAACCAGCTGGCCGAATTCTTCCACGCCAGCCTGGCTCTGAATGTGGACCACGGTCTCGGTCTCGGTCACTTCCCTGCCGTCGTTTTCAAAGTGAACACGATTGAAAATTCGCTCAACGACGGCGGCTTCTTCAGTGTTAGCGTTGGCGTTGTTTGTTTTCTGTTTGGGAGAAGCTGACGCCTGCGCCAAAGCATCCACGCTCATTGAAAAGACGATCAAGCAGGCGATCAAACAGGCGAGTAAGAGGCTAACCGGAACGTGCGCCACGCGATAGGACATATTGCAGTTTTTACGCCGAGCCCAGCGTAAAATCAAACGAACCGGAATGAATTTCAACAAAGTTACTTGCCTCCCTGCGATCCTGATTTATTTCTGCAGTCTGCTGGCCGCGCAGGAGGTCGCACAGCACTCGTAGCGGCTCCTGCGTATTCCCGCCCAGCAGCCGGGTACGTAAGTCACTTGCCGTCTCTGTGCTATCCTGATTATCTTGAGTCAGTTGCGCCGAGTTAGGGTCGCGGTGTTTCCTGCAAAAGACCTGGGCATTGGGTATGGAGCTTTTTCTCAATCTCTGTTGGCTGTCGCTGTTGCTGCCCGCCTGGTTGCTGTGGCGGCAACGGACTTCTGCGTCCGGTTCAACTCATTTGGCGGCGCGATCGCTCGTATTCGCTTGCGCTCTTGGATGTGTTCTCGTTCTGCTTTTTCCCGTGATCTCGGCCACCGACGACCTGCACCCCATTGCCTCCGAGATGGAAGAATCGAAGCGCGCCTTCCACCATCCCGGCCATTGCGCTTGCACACTTCATGCGCCGGCTCATTCCGCGCACGCCGTTCTTACAAGTTCCGCTTCGCTCACACCCGCATTCGAGCAGTTCGGCACAGTCTTCGCGTTCATGCCGCGGACGCTCGCAACTTTCTCTGCCCCCGCGCCCACCAGTCGCGCTCCTCCTTTCGCGCATCCAACTTCGCTGTAAATCGAATTTCATATTGTTTCTTTACGGAAGATTCTGAAGAATCTTTCGCAGCCACGCGCATTGGGCAATCCGTCTTTCCCTGATGCGCACGAAGTACGCACGGAGCGCGCGATGTTCAAGCTGCAAAATTTCAGTCTGGTCGCATGGCTATGGTTAATGTTCTTGCTCGCAGCGGCCCTCAGTGCCTCGGCGCAACAGGCGCTCACCTGGGAACAGGTACGCCTGCGCTTTGAACAGCACAACCCCACCCTGCTGGCGGGAAAGCTGACAATTGACGAATCGAAGGCCGCGGAGATCACCGCCCATCTGCGTCCCAACCCGAGCCTGGCGTTGGATGTCGATCAGATCAATCCCTTCAACGGTGGCCCGCCTCACAGCACATTCGGGTCGCTACTGACGACGGCATCGGCCAGCTATCTGCATGAGCGCCAGCACAAGCGCGAGTTGCGGCTGGAGAGCGCGAAAGAGGGAACGGCCATCGCCGCGTCCAGCCAGGACGATTTGGAGAGGAACCTGCTGTTCAGCTTGCGTGGCGCGTTCGTCCAAACCTTGCAGGCAAAGGCCGTGCTGAATGTGGCGAAGGAAAACCTGGCTTATTACGACCATGTGCTCGACATCAGCCGGGAACGGTTCAAAGCAGGCGATATTGCGCAAATCGACCTGGATCGTCTGGAATTGCAGCGCGTGCAGTTCGAATCGGACTTACAAACCGCCGAGGTCAACCTTCGAACCGCGAAGATCCAGTTGCTCATGCTGCTGAACGACCGGACTCCCGTCGAACAATTCGACGTAACTGGGCCATTCGACTTCAGCGACCAGATCGCGCCGCTGGAAGACTTCCGCAAGATTGCCGTGGACACGCGGCCCGATCTGAAGGCGGCGGCGCAGGCAGTCGATAAAGCCAGGACCGACCACAAACTTGCCGTCGCCAATGGCTCGACCGATCCGACTTTCGGCTTTGACGTAGGCCGCAATCCTCCCATCGACCAATACATTGGCTTCAACGTGAGCATTCCGCTGCGCATCTTCGACAGAAATCAGGGCGAGAAACTGCGCACGCAATTGGACATCGACCGCAACCAGCGCCTGCTCGACGCCGCTCAGGCGCAAGTATTCAGCGATGTCGATTCCGCCTACGCGACGCTCAACAGCAATGTGATCTTGCTGCGGCCCTACAAAGCGAAATATTTGCAACAGGCGGTGCGCGTCCGCGAGACGGTCACTTTTGCCTACCAGCATGGAGGCGCATCCCTGTTGGACTTCCTGAGCGCGGAGAACGACTACCGCAACGTTCAACTCAATTACGTGAACCTGGTCGGCTCCTATCTATCCGCCGCCAGCCAACTCAATCTAGCTGTGGGCCGTGAGGTGATCCCGTGACATTGCCATCGAAGTATTCATTAGTTTCAAGGTCTGCCCAATGCGGCGCCATCGCGGCCTGCTTGCTGTGCCTGGCTGTGCTTGTGGGCTGCGACGGAAATAAAGCCGACCCGAAGGCCGAGGCGCCGCCGCCGGCAACCGTCGAGCCCGATCTTGATGCCAACAATTTCAAAGTCGATCACCCCGAGCAGTTTTCCCTGGTGACAGCGGTTGAGCATAAGGCAGCGCCTGCGCTGAATGTCACCGGCGTGGTGCAGCCCGATATCGCGCGCGCCGTGCCCGTCATCTCGTTGGCCGCGGGACGGGTCGTGGAAATCAAGGCCCGGCTCGGCGACACCGTGAAAAAGGGCCAGTTGCTGCTGCGAGTTCAGAGCAACGATGTTTCCGGAGCGTACCAGACGTATCGCAAAGCCGTGAACGACGAGCTGCTCGCGCGTCAGCAGCTCGAACGAGCGCAGATTCTTTACGACAAAGGCGCCATCTCCAAAAGCGCTCTCGAACAAGCCGAAGACGTCGCGCAAAATGCCAAGGCCGATCTGGATGCCTCCACCGAACAGCTACGGCTTCTCGGCATTGACAAAGACCATCCATCGGGCATTGTGGACATCACCGCTCCAATCGCGGGCGTGATCACCGACCAACAAGTAACCAACGCGTCGGGCGTCCAAGGATTGGGGTCCCCGAATCCGTTCACCATCTCCGATCTTTCTTATGTCTGGATCGTCTGCGACGTTTACGAGAACGATCTCGACGCCGTGCGCGTTGGTGAGTACGCGGACATTCACTTGAACGCCTATCCCAACAAGGTCTTGAAAGGGCGGATCGACAATATCCTGCCGGTCCTCGATCCGAACATTCGCACGGCAAAAGTTCGGCTCGAAGTCCCGAACCCAGGAATGATGCGGGTGGGAATGTTCGTCACTGCCACCTTCTACGGCAAGCAGGCGGAAACACGGGCTGCGGTTCCCGCCACCGCCATTCTGCATTTGCACGATCGCGAGTGGGTCTACACGCCAGTTCCGAAGAGCGCGGGGCATTTCAAACGCCTGGAAGTGGTCGCGGGAAACATGCTCCCCGGCAACCTGCAGGAAGTTGTTTCCGGTATCAAACCCGGAGATCGAGTGGTCCTGAATGCTCTGGTACTGCAAAACACGTTGGAGCAATAAACGGGAACAATAGTTCGGAGCAATAGATGGGAGCAATCAACGGGAGCAGTGAATGATTCGTCGAGTTGTCGATTTTGCTCTTAACAACCGCCTGCTGGTGTTGGGCTTTGCCCTGCTGCTTTTCGCCGGGGGAATTGTTGCCTTCCACGACCTTCCCATCGAGGCGTATCCCGACGTCGCCGACAACTATGTCGAGATCATCACGCAATGGCCGGGGATTTCGGCGGAACAAATCGAGCAGCAGGTCACGATCCCGCTGGAAATCGTGATGAACGGCATCCCGCATGTCGTCCATCTGCGGTCGTTCTCGCTCTTCGGACTCTCCGACATAAAACTGATCTTTGACGACGAATCGGACAACGACTGGAACCGCGAGCGCGTTCTGGAGCGTCTGAGCCAAGTCACCCTGCCGCCAAACGTCGTGCCGCAAATGGGCACGGATTGGAGTCCAGTCGGCCAAATCTATTTCTTCACCTTGCACAGCACGAATCCGGCGTATGACCCAATGGAACTGAAGTCCATTGAAGACTGGGTCGTCGAGAAAAGCTTCAAATCCGTGCCCAATATTGTCGATGTCGCAAGCTTCGGCGGCCCTACGCGCGAATATCAGGTCCGCGTCGAACCCAACAAACTTGTCGCCTACGGCCTGAGCCTGGCCCAGGTCGAGCAGCAACTCACCAACAACAACGTCAACGCCGGCGGAAGTTTTATCCAAGAGGGTCTGCAGCAGATCAACGTGCGTTCCGTCGGATTGGTCGACCGCGCCCAGGACATCGCACAGACGGTCATCATGACCAAGAATGGCACGCCGCTGCGCGTCAAAGACATTGCGGTCGTTTCGCAAGGTCCAAAGATTCGGCTCGGCCAGTTTGCCAGAGCCATTCACCGCGAGGACGGAAAGATTGTTGACAACGACGACGTCGTGTCAGGCATCGTGCTCTTGCGGAAGGGTACGGCGGCGGACGCGGCCCTGCAAGGCATCCACAAGAAAGTGGAGGAGCTGAACGATCATATTTTGCCTCCAGGCGTGAAGGTTGTTCCCTTTATCGATCGCAGCGATTTGGTTCACTTCACCACGCACACCGTGCTCCATAACCTTACGGAAGGAATGATCTTGGTATCGATCGTTCTGCTTTTATTTCTGGGCAATGTTCGAGGCGCCCTCATCGTCGCCGCAACCATTCCGTTCTCTCTCCTGTTTGCGTCCATTTGTTTGGACTTGAGGCACATTCCCGCCAACCTGCTGTCCCTGGGCGCATTGGATTTCGGTGTGATCGTGGAAGGCGCTATTGTGTTGGTCGAAAATATTGTGCGCCATCTAAGCCATGGGAATGGAGTCGAGACCTTTAGGGAACGAATCGGTTTTGCCTCGCATGAAGTACAGCGCCCGGTGTTCTATGCCATCGTCATCACCATTACCGCTTTCTTGCCGATCTTTACGCTGGAGCGCGTCGAAGGCCGGCTTTTCCATCCCATGGCTTGGACCGTAGTTTTTGCGCTGCTGGGAGCGTTGCTCTTCTCGATCCTTGTCGCACCCGTGCTGGCCAGTTTCGCCTTCCAGAAGGGGGCCCACGAATGGCGCAATCCGGTCATGACTTTCGTGACTGAGCGATATCGCGACGCTCTACACTGGGCGATTCGACGGCGCGTGATTACAGTCGGTGTGTGCTTGCTCCTAGTTGCCGTGGGGAATTTCCTCGTCTTCAGCGGTACCATCGGTTCCGAATTCCTGCCCCACCTCGATGAAGGCGCGCTCTGGGTGCGTGGCACGCTCGCGCCCAGCACCGGGCCGGACGAGGGCATCCGCATCGCGAACCAGGCGCGAATTGTACTTTGCTCTTTTCCTGAAGTCCCCCAATGCACCAGCCAGGTGGGGCGTCCAGATGACGGAACGGATAACACCGGCTTCTTCAACACCGAGTACTTCGTGGACCTCAAGCCGAAAGAACAGTGGCGGCCTGTTTTCCACCAGGACAAAGACGAATTGATCGCCGCCATGAATCGCGAACTGAACAAGATCCCCGGTGTCGTCTGGGGCTTCTCTCAGCCTATTGAAGACAACATGGAAGAGGCCGTGAGTGGCGTGAAAGGCGCATTGGCCACGAAGATCTATGGCGACGACTTGAAAATTCTCGAACAAAAAAGCGATGAGATCGTCGCCATCATGCGAAAAATCAATGGCATCGAAGATCTCGGAGTTTTTCGTGTCCTCGGCCAGCCTAATCTGAACGTGACCGTGGACCGCGAGGCGGCCGCCCGTTACCAGATCAACGTTGCCGACGTGCAGGATGCGGTGCAGACCGCGGTGGGCGGCAACGCACTCACCCAGGTCCTCAAGGGAGAAGCGCGCTACGACCTTACCCTGCGCTATCTCCCGCAATACCGGGATACGAAGGAGGCCATCGAGAATATTCGCCTGCTAGCGCCCTCGGGGGAACGTGTGTCGCTCGCGCAGCTCTGCAAGATCGAAGAAAGGGACGGTGGTTCCGAAATTTATCGCGAGGGCAATCGCCGTTATGTGGCCATTAAATATAGTGTCCGCGGACGCGACCTCGGCAGCACGGTGGAAGAGGCCATCCAGAAGGTGAACGAACAGGTCAAATTGCCTACCGGATACAGCATCGATTGGGAAGGGGAATACGAGAGCCAGAAGCGGGCCAACGCGCGGCTGCTGATCGTGCTCCCCATCACCATCCTACTGATCTTCATCATTCTTTACACCATGTTCAAGTCCTTCAAATGGGCGCTGTTGATTATGGCGACCGTTGCCGTCGCGCCCATTGGCGGCCTGCTTGCTCTTTGGTTCACCGGCACCAATTTTAGCGTTTCCTCCGGAGTCGGTTTCCTGGCGCTGTTCGGCGTGTCGGTGCAAACCGGAGTCATCATGCTCGAATATATCAATCAGCTTCGCGCGCGGCGCTATGCCATAGAGGACGCCGCAGTCGAGGGGGCCGTGTTGAGGCTGCGGCCCATCATGATGACCATGCTGGTGGCAACTCTAGGACTGCTGCCGGCCGCTCTCTCGCACGCCATTGGTTCCGATTCTCAGCGCCCCTTCGCGATTGTTATCGTAGGAGGTCTCATCGCAGCTCTCATCATGAGCGTCTTCCTGCTGCCCACCCTGTATGTGTGGATCGCGGGCGAACGTGACGTGCTGCCCGCGTCCGAAGAAGGATTCGAGGTGGGCGAGCACGTGGATTAGAGCGGAGAGTGATCGGGTCATTCCCTTTCTTGCTTTTTGAGCGTGCTTCCGCTAGATTTCATCTTGCCCTGGTTCTGACGAGCGGGCAGTACGAAACTTGCCCCAAGAGAGGCGGTTATGAAGCGGAGCTACATTGGGCTCGCCCTAGGCGCGCTGATTGCACTGGGAGCGGCGTTGAGTTTGCCGAGCTGCGGGTTCCAGAGAAGGCTGGTTTCGATCACGATCAACCCTCCTGGAGCGAACATTACGGGCGCGGGCGTGGAAGTGGACTTTCAAGCTCTTGGGTACTACATCCATCCACCCGAAACCGTGGACATTACAGATTCGGTGGTGTGGACGTCAGCAGCACCGCAAGTCGTCTCAATCAACTCGAAGACGGGCGTTGCCTTCTCGGGAGTCGATTGCGGCACCAACATTACAATCACTGCCACGGCGTACAGCAATCCGCAGAATAATTCCGGGAGCGTGGTAGTAGGTACGGCGCTAGTGAGCGTGGCCATGCCAAGCCCGGAGACTTGTCCGTAGCGTCTTATTGATCTTCCAGCAGTTTACCCAGCGTGGGTTTGTGCTTCTCGGCCTTCTTTTTCTTTCCCGGCACCAAGCTGGACGGTTTAGGACTGCCGACGCGTTCGCGGGCCATTTCGCGAACGATCTTGGCGGCGGAAAATATTTTTTTCTTGCGCTTTTTCGGCATAACGCTCGTGTAGGGACAGCCGCCCCCGGCCGGGGCCCCGGACCGCGCGCTTTTCGCGGGCTGGAGTGGACTGCTGTCCAGCCGAGCGCAAATCCGGCAGTTTCCGGCGGACACGGCAATTCTTTATTCGCTCTAAAGCATTTTCACCGACAGTGTACCCCACGCCACGGACAGTCCCTAAGGGCTGAAGCCCGCATTTCTGGCGGTGGTTAGCGGCACGACTGAAGTCGTGCCCTTCCCAAAATCGGCAGGGGGTTACAGTAACCCTGAATCCGCCTAGCGCGAGCGCGCTTCGACCGAGTTGCGCTGTTCGCGCATGTGGTGGAGGAAGATTTCGACCGGCGCCTGAAACTGGTAGCGGAACAAATCGAGGAGTGTGTCTTCGATTTCGGGGTCGGTTGCGGCGGACTGGAACGCGGCCAGGCTATCGTCGGGAGATGCGGTCACGAGTCCGTCGGGTGCGACCTGAAGCTCGGGAGACTTATCGGCGATGGCGTGCAGGGTCGTGACCATGCGGTGCGCCTGATCGCGCTGCTCGTTCGTGGTCTGCAGAAACTCCACTCCCATCCCAAATTCAGGATGGGCCACCAATACGATTCCCCCGGCGCGGACTTGGAAGTCGGCGGTCTTGATCGAAAGGATGATGCGCGTGCCCCTCGGGAACGGTGAGGTGGTCGTGAGGTAGCAGCCGCCGAGGCTGAGATCGGTGAGACGGCAATTCATGGGTGGATCGCCGTCCAGCTCGGGCTCGGGAAGCTGGCCATTCATCCACTGGCGAATGGTGGTGCGCTGCTCGTCGGTGGCGTTCGTGAAACGGACACCGGCCTGATCGCCGTTGGCTTCCCATGCCAGATCGCCATGGATATCGAGCTTCCGGCCCATGCCCGGCAATTCGAACGAGAAGCGGAGGGAGCCATCTTTTGCAACGCGGCCAATAAATTGGATCGCCATGCCGCCTTCGGAAAGGTCGATGGTCTTGGCTTTGTACCGGCCCGATCCGAAGCACTCGACCGGAATTTCCACAGGGACCCGTAGCTGCAACCGCCGTTCACGCTTCATCAGGGCCCGGACTGCGCGAAAGCTGGCTTTGGCGCGTTCGACTGCGAAGGGTTTGTGAAGGACGAAATGGGCCCCCATATCGAAACCGCCTTTGAGTCCGACGGCAGCTTCCACCAGCACGATCGTGAGTGCTCGCTTGTTGACCGGGGCCGCTCTAGCTGCCCCCAACACGCTGGCTGCTGTCTCCCGATTCGACGCATCTACGATGATGGCTTCGAAACGCTGGCGGGTGATCAGGCGGATGGCCTCGTCCGCAGCAGAGCAATGCTCCACGCCGATTTCCAGGTCGCTGAGCACCCGGCGCAGGATGTGCACCGCCTTCTCGTCGGAACTCAGCAGTAGAGTCTTTAAGTTCATACTTTCAATCGCGATTCAGATAAGTTCTGCGCCCCGTCCCGGCCTCTGCCAAAGCGGATAATCGTGACGATTTTGTTGCAGCGCCTCCGCGTCCGCTCGGTCGAGGGCGATCCCAGTCCCTAACTGGCGATCACAACGCTCCGTGTACGCATTCTAAGTGTATGAGATTCCGTTATCAACGCTATGGCCTAGTCGTCTGGTTACGCTGGTTACCCTTTGCGCCCTTGGCCATCTCGCTCAGACGGTGCCTCTTACCATTTCTATCGGCTGGGCGGTGGCGGTTCCCTAGGGTCTGTCGGGTATAAGCCACCGAAACGAAATTTTAACAATCAACATCTACAGGAACACGACGACTTGTAACTTGTTGATTTTTCGTCGCGAGGATTCTATTACCACTGATTTTTGGTGGAATCCATAGCCTGCGTGAGCTGAACGCGCTTCCACATGGCATGCTGCAAATGGCTGTAAATAAATGGGGTACACAAAAAGACGCGCGGAATCCATTTTTCCATTGACTTACGTGGGGAAATCTATTATTATCAATATCTTCCATGGAGGCGGAGGGGCTGGAATCTGCGTTGTCGGCTTTCGCTTTCGCAGCTGCATCCCCGAGGCAATATTTGGAATCAAAAAGATAGAGACTGAGAAAAAGTCATTTTACAAGAGGGCATATTTTTCATGGCTAAGCGACGCGGAAACCCCAACTGGGGGAAGCCCGAACCCATCGGTCCGGTTGTACCCACTGTCACCGAATTCGAGCAGGTTGTGCACGAGTACAAGCTCTCCCCCGACCAGTATTTGCGCTCCACACGGTTGCGGGAATGGGCGCGCCGGAACAAGAATTCCAAGTATATTCCCGAGCCTTTGCTGGAAGCTTGGGGCTTTGAAATCGAATCCACCCTGTAACCGCAGGGAACCGGATTTACGAAAAGGTTTACTGGGAGGGTCGCCGCAGGCGGCCCTTTTCTATTGGACGGGGGTTGGCGAGAAGGCGCAGTACGGATATGCTGGCAGGTATGAAGTTTGGCGGCTCCGAACTCGCCGGTCTGATCGTGGCAGTCAGCTTCGCCGCAGGACTCAACGTGTATGCCACGCTGGCCACGCTCGGTCTGCTGACCCATGCTGGCCTGCTCAATTTGCCTGCCGGACTGCATCTCGTTTCGAGTTGGTGGGTAATTGCGGCTTCTAGCGCCCTGTTTGCCATTGAGTTTTTCGCGGACAAAATTCCCGCTTTCGATTTATTTTGGAATGCTCTACACACTTTTGTTCGAGTTCCGGTGGCGGCCTTGATCGCGTTTGGCGCGACCTCCCAGCTTTCGCCGGAAAAGCAGTTGCTCGCCGCGCTGGCCGGCGGCGCGATTGCCCTGGCGGCGCACGGAGGCAAGACGGCGGCGCGCGCAGCCGTGACCCCGTTTCCTGAGCCGGTCTCGAATTTCGCGCTCAGCGCGGGCGAAGACACACTCGCTGTATTCTTGACCTGGCTCGCTACCCGGCACCCGATTGCAGCGGCTCTCATCGTTGCCGCGTTTCTAGCTGCGATCGTGGCCGTCATGCGATGGGTAGTTCGGGCTATGGTGCAGACCATGAAAAACCTGTTTTGCGGTGCGGAGAACGAACTGGCGCCGTCGAAGCAACGCGATTCAAACGCCGCTTGATACCTTATGACTCCTAATTCACCCTTTACCGATGTCCCCACCGCGATCGAAGAGATCCGTGCGGGGCGAATGATCGTCGTGGTTGACGACGAGGACCGCGAGAACGAAGGCGACCTGACGCTTGCCGCGGAAAAAGTCACTCCCGAAGCGATCAACTTCATGGCCAAGCACGGACGCGGCCTGGTCTGCCTCGCCATGACCGAAGAACGGCTCGACCATCTGCGCATCGGTCCCATGACCAGCGAGAATACATCGCAATACGGGACAGCTTTCTGCGAGGCGATTGACGCGCGCGACGGCGTGACCACGGGAATTTCGGCGCATGATCGCTCGCGCACCATCAAAGTGGCCATCGATCCCAAGACGCGGTCCTCGGACCTGGCGCGGCCCGGCCACATGTTTCCGTTGCGCGCGCGCAAGGGCGGAGTGCTGGTGCGCGCCGGACAGACCGAAGCTTCTGTGGATTTGGCGCGGCTGGCGGGCATGGTCCCGGCCGGCGTCATCTGCGAAATCATGAAAGACGACGGCACCATGGCCCGCGTGCCCGACTTGATCGAATTCTGCCGCGCCCACGCAATGAAAATGCTCACGGTGGCGGAGCTGATCCGCTACCGCATGCAGCACGAGCGCTACGTGCATCGTGTGGGCGAGGCGATGGTCGAAACCAAGCACGGAGAATTTCGCGTGATCGCCTACGAGAGCGAAGTGGACGGCGGCGGGTCGCACCTGGCACTGATTCGAGGAGATATCAGCCGCGGCGACACTAGCAATGTGCAGGCGCCGGTGCTGGTCCGCATGCACGCGCACTGCCTGCTGGGCGACGTTTTCGGAGCGACCGGCTGCGACTGCCATCGGACGTTGGAAGCTTCGCTGAAGATGATTGCCGAAGAAGGACGGGGCGCGTTGATCTATCTGCACCAAACATCCAAAGGTTTCACGGCGGAAAAAATCGGCGAGCAGTCGTTTCTAACCTTTCATCGGGAACGGCGTTTGGCGTCGCTGCCCGAAAGCGAGCGCAAGACTCATCGCGAAATTGGCCTGGGAGCCCAGATCCTTTCCGATCTGAATCTGAAGCGCATTCGACTCTTGACCAATCACCCAAGAAGAGTGGCCGCGCTGGAAGGCTTTGATATCGAGATTGTCGAGCAGGTTCCGGTAAAGTTGACGGCCCCGAAGACGTTACAGTAGAGACGTGGCTTGCCGCGTCTCTACGATTAAAACGGCTTGCGCGGTGTGATCTCTTCATCCTTAATAAAAAATTGCGCTGAACATATAGAGGAGCCGCAGATTGTCGGCAGGAGTCCAGCCATCTGCTTGCGGGTAATCAGGCCCAAGGTGCCGCACGACGGGCAAGAGAGCACCGCCCAATAGGGATCTTCTCTTTCTCCTACTTCGCCCGCGTTTTCCAGCACGAACACGGTGCCGGGTTCCATCTGCTCGGGAATCCACTCGTTAATAATGCTCAATTCACCGATCATCATGTGCCTCCCCCCGCTTTCCGTTCACGCTTGTCTTGTTACGCACGTCTTACGCGCTCCGAGTCCGGCGTACTGGACGCACTCGTTCCGAAACCGCAGACTTCTTGCGCGACTGGATTTCCGCCCGGACCCGGCGGACTTCGTCGCTCAGGCAAATATCGAACATGGGCTGATGCGCGTTCTTTAACAGGTCCACCACCTGCCGCGCCGATGTGCGCAGATAGAGATGAGTGCCGTCGGTCAGCAGGTGATACTCCGAAGACGCGCCGACCGTAGCGGCCAGACTGGTGCCAAATTCCTTTTGCAGGAAGCCAATCACCTTGCGCATGCGCTGCAGCGAGAAGCCGCGCCTGCGGAGCTGGCGGATGACCGCTACAGTGATCAGTTCGTCCCAACTGTAGACGCGGTGGTGACCCTGGCGACCGGGCGCGACAATGCCGCGTTCATCCCACCATTGCAACTGCCGGGCGGTGATTCCGGTCAGGACGATCACGTCGTTGGAGGTGAACTCTTGTTGCATATTGAGCGCGTTCTGTTTCAAACAATCAAACAAAGAAATGTTTCAAATATTCTAGGTGGCGCAGGAGGAAATCAAGCGATCTTTCGTCCTCGTGGTATTGACTAGGCGGATACGCCGGATGGATAAGGCTGTGTGGGAGCGGGGCAAAGCCCCGTCCCCACACGAAAAAATTCAGGGGGGTAGGTTAGATAAACATTTCGTCTTGCGGCACGCCCGCGCCGTTTTTCGGATGGCGCCTTTTCTGGCCGAGGAATACTTCCATTCCGGTGCCGATCGCGGCCAACAATCCGTTGACCTGGCGCAGCGGAGAGATCACGGTTTGGTGGACGATTTCGCTGGTCTCTTCGACTTTGTCCATGGTGCGATTCAAGAGTTCGTCGGCGCGGATCACTTGCAACCGGGTGCGGTCGAGGGCGTCGGTGAGCGTGGCGTCAATGCGGCCCAGTTGACTGCGCAGCAATGTGCTTGACTCCGAAAAATTGACGCTCATGACCTCGATCCTCGGGCGCAGTTCCACGAGTATGTTCTGCACCGTCTCCATCGCGGGCAGGGCCTTGCTCTTCACTTCCGTGGCGAGAGCTTCCATCTTCGCGCTGCGCTGGCGGACGATGAGGTAAAGGGCCACCAGAATTCCCGCCTGCACCACGACCGCAATAGTAGTCACCGCAATAAAAACTTTTAGGAGAGTGTCATCCATAGCTGCTCCTGCTCCTGTTGCCGCGTACTGGCAACGGCAACATTTATCTTGCTAAATCGTCGGCGTTTCAGCGGCTAAAGCCGCCGTTGATTCTTCAACATGTACGGCGCGGCTGAAAGCCGCGCCCCTGCAAGACAAAATCGAAACAGAGTTGAACCCTGAGTGTTTTTTAGCCCGCTAGGTATTCTTGGACGGTTCGGCTCCGGGCGCGGTCGTCTCTTTATAGGCCTGCTTGCCGGCTTCGTAAGCGTTGCGGAGCTGCTCTTTCTGCTGACTGAGCACATCGCGACCGCGATCCACCCACTCACCCGCTTGTTCGCGCGCACGGCGCACATGCTCACGCGCTCGTTCGCTGCCTTCCTGCGCCTTGGCGCGAATTACGTCGCGTGTTTCATCGCCGGAGCGCGGCGCGTACAACACACCGACCACAGCTCCGACTCCGAGCCCCGCCAAAAACCACAAGAAGCTGCTGCCATCACGGTCCGCCATAACTGCCTCCTCCATGACTTCTCGATATCATGACTTCTTTATATATCGGATGGTAGCACCCCAATATGGGAAAGACAATTCACCGGGCCCATCCACCGGATCGGAGTCCTCTCACCAATTCGCGACCTGGTGTTTGAAGCTGCACGCCGCTCCAAGGCTGTTCGCCGTCGCGCCTAAAACCAGCACGGCGCGCGCCATTTTGTCGTGGCGCCTCTTGTGCCACATATATGAGGCGGCGATTTCAGCGCCAAAAAGCGTCGCCATGCTTCCAACCTGGGCCAGAGGCGTATGCACAAACGGACGCGCCAGCGGATTGTATTCTTCGCCGCCGCCATCGAGGTTGTGGCGCGTGGCAAAGCTGTCGGCGGCTTTGGCGGCCCCGTCGAGCGTGAGCAGCGCTATGGTAGACCGCGTCCAGAAGCGTGAAGCCGCCAAGTCCCGGCGCGTTATGCGTGGACGCTCCACAAAAGCGTAACCCACGTCTTGAGCGCGCAGTGGGCAAACCATCCCCAGCAGCGCCAGAATCGTTATGAGTGTTTTCATGGACAGAATGGGCCGCGCACACCGGCCCTCACATGCCTATCGGAAGACCACTGAAATGGTTGACGGGTAGGACCGAATTTATAAAACGTTAGTAATCGCGGCACCGCGCTGCAGGGACGAGTTTCTATCCGGCCAGCGATGCCGTCGCCGGAAAAAATAGCGGGAAACTTTCTGGCTCGCGCTTGCGTCCAATGGAATGGGAAGCTGCGTCGGTCCCGGCTCGCTATCGGGGTATAATCGTCTCAACCGACCGGGTTTCCGCGGGGTGTCCAAATGTCGTTCCGTGAATCGCTGATCTCCCTGAGTTTACTGGCGCTGCTGACGTTGCCCGCGCTGGCGCAGAACCAACCCTCCCAGACCTCCAACGCGCCGCCGCAGGCGTCACAGTCGCAAACAGGGCAGCCGCAGAGCACCCAGCCTACCCAGCCCGCCCAACCAACCCAACCCACCACCGGTTCAACGGCTGATGCAAAGCCAGCTCCGCCGCAGGAGCCCTCGGCAACTCCCACTCCGGCTCCGCCCGCCGGCTCTTCTGCGAGCGGCACCGGCAGCGACTCCGCTCCGAGCGCGCCGCCTCCCATCCAGGAGCCCGACGAGAGCAAGGTCAAGCACGACGGCAGTGAGGCCGACGTTGACGCCATCGGCAATCGCAAGATCGGCGCGCGCGGCTTGGGCAACTGGTATTCGCTCGAGACTGAAATCAAGATCGGCAAGCAATATGCGATGCAAGTTGAGCAAAGCGTAAAGCTGGTCCAGGACCCGGTGGTGACCGAGTATGTCAACCGCATCGGACAAAACCTGGTGCGCAATTCCGACGCGCAGGTGCCCTTCATCATCAAGGTCATCGACTCCGACGAAATCAATGCCTTCGCGCTGCCCGGTGGATTTTTCTACGTGAACTCCGGCCTGATTCTGGCGGCCGACGAAGAGGCGGAACTGGCCGGCGTGATGGCGCATGAGATCGCGCACGTTTGCGCCCGCCACGGGATGCGTCAGATGACGCGGGCAAATTGGGCGAACATCGGCAGCATTCCCCTGATCTTTATGGGCGGTGGCATAGGTTACGGAATTTACGAAGCCTCCGGCTTGGCCTTGCCACTCACCTTCATGAAATTCCAGCGCGGTTTCGAAGCGGAAGCGGACTACCTCGGCGTGCAATATATGTATAAGACGGGATACGATCCGCAGGCTTTCATCAGCTTTTTTGAAAAGATACAGGCTAAAGAGAAGAAGAAGCCGGGAGCGATCTCCAAGGCTTTCGCTTCGCACCCGCAGACGCCCGACCGCATTGAGGCGTCGCAAAAGGAGATCGCGACCATTCTACCGGCGCGCGCGCAATACATCGTTTCCACGTCGGAGTTTGACGATGTGAAATCGCGGCTGGCCACCATCCAGAACCGGCACAAGGTCCTCGAAGAGAAGGATGGGAACAAGCCCAGCCTGCGCCGCGCTTCCACCAGCGACAAGACGAGCGGCACAGACCAGAGCGACGACGACCGCCCAACGCTGAAGCGCCGGGACGACAATCCGGACCAGAGCAATCCGAACCCGAATAATCCGAATCAGAATTAACGCGAACCACCGAACAGACAAAAACCGGCGGACGGTCCGCCGGTTTTTTTATTGATGTTGGAGGGCCCTGAACGATCGGGTCATTTTATGATCGAAGTTATGGTCGAAGGATGATCGAAGAACGAATGAGATTCGGGTATTCGATCACCCGATGGCCCGATGGTGAGATGACCCGATTGAATTTTACGATCCAGCCGCCACCGACTTTACCGTAATCGTGGCGCCGTCCACTTCTCCGGTCACATTGGCTTTCGCTCCCGCCAGATCGTTCAGCTTGGCGAGCGCATCCTTGTCCGAGGTCTCCAGCGTGTAGACTTTGTCCCCGACCACGAGCGCGTACTTCGATCCATGTTTCACGCATCCGCGCGTGCATTCCGCGGCATTGCCCGGCATTCCATGTTTTGCTCCGCACATGGCGTCGCTCACTTCGCCGGTCAAGGTCTGGCTCTTGCCGGCGGCAAGCGCCGGGACCGCCGCTAACCCTGCCAACATCTGCATCCCAAGAAACGCAACCGCAATTCGATTGATTCTCATATTGTTTTCCTCTCAGGTGAAACGGAGTGATAGTTCAAGCGTGAAACCCCACGACTTCTATATAAAGATTCGCGCCCAGCCTTCGGGTTGCAAAATATTTTGCCGCCTCCGAGCAACCCCGCTCATTTCGGCCGCTTCCCTCCCCCAGCCGCGGAAAAATTCTTTTGCTTGACCGCGATGTCCATGAAGGCCTTGGCGGCGCGGCTGAGCGATTTGTCTTTGCGGAACACGAGCGCCAGGTCGCGCCGGATTTGCGCATCGGCAAGCGTGACCGCTACCAGCGCCTTGGCCCGTATATCCTCTTCGATATTCGACCGCGCGATAAATCCAACGCCCACATCGGCCGCCACAAAACGCTTCAGCAGTTCGCTCGAATCCAGTTCCATGGCCAATTTCGGCTTCAAGTGATGGTCGTAAAACAGCGCATCCAGCGCGTCTCGGGTGTGCCCCATCTTGGGCACCACCAGCGGATAGGTCGAGACCTCGGCCACCGTAACGCTCTTCTTCCCCGCCAGCGCATGGTGCGGTGCCATGATCACCACGAGCTCGTCGCGATGGATCATCTGCGCTTCCAGGCGGTTGTCGGTCACGGGCAGCGAGACCACGCCAAAATCCACCGCGTTCTCGATGATCGATTCGAGGATCCTGGCGTAGTCGGATCGTTTGATGCTCACGGCCACGTTCGGATAGTCGCGTTTGAATTGCGCGAACACTTCGGGCAGGATGTGGAGACAGGTGCCTTCATTCGCTCCCACCACAATTTCGCCGCGCGGCACGCGCTCGGTCTCGGCAATTTCAGTGAGGATCGTCTTCCGCCGCTCGATCGTCTCCTCGGCATACTTGAAAAAAAACTTGCCCGATGCGGTAAGCGAAACTCGGCCTCCGGAGCGGTCGAGCAGTCGAGCGCCCACTTCTTCTTCCAGCGCGCGGATCTGCGACGAGATGGCGGGCTGCGTGCGAAAACGCTTTTCCGCCGCGCGCGAGAAACTGGAGAGGCGCGCCACTTCGAGAAAAATTTCGAGCTGATCGAAGTCCATCGTGTGCCGACCTCAGACACTATAGCGAGTCTGGGGCGATCGCGAAAGGGAAATCAGAGCGGGATCAGCGCAGCCCGAGGAATTTCGGCAACGACCTACTTGACGGGCCGGCGACAATTTAGCATGATAAGGCGCATATGAAAGAACTGGGTCTTCAGGAACTTCTCCGATATGCCCTTTCTGGGGGCATCGGGATTGAGTCACTGCTGCTAATGTACCCAAGGGTCGCCTGCCTAATCGGCCACATAGAGGGCGCAGGAGAGGTGACGTTCATTCTGGGCGCGATTCTGGTGGTCGGAACCTTGGTCTACAACATCCATAGAGCTTTACTGTTCCCCCCTTTTTTTCGATTGATTGGTTGGATTACGCTACGTCAGATAAAACCCACGAGGAAGGTGTATAGTCCCTGGCGCCCTTCAGATGTTGAGATTGACGTTGACCACTGGCGATGGAAAATTAAAGATAAAGATCGTCGTCGTTGGGATGAATGGGGCGCACAAACACATTCCCTCTACTGCGCAGCCTGGGCGATGTTGGCAGCGTTGGCGGTTGGGGCTTACCTGCGGTCGCCCCCAAATTGCCGAGTTCGGCAGGCTGTTTGGGTTCTTTTCGGGGTCACCTTGATTGCTGGCATGGTCAACAACTATCGGCTGCTGTATTCAATCAACGCTGAAAGGTTGTCCTATGCTGACGAAGGAACGGACGGAGCTCCGCAAACGCCGCCCCGTCTCTACACGTGATTTCGCCTAGACGTTGATCACCGCAATAAGTTCTTTCACGGCAGCGGCGCTCTTATCTAAGGCCACTTTCTCTTCCGCAGTAAGTTTGATCTCGATGATCTGCTCGATCCCCGTGGCCCCAAGTTTCACCGGCACGCCCACATAGAGTCCGTGGATGCCATACTCGCCATTCAAATACGCGGCGCAGGGAAGGATCTTTTTCTTGTCTTTGAGGATGGCCTCGACCATCTCGGTGGCCGCCGCCGACGGGGCGTAGTACGCCGATCCGGTCTTCAGATATTGGACGATCTCGGCGCCGCCGTCGCGCGTGCGCTGCACGATGCGATCGAGAGTGGCCTTGTCCATGAGTTCGGTGATGGGAATTCCGGCAACCGTGGAATAACGCGGCAGCGGGACCATGGTGTCCCCGTGTCCGCCAAGCACGAAGGCGGTCACATTCTCGACGCTGACTTCGAGTTCCTGCGCGATAAAAGCGCGGAAGCGGGCGGAGTCGAGCACCCCGGCCATCCCGATGACGCGCTCGCGCGGAAAGCCGCTGATTTTGTAAGCGGCCTGCGCCATGGCGTCCAGCGGATTGGAGACGATGATGAGGATGCAGTTCGGCGAGTGCTGCACGACCTTGCCGACGACATCGCTCATGATTTTGTAGTTGGTATTCAGAAGGTCGTCGCGGCTCATGCCGGGCTTGCGCGGAATTCCCGCGGTGATGACGACGATGTCGGAGTTGGCGGTGTCCGCGTAGTCGTTCGTACCGCGAATTGCGGAATCGCGCTTCTCAATCGGCATCGCCTCGAGCAGGTCGAGGGCTTTTCCCTGGGGAACGCCTTCGATGATGTCTATGAGCACGACATCGGCCAGTTCTTTCGAGGCGATCCAATGAGCGGCCGTGGCGCCCACGTTTCCGGAACCGACGATCGTTACTTTATGACGCATGAAGTTTCCTTTCTCAATTAAGTAAATAATTGCTGTAGAGGCGCGGCAAGCCCCGTCTCTACACTTTCATGTTCTCGATCATGCAAGTGGCAAACTCGCTGGTCTTCACCTTGGTCGCGCCTTCCATCAGTCGCTCGAAATCGTAGGTGACTTTCTTCTGTTCAATGGTACGCTCCAGGCTCCGCTCGATCAGGTCGGCCGCTTCCGGCCATCCGAGAAAACGAAACATCATGACGCCGGAAAGAATGACGGAGCCGGGATTGATGACGTCTTTGTCGGCGTACTTCGGCGCGGTGCCGTGCGTGGCTTCGAAGATGGCGTAGCCGTCGCCGATGTTCGCTCCGGGAGCGATGCCGAGGCCTCCAACCTGCGCGGCGCAAGCGTCGGAAATGTAGTCGCCGTTCAGGTTGGGCGTGGCCAGAACGCTGTATTCATCGGCCCGCGTGACCACCTGCTGAAAAATGGAGTCGGCGATGCGGTCGTTGATCATCAGCTTTTTCTTCCATGCGCCCTTGCCGTGCGTGGCATAAATGGAATCGAGACAGCTTTTCACTTCTTTGTAGAGGGCCTGGCGGAAATCGTCAGTCGCAAACTCAAGGCCGGGCTCGATCAGGTTCGCATTCGCTTCGACGCTGAGATTGGGATTCTTGTCCTTGTTGTCAATGACCCAGCTTTCGCGCTCAGTGACGACCTGATCGCGGAATTCCTCAGTGGCAATTTCGTATCCCCACTTGCGGAACGCGCCCTCGGTGAACTTCTGGATGTTGCCCTTGTGCACGAGAGTAACTGTCTTGCACTTGTTATCGAGCGCATGCTTGATGGCCATGCGCACCAGTCGCTTCGTGCCGGTCACGGACATGGGTTTGATGCCAATGCCGGAGTCGAGGCGAATTTGCTTCTTGCCGCCTCGCAACATGTCTTTGTTGAGGAATTCAATCAGCCGGGCGGCATCGGGTGTGCCTTCTTCCCATTCGATGCCGGCGTAAACGTCTTCCGTGTTTTCGCGGAAGATCACAATGTTCATGCGCTCGGGATGCTTCACCGGCGAGGGCACACCGGCGTAGTACTTCACGGGACGCACACAGGCGTAGAGATCGAGGATCTGGCGCAGCGCGACGTTCAGTGAACGGATGCCTCCTCCGACGGGTGTGGTCAGCGGGCCTTTGATGGCGACGCGAAATTCGCGGATGGCGCCGATGGTATCGTCGGGGAGCCAGTTCTGAAAGCGGGCCTTGGCTTTCTCGCCGGCGAAAACTTCATACCAAGCCACGGCGCGCTTGCCGCGATACGCCTTTTCGACTGCGGCGTCGAACACGCGGACGGATGCTTTCCAGATATCGCGCCCCGTGCCGTCGCCTTCAATGAATGGCACGATCGGACGATCGGGAACGCGGTACTTCCCATTGCTGTATTCGATCTTCTGTCCGTTGGGTGGGACAGAGACCCCGTTAAACGACTCCATTACGCTTGCCTCCAGAAGTTGGGAAGGAATTTACTTATTATAAAGAATTTCGTGGTTGCCGGCGGCAACGCTGGATCCGCACCCTGCTCTACCGCGCGGGCCGCGGCATCTGGGCCAGCCACAAGATTCCGGTGATGGTCTTGGCATCGCGGATGCGCCCATGGAGCGCCATCCGTTTCGCCTCCGGCAAAGTGAAAAATTTGATTGCGATTTTCTCGTCCGCCTCGGGCTGGGCCGTGCCCGCTTCGAGGCCGCGGGCCAGGTAGATGGTCATGGTTTCGTCGAGAAAACCGGGGCTTGCGTAGAAGTGCAGGATTCTTTTCCACTGGCGCGCTCGGTAGCCGGTTTCTTCCAGCAACTCGCGCTTGGCGGCGGTGAGCGCCGTTTCGCCATCGTCAATGCGTCCGGCGGGCAGTTCCCACATCATGGACTGCGCCGCGTGCCGATACTGCCGCTCCAGCAGAATGAGCGAGCCGCCTTTGCGCCCCGCCTTCGCCGCATCATCCACAGCCAGCACAACAATGGAGCCGGAATGCCGGACCACATCGCGACGGGCGCGCACGCCTCCAGGCTCTTCCACTTCATCGGTCGTGACGCTGAACACCGGGCCTTGGTAACTCACCCGGGAAGATAGAACGCGAGCTTGTTTCGATTTTGTTCCTGCCGATTTCCCCATGACACTAATATAAGGTATGCTGCGCCGTTGAGCCGGAAAGGAACCGGCAAGAGATGGCCGCAATCAGGAAATGACCACAATAGAGATGACTGCAAAAAAAATGGCGGGAAAGCCCACCGTCGCCATCGTCGGAGCCGGAAGCCTGGCAACTTTTCTGGCCGGGTCTCTCGACCACGCCGGTTTCACTATTACCGAGATCGTGTCGCGCAACTCGCCTCGATCGCGCCGCCGCGCTCGCTCGCTCGCCGCGAAAGTGGGCGCGAAAGCAGTCACCGCAAATTCCGCCAGACTGGACGCCACTTTGCTGTGGTTCTCGGTTCCCGACCGTGAGATTCGCAACGCGGCTTCGGCTCTGGCAACTCATCTGCCTGTAGGCGCGGTTGCTCACAAGAATGGCAGATCTCAAAGCAATAAAAAGGTCCGCTTCGCTCTGCACTCCAGCGGAGCGCTCGTCAGCAGTGAACTCGATCCTCTGCGCAAGGCCGGCATCGCCGTCGCATCGGTCCATCCCCTGATGACGTTCGTTGCCGGAGCGCCTTCCTCAGAGCATCCGTGTATGACGGGTGTGCCGTTTGCCATCGAAGGCGACGCCGCGGCCACGCGAGTTGCGCGGCGCATCGTGCGCGATTTGGGCGGCAAGAGTTTCTCATTGTCTGCATCACCGTCCACATCACCGCCCGCGTCGCGCAAAGCGGCGTACCATGCCTGGGCCACTCTGACTTCGCCGCTGCTGCTGGCGTTTCTCGTGACTCTCGAAGAAGCGGCCCGCGCCGCCGGACTCAAGCCGCAGGATGCGCGCCGCATGAACCTGCCCATTGTCCGGCAAACTTTGTCGAACTACTCGCGCCTCGGTCCGGCGCGGTCTTTTAGCGGACCGCTGGCTCGCGGAGATGTGGACACAGTGGCGAAACACTTGGCGGTTCTGAAGAAGCATCCGGGAGCGCGCGAAGTTTACATAGCTCTGGCGCGGGCCGCTCTGCGCAATCTGCCGGTGAAGAATCGAGATACGCTAACCCGCTTGCTGCGGGACTGAAACGATGCAGACTCTCCTCCATCACGTAACGACAGCCGCCCTCAGATGTCCCGACGAGTGAACTCGCCGTTTGACTTAATGCTGCTCGCTGCGATGGGTGAACAAATGCCCTAGCTTCTCCTGCTTCGTCCTTAAATAATCTTCTGTATGTTTGGTGGGCGCGACTTCGCAAGGCACGCGTTCAGTCACCAGAATACCGGCGTTTTCAAGCGCCGCGACTTTGTCGGGATTGTTCGAGAGCAGGCGCACCCGCTGTATGCCGAGCGCTTTCAGGATCTCGACTGGCATGAGGAACTCGCGGTGGTCGGCCCTGAAGCCCAGTCGTTCGTTGGCTTCGACCGTGTCCAGTCCGCTGTCCTGGAGCGCGTAGGCTTGCAGCTTCGCCATCAGTCCAATGCCACGGCCCTCTTGCTGTTCATAGATCAGGACGCCCGCCCCCTCGGCGGCGATCATCGAGAGCGCCATTTCCAGTTGCTGGCGGCAATCGCAGCGCAGCGAACCAAACACGTCGCCGGTCAGACACTGCGAATGGATGCGCACCAGCGGCGACCCCGAGTGGACCTCACCCATCACCAGCGCCACCGCCTCTTCGGTCTTATCTCCTTCGTCCAATGCCGACGCGCGCGTCGCAAACCCGTGAATCAAAAAATGTCCCCAACGTGTCGGAAAATCCGCCGACGCCACTTGTTTTACCTTGGAAGAATTCACTTCTAAATTATAGCCTCCGATTTCAATTACTCGCCGCATTGAGACCGCAAGTCATCGCGAATCCAATGCTGGGAGTGTTTCGAGGAGCACGGCAACCACGACAACAAAATCGCGCGTATAGGCGAAATCGAACGCCGGCTGATAAAATCAAAAAGTCAGACCCGCCGCCTGTGGGGCTATAGCTCAGTTGGGAGAGCGCATCGTTCGCAACGATGAGGTCGTCGGTTCGAGCCCGACTAGCTCCACCATTTAAAACACCAGTAAAAATCAGTACTTCAGTGCAACACCAATGAAATTGTTGAGGGGGACAGGTTCACGGACTGAAGTGAACCGGCGACTTGGTACGAGTCGCCAAGCCATCCCCAACCCTTGCAAAACGGAGATATGTTCCACGTGGAACACTATACTTGTAATATTGTACATATAAAAATATACGTAAATTAGCCGCATCTGCAACAACGGAAACGGGTTACGACGACTCCCGCCCAAGTGGAACTTGGCCACCCGCCGAGTCTAGTCTTCCATGGGGTTTGATAGTCCTTGGTCAGGCGGAGGTTCAACTATGCCGGGGGCGAAAGCTGCGCGCCACCTGAAACAAGTGCGGCAACGAGTTTTTCCGCAACCGGTCAGGGAGTCGAGGAAGCTGGTGGCTGGCCCGGGGCCGGTTGAATCTCCGAGGGTTGGACCGGGGTAATCGCCGGGAACTGAGCATGCCGTGAAACAATCTGCTGCGAAGTGGGGAGTGTGGAGGAATCCCAACCGCCGCCGAGCGCCTCGATCAATTGCACGCTATCCACGATTTGCTCGGTCCGCAGGTTCACGGCTGTCTGCTGATTGCTGAAGAGTGTGGTCTGGGCCGTAATGACGTTGAGGTAGGGGTCGATGCCGAGGCGGTAGCGGTCGGTGGCGAGGTTAAGGCTGCGCTGTGCGGATTGGATCGCCGTGTCTTGTTGCTGGATTTCCTGGGAAAGAATACGCAGGGCTGAAAGATTGTCCTCGACTTGTTGGAACGCGGTGAGGACGGTGTTGCGATAGTTGGCGACCGTCTGATCATATTGCGCGCGATACTGTTCGACGGTGGCACGGCGCAGGCCGCCATCGTAAACCAACTCGGAAATGGCCGGACCGACGGACCAGACCCGGCTGGGCCAGGTCAACCAGGAGGATGCCTTCGTGCTTTGAAACCCGGCAGAAGCGCCCAGAGTCACGGTTGGATAATAGGCGGCTTTTTGGACGCCAATTAGCGCATTGGCCTGGGCCATCAGGCGCTCGGATGCGGCGATGTCTGGACGACGCTCCAGAAGTTGCGAAGGAACGCCAAACGGAATGGCGGGCGGAGGAATTTTCAGGGGCTCGACGGCGATGGAGAAGGAAGACGCGGGTTGACCGGTCAGGAGCGCAATCGCATGTTCGTATTGAGACCGCAGAATGCCCAGATTGGTGTCGAGCACGCGGGTGGCTTCTAGCTGAGTTTCGGCTTGCGCGACGGATTCGTCGGAGTCTATACCGGTTTCATACAGCGCCTTGGTCAGTTTCAGGGACTCCTCATAGGCCACCACGGTTGAATCGAGCAGTTGTTTGAGAGCGTCCTGCCCGCGCAGTTGGAAATAATCGACGGCTAGTTCCGCTTGAGCGGTCAGGCGGGTGTTTTCGAGGTCGGCGGCGCTGGCTTGGGCGTTGGCGACGTTGGCGCGAACGGTGTTGCGCACGCGGCCCCACAAGTCGGGCGTCCAGGAAGCGTCGAAGGGCATAGAGAATTCGTTGAAGGTCGTTGCGTTAGAGGCAGTGTTCTGGCGCTGGCGCGTTATGCTTGCGCCCGCGGTAAGAGTCGGAAAGTATTGTGCGCGAGCCTGACGCACCAGCGCGCGCGCCGCCATGAAGCTGGCGAAGGCAGAGGCGACGTTTTGATTGGAAATATTGACTTGCTCTTCGAGCGCGTTCAGTTGCGGATCGCCGAGAATCTCCCACCACTTGCCATGCAGAGCGCTGTCCTGCGGTTGCGCAACTTTCCAGCCGTCCATCTTCTTGAGATCGTCCGGCGTAACTTCCTTGAACGTCCCCGGTGTCTGGACGGTGGGGCGATTGTATCTCGGGCCGACAACGCAGCCCTGAAAGAGGAGTGCGACCGAGAGAAGCGCGGTCGCAGCGCGAATTTTGTTGGTTGGCTTCATCGGTGTCTCGGACTCCTTGGTGTGGCCAAGCCGGCTTCGGGCGTTTTCGATCTTGAGTTCCCGTGGCGCATAAGAATTTGTCATCCGAAGGACTCGATATGTCTTTGCGCTTCGAGCTTGCCATGAGCGCGCAGCCAGTTGACTCTCAAGCGGTCCAGTGAGAGATAAACGACCGGCGTGGTGTAAAGCGTGAGCATTTGGCTCAAAAGCAGGCCGCCAATAATAGTCATTCCCAGAGGGTTGCGGAGTTCCGACCCCGTGCCTCTGCCGAACGCCAACGGCATAGCGCCAAAGATCGCGGCCATGGTGGTCATCATGATGGGCCGAAAGCGCAGAATGCAAGCCTGAAAAATGGCATCCCGAGGGCTCTTGCCTTCGTTGCGTTCGGCGGCCAGCGCAAAGTCGATCATCAGAATGGCGTTCTTCTTGACGATGCCGATTAACAGAATGACGCCAATCATCGCGATAACGCTGAGGTCCTTGTGGAATATGTAGAGGGCCAGGATGGCGCCGACTCCCGCGGAGGGCAGCGTGGAAATAATCGTGAGGGGATGAATATAACTTTCGTAAAGAATGCCCAGCACGATATAGACGGCCAGCAGAGCGGTGATGATCAGAAGAGGCAGCGTCGCCTTGGAAGCTTCGAAAGCCTGGAGCGTGCCGGAGAACATGCCGTGAATGGTGTTGGGCATGCCGATTTTCTGTTCCGTTTCGACGATGGCCCTGGAAGCGTCGCTGAGAGACACACCCGGGGCAAGGTTGAAAGAGATGGTCACCGAGGGATACTGACCCTGGTGATTCACGGACAGCGGAGCGGTGGATGGCTCGTAATGCGCGATGGCGCTGAGGGGAACGACTTTCCCTTGCGCGGCCCGGATATATACGTCGTTCAAATTCACCGGCGACTGCCAGTACTTCGGCGCGACTTCCAGCACGACGTGGTACTGGTTGATGCCGGTATACATGGTGGAAACCTGGGCTTGGCCGAAGGCTTCGTAGAGAGAGTTGTCGAGCATCTGCGGGGTGATGCCGAGGCGCGAAGCGGTGTCGCGGTCATAGGTGAGCATGGCCTGAAGGCCGCTGTTCTGCTGGTCGGTATTGACGTCGGTGAGCAGGCGTATTTTTCGCATCTGTTGGAGAAGTACCGGGCCCCACTTCACCAGGTCCTGTAAATTGTCGCTCTGAATTGTGTACTGAAATTGCGCGCTGCTTCCCCGTCCGCCGATGCGGAGGTCCTGTCCGGCTTGCATAAAGGTGTTCGCGCCCGAGACGGACAGCGAGTTTAGGACGCAGCCGGTCAATCACCTGGCTGGCGCTCGCGTCGCGTTGCTGCGAGAGGTTTCAGGCCCAGGAAGACGAAGCCGCCATTGGTGGCGCCCCCGCCGCCCGTGAAAGCCATGACGTTCTGCACGGCCGGATCCGTTTTGACGATATCGACGATGCGCTCCGTAGCCTTCTGCATGGCCTGGAAAGAAATGTCCTGCGAGCCCTGGATGCCGCCGAAGACGATGCCGTTATCCTGCTGGGGAAAGTATCCCTTGGGGACGATCCAAAAAAGGTAGAAGTTGAATGCGATGGTGATGCCGAGAACGGCCAGCGTCAGGCGGGAGTGTTCGAGGACCCAGCTCAAGCTGCGCTCGTAGAGGCCGAGGACCGAATTGAATGCGCGTTCGCTGGCGCGGAACACTCTTGCCGTGCCGCTCGTCCCGAAGGTCCTTGAGCAGGCGAGAACACATCATCGGCGTCGTAGTCAGAGAAATGCCCAGCGACACCAGGATGGCAACCGAGAGGACCACGGCGAATTCGCGGAACAGCCGCCCGACGATGCCGCCCATCATCAGAATGGGGATGAAGACGGCGACCAGAGAGATGCTGATGGACAGCACCGTGAATCCAATTTCGCTGGCGCCTTTGAACGCCGCTTGCATGGGCGGCATGCCCTGCTCGAGATAGCGTGTGATATTTTCGATGACCACAATCGCATCGTCCACCACAAAGCCCGTCGAAATGGTGAGCGCCATGAGCGAGAGATTGTCGATGCTGTAGTGAAACAGGTACATCACGCCAAACGTCCCAATCAGAGAGACGGGAACGGCCACGCTGGGAATCAAGGTGGCGCGGACGTTTCGCAGGAAGAGGAAGACCACCAGAATGACCAGGGAAATCGAGATCATGAGGGTCCGTTCAACGTCGCGAACCGAGGCGCGAATGGTGAGGGTGCGGTCGATCACAATTTGTCGTGTCGATGGCGGCAGGGATGGAGGCCTTCAGTGCGGGAAGCGCGGCGCGGATGCGGTCCACGGTCTCGATGATGTTGGCGCCAGGCTGGCGGAAAATAATGATGAGGACGGAGGGCTTGCCGTTGACGAAGCCGGCGGCGCGCACGTTTTCCGTGGAGTCCTGGACGTTCGCGACATCGGACAACTTGACGGCGGCGCCCTTGTGGTAGCCGACCACCAGCGGCATGTAATCCACCGCCTTGAGCAGCTGATCGTTGGTTACGATGTCCGCGCTGGTTGCGTCGTCGGTGATCTGGCCCTTGGGACTGTTGGCATTCTGCCGGCTCAGCATCGCGGCCACGTCCTGCAAGCCGAGGCCATAGCTGTTGAGTTGCGTCGGATTCACCTCCACCCGCACTGCCGGCAGGGAACTGCCGCCAACGCTCACCTGCCCGACGCCCTGAATCTGGGAAAGACGCTGCTGCATGATGGTGGAGGCGGCGTCGTACAGCTTTCCGCGGTCATAGACAGTCGGACGTCAGCGCCAGAATCATGATCGGAGCATCCGCCGGGTTGACCTTGCGATAGGTGGGATTGCCGGGGAGATTCGAGGGCAAGTAACTGCGCGCGGCATTGATCGCGGCTTGGACGTCGCGAGCGGCCCCATTAATATCCCGGTTCAAATCAAACTGCAGCGTGATGCTGGTGGTGCCGAGATGGCACTGGACGACGTCATCTCCGTAATGCCGGCAATTCTCCCGAACTGGCGCTCCAATGGAGTAGCGACGGAGGATGCCATGATCTCGGGACTCGCTCCCGGCAGACCGGCGCCCACGGAAATCGTGGGGAAATCGACTTGCGGCAGCGGCGAGACGGGCAACTCCCGAAAGGCCACGCCGCCTGCCAGCGCAATGGCCGCGGTCAGGAGGGTAGTGGCGACGGGCCGCCTAATAAATGGAGAAGAGAGACTCATTCGTAATTCATCCGCATTACTCCGCCGGGACCGCCTCAGTTCCGGCTTCCGGCGCGCGGCGCGAAGAATAACGATGCGCAAGCCGGTCGAAGAAGATGTAAATGACCGGAGTCGTGTAAAGCGTTAGAACTTGACTCAAGAGCAAGCCGCCAACCATGGAGATGCCCAGTGGGCGGCGCAGTTCCGAGCCAATTCCGGTGCCGAGGGCGAGGGGCAAGCCGGCCAGCAGCGCGGCCATCGTGGTCATCATGATGGGACGAAAACGCAACAGGCAGGCTTCATAAATAGCGTCTTCCGGCTTCTTGCCCTCCTTGCGCTCCGCCTCCAGAGCGAAGTCGATCATCATAATTCCGTTCTTCTTGACGATACCGATCAGCAGGATGATTCCGATGAGGGCGACGACGCTGAGTTCCTGGCGGCAAATCAACAAGGCCAGGATTGCGCCCACTCCGGCGGAGGGCAGAGTCGACAGAATCGTGATGGGATGTATGTAGCTTTCGTAAAGAACGCCGAGCACGATATAAACCGTGATCAGGGCCGCGAGAATCAATAGCGGCTCGTTCGACAAGGAAGCTTGAAACGATGCGGCGGTGCCTTGAAACGCGCTCTGTACGCTGAGCGGCATCTTAATGTCCCGCTGGGCCGCGTCGATGGCCTTGGTGGCGTCCCCAAGCGAGGAGCCCGGCGCCAGGTTGAAAGAAATTGTGACCACGGGAAATTGTCCCTGGTGATTGACGGACAACGGGCTGCTCTTCATTTCGAAACGGGTGAAGGCGCTGAGAGGAACCGCGGCGCCATTCACCGCGGTCACGGCGCTGGGGTTGGCGGAACCCGAACTGGCAGCCGTGTTAGGGGAAGCGGAAGGGCTCGGCGAAGCAGAGGAGGCGGAATTGCCGGAGGCCGTCGTCGCCGTCACCGTGCCAGAAGAGCCGGTCGTGAGTGCCGTCGAAGCCAACGCGGAACGAACATAGATGTCCTGCAATTTCGAGGGGTTCTTCTGAAACTCCGGTTGCGTCTCAAGCACGATGTGGTACTGGTTCAACTGCGTGTACATGGTCGAAACTTGCCGCTGGCCAAACGCATCGTAAAGCATCTGATCGATCGCCTGCGGCGTGATGCCCATGCGCGAAGCGGTGACGCGGTCGATGATGAGGGAGGCGGCGAGACCGGAGGTTTGCTGGTCCGTGGCCAGATCGCGAAGTTCCGGGATGGTTTTCAGCTTGGCCATCAGCAGGGCAGTCCAATGATTCAGTTCGCGCGGATCGGGATCTTCCAGGGTGTACTGGAATTGGGTGCGGCTCACGCGATCTTCGACGGTAAGGTCCTGCACCGGCTGCATGTACAGCGTAATGCCGTCGATCTTTTCCAGACTTGGCTGGAGACGCCGGATGACATCCGAGGCGCTGATTTTGCGCTCTTCGATCGGCTTCAAATTGATTTGGATGCGCCCGCTGTTCAAGGTCGTGTTCGTGCCGTCAACGCCGATGAAGGAAGAAAGACTCTCCACCGCAGGGTCCTGCAAAATCAAATGAGTGAGTTGCTGCTGCTTTTCCGCCATGGCAGCGAAGGATACGGACTGCCCGGCTTCCGAAATGCCCTGAATGATCCCCGTGTCTTGGACCGGGAAGAAACCCTTCGGGACGATGATGTAGAGAAGGATCGTAAGCACCAGCGTGCCAGCAGCCACAAGAAGAGTAGCGGTTTGGCGTTTCAACACCCACTGTAAAGTTCTCCCATAAAAGGCAATGATGCTTTGGAAGGCGTGCTCTGAAGCCACGTAGAAACGGCTCTGCTTTCGCCCGTGCGTGCTTTTCAATATGCGCGAACACATCATGGGCGTGAGGGTGAGCGAAACCACCGCGGAGACGAGGATGGTCACGCTCAAGGTAATGGCGAACTCGCGGAAAAGCCGGCCGACGATGTCGCCCATGAAAAGCAGGGGAATCAACACTGCAATCAGGGAGATGGTAAGCGACACGATCGTGAAACCGATCTGCTCCGAGCCTTTGAGGGCCGCTTCCAGCGGCGGATCTCCCTCTTCGACAAATCGAATGATGTTTTCGATCATTACGATGGCATCGTCAACGACGAAGCCCGTCGAAATCGTGAGCGCCATCAGGGTGAGGTTGTTTAAGCTGAAGCCGGCGAGATACATTACGCCGAACGTGCCGACGATGGAGAGCGGAACGGCAACGCTGGGGATGGTGGTGGCGGAAACATTGCGCAAGAACAGAAAAATGACCATGACCACCAGCGCCACGGTGAGCATGAGTTCGAACTCGACGTCTTTGACGGAGGCCCGGATGGTGGTGGTGCGGTCGGTCAATACATCCACTTGAACGGCGGAGGGGAGATTACTCTTGAGAAGGGGGAGCAGCTTCTTAATGCGGTCGACCACCTGAATAATGTTCGCGCCGGGCTGGCGTTGAATGTTGACGATGACCGCGGGCGTTTCGTTCATCCATGCCGCCTGGCGGTTGTTTTCCACGTCGTTGTCAACGCTGGCAACGTCCGAGAGTTTTACGGCCGACCCGTTGTGGTAGGCGATGATGACCTGCGCGAAATCGGAGGCGTTGAGCAGTTGGTCGTTCGATTGAATCTGGTAGTTCTGCTGCGGGCCGTCGAAATTACCCTTCGCCTGGTCAAGGCTGGTTTGTTGGAGGGCGGTGCGCACATCCTCGAGGTTGATGCCGTACGCGGCCAGCGCTGTCGGGTTGACGCGCACCCGCACGGCCGGCTTTTGACCGCCACTGATGCTGACCAGTCCCACGCCAGGGAGCTGAGAGATTTTTTGCGCGAAGCGCGTGTCGGCCAGATCTTCGACCTGCGACAGCGGAATCGATTGGGAAGAAAGCGCCAGGGTGAGGATTGGCGTGTCTGCGGGATTGGTTTTGCTATAGATCGGCGGGACCGGCAGATCGGAAGGCAGATAGGTTTGGGCCGAGTTAATGGCGGCTTGCACTTCCTGTTCGGCGACGTCGATGTTCAGTTCGAGGGAAAACTGCAAAACAATAATGGAGCTCCCGTCGGAACTCGTGGACGTCATCTGATTGAGGCCGGGGACCTGACCGAACTGCCGCTCCAGAGGCGCGGTTATGGCCGAGGCCATCACGTCCGGACTGGCGCCGGGATAAAACGTGACCACCTGAATGGTAGGGTAGTCAACTTCGGGCAGAGCGGAGACGGGCAGTTGCAGATAGGCGACGAAGCCAGCAAGCAAGATGGCTGCCATCAATAGCGACGTCGCTACCGGCCGTAAGATAAATGGACGCGAGGGGCTCACTGATGCGAGGCTCCGTATTTACCTCCGGCGTCGCTTCCCTTAGAGGTTCCCGGAGCGTATTGTTTATCGCTGTTCTGGCCGGTTTGAGGCTGCTGGCCAGAGGCCCCGTCGCTCGCTTTCGAAGGTGTGCGAATGGTGACTTTCGCCCCGTCCAGAAGTTTGTCGAATCCATTTACGGCCACCACTTCCTGTGGTTCAAGACCTTGGACGGCGGTCACCGACCCATCCGTAGTGCCGAGCGTAATCGTCCGCATAGAGGCGGTCTGGTCGCTTTTGATCACGTAGACGAAAGCCCCTTGGGCGTTGCGCTGAATCGCCGGAGTAGGAATCAAAGTTACATCGTGTAGTGTGTCGACGAGGAGTTTGACATTGACGAACTGACTAGGAAAGAGAGCATTATCCGAGTTGTTAAAGATGGCTTTGAGTTTCAAGGTTCCGGTGGTTGGGTCAATGACATTATCGAGAGTCAGGAGCGTGCCGGAGGCAAGTTTCGTGCTCGCTTCACGGTCAAAAGCGTCCACCGTTAGCGTCTTTCCCTTGCGCAATTGCTGTTGAATCTGCGAGAGGGAATCCTCAGCGATGCTGAAGATCACCGTGATGGGTTGAAGCTGCGTGATCACAACCAAGGCTGTGGTGCTGTTGGCCTGCACGATGTTTCCGGGATCGACCAGCCGCAGTCCCACGCGTCCGGCTATGGGCGCGGTGATGTGGGTGTATTCCAGATTGACTTTGGCATTCGCGAGCTGGCCCTGGTCGTTTTTCACCGTGCCTTCATCTTGCAGCACGACTTGCTGTTGATCGTCCACCTGCTGCTTGGCGATGGCGTTGCGGCTTAAGGCTTGCTGGTAGCGTTCCAAATCGATCTTGGCTTCCGTCAAAACCGCCTGATCGTGCGCCAGTTGTCCCTCGACTTGCGTTAGTGCCGCCTGATAAGGGCGCGGATCGACCTCGATGAGCGGGTCGCCCTTTCGAACCATTTGGCCTTCGTGATAGTAGACCTGAGTGATCTCGCCTTGCACGCGGCTGGTTACGGTCACGGTATAAACGGGTGTCACCGTGCCCAGTGCGTTCAAGAAAATTCCGATGTCGCCTCGGTGCGCGACCGCCGTCGTCACCATGACCGGACGGGAAGCCGGGTCACCGCCGGCTTTCGCGTCGGGCGTGGCCCCGCTGCGTTGCCACCACACCACGCCGCCAACGATGACCACTGCGGCGATCAGCCAGATCCACCAGAGGCTCTGGCGAGTGCTTGAATTCTCGGTTGTGTGCTGCTCGGATGCCATGAAATCAGTTGTGTCTGGTCGTTGTTCCGTCACTTGCACTCCTCAAATCGACGAGGGACAACCCTCCGATGGAAGTTGAAGCTGCGCACCCTCTAGGGCGAAGCTGAAAGCCGCATTTCGAGGAAAGACGCAGCGGCTGGTACGGTTCTCTCCCGGCCCTTCTGCTGCATCTTATCATTATCATCCTCATCATCTTCCGCTGCCCTTTTGACGTGCGGATGGAGCGGCGGGTTGCAGGCTTTCCTATCAACTCTACTGAATCGGACCGGGTTTTTCTGTGAAGAATTGTCAACCCTGCGGTCTCCGGGCCGGTTCGCGCGCGGGTATAATTCAACGGGTGACCGATGTCGAAGGCAATAAATCCGGCCCAGGGTTCCGGCGAATCGCTCTGCGATTGTTGGTGGTGGCGTTGGGTCTGCTGGGAATTGCGTATGTCGCGGACTATGGCGTATTTCGCTATCGTCTGGCGGCCAAGCACCAGCCCTTTGGCAGCGTAACCGTTAACCACTACTACTCGGTGCACCATAAGGACGGGAAGGACGAGCTCATTTTTGATCCACCGAGGGTGGAGACGTGCGTACATAGCCTGTTCCCACACGCCGGCGATCCTCCCTGCTGGTTTCTCGTCCGGCATGCTGAGCGGAGGACCGACCTGTAATGATCCCCCGCTGGGCCGCAGCCTTATTCCGGCTTCGAAGGGCCGCCTGCGGACATGCTGGATTGCATCCTCGCACTTGCGCCGCATGTGCATTCTCTTCATCTCCGAGATTTTGCGCTCAAGAAGGCGATGCCAACGATTCCTGTGCGATCCTGTAAAACATGGTGGACTCGATAACCTTTGATTCGACATTCTCTAAGTTTGATTTAAGAATGTCATGTCTGCGGAACCCCGTGATACGCGGCGGCAAACCGCGATGAACGTGAGCGTCGGAGCAAGCACACGGTTGACGATGCCTTTCGGCATGTCGGACGGGGAGCAATTTCATTCTTACATTACGACCGCTGAAGAAAAGCAGCACGGAAAAAATCCTTCCCGGTGAACTATGGAACAAATTTGCAGCCGGCGGCGAAAATGAACGCACGCGCCGAATTGTACCGCCTGCGTGGTGATCGGGGTCACATCACGCGCGCTGTCGTCCAGCTAGGGTGAAGATGGGGTTCCCTATGTTTGCCGGACGCCTGATGCAAGCCACATTACGCGCGCTCGACTGGCTGGCAGCAAGAGCGCTTCCGCCCGAGGACTTACCTGCGCATCAGCGCACCGGCCGGCGCGGCGAGGAGGACGCTTATTTTTATCTTCGCCGCCGGGGCTACACCATTATCGCCCGCAACTATCGCTCTCCCAATCATCGCGGCGAACTCGATCTGGTGGGCTGGGATGACGACGTGCTGTGCGTGATCGAAGTGAAGACCCGGACGACGCGCGACATCAAGCCCGCCGAAGCCGCCGTGGACCGCCATAAACAGAGGGAGTTGTCGCTGGTCGCCCGCGACTTTCTTCGTCACCTGCCCGGCGCGTCCGAGTGGCGGTTCGACGTGCTCGCCGTATATTATGAACACGGACACAAACGGCCCTCATTCGAGTTGTTTCAAAATGCGTTTTCCGTATCGTACAATCATAAATTCGCAGATTCCAGATCCGCGGATTACAACTGAAAGGATTTAGTACGTGCCTGAACTGAGAAAAGACCCCATCGTGGGGCGGTGGGTGATCATTTCCACGGATCGCGCCAAACGGCCCACCGACTTTGTGCGCGAAGCCGTGAAGATCAAGGGCGGATTCTGTCCCTTCTGTTATGGCAATGAAAGCAAGACCCCGCCGGAAATCCTGGCGTATCGCCCCAGCACCACCGGCAATCCTCCCCAAAAAGACAGTCCGGGCTGGACCATCCGCGTGGTTCCCAACAAGTTCCCGGCGCTCGGCATCGAAGGAAATTTGAACAAGCAGGCCGAGGGCATGTTCGACAAGATGAATGGCATCGGCGCCCACGAAGTGGTCATCGAGACACCCGACCACAACGCCAGCTTGGCCACGCTTCCCGCGAAAAAAATCGAAGACGTTCTGTGGGCCTTCCGCGATCGCATTCTCGATCTCAAAAAAGACCGGCGCTTCAAGTACATTCTGCTTTTTAAAAACCACGGAGAAGCGGCCGGCGCTTCGCTCGAGCACTCGCACTCGCAGCTCATCGCGCTGCCGATCCTGCCCATTTACGTGGTCGAGGAACTGGAGGGGGCCAAGCAGTATTACATCTACAAAGAGCGCTGCGTTTTCTGCGACGCCATCCGGCAGGAAATCGACAACGGCATCCGCGTCGTGGCGGAGAACGAAGATTTTCTGACGCTTGCCCCGTACGCCCCGCGGTTTCCCTTTGAAACCTGGATACTCCCCAAGCGCCACGAATCCGCTTTCGAGAACTCGTCGTCGCACATGTTCGAAAATCTCGCGAAAGCGCTCAAGCTGCTGCTGATGAAAGCGGACTGCGTGCTCGACAATCCACCGTACAACCTGGTCGTACATACATCGCCGGCGCAGGACCCGGCGAACGAGTATTACCACTGGCACATGGAATTCATGCCCAAGCTGACCAAGACGGCGGGATTTGAATGGGGCACCGGTTTCTACATCAATCCCACGCCTCCCGAGGAGGCAGCAAAGTTTCTCCGCGAGGCAAGCGTGGAAGATGTGGCTCCCAGTGCGGTGGCAGCGCGGTAGGAGGCGCTTTAGGGTTGCGAAGATACAGGGTCTCAAGCACATCGACTTTATATTCCGGGCGACTGGGGCTGTTACCTGGTGATGAGTGAAATGGCGATTTCCCAACAGATTAGGTCGCCACAACGAAAGTTTTTGGGAAGTGCTGTTTTCTAACGAGCGGGCGTTAATAGCATTGGCGCTCTTAAAACTTCATTCAGCGGACTCAACGGTGCAGGCAGTGGCACTACTTCGGATCGTTATTCGGTAGGAACTTCATGACGAACAACATGAAATCGGCGTCTCGGTGGTCTTCCAGTTTTCCGGACCTTATTACAGCGAAAGCCTTGCCCTCGCCGACGATGACAGCATCGCCTTTCAGCGCAGCACAAGCGAATATATCGGTATTGTCGGATTTCCACCGCCACAGCTCTTTTGCAGTATCAGTGTCAAATGCAACCAAATTATTGCCCCGGGTGACATATCCGATCGCGTTGTTGTCTCCCAGTAACATCGTGGATGCCAACTTCGAACTGTTGACCTTCATTGGAAATCTGTATTTCACAGTTCGGCTGTCGGTGACGCGGTATTGGAAATATCCGACATTCTCAGGTGCCAGTGCCGGCCAATACCTATGAGCCTGTCTCACTGCCAGGAAGTTTCCTGTTCCGGTTTCTCCAACAATGATGTCCCCGGTTGGTTCTGCAACCTCGAAAACCGTGCTTGCAGCATCGCCTTCCACGGCGTGTTCCTCGACAGTGTAAAACTTTGCGGTCAGCTCATCAGTTAGATCCCACATCATCAGCCGCTGCACTACGCTGAGGTGAATCCGGGCCAAAGGGAGGATTGCGCCGGGCTCGCACTTGCCACCATCCGCTACAACCGAAAGCTCGGAATAGGCCAGGCTGGTGACATTGGGCGAGACAATCGCATTCGTCATGATATCGCTGTAATATGCCGGCAGGTTCGTTAAGCTTTCCGTTTCAGGCGAGCACATCGCCTTGCCATTCCGCAATTCCATGTTGCGCACGATTTCGCGCGAACGAGGAAGGGCGAAACTCAGCTTCTCGACACCAGTGCGGCCATTGAGAACGACAACACGAACCCCTGCGGTATCGGGGCTTTCTTCGACCAACAGAACGTCACCGGTAAGTCCGACATTCACGTTTCGGCCGGGAAACCCGGGCACCGCCGCGCGCCAGCGTTCCTTCCCGCCCGCAGTAATGCTAATGAGCATACGATTTTGCTTGTCGCCCACGTAAGCCAGAACACCACTGTAAAAGTCCCCGCAAAGCATGTGCGGCACTTCTTCAGTTCCGGCAGGCCATTGCCAAGCTTGCAACCCATCCTCCCGGACAGCTCGGATATGAGAGCTTTGGCGGCCACGATCTTCATAAAAATACGCAGCCGAATCCTCTGGCTCCTCATCCGAACCATCTATACGGCCGAACCACGATCCACTCGCCCATAATGCGTGGACGAATTCACCATCTAGTGGTTGAAGGATCCAACGCGACTCTGCTGGCATCGGCGGCTTTCTGTCGTGAATCCGAATCTCTTTTGTTTCTGCACCAGATTCATGCCGCAGAGTGACATTACCGACCTTGCTCGCTAACAGGACGGCATGGCCGCCCTCGACGCTTAGCTCCGCCATCGTCGGATCCGAAACAGTCCAGCCCTCATTGGACGGCAACTCGTTCCCATCTGTGTCTAGCAGTTGAAATCGTTGTGACACTCCGAGTGGCAGAAGCACCTCGGATGGCTCGATAAAGGTATAGGATTTCTGTGCCCTGATATTTGTGGCAGTTTCTTGGACCAGTCGTGCCTTGGCACCTATGTCGGCAGATTTCAACTGCTGCTGCTCACGTGTCTGTCTTGCTACATCGCCTAGGCTCGGCTCCTCCGAAGATTGTATTTGTGCGAAGGCAAAGCCTGCGCACAACAACACTAGGACATAGTAGCAGCGCATGGCGAAGCGCATAGTTTTATCTACCTTCTTTTTGACAATTCTTAACGTAACACCTTGCCATTCCCCATTCCCAGTTACCGAGGGTCGTTCACTGCTGTCACCTGCTCTTTTACGTATTCCGGGGTAGTATCGGCGCACGAAGGCGTCGCCTATTAGTAGTGCCGTATTCTGTACCTTTCGTTTTTGCGATAGTCGTTGCGGCACTTGGTAGCTGCTATTAACAGGCGTTAGTGCTCATTGATGGTAATGAGTGAGGTGCACTGTTACCGTGGATTGAATCGCCCCGCTATCCCTGGGTTCGGTCGAGAAACTCCTCATGCCATGCCATCTGGATTGCTTCCAGCTTGGCTTCGTTTGATTTTGCGGGATCGTCTTTGAAGCCGGGGAGCGCCATCACATACTTGTGCAGGTCGGTGAAACGCACCGCGAGCGGGTCGAGTTTGGGATGAGTCTCCGAGAGCAGGATCCCGATGTCTTCAGCATCGCTCCAGGTGAGTTGCTTAGGCATAAATGGTTGCTCCTAGCGCATTCCTCGATTGGCTGTAGAGGCGGGGGATGATGGGGTGCGGTACAGTTTCACAGGCGCAAAACTGCATCCGTTGGTCATATTATCTAAAAGTAATACCCGCAAGTCCTTTGGAATCAAAGAAACTTTTGCGCGCACGTGGTCTTCCAAACTGCCGCAACCCGTTTCCTCTGTTGCACATATGGCGTTTGTATGTACATATTTATACGTATAATGTTTCACGTGAAACATATCTCCGTTTTGTAAGGCTTGGTGCTCTAATAGCCGTTCGTGTCTAACCTCGTTTGCTAACCACCCCGATCAAGCTCTAGCTGAAAGCTGATGGCTGAGAGCTGAAAGCTGCTCTTCTAATGTTCTTCTGAAACATAATTCCGGTTCCACGCCGGAATCTCCACGACCACCTTGCCCGGTTTCTTGATGACGGTCTGGCATCCGAGGCGCGAGTTGAGCTGAAGATCGGCGGCCATGTCGAGCTTGTCGGCTTCGTCGTCCTCCAATTCCGAGAGCAAGGCCGCGCCTTCTTTCACCCAGACGTGGCAGGTCGTGCATGCGCAGTTTCCTCCGCAAGCATGATCGAGATGAATGCCGAAGTTCAGCGCCACATCGAGCAGCGACTCTTCCTTGCCGTGGTCTTTGTATGGCAGCTTGCCGTGCTCAAAAGTCACCGTCTTGCCCTCGGGAAGAAAAGTGACCTCAACCGTGTTTTCACTGGGAGCATCCACTGTAGTTAGTCCGGTTCCCTGCGCTTTGTCTTCAGACATGTAAGAACCTCTGCTTCATTCAAATTCCGCCTTCGCTACGGGATGGCCGGCCTGCGGCCCTTCCTCAAGCTCGGTGTTGTCCATGGCCTTTCCCTTCAACGCGGTCGAGACAGCAGTATCCATCATTAACTCCGCCAAATGCATCGTGGCCTGGTTCAGCGCATCAATGCCCGCGCGGATCGCGTGATGGTCATTGTCATTGCCATCTTTTATCGCAATCAGGGATTTCTCCAGTGTCTCGACATTGCCGCGCTCCTCGCTCGTGAGTTCCTGCCAGGCTGGATTCTGTTTTCCTTTCGCGAGCGCCGTCAGGATCGTGTCCGCTTCGCGCCGTGCTTCAATGATCTGGCGCTGGCGGAAATCTTCTTCCGCGTAGTCGAACGACGCCAGCAGCATGCTTTCGACCTGCTCGTCGGTCAGTCCATAACTGGGCTGGACGTCAATTTTAGCCTCTTGTCCGCTGCGCTGTTCGCGCGCTGAGACGCGCAAAATGCCGTTGGCGTCAATGAGAAACTTCACTTCAATGCGCGGCAATCCGGCGGGCATGGGTGGAACGCCTTTCAGATCGAATCGCGCCAGCGACCGGCAATCCCGCGCCAGTTCGCGTTCGCCTTGCAGCACGTGGATCGCGACGTTGGCTTGGCCATCCACCTGGGTCGTGTAGTACTGCGTTGCAGAGGCCGGTATTGTCGAATTGCGGAGAATGATTTTATCGGTCACGCCGCCCGCGACTTCGATTCCCAGGGACAGCGGAGTTACGTCGAGCAACAGCATCTCTTTCGTGACTGCGGAGCCGCCACCGAGAATGTTCGCCTGCACGGCTGCGCCGAGCGCAACCACTTCATCGGGATTCAAGTCCGTGTGGGGCACGCGTTGGAATAAGTCCTGCACCAACCGCCGCACCTTGGGAATGCGGGTCGAGCCGCCGACCAGCACGACTTCGTCGATTTGCTCGGGCTTCAGCCCCGCGTCTTTGAGTGCCTGCTTGCAGGGGCCGACCGTGCGGTCAAGGACCGGCTGGACCATCCTCTCGAAAAGTTCGAGTGAAATTTCGCGCCGATACTTTTTTCCATCAGGTAAATCAACATCGAGCTTCGCCGCGGGCTGCGACGAAAGCGCGATCTTGGCCTCGATCACGGCCTGGCGGATGCGTTGCACGGCTTCGCCGCTGCGGTGAACGTCGAGTCCGAGATCGCCGCGAATGTCGCCGAGCGCGATTGCGATCAGCAGATTGTCAATGTCATCTCCGCCGAGGTGCGTGTCGCCGTTGGTCGAAATGACCTCGAAAATTCCATCGTGCAGCTTGAGAATCGAGATGTCGAATGTGCCGCCGCCCAGATCGTAAACCGCTACAATGCCGTTCTTCTTTTTGTCCAGGCCGTAGGCGAGCGATGCGGCCGTCGGTTCGTTGACCAGGCGCAAAACATTCAACCCGGCGATGCGTCCGGCATCTTTCGTGGCCTGGCGCTGCGCGTCGTTGAAATATGCGGGGACGGTGATGACGGCCTGGGTCACGGGCGCTCCGAAAAATCGCTCGGCATTGCGCTTCAGTTGGCGCAGAACCAGCGCCGAAATTTCAGGCGGTGTGTAGCTTCGCCCGCCAATCTTGATGCGCAGTACCTCTCCCTCATGCAGATCCTCCGCCAAGTGAAAGGGGAACAGCTTCAGTTCGTCCTGTATATCCTCAACGCCGCGCCCCATCAGGCGCTTGATCGAGTAAACGGCGCACTCCGGCGTTTCGATCAAATATTTGCGCGCGGCGTTGCCCACGACGATCTGATTCTGTTCGTCGAGCGCCACCACTGAGGGGACGAGGTTCAGCCCGTCTTCTCCCGGAATGACGGCCGGAGAATCTCCCTGCATGTAGGCCACGAGCGAGTTCGTGGTGCCGAGATCAATGCCGACGATAAAGTCAGTTGCCATAGGTAGATCAAGGCAGAAGTCAGAAGTCAAATTGCAGAAGTGAAGTCGAGCTGGGTTACTTCTGCAATTTTACTTCTTACTTCTGACTTAGCTTTCCATTGCTTCATTCACGTCCCGTACCAGGTTACGGATATAGTTCCCGCGGTTCAGCACATCGAGTAACTTGTTGAGGATCTTCCGCCGGTTTCCTTCAGTCTCACTGTTCTCGGATTTGTCGTCCACAGCTTTGTCCCACTCGTTCCACTCGGTCTTCAGCTCGGTCAAAAGAGCGTCGTATTTTTCTTCCAGAGAAATCTTGGCCTTGCCGATCTCATCGAGCAGAGCGGGGTCGTCTTCGCCCAATTTTTTCTGGGCCCGCAGTTCTTCCAGATGCAGATTGAGTTCGAAGACTTCCTCCAACAGATCAGGAGGCACGACCTGCTTCTTCAACTCTCCCGTAGCGCGGGCTTTCTCGGTTGCCTGCTTCGATTGCTCTTCCAGTTCCACGCCTTCGAGGCGCAACAGGTACACGGTGCGCTTGATTGGATCTTTCAGCGTGCGGTAGGCGTCGTTGAGCATGGAACTTTGTTCCAGGCTCCACGCGCGCTCCCGGCTCTCAGCCTGTCCGAATACGTCGGGATGAAGCCGGCGGCTCAGCGCGTAGAATTCTTTTTCCAGCTCGGCGGTGTCCAGATTGAGCTTGCGCGGAAATCCAAAGAAAGAGAAATAGTCCACCGGGACCGGCGGTTGCACCTTGCCGCACGAGCTGCAGAAATGCACCGCGCGCATGGTGCCGCACGACCAGCAACTTGGGGTTGCCTCTCCGGGCGCTTGTCCGGGCGATGGACTGGGAACGATCAACGACGATTTGGATTCTGTCATCTTGTAATTGTGTAATCGGGTGATTTGGCAATTTTACGGCAATCGGCCTCTGCGGGTTTTAATTACAAACTTACCCGATTACAAAATTGCAAAATCACCTTCTGGCTACGAGAAAGAACTCCCGCAGCCGCAGGACTTGGTCGAGTTCGGATTCACAAACACGAACCCCTGCTGCATCAGGGTTTCCTGGTAATCGAGAGTCATCCCGTGCAGATAGATGAAGGACTTCGGGTCCACAAAAATCCGCACATCATCGAATTGAAACACACGGTCGCGCTCGCGCGGCTGCGTGTCGAACCGTATATTGTAAGTCAGGCCCGAGCATCCGCCGCCCTGCACGCCCAAACGAAGCCCGCCCTGCTCCGGCGAAACATTTTCTTTGGCCATCGCCGAGCGGATCTTCTTGATCGCGTTGGCGGTCACCTGGATGCCCTTGGCCGGAGTTGAAGGCACGGCGGGTTTGACGGGTTCGTCTTTGATGGCTTGATCCATGATTTAGAAAGCTACGAGCTTCGAGCGAACCGAGGCTTGCTTCTAGCCAATCATCCAAAAGGTCCGCCAGAAACCAATTTACTGCGCCGCCTGCAATTCCGCGGGTTTCGCGGCTTCCTGTTTCTTCTTCCAGTCGCCGATTGCGGCCCGGATCGCGTCCTCGGCCAGCACCGAGCAGTGAATTTTAACCGGCGGCAAGGCCAGTTCCTTCACGATCTCGGTGTTCTTGATCTCGAGCGCCTGGTCGATCGTCCTGCCTTTGACCCACTCCGTCGCGAGCGAAGACGACGCAATCGCCGAACCGCAGCCGAAGGTCTTGAACTTGGCGTCTTCAATGATGCCAGTTTGCGGATTGACTTTGATCTGCAGCTTCATCACGTCGCCGCACTCGGGCGCGCCGACCAGGCCGGTGCCCACGTCGGACTCTTTCTTATCGAACGAGCCCACGTTGCGCGGATGGTTATAGTGGTCGATCACTTTATCGCTGTATGACATTTCTTGCTCCTCACGCTTTGGTAGATTTCATTTATTAGCTTCGAGCCGCGAGCTTCGAGCTATGAGCGATCAAAACCATTTCCACTTCGATGGAACCTGCTTGCTCGAAGCTCATTGCTCGAAGCTCGTAGCCACTAATGCGCTTCCGCCGCCCACTTCACACTCTTCAAGTCCACACCCTCTTTCGCCATTTCGTAGAGTGGCGACAGTTCGCGCAGACGCAGCACCGTTTCCACCACGCGGTCGCCCACGTAATCTACCTCGGCCTCGGTGTTGAATCGTCCAAGGCCAAACCGGATCGAGCTGTGCGCCAAATCGTCGCCGGTGCCGAGCGCTTTCAGCACATAAGACGGCTCCAGCGTCGCCGAGGTGCACGCCGATCCGCTCGAAACCGCGATATCGTTGATGCCCATCAAGAGCGACTCGCCTTCCACATAGGCGAAGCTGATGTTCAGATTGCCGGGCAGGCGATGCTCGACGGAGCCGTTGATATAAACCTCGTCGAGCCGGCTCATGATGCTTTCCTTCAAACGATCTCGCAAACCAGAAATCTTGCAGGATTCCTGCGCCATTTCTTCCTGCGCGATGGCGCACGCCTTGCCGAGACCGGCTATGCCGGGAACATTCAGCGTTCCGGAGCGCATGCCGCGCTCGTGCCCGCCGCCGTCAATCAGCGGCACCAACTGCACGCGCGGATTCCTGCGGCGCACATAAAGAGCGCCCGCGCCTTTCGGCCCATACAATTTGTGTCCTGTGATGGACACGACATCGAGGTTCATCTTGTTCACGTCGATCGGTACCTTGCCGATCGCCTGCACTGCATCGGAATGAAAGACCACCCCGCGTTCGCGGCACAGCTTGCCGATTTCCGCGATCGGTTGCAGCACGCCAATCTCGTTGTTCGCGGCCATGATTGTGACCAGGATCGTCTTGTCGTCCATGGCGCGCTTCAGGTCGTCGAGGTCAATCAGACCGTCCTTCTGCACCGGCAGATAGGTCACGCGGAAGCCGAACTTCTCCAGATGCTTGCAGGTATCGAGCACGGCCTTGTGTTCCGTGACCGCCGTGATGATGTGGTTGCCCTTCTCGCGATACATCTCGGCCACGCCCTTGATGGCGAGGTTGTCGCTTTCGGTGGCGCCCGAAGTGAAGATGATTTCTTTCGCGGTCGCGCCGATCAGTCTGGCGATGCGCTCGCGCGACAACTCGACCGCTTCTTCCGCCACCCATCCAAACGGATGATTGCGGCTGGCCGCGTTGCCGAACTTCTCCATAAAGTAGGGCAGCATTTCGTCGAGCACCCGCGGATCCATGGGCGTGGTCGCGTGATTATCCATGTAAATCGGCAGCTTGATACCGTCGGGAAGAGCGCGTTGTGCATCGTGACGTTCATCGCGATTGGTCAGGGTCGTCGTGTTGCCATTCGTACTCATAATTGCTCGTCTCCTTACAGAATCTTGACTAACTCCGCCGGCTTCTTGATCTCCGGCGCATTCTCATTCCCATTCTCATTGATCTGCTCATTGACCCGCTCATAAACCTGGATAACTTCCGGCTCTTCCTTCATTTCGGAAATCATGATCTTCTTCAGCACCTGCTCGATGCTCTCGTTGACTTTGCGCAGCGGTTCGCGGATCGTGCAACGATCGCTCTGGCCGCATTCGCCGCGCACGCTCACGCACGACGTAATGAACAGTGGACCGTCAATCGCCTTGATCACTTCAAACGCGGAGATCGTCTTCGGATTGCGCGTCAGCGTGTAACCGCCGTTCATGCCATGCTGCGACCGTACCAAGCCAACCTTCGCCAGCCGTTGCAGGATCTTCGCCAGCGCTTCCTGCGGAATCCCGTAAGCTTCGGCTACATCCTTGGCGGAGCACGAGCCCTGGTCGGCGTGCTCGGCCAGATGCTTCATGGCCATGAGCCCGTAGTCCGCTTTTTTGGTGAGTTTGAGCATGGTGCGAAACACCGAGCCAAATGGCGACCTGTCTGATCGGATTAAACTCCGACTGTTTCGGTCGCAATTTAATACTAACGCTGGCGGCGACTTTGCGCAAGCCCATTCAGGCGTTGGTCGGATTTTGCGATCAAACGGTAAGTTTTAGCAGGTAAACGGGTTAGGCGGGGATGGGCCATAAGTGCGTGCGTGAGAACTCATTTTCCGACAATCCGGCGGAGCGAAACACGAGAGAATCCAGCCCCACATCGAGAGCGCAGCCCCGCACTGAAAAATCCTGCCACGCGCCAGAGAATCCAGCCCCGTACGGGAAAATTCAGCCCCGGAGGGACGACCGAGTTCTCTCGCATACACCGCAATCGCTAGCTTTAATCCCCAGGCTGGAAGCCGATGCTCGGCATGCGATGGCGAAGTACGGGCAGCCACAGAGGGTGACTTCAGAATGGCCAACGACTGGCCAAGTGCTCGACTGATTCTGGGGTTATGAGCGCTATCGTGATTTTTGTGCCAACAATCGCTCCATCAACGTCGCCGCTACGCGCCGTATCAGGGAGGACTTACCGGTGATTCGCTGCCGCACAATCCGTTGGTTCCTCGACCGACCACCCATTGGATTTTATGAATTGTGCGTATGAGTGTCCCACGTCAGCGAAATTGGGACAGTTTGAGACCGGGAGTTAAGCTACACATTTGAACGTTTAGTTCACCCGAAACAGGGAGTAGACTGGCGGCGACAGCGTGGCCCCAGCCAGCCCGCCGATTTATAGAACCAGATCTAGAGCCTGTTATTAACTTAGAATGTAAGTCATTGAATACGAGTGACTTGCATGGATTTGGTGATGTCTTGTCATGCGCTGCATCTGATTGAATAAGCAAGACTTATGCAAAGTCATTAACAGCCTCTAGTGAAAATTCCAGGGACAGCTAGCCGAACTCAGAATCTGAATGCCGACTTCCGCTGGACTGCCGGCCTCTTCCACACTTTGCACCCACACCACTCGAAAGACGCTGGCCGTTTCGCAATACAGCACTCCCACCAGATCGCCGGGGCGGAGTTTGCGACGAATGCCGCCAAGTTTAGCCCCCTGGGAGTTGACGTTCAGTGTGTGCGCGTTGTCGAGAAAAGGGAACCCTGTGATGTCTGCCCCATAGACCTGAACGGGTAATACCAGGGAGTGCCGCTCCTCACAACGGCGTTGCAGGATTAAGTTGATTGCATTCGGTTGGTAGGGAACAGTGATGTAGTCATGTGCTCCCAAGCGCATAGCCTCGAGGTATTGTTCGGGCCCACCCAATGCAGACGAAACCACAACCGGGACCACGGACCCTGTCAGCTTGCGCCGGCGAAGAAACTCACCATATCCCCCGCCCGGCAGCCGATCCTCACAAAACGCCAGCCAAATCCCATCGGACAGCGCTTCCGCCGCTTCCGGCACGCTAGACGCTTGCAAAATCGCCCGACCGCACGGCTCGATTAGTTCGAGCAATTCACGGCTATTCTCACGATCAGAAGTAGCCAGCAAAATCGACTTTGGTTGCGACTTTTCCATTTCAGACTCTACTCCGTCAAATCAGGCCGCAAAATCACTTCAACGATTGTTCTTCTCGGAAGCGCAAGTTGTCGAGATGTCAACGGTCACATTCTGGTGGTTTCTTTCGGTCTTGCCATGTCAATGCAGACTTCGGATGTCTGGTTGCCGAACTCGCATGCGCCGAGCGTTACCGGGGAGTGCTTCATCATCGGGGTCGTTATTCCTTATTGAGGTTTTTCCTCATATTTGGTGCACGTTGATATGCAGGCAGGGTAGCTAGGTTATTGAATCTACAGCTGCTTCGTTTTAGCCGACCAAGACCTTGGAAAGACCGCCTCGCGACTTCTTGGAAAGGACACTCCATCCCAAAGCGTTTCAATGGTCACTTCCTTCTCAGGCATGCCTGGGTCGATGTGGGAAGTCGAACAGCTTGGGAGCTTGGACCATCCGGATAGCACTCCGGAGTCGATTTGCGCCTGTGTGGCCAAGATCGATCCTTTTTCAGCAGCCACAGGCGATAGCACTCAGAATCCGCTCGATGAGTACAATCGCGATATTTCGTCAGTTAAGCGTTAGGGTCAGTCTGCGGAATATACAGGGAAGATTCGTTGCCGGAGAAACACCGGCAAGCGCGGCGGATGTCGGCAGCCTATTTCGAACTCGGAAGCGGTGAATGGAGTATCCCAAGTACACGTCCGACTTTCCATGACCCGTCCGGCTGCCGATTGAGCGCGATAACCGTAGTGGATTGAACGTGCGTTGATTCGCCTCCGCAATTTGGGGTGAGCCTGCTTTCGACTTCGCAGATCTCAAAAGCCCATGCACCGCGAATGACAATTTCGACCGACGAGACATGCTGCTCAATCAAGAATGCTTCGAAACCACGCAGAAAATCTACCTTCAACTCATCTCTACCGCATACACAACGTCCGTTGCCATGCACTACGACAACGTCGTCAGTTACCAGCGCGGCGAGCCGCTCAGCATCACCGGCTTGTACTGCGTCCAGCCACGCCTGTCGGACAGCGGCAATGGACGAAACAGCGTCAGCTCGTTCTTGTTCCATTGTTCAATTGTCGCCTGCCAGAGGATTACTGTCGAGAACAGGCCATTTCACTCACGAGCAGGATCGCCGACTCCGATTCATTTCCACACTACGACTGGCGTTTCAATCCCTTTAGCACCAGCTCGCAAATTTCGTCGGCGAAGGTTTCGTTGAGTTTGTCGTGGCGGATTAGGAAACGCATGTAGATCGGGCCGTAGAGCGAGTCGAGAATTAGGTCGAGGTCGCTGTCCGTGGGCAGTTCGCCGCGGTAGATGCCGCGCTGCAAAGTTTTATACGCCTGCTTGCGTCTGGGCCACAGGAATCGGTCGCGAAAGGCCTTGATCAATTCCGGGTCCGATTGGCCTCCGGCGATCAGTGCCGCCACAACCTTGCCGCGCTTGGAGCGGAAGATGCGAATCAACTGCCGCATCTGCAGGCTCATGTCTTTTTGCACGGAGCCAGTGTTCGGGAAGCGAAGTTCCTCGTCGGCGCTGGCGGAGAAAGCCTCGGCGACCAGCGCGGCCTTGGTCGGCCACCAACGATAGACGGTTGTTTTGCCAACGTTGGCGTCGGCGGCAATGGCTTCAATGCTCAGTTCCGGGAATCCACCATCCCGCTTGAGCAGCTTCACGGTGCTGCGCAGGATGGAGTGACGCGATTCTTCGCTGCGCGGCCGCCCGGGTGCGCGCTTGCCGTTGGTCCCGTTGGCCCCATTGCTTCCGTTCCGGGCCCCGGCGATTCGAGCATCGGCGCTCCGGGCATGATTTTGACTCATGGCTGAAGTCTAATATAATTTAATTCCGAAACGTACTGTTTTGAATCTAAGTTGGAGGGTCGCCGGTGGAGGGACGGGCGTCTCGGCCGTCCAGCCGGGCGAGGACGCCCGGCTCTCCACCGGCAGTTAGTATCGGGTTTCGGTAGCACCAGTTTTCGCCTGTCTTTATGTGGATTGTCGCATTAGCGCTTCGCCGTCCTTATACGTTTGTGGTGATGGCACTGCTCATCATCATTCTTACGCCGATCACCATCCTGCGCACCCCGGTTGACATTTTCCCCGAAATCAACATTCCCGTGGTCAGCGTGATATGGAGCTATACGGGTCATGCCGCCGAGTGAGATGGCGGACCGCATCGTGACCAACTCCGAGCGTGGATTGACGGTCACCGTCAACGACATCGAACACCAGGAATCGCAGTCGCTGAACGGGGTCGCCGTGATCAAGATCTTCTTCCGGCCTGGCGTCAACATCTCCATGGCGGTAACGCAGGTGACGGCCATGTGCCAAACCGTGCTGCGCGGACTGCCTCCGGGCACGACTCCGCCGTTGGTCATTACTTATACGGCATCCTCGACGCCGATTGTGCAACTGGGTTTGAGCAGCAAGACGCTTCCGGAGCAGCAGTTGTTCGATCTGGGTCAGAATTTTTTGCGCACACAGTTGAGCACGGTTCAGGGAGCGGGCACTCCATATCCTTACGGCGGTAAGCCGCGCCAGGTGCAGGTGGATCTTGATTCCGCCAAGCTGCAGGCCTATGGTTTGTCGCCTGTCGATATCGTCAACGCAGTGTCTGCGCAGAACCTGATTTTGCCAACCGGTACGACCAAGATTGGGCCGACCGATTACCCGGTGGAGATGAACGGCGCTCCACAAACCATCGCCGAACTGAACGATCTGCCGGTGAAGACCTCAAACTCATCCACGCTTTACCTGCGCGATGTGGCGCACGTGCGTGACGGGTTTGCGGTGCAAACCAACATCGTGCGCCAGGACGGCGTGCGCGGCGTGCTGATGGCGATCTATAAGCTGGGCGGCTCTACGCTGACCGTAGTCAATGCCGTGAAGACGATGGTGCCGCAGGCGGCAAAGTCTCTGCCGCGCGATCTTACGATCAAGGCCTTGTTCGATCAGTCGCTTTTTGTGCGCGCCTCGATTCAGGGAGTCGTGCGGGAAGGCCTGACCGCAGCTTGTCTTACCGCCGCCATGATCCTGCTCTTTCTGGGCGATTGGCGTCCGACGTTGATCGTCACGGTCTCGATCCCTTTGTCCATTTTCGTCTCCGTCATTCTGTTGAGCACGCTCGGCGAAACCATCAACATCATGACGCTCGGAGGACTGGCGCTCGCCGTCGGCATTCTGGTGGACGATGCGACGGTGACCATCGAAAACATCGAGCGCCATCTGGCCATGGGCAAGGAGATGAAGCAGGCCATCCTAGACGGTGCGCAAGAAATTGCGGTGCCCGCGTTCGTCTCCACGCTGTGCATCTGCATTGTATTTGTGCCGATGTTCTTTCTGGCCGGAGTCGCAAAATTTCTTTTCGTTCCCATGGCGGAAGCGGTCTGCTTTGCCATGCTGGCGTCCTATCTGCTGTCGCGGACCCTGGTCCCGACCATGGTGATGTACATCATGCGCGGGCATGAGCATCGTGCCGCCGGGCAGAAAACTTTCTTCGGACGATTCCAGCGCAGATTCGAGCGCTGGTTTGAAAGGTTCCGCGGTTCTTACCAGCAATTGCTGGAAACCACGCTCGAGCACCGGAAGTTATTCTCCCTCGGCTTTGCGGCTTTCTGTTTTCTGTCGCTGGGGCTGGCGTTCTTTCTGGGGCGGGACTTTTTCCCGCAGGTGGATGCGGGCCTGATTCGTTTGCACGTCCGCGCCCGGCCCGGCCTGCGCGTGGAAGAGACCGCGCGTCTGTGCGATGAAGTGGAGCGCGTGCTGCGCAGCGAGATTCCGAAGGAAGAGTTGGAGACGATCCTGGATAACATCGGTGTCCCGTACTCCGGCATCGAATCTTTCCTACAGCAGTTCGGGCGTGATTGGGACGAGCGATGCGGAGATTCTGATGTCGCTGAACCCGGAGCACCATCATCCAACGGCGCAGTACGTGCGCCAGTTGCGTCGCGAGCTCCCATCGCGTTTTCCAGGTGTGGAGTTCTTTTTTCAGCCCGCCGATATCGTGTCGCAAATTCTCAATTTTGGATTGCCCGCGCCGGTTGACATCCAGATCGTGGGCGCCGATATGCGTGGTAATTACGACATCGGGCAGAAGATCGCAAACCGCTTGCGCCAGATCCCCGGCGCGGCCGACGTGCATGTGCAGCAGATGATGAGCCTGCCCACTCTCCATCTGGATATGGACCGCACCCGCATCAATCAGGTCGGACTGACTGCCCAAAATGTTGCACAAAGTGTACTGATCAGCTTGAGTGGAAGCTTCCAGACGGCCCCCAATTTCTGGCTCAATCCAAAAAACGGTGTCACATATCCCATCGCCATTCAGTCGCCGCAGTATCATATGACGTCGTTGCAGGACGTGATGAACACGCCGGTGACGAGCGCGAGTGCCGGGGCCCCGCAAGTGCTCGGCAATCTGGTTCAACTCACGCCGGTGGCGCGTCCCGCCGTGGTCAACCATTACAACATTCAGCCGGTCATTGATGTGTATGCCAGCACGCAGGGGCGCGATCTGGGCGGGGTTGCGTCGGACATTACGAAGGCGCTCAAGCCATTCCAAGATCACCTCCCGCGCGGAACGCAAATCGTGGTCCGCGGGCAGATCGAGACCATGCAGTCGTCGTTCTTCGGCCTGGGCGTTGGCCTTCTCGGGGCGATCGTACTCGTCTATCTGCTGATCGTGGTCAACTTTCAGTCGTGGCTCGATCCCTTTATCATCATTACAGCGTTGCCGGGGGCGCTGGCGGGGATCTGCTGGTTCCTGCTGATCACGCGCACCACGCTCAGCGTTCCGTCGCTGACGGGCGCGGTCATGTGTATGGGAGTGGCGACCGCGAATTCGATTCTGCTGGTTTCGTTCGCTCGTGACCGTATGGATATGGGAGTGCCCGCGCGGCAAGCGGCGCTTGAAGCGGGCCACACCCGCATACGGCCAGTCATCATGACGGCGCTCGCCATGATTATCGGCATGGTGCCGATGGCGCTGGGTTTCGGAGAAGGCGGCGAGCAGAACGCGCCGCTGGGCCGCGCCGTGATTGGCGGCCTGCTCTTCGCCACCGTTGCCACATTATTTTTTGTGCCTAGTGTGTTTACGATTATTCACGGCCGCCACGAGGCACAGCAGCAGCCGGAGCAGAAGTAAAGCAGAAGTAAAGAAGAGCAAACGTGGAAGCGATCGCATAAGTGGTTTTGGGTAGGGTACGGCTTCAGCCGTGCCACTCAGAACTGCAAAAATGCTGGCTTCAGCCCTGAGGGACCCGACGGTTTGCTGCTTCGGTTCAATTTGAGAACTTTTGAAGAATTTGTTTGGAGACCGCAACCATGTCAGTACAACCACCGCCCGTAACCGCCGAGCCGAACGAGACCGAGGCTGTGCGCCCAGATAGCTATCAGCCTTCCGATCTGGGTCCTAATCCGGTAGGCCGGGGAAAGATTCTGATCGGCGCCGCCTTGCTCGTCCTGATTACCGCCGGCGCAGTCACCTTTCTGAATAAGAACACCGAAGCGAACGCGCTGGCGAAAGAAACCGAAGCCGTGTCAACTCCGACCGTCGCCGTGGTGCAGCCTCAGGCCGAGCCCGGAAACGACGAACTTGTGCTGCCCGGAAATTTGCAGGCCTTTGAAGAGTCTCCAATTTTTGCCCGCACCAACGGCTATCTCTTGCGCTGGTACAAGGACATTGGCAGCAAGATTCAGAAGGGAGAACTGCTGGCGGAGATTGACACTCCCGAAGTCGATCAGGAACTCTCGCAGGCCAAAGCCAGCCGCGAGCAGATCAAGGCGGCGCTGGAGCTGGCGAAAATCTCCGCCGACCGTTGGGCGAATCTGCGCAAGTCCGACTCGGTTTCGCAGCAGGAAGCCGACCAGCAAGCGAGCGGCTACCAGCAGGCGCTGGCCAACCTGGCGGCAGCGGACGCGAACGTTCGCCGCCTCGAACAACTCGAATCTTTCAAGAACGTTTACGCTCCGTTTTCCGGCGTGCTCACCCGGCGCAATGTCGATCCGGGCGCGCTTATCAATTCCGGAGCGGGAGCGGCTGGCAAAGAGCTGTTCGATATCGCGCGCGTCGATCCGCTTCGCGTTTACGTCAGTGTTCCGCAGGCGTATGCGCCCAACATAAAAGCTGGGATGAAGGCCAACGTCACGCTGCAGGAGTTTCCCGGCCAGAAATTTTTGGGGACGGTGGTTCGCACCGCCGATGCCATCGATCCCGGCGACGCGCACTTTGAATACGGAAGTGGATGTTCCCAACAAGAGACGGCAAGCTGCTGCCCGGTTCGTTCGGCCAGGTGCATTTTGCGACCGGGACTTCCGTTCCGCGGATTACGATCCCGGTAAACGCCATGCTGTTCCGCGCCGAGGGGCCGCAGGTTGCGGTCGTGGATAAGGACGGCAAGGTGCATTTGCGTCCGATCAGCATTGGGCGCGACTTCGGGGCAACGCTCGAAATTCTTGGCGGGCTCGAGGTGAGCGACCAAATCGTCATCAACCCCTCCGACTCACTCGAGGACGGGCAGCAAGTCCACGTCGCCAAGCCGAGCGCGGGAGATGCTCACTCGTGAAGCAGCCTCGAGTGCCAGTCGAGTCAAGCATTGACTCATACTACAGACTGCCTTGCTGGCTGGCCGCATTGCTGGGGTCGCGGCGGCTGCACCGTGGGGCCGGGATACAAGCGCCCCACCGCGCAAGTTCCCGACGCATGGAAAGGCGAAGGGCCGTGGCACACCGCTGCTCCGAAAGATGCGATTCCCAAGGGAACGTGGTGGCAGATATTTCATGATGCGGAACTCGACCGGTTGGAGCACGAACTGCTTCAGGCAAACCAGTCGCTGGAGGCAGCGCGGGACCGCCTCTCCGAAGCCCGTTCCCAGGCGCGGATCGCGTCCTCGGCGTACTTTCCCGCGCTCAGCGCCGATCCCAGCGGGCAGCGCGAGCGCCTCTCCGGAAACCGTCCGCTTTCGGGCAGCACGGTTCCGCTTACGCCCGACACTGAGTACAATTTTACCGTCCCGTTTTCCGTCAGCTACGAGCTTGATTTATTCGGACGCGTGCGCCGCAATCAGGAAGCGGCCAATGCTTCGCTGCAGGCGAGCGCTGCCGACCTGGAAAATGTTCGCCTGGTCTTGACCGCCGAACTCGCCGCCGACTATTTCAATCTGCGCGAACTCGACCGTGAAGCGGGAGTGGTGCGGCAGTCGGTCGAAATCCAGCAAAAGGGATTGGACCTGGTCAACCATCGTCACGAAGGCGGAGTCGCGTCGGGCCTGGAAGTCGCGCAGCAGGCCGCGTTGCTCGACGCGACCGCGGCGCAGCTTTCGCTGGTGCAACAACAGCGGGCGCAATACGAACACGCCATCGCCGTACTGACGGGGAAATCCGCCTCGGCCTTCACCCTTGCCGAGGCGCCGTTCGACGCCGCTCCTCCAGCGATTCCCACCGGAGTTCCCTCTGAGATTTTGGAGCGCCGCCCCGACGTTGCCACCAGCGAGCGCCGGATGGCATTTGAAAATGCGCAAGTCGGTTTAGCCAAGGCTGCGTTTTATCCCCATATCACGCTGAGTGGAAGCGGCGGGTGGCAAAGCCGCGACATCTCCACTTTGTTCAACGCTCCCAGCGCTTTCTGGTCGCTCGGCGGCGATCTGCTGCAGCCGATTTTTAATGGCGGACGCAATCGCGCCACGCTCGCCGCCAGCCGCGCTGCCTACGACGAATCGGTCGCCAATTATCGCGAGTCCGTGCTGGTCGCCTTTCAGCAAGTGGAAGATGGGCTCTCTGGCCTCGCGCTGCTGGACCAGGCGGCGAAAACTCAGCAGGCAGCGGTCGCCGATTCGCGCCGCGCACTCGACATCGCCAACAGCCGCTACGTCGGCGGCGTCACCACGTATCTCGATGTGATTACCGCGCAATCCACGCTGCTCAACAACGAACGCCTGGCCACGCAGTTGCTTGGCCAGCAAATGACCACTTCCGTTTATTTGGTGAAGGCCCTCGGCGGCGCATGGGACGCCTCTGAAATCCAGCGCGAACAGGTGAAGCCGGCGCTGGTCCAAGCCGTGCAGCCGTAAGTTCACAGTGGAAGAATTTTTTTTGAGATTGACAGCCTGTGGCGAAAGTGAGAATCCAATCTGCGGCTAGAGCATTTTCAGGGTTAGTGTAACCCCCTGCCGGTTTCGGGAAGGGCATGACTTGAGTCGTGCCGCTAAAGACCGCCAGAAATATGGGCTTTCGCCCCTGAGGGATTGTCGGCAGCGAGACTCATAGCAGATGTGAAAACTCTTTGGGTTACACTAATCCGTGAAAATGCCCTAGTAATTCTCCGGATTCTGTGGTCCCGCATTACCGGCCGCGCGCGACTGTGGCTCTCACGAGTTCGTACTAAAGGCCGCTCTCAAACTGCGCCGCCGGTCTTATCGCGTCCGGCGTAGGAACAGTAAGCAGTTCCCCATCCTCGCCAACATCCAGCCTGCACCCCTCGCCGGAAGCTACGCCGCGTGGTGTCCTTTACCGCCTCGGCGTGAACGGATTTCGCGCTCCGCCATCAGCCAATCCTGGTTCTCGTCGCCGTTCTCGCCGCCCCCAGCCGCTTTGCGCTGCAAGTACAGTTCGTAGGCGCGGCGGCGAATCTCCTCTTCCAGACTGGCATTGCCCGCAATCATTTGCGCCGGCTTCCCATTCTTGCGGCCTCCAGCCTTGCGAACTTCGGGTGCAGCCTGCGTGGCGGCAGGCGGAACGGATATTTCGGTCTTCTTGTTGCGCGTGCTCGGTGTTTCCTTGGTCGTCTTGCGAGCCATACGGTGCTCCTTACAGATACTCAACTTTAGGCATGGTTGTACCGGAGGGACAAGTGGCATGCGGGTTACCCCATAGCCGCTATCCGGCGATTTACGAGCAACATTTTATTCCAAAAATTCTCGCAGCGCGCGGTTCGCTTTTCGCGGACCACGATCAGCGGACTACGGCCCTACTTTTTTAATATAACGCGCACCCGTGTGGATGTGTGCGTAAAACCATGAAAATCTCTTCCTATGTACAATAGGATGTACCTTTTTGGGCAGCGCCAAACTTGCGTTGCCGCTAACGAGAAAAAGTACTCTCGTAACTTGCCCAAAATCTGCTGGTACACGCAGGATGGATCAGGAAGACCCCAATAATTAAGACAACTATGTCATTATCTGACAATCAAGGTTTTGCAGCCACGCCTGTCAAGGCTGGCATCAACGATTTGGAGAGTATGCTTTCGGAATCTCCAAGTTCAGATCGAGTTTGTTTGAAGCTCGCCCAGATTCTGCGCGTGGGCCGCAGCGAAGTGGCCCTGCTCAGGTTGGAGAAAAACAGCCTGCGATTTATTTTTCCGCCCGAGCTGCGCTCCGCGGGCGTCCTGCCGCTGACTGGATCGGCGGTGGCAGCGCGGACCGCGGCGACTCGCACTCCGCTTCTGTCCAACTCCTTCATGCGCGTGAAACATGTCAGCCTGTTTGAATCGGTCAAGCTCGCACCCGGGGAAGAAGATCGAAGCCAGGACCAAATGCCGATCCAGAAGATCATGTCCGTTCCCGTCCCGCCCTCCGGTGGACAAATCATGGGTGTGGTGCAGGTCTCGCGCAAAGGGCTGGACGCTTCGGTCGCGGGCGCAGATTTCACCAACGACGACCTCAAGCAACTGGAACAAGCCGCCGAAATTCTCGCCCGCATGCCCTTCATGCAGGAAGGCGCGAAGGCTTAGGAACACTCCGATCAAGTCCATCCCCGGTTTTGAAAGGGCGCGACTTCACGGGCTGCGGAAAACTCCGGTCTCGACTTTGTTTTGAAGGAGCGCCGCTTCAGCCGCGCCATTGGCCCTTCGAAATCATTCGCCCCTTTAGGGGCTGCCGTTGCTATTTCGAGTTTTTCCGCAGCCTCTTCAGCCGCTCTGTAAGCGGGCCGCTGGCGCTGCTCATCTGCATCAATGGCCCGCCGTTCTCTCCGATTGTGAACTCAACTTCAACGACTGCAAGAAGGTAACAATTTGCCAGCGCTCCGGATCCGGCAGCTTCGACCAAACCGGCATGCCGCGCCGCACAACTCCGTTGCTCAGTACCCAGAACAGCGTCCCCGGTGTTGCCTGCCGCACTTCTTCCCCCACTAAACTTGGACCTTTCCTTGCGCCTCCCGCTTTTTTCCCGTGACACTCGGCACAGTGCTGTTCAAACAGTTTTCCTCCCGCAGCTGCAGCCTGCTTATCTCCTTCGAAAGGATTTTTCCTCGCGCGCGCCTTCTCGGGAGCTTCTGCCAGCGCGGCATACGTCGCTTGGTTCGTTTCCTGCCGCGCCAGCGTCCGGGAAGTCCCAAAGAAACCCATCCCAAACATGACTATGCCGATGCTCGCAAGACCGATGCGTCCGGCGCGGCGTGACAAAGCGATAGTTGAATTCAAAGTTGCTTTCATGGTCTGCCTCCAAACCACCGCCTCACGCTTTCCCCAAAACCGGAGAACTCACGCGAGAGCCCCCAGCGCAAAAGAAGGCGATGGCTGTTGTCGTTCAGACCGAAACCGCTCGAAAAACGAAGGGTCCAGTCCGACGGGAGATTCCACGCGACCACAGGCGCGAGATAGTGAGACGTGTCGTTCAGACCCGCGCTCTTTGTGTCGCCCAGCCCGCCGTACATTTCCACCCCGGCAATAAAATTCTCCCGGCAGAAATTGCAGTGATTGGGTGAGGCCTCAAGCGCCAGCGGACGGCTCGCCCCGATGGCGTATGCGAACTCCCACGGCTCGCTCGGCAACAGGTTCTTGGTAACGATGGGATTCACGGCGATATTCCAGCCTTGGAACGTGCTCGAAAGCAGAAGTTTCATCTCCAATTCGTGGTCGTGCTCCTTTCGCAATACGCCGTTCGAAACGGCATAATCGGACTCCACGTCGTGTCCTTCGACTTCCTTGAGAATTTTGTCGGCTTCGCTGGTGTTCTCGAACTCGATATAAAACACCGGATTGACGAGGTGCTCGCGTTGCAGCAGGCGAAACCGGTTTTCCCATCGGGAACCCGTAAAAATCGTGCTGTCGTTGAAGGTCGTCTGCCCGGCCAAATAGACTTCCGTCGTCCACCATGCCGTGCCGCCGTATTCAAATTCGATCCAAAAGGCATGGAAATCGTTGCCGCCCCGCTGCGTGCCGAAAGTTGAAAAATATTCCACCTCCAAACTGCCGAGCTCCTCGAGGTAGTGGTCGTAGGTCACGATGTAAGGACTCTCCTGCGCAAAAACCAAAGACGAACGGCAAAAGAGCAGGGAGAAAACCAGGAGGATGAGACCGGAAAACTTTTGCCATACCGGTTTGGATCGTGTTTCATGGATCGGTTTTGGGTAGGGCACGGCTTTACAGGCTGCGGAGAAACTCTGATCCACAAAGGTTTTTGGGAAGGGCACGAGTTTACTCGTGCCGTAAGCCGCAGAAAATGTGTCGCGCTTTAGCGCCTGAGGTGAGCTTTTTGCGCACTCGACGACTTTTTCCGCAGCCTGTTTAGCCGCTGAGGCCCGCCCTCCCCCATCATCCCAACTCGTCAACGCATACTGAATCGCACCTTCCTTAACGCGCGCGACCATGGACTCTCCCATGCTGGATAATTCTTATTGCGACTGTGTTGCAACAATCGTTACAATAAAAGACTAGGGTCCGCCTCCGCGCGCTGTCAATGGTTGGCCCTAAGATTTCGTCGCAGATCGTATGCGACTCGGTTGCAACTGGAAAGGGGAGACCGCGAATGCCGCTTCCACAAACCGAAATTCCCGGACGTTTACAGAAGCAACTCGCCGAACGCGGCATCCGCATGACCGCTCCGCGCCGCGCGATCCTCGGCGTGATCGAGACTGCGGCCAAGCATCTCGATGCCAGCCAGATCCTGCGCAAGGCGCGAAAAGTGGACGCCTCGGTCGATCGCAGCACCGTCTACCGGACGCTCGCCCTGCTCAAGCGTCAAGGCCTGATCGACGAACTCGACCTGATGCACCTGAACGGCGAAGGCCATTACTACGAACGCAAGCTGGGCCGCGATCACATTCACATGGCTTGTCTAAGGTGCGGAAAGATCGCCGAATTTGTCAGCAAGACTTTCGAGTCCTTGAAAAAACAGTTGGAGAGGGATTGCCACTTCCACATCCTCGTGGCGCGGTTCGAAGCCGGAGGATACTGCTCCGCTTGCCGGCGGTAGAGCGGACCCCGGTTCGGGCATTTTCTCTTCCGGTCTAACTGCGACATGGTCGCAACTACTGCTGTACATGAAGCGCGGCGCTCCGCCCGCCGCATTAATATTCCATTCACATTCCCATCCTATGCTAACTTCATTGCAGCAACTGGCTGCTCTGGATGGCGCGAGTTCCCATGGCCCGAAAACAACCGCCCCCGGCTCCACGAGCGAAGCGCCGCTCGACTGCCGCGCGCTCGCGGCCCGCGGAAGCGCGCTCCCGTCCCGCGGAAAACCGCAAGCAAAATTTGGCCGAAGACGAACTGACGGCCCTCATCGTCCGGGGCTGCCTGATCGCCCGCGACGCGGTCTTCAACGTCAGGGACTTTCTCGCCGGCGGTTCGCGCCTGGCATTTCTCGCAATCAAGGATTGCGAAAAAGAACTCGACCAGATCGAGCGCACGATCGACGATCAATTGCCCGAAGCCATCACCCGCGTGGGCGAAGCCAAGGCGCGCGAGTTGCTGGCGTGCTTGAAGTTCATCACCGACCTGGAACGCATCGGCGACCTCGCTTACAACGCGGCCATGTATCTTGAGTCGCGCCGCGAAAAATTGCCGGCGGCCGATTCGCGTCAGCTGGTGGAGATGGCTTCTCTGCTTTGCACAATGCTGGAGCAGGTCCATCGGGGCTTCCTCCAGCGCGACGTGGCGCAGGCGCAGAGCATTCTGCAATCCGATCCGGAAGTGGACCGCTTGTGCCATGCCTTGTTTCAAAGGCATCTGGCCGAGCCGAACAGCCCGAGCGGGCAGAAAAATTTCGACATCCTTCTCGCCGCGCAGGCGCTGGAGCGCATCGGCGATCACGCCAAGAACCTGGCGGAAGAGCTGTACGGTTTATCCGAAGGACGCTCGCTGCGCCACATCGCGAGGAAACTCTCGACCGCCTAGGGTGCTGGTTGCGCTTACAAAACAGAGAAGTGTTCCACGTGGAACACTTCTCAAAAATTAAGTTGTTGATTCCAGGTGAGTTAGCAGTTTTGAGTGTGGGCGGGATCGGGAGTATGGTATATACCGTCGTATATACCATTGATCTAGTCCAGGACCGACAAACACCCCCGCTTGGGCGCCCTCGAGAAATTAAACGATCAGTCTAGGCCGGGCCAGCCCCCACCCGTTTCACTGGGAGTGTCAGGCGTGTCAGGGTCCTTCGACTCCGTAGCTGCTTCGCTTCGCGGAGCAGCTACTGCGCTCAGGATGACAATCCTAAATGGGGATGAGAAATTTTATGGTCTTTTAGGAGCGGTCGCGCTCCGACAACTTTCTTACTGCTTTGGCAATCTCGGGGAGTTTTGCGTAGGCGGCGCAGCATTTCAGCCACAATTTGTGATCGAGGGCGGGGGTGCCACTGACCATGGCTCCGGCGGGAACGTCGTGGGGGATGCCGCTTTGGGCGATGGCGATGGCACCGTCTCCGATTTTGACGTGGCCGGAGACGCCGACTTGTCCGGCGAGAATGACGTGGTTGCCGACGTCGGTGGTGCCGGCGAGGCCGACTTGCGAGATGAGCAGGGTGTCGTGGCCGATGGTGCAACTGTGGCCGACTTGGACCAGGTTGTCGATTTTCGTGCCGCGACCGATGCGGGTCTCGCCGATGCTGGCGCGGTCAATGCAGGTGTTGGCCTGCAGTTCCACGTCACTCTCAACGACCACGTTGCCGGACTGGACGATTTTGTGCCAGTGGGCATCGTCGTCTTTGGCGAAGCCAAAACCGTCGGAGCCGACGATGGCGCCATTCTGCAGAACTACGTTGTCTCCGAGCTGGCAGAATTCACGTACCACGGCATGGGCGTGGGCGAAGAAATTGTTGCCGATGGTCACGCCGCGATAGATGACGACGTGGGCCAAGAGGACCGCGTTATCTCCGATGACGGCGTCTTCTTCGATCACGACGTAGGGACCGATGTGGGCGTTCTTGCCGAGCTTTTTTCTTGCGGTCGGATGAACGACCGCGGTGGGATGGATTCCGGGGGCGTAGCGCGGCGGCTGGTAGAAAAGTTCGATGGCCTTGGCCCAGGCAAGATACGGGTTCTTGCTGCGCAGCATTCCCGTGGATATGGCGGGGAAGTTTTCGGCGACAATGACGGCCGAAGCTTGGGTGGTTTTCGCGGCGGCGTTGTATTTGGGGTTGGAGACGAAGGTGAGCTGGCCGGGGCCGGCGTGTTCGATGCCGGCGACACCGGTGATTTCGGTCGAGGGAGAAGCGTTGTCGAGGCGGGCGTGGAGAGCGGTGGCAAGGTCGGCGAGTCTCATGGCGGTGTCTCTGGAATTGTAACGTGTCAGGTCTCAGGTATTAGATGTCAGGTGTCAGGAAAAACTCGATCAATACATTTCACCGTGAATCCAAGAGTGTTCCTCCTGAAATCTAACACCTGAGACCTGACACCCGGCTCTCTCACTGCTCGAACAACGTGACCTGGCGGGCATCGGGTTGGCCGCCGCGGCGGCGGCGGTTGGCCGAGCCGATGACGGCGAGCACGGTCAGCGATGCCAAGGCTTGGCGGGGCACGAACACCCGCTGCGTGTTCGAACGCAGGTCGGGAGGATTCATCAGGAATCCTTCGGCGGGATTCTGCGTGAGGTCGTTGGGCAGGATGCCTTCCATCACTTCGCTGTCTTTGAACTTGAGGCGCACCCAGAGGCCTTCGGTGCGGGGGCGGGTGGTGAAGGTCTTGCGCAGCATCACGTCGGAATCGGAAAACTCGCGGACAAAATAAACGGCCTTGATATCGGCCAGGTCGATGGCGACGACGTTGCCGGAAGTGTTGAGCAGCTCGAGTTTGCCCTCGACCACGAAGTTGGCGGGAGCGACGAAGCCGCTGACCGAGTCGCGGTCGTTTTTTCTCACGATCACTTTCTTGTGGGTCGAGGGCATGGGGCCAAGAATGCTGACGCTTTCAAACCCGGCGCGGACAGCGGAGTGTGCGGCGGGCGATGGAAGCTCCAGATGTGATTCTCGCACTTTCTCGAGAAGTTCGGACAATTTGTGTCTTCGCAGTAGCCAAACGGTAAACCTTGTGTTATTTTTTGTAGTTTGATGAAATTATAAGTTTGCGGTATAAGTCTAATATATAGAGAGAGTTAGATTCCGCTGACGGGCCGCGCGTCAAGTTTGGGAGCTGTTTCCCTGTGGAAATCTTGTGAATAACGCCCAGGTCCAGCCACCGCAAGGCGATTAGGAAGGCATGGCCGATTACATCTATACGCTCGAAACCCGGCTCTCGCCGGACCAACAAAAGGCAATCGCTCTCGTCGTAGACGCCGCCAAGGCGGCGGGGATGAATGTTTATCTCACGGGCGGCGCCATCCGCGACCTCATTACCGGCTTCCCTATTCGCGACCTGGATTTCACGGTGCAGGGCAACGCGCTGAAGCTGCAAAAAGATTTGGAGCGCGCGGGAGCGGTGGTAGGCGACGCCGACGATGAGACGCGGACGTTGCTGCTGACGATGCCGGGCGGCGTGCGCGCCGAAATTGCGATGGCGCGTTCGGAGCACTACGACAAGCCGGGCAAGGCCCCGCAGATGGCCCCGGCGACGATCATCGAAGATCTGCGCCGCCGCGATTTCACGGTGAACGCGATGGCGCTATCGCTGAACGAGGGATCGCGCGGGCTGCTGATGGACCCGTTCAACGGCGCGGCCGACATCGAATTGAAGGTCATCCGCATACTGCATAACTACGCGTTTCTGGAGGACCCGTCGCGGTTGATCCGCGCCACGCGCTTTGCCACGCGCTTCCACTGGCCGCTCGAAGAGCGCACCCAGACGCGTTACGAATCGGGAAAAGAAAACGGCTACATCGAGCACATACGGAATGCGAGCATCGGGTATGAGATCGAACAGTTGGCGTATGAGGATGACGCGCTCGGCGTTCTAAAGGCATACGAAAAAGAGGGATGGCTGAAGGTGTTGAATCCGCGCTGGAGCACCGCCAAAGCGGACACGGCCGGCTTGGGCGCGCTGATGAAGACGCGGCAGCAAATGAACGAGCTCGGCTATGCGCCGGAGATTGCCCCCTCGGTGCTGTATTTCCTCACCGATCGGATGGGCGAAAAAGATATTGCGGATTTGCGCCGGGCCATTCCGCGCAAGGACCTGGTTGCGGCCTGGAAGGACCTGGAGGACAACGCCCACAAACTCGCCAAGCGTTTGACCGGCAAGGAAGCGGCCACGCCCTCGCGGACGTGGCAATTGCTGTCGTCGGCGCGTCCCGAGATGATTCTGTTTCTTGCCATCACGGCGCGGCAGCAGGCGGTGGCGCAGAAGATCAAGAATTTTCTCACCAAGTGGCGGCAGGTGCAGCAGAAGATTCCGTTGCCGGAGATGACGGAACTCCATATCACGCCGCAGATGCCGGAGTATGCGAAGATCGCGAACGATGTGTTCTTGCTGTTGCTGGATGGCAAGCTGCGCTCGCGCACCGAGACGCTGAAGTTTCTGAAGCCGCTGGCGCCTCCACCACCTCCGCCGCCACCGCCTCCGCCAGCCAAGCGGGGCAGAGCAGCCAAAGCTGCGGCTGCGGCAGCAGTTCCCGCCGTCGCGGCAGACGCCAAGCCTGGGGCTAAGGGAAAAAATAAAGATAAAGATAAAGACAAGGGAAAAGTTGCGAAGACTGCGCCAGCAGAGGCCGCCCCGGTCAAAGCAAAGCCCTCACCGACGGCGAAGCCCGCTGCGGCAGCCAAGGTGCACAAGCCAGCCAAGGCTCCAGCCGTCAAAAAGCCGAGCAAAGCCGCCAAGCCTAAGAAGCCGACCGCGAAAGTAAAAGCAAAAGTGAAAGCAAAGGCCAAGAACAAGAAGAAGGAGAAGAAAAAAGACAAGAAGAAAAAAAAGAAATAAGGCGGCTTCGTGACTTGGTGAACTTCACCTGGCAACTTTGGCGAGCGCGCGATTCGTATCGGGGCATCGCTCTTGCAGGTTGCGAAAAAACTCCGAATATTGTCATCCTGAGCGAAGCGAAGGATCTGCTTCTCGCCCGCACCGCCTAGAACCAGCAAAGACTATGCGATGTCTGCCGGAACTTTGTTCCCCCACCGCCAAACGCATTTTCTCCGCCAGGAAACAAGTCAAAACGCGCTATAATGATCGCATGCGGCGCTGCTTGGGCATAGCGACGTTGAGCTTGATCTTGCTCGCGCTGCCCGTGTGGGCACAACGGCGCGGCGGCGGTGGAGGCGGAGCGCACTTTGCTTCGCGCGGCAGCTTTGCCGGACACTCCATCTCCTCTTCCGGCTCGTTGCACAGCGGAAACTCGGGCCGCAGTTCCGGCATTCGTCTGCGAATCGGGAACCCCTACTACCATCATCGAGTTTCCTACGGACGCCGGTACTATCCCTACTCGGCCTATTACCCTTACGGCTATTACGGCTGGTACGCCGATCCCCTCTATGACACTGGAGATCAGGACGCGTACGCGGAGGAGTATCGCTCCGTTCCCTATCGTGAGGACTATCGCGATAACGACCGCGATAACGAGGGACTGCAACGCGATGTGCAAGCGCTGAACGGAAAGATCGACCGCCTGCAGGAAGATGTGGAAGCGCGCAATCGTCCGAAGGCAGAGCAGGAACCCGCAACCGCGCTGGTTTTCCGCGATAAGCATGTGGAAGAAGTGCGGAATTACGCGATCGCCGGTGGAACCCTCTGGGTGCTCAATGACCACCAAACCGGGAAGAAGATTCCACTCTCCGACCTCGATCTCGTCGCCACCGCTAAAATGAATGACGAGCGCGGCGTGGATTTCCAAGTACCGAAATAGCATTTCTTCTGGCGCCGCTTATTGCGGGAGTGTCGTCTTACGCACTTGCCGCTCCCCACATTAACATTTCCATCTATGCACCAATACAATAAGGACTCGCTCTTGCATATTGTGGGTTTCAAGTACAACCTTCAAATCGTGCGGGTCGCCCTATCGAATGTCTCCGACAAGCCAGTAGTTGCGCTGTCATCGTAGCCCTGCTTGTTGCGCTGCCTGGAGGGGGTCGGGTCGGCTCCAGCGTTTCAGAGGCGCAGGCAGCCTTTGTGACCAATCTGGCGGCCAAGCGTGGGCGTGGTCGCGGCTCTGAGTTCAAGCCATCTTAAATAGTGGTGCAGCCGGTTCGGCTGGCTTCAAGCAATCTTCTTCTGCTGCGCCAACGAAATAGTGGGACTTGCTACAACTTCGGCAGCTCGGAATCGAAGACCTCCACCACCTCTCCCTGATTCTCCTTTTTGAGCGAACGCGGCTGCGTTCGCCAGTTCAACTCTTCCAGCCGCTTTCGCATCTCATCCCCGCAGATTTCCTTTGCACTGCAATGTTCACAGTCTGGACGGTGGATTCGCAGGAAGGACAATAGGTAGCAGATTTGAGGTCTCAAGTTCACGACCCACCTCGCCGGGATTCGGGTCAATCGCCTTACGGTGTGTTGCGTCCCACGGTGGAAACTGCTCTTCGGGGAGGCGGAACGTATTATGCCACACGATGAGGGTGTCGTTTCAATAAAATTGGGTTCAATCTCAATATCAGCATTGAGCGATTGACTTCAAGCATGAAATCCTGCCGCGCACTCGTGACAGACTCCGCAGGCTCTAGCCAACCTTGATGTTAGGAGCGAATCGCATAGCCTCCGGAGCCGCTCAGCGGTCGGTTGGCTCTACGAAGCGTCGATTGTCGGTAAGTTTAGAGTGCGCCCTTAATTTGCCGGCTACCTTGATGGTGAAATTCTCGTGCGCCGCTACCCCGTCCACTCCGTCCACTGTGAGGCGGATCGTGAACTCCCCCGCTCTTGTGTAGGCATGAGATACCTTGGGGCTATCCGCGCTCGTGCCGTCGCCCAGGTCCCAGTGATAAGCGATTGCGGGCACACCGCCAGCTTCGGCCTGCGCGGAGAGCGCCGAAAGAGAGATCGTTTCACCGGCATTTGCTGCTGAGGGCACCTGCGCCGTAACGGTCGGGGCAGCCTCGGCAACGCTCCTGTCGATTAGCTTGATCACCCTCACCGACTGAGGTGGCTGGTTCTCGATCTGCACTGCGCCATCCACGAGCGTAACCGTCGCGTTCTGGTTCAGCACATCCGTCGCCGCAAACGTGTGGCCGGCAGGAAGCCCGAGGTCCGCGAGTTTCAGCGTGTGCGAGCGCACCGTGTTCGTCCAGTTGAAGACAGTCAGCATGGCCTGGCGCTGACCTTCCCGGAGTAAGAAAATACTTGGCTGTTCATCCTCCGGCTCGTAGGTCATCAGGTCCAGCGGCGTAGAAGCTTGCCCAACTTTGGCCATATTCAGCAATTCCCGGTTTTCAACCAGCGCCAGCCGGTCCTTCTCCGATCCCAAGAGCAGCATGTCGTCGCCGATCTCATACATGCCGCCAGACACTGCGGAAAGCGCGATCGACGCCTGGGCCGCGCCCGGCGAAATCGAAGACCGTTCGTTCGCGCGCTCCATGAGATGCGTCGCGGTGACGTTGAAGGCGTCCGGATCATTGACGAAGAAATTACGGTGCATATAGAAGCGGGCAGCGATGCCAGAGGCAGCATTCCTGGTCCGCTCAAAACTGTGACCCGTATCCGCCGAGATCCGGCCCGTATCTACCAGCCCCACTGGGTTGAGCATAGGACTTCCGTCTTTATCCAAGATCACTTCCTCGCCCACGGCATCGCGGATTACTTGGAGGCCAATGCGTTGGGCTTCCAGGGCTGTGGTGTTGGGCCGGTAATAGTAACCCTCGATCGCGGTGGTATCCATGAAGTCGAGTTTGATGAACCGGACTCCCCATTCGCGGACGAGTTTCCTGTAAGTGTCCCGCATATACTCCTGGGCTCCGGGATGGGTTGTGTCCAGCGCGTAAAGCACATCCGTCTTCTGGCCCCAGACGTCGCCAACGGGGATCGGCTGGCCCTTGGCATTGTGCACCAGCCAGTCCTTGTGGTGCTCGTAGATCCAAGCTCGGCTCGTCACCTCAAATGGCGCAGTCCATACGCCGAATGTCAGGCCCTCTCCGGTAATGTGATGCCCGACAAACCGCACACCATCCGGGAATTGTGTTGCATTGGGGGTTGCGAATTCTCCGCGGGCGTACTGATAGCCATCATCAATTTGGAAATACTTATAACCTAATGACTTCAGATGTTCGGCTTGCCAGTCGGCATTGGCCAGAGTCTCGCCTTCGTTGATGGCGCCATAGTAGACGGTCCAACTCCACCAACCCATGGGAATCTCACTCGAGACGCGCGCATGGTGCAGACGACGGATCGCATCGCCGTAGGTTAGCAGTTGATGGTGGTAATCCGGTCCAGCCTCGAACATCAATCGCTCTGAAACCATGCCTTCCCCGGGTTTAACGGGAAGACTCAATTCGACCTGGTCGTCCGCGGGAGAATCCTTCATATCGAAATCCTTCTGGATTTCCGTGGTTCCGGTGGATTCAACGGTATAGGACGCTATCTTGGCCTTCGCTCCCATACCCTCAGCTTGCAGATGCATCAGGGTCAGAAAACGGTCTGAGGTGAGTGCGCCAAGAAATAAGCTCTGCTTGCTCTCCCGGTTGTAGATGAGTTGGCTCCCTGTACCACGATGCATCCCGCCGTGCACACCCCCGAGGTCGTAAAGCACCAGGTCCGGCCAATCTTCACTGAAACTGTCGGAGAGGATCCGGTCGGCCGATTCACCGCCACCCAGATTTATGATCGGCTCACCCATGGCCTCCACACTCCGAATGGCCTGCACAGTGACTTCCTTTCCCGCGCTGTTTTGCACCTTTACCTGGACGGTGCCGTAAGGGCGCTGTTTGTAGAGCTGTAGCACGTAAACAAGATCGGGTTTTCCTTCCAGTCCGCTGCAAGTGACCGTGACCTCTCGGCCGGAGCCGAGATCATCGTCGAATGTAGACTCTGCAGCCTGGTGCCGCGGGTAATCGCTCGAACGAAGCCACTGGTGGTCAACCTGTGCTGCCACACGGGACTTGAGCACGGGCTGGCCGCCATGCACCGACAGTTGGTACGATCCTTCCTGCGCGTTGACCGTCAGGGACAGCTCGTCGTTCGTCAGCTGCTGGGCCACACACGGCAGCGCGACCATCAGTGTGCCAGCGGTAATCGCTAGTCCAACTCTGAAAACCAGTCTTCGAGTTCTTTTCAACACGGCAGCAATCTCCTTATGTGTGTATGTTCGTCATGTGTGTGTGTGTTCGTCATCGCAGCAGGAACCCATGCTCCACCGATGAGGTCATGGGGTCAAGCTCGACTGCGAAGCAGCCAAAACCGATCTCGCACGGGCCACGCTTTCCTCCCACCGCAGCATGCATAGATGGAATCCGCCGGCCATCGAAGCCGGGCCAGATATGCGCGGCCCGCCTCTTCGGTAGCAAAGTTCGTTTCCAACTCGCCGATTCCGTGGGTACTCTCCTGCTACCCCCGGATGCTACCTATTGAGGCCACCTGAGTCAAGCAGATACTCAGCTCGGTAGTGGGCTGCTTTGATTTTGATCCCCAAAGCTTGAACGCTATCAGGCAGCACACATTCATAGCCACGAACGCAACGCCGACTGATTTGATGAAGATGTGGAGAGGCCTCTTGTGGAAGAAAACTGGACTGCCATAATGGCATCAAGGCAATACTCGCCCGACATGGGGGCCATCCGCCACCCTGAGCGGTGGTTCGACAGGTGTTGCGGAGCAAACAAAGCGGGCCCGCAGGAGAGGAACAAAGCTGCGTGCCCAGGTCGCAGCTTACTCTTTACTGTTCATAGGCGCCCATGTTGATTTGTCCGCTGCTATTGACGCGCGGATTGCCGTTGAAGTCCACCGTGCCGAAATCGGACGGACCCAGACTGGCATCGCCCGCGCTCTCCGCCGGGGAACTGGCCGAAATGTCAAGATCCAGCGGCGTCGAGGTACTGCGGAACTGGGGATTCACAAACATCGAATGCTTGTCCTGCCCAGTGGCCGACTTGTAGGATGTGAAGCTGGAATAACTCTTCCCGTTCCACTTAAATATTGCAGTCGAGCCAGCCGCGTAATAGTCGTTGTAATCGGCGTCCACCGGATTCGATTTCGAAGTGGTGTAGCCGTTGATCAGCATACCTCGCGAGGTGGCATAAACAATGTTGTTTTTGAATACATTGTTCGTGGCGTAATACTGCACCTGGAACTCGCCGCTGCTGATGTTCTTCGTATCATTCTCGAACAGCGTATTGTTCACAATCGTGCAGTGGTCGGTTCCACCGGCTTTGCTGTCGGATCCTCCGATCGAGATACCGTTCGAATATCCGTTATAGACAACGTTGTTGCGCACAGTCACGTAACTGCTGTTGTGTCCCTTGTTGTTGCTGCCTACCTCGATATTCAGATCGGAGTTGTAAACCGTGTTGCGCTCGATCGTCACGTGGGTGCAGCCATCGCAGTAAATGCCAGCGGCATCGTACTCATTGCCTTCCCCGGGATTGTGGATGGAGCTGATGTTGTAAACGGTATTGCCGCTGATTTTTCCGGATGACGCCTGATCTTGACCCGCCGGACCAACGCCGCCAAAACCGGCAAGAACGATGCCATTGTTGTCGTTGTCGTGAATGATATTGTTGGCGATGGTGAAGTTCTGGACATTACCCTCCACGTTCACCGTCTCGCTGCTCCCGGTCTTGTTGTTGTAAACCTGGTTTCCGTTGATGGTCAGATAGCCGATCGGCGTGGCGCTGGTGCCGCGAACGGCGATGCCGTAGGCGTTGCCGGTCTTCTCCGACGTAGAAGCGATGTTGTGCACTCTGTTGTTCAATATTTGCAGGTGGCTGCCCGAACCGGTAATCAAGATTCCGGCGGGAATTTTCGAGGGGCTACTGGAGGTGTAGTTCTGGATTTCGAACCCGCTGATGGTCACATAACTCCGGTTGACGATGTTGAACAAACCTTGCGCACCAGAACTGCCACAGCAGGCAACGCCGGCGCCATTCACGATTGGGACCTCTTCCATATAGTTCCGAAAGACAACGTATCCGGCCGAGGAATTTCCAGAGACCGGAATGCTGACAGACTCGTTGTATGTGCCGCCCCGGACATTGACGGTTGCGCCAGCCGCTACGCTATTGGCAGCGTGCTGAATGGTACGCCAGGGCGAGCCGATGGTGGTTCCGGAGTTGGAATCACGCCCGCTGGTAGAGACGTAAAACGTGGCGCCCTTTTGAGCTGCAGCAGATCCCGCAAGCAACACCAGAAATGTTGCGATCAGACTCAGACCATGGAACTTGCGAGGAGCGTGCCCCATCGCATCGTCACTGGACTTGTTTCTCATAAACCATTTACTCCTTGATCGGGCCTAAGTGCTTTGTCGTCTTCCCATGAAAGTCGCCAAATATTTCGAAACGTTCCGAAATATTTGAAACCCTCCATAATGAACGTGCCCTTAATACATTATGACATCCGTTAACCTTTTTCTGAAATCTCGATCGGAAGCGCAATGGGGTCTGTTTTTCTGGAGTTTCCATCCTAAGTTACCCAATGCGTCCGCATGTCCACAGAACACCAGCAATATTCGACGGAAAACCAAGGCCAATATGCGCCACCGTTCTGTCGGTCGCGTCGATCATTACGCAATCAAGAATGAAAAAACCAGGCCCGAGTAGGGCCTGGCCGGGGAGTTCGTCTCTTTTCTTACTGCACCTTCAGCGTCAATGGCACAGTGTAATTCAAGGAACCGGAACTTGCCTTTACCAACAGGCCGTAGGTTCCCGGTGTGGTGCCCGTGGATGTTGGCGTTGTCGTAGTGGATCCGTTACCGCACGCCGTGGCGAACAAAACAAGGCCGATCAAAAGAACCAACAGCGCGTAGAGCCGGCCGATCTTGCGCCGCTTGCCGCCAACCGATACCAGTCCGAACAGCAGGAAGCCCGGCGCGAATATCCAGGCAGCGAGCACTGGGCGATCATTGCCCATGTGGGGCTGCGACATGGAGGACGTCGTCCCTGTTGTGGAGACGGTGACGGTGACAGAGACCGAGCTGCTGCCCGCCGAAATCGTCGCTGGTGAAATGGTGCACGTACTCTGCGATGGCGCACCGACGCAGATCAGACTCACCTGGTTCGGGAAAGGTCCGCCGGACGAGGCAAACGTTAATGGATAGGTTGCCGTAGCTCCTGGATTCACCGTCGCTGTGCCATTACCGTTGACGGTCAAGCTGAAGTCGCTGCCGCTGCCGGAGAGCGCAACCACTGCCAACCCTCCAAGCGCGTTGTCGGAAACGATCAGCGATCCCGTCCGGGTGCCTCCGGCCACGGGAGTAAATGTGACATTGATCGTGCAATTCCCTGCGGGAGCCAGATTCGCGGGGCAGTTGTTGGTCTGCGAGAAATCTCCGGCGGCGCTGACGCCCGAGATCGCCATGGTGGTGTTGCCGCTGTTGGTCAAGGTCACGGCCTGTGCAGTGCTGGAAGATCCCACTAGCTGCGCCGCGAACGTCAACGAAGTGGCCGACAAGCTATTTGCCGGAGCGCCCGCAGTTCCGCTCAGCGAAATCGTCTGCGGACTGTTGGGGGCTGAATCGGTAAAGACGATCGTTCCCGTCCGGCTGCCGGTGGCAGTCGGTGCGAACGTCACTTGCACGGTGCAGGTGCCGCCGTTCGCCGCAACTGTGGCGCAGTTGTTGGTTTGGGCAAAGTCGCCGGTCGCTTGAACACTCGTAACGGTCAGCTGCCCGTTCCCTGAGTTTGTCAGCGTGATCGATTGAGCTGTGCTAGTGCTGCCCACAGACTGCAAAGGGAATGTCAGGCTTGTGGGATTGAAGCCTGCAGATGAAGCAATGCCGGTACCGCTCAGGGTTACGCTGTGCGGATTCCCTTGGGCGTTATCGCTGATCGTCAGCGTTCCGCTCCGGTTTCCTGCCACCGTCGGAGTGAATGTCACGCTGATCGTGCACGACTGGCTGGTGGCAATCGAGGAGCACTGGTTCGTCTGGGCAAAATCTCCCGACGTTGTGACACCCGAAACCGTCATGGCGTTGACGCCCGTATTGGTAATGGTTACAGTCTGGGCCGCGCTGGTCGAACCCACCGACTGGTTGCTAAAGGTCAAGCTCGAAGGGGAAACCGTCGTCGTCGTCACATAGCCGCTTCCGGTCAAGGAGATGGTTTGCGGGCTATCCGGAGCGTTGTCTGTCAAAGTCAACGCGCCATTGCGCGCGCCACCCGCCGTCGGTGTGAACGTAATTGTATAGGTGCAAGTTGAGCCCACGCCAAGCGCCGAGGGGCAATTGTTGGTCTGCGCATAGTCTCCTGTAATCACGCTGCTGGTGAGATTGAGCGTGGCGTTGCCGTTGTTGGTCAGCGTCACGGTCTGCTGCGGACTCGTCTGTCCGATTTGCAGACTGGGAAAGGTCAAGCTCGTGCTCGACAAGGTGGCAATCGAAGTCGATCCATCGCCCACCAGGTTAATGAAGTGTGGCGACCCCGCGCCATCATCCTGGACCAAAATAGATCCGAAGCGCGGCCCGGGGGCCGTCGGCGTGAACGTGACCGTAAAGGTGCAGGTCTCCGCGGCGGGCACGCCGCTGCCGCATGTGTCCGTCTCGGAGAAGTCGCCGCTGATGGTGATTGACGAAATGGTCAGGGCCGAGCTGCCCATATTCCGCAACAGCGAGGAATTGGGCTGGCTGACCGAACCGACAGGACGAATGGAAAACTGCACGAGCGAAGGACTGATCGCCACTGCGGGAGCGTTCGCCGTTCCAATCTTGGCGACGAAAGCATCGTTATTTCCGCCGAGCGTGTTCTGCAACGCGGCAGCAGTCACGGGAAAATCGGTTGAATCCGTGTAGCCAACAACGTACATGCTCCCGGAGGCATCAACTGCGATTCCAGTTGGCCAATCGTCGCCATTACCGCCTAGATAGGTGCTGAATAACTGGATGCTGCCTGTTGGGTCGATTTCCGTCAGCAGCACGTCGTACCCATTGGTGTAAGCCTCGATCGGGTCCACCGTGCTCATGCCACCGCCCCAGGCGTAACCGACCACGTATGCATCATCCTGCGCATCCAAGGCAATCGCTGTCGGAGATGAAGTATTGTACGGCGGAAGAAACGTCGAGTATGCCAGCCCGGTTCCCGTTGGGTTGAACTTGGTAATGAAACCGTAGCTGCAACTCCATCCGTATGTTCCTGGGTCGCAGAGATTCGGAGTGGTAATCGGGAACGTCCCGTCACTATATGCAAAGCCGGTCACATACGCCGATCCGTTGCTGTCCACAGCGATAGCATAGATCGCAGTGGGATCTCCATTAGTCGTCCCAAAGTAGGTCGAATACACCAGCGCTCCGGAACTACTGAATTCACTGACGAATCCGAGCTGCGCGTCGTTAGGGGCGTTCTGCGAAGGCATGTATGCGCCCTGGCTAGTCGGGAAGTTGTAAGTATTCGTGTTACCGGTAACGTAGGCGTTGGCACTGCTGTCCAATGCGATTCCGGTGATCCAGCTATCTGGTTCCGGCCAGCAGGGCCCGCCGTAACACTGCATGATCACATTGGTGTTTCCCGCAAGATAGGTCGAGTAGATCAAAGTCGATCCGTCCGCCGTCAGCGCAGTTACGAAGCCGTACTCACCATAGTAGCCTTGCTGATTGGGGGAAACCGAGGATTGAAACGCGTTCTGCACGGGAAAAGCGGTATCCCTAGTATAACCAGCGACGTACATGTTCTGCGAGCTATCTACCGCAATCGCATTAGAGTAAGTAGAGCCGCCGGTGCTTCCTCCGAGATATGTCGAATACAGCAGTGTCGATCCGTCCGGCGACACTTTCGAGATAAATCCGGAGGGGTCGTCAGTCATGGTAGTCTGAAAGGCATTCACCATCGGGAAGTCACTCGATTGCGTCCAGCCGGTAATATAGGCGTTGTTGTTGCTGTCCAGCGCCACGGCCATCGGGTTGTCGTAGTTGTAGCTGTCCATGCCTCCGACAAAATCAACATACACCAGGGTCGATCCGCTGACATCCAGTTTCGCGATGAAGCCATTTTGCCCGTACGACTGGGATTCCTGAGAGGCCAGGGGGAAATTCGTGGACTGCGTCCAGCCGGCAACATAGGCGCTGCCCAGACTGTCAACCGCGACTCCGACCGCCTGATCATTCGCCAGTCCGCCGAGAAAGGTGGAATACAGCAGCACTGGATCGATCACCAGCGGCTTGGTCTTGTCGTAACCTTGCAGAGAGAAGCCGACCCTCGTGGAATTCTTCAGCGAAAAACCGCCGGTAATCGGCAGCTTCATGTCGTTGAACGTTTGGTACAGCACTGGGCACTTGATATGGAAAGCGCCTTGTTTGGTCTGCAACACGAGGTCGCCGTTCGAGTCCACACTGACATTGTCCGCGCCTTTCACATCGAACTGAATCTGCCGCGGGTCCGCTCCGGCGGCAACTTCAAAGTCATACTCTAGCTGCGAATGATTTCCGTAGTAAACAAGATCAATTCCGGGATACACGTCCTTGTAGTGAACCTTGCCATAGGTGGCCACGTTGGTATGCCACTTTTTGGGATCGCGCCCGATGAAGTAATTCACCTTGCCGGGTTGGGTGTCTTCACCGACCGCCGTGGGGTTGGGATTCGCGCCTACCATGTTTAGCTGAATGACCACTCCACTTTGCTTCTGGTTCGACGCCGACTGGGCATTTGCCGGGGCTCCATCTTTTGCGACAAACTGAGAGCGCGCCGAAAACACCATTCCAGCGGAGGTTAGAAACACGACATGCCCAGAACCACGCGCGAGAAACTTCACCTGTGGGTCCGTCTGCCCGGCATTGCCCTCGAACGTCATGGGCAGCTTGGCGTAGTTTGTCGCGGCGGTCTTGGCGCCTGATTGCCGTGCGCCGCCTGTAGGAACATTCCCCTGCTGAGCTGCACAGAGTGTAAATGCTGCAAAAAGTGTTGCTGTGCACAGAATTGCATGTGTCTTCGTTTTCATCTGAACGCTTCTCCCCAACATTTGATTTTTGAAGTGGAATATTTTCGACTGAATCCAAAGGTGGATGCCTGGTTCGTCCTCGTCACTAAATTTGAGCCGCTGCGCCGGAAGAAAGCGCAGCGGCTGCGACTGCGGTAATGCTATATCGGCACTTCGTCTGGAAAAACAAAATGCCATATTCGGCTATCTTTATCGGCACTTCTTCTCACAGGATTAGGGCGATGGCAGGTACTTTAGTACTCGCTTGTAGACTGGACACTGCAGTTGTAGGAGTTTCAGCTTAAGTAACGTTCCTTCGGTACAGCGAACTACCCTGTCTTGTCAAGCAACCTGGCGTCGCCTCTTCCAAGCACGCCGTGTCGTGCGGGAAGGGATCAATTGGGGATGTTTCATTTTCGCAACCTAAACGGGCAGCGAGGTTGCGGGTCGCTGCCCTTTGGAGAAGTGGTAAATCGAAGGGACGGCCATCCCTGCTCTTCCTTAATACTGGATTTCTTGGCAAGAGGAGATTTTCGCGGCGAACGGATGGGTCCAGAATTTGTCTATTACTTATTCTCGATCCGTTCGGAGCAATTCCGGGAAACCGCGACTGTGCTGGTGATTTTGCTGCTTGTCAACTGAGTGCTGCTGATATTTTTGTTTTTTCTGGTTCCCGTTCTCGTCCAGCCCTTGTGCCAACCAAGCTTGTTTCTGCACTTCGTCCAGACGGTCTTCTGCTTCCTTAATCCAGTGCTCGTATGTCTTGCGGATTTCCTCCTCTGACGTGCCGACCTATTTGCTCACGTCCGCGACTGACACGCCTTGTGCCAACCACTCGCTGATGCGGAAGTGGCGGAAGCCATGCGGCGTCATCTTCACACCAGCCTGACGGAAGACCTTGTAGAGTCGTTCCCGCCATTCCCGATACGTGCCGGGGAAAGCCGGGGAACCTAAAGCCTCAAGCTGCTTCGCCAACGAGGACGAGATGCGAACGCGGAACCGCTCCTTCGTCTTGGTGCGGTTGCTGCGAATCAGAGTGCCGTCCTCAAGCTCTGCCGGGTCTAACTTTTGAGCATCCACGAGAGCCATTGCCGACTCACGCATCAGTTGGCAGAGCAGCCTGACTCGCCCAGCAGCCGTGGCTAGGACTTTTTCAATCTGCTTCTTGGTGGGCGGTACGACTTCTTTCTTGTCGTACCGAATGGCGAACTGCGGATTCTGCCGTGAGTTGGGGATTGGGGACTTGTCGATGTAACCTATTCCAACGCACCAACTGAAGAAGCCGCTGATGACACTCCAGTAGACGGACAGGCTGGACGAGTCCTCGGTACGGAACGGAAGGGACATGCGGAACTGATAGCACGGTCGGTGGTGATGGCGGTGAGCAGCAGGATTTCGTTCTTCTCGCACCACTCCATAAGCTTCCGCCCCATCAAGTCCGCCTTCGTGTTGGTGAGTCCGTTCTTCTCACGGAATTCCAGCCATTCCTTGACGGCCTCCTCGACGGTGACGCCCTTCTTCACAGTTTTGCCCTCGGAGAGGGCTTTTAGGTTCTTCTCCAGTTCCTTCGCTTTGGACTGCCCCCCGGAAAACGACCGGGTTCCTGCACTCCACTTGTTCTGGTAGATCAGCTTCTTGCCGTCATAGACCGTATGCCCATTTTCCCACACAAATTCGAACCACAGCGGGCAACCACAACGGGGATGGTAGCGGTCTGCTTTGTGCGGGCAGTCGGCACGATGCCGACGATAGATGGTGATGTTCATGGAGTCTTCCCATCCGGCGATTAGGACAATCGCAGGTACAATTCAAGTGGGAAGTCAAGGTTACTCAGATTTTATGCGTGCAAAAGAATGGCTCCTCAGGTAGGACTCGAACCTACAACCCTCCGGTTAACAGCCGGATGCTCTGCCATTGAGCTACTGAGGAGTGGGAGCGCGCTGCGATGGCGCGCTGGCATTATCAGGGAAATCATACCAGAGGCCGCAGCGGATTGGAAACTCGCGCGCCGACAGTTCTTACATCAGCAGTGTATCGAGCGATCGGCACGCGGTTGCTTCATCGCACCGGCACAACCCCGATTCTCTCCCGCGAGGCTCCCCTACTGTTTTTTATGAATGGTGGGCCACGGGATCACAGGAGCAGCCCGTGGTGGAAGCGCATGAGGACGCGTTCATAACGCAGCATTGAAGCAAGAACTGCCGTTTCTCTTTATCTCTCTTATGGGCAAGAGCGTCCGCACCCCGTCGGCTATTGCAATACAAACATAGCGTTCACGCGCACGTTCACACCTTCGGGAAAGACGGGGTCGCATCGTTTGGGTTCTGCCCATTTGGAGCCGAGCGATTGATATCTTCCCGCAGCTCCTCCCAGATGTTGTCGGGCATTTCGAGAAAAACCTTAACCAGCTTGGGATCGAACTGGCGTCCAGACCAGAGTTCGATTTCCTTGCGGGCGGCCTGAAAGGTTTGGGCCGCGCGGTAGCGGCGGTCCATGGTCATGGCGTCCAAGGCGTCGGCAATCGAGAAAATGCGCGCGCCGAGGGGAATCTCGTCGCCCTTCAGGCCACGGGGATAGCCAAACCCGTTGTAGTGCTCCTGGTGGGCGTAAACGATTTCCGCAGCCTCCGCCAGAAAGGGGATGCGGGAAATGATCTTGTAGCCCCGGTAGCAGTGCTCCTTCATGATGGTCATTTCGTCGTCCGTAAGTTTGCCGGGCTTGCGCAGGATGGCGTCGGGAATGGCCATCTTGCCGATGTCGTGCAGGAATGCCCCGCGGGCGATCACATTGATCTCCTCTTTGGGCAGGCCCATTTTGCGCGCAATCGCGATGGTGAATGCGGTGACGCGCCGGGAGTGGCCTTCGGTCTCGGCGTCCTTGGCGTCGAGCGCATCGCCCAGGGCTTCGAGCGTGATGTCATAGGACTTCTCGAGGTTGGAGAGCGCCGTTTTCAATTGCTGGGTGCGGGCCGCAACCAGCGCCTCGAGGTTGGTGCGATAGGCATCGTTTTCGCGCTTGAGGCGGCGATTCTCCAGCGCCCGGCGGACCGTGGCCAGCAGTTGCTCCCGCTCGAAAGGCTTGAGCAGGTAGTCGTACGCCCCATTGCGCAGGGCCTGCAGAGCGACCGAAATGTCGTGCACCGCAGTGACCATCACGATGGGCATGTCAGGATAACGCTCCTTGGCACGCTCCAAAAGGGCAATGCCATCCATTTCCGCCATCATCAGGTCGGAAAGGACGAGATCGAATTCATTGCCCGATTCCAGAATGGAGAGGGCTTCGATGCCACTCGAAGCCTGGCGAGTTTGAAATTGGGCCCCGTCGAGCATGGAGGAAACAATCTCGCGGATTGTTTCTTCGTCGTCCACCACGAGAATGCGGTCGTTAGGCATGGCGTTGAGTAAGTCTATCGTGGATTTTAGGCCATGGCTCTACATTCCGAAAGTAACCAACTGGACACGGAATTTAGGTAACGAGGGCAGGCGAGCGTGCTATTTAAGAAGAGTAGGTGTTCGTGCGCTTCTTTATGAGTCCTGCCGGGCTGTTTGGGAATTCGCTTGGCGTGTTGACCATCCCCTGGTTGACGGCGCGGGAAACGGCCGCCCTGATGGTGGTGGTGGTCAGTCTGCTATTTTTCCGGGTTTTTCGGGAACGATGTTTGCTGGCGTGGGGAGCGGGCTGGGTCGCCTACGGGGCGTTGCTTTGGCTGACGAACGCACGCGAGTTGCACGGCGCCTCGAAGGCGATGGCGGCGTTCGCGCAGGCCGATTTTGTGCTGGCGATGGCGTTGTTTGCGGCGGCGGCGCTGCTCTCGTCCCAGGCGCGGCGAACGCTGACGGCATTGCTGGCGGTGGCATGGGTGTTGATGGTCTGCGCCGTACTGCGCTCGCTCTATTTTCCGGATTCGAAGGACCTCGGGCTGGGGTTGGAAATATCATGCCGGCTGCTGGCGGCCGGGGCTGCCGCCGAACTGCTGTGGTACCGGTTCGGGCGCATTGGGTTGGGACCTTTTCTGTTTGGCGCCGGGCTGCTGACGTTGAATCTGCACTGGCCCCGGTTTACCGGCCGCATTCCCAGTGAAGGGTACTTGCTGGCGGAAGTGCTGTTCGGTGCGAGCATCCTGCTGGTGGTGCTGGATGACGCGCGGCTGCGCGTGCGCCGGCTGGCGATGCTGAACGAGTTGTCGGCCACCATTGCGCGCGGCCAAAACCAATCCCCGATGATACAGACCGCGCTGGAGAAACTGAAGGCCGTGGTGGGGGCGAAGGCAGCGTGGTTCCAGTCGGTGGAAGACGGCAGTCTAACGCCAACCCAGCACGTCGGCCTGTCGCCGGAATCTCTGCGAGTTCTCGGACACGCCGGGACGGATGAAACCGAGGCGCGCCTCCTGCAGGAAAACCGGGCGGTGGTGGTGAAGCTCTCGGAGCTGTCCGAACCGGAGCGGGAACAACTGGGGAAGCGCGGCATTCATCATGTGGTGCGGCTGCCGCTCATGGGCAAAAAGTCGGCGATCGGGATGCTGTCGCTGGGCTGCTCCCGAATCCGTCGCCAACCTCGCGAAGAACTGGAGTTTCTGGAAACGACGGCGCAGTCGCTGGGGATTGCGCTCGAGAACCTGCGCTTGCTGGAGCAAGTGTTGCGCTCGCAGCGGCAGTGGATGAACACCTTCGATTCCATCCAGGACCTGATTCTGGCGCACGACGCGGACTTCCGCATCCTCAAGACCAATCAAGCCCTGCTGCAGCGGCTGGGAAAGGCGCCGGCCGATGTATTGGGCAATCTGTGCGCGGAGATTCTGCCACAAAAAGTCGCCTGGAGCGGATGCCCGTATTGCGAATGCGGCCCGGGTCTGACGGAAGGAATGGACCCGTGTTTCGGCGGACAGTCGGTGATTTCGACTTCATCGTACGCGGAGCAGGGGGGCCAGCAGAAGGGCATCATCCATGTGGTGCACGATACGACTGCGCGTCAAATGGCGGAAGAAAAGTACCGCATGCTGTTTGAGCAGGCGCAGGAAGGCGTGTTCGTGGCGACGCCGGAGGGCGATTTGCTCGACTGCAACGACGCCTTTGTCACCATGCTCGGTTACAGCAGCCGGGACGAGTTGATGACGCTCGACATGGGGAACGTGTTGCACGCGGTCCCCGAGGAGCGGGAGGCTTTTCGCCAGGAGATCGAGGCGCACAACTACGTGCGCAACTTTGAGATTACGGTGCGGCGCAAGGATGGCACGCTGCTGATGGTGGCGCAGAGCTGCTTTGCCACGCGCGATGCCAGCGGGAAAATTGAACGCTATCAGGGATTTGTTCTCGACGTCACCGAGAAAAAACGCTCGGAAGACGAGATGCGGCGGCGCAATCGCGAGTTGAACGCGCTCAATGCCATGGCCATCATCGCCACCCAGTCGTTCGATCTTGACGAAATTCTGAACCTGACGCTGCGCCAGGTGATTTCGCTGTTTGGGGCGGAGACCGGCTCGGTCTATCTGGCAACGGAGCCCGAGGGCACCTTCCGGCGGCGCGCGGGTTGGGGCCCGCGCAGCGAGGCGCGCGTACGTATGGCCGAAGTTGTTTTTCCGGAAGGCTTGGGCGATCTGGTGATGCGCTCACGCACGGAAGTGGTGACCCAAGATTTTATGCCCCACTTGCCACCGGCCGTGGTCGAGTTTGTGTGCGCGGACCGGTTGCCCTACTGGATTTGGGTTGTGCTCTGGAGTAAAGACAAACCCATCGGCGTCATGGGTATCGCCAGCAAGGAAAACCGGCACTATTCGAGTAACGATGAGAACTTGCTGGTCGCCATCAGCCGGCAATTGGCCACCACCATCGAAAAGGTCCAGCTCTACGAAGAAACTTGCCGCGCCTACGAAGACTTGCGGCGGACGCAGGAGCAATTGTTGCAGAGCGAGAAAATGTCGGCGGTCGGCCAACTCATTTCCGGGGTGGCGCACGAGTTGAACAATCCGCTGACGGCAATCCTCGGTTACGCGCAACTGCTGGAAGGCGCGGGCCTCGATCCCCGTTCAGCGGATTATGTAAAAAAGCTCTTCAAGCAGGCCCAGCGCACGCACCGGGTGGTGCAGAACCTGCTTTCGTTTGCGCGCCAGCGCAAGCCGCAGAAGCAGGAAGTGGACTTGTGCAAGGTGCTGGAAGAGTCGCTCACCCTGCGTGAATACGATTTAAGGGTCAACAATGTTACGCTGGAACGCGAAATTCCCGGAGACATACCCTCGGTGGTGGCCGATCCACACCAGTTGGAGCAGGTCTTCCTGAACATTATCAACAACGCGCTCGATGCGATGGTGGAAGGCAGCGGCAGCGGTGTGCTGAAGGTGCGTGTCTCCAGAAAAGACGCCTACGTGTGTGTGGAGTTCGACGACAGCGGCCCGGGCATCAAGGACCCTGCCCGAATTTTCGATCCCTTCTACACCACCAAGTCGGTGGGCAAGGGGACCGGCCTGGGGTTGAGCATCTGCTACGGGATCGTCAAGGAACATGGCGGGGAAATCGTGGCCCACAACCGGAACGAGGGCGGAGCGACAATTGAGGTCCGCTTGCTGGCCAGCGAGAAAACAGCGCTGCCTGAGATTGTGGCGCCCACGCGGCGCGAGGCGGTGCTGGCCGGGCGCGTGCTCCTGGTCGAAGACGAAGAAGCGGTGCTGGAATTTGAACGAGACGTGTTGGTGGGCGCGGGGGCCGAAGTTACTACTTCCATGAGCGTGGAGGACACGCAGCAGCAGCTTCGTAATAATCCTTTCGACGTGATCGTGATGAATGGCCGCATGCCGGGCGGATGCAGCGCTCGTGAAATGTATGATTGGATCGCGATGACCTGCCCCGGCCTGGAGAAATCGTTGCTGCTGACATTTTCCACCCCGACTGACACGGCGACCCGAAGTTTCCTCCAGGAACACGGCGTGCCCTCGCTGGCCAAGCCGTTTGAAGTCGCGGACCTGATTTCGCAGGTGCGTGGGCTGATTCATAGGGAAGGCAACCCTGCCATAACAAGTAAGGAGAAGAACGAAGAGCCGGCCTCCAAGGCGGAGGTGGGAATCGCCGCAGCCGGATCCGCTTAGAGTTGTCCCTTCAAGCCCCGCGTCATTTTCGCAATCAATTTTTCGTTCCGCCGGTACCAGCGCCAGTGGCCCTCTCGCTTCGCCTCCACCAGCCCGGCTTTTTCCAGGATACGCATGTGGTGCGAAACGGTGGGCTGCGCCAGTTTCACGCGCTCTTCGATATCGGCGGCGCAGAGCCCGGTTTCCTTGCCGAGCGAGCATCCGCCTTTCTCCTGGAGCGCGCGCAAAATCCGTCGCCGAGTGGGATCGGCAATGGCGTCGAGGAAGCGGTCGAGATTGGGCGCGGCGTGAGCCATGATGAAAAAGGGTAACAGAAAGTAAGCTGCGAGCCACGAGCAAACGGTCTGCTCGAAGCTCGAGACTCGCGGCTCGTAGTTTATTTCTTCACAATCGGATTGTAGCCATCACTGATGAGACGTGCGCGCATCGCCTCGGCGTCCTTCAGTTCGGCGTAGGGGCCGACCTGCACGCGATAGAACTTGTCGGCGGAAGTATTGTTGACGGTGAAGGCCGGATACTGCTTCTTCTTCAGCGCCTCGACGAGCGCATCGGCATCTTCCTGCCGGGTAACGGCGGCGACCTGCACGTAGTAACCGCCGGTCGTTGTCGTTGTTATGGATGGCGACGGGGTGGGCGCTGCGGCCGTAGTGTTGGCCCGCTCTTCCGCGGTCATCGCCCCTATGTTTGCGGTCGCCGGCTGCGCCGTCGAATTCTGCGCTGGGAGCGCGGTGTCGGCATTCTTCTCGCCTACCGCCTTATAAAAACTAAAATCGCCAGACGGAGACTGAGACTGCGGCGTGGGCGTGGACTGAAGACCGTCGCTTTTTGCGGCCGAGGGCCGGACGATGGCCGCCGGAGTCGTCGCGGGAGCGCTCTGCAAGATGTCCGCGCCTGCCATGGTGGTCCTTCGGCCGAGCGAAAAGCCGATGGAAAAAAAAACGGCGCAGACCAGGACAAAAGCGAAGAAAATGGCCAGCATGCGGCCCGTACCAAGCGTGATCTCCGTGTCCTGCTGCGCCGCGTCCATGTTGAGCAGTGTTGACCTCTACTTTCCTGCCGGAGCGGCCGGCGTGGGCGTGATCGCCAGCAACTTCTGCATCCCAGAGAAGAAATCGATCGGCACGGGGAACACAACCGTCGTGTTTTTCTCGACCCCGATTTCCGTAAGGGTTTGCAGATAGCGCAACTGAATACTGATCGGTTCGGTGGACAGCAAGTGCGCGGCGTCCACCAATCGCTGCGCGGCCGAAAACTCGCCTTCGGCGTGGATGATCTTCGAGCGCTTTTCGCGTTCCGCCTCGGCCTGCTTGGCCATGGCGCGCAACATGGACTCGGGCATATCCACCTGCTTGACTTCCACGTTCGCGACCTTCACGCCCCAGGGCGCCGTGTGCGTATCGAGGATGCTTTGCAGGCGCAGGTTAATTTTGTCGCGGTGAGCGAGCAGTTCGTCGAGTTCCTGTTCGCCGAGCACCGAGCGCAGCGTGGTCTGGGCAAATTGCGAAGTCTGGTAAACGTAATTGGAAACTTCCACCACCGCCTTGTTGGGGTCTATGACGCGCAGGAAAATGACCGCGTTCACTTTCAGCGTGACGTTGTCGCGCGTGATGATGTCCTGCGGCGGAACTTCGAGCGCTTCCTGCCGCAGCGAAATCCGTACCATGCGGTCAATCGGGGCGAAGACCAGAATGATGCCTGGGCCTTTGGATTGCCCCAACAGCCGTCCCAAGCGGAAGATGACGCCGCGCTCATATTCGGCCAGGATCTTGATGGAACTAAGCAGGTAAATGACGAGGATGACAATGCCAACCGTGACCACCGGAAATCCGAGATCCATAGATGCCTCCAGAAAATTTCCAATTCAGAGTCTCAGCGGATTGTAGCGCAATCGAGCGGCGTATGCGCGGCCATACCCGTGCCCGCGCAATTGTTGAGGAAGATTCGGGTCACCCGCCGCCACATACTTCTAACTGATTGGCCTGGCCCTTGTTTCATCGCATCAATGTTTGCCGATCAATGTTTGCTGAGCTCCCGCCGGAGTTCGACATAGCTAAGCATGCGCATGGTCGCATTCATCGCCGCGACCAGCTGGTCCGAGGCCACGGCGCGGGTCGTAAATAGCCTTCCGTCGCTGCTCCATGTGATCGTCGCCTCCGTCAACGCTCCGCTCGTTCCCTTACGGGAGATCCCAATGCGATAATCCACCAGTTCAGGCATGTCGTCATATACGCTGCGGAGTGCGTTGATGAATGCATCGTACTGTCCATCGCCCTCTGCGTTGGCCGTAATCGTTTGCTGGTCGCGGCATAGCTGGAGTGTTACCGTTGGCGGCGCTCCCTTCTTCATGGTGAACTGGTAATCCACCAGTTTCATGCCATTTTCTTCTGCACTGAAAATGTCGTGCAGCAGCAGGATAATGTCGGCCTGCGTCACCGTAACTTTTTGGTCGCCAAGTTCCTTCACCTTCGCCAGCAACGCCCGCTGCTGTTCTGGAGTGATCTCGATACCCAGCTCCCGGCAATTCTGCTCGATCGACGCCAATCCTGCCGTTTTCCCCAAGTCATAGCTGCGCTTGAGTCCAAAGCGCGCCGGATCAAGCCGGTTCTGATACAGGTTTCCCTTCTTGTCTCCGTCCGCATGGACGCCGCATCCTTGGATCGCGCTCATGCGGCCCACCACCGGCGCGTTCGCCGCCAGGTCAACCCCGCTGATCCCCGCAACCAGATCGCTCAGCATGCCCAGCGACTCCTCGTGCACATTGCTGCTCATGCCATATAAGTCCCGCGCCGTCACCACTAATGTCGCCAGGTTCGTATTGCCCGCCCGTTCTCCGAGTCCGTTCATGGCGGCATGCACGCGCGTTGCCCCAGCCCGCAGCGCCACCATTGAATTCGAAACCGCCAGCCCGTAATCGTTGTGGCCATGGAAATCGAACTGCATTGCGAAGCTGCTGCACATCTTCCGCACATAAGCCTCGGTTTCTTCCGGCGTCAGCACCCCCAGCGTGTCGCAAAGCATCGCATGCTTCACCGGAAGCTTGGAAAGCCCGCTGGTCAGCCCCATGACGTACTCTTGGGAGTCGCGCATTCCCTGCGACCAATCTTCCAGATACACATTGACCGTCAGGCCGTTCTTGATTGCGTAGCTTACCGTTCGCTCGATGTCCTGGAGGTGCTCCTCGAGGGATTTTCTCAGTTGCACCTTGCAATGGTGTTCGGAACCTTTGGTGAGCAGATTGATGACCTGGCCGCCATTCTGCACGATCCAATCCACCGACCTCGTCCCGTCCACGAAGCCCAGCACCTCGATCTTCTCCGCCAGGTCATGGGAGCGTGCCCAATCCGTGATGCGCCGCACCGCTTGCGCCTCACCATCGGAGATTCCCGCCGATCCAATCTCGATGGCATCCACTCCCGACCTGAGCATGGCTTCGGCGATGATCAGCTTCTCCTCAGGCGTGTAGTTAACGCCCGGCGTCTGTTCTCCATCGCGCAACGTGGTGTCCATCACTTCGATATTTTTCACTCAACTCTCCCCGTAGCCGTCCCCACAACAGTAATCAACATTATGCAATAAAATCCCGTGCCGCTGGAAACAATGCAGTCCATGAATGCCGCTAGAAAAGTATTTTTGGGGAAAGTCACGATTTTACAGGCTGTTGAAGAACAAAAGTTTCGTATCAGGGTATCGCTTCAGCGATACCGCAAGTCCGTCGAAATCCATCGCCCCTTTAGGGGCTGCGTGCGCCCCATCCTTCGTAAATCGAAGGATGGGATTCCACGTCAGCCCGCCGCCTGGGAATTTGACTTTGTTTTGAAAGGGCCGGGTGCCCCACCCTTCGTTCTTTGAAGGGTGGGATTATGCGCCCACCGCCTGAAATTTTTCGCCGACCGCCTTATGGTATGGGCCGGGGGGCTACTTCCTGCCTCTCAGGATCGCAGCCATGATGCGAGGGTTGCGGCGTCCATGTATCACGGCCACAATCCACAAGGGTTGTTCCTCCGGCGCGTAAGCAATCAGGTATTCCCGTACAAGAGTGAACCGCAAAGGCCGCGAACTGAGGTCGGGACGGCGGTGGCCCCGATGAGGAAAAGGCACAAGCCCGCGAATGGCGTCAAAAATCTCCATCATGACTCGCCCGGCGGCGTCCGGGTTTTCCTGCGCAATGAAATCGCGTATTTCATCGAGGTCGGCGAAGGCTTCCGGGTGGAGCGCGTAGCCACTGCTCATAGCGGGCGCTTGCGCTGGGCTTCGGTTTTCGCTAGCAGGCGAGAAAAGGCTTCCTCACCGTCGATGGGCTTTACCCTGCCGCTTTTCAGGTCGTCATAGCGGCTGTTGAGCATCTCCCGCGTTTGCGCCAGTTCGTTGAAATATGCGGCCAATGCATCCTGCAAGAACTCATCGGTTCCGCGTCCACTTTGCGCGACCAGGTCGTTGAGCTTTTTTTCAACATCGGGAGTGAAATGTACTTCCATCGCCTTCAAGATACGATAAACCCGCGCTGGTTACAAGGTACCGGGTGCATCGGTGCTTGCCCCTCTGACGCTTGACCTTTTTCATCACAAATCATCTGTGATCACCATCACAGACATAAGACTCAGCCCACACGACAATAGAGTTCTGTTTGGGGCAGTTTCGAGGTGTGTCTGTCAATTCAGACGACCCTCGAACCTGCCCCAAACCCATTTTCAGTGCAATTTAGGAGCTAAGTCCTTATTCCGGGATACTTTACCTCTAAGTCCTTTAAACCCAAAGACCTGGCTGGAATTTTCTCCTAACTCGATGATTCCAAAAGACCGAGGGGGGGAGGGGGGTAGTAAACAGTGGGGGTTAATACCTTCCGAGTAAACAGGCAAACATTACCGCACAGGATCGACTCGCAGCGTGAGTCCATCGACCTGGCGCACGACGACGCGTTCTCCGGCGGGAACGGGGACCGTGGCCACTGCGTCCCAAAGTTCGCCGTGGATGAAGACTTTTCCGGCAGGCGCGAGCGTGGTTTGCGCGATTCCGATTTCACCGATCAAGCCTTGTTCGCCGGTGACAATTTTGTTGCGGCGGGCGCGCACGGCGATGCTCATCAGGAACGCCGTGATTAGTCCGAGCGGAATACTGACGCCAAGCGCGGTCGCGAGATGAACCCGCATTTCGGGAATGGGCGCGTCAACCAGAAAAAGTCCGCCCATCGTCAACAGGACAATGCCGCCTGTGGTGAGCACACCATGGCTCGCGAACTTGGCTTCGGCGGCAAAGAGCGCAAAGGCTCCGATGATCATCGCAATCGCGGCAAAACGCACCGGCATCAGGTTCAACGCGAACGCCGCCAGAAGAATGAAGACCACGCCCACCGTTCCTGGAATGACCGCGCCGGGGTGGTTGAATTCCGCATAGAGCGCGAGCGCGCCGATGGCCAGCAGGATGAACGCGATGTTCGGGTCCATGAGGTAGGTGAGAATGCGCTGCTTGAGCGTCATACGGTAGTCGCGCACCGGTTCGCCGGCGAGGCTGAGTGTGACGGTCGCGCCGTTGAATCGCTTGAAACTCTTGCCGTTCAATTGGCGGAATAAATCCTGCTCGCTGGGTGCGATGTACTCGATCAATTTCTTGTCGAGCGCTTCTTGTTCGGTGAAGGATTTCGACTCGCGCACCGCGCTCTCCGCCAGTTCGACATTGCGCCCGCGCTTGGCAACGACGGAGCGCATCAGGGCCGCGGCGTCGTTTTCCATTTTTTGCTTCATCACGTCGTCCATCTTTTCGCCGCCCAGGATGACGGGATGCGCTGCGCCGGTGTTGGTTCCGGGTGCCATGGCCGCAACGTCGGCGGATTCGAGAATGAAGAAGCCGGCCGATGCGGCGCGGCTGCCGCTGGGCGTCACGTAGATAATCACCGGCACGGGAGAGGCCACGATTTTTTCGATGATGTCGCGCGTCGAATCGACCAGCCCGCCGGGAGTGTTCATCTCGATCAGCACGGCTTGATCGTGGCTGGCGGCTGCCAATTCGAGTGCGCGGCCAATGAATTCGGCGGTGACGGGCTGGATGGCATCGTTGATTGAGATTTTCAGCACATCGGCGGAACAGGGCACGGCGAGAGCGAGCGTCGTCAGGAACGCAAAGAATAAAAGTGGCAACCGCTTGTTCGCGAGACCTGAGACCTGCCACCTGCCACCTGACACCTGGCAACTGAGAGCTGAAAGCCGAAAGCTGAGAGCTGGTTTCATGGCTGTGGCAGCGGCTGCGCTTTCTCCGCAAGCTTGGCTGCTAAGATGCGCTTCATATCCTGGACCGCGGGATTGCTGGGTTCGAGTTGCAGCGCCCGATCGATGTTCCGGGCGGCGGCATCCATTCTATTTTCTCTCAAATCGAGCCGCGCAAGAACCAGGTAGGCCTCGGCGGACTCGCGAATGCGAAGCGCGGCCTCAGCCTGAGCGCGGGCTTCGGCGGCATCGCCGCGAGCTTCGTAATCTTCGGCAAGGGCAATGAGAGGCGCGCTGCTCGACGGATCGACCGCGGCGGCGTGATGGAATTCGGCCTCGGCTTCGGCGTTGAATCCATGGGTCAAAAGTTCTTTGCCGAGTTCGACGTGAAAGCGCGCGTGTGCGCGCGGATCGGAGCGGGCGAACCGCTCCTCGACCCAGCTTTCCATTTGCGTGGTCATCTGATGAAAGGCGTCTTCCTCGTAGTTGCGCTTGACGCGCTCGAGTGGGGCCTTCGATGTCGCGCCGCTTGGCACGATACTGCCGACAGCAGGAGGCGTCAGCGAATCGAGCAACGTCTTGGCTTCGGCGTCGTTCGGACGACGATCGAGTGCCGCGCGCAGTTCGCGTGCCGCGCCGGAGCGATCGCCAGTTTCGGCCAGCGTCACTCCCAGGTTGAAGTGATAGTCGGCGTCGCTCGTATCGTTCACTATCGCTCGCTGGAAATAATCGGCGGCCGTCTTCGAATTGTGGCCGCGTCGCGCGGCGACCACTCCGAGATTGTTATAGACCTCGGCCAGCGGCAGGCGCGCGGCGACGTACTCAAACGCGCTGGCGGATTTCGTGAAGTCTCCGTGCGCGTAAGCGGCGAGACCGAGATAGAAATTTGCCTCGCGGGCGACTGCGCCCGACGCTAAAGAAGATTCCGGGACTTGGCCCAGCGCAGCAATCGCCGGTTCGTAAGCATGCTGGGCGTAGTAAGTCTTGCCCAGTTCGAGCCAGGCTTGGGCATAATCCGGACTAAGCCGGACCGCTTCGCGATAGTGCTGCACTTTTTCGTCGGCAGTGGTGGCCACGATGCCGCGCGCAAAATTTTCCAGAGCGTCGAGACGCGCGGGAGCGGCGCTCGCAATGTACTTGTCTTTGGGCACGGAGAAGTCGGTGCGGATCTGGCGCAGCAGGTCCCAGGCAAGCGCGGATTGCAGTATTCCAAGATCGGCCAGGGGCGCGGATTCTGTGACCTCGGGCAAAAGTTTCTGGGCCCGCATGTCGAGCAACTGGGCGTTGACGGCCAGCCGCGCGCCGTCGTAGCTGTAAGAGCCGAGCACGGCGTAATCCACATCCATCTGCTCGGCGAGGCGATAGAGCGCGGCGCGCGAAGCGTGAACTCCCGCCGGAATGCCCTGCCGATCGTAGGCCCGCAGCCGCTCGTCACGGCTGGTCACGCACAGCACCGGAGAGTTGAGTTGCTCGCGAAAAGTTTCGGGAAAAGATTCGCCGAGCCATTCCAAACCAGGCGTCGGAGAAGCATTCTCGAAGGGAATCACGACCAGGGTGTGACCGGCCATGACCCGTCCGGCCACAGTCGGGCCGGCCACGATCTGGCCCGACGCAGTTCGGCCCGAGGCGGGCGTGTCCTGGGCGCGAAGCGGCGAAAAGAGGAGCAGCGAAACCACGAAGGCAAAAACAGAGGCGCGTTTCACGACAACTCGATTATATCGGCAACGGAATGGTAACCCGAACCATAACGTATCTTTGAAACTCTGAAACCTTATACACTGCTTCTGCGGACTTCGATGACTTTGGCGCGGCCCAATTCGTCAGCCTGGCGTTTTCTTCTGCCTTCCGTTCGCGACATTGTTTTCATTTCTCTTTTCTGGTCGCTCGTGGCTGGGCCTTTGTCGAATCGTCCGCTGGCCGACCCCGATATTGGATGGCACATCCGGACCGGCGAGCGGATTCTGGCGGCGCACTCGCTTCCCCGCACCGATCCGTTTTCTTCCACCATGCAGGGTCAACCCTGGTTTGCCTGGGAGTGGTTGTACGACATGCTGCTCGGGATTCTGCACCAGGCTTGCGGACTGAATGGAGTGGTTTGGTTGTGCGCCGTGCTGGTAGCCGTGACTTTCACATTTCTGCTTTCGCAATTGCTGCGGCGTGGCGCCGGTCTGCTGCTGGCGATCGTACTGATGCTTTTGGCGGAGGCCGCCGCGACCATCCATCTCTACGCGCGCCCGCACATCGTAAGCTGGCTTTTTTCTCTGCTCTGGTTTGTCGTACTGGAGAAATGGGAGCGGTGGAAACGCTGCGAGCACCGAAGCCTGCCGCGATGGCTCCCCTGGTTTTTTCCCGCCTCGATGTTGCTCTGGGTCAATCTGCATGGCGGATGGCTTTTTGGAATCGCGCTGCTCGGGACCTACACTTTCGCCGCGTTCGTCGAGAGCCGGCGCGCGCGGGATGCGTCCGCTGCGCATCGGGCCCGCGCCATGGCTGCGGCTTGGATCGCATCGGCGCTGGCGACGCTGGCGAATCCGTTTGGCTGGCGGCTGCACGCGCACATCGTTCGCTATCTCGGCGATCGCTACTTGATGGACCATATCGAAGAATTCCGCTCACCCGATTTTCACGGCTGGGCCGAGCGATGCTTCGCGGTCATCCTGGTGCTTGTGTTGGCTGCCTTTGTTAACAATCGCACGAAGCTGCGGCTCAGCCACCTGCTGGTCGTGCTGCTGGCGGCGTATGCGGGATTCTATTCATCGCGCAATCTCCCAGTTTCTTCGATGCTGCTGGTGCTGGTGGCCGGGCCGATGCTGTGGGAGAACTTCGCCGCGCTGGCGGATAAGCCGGGTGCGTGGCCATGTCTGCGCAACGCCGCCGCCCGAATTTCAGAGTTTTCCAACCGCATGGGCGCGCAGGAAATCGAGCTTCGCGGCCACCTATGGCCGGTTGTTTCGGTGGTCTTTGCGTTGGCGATTTGTCTTCAAGGAGGATGGCTCGGCTCGCGGCAACTAATTCATGCGCAATTCGATCCCAAGAAGGTGCCGGTCGCGGCGGTGAATTTTCTACAGAAAGAATTTGTGGGGAAACGGCCGGGCACTCAGCCGAACACTGATCCGAACGCTGATCCGAACAACGCGCCGATTTTCTCGACCGATGCATGGGGTGGCTATCTCATCTATCGAATGAACCCCTATGGAACGAACTCCGGGCGGATGTATCCCGAGCGCAAGGTCGTCGTAGATGACCGTCACGATCTCTATGGCTCGGGACGAATTCGTCAGTACGTGGTCCTGACGCAGGGCGAGCCAGGATGGCAAAGCGTGCTCGACCAGTGGCAAATTAGGACAGCGCTCTTACCCACCGATTCGACCCTAGCCAACCTGCTCCGCGAACTCCCGCAAGATTGGCGGGTCGCGTACGAAGACAAAGTTGCGGTGGTGTTTGAGAAGCGATAGATGGCGGGCGACAGGATTGTAGCGGACTCGTTCCTGGTCGTGAGTGAAATTGCCTGATGGCGACAACTATTGGTAAACAGGGAGCACGAGGAAGGGCGCTTGCCTGGCTATTGCAGCTTCGCGTACTCAGCTTCTGCTTCTTTCAGAACGGGATACCAGCGCAAAGCTATGCTTTACAATGCTTTACAAAAATTACTCTCGTAATTGTCAAAAGGTAAGAAACCGAAGAATTTCAGATCGTTATGCTAGATTGACATCAGTTCGAACAAGGTCCTGTGTACATTAAGGATGCCAGTATAGTGGGGAGTCGTACTTCAGTTCTGCCAGTCGTTGTTGTCCGTCAACATATCCGATTGGCGGAGAGCGAAGATTGTTCAGCGCGTCTAGACTGTGTGGACTTGCTTCGCGGCGTGGTTATAGTCCTGATGGCCTTGGATCATACACGGGACTTTTTCACTGGACTGCGGTTCGCGCCGGAAGACCTAGCCCACACATCCGGGCCACTCTTCTTCATGCGATTCATCACTCATTTTTGCGCTCCGGCGTTTTTCCTCCTAGCGGGGACAGGCGGATACTTATCGCTCGCGCAAGGCAAGACAGTAGCGCAGGTCTCCAGGTTCTTCTGGACGCGCGGGCTTTGGCTCGTATTGCTCGATTTGACGATCATGGCCTACGCCTGGACTTATGTGTTTCCCTTTTGGTTCAGCGGTGTGCTCTGGTCGCTCGGTTGGTCGATGATCGCAATGGCATTGCTTATCCGCCTGCCACTTCCCTGGATTGCGGCTTTGGGCACGGGTATGGTCGTTACTCACAATCTGCTGGATGGGATCAATCCCGATGTATTCGGGAGGTTTGCCGGAATGTGGCTCATTCTGCATGGCCATGGCACGTTCTGGATTGAGCCCGGCAAGATTAGTTTCTTCGTTTTGTTCCCGCTAGTTCCGTGGGTGGGAGTGATGGCCGCCGGCTACGCCCTTGGTGCTCTGCTGCGCAGGAAGCATTGGAGAAAACAGGTTTTCAACCTTGGCGCGGTCTTAACGATTGCCTTCTTTCTCTTGAGAATCTTCCACCTGTATGGGAACAGTCACTCGAGTTTTGCGGCGGGCCCGTGGAGAATGCAACCCACGCTGACTCTGACCATGGTTTCGTTCTTTAACACGTTGAAATACCCGCCATCGCTGCAATTCCTGTTGATGACGCTCGGGCCCTCTCTCATGGCGTTGGCGTGGTTCGACAAAGTGAACACGGAACGCGGGATTGCGAAGGTTCTCGTGATATTCGGCCGAGTGCCGCTTTTCTTTTACGTGCTCCATATATACCTGATCCATACGCTGGCTGTGTGGGTTGGACTCATTTATGGACAGAAAGTTGCGTGGCTGCTGTATGGAGGCCCCATGCTTAATGCATCGCCTGCTGGCTACGGTCACAGCCTGGGGTTCATCTATGCAATGTGGTTCGCAGTTGTGTTGCTCATGTATCCGCTTTGCAAATGGTTTGCAGAGTTCAAACAACAGCACACGGACTGGCGGTGGTTAAGGTACTTGTAGTGGGCAGCGGGGCGAACTGCTTCGCCGATAGCTGTTGCAAAATCGCGATTACACTAGCAACCCGATTCGCATCATTTTTGCCGTTCATATTGTCCACCCCGAATTCTTTTCCGCTCTCTGCAACCTGCGCCCTCCCTCATCATCAGATGTATTTGGGTTTGGCGCTCACTGGCTCGGAAATGGTACTTTTGAATGCTCACGAGAGTTCGCGCGCGTTGGCTTTCGAGAGACTGAGAACTTATGCGGATCGCAATAACTCGCCGATGTGTCGAGAGATGCGCGGGGATTTGCCAATGAAGGCGCAGGGGATTCCGTTCGCGCAGATCCCGCACTCCACACGGCTTTTCCTCGACTATCTTACCTACGCTCCCGCCGTCCGCGAAATGTTTCCACGCTCGCCGATTTTTTCCGAGTGGGTGAAGGAGGAAGCGCAGCGCGTCCGTTACGACGCCGCGCGCCGCGGCAAGGTCAGCGAAATTCTTGAGCGGCAGAATCGCGCTTGGGGAGCTTCTCCGAAAACGCTGGCCAATATTGACCGGCTCAGGCGAGGCGCGCTCGCGGCGGTCACGGGGCAGCAAGTCGGCCTCTTCGGCGGGCCGCTGTTTTCTATCTTCAAGGCGCTGACGGCGGTCAAACTGGCGGAACAGGCAACCGCGGCTGGAGTGGATTGTGTCCCGGTTTTTTGGCTGGCGACCGAGGACCACGATTTCGCCGAGGTCAATCATGTTGCGCTCCTCTCTGAACACGGCCTTCCGGAAAACTTTGTTGTGCAAAGTCAGGTTGTGGAAAGTCACAGCGCCGATGCGCCCGTGGGCACCGTCAAGTTTGGGCCGGAAATTGACGCGGTGGTCGAGCGAGCCACCACGCTGTTGGGAGATTCCGAAGTTACGACCTGGCTGCGCGAGGCGTATCGTCCGGGTGAAACTCTGGGCAGTGCGTTTGCGCTGCTCTTTGCGCGGATGTTTGCGGAGTGGGGCGTGGTCCTGCTCGATCCGGCGGAAAAAGATTTTCACGATCTCGCAAAGCCGCTGTTCCGCGCCGCGATCGAACGCGCCTCCGAACTCGATGAGGCGCTGCTCAGGCGGGGCAAGGCGCTCGACGGGGCGGGATATCACCAGCAGGTGAAAGTGACTCCGGCGAGCACGTTGCTTTTCGAAGTCAAGAATGGCGCGCGCACGGTAGTGCGGCGCAAAAATAACAGCGGCAACGGCGGCGGCGAGTTCGCGGTGGGCGAGGAGCGGATCTCTTCTAAAGAATTGCTGGACCGGATTGAAGCGGCTCCGGAGAAGTTCAATCCGAATGTGCTGCTGCGTCCCGTGGTGCAGGACTACCTTTTGCCGACGCTCGTTTATACCGGCGGAGCGGCGGAAGTCGCATATTTTGCGCAGGCCGGCGTGGTTTACGAAAAACTGCTGGGACGAGTGACGCCGATCCTGCCGCGTTTTTCTGCGACGTTGATTGAAGCGAAGCCGGAGCGCATTCTGACGCGCTATCAACTCGGACTATCCGATGTGTTCCTCGGCCCGGAAAAAGTTCGAGAAGCGATTGCCGCCCGTTCGCTGCCGCCGGGTTTGCAGGCGCACTTTACCGAAGCTTTTGCGAGCCTTGAGCGGTCAATGGCTGCGGTGCGTGAATCGGTTGGCGAGTTGGATTCAACCCTGATCGAGGCGGCCGATCGCGCTCGCGCAGGCATGGCGAATCAGCTCAATCAACTCCGTGGGCGGGCGTCGCGCGCGGAACTGCTGCGCAACGAAGTCATCACGCGGCACGCGGATGCTGTGAGTCACGCGCTATTTCCGCATAAGTCGCTCCAGGAGCGCGAAGTTGCGGGAGTGAGCTTTGTGGCGCGCTATGGGCTGGATCTGCTCGCGAATCTCTATCGGGAAATCGATCTCGATTCCCACGAGCACCAAGCGATTGTTGTGCAGTAGGTTTCCGGCCAAGCTGCGCTCGGCATGGACGGGCGAGGGCGCCCGTCCCCACACTAGACCGCGGTAAATTCTCCGTCGCGCAGCACGGTCTGCAACTCTGCGAGCGATTCCACACGCGGCACTCCTTTGTCGCGGTAGGCGCCGGGCACGTCCATCAACAGCGCCTGCATGCCTGCGCCGGTCGAGCCAAGATAATCCACGGAATAAACGTCGCCGACGTAGAGGCTTTCCTCGGGCGCGGCAGTCATGCTCTTCAGGGCTTGGCGGAAGATTTCCGGGTGCGGCTTTTCGTATCCTACGAGTCCGGAGTCGGTGATGGTGCGGAAGCAGCGGGCGATCCCGCACCTCTGCAACACGTCTTCGATTCTGCCATCCGCATTGGAGATGACCGCGATCCGATAGCGCTCGCCGATCTCGCGCAGTTGTTCGGCGGTGCCGGGGAGAATCTTGTCCCAGTTGGCGGAATTCTGGATGCTGGCAACGAGCTGGTCGCGGATGGCGTCGTCCTTAAGTCCGATCTCGGCGAGCAACTGGGTGTAGAACATCCACCAAAAGCCGTGGTCGGTGCTGCCGTTTTTGGCTAGCATCCCATCGAACCGATTCTTGGTGCGGCATTCCAGATCGCGCAGGCGCTCGCCATCGGGCGTGAAGCCGCGTTCGGCGAGCGGCGCGTGAATGCGTTCGCGATTAGGGAACAGCAGCGTGTTGCCAACGTCGAAAAAAATGAATTTAATTTTTGAGTTCATGTGCAGGGTTCGAACGCGAGCCGGTCAGTCCGCTCGCTTGTTAATCATTTCTAAGAATAGAGTAACGGAAAACAACGGCCGGCGTCCCGCAGTGCCATCCGGACGGAGGAGCACGGGCGATCCGGCGATATCGCGCTGAAACCTTGTCGAATGGATTAAACTGAAAATTTGCCGATGCATTAAGTGGGACCGGAAATCATGGCACAACTGCGCGTTGTCGTCCTGTGGCACCAGCACCAGCCCTTCTACAAAGACCTGGTGACGGGGCAGTATCGCCTGCCTTGGACGCGCCTTCATGCTTTGAAAGACTACTACGGGATGGTGAAACTGCTGGACGAGTTTCCCCAGGTGCATCAGACGTTCAATCTGGTGCCGTCGCTGGTGGCGCAGATCCAGGATTATGTTTCGGGCGATGCGCAGGACCCTTTTCTGCAAGTTGCATCGAAGCCCGCCAAGGACCTGACGGAAGGGGAGCGGCGCTTTGCGCTGCAATATTTATTTCAAGCGAATCCGGTGAATGTAATCGGTCGCTATCCGCGGTATCACGAGCTGTGGGAGAAATTTCACGGGACGGGGGATTCTCCCGAGCGCGCGGAGAAGTATTTTGAGACACAGGATTTTACCGATTTGCAGGTGCTCTCGCAGATTGGATGGTTCGACGAATTTTTTCTGAAGGAAAAAGACGTTGCGGAACTGGTCCGCAGAGGCCGGAACTACACGCTCGAAGACCAGCGGTTTGTGATCGCGCGGGAGCGCGAATTGCTGGCCCGCGTTCTGCCGGTACACGCGGAGGCGGCCAAGAAGGGCCTGATCGAGATTTCGACTTCGCCTTTCTATCATCCCATTCTGCCGCTCGTGTGCGACACGGAGATGGGGGCGGTTTCGTCACCCGGGCTGACCTTGCCGCAGAACCGCTATCGCCATCCCGAGGACGCGCGCGAACAATTGCAGCGCGGACTGGATCTGCACAAAAAAGTATTTGGAGTACGGCCGCAAGGCGTGTGGCCGTCGGAGGGCAGCGTTTCCGAACAGGCGCTGACCATTGCGCACGAGCTGGGAGTGCGCTGGATGGCGACCGATGAAGGCGTGCTAGGCCGGAGTCAAGGGTCAAATTTTTCGCGCGACGGTTATGGCAACCTGCATGCCGATGCGGCGCGCCGTCTCTATACAATTTACGCTTACGAGAATGGCGATACGCGAATGAACCTGCTGTTCCGCGACCACACCCTCTCCGATCTGATCGGATTCGTATATTCGGGAATGCCGCCGCAAGACGCCGCCAATAATCTCATCCACAAAATCAAGGAATCGGCGAAGGCTGTGATTGCGAGCGGGCAGGATGCCGTGGTCCCCATCATTCTCGACGGCGAAAACGCCTGGGAATACTACCCGCATTCGGGGCGGGAATTCCTGCGCAGGTTTTATGACGCTTTGCAGAAAGATCCGGGGATGGAAGCGGTGACCGTGACCGAGGCGATCACGCGCCATAAGAACGTCAGCTCTCTGAAATCGGTGGTGCCGGGCTCGTGGATCAATGCGAACTTCGACGTTTGGATCGGAGCGACGGAGGACAACAAGGCTTGGGACTATCTCTATCACGCGCGCAATTTCTATGCCCAAGCCGCCCCGGGCGCAGCCGAGAAACAACGCAAGCTGGCGTTTGAAGAGATCATGATCGCCGAGGGCAGCGACTGGAACTGGTGGTACGGGCCGGAGCACCATTCGGCCAACGATCGCGACTTCGACGAACTCTACCGCAAACACCTGTCGAATGTTTACCAGGCCTTGGACGGGAATCCGCCGGATTATCTGGCGCAGCCAATCACACGGGGAGTGGCGCGGCCCCTGTTCACGCCACAAACCGCCTACATTCATCCCAGGGTCGCGGGCGACCGGATGCGCTACTTCGAGTGGATGGGAGCGGCGTGTTACACGGCTGACCAGCGCTCGAGCGCCATGCACGGCAAGCAATTTCTGATGGATGAAGTATTCGCCGGGATTGACAAGCAGTATGTGTACGGGCGGCTGGAGTTCGCCGGCAAAGTGCCCGAAGACGCATTTGAAGTGGTGGTGAATCTGGAGTCGTGGGCCAACCAGGCCACCAAGCCGCGGCGCGAACTGCGGTTGAACGCGGCGGTCGAGGGAGGCCGCATGCAGTCGTGGAAAGTGACGCAGGGGAAAGTAAAGGTGGTGGCGAATTCGAAGGATGCGAAAGATATTGCGCGGGTCGCGCTCGTCCGGAATTTTGAGTTTCGCCTGCCCCTGACCTGGCTGCTCGCCGCTCCGCTGGGGATTGACAAAGTGCGAGGGCCGAATAGCTCGGATGCGCTGCCCGTCCGGCTGCGCCTGCGCTTTAGTTTGTGGCAGAACCGCCTGCCCGCCGACGCCTTGCCGGTGGAAGGATGGATAAACCTGGAGTTGCTCGAGGAAGAAGATCTGCAAGCGGCGAGCAGTTGAAAAGAAGTGGGGAGAGCCAAGCTTCAAGTGTTAGAGCATGGACTCGAACTTACGGCCAGCGCCGCCCGCGCGCCGGAGGAATCGGCGGAGTCGCCGAAAACCGATACTGTGCCCGCTGTTTTTCTCGGTGAGACTCGGCGTCTCGACGGTGAAAAATTAGACTTTACCCCACAGCTCTTTCCGCGGGTCTTCGGGATTGAGCTTGGCCAGCTCGCGCAGCAGTTCTTTCGTACGCTCGTCGCGGGGCATGGGAACGGTCACGGTGATTTCTACGATTTCGTCTCCGCGCACTCCATCGTTGGTTGCCGAGGGCACGCCCTTTTCGCGCAGCCTCAACTTCTGGCCCGACTGCGTTCCCGGAGGAATCTTCAACATGCTGCGGCCATCAATGGTCGGCACTTCGATTTTTGACCCGAGCGCCGCTTCCACCGCCGTCACCGGCACGGTGATGTGGATGTCGTCGCCTTCGCGGTGGAAGAGCGGATGCTCGCCCATGCGTATGATGACGTAAAGATCGCCGACCCCGCCGCCGCGCAGTCCCGCATTGCCTTTGCCCGCAATGCGTATGCGCTGCCCGTCGCGGGTCCCGGCCTTGATGCGGATCTCGAGCGGATCGGCGCGCTCCACGCTGCCTTCGCCGTGGCAGACCGCGCAGCTCAAAGTATTTTTGCCCGTCCCATGGCAGCGCGGGCAGGTGACGTTGAACTTCATGCGGCCGCCGGTCTGTTCGATCGTTCCCTTGCCGTGACACTGCAAGCATTGTCCCGAAGCTTCGGTGAATCCGTTGCCGCGGCAATTTTCGCAAACATCGCGCCGCGCGATATTCAGCTTCATCACGCCGCCGCGAATCGCCGTCCAGAACGGCACGTTGACCTGGTATTCCAGATCGCTGCCCGGCTCGGGGCCCTGCTCCGCCGGCTCGCCGTGTCCGCTGCCACTGAAAATGCTGGAGAAAATATCGCGGAATCCACCGCCCACGCCGCTCGAACTTTTTCGTCCGCCAGCTCGCGCGCCTTCGAACAGATCGGAAAAATCGAAGCCGCCGAAATCGACGTTACTGGGCGCGCCGGGATGTCGCCCTCCGGCGAAGCCTCCGCCAAAGTCGCCGGGGCCGGCCCCAGGCTGTCCGCCGCCGCGCGCGTAAGCGTCCGCCGTCGCCGCATCGATGTTGTCGGAGTAGAACCCGAGCTGGTCGTAAATCTTCCGCTTCTTGGGATCGCTGAGAACGTCGTTGGCCTCGGAAAGTGTCTTGAACTTTTCTTCCGCCGATTTGTCTCCAGGATTGACGTCAGGATGATACTTGCGCGCAAGTTTGCGGAACGCCTTGCGAATGTCGTCGGTCGAGGCCGACTTCTTGACTCCGAGAACGCCGTAGTAGTCTTTGTTTGAAGTGGCCATGGTCTAGCGATCGGCACTCAGCATCAACGGCACAACCTTCAATTCTGTCATCCTGAGCGGAACTTTGTCATTGGCGAAGCTAATGACAAAGTGGAGTCGAAGGACCCCTACCCGCCAAGCTTAATTCACAATTTCTTTCGCCTGCTCGTCCAGCGACACGGTGAACTCCTCGAATGGCGTGGTGTCCATCGACACAGGGATGCGCTGCATTCCGGTCGCAGTCGGCGCGAAGCAATACCAGCGTCCCTCTTCGGGGACGAAATTCACGAAAAATATCTGTCCATTGACTTCAAATCTCAATTCGTTTTCCTCTTTCCTGGGCCTAGATGCAATTCCCTCGCTTCGCTCGGGATGACAATTACTAATGATGTAGATGCAGCTTAGGGCGCACAAAGCGCCCCAAGCCAGAAGCTAGCAGCCAGCAGCTGGCTCATTTCTTCTCATCCACATCCACGTACTCGGCGTCGATCACGCCCTCATCCTTCTTCTTGGCCTCGCCGTTTCCGCCGGACGCCGCGCCCTGCCCATCCGTCGGCCCCGCCCCCGGCGCCGCGCCAGGAGCCGCTTGCGCCGCCTTGTACATCTGCTCCGCCAGTTTGTGCGAAGCCGTGGTCAGCTTCTCGCGCGCCGAGTCCATCTGCTTTTTGTCGCCGCTTTCGATGGCCTTCTTCGCGTCGGCCACGGCGTTCTCCACGTCGCCACGCTCCGTGCCCGAGATCTTGTCGCCATGTTCTTTCAGCATCTTCTCGATGTTGTAAACCATCGAGTCGAGCTGGTTCTTGGCCTCGATCTCATCGCGCCTCGCCTTGTCTTCGGCCGAGTGCGCGTCGGCTTCCTTCGCCATGCGCTCCACTTCTTCCTTCGACAATCCCGAAGACGACGTAATCGTGATCTTCTGGTCCTTACCCGTGGCGTTGTCTTTCGCCGTCACGTTCAAAATGCCGTTGGCGTCAATGTCGAACGTCACTTCGATCTGCGGCACGCCCCGAGGCGCCGGCGGCAATCCCGTCAAATGGAATTTCCCCAGCGTCCGGTTCTGCGCCGCCATCGGGCGCTCGCCCTGCAGCACATGCACTTCCACCGAAGTCTGACTGTCGGCCGCCGTAGAAAACGTCTCCGTCTTCTTCGTCGGAATCGTCGTGTTCCGCGGAATCATCGCCGTCGCCACGCCGCCCAGCGTTTCAATCGCCAGCGTCAGCGGAGTCACGTCCAACAGCAGCAGGTCCTTCACCTCGCCCCCGAGCACGCCGCCCTGAATCCCCGCGCCAATTGCCACCACTTCATCCGGGTTCACGCCCTTGTGCCCTTCGCGTCCAAACAATTCTTTGACGATCTGCTGAATGCGCGGCATGCGCGTCTGTCCGCCGACCAGCACCACTTCGTTGATCTTGCTGGCGTCAATGCCCGCATCTTTCAAGCATTGTTTCGACGGCCCCACCGACCGCTGCAAAATATCTTCGATCATGGTTTCGAGCTTCGCCCGCGTCAGCTTCTTCACCAGGTGCTTCGGCCCCGAAGCGTCCGCCGTGATGAACGGCAGATTGATCTCGTGCTCCATCGTCGTCGAAAGCTCGATCTTCGCCCGCTCCGCCGCGTCCCGCAGACGTTGCAGCGCCATCTCATTTCCCTTCCCGCGCAGGTCGAGCCCTTCATCTTTCTTGAACTCGTCAATCAGCCAATCCACCAGCCGCTGATCGATGTTGTCGCCGCCCAGGTGCGTGTCGCCGTTCGTGGCCTTCACCTCGATCACGCCTTCGCCCACTTCGAGCACTGAAATATCGAACGTGCCGCCGCCGAAGTCGTACACAGCGATGGTCTCGTCCTTGCCCTTGTCGAGCCCGTAGGCAAGCGCCGCCGCCGTCGGCTCATTAATAATGCGCTTCACTTCGAGCCCTGCGATTCGTCCCGCATCTTTCGTCGCCTGCCGCTGCGCGTCGTTGAAATACGCGGGCACCGTGATGACCGCCTCGGTGACTTTCTCGCCCAGATAATCTTCCGCCGCCTTCTTCAGTTTTTGCAGGATCATCGCCGAGACCTCGGGAGGCGTGTACTTCTTGTCCTGCGCCATGACGGCCACATGGTCGCCGTCCCGCTCGACCTTGAAGGGGACCATTTTCATCTCTTCGCTAACTTCGTCGAAGCGCCGTCCCATAAAGCGCTTGATCGAGAAAACCGTGTTCTCCGGATTGGTAATGGCCTGCCGTTTAGCGACCTGCCCCACCAGCCGCTCGCCGGTTTTGGTGAATCCGACAATCGAAGGCGTAGTCCGCCCACCTTCTTCATTAGGGATAACCTTCGGCTCCCCGCCCTCCATAACCGCCACGCAGGAGTTGGTAGTGCCCAAGTCAATACCGATAATCTTGCTCATAATGCATCCTCCGATAGAGATAAGTGCTTTACAATCAGTGCAATGATGATTACGTTCTTGGCTATACTATAACCTGAGCGAATCATTGTCAAGGTTTAGATGCTATCGAGAGTGAAGAAGTTGCGGTCACTTTTGCTCGTGGAGGGACGGGCGTCTCGCCCGTCCAAGCGGAGGGAAAGAGGGGGGTGCCTCAGAGCCTGCCCTGAGCTTGTCGAAGGGTCTCGCGCTTTTCGAGACCTGGGCTCTCGGCAGCTCCCGAACCTCCTACGAATCGAATCCGCTGTGAAATGTAGTTTCAACAACGTAGACGGCAACGGACGGCGAATTACACGATCTTAGTACATGGTAGGCAGTGACAATGGCAGGTGAACGGCAGGTGCGGTTACTTGTTACTCGATTCGCCGCTCGCGTTTTCCTTCAGAGCGAATGGTGCCAGACAGGAGATCACAAATTCTCCCGGCGCGCGTTCTTCGACAGTGAAATCGTGGCAGGTGTAAGTGCCGCCTTGCGATGATGGAATCACGATCCGATGTCGGTTGAAAAGAACACGATCGTTTTCGGCCTCTTCCCGCGTACCCCAATGGGCGGCGTTCTCAGCGCGAGAGCAAAACCAGTAGTCCATAATGTGTTCGTCTGGTTTTTCTCGGCTCTTCCAACGGCTGACGTATCCCTTCAACATAAGACTTCACTCCTCGCTGACAATCCCAAATTCACGAGTGTGGGTCTTCCCGCCGTCTTGATATTGGAACTCGAAACCGTGCTTCGTTCGTCTGCACGGATAGTCCTGCACGTGGAGCCAGTCCAAAGCGTGCCAAGAGCGACGGCGCACCTCTAGCCCGTAGGTGTGGCCCTCAATCTCTGCAATGACCAAGTGCCACGTCTGCGTTCCTCCGGTTCCTTCGTCAAGACGTACCTTTTTGTCCTGCTCGATTCGCTTGACGTGCGCGGTGAGCGGAAAATCTTGACCGAAGCAGGCGGCAGCAAAAACGAGACCTATGACAAGCACCGCGATTGATTTTCTCAACATCCATTCTCCTTCGCACACATCTTCCCACAATCCGACGCCGCATACTAGTCAGAGCCTATGGCTGCGATGATTGCTGTGTCGGTAACGGAGTGTGCATATTCTTAAGCGCGGTTAGGATTGTTGGTTTGTCTCTCCCGGCCGCGAAGAGCGTTCCAACATAGTCAAGGTAGGTGCGATACGTGTCCACGTGCTTCAGGAATTTTGGGGGATAGTCCTTGATTGAGTCCGGAAACATCTGACTGCCTTTCCAGGTCATGAGTGATTGAAACGAAGCGTGAGCCGCATTGTGAATCGTTTTCATCGGCGTGAAGTTCCCATACGTCAAACCGGGCTGCGTATCCTTCAGGACGCCGCGACCCGCGAAGATCGTTTCGTTCACCTTCGCGTAGATGAAGTCGAATCCGTTGGGCGTATCACCTGAGAAGATGTGGGGAACCTCAGCATCAGGGGATAGCAGAAGAACGTACACGCATCGCATGTAGAGTTCTTCGACCTGACGGAGCCGGGTTATCCAGCCGAAGGTCCGCCCAGTAGTGATGTCAGCCGTCACCGACTCTCGTATCTGCAACAATGCTTGCGAAACGAGAGTCGTCAATTCCTGCTTCTTCATGAGCATCATCACTTTGACCATTGGGTCGTCGGTGTGAGCGTTCTGCCCGGAGCATCCTTTGACGGGACAGTGAGGATTCTGTGGCATGACTCAGTTTATCCCGATCCAAGTAGTTGGCAAGTAATCGCTTTCAGTCGTCGATCCGCGCTGCGATGTCCATTAAGCACGGTGCCCCAGGTTCGCGCCCGTTCTTTGGGCGCTAACCTGGGCGACACGGGATGTGCGCGCCGTATCCACCACCCCGCACCAGGACGTGGCCGGAGGGGGGCTGGCCCATCCCTTGGCGATATTGACCTTAAGCATCGTTCGAACCGAGGCTGCCCCATCCTTGCACGCTCTGTGCGCAAGAGAGGGATTCCAACTCAACGGCAAGCTCTTGACATGTGCTCCACATGAAAGTATGTTTATAGCATGTCGAAGATGATCCAGCTTCGGAATGTGCCGGACGCCCTCCATCGCACTCTGAAAGCCCGTGCCGCAACCGCTGGCATGTCATTATCAGACTATCTGTTAGCAGAAATTAGAGAGATCGCAGAGCGGCCAACTTTGACAGAGCTACGCGCGCGTCTGCATAAGCGCGAGCCGGTTGCCGTCCAACTCAATACTGCCCGCCTGGTGCGGGAAGAACGTAACGCACGGTGATCGCCTGTGATCGTCCTCGACGCCTCCGCCGCCATTGACTGGCTGCTTCAGACCGCTGCGGGACAGCGCATTGAGCAGCGGATTTACTCGCATAACGAATCCCTGCATGCCCCTCACCTCCTCGATCTTGAAGTCGGCCAGGTACTGCGGCGTCTGGTGCGGGAAGGCACGGTCTCAACCGGCCGCGCCGATCAGGCAATTGAGGACTTGCTCGACTTGCGAATCACTCGGTATCCTCACTTCGTTCTGCTGCCCCGGATTTGGCAGCTGCGTCACAATCTGTCCGCGTATGATGCGGCATACGTCGTGCTTGCCGAAAAACTCGGCGCTCGATTGGTTACGCGCGACAGCCGGCTCGCGTCTGCATCCGGTCACACCGCACCAATCGAGTTGTTTTGATGCAACAGCGCCGGCTGCCCCCAGAGCCTGCCCTGAGCTTGTCGAAGGGTCTCGCGGTCTTCGTGACCTGGAATTCCACGCCCGCGTCATTCTTGGGATTCTGCTGGACCGCTGCACTGAGTCTCCGTGATTTTTTCATCACAATCAGCCGGTGTCCCAGGTTCGCGCCCGTTCTTTGGGCGCTAACCTGGGCGCAAGGCGGGATTCCACGCGGAATGAGCTTCACACCCGCGCCTTCTTTCTCTCCCCGATCATCGCTTTCCGCAGGGTCCGGTTGATCCGCGTTTGGTAGCCCCGCCCAGCCCGTTGAAACCACGCCACTACATCGGCGTCCAGCCGCAGCGTCACCGGCCTCTTCACCGGCTTGTACATGCCCTCCCACTCCTCCGTCAGGTACCGCGGACGCTTTCTCGACCCCGCCGAAGCCTCAATTTTCGTCACTTTTCGCGACGCCTTTGCTCGCTTCATAACTCGCTTCCTTTGTTTCATTTGGGCCCTGTTGTCAGTACACACTAATACTAACACAAACATCCATACAATGTTCCACGTGGAACACATCTCGAGTTTGCAATGCCGGCAACTACCTACATGGGAAACTTCATCCCCGCCATCCGCCGCGCGAAGCTGGGCTTGCCCATTTGCTTGAACATTTTTTTCATCTGCGCATACTGCCGGAGCAGGTTGTTGACTTCCTGCACGCTGGTGCCGGAGCCGCGAGCGATGCGCTTGCGGCGGCTGCCGTTGATGGCTTCGTGATGGTTGCGTTCGTATCCAGTCATGGAGTTGATGATGGCCTCGACGCGGTTGATCTGTTTTTCGTCAACCTTGCCGGCGGCTTTCTGCATGCCGGAGAAGGCGCCGACGCTGGGCAGCATGCCCATGAGACTTTGCAGCGATCCCATCTTGCGAACCTGTCGCAACTGGTCGCGGAAGTCTTCGAGCGAAAATCCGTCGCCGCTGAGGACTTTGGAGGCAAGTTCGTTGGCCTTCTTCTTGTCCATCTGCGACTCGGCTTTTTCGATGAGCGACATGATGTCGCCCATGCCGAGAATGCGCGAGACGATGCGGTCGGGATGGAAAGGTTCGAGCGCGTCGTATTTTTCGCCGATGCCGATGAACTTAATGGGCTGTCCGGTGACCTGGCGGATGGAGAGCGCCGCGCCGCCGCGAGCGTCGCCGTCCATCTTAGTAAGCACGACGCCGGTGAGCGTGAGCTTCTTATGGAATTCGTCGGCCGAGCGGACGGCATCCTGTCCGGTCATGGAATCTGCGACAAACAAAATTTCCTGCGGATTGAGCAGGCGCTTGAGCGACTGCATCTCTTCCATGAGCTGGTCGTCAATGTGAAGACGACCCGCGGTATCAACGATGAGCACGTCGCATCCGGAGTTGATCGCTTCGCGCCGCGCTTCCTTGGCGAGCCGCTCGACGGTAGCCGTATTCGCTTCGCCGACCTCGCCTTCGTAGAGGTGGGCCTTGATCGCCGCCGCCACGACTTTAAGTTGTTCGCGCGCGGCGGGACGGTAAACGTCAACCGAGACGAGCAGCGGCCGGTGTCCGCCATTCTTGAGCCAGTTGGCAAGTTTACCGGAGGTCGTGGTTTTGCCGGAGCCTTGCAGCCCCGCCATGAGCACGACGGTCGGCGGCTGCGAGGCGAACTTTAACTTAGCTGTGTCTTTGCCAAGAGTCGTGACCAGTTCGTCGCGGACGATCTTGATGACCTGTTCGCCGGGCGAGAGCGCGGTCAGCACTTCCTGGCCGACGGCCTTGGCCTGAATGCGTTCGATGAGATCTTTGACAACTTTGAAGTTGACGTCGGCCTCAAGCAGCGCCAGACGAATCTGCTTCAACGCATCGGCAATGTTCTCTTCGGTAAGGACGGCCTGTCCGCGGAGAGATTTGAAGGCGCGCTGGAGTTTTTCCTGGAGATTCTCGAACATAAGAGTAAGCAGCTATTTTAGCAGTCGCGGCGGGGGTCGACAGTCGTTTGTCGTCGTCGTTCGCTGTTCGTCGTTCGCAAAACCCTTTGGTGTCATCCTGAGCGAAGCGAAGGACCTCTGCAGTTTGGCGAGGTCGCAAAGCCGGACGCGATCCCTGGCATACAATGCAAGAACCTGAGAAGGGCCCATGGCGGACGAAAGCTACGAACCTCGGTTGCGAAACATCACTCTTTTGCGAGACCGCGTGGCAGATTGGGATCTCTATCCGTTCACGATCCCGATCATCCGCAACCTGTCCGACATTACTCTAAAGAGCCGCGTCTGCTTCTTTGTCGGGGAGAACGGGTCAGGGAAATCCACATTGCTTGAGGCCATCGCGGAGCACGTTGGGTTCAACCGAGAGGGTGGTGGCCGCAATTTCTCGCGCGAGACCACAGCGAGCGTGCAATCAACCTCTCCGCTTTCTCGCGCGCTGCGACTATCCTGGTCCAAAAAGCTCACGAGAGGTTTCTTTCTGCGAGCGGAGAGCTTCTTCAACATGGCCACCTACCTCGACGAGCTTCAGACGATAGATGGTATGGCCCTCGCCCCTTACGGAGGAAAGTCGCTCCATGAACAATCCCACGGGCAGTCTTTCATCGCGCTGCTTGAAAACCGGTTCTTCCGCCAGGGGTTTTACCTCCTGGATGAACCGGAGGCAGCGCTCTCTCCGCAGCGCCAGTTGAGCTTCTTGCTGTTGCTCCGCAGCCTGTTAAAGGGCAATTCCGATATTCAGTTCATCATTGCGACGCATTCGCCGGTGATTCTCGCCTACCCTGACAGTCAGATTCTTTCCTTTGATGGTGCGCAACTAACCGAAATCGCCTATGAGGAGTCGGCACCCTATAGCGTCGTTCAAGGCTTCCTCAAAGATCCCAAGCTCTACTTGAAACATTTGTTCGCGGAGTTGCCGCTGGAGTAATGGGAATTGTCGCCGGGCCCCAGATTACTCAACCTTGGGCCGTATCATCTCGAACCGCTCGGTGGTGCGCGTGTATTGGATGCCACCCATGCGGCCGATCAGATCGAGCGAGTTCCGATCCAGGCGGCCGTTTTTTATGTGTTGCTCGTTGATGTGGACCGAGACGATTTCTCCGATTATCAGGCTGCCGCCTTCGGGGCCGGGATTGAAGTCGAGAATCTGATGGAGCTTGCATTCAAAGCTGACGGGAGACTCCGCCACGCGTTGCGGCCGCACGAGTTTCGACGGCGCCGATGCGAGTTTCGCCAGTTCGAATTCATTGATGGACGCGTCATATTCGCCGCTGGTCAGATTCATGGCCTCGGCCAGTTCGTAGGTGACCACGTTGACGACGAATTCCCGGGTCTCGCGAATATTGCGCAGTGTGTCTTTTTGCTCTCCATCAGGATCGCCTGCGGAATTTGCCGCCGATTTTTTGGGCAAGCGCATCGCCGTTGCAAACGCCAGCAGCGGAGGATTGGCGCATACGGCGTTGAAAAACGAAAAGGGCGCAAGGTTGGGTTGTCCGGAGGAGCTGAGGCTCGAGACCCACGCGATCGGACGCGGCGCCACGGCACTGATCAAAATGTTATAGATCTCGCGATGCGCAAGCTGCGAAGGAATGATGTCCATGTGTCGAGTATATCTTTCGCACATCGTTAGCCAGTCTCATGGATGGTTCTCCGGGCAGCATGGACGGCCGAGGGCGGCCGTCCCTACACTTTCCTTGAAGAACTACGCTGCCAGGCGCTGCAAAATTTCCTTGCCCAGTTTTTGCGATTCGCCAAAGGCTTTCTGGTATTCGACGAAGAGGCGGTTCAGTTCGAGCGACTGATCGGCGGTGAGCTTGGCGCGCAGCAGCATGTCGCGGACGTGGACGGGATTGGGCAGGGTCGCGTCTTCGGTCAGTTCTTCCAGGGCGGTCGCGGGATTGTAGTGGTACATGGATTCGATTGTATCGCCGCGGGTGGAATTTTCCAGCCGGCGCGGGCCGGTCGTCAGTTGTCAGTTGTCAATGGCCAGTTGTCAGTGGCTAGCGGCCTTCTTGGCGGCCAACGCCAGCAAACGAGCATCCACGTCTTTCTGGTGATTGACCCGTTCGAGCACCGTCTCCACCGTGGACGCCAGGCGCTCGGAGCTTTGGTCGAGTCCCAGAGTGGATTTCTCGAAGTAGGCGGCGGCGCCTTCGCTGAGAAGTTTTTCCTCGTTCTTCTGCGACAGGCTGGTCAACACGACGACTGGAATGTCCATGGTGGCGGGATTTTTTTTCAGGGCCTTTAGGACATCCGGACCGCTGATCTTGGGAAGCATCATGTCGAGCAGGATGATGTCGGGAAGTTTTTCGTTGGCGATTCGCAAGGCTTCTTCGCCGTCGGCGGCGGTGAGGACCTCGAAGCCGGCCCTGGTGAGAGCGCGTTCGTTGGTTATTCGGAGAAACTTGCTGTCCTCGACGAGCAGTACTTTGGAATTGGAAGCGGTCACAGGCAATCCTCTTGTAGCTTCATCGGCCACACTCCAGAAAACATTAGGGGCGTTCGAGGCTTTTGGGGTTACGGGCGGTGACTTTAGAGTTGGCGAATTTCGATCATACCCGGCGCGGACGGGCTTGCAGCTATGACTATTTCTCTGTGGGTCCTGTCTCTAACCACCTCAGCACCTTGTTCCCGGGCCCCAACAAGACGCTCTTGGGGGCGACGGGAGCAGCGGACAATTCGAATCCCATGATGACGATCTCTTCTCCTTTTTTGATGAGATGAGCGGCGGCCCCGTTCATGCAGACCACGCCCGAGCCGCGTTCGCCGGTGATGACGTAGGTTTCTAATCTGTTGCCCGAAGAATTGCTTGCCACCAGGACTTTTTCTCCGACACGCAAGCCCACGGCATCCATCAGATCTTCAGCGATGGTGATGCTTCCTTCGTAGCGGAGATCGGCGTCGGTGACGGTTGCTTTGTGTATTTTCGACCTCAACATCCAGCGCATTCTTTGTGCCGTCGCTCCCTGGGAAAGTGACCCCCTGATGACTTATGCGGTGAAGGAACAGGCGTTTCGACCGTTCGGCCGGGCGGGGACGCCCGGCGCTCCACCACAAATCACAACCAACGACTAATGACCAACGACGGTCCTAGGTGCCTTCCGACCAGCTGGCCAGGTATTCTTCCTGCTCCGAGGTCAGGCGGTCGATCTTGATGCCCAACGATTCGAGCTTGAGCTTGGCGACTCGTTTGTCGAGTTCCGCCGGAACGGTATAGACCTTGTTTTCGAGCGAGGCGTGGTTCTTGACCATGTACTCGCAGGAAAGAGCCTGGTCGGCAAAACTCATGTCCATGACCGAGGCGGGATGGCCTTCGGCGGCGGCCAGATTGATGAGGCGGCCTTCGCCGAGCAGGTTGATGCGGCGGCCGTCTTTCATGGTGTATTCGTCCACGAAGGTGCGGGTGGTGCGTTTGGAAGACGACAACTTTTCGAGCGACGGGATGTCGATTTCGACGTTGAAGTGGCCCGAGTTGGAAATGATGGCGCCGTCCTTCATGAGTTCGAAGTGCTGCTTGGCGAGGACGTTCTTGTTGCCGGTGACGGTGCAGAAAACGTCGCCGATTTTGGCGGCCTCTTCCATGCTCATCACGCGGAAGCCGTCCATGACGGCTTCGAGCGCTTTGGTCGGATCGATTTCGGTGATGATGACTTCGGCCCCCGCGCCGCGCGCGCGCGAAGCGAGGCCGCGGCCGCACCAGCCGTAGCCGGCGACCACGAACTTCGATCCGGCGAGCAGGAAATTGGTGGCGCGGATAATGCCGTCAATGGTGGATTGTCCGGTGCCGTAGCGATTGTCGAAGAGGTGCTTGGTGTCGGCGTCGTTGACGGCGACGATGGGATAACGCAGCACGCCTTCCTTGGCCATGGCGCGCAGGCGAATCACGCCGGTGGTCGTCTCCTCGGTGCCGCCGATCACATTGGCCAGTTCCTTGGTGCGCTTGGTGTGGAGCACGGAGACGAGGTCGGCGCCGTCGTCCATGGTGATCTGCGGCTTGTGATCGAGCGCCGCCATGATGTGACTGTAGTAGGAGTCGTTGTCCTCGCCTTTGATGGCGAAGACGGGGATGCTGTAGTCGCGGACCAGACTGGCGGCGACGTCATCCTGCGTGGAAAGCGGGTTGGAGGCGCAGAGGGCGACGTCGGCGCCGCCGTCGCGCAAGGCAATCATTAGATTTGCGGTCTCAGCGGTGACGTGCAGGCAGGCGGAAATGCGGATGCCCTTGAGTGGCTGGTTCTTGATGAATTCCTTGCGGATGATCTGCAGCACCTTCATGGACTGGTTCGCCCACTCGATGCGTTTCTTGCCCAGATCGCCCAGTTCCAGTCCTTTAATGTCGCTGCTAATCGCTGACGTAGCCATTTTTTCTCCCTCTCCCCGGATGATGACGCTTGATGAAGGCTGCTAGCTTCTGGCTCCTGGCTGTTAGCTAGAAGCTAGAGGCCAAAAGCTAGAAGCGGTCCTCTATTTTCTTGCTCCGGCCGGCTCCAGCTTCAAGCCGGCGTCCGCTGCCAGTTTGGCGGCTTTGTCGGTTGCTTCCCAGGTGAAATCGGGATCGCTGCGACCGAAGTGTCCGTACGATGCGGTCTTACGGTAGATCGGACGGCGCAGGTTGAGCGTCTCGATGATCTCGCGCGGCTTCAGTTTGAAGTTGGCTCGCACCAGATCCGGAATCAGCTTCGCATCAATCTTCTCGGTCCCGAAAGTATCCACAAGGACGCTGACGGGCTCGGCAACCCCGATGGCGTAGGCGAGTTGCACTTCGCAGCGCTCGGCGAGGCCGGCGGCCACAATGTTTTTCGCGATGTAGCGCGCCATGTAGGCGGCGGAACGATCGACCTTGGTCGGGTCCTTGCCGCTGAAGGCGCCGCCGCCGTGACGACCCATGCCACCGTAGGTATCCACGATGATCTTGCGGCCAGTCAGGCCGGAATCGCCCATGGGGCCGCCGATGACGAAGCGTCCGGTGGGATTGATGTGGTATTTGGTGTCCTCATCGAGCAGGTGGGCGGGGATGACGGTCTGGATGACATGCTTCAAAATGTCGGCGCGCAGTTCGTCGTTGCCGACGCTTTCGGAATGCTGGGTGGAGATGACCACGGCATCCACGCGCTTCACTTTTTTCTGCGCGTCGTATTCGACCGTGACCTGCGATTTACCATCGGGCCGCAGATAGGGACAGGTGCCGTTTTTGCGGACTTCAGCCAGCTTCAAGGTGAGCTTATGGGCGAGCGAAATGGGAAGAGGCATCAGCTCGGGAGTCTCGTTGCAGGCGAAGCCAAACATCATTCCCTGGTCGCCGGCGCCGCCGGTATCCACGCCCATGGCGATATCGCCGGACTGTTTGTTGATGCTGGAAATGACGGCGCAAGTGTTGGAGTCGAAACCGTAAACGGCGTTGTCGTAGCCGATGGACTGGACCACGCCGCGGACCAGGTTTTGGAAATCGACGTATGCCTTGGTGGTGATTTCGCCGGCGATGACGACCAGGCCGGTGCAGGTCAGGGTTTCACAGGCGACGCGGCTGTTCGGATCGTCGCGCAGGCAGGCATCAAGAATGGCATCGGAAATCTGGTCGGCGATTTTGTCGGGATGTCCCTCGGTGACGGACTCCGAGGTAAACAGGAAACGATTGGTTGCGGGCAAAGTGTTTATCTCCTTAAGGTGACTTCGAGCCTTCACGTCCGAAAAGGGGGGCTTACGGAACCCAGGCTCTTGACCAAGTTTGGCCGATCTTGGTTTGGCTCAATCCACTACAAAACGTTATCAGAGATGACGGCAAAAGCGCAACGGGATTGTGCCCAGCAATGGCAAGAGTTCCCGCCTCAGAGCAGCTCTCGATTTGCTGTAGAGGGAGGCGGGAACGGGAAGGGCCGGTTTGCAGGCTGCGGAGAAACTCAGCAAAACCGCAAAAAACCCACCTCAGGCGCTAAAGCGCGGACACATTTTCAACAACTTAATGGCACGAGTCAACTCGTGCCCTTCCCAAAATCCGTACGGGCCCGAGTTTTTCCGCAGACTCTTTAGCCGTACCCCAGAGCCAATCAAGGCGCCATGATTTCAAATTACAAAATTACCCGATTGCGAAGTCGCAAAATTTCCTAAGCCTCGTCCTCCGGGGGCAGATCGAAGTTGACCAGGTCTCCGCGGAAGCCGCGCGTCTTCACGGCGCCAAAGGCGATTCCCACTGCCATCCAGATGGAGCCGGCGATCTTGGCGGGCACGCTGAGGTTCAGCCAGAGCGCCAAGCAGATCACGAAGCCGAGGATGGGCGGCAGGATGAACCACGGCGTCCGTTTTCGCTCGCGCACCACATAGCGCATGAAAGCGGCGGCGTTCACGCCCATGAAGGCGATCAGCGCGCCGAAATTCAGCATCTCGGCGCCGAGGCCGTAACTCATTACGAACGCGCCAATCAGCGCGACCCCACCGACAAACAACACGTTATTGCGCGGCACATGGTGCTTCGCGTCCACCACTCCGAAAAACGATTTCGGGAGCGCGTTGCTGCGTCCCATGCCGAAGAGCAGGCGGGCAGCGCCAATCTGCGCGCCCATGCCCGATCCAAAGTTGGCGATCAGCAGGGTGAGTCCTAGAATGCCGAACATCGGTTTCCAAGCGCGGCCGGCAACGTGAACGAAGGCTGTATCAACGTCCGGAAAAGGCTGCGAGGCGGGCCAGATCAACTGCGCGACATAGACCTCGACGGCAGAGAGAATGCCGATCACGAGGCAAGTCAGCACGGTGGCTAGCAGAATATTGCGGCGCGGGTTCTCCGCTTCTTCCGAGAGCGTGGAGATGCCGTCGAAACCGATGTAGGTGAGCACCGCAATCGAGGTCCCACCGAGCACGGCCTTGGTGTTCCACAGCGCCGGATCGTAGAAGGGCCGCGTGTAGAAGCCCGCTCCATCGTGCGGATGGCCCAGGATATAGCGCGCCGCGACCATAAAGAAAATCGCAATCACCACGCCCATTGCCGCCGCCAGCGCCGAATTCACGCGGGCCGAAGTCTTCACGCCCTGGACGTTGAGTCCCGTGAACACCAGCGCAAAAAACACCGCCCACACCGCGTACGGCACGCCGGGAGCGAACACGTGGGCCTGCTGGCTGCACCATATAGTGCAGATGATCGGATTGAGCATGTAATCCATCACCATGCTCCAGCCGGTGATGTAACCAAATGCGGGATTGATTTCCTGGCCGACGTAGGTAAAAGCCGAACCGGCGCTGGGATAGGCGCGCGCCATGCGGCCATAACTGATGGCGGTGAACAGCATGGCCACCATTGCGATCAGGATGGTCGTAACCACGTGACCACGCCCACGGTCGCTGAGCACGCCGAACACCGACATGGGTGCGACCGGCTGAATGACGATGATGCCGTAAAGAATCAGGTCCCAGAGCGTGAGCGTGCGTCTCAGGCGCGGAGCGTTAGCGGACGGGTTGGCAGTCGAACTCATAGGGAATGGAACTCGTTTCGTAAAGTAACCTAGAAGCGTATCACGATCCCAACTAATTCTGGAAGAGAGTACAGGCTAATCTGGAAGTCGCAAGGCAGAAAAAACGGGCACGCAGCCAAGCTGCGTGCCCGGGTTAAAGCCTACTGTTCATAGGCTCCCATGTTGATTTGTCCGCTGGCATTGACGCGCGGATTGCCGTTGAAGTCGGTCGAGCCGACATAGGGTTCCGACAACTGGTACGCGCTCCAACTGGATCCCGAGGGCGTACCCAGAGCGGTATTGCCCGTGTTGAGGGCCGGGGAACTGGACGTAAGGTCCGTATTCCCCAGCGCTGAGCAGGTGTAGGCCGTGCTCGCGGGGGTATAGCCGCCAATGGGTGTATAGGTACTCGAGCAAGTGGGTAGAGTGGTGTAGCCGGGATTCGCGAACTTCGAATGCGTCTCCATTTTACTGGCGGTCTGGTAGGAAGCAAAGGTGGAGTAGGCTGTCCCGTTGTAATCCCACTCCATACTCGAGGCAGTCGTATAGTAGTCGTTGTAATCGGCGGTTATCCCGGCGCCCGAGGTTTGGTTGACTATGAACATCCCCGACGAGCCGGCATAGACAATGTTGTTTTCGAACACACTGTTCGTGACGCGCCACTGGGTCTGGAACTCGCCACTCGCCGCACTGCTCTCGTTGGTGTTGGAGTAGAGGCTATTGTTCACAATGGTGATGTGGTCGCTTCCACCCGTCCCACTGCTGGCATAGCCGCCAATGGTAACACCGCACGAATTGGAGCCGTAGATAAGGTTGTTGCGGATGATCACGTAGCTGGAGAGTTTGCCCGAGTTTTCGCTAGCGGCTTCGATACCTATATCGTTGCCGTAAACCTCGTTGCGCTCGAACACCACCTGCGTGCAGCCATCGCAGTACAGGCCATCCTCATCGTACCCACCATTCTGACCACCGGCCTGTTCGCCGGGATTGTTGATGGCGCTGTTGTTGTAGATGAGGTTGCCGTAGACATCACCAGCCTTGGCCTGATCGGACCCCGAAGGACCGGTGCCCTCGAAACCGATGGCGTCCATGCCAATGTTGTCATTGCCATAGATGGTGTTGTTGGAGACGACAAAGGTTTGGACGTTACCATTATAGGTAGTCGTCTCGCTTTGCCCGGTTTCACACCCAGTGACCGTGTTGCCGCTGACGGTCAGATTGCTGATCGGCGTGGAGCTGGTACCGTGAACGGAGATACCGTACGCGTTGCCCGATGCCCCCCCCGTGGTTTGGATGTTTTTAATTGTGTTGTTGAGTATGCTGATGTGGTCGCCGTAGCCGTAAATATCGATTCCGGCGGGAACGTACGAGGAGCTCGAAGTTTTGTAGTTTTGGATGGTGAACCCTTCGATGGTCAGATAGTTCAGGTTAGAGATGCTGAACAGGCCGGACGCATAGGAGTCTCCGCCGCCGCAACAGGAGACGCTCGTGCCATCCACGATCGCTACGCCCTGTCCATTGAAGACGATGGGGGTCGAGGCCGTTCCCGAGTTGGCGAACGTCACGCTCTCGCTGTAGGTTCCAGCTCCCACATAGACGGTGCTACCCGCCTGCGCCGTAGTGGCCGCGTGTTGGATGGTGAGCCAAGGCGAGCTCTGACTGCCGTTATTGGAGTCGCTGCCCGTTTTGGCAACGTAGTAAGCCACTTGGCTTGAGGCCAACGTCGTCACTTGTAACACCGAACTCGCGGGCGACGTGCCGTAAGAGTCCGATGCTTCCACCGTGAAACTGTACGTGGTCGAAGGCAAAAGACCCGTCACCGCATACGATGGACTGGTTGAGGTCCCAATCGAGGTCCCATTCTCCAATACCGTGTAGCTGGTGATCGTGCAGTTGGCGGGCGGAGTTACTGCCGTCCAACTCAAGTTTGTGCTGGAACTGGTCGTCCCAGACGCCGCCAATCCCGTCGGAGCGCTGGGTGCAGCCGTGCAATTCGCCGCCGCCAACGTCGTCACCTGCAACGCCGAGCTCGCGGCCGACGTGCCGTAAGCGTCCGTCGCTTTCACCGTGAAGCTGTATGTGGTCGAAGGCGAAAGACCCGTTACCGCAAACGATGGACTGGTTGAGGTCCCAATCGAGGTCCCATTCTCCAATACCGTGTAGCTGCTGATCGTGCAGTTGGCGGGCGGAGTTACTGCCGTCCAACTCAAGTTTGTGCTGGAACTGGTCGTCCCAGACGCCGCTAATCCCGTCGGAGCGCTCGGTACAGCTGTGCAACTCGCCGCCGCCAACGTCGTCACTTTCAACCCCGAACTCGCCTTCGATGTGCCGTCGGAGTCCGTCGCTTCCACCGTGAAGGTGTACGTGGTCGAAGCCGAAAGACCCGTTACCGCAAACGATGTACTGGTTGAGGTCCCAATCGAGGTCCCATTCTTCAATACCTTGTAGCTGCTGATCGTGCAGTTGGTGGGTGGAGTTACTGCATTCCAACTCAAGTTTGTGCTGGAGCTGGTCGTCCCAGACGCCGCCAATCCCGTTGGAGCGCTGGGCACGCTTCTGCACCTGGCGGCCTGCGCGCTACAGGAAAGCGCGAGCCAGCAGGACAGGAGGAGGAACAGAGCGCGAATCAACTCGCGCTTCAGCATGGGTTGCGTAGTGCGGTGCAAATGATTCATCACTTGAAATATCTCCTTTTAACAGATTCTTGATGCGATTTTGGATTTTGGTGCAATTTCGAATTACGGTCACAGGTTTCGCATTCACGCGCAAACACTGATTACAAATTTCTGTAACCCATTGCGGCATGGCCCTTTCCAGCCATGCTCTCATGAGAAAGCTGACGACGCCCCCGGGTGCCTTGCAGCCTCGAATTCTGGCGCCTATTCCTCATAGGCTCCCGTGTTGATTTGTCCGCTGGTATTGACGCGCACACTGCCCGTGAAGTCCAAGGTTCCGACCACGGACGTACCCAGATTCGCGCCCGTGTTTACGGCCGGGGAAGTGGATGGAATGTCCAGATTCGGCGGCGTTGAGGTCGTATTGATGGGGCCGGGATTCGCGAACACCGCGCTTTTCCTGTCCACTGGCTGACGGTAAGAAGCAAAGGTGGAGTAGCTTGTCCCGTTCCACTCAAATGTTGCAGCCGGGCCCGACGAGTAACGTTGTAGTCGGCGACTACCCCGCTGCTCGATGTGAAGTTGTGGAACACTTTGCCGAGACTGGATGCTTCCGTAGTAGTCTTGGCATGCTATTCCGAATAAACACCAACTACATTCTTTCTCTTTCTTTCTCTTTCGTACGGAGGATGTATACTATGCTCCGCGCTTGCCGTCAACTATTTTTTTCACTGTTTTTCCACAGAAAATCCGGGGGTTAACGAGCGGGATTCGCGGCCTGTGAAGGCCCTCTCATAACACAGGACTTACGGCAGCGCTGATGTAGACCGTACATACACCACCGGCTTCCATACAAAAATTTTGCCCCCGGGGATGGATGCTACGCCCCCCGGGGGCAAAATCGCTTCTCGCACTTCCGGCGTGCGCGGCCGCTAGTCTAGACGATTCGGAACCTACTGCTCATAGGCTCCTATGCTGATTTCTCCGCTGGAATTGACACGATTTGTAGTGCCCGTGAAGTCATACGTGCCAACGAAGGGTTGCGAGGTCTCGTAAGAGCCCCAACCCGAGCCCGAGGGCGTACCCAGACTGGCGTTGCCCACGTTCAAGGCCGGAGAACTGGACGTTAGGGTCGCATTCCCCAGCGATGAGCAAGTGGTGGATTTGTTAGAGCCGGAGCCGCCCGTGGGTGTATAGGTGCTCGTGCAGCTAGGCAGCGTGGTGAAGTCGGGATTCGCGAATATCGAAGCCGTCTCACCACTGGCTGACTTGTAGGTGGAAAAGCTGGTGTAGGCTTTCCCGTTGTAATACATCGAGTAGCTCGATGCAGCCGTGTAGTAGTCGTTGTAGTTAGCGGTTAACCCGGCGCCCTTGGTGACGTTGTATACGAGTATCCCTGAGGAGACATCATAAACAATGTTGTTCTCGAAGTAGCTGTTCGTGACTTGGTACTGGGTCTGGAACTCAGACCCACCCGCGCTGGACTGCGTGCCGTTGTCATACAGAGTGTTGTTCAGAATGTAGTTGTATTTGCTGGAACCTTTACCATTGTCGTTACCTCCCGTCTTACACGTCCCGGTTCCCGACGTATAGCCACCGATGGTAATACCGACATAGTTGTTGCCGTAGATGAGGTTGTTGCGAATAATCACGTAGCTGCTGGAACAACCCGCGATTTCGCTGGCGGCTTCGATCCCTATGTCGTTGCCGTAGAGCGTATTCCGCTCGAAGATTGTCTGCTGGCAACCATCGCAGTACACGCCGTCCTCGTCGTAATCGGGGTTGCCAGATGAACTGCCTTCCCCGGCATTGTTGGCGGCGCTGTTGTTGTAAACAATGTTGCCAACAACGTCAATGTTCGCGGGGAAGTCGACACTCGACCCCGAATCGAGACCCTGGTAACCTTCAACATCGATGCCAATGTTGTCATTGCCATAGATGACGTTGTTGGAGATAGTGGAGTTATGGATGTTCCCGTTAATTGGGATCGTCTCGCTTTCCCCGGTCAGACATCCAGTAACGGTGTTGCCGCTGATGGTCACGTTGGTCAGCGCAGTGGTGCTGGAACCGAAAACACCGAGACCGTACGCGTTGCCGTTCGCCCCCGCTGTGGTTTGGATGTTCTTAACTGTGTTGTTGAGGATTTGGATCCCGGTCCCGCCACCGGTGCCGGGAACAAAGATTCCGAGTGGAACGTCCGACGAGCTCGAGGTTTTGTAGTTCTGGACTGTGAACCCTTCCACGGTCACGTAGCTCACGCCACTCGATGCGCCGATCATCAACAGCCCTTGTGTCGTGGTGCCGAAAAAACTGTTGCTGGAAGCAAAGCTGGGTGTGGTACAGCAAGCAACGCTCGTGCCATCCACGATGGCTACGCCCTGTCCATTGAAGGTGATGGGGGCCGAAGACGTTCCCGAGGTGGAGAACGTCACGCTCTCGCTATAGGTTCCAGCGCCCACATAGACGGTGTCACCCGCCGCCACCTTAGAAGCCGCGTGCCCGATGGTGAGCCAAGGCGCGGTCTGACTGCCGCTATTGGAGTCGCTGCCCGTTTTGGCAACGTAGTACGTTGTGGCCTGCGCGCAACAGGAAAACACGAAACAGCAGGTCAGGAGGAGGAACAGAGCGCGAATCAACTCGCGCTTCAGCATGTTTTGCGTACTGTGGTGCAAATGACTCATCACTTGAAATATCTCCTTAAATAGATTTTTGATGCGATTTTGGATTTTGGTGCGACTTTGACTTACGATTACAGGGTTCGAATTCGCTTGCATTTACACATCCACCTCGCGGTAACCCATTGCAACATGGCCTTTCCAGCCATGCCTCAGGAGAGAGCTGACGACGCCCCCGGTTGTCTTTCGCCCTCAAATTCGGACGCCGATTCCTCATAGGCTCCGAGATTGATTTGCCCGCTGGCGTTGACGCGCGTATTGCCCACGAAGTTCAAGGTTCCGACCACGGACGTACCCAGATTCGCGCCCGTGTTTACGGCCGGGGAAGTGGACGGGGTGTCCAGATTCGGCGGCGTTGAGGTTGTATTGATGTGGCCGGGATTCGCAAACACCGAACGCTTTTCCTGTCCATTGGCTGACGGGTAAGAAGCAAGGGTGGAGTAGCTTGTCCCGTTCCACTCAAATGTTGCAGTCGGGCCCGACGAGTAACGTTGTAGTCGGCGACTACCCCGCTGCTCGATGTGAAGTTGTGGAACACTTTGCCGAGACCGTATGCTTCCTTATAGTAGTCTTGTTATTGCTATTCCGAATAAACACCAACTACGTTCTTTCTCTTTCTTTCGTACGAGGAGTTATACTCCGCTTCGTAGATTTTCGTCAACTGTTTATTTTCACAATGTACTTTCCATTAAACCAAATCGGAACAAGAACTCAATAAGAAGCTATTGCTTGCCTCCTGCGGGAATGGGGGGACTTTGCCTGAGCTGGGTCGCGGGCGAGCAACAGGCGCAACCGCTGTTGCAGAGGAAGATCTCGACGGCCGTCCCCCGACAGACAGGGACCCAAGGGGCCGGTTGTGGAGGTCGCAGGAACCGCAGGCAACGTGGCGTTAGAGTATCGCCACTCTCAGCGGCAACGATTGCACCCGGCCTGACCGGCAGCTTTTGTGCCAGTAGAAATATTAAATATTAGATGACCGGCGTGTGCCAGAAACTTGCGGACCGCGCTGCGCGCAATTTGGGCGGCGACATCACTTATAAAGCGCCGGATCGAAACGACGTCTTCGGCCTGGCGGCCACGCCAATAACGCCGGAGGCCTGGCATCGTCCCCAATGGTGTAGGACTCGAAATCTATTGCGCTAGAACTACGGCATCGTTCCGCTGGAGAAATTCCCGCATCCGCACTGGGTCGCGGAAGGCTTCCGTGCCGCCGCAGGCGGTGACGGAGAATGCGCCGCACAAGTTTCCATAGGTCAGGCAGGCGGCGAGATCGGCGCCGCGCAGGAATTGGTGGAGGAACCCAGCGTCAAAGCTGTCGCCCGCGCCCACCGGGTCAACGAGCGTTACCGGCACGGCCGGCGCGGTGAACCGCCGCCCACCCCGGACGGCAATGGCTCCACTGCTACCCATCTTGACCACAAGGGTTTCCACTCTTTGCGTGAGCCGCGAGATCGCCGTTTCCAAATCGTTGACGCGTGCTATCTTCATCGCTTCGCGTTCGTTCGGAAACAGAACATCCACATACGGAAGAATTTCGTCTAGGACTTCGCCCCAGCGGTCGTCGGGATCGTCGTTGGTGTCGAGCGACGTGGTCAGGCCCGCGGCTTTCAGGCGCCGGAAAAGTTCGGGCGCGCGCGGCAACAGTTCGCGCTGCAAAAATAGCGAGGACATGTGAAAGTGCCGCGCCGATGCCAGGTAATCGAGGTCGAGATCCGCAAAGCGCAACTCGGAAATGGTGCCGGGATAGGTAAGAATGTGACGCTCGTGCTCGTGGGGCAAAATAAAGGTCACGCCGGACTGGGCGCCATGAGCGACATGCGAGAGGTCCACGCCGCGCTCCTGCAGACGTTCCATGGCCAGGGTCCCGAAAAAATCGTCGCCAACCTTGGTGACAAAGCCCACGCGGCTGCCCAGGGCGGCCAGATTATGCGCCAGGATGGCCGAGGAACTACCCAAGGTGACGGTGAAGCCCGTGGCCAGCAGTTCGCGTTCCGTGGGCATTTGTTCGGGCAGGCCGTAGAGGATCAGGTCAAGATTGATCTCCCCGGCGAGGGCAATATCGAGATCGGACATAGTGCAGGCCTTTGGCTTCCTTTGCTAGAACATTGTCACAGATAATGTAGTGTAAGGCAAATTCACGGTTGCGATGGAGTGGCACGACTGAACAACTTGCGGACAAACTAATTTCCGACCGGAAAGTGTGACTGCAGCGGCCCAAGCCGCATGCAAAACAACGCAGTTACCGCAGGAAATTCTGAAAAATTTGGCTGACGCCGTTTTCCAGTGGCGTCAGCCAAATTGACCGCGATGAACTACACTCCAGTTCTTCTAATCTTCTAGAAGTAAAACTTCAGCGCGAACTGGATCTGCCGAGGATCACGCGCCGCCAAGGCGTGCCCGAAGGCGCTCGCGTTAGGGTTAGACGGAGTATTAACATTCGACGAATCATACGTCAGAGCCGTTGCCGGTGGGCTGATCGCTCCCCACTGTCCAAACAGATAGTTCACATGGTTGAGGATGTTGAAGAATTCCGCGCGGAATTCGAAATGCTTTTGTTCGCTAATCGGAAACTGCTTGACCAACGAGGTGTCCCAAGTTCTGGCTCCGGGACCTAAGATGTTGTTGCGTGGGGCGTCGCCGAAAGTTCCCGCGGGGATAATTCCGGGAATGATATTGTTGTCCGCAAATGCACAGGTGTTGAACAGCGTTCCCCGGACGCACGGCTTAGCGTTGGGATTGCCGACCAGGGCGGGGCGAGTCCCTGTAGCGACGGTGCCGCCGTTCTCGGGAGTATTGGCAACCGAAATGGGGTCAGTGGCGGTGTAGTAATTGCCGGTGGTGGCGGTAAAAACGCCGGACAATTGCCAGTTGCCAAGAATCTGGTTCGCGACGCCGGAAGCGCCCTTGGCTAGCGCGTGACCGCGACCGAAGGGCAAGTCATAGATATAGCTGAAAACGAAGCGCTGGCGCACGTCGAAATCGGCATTGCCGTAGTTCTGGTTGGGGTAACGCTGGTCCTGGAAATCTCCATTGTTCAGCGATCCCAAGCTGGCGCTGGAAGCGTTGTCGAGGGCGTGGGCAAAGGTGTAAGACGCTTCGTACTGGAATCCGTGAGAGTAGCGCTTCTCCAGGCGAACCTGCAGCGAGTTGTAGTTCGATTGCGTATTCGAACGGAGAGTGCTGATTGCGACATCGAGCGCTGCATTACAGCTATATTGAGGTGTGCCGACTGCCTCCACCGAACAAACACCGGGGACTCCGGGCGCTGCCTCGTGGGCGGGGCGGCGCGGCGCGGTGGGAAGAAGGGGATTCGTAGTAGGCGTCGGTTGATTGCCGTCGAAGAAAGCGAAGAGCTTCAATCCGCGCGAGCCACCGTAGGAAACTTCGAGAACGGTGTCGGCGGGCAATTGGTACTCCAGACCCAAGTGCCACTGCTGGGTGTAGGGCGTGACCAAGTGCGTGTCGAGCGCGTACAGGTTCGTCGTATTCGGGTTAGTGAGCGAGCTGGCGGGAAAGCCCTGCGACAGGACGTTGAACGCCAAGCCGCCGTTGTTCGTGGCCGAGATCGAGCAATCCGTCTGGCCAAGCGTAGAATTTGCGGATGCCAAGCTGCAGACTGACGGGCTGAAGTTCTCCGCAGTGAAGAATGGAGGATTGAAGCCGGGGCTCGGGTTGGAGAATGGGCCGTTTTCCTGCCCACCGTAGAAGATGCCGTAGCCGCTGCGCAGGACAAGCTTGTTGGCCAATTGGTAGGCCAGTCCAATGCGGGGCGCAAAATTGTTGAGATCGGGCTTGATCAACCCGGGAGAACCGTTGCTCTGAAGCTGCAAGCCCTCGGAGACCAGCAGCGGCGTCAATTGCGCGTTGGTGGCCGAGAATGGAACGATCAGCGAGAGTGAGTTGAAATCGAACGTGGCTTGGTTGTCGTGGGCTTCCTTGATGGTGGTGAAAAGTTCGTAGCGGAGGCCCAGGTTCAGGGTAAGCCGCGAAGTCGCTTTGATGTCGTCGAGAGCATAGCCCGCGTAAATCTGGCGGTTATAGACGATGTTGTTTACACTGGTGATTTCTCCGCCGCTGGGAATGCCGAGCAGAAAGCTGGCAAAGGGGTCGCCGCCGGTACCTTGGAGGGGGTTGCCGGGGTTATCGGTGAAGAGGGTGTCAAAGTTCATGGAGCCACGAGCTTGGGCCGGCTGGAGTATTGTGAATTGCTCGAAGCGGAGTTCGCCGCCGAACTTCGCGGCGTGGCGTCCGTGGATCCAGTTCAGATTTTCGGTAACTACGAAGCTGTGTTGGTGTTCTTTGGAAGGCAGGTATCCAAAACTGCCAAATTGAATTCCATTACCTAAGCTGATCTCAGGCAGCCCGCCGATGTCCGATCCCGGTGTGTACGGAACTCCCGGAAAGTCGATACTGGGCAGCGCCGATTCGTTGACGTCATAGTTCAGATTGAAGCGGTGGGAATTAAGGCGATTGAAGCCGAAACGCAATTCGTTGATCACGTTGTTGCTAAACGTGTGGATTTCGCTGGCAGCGAGGCCCTCGGATAGGTTTTGGTTGTAGCCGTCCGCAAAGCTGCCGCCGTCAAGGGCATTATTGAAGGGCGAGGGCATGAAGAAGGTGTCGTTACCGTAACTGAAGCGGGCGAAGAAATTATCTTTTTCGCTAATGGTGTAGTCCCCACGAATGTCGAATTTGTTCTCCGTTTCACTCTTTTTTGGATCGGAATCGTAGTTGATGCCATCAGCACCGGGGGGGGGAACAGCGCGGCCAAGCGCGCCGCCAGCGGATCGATGCATCCCTCGCACCCGGTACCAGTCGGGAAGATGTTGGTCGGCACTCGGGTCGGAGATATGCCGCCGGCGACGTAGCCTCCGATCGGGACGCCGCAGAATCCGTTAGCATTGCCCGCGTAGTTGTTTCGCGCCAAATGTGAGTCGAAAATCTCTCCTTGGTAAGTATCGTTGCCGTTACAATCAAGGACGCCTTGGACGACGGTGTAGTTGTTGTTGGCGAGAAGCGCGGAGAAATCTCCGCCAACCTCGGCTTGCGTGGGAACTGGGGTTTTTTGCGGCAGTGCCTGACGAATGCGGAGGCCTTCGTAGTCTCCGAAAAAGAACACTTTGTTTTTGACGATGGGGCCGCCCAGGGTAAAACCGAACTGGTTCTGCTTGTAAGGCTGCCGACCGTTGACGTCTAAGGCATTGATCGCGTCGAATTTCTCGTTGCGCAAAAACTCCCACAGATCGCCGTGGAGTTGATTGGTGCCAGACTTGATGACGGCGTTCATGATGGCGCCGTTGCCGCGGCCGAATTCGGCGCTGTAGGAATTGGATTGGACTTTGAATTCCGCGATGGCATCCACGGAAGGCTGAACTACATAAGCGGAGCCGTTGAGGACGTCGGCCAGATTCGCATTGTTGTCAACGCCGTCGAGCAGGAAGTTGTTTTGCAGAGAGCGGGCGCCGTTGGCGCTGAAGCCGTAAGTTTTTTCGACGCGCGATCCGGGCTCGGCGGTAGCGATGCCGGCGCCGAGAAGAGCGAGTTGCGCGTAATTGCGTCCGTTCAAGGGAATCGCGTTGATGCTTTGGCTGTTCACCACATTGCCCAGCTCGGAGGTCTCGATATCGAGTTGTGCGTTTTCGCCGGTAACGGTCACGACTTCCGTTGCCATGCCAGTCTCAAGCTTCAGATCCACGCTAAGGCGGTCCTGAATGTTCACTTGCAACGGGCCGGCCACGGCCTTTTTGAATCCTTCCTTCTCGGCGCTGACGCTATAACGGCCGATGCGGAGCGCGTTGGCGGTATACTGCCCCTGATCGTTGGTGGTGAGGGTCAGTTGAGTGCCCCGATCGACGTCGGTCACGGTGACCTTAGCGCCCTCGACCACCGCGCCAGTGGCGTCATGCACCACGCCGACAATGGCTCCAGCATCTTTTTGCGCCCATAAGGGCGTGGACAGCGCCAAGAACATAGACGCAAGGAGCAGGAAGAATGACAGAACCGAGAAAGTTTGCACGCGAGGGAAACGAACGGACATGGCAAGTCTCCTGAAAATAAAATTTGAAATTTCGCCCGTGGCCTCACGGGGCCCGGCGAAAATCCGGCACTGCATCACGAATTTTCGGCGTAACATTTATGTTGCAATATTACGTTTCGTTACTTCTATATTCGTCACTTGGCGTTTGTCAAGCGCAATCTGGTAGCCCGGCATAAAATTTGTCAAGGGCGATATTCCGGACGACGCTGCCGCGGACAGCGATTTTGTGCGCGCCGGGGGGGTGCCTACATGCCGCAAGCCGCGGCATAAACACGCAGGACGGTTCGGATCTGCTCTTGCATCATGTCTTCGGCATGCTTCGGCTGCTGCCCGGATCTTATCGCCTCGTACTGCGAAGGCAGGTATTGACTGAGCAAGGTTGGCGGCGCCGGACAGGCATCGAGGTTAGCGCGAAGTTGGGCCAGCTCTTGCTGGACCGTGGGATCGCCCCAGTAGTACCGGCAACGGTCGCTGTAGCTGTAGATGCGCGCCAGATGGATCTCGTCTTCATCCCCGTGGTAGTAGGACCGCCAGTAGGTAGGATTGAGCAACATGGCGGCTTCGAGAGCTTCCCGGACTTGCGAAAGACGAACTCCCCTGCGCCGCGCCAGCAATTCCCGCTCGATTGCGGCTAAGGCGAAGACGGCCTCTCGAAATGCGAAGGTCAGCCACGGCCCCACTTTCAAAATCGCGAAATGATCTTCCACCATCTGTGCCAGAGCCGCGGGCTTCTGGTAATCCGTGGAGTGGGCCTCGTAAACAAGAGCGGGAGTCTCCGGCAAGGCAGATGAAAGTGCCATCGCTTTCTGCCGGTCATAGTCGAGAATCGTATTTTCGCCAAACTCCACTCCGGGCTGCACCACGATGCCAATCACCCTTTCCCACGCCGCCGTTACTTTCTGCTCCTCGAAAGCCGCGCGGAAAAGTTCCAAGGTGTGCTGAGTCTGGCCGGCGGACGACACTGCGGGAGGCGCTCCCGGAAGCGATTCACCTCCCGGAGCCGGAACCTCGGTGCCAATCACGTAAAGGAGAGGGGAAGAACCTTGGGGCAAATCTTGAGCCGCACTTTCGGCGGCACGACAGAGGATGGCGGCTCGTTGCGCGATGGTACGCGGGTCAGGCCCCGAAGGTGCGTCATTGGCACACGCCATACTCGCATCGAGATGGATCTTCTGGTATCCGGCGAGTACGCACGCGCGAACCAATCCACCAGCGTTGTGCAGCGCCACATCCGAAGGCTGTTCTCGCCAGGGGTACGGTCCCAGGTGGTCGCCGCCCAGCAGCACTCGGTCACGGGGAAGTCCGGCACGCTGCGCGGCGGAATGAACAAACTCGGCGAACTGAGATGGGGTTTGTCCGGTGTAACCGCCGAATTGATTCACCTGACTTGAAGTGGATTCAACGTGCAGGACCGATCCATCTTCGACGGCCTGCTGAACCGCTGCCGCGATGACGCTGGGGTGGGCCGAGCAAACGGCGTAGACGCCCACTTTTTCGGAGCGGCGATTGCGACGGACGATCTCCCGCAGTCGCTGGCTTGCGTTTTTGGGCTGAGGAGTCACGGCATGCCGCGTTATTCGGGCCGGGCCTCCAGCATTAGATGTTGGTTGAACTCCGCGGAAATTGTGGCCTGGGGGCCGTGTACGCTGCCGAGATCTTTATTGTTCACATAATCAAAGATGTGATAGGTGCGGTCCTGCAAACCGCGCAACTGAATCGGCCCGCTCCAATGGCGGGCGAAGAAAGCATAGTACATTTCCTTGTCTTTACGGATAACGTGGGCCTCGGGAAGATCGAATCCTATGTCGTAAAGTTCTCCAAGATACTCGCCTCGCGAGAGCATTTTGTCCTTGTAAATGCGCAGCCACTCCTCAAAAATCTTCTGCCGCTCCGGCGTCAGGTCCGACGTGCTGCGCTTCTTGACGAGATCCGGGAGCACAAACTGCGTACCCACGACTCCGCCCACTCCGACGGTGGAAGCGAAATCAATCGCACCGTCGCTCAATTCGACGTGGTCGCCAAAATAGGGGATATTGTCGCCCATGAGCGCTTTCAACGTCTTACCCTTGGATCGGACCTGAAACGAACTTGACGGATCGGAGGCCACCGACATATTGAAATGCGGCATGGTGAAAAACGAAAAAGTGGTGCCGCATGGGCAAAACTCGACCAAGGCGTCCGGCTTCACGCTGCGCGCAGTATCGTAAATCTCCTTAAAAAAATCGGGCAGCGCTTCCACCGAGTCCTCCGGGCGCTGGTGGTGGTGCGCGGGATTGTAACAGCGAGGGACGGCGTTCATGTGCTGACCATCCAGCTTGAGGCCGTCGAATCCCCACTCCCCCAGGATCTTACGAACCAGCGCTTTGTGGTACTCCACAACCCCTCGGTCGGCAGGACACAGATAAAAAGAGTTCCACCATGAAATCTTTCGCTTCGATCCATCACGATTCAAGAGAAGGAAGTCGGGATGATCTTTCAGCAGCTGTGACTCTGTGACGGCGCTCAATGGCGACCACCACAGTTGCGCTTTGAAGCCTTCCGCATGGATCCGATCGACCAGGGCTTTCATGTCCGCGTCGCCGTTGGGAAATTTCTTGGGGTCGAGTGCCCAATCGCCGTAGTTGTTCTGCCAGCCATCGTCCAACGTGACCCAGACGAAACCCATTTTCTTGACGGTGGGAAGGGTGTCGTAGACCTGCTTGAGCTGCACCGAGCGGCCATAGCCCCAGGCGCACCAGATCGGACCAAAAGCGCTGTCAGGCGCCGACGCCATTTGAAATCCCTGCCGCATCATGAGGCGGCGGTATTCGGCGAGTGTGCGGAAGTAGTCCCCTTGATGCACGGACACAAAGGTGCGGAGAGTGTGGAAGCTTTCCCCCGGTTCCAGCGTTTGTTCCCGGGTCAAGCGGACGGCCACGCGAGCATGACGCGCGTCGGGCATGGAAACGGGAAGCGATATCAGGCGCGGTCCGGGTTCGACATGACCTACCGCGAGACCGACATCTCTACGCCATACGTCAACAATGGGAGTGCCGCCGCCGTAGTCGCTGGCATTCATGCCGAGATAATTTTCCTGACTGAATCCGGCGCGCAACGGAAGCACCCAATTGGGACGCTTCTCGTAGGAGCCACTCTGGTAGGACCAGAATGCTGGGCCGCGTGCCGCAGGGACAGAGTTCAGCACATATTGATGGTTGGCCCAGCTATGAATTGCGAGTCGAGTAGCCCCTTCGTTCTTGTAGGTAACGTCAAAGATGGCGATGGATGGAAAATCAGAATAAATCGTGACGGAGACGTCCTTGCGCAAGTCGCCGGACTTGCCCGTCAGTGACAGCCGCTCTCCCGCGCCAAAAGCGTCCGACACGGATTCCCGGTGGCTTCCACTCAGAGCGAAGGCGCTCCAAATGCGATTGCCGGTGACCGTTTCCGATGCAGAAAACGGAGTCAAGAATTGTGGGCTTGAGCCCAATAACGCGACTACACGGCTGCGCAGGTTGCGGTCAAATTCGATCCGCAAGACTGAGCTTTGGATCTGTAGATCGGTTGCGCCGCTGAGCGCGCCAGCGGAAGCAGATCCTTGAGCCAAATTATGCCGCCCGGAGTTCCAACCAGGCAGCACAAGGCCAAGCAAAACACAGCATGTTTGAGCGACAACCCTCGTGCGCCTCATCATCGAAGAATACCCCTGATCGTGTTCGATCGGACTCTCATATTTCGATCGGATTGACTTTCCAGGTAACCACCCGCCTAAACGCCGGATCATCTTGGCAATCGCCAAGGACTGCGTAATAAGGACTGCGTAATATTTACGACAGGTTACTTTTACTTCCTTTTGCTTGACATTGTCAAGAGGCGATTGCGCTTGATGGATCGCGCCCGCGAGAATGCAATGCCCCTCGGGACGGAACCGAAGGCACGGGCTGAACTTTCCGCTTGACAAAGCAGCGCAAGCAAACGTAAAAGTTATCGAACGCAAATATACGAGTTTTGCGTACTTTAGATTTTTGCGGAGACTATTTTATGCGAGTTCCAAGAGTTGGGGGTTTGCCGATCAGCCGGCTGGTGCTGCTGTTTTCCCTTGTCGCAATCCTTTGTTTGGCTCCGTCCATTTGGGGCCAGGGGACATACATGGCGCAATTGCGCGGCGTGGTCCGCGACAAATCGGGCGCCGTGGTTGCCGGGGCGAAGCTTGTCTTGACGGAAGATGCCACCAACGTCTCGCATCCGGCCACGACCGACGGCGCAGGACAATACATCTACGTGTCGCTGCGTCCGAGCACCTACTCACTGCGCGTGGATGCTGCGGGGTTTGAGCCCACGCTCAACCGGGGCATAACACTGCAAGAGGGCCAGAAAGCGGAGTTGGATTTCAGCTTGAATCCGGCAGTTTCGACCACCACCGTGGAGGTGGTGGACACGGTGCCGTTGCTGGACGTGGGGAGTGCGTCGCTCGGCACGGATGTGACCACCGATTTTATTATCAATATGCCGATAGGCGGTCGGGACATTTCACAATTAGTGTACATGTCGGCGGGGTTGACGCCGTTAGACAACGCCCCCGGAAACTATCCGACTGGCACCAGCTTCATGGCCAACGGGCAGCGCTATGGCTCGGCGGAGTTTCGCCTCGATGGCGTGCTGGCGACCGGCCCCGAGCAGGGCGAAGGCTCCAACAGCAACCTCAGTTACAACCCTTCGGTCGAGACTGTCCAGGAATTCAAGGTCCAGCTCAACAGCTTTTCGGCCGAGTACGGCAGCAGCGGCGGGACGGTGATAAACATGGTGATGAAGTCGGGCACCAACAAGTTCCATGGCAGCGTCTATGAGTTCGGACAGCGCAGGGACCTCAACGCAAACGGGTTCTATAACAACCTCTATGGTACGCCGCGAACGGGCGGCACCAACGATCAGTATGGATTTTCGTTGACCGGCCCCATTTTTAAGGGGAAGACTTTTTTCCTTGTCGACTTGGAAAAGGTGAAGTCGATCTCCGGGTTTCTGGAAACCGGGCGAGTGCCCACGGCCCGCGAACTCGGGGGCGACTTCAGTCAGACTTTGGTGCCTGACGTCAATGGGAACCCGCAATTTGTGCAGATATTCAATCCGTTTGCCCCCTTGGACAAGAACGGGGACCGCGTGCCATTCCCCAACAACGTGATCCCGACGGCGATGATCCAGAATGCGAATGATCAATCTCCAGCGGGTCCGATCGGTGTGAACTTGGCGAATGCGTATCCCACCGCGACCTCTCCCCTCAATATCGGCACATGGACCAACTATTCCCACGCATTGGTGGTCCGCGCTCCCACAACACAGTTCGACATCAAAATCGACCACGAACTTTCGAACACGATGCACCTGATGGGGCGCTACAGCCAGAACGATACCGACTACAACCCGCCGGGATCTTTCTACCAGGGGGAAACTTCTCACACGGTCACGCGCAATGTTGCACTGGAGTATACCTGGACGGTTTCTCCGCGGTTGTTGTGGACGAGCCGCATCGGGCTGGACCGCTACCACGAACTCACAAAGTCGACCCCGGTGAACCTGGACGCGCTTGGCCTGCCTCCCCTCCTCAAGAATGCCAACAACCTGACTCGCATGCCGTGGGTTGATGTGGGTGACTACAGGTCTCTCGCTGGACCGAACTGCTGCAACGATACGATCAATGGCCATACGCAAATCATGTACTCATCTTCCATAAGCTGGGTGCATGGCAAACATGCGGTGAAGTTCGGCGGCGAACAGCGGCCCTTCTTCAATAACTTCTGGCAGCCCAACTATCCCACGGGCTATTTTGATTTCTCCAATAGCATTACCGCGCGGGTACCCATTTCGGACCCAGTGCTGCAAGATGGCAACGGTCTGGCCAGCATGCTGTTGGGTTTCCCGCTTAGCGGATATGTCAACGCCATGCGTGCGCCGGCAAACAAGTCCAACCAAACCGATTTCTATATCCAGGACGACTGGAAGGCTACTTCGCGGCTCACGCTCAACTTTGGACTGCGCTACGAATGGAGCATACCCTACACGGAACGCCACAACCTGGTCCAGTTCAGCGATTTCACCGCCGACAGCGGCGTCAACATCAATCTGAGTGCATCGAATCCGAGTGGACCCAGCACCCAATCCGTTCTGCAGTCGTTCGGAAGTGGTGTGAGTATCCCCTCCACCGAAGAGGTATACGGCACTACGGTGTTCCCCACCTCGAGCCATCGTCGCATTCCCGCCGATTTGACCAACTGGGGGCCGCGGCTAGGCTTTGCCTACCAAATTGAGAAGGACACGGTGGTGCGCGGCGGGGCCGGGGTGTTCTACGGAATGACGAACCATACGAACTGGCAATACCCGTCCCCGGCGTTCGAGACCAATGCGATTATGCATTTCACGAACGATGGCGGAGTGACCCAGAACTTGCCCGTGACGCTTAGCAATCCGTTCCCCGGCAGCAGTGAGGTTCCGCCGCCGCAGGGGACAAAGTATGGATCGTTTGCGGACTGGGGCTATGGCGACGCAAACATGGAGGGGATGGCCGCCGACCGCAATCCCAGGATTATCCAGTGGAACCTGGGAGTGCAGCACATGCTTCCGATGGGGGTGATGTTCTCAGCCGATTACTCGGCGAATCGGAGCACGCGTCTGCCCTGGGGATATGTGCAGGACTATCAGGATACAATACCGGACAAACTCCGAGAGCAGCTCGTGAATGCCGCCCCCCCCGCCACCGTGAACAACCCGTCGCCAGTGAGCACCCTGCTGGAGTCGACGCAGGTAGCGAACCCGTTCCTCTCCATGTTTCAAGGCCCGGGGGCCGTCTTCAATGAGCCCAACTCGCGATACAGCAGCCCCACGCTTCCGCTGAATAACCTGCTGAACCCCTACCCGCAGTTCGATGGCGCCGGCGGATTCACTGGGCAGCCGCTGCTCAAAGCCAGCTCCTGGTACAATGGCCTGCTGGTGAGCTTTCAGAAGCGCCCCACCCACGGGTTGAGCTTCATAGGGAGCTACACTTGGTCGAAGGCGACCGATAGCTCCTCCTATGGCTCGAACAACTGGATCTATTTCGGCGGCAACGGCCAGGGAACTCCGCAGGATACTTACAACCTGAAGGCGGAGCACTCGATCAGCGCCAACGATACGCCCCAGCGTTTCACGCTGGCGACGACATACGTTTTGCCCTTTGGCCGCAAACACTGGCTGGGAGGAGACATGAACCGGGTACTGGATGCCTTTGTCGGGGGCTGGGAGTTTACTCCGGTTCTCACGTTCGCGTCTGGGCAGCCCATAGCCATTGCTGACGGGTTTGGTGGTAGTAGTGGCCGGCTGGCGGAAGGGCAGCAACGGCCGAACATCAACTGCTCTCATCCTTTGAGCGGCCTGACCATGCACCAAGTGGCAGTGCAGTCGCTGACGAACCCCAACGCCAATTACTTCAACCTGAGCTGTTTCTCCGATCCGGGCGATCAGGTTCCCGGAAACGCACCTCGGTTCAGTGGGAATGCGCGCGGCGAAGGCCTTAAGAACCTGAACATTGGATTTCGCAAGGAATTCACGATCAAGGAGGGGATGCGACTCGAGGTGCGCAGCGAGTTCTTCAACTTCACGAACAGCACGCGGTTCTATCCGCCGCCCGCCTTCTACGGAAGCTCGGGATTCGGCTCGGTTAATGAGGGCAATGGTCAGCTAAACTCGCCGCGGTATGGTCAAGTGGCGGTGCGCTTCGAATTCTGAGGCGCACGTTTAGCTGCTTCGGAGCGCGCGGCAACGAACAAGACATGAGTCTTGCCGATTCGATCCAAGCTTACTGGTGGAGGGAGGGGCTGGATGCCCGGCCCTCCACCATTTAGTTTTTTGCATGGAACGTAGAGGTTTTGGCTCAAAGTTGTAACTTCATTCTGATCGAATTCTCAACTACTTTCCCGGCGCGATTGACGGACTGGCCCGCAAGATTGGCTACCGGGTTCGGCCCTCGTGGGTGTGGAGCTATGAGGAAGCAGGCTATCCTGGCTTGATCATTGGCTTTGCAAACGACGGGATTGCTTGCGTTCCCGGCGCGTTGCGTGCCTCCGTGAGCAGCGAGGATGGAAAGGTGAACGTGGAAGGGAGTCTTGATGCTGGCTACCCTCTTCCAGGAAAGGTTCGTCAAGCGAAGTTCCCGTTGCCCAAGGGAACGAAGTGGCAGGGACTGAGACTCCGAGCGGAAATTGAAATCAAAGGGTAATGCTATCCGGTGCGTTGGGCTTGCCGGCAAGGTCTGAATGCGGATGGCAGTTTGACGCTGCGCCCGACAGTCGGTCTCGGCCAGAACGACGAAACGGGCGGCATGCCAACAACCGGTTTCTAGCACGCATCGTCAGCAACACACGAATGGCGGAAGCGTGCGTGGTAGTAACGGATTTCGCAATCACAATTCTCATTAACGAGGACCCGTCATGAAACGAAATAGCTGTCTCGCCATGTTCTTTCTGATGCTGTTCGCCATACTACTGGTGGCAGCTGCTCCCGACTCACCCGAGCAGAATTGGACGAATTATGTGCGCATCGCGGCTTACGAACTGAAGGCCGACAACGCCGACCAGATTGTACGCAGTGCGCGGGATAGTAACGTGTTTGGCATCGAGGTGGACAACGACATCCCGGGCCGCTACGAGAGCTTCTTGCACCCGGAGGAGAAACTCGCCGCGATTCGTGCCGTGGCCGAGAGCGCGCACAAAGCGGGCAACCACGCTTTCGTTTACATCGCGGGGCTGGAATGCATCACGGCAAACGCCGCACAATCGCCGCATTCGGTGGTCAAGGACCATCCGGAGTGGTTGCAGCGCAAGATCACGGGAGAACCCGCGGTCTTTGGCGGTGGTGATGCCTTCTGGATCGTAAAAGGCGACGAGGATGTGTGGATCAGCCCCTACGCGGCGGACTGGCGCAAGGTCTACATGGAGCGCGTGCGGCAGATCGCCGCAACTGGCATTGACGGCATCTACGTTGACATCCCTTACTGGATGACGCACTTCGATGGCTGGGAAGATACCTGGGCCAGCTTCGACGATGCGACCGTGGCGGCCTTCCGTAAACAGACCGGACTGGACGCGCGGCACGATCTGAAGCTGGGCGATTTCTCGGACCTGAATTTTCGCCGCTGGGTAGATTTTCGGATCCAATCGCTGACCGACTTCATGCGCGAGATCGATCAGACGGCGAAGGCTGTGAATCCGCAAATCAAGACGATTCCGGAAATTTACCCGGGTATCGAGGAAGAAGCGGTGCGCGTTGGCGCGGATGTATATAGCCTGTACGCCGTCAACGATGCGATTGCGCACGAGTACGAGTTTGGCGGCGGTGATCATATGTCGGTTTCACGGACACCGCTCGATTGGTTCCGCTACCAGATCGGCATGCAGACGTTCCGCGCGTTCGCCCAGGGCAAAGCGACCTGGATCTTGAATTACTCGTGGGAGGGCAATCCCAAGGTCAGCCCCCCGGAGCCGATGCGGAACCTCTTCATGTCGGAGATCATGGCGGGAGCGAATGTGTGGGACGCTGCTACGCACGTCATGTCAGGCTCGAACGACATGGCCACGCGGAAGCAAGTGTTCGCATGGATTGCGGCGCACGAGAAGACGTTCTATCGTCCGCGGACGGCGATTGATCCAGTTGGCGTCTACTTCTCTCCGGCTACACGCAACTACTTCACAAAAGAATTCCTTAGTTCGTACCAAGGCACGCTTTTGCTCCTGATACAGAGCCATCGCGAGTATCAGATCGTGACGCCGAGAACGCTGGGTTCATTCCGTGGGAAAACTTTGATTTTGCCGGATGTGCGCGTCCTTCCAAAAGAAGAGTCGGTTGCCTTGCAAAAATATGCCGGGAGCGGTGGAAAGATTATCGCCACCGGCACCTTGAGCGAAGAGTTGCAGGGGCAGAACAACGTGACCCACCTCGCGGATTCACCGGGGGCCCGCTACATCGCTCTGGCGGAAAGTCACTTCGAGGATTGCTCGCCGAATAGTGAAAAGCATTTTCTGGACGGTCTGGGTGAGGGCGGGATTCGAGTGAAGACGTCGCCGATGGTTGCGACGCAGATCGCGTCCGTGGACGGCAAACCGCACGTGTTTTTCGCCAACTTCCAGGGCCTGCGCTCCAAAGAAAACGCTGTGCAGACTCCCGAGAAGCACGCCGAGGTAACTGTGCCGGGCAAGGTGCAGGGGCACTTCTTGCCATTTCTCGGCGACGAGACCACGATCGCGGGTCGTTTCGAAAACGGGAGCACGCACTTCGATCTGCCGGAGATCGCCAAGGGTGCGGTGGTCTGGTTCGAGCCCACCAGACCGTAAGGTCGCTGTTTACGCTCACATCAGAAGCCCCTCCCGAAATCGCGCGCGGGCCTTTGTTGTGGCAAACAAGTTGTGCCCCGGATATGGGTTGGATCCGGGAGTGGTCGCTACTCGGGCAGTAACTCGCGGCGAAGGTTGCTGCTCCGCAGTAGCATAATAGGGTGTCGTCGAATCGCCTGCTTTAGGCTTCGGAGGAATCACTTGATTTCCATAAATAGATTACTCGTGAATGGTCTCTTGGTTACCGTGCTCGCAGGGAATTACATTGCCGGTTGGGCCCAAACGGATCTGTACGTTTCGACAAACGGCAAAGACTCTAATCCTGGGACAATCGAACTGCCCTTGCGAACTATCCAACATGCAGCCGACATCGCGAAACCGGGAACCACGGTTTATCTAAGGGAAGGCAGCTATTGCCAGCAGTTGGCGATCAAGACTTCAGGCAACGCGGAGCAAGGGTTCATCACCTTTCGGAATCAGCCGGGTGAACAAGCGGTGCTCGACGGCAAGTGCTTGACGCCACCGGAAGGCAATACCAGCATGATTGAGCTGGCCAACGTGAGCTTCGTGCGCGTTCAGGGCCTCGAAGTGCGCAACTATCGAACCAGCGACAATCGAAGCGCCCCCTGGGGAATTCGCGTATTTGGAGGAGGTTCCCACATCGAAATCCTGCAGAACAATGTCCATCACATCCAGCAGAACTACTTTGGCAGGCGGGTAGCAGCAGCCAACCGTGCGGCTGCCAACGGTTTTGGTATCGGTATTTACGGTACCGACGCCAAGACTCCGATTAGCGACCTCATTATCGACGGCAACGATGTTCACCATCTCAAGACAGGATCGAGTGAGTCTCTCGTGGTGAATGGGAACGTGAGTGGTTTCCGTATTACGAAGAACCATGTCCACGACAACAGCAACATCGGAATCGATGTAATCGGCTTTGAAGGAACAGCGCCGGATCCAGCGGTCGATCGGGCGCGCGATGGGGTGGTAAGCGAGAACTCCGTTTATGACATTACTACAAGAGGTAATCCAGCCTACGGCGATGGACCTGATTCCGACGGTATCTACGTGGATGGCGGAACTCGAATTTTGATTGAACGCAACATCGTTCATGATGTGGACTACGGTATTGAACTGGCCAGCGAGCATCTTCAGGGAAACACGAGCCACGTGATCGCGCGTAACAATCTTGTTTATTCCTGTCATGCCGCCGGATTCAGCATTGGGGGTTACGACCTGAAGCGTGGAATAACCGAGGACACGACCATCGTAAACAACACACTTTACGCTAATGACACCTGGAATACAGGCGTCGGTGAGTTTCTGATGCAGTTCTATATGCGCAACAATGTCTTCAAGAACAACATAATCTATGTGGGCAAACACGGACGAGCTCTCGTCAGTAAGTCTGCCCGTATGGATGGTGGTACGCCGACCGTGGTTCTGGATCATAACCTCTACTATTTTTCATCCGCCCCGAAGGCAGTGAAATGGGGCTATGACAAAAAGGAGTTCTCGACTTTTGAGGACTACGTTGCGGCGACCGGCAATGACCAACACTCCCGGTTCGCGGATCCACAATTTGTGGACCCTGCCTCAAACGACTTCCATCTGCAGGCAGACTCTCCGGCGCGGAGCAGCGGGGATAACTTGGGAGCCCGGCTGGTAGGTGATCAGGATCTTGACGGTCGCCCTAGACTCAAAGGGACAACCATTGATATTGGCTGTTATGAAACGCCGATACCAGACAGCCCTTCTTCTACTTCACCAGCCCCGTCCCCACACTCTTTCTAATTCGCCGGATTTACCGTTTGCGTTAGCGAAGCCGAACTGCCGGAAAAATTCTGGTCGCCGCTGTAGGTCGCCGTGATGCTATACGAGTTCGGGAGAGTAAAAGTATAGTTACACGTTGCCAGCCCTGCGCTGCTCAGGGACACATTACTACACAGCGGCGCCGTCCCAACGGCGAAGGATACCGTTCCGGTGGGCATGCCACTGCCGTTCGCCGGCGCCACGGTTGCCGTAAACGTCACCGGCTGTCCAGAGTTCGACGGATTCGGCGACGAAGTCAGAGCGGTTGTGGTTGGGGTTGGGGCAGTCACGGGGGCTCGCGCGGCGTAGTACCCGAAGGACACCTGGCCGTTCTGTTGCGCATTCGCATTCACTAAGTCCGTTTCAATGAGGAAGCCGCCCGGATTGCCGAGACTCCCGTCAATGAGGAAAAAATCCACCAAGATTGTGTTTGGAAACACGTAGCCGCTATCGCTTGAGTTTGAGCTGTTGTTCACCAGGTTGCCATGGAGCAACCCTTTGGACGGGGGAGAGATCGTGAGGCTGGGGTCGTTCGTGAAGGGCTGATCAGTAAATAACGGGTTGGTACTAAAAGCAATATTGAAGTCCGCGACACCATTCAAGGAGACGTCGGGTTTCTTAGGGTTAGTTAGATCTTCAGACGCGGTCATCTGTGCGGTGCCGTCGTTTTCACTGCCATTGAACTGGGTAAAGTTAAACCCGTAGTCGAGGCCCCCGGTGGAGCTGGTGAAAATTGGAGAAGGCACTTGCGGGTAAGCGATTCCCGCGCCCAGAAACGGAAACGTGGCATTCGCCCCCGGAGGCGCGATCCCGGCCTCAAGGAAGAGAATCGGCGCGTCAGTACCGGTGAGATAAAAATAGAACTGGGGCATAAAATAATTTGTGTTGGGGCCGAAGGTCGCCGCTGGGATCCGTCCAGTTGTTTGAAATAAAGAATCGTCGGTGGGATAGCTTCCAGAGTCGTTTCCAATCCACGCCTTGCCCTGAGTACCGGACGTCGAAGTCCATTGCTGTAGGAGCGTGTCCGCGTTTCCCGTGATGCCGCCGGTACTGTCGGCGGTGAAGATACCGGCCGATGTCATGGTGTTTGGCGCGGTGTTCGACGGAGAAAAGTACACCTCATCAAGATAAGAACCCCAATAAGGAGGGGGTGGAGGTATATATAGCGCAGGATTCCCGAGGTCGAATCCAGCGACGCCGAACACGTAAGTTCCGGAGAACGACGTATCGCTAAAACCGCCGGAAGGTACAGTCTGAGCGATGGCCTGTCCGGCGGTTGCAGCAAAAGGGGTAGAGGAGGCGAGGTCGCTCTCGATCAGCTTGATGTGGGAGCCGTCCACGATATAGCCGGTGAACGTAAAGTTGGTTGCTTGTGGGGTTGGGAGCGGGATCGTGCATGTGGGTATGGGGGTGGGGGAGCATGTGCCTGTGTTGGGGGGAGGTGGAGCATCAAGGTTGGCGGTCAGATTCAATGTGACCATGCCGAATTTGTCCGGACCCGTGATCCCCTGTTGTCCCGATGGCGTCGAAACCGTAGCAGCGTCGGTGTTCACAATCAAAGGTGTGGCTACAGTCGGCCCCGGGAGGACCTGATCGATCACGCTGCCGCTTGTCAAGATTGTGTTGGACGAGATGTTAAGAACGCCGCCGAAAGCCACCGGATCGAACGTCGCCGCCGATCCTTGCGTTGCCGCCGTGAGAATTTGAGAGCCGCTGGCCACAAAGGCATAGCTGCCCGTGGGTGCCACCACGGTGCTAGCCTGCAAATCCATGGTTCCGGTGGCGGTGGCCCCGGTGACGGCTAAGGCTGGTGGGGTGAGAGGCCATGTGCCTGGCGCACCTAGATCCATTTGAGCAAGCAGCGAATGGGAACTGTTGAGGAACACGAAAGTAAAAGTCTCTACGCCTTTTTGGGAAGCGTTGCCACTATAGCCAATGTCCGTGTCGCCAGTGTTAATAAGAATCGTTCCCCGTCCGTCGGGACCGAGAAAATAGTTGCCGCCGGTGATTGGATCCGTCGTGGACACCAAGCCGGCGCCGTTGGGGGTGGCTTTTGGATTGGCATCGTAGTAGTTGATGGTTTGCTCGCCGCCCGTAATGTTCCCATTGCCATCGAGGACGATCACGCCCACAAACTGATAGTTAGTACTCCCGCCATTATCCACTCCCTGGGCTTGGAGAACATAATTGCCCGCCATGATGTTTCCAGCGTCAAAGGCGGTGACAGCGACCGGAGCGTAAGCGTTCTTGGTGTGGTCCGCGGTCGCGAAGGCCATAATGTTGGCAGTCTGGGTGTTTCCGTAAAGGGTTAGGGGCGGCTGATAGGTTGCAATGCAACTGGCGGTGGGAGGAGCGGGCGGAAGTGGGCAGCTATCGGTGTGCAGAGGAGTGAGGCTGCCGCAGTTGTTCGGGACTGAGCATGTCATATTCCAATCCACTCCGAGATTGTTGGGGTCGTTCTGGACCGTCGCCGTGAGATTCAACGTGCCGTTGACTGCCACCGAGAACCCTGCCGGGGGATCGGACGTAGAACAGTTGGCCGTAAAACAGATGGAGAGGTTGGATGGCGGCGGCGCCGGCTGGTTTTGCACAACGAAGGTGCTGCCGCTGTTGCATCCGGCGAGGGCCAAGATCGCCGCCGCCAGTAAAAAGAGAATCCATCGTCGAGCCGCCATTGCCAACCTCCCTGGTGTTGCGAAATCAAGTGCTAAGAAATCAAGTGCTGCGAAATCTGGTGTTACAAAATCTGGAACTGGTCTCATCCATGGTTTTGGATAGGGCACGACTTCAGCCGTGCCTCTACCCGGCCAATAAAAATCGGGGCTTTAGCCCCTGAGGGCCGGACTGTCCGCTCCGCGGTGTACGTCATTGCCCCGTGCCCAGCAGATACACATATTGGTAATTGATAGTGCCGTTAGCCGGCTGCGTGGCAATGGTGATCAGCCCAGGATCGAAGCCCGGGACCGTGGGCGTGAAAGTTATCGTCATCGTGCAACTGCTGTCGATTGCCAGGGTATAAACGCAAGTGTCAAACTCCGAGTAGTCGCCGCCCTTCACCGCCGCCTTGGCGGGGAAGATCAGCGGCGCTTGGTTCGGGTTGTTGGCCAAGCTGTTGCTCGGGTCGTTCGGGTCGTTGTAGAGCGTGATCGTCTGCGTGGAACCGATGATCTGGCCTTCAAGCTGCGTGCCAAAATTCAACATCGCGGTCCCGTTGCCGATCGTGGGCGTGGACGAGGTCGGGTTGGCGGACATGCGCAGCGGGCTGGGTAAATTTACGATCAGCTCCACCGGAAAACGTCCGCTGTCGAGTTCGCAGCCGGGCGGGGACAGAGGTTCACCAGCCCCACTGGTACACTGCACCGTGTTCAGTTCCAGATAACAACTGTAAGTCCCTGCTGATGCATTACAGCCGTACCTGGACTGCAAATTCGACGGTTGCTGCGGGTTCCACGTCATCGTCAAGTTGCACATGGCCGAAGGCGAAACCGCGCCGGAAGAAGTGACGCTGTAAGCGGCGAGCATCTGTCCCGAGCAGGAGTCGTTGGTGATCACGAAGTTAGGCGTCGCGGTCACACCCGAATTGTTAATGTTGTCGCACGTCCCGACTCCGCTGCTGCCTTGGACCACAACCTCCAGGCCGTCAGGTGGGGTTGTCCCATAGTTGCAGATTGAGGGGCTGGACAGGATCGTCACCGGATAGTTGCTATAGTTGGTGTACGTCAGCGTTTGCGAAGGAGGATCCGTTTCCCCGAATGCCCACGCATCGAAATCGAGTTCGGGAGTTGAAGCCTGGATGGCGCTGAGCCCGACGCCCGTCACGGGCACGCTAAAGGAGGTCGCCTGGTCCGGGCTGCCCGTCGCCCCGTTAACGGTTAGCGTTGTGGAGAGAGGCGGACACACGGGCGACGCCTTCCCGATGTGTCCGGAATATCCGACGCTGGAGTTCGTGGGTGTCCCAAACGGCCGCTCGGACCCGGAGACCTCGCAGTCGTCTTCCTGTGGGGCGAATTGAATCGTAACAGTGCATGAAGACGGTCCTGAACTGGATCCTGCTGGATAGAGAGTGTATGCCTTTCCCACCGCAACACCACAAGGATTCCCTAGTATGGTGAAATCGTATAGCCCGTTTGGAGCCTGACTGGGGTTCCAACCCAACGTCAGACCACTCTGGGTAACGCTCGAGTTGTTGGTAATCGTGATCGTCTGCGTCGCCGGGGTCGGCAGCGGCCTTGTCCGGGCCTCTGCGTTTCCCACGATTTGAGGGATGGGGAAGGTCACGAGGGCTGGAGTCATCAAGATCGGCTGCTGGCAAGCGGTCGAGCCGTTCAACGCCAGACAGACACCAGGGGTGCTTGTACTAGAGGGGGTGCTCAGAACCTTCGATGTGGGGTCGAAGGTGGCGGGAAAGCCAGGGGATCCAATCCCGCCCGGAGACAATCCGTTTGTCCCGATGAGCTGCAGAACGGCGGTATTGCCGCTGATTTGGCCATTCACGGAAACGGAAGCAGGCATAGCAGGGTCATCTTTTAGGCCGGTCGCCGGGTCTTTAAAGTTCAAAGTGCCGGTTACGGTCGCGTTGCTGGCCCCGATATTCTCTCCCTGGTTGAGGAAGCCCGTCACTGGGTAAGTATAGGTATCACCGGAAACCATGCTGGGATAGCTGCCGGTGAACGAACCGGTGAGCGGCGGCACGGAGATGGCCGTCCATGGTTGCGGAATTGGGTTTCCCGAAGCATCGGTAGTAGCGATTCCGCAGGTTGCAATTGTGCCGTCGGCTGCCGTAACCGCGCCTGCGGTCGCCGTAAAGGTGCCGCTCATGGTCGAGCCATCGGCACTCAGCGTTCCGGTCAGGACATAAGTCTGCCCCGTAGGAGTATTAGGAGTTGAGCTCAGTGTGCCGGCTTGATATGTGAGGGTTACGGTGTGGCCGTTGATGGTTGCGCCGGTGAGCGTGGCCGTTCCGCTGTTGCAAATGGCCCAGGTTCCGTTCGGTCCCGTCAGCCCCGAGACGGAGTAAACCGCCTGTCCCGTCACCGCGCTATTATTGATGTTCTGCAACAGAAACCCGCCCTGCAGGCCATACTGCACCTGCGTAGGATACGCAGGATCGGGAGGCGTCATGGAGAACTGCCAGTTGCCCGCCAAGGTTCCGCTCGTCTGTGGAGCGCTGCTGGAAGAACCGCTGCACGCCGAAAGCACGAGCATCATCGTCATTGTCATTGTCATTGCGGCGGCGAGCGGCAAAATCCACCGGCCCTTCCCGCGCACTCCGTCAACCCGTAGCGGGAGCGGTTCATTATATGTAGGGCGATTCGCGCGGCGCAGCATTGCATCTTTAATGGGTCTCTGCATGTTGTTCCTCGTTCTGGAAGGTGGAATGGCTGGAGTCGGGCAGCGCTTCCGCGCCGGACTCAGGTGCGATATCTGAGGCTGCACTACTGGGGGCCGGACAACCGGCGGCCGGACAGGCTGTGCCCGTCAGGGGCACCGCAAAGGATGTATCGTTGTCCGGGGAGATCGCGGGGCTGACAAACTTTAGCGTTGCGACACACGTCTGGGACGAAGTCAGGTTATATCCGCAGCTACCGTAGCTATTCTTAGGGGAAAATGTAATCGTGATAATACAAGATCGTTCTGGAAGGAGACTGCCGTCTTGAGTAGGGCAATTATCACTTTCCGTGAAATCAGTGGAACCCGCCGGTGGAACGGGTTTGATACTGATCGGTTTAACACTGAAGTTCAAGGTCGAAGTGCCGCTGTTTGTTAGCGTGATCGGCAGTGACTGCGTTGCTGGCGGAGACTGTCCCACCTCTAGACTACCGAACTCTAAGCTGGCTGGAGTCAGCGTGAACGGTTGCTGGCACGTGGTTGCGCTTCCCAGCGCCAGACAGATGTCCCCGGAATCTCCGGGGGTGGAGACAGTGTCCGTCGTAACAGTGGGACAGGCCGGCGAGTTTACCACATAAGCTGGATTCGTTGGTTCCGAGGTGAGGGAGTGCAGAACGTACCCGCTCGTCGTGGGGTCGAAGGTGACGGGGCTATTACTCGGAAAACTGTCTGATACGCCAATCTGACTCGGGTTATTCGATGCGTCCGTCGAGGCTATCGTCAGAGAAACGGAATTGCCGCTGATCGTGCCACTGACACCGATCGGTGCAGTACCAAGACAAGGATAATCGCTAAAGCTCAAAGTACCGGTGATGGCTGCACTGGCTCCGGTGTTCGCCGCCTGGGTGAGGGTTCCCGTCACCGGGAAATCCTGATTGTCCAGGTTCGCGGCACCCCCTGTGCTGTGAAAGCTGCCCGTGATGGTTGTTCCCGTGATCGGCGGCACGAGCATGGCTCGCCAACTCCAACTCCCCGTCGTTGAACTGGTTCCGCAAAGAGTTGTCGAAGGGTTTAACGTATAGGTGCCGCTCATAGTCGAGCCGTCGAGACTTACCGTTCCGGTAAGATTAAAATTCTGCCCATCGGAAAGAGTTACGGTGTAGTCGCTAATCGTTCCGGCGATCGTGGCCGTTCCCGTTCCATTGGCGCATGGCGCCCAGACTCCGCCCGATAACTGCGAGACCAAGTAGAATACGGAGCCCGTCACCGCGCCATTCTGCTGCTGCAGGAACCCGCCTTGCAGGCCACCCGCGAATAGCGTGTTTCCTGAAGAATCGGTCGGACTGTCCATAGAAAACTGCCAGTTGCCCAAAAGCGGTCCAGGGGGCTTTGCGCCGCTCCCGCACGCCGAAAGCATCGTCATCAGCAGCATCGCGGCGAGCGGCAGAATCCACAGGCCCTTCCCGCGCCCTTCGCAAGACCGGGGCGAGAGCGGTGCGCGATTCGTACCACAAGGTGTTGGATCTTTCGTCAATTTCCGCATCATGTTCCTCGTCCTAGAAAGCCAGCTTCAAACCAAACTGCATGGTGCGGGGCCGATGCGCATCCACCGGATGCAAGAAGGACGCTCCGGTGACGCAATCGGCTGCGCCGCCCTTGAACCCGGCCGAATACTCCGGGCCGGCATAGCAACTGATGATGTTGTTCCCAGTGCTTCCCGGATTGTCGGGATCGTAAACCCGGAACTGCGTGTGATTGAAAACGTTGAAGACCTCGGCGCGGAACTCAAGTTGGCCGGACTCCCGGATCTTGAAATGTTTTAGCAGCGCCATGTCGAAGTTCGTGCGCCTCGGATTGTTCAGGAAGTTCCGGCCCGCGTCGCCGAATGTAAGCCCGCGTGGGGCCACGAACTCGGAAGGATTGCCAATGAGCGGGCCAAAGCTCCGGGAGTTGTTGCCCGGCGAGGGCAGTCCCTTCATCACGTCGGGGTACGAGGCCGCGATGCCATACCCGCTGGCAACTCCGGCGTTGTCGGTCAGGGCGATGCCCGTGTTCCCGGCGCTGTTGATCACAGAGAACGGCGTGCCCGACGCCAGCAGCGTTACTCCCGAAAGCTCCCAGCCGTCGAGAAGCAGATTGCCGAGCGCGGAACAACAGTTTTCGGTGGGCGCGGCCGTGTCCTTTGGCCGCTCGTTGGCCCAGTCGCTGAACCAGCGAGGAAGATCCTTGAGCGGCAACGGAACCACGTAGCTGAAGTTGACCAGATGACGCTGGTCGAAATTCGAACTGGCCCGGTTCTCCCGCAAATCGTAGGAATTGACCAGCACGGGATCGCTGCGGTCCGAGGAATCGTCGATCGAGTGGCTGTAAGAATACGAGAGCCCGGTGGTGAGCCGTTTGCTGGTGTGCCGCATCGTGAACTGAAGTGCGTTGTAAGTCGAATTGGCCACATTCTGCAACGAGAGTACCCTTCCCAGTCCGGGGTAGGGATGCCCAGGAAGTGAATTGACGTTCGGTATATATGGGTTCGTACACGCCGCCTGCAAATACTCGTAGGCGGGATTGGTCGGCGTCACCAGCGTTCCATCCTGGAGCTGGAATGGAGTACTGCCGTCGCCTGGGTGAACACCGCTGTTCGCTGTGGGATTCAAGGTGCAGTCTGTGTTAGTAAGTGGCTCGTTCGGGCCGAAGGGATTTTCGCTCAATGGCAGCGGATGCAACTGGTTGATCTGACGCTCGACCGTCAAATGCGTTCCCTTGCTCCCCACATACGCCAGGTTGACCACAACCGATGGGGAAAGTTCGCGCTGCACCCCGAAACTCCACTGCTGCGCGTAAGGCCAAATCGCCTTGGCCGGAATCGAGGTGACATCAATAGGAAAGGCGGAGCCAGGCAGAGGCGGAGTAGCACCATTGGACGCAGGGCTTGTGCATTCAGGGTTGGTTCCATTCCCATACCCGACATTGCCAATGCACGAATAGCTGACAGGAAGCTTTTGCGTCATGCTGAGCACAAGCGGCGCGCTCGCTTCGAGGGAGCCGGTATTGGCTTCGTTACCGGTGCCATGCTCAAAGAAGACGCCATAGCCGCCGCGGATGGACGTCTTGCCGTCGCCCCACGGGTCCCAGGCAAAGCCAATCCGCGGCGCAGGGTTGAACAGGTGCCCGTTTATGCAGCCTGCGGGCGAGCCTTTTACCCCGCACTGCACCAGGCCCAAGTCGCTTATAACATTTTGGGAGGCGCTGGCTACCAAATCGGCAATCGGCACCGTTGACGGACTATCTGCCGGGGTACATGGACTCGTACGAGTATTGGTTCCGCAATCCAACAGCTCGCCATAGTTTGGGTCAACCGCAAATCGATTGAGATTGAACTTGGAAGCCTCCCAGTTCCATGCGTTCTTGTTCTTCTCCCGATAGGTGCCAAACAGACTAACTCGCAAGCCCAGGTTCAATGTGAGCCGCCGAGTTACCTTCCAATCGTCCTGGAAGTAAGGTTCGGCTAACTGATAGCGCTGGTAGTATCGCCTCTTCGCCGAATCCTCGGTAAAACTCTGAATGTACCCCACCTCCTTGGCTGCCGAATTGCCCGAGGGCGTGTATTCAGTTAGGAAATCGGCGAAGGCATTTCCCGTGCTGTTCGTAAGATTACTGAAGGTCAGCAGGCCCTGCATATCGCCAGAAGCCGCGCCGATGGCATTATTGTTCTGATTGCGCTGCGAGTACACATATTGCGCCCCAAATTGCAGCGTGTGTTTGCCCATCGCCTTGCCCACGTCGTCGCGTGCGGCGTAGGTTGGGTTGCTATGTCCCCACGGCATGTAAGAAGGATCGGCGGTAAAACCTTCGCCGCCGTAAGCGGCATTCGTGCCCAGAAATTGCACCCCCGGCATCTTGCCGCCAAAGTTGGCGTTCTTAGCGCTCTGGAAAATGTATCCCATGGCGCATTCCGGGAAACCGGAATAGGGGTCGACGCTGAGCGTCGTATTGCAGGGCCCGGGACCCCCAACCAGCGGCTGGTCCAGCGTGGGATTGCGCTGGAACTGGGCCCCGCCCGGCTCGTTCTGGTCCGCCAAAGTGATGCTCGAATTGGTGTAGCTGAGCACCACATCGTTCAGCAGCGTCGGCGTGATCGTGTCGGTCAGCCGCGCCACCAGGCTTGTGCCCGGCCCAACAAAGCGGTTTTGCACGGTAGGGAAGGTGTTGCGCACCACGCCCCACTGCGGCGTCAGCACGCTCGTGTCCCAGGCATCGTGGATGTAGCGGAACGACAACTTCAACTTGTTAGTCAAGGTTTGGTCAATGCGAAACAATTCCTCCCGCCAGTAGGTGGAAGGGGAAATGGCGGCGTTATAACAATGGTTGGGGTCGGTCGGGTCGAGATTACTAAGGTCGGTGTTGAGGTTCGGCAGCGTGAAGTTACAACCGAAAGGAGCATTGGGCAGCGGGATCAGGTTCGAGTTCAAGATCGCCACCGCGTTCTTGTCCACGCCGTAATTGTTAGCGGAGCCGAAAGTCTCGCCTCCAATTATGTTTGGATAGTTGCCACCAACCGTTTGGAGACCACTTGATGTGAGGTAGGCCGGGCAGTCCGGGTATTGCTGACGGTTCAGACTGCTATTGCTACCCACCGGGCACACATCGCTAAAATCGAAGGCCTGGAAATAGGCTCCGTTCTGGGCGTCTCCACTAGTGTCCTGCATCATGTTCTTCTGTATCCCGTTCGGCGTCAGGGTCAGACCGCGCTCATGCAGTCCCGGCACCGCTTGGTTATAGTCCGTCGGGGTTTTCTCCAAACGGAATTCCTCCGAGAAAAAGAAAAACGTCTTGTCCTTCTTGGTATTGAAAACACCGGGAATGTAGAGCGGACCGCCGATCGTCCCGCCAAAATCCTGCCGCCGGTAGAGTGGCGCCTTGCCTCCAATTTTATGCCCCACAAGCTGCCCGGGAGCGGGCGGCGCCTCGCCCACAAAATCGAAAAAATTGCGCGAATTGAACGCTTCGTTGCGAATGAATTCGTAGAGGTTCCCGTGAAACGTGGGGGTCCCGGCCTTGGTCGTTACCTGCACCGTCCCCGACGCCGTCCGCCCGTACTGCGCGCCGTAGTTCGAGGTCAGCACCTTCACTTCCTGGATCGCATCCAGGCTGGGGTAAACCATCAGCGTGGCCGCCGCTCCGTTTAGCCCGACGTTGAGCACGTCGCTGCCATCCACCTCGAAAGTGTTGTACTCGACACGCCCTCCATTTACGCTGTACTTCACGCTGCCCACCACGCCCACCTTGGCTTCGTCCTGTCCCGTCTGATTGCTGACGCCGGGCGCGAGCGCGATAAGCTGCGTGAAATTACGGCCGTTGAGTCCGATCGACACCACTTCCCTTTCCGTAATCTTGCCGGAAACTTCCGCGTTCTCGGTCTCCACTTGCCCCACGCCGCTGGACTCCACGTTGACTTCTACTTTCGCGCGCGCCGGCTCTAGCGAAGCATCCAGCGTTAATTCGAGGCCCGCTGTCACCGCGATATTGTCAAAGGGCATTGCAGCGAAATTGGGGGCCGTGATGGTTAGTGTGTAAGTCCCCGGCTTAAGTCCGATGAAGGAATACACGCCCTTGTCGTTGGTTTGAGTTTCAAGCTTCTCCCCGGTGGCGCTCGTCAGCAGCGCTTTTGCGCCGGGTACGACGGCTTGAGTTTGGTCGGTCACCGTCCCGTTAATGGTGCCGCTGCCGGCCGCCGTTTTAGCTTGCTCCTGACCGGCGCTCAACGACAGCGCGAAGAACACGAGTGTCAGGACGCCGATGACGCGAGATAAAAAACAATGCGCGGGAGATCTCACACTTATCACTCCTAAGTAATAGGGTCTTAGACAGTGCAGCGGTAAGCGGCAATTGTATGCGGCGGACAAGAGTCCAAGGTTAAAAGAGTGTTAATTTTCGCCGAGTGCGGTCGCAAGCACCGCAAGGACCCTCGTTTTCCACAGGCGGCTTTGTCCTCGACTTATTACCGGCGGCGCCCCGGGTCTGCAACAAAGCGCTTTTTCCCTCAGTACATTGGCGTCGGATGCAAAGTAAGACACCCCACTTACAGCTCGCGTATGGTGAATGAAATTTAATCGTTTTGTCACAAAACCTTAACACTATCCGGCGAATTAGAAGATATGCTTCGCGTGGAGTCCAAACCCAAACCGTAGCGAGTTGATCGTAGATCGATTAAGGTCGGGCGCTGACTCGGTTGGTTGACTTAATGCGGCCAGCGTGCCGCAAGCCGATAAAACTTCCCTGCGTGCGGCGCAACGCCGCATGTGCAACGAAATGCTGTTCTAGACCTAAAAAAATGAGAGGAACAAAACTATGTCGCGGATCAAAGTGTTTTTCGCGGTTCTGTTGCTGACCGTGATCGTGGGCGTTGTGCCGCAGGCACAGGCCGCTGCTACAACCACCGTGGAAGTGACGATTGCCGGCTCGTCGGCCATGTGGCAGTCGATGGCTTTGGGCGCTTATGCCCTGGCTCAAACCGCTGCTGGCTCTGGTGGCACGTATGGACACTGGACCAGCAAATCCAACGTCGTAAACCTTGTGGACACTCGCGTATCTCCGGTCAACAATGACGCCGGCACCCTTTGGGTCGTTTGGAGCACAACCTCCGCTGGCGCTACCAAGGTGTGGTCTTTCAACAAAGTGGATTCCGTCGTCGGCGACCGCTGCTACTTCGCTCAACCCCATTGCGAAGTGGTGGATACCGACACCACGTTCGCTAGCGGAGCCCAGATCTCCACCTCCCTTTGGGGAGCGGACTCCACGTTGTCGTCCAATGTGTCGTCCCTGTTCACGTCCGGAAAAACTCTCGTCAGCGTGGCCGCCACCGACATCCGTCCTGAAGATGCCGCGTTCGCGACCTGCCGTATAAACTCTCAACTCGGCGCTTCCGCCGTCTCTACCAACAGCGACAATCTGGACGGCCTCGGATACAACCCCAACAACGCCCCTGGCGCTTGCCCGGCTGCGGGCCTCGCGCAAGCGAACTACGTGGGAACCCCCGTTTACAGCGGCTACGCTAATAACCAGGCGGCGACAACGGATGCCGCCAACGTCCTGTCGTTTAACATCAGCGGTTCCGATCCCATCAGCGGCACGGCCATCCCCACCGCCTCGGTCTTGGAAGTGGGCGCGACTCCCATCGTGTTCATCAAGTCGCAAATTAAGGGCACTCTCGCCAATGTGACCGACGCCACACCACCCCAACTGCAACAAGTGTTCGCGGGACAGAACTGCGACGCCAGCGCGTTCGGTTCGACTTTCTCGGGAGCCATCAACATCTTCCTGCGTGAGCCTACTTCTGGCACCTACAACACTGCGGAAGCCACCATATTCCGTCGTCCCACCGTTTATCCCAGCGCTGGCCTCGCCAACGGTTTCCTTGGCTTGAGTCAGGAAACCGGTGTGGGCGCCGGTACTGTGTTGGCCAACAACCCACTCGCCGCCGATAGCAGTCCTTGCGTGAATGGCGCCGGCGTGCGCTATCGCGGGATTGGCACGGGCGAGGTAGTCAAGTCAGTCCAGAATTCCAACGCTGCCGGGGTCTTCGCCACGGCCCAGGACGGCATCAGCTACACGTTCTTCAGTTACGGGAACGTGTCCAAGATCGCCGGCAGCCCTAACTACGGTTACATCACCGTGAACGGCGTCGATCCCATCTTCGCCAGCTACGGGCCGCAGCATTCGACCGGAGTCGGTTCCGATCCCGGTCAGCCCGCCACCGCCGCCAACCCCGGCATGCTACCTCTCAACACCCCTTGCGGAACGGGGTCTGCTGCATTCCCCTGCCCGGAAACCACAATCTGGGCGTTTAACCCAAATGTTTACCAAAAACAAACGGCTCCTGCGGTTTCCTCGGGTCTCTCTTTCCCGAACATCCGCAACGGCAGCTACCCCGCGTGGTCGATCGTGCGCCTCGTGAGCAACGGCACCCCGTTGACGAACGCCAAGGCGTTGGTAACCAAATCGAATACGTTCGTGGTCACCTCCATCCCCGACTATGTCCCGTTCACGGCCGTGAAACTGGCCGCCGGGGTAATCGGACCGAACGCGTTCACCGATCCTGGTCTGCTCGTCGTGCGTTCGCACTATCAACAGCAAGATGGAGCCGGAACCGCGCTCAATCTCGTGGCCGCGGCTCCGTTCGTCAACAACATTGGATCCTCAGCAGTGCCAGAAGCGGGCGGCGACATGGGCGGCCAAATCCTCAACTGCCAGGCGTACGGGGCGACCTCGTGCGCTTATTCCGCTAAAGCTCCTAATAATGGTGCACCGCAGATGACCATTCAGAATGTTCAGGGTAACCAGGGTTTCCAGGTTCGACCGTAACTCGATCGAATCCGCGTTATCCGTTTGAATGAACATGGAGGGCGGGCCGTTCATCGGTCCGCCCTATCTTTATCGCGTTCGCAAAACGAAAATTTCAAATCTAAGGAAGCACGATGTCAAGTTTTTTACCATTCAATAAGTTGATCGGAATTCTTACTTTCACCGCCATATTTTTATTATTGCCGCGCACCGGCGCCGCTCAACTGCCCGCCTCTCCGCCCACTGCCGATCCCACCGACACTCGTTTTCAGAGCGTCACGGAAGACTGGACTACGCCTGCAATCGGCGCCAGCCATCTGCTGCCCGTTCATCCTCTCGCCGGCTTTGTTGATGACACTCACCCCGGCTACACCGTGCAACTGCTCCAGCTGCAGTGGCGCTGGGGCGATCCACTCGACCTCTATGTCATGAAACCCAAGGGAGTCAAAAAGCCCCCGGTGATCTTGTATCTCTTCAGTTATCCGAATGACACGGATATCTTCAAAAACGAAGTCTTCCAAAATGCCGTGACCAGGGACGGTTTTGCCGCCGTGGGCTTTGTTTCCGCGCTCACCGGACATCGCTATCACGACCGCCCCATGAAGGAATGGTTCATCAGCGAACTGCAGGAATGCCTGGCCACCTCGGCGCACGACGTGCAGATGGTGCTCAATTATCTGGCCGCTCGCAACGATCTCGACATGGATCGCGTCGGCATGTTCGCGCAAGGCTCGGGAGCCAGCATCGCCATTCTCGCTTCGGCGGCCGATCCGCGCATTAAGGTCCTGGATGTGCTCGATCCATGGGGCGATTGGCCCACCTGGATGGCGGCCTCTCCTTTTGTGCCGGAGGACGAACGGGCGAATTACGTGAAACCGGAATTCTTAAAGAAAGCAGCCGCACTGGAGCCGGTCGAGTGGCTGCCTAAGATTCAGGCGAAGAAATTCCGCTTTCAGGATGCGACCTTCGAAACCAAGACGCCCAATTCCGCCAAAGAAAAACTGCGGGCGGCGGTCCCACCTGGCACAACCTTCGTTTTCTACAAAACTGAGCCCGAGTTCAACTCCGTTTTCCAAAACAGCGTGAACCTGGAATGGATGGAGCACGAACTTCGGATGCTTCCAGAATCGGGAGCATCCACTAACACCGCCCCAAGCCCACAGCATTAGCAGCCTGTGGTGAAAGTCTGTTTTGTATCAGGGCATGCCTTCAGGCGTGCCGTACGTGCCGTGTTATGAATGCGCCTTTAGGCGCTGGTTCGTGGCGCTGAATTTTTACCACTGTCTGTTAGGGAATTACTGATTAAGTCGAATCCCCCTATTGTCATCCTGAGCGAACCGGGGTCCCCGGCAGGCCCGCTTTTGGCCTGCTGGGGTGGGGGAGCGAAGGACCTGCTGTCTCATGCACCGGAAAAAACAGTTCCTTCGCTTCGCTCAGGATGACAACCGGCAATGAGTACGATAACTTGCGGCACGGCACACTACCGCTTCATCCGCCCAATCAGGAAGAGAACGATCGAAAGCACAACGCTAATCAGAACGGAACTCGCCAGCGGAAAATAAAAAGTACCGTTCTTGCCCCGATAAAGAAAATCCCCCGGCAACCGTCCCAGCGGCAATCCCGTCCGCCCCAGCAGCATGACGACGCCCCCAATCACCACCAGCGCCAACCCAACCACCACCAGCATCCGTCCCATCTCCGCCATGCTGAAAGTGTAACCCCGGAGACTGGCGGGGCAAGGTGCCCCAGGTTCGCGCCCGTCTTTTGGGCGCTAACCTGGGTGCATTCCCCCGCTGGCGTGCGCACCACCCCACCCTTCGGAATGTCTTTTTTTCATCCAACCAAACTGTGATCACCATCACAGACATAAGGCCCGCCGTCCGCAAAGATAGAGATCTGATTGGGGCAGTTTCGAAGTATGCCCGTCCACCAAGACGGCCCTCGAAGCTGCCCCAAACCCATTTTCAGCGCTCTTTGACAACTTAACTCCTTATTCCGGAATACTTTGCCTCTAAGTTATTTAAACTCAAAGACCTGGCGGGAATTTCTTTGTAACCCTATGATTTCAATAGACCGGGGGGAGGGGGGGTACCCACCCTACTGATTGGTTATTATCTTCTAAGTAAATAGGTGCGAACAGAGCACCCATCTTGAGACATGCGTTAAACTCAAAGCAGCCCAAGCCAACTCATGCGCAAAGCGACCATTCTGTTCAACCCCAACTCTGGCCGCCGCAGAAGAAAACGCGACCGGGAACTGGATCAAGCCGTTGCCATCCTGCAGTCGGCTGGCGTCCGCACCGAGCTTACGGTTTGCCGCTCCAGCCAGGAGGCGACCGACAACGCCCGCTGCGCCGTGGCCGCCGGCAGTGACACCGTCTTTGCCTGCGGCGGCGATGGCACCATCCACGATGTCATACAGGGACTGGCCGGCACGCCCGTCGCGCTCGCCATTCTTCCCTTCGGCACCGCCAATGCTCTTGCCCACGACCTCGGAATCCCGTTTCGCATCAGCGCCGCCGCCCATGCCGCCGTTACTGGAACCGTCCGCCGCGTTCCGCTCGGTCGCATCGAGTTCGAGGATTTCAACGGCAAATCTTCCGCCCGCTATTTCACCGTCGCCGCTGGAATCGGCGTGGACGCGCACCTGTTCTACAAACTGACCGCGCAGCTCAAGAACCGCTCCGGCATGACCGCCTACTATCTCAAAGCCTGGCAGTTGTGGGCGACTTATAACATGCGACGCTTCGAGGCCGAATATTCGAACGGAAGCGGACACAGCCAGCGCGCTTCGCTGACGGAACTCCTGGCGGTAAGAATCAAATTTTTCGGAAATGTTCTGCGCGAGCTGGTCCCCGGAGCGTCGCTCGACTGCAACGATCTCCGCGCCGTAATGTGCCGCACCGCCAGCCGCAACGCTTATCTACAGTATGTGGCCGGAGCGCTGTTAGGAAGACAATGGAATATCAACGGCATTGATCTAATAAGTTGCTCGGAGGTCGTCTGTAGGTTGCCCGAGAAAACCGCCGTGCATAAAAAAGATGGGCATAAAGACGCGCATAAGAAAGAAGACCGTGTCTATGTCGAAGCCGACGGCGAACTGTTGGGACGTCTGCCCGCCCGCATGACAATGGTTCCCGATGCGTTGTCGCTGATCGTGCCCGCCGCCAACCGCCGGTAACGCAGCGTTGTGTTATAAATCTCTACATGCCGAGTGCGCGCCAAGGTTCGATTCGACTGTTTCAATTCAAAGGGATCGAAGTGTTCCTGCATTGGTCCTGGTTTCTGGTCGCGGCGTTCGAAATCAACGGCCGCACGCGCAGTTATTCTTCTCTTACTTGGAATGTGTTGGAGTATCTGGCGCTGTTTCTGATTGTAACGCTGCATGAGTTCGGCCACTCGCTGGCCTGCCGGCAAGTTGGAGGACGAGCGAACCAGATTGTGCTCTGGCCCCTCGGCGGCGTGGCCTATGTGGATCCGCCGCCGCGTCCCGGCGCTACACTCTGGAGCATCGCCGCCGGACCGCTGGTGAACGTGGCTCTTCTGCCGCTTCTGGCGGGACTCTTCCTGTTGAGCCGATCGCTCGGATGGGCACAGGCGATGCCCGATCTCTATAAGTTGGTGAGAGCGGTCCTGATTATTGACGTGGTCCTGCTGGTTTTCAACATGCTGCCCATCTATCCCCTGGATGGCGGACAGATCCTCCGGTCGTTACTGTGGTTTGTGCTCGGACGCGCGCGCAGCTTGATGGTGGCCGCAACCCTAGGCTTGATCGGCGTGGCCGGGTTCATCGGTCTCGCCGTCTGGATGCATTCCGTTTGGTACGGCGCACTTGCTGTCTTCATGCTGCTGAACTGCTGGGGTGGACTGAAACACGCGCAGGCGCTGCTGCGTTTCGCAAAGTTGCCGCGCCGGGATGGAGTTGCTTGTCCAGCGTGCAAAACCGCTCCGCCGATCGGCGACTATTGGAAGTGCGGACGATGCGGTCAGCCCTTCGACATTTTTCAGACCCGGGCCGTTTGCCCCGGTTGCGCAACCCAGTTTGCGGTGACGAAGTGCTTGGATTGTGGCGCGTCGCATCCCATGAGCGAGTGGTTTGTTCCCGTGACGAGCCTGAGTTCTACATTCCCCGCTCCCACAATTTAATTTCTCGCTTCATCATCGCCGCGCATACGGCTAAACTCTGTTGAGACTGCCGTGGAACCCGTCACTCATTTTTTATTCGGCGCCGCCATGGGCCGCGCCGGACTCAACCGCAAGACCGCGCTCGCTACCGCTACTTTAACTCTGGCCGCCGAAGCTCCCGACCTCGACGTCTTCAGCCGTTTTGGCGGTTCAGCATACGGATTGAACCATCACCGCGGCTTTACTCATTCCTTTTTGGGCGTGCCGCTGGTGGCCGCCGTGGTGGTTGCGCTCATCTATCTTCTCTGGCGTCTCGGCGGCCGCAAGACGCGCAATCCCAACCTTCCCCCGCGCTGGGGATTGCTCTTCGCCTACGCCTGCCTCGCCGGCCTCAGCCACCTTCTTCTCGACTTCACCAACAACTACGGATTGCGTCCCTTCTGGCCGTTCTCCGAACGCTGGTATTCCTGGGACATCGTCTTCATCGCCGAGCCCGTGATCCTGGTCGTGCTCGCTCTAGGCCTGATTCTCCCCGCACTGTTTTCGCACATCAACGAAGAAATCGGCGCGCACAAGAAAAACGCCGCGCCAAGAGGAAGACTGGCAGCGACTCTCGCTCTGCTCGCCGTTTTCGCCTACTGGGGACTGCGCGACTTCGAGCATCGCCGCGCCGTCTCGGCGCTCCAGGCGCGCAGTTATCTGGGAGCCGATGCCATACGAGTTTCCGCCTATCCTTACTGGGTCAATCCGTTTCGCTGGCATGGCGTGGTGGAAACGTCCGCCTTCTTCGCTACCATGGACGTCGATTCGCTGAACGTCCATTCGATGTCTCCCGAAGTCGATCCCGAAGGCCGAATGCTGGTTCGCTACAAGCCTGAAGAAACGCCCATCACTCTAGCCGCCAAGCGAACCTATCTCGGGCGCGTCTATCTGAGTTGGGCGCAGTATCCGGTAACCGAAACCGAAGAGATCGACAACGATCCGATGAACGTTCCTATGAATGTTCCTATGAATAACGCCCGCGCCGCCTACGTAGTCCGCTTCCGCGATCTCCGCTACGACTCTACCGGACGCAATGCTCGCGCCACGCTTGGGGCGACGGTGTTTCTCACGCGCGATCTGCAAGTCGTGGACGAACACCTCGGAATGGGGAGCGTGAAGACCCGGTAATTGGGGTCTTATGCCGAGGCGCCACGACGCATCGTGCCCGACTTAGGGAAGGTCCGATCAAGTGTTCGTGGCGAGTTGGGACACTTTGAGAGAGCGAACCTCAGCGGCTAAAGCCCCTTGTTTGGCGGGCATTAACGGCACGGCTGAAGCCGTGCCCTACCCAGAGCTGTCCCGAGCGTGGCGGCAGTGCGACGAAAGCGGGCGACCGGCGCTGGGTTTCACCGCCTTCGACCACCGCGCGCGATCTCGCTTTGCCAGCACTGGCAATCAACCCTATAATTGAGGTTCGGCACGAGTCCACGGAACCGCCTTATCTCCGACTCGCGATTTCACCGAATCAGTTCACGGAACGCCAAGGAGAACCTTATGTCCGCACCCAGCCGTCGTCCGGAAATACGCCGCCGCCGCACCCGCGCGGAAAAAATCGCGAAGCTGCGCAAGCGTCTGGCCGCAGCTTCCACCTCCACCGACAAAGACCGCCTCACCGCCAAGCTGCATCGCGCCGGGTTCACTTCTCCCGGCAACCCGCTGATCAAGAGCGCGTAGGAGAAGCGGACAGCCGAGAGCGGCTGTCCCTACGCAGATCTAAGCCGCGTACACGATCTTGCCCGCAACGATTGTCGCTATCACTTTTCCGATGAGTTGCCAGCCCTCGAAGGGGGTGTTCTTCGACTTGGAAAGCGACTTGGCGGCATCGAAGGTCCATTTCTTTTTCGGATCGAAAACCGTAACGTCGGCGAAGGAGCCGCGGACCAGGGAGCCGCGTCCGCGCAGATCGAAACAGCGGGCCGGACCGGCAGTGAAGAGTTCGACGATGCGGGCGAGCGGGATGCGCTTCTCGCGATGGAGCCTGGTGACGGCCAGCGCCAGCGCGGTTTCGAGGCCGGTGATGCCGAAGGCGGCGCGCTCGAATTCCACCTGCTTTTCCTGGGAGGCGTGGGGAGCGTGATCGGTGGCGATGGCGTCGAGGGTACCGTCGGCGATCGCGGCCAGGATGGCTTCGAGATCGGGGGCGGAGCGCAGTGGGGGATTCATCTTGAAATTGCTGTCGTAGTCGCGCATGTCCTCGTCGGTGAGGGTGAAATGATGGGGCGTAACTTCGGCGGTGACGCGGGCCTTGGCACGCTTGGCGCGGCGCACACTCTTGAGCGCGTCGGCGGTGGAAAGATGCGCGACGTGGAGGCGGGCATTGGGAATGTGCATGGCGAGTTGCACGTCGCGTTCGACGACGGAGGCTTCGGCGGCCGCAGTCATGCCGCGCAATCCCAGACGGAAGGAACGGGCGCCGGAGTGCATGGAGCAATTCTCGGTCATGCGCGTGTCTTCGGCATGTTGCACGACGGGGAAATTCAACTCACCGCCGAGAACGAGAGCTTCGCGCATGATGGTGTCATCAAGGATGGGCTTGCCATCGTCGGAAACTGCGATGGCCCCGGCGCTGTGCAGCGCGCGGAAATCGGAAAGCGTTGTGCCCTTGCTGGCGCGGGTCGCGGCGGCAATGGCAAACACATTGACGACCGCGCCGCGTTCGGGCTGACGAAGCCATTCGACCCACTCCACCGAATCGACCACGGGAACGGTGTTGGGCATGGTGCAAACGGAAGTAAATCCTCCGGCAGCAGCAGCGGCAGTGCCGGTCGCGATGGTTTCTTTGTGGGCCTGGCCGGGTTCGCGCAGGTGGACGTGCAGATCAATAAAGCCGGGCGCGACGATGAGTCCGCGGGCATCAAACTTCCGGTCAGCGCCGCCCTTGATTTTGTTGGGAGGAGCAACTTCAGCGACGCGATCGTCTTTCAGCAGCACATCCATGGGCGCGTCGATGCGAGCTGCCGGGTCAATGAGGTGACCGCCTTTGATCAGCAGACTAGCGGTTGTGCGACTGGCTCTACTTCTTTCCGCGCTTGTCATCTTATTTTCCCCATGGCGCGCGCGAGAATCGCCATGCGCGTGGGCACGCCGTTGCGGACTTCCTCGAGGATGCGCGCCTGGACTCCGTCGGCGACTTCGCTGGTCAATTCAAGGCCGCGAATGATGGGGCCGGGATGCATCAGGATGGCATCTTTCCTGGCCAACTTCAAGCGGGCCGGGTTCATCTGGTAGCGCGCGATGTATTCAGGAACGTCGATGTTGAGGCCGGCGAGGCGCTCTTTCTGGACGCGGAGCAGCATGACGACATCGGCTCCGCGCAGGGCGTCTTCAATGTGGCGGGTAACGCGCACGCCGGGCGCAAGGGTGGAGGCAATGTCGGGCAGCAGCTCGGGCGGTCCGCAAAGAACGATCTTTACTCCGAATTTGCTTAGCAGGTGGCAGGCCGACCGCGCCACGCGGCTGTGAAAAATGTCTCCGACAATCGCGACCTGCAGTCCCTTAAAAGTTTTCTTGTTGCGGAGAATGGTGTAGGCATCGAGCAGCGCCTGCGAGGGATGCTCGTGGAATCCGTCACCGGCGTTAATGATGGGAACGTCGAGGTGCTGCGCCATGAGGTGGGGTGCGCCGGCGCAGGGATGGCGGATGACGATGATGTCGGCGCCAACGGCGCGCACGGTGTATCCGGTGTCGAGGAGCGATTCGCCTTTTTCGATACTGGAACCGGCGGAATGGATAAGGACGGTGTGAGCGCCCAGCGATTTGGCGGCAATTTCAAACGAGCTCCGGGTGCGGGTGGAAGGCTCGTAGAAGAGAAGAACCACGCGCTTGCCTTTGAGCAAGGGCCGGGGCTTCGCCGGATCCATGCGCCGGGCGAACTGCAAGAGCTTGAGGATCTCGGCCGCATCCAGGTTTTCAATGCCGAGTAGGGAACCACGCACGGGATTCATAGTTGTCTAAGCGGTCGTTGTCTAAACGATCATTGTCTAAACTATCGTTGTCTGCTGCTTTTCCAGAAGCAAAACTTTCTCCGCGTCATCTACCTCGCGAAGTTTGACTTCCACAATCTGATTTTCGGTGGTCTGCACGGTGCGCCCCACGAACGCGGCCTCGATGGGCAATTCGCGATGGCCGCGATCGATCAACACGCACAACTGCAAGCGCCGGGGACGGCCCGAGCGGAACAGCGCGTCCATGGCGGCGCGGGTGGTGCGGCCGGTGTAGAGGACGTCGTCCACCAGCACCACCAACTTGCCGGTAATGGAAATTTCGAGTTCGGTCGGGTGCACCACGGGCTTAAAGTCGAGGGTGGAAAGATCGTCGCGATAGAGGGTGATGTCGAGAGTGCCGAGGAGTACGGGCTTCTTTTCAATGCGCTGAATAATCTTGGCCAGGCGCTCGGCCAGCGGAACTCCGCGGCGGCGAATGCCGATCAGCGCGAGATCTTCGGCGCCATTGTTTTTCTCGAGGATCTCATGGGCCAGCCGGATCAAGGTGCGCTCCACTTCGGAAGCCGACATGAGCTGGGACTTGGGATGGAGCTCGACGGAATGGTTTGGGGCGCGTGAAGTCATAAACGCTGCATCATACGCTAACTGGCCCATGTTTGCCTACCTCGGGGAGAACGACGCGACCCCGAAATTCAACCAAGAATTCCCATCCTCTTCCCCACGCGCTGCAGCACTTCGAGCGCTTGCTGCAATTCTTCTTTCGTGTGCGTGGCGGTCATGATGGTGCGCACGCGCGCTTTGCCTTCGGGGACGGTGGGAAATGCGATGCCGGTCCCGAGCACTCCTTGTTGGAAAAGCTCGCGGGAGAAATCCATGGTGAGGCGTCCGTCGCCAATGATGATGGGTGTGATCGGCGTTTCGCTCGCGGGAGTGGTCTGGCCGCCGATGTTAAAGCCGAGCAGGCCGAGTTCTTTTTTCCAGAAGCGCGTGTTGGCCCAGAGCTGCTCCATCCACTGCGGCTCGGTTTCGAGAACGTCGAAAGCCGCAATACAGGTGGCCGCAACCGACGGTGGATGCGATGTCGAGAACAGAAACGGCCGCGCGCGGTGATAAAGATAGTCAATCAGATCGCGTGTGCCGCAGACGTAGCCGCCGAGAGCGCCGATCGCCTTCGACAAAGTCCCGACCTGAATGTCCACGCGCCCGTGCATCGAGAAATGATCGATGGTGCCGCGTCCCTGGCGGCCGAGCACGCCGGACGCGTGCGCGTCGTCCACCATCATGATCGCGCCGTATTTCTCTGCCGCCGCGCACAGACCGGGCAGCGGGCCGATGTCGCCATCCATTGAGAACACGCCGTCGGTGATCAGCAGCTTTTTACCGGGATCGGTCTTCACGCTGGCAAGTTGCTCTTCGGCGTGGGCCACGTCTTTGTGGCGAAAGACGAGGATCTTCGCCCGCGAAAGGCGGCAGCCGTCAATGATGGAAGCGTGATTGAGCTCGTCGGAAATAATGAAATCGGCGTTACTTAGAAAGGAGGACACCGTTCCCGCGTTCGCCGTGAATCCCGACTGGAAAACGACGCAGGCCTCGACGTTCTTGAAGCGCGCGATCTTTTCTTCCAGCTCCATGTGGATTTTCATCGTGCCCGCAATGGTGCGCACGGCGCCCGATCCGACGCCGTACTTGCGCGTGGCTGCGAACGCCGCTTCGCGCAGTTTGGGATGGGTCGTGAAGCCGAGGTAATTGTTCGAGGCGAGATTGATGACGCGCTTGCCGTCGAAAGTGCAGACCGGCGCCTGCTCGTCTTCAAGGACACGCAGCTTGAAGTGCGTGCCCTTGGCCTTGAGTTCGTCGAGTTGACCGGTCAGGAAGGAAAGCGGATTGATGCGCGTGGCAGCGGGCATGGCTTACCTCGGGTCAGCAGTGAAAGCTTACTCAATCTAATACTGGTGCCGCAACCGCGTGCCGGTGGAGAGCCGGGCGTCCCCGCCCGGCCGCCGAACCGCAGGCCTCATCGCAAGGTAACAGCGCTAGACATTCTTTTTTGGTTCCGCGAGCGCCGCAATCGTTCCCTTGGTGGCGCGCAGATAGTCGGCGGGCGCGATCAGGATTTGCAATCCACGAACCCCCGCCGAAATGGAGACGACGTCGAACAGTTCGATGGTTTCATCCACATACACGGGAAAATCGCGCTTGGCGGCGAGTGCGGTAACTCCGCCGCGAATGTAGCCGGTGAGCGCTTGCAGTTCTTTTACTGGGACGAGCTGAATTTTTCTTTCTCCCGCTGCGACCGCCAGCGCCTTCAGGTTGAGCTCCTGATCGCCGGGGATGACCGCCATCAAAATTCCGTTGCGGTCTTTTCTGCGGTCGGGGCTGCTGTCGGGGCGCGCTACCAGCGTTTTGAAGACCTGCTCTGGCGGCAACCCGATCTTGGCCGCAACCGTTTCCGCGGCAAGGTCGTCGGGATCCACGTCGTACTCGCGCAGCTCGTAGTGGATCCCCATCCCATCGAGCAGTCGCGCCGCATTTGTTTTTTGCGAAGGTTTCACGTTGTATAGTGTTCAAATATTCTGTGCTTGCTATTTTATAAAGGAGGCTTATCGTGCGTCTTCTGCTCCATTGGATTCTAAGCGCTGTAGCGGTGTGGATCGTTGCCCACGTCGTACCCGGTATTAGCATAAGCGGCTGGGGGGCGGCTCTGATCGCGGCCTTGGTCATCGGCCTGGTCAACGCAACCCTTGGATTGTTGCTCAAGATCCTCACCTTTCCGCTGACGCTCTTGACGCTCGGCCTGTTCTGGTTCGTGATCAACGCGCTGATGCTGGAGCTAGCGTCGTTCTTGGTGCGCGGATTCCAAGTGAGAGGTTTCGAGGCGGCCTTTCTTGGCGCCATCGTGCTGAGTGTAGTGAGCTCGCTGTTGCAGTGGCTGTTCATGCCGCGCCGAAGAGAGCGCTGAGAATAACAACTCCGGCTCGGGGGGCGAGGTCACCCGTCCCCACACGGACTCTGCCTGTTGTCAAAGAACTGAGTGCAGCGCGGCGAAAACTTGCCGCACCTGCCGCTCGGTGGCATCGAGCGCTCCCGAGTTATCAATCACGAAATCGGCGGCTTTAATTTTTTCTTCGTCGGAAATCTGTGCGGCCATGCGGCGAGCCACTTCGGCACGGGCGGCGTCTTCGGAGATTCCGAGGCGTTGGGCGTAGCGCAGAATGCGCTGTTCGGGATGGCAGGTCACGACGATGAGGCGGTCGAAACGGCTGGCGGCGCCGGATTCGAGGATCAGCGCGGCTTCAACGATGACGATGGCGTTCGGATCGCGCTGGCCGATTTCTTCCATCCATTCGTTTTCGTGGGCGATCACAGCGGGATGGACAATGGCGTTGAGTTCCTTGACTCGCGGAGGCGCACTGCCGGGCTTGCCGAACGCGGCTTCGGCCAGCCGGGGACGGTTGATGCTTCCGTCGGGATTCACAATTTCGCGGCCAAAGCGGCGGACGACTTCCTTATAGACCGCGCGGCCCGGCTCCATGAGCCAGTGCGCGATGGCATCGGCGAGGACCAGATGAGCGCCGAGTTTGACAAACATCTCGCCGACCGCGGATTTGCCGCTCGCGATGCCGCCGGTGAGGCCGAGTTTTAGCACGGAGTGCTCACGGTAAATCCGTCGCTGGTCGTTAGTCGTTGGTCGTTCGCTATTCGTCGTTCGCCGCTCGCTCCGAGCCAAGCTTCCCATTCAAAACAAACTCAGCTAATTCCACGCCGCAGCATGGCGGCTTTCACGGTGTTGGCCATCAGCATGGCGATGGTCAGCGGACCGATGCCTCCGGGGACGGGCGTGATGGCTCCGGCGATTTCGGCCACCTCGGGATGGACGTCGCCCACCAGGGTTGAGCCTTTGGCCAAAAACGTTTCTTCGCGCTTTTTGTTTCCGGCCGTGTTTCCAATGAACAGGCGGTCGAATTCTTTTCGCTCGGTGATCCGGTTGATACCAACGTCGATCACGGTGGCTCCGGGCTTCACGTAGTCGCGCGTAACCATGCCGGCGCGGCCAATCGCCGCTACCAGGATGTCGGCGCGACGGCAAACCTCGGGCAGGTCGCGCGTTTTCGAATGGCAGACGGTGACGGTGGCGTTTTGATTGAGCAGCAGCATGGCTACGGGCTTGCCGACAATGTCGCTGCGTCCGACGACCACGGCCTCCTGACCGGCGACCGGAATCGCGCTGCGCTTCAAAATTTCCATGACGCCGGCCGGAGTGCAGGGCACAAGCCCAGGACGCTGTGTGGAAAGATAGCCCACGTTCATGGGATGAAATCCATCTACATCTTTGGCAGGATCGACCGCGAGCAGAACTTTTTTCGCATCAACGTGCGGAGGCAGCGGCAACTGCACCAGGATGCCGTCGATTTCATCGCGGCGGTTCAGGCCGGCAATCAGCGTGACGAGTTCTTCGGTGGTCGCGCTTTCGGGGGGAGTGTGTTGCTCGCTGTAGAGGCCGATTTCCTCGCAGCTCTTCACCTTGCCGCGAACGTAAACTTCCGATGCGGGGTTGTGCCCGACCAGCACCACGGCAAGCCCGGGACGCACGCCCGACAAGGCCAGCGCTTTCGCCTGGGCGGCGACTTCCGCGCGAATTTCACCGGCTAGTTTGGTACCGTCGAGAATCCTGGCTGCCATTCGACCTCGCTGCGGCGTGCAGTGAATTGAAAGGCGATTCTATCGCATCGCGAACTCCGCAGTGAACCATGGTTCACTCCACCGGGGCTGGATGCTTGTGCTACTCCCTGTGCGCTACAATAAAGCCGCCATGATTTCTCAGGACCTGCTGGACATGCTGGTCTGCCCGGTTTGCAAGAAGCCGGTAGTCCTCCATGTTAACGGGCAAAGTCTGAAATGCGGCGAATGCCGCCGTGTCTACCCCATTCAGGATGACATCCCGATCATGCTGGTGGACGCCGCAACGATTGACGCGGCCTGAAACCGGAGCCGGTAGATCACCCGACAAAGTTCGGTTTCTTCCCGCGCAGAACGACATTTAGTGTCAATCTGGCAACGGATGCCATTGTTATCTGTTTTGCCCGCCCACCTATGTTATCCTCGCAACCTTTAGCAATATCTTGGGTTTTAAGAACTTAGGTCGCTGGGAAGCCGTATCCAACGATGTACCAAAGTTACGGCAATACGATTGCATGGAACCAATTGAGTTGCCGATGAATCCAATAGCGCAATGGTAGGGGGTCGAAAATGAGAATGGCGATGAAAGAGAGATTTACGGTGACGGAACTCTGCGCCTTGCGCAACGACCTGATTCAGGGCGGCATGGTGGATTCCCGCGAAGCAGCGGAACTGCTACAGGTTTTTTTGGCCGGGCGCGGCTATGGCGTTTCGCAGACCGCTGCGATCGACGCCGCCGGGCGGGTGGAAATGGCGGGCTGCTCTCTGCCGGTACTGGAGCGCGAACTGGAAGGGCTTGCGCTGGTGATGTGAGATTTTGCGATAGCTTTATACATAGAATGAAAACGACTTTAACGGGAAACTGATCTAGCTCAACTCAGCGATTGACAGTTTCTCAGTGCGAAACGCCGGGCCCAATCGCCCGGCCTTTTGTTTTTCCGGTTTATTTTTGGGCTCCCGAAGAAGAGGACACCCGCTATGGGCGGAACCGGAAGGGGGACGAGTTACCGGCGGAGTTAGCGCCGCGAACGCCCGCAGCAACCCCGCCGACAACCGGCCAGCATCGCCGGTACATTGCCCTCGCGAAACTCGTCCGCCAGCACCGCACTTTTAACTCTACCTTAGCGGCGGACCAGGCGGATTCCTCTGCTGCCGGGGTGGCAAGCCCGAGAAAGCTGTGGGCGCGAGTATCAGAATTTTCACTCGGGAAGATAAATAGTTTCGATTTCGGAAAGAGCAGCCGAGCGGTTATTGTTTATGATGTGTTTCTTCAAGGCGAAGGAGTCGGAGGAGACCAATGAAAAATTTCATCATAGTTTGTCTCACGCTGGCGATGGCGTGTCTATTGGCGATCGGCGCGACGGCGCAAACTTCGGCTGGGAATGCCACCGCGACGGCGACGAGCGCCGCGAGCGCTTCGAATGATGCCCAATCGGCGCGGATCGCAAAATTGGAACAGGCAGTGGCCGACGCCAAGTCCTCCGGCGACAACGCCTGGATGCTGACCAGTTCCGCCCTCGTTCTGATGATGACCGGACCCGGACTGATCTTGTTCTACGGCGGGTTAGTGCGAAAGAAAAACGTGCTGTCTACGATGATGCAAAGCTTCGCGATGATGGCCATCGTCACGCTGGTCTGGGGCATGGTCTCCTATAGTCTGGCGTTCGCTTCGGGAAACAGCTTCATTGGCGGCTTGCACAACGTCTTTCTCCGCGGCGTGGGAGCGCAACCTGACACCGATTACGCCGCCACCATTCCACTCCAAACATTCATGGTGTATCAGTTGATGTTCGCCATCATCACCCCGGCGCTCATCACAGGCGCGTTCGCGGAGCGCATGAAATTCAGCGCGATGGCAGTCTTCATGGTGCTGTGGTCGCTCATTGTCTACGCCCCCATGGCGCACATGGTCTGGGGGAAGGGCGGTCTGCTGAATGCCTCTCTGGGCGGACGGTTCCCCTGTCTGGATTTTGCCGGCGGCACGGTGGTCCACGTTACCTCGGGAGTATCGGCGTTGGTGTGTGCGTTGTATTTGCGGCCCCGCATGGGGTATCCGAAGGATGCCATGCCTCCGCATAGCGTGGTCTTGAGTTTTGTTGGGGCGTGCTTGCTCTGGGTGGGATGGTTTGGGTTCAACGCGGGCAGCGCGCTGTCGGCGGGGGCGCTGGCTACGAGCGCATTCGTCGCCACTCATTTTGGCGCCGCCGCGGCAACCGTCGGCTGGAGCGCCGCGGAGTGGTGGCAGCGGGGAAAGCCGAGCGCATTGGGCGCGATCTCGGGGGCCGTGGCCGGGCTGGTTGCGATCACTCCAGCGGCCGGTTTTGTCTCGCCCATGTCGGCAATCGCCATCGGATTGGTTGCGGGCATTGTCTGTTACCTCATGGTGACCAAGGTCAAGTCCATGTTCCAATACGACGACTCGCTCGATGCGTTCGGCGTTCACGGCGCGGGTGGAACTCTGGGAGCTCTGCTGACCGGCATTTTCGCTTCGAGCGCCATCAATCCCATCTTTAAGGACGCTCAGGGACGTACGCTGGCTTCGGGATTGCTCGAGGGCAATGCCCACCAGATCCTCAATCAGCTAGCCGGCGTAGCGATTGCCTGGGGATTGGCGATCGTGGGGACCGTGGCCATTCTAAAAATAGTGGACGCGACCATCGGCCTGCGCGTTCCAGAGGACCAGGAGATGCAGGGGCTTGACCTCTCGCAGCACGGCGAAGAGGGTTATTATTGGGAATCGCCCGCATAGCCAGAAATCGCAACGGGGCGATGAGATCGGACGACAAGATCAACGGGACGGAGACCATGACAAAGATCGAAGCGATCATTCAAGTTTCCAAGCTGGATGCCGTGAAAGACGCATTGCACGAAGTGGGCGTCGAGGGCATGACCGTTTTCGAGGCCAGAGGGCACGGACGGCAAAAAGGACACACTGAGTTCTATCGGGGACGCGAGTACACGGTGGACTTGATCCCAAAGGTGAAGCTCGAAACCGTGGTGGCCGATGAAATGGTGGAGAAAGTAGTGCAGGCGATCGGCAACGCGGCGCGCACGGGCAAGATCGGCGACGGGAAGATTTTTCTTTCCCGCATTGACGAAGCGATTCGGATTCGCAACGACGAACGTGGCGATAGCGCGCTCTAGCAGGCTGCGGAAAAACTCTGATTTTGAAGTTTTGAAGGGGCGCGGTTTCAGCCGCGCCGTAAGCCCTTCAAAATTAGTCGCCCCTTTAAGGGCTACAGTTGCGATTCCGACTTTTTCTGCAGCCTGTAAAGCCGTGCCCTTCCCAAAACGATTTCGGTGAGAGTGTCGTCGCATGACCACCGTCGCCACCATCCACAACGAGCTATGGGAACTATACGCTCGGGAATCCGCTGCCATCGAGCGTGAATTTTCCGTCACCGGCGATGGGCACGCGGCGGTCGCCAGGCGTACGGCGCTGGTCGATTCGATTATTCAGCGGCTCTGGCGCGAATTCATCGCCGGTCCGCAAACTCCTTCTACCGGCTCTGGCCCCGACCCCGGCGACCCTGACAGCGTAAAAGATTTCGCGCTGGTGGCCACTGGCGGATATGGGCGCGGTTGGCTTTTCCCCCACTCCGATATTGACCTGCTGTTTTTGTACGCCAACCGTAACTCCGAGATTGAATGCAAAGATCCGGTGCGGCGCTTTTCGCAGGAGTTGTGGGACCTGCGGCTGAAGCTCAGTCCCGCCACGCGACACTTGGCGGAATGCGAACGGCTGGACCCCGACAATGTTGAGTTCGCCATCTCGCTGCTCGACTGCCGGTATCTGGCGGGCGACCGCGAGCTTTACTCGCGACTGCGCGAAAAGGCCATTCCGCGCATGGTTGGACGCGATTGCCAGGCCCTGATCCAAAACCTGGGCGACCTTACGCGCGCGCGTCATCATAAATTTGGCAATACCGTCTTTCATCTGGAACCCAACGTGAAGGATGGGCCCGGCGGTTTGCGCGACTACAACGTCGCCCACTGGCTGGCGCTGATTTCCGCGATGGAAAAGTTGAAGGTGTGGCCCGACCCGGAAACGTTGCTGCCGGTTTCTTCGCGGCGGGCGCTGGATGCGGCGCTGGATTTCCAAATGTCGGTGCGTTGCTTTTTGCACTTCCGGCACGGGCGGCACGACAACACATTGTTTTGGGAGGCGCAGGACGAAGCGGCCGCGAGAAAAATCGGCACCGGCATTGGTTTGAACGATGCGGAAATCGCGGACGCGGCGGACTGGATGCGCGTTTACTTTGGCCACGTGCGCAGCGTACACCGCGTTTGCAAGCAATTGCTGGAAGAAATTCCCGCCGCCTGGTCGTCGCTCTACCGGCAATTCCAAAGCTGGCGGTCGCGGATCGCGAGCGACGATTTTTCCGTGGTGGATGGACTGATATTTCTGCAGAAACCGGACGCGCTGCGCGATCCGGAAATGCTCTTGCGGCTTTTTCATTTCATGGCGGAACACGGCCTGAAACTGAGCACGACCACCGAATACAAAATCGAACAGGCGCTGCCCGCGCTGGCGGCCACGCCTCCGCGGGGCGCCGAGTTGTGGCTCTACCTGCAGGAAACGCTGGTGCAACCCCATGCGGCCGACGCTCTGCGCGCCATGAACGCGCTTCGCCTCCTGGCCCTTCTGCTGCCGGAACTGAAGGGGATTGAGGCGCTGGTGGTGCGGGATTATTACCATCGCTACACGGTGGATGAGCACTCGTTTTTAGCCATCGAACATTTGCACCGCCTGAAAGAATCGGAGTCGGAATGGGACCGGCGCTTTGCCGAGTTGCTGGGTGAACTCGAACAGCCGGAACTTCTTTACCTCGCCTTGCTGCTGCACGATTCCGGCAAAGCCGTGCCCAGCGAGAATCACGTTGAGTTGAGCCTGCAACTCACCGACCGTTGCACGGAGCGCCTGGACCTCGATCCGGTAGACCGCGAAACGGTGCGCTATCTGGTGGCGAACCATTTGGAGATGTCGGCGGCGATGCGGCGCGATGTATTCGATCCCGAGAATGTGAAGTTGTTCGCCGACAAAGTGGGCGCACCCGAGCGGCTGAAGATGCTGTGCCTGCTGACGTATGCCGACATCAAGGCCGTGAATCCCGACGCCATGACTCCGTGGAAAGCGGACAACTTATGGCAACTGTATATTGCCTGCGCGAATTATTTGAACCGGAGCGCCGATGAGCGCGTGCACACGGGCGAGGAGGACCAGAGCGTTGCACCGTCAAATCTCGCGCATCTGCGGTCGTTGGCGCCGGTGGCGGGAAAGAAGATCAACGTTTTTCTCGAGGGATTGCCGCAACGCTATCTGCGCATCCATGGCGCGAGCGATGTTCTGGCTCATGCCGAAATGGCCGCTCATCTGAGGCAAGACAGCGTCCAATTGAATTTGAAACAAATCCGGCATTGGTATGAGTTGACCCTGGTGACCACCGACCGGCCCTTCCTGTTCGCTTCGGTTTCCGGAGCGCTGGCCGCATGGGGAATGAACATCGTGAAAGCGAACGCGTTCTCCAATGGCGCGGGCGTAGTGGTGGACACTTTCTATTTCACCGATCGCTTTCGCACCCTGGAGATGAATCTGCAGGAGTGGGACCGGCTCAAAAAAAGCATCGCGGCCGTGGTCAAGGGAGAAGCCGACGTGGCGCGCATGTTGCGCGACCGTTTGAAATCGGAGAAGGCGGACAGCACACAGGTCAAGGTCAAGATCGCGACGCAGATCGAATTCGACGATAGCTGCTCGGCCAACAGCACGCTGGCGCAGGTCCTGACCCAGGACAGCCCCGGACTGCTGTATCGTATGTGCTCGCTGGTCTCGAAGCATGAGTGCAATATCGAAATCGCCCTGATCGAGACCGAGGGGCAGATGGCAATCGATGTCTTGTATCTGACTTCAGGCGGGACTAAGTTGACTGCGGAGCGGCAAGTGGCGCTGGGACGGTCGCTGCGCGAAGAACTCGCGGCAAAATAATTTTTCCTTTACGCGAAGCTGAAATCTAATGGAGGGCCGGGCGAGGCGCCCGTCGCTCCACCGTCTGACTCTACCGGTCCGCGTAATATCCGTCTCTGGTTTGCACGGTCAGGTCTTTGCGCTTCACCTGTAACTGAACGTGGTGATAACCGGAGGCTGTGCTGTCTTTATCCGGTGTATAGCCCATGCTGTACTGGGTCCGCAGTTCCTCGACAATGCTGTCGTAAATTTCGCCGACGGTTTCTTTCTTGGAAACTTCAAAGTATCGTCCGCCCGTTTCTTTGGAAATCCGCTGCAGAATTTTCTTGCCATCGGTGCGCGGTTCCTCGGGATGACGTTGGCCTCCGCCTCGACCGCCTCCGCCCGGATACCCACCTCCGCCACCAGGCCAGCCGCCACCGCCACCGGGCCAACCACCGCCCCGGCCCATTCCGCCGCCCTGCCGGTCGAGGTCATCGCGGTCGTCGCGGTGAGAATCCGCAAAATAGATGGAATAGACAACTGTGTCGGTGCGCTGCGCGGACTCGATCGCGCTCTCCAAGTACGTCTTGCTGCCGCGGTCAACGCCGTCCGAAAGAATAATGAAAGCCTTCCGGCCCTGTTGCTTTTTCATCAATTCGTTCGACGCCAGAAAAACGGCGTCGTAAAGCTGCGCACCGCCGCCACGATGCGAGCCCGATCCCGAGCCGGATGGCGAATTCGAGGGATCGTTGGGATCGTTCGATCGCTCCCGGTCCGATGGCGTCTTGAGCAAATCCAGCGCCGCTTGCAGTTTTTCATGGGACGAAGTCAGGTCCTGCAGCAATTCGACTTCATGATCGAAGTGAATGAGGAAAGCTTTGTCCTTGGGCTGCACGAGCATCTGATCGAGAAAACCGCGGCTCGCATTGCGCTCCGCGTCGAGCGCGTTGCTTTGACTGCGGCTGGTATCAACCAGCAGGCCGAGCGTGAGCGGGAGATTCGTCTCCTGCGAAAAATAACGGATGGTCTGCGAGCGGCCGTCTTCCTGCAGCGTGAAATCGTCTTTGGTGAGATCGCGGACGATCTTGCCATGTTTGTCGCGAACGATGACGGGCAGCGTGACTACATTGACATCGGCGGCTACAGTGGAAGCGGTATCCTGCGCCCACATCGCCGGGCCAACTCCGGGAAGGCCAGCCAGCGCGGCAATCAGCGCATAGGCAACCGGCTTCCACAAAAATGAACGGCTCGCCATCGTTTCATGATCGGGCCGGGGATGGTGCAGCCGGAACTCATTCACCGTATGTCCTCCGTCGATCGTGCTCCGTTGGTCGCTTATCTCAGGCGAATCTTAAGGGCGCCGAATCTGCACAAATAAATAGAATACACGGCCAGGATCGCACCCGCCCAACTGGGGAAGGCGACCGTCATCCGGAATAGGAGGTCAGCCGCGACCGAATGGAACTGCGTATCGGGGCCGGGCATGTCAGCGGACATCAGCGTCGTCATCCATGCCAGCATCGTTTCCTCATTTACCAACAGATAGATGAGTAGATGCGAAGCGCTGGATGTGCAGTTGCCAGCGTCATGGTAAAGCAACGTCAATGCCGGGTAAAACTTCGTAAAGGCTGAATAATTGCCGGTTGGACGGTGTTAGATTAGGTCATGCAAAGTTTTTGGCAAAGTTTCTCGCGAAGACTATTGCGGGTTCCTCAACTTAGGACGTGCCTTTTCACGACCTGCCTGCTCACGACATTGGCCACTCTGATTCTGGCGGGGCCGGGTTACGTTTGCGCGCAAGATCAGGAGAAAGATAAACCGGCGAGCGGTACGGGAGCCACACAAGTCGCCAAGGCCGTGGGGACGATCAAGAGCATTCAGGCGGATTCCATCACGATTGCGGCGGAATCCGGCGGCGAAGTCACGGCGAAGCTGATGAACTCGACCAAGATCCTGCGCGTGCCGCCGGGAGAAAAAGACCTGAAGAATGCGACTGCTCTGCAGGCGCAAGACTTGCAACCCGGCGATCGCGTGCTGGTCCGCGGACAGGCATCGGCGAATGGGGACGGGCACACGAGCGTCATCACTATCACTGCGCTGGCCGTGATTGTGATGAAGCAATCCGATGTGGAGGCCAAGCACCAACGCGAGCGCGACGACTGGCAGAAGCGAGGAGTGGGCGGGCTCGTCACCAAGGTGGACGCAGCGACGGGTACCATCGCGATTTCATCCGATGGAATGGGAGCAAGCCGAAGTATTGTCGTTCACATTGCCAAAGACACGGTCCTGAGCCGCTACGCTCCCGGCTCGGTGAAATTCGACGATGCGAAACCGGGGGCAGTCGAACAAATCAAGGCGGGCGATCAGTTGCGCGCGCGCGGAACTCGCAACGAGGATGGCAGCGAGCTGAGCGCGGAGGAAATTGTCTCCGGCACATTCCGTAATATTGCGGGAACCATCAAGGCGATTGACGCGTCAAATCATACGATGACGGTACAGGACGCGATCGCCAAGAGTACGGTGGTGGTGAAGGTGTCTCCCGACTCGCAAATGAAGAAGCTGCCGCCGGAGATGGCGCAACGCATCGCCATGCGATTGAAAGCCACGGCTGGCGGCGGGAGCGGAGATCAACCGGGCCCCAACGGCCAAGGCCAAGGCCAAAGCATGACGAGTGGGCGGGGCGGGAACGGTCCTCCCGATTTGCAGCGCATGTTGAGCCGCTTGCCCGACAGCACGCTGACGGACCTGCAAAATGGCGATGCCGTGATGATCGTCGCGACCGGGGGCGGAACTTCGGACGCCGCCACCGTGATCGCGCTGCTGGACGGAGTGGACGCCATCCTGACGGCGGCGCCGAATCGGAGCGCATCCTCCCTGCTTTCGCCGTGGTCGCTCGGCGCGCCCGGTGGAGAAGGTGAAACCGCGCCATAGTAAATGAATCTAAATCTTTTTGTTCTGCCTGGAAAGAAAAGGTGTGCGTTGAAACATTGGTCACTTTTCATTTTGGCGATTCTGGTTCCGGCGACACTGATTGTGCTGCCAGCGCCTGCATCGGCGCAGTCGGCGACGCTGTCATCCCCGCTGTCATCCCCAGCAACCGGAACTTTGCGCGGGCAAGTGACGGACCCCTCGGGCGCGGTGGTTACGAACGCGACGGTCGCGGTCCTGGTATCCGGAGGGCAAACCCATTCGGCCACCACCAATCGCAGCGGCGGTTACGAAATCGGGAATCTGCCGCCGGGCAAGTACACCGTCACGGCAAACGCCCAGGGATTCGCCGTTTTTGTGCAGAACGACGTGGACGTTGCGGCCGGCCAGGTCGCGCAATTTAACATTGCGCTCGACATCAACGTGCAGCAGGAAAAGGTCAACGTGGAAGCGGAGGGACCGCAGCTCGACGTCAACCCTGCGAGTAACGCGAGCGCGCTTGTGCTCAACGGCAAAGATCTCGAAGCGCTTCCCGACGATCCCGATGAATTGCAGTCTGACCTTGAAGCGCTCGCCGGACCTTCGGCCGGTCCCGATGGCGGCCAGATTTACATTGATGGATTTACCGCGGGACAGCTTCCGCCAAAATCGTCCATTCGCGAAATCCGCATCAATCAGAATCCGTTCTCTTCCGAATACGACAGGCTCGGCTATGGGCGAATCGAAATCTTCACCAAGCCCGGCACCGACAAGTTCCATGGACAGTTCTCCGTCGTAGGCAACGACTCGGCATTCAACTCGCGCAATCCTTTTCTCGGCGACGCTGCGCAGACGCCCTACGACTCCGTGATCTACATGGGAAACATCGGCGGGCCGATCAATAAGAAGGCATCGTTTTTCTTCGACGTGCAGCGCCGCAACATCGACGAAATCGCTGTCGTTGACGCGACCGTCCTCAATCCAACAAACTTCCAGCAAACTGCATTCAATGCGAGCGTGCCCAACCCGCGCACCCGCACCAACCTCAGTCCCCGCCTCGACTACCAACTCAGTCCCAACAACACGCTAACGGCGCGCTATCAGTACGAGCACGACGCGCAGGATAACGCGGGCATCGGAGGGCAAGTGCTGCCAGAGGCCGGCTACGACACCACCGACTCCGAACATACCGTGCAGATCAGCGACACACAGATGCTGGGAACCAAGGTGGTGAATGAAACCCGCTTCCAGTACCGGCGCGAAAACAACCAGCAGACTTCGTTGCACACCGTCTTAAGCATCAGCGTGCCCGGGGAATTCACAGGTGGCGGCAGCGATTCGGGAACCGAGACGGACCACGCAGACCACTATGAACTGCAAAACTACACCTCTTTGTTGCTGGGCAAGCACTTCGTGAAATTCGGAGGGCGTCTGCGCACGGTTCACGAAATCAATACGTCCGCCGAGGGATTCAATGGCAGCTTTTCCTTCCCGGATCTCCAAACTTACAGCAATGCGCTCCAGCATCCCGCGAATGGAACTCCGACGCAGTTTTCCATCAATGCCACCACAAGCAAGGTCAACACAAGCGACGCAGCTCCCACCGTGGATGCCACGGTTTGGGATGCTGGATTGTACATACAGGATGACTGGAAAGTGCGCCCCACCTTTACTCTGAGCTACGGCTTGCGCTTTGAAACACAAAATGCCATCCACGATCACGCGGACTGGGCGCCCCGCATCGGTATTGCCTGGGGCGTTGGCGGAGGGGGGAAGAGCGCGCCAAAAACCGTACTGCGTGCCGGACTCGGCCTGTTCTACGATCGCTTCGACGAAGGCCTTGTTCTTAACGCCAATCGCATGAACGGAGTCACCGAGCAGCAGTATGTGGTATCGTCTCCCAACTTCTATTTTAAGAACTTGCCCTCCCCTCTTAACACATTTCTCGAAACATTGCCGGCACAGACGCAGGCAATCTATCGGATCAGTCCGAATCTGCACTCGCCCTACATCATGCAGAGCGCGTTCACCCTAGAGCGGCAGCTTACAAAGATCGCCAATGTTACAGTCTCCTACCTGAATTCTCGAGGCGTGCATCAGTTCGTGGCGCTGAATATCAACGCTCCGACGCCGGGCACACCGTTTTCGCCGCCGTCGAATCAACCAAACCCCGCGGCTGGCCCGATCAATCAATACTCGTCGGATGGGGTCTTCCGTCAAAATCAGCTCATCGCGAATTTCAACATCCGCGCCGGAGCCAAGCTGTCGCTCTTCGGCTACTACACTCTGAACTATGCCAACAGCGACACATCGGACGCTTCGAGCTTCCCAACGGATTCGTACGATCTCGGCGCCGACTACGGGCGCGCTTCCTTCGATACCCGGCACAGGCTTTTCTTTGGCGGCACGATCGGTCTCCCTTATGCGTTCCGCCTAAGCCCGTTTATGATCTTGAATTCGGGATCGCCCTATAACGTCACGGTGGGGCAGGACTTGAACAACGACACCATACTCAACGATCGTCCCGAATTCTCCGGCCTTACGGGGCCGTGTCTTTCGACAACCGCGGCTTGCCACTACACGGACGCATTGCCCACGAAGGGCACTTACACCCCGATTCCAATCAACTACCTGACTGGCCCCACCCACTTCACTCTCAATCTGCGACTGGCAAAAACTTTCGGCTTCGGACCACAGAAGGTCGGAAAAGCAGCAGACGGAGGGCCCGGTCCCGGTGGCCCTCCCGGTGGTATGGGAGGAGGGCGCGGCCCCGGCGGTGGATTCGGACGCGGAGGTGGTGGCGGCCCATTTGGTCAGGCCGCAGCCACCAACCGGCGCTACAGCCTGACGTTCAGCGTCAATGCGCGGAACATTCTTAACAGGGTGAACGCGGCCACCCCGGTTGGGAACTTGGGTGGATGCCCGTTGACTTCCAATGGAGGGTGCGATTCCAGCGCTGCTTTCAATTTCGCCCATTCAGTGGCTCTGGCGGGTGGCCCGTTCTCAAGCATGGCGGCGAATCGGAAAATCGAATTGCAGGCGATGTTCAGCTTCTAGCCGATCAGAACGAATTCAATGTTGCTGGATCCCACGCGTGTGGAAACGGGGCTTGCCCCATCTCCACAACACTGATATGCAACGAAAATATCACACGATCTCTATCAATTGTATATACCTGCGTATATACTTGGGTATATACTTGCATCCCTTGTTTCACGCAGGACGAAAAAGTTAACTGCCCTAGAATCAACTACTTACATTTTGAGATATGTTCCACGTGGAACACATCTCCGTTTTGCATAGCGGATTGCGTCCCCGCCCTACGTGGAATAGTCGGCGTTGATGCGCACATACTCGGCGGTCAGATCGGTGGTGAGAAATCTCACCGCGTGCCGGCCGCGTCCAAGCTGCACACGAACGTCGCACACCGGCTGTGCGAGATTGCGGTGCGCTTGCCGCTCGTTGAACGCGCAGGCGGTTCCGTTGCGGCATACTTTCTGACTGCCAATAAAAATTTGAACGCGAGAGGGATCGATGGGCACGCCGCACCTTCCGGCTGCCGCGAGGACCCGTCCCCAATTCGGATCGGCCCCGGCCCACGCGGTCTTGACGAGCATGGAGTGGGCGATGGTCCGCGCCACCAGCAACGCCTCTTCCCTGCCCCGCGCCTGCTCGACGAACAAACGAATCACATGCTGCACGCCTTCGCCGTCACTGACGATCTGCCCGGCGAGGGACTGGCATACGGCGGCGAGGGCCGCGGAGAAATTCTTTCGAGTGCGAACATCTTTCACCCGCACACCGCTCTTGCCACTCGCGAGCAGCAGCACGGTGTCGTTGGTGGAAGTGTCGCCGTCTATAGACATACAATTTAGAGATTCGTAACACGCCTCGCGGAGAAGAGGCCGCAACTCACGCGCACTCGCAGCCACATCGGTAAACAGATACACCAGCATGGTCGCAAGCTGCGGATGGATCATGCCAGCGCCCTTCGCGATGCCCAGCACGGTGACTTCTTTCGCGGCAACTCGAAAACGGGCGGAAGCAATCTTCGGACGCGTGTCGGTAGTCATGATGGCTTGGGCGAAAGCGCGAACGCCGCGCTCGCTGGCGGAGCGGGCTGCGATGAGGTCCGGCAAGCGGGCGAGGATTTTTTCCGCGGGCAGCCGGACTCCGATGATGCCGGTGGAGGAAGGAAAGATTTCGGCGGCGGACACGCCGAATAAATTTCCGGCCTCGCGGCAAACTTGTTCGCAGGCTTGGAGGCCGACGCGTCCGGTGGCGCAGTTGGCGTTGCCGGAGTTGACGACGACGGCGTGAACGCGGCCTCCAGTGGCGAGCAACGACGCGCGGCCAAATTCCACGGGAGCGGCGACGACACGGTTCGTGGTAAATAATGCAGCGGCGGCCACGCCATTGGCGGCCTCGACCAGCGCGAGGTCCGGGCGGCCGCTGACTTTGATACCGGCAGCGACGGCGGAGAAGGAGAAGCCGAGAGGCAGGCGAATTTTTTCCGGAGAACGGCGCAGTGAAATCATGATTGAATTTTCAACCAGTTCTTGGGCGGCGGCAAGATGGCGAAGGCGGGCGGAGTGCCGCGGACCATCGGCACTTCGTCGCAGCGATAGAGCCTGGGGCATTGATAACAATCTTTATGGATTTTATCGGGGAGGTCCCCGTGGGCGGCAACCGTAAATCCCAGGTGCGAGAAAAATTCCGGGATGCGCGTGAACAGGCATACGCAGGTGACTTTGTGTTTTTTCGCTTGCGCCAGAAGCGCATTGACCAGGCGTTTGCCGCCGCCGTTGCTTTGGCTGGAGGGATCGACGGTGATGGAGCGGATCTCGGCCAGGTGCACGCCATAGAGGTGGAGAGCGCCGCATCCAATGATGCGTCCGTCCTGCTCGAGGACGACAAAGTCGCGGACGTTCTCGCAAATCTCCGCCAGCGGACGAGGCAGAAGAGTGCCGTCGCCGGAATAGGCCGCGATGAGAGCGTGGATTTGCTCGGCATCGGGAAGGGTCGCTTCACGCGTGCGCATGGACAGGTTTGCGCCGCGGAGGGGCCGGCCTTTTTTCTCTTTTCTTGTCTTCGTTCGTGGATTCCCCATGTTTGCGCAACGCCGCGTCCAGCGCCTTGACCAGTTGATCCACGTGATTCTTCTGAATCAGGTAAGGCGGTAGAAAGCGCAGCACGGTTTCGTGCGTGCGATTGATGATAATCCCTTCCTGGAGCAGTTGCCTGGCAACGGCCTTCGCGAGTTCGGGCGAATCCAATTCCAGGGCCTGCATCAGGCCCACGCCGCGGACATCCTGGACCGACTGGTGTTTCTTGTCTTTTTTCAGCGCCTGAAGCGCCGCGTGGAAATATTCGCCGAGCGTGCGCACATGCTTGAGCAATTTTTTTTCCTCGCGCAGGAACTCGATGGCGACAGCGCAGGCCAGAGGGCCTCCGCCGAAAGTTGTTCCGTGCATACCCGGATGAAAGCAACTCGCAACCCGTTCGGTGGTGAGGATGGCGCCGAGCGGCAAGCCGCAGGCCAGCGGCTTGGCGACGGTGACTACATCCGGCAGCACGCCATAGTGCTGGTAAGCGAAGTGGCGTCCGGTGCGGCCGAGGCCGCACTGAATCTCGTCAAGCAGGAGCAAGGCTCCGCTTTGTTTAGTTAACCGCGCGGCGAGTTCGAGAAATTCTTTATTGACGGGAAGAACTCCGCCTTCTCCTTGAATGGTCTCGATGCAGACGGCACAGACAGTGGAATCGAACTTTCGACGCAGGTCGTCGAGGTCGTTGAACTTGACGAAGGTCACGCCGGACACGAGAGGGACGAACGGAGCGCGATATTTGGGCTGGCCGGTGGTCGAGAGCGCGCCAAAGGTGCGTCCATGAAAAGAATTTTCCATGGCCAAGATGCGCGTCTTGGGTTTGGTTCCATTCTTATGGTCCGCTTGGGCAAAGGCGCGAGCGAGTTTGAGCGCGCCTTCCCAAGCCTCGGTGCCGCTGTTGCAGAAGAAAGCGCGGTCGAGGCCGGAGATTCCGGTGAGCAGGCGCGCGAGTTCCGCTTGATACTCGTGAAAGAAGAGATTGGAAATATGAATCAACCGTCCGGCCTGACGCTTGATCGCCGACTGGATGACAGGATGGTTGTGGCCGAGGGCATTGACTCCGATGCCACTGAGGAAATCCAAATACCGTTTGCCCTGAGAGTCCCAGAGATAGACGCCGCGCCCACGAACAAAAAGGATGGGCTGGCGCTCGTAGGTGGGAAGCAAAAGCTTGGCTTCCATGCGGGAGACCGAAGCGAGGCTCATGCTCGCAGTACCTCCGTGCCGCACTCAATTTTGGTGAAATAGAACAAGGGCAGAACCTCGACCTGGGCCGCAGGCAGGATGCGGACGCGCCCCACTCCCGCCTTGAGAGCATGAGTGCAGGCTTCGAGCTTGGGCATCATGCCGCCGCTTATTACAGATTCCTCGATAAGCCCGGCGACTTGTTTGGTATCCAAGCGGGGCATGACCGAACCGTCGGCTTGCTTGACGCCGGGCACGTCGGTGAGAAAAATCAGGGCGTCGGCCTCGCAGGCGATGGCGCAAGCGGCCGCCATCTGGTCCGCATTGACGTTGTAATATTGGCCGTCGCCGCCAAGGGCAAGCGAGGAGAGCACGGGAATGCCACCTTCGGTCCAAATGGCTTTGAGCCAGCGCGGCTCGGAAAAACAAATTTCGCCGACATATCCCAAGTCGAATTCCGCGTCCTGTTTTTTGCGGGCGCGAAAGACGCCGCCATCGCCGCCGCAAAGACCAATGGCGGGGCACCCGGCCGCGGCGATGGCCGCCACCAGGCTCTTGTTCACGATTCCGGCGAGCACCATGAGGGCGACATCGCGGGTCTCGGCATCGGTAACGCGCAGACCGTGGATGAAGTCGCTGGTCTTTCCGAGGAGCTTGAGGGTGCGGGTCAGGGCGCTGCCGCCGCCGTGCACGACGGCGACCTGGTGGCCGTCCTGGGCAAGTTGCACGATGGCTTGGGCGCATTTCTGAAGGGTCGTTTTATCTTCGAGCGCCGCGCCGCCGATCTTGATGACAATTTTCATACCAGGCCCTCCGATTCATCCCAGCCGTACATGAGATTCATGTTTTGCACGGCTTGACCGGCAGCGCCTTTGAGCAGGTTGTCCAAACAGGAAACGAGGACGAGGCGGCGGCCATCGCGGGCGAGGCAGAACCCGAGGTCGCAGAAGTTCGTGTGCACGGAGAATTGAATTTCGGGCAAACTTGGCGCGGGATAAACGCGGACCCAGGGCTTGCCTTGGTAGAAATCGTGGAGACACTGTTGGACCTCGTCCACTGTCATTTCGCGTTTCAGGCGGAGATAGATGGTGGACAAAATTCCGCGGGGGATGGGCAAAAGATGAGGAGTAAAAATCAGCTGACTGGAATGGAGCGCCAATTGCTCGAGGATCTCGCCGGTGTGACGGTGAGCGAAGACGGCGTAAGCGGAAAAATTGTCGGCCACGGAGACGAAGTGGGTGCGCGCGGTGGGTTCCTTGCCGGCCCCGGAGACGCCGGACTTGGAATCGGAAATGATGCCATGCTCGCAATCCACAAGGCCGGCGGAGAGCAGGGGCGCCAGTGCCAGGATGACGGAAGTCGCATAACAGCCTGGATTCGCGACCAGAGCGGCGGAGGAAATTTGGGCGGCATGGAGCTCGGGCAGACCGTAGACGGCGCGCTCGGTGAGTTCGGCGGCAGTTTGGGCGTTTGAATCCTTGAAGCCATAGACGGCACGATGGTGTTCGTGTTTCAGGCGCCACGCGCCGCTCAGGTCAACGATGCGCAGGCCGCGCGCAATCGCTTCGGGAACAATTTCGCGGGAGAAGGAGTGGGGCGTGGCGAGAAATAAAAGTTCCACGCCCTGCTGCTGCAAGGCGGACCAGGAAAAGGGCTGGACGGGAGAATGGCCGTTGCCAGAGCCGTGCGCGAATGCGGCGTGCGGCGCGATGGACTCGCCGGGCTTCATTCCAGTTCCGGTTTCCGCGCCTGCGTTGCGGCGCATCAGCAAGGGCGCGGCGACGCGCGGATGACGCCCGAGAAGGCGAGCGAGTTCGAGGCCGGAATAGCCGGTCGCGCCGAGGACCGCGGTTTTCAGTTTAGCTGCCATCCAATTTTCTTCAAGCCTTTCCGATCTTTTTATTTTCTCATTTTTCGTCGAGGCATATTTATCCATGAAGATGAATAAATATGCATATAGTTTAAATGGTCTTGCCGGAGTGTCAAGCCGAAAGCGCGGGGCGAGGTTTATGCGGGCGATACATCGGCGGGCCGCCACGAGCAAGGGGCCGTCAATTCGCGGGGCGGCGCTGCTTAATCCTAATTTTTACAGTCTTTAATTCTAATTCTTACAATCGTAAATTTTTTACAGTCTTTGGCGGAGGTCGCTGGAGGTGCCACCAGCGGCTGGGACATAGCACTTGGTGGTGTAATCCATCACCATGCGGTCGGCGTTGAAGCGCCAGCCGAGGGTGCGGATGGTGCGCTTCATGCGTTGGATCCAGCCACGCGGAAGGCCGTCGCGATCGCGGTGATAATAGAGAGGAATCACTTCGTCGCGCAGGACCCGCATTAGATCGTCGCCGTCGCGGCGGTCGTGAACATTCATGTCGGAGTGGGTTTTGCCATGGCCGAAAGCGAAGCCGTTCAGTCCATCGTAGGCTTCCGCCCACCAGCCGTCGAGCACGGAGAGGTTCAATCCGCCGTTCAAAACGACTTTCTGGCCGCTGGTTCCGGAGGCTTCGAGCGGACGCCGCGGACTGTTAAGCCAAACATCCACCCCCTGCACGAAATGGCGGCCGACGTTGATGTCGTAGTCTTCGACGAAGACGAACTTGTCGGAAAACTTCGGGTCGCGCATCAACTGGGCAATCTGCTGCAGGACGCGCTTGCCGGGTTCGTCGAGCGGATGGGCCTTGCCAGCAAAGACGAACTGCACCGGGCGTTTCGGGTCGTTGACCATGCTGGCGATTTTTTCGATGTCGTCCAAAATCAAATTGGCGCGCTTGTAGGTGGCAAAACGGCGGGCAAAGCCGATGGTGAGTGCATCAGGACTGAGCACGCGTTCCAGTTGCAGCAGCACGTCGCGCGGTTCGTCGCGGCGCGCGGCCTGCCGGACGGCGCGGCGGCGCACAAATTCGATCAATTGCGACTTCAGGTTGAAGTGGGTTTCCCAGAGCTCGCCGTCGTCCACGTTGTCAATGCCTTCCCAGATTTGGGCCTCGCTGCTGCGCAGATGCCATCCCGCGCCGAGATGGCGATCGTAGAGGCGAAACATCTGTGGGGCCAGCCAGCTAGGGACGTGCACGCCGTTGGTGATGTGTCCGATGGGGACCGCGTCTTCCAGTTTGCCGGGAAAAAGGCCGGTCCACATGGCGCGGGAAACTTCACCGTGCAGTGAGGAAACGGCGTTGGCGCGGCGCGAGAAACGAAGGCCGAGCACGGTCATGCAGAAACGGTCGTCGCTTTCGGGATGCTCGCGTCCCAGGGCCATGAAAGCTTCCCGGGAAAGACCGAGGGCATCGCGCAGAGGCCCGAGGTGCTCTTCGATGAGATCGGCATCGAAGCGATCATGGCCGGCGGGCACTGGGGTATGGGTGGTGAAGACCACTTCACGGGCAACCCGCGGCACGGCCTTTTCGAAGCCGATACCTTCTTCTTCCATGCGTTGGCGGACCGCTTCGAGCACCGCAAATCCACTGTGACCTTCGTTGAGGTGAAGGACTCCCGGAGTGATGCCGAGGGCTTTGAGGGCGCGCAGGCCGCCCACGCCCAGCAACAATTCCTGATGGACGCGGACCCGGCCATCGCCTCCGTACAAACGCGAAGTCATCTCGCGGTCCTCGGGGGCATTGCCTTCCACGTCGGAGTCGAGAAGAAACATATCGCATCGGCCGACTTTGACGCGCCATACTTTTGCGTAGATGGCGCGATGGCGAGTGTCAACCCGCACCACGACCGGCCTGCCGTTTTCGCCGATGGCGGTTTCCATGGCAAGCTGGTTGACATCGGTCTCGAGGTACTCCTCGCGCTGCCAGCCATCGCGATCGAGGCGCTGGCGGAAATATCCCTGGCCATAAAACAGGCCCACGCCGACGAGGGGAATGCCGAGATCGGAGGCGCTCTTGATGTGATCGCCGGCGAGAACGCCAAGGCCGCCGGAATAAACCGGGAGAGATTCGTGCACGCCAAATTCGGCGGAGAAATAAGCCACGGGACGGGGCCGCAGAATGCCGGCGTGGCGCGCGCCCCAGGTGCGCTCCGCATCCTGGTACTCGCACAAGCGGCGATAAGCATAGTTGATGCGGCCGTGGAGGACGAGTTCGGCGGCGCGCGCTTCGAGTTTGGCGAGAGGATACTCGTTCAGCAGCGAGACCGGATTATGATTGAGCTGACTCCAGCGCAACGGATCGAGATCGCGGAACAAGCCCGAGGCATCGTGGTCCCAGCTCCACCACAGATTGCGGGCCAGCGCCCATAGGCGCTCTTGCGCAGGCGCGATGAAACGGTCGAGGGTCCGGGCTTCGCTCACTATGTGCGCAACCCGGTTCGCGGCCTCCGTGAACAGGCGAACCTGCTCTTCCGAAAAGACCCGCGCCTCTATGGTTTGAATCGCCAGAACGCCTTGCAGCACACCGCGATCGATGAGGGGGACTCCCAGAAACGATTGGTACGAGTCCTCGCCGGCTTCGCTGAAGTACTTGAAGCGAGGATGGTTCTTGACCCGTTCCACGGCCACCGGGCGGACCTGTTCCGCGACCAGGCCGACGAGTCCTTCCGTGACTGCCATGCGCAGTTTGCCAATGCATTCCCGGTTCAACCCGAGCGTAGCGGCCAGAACGAGATTGGCGCGGTCGGGCTCGAGCAGATAGGCGGAGCAAACGTTGGCGCCAAACCGCCTGGCGATCAAGGCGACAACATTCATCAGGGTCTCGGCTGGCTTGCCGGGCTCCGCCTCCAGGTTTGCGATTTCCTCCCAGGTCAGCACATAGCTGGCATCGAGAGAACAGGCGGCGTAGCCTTGGTCCTGAACTGGCGCGGTCGGTTGGTCCACTCTTGTCTCCATTTGCCTCAATTCGCTAAGTCTGGCAAGCGGTCACCCAATCGCCAATCCGGCGACACGAAGACGGGCGGGGAAAAATCTTCCCAATCCATTCTATCGGTTAATAACGAAACTGCTCCACCTCGGCTGTAAATTGCGATTACCACGGTGCGGACGGGCCCGCCAAATTTACTTTGCGCTGGCACGATGTCCAATATGGAGCTGCGGCGAAAGACCTTCGTATCTTCATTCGTGTTGAGTTCAAACTGCATTGTTAATGAAGTGCTACGCGGACGCTGAAGGCGGATAGTTCCAACCGGCGCCCGTCACTTTCGGGTTACACTTTGGACGCCATGCTTTCGCGCCGCACTTTTGGACCGGGAAGCCCGGCCGAGTTCAAGCTACGCATCGCTTCAATCTTCCTCGAGCTCGATACAATGGAATGGAATAACACCACCGTGTAGCGGCAGGCCGATGAGGCGCATGCGACGAGATTCATTCATGAGATGACCGGAACACTCCGACCGACCGCGCAAGACGATCTTCCGGCCCTGGCGAAGTTTCTCGCCCGCGTCAACAAATTTGGGCCTGCGGATTTTCACGCCGACCCGCGGTTTCTAGAGTGGAAGTACCTGTTTTTCAGGTCCGGCTGGGAAGCGGGGCGCAGCTACTTGCTGGAAAGGGACGGGCACATCGTCGCTCACGGCGGTGTTTGTCCGGTGACTTTGCGGCTGCCCACGGGACCGGCCGTTAGCAGCCTCACCATTTTGGACTGGGCCGCCGATCCATCGAGTCCAGGCTCTGGCGTGATACTTTACCGCAAGTTGATGGAAATGGCCCCCACATCTTTTGTCATTGGAGGCGCGCCCGTCACCCGCCAGATTCTTCCCCGAATCGGGTTCCGGCAGATGGGAGAAGCTCTGACCTACACCGCCTGGTTGCGCCCGTGGCGTGAGTTCCGGCTGCGTCCCCGCACCCGAAGATCGGCGCTGCGTTTACTGCACGGGCTGACCCATCCGGCGCGCAATCGCCTGCCGGCAAGCGCGGGATGGGATTGCCTTCCAGTCCATCAATTCGACGATTCGATCTTGCCGGTATTGAACGGCAGCCAGCGCGCCTGGACCTTCTGCCAGCGGACGGTTGCGGATTTGAATTGGCTGCTGAACTGTCCTCAGCTCAAAATGCAAGGATTCCTGCTGCGTCGCGAGTGCCGGCTCCTGGGATATTTCATCCTCGGCAAAGCGGAGTGGGAAGCGAGACTGCTCGACCTCGCGGTGGATTCGGCGGATGCGAATGACTGGAATATTGCCTGTGCGATCGTCACCGAGGCAGCCCGGATCGATACGGAAGTCTGTCGAATTCGCGCACAGTCCACGTTTCCGATTCTGAGCCGGGCGCTCGGATGGAATGGATACTGGCGTCAGTACCAGGAACCCATCGTGATTCACGACCCCGCGAATGCTTTGAACGGCGCGTTTCCCGTGAGTTTCCAGCTAGCGGACGGCGATTCCGGTTATTGACCATGAGCGTTGACACGGGTGGAGAGACGGGCGCCCTCGCCCGTCCAGCGACTCGGCGGCCAGGCGGGGACACCCGGTTCTCCATCAGCGAGATGGGATCGACGGCGCCGCGACCATCATGCCGTGATTTTGTCCAGCACGGGACTGAGCGGTGTGCGATACAATTCTGCGGACACGTCTGAAAGAAAGGCGCCTTGAGATTCGTCAGCCCTATTCTGAAGCATATCGTGTTTCCCGTTCTCGCCGGCAGCGGGTACTTGCGCCATGCTGCCGGCGCGGGTCCCGCGGTGGTGACTTACCATGGCGTGTTTCCATCGGACTACAAAATTCGGAACCCGTCTTTGGACGGAACCCTGGTACGTGCCGATTCGCTGCGGCGGCAGTTGCAGCTAGTGAAGAAGCACTACCATGCGATCACCCCCGAAGATTTCCTTCATTGGTTGGAAGGTGAGCTGTCGCTTCCTCCGCGTTCGATCTTGCTGACCTCGGACGACGCCCTCCGAAACACCCTGACGGAAATGGTCCCCCTGCTGCGGGAGTTTGGCCTGTCTTGCCTCTTCTTCGCTACCGGAGCGTCCGCCTGTGCCGATGATGATGAGATGCCCTCCATGCTCTGGTACGAGGAACTCTACCTGATGTTGTTGGACGCCGACGGCCCCATTGCTCTCAGCCTTCCCGAAGCGGGCGTTGGCGTTAGCACTGGCCCAATTACGCCGAACGACAAACACGCGTGCTGGTGGAAATTAGTCGAACAACTTTCGCGGTTCGATCAAGAACTCAGGCGCGGATTTCTCGATCGAATCCGGGAGCAGCTTGGTCTTGTGGAAAACTGGAGAGAGAGATTCATCGAAAACCCCATCCTGGCTGCCAGATTTCTTACGCTGGATCGAGCCGGGTTACGGCAACTCTCCGCTGCGGGAATGAGTGTCGGCGCCCATTCACTCTCCCACCCGATTCTCGCGCAGGCGCCGGAGGATGTGGCTAGGCGGGAAATTTCCGAGAGTCGGAGTGTACTGGAGAAGGCATTGGGGCAGACGGTCTGGGCCTTTGCGTATCCCTTCGGAAATACCGCGACCGTCACGAGACGCGACCTGCGGCTGGCGGAGGAAGCGGGTTTCCGCTGCGCCTTCATGAATGTGGGCGGCGGTTTTGGCGCTCCGATCGAGCGTTTCGCCGTGCCGCGCATTCACGCCACCGCCAGCATGAGCTTGGCTGAGTTTGAGGCCCATATTGCGGGCTTCTATCGGGACCTGCGAAAGAGATTGCGGAGCGGCGATCGTCTGGAAGCGATGGAAGATTGAGACCGCGGAAGAGACCAAGCTTCGTCCCAATCGTGGAACGGGTGCGCGCCGTCTCTTGGAGCAATTCTAGAGTTCTGGTGCCGCGACCGCGCAATAAGTAATACAGTTCAAATACTTTCCGCCTTTCGCCGTGTGACGCTGGTCATCCGAACCTGTCGAGAGAATTATTTTCCAAAATCTGCGCGATTGTAGTACTTTTATATACGTTTTATGTATTAATATGTTTGTTAAAATTTGGAGTGTGTGGCTTTTGACAGGCAGACCGATTTAGGAGGGTCTTTTGGCCAAGGAAAGAGCGTGCGGCAACCAACTCAACACCGGTGCTCGACGAGCCCTGCAACGCCAAGCTTCTCCCAATTCGTTCTTGCCCAAGCTCGTGCTTTCGGGTGCTATTTTCTTGTTCGTGCGTTTAGCTTGTGCCGCAGACGTCACCCTTAAGAATGACAGCTTGCTCGTAGGCATCGATTCTAAGGATGGTTCATACACCATTGCACAAGCCGCAACCTTGCCCATCGTGCTTCGCGCGAGAGTAGCGGCACAGGTTAACCACCAGTGGATCAGGTCGACGGATTACCCTGAACATCAGGTTGTCGAATCCTCGTTCGAAGATGTGCTCGGTAAGGGTCACCGGGTGACCGTCATATTCAACGGGCTTCCGGATCGTCCTGTCTTGGCGTACACAATTCGAACTTACGACGTCCGACCGTTCGGCGATGTTCAGGTTGTGGTCGAAAATCACACGGGAGAAAGGTTATCCGTCGAGAGTATTCGTTGCCTAGAAGCCACAGGCGAGCCAGCCCTCAATCTCCACGGCAAAAAAAGTTTGGACCGGGTTTTGTCCGACAGCTTCAGCGAAGATTGGCCACCGCTTCGCATTTACGACCTGGGCCAAGCGCCAAACGGGATGCATCGCGCGGTAGGCAGTCAACTTGTGTACAACCAGCAAAGCAAAGCAAGCGTGTTCTTCGGCGCTCTATCCTCAGATCGCTTCCTGACCATCATGCATTTAAAGACGAAGCCCGGATCCGATGGCCCCGTGATCGAAGCACTCACCATCGATTCCACGGGCACGACGGAGATCCAAGCTTCCGATCCAGAATCGGGACTACATGAAGGTGCGGCCGAGAATCTGGTTGAACTGAGCCTGCCCCTCGCCAGCGGCGAGAGTATAAGTTCCGAGCGATTGATGTTTGCCACCGGAACTGACTACCTCGCACAACTTGAAAACTACGGTGCCGCGATTCGTCTTTTGCATCACAGCCATATCCCCGAAGACAACATGCTCGGATGGTGGAGTTGGACTTCTTACTACACGAAGATCACAGAGGGCAACACACTCACCAATGCGCTATGGCTCGCGCAGCACCTGAAGCCCCTTGGTTATGATTACTTTCATTTTGATCTCGGCTACGGTTACTCCCGCAACGAATACACAACGCCTAACGCTTCGCAGTTTCCCCATGGAATGTTGCCATTGACCCAACGCATTTCCAAGCTGGGACTCAATATCGGCATATGGACTGCCCCTTTCGAGGTGGGCGAGCGGAGTTGGGTGTACGAGCACCACAAAGACTGGCTAGTCCAAAATTCGAACGGCAAGGCCATCCAGATCACGACTGCGGAGGAGGTACCTTCAGAACGTGTATTCGTGTTGGACACGACAAACCCGGGCGCACAAGACCATCTCCGCGAAACTTACCGCTCGCTAGTCGACCAGTGGGGCGTGCGGTACATCAAGCTCGACTTCATGGACAACACGGCAATCGAGGGTCACTATTTCCGGCCGAATACAACCGCTCTAGAGGCTCAGCGGATTGGGCTTGAAGTCATTCGCAACGCGGTTGGCGAGCACGTGTTGCTAGACAAAGACGGCAGCCCGATGCTGAACCCGGTGGGTATCGTGGATGACGGTCGTGTGTCGCAGGACACAGGGCACTTGTTTGTCCGCAGCAAGGAAGCCGCCCCGGGAATCGCGGCCCGTTTCTACATGCACCGCAACTTTTTCCTCAACGATCCAGACGCATTCACAGTGTCCCGCCAACTCATGGAGGAAAGAGAAATCCAGGCCCCTCTCACATTCAATGAGGCGGAGGTGTCGATCGCTCTATCGGCCGTGTCCGGAGGGTTGTATGAGATCGGCGACGATCTTCCAACCCTGGGTGCTGACGCGGACAGAGTGGCATTGCTCAAGAATCCTTACCTGCTGCAGATGGCAAAACTCGGTCGCGCCTCAGTGCCCATCGATCTCCTCACTTATCGTGTGGAAGATGAACAGCCGAGTGTTTTCCTGCTGCGGGAAGATCAGCGACAGTCAATATTGACGGTATTCAACTGGACCGAACAAACCAGATCTCATGTCTTCTCTCTCGCCGAATTGAATCTTCCCAGTACCCACGCCTACGAATTGCACGACGCTCTCGAACCTGCGCGTCGCTTGTCACCGGATGGTGATTCCGTTCGGCTCGATGTGGCGGCCCATTCCGTGAAACTCATCGCGATTATTGACTCTTCTGTCCCTGCGGCAGCTCCTTCTGTGAACTTGCAAGCTCCAGATCAGGCCAAAGTCGGGGAGGAGATCGAGTTTGTCGGTGGCACCATTCCGGGTGGAGTTCCACCCCTCGCTTACCATTGGGACTTCGGCGATGGGACGACGGATGAAGGAAAAAGGACAAACCACACCTTCACCGTGGCGGGAAGCCATACGGTAAGTCTAGTCGTGGACGGCATCGACGGGATTTCGGCGGAAAAGAGTATCACCGTGATAGTGAGCGGCACAATTTCGCTTCAGCCCCCAACCCGTTTCAATCCGGAGAAATAGACCCAAACCATTTGACCAGCAACCGATTGTCCAACTGCACCGCCACACTCTGTAAAGAAGCCGGCGCGCTTCTGCACTCGACTGAACGATCCGCGCCAACTTTACCCGATTCTTCTCCATGGATTCCCTCTCTGTCGAGTTTGCGCAAACCACATATTCGATAAAATCCGAACGGTGGATCGGGATCGAAATGTATTATAATGTGATCGTTTGTAAACTATTTTGTTTGTTTATCGAGATCTCGTTACTTTAAAACTTGACCAATTGTATTCATTTGCTTGCTCGGTTGAGAAATCAGAGTTGTAAGATGGAGCGGTACCGGGCCTCAGTATCCGCGCACAAGGAGGATGAAAAATTGCCATGCTAGCCGAAGAGCGCAGGTTTCGCATTCGCGAGATTCTAACCACGCAACGCACGATCAGTGCGTCGGAGCTTTGCAGCACGCTCGAGGTCACTCCGGCAACAATTCGCCGAGATCTGGCGGTCCTCGAACATGAAGGTGTACTCGTTCGCTCTCACGGCGGCGCGGTGTCTCGAATGTCGAGCACAAAATTCCAGCCGTCTTATGAAACCCTGGCGCGCAGCAATAGTGAAGAGAAACAAGCAATCGCCCAGGCAGCGGAGAAACTGATTCTCGATGGGGACACCGTGTTTCTTGAGGGCAGCACTACCGTGGTGGAGTTAGCGGGCCGCTTGCATAATCGCAATCGTCTTACGGTCGTTACAAACTCTCCAACGATTGTAGGTCAACTCCAACACAGTGCCGGAGTCACCGTATTGTGCACCGGCGGCGATCTGCAAAAAGACACGGTCTATTTCTCGGGAGAGTGGGCTCAACGTGCGCTCTCCGAGATACGACTGGATAAAGCCGTCCTCGGGGTGAGTGCTATCGACCCAGGATATGGAATCTCCACCGCCAATCATGCAGAAGCGCAAATCAAGAAAATGATTGTCAGGGCCGCCAAGACACGCATTGCTCTGGCAGACCACACAAAATTCGGCAAGCAATCTTTCGCCTACGTCGGTCCAGTCAGCGATATCAATGTGCTGGTGACAGACTCTGCGACCGATGCCAGGTACATCAGCGAACTGAGGGAAGCTGGCATCGAGGTCCTTGTGGCTGAGATGGAGCAGGCGGCGCCACGTGCTCGCCGAAATCGCGCTAGTTCGATCAAAAAAGATTGACAATTGATCATATACGAGCTACATTGACTTCCGTGCTGCGCGATAGCTTTTGTCCAGCGAGGTGGGGTCGTGAGCGATTGTGGTAAAAAAGTACGTCTATGCCGGGTCTTGGGGGGATTGGAGCATCGCGCATTGGTGGTCGCCTTCGATCATGCCCTCGTGCTTGGACCAATTCCGGGAACCGAGGAACCCTTGGCGCAGATCCGCCGTTTCGCGGACGCAGACGTCGATGCCTTGCTGCTTAATCTTGGCCTCATTCGACAAGTCGCAGACTCGCCCCTGCCACGGCCTTTCCCCGCTCTTATTGCTCGCATCGATTGGACAACCGTATGGGCAGCAGTCAGCAACAACGGGAAAGGCGACCTCCGTAGTTGCATGCTCGCCCGTCCAGAGGACGCCCTCCGTCACGGAGCTGATGCAGTTCTAACCTACATGATCGTGGGCACGGGCGACGTTGACTTCGAAAGCAAGGAGGTCGCACGTACCGCCGAAGTGGCACGCGAATGTGAAAGAATCGGCATTCCCTTGATTGTCGAATCCCTGGCACGCGGACAGGCCGTGGCGAGTCCTGGAGATCCAAAGTGGCTCAACCTGCACACTCGTATGGCTGCCGAGCTAGGAGCCGACGCAATAAAGACAGACTACAGCGGCGACCCAAAATCCATGCGCTCAGTCGTCGAAGGTTGTCCGATCCCGATTTTGGTACTCGGCGGAAGCAGACGAGCATCCGACGCGGATGCGCTTGAGGTTGTGCGAGGATCGGTCACGGCTGGAGCGGCCGGAGTATTCTTCGGGCGCAACGTGTTTCAGTCGGCAGACATGGGTTCTTTCCTCCGACAAGCGCGCGCGGTTCTCGATGGAACCGAAGTCTTACAGGCAAGGAGATGAGGGCAACTATGCGCCGCAGCAACCGGACGACAGCAATACGCCGTGTCGCCAATGTTCTAGACGGACGGGCAGGGTTTCGCCTGAGCGGAGATTGGGGACACGTTTCTGTCCTCCAAGGGGGCGGGCATATCTGCGAATTGAGCCTGAAAAGCCTCCCTGGAGTGAATCCTCTGTGGCGACCACAATGGACTACGATGGATCCTAATCACTACACACTGGCTAAGCACCGCCGCCTTTACGGGCCTCCGCCGGACGGTAAGTTGCTTGCCGGCATTGCCGGGCACAGTTTGAGCTTCGATCATTTTGGACCACCGTCCAAAGAGGAAACGGCAGCCGGACTTACGACTCACGGTGAAGCGCCATCCTTGAAATGGAACCTGTTAAAAAAAACCGGCTCGGCCCGTTCCGCACTGCATTATGGCCAAACGCTACGCCAGGCACAGATTGATTTCAGCAGGACAATATCGTTGGATCGGGCGAACCCGGTCGTTTACTGCGAAGAACAGGCCACGAATCTGAGTATTTACGACCGGCCAATCTCGTGGAATGAGCATGTAACTTTCGGTCCACCATTTTTACAATGTGGCACGACGGTTTTCGACATGCCGGCCACTCGGGCGAAGGTCTGCCCTGCTAGCTATAGCGAACGCATCTTCCTGCAGCCCGAGGCTGAGTTCGACTGGCCCCATGCTCCTACGAAACAGGGTGGAACGGCAGACTTGCGAACTACTCCAGATCAACGGTTCGAACACTACACTGCCCAACTGCTGGATCCAAAGCTGGCGATCGCTTTCATCAGCGCCTGCAATCCGTCGCAGCGGTTTCTGGTTGTGTATGCGTTCCGGAGAGCGGACTTCCCCTGGGTAGGCAACTGGGAAGAGAGAAATCATCGGACGAAGCCGCCATGGAAGGGGCGTACATTTTGCCGAGGGATCGAGTTCAGCACAACGCCCTTCTCGATTCCGCGCCGAGAGACGATAGACCAAGGTCTGCTCTTTGGGGAACGGACCTATCGCTGGCTTCCGGCAAAATCACGTCTAGCCGTTCGCTTCCTGATCATGTTATTTCAAACCCCTGAAGAGTTTTCGGGCGTGAAGGAGGTCTCGATTGAAGGCGGAAATGCCCGCATCATCGAATCAGGACCCTCCGCACGTCAACTGACTGTTCCGGTCGGAGAGTTTCTGTAACAGTTTTCCAAACAAATTTGGAGATCGCCCCAAATGGGTCGCCTAAACCACAAAACTTTCTACCGTCGAGCCCCGGGAGAAATCATCAGGATGTCATGAGCCTGCTGGCCGTCGATATCGGGTCGAGTGCGTGCAAGGCCGTTCTGTTCACGGCCGCCGGGGAGATTCTCGCTCAACACACCGCCCGCTACAGCCCCGATTTCCCCCGTCCGTCATTTGCGGAAATGGACCCGGAAAAATTCTGGCTTGCGGTTTGCGCCACCTGCCGCGCGGTCACGAGAGACTCGTCGGAACCCGTGCAGGCGCTCTGCCTCAGTTCTCATGGGGAGACTTTCGTGGCAGTTGATGCAAAAGGCCAGCCCCTTACTGACGCAATTCTTAATCAGGACACACGCGCAACTCTTGAAGCTGACTGGTGCGAGCAAGCCATCGGCCGCAGGCGTTTATTCCAGATCACTGGGTTGGTAACGCACCCCATGTATTCCATCCCCAAGATCATTTGGTTGCGCAAGCATCGCCCTGATGTTTTCGCCTCAGCCGCATGCTTTGTCACCCTGATCGGGTACATACTGCAACGCATGGATCTTCCTCCCTACGTGGACTATTCCCTGGCTTCACGCTTTCTAGCTTTTGACATTCGGAAACGGACTTGGTCCGAGGAAATTTTGACGGCAGCGGAGCTGCGCGAGGAGCGCCTGCCCGTGCCTGTTCCCGCGGGCACAATCGCAGGAAAAGCTAGCTGTGAAGCTGCGAATCTTCTCGGTCTTTCGCCTGGCACGCTGGTCGTGCTCGGAGGCCACGACCAACCCTGCGGTGCTTTGGGGATGGGAGTGATCGGCAGGGGTAGCGTCTCGGATTCAATGGGAACCTATGAGTGCATAGTTGCAGGCTCCGACGAGCCGTCCCTTAGCGATGCGGCATTACAAGCCTCGCTAAATTCTTACTGCCACGTCGTGCCTGAGAAGTTCGTCACTCTTGCGTATTTCCCCTCCGGCATCATGGTCAAGTGGTTTCACGACTTACTGTATAGCGATGGATCGGGTGACGCTTCGGAAACTGCGGCTGACGGGCTCGATGCTGTTCACTATTCTTTTTTAGAAGCGCACGCCCCCGACGGTCCCACCGGCTTGTGCATCACTCCGCATCTGATTGGCACCTGCAATCCGGAGTTCAATCCACATGCGCGAGGAGTCATAGCCGGGCTCAATCCGGCCACCACTCGCAGTCAGCTGTATAAGGGTATCCTGGAAGGATTGGCCTGTGAGCTGTCCCTCATCACCAAAGCACTGGTCGAGGCGGCGGGAGACTTCACGGATATCTACGTGACCGGAGGAGGCTCGCGTTCCGCTCTCGGATTACAATTGCGAGCAGCCCTCACCGGGCGTCGTTTGCACGTTATGGAGTCGGCCGAAGCTGTATGTCTGGGCACCGCAATTCTGGCCGGCGTCGCCGTTGGAGAATACAGCGATGTTTGCCATGCCCTCAGTCAGGTCGTCCACGAAACCAGTGCGATCGACCCAGACCCAGTAATTTCCGCTGAATATGCGGACCAAATGAATCAGTACCAGATGTTGCGTGCGACCATGATCGCGCGCTTGAATTTCGGTAACAACTTAAGGAGGAACCTTGATTCAACCTACTGTTGCATTCATCGTCTACGGTGTTCATAAAAATGGCCTCAAAGATCCCCTGGGAGTTCCCTTCATTGATGACGCCGTCGTTAAGCGCTCGAAAGAAGCCCTGACGCAAGCGGGTCTGAAAGTCCTGGAATACAACATCGTCGTTGCAACGAAAAACGAAGCCCGCACTGCCATGAAGAAGATGAAGTCCGACGAGCGGGTCGACATGATTGTCCTTTTCTCGGGCACATGGGTCTGGGCGGCGCATTTGGTCGGGGCAATCCGCGACTACGCTGCGGGCGGCAAAGCTGTGCTGCTCTGGACTCATCCGGGCTCGCAGGGCTGGCGACCAGTCGGTGGACTGGTCCTGCACGGCGGTTTGCTGGAAATCGGCATTCCTCACAAGTTCGTCTACGGTGAAGCCGGCGATGAGGAAACAATTCTCAAAATCGTCAGCTACGCGCGAGCCGCTCACCTGAAGAATCTCCTGAACATGTCGACCATGGGAACCTTTGGCGGCCGTGGCATGGGTCAAACCTGCGGAGCCGCAGATCCGTCGCAGTGGATGCGAATGTTCGGCGTGGACATCGATTCGCGCGACACCGCCGAACTCATTCGAACAGCGGAGAAAATTACCGCCAAAGAAATAACAAATTTGCAGCCTCGCCTGGAGAAGCTCTTCGATTCCACGCCCGAGAGAAACATAGTTAACGAACGTTCCATCCGCCTTTACCTTGCGCTTAAGAAGGTCGTCGATAAGGAAAAATTCGACTTCTACACGATTCAGTCCTTCCCCGGGTTGGGCGACGACTACTCCGCCACCTGCTTTGCTCAAAGCATGATGCTGGAGGACGGCTATGGAACCTCCACGCTCGGCGACTTCAACACTGCGCTCACGGTCTGGCTGCTTACCAAGCTAAGTAAAGAACCCGTTTACTATGGCGACCTGCAACACATCGACAAGAAAAAAAAGGAAATCAAGATCATCGGAGACGGCGCCTGCCCGCCATCGCTTGCCAGCAAATTAGGCCCCGCAGGTTTCTCCGAACACGGTATCCCCACGGAAGGCGAGGCCGGCGGCCTGTCGGTGAGACTCATCTGCAAAGTTGGCGAAGGCGTGCTCGCCCGTGTCGGCCGCGTGAATGGGGAATTCCGGATGGTGATTACACGCGCTAGTATCTTCGAGCCACCCAAGGAAAAAATTAAGCAGCGCCTTAACGAGTGCGGCATTCCATTTTGGCCGCACGGATTCGTGACTGCCCACTGCGACATTGAGAAGATGCTCGACAGTTGGACCAACGAATACGCTTGCCTCGGATATGGCGCAGATTTGTATCCCGCGCTTATCGATTTTTGTGAACTTACAGGTATCAAGCCTGTGTTGCCCTGATCCGCAAATATTTCTAAAGAGGTGCATGATGTCAACTGCGACAGCTACCGCGAAGCCCAGTAAGAATGCGGCTGCATTTCTTAGCAAGCCCAAGAGAATGCTCATTGATGGCCAATGGCTTGATTCAATCTCTGGGAAGACCTTTGAAACTTATAATCCGGCTACCGGCGAGGTCCTGGTTCGCGTTGCCGAAGGAGACCTCGCCGATATAGATCGCGCGGTTAAAGCGGCTCGCAGGGCCTTCGAAAGCGGCGCTTGGGCAAACCTGTCGCCGTCAGATCGTGGACAGTTAATTTGGAAACTAGGCGATCTCCTTGAACAACACCTGGACGAATTCGCGGAACTGGAAAGTCTGGATAACGGCAAACCTTTGTCGGTGGCCCGTGTTGCCGACGTCCCTCTCGCGGTCGACCTGTTCCGCTACATGGCTGGCTGGGCTACGAAAATTGAAGGAAGCACGATTCCGATCTCTGCCTCCGGAAACAAATATTTTGCGTACACCCTGCGTGAGCCAGTTGGAGTTGTGGGCCAGATTATTCCCTGGAACTTCCCTCTGCTAATGGCAGCATGGAAACTCGGCCCAGCTCTCGCCGCAGGCTGCACAGTCGTTATGAAACCCGCCGAACAGACTCCCCTGACCGCGCTGCGTCTAGGCGAACTGATCGTGGAGGCGGGTTTTCCAGCCGGGGTTGTGAACATCGTGCCCGGATACGGAGAAACAGCGGGCGCTGCGCTGGCTGCTCATCCCGATGTCGACAAAATCGCCTTTACTGGCTCAACCGAGGTTGGCAAGCTGATTGTGCAGGCTGCCTCTGGAAATCTAAAGAAAGTTTCGCTGGAACTGGGCGGCAAGTCCCCCAACATCGTTCTTGCGGACGCCGACTTGGAGATTGCCATTCCCGGCAGCGCCCACGCCATCTTCTTCAACCACGGTCAGTGCTGTACCGCCGGTTCGCGACTGTTGGTGCACAGAAGCGTGTTCGAAAAAGTTGTGGCCGGAGTTGCCGAGGCTGCCAGGAAAATTCACATTGGCCCTGGACTCGAGCCTGGCACCAACATGGGTCCGCTAGTATCGCAGGAACAACTAGAACGCGTTTGCGGATATCTTGACGCGGGGGTCGAAGAAGGCGCTAGGGCGGTTGTCGGCGGCCATAAACGTAGCGGTCCAGGGTATTTTGTCGAACCAACCCTGCTGGTCGATGTAAAACCAACGATGCGAGTTGTGCGCGAGGAGATCTTTGGGCCCGTTGTCACTGCGATTCCGTTCGACGACCTCGACCAGGCGATGGCTCATGCAAACGATTCCGTTTACGGCCTGGCTGCAGCCGTCTGGACCCGCGATGTCAGCAAGGCACACTCGCTCGCCGCCAAGCTTCGCGCCGGCACGGTGTGGATCAATTGCTACAACGTGTTCGACGCCGCGCTTCCGTTCGGTGGCTATAAGCAGTCGGGCTGGGGCCGCGAGATGGGCCGTGCCGTGTTCGAGCTTTACACTGAAAACAAAGCTGTATGCGTACAGCTCTGACCAGTGGTCTTCCACAATTCTTAGTTGAAAACCGGCAACGGTAAATCGGTCGCGTCCGTAACTCTTCTGGAACCAGTTGCGGCCCGGTGTTTGAACGAAGTTGAATTCTATTGAATTCGAGTGCTCTGACAGCCTCAATTTCGCCCACAGGTGGTATACAATAAATGCCGTTATTGCAGTCAAAAAAGAAATTCCGGCTCAGGTTCGGAATACCGTATTTCGCTGCCCGAATACCAGGCGCCGGCTTCGCTGCAGATTGAGTGGTAAGTGATAAAAGAACAGCAAAGCATTCTTCCGGCCATATGCGCCGGCGGCTCCATTCGGCCCTAACAATGTTGCACCCTAAGCTCGTGGAGGATGGCATGGACACAACAAGATTCTTCCGTATATTGCTGGGAGGCGCGGCGTGTGCGCTTCTGGCGTGCAGTGTGCTCTTCGGTGCTGAAGACACCGCGAAAACGACCGTTAACTCGTACCAAGCCTACGTCGTGGCCCCTTCCTATGAATACGAATTGTCTGGCAGGAAAGACCGGGTCAAAGGGTACGTCATCAGGATCGACGCGCCAGACCAGTTGAGTTCACCAGGTTTGGTGCTCCTCGTCAGTGGTCTTGCGAAGTCAGCGGGTTATGTGAGCATCAACGGCCATAAGTACGAGCTTCCTGCGCTGATGGGAGAAACGACTGGATCGGTGACCCAGAGCGAAAAGAACCAGATCGGCAAAGAGGGCTGGTATTCGTTCACCAGCGGGGATGACATTATCGGCAAGCTCATCATTCCTCTCGATTCACGTCATCTCGTGGCCGGTCTCAACGAGATTGACTTCTTTGTGAATCCGGAGGGGGGCGCATACGAGGTGATCGATGTGCGGCTCCAGTCCGTCAAAGAGACTGTCCCGACGCTAGTCGGTCAGACGTACCATCTCCTCGCCAGGGGCAGACCCGCCACGATTCGCGACTTTGATTTCGTCTTCAACTACAAGAGCGAGAAGAAACGGTCGCTCGAAGAGATTCCTAAATGGGCACGTCGCGGCAAAGTGAACTTCTACCGGGCTGGCATCGACTGGAACCACCTCGACCGAATGTTCGAGATGTTCAAGGAAGCCCGCATCAACCTCGTCGCGATCCACGTCCCGATGGACACGTCGAGTGAGGAGTATCGCCGCGTCAAGGCTTTCATTGATCGTTGTCACGCGAATAACATTCGGTTGACGGCCTTCAACTCACTAGGAGGTCTGGGCGTTCGCGATGTCCTGATGCACCCGGAGACGCGACGCTGGATCAGCCGCGATGAATACGGCAACCTGGTTTGGCGTGCGCCGGACGATACCTTTGCCGCTGATCTGCAAAATGAGGACTATCGCAAGAATGCGCTGCTGAAACAGGCGGAAGTGGAAATCGATGCGGGTGTGGACGAGTTGTATTACGACTTCTCCATCGGCGGAACCGGTGATGTCCTCCAGTTCTTTGACGAAGTGCGGCAGCTCGCTGCAAGCAAGGGCAAGAACATCTCCATCTTCGGCAACTGCAAAGGCAACATCCTAGTGGACGAGGTTGCCGACCTCACGAAAACCGAAGGCACCAGCGAAGCGGGAGTCTGGGATGGCAAGTGGGTGCACAACATTGCCCAGGCTCGTTTCTACTACGCTTCCGGCTATGGCGTGAAATCCTACGAAAGCAAGTATGAGGGGGCCGATCCGGGTGTTCCGAACCCTGGCGCGCATGATGTGCGGGACGGAATGAAAGCCGGCTGGAAAAAGCCGATCGCGGAGGCCTCCGCATTTCAATCCCACTTTGCCATTGCTGAAGCCGGTGAAAAACTCCTGCATGGCTGGATCATGAAAGACAATCCGCTCGCCGTGCAGACGTGGGCAGACATCAGCAGCTACTTCCGATTTCTCGCCGATCACCAGGACCTTTACACGGACGTGGCCTGCGTCAGCAAAATCGGTATCATATCTCCACCGCATATCCCGAGTTTTGAGGTCTCTCTGAAACGGGACAACTTGTACAACGCACTGGTTGAAAGCAACGTCATGTACGGCGTCGTGCTGCTCCACCGTCTGACGCCCCAACTGCTTTCTCCGTACACAACGATCATCATCCCCAATATCTCCTGGATGGATGCCGACCAGATGAGCGCTATTCGTACTTACAAAAAGAACGGCGGAAAGATCTACACCATCGGAAGCAGCCGTGAGTTGCAGGAGCTTGCCGACGTGCGATCCCCTGCCTCCATGCTGCTGGAAGCTCAGAATGAGACGGGTCGCCGGGAGTTACTGTCGAATATCAAACAGTTGTCCGGCAATGAAATTATCACGCTATCCGGGGCGAATTATGTGGCAGCGAATGTCGTGAAGAAGACGGACAGCGAGCGCGTCATCCTGCATTTTGTCAACTACCACGAGCCTCTCAACAACATTCGCGTCACCGTCAATCTGGACGGAGTAGTCAAGCAGATCGACCCCAAGCGAATTCGCCTTTTGTCGCCGGACGGGCAACAGACGGAGCTTAAGGACGTGTCCGTGCATGGTGCCCGCCTTGACTTCATTCTTCCCAGCCTGGAGGTGTACGACGTGGTCACCGTGAACTGAGCGTCAGCACTCGCAATTTTGTGGTCCGCAGATATCGGCCGGGATGTCTGCGGACTGTCCGCCGGTGAGACTCGAACAAAGCAAGAGATCTCCCCTGAAATCCAACTGTGGCTCGAAACCTGCAGTTAGACCGTCGTCATAGATGCAATGACTCTATGCTCCGTGGGGATGTTATTTTCCACGGAACGCGGTGGTGTACCGCAGTATCGCCCGCGTGTTGGACTCTGTGGCTCTCACCGCCCTCAATTTCGACAGTCAGTTGGGGTGAACCAAGATCCAGGGCAGCAACACAGTGTTTAAGACACTACCTGGCAAGGAGAAGTGTTGCAAAAGTGGCGGAATATCGGGCAATTTCGACTGTGCTGGTGCGGATCTCAGACCGTTGGGGGCGCTCCGGATGAAACTTGTTTCACAATGTCGCGATCAGGCGAGACGGGCGTATGATGGTGTCGTTTTCGAGGTCAAAAAGGAAAATCCGGTCAATAGGTGGTGCATCAATTATTCCCTCTAGGAGGAGCCCATGACAACTTCCATTCGCACAGTATTTGTAGCCTGTTTACTGCTAGGCCTATCAGCGCCCTTCGCGGCGGCCCAGAACGAAGACGTGGAGGGAAGCAAGGATCATTCCTTGATCTCGCGATACCCTGGCTCGGTTATCACGCACTATCTCACCAAAGAGTTCGATGAGTTCACCCTTCCGCTCGGCAAGCTGTCTGACGAGAAATTTACCAAGAGCCAGCATCTGGAAGGCAAGGTCACTCGCATCGGTTACGTAGCGCCCGAGGGTCGCTCGGTGCTGGAGGTCTTTCGCAACTATCAGGGCGCGCTCAAGAAGGCCGGGTTCGAGACGCTCTTTACTTGCGGCCCGCAGGAATGCAGCGGGTCGGGGAGCTCGAATGCAAGGGTGTACGGTAGCGACGAGTACGACGATTACTGGGGACCCGACCACGGGATTCATTACGTTTCGGCGAAGCTCGCGCGGCCGGAGGGCAACGTTTATGTGAGTTTGCTGGTTGACGACCAAGGCGGGAATTTCCGACCCAATGTCGAGCTCTACGTGATCGAAATGAAGTCCATGCAGTCGGATCTCATCACGGTGAACGCCGCGTCGCTGGCCAACGACATCAACCGCACGGGCCACGCTTCCGTTTACGGGATTTACTTCGACACCGGCAAGGCCGATATCAAGCCTGAGTCCGACGCGACGCTGAAAGAGATCGCCAAGCTGCTTCAAGGCGACCTCATGCTGAAACTCTATGTCGTCGGGCACACCGACAACCAGGGCGCGCTCGACCTGAACATGGACCTTTCACGCCGGCGCGCCGACGCGGTGTTCGCCGCGCTCACGACCAAGTACGCGGTTCCGGCCGGCAGGCTGCGGGCTTACGGAAGTGGGCCCTACGCTCCCGTGGCGTCGAATGACACCGAGGACGGCCGCGCCAAGAACCGCCGCGTCGAGCTGGTGAAGCAGTAAGGCAATTGCACCAGGCGTTGAGGCTATTGCGGATTCTCATAGTCGAATGACAGGTGTTGCAAAAGTGGAGGAATATCGGGCAATTTCGGCGGTGCGGGTTCGGATCTCGGAGCGTTAGGGGGCGGTCCGTATGAAAATTGTTTCACACTATCGGCGAACAGCGGGATGGGTGTATGATCAGTGCCGTTTTTGAACCAAAAAGGAGTTGACATGAGTCGAGATAAAGGTCGTCTTCCAAAAGCCACCTCTCTCTCATTACTTGTATTCTTCCTCCCGGTTTCGCTCGGCTCTGTGCCTGGGGCACGCACTGAGAACTCTCCTGTGACCGTAACGGTCACCTCTCCTGTTAGGCTCACTGTAACTCAAGGCGGCGGAGCTGTGCGTTCGCACGCTCTCGTACTTAGAAATACAGGACCGACGAACGTGGAGTGGGCCGCGTCCTCAAATCAGGCATGGCTCAGATTCGAGCCTGCGTCCGGTTCACTTTCCGCGAAGGCAATAGTTTCCATAGAGCTCGTCGCAGATCCCGCGGGCTTCGCGCCCGGAATTTATGTAGCTTCAACCCAGATAGTCAGCCCCAATGCGCCGACACAGACGTTTGACGTGACCATGACGGAGCAGCCAGCCTTCGCTGGTGACCCCATCGGAAACGCAGAGCGCACCTTCCCGCCCGATTCAGGCATGGTCAACGTAAGAACCCAATATGGCGCCAAAGGAGACGGCGTTAGCGATGATACCGAGGCTATTCAGCAGGCAATTTCGGCCACGGTACATCATCCGCAGACAGGGCCACGTATTATCTATTTCCCAGCCGGAACGTATCTGGTATCCCGCCCGCTCCTCGAGAAAGACCCGATGTCCCATTGGAATTCCTTGCTTACGCTTCAGGGCGAAAACCGCGCTACCACGATAATCAGACTGAAGGACAACAACCCCCTTTACCAAAGCGCCAGCGCTCCCGCAGACGTTCTGGAGTTCGCATCTCAACACGGCAAGCCGAATGGAGGAGGGAACAGCGCGTTCGACAACAATATCTTCGATATAACGATCGATGTGGGCCGAGGCAATCCTGGAGCTATCGCTCTCGATTTCTTGGGTAATAACTATTGCGCCCTGCGAAACGTGACCCTTCAGTCGAGCGATCCCAGTCATTCTGGGGCGATCGGCCTTGCATTGCTAAGGTACGCTACCGGCCCTTGTCTCATGAAGAACCTGGTGATCAATGGTTTTGATTACGGCATCAAGGTGGCTAACAATGAGTACAGCCTTACATTCGAAGATCTGACTCTTTTGAATCAAAAGCTGTACGGCATCTACAATGTAAACAATGTTCTCTCCATCCGGCACGTCTTTTCCACGAACGGCGTACCGGCAATTTATAACGGCAACGCGACTGGCTTAGTAACCTTGGTCGGGGCGATTTTGCAGGGTGGTTCTTCCCAATCTTCAGCAATTCAAAACCAGGGGACTCTTTACGCAAGAGACGTTACTTCATCAGGATATGCTTCCGCATTACAAGGCCAGGGTTCTGCGATCACCGAGTACGATTCTGGACCGGTGGTCACCCAGTTCGGAGGCAAAACTTCGTCGTTAAACCTTCCGGTCGAGGAGACACCCTTCTTTGAAGACTCAAGTCTGAATAATTGGAAGAGTGTCACTGCCTATGGAGCAGACCCGACCGGAACAGCAGACAGCTCGGCTGCGATTCAGGCAGCAATTAATTCTGGAGCGACGACGGTTTACTTCCCGACGGGAGTATATGTGATTACTCGGACTATTCTCGTTGGTGGCAAAGTCCGCATGCTGGAAGGCTTTAACTCGTCATTGAACCCTTCGGGAGAGATCTTCAGCGACAGTCAGAGTCCCGCACCCCTTTTAAAAGTCGAGACTGGAACAGCTGACGTCACCTTGGATCACTTCCGAATAGGAGCTTACTACCCTCACCCTTCTCCGGGCGTCATCTTTGTTCAGCAAGATTCGGCGCGACCGTTAGTCCTGCGTGATTCTCTCATCGGTGTACAACCCACCACCATTGCTTATCAGAACACGAACCGGGGAACAGGGACCCTGTTTGTGGAAAATGTAGCGGCGGAGCCCTGGCAAATTTTGTTTCCTCAAAACGTGTTTGCCAGGCAAATCAACCCTGAGGGTAATGCAACAAAGATAACGAACAGGGGCGGCAAACTTTGGATTTTGGGTCTGAAAACGGAAGGTACCGGTACGAACATCGAAACCGGCCAAGGCGGATCCACGGAAGTACTCGGTGGTCTTATCTATCCAGTCTGGAAGACTCCTGCTGATTCGGTGAGCTTCGTTGTGAATGATTCGCGCGCATCCTTTATCTATGCGGCTAGCAACTACAAGCCGGCTGCTAGCGGCAGTAATTTTGAGGTTCAGATCAAAGAGACCCAGCATGGGGTAGTGAAATCTCTTCTCAGCACGTCACTCCCTGCGCGAGGGCTTGGAACAATGATGGCGCTCTACTCTTCAGGAGACCCTTCACCAGGTTCCAAAAAACCAGGTGGGTCGGCGGATCCGCATTGACCGCAGATGTTTAGCGGCCCGGATATTTACGATAGTGCACGCGCCCTACCCCAAACCAGTGCCTGACAATATACCTATCCACGCGGTCAGAGACCTAGTCTTCCGAGCTGCTCTGTACCCGCATTTCGGTACGCAAGAAATCTGTGGCCAACCAGAGCCGTAAGCATGCCAGCTCCCAGACTTACTTGCCGAAGAGATTGGACGACAGCGGCCTTGTCCAACAATAACGACGACCATAGCGCATTTACCGAACCTAGCACAACATGCCCCCACGCTTTAGAAAACCGGGCCACCCAACGACGCAGGCGGCCATCCACGCCGGCTTCGCAAAAAACCCAGCCATTTCCGGTTTGGTACTCCCGACGGAGGATCCAGGCAACGGTTGCACGCTTGGCAGAAACCGCTTCAAAAACGGCAGCTTCCTGCGCCCACACGATCTCGTGCCCGGCCTGCCGAACTCGAAGAAAGAAGTTTGTGTCTTCGGCTCCAGACAATGCGAACGCATCATCAAACCTAGGTACCTGTCTGAATACGTGGGTTCCGATCAGCACATTGTTGCTAGCGCACGCTTTCCGCGGAGTACCAGTGGCAGAGGCCCGCGCGTCGAAAAATCCTCCACGCTTTACCCAGTCGGCGACCTCCGGAGCATATCTGGGCAGAACCGGCCCGGACACCACATCCGCGGCGAACTCCGCTTGCGTCCATAGAAGCTCGTCCAACCAGTGGGCAGAAGGGATCTCATCGTCATCAATGAAAGCTATGAAATCCACTAAACCGGCCTCGGTGATTGCACGGTTTCGCGCATGAGTAATGCCGCGCCTTGGCTCGACCACATACTTGATTGGCCAGGGAACGGAGACTGTGCCGCAGACTTCCTCGGCGCTCGCGAACTCGTCGTTATCCACGACCACGATCTGTATCTGCGGCATCTGCACTCTGCGAAATGTTAATTGGGCGATACCGCTCAGCAGCTCGCGGAGAAGTTCCCGCCGCCTGAAAGTACAGATGCAGATGGCTACTCGAATGTCACTGCGTATAGGCATACCCGCAAACGAGTTTCCCGCTCAAACATCTCTGGCGGTCACTTGCTCTCCTAGCTCCGCGGTATGTTTGGCAAGATGTAGATCCCTGTCGCCGCCCTTCGTCCAGTGGTGTTTGGCTTGACGGTGCAAGAAATGTAAGACTTTCACGACGTGGGCTCCTTGATCTCAAGAGCTTCCGTTGCGGGAATTTCGGCCCACCCTAATTTCATCGCCGTTTCTATAGCCTTGGTCTTTTCTGCTGGGATGAAGACATTATTAATGCTGTTGTGTGCCGCGAATCGGCGATAGTTCAGGTCTAGACTGCTCTTACAAATCGTTACTTCCACCTGGACGATGGGCCGAAACCGGCTAATCGCGTTTTGCCCACCTTCGAGGATTGCGGCTTCTGCGCCTTCCGCGTCAATCTTCAGGTAGTCCAGGCGTTCCAGGTTCTCCCAGCGGCAGAGATCGTCGAGCGATACGGACAAAACAGAAATTGACTCGGCATTGCCATTAGGAACAAGGCTGAAAGAATTCGGCTTGCCTTGGTTCAGGTGCAGGCGAGCATGCTGGGTGTTCCGCCCAATGCAAAAATTTCGTACGCGAACGTTGCGATATCCATTGACTCCTACGTTATGGGAAAGCCGAAATGCACTCTCGATAAAGGGCTCAATGGCGATCACCAAGCCCTCATTGCCAACCTCCTTCGCGGCTTTCACCGTGAAGACGCCTACGTTCGCTCCCACATCGACGAAAACCTGCCCCGGTCCGAGAAAATGCTGCAAGGAATAGAGCTCCGGCTCCAGCGAATCTCGAAAGATATAAACTCCGCGGCCGCCATAGCCTGCCCGGTTGTACCCTTCAATGATGGCGCCGTTTTGCAGCCGGGTGCGCAAGAGCGCTGAACGGGGTGTCAGGGCCACGCGAACTTTTCTCAAGAACAATTGGCTGCGTCCGTTATTCATATCCCCGGCTAATCTGAAACTCCTCTGAAAATTCTCGAGATCATTAGCGCTTAGGAAACAACCTGAGTGCGTCGGGTATATTTTTTGGGATAAATAAGTGGCCGAATCTGGTGCAATATCACTATGACTACTTTGTCCCAGAAGCGCTGACTTTGATCGGTAATCCGGTCGCGCCAAAGTTCAAGGAAGGAGGGCGGCTGCGTGCCTTCCGGCAGTTCGAGGGGATATTTGGGCCATTTACCGTCGTAGCGCCGCTTCCACCGGCAGATATAACGGCCAATTTTAGCTCGCAGAGCAGGGGAAAGGACTTCCGCAGTTTTTCGCTGACCCACAATCCGGTCACCTCGGACCATTGCATGATGCTCATGTGAATATATGGCGGAACGATCGGCCCCCTCGAGCGAGGTCATTCGGTCCTCAAAGGCAACATCGAGAAACTGGCAGATCTGCCGCATGCATTCGGACGTATTCGACGTAAGATCCTCATAGTTTACTTCGTGAACCGGCCGGCCCTGAACTCTGAGTGCATCACATGCCTGCCTTAGCTTCTCGTTCCCCAATAGCACATTAGCTGGTCTCCCAAGGAGTTTCCTGAAAGCTGGAAGGGTAACACCCGATCGAGCGATGCTTCCCATCACGTCATGTAAATTTCTCCAAAGAACAATAAAGCGCGCATCGGGAAACTTTTCAGCCAAACACAACGGACAGTCGTACAAGTGCGGTGTTTTTTCGCCCCAAATCGTAGCCTGCTTGCGACGGGCCACGGTCTGGTAAGCAACTCGGGTAGCTTCCCATACGTCGGATACATTTGCAGGAAGGGATTCGATCGCAATCCCGTGCCTTGAAGGTCCCTGATTCCAGAACTCCCATCTCTCCCGCCAGGCCCCGCTGCGAAACTGGCCCCACAGAAACAGCTGCATTAGCGGTAGATCGCCTTCGTACAAGAGGGCAATCTGAGAATGCTGGTTAAGAAGGGTGTATAGCAGAGAAGATCCCGAGCGGGGGACGCTCAGGACAAAAAGCGGGCGTAAAGTCTGCTCTGGGGTCACGGGATTAGGATCTGTATAGATATTAGGATTCACGAGGTCACCTCAGACTCAAGAGGCTGGCAATTGACAACCTCGTTCTACCAAGCGCCTTACTCAGTTAGGTATATCGAGTCCCCGGAATTTCTCAGGAATAGCTGGTCGGCTGAATGATTCATTGTGACATCGGGAGCAATCCCCTCTTATGACTGCGCTGACGGAGCCAGGAGCGCAACCAACGGGCAAGATCTATCGGCACGATCGCGTAGATCACTGCGACCATCTTGTCCCGACACAGCACACCTTGATAAGTGATCCAGTCGCACCAAAGTTCAACCAGGCTCGGTGGCCGCGTACCTTCCGGCAGTTCGATGGGATACTTGGGCCAGTTACCGTCGTAGCGCCGCTTCCAACGGCAGATGTAGCGGCCAATTTTAGCTTGCAGACCCGGGGAAAGAAGTTCAGCCTGTCTTCTCTGGCTAACAATCCGGTCGCCTCGGACCATTGCATGATGCTGGCCTGAACATATGGCGGACCGGTCGGCCCCCTCAGAGAGATAACTCGGGACTCAAAAGGTACCTCGAGAAAGTGGCAGATCTGCTGCATGCATTCGGAGGTATTCGCAGTCAGATCTTCATAGTTCACCTCGTACACCGGCCGGCCCCGGGTCTTCAGTACATCACATGCCTGCCTCAGCTTCTCGTTTCCCAGCAATGCCCTATTTGCAAAGCCGGCCTTCCTGAAAAAACGTTCGCTAAGAGCCGCTCGCGCAATACTTTCCATCACCGCATTCATATCTCTCCAGAGAAAAATGAAGCGCGCATCCGGAAACTTTTCAGCCATCCGCAACGGACAGTCGTACCAGTGCGGTGTCTTCTCACCCCAAATGATGGCCTGTTTGCGGCGTGCCATCTCTTGGTAAACAATGCGCGTGGCTTCCCATGCATTGGTTACATTTGCAGGCATGGATTCAATAGCAATCCCGTGCCTTGAAGGGCCTTGGTTCCAGAATTCCCACCTCTCTCGCCATGCCCCACTCCGAAAACGCCCAAACAAAAAAAGGTGCAGCCGGGGAAGGTCGCCTTCGTACAAGAGCGCAATCTTGGAATGCTGATTGAGAAGGGTGTAAAGCAGAGAAGACCCTGAGCGCCATACGCTGAGGACAAATAGCGGACCTTGGAGTTTGGTGCGAACTAGCGGGCTACTGTTCGAACGTTCGACTGCAGTCGTCATGACCTCACGTTGTGGACACTAGCAGAGCGGGCCTTACGGTTAATTTCAGAACGCGAAAAGAAAAATGGAGCTGTCGCTTAGTTGGTTTGTAGGGCGAGATTCGCCAGTGCATCTGCCGCACGCGCTGGCGTGAAGGGCGCCATCTTCTCGAGCGAGCATGCACCAAGCCGCTCAGCAAGACTTTGATCTTGAATAAACTTGGCCATGTAACCTGCCAGTTGCGGCGTATCGAAAGGGTCGAAGATGAAGCCGTTCTCCCCGTGTGCGACCATTTGCCTGCTTCCCGCGTACTTGGAACACAACACCGGCTTTCCGAAAGCCATGGCCTCCAGTACGGCCACGCCCCAGGTATCTGCTCTGGTTGGGGAGACGAAGACATCGGCACTCCGGTAGTAGGGGCCGAGATTGTGATAGGCGACGGCGCCAACCTGATGCACAATGCCATCGAGTCCTTGGTCCCTGATGGCAGCGCGCATTTCTTCGTCTTGCTCGCCGGTGCCCACGAACAGAACGGAAAATTCCCGAATCCCCTGGCTAACCAACAGCCGAGTTGCGTCAATAAGGTAGCGCCATCCCTTACGCGGGCTCAGACTGCCCACATACAGAAAAACGGGGCGCCTGAGAGCCGGGCAGGCATGCCTCGCCTGCAACCGAGCAAAGCAAAGACAGATCGGGTACCTGACAGGGATGGCACAGGAGCTTGTCTTGCGGCATTCCGATGACGTCACGCAAATACCCAATTCCCTCATCGGCATTGCTCACGGCCGCATCTGCAAAGTGCGCGATCCAACTGCGGAGCACAGTCTTTACCTTGGAGACACTGACTGACTGAGCGGAGCACCCTTCCCAAAAAATAATTACCCGAGAATGTCTGAATAACCTGAACAGTAAGGCGCACAAAGTCCAGCCGCTGAAGCCCGAAGAAAACACCACGTCCGGATCGAAGGCGGCCAATTTGTTTAAGATAGAAAGTGGCGTCCAAATAAATCCCCGACGGGAATCAGGGAGTCTCTTCTTGAGATCGATATATCCCAAGCCTGGAAGAGTATGCACCTCGAAGGCGTTTTCGTAACCTGGCGCGAAGCCGGGCCAGATGCAGGTAAAAACAGCCGTGCGCGGACATCGGGCAACAAATTCCTTGAAAACTGGCTGCCAATAATAGCCGCGCGCAAGCGATGGAAAGAGCCACGCGACACGAATGTCTCTCCCCGTTCTAGACATACCCGTCCCGTCAGTGCTGTCAGGAGATGTGTTCGCCATAAACGGTGTTCCAATACTTCTTGTCGGCTTGGCCTCTCAGAAACATGCTGATCACGAGAACCGCAAAAAATGTCATAAATCGATCGTCGGGCGCGCCGCCAAAGGTTACTGAAACCAATCCCCATAGGAACAAATGTATGTACAAGGCGAACGCGGCGGCGACATAGTATCGCACGTGCAACGTAGGCGGTCGCTTTAAAGCGCGCAAGAGATTGGACACTATAAGGAAATTCATGATCACGATGGGGAACAGCCCGGCCAAACCGTTGTTGTACAAAACCTCCAGGAAGGAATTATGCATATTACCCGCTTCCGCGAATGCGCCTGGAACATCTGCGGATACGAATCTCGCGGCGCGGTATCCCTGGCCGAGTATGATGTGCTCCTTAATACTCGGCCCGGCGTCAGCCCAGAGATTGGTTCGGCCGGTGAGGGTAGACCCGTTGCTGGACGCGCTATATCGCTGCAGGGATTCCCCTAACGGAGTAAAGAGGATGAAGAGGACAAGGATAATGGTGAATCCGAAGCTCACGACGAGAGCCACCACCGGCCTTTTAAGGAAAAGGAAGAACGTCATGAGTGAGAAGAAGCTGGCAACTATGCCGCCTTTGGTGCCGGCCAACATCATCACCATCACAGAATACAGTCCGCAGAGAAGAAACCAGGGGCTCTTCTTGATCCAGAGAAAGAGAGCGCTCAAGAGCAACAGGATGCCGCTAGTACCTGAAAGTCCAACCATCAATCCGAGTCGGTCGTTCTGAAAAACTGGTCCCGGCCCAAAAAATGGCGCCATGAATTCCACCGAAGTAATAAAGAGCGTTCCTACAAACAGCGCCGCAAAGAACTTAAAAACGCCTGCCTCGTCTTCGATTGCTTCTCCGATCGCGCAGAGCGTCAAAACGATCACGCAAAGCTTGAATGCCAGCGCTAACGAGTACAAAGGGACCCTCGAAAGTGGACACGAAAGCACTGCGACGATGGCAAAAATGGACGCCCACTTTAATGGACCGGTAAACAAGCGAAGGAGGTAAAAGGGCCGGAAACAGCTAATGAAAGCGAGAGCGAAAAAGGACAGCATCCAGGTCATAGCCTGGAATAATGCGCTAGGGTCAAAATGTCCGCCAGCGGCTTTCTGGGTTGTTTGGTTATGGGTGAATATCGCTTCAGAAATCATCACGAACACCCAAATCACCAGAGCGGCTAACAGGAACGATTCTCTTTCTCCGGCAAAAACTCTGCGGGAGAGCGGACGCGCCAGGCAGAGTGAGGCGAAGAAAATTGTTGACGCGAGCAGAAAGGTGAAGAATTCCCACGAGGGCGTCGCGAGGAGCATCACCACAAGCGCGAGCATTGCAATTGCGCAAAGTCCGACAATGCTACGAAGTACGCCACGCCGCCTCCATGCAGCTCGCAACGGAAAAGTTAAGGTTGTGCTGGTCATAGTCAATTAGCGGTTGATAATCGTGAACGGAGATCGCCTCGGCGATGGCCTGAATGGTGCAGCGGTCGAACAGGCTCAAATGCCAACAGCGGCCACATTCGAGCCGGAAGCACTTTCCAAAGAAGTGGCTCTCGATAGAACTTCCTGGTAGAGCCTTTCGGCGAATTCAGCACGAGCGGACCAACTGAGAGTCTTGGCGAAATTCCACGCTTGCATCGACATTTGATTCTTGCTCGATCGGGACAACAAAGCGTACTTTTCGATTGCGCCCGCGAGATTCCGGACGGTTTCCTCGGGGTTGCCAACCGGAACTTTAAAAGAGGCGCCGCCCGGCACGAAGTCGTGAGCGCCATGCAAATCCAGAGTGATGATCGGAAGTGCCATGGCCATGGCCTCAAGCAACTGTGACCCGAATGAATCGCGTAGGCTGGTGAAGAGCATTGCATCATGCTCTGCGTAGGCTGTCCGTAGTTCCATCCACGTCAGGCGACTTCCTTTCCAGAACACTCTGTGCTGAAGATTGCGGTCTCGAACCATCTGGTGAACTGTTTGGGGATCTATTCCGTCTCCAGCAATCGTCAACGTCACATCCTTGTGAACTTCTTTCAGAGCATCAAGCGCCAATGGGAGCGCTTTTCGCGTAAGCATTCGTCCTACCCAAAGAAGCCTGAGAGCGCCCCTTCGCTCTTCAAAGTTCCGGGGTCCTTCGGCAAAGTAGTCCGTAGAAATTGCAGTGTCGCACATCAGGCTCGTGTTCTTGCAGCCCAATGCTCGAACTATATTTAATGTGTCGCGGTTGGCCGCCAGGATGAAACTCATTCGTCTTAACCATTGCCTGTGAAAAGGCGACAACCTGAGCGCCTTAGTCAGTGACGAGCGCAGCCGTTCTCTGGATTTCTCTGTACCGAAGTAGGTCAACATGCTCGCCGGAGCAGTCTGACCTCCGCCCACTGGGCCGAACACCACGGGTATCCCCAAGCGCCACAATTGTGAGGGCACATGAACACTAGCGTAAGTCACATGATGCACCAGCTGAAATTCAAACTTGCTGGCAAGCTCTCGGGCTGCCTTCAACGCCGCGACCTGCCAGCATACATAATGCAAGGCCTCGTTTTTCTTGGCCCATTCGTAGGGCACAGACACATAAGTAAAATGTAGATTCGCTATAGGGTTGAACCGTAGACCCGCTTCGATCGCTTCCTGGTTGCGTTTTGCAACCAGAACATGGACTTCAATGCCGCGAGCAGCGAGGTGAGTTGCCCAGTTCCAACCGCATCCTGGCTCACTACCAGCGTTCGGCCGACAAGCGTAAGCAGAAAGCAAAAGTCGCATGGATGATTGCCTTATGAAAGTGCACCCGGAATGCTACGACTTGCCATCCGACCCGGCGCGCTCCCTGATCCCACAATGACGTCAGGTTCGAACACAGTAATACTTATCTGCAACCAATCGTCCCTTGCGCAATGGTTCATCCACGGGTTGCCACAGCAACTCCAGGAATAGATTGGTACACTTTCTTCCAATAGTGATCGATCTCCTTTACACCCAGCAGTCGCGAGATAACGAGGATGAGCGGAAAGCCGAAGACCGTGACGATGAGCAAAATCAACAACGCACCGGAGAACGTTTGCCATCGTATCCATGACTCTAGCCAGTTTAGAGCCTCGCGGCATAGCAAAGCCCCAATGAAAGACGCAAACGATACCTTAATAAGGCATACCAAGATACCCTTGAGGTTTCGAGCCTCGGCCCGACGAAACAGCACTACCATCGTTATCGCTGCAAAGATAACCGCCACAATCGAGCTTGCCGCTGCCAGACCCAGATATTGCCATGTCCGTGCACAGAACCAATATAGAGGCAGGCTAAGAAACGTTATCAGGGTTCCAATCAACGCTGGGGAAAAGGTGTTGTGCGCGGAGGTAAAGCCTCGCGAGATGATGCATTGCGCTCCCTTGGCCGACATCCCGAGCGCAAACAGTGCGAGCGCGCCGGATATTGATTCCACATCCACCTGCGTAAGTCGAGTATGGATAAATACAAGGTGCACCAGCGGCCTGCTAAGAACGATCGTAAGAGCCGAAATGGGCAACATGATCAGTAAAAGGCTTTTTATCCCGGTTGCCAGGCTGCGGGTGCGTTCAGCGTGTTTGCCTTCAGCATGCAATTGAGCCAGAAACGGATAGGATCCTATCCCTGCTCCTTGTCCGATAATTGCAATAGGAATAATAACCAGGAACCGGCTGTACATCAGCCAGGTTATCGAAGCTGGGGTTAAGTACGATCCAAACCAACGGATGATCCATATGTCCGTGGTGTCTATAGAAAGTGCCAGCATTATGGGAATAGCAAGTTTGAAGAATTGCTTGACCCCAGGATGACGAATTGCCAGATTAGGCCTGAACCTGGCGCCGATGCCTCGCAACGTAATGAGCGGCAGGCCAAAAAAGCCGACCATCGTTCCCGCAGCCACACCCACTGCGAAGCTGATGATTCCAAGACGATGGTGCAGCATCCACGCGCATCCAATCAGAGTAAAGTTATAGACGATTGGAGCGACCGCTGGAGCTAAAAAGCGCCCTTTCGCATTCTGGACGGCAGCGAAAAGTCCTCCCAAACATAAAAACAATTGTGCCGGCAACAGGATACGAATCAGGGTCACCAGAAGGACCTGTTGATCAGGAGGAAATCCCGGCGCGATCCAGCGGGCTAAAGGATAGGTAAACAGTTCTCCGGCCGTGACAAGAACGAGGAGAGCCAGGCCTATCACGGTCAATACTGTGGAAAATACGTACCAGCTCTCCTCCTCGTGACCGGCGGCAACATATTGCGCGAAGACCGGAATGAATACGATGCCGAGCGCGCCACCAGCTATCAGATAACTCAGGAAGTTGGGCAGCGTGAAAGCAGCGTAGTAAGTGTCGGTGAGCGCGTTCGAACCCAGCAAGCGCGCGACCATCCATTCCCGGCCAAACCCCGTTAGTTTGCCCAACGTGGCCGCAGTAACAACGAGTCCAGTCGAGCGAATGATGTGACGGCTCGAGTGAAGTTTGAACTTTATCGGCACGGCTGCGCTTGAGCCGTCGGGTGCAATAAGAACCTTCGGCGTGGGTAGTTGCATCGTGTGGCGCCTAGCCTAGCGGAGGACATTTAGTCTGCGGCGTATGCGACCAAGTCTTGGAAACGGTGCCTCGAGTGTTGATTTCTTTTGCAATCCACTTGTAGGTCGTTTCGAGGCCTACTTCAAGCGAAACGGAGGGTTCCCATCCCAGAACCTGGAGCAGGCGCGAGTTGTCACTGTTGCGTCCGCGAACGCCCTGCGGTTTTGTCAGATCATACCGCTTGATCAGACGCTTACCTGCGATTGCCGTGATCAGGTCAACGAGTCCGTCAATGCTGACCATTGTCGACATGCCAAGATTCAGGGGTTCGTGATACATCGATGTCATGAGTCGAATCAGGCCTTCGACGCAATCATCAATGTACATGAAGGATCGAGTCTGCTTTCCATCGCCCCAGATTTCAATCTCATCACCGTCGCAAGCCAAAGCCACCTTTCGAGAGATCGCTGCCGGCGCTTTCTCCTTACCTCCCTCGTAAGTACCGAGCGGTCCATATACGTTGTGAAAGCGAACAATCCTAGTGTCAAAGCGATAATCGCGCTGGTAATAACGACATAGCTCTTCCGTGAAAAGCTTCTCCCACCCATAGCCAGGCTCGGGGTCGGCTGGATACGCGTCTTCTTCGCGCAAAGGATTGATGTCGGTGTCGTTTTGTTTATAGCCCGCGTAGACGCAGGCCGACGACGAGAAGAGGTAGCGAGTTATACCGTTCAGCCGCGCAGCTTCGAGCATGTGCGCGTTTATGAGAATGTTGTTCTTGGCAATTTCGGCGTGCGAGGCAGTGATGTATCCAATACCTCCCATATCCGCTGCAAGAGTGTAAACATGGTCAATTTGGCCCCGCGTTGCCTGCAGACAGCCATCGTACTTTCGCAGATCCAGGATCTCGAACTCGTCCGCGCGGCTGGGCTCGTAATCCGGCACCTTAAGGTCAACGCCGCGCACCCAATGTCCTTCATCTTTAGCCGGCTGACTAGATGGTGGCCGATAAACCCCCCGGCACCTGTTACCAGGATTCTGATCTGCTTTGCCATGATATTCTCCTTGTTTGAATGCTATGTAACGGTTAGGTAAAAAGTTGAGGTGGCTTAAAAGAACGGGGCAGGAGTCCTACAAGCTCCAGGAAAACTAGAGCTGCAACCTTGGGAATTGAAATGAGGTAGCGTCGCCAAAGTCTTTGTGGCTGGGTCAATAAACGAAACAGCCATTCCAGTCCGTTTTCTCGCATCCAGGCTGGAGCCTGACGAGTTCTACCGGAATTGAAATCAAATGCAGCGCCTACACCCAGCATTACTTGAACAGAAAGCCGCTCTCGATTTTGGTGCATCCATTTTTCCTGCTTTGGAGTGCCGAGCCCGACCCACAATACATCCGGGGAGGCTGCTTCTATACGTGACGTAACATCCCGCTGCTCTTCTTCCGTAAGGGGGCGGAATGGCGGACAATAGGTCCCCGCTACTACAATGCCGCAACGTTGCCGAAGCGAATCCGCGAGGCGTTCTGCGGTTCCGGGCCCGCCTCCGTAAAAGAAATGACGGTAAGTCGCTCCGGTCTCGCGGCAGAATGTTTCCATCAGCTCTGGTCCATAGACTCTACGTTTGAGTGGGTGCCCATGCCACCGGCCCAACCAAACGAGCGGCATCCCGTCTGGAACTACTAAGTCAGCAGAATCGAGCGCGCGTCGAAAATCGCTGTCGGCCCAGGACTCAGCGATCCCATGCATACCTGCAACGGCAATGTACCGTCGCTTTACGCCGCTTTGGATCCAGAGTTGGATCTGCGAAACGACTCCCGGGATCTGTACAGCATGCACCGGAACGCCGAGGACGCGAAAACTAAGCGGCGGTTCGAAGTGGCCGATTTCGCTTGAATCTAGTGTGCGTGTCAATAGCGGAGGCATAAATATTCATCAAAAGCTGGTAGTTTGCGTTGGCGGTATAGCGGTCTTCGTAAACTCGCCGGGCGGCTTTACCCATAGCTGCCAATTCAGGCAAGTGTCCCCAGGCCCATGCAACTTTCTTCGCGAGTGCGTCAGGATTGCCAGGTGCAAAATGCAGGCCAGTTACTTGGTCCTCCAGCATTTCTTGAATTGCCCCTACGAAAGCACCCAGCACCGGTGTTCCGCACGCAAAAGCCTCTGCGACAACCAGGCCAAACGGTTCGTACCAAATGCTCGGGACGACCAGGAACGCGGCATTCTTCATCGCGTCGTACGCTTCATCACGTTTCAACTGGCCGGTAAAATGAACGCATTGGAGTCCCTTCCTTGTAACTTCTGCCTCGAGACGGTGACGCATCGGTCCGTCGCCAGCAATTACAAGTGGAACCGCGGACGGCAGGCGCTCCCAGGCTTCCAAAAGCGTCAATAGGCCCTTTTCCCTTGAAAGACGCCCAAGAAAAAGAGCGTAGTCTCCGGAACAGGATCGCTCGCCCGGATCCGGGTCGACAAAATTAGGCTTGACGGATATCTTGTTCGCTGGAAATCCAGCCTGTATGAATTTGTCTCTTACGAAACCGCTGATCGCGATGTAGGCGTCTATCCGTCTATTCCAGGTCTGCCGTGAGCGGTGCGTTTTGAGCATGAGTGCAATCGCCCCGGACATCACGCGCGAGTCGCGGTAGCATGCGTATCGCACACTACGCAGAAGACTATGTGTCACGCACTCCTCACAAGGCCCGGCGTCTCGATAGAAAGTCGCGGCTGGACACAGAAGCCTGTAGTTGTGGAGTGTTTGGACGACAGGGACATCTTCCTCTTGACACACTTCGTACACGGAAGGCGACACCATCGCAAAAGTATTGTGAACATGAACAATGTCGGGTTTGAAATTCTGAAGAATGCCGCGGACAGCAAGCTTACTATCGTTGGCTGAAACGATCCGGCTGATCAGGCCGAGCCGTTGTCCGAAAGACAGATCATCCATCTCATCATTACTGCGCTTATAGATAGTGACTCTGTGTCCATTCCGCTCCAGCAATCCGGTTTCTTGAGCGACTACAACATCCTCTCCACCTGGCTGTTGGTAACTATTATGGATGATGAGAATGTTCATGGTGGTCCCTTGGATAGGCTGGAAAGTCAATGACAGGTTCGGTGCCGCGCCTCACACTGCGCCTGAACCCCTCAGGACGGCAGGGATTGTTTGCGCGAGAATCTTCACGTCGAGCCAGATTGACCATTGATCCAGGTATTGAAGATCAAGCTTCATCCAGTGATCAAAACCTATATTGCTTCGTCCGCTGACTTGCCACAGACAAGTAATGCCAGGGCGCACGCTAAATCGCCGTCTTTGCCAGTCTTGGTCAAAACCTTCATAATCCCGCACGGGCAGAGGCCGTGAACCTACTAGACTCATATCTCCTCGCAGCACGTTGAATAGCTGCGGCAGTTCGTCGAGACTGGCCCGTCTGAGGAACCGGCCAAGCGGCGTCACTCGCGGATCGTTCCTGATCTTGAATACGGGTCCTCCAGCTTCATTCAAAACCTCAAGGGCCGGCAGCAATTTCTCCGCATTCGGCACCATGGTGCGGAATTTATAGATGAAAAATCGTCTTTTATTTCGTCCTATACGCTCCTGCCGGTACAAAACCGGGCCTCTTGAGGTCAGTTTAATCATCAGTCCGACCGCCACGAGAACGGGTGAAACAACCACTAAGAGCGCGAGGGATAGGGTCACGTCCAGGATGCGCTTCACCAAAACTGGCCACCCATCCGACGGAGAAGAATATGCCGTGATTTGAACCCTGCCATCAAGTTCCTCCGCGCGAGCACGGGCGATCTTCAAATCGAAAATCTCGGGATCGAAGCGCATGAAGATGCCGTGCTGCTCGCACAGGGCTGCGATGCGAGACGAGTGTTCATAGAAAGACCGCAAGGGAAGATAGTCAGCGACCTCATCAACCACATTGCGGCGCAAATACTCCGCGAGGCCATCGAAACCGCAGCACAGCGGATATGGTTTCTCCACGTCGGCCCCCCCTTGCCATTCCTGGTCCACGAATCCAAGAACTCGATAACCCCACTCTGGTGCCGCATCCAATCGGCGAGCAAACTCGATAGCACGCCGGTTGGTTCCCAAAATGAGTATGTACCTAAGATTACGGCCGCGCACACGGACGATTTCAAGACAACTTCGAATGAGCACCCTCGATCCTGCCACTAACGTGGAAGCACAAATCCAAAATAGAAAGAGAAAGTGGGGCGTAATCATGCTAATTCGAAACACCATCGCTACCACACCCAAGAAAAGAGAGGCGGTCGTGGTGGCGCAGGTGGCGCCCGCAATGATGGAGCGCCGGCGGGCCAACCGCTGGGACTGATATTGTCCGCAGAGCGAGAAGATGCCGTGCCATGCTAGGAGAATCAGACAAAAAGTCACAAAATTGACGAGCTTCACCCTCATCGAAAGGAAAGCAGAAAGGGGTATGCCTCCATCTTGCTGGGGAACTTGCAGCACGGTGGCGATTCCGAAGGCCCCAACCATGAGCCCAAGGTTAAGCACCTTGAGCATGCTGAGATAGAGGCGTCGTTTAGCTGTGTTCATAATAGGCGATCCGGGACGGAAGATGGAAAGTGCGGGGCGGAAACCGCACCCGTGATTACAGTCTGCGATAGACAAACTCTGGAATAGGAAATGTTCTTCGGTTGAGGACTGCGCCTAAAACCTCAATGTGAGCCTGGCGCAAGCTCTCCAAACCCTTTCGCGCTGATTCCCGCCGGGTGGAATCTGCCTGGAGCACTACAACTACCCCGTCTGTAATCCGGCCCAAGGCAATGGCGTCCGCATAAAGATTTAGAGCCGGCGCATCAATGAGAATGTAGTCGAACTCTTTGCGTAACTCTTGCAAACGCACTTTAAGGCGGTCGGAATTCAGTAGGTTGGGCGACTCCGGGTCCAGGGTTCCTGCTGACAGCAGCCACAGATTGGATGGTTTCAGTTGCTTTGCAAAACTTCGTATACCACCGTATTCGAGTAGGGAAGTGACCAAGCCGCTATCGTCGGGAACCCCCAAGAATCTGGGCAGAGAAGGAGTCCGGAAATTCGCGTCTACGAGACAGACCGAACCGACAGTATTTGCTGCCAAGGTACGGGCTGCCTCTACACAGATTCGGCTACAGCCATTCCCCCGGTCGATTCCTGCGAAGACAACGGCGCGATAGAGATTTTCCGGCTGCCCCAAAAAAATGCGCTGAACAAGTTTGAAGCACTCTTGCTGCGCGGCAGCGTCGAAATCTGACGAGCCGCGACGGTTATTGCGGTCCGTCTCGGATCCTACAGACACAACTGTGGTGGACTCTGGACTGGGAGGAGTCTCTCGCTGCGCTGCTCTGAGCGCCTCTTGCATCAGCTCAAAATTCTTACTCATGCCTGTTTTTCCCCTCTCAATCGGAATCAAAGTCCAGCGGGAGTCGCCGTGCCCGGGTAGCTGGAAGACGCAAGCTTATAGGGTGAACTTTCATAAGGTGAACGTTTAAAGGTTAAACCACCCAGCGAGGTGTCGCACCGACGATTGTACGTTCTTCCGGCATCGGCGGCACTGGCCGTCGTAATCACTTGGCAAGTCAGCCGCACTCGCATTTCCTCTCCGAGAGGCAGCCAGCAAAAGGATTTGAGCTCGGGCGCAGTTCTGAGGCATCGCCGTCCCCCCCAGATACAGACGATCAAGCTCGACTTCACCATCGCTACTTCTGGTTCTTCACCTGTGCCCAGAGCTTGGCGGCGTCGCTTGTCCGCTTCGAATCCCGTGATGGGTGCTGCCGCGATTCAGGGTCGGTGTGGACGAGACGGCCTCACGGTTTCCGGAAGTTTCATCGGCTGAGGTCCCCGGCAACGATTTTGTCATGGGTTCGCGTTCGCCGTTGACTTCCGGGCCAGTTGCGCTCCGATGATCCGTTGGCACCGCGGAAGTAAGCTGTATTGTGCCCATCTGCGAAGTCGCGCTGACGGCAAGTAAAGAATGAGAGCGGAGCGCTTTTGGGCCCTGGCGGCCACCAGAGAAACATACGAGTTGCAGAAACACGACGCAAACCGCAAGCCATCTTGGCCACGCGAAAGGTTGCTGGGATTCTGTGATGGGCTTACTCGCCCTGACGGCAACCAACTTGCGTCCTGCAGGTTCCTCGTCCAGGCCGTTTGCGCCTTCCGCCTCGAGATCCAGGTCGTCCAAACTCTCGCGCACTACTTCCTCCTGGATGCTTTTTTGTTTCAATACGCAACCTAATGAGAGGGCATTGAAACAAATATTGTTGATGATTCGAGGAATCCCCCCGCTGTATTTTGCGATCAGCGCCCCAGCCTGCGGTGTGAAAAGCGGGGTCTTGAAGTCGTAGCCCGCTACCCGAAGGCGATGGCGCACATAAAGGTGAGTTTCCTCGACACTGAACGGGTGAAGTCGAGCGAAGATTGACATTCGCTGCCGGAGCTGAAGCAGGTGGGATGATGCTAATTTTTCGCGAAGCTGAGGTTGACCTGCCAGAATAATCTGCATCAGTTTGTCATTGGTGGTCTCAAAATTTGACAGCATTCGCACCAGTTCAAGAGCGGAGTCCTCAAGATTTTGGGCTTCATCGATTACCACGACCACTCTCCGCCCTTGACGAACCTCGGCCAGTAACACATCGATCAGCTGTTCCTGCATGCGGACAGCATCTCCGTCATCGTCAACGACACCAAGATCATGCAACAGACCTCGCAGCAGTTCTTTCGGGCTGCACAAGGTCTGGAACAGGAACACCGTCCTGGCTGAACCTTCCAGTTGGCTTAGAAGCTGAAACAGGATCGTAGTTTTACCCATTCCGGGCTTGGCTATGAGGGACATGAAGCCGCGCCCGCTTTGGATTCCGTATGACAATGAGGCCAATGCCTCGCGGTGACTCGCGCTCAAATAAAGATAGCGCGGGTCCGGCGTCACCCCGAAGGGTTGTTCCCTCAAGTTGTAATAGTGCAAGACCATTCCTGATCGCCTAAGCAGTCTGCTTCGGAACGCTGGCCAGTATCGGAATTTTGAGTACTTCAAACACTTCAGCTGGAGTGCGCAGCGACGGATTGAAGTACTCAGCGAGGAACGCTGCCCCCGCACTCAGAAGCGTCGCAAGAACCACGCCGATGAGCACTACCAGGATTGGACTGAACCAGGGAAGGATCGGCAGGATCGGTGGAACTGCAATTGTAACATTTGCGATCCGACCCTCATCCAAAGCGTCGGAAACGCGCTCTTGTTCTCTCTTCGAAAGATAAAGCAAGTAGTTCGCTTGATTGGCCGTGACCTCGCGACTCAAGTCCGCTTGTTTCAGAGCCTTTTGATCCAAGTCGAGCATTTGTGACTGCAAGCTGTGAATGCTGCTTTCGAGTGCTCCCGCATTCGCTTGTTGAAAAGCCAGATCGGCCTGCGTCTTTGCGATGTCTTCTCTCATTAATTCAAAAGTAGGATCCCGGTCTGTGGTCTGGTTGATGTATTGCTGCTTGGTCGCAGTAACTATGGCAGCCTGTGTTTGGGCGATTTCTTGGTCGGCTTCCTGTACGAGTGGATAGCTTGGTTCATATTTCGTCATGAGCTCTGTTTTCTTAATTTCCGCAGCCAAGAGATCAGCCTGCAATTGTTGCATCAATGTCTGGGCAGAGTCCGATACCTGTTGAGTCAGAGAGCGGTCAGGGGTAACCTTAATGCGGGCGTTCTCGTCTTCGATTCGGTGTTTGTCTGCGGCAATATTTTGCCGAGCTGACTCGAGAGCGGCGACCGAATCGGCTACGTGCTGGGCCAAGTCTGTCCGCTGCACGTCAGGAACCGCGACGCCTGATGTTTTTGTAAAATCGGCCAGACGCGCCTCCGAGTCAAAAAGGGCTTGCTGATACTTCTGGGTCTCTGAGGCAAAAAACGCGTACGACCCCTGGGGACGGTGCACGGCGAGATGTTTCACGAGGTACAACTTACCTAGCGTCTGCAGCACGTTGTAGGCGAGTTGAGGGTTGAGCGACTTGTACGTGACGTAAAGCAGATTGGCCTTAGTCACGGCTACGATATCCAATTTATCACCCAACCGCTTCGTGGCCCGGGCAATATACCAAGCATCATCCGCTCCAGGGTGCAAAAAGTGCGTAAACGATTTTCGCTCAATATCCTGAAGGCCAGTGGCGGTCACGACCCCTTGCAGGAGCTCCGGGCTCTGCAACAGTTCAATTTCGGTGTTGATATCATAGTCTGTTACTGCAGCAGGAGGGATTTGTGTTTGCGTTGACTCTGGCGTAACCGTGGGATCCATACGCTCCACATTATTTATAAGTATCTCCATTTTGGCCTGATGCACGTTAGCGAAGATGACAGCGGCCACTACGGTGGCAAGCATAACCCCGCAGAAGGTGAAGGCAAATGCCCGCTTGCGGCGGAACAACGGTGCAAGTATGTCTCGCAGGGTGGGGTCTGATTTCTGTCCCAACACACTTTCCAGGTTTGGCTCAGTCATTTTCTTTTAATCTCCAAAGCACGTCATTGAGTCAAGAGATTCGTCCCATTAAAACTCAACCCACTATAAAAGCCAAAAGTATAGGGAACATATTTTCTGAAATTCGCAATGAACTTATCAGGTACAAAAATCATGTCGCCCTGCTGAAGATGGACATCCTCCTCTTTTACCTTGTGGCCGTTCAGAAGCTGCTTTGTGTTGAGCTTCTTGACCTCCAGAAGATCGGGGGATACGCGATGAAAAAGGAACACTTGAGTCTTGGCTGTGGGCAAGAATCCACCGGCGACGGCAATCCCCTCCGCAACAGTGGTATCGTAGCGCAGTGGGTATTGGCCTGGCTTCCCAACCTGTCCGGACACGGTGAACTGCCCCACTTGGAAGTTTGTAACGTCCACAGCCACGATTGGGTTGTGCAATGTCGTCGCGTATGCCTTTGTCAGAGTGTCAACAACGTGGGGAACCGTATCTCCCTTGACGTATATACTTCCCACATACGGAAGAGTGATATAGCCATCGGGCTGAACTGTCACAGCATCCAAATTGAGTTCAGGAGAGAGCGGGAAGGAAATTGCCAGGATGTCACTTGGCTGTAGTTGGTAACGAGGGCGCCGCTCTTCCGATGCTGGCGTGTCCCGACCATTCGAAATGTTGGCGTCAAGCGCTTTGACGGCGTGGGTCTGACTCGAATCCGATTGAGTCGTCTGCGCGGAGCTGGAGCCGCAAACAGCTATTAGAATCAGAGCCAGCACAATGCTATATAACGGCAGCTTGAGCATAATCGTTACTCCTTGACTGTATTACTGAATTTGGGGGAAACCGGCGCTTCAAATGAGCTCCACAAGATCTGGCCTAGCAGACTTCGCGATTAAGAATCGAGTCTCGAATCGTCAAGTAAGCTGCAACTCATAGACATTGTGTTAGATGCGGCTTTCCTCTGGACAGCCAATCATTACTACCATTAGATTGTTTCGCTGCGAGGTCGGGGCACCGGTTCCTGGCCATTCTAATTCCCTTTCGGATACAGCTTCGCCCTCTCAGTCACAGGAAGCCATTCTCCCTTGGCCGGGAGAAAACCTGACGCGCTCTCCAAAACTTTCCTTTATATTCCCCAACGCACACTAGAGGGACTATGTTGCGGCAGTGTTGCGCCAGTGTTAAAGGAGAGTTAATTGATCGAGGCCGATCTTCCGCGCATAAGTTCCCTGCTGCTGTCTCTATCCTGTGCTTTGCTCTGCGCTCGGCCCAGCGCGTTCGTTTTCACATCTTGGTTCAGCAATTCATCCGGATTCAGTTCCGGGCTGTAAGAGGGCAAGCAGAAGATCCGGATTTGCTCGCCGCATGTTCTGCCAACCAACGATTCACTGATCGCGACTTGTGGACCGGGTGACCATCCACGATCAGAAACACTTTCCTCCTGGTCTTCCGCGTCAAGCGCAGGAGACGGCCGAGAAAATTAAAAAACACCCGCGCCGTGAAACGCTGACGGAAAATCATGAAGGCCAACCGCCCCCGATTGGTAATCGAAGAGATCATGTTGCAGCGAAAGCGCTGACCGGTCCCCCATACCACCGGCGTCTGTCCGCGACGCCCGCAGGATCGTCCCGCTTGGTGATCCGAACGTAACCCCATCTCGTCTAGCCAATGAATCTGGGCCTTAAACCGTCGCGCCTGTTCGCGAATCGATGGGTATTCTTCCTCCAGCCATTTCCGTACGGCGGCCGGATTTTGTTCGTACGCTCGTCGCACCGGTTTCTGCGGGGTCAGACCCCAGGCTCGCAAATAGCGTCCCACCGTCCACACCGAAACCTGCAGATCGAACTTTCGCAACAGCAACTCTTGCACCGCTTCTCTGGTCCACAGCGCAAACGGCAAGCTCAACTGGTCCGGGCAACCGCTGAGAATGTGCCGCACCGTCGTCGCTGCTTGATGCGGCGCCAATCGCGAAACCGGAGGCCTTCCTCGACGTCGTGCTTTCAGCGCCCGGCGTCCTACGCGCTTCACCAGCCCCATCCAGCGGTTCACCGTACCTCGAGCTACCCCGAAAACCCGAGCCGCCTCGGTTTGCGAAAGGCCTTTCTGAACTGCCTCGACGACTCGCCTGCGAAGGTCCTCTTGCGCTTCCGCCGGTAGCGAGCGAGCATCTTGTTTTTCCATGCCCAACACACTAACACATCACTCGTTGCATGTCATCTATATTATGCTCCGATTAGTAACTTCGCTTCGGATGCAGCTTCGCCCTTTCAGTCCCAGGGAGCGATTCTCCACCTAATATCTGTTCGTGTCAATGTGAAAGAATTTTCATCCGGATCGCTCACCCTGGAACCAGCACAGCCGAAATGTGCCGCTGGGGGCCCACTTTAGAGGATCGGTGCTAGAACTGGTTTCATAAGTACTTGAGTGTGATGAGTGAACTGACTGGGGAAATTTGTACCAGGTGGAATGAGAGAGAATCCACTTGGGGGGAAAGCGGTCATGGCAATCCAGAGGTACAAACCAGAGCAAATTGTGACGATGCTGCGGCAGATTGAAGTCAGCATCGCCAACGGAAAAACCACACCACAAGCCTGTAAAGAAGCCGAGATCACGGTACAGACGTTCTATCGCTGGCGAAAGGAATACGGCGGGTTGAAGATGGACCAGGCGAAGCGACTGAAGGAACTGGAGAAAGAGAACGGCAAATTGAAACGGCTGGTTGCGGAATTGTCGCTGGACAAACAGATCCTGAAGGATATTGCGGAGGGAAACTTCTAAGCCCGGAACTCTGACGTTGCGCGGTAGAGCATGCGCGAGAGGAGCACGCGATGAGCGAGCGGCATGCTTGCCGGCTGTTGGGGCAGTGGAGAGGGAAGCAGCGATACATCACGGTGCAGCGAGAGGACGAAGACGCGTTGACGCGGGCCATCGTTGAGCTGGCGAGCCAGTACGGGCGATATGGCTAGCGGCGGATCACGGTGCTGTTACGGGACGCGGGGTGGTCGGCGGGCAAGGATCGCGTGCAACGGATCTGGCGACGCGAAGGGCTGAAAGTACCGCAAAGACAGCGGGCGCGAGGGCGGATGTGGCTCGGGGATGGTTCGTGTGTACGGCTACGCCCAGAGCGGGCGAACCATGTGTGGAGCTACGATTTTGTGCAAGCGATGACGCACGATGGGCGGGCGCTGCGCATCCTGGTGGTGATCGACGAGTATACGCGGGAGTGTTTGGCGTTGCGTGTGGAGCGGCACTTGGGTAGTTTGCAGGTGATCGAAACGCTGGCGGATGTGATGCTGGTGCGAGGAATTCCGGAGCACATTCGTTCGGACAATGGGCCGGAGTTTATTGCTAAGGAGTTGCGGAAGTGGCTGGGCAAGCTGGGCACGAAGACGTTGTACATCGAGCCGGGGAGTCCGTGGGAGAACGGGTACTGCGAGAGCTTCAACGGCAAACTGCGCGATGAGTTCTTGAATGGCGAGATTTTCTACTCGCTGAAGGAGGCACAGATACTGACGGAAAGGTGGCGGGTGGAATACAACACAAGGCGTCCGCACTCGGCGCTGGGTTACCGGCCACCAACGCCGGAGGCGATCCTGCGGGAAAGTCAAAACATTGAGCAGAAACATCTGGGGCATGGAGATGTGGAAAACGCTCCGCGTTTCCCACATCTCCATGCCCCGGCGGCGACGGCGGCGGACAATTGTTCAACAAGGCGTTACACTAACATCCCACTTGGTACAAATAATCGTTCAGGTCAACACTGCCAACATTAGTTAGAGAGGCGATTTACGCGAGGACGTAGCGTGGTCCGCATCAAACCGTTTGGAAGAGAGCGTGCGTCTCGTTTGATTCTTGCTAACGCCAGTATCCTTTATGAAACACCCAGGCGCTTCCGATGTGGACGTAACGGGGCGGAACCCAAATCGCACCGGCACGTGGAGGAAGAACCCATCGCCCAGCTACCCACACGTACCCAGTACCAGTCCAACGCTGGTATCCTCCAATCCAGATATAACCCGGTCCGGGCGCGACTCCGACCACTCCTACTCGGACGGGCGGAGGTGGCGCAATGGGAATCATGGTCTGCGCGGCTCCGAGTGCTCCACCCAGCAACAGTACTGCGCAAAGAGCGGCGCGAGTATACCCTCGTTTAACCAGCCGCGTCAGGTAGTTGCGCGGGATGCGGCCCCGTTCCAGATCCTTGGGGTGGATGATGTGTTGTCGTTGGACGAGATCAACCAGCTTTTCTGTCTTAGTCTGCGCCATGTCGCTAATGTGCCATCAGTATATACCAAGAATTACTTCAATAATTTTACATCTCCCTCTGTGCTCCGCAAATAATTCATTTGATGGATTGTAGCCATTCATCTTAAGTGTTTCATCGTTGCCGTTTGTGCAGTAATACTTCATTCGTCGGGACCCCGGTGTGAAGTTGCCTCGTCGTCAATCCAGTCTTCCTCAATGTAAGTTATTCCACGACGACCGGGGACCTTGCGCACCGGGCCGGATCGGTAGAAAGGACAGGAACGAGGGCCGTAGCAGAATGTCTCCGTGCGGTAACGGCGCTTGCCCGGATTCCACTGATCGATGATCATCTCGACCGCCATATGGCACCCCCACAGGCAGGTCGTGCATTTCTCTTCGTAAGTCCGTGCCGCGAGTCGTCGGTGATCGCGTTCGCGGTAGACCGAAAGCGGCGGTGGGACACCATGCCACGGTGGTGGAGATGGCTCTTCCGAAACCTCACGTAGAGTAACTTTCAGATTGCCGACCTTGTAGAACTCAACGGTCTCCAGACGCGGATCGCCAACCGGTAGCGCTTCGCCGGATACGGTGTCACCCGCCCGGAACTGGTGTTTGGCGTGAGCACCTTCCCCAACGCCAACGAGTAACTCTCGGGCCTCAGCGCCAATGTTGCCGCACACCCTCAATGCGTAACCCAAATACGTGTGACTGCGCTGATCGAACGAGCGGCCCAATCGAATCCGCGGTTGCACGGAAGTCAACACACCGTGCCAGGGTATTTTCTCAACTCCCTTGCTCCTCGATCCAGTCAAGCGGCCCGCCTCTCCCATCTGTATTCGTGATGGAGTCCACCCAGGATCGTCTTGGCTACCACTTGGCCATCGATCGGAACGTCGTGTCCGCACCACTCGGCCTGCTGATGATCGGACCCTGATTCAGGGATCCCCGGTCCGAGGCTGGAATGTGGTCGGCCCCGGTTATAATGTGCGACCCACTCCTTGAGAAGTCTCCGCAGGTGCCTCTCATTCAGCGGGATCAGAAAGTCCAGGCATTCGCGGCGAACCGTGCCGATCAATCGCTCACAGAACGCGTTCGCCTGAGGAGTTTGGAAGGGCGTCTTCAATATCTTCAGGTCCATCGCCTTCAAAGCAGAATCCAGCTCGGAGGAGTAGATGCGGTCCTGATCGTGGAGCACAAACCGATAGGATTGCCCACCCATCATGACTTCGCGGAACTGTTGCAGAGTCCAGTCGGCGGTGGGATGAGCGGTGACATTGAAATGAGCGATCCGGCGGGTTCCGACTTCCAGTAGGACAAAGACGTAAAGAATTCGAAAGGAAGCGGTTACCACGATGAAGAAGTCGCAAGCGAGAATGGCCTGGGCGTGATTCCGTACGAAGGTCATCCAGCGCCGAGACGGAATACGCTTCCGCGGTCCGTTATCAGGGGGCATGTAGCGTCGGACCGTCCGAGGCGAGACCCGAATGTATAGTTTGAGGAGCAACTCAGCGGCAATCCGTTCTTCTCCTCAAGTCGGATTCTCCTGAGCCATTCTTCGGATCAGTTTCTGTATCTCTTCTCGCAATCGCGGCCTGCCGCGCGGCCTTGATTTCCATCGCCAGAGCAGGCGAAAGCCCCGCCGATGCCAGCCCAGGAAGGTCTCGGGTTTGACGTTGACCAAGGCGTTCTGCCACACAAAAATCCGAGAGAGCAGAACCAGAGAGAAGCGGGTAGGGTTGCTCGCGCGGCGCGGTTTCGCCTCACGCTCCAAGTAAAGAGCCCGTTGTTTGCGAAGGGACATGTTTTCCGCTTTGAGGGCCGCCCTCGAACGTGTCCCGAGCAGCAGGAATCGGAGAGCGTCCTGGACAAGAGCTAGGAGCATGGAGGCCAAGCCAAGCAAGGCCTGAGCAGTTCTCATGGCACTAGAGAATGCCACGGGTGGCCTTGTATGAGCAACCCTGCATTCCAATGGGATTCACGCGGATCCGTCCCCCTTGTACGGATTTTTTGCGGAGCACAGTTCTTCAGTGACCCAACGGTCTGTCCCTTCGAACTAAAATTTCCGTCCAGTCAGTTCAGGTATGCCTACCGCGGGATGAAGCTGACACCGCGTAGATTGTCGCAGCCCCAACCACAGCCGCAATCGCCGTGATTTTCCACGCCAGGTCATAGCTGTGCCGTGCATCAAAGATTCTTCCGACGATCCAGGGAGCTCCCCACTGGCCGAGGGAGTAGCCCATGATGACCAGTGCCAGAAGCTTACCCAGCGAAGCAATGCCGAAGCATTCGGCGGTTACAAGTGGAATAAGCATATAGTCGGCCCCCATGGAAAAGCCAAAGATCAGGGCGAAGGCCCACAGCACAGCAGGCGAATGTGGCATGGCGAGTAGAAAAATGGAAGCGCCGATCAAAAGATAGAAAAAAGCCATGATATTTTTTTTTCGGAAATGATCGGCCAGATAGCCGACCAGTACTCGTCCTCCCAAGCTCGAAGTGAGCAGGACCGAAGAAAACCGAGAGGCTGCCGCAGCTGAGTAACCTGCATCTCTGAGAAAAAGAATGAAATGTTGAATCACAACTCCAATGGCACCAACGACCAGAGTGGATCCTGCGAGGATGAGCCAGAAATTAGCTGAGCGAATTGCCTGCGCGACTCCGACGGGAGAGGAACCTTGAACTGGAGAATCTTTTTGTGTCAGATCGGAGTCTGCCGAGGCAAACGGAACAAGGCCCATCTCTTCCGGAGTGGAGCGCGTGATCCAAATTCCCACGGGAAAGAGCACGACGACGACGAGTGTACCCAGGAATTCCAGAGCGTGGCGCCACCCCAAGCTTCGCGTGAGCCAATTGACCAGCAGAGGGGAAACCACTCCGCCGAGTCCGAGTCCGAGGTAGGCGTAACCCATGGCCTGGCCGCGTTGACCGCGAAACCAGCGAGCAATCAACACCTGGTTGGCGATGGGTCCCGCCAGCACGTAGCCGAGGACTTCCATGATACAGAGAAATTCATAATGCCAAAACTGAGTCATCGATCCCATGAGGAAGAGCGCGCTTCCCACCAGGCCAACTCCGGAAAGAATTACGGATCGAGCGCCGATCCGGTCGATTAAAGCGCCGGCCAGAACTCCAAAGGGAAGTCCGGCAAGAAGAAATCCGAGAAAGAAACCCTGCGTCACTTGCGCCCGGGTGAAGCTGAGAGACTCAACAAAAGAGGGATAGAAGACCGGGAAGCCATAAAAGATGATTCCGACGACAAAGAACAAATTCAGGAAGGCAGCAACAACAATCCACCAGCCATAAAAAAAGCGCTTTGATTGAGCCTGCAACACGTGATGAGTCCCCTCTATCGAGAATCTGAAATGCGTTTTATATTCTGGAAAGCGCATGCGAAGCTTACTCCGAATGGCCGGACAATTTCATCCGAATTCGGGACCCAGAATCGCGCACAGATCGTTGTGAACCCCGGGGTAGGTATTTGGACCGCGGTACATACGAGTAAGGGTACGGGAATAGCTAAATCCATAGGTTCGCAAAAGTTCGATGACCACGGCATTGGCTTGCAAACAATCTACAACGAGGGTCTCGCGCGCAGAGCGCGCCAGGAATTCATCGAGCAGCCGACGCGCTGAGTCTCCGTCGCTCGCCATCCACGGACCCAGATGATCGGCGAAAGAGCCGCGGCGGCCCAGCAGATAGCCTTGCAGCGTATCATGATTCCAAACACCCATAGCGAAATGCGGCGTTTCTTCATGGAGCGATCGGAGCAAGGAGCTACGATCCGCACCGAACACTTTTTGATCCATTCTAAAAATGGATTCCAATTGAGCCGTGTCCAACGATGCATGACTCGAGTTAGCAATTCTTGCGTCTACGTGCAGTGGCCTCTTGAGAACCCATCGTTCAATCTCGTATTCCGTCACAAACCGTAATTTTTCGTAGAGCGGTTTCCCCTGGGGGGTGGCATCCAGCTTGATCGTGAGTATTTTCCGCTGATCGAGATACTCGATCGCTCTTTCGAGCAGCTTGGTTCCCATGCCTCGATTTCGGTATTCTTGGTCCACCAGAACCATTCCGACCCATGCAAATCGATTTTCAAATGAAATCGTCGTTGCCGTGCCACATACATGCTCATCAACCACGGCGACGAAGCATCCACTCGGACTGGCGTCGAGAAAGCGATTCCAGTCAGCAGCAGTTTGATTCCATCCAGCAAGGTCTTTCAGACGAAGCCCCGCGGGAATGTCTTGTTTGGTCATCGTGCGAAGGTACATGCGTGTTAATTCCTTAGCCAATTGTAAACCGCCTGGCAGCATACCGAAGGATTCGAACAGGTGAAAGATGTTTCAAAATAACCGAGGCCAAGCTCAAGACGGTTCGTAAGTAATTCGAGTACAATTATGAGGCAGTTTTCGCCGGATCGCATAGGAATAGTCGAATAAGAAGCTTCATGCCGAGTGAGAAGACATCCATCCGCGATGCAACCGAATTGGAAAAGATTTTAAGCGAACCCACCGATGGGGCCATTCATGCTTTGGGCGCCCTTGACGGGGACATTGTAATCCTGGGCGTCGGCGGGAAGATGGGGCCGACGCTGGCTCGCATGGCAAAAAGAGCATCCGGGATTGCAGGAGTCAAGCGACGGGTGATCGGGGTGTCCCGATTCTCGTCTTCAGTCCTGGAGCGCTTGTTGCAAGCGTGGGGCGTCGAGACCGTCCGTTGCGATTTACTGGATCGCAAGTCGCTTGCCGAACTCCCCGAGGTCGCCAACGTCGTTTATATGGCAGGCATGAAGTTTGGGTCTACGGGACAGGAATCGCTGACTTGGGCCATGAACAGTTTTTTGCCAGGGCTCGTCGCGGAAAGATATCGCCAGAGCCGGATAGCGGTGTTCTCGACGGGCAACGTCTACGGGCTTTCACCCGTTTTCAAGGGAGGTTCGTGCGAGGAAGAAATCCTTAACCCTTTGGGTGAATACGCGATGAGTTGTGTTGGACGCGAGCGCATCTTCGAGCACTTCAGCCGCACAAACAATACGAAAATGACCATTCTTCGGCTGAATTATGCCACCGAACTTCGCTACGGCGTGCTGTTGGACGTTGCACAACGCGTGAACACAGGGCAGAGGATACCGCTAGCGATGGGCTATTTGAACGCAATCTGGCAGGCCGACGCCTCGGCCATGAGCTTGCAATCGCTCGGTTGCGCGTCCACACCCCCGAATGTGATCAATATCGCCGGCCCGGAGTTGCTGAGCGTGCGCCAAGTTGCCGAGGAGTTTGGTGCACGGCTGAACAAGCCCGTTGGCTTTGAAGGTGTGGAATCGAGTGACGCGCTTTTGAGCAATGCACAGAAGGCCTATCAGCTCTTTGGCCACCCGCGTATCAATACCGAGCAGATGATGATTTGGATCGCGGACTGGGTCAGCCGAGGCGGAACGACCTTGGCCAAACCAACTCACTTCGAGGAACGTGCGGGGCGCTTTTAACAGCCCCGATAATCCGGGGACATAAGGGACCAAATGAGCGGAAAACTGGACGCGAGAATTCAGAAAGTTTTGCAGATGGGCACGGTGATACCGGCTCATCCACTTGCTCTGAACGCAGACCGCCGGTTGGATGAGCGCCGACAGAGAGCTCTTACTCGTTATTACGTTGCGGCCGGAGCCGGTGGCTTGGCTGTTGGCGTGCATACCACGCAGTTTGCGATCCGAGATCCCCGCATTGGTCTCTTTGAACCTGTTTTGAAATTGGCGGCAGAAGAGATGGACCGCGCCGATCGATCTCGGCCTGAACCGTTGGTCCGCATCGGGGGTATCTGCGGGGAAACAGCGCAGGCGGTTTGTGAGGCGCAGTTGCTCAGGGATTTGAAATACAATGCAGGTCTTTTGAATTTAGCCGCCGCGAAAAATCTGGACGACCAGGCACTCATCACTCACTGTCGAGAAGTAGCAGACGTCCTACCAATCATTGGCTTTTACTTGCAGCCAGCCGTGGGGGGCCGCGTGCTTCCCTATGGCTTCTGGCGTCAGTTTGCGGAGATCGAGCACGTCGTGGCCATCAAGATTGCACCATTCAACCGGTACCAGACGCTGGATGTGGTTCGTGCCGTCGCAGAATCAGGCCGTGACATCGTCCTGTACACGGGCAATGACGACAACATTGTGATCGATCTTGTCACACCGTACGTTTTTCGGATCGGTGAACGGTGGCAGGAATACCGCATCGTGGGTGGTCTCCTGGGTCACTGGGCGGTTTGGACGAAACGGGCTGTTGATTTACTGGCGGAATGCCACTCTACAGCTCACGATGGCAAGCCCATTCCCCAAAGCCTTGTGCTCAGGAATGTGGAGGTGACCGATTGCAACGCAGCATTCTTCGACGCAGCCAATCATTTCAACGGTTGTATCGCCGGCCTGCATGAAGTCTTGCGGAGACAGGGTTTGCTGGAGGGCATCTGGTGCTTGAATAGCCATGAAACGCTCAGTCCTGGACAACAAGAGGAGATTGAGAGGGTCTACCGTGCCTATCCGCATTTGAATGACGATGATTTTGTGCGAGAAGGACGAGACGCCTGGTTGACTCCATGACTGGTTTTGTCAGCGAGTAAGTTGCATCGCCAAAATACCATTTGGGTGCAAAACAGACCTGCATAACGAGTTCGGGACCAGTTCCGAGGCGTAAATTCGACGGGCGAGATGCCATCGGATGATAACGAAGAGCGATAGCAATGGTGCCGGACAGTTCGCAACAGGTCAGTGGGCACACCTCTCACACCGTTTCTCTTCAATTTTGTTGAAAGATGTCCGAAGCATCGGTTCAGGCGGGCAGGTCGTAACGATGATGCAAACCTCTTGGCTGTAGATAGAAATGAGGATGCCGGATCCTCATTTCTATCTACAGCGATGGAGCCGGAAAACCAGAAGTGTTGTTTATGTGTTTGAAAAAATGGTCGGGGAGAGAGGATTTGAACCTCCGACCCCCTGGTCCCGAACCAGATTCCAGTGCTTATTGAAACTTGTAGAATCCTGCTGTCCCCAACTGATTGCTGTTGAACCTGTTGCGGGTTGCTCGTTGAATGCTGTTGAATCCGGTTGAGGCCGGATGCTTCCACAGCCTCAAAATCGCCTACAGCCCAAGAGGTTTGCATCATCGTTACGACCTGGCCGCCTGAACCGGCGCTTCGGACATCTTTCAACAAAATTATTGAAGAGAAACGGTGGGAGAGGTGTGCCCACTGACCTGTTGCAAACTGCCAGGCACCATTTTTATCGCTCTTCGTCATCATCCGATGGCATCTCGCCCGTCGAATTTATCCCTCGGAACTGGCTCCGAGCTCGTTATGCAGGTCCGTACTGCCCCAAATGGTATTTTGGCGATGCACACCAGCAGCCGGCGGCGGGTCGGTGTCCGGGTGAACCTGCGCGTGCGTCTTCGCGAAGCCCATTACACGACCGTGCCGTTTTGCTTGCGCTAGCGCTTGTTGGCCGCAACGGATTGCGGCCCAGGTTGCCCTGGGCCGCAATCGTTAGTGTTCGCTAGTACACCGCCTGCGGAACTGCAGTGCCGCCACTAGTCCGTAAAGGAGAACGGAGCGGAGGTGCTAACGTTGTCGTTGCTGTCGCCCGTGTAGGCTGCAGTCAGTGTCCCTGATTCCGCCACGCTGGTTGTCAGCACGCAACTACCCTTGCCCGCCGCCAGCGTTGCCGTGCAGCTTTCCCCGCTGCTTGCGGTCACCGTAACGCTGCCCGTCGCATCGTGCGTAGCCGTCAGCCCATTGGCCACGGTGAAGCTCACCGTCATCGCTAGAGGAGCCGCCTTCGTAGCACTCGTCTTCGTGATGGTGGTGGTGGTGGTAATTGGATTCACCGTCAGCGGCACGCTGGTCGTCGCCGTTGTGTAGTCCTTGCTGAGCATCGGAGTGAAGGTGATCGACAGCGTATAGTTGCCCGCCGCCAGCACCGTGGTTGCCGTCACCTTGGTTGCGTTCGCTGTATAGGCGAACTTGCCCGCAACGTTGGCGGTCGCATCCAGGACTGCGCTCAACGTCGTCCCATAGGTAATCGGCGACGGCGCAGCCCAAGTGACTGTGCTGGTTAGCTCCTCCGAAGTTGTGGTTTGTGTGGCAGTGGCGGCCAGATAGTCGCTGTCCACTGCCCACTTCGCCGTCAGCGTGCACGTCCCAGTACCGCTCGCCATCGTAACGACGCCGCTGCTGATCGTGCAGACAGAGGCCGGCGTCGCCGTGATCGTCGCGGTCGTGCTGGCGTTCGTCGTTGCTGACACCGAGAAGGTGGATTGGTAATACGCGCTGGTTGGCGCGCCGGTGAAGCTCACCGTCGGCGCAATCTTTTCCGCTTTTGTGGTTTGCGTGGCAGTGGCCGCCTTATAGACATCGTCGGCTGCCCATGACGCCTTCATCGTACACGTCCCAGTACCGCTCACCATCGAGACGACGTTGCCGCTGATCGTGCAGACAGTGGTTGGCGTTGCCGTAATGGTCGGGGTCGTGCTGGCGTTCGTAGTCGCTGCCACCGTGAACGTGGACTGCCACGGAGCTGTGGTTGGTGCGCCGGTGAAGCTCACCGTCGGCGCAATCGCCGCCGCTACCGTTGTGGTTTCGGTGACCGTTGGCGCCGCCGAATACTCGTTGGCGATGCCTGCCTGGTTCATCGTTACCGTGCAAGCCGCGCCGATTTTGGCGGAATCCATCGTATACGTCGCGCCTAGGTTGGTGCACGCACCAGTGCTGGTGAACACGATCGGGTTGCCGCTGCCGCCGCCCGTGGCTACCACCGTGAAGCTGCTTTTGTTAGCGGCGGTTGGAGGAGCGGGTGTGGTGACCGTGATGGTCTGGGTAGCTATATTGACTACCTGGCCGCCGGCCAACGTACTCGTGCTCCCACCGTGGTTGCTGTCACCCGAGTAGGTCGCCGTAATCGTATCGGTCCCTACTGGGAGGCTGGTGGTGGTGCACGTCGCTACTCCCGGATAGCCCGACACCGTGCTCTGGCTGCAGCCGGTATTCGAGCTCCAAGTTACCGTCCCGTTGATATCGAGCGGTTTCACGCTGTTGCCCTTCGTCCGGCCCTTCACTGCTCCGTTCACGCCGGTGATCGTTGCTGTGAACGTCACTGACTGGGCGTAGGCTGAGGGGCTGCCGCTGGAAATAACGCTCATGGTTGAGGTTGCCTGATTGATGGCGAAGTTATTGGTCTGCGGGCTGCTCGATGCAGCATAGTTGGTGTCTCCCGAGAACGCCGCCGTCTCCGTGTAGACGCCCACTACATCCGCGTTACTCGGCGTATACGTCGCCGTGCAGGTCATCGTTTCTCCCACACGGGCTGCGCAACTCGTCGATCCGTAGATGCCGTAACCGTTGCCGCTAATGGTGACATCACTCGCCGTGGGCGCAGTACCGTGTCCCGTCCACTGCAGCTCTGCCGTGATCGTCACCGGCGTATCCGCGCCCCAGTCCTCCGAAGCCGGACTTACGCTGGTCACGTTGATCGTCGTCGCGATCCCGCCTTGAACTACCTGGTCCAACGTACCCGTGCTCCCACCGTGGTTACTGTCACCCGAATAGGTCGCCGTTACCGTGTCGGTCCCCACTGGGAGGTGCGTCGCGCTGGATGTGGTACACGTCGCGATTCCCGGATTGCCGGTCGTAACCGGGGTCGTGGTGCAGCCTGTATTAGCGCTCCACGTCACGGTCCCGCTTACATCCATCGGTTTCGCGCCGTTCTTGCCCGTGCTGCCCTTAACCATCAGATTGTTCTCGCCAGTGATCGTAGCCGTGAACGTCAGCGACTGCGCGTAGATCGAAGGATTGGCGCTCGAAGTAACGACCGTCGCTGCGGACGCCTGATTGATGGCAAAGTTATTGGTCTGCGGGCTGCTCGATGCAGCATAGTTGGTGTCTCCCGAGAACGCCGCCGTCTCCGTGTAGACGCCCTGCCCATCCGCGACAGTAGGTGTATAGGTGTTCGTGCAGGTTATCGTCGTACCGCTGGGCGCACCGCAGCTCGTCGTTCCATAGGTGCCGCTGGGCCCGTTGCCGCTAATGGTTACAGCGCTCGCCGTGGGCGCAGCACCGCTGCCTGTCCACGACAGCACTGCCGTGATCGTGACCGGCGAATCCAGCCCGTAGTCCTCATTAGTCGGGCTCACGCTGACGTTGATCGACGTGGTCGCCTGAGTCGCGTTGACAGGGTCTGTGACCGGAGTCGCAGCTAAGTACTCGCTGTTGCCTGCCTGATTCGCGATCACCGAGCAGCTGCCGCTGGAGGCAGTCATGGTGTAGGTCGCGCCAGAGTTGGTGCAGCTTCCCGAACTGGTGAATGTTACCGCCAATCCCGAGCTGGCCGTCGCCGCCACCGTGAAGCTGCTGCCGTAGGCCGCACTGGCAGGAGGCGGCATCGTGAACGTGATCGTCTGACTGGTGGTAGGAGTCTCCGTCACGGTGATTGGCGCCGAGGTCGCGCTTGGGTACCACGGAACCGGCGTTTGTGATCCTCCTGGCGGATTTGACGGATTACAACACGGCGCGACCGAATTCCCCGAGTACACTGCCGTTAACGTGTTGTCGCCTTGCGCGAGCTGCGACGCACTGAGCGGCAAAGTTACCGCAGTCGTGTTGACGCCGGTCGGCAGCAGCGTTGCGGTTTCCAGCAAGGTTGCCCCACTCATGATGCTCACCGTACCGCTCGGCGCACCGCCGCCACCGGGAATGGCGGTGACCGTGACCGTTAGAGTGGTCGACTGGCCCCCGTTGAGACCCGATGCCGCCGAGGACAAATTCACTGTCATTGAGTTCTCGGTTAGGACTCCAGTGTTTTCGTAAGCGCCAATGTCAATGTTCGAACCGCTCGTCCGAGGATTCCCGAGGAAGTCGGTGGCGCCATAGATGGAGTTGGGGGAACTGCCATTAGGATCACACCAGCCAACGCTGCACGAGAGGCTGGTGCTGCCGGCGCCAACGGTCGGCGAACCTGGGGAGGTGTAGGCGTTTGGAGGCGAAGCTCCCACGCTGACAAAGAGAGGATCTGCATTCACAGAGTTAGCATCCTCCCCCCCGACGTTGGTGGTCTGGTAGTTTAAGAAATCCGTGTAGCTACTCACGTCAGACCACAAGATTGACGTTCCTTCCAGGTAACCCGCAGCCGAACCGTACAGGTTCCAATTGAGCGTCGCCGGCGGAACGGGGTAGGTCAGACCAGCAGCCGTCAGCGTAGCAGGGTACGCCTGATTAGCGGGGACGAAGCTGTTGATCCACATATTGGGTGAGGTGGAGTAGGGTGAAGCGGCGGATTCGTAGATAACGTTATTTTCGAAGTAATCCCCTTGAGAACTGCCCACCTGGTACTGAATCTGGAAATCGCCGCTGGGGGTGCCTTCGGAGTCGTTGCCTGGCTGGGTGCCGTTGTCGAACAGAGTGTTGTTGACGAAGACGTCGTGCAAGCTGCTGCCGCCTCCATTGCCCCCGCCACCCTTCGTGGTCGCGACCGCATACCCGCCTATGGAGTTACCGCAGGCATTTTCATAGTAGAAGAGGTTGTTGCGCACGGTAGCATACCTGCCGTAACACGGTAACTTGCCTGTCGCAGGGGTGCCGACACCGTCCGCGCCCGGCCACTCAGTGCCAGTGGCCAAACACTTTTGATTCTCGCTGGTGGTCTCAATGCCGTAGTCGACCTGAAAGACCGCGTTCCGCTCGAATGTGATAAATCCACATCCGTCACAATAGATCCCGTCAGCGTCGAAGGAACTGCCCTCACCGACATTGGCGATTCCGCTGATGTTGTAGACCGTGTTCCCGCTCACCACTCCATAACTAGTCTCGTCGTAACCGACGGGTCCGGTACCTTCGTATCCAATGATGTCGATGCCAATGTTGTCATTGTCATGAACGATGTTGTTGGTGATTTGGAAATAGGTCACATTTCCATTAAAGGTCATCGATTCGCTGTTGCCGGTCTTCAGGTTGTAGAGCTCGTTGCCGCTGACCACCAACTGTGTGATTGGGGTCTGCGACGTGCCATAAGCGAATAACCCGCAACCGTTGCCACTCTTTTCTGACGTGGTCACAATGTTATGTATCTGATTGTTCAGAATCTGGACACCCGTGCCCGAGCCCGTGATCCAGACGCCACACGGAACCGCCGACCTGGAGCTGGAAGTTAAGTTGCGGATTTCGAATCCGCTGATAGTGATGTAGCTCCGGGCTCCCGAAATAGTGATGAGACCCTGTGTGCCCGACACGGTCAGGCCGGTCCCGTCGATCACCGCGGGCTGTACGGTAGTCCCAACCACTACGGGATAGCTCTGGAACGTAATCGGCGCTGATGCCGTTCCTGAATTCGGAAAGCTCACATACGCGTTGTAAACTCCCCCCATGACGTTCACCGTGGCGCCTGCCGTGGCTGTATTGGCCGCGTGCTGAATGGTTAACCAAGGCTGAGCGAACGTGCCGGGATTGCTATCGTTGCCGCTGGTCGACACATAGTAGACAGCCCCAACTTGTGCGGCCAGTGACTGCACCAGCATCAGGACAAGCACAAAGAGCGCGGCAGGCACGACGCCGACATTCCGCATAATCGAGACATTGCGTTGCATGACTTTTTCTCCTGGGAACGATAGCTCCCGCGATGACAGCAGATTGGCTTTCGGAATATTGCGAACACTTATGTTTTCATTTGTTCGCCGCTCAATACATACTCTAGCTCTAAATTGTTGTCAACGGAAAAGAAACACAAGGATGATATTAAAGGATATCGAATATTCCGGAGGAAACATTCTTACACAAGAGGAAACATTCTTGCACATCCGTAGACCCTATGAGACGTACCTGGAGCCCCCGCTGTAAGGCTTGGAAGATTGGTTTCTCATCCTATCTGGCCGTGTCCACGCCAAGACACGGCTATCCCAGAGAATTAACAGTTCTCTGGACTTGCGTCGTAGACACCTGACCCCGAAGAAAAGGGGAGGATGGTTCCCGTGTCGATAGGCCCGGCAACCTCGCCGGCCCCACAAAACGGTTTAATGTTGTTTCGCTGTATTTGTTCCTCGTTCGACCCTTCCAACGCCTGCTCGCCGCGCTTGTCGGAATAAGTACGTTGGCAACTACCGGGTCTCTGCGGCACTTAGGGTTCGATGCCTCGGAGTTCCCGCAAGACCAAATAGCTCCGCATGTTCGCTCCGGCTTTCTTGAAATACTCAAGCCAGTACTGCCGCAGATTGTTCCAATACGCGAGGGGCTTGCCCGCGTTATCGACTCCCAAGACATACACCTCGACGTTTTCCAAGCGTGCGATCAAACCCTTGGTCTCCGTTTTCATAACGGCTGCTTTGGAGTCGAGCTTCTCCGGGGTTTCGAGATTGAGGTCGGCGGTATCTTGGCGCATGTCGGAAAAAACGACTAACACGTTTCTCTCGCTGCCGGGTTTCTCGTGGAATAGTTGGTCGGCGAGGAGCAGAGCTCCGAGAATATCCGTGCGCGAGAAACAAATCTGTAAGTTGTCGATTCGTTTTTGCCAGGTACGTATAAGTTGCTGTCTCGCACCGGCGAGCTTTTCTTTGAAGTATCCTTTGTCAGCGCCAACATTGACCTGACCGGCGAGATTTGTACCAAGTGGAATGAGAGAGAATCCACTTGGAGGAAAAGCGGGTCATGCCCATTCAGAGGTACAAGCCAGAGCAGATCGTGACGATGCTACGGCAGATTGAAGTCAGCATCGCCAACGGAAAAAACACCCCACAAGCCTGTAAAGAAGCCGCCATCGCGGTGCAGACGTTCTACCGCTGGCGGAAGGAATACGGCGGTTTGAAAATGGACCAGGCGAAGCGACTGAAAGAACTGGAGAAGGAGAACGGAAAGTTGAAGCGGCTGGTCGCGGAGTTGTCGCTGGACAAGCAGATCCTGAAGGATATTGCGGAGGGAAACTTCTAAGCCCGGAGCGACGTCGGTGCGCCGTAGAGCATGCTCGTGAAGAGTATGAAGTGAGTGAGCGGCGGGCGTGCCGAGTGGTGCGGCAGTGGCGAGGAACGCAACGCTATCTGCCGTTGCGGCGTACGGACGAAGACGAGCTGACGCAGGCGATCCTGGCCCTGGCTGCGAAGTATGGGCGGTACGGCTACCGGCGCATCACGGTGTTGTTGCGGGATGCGGGGTGGGCGGTGGGCAAGGATCGAGTGCAGCGAATCTGGCGACGCGAAGGGCTGAAAGTACCGCAAAGACAGCGGGCGCGAGGGCGGTTGTGGCTCGGGGATGGTTCGTGTGTGCGGCTTCGACCGGAACGGGCGAAGCATGTGTGGAGCTACGATTTTGTGCAAGCGATGACACACGATGGGCGGGCGCTGCGCATTCTGGTGGTGATCGACGAATATACGCGGGAGTGTTTGGCGTTGCGGGTGGAGCGGCATTTGGGGAGTATTCAAGTGATCGAAACGCTGGCGGATGTGATGCTGGTGCGCGGGATTCCGGAACACATCCGTTCGGACAACGGGCCGGAGTTTATTGCTAAGGAGTTACGGAAGTGGCTGAGTAAGCTGGGCACGAAGACGTTGTACATCGAGCCGGGGAGCCCGTGGGAGAACGGGTATTGCGAGAGCTTCAACGGGAAGCTGCGCGACGAGTTCTTGAACGGCGAGATTTTCTACTCGCTGAAGGAGGCACAGATACTGACGGAAAGGTGGCGCGTGGAATATAACACGGAGCGTCCACACTCGGCGCTGGGCTACAGGCCGCCAGCACCACAAGCCATCGTTGCAAAACCGGGGCATGGAGATGTGGAAAACAAAACCCGTCTCCCACATCTCCACACCCCCGACGACGACTACGGACAATTGTTCAAAGAGGCGTTACACTAACATTCCACTTGGTACAAAAAATCGGTCAGGTCACGAGGAATCTGTAGGGAACCAGGTTCTTTATCGTTGGAAGGCGGCGGTGGAAGTGGTTCACTTTGATCTCACGGGGGATGATGTTCGGCCACTCTGGTAGAGAAAAAAGAACAGCGCCCCGGTGTTCCAGATTTTGGCAGCAACCGGATTCGTTGCGATGGTGCGCGATGTATCAATCGAATTCTCCGGACGCTGGAACTAGTTTAGTCCCCCTGTGAAGGAGGGGCAGATGCATTGACCGTTACGAAATCATCTATACTAATGCAGTCGAGTGACCAGAATGGCCTTCTGAGTAATATTGCATGTCGACCGTATGTGGCGTATGGTTCATTTTGCATTTGAAGTATACCGACACCGGTAGGCAAACCGTACGACTTTCGAAGTGTGGTTGTTCGTGAATCGGATTCCCTGTGTCCTTGACAGTAACAATCTTTTTCTTGAATTCTGATGAGTGCTCTCATGCTGGGTGAGTTCTCGCCAATCCATCGGGCACCTTTTGGCGGGGAGTATTATGTTTTTCGTGACGCTGTACACAGCCTCATAGAAATTGAAGATGCCGGCGACGGGTTATATGTTCGTAAGCTCCTTTGCACTCCTGAACTGCAGAGGTTACGGCGGATTCGGCAGAATGGGTTTAGTTTCTTCGTCTACTCCAGCATCGAAACTAGCCGCTTTCCGCATGCACTTGGTAGTTTCCACATCGCTCGCCGAATTTCTAATTCGTTGATTGACCGACAGCCAACTCCTCAAGAGGGCTTTCCCGAATGTCTCCGCTTGACGCCGAGGGATTGCCTTGCTTTTTCGATTGCTGCTCTGCTTCATGATATCGGGCATGGCCCTCTCTCTCATGTCTGGGAGGAAACCTGGGCCGAGCGCCTCGGCATTGATCATTTTCACGAGCAAATGGGAATAGCAATCGTTGAGAATCCTGCCACAAGAATCGGTAAGTTGCTATCAAGCTCGGATACGCATCAACAGTTTCCTGACGTGGGAACGGACGTCATCAGATTTCTTAATAGAAAACACCATCTAGATTATCTCTTGCCATTGCTTGAAGGGAATTTGGATGTTGACCGTTTAGATTTCATTGCTCGCGACACACGTGGCGCAGGCGTTACTTATGGCTTTCATGACTTGGAATGGATTATTAGGTCGCTGCGCTTCGCACGACTTCCTGCGCGATATATTCCCGGATCAGCACATCCACATTGGGTAATCGCAATCGATGGACGCAAGGGACTCAGCACTCTCGTGCAATTCCTTCATGCGCGAGAAAACATGTACCGGCTTGTGTATCATCACAAAACCACACGATCCGCCACTAGGATGCTGGATTTGTTGTTTAGACGAGCTAGAACGCTCGACAAAAATAATTCTTTGGCGTGCCTGTCCGATGAGTTGCGAGATGCTCTTCGACTGGCGCCTCCCGAACGGATTTTGCCCGAGCGCTTTCTTAAGCTGGACGACTCCGATATATGGTCCACTTTAAAATCCTGGGCAAATAATGAGTCCAGTGATTCTATCTTGAGGGACCTTTCGCGCCGACTGTTGGAACGCGATTTGTTCAAAGTCTTTTTGCTCAGCAAAGAAGTCTATGACCGACTTCGAGACATTGATTCGGCTGGCTACGGGCATAATCTTCGGTCGATTGTCAAAACGCGATTGGAATGTTCACCCGAAGATGCCGAATACTACTATGCGTTTGACTCGACGACTTTTGATGTCATTGGGCGTCCTCAAGAAAAGCCCTGGCATGACGTGTGGATTATGGAGTCCGGTGCGCTTGGATTTGAATTCAAGACGCTGAGGGAATATTGGCTAAAAGAAGTTAATTCGGATGAGAGCAAATCCCAGTATTTACTCCTAGTTCATCCAAATGTTGTCCAGGACTTGGCAGGCATTGTAGAGCGCTTAAGTTTTCCATCCGAGTCCGCAAAGAACATGAAGCTGCCCGATGCTCCACCGGGGTATCGATTGGTCGCACCTTTGGGTTCCGAAGGCGCGTGGAAGGAAGTATATGTCGGAACCAACTCTAATCCGGGTAGTTCACCGGAAAGGATTGTGGCCCTCAAACGCTACAAGACCCTTGAGGGTGAGGCGAAAGCGATAGAGCGCGATGTAACTGCCATCAACCTTTTAGCCACTTCTCATGAAAATCTTTCCAGCCCACGTCTTCTGACACACGAGAGCGGAGAGACGTGGATACTAGAACCATTGTGGACCGGTTCATTGGAGGACATCGTTAGGAAACACGGTCCACGGCGAGACATTGTCGAGATCGTGGATATTGCTCGACAACTCTTTTCCGGGCTTGCTTGCCTGCACAAAAACAATCTCAGACATACCGACATCAAGCCTGACAACTGCGGCATTCTCGCGGCTGGAATACGAGGAACCACCTATGTGCTTGGCGATTTTGGATGTTTGAGTACGTTGCCCGACAAAATACCGTCTGATCGCCGGCTATTGGGAACTCTTCGGACACGCGCGCCGGAGGTGATAGCGAGCAAGCATATCTCCCTGAAGTCGGATGTATGGGCAATGGCAGCCACCATTTATGCACTCTGCCTTATGAGGTATCCTTTTGTGCCGTTCGATGCCCCACATCACGATTCGGCCGACCGCGCAGAACGAGAGAGAGAGATCGAGTCCAATATAGCGAGTTTAATAGAACAGCATAGGAAGAGCGTGAAACTTTTGCTTCCTTCGATTGTGGGCACTGTGTTGGAAAAGTGCTTCGAAAAAGAGCCAGGCTTTCGCCCTTCAGCGGAGGCAGCATCCGAGTCATTTAATCGCATATACTCTGCGGTCGTAGAGCGGAACGACAGGCTTTCCAGGACAGCTTGGCTGCGCGCTGAGGACATCATTCAACGGTTCGACGGGGATGGTGGACAAATCCGAGAGGAGCTGCTCCCTGGGGACCAGGAAAAGGAAGTGCAAGACTTGATCACGACGTATCAAGAGTTCGTTCCGGAAGAACTCAGAACGTCTTTAAAGCGCCTCCTCCCAAATGGGCATTGAGACTTGAAGCATCGAGGTTGGTTATTGCCAAAATTTCCTCAGATGGTACTCATTTTCCACAACAGAGAAGGCTAGAAATGGCTGGCGGCTTCTAGCGAAAGAGCCTAAAATAAATAGAATACCCACATGAGAGCTGCAACCAAACAGAAGCGGGACGAACGAGCTCTTCAGCAGCGGCTCATTCTTCATTATTCCAGATTAGCGGACTGGTTGGAAACTCGCTCGTGGTACCGAGACGACAATGTACTCAATGTCGTATGCTCCCTCATTCCACATCGTCCATCCCGGGTTCTTGAGTTGTGCTGCGGCGCTGGTCTCCTGCTAGAGGGGCTGTCCAAACGCTTCCCGACCACCGAATTTATCGGAGTCGATATTAGCCCAAAGATGGTCCAGCGCGCACGGCAACGACTTGCAGGCAGCGCGAACGCCTTAGTTCTAGAACAAGATTGGATATACGATCTCGCATCTGAATGGGACCATGCATTCGATGTAGTTATAGTAAAGAACGCACTTCATGTCCTAGAAAATGTAGCGGTGAAGCTCAAGGATTTAAGACGTGTCTCTCGTGAGTGGACAACTTTGATCGTTGTTGAAACGGTGTCGCCGAACGTGGATGCAAATGACTTCATAAAGCGTCTTTTCCAGATCATTGATACGGAGCATTTGAAACAGGCCTTTTTTACGGATAGAACTCTCGCTGCTCTTCTCAAAGAGGCGGGCTGGCTCGTTGCCCAAAACAAACCAAACTATGTCAGACAGCACATTGATACGGAAGATTGGCTTGCGCAAAAGTGCTTGGACGCCGTTGTGCTTGAGAGAGCAAGAACGCTGTTGAGTGATACGCGGAATGCGCGTGTGCGAAATGCAATGGATTTCGGTATGTATCCCGGAATCGTGCCTGCACGAATGCTGCGATTGCAGTACATTGCTCGGCATGTATTCATGCCAACTGCGCATCTCGGAGCGGAATCAAGAGATGTTGAATCTGCGCAGCTTCAACTACTTTAGCTTCCCGAGTGGGTGTTCCGGCTGTAATCCTTCACGCACTCACACTCAATCCTTCGCGAGTCGCTCAGCTTGAGATTCCGATTGAAAAACAAGAAAAACCGCACCGTCTACAAAATCGTCTACAGTGGTGTGACGGAAAAACCAGAAATGCTGTTTATGTGCTTGAAAACATTGGTCGGGGAGAGAGGATTTGAACCTCCGACCCCCTGGTCCCGAACCAGATTCCAGTGCTTATTGAAACTTGTAGAATCCTGCTGTCCCCAACTGATTGCTGTTGAACCTGTTGCGGGTTGCTCGTTGAAGTCGGTTGAACCTTGATGAATTTGGATGCTTCCACAGCCTCAAAATCGCCTACACGGTTGCGAACTGCCAGGCACCATTGCTATCGCTCTTCGTTATCATCCGATGGCATCTCGCCCGTCGGATTTACCCCTCGGAACTAACTCCGAACTCGTTACGCAGATCCGTTTTGCACCCGAATGGTATTTTGGCGAGGCACAACTGGTCATTAAAGTCAAAAGAGACTGTACACTCATGAGGGCGGTCATTATTAGGCACGCTGACCTGCCCCCCATTTTTAGTCCACGGATAATGAGACTTTCTCCGGGTTTGGGTTCTCTAACACAGCCTTCGTAACTACCTTCTGGCAGCCGTCGAGGCGGTGGGAAAGTGGGAAACGCGAAGCGTTTTCCAAGCGGGCCCCGCCCGCGTCTTTTCCACCGCCCGTCGCCGCCCACGATTTTGCGAACTCCTCCGGGGTGAGATACCCGAGCGCCGAGTGCGGCCGCACTTGGTTGTAGTCGCACCGCCAAGTCTCGATCTTCTCCCGCGCGTCGGCCAGATCGAGGAACCAGTTCTCGTTCAGACACTCGTCGCGGAACTTGCCGTTGAAGCTCTCGATGAAGCCGTTCTCCATGGGCCGTCCGGGAGTGATGAAGTGCAGTTGCACCTGGTTCTCATAAGCCCATTGATCTACCACCTGACTGGTAAACTCGGTCCCGTTGTCGATCACGATCGCCTCCGGCTTGCGGCCTCTTCGCTTCAGTTCTTCCAGCACCCGCACCACACGCTGACCCGGCAACGAGGTGTCTACCTCGATGCGCGGCGCGTAGCGCGTGAAGCCGTCCATCAGGTTCAGGGTTCGGAACTTGCGCCCACTGGCGAACGCATCCTGGGTGAAGTCCATGGTCCAGACCTCGTCGGGGCGCACCGGTAGCTGCAGGGGCACGCGTGCGGCGGTTGTCGGTATCCTCCGCCGTCCTCGCTTCCGCCGCAGTCCCAGCTTCTCCTCCACGTACAGTCGGTATACCCGTTTATGGTTCACCGCGAAGCCCTCGCGTTGCAGCAGGATCTTCAGCCGCCGATAGCCGAACCGTCGCCGGGTCGCCGCCAGCTCGCGCAGCCGTTCCCGCAAACGCGGATCTTCGACCCTGCGCCGCCGATACCGGCATGTCGCCCGATGTACCTTCACGAGCCCGCAGGCGCGTCGCTCCGAAACCGTGGCTTCCGAGCGCATCACTCCCACCGCCTGCCTCTGCATCTGCGGGCCTACCACTTTTTTGTGACCACCGCCTCTAACGCTCGTTTGTCCAGCAGCAGCTCGGCCACGGCGTGCTTCAGCTGCCGGTTCTCCTCCTCCAGTTGCCGCAGCCGCCGCGCCTCGCTCACGTCCATCCCACCGTACTTCGCCTTCCAGCGGTACAGGCTCCCGCGTGTGATCCCGTGCCGCCGGCACAGCTCGTCGGGTGCTATCCCAGCCTCCGCCTCCTTCAGGATGGCGATGATCTGTTCTTCGTTGAATCGACTCTTGCGCACGACTCCTCCTCTCTGGCCCTGAGCGGGCCATCGTACATTGAGAAGTCACATTTCCGCTGGACTACTTTTCGGGGGGCAGGTCAACGCATGTTGTGGAAAGACCTGCATCGCGCAACTGCGTCGCAACGAGGTTGTACGCTGTACCCATACGCAGAGGCGCTACAATACGGAGGTACCTCGCCGCCTCGGTTCTTGCCCTGTGTGCTTGGACAAATGCTGCGGTAATCGCCAATAGTAATGCGAGTGCCACTATTGTCAATATCAACAACAGCCAGCACTTAACATTTTTTAACAACTCATGTCGAAAGTCTGTTTGGGAGTCATGCATAAGATACCTTTCATGGAATTGAGAGTAAAAGATCGGGTTGTCATTTTCACTACCGATCTTTAATTAACGCCAGGCCATCGATAGAAGCCGTCAACTAAAACGGTATTTGTGGACATCCAAATCCTAAGTACGCCGAAATCCCCGGACTGTGGAGTGTGAACTATGATGGTCCCCGAGCCATCGCTACGACACGGCGTATTACCAGCATTGCCATAAGATGGAGTATTACACAATCCATATCTTGGGGAAATCGTAAAAGTCTGATCGCTTGACCCGCCGGAGCAGCCCAATAAACAACCAATATCGTCTATGAATTTGTTGACAAGCGTACCTCCAGACATGCCGTCGTCAAGGCCATTGCCCCAAACGGTTTGATGTTCAGTGACATACCACGATCCCTTCGGTGTACTCTTACCATCCAGCTTAAACAATTTGTAGGTGATCTCCCTCCTCGGCTGGTTCTTAGCACCATTGTCAGAAGTGGGAACCAACCGTAGGCTCCATGGATCGTCCTTCCAAGGAAGTGACGTGCCGGTGCCCGAGGGATTTCCACCGGCGGAATTTAGGAGATTAGGATCGGCCTGTAAAAATTGGTCAGAGGGAACCGTGCGCTGCGCGACTGGATCGCCTGAGACTGAATACATAAATCCCTGCCAGCTTGGCGTACCTGGCAAGGCCCCCTGGCCGGTGGCGTGGCCTTGGCTGTCGTAGGTGATGCCGGAGGAACCGATTACGCCTCCATCGGCGGTGGCGATCTGGGGGGAGTCGTTGGGCACGGTCCACTTTACGTTGCCGGAGCTGTCGAAGGCAATCCTGTTCGTCGGCGTGATCGTGCCCTACCCTTGCAAAATGGAGATGTGTTCCACGTGGAACGTTGTACTGGCGATAATATACGTATCAATCTATACATACAATCGCTTTATATGAAACAAACGAAACGGGTTACGACGCGCCCGCCCAAGCGGAGCTTGAGCGGGATACTCTCGGGAATTTAGTTGATCAGTCTAGGCCGTGTCAGCCCCCTTGACATCCTTTGGCATCCGGCTGTACACGCCCCAGGCCAAACTAGAGAGGAAACCGAATACTGGGAAGGCGAAGTAAAAGGTCGTCGAGACCCAAATGCCCAAGCTCCAGAAACCATAGATTTGAATCTCTCGGGGGATACTCACATAATTCCAGGTCTCCCAACCCCAAAGGCCGAAATGCGAAAGCAACAACAGAATGCTGAATAGTGCCGGGAGTGGCCACTTTCGGAGGTAATAAAGGATTCCGCAGATGAACGCGACAACCGCCTCGCACACAAAGAACCAAAGCCCATGAGATTCAATTTGGAAGGGCTGGAACAACGCCCATGGATAACACAAAGCGAAAAAAGGGAATCCCGCGATGGCGAAGACTCCGACAAATGTGCGCAAAAAGCCCCCAGTTAAAGAAAACCGCGCCAGCAGGCGAAGAACGAGAAAAACAACAATTGCGACAAAAAATGACAACACCTCTAGCACCAGGACGGACGGAGGTTCTTGTATGTGCAATCGCCACGACAAGTGTTCCAGAAATACATAAACTATAGATGAAAATCTGGAATTGGGCAGCCATGGAACCAGCCCTCCTCCCCGTATTCCCTCGTACCGCGTCGTGATCCACGCAAAATTAAACGAAAACAGTAATTCATGGACCCAACGTACCCATTTCCTCGCTTTTGGATTGAATTCATTCATATTAGCCACTGTTCCTCCTTCGCTCTCGTCTCCGATTGTCCTTGCCACTCCTCACTGACAACTATTGCTATTGAGAAGATACTTCTCAAGGTTGCACTGATTGGTGGGCTGCCAGTGGATCGGAGGGTTCCAGTTCACAAAATTCCAATCGCTAGCATGGTTAAACTCGTAGACGGAATCTACGTCGTTTTCGCAAGGTTGTGCATCGGTACCGCAATCCATATTAGTCACCGGATACTTATAGAAATCAGGAAAAGCCAGTTGGTGCCCAGTTTCATGGGCTGCATTTGTCCCGATTCCTGTGCCTATTGCAGTAGCCAGCTTTTGAAAGTTAGCCGTGTCGCTAAACGGCGGAGTGAAAGTTAACGAATTCTTGTATGGCCCTAGCACCACTTGTGCACCACACATCGCTGGTAAGTAATAGGACACACTCCACTTGTTGCTCGTTGTTTGTCCGGCTATCGGGCAGTCCTGGCCAGGTTCCGTCGTAGGTATCCACGTTCCATCTATATACACTGTGTGGTCAAATGGAGGTTTAGACGACCCGCCGTACTGCATCGTCGGTGTATAGTTTTGCCTTACAATAGCTGGCAGATTTGCAAAAGCTGCCTTATACGCGTTGAGGGCCTGTATCTTAATTGTGCTTACGTATCCCGGACGGGCAGCATTGGAATCGCATGGAGAGTTCTTGCTGAAATCACAAGCCGTGGCATAATTGGAGTTGTTTATGTTCGGAAGATAAGAGAATGCCATATTAGTAATGCCAAGATTGCTGGGGCAGGAACCATCCCCTCCCGTGCCAGTGTTGCAGAAAACCAACCCGAACGTATGATGCACCAAAGAGAAGCCATTGCCGGTAAGGTTCCCCTCGGGAACCGCCGCATAGGTCGTAGCCATGTATGCCAAATCGAAAGTTGGAACAATGGCGTCGATGGATCCAAGTTGGTATGCTCCCTTCCACGAATAAGTCGGCAGGTTGGCGATTTGGCCGGTGGCGTTGCCGTTGGAGTCGTAGGTGATGCCGGAGGAACCGATTACGCCTCCATCGGCGGTGGCGATCTGGGGGGAGTCGTTGGGTACGGCCCACAGCGTATTCCCCAACTGATCGAAGTGGATCATATCGTTATTGTCATCATAGCCGTAATACGTGCCGTCCTGGGCTTGCAGCACGGGGAATACGGGCGAAGAGACGGTGTTTGACCCAAAGCCGTAACTGGTGGGACCCGTGCAGGTAGCAGACGAGCTATCTGCCCCTTGACATGATTCGATCGATTCTTCCCAGCCGAACGCCACGCCCTGGTCGGCGTTGGAGATCATCTGAAACCCGCCCGGTTCTTCGCCATTGCTAGTGAAATACGAATAGTTGTCGATGGGGGCGCCCCCGCCGGGGTTGTAATAAAACGACAACTGTTGTGACGTCCCCCCAAAATCCAGCACGTGAATCTGGGATGAACTCCCATTGGTCCCGACGCGCATCAGCATCAAGTGGCCGACCGTATTCGTTGCGGTCGTCTGGGTGCGTGTGGAATTGCCGTCGAAGCAACTCGTCATTATAGTTTGTCTTACCGCAGCCGTAATAGTAGTCACACTTCCGTAGGTGTAGGCGATGTAGAAATAGCCGTCGCCCGCGATGATGGGATTAACGAAAATATTTGGCGGCGTGATTGTCGTGGAGCTCTCAGAGGAATTCTCAGTATCCATGGGATGAACATTCAAGTCTGCGCGGCGGGTAATCATAGGGCAGCAACAGGGACCATCATACGGCGTGAACGTGGAACTGGAGCTCGATGTCGATGTAGATGTCCATTGATTGTTAATCGGCACACTTAATTCCTGAGTACCACTGGTGGGGTCAATGCCGATAACCGAGATGGTTTGATTGCCATTAGAGTCGGTGTCGGTCTTGACCGTGAAGATGGTGCCGTCAGTGTGTACGAGAACTGTGGGAGATAGCGTGGAGCCTGCATTGCCAGAGGATGGTGGGGTCACGGTATATGAGTGATTTGCTTTCCCAGTAATTCCATCCAGTTTCATGATCGACTGCTGGCTTTGATTTGCAAGATCTGCGACGACCAGACCACCTTGGAAGTCAGGCACCGTGGGGGCCCCTCTTGGCAAACTGGCGGTCCAAGCCGTAGTTCCATCGCTGGCGATGGCTTGGACTGTGCCGTCGGCTTGGAAGGCGAAAACGTCGGCTACGCCGGTGGAACTGGGAACGGCGGGGACGATGCCGATGACGCCAGAGCCGTCTCCGGGGTTGGACCAAATCACGGTTCCTGGTGGTGGCGTCGCGTACAGCACGGTGACATCGGCGGAGGCGCTGCCTGCGGTGATGGTTGCTTTCCCGGCAGCGACGGCGGTGAGGATCGGAGGATCGTCAGTCGAGAGGCTGACGATAATCGGGTCGCTTGAGGTCCAAGTCAATCCGGTGACTGGCTGGCTGCTTGCATTCAGAGCTTGAATGGAGTGCGTTTCGCCCACCACCAAGTTGAGCATGTTGGGTACGAGTGTGAGGGCATTGGGGCCTGAGGTTGGGACGGTGAAAGTGACGGCATTGCTCCAAACGCCGTTTTGCTGGATCTTGGCGACGCCGCTGACCGCGTTGGCCGCGACGGTGGCAACGACTTGCTGGTCGCTCCAGTTTGTTACTTGACCCTCTGTGCTGCCGAGCCAAACTTGACCGTTGCCTTGGCTGGTTCCGAAACCGGTGCCGGTGATGGTGACGGAGGTTCCTGGCGCGCCAGAAGTTGGGGTCACACTGGCGATGTGCAGCGAGTTGACGGCAAAGGGAACAGCGTTGCTCATGACGCCGTTCTGGAGAATCTGAGCGTTGCCTGACATTGATCCCAATGCAACCTCGGCGACGACTTGGCTGTCGCTCCAAGTTTGCACCACGCCATTGGCCGTGCCGAGCCAGACTTGGCCTGTGCCTTGCTCCGAGCCGAAACCAGAGCCGGAGATGGTCACTGGGGTTCCGGGTACTCCGCTGGACGGCGAGATATTTGAAATTGTCGCGGTGTTTACGTTGAACGGCACAGCATTGGACAACAATCCGCCTTGCTGCACTTGAACGGTGCCCGATTGCGAGATAGCGGCGACGTTGGCAACGATCTGCGCGTCAGTCCAACTGACGACTGCGCCGTAGGTGCTGCCCAGCCACACGGTACCGCTGCCTTGCGGTGTGCCGAAGCCCGAGCCGGAGATTGTAACTTGCGTCCCTGCCGCGCCGGTCGTGGGCGAGACGGTAACTATAGTGGGAGGATTGGACGCGGCGGCAACTTGCACGGTGACTAGAGTGGTTGCCTGAGTGCTCCCCAGGGTCGCGGTTACGGTTGAGGTGCCGACTGCGGCTCCCATGGCAAAGCCTGTAAGTCCCGTAGTGGTGGTGCCGACCCAAACGGTGGAAATATTGGACGAACTCCATGTCACTGAGGCGGTCAAGTTCTGCTGGCTGCCATCGGAGAATGTGCCGGTGGCAGTAAGTTGCTGGCCCGAACCTACGGCGATGGAAGGATTGGCGGGAGTAATTGCTAGAGACACCAGCGTTGCCACGTTGAGCGAGGCGGAGCCGCCTATGTCTCCGGCAGTCGCCGTCAACGTGGTTGCGCCGGTGGCTTGGGCATTCACAATGCCAGCGCTTCCGGGGGAATTGCTAATGACAGCAGCCGAAGGATTGGACGAGTTCCAGATGACAGATTGGAGGGTTTGGGTACTGCCGTCGTTGAATGTGCCGGTGGCGGTAAATTGCTGGGATTGTCCCGGCATAAGAAACGAGCTGGCGGGTGTAACTGCGACGGATACGAGATTGGGCGGAGTAAGACTGGTGGGTTGATACCATTGATCGGCAGCCAAAGTTACGCCAGCATTGATGCCGCCGATCAATAAGACGTTGCCGTTCGGAACCAGTGTTCCAGTATGGCCTGCGAGGGCGGTCGCAACAGGTTGAGCCGAGGTGAATGTGTCCGCAACGGGATCGAAGTATTCGGTGCTGGCCTCCCCAGTGCAAGAGGAACCGCATGAACTGTAGCCGCCCGCGACGACGACATCGCCATTGGTAAGCAACGTGGCAGTGTGATGGAATCGCGGAATATTCATACCGCCAGCGACGATGGTAAAAGTGTTCGCGACCGGGTCATAGATCTCCGCGGCGTTCGTCGGGCATCCCGGCGAGGCGCAAGTCGAGCCGCCAGCCACCAGCACTTGGCCGTTATTCAGAAGAGTGGCGGTGGCGTGATAACGAGGAACATTAAGGCTTGGGCCCGGCCCGGTGAAGCCGCTGTTCGATGAACTGTAGATTTCCGCCGCTGCCGGTAAGTTTATCCCGTCAAAACCTCCGGCAATCAGAACCGAACCTGAATTGAGCAGGACCGCACTTGCGCCGAACCGCACAGCGCTCATGCTGTTCGAAGTAGCCGTAAAGGTTCCTGCGGTCGGATTATAGATTTCCGCACTCGACAAAGCGCTGCACGATGTGGCCGATGTGCAGGTTTTCCCGCCAGCAATGAGCACGGTTCCATTGGCGAGAACAGTCATCGTGTGGCCGCTTCGGGCCACGGTCATCGTCCCTGCGCTGCTGAAGGTGCCAGCTATCGGATCGTAAATCTCGGCGCTGCTCAAGGATGAGCAGTTTCCTGAACTGTCGCAGGTGTAGCCGCCCGCAACTAATACTTTGCCGCTGTTCAATAGCACAGCCGGAGCGGAGCGCGCTGTCGCCATTGGCCCGGTGGTGTAGGTAAATGCGCTGGTGGCCGGATTGTACAGTTCTGCGCTAGCCAAGTAAGTGCATGAGCCTGATGTCGGGCAATTGACACCACCCGCCACTAATATCTGCCCATTGTTCAAGATCGTTGCGCTGTGCTGATAGCGTCTTGATGAAGCTTTCGCATTTGCCGTTTTCCCACGGACGGCCCGGACGACTCATGCTCAGCACGGCCCCGCATCTTTCCAGCCGCTCCACATACTCCAAGCTGGCGTATTGCGATCCCCGATCAGAATGATGCACCAGCCCCGGTCGCGGCTGTCGGCTGGCGATCGCTTTCTCCAGCGCTTCCAACGTCAAGTCCGTTTCCATGGTTCGATCCAGCGCCCACCCGATCACTCGCCGAGAGTATGCGTCCAGCACCACTGCCAGATACACGAACTCCAGCTCCAGCCGCACATAGGTGATGTCGGCCACCCAGAGTTGGTTGATATCGGTCACCTGCAGATACTGGGCCAGGTTTGGATACACCTGGAAGGTGTGCTCGGAATTCGTGGTCACCACAAATTTTCTCTGCCGGACGGCCAACAGGTTGTCCTGCCGCATCAGCCCACGCACCTTCTTCGCCCCCACGCCAAGCCCTTCCCGTTGCAGGAGCACGGTGATTCGTCGGTAGCCGTAATGGCGGTGGGCGAGGGCAAGCCGCTGCACCCTATCCCGCAACTCCATTGCCGCCGCGGTCGGTTCTCGTTCTTCCCAGTTGCGATAAAAGCTGGCTCGGCTTACGCCTGCCAGCTCACACATACGTTGGATGCTTATTCCGCCTTGCGCTTGCATCCGGCTTCGGATCTCGGCATAGATGCTTTCTCGCCATCGCCGCCGCTCTTCCGAGCTTTCTCCTCGATCCTTCGCAAGGCACTCTCGAAAAAATCCAACTCCAACCACTGGCCTCCGATGATTCCCTCCAGCCGAGCAATCTTGGCCTCAAGCTCTTCGATCCGGTTGTCCCGCCAGTCCCGCTCTGGCCTCGCCACACGACTATAGGGACGCCGATCCAGTTTTCTTTTCCAAACATAGAGACAGGTTCGATCCACTCCCAGTTCGCGGGCCAGTTGGCTGACGTTGTCGCCCAACTTCATTCGCCGCACCGCCCGCTCCCGGAATTCCAATGAGTAACGTTTTTGCTTTTCCATCGACGCTCTCCATTTACTGAGAAGTGTCGAATTTCTCGCTGTCTCATTTTAGGGGCGCAGTCCAACTTTGACCGCCCTCAATTCCGCCTACAGCGATGTAGACGGAAAACCAGAAGTGCAGTTTATGTGCTTGAAAAAGATTGGTCGGGGAGAGAGGATTTGAACCTCCGACCCCCTGGTCCCGAACCAGGTGCTCTACCAGGCTGAGCCACTCCCCGACTGACAACTGAGACTAACAATTGATGACGGCCACCACGGGAACTACGCGGCGACTCGAACTCTGACAGTATAGCATTCCACGGTCAGGCGATAATCTGGCGATTAGCGCGGGCGGCAAAGTTTTTGCAGTGGGTCTGCTACAATTTGGATTTCGAGCTTCTTTTTTTCTGCGCCAAGGAAGGTACGATTCAGTGTGCATTGGCGAGTTGGAATGGTTGGAGAGAGCGGACCTCGGCGGTTAAATCCACATGTATGGCTTGCTTTAACGGCACGGCTGAAGCCGTGCCCTACCCAAAGCTGTCTGGAAAAAACTTAATCGGAGATTCCCGAAGACTTTTCTATGCTGGCTTTTACTGCTGCAAGGCTGTGGACTCCGACGGGCGCCGTCGAGCATCCACTCTTGCTCGTAGAGCAGGGCTGCGTCCGCGAAATTTCCGCTGGGAACGAGCGGCCAGTTTCCGCCGGGGTTACTACGGCTGACTTCGGCGATGGCCTGATCGCGCCCGGCTACGTTGATCTTCACATTCACGGCAGCGCCGGGTATGACGTTATGGACGATAGCGCCGAGGCGCTGCCGGCGATTGAACAACTGCTGGCGCGGCATGGGGTCACGAGTTATTTCCCAACCACCGTTACCGCTCCAATGGATGCGACCTTGCGCGCACTGGAACGGCTGGTGGACGCGATCGAAAAGCGCGAGATCGAGCGGGAACGAAAGAATGGGAACGGCAAGCGACGGGCCGCCCCGCTGGGCATCCATCTTGAGGGACCTTTCATCAATCCTGCGCGGCGCGGGGTGCATCCGCCGGAAAATTTGCTGGCTCCGACGCTGGCCATGTTCGAGCGGTTCTGGCAAGCGGCGCGCGGCCGTATTCGCATGATGACGATTGCTCCCGAACTAGAGGGCGCGCCCGAAGTCATTGCCGAAGCCGCGCGGCGCGGCGTTTGCGTGAGCATGGGACATTCCGACGCCGATTTTGAGGCGGCCGAACGCGGAATCGCGGCGGGCGCGCACCATGCGACACATACGTTCAATGCCATGCGTCCGCTGAGTCATAATACGTTAGATCATCGCAGTCCCGGCATTTTGGGCGCGGTGCTTACGGACCGCCGAGTGAGCGCGGACATCATCGCCGACGGCGTTCATCTCGATCCGGCCATCGTGAAGCTGGTTTCGAGCGCCAAAGGCCCCGAGCAAACCGTGCTCATCACCGATGCCACGTCCGCAACCGGCAGGCCGGATGGTCGCTATCGCCTCGGGTCGTTCGAAGTGGAGGTTCAAGACGGCAAGTGCATGGCGAATGGCAGTCTGGCCGGAAGCGTCTTGACCATGGATCGCGCGGTGCGCAATCTGGCGCGTTTCGCGGAATGGGATTTGCCGCAAGCTATAGCGGCCGCCAGCCGAAATCCGGCGCGGGTGGCGCGGATCGCTAATAAAGGTGTGCTGGCGGCGGGAGCCGACGCAGACTTCATAGTGCTGAACACGGAAAGCGAAGTGTTGCGGACCTTTATCGGCGGCGCGGAATGCTCGCGGTGCTAGTTCTCATTTCTAAGAGGAACCAGCAATCGGTAATTTGAGGTTTATGTTCAGGCCGTTCCTCTGGATTCTTGTGTTGAACTGGGAACTGCTGTTGAAGAAAATACGCCGGTCAAAAGGATTAAGAGTAATGACTGAATCCCGCAAATTCCCGCACCATCTGATTCGAGAAATTTTTGAGCAGCCCGATGCCTTGCGGCGCACGATTGCGCCTCGCGTTTCGCTGGCCGAGGGACGGGTCCAGCTCGACGAAATCCGCATTTCGCGCGAGGAACTGCGCGCGCTGCGGCGGATCAACATCGTGGCTTCTGGGACCAGCCGTCATGCGGGGATGACGGGCCAGTACATGATGCAGGAACTGGCCCATGTGCCGGTGGATGTGGACTACGCGAGCGAGTTCGAATATCGCAATCCGATGATTGGGCGGGGCGAACTCAGCATTTTTATTACGCAGTCGGGAGAGACCGCCGACACCACGGCATCGCAGCGCGAAGCCCAGGAGAAGGGGTCGCGCACCATCGCCATTTCGAATGTTGAAGGCTCGACGATTGCGCTCGAAGCCGACGGTTTCATCTACACCCACGCCGGGCCGGAGATCAGCATCGCCTCGACCAAGGCATTTACCGCGCAGATGGCGTGTTTGTTTCTGTTCTCGCTGTATCTCGGCGAAATCAAGGAGAAGGTTTCGAAGGCGCTGGCCCAGCATTACATCGGCGAACTTCTCGCACTGTCAGAAAAGACGGAAGCGATTCTGTCGGCGGTCGATGGAGTGGAGGAGTTGGCTGAGCTTTACTATCGCCTGGACGATTTCATGTTCCTGGGCCGCGCCATCCACTATCCCATAGCGATGGATGGAGCGCTCAAGCTGAAAGAAGTTTCCTACATTCACGCCGAAGGCTATCCCACCGGAGAAGCCAAACACGGACCGAACGCGATGATCGATTTCCGCTTGCCGTTGGTCATGATCGCGACCTGCGACCGCAACGATGCGGGCTCCGTCGCGCGCTACGAACAAAACGTCGGCAATATGGAAGGTTTCAAGAAGCAAGGCGCGACGGTGATTGCGCTGGCGACGGAAGGAGACGCCACCATTCCGAAGCTGGCGGACCATACCATCTTTATTCCCGCGGTGCCGGAACTGCTGTCGCCGATTCTGGAGATCGTTCCGTTACAGTTGTTTGCTTATTATGTCGCCGCCAAGCGCGGCCTCGACGTGGATCGTCCGCGCAACCTGGTAAAAGCGGTCACGCTAGAATAGAGCAGTCGTTAGTCGCTCGTGGGAACTTTAGCTAACGACTAGCGACCAGCGAAGGCTTCCTCCGCCCAGCAAAATTCCTCCCAATTGAATATGATGGAACAGCGCATTTTTTCCTGTGGGGGCAGAGTGGCTGAGACGCAACTAACGAAGACCAACGGAATCGAAGTGGTGGAAACGCGGGAGTGGCTGGACTCGCTCGACTATGTACTGTCGCATGGCGGACCGGAGCGGGTGGGCCGGCTGTTGCAACAACTGGCGCTGCATGCGCGGCGCGAGGCTGGCATCAACCTGCCGTTTTCGGCGACGACTCCCTATCAGAATACGATCCCTTCGCGGCAGCAGCCGCCCTTTCCCGGCAGTCAGGAAATGGAGCGCCGCATCAAGAGCCTGGTGCGCTGGAACGCGATGGCCATGGTCGTCCGCGCCAATAAAATTCAGGAAGGCATCGGCGGGCACATTTCCACGTTTGCGTCGGCGGCCACGCTCTATGAAGTGGCGTTCAATCATTTTTTTCACGCCTCCACAGAATCCGGCGACCGCGATGTTGTCTATTTTCAGGGACACGCCGCGCCGGGAATTTACGCCCGCGCTTACCTCGAAGGCCGCATTCCCAAAGAAAAGTTGGAGAACTTCCGGCGGGAGTTGAAACCGGGCGGCGGACTCTCGTCGTATCCGCATCCCTGGCTGATGCCCGAGTTCTGGGAATTTCCGACGGTATCCATGGGACTCGGCCCGATCCAGGCGATCTATCACGCGCGCTTCATCAAGTATCTGGAAAATCGCGGATTGAAAACCTCGACCGGCGGCAAGGTCTGGGCGTTCATGGGCGATGGCGAAATGGACGAACCCGAGTCGCTGGGCTCGATTACGCTGGCTTCGCGCGAACGGCTCGACAATCTGATTTTCGTGGTCAACTGCAACCTGCAGCGCCTCGACGGGCCGGTGCGGGGAAACGGCAAGATCATCCAGGAACTGGAAGCGATTTTCCGCGGCGCGGGATGGAATGTCATCAAGGTCATCTGGGGCGGCGATTGGGACCCAATCATTCAGTCCGATCGCGATGGACTGCTCGTCCGGCGCATGGGCGAGATCACCGACGGGCAGTATCAAAAATATTTCGTCGAGAGCGGCGCATATTTCCGGCAAAATTTTTTCGGCACCGATCCCCGGCTGCTGAAGATGGTCGAGCATCTTTCGGACGAGCAACTCGCCCGCATGCGGCTCGGCGGTCACGACCCGATCAAAGTCCACGCCGCGTATAAGTCGGCGGTCGATCACACGGGATCTCCGACCATCATTCTTGCCAAAACCATCAAGGGCTATGGGCTGGGCGAAGCGGGCGAAGGCAAGAACATTACGCACCAACAAAAAAAGCTGAACGACGATGAGCTGCAAATCTTCCGCTCGCGTTTCGGCATTCCGGTGGCGGACGGCGAACTGCACAATGCGCCCTTCTATCGCCCCGCCGACGACAGCGCGGAAATCAAATACATGCAGGAACGCCGCAAGCAACTGGGCGGCTACATGCCGGTGCGGAAAGTGCGCGCGACGCCGCTGAAGCCGGTATCCGATTCGCTCTTCGAAGAATTCCACAAGGGTACCGAGGGCCGCGAAGTTTCGACGACCATGGTCTTCGTTCGCATACTCGCGAAGCTCTTGCGCGACCCTGAAGTGGGCCGCTTCGTAGTGCCCGTGGTCCCCGACGAAGCTCGCACGTTCGGCATGGAGGCGCTTTTTCGTCAGGTCGGAATCTATTCGAGCGTGGGCCAGCTCTATGAGCCGGTCGATATGGACATGCTCCTGTATTACAAGGAGGCGAAGAACGGGCAGATTTTGGAAGAGGGGATCACCGAGGCGGGATCGATGTGCTCCTTCATCGCCGCCGGAACCGCGTATGCCAATCACGGCATCAACACGATCCCATTTTTTATTTATTACTCGATGTTCGGCTTGCAGCGCATCGGCGATTTGATCTGGGCGGCGGCCGACATGCGCTGCCGCGGCTTCCTCGTCGGAGGCACGGCGGGAAGAACGACGCTGGCTGGTGAAGGCTTGCAGCATCAGGATGGGCACAGTCATGTGCTAGCGCTTTCGGTGCCGAACCTGCTGGCTTACGATCCGGCCTTCGCGTATGAGATCGCTATCATCATTCAGGATGGCATCAAGCGCATGTATGTCGATGGCGAATCCATCTTTTATTATTTAACGGTCACCAACGAACCGCTGCCGATGCCGGAGATGCCCCGTGAGCCGGTCGTCCGCGAGGGCGTTCTCAAAGGCCTGTATCGCTACCGGGCGTCTAAGAAGAAGGATGCGAAACTGCGCGCGCAATTGCTGGGCAGCGGAACAATTATGTTTGAGGTGCTCAAGGCGCAGGCGATTCTGGAAAAAGATTACGGCGTTGCGGCGGATGTGTGGAGTGTGACCAGTTACAAGGAACTCTATCGCGAGGCGAACGACTGCGCGCGCTGGAACATGCTGCATCCCACCGAGAAAGCCAAGGTGCCATACGTCACCCAGACACTGAAGGGTGTGTCCGGTCCGTTCATCGCGGCATCCGATTACATGAAAGTTCTGCCGGAAAGCATCGCGCAGTGGATTCCGGGCAAGCTGGTAGCGCTCGGCACGGATGGTTTCGGGCGCAGCGAGAATCGTGAATCCCTGCGAGATTTTTTCGAGGTGGACGCCAAGCACATCGTGCTCGCCACGCTGCATGCGCTGGCGGGCGAGAAGGAAGGCGTCAGCGTGAAAATGTTGGAGAAGGCAATCCGCGATCTTGGCATCGATCCGAAAAAACGCAATCCAGCCACCAGCTAATTTGGTAATTCAGACGAGCGCGAGGGATAAGGAACGAATGGCAACGGAATTTAAGCTGCCCGAACTGGGCGAGAATATCGAGAGCGGCGACCTGGTCCGCTTGATGATCAAGCCCGGCGATAGCGTTGCCGCGGGCCAACCCGTCATGGAACTCGAGACCGACAAAGCCGTGGTCGAAGTGCCTTCCTCGGTCAGCGGCGTGGTGCGCGAGATCAAAGTCAAAGAAGGTCAGCGGGTCAAGGTTGGAGAAGTCATCTTTACATTGGATGGCGGTGCGTCCGCCCCGGTGGGACCAGCGCGCAAGCACGAGCCGGTGGAACACATCTCCGGACAGCAGGCGGCGCAACTCGCATTCCAACTCGCCATGCGCGCCGAGGGCAAGACGGAAGAACAGGCGCTGCCACCGGACCAGCCGCAAGCCGCGACGCCGGTATTCACCATGCCCGTGCAGTTAGGCAAGGTGGCCGGCACTAGCAAAGATCCCGCACCGGCGGCCCCACATGTGCGGCGTTTGGCGCGAGAAATTGGAGTGGACATTCACAGCGTGCTCGGCAGCGGTCCGGGCGGGCGCATCAGCGAAGACGACGTGAAACAGTGCGCCAAGAATGCACTGATACAAGCGGCCGCGGCGGCGCAAACTCCACGCGCAAGCTTCGTTGAGCCCGAACTTCCCGACTTCGCAAAGTGGGGCAAGACGGAGCGCGTTTCGATGCGCGGGATCAGGCGCAAAACCGCCGAGCATCTTCGTGAGGCGTGGAACACGATTCCGCATGTCACCCAGCAGGACCGCGCCGACATCACCGAACTCGAACACTTGCGCGCCCGCTTCGCACCGCGCGCGCAAGAAGCCGGCGGCAAGATGACGGTGACGGCGATTGCGCTGAAAGTATGCGCGGGGGCCCTGAAAGTTTTCCCCAATTCAACGCCTCGATCGACATGGCGAAGGAAGAGATCGTTTACAAGCAGTACGTCAACATCGGCGTTGCGGTGGACACGGACCGCGGGTTGCTGGTGCCGGTGATTCGCGATGTGGACAAAAAAAATATCGTCGAGCTGGCGGCGGAGATGACGCAGCTCTCGAAAAAAGCGCGCGACCGCAAGCTCACGCCCGAGGAGATGGAAGGCGGGACTTTCACTATCACCAATCTCGGAGGGATCGGCGGCACAGGGTTTTCTCCGATTGTGAATCATCCCGAAGTCGCGATCCTCGGACTGTCGCGTTCGCGGATGGAGCCGGTATGGGTAAACGACAAATTCGAGCCGCGCTTGATTCTGCCGCTCTCACTCTCGTACGATCACCGGTTGATCGATGGAGCGGACGCCGCGCGCTTTCTGCGCTGGATCGCGGAAGCATTTGAGCAGCCGTTCTTGCTTTCGGTGCAGGGATAGCAAAGAGAGACACCGATATTTTTCCTCAGACATGACACGGTGCGGATCTCATATGAAAGAAGTCGATCACGAGGAAATACGCAAGAGGGTGCAGGCGAGTATAAATGCGTTTATAAAGAAAGAAGTCGACCACGAAAAGATTCTGGAAAATGTTGAATATGTAAAGGCGAAAACCAAGGAAATCGAAGAACGAATAATTGCCACTACCGAGGAACTGTTCGAATCGCCGAAGGAACGAGAACTTTTGCATATTTCAATTCGCGTCAGTTGTGACTTCCACAAGTTCCTGTTGGATTTCGGAGAGAAGCCTCCCAGGCATGAAGCCGAATATGTAGCGGATACGATTCGGTCCGGAATTGATTGGTTCTTCTCGCTCGCCTTCCACTGCCACGCAATCAAGGACGAACTTGTAAAGTGGCGATTTGATCGGCAGGCGACTACGAGCTTCCGCGAATTGCGGATCGCTTGTATTAGGTCTTTTGACGATTTGTGCCGACCGTCTGCTAGTGCAGGTGAAATGCTGGCGTCGCTTCTCTCCTTTATCCACCTTGAACTTGTTTTCATGGCACAAACTTTTCCGTCTAACGCGGATTCAAATTTAGAGGACCAATGGCAAACATATCCAATCTAAGCATCGCTGTAATCGGTGGTGGGCCGGGCGGTTATGCCGCTGCATTTCTGGCCGCCGACTTGGGCATGAAAGTTACGCTGATCGATCCGGAGGCGAACCCCGGCGGCGTCTGCCTGCATCGTGGCTGCATTCCATCCAAGGCGCTGCTGCATGTGGCCAAACTGTTGGAAGAAGCCGAGCAGGCAAAAAACTGGGGCGTCGAATTCGGCGAGCCCAAGGTTGACCTCGACAAGCTCCGGGGATGGAAAGAGAGCGTCGTCAAGAAACTGACCGGCGGACTGGGGCAGTTATGCAAACAGCGGTCGGTGCAATTCGTGCAGGGCAAAGCCGCCTTCGTGAATGCAACTACGCTGAAGGTCACGAAGACCGCGGCGGGCGGCGAAGAGAATTTGACCTTCGACCGTATCATCATCGCGACGGGATCGCGTCCGACGGTTGTGCCCAGCCTCAAGATCGACAGCCCGCGCCTCATGGATTCGACCGGCGCTCTCGATCTGCCCGACATTCCAAAAACGCTGCTTGTCATCGGCGGCGGCTACATCGGCGTGGAACTGGGATCGGTCTACGCCACGCTCGGCAGCAAAGTGACTTGCGTTGAAATGATGCCCGGCTTGCTGCCCGGCGCCGATCGCGATTTGGTGCTGCCTCTGCACAAGCGCCTGGAAAAACTTTTCTCCGCGATCTTGCTCAATACCACGGTCAAGTCGCTCAAGGACGAGAAGACGGGCATTCGCGTGACGCTTGACGGCCCCAACGTAAAAGAAAAAGAGCAGGTGTTCGACCGGGTGCTGATGTCGGTGGGGCGCCGGCCGAATTCCGAGATCCCCGGCCTCGATAAGACGAAAGTCAAAGTCAATCAGAAGGGATTCATCGAGATCAATGAGCAGCGGCAGACCGCCGACCCGACGATCTACGCGATAGGCGACGTTGCCGGCGAGCCGATGCTGGCGCACAAGGCGATGCACGAGGGCCGCTGTGCTGTCGAAGCCATCGCCGGACACAAGGTTGCGTTCGAGCCGAACGCGATTCCAGCGGTCGTGTTCACCGATCCTGAAATCGCGTGGGCGGGATTGACGGAAACGCAGGCCAAAGAACAAGGACGCGAAATTACCGTTGCCAAGTTTCCGTGGGCCGCTTCGGGACGGGCCATCACGCTCGACCGGCCCGAAGGTCTGACCAAGCTGCTGATCGATCCGAAGACAGAGCGCGTGCTTGGCGTCGGCATCGTGGGCGCGGGCGCGGGCGAGCTGATTGCCGAAGGCGTGCTGGCCATCGAGATGTGCGCGCTGGCGGCGGATGTGGGCATGACGATCCATCCGCACCCAACGCTGTCGGAAACGTTGATGGAGTCGGCGGAAATTTTTTACGGACAGGCCACCGATATTTATCGTCCGAAAAAGTAGTGGCGCAAGTAGGCCGCGAGCTTCGAGCTGCGAGCAAACCGGTTTACTCGAAGGTCGCAGCTCGAAGCCCGCAGCCCGCAGCTCTTACTGGAACCTCGATGAATAAATTGGCGTTGTCGGTCTTTTTGGTTTTCATTTCTCTGTCTGGCCTGATGGGCCAGTCGGTTACCAACCTGCTGCAGGGTGGGGCGCAGGCCCAGGGCGCAACTTCCGCAGCCGCCGATGAACTGGGACGTGGGACGCCGTCGGGAACGGTGCTTGGATTCCTGCAAGCCGCGCAGTCCGGAAATTACCAAGCCGCCGCCGACTATCTGCAAATGAGCGCCGCGCACCGCCAGTCGCAGGGCCCGGAACTGGCCGAAAAGCTGAAAGTGCTGATGGACCGCGCCCTCGTAGGCAACCACCCACGGCTCAGCACGAATCCCGAAGGCAATCCGGATTACGGTGTCCTCGATCGGCAAACCATCGGAATTTTTTCTTATGGCGATGAGGATGTTCCCGTGGTCCTCGTCCGAGTTGCGGACCCGAATTCCGGAAAAATCTGGCTCTTCTCTTCCGAGACGCTCGGCAAAGTCCCCGATCTGTACGACAACTTTGAGGCCCACCAGGTGGAAAGCAAACTGCCGCAAGACCTGGTGCGAAATGTATTTTTCGGGATGCCGCTCTGGCAATGGCTGGCGCTTTTCGCCGCGATTCCCGTGGCAGTCGCGATGGGCTGGGCGGTGGTCCTGCTGTTGGCGATTCCGCGGCGGCTTTGGCTCAAGATCGGACATCGTCCCAATCTGCACGCTTACAGCCGCATGTCGAAGCCGCTGCTGGTCTCATTCAGCGCGCTGGCACACCGCGCGATTGCCGCCTATTTTGGCCTGCCGTTGCTGCCGCGTCTTTATTACTTCCGGACCATCTGGGTCCTCATCAGCATCGGCTTCTTCTGGTTTCTGCTGCGCGCCACAAGTTTCACGATGCAGCGCCTGCGTGCTCATGCCGTCAGCGTGGGCCGCATCGGCACCGGAACGCTGATGGTGCTGGGCGAGCGGCTGCTCGGAGCGCTGGTGGTGATCGTCGCCATCCTGGCCACGCTTGGCATCGCGGGCTTCAACCTGACCACCGTGCTCGCCGGACTCGGCATCGGCGGCATTGCCATCGCATTCGCCGCGCAGAAGACACTGGAAAATCTATTTGGCGGAGTTTCCGTCCTGGCCGACGAAGTCATCCACGTCGGCGACTACTGCCGCTTCGGCGATCGCGTTGGAACGGTGGAAGACATCAGCCTGCGCTCCACCCGCATTCGCACCGACGCGCGCACCGAGCTTTCCATTCCCAATGGCGCGCTGGCCACCATGAACATCGAAAACTTCACCCGCCGCGACAAAATTCTTTTTAATCCCACGCTCGCGATCCGGTGCGAGACCTCGGCGGACCAACTCCGCTATCTGCTGGCGGAAATCCGCCGCATGTTATACGAACACCCGAAGGTCGAAAGCAACAGCGCCTACATCCGCTTCGCCAATTTCGACAACAGCGCTTTGCGCCTGGAGATTTTCAGCTACGTACTCACGCGCGATGGGGTGGAATTCGCGGCCATCCGCGAAGACCTGTTGCTGCGCATCATGGAAATCGTGGAGAAATCGGGCAGCGGTTTCGCCCTCCCATCGCAGATCGTATATTTCTCGCGCGATTCCGGACTTGACCAAGAAAAGTCCAGCGCGGCCGAGCGGCAGGTCCAGCAATGGCGGGAGCAGCGCAATCTGCCCTTCCCCGATTTTGCGCCCGCCGACAAGTCGGCCTTTCGGGGTTCGATTGTCTATCCTGAGCCTGAGTCGGCGGTCGGAAAAAACCAGCGGATTCCTTAGCACTATAAGGAGTACCCTGCTTACCCCCGTAACTTGCGGCTTTCACCGGCGGTTACTAGCATGAGAGAGCTATGCCTCGTGCTCTGCTGTTGTCGCCGGACGACCAGGCGGTGAGTGCAATTACTGGCGTTTTGGAAGAGATGTCAGTGACCTGCGAACGTCCTCTGGATGGATTATCCGCGGCCCAAAAGCTCAATTCGAACAGCTTCGACCTGGTGCTGGTGGACTGCGAAAATCTGCCCGCGGCCAAGCTGATCTTTGACGTTTGCCGCCGCGGAAAGAACGGTCACTACCCGGTTCCGATCGCCATTGTGGATGGTCGTGCCGGGTTGCCAACCGCTTTTCGCCTGGGCGCGGAGCTGATTCTGACCAAGCCGGTCGCGAAAGACCAGGCGCGGAGCACGATCCGCACCGCAGTCGGCCGCGTGCGCAAAGAAATCCCGGCCGCCGAGAGTGTTCCGGCAATGACAATGACAAAGACCGCGAGCGCGGTCATGCCCAGCCCGGTCGTGCCCGAAGAACGGGCGCCGATAGCGGCTGCCGCGGCAGTTTCCTCGCAAACGCCTAGCTTTGCTCGGCCCCTTTCCAGCACGGTTTCAGCCGCTGTTCCAGCGGCTGCTGCAAGCGCGACAAGTTCCGCGCCAGGCGTCACGACGAACGTCACGACAAAGATGCATTCCGCGGTTGGTGAAATCGCCGCCACTCCCACCACGCAGAAGTTGGATCCACCGTCCGCGTCTTTTTCCGCAGCGGCATTGCTGGATTTGCCGGAATCGCCTTCGGAACCTTCCTTGGATCAAGCCGCTTCCTCACCTTCGAAACCCGCGCACCCAGTGAAACCTTCCGCCGATCTGGCGCTTGCGGAACTGGAGAGCATGGAACTGGAAGAATCGCAACTGAAAAGTTCGACACTGGACAAAACACCACCGGATCGACCGGCAGACGAAACTGTTGCCCCAGTCTTTTCGGCGTATCGGCACGGCCAGCGTAAAAAACGCAGTCCGCTAGTCGCACTGCTAATGCTTGTGCTCGCCGGCGGTGGCTTCTATGCCGCTTGGATGTATGAGCCCGGGTTTCGAGCCATCGTCCAACCGCAGATTGATCGTGTGTTGGTCTTCGCCGGAATGGCTGTCCAACCGCAGAGCATGCCGCCAGCTCCGGCGCCAAGTTCCGCGAAGCCTTCGGCCCAGATAGCTCCGACACCCATCTCGGCGCCTGTGCCGCAACCGCCCGCCAGCCCGAACGAGACACCCTCGGCGGTTCCAGATTCCGCCACCGTTCCCGCAGCGACGCCAGCCGACGCGGCCTCGTCCGATACCCCATTGCCCGGAGAGAACGGCGCGATCATTCTCTCCTCCCAGGGTGCGCAAAAGCGCTTGGCCTACAGTGTTCCGCCGACATATCCCGTCGAAGCACGCTTGGGGGAAGCGGAAGGAACAGTTGTCCTCAGGGCGGTCGTGGATGAAAACGGCAAGGTGGAGGGCCTGCGGCTGATCGAAGGAAACGCCGCCCTGGCCAGCGCCGCCATCCAAGCCGTGAAGCAGTGGCGGTATCGGCCCTACGTCCGCGACGGAAAGGTTCTGCCTTTTCAAACCGTGGTAATCGTCGACTTTCAGCGGCCTTGACTGCAGACGAAAGCTACGCTTAAAACAACAACGGTCCGCGAGTTTGGCTGCGAACTCGACAGCTTTAATTACCCCCGTAACTTGCTGGTACCCATTACATTACTTAGGATGGCGTCATCATGGGTTACCAAGCTTTGCTCTTCTGCTCCGATGAAAAAGTCGCTCGTGTCGCAGGCCAGGTGTTCAGCGAGCTGGACTTCGCCGTGGAGCCGGTAAGCGAACCTTTTGCCGCAGTCAAGAAGTTAATGGCACAGCGTTACGACGCCATCGTTGTGGACTGCGAGAACGAACAGAACGCTTCCCTGGTCTTCAAGAGCGCAAGAAACTCCAGCTCCAATCGGAGTTCGCTGGCCATCGCTTTGGTCGAAGGACAAGCGGGCGTGGCCAAAGCCTACCGCATCGGCGCCAACCTTCTGCTCACCAAGCCGATCAACGTCGAGCAGGCGAAGGGAACGCTACGGGTTGCGCGCGGACTTCTGCGGAAGAGCTCCGATGCTGCCGGCGCCAGTACTGCCAGCGCGGCAGTTCCCGTGGCGCCCGCGAAAACATCCCCTGTATCCACCGTCAGTTCATCCGCACCGGCAAGTGGCGGAGCGGCAGCGATGGCTCCGCCGCCCAGCCGTCCCGAGTTTTCTGAATTCAAAGTTCCGCCGCCGTCGGCGATTCCTGCGGCAGTTCCTGCGGCAGTTCCTGCAATGAGCGCGTCGGCAAAGGTTGAGGAGAAACCGGCGGTTGTGGTAGCGCCCGTAGCGCAAACCCAAGCCCCGATCGCATCTAAGCCGGCCATGGGGACGCGACTGCCCGCTTTCCCGCATAGAATCGGAACCGGCGCAGCCCAGCATGAAGCGGCAAGAATCCCGGCCACGTCCGCACCAGCCCAAAGTGCCAGTCCCACTCTCACATCGGCCCTGGGAGCGGGCGCGGCAACGGCTCCGGCAAAAGACGTCGCGGCTCCGCCCGCAAAAGAGCACAAGCCGGTTGAAGCGGAGCCCGCCCATCCATCGTTTGCGGCTACGTCGCACGACACCGCTTCCGAATCTGCTTCCACTCCAAGTCCGGTCAGGGTCACCGATGCCCCGTCCTTTGCCGTTTTGCGAAAGGAAGATGACGACGGATCGGTCGCCAAGAGAATCCTGATCGCAGCGGCGGTTGTCCTGGCTCTGGCCGCGATCGGCTATCTTGGTCTTGGAAGGCTTCACAAGTCCAGCACAACCCCAGTTTCGCCGGCCGTAAGCGCGCCCCTGAACTCAGGGCAGTCCGCTCCCGCTCTGGCGCCCACGTCCAACCTAGCGGAGTCACCTTCGACGAGCACGCCGGGCACGGCGAGTTCCACGATTCAAACCATAGCTTCCAATACGGCAGCAGGGGCGCCGCTCGACAAAACCTCGGCCAGCGCTGACAACCCTCCGGCGATTCGGACCGCCGCGAACTCTGGGCCGGGAACGAAGAAACTCTATTCCGCACCCATAGTCGTGAAGTCGGACGCCACAGGAGCCAAAACGCATGGCCAAAGCGAGGACTCCACCCCTTCGCTGCCCAGCCCGCTCGCGGTTGCATCCGCAAACGATCACAACTTGAACGGCCTGATGCCCGCATCGGTCCCCAAACCCTCGCTGGCAATAGTGAAGATTTCCCAAGGTATGTCCCGGGGGCTTCTGATCAAAGAGGTAAAACCAAGTTATCCAACCACGCTCGCGGCCCACGCCCATGGCGCAGTGCTGATCGAAGCCACCATCACCAAAGAGGGCATGGTCGTCAATCCGAAAGTGCTCAGTGGAGATCCCGTGCTTGCGCAAGCCGCGCTCGATGCCGTACGCCAGTGGAGATACAAGCCATACTACCTCGATGGCCAGCCAGTCGAAACCCAGACGCGGATCACGATCCAGTTCAAACCAAACTAGAGAAGACAGGTCGCAGAAGGCAGGTGTCAGGTGTCAGACACCTGACACCTGATTTAATTCAACTGCTCGTCCAAAGGACGATGCCGCGGACGCCCCGGATGGGCGCTGATGCTGCGGAATTTATGGTAAAGCGCGTGCAGGTCTTCACTCAAAAGCCGCACCACCTGCATGCAGAAACCGCCGTGTTCACGCAGAAATTCCAGAAATCGCTCGCGCGGAATGAAAGCCACCGTGGTTTCGTTGCCCGCTTCCGCGGTGATCCGATACTTTCCCCCACTCATGCTCTCGCTCAGCCCGAGCATGGTTCCAGGTCCGATGATCTCCAGAAGCTGCTGCTGGCTCTGACCGGCCGTAAGCAGAACGCGAACTTCGCCGCTTTCCACTAAGTGAACACCCGTCACCGCGGAACCTTGCTGAAACAGCGTTGCGCCCTTGGGGAATCGCTGGATCGAGCTGATCCCTTGCAGGGCCTGCAACAAATCGGGACTCAACTTGCGGGGCGTAGACTGCGACGACACAAGGTTACTCCCTCTTGCCTGAGTCTTTAGTTTATAGCGAATCCAGAATTGCTGTATCCAAAGACAACTGCCGAGCTGTTCCACCCCGTCAAGCCAACGCCGGACTTGAAGAGGGCGACTGTCCCTACGCCAGCAGGATACAGCAACGGTGGGCCCGCTCCAAAGCTGTATGAACTCGGCGTCGCGGACTGCGATTTGGATTACAGATCTATAGCGAATTTAGAATTACTATGTCCGCCGGAGACTGCCGAGCTTGCGCTCGGCTGGACAGCCGAGGGCGGCTGTCCCTGCACGAGCGAACTGCCCGACTATTCCCGGTAAAGTTTCGCTTGTTCGGTTATGCAGCGCTTTGCGCTTGAGTTTTTTGCGAGAAAAGCCGGAGGAAAGGTCAGCGTCAGACCGGAAGTGTAACCAGCGGCGCGCCGGATCGCCTCCTATCGCCGCTCCAGAATTTCGTCGATTGCGACCTTGCCGCCTTTGTCCACGCTGACCACTTTATGTACCGGCTTGAAACCGGTCAGCGTGACATCCACGAGGTAGTTTCCCGGCCCCAGCACCAGGTTGACGGGCGACGTCTTATCGAGGACCCGCTGGTTGATGGCGACCTGCGCGCCTTTCGGCTTGGTTTGAACGCTGATCGAACCCATGCCCGCCGTGCTGTCTCCGCCGCGTCCAAACAACTTGTTCAACTTGCCGACGGTCCGTATGTCTTCAGCATTGCCCAACGCCCTGAGCACAGGCGAATACTGGAAATTCTGAGCGGGACCGAGATCGGCAGTGACCGTCTCGTCAAGGTATCCCTGCTTGCGCAACAGGACCGTGTGGCTTCCTTTTTCCACCGCGAACTGCACCGGGGTCAATCGTCCTGTGGGACGGCCGTCGATGATGACTTCAGCTCCGGGCGGCGTACTGTTCACTACCACCAGCGCGTTGACTGGCGCCAAATGAACCGACAGGGACGAACTGCTGCCGGCAGCAACTTCGACCGACCGTATTTCGGATGAATATCCGGACTTGCCGACAGAGATGATGTGCTTACCCGGACTTAGGTTCGCCACTGTAAACGGAGTCACCCACGACGGATCGCTTTTTCCATCCACCTGAAACTGCGCGCCCTGCGGCGTGGAGTCGATCAGAGCCTGGCCCGGAACCACGACCGGAGCCGGGGCTGGAGCGGGTGCCCGACGAGCGATCTTCGAACTGCGCTTTTCGACTTGGCGCACCGTCAGGCTCGGCTGCGCTTCCGTAATGGGCGCAACGGGTGGAGCCGGTTCCTCGGTTCGCGGCGCCACCGGCGTCTGACTCACCGGCTGGGTTGAGCTTGCGCTTGCGTCCTTCGTCGGCTGCGGAGCAGCGGTCGAACCATCGTCTTCCGAGCGAACGTGAACATAGAGCGCGATCGCAATCACGAGGATCAGTCCAACCGCACCCAGCATTGAAAACAGCATCAGCCGCGGCGGCAGGGACGCGATTTCCTGGAGCGCCTTTTCCGCGACTTCCCGCGGCTGGATCTTGGGCTTCTCTTCTTTTTTTCGAGGAGAGATCTGCGCCACCGGGTGCGACGGTTCAACCGGCTCGGGTAGGGGCGGCGCGAAAACGGGTTCCTTGAGAGGAGGCATTTCCGCAAGGTCGGAAAAGCTTATGCCGGATGAGGCCGCCGGTTGCTCGGACATTACGGGATCGACGGCCAAGCGCGGCGAACGCCGCTCGGATTCCTGCTCCAACACCGCCGCCGACAAAACGGGGCCGGGCGTAGCTTGGGATTCCGCAGCGCTTACTTCCAAATCGCCAATGAATTTCGCGCCAGAGTTCAAACCCCAGTTAGGACCAGAGTTCGCAGCCGAGTTCGCAGCAACGTTCGAATCCGAGTCCGCATGGGATGACGGCGTGGCGCTGCCCCCGGTCGCAGCGCCCGCCACAGCCGCCGCAGCCCTGGTTTCAGTTGCTGGCGGAGCGGCCTGCGAAAATTTCGGCGCATCAATGCGAGAAGAAACATGCGAAACAGGCTTGGGCGACACTGGTCGCGGAGAAGGCGCGGGCTTGGCCGCGCTTGACGCCGATGAGACAAACTTGCTGGCCGCCGCCGCGCGCGCCGCGGAACTCACCGCAGCAACATTCGGCAACGGGGTCGTCTTTTTGGTTTCCGTAACGGCTTTCTTGCCGCTTTCCTTGCACAGTTCCAGATCATCTAAAAGTTCGCGCGCACTCTGATAACGCTCCGCGGGATCTTTCGCCAGGGACTTCATGATCAGCGCGCTCACCGCCGGATGGACCTTGGCATTCTCCGAAGATGGGTTGGGGGGCATCTCATTCTCAATCTGGTTGACCAGCGCAACTGGGTCCTCGGCATCGAAAGCCTTGCGGCCAACCACCATCTCGTAGAGGATCGTGCCCAGGGTAAAAAGGTTCGACCGCAGGTCGATGGCTTCTCCGCGAATCTGTTCGGGAGAACAGTAGGGCATGAGATGGCCCAATCCTTTTCCCGATTCCGCTTCGATGAGGCTCATGTTCGAGATGCCGTAGCCGAGGATCTTGACCATCCCGTCCCACTGCACCATGACTTTGGCGGGCTCCAGCGAACAGTGGGCCACGCCCTTTGCGGCCGCGCATTCCAAACCGGCGCAAACCTGCCGTGTAATGTCGAGCAGGTCCCAGATGGAGAAACCTTCTTTGCGCGCCACCATCGTGGCAATGCTGTTGCCTTGGATGTACTCCATCGCCGCGCAAAACTGCCCGTCGATCTCGCCTGCGCCGTAGAGCAGGACAATGTTCTGCCCAACCAGATCGCGCGTGCTCTCGCCTTCGGCGATCAGCGCCTCCACAAACGCTTCCGCGCGCTCGCCCAGCGGCTCCAGACTCTGCGTCTTGAGCGCCACCACCTGGTTGGTTTCCGTGTCCATCGCCTTATAAATCATGGCGGTGTCCGACTTGGAAAGCTGACTCTGAATTTCGAAACGGCCAAACATCATCGTCATTACGGTCGCCTCGCGGTGACATCCCGCGCTACACCCTGAATATGAAAATGAGGAACAGGGGGAGAATCGAAACTAGGATACCGCCTTCAAGTGCTCGACTGAGAATTACGAAAGTAATGAAAAATTCCGCGAAAGTCCAAAGCCCGGTTCTGATACTGAAGTCAGAGTGGATTCCCGTCATCCGAACCGTAAGTTTCGCAAAATCAAACGCGGCTTTACCGGCTGCGGAAAAACTCTGATTCACTCAGGTTCTGGGAAGGGCACGACTTCAGTCGTGCCGCCAGATCGTTGAAAATGAGTCCGCGCTTTAGCGCCTGGGGTAAGCTTTTGCGCATTCAACGAGTTTTTCCGCAGCCTGTTTGTCCGTTGAGGTCAAACTGCGCCGCGGATAGTGTTTTTTTCGTTACCTGCTAGAGCGTTGATGGTCATACGCCCGCTCCTCCGTGGATATTGACATTCGCCTTGCATTCGCCTATGCTCCGCGCATGGCGATCACTCGGCGTCAACGCGAGCTCTATGACTTTATTTCGCGCTTTGTGGCGGAGAAGGGTTACTCCCCTTCGTTTGAGGAAATCAAGGAAGGTATGGGCCTGAGTTCTTTGGCCACGGTCCACAAGCATGTTACTAACCTCGAAAAAAAAGGACTGCTGACGCGGGACTATAACCGCAGCCGTTCGATCGATCTGCTCCCGCCCAAGGGAAAGTTGAAGCAGTCCATGGCCGTGAACACGGCGGTGGTGCTGCCGCTAGTGGGCAGGATCGCGGCGGGGCGTCCGATTGAGGCGGTCGAAAATAACGAGACCATTTCGCTGGCGGATTTTGTGCGCTCAAAAGAAGTGTTTGTGCTCGAAGTGCGCGGCGAATCCATGCAGGACGAAGCCATCCTCGACGGTGACTACGTTCTGGTCGAGAAAACGAAGACGGCGCACAACGGCGACATCGTAGTGGCGTTGATCGAATCCACCGATGCCACGCTGAAGCGCTTCTTTCGCGAGGGAGAGAACATCCGTTTACAGCCTTCGAACGCCGCCATGAAGCCAATCGTTGTTCCCGCCGCGTCGGTCGAGGTCCAGGGCCGCGTGATCGGCGTGCTGCGCAAGTACTGAAAAGCAGTTGCCAGCGAAAATCCACACACTCAGATTTCTTCGCGAGTAAAAGCCCGGAATTTAACCCGAGCTTTTCTGTCTGAGATGGAAACTGGTAGCTGGCAACTGGCAACTTAGCCCAGGTGCCGGTCCAGCGCCTTCTGAATATCGTCTTTCGAGCGGTAGCCGACCAGTTGTTCCACCACCTGTCCGTTCTTGAAGACGAGCAGCGTGGGAATGCCGGTGACTTTGTAGCGCATGGGCGTGGCGGCGTTGCGGTCAACGTCCATTTTCGCGATCTTGACTTTGCCCTGATATTCGCCAGCCAGTTCTTCGACGATCGGAGCGATCGCGCGGCAGGGGCCACACCACGCGGCCCAGAAATCGATCAGCACGGGCTTATCGGACTTCAATACATCGGAATCGAAATTGGCGTCGGTGACTTCGACGATGCCATTGCTTGCCATTCATCCTCCAGAATTCTCGGTTAGCTGCCAGTCCCCGCAGGATGGACCGTGTGGTCTCCTTTGGGGGGAAGTTCTATCCTAGCACTGTTGATTGGATGCTTCGCAAGTGTGGAAGTCGCAGGAGTCGCAGAAACTGTCGGGCGGAAGTGGGTGAGTGGGGCCAGCGCGCCGTAAAATAACCGTTTTGGGAATTATCGTTTTGGAATCCGGGCTCCTGACACTGATTTTTCGAATCTGATTTTTGAAATCCGATTTTAATTATGCCTGACGATCTCGAAAATCTCCGCGTGGTGCTCGTGGCCGTGCGGAATCCGCTGAACATTGGAGCGGCGGCGCGGGCCATGAGTAATTTTGGCGTCCAGCATCTGCGCGTGGTGAATCCCTACGAGGTGGCGTTTCGCGAGGCGCGTTCGGCGGTGGGCGCCTCGGAATTGCTCGCCAAGGCAGAACAGTACGACACGGTGGCCGAAGCGGTCGCGGATTGCCGGCTGGTTGTGGGGACGACCGTCGCCGGGCGCCGAGAGTTGCTGCATCGCTTGCAGCCTCTGGATGAAAGCGGGCGCACGATCAAGCGTCAACTGAAGTCGGGACCCGTGGCCTTGCTGTTCGGCTCGGAACGCTACGGGCTCTCAAACCACGAACTGAGCTTCTGCCATTGGGCGATGCGGATCCCGACGCGAGAAGAACACGGTTCGATGAATCTGGGACAGGCCGTGGCCGTTTGCCTCTACGAACTGGTGCGCGGACGAAAGAAGATACTGGCAAAGACTACACTCGGAAAAACCGCGGCCGCTAAAAAAGAAAAAACTTCCGCCGCGTCGGGCGAGGTGGAACGGATGACCCAGCTTCTGTTTAGCGTTCTAGGCGCCAGCGGATACGTGCATCCACGGACTGCGGCCGGAACGGAAGAAAAGTTACGGCGCATGGTCCGGCGCATGAATCTGAACGCCAATGACACGGTGATGTGGCTGGGAATACTTCGGCAGATATCGTGGAAACTGGAAGCGGAGGAATGACGTAGTTCGCCGTGATATCGCCGGTGTCAGCGCGGAAGCCTTTTGACATAGGGTCTTGTTACGCCAAATAGCACCAGAAACGCCGCCAAAATCACCCAAGGGGCATAAGCCAAGGTCACAGACCACGCTGCAAGTAAAGTCCCAATCCCAAAAATCCCTGCAGGGAGCGCAACCAAAATCCTGCCCAACCGGAGTGATCTGTGACTGGCAAGTGGTCCCAAGAGCGCGCGCAAAATTGAATAAAGGGAAATTATTGTAAGCGCACAGCCCATAAAGATCAACGCAGGCGTGTGCATGTAATGTCTAACAATAAGGGAAAGCGCCGCAAACAACAGTGCAATTCCGGCAAACAAAACCAGAAATCGAGTTTTTCCCATAGTAGTCAAATGCCTATCGCGCCCGCTGCATCGAATCCACAATCACTTTGCCGATCGCCAACACGGTCATCAGAGTAATCACACCCAGCGAAATGACGCAGTAGACGCACCAGACGCCCAGCACCATGGATTCGATATCCGCCAGGTGGACCGCAAAGGCGAAGGCTCCCGTCACCAACGGCAACATCCACGGGTAAGCTTTCCTGAAAGCAAGCGCGCCCAGCAGCAGATATCCGGCGATGCCAATCACAGCCACGGGAATCCCGTGGAACATGGCGTACGGACTGTGGTTCACGATGCCGCAGTCCCAGCGCTCATTGATGCTGCAAGGCGAAGTATCGGTGCGGTAATGCTCGCGCAACGCGAGTGCGGAAGCGGCGATACCGGCCACGGCAAGCACAATCAGGACCCATCTCATGCAGAACTCCCATCCAAATGTGTAGTTGCATTCCTGAAAAAGATATTATCCACGATTTCCCTCGACAATATCGCTAAACAAAATCGCTGGAGCGCCGGGCGTCTTCCGCCCGGCTGGTCTGTGTTTCGCTTCTGCCTGTATCCATGAACACACTTGCCTGTGACCTGGGGCACAGCGTTCTGGTTGCACGCTGCTGTATTTGAGAGGGCAGCACACTTTATGAAGGCCTTCAAAGATGCTGGGCACCTCTTTCGGCTGGCTGCTGTTTTCCTCGTGGGCGTCCTGTCGTTTGTGGGATTGCGCGCGTTTCTCGTGCCGAAGAGCTTCGGGCAGTACGGACACTACCGCGGCGACGCCATCGCCGAGACCGCCGCTCGTCCGGTCAACTACGCCGGCCATCAGGCTTGCGAAGATTGCCATGCGGACGTCCTCGGAAAAAAGCAGAGCGGCAGACATGTTCACGTCAATTGCGAGGCGTGCCACGGACCGCTGGCCAAACATTCCAACGACCCAGCTTCGGTCGAGCCCGCCAAACTCGACACGGCCGTGCTCTGCGTCCGCTGTCATGAGGCGAACCTCGCCAAGCCGAAAACATTCCCGCAAGTCGCTTCCGCCGATCACTCCACTGGGCTGCCCTGCGATACCTGCCACCAGCCGCACAGCCCGGCCATCACCGGCGAAGGTTCGTCCGGAGAAACTTCCGTAGGGAAGTCCGCGGAAAAACCCGGAGGCAACGAAATGACCATCACCCGGCGCCACATGCTGCTCTTGTTGCCGGCGGCGGCCGTCGCCTGGAAACACGTCCTGGCCGGGACTCCCGAAGCCTCCCCCAATTACAAAATGTCCGGGCACTGGTGGGGCATGTTGATCGACCTGCCCAAGTGTATCGGCTGCGGGAACTGTGTGCGTGCGTGCCAGGCCGAGAACGACGTGCCCGACGGATACTTCCGCACCTGGGTTGAGCGCTACCACGTGACCGACTACGACATTGAAAATCCCCAAGTGGACTCGCCCGACGGCGGCAAGATGGGATTTCCTCCGGCGAAAGTCGAGGGAGGAAAAAACTTTTTCGTTCCCAAGCTCTGCAACCATTGCGCGGATTCACCCTGCACCCAGGTTTGCCCGGTGGGCGCGACGTTCATAAGCCCCGATGGCGTCGTGCTGGTGGACAAGAAATACTGCCTCGGCTGCCGTTACTGCGTGCAGGCCTGCCCTTACGGTTGCCGCTTCATCCACCCGAAAACGAAAACCGCTGAGAAATGTACTCTCTGCTATCACCGGATCACGAAAGGCCTGACCACCGCGTGTTGCGAATCCTGCCCGACCGGCGCGCGCCAGTTGGCGGACTTGAAGGACCCCAACGATCCAATTCATGAATTCCTGAAGGCCCACAGCGTTCAGGTATTGAAACCCCACATGGCGACGCATGCCAAGGTCTTTTACAACGGTTTGGATGGTTCCGTGCGATAACGCTCTGTGCAGTTGCCATAAGGTACTGTTCGATAAGGAGACTGGTGACCATGATGTCCGGCGTTGAAGGCTTCATGTATCCAAACGAAGTGGAGCTCCAGTGGAGCGTCCTCATCGTGTTGTATCCGTTTCTCACGGGGCTGGTGGCCGGCGCATTTATTCTGGCTTCGCTGGAGCGTGTTTTCCAGGTGCAGGCGGTCAAGCCCACCTACCGGCTGGCATTGTTAACGGCCCTTGCCTTCCTGCTGGTCGCGCCCCTGCCGCTGCAACTGCATCTGGGCCATCCGGAACGCTCCTACGAAATGTACCTGACGCCGCACCGCACCTCCGCCATGGCCATGTTCGGATTTGTCTACCTCTGGTATCTGATGGCTGTCCTGGTCTTCGAGATTTGGCTCGACTACCGCCGCGACATCGTAGTGCTATCGCAATCCACCACCGGCTGGAAGCGTCTGCTCTATCAAGCGATGACTCTGGGCTCAAGCAACATCAGCGAGCGCGCACTCAAAGTTGATGAACGCGTCGGCTGGGTGATCACGCTGGTCGGCATTCCTTCCGCGTTTCTGCTGCACGGATATGTCGGCTTCATCTTCGGCTCAATCAAAGCGAACCCGTGGTGGTCAACGCCGCTCATGCCTGTGGTGTTTCTTTTTTCGGCCATGGTGTCGGGCATCGCCCTCGTAATGCTCCTCTACATGCTGATGACGTGGTCTCGCCGAGAGAAGATCGATATGTCCTGCGTGGATACAGTCGCCAGCTATTTGTTCTACACCTTCATCATCGATTTCAGTCTCGAGATGCTCGACCTGATCCACCGCATCTACGAGTCCGATGAAAGCTTCCGCAGCCTCGATTTCATGGTCCACACCAAGCTCTATATGTCGCACATCGTGGTCCAGATATTGCTGGGCACGGTCACTCCCATTCTTCTTCTCGCCTTGACCCAGGTGGTGAGGCTCGGCGAAGTGGCCCGCAAACGCATTTACGCGCTCGCCGGATGCCTGACCCTGATCGGAATCTTTGCCATGCGCTGGAACGTCGTGATCGGGGGCCAGTTGTTTTCCAAAAGCTTCCTCGGATATACGACCTACAAGATGGGCTTGATTACGCGCGAAGGACTGCTCGTTGCCGTCGCGCTGACCATTCTGCCCTTCGTCATTCTGTGGGCGCTGGTGAAACTCCTGCCTCCCTGGCCGGACGCACGCGTGGCTTCCCGAACCAGCGCGGCCAGCCCCGCCGCGTCTCTGTGATACTTGTCGCGGTTTCGTTTTTTTCCAAAATGCAATATCGTTAACGACGGAGGACAACACTTATGAAGGGCAATGCAAAGGTGATCGAGCAGTTGAACCTGGCCCTATGCTCGGAGTTGACGGCCATCGCGCAATACATGACGCAGTCCGAGATGTGCCAGGGCTGGGGCTACAAGCGGCTCGGCGAACTTACCAAGGTGCGCGCCATCGAAGAGATGCGGCACGCGGAAGCACTGATTGAACGCATTATTTTTCTCGACAGCATCCCCAAGGTCGAGGTTGGATTGAAGCCCCAGCTCGGCAGCAAGGTGCAGGAGCAAATCGAGATCAACCTCAAAGACGAGCAGGAGGCGGTCGTCCAATACAACCAGGCCGTGAAAATTTGCGTCGAGGCCAAGGACGAAGGCTCCAAGGCTTTGTTCGTGCACATGATCGCGGACGAAGAGCGGCACGCGGACTATTTGGAGGCCCAGCTGCATTCCATCAAGGAAATGGGCATCGCCAATTACCTCGCGCAACAGTTGCAAGGCGAGAAGTAACCGGAGCATCCATGCCGTCTCTTCGCGCGCCAGGGGAGTGGCGCGCGGTTTTCGTTTCGGACTTCTACAATGGATTAAAACTTCGCAGCAATTCTCACCTCGGGAGAGTGGTCATGCAACGCAAAGCGAGCGCAGTGTGGAAGGGCGGTCTTAAAGACGGGAAAGGGACGGTTTCGTCCAGCAGCGGCGTGCTGGCGAACACGCCCTATTCGTTTACGACGCGGTTTGAAGGTACTCCAGGGACGAATCCGGAAGAGTTGATCGCGGCGGCCCATGCGGCGTGTTTTTCGATGGCGCTGTCGGCGCAACTGGGAGGCGCGAAGCTTGTGCCGGAAAGCATCAGCACGTCCGCCATGCTTACCATGGAGAACATCGACGGAGGCTGGACCATCACGGCCGTGCATCTGGATGTGGTCGCGAAGGTCCCAGGCGCGAGCGCGGAAGCCTTCAATACAGCAGCGCAAAATGCCAAAGCGGGATGCCCGGTATCGAAGGTGCTGAACGCGAAGATCACGATGGATGCGAAGCTGGGCTAGCGGCCGTTGAATGAAGGTTGAATGGCAAGAGTGGAGCGCCTTGCAAAACGGAGAAGTGTTCCACGTGGAACACTTTGTACTGGTTAATGTATACGTATTAAAATATACATACAAATTCTTTATGTGAAACAAACAACACGGGTTACGACCCACCCGCCTACACGAACAATACTCCACGATCCGCGCTTGCGCCGCAACTGTTAAACTTGGGCGGTTGACTGCTAAAAAGAAATCGCCGCCAGGGAGTGCCGGGCCTCTACCTTTGTCCGCTTCCGCTCATCGTCATGATGACGACAAGGGGCGGATTTTCCTGATTGATACGATGTCGTTTATTTTTCGCGCCTATCATGCCATGGCGCGGCAGCGGCCGATGTCCACCAAGACTGGCGTGCCGACGGCGGCGACGTTTGTTTTCGTCAACATGCTGCGCAAGCTGCGCGACGATTTTTCGCCCGAGTATTTGGGGGCGGTGTTCGATGTGGCCGCGCCGACCATCCGCAGCCAGCAGGCGGAAGCGATCACGACCATCCGCAAGTTCGACATCAAGACCCAGACCTTCCAAGAAGCGGAATATGACGGCTACAAGGCGAACCGCGCCGAGATGCCTGCGGATCTGGCGCAGCAGGTCCCGTATATTCGGCGGGCGCTGGAGGGATATCGCATCCCGATCTTGCAGCTTGAAGGCTACGAAGCCGACGATGTGATCGGGACGCTGGCGCGAAAAGCGGCGGCGGAATCGTATCCCGTGTTTGTGGTGTCGAGCGACAAGGACATGCTGCAGTTGGTAAACGATAAGGTGCAAGTGCTGAATCCTCCGAAGGACAATCTGATTTGCGATGCGGCGAAGGTGGAGGAACTTCTCGGAGTGCCTCCGTCGAAAGTGGTGGATGTGATGGCGCTGCGCGGCGACGCAGTGGACAACATTCCGGGGGCCCCGGGAATTGGCGACAAAGGGTCGGTGGAACTGATTCAGCGATTTGGCAGCGTGGAACAGGCGCTGGAACGAGCGGCGGAAGTGGAGAAGAAGACGTATCGGGAATCGCTGCAGAATAATCGCGACAACATCCTGCACAGCAAACAGCTGGTGACGATCGATTGCGACGTGGCGGTCGAGTTGGATGTTGCGGCGATGAAAGTGGGCGAGCCGGACGTTGACGCTCTGCGCGCGCTGTTTGCCGAGCTCGAATTTACTTCCTTGTTGAAAGAACTGCTTCCCGTGGTTGAAGTGAAAACGGGCGACTACCGGGAGATCACGTCGAAGGCTGAATTCGAGGAGTATTTGCGAGACTTGGGCAAGGGAGCGGCACTTGCGCTGGCAATTCCGACGGAGCACACAAAGAGCAGTGACACTGAAAGCGCCGTGGAAGAAGACGAGCCTAAGCCCGCACAGCCGGGGTTTCTGGCTTTGCAACCGGAGGATGCGGAGACGCAGAATGCCGTCGGCATAAAGTTCATTGCCGTTTCGAATGCGCCGGGATCTGGGGCGATGGTTGAGCTCGAAGACCGGGCGCTCGCCGATCGAGTGAAGAGCTTGCTCGAAGATGCGGCGGCTCCGAAGACGATCCACGATTTCAAGTTAGGGCTGCATTATTTTTCAGAGCAAGGAATTGCTCTGGCCGGAGTGAAGCATGATTCGATGCTTTATTCCTATCTGCTCGATCCGACTTACTCGTCGCATTCGTTGCCGGAGGTTGCGCTGCGGAGATTCAATTTGAAGTTGAGCGGCAACCTGGCGGAAGCGGCGGATGTAACGGGCAGGCTGGGGAGCGCGCTCCGCAAAGAAGTTGACGAACAGGGACTGTCTTCGGTGTACGAGGAGATCGATGCGCCGCTGGTGCCCGTGCTGACGCGCATGGAAGACGCGGGAGTGAAGATCGATCTCGGGGCGCTCGGGCGGATGTCGGTGAAGTTGCAGCGCGAGGCCGCAGCCAAGGCGCGCGACATTTATGAGCGGTGCGGCATGGAGTTCAACATCAATTCGCCAAAGCAACTGGGCGATGTGCTGTTCAACAAGCTGGCCCTGCCCATGCCGTCGAAATACGGGAAAGGAAAAAAGATTTCGACGGCGGTGGATGTATTGGAAGGGCTGGCGGCGGACCACGAAGTCCCACGGCTGGTGCTGGAGTACCGGCAACTTACTAAGTTGAAATCCACTTATGTGGATGCATTGCCGGCGCTGATACGCGTCCAGAGTGGGCGCGTGCATACGACTTTTGGGCAAACGGGAACAGCGACGGGGAGGCTGTCGTCGGCAAACCCTAACTTACAGAATATTCCGATTCGCACCGAACTTGGGCGGGAGATTCGCGCGGCCTTTATCGCCGAGCCGGGACACGTGCTGCTGGCCGCGGATTATTCACAGATCGAACTGCGGCTGCTGGCGCACTTTTCGAAAGACAAGCTGCTGGTGGAAGCGTTCCGGCGCGGGGACGACATCCACACGCTGACCGCGTCGCAGGTATTTGGCGTGCCTCCACTGATGGTTACTCCGGAGCACCGGCGGGCAGCGAAGGTGGTGAACTTCGGGATCGTTTACGGTTTGTCGGCGTTTGGGCTGTCGCAGCAGTTGGGCATTGAGCCGGGCGAAGCGAGGAAATTTATCGATGCGTATTTTGAAAAATACGCGGGAGTACGGGCATTCATTGACGCAACGATCGAGCAGACGCGGCGCGATCAGAAAGTGAAGACGTTGTTTGGGCGCATTCGGCCGATCCCCGACATCAACAGCAAGAACGCCACCCAGCGCGGGTTTGCGGAGCGCACGGCGGTGAACACTCCGCTGCAGGGAACGGCCGCCGACCTGATCAAGCTGGCGATGATCCGGATCGACGAGGAAATTCGCAAGCGCGGGTTGAAGTCGCGGATGACTTTGCAGGTGCACGATGAACTGGTGTTCGAAGTGCCGGAGAACGAAGTGGACCGCAATGAAGCCGCTGGTGCGAGAGCACATGGAGAACGCGCATGCGCTCGCGGTCCCGCTGGTGGTGGAAATCGGAGTGGGGCCAAACTGGCGGGACATGGAGTAGGGGAAGCCATCGAAGAATGAAGTTCGGGGCTGAGGAAAACTTTCAGCGTTTCCCCTGCAACGTTTCGATATACTCGAAGCAACGGCCCTCGCAAGCGTCGTTTGCGTTGTCGAATACAGTCGGTTGATTCCAGCCGCATGACCATGATTTTCGATTCTGCGGAGGCAGTCGGATGAGTGCAGTACCATCCCCGGTATTGGAGAAATGTCGCAGCGCGTTTTTCTCCGGCGCCCGTTCAACGTACCCTTGGACTTGATCGCATTGCGGTCCGGGGTCCCAGAAAATTTGCCTGGGCGCTGCACCGACCTCAGCGAAGCTGGCGTGGGCGTGGTTGTGGCCGGAGAATCTGGCTGCGGGCCAACAGGTCGCGGTCGAACTGCGGCTTCCCAATGTTGACATCCCCATTCGGGCGCGGGCGCTGGTCCGGTATCAGTCGCGATTCCATTGCGGGCTTGAGTTTGTGGGGCTGTCGGCGGAGCAGCGGGAGGCGATCCGGTATTGGGTTTTCCGCTCCGCACCGCAGCCGGCGAATTACAGGGACTTCAATCAAGAAAAAAAAGTTGAAGCTGCGGAGACGGAAGCGCCCGCAGCGGTTGCCAGACGGGACGCGAAGCCGCAGCGCAGAATTCGCATCGTGCGGCGCGGATTTTACGCGCTGCTTGCTGGCATGCTGGCGCTGGCCGGTCTCGGATGGTGGCAGTGGCAGAGGGCATGGGACGAACTGGAAGGGCAGACGCCGGTTGCGGGGGCGGAGTTCGGGGTCGCTCCTGAAACCGTCTCCGCGGAGAAAGTTTCTCCTGCAACCATGGCGAAGCGGATTGTGACGAAGGTGGATCCGGTGTATCCGGAGGCGGCGCGAACGGCGGGGATGGAAGGGTTGGTGGTGCTGGATGCGGTGATCGCGCCGGATGGCAGCGTGAAAAGCTTGCGGCCTCTGTCTGGGCCCGATCTGCTGGCGCAGTCGGCGATCGAGGCCGTGCGGGCTTGGAAGTTTGAGCCCTACCTATCCAGCGGCACGGCGGTTGAGGTTGAGACCACGATTGCGGTCGAGTTCCGGCTGAACTGACGGGCGCTTTCACCCCGGAGGCGCGGAGCCACGGAGAAAATACAAAAGCAAAATCACAAGTTAATAATTTTGTTTTTCGTTCGCGTGTGAAGGCCCTGTGCCAATCTGCTGGCTCGACGAGCGAATCTTGTTTGCGCAAAGCCAGCTGACATCCGCGAGCGGCGATACACAGATTACAGGCGACTGCGGCCGGGCTGGGGGCTACAGCTTCGGTGTCGAAGACGGTTGCCAGACCATGAATTACGGACGCCAAGCGCACGGCGGCCAGGATCGATTCCTCCGACATGCCTTTGTTGCGGAGCACCTGCTCGTGAGAATCGACGCAGAGTCCGCAGCCATTGATGGCCGAGACGGCCGCGCACCAGAGTTCGAAATCTACGGGATCGATGCCGTGAGTGCGCAAAATATTCATGCGCAGGCGGGCGGGGAGAGTGGCATACTTCGGATTTTTAGCCAGGTGCTGGAAGCGGTAATAGATATTGTTCATGCCCATGATGGCGGCGGCGCTCTTGGCCGCTTCCAGAGCTTGCGGCGACAGGTGCGAAGCCGCTTCCGCGAGCGCGGCTTGAATGACTTGCGGGTTGCGGGACGCGACAGCGGATGCGGCCACGGTGCCCCAGATTTGCTGTTCGTTCAGTTCCTGCTGCTGCAACAGCGTCGAGAAGTTCAGCTTCAAATCTTTGGCGTAGGCGGGCACGGTGTCGAGAAGTTCATTGAGAGTCATAGGTCGCTCACGTTTCTATAGCGTTTCGAAAGTTGTCGAGGCCAAAAAAAATTCGGGGGGCTGTTTTTCTGTCGCCTTGGTGGGGCTTGACCCCGATTCAACTATATTTACTAATTGGTACTGATGGGGGTACCCCCCCCCTATCTATTGAAATCATAGATTTACGGGGGAATTTCCGCCAGGTCTTTGGATCTAAAGGATTTAACTTACAAAGTATTCATAACAAAGGAGTTACATGCCAATTTTTGTTGGCTTGGCCTTTAGAATCAAGGAGTTAGACTTATTAAGTCGCGCAAAGTCTAGATTTCAAAGAACTTATGCCAAATTCGACGCGACCGCACCGGGCTGCTAACTAAATCCTATCAACTGTTGTTCTTGTGTCAAGCTCCATATTGCGAATTCAGAGTTGCCGGGGCGGAGGGGCGAGGCCCTCCGCGCCTTAGCTATACAGGCTGCGGAAAAAGCTCACCTCAGGCGCTAAAGCGCGGACGCATTTTCAACGGCATACGGCACGAGTAAACTCGTGCCCTTCCCGAACCCGGCAGGGAGTTACAGCGAACCTGAAAACGCCATATACGAACGCCCTGCCGGAGATTGATTTACCCGAACTTTTTTTACACCTTTTACACCGTAAGTGTGGCTTCGCCCTTTTTCCAGTTGCAGGGGCAGAGTTCGTCGGTCTGCAAGGCATCGAGCACGCGCAGAACTTCCTGCGGATTGCGCCCGACGGAAAGGTCGGTCACCATCACAAAACGGATGACACCCTCGGGGTCGACGATGAAGGTGGCGCGCTGCGCGACGCCAGCCTTCGGATCGAGAATGCCGAGCGATTCCGAAAGATCGCGTTTGATGTCGGCCAGCATGGGGAACGGCAGGTTGTGCAGGTCTTCGTGGTGAACGCGCCAGGCGCGGTGCACAAACTCGGAGTCGGTGCTGCCGCCGAGGACCTGCGTGTCGCGATCGAGGAATTCCTTATTCAGCTTGCCGAAGGCCGCGATTTCGGTGGGACAGACAAAAGTGAAATCCTTGGGCCAGAAAAAATACACCTTCCACTTACCGCTGTAGTCAAGGTTGGTGATGGTCTTGAAAGCCTTGTCGCTATTGTCGGTGCTGACGGTGGCCGTCAGCGAGTATGAGGGGAACTGTTCTCCTACTGCTAGCATGTTGCTTCTCCTAGAGTTGTGATTAATTTAGCAGACTGCAAAATAATTGACTTGTGATGGCCAGACTCTTTGGTGTGTGCGTGAGAGCTCGGCCGTCCCTCCGGGACTAGATTCGCGAATTGCCGTGTCTCCCGCACTGTGCAAAGGAAACGGGGCAAGCCCCGTCTCTACGGGCAATCGTTTCGGTTTGGCTCGATCTTCTTCCACTACAAATGGATTCGCACGGTGCCGCGCCGGATGCAGATTCTTTCTGCGGGTAGGGGGGCCTTCACTCCGTTCAGGAAGACAGAGTTTGAGAGTTTGAAACTTAGAGCGGAGCCAGAGTTGGTGTGGCCACAGGCAGAAGCCGAACTGCGCTCGGCTGGGACGGGGCAGAGCCCCGTCCCCACACGAGCGGTGTGCGGCAACGGTGATTCCGCTCTAATCTCCTTGATTGGCCGTCAGAACGCGGGTGCTCTGCTCACGCGGCATTCGTTCGCTCGGGCTCCAACCCAGAACGCTGTAATAGGCTTTTTCGATGGAGCGGGCGATTTCGGGCCAGAGATACTGGCCCTGGATACGCTCGCGTTCCCGGGCGGCGGACTGACGGCGAAGTTCGGGATTGTGGATGAGCAGGTCGAACATGCGCTCCAGATCCGCCTGGTCGCCGCGGTGGAAGGTGAAGCCGGCGCCCTCGACCACTTCATTATTCTCCGGAATATCGCTGGTCAGGACGCAGACACCTGCCGCCATGGCATCGAGAAGCGCCAGCGACAGGCCCTCAATTTCCGACGGAAGCACGAACAGGGCGGCATTGGAAAGAAGCTCTTCGAGATCGTTCCCGGAGACCCAGGGAAGAAAACGGATCCGGTCGGATTCGTGGCGGCGCAGGCCCTCGGCGTAGGAATCGGAATGACTCGATCCTCCGGCGAGCACCAGCTTCATATCTGTATGGAGGTTTTCGAAAGCGTTGATGAGGAGATGGCAGTTTTTTTCCGGCGAAAATCTGCCTAAGAAAAGAACGTAGTTGTCGGCGAGGAGGTCCCACTCGATCAGTTTACGAGGGAGGCGCCGGGGCGCGAGCGCGGCCCCGTTGGGGACGTAGATGGTATCGCGCTGGTACTGCTGGCGGTAGTGCTGCTGCAACGTGCGCGAGACGACCATGGTGGCGTCGGGCGAGGAAACAGCGGCGGCTTCTCCCCAGCGCAGTATGCGCGAGGCGATCCGTCCCCACTTGCCGCGCTGCCAGTCAAGACCCTGCACGGTGACGACGGTCTTCTTCCCGGCCAGCCGCGGAAGAAAAGAAAACAATGCCGGCCCCAGGCAGTGGTAGTGGACGACATCGTAGTCGGACGTCATGGCGTGCGCTGTGCTCAACAGAGTATGGACGACAGTTTCCAAATGCTTGGAGCGGATGGTCGGCAAGCGCCGAACCCGCATGCCGTTGTGCGTGTTCATGGGAGGAGTGAAATAGCTGCGGCAATATACGGTGACTTCATGCCCCAGGCGGGCCAGCTCATGACCGGCCTGCTCATAGTAGGATTCGATGCCGCTGTATTTGGAGACTACCCCGCGGCCTCCGATGAACGCGACCCGGACGCTGCGGCGTGGGCGCGGAGGCTCCGGTGCGGCGGGGAAGGACAGAACTTTCTTGGAGGATGTGAGCCGGTAATAGAGTCCGAGCAGCTTCTCGATATGCTGCTCGGGGTCGTGGTTTTCTTTCACGCGGCTGCGAGCCGCGGCGCCCATCTTCGCGATCAGATCGGGGCGGTCAAACAGAAATCCGATAGAGTGAGCGAGCTGTTCGCGGTCCCCGTCGGCATAAAGAAGGCCGGTGACGCCATGTTGGACGAGTTCGCGGCGCGAGCCCAGATCGGAGGCGATGACGGGCCGTCCCCAGGCATAGGATTCCAGAATGGATTTTCCCAAAGTCTCGTAGGCGTGCGACGGAAATACGGAGAAGCTGCAACCGGCGATGAGTTTCTGGAGTTCCTCGCCATGGACCATGCCCGTGAAGAGGACTTGGATCAAGTTCAATTCTTGCGCCAGCGCCTCGAGCCGGGGACGTTCGGGCCCGTCTCCGGCAATGACGAGAGGAGTGTGGGGCAGCCGCACCATGGCGCGCAAGAGTTCATAGACGCCTTTTTCGGGAGAGAGCCGACCGAAGTAGAGCAGGTATCCTTCATCGCTGGCGAGGCGTTTATCATCGGGTAGAGTCTGGAAGTGGGGCAGGACTTCGATGCGTTCGGCAGGGAAGCCGCTGTCAATCAGTTTGTTGCGCGCGAATTCGCTGGGAGCCAGGAACATATCCACGCAGCGTTCATAAGTTCGCAACCATTTGTGCAGGTAGGCTTCGGCGGCCAGAACGACCGAGCTGGAACGTGGACCGCTATAGCAACCCTTGGTGGCGGCGTGGTGGAAAGCGCCTTGACTACAGAGTTCGCAGGGGCGGGCATCGGCGACGAAATTGTAGGTTGGGCACAGAATCTTGAAATCGTTCAAGTGGTAGAGCACGGGGACGCGCTGACGCTTGAGTTCCCAAAGAATCGAGGGCGACAAGTGGTGGTAGATTCCGCGGACGTGCGCGAGATCGGGAGAAAAATCGTCCAGACAACTGCGCATGGCGCGCCGGGCCGAGTGTGAATAAAGGGCGTGCGCCGCCATCTTGACCTTCTTCAGGAAACCGGCGTTCGGGTCCTTGAAGTCAATATGCGGAATGAGATAACTGCGGCCTGCGAAAGCGGGAGTACGGCCGTGGTCCATGCTGAACAGCGCGGTTTCCTGGCCGCGCCGATCCATCTGGTGGATGAGGTCGAAGAGGTACGCTTCAGTGCCGCTAAACGGATAATCGTATTTGTTGCAATACAGGATGCGCATGGTCAGCCTCCGGCTGGGAAATGCGGGCCAGGAATTGCTCCGCAAAAACGCGGAGGTTTCGCTGGCGATTGTAGGAAGCGGCGATGCTGGCCGCCGCCGCATGCTGGATTCCACTCAAGGAATCTTTGTTGGACTGAATCCAGCTAACGGCGCTGACGAAATCGGGCAAAGAGCCCGGTTGATATAGGAATCCAGTGCGTTGGTGCTCGACCAGTTCGGGGATCCCGGTGATGGCAGGAGCGAGCACAAGTTTTTCGTGGGCCATGGCTTCCATCAGAACAACCGGGATTCCTTCGCTCTTGCTGGTCATTACAACCAGGTCGGCGTAGCGGTAATAACCGGGAAGATCGGCGCGAGGCACGTGACCGAGCAGGTAAACACGCCCTTCGAGACCCGACGACACAATCTGACGTTCGAGGGCCGGACGGTCCGGCCCCTCGCCGACAATCCAACAGATGAAGTCGAGGCCCTGGTCGCGAAGCGCGGCGCAGGCCTGGATGAGAAAGCAATAATCCTTTACTCGATGCAGGCGTCCGACGGAGAGGAGGCAGAACCGTCGGTGGTCGGCCTCGACGGCGAGGGCGGGTGTGGGCCAGGAAAGAACGCGATCAACCCCAAGACGTTGCACGAAAATTTTGTCTGAGGGCGTGGCAGGGTAGTTGCGGAGAATGTACTGGCGATTGAAGTCGGAGACGGTCACGCAGAATTGGCAAGCCCGCAGCTTGGCCGCAAGCAGGTCCGCGCGCTGCAGCAGATCGGAGCCGTGCAGGGTAAAGCTGAAGCCGATTCCGAGCAGACGGGCAGCGGCCAGGGCCATCCATGAAGCGAAGTATCCGTGGTGAGCGTGGATGTGTTCGACATCGAGCGGCGCCAGTTGTTCCGCCAGAGCGGCACCCATCACCGTATGGCCTAGGGTGCGAATGCGGCGGCCCGCGGAAATCCCGCGCTCCCACAGCAAGGGCTGCAACAACTGCCAGAGATTGTGGCGATCGGAGGCGAGCCGGCGCGCGGCGCGTAAGAGTTCAGCGTCGGTGAGCAGCTGAAAAAAGCGTGTTTCTTTCCAGAAAGCGTGTTCCGCCACACTGAAATTGTTGGGCGAGACGCGCTTGCCGCTGCAGCAGATCACTTGCGCCCCATGGCGGCGCAGTTCCGTGATTTCATCCATCACGTAGGGTTCGAGGGGCGAGGGAAACTCGTTGGCGATGTAGGCGATGGTGGTCATGCAACGGACTCCTCGGACGCGCAGAGCATCCCGGCGACGGTGAACACGAGTCCAATGACGAACTGGTACGCCATGTCAACGAAGAAGGCGTTGAATAAATAAACGCCGAGCAGGATGGGCCAGACTTTGCGCAAGGAGGCGACGGAGCTAGACTCACCGGGAGGATCGCGCCAAGCGAGACGGAAAAGGTTGAAAAAAAGAATGCCGTAGAGGGCCAGCCCCGGCACACCGAACTCCACCAGTAAGGCGAGGTAAGTGTTGTGTACGTAAAAAGTGCGGAGGTGATAGCCCTCCATACGGCGGGCGAGCTCGGCGTACATGCCACCGGCGGGCCAACCGGTGAACGGCCGCTCCCGGAACATCGCCCAGCCGGCGTCGTACACAGCGAGGCGCGCCTCCACCGGTCCGCGCTCTGCGGTGCGGTCCAAAAGAGCGGTCTTCAGCGTATGGCCGCTGAGGCCGATTGCCAGGGATCCAACGAGCGCCGCAACCACCAACAGAGCGCACGCCGTCAGCAGACGCCGTTTGATAAAACGAAATTCCAGAACGATGGTGGAGGCGGCGAACGCGATCCAAACGGCCCGCGTCATGGTGGCGAGCACGGCCAGGGGCAGAGTCAGCCACAGTAAGCAGACGACGGCCTTGCGCTTTTGCGAGAGCGCAAAAACAAAGACAAGAATCCCAAGGATGTTCAAGGAAACGCCGTTGGCCACAGCCTGGAGGAACGGGCCGCGAGCGCGGTCGGGATGGAACCCAAGGCTTTCGTCGAGAATAAAACGCGGGAAGATGAGGGAGCGGGCGTCCGTAAGGAAGGCAATGGCAATGAACACGAGATAGGCGAGAGCGAAGACGACGAAGATTTCAAAATGTTTTCGTTGCGATGGGCCTCGGAAGACCAGCACAGCGATGTGAAACAGCGCGAAGGGAACGATGAACTTGCTGGCGACGATGCTCCAGTTTTGCGCGTCGAACGGTTCCCGAAGCGCGCGAAATACGGCGAGCGTCATGAGACCGAGCATGGGCACGCTGAGTCCGGCAAAGAATGGAATCCTTTCGCGGAGCGCCATCATGCGCAAGGCAACAAAAAAGACGAGGATGCCGAACGCGATCCGGTCGGCGTAAAAGGAAAAAAGATCGGGTGGCCGGAACAAGAAAACGGTCATCGCAGCCACATAAAGGATGGAGGGAAAGGCCAACCCCAGATAGAGGGGGCGAAGCAGCAAAGCGGCAGCGCGCCAAAGCGGGTTGTCGGCACTGTTCCAAGTTATGGCGGGGCTGCTCATGGCGACGGTCAGGCCCCTTCCGGCGCGAACAGCACGCGGACTGTGCCGGCGAGGATGCGCAGATCCAGACGCAGACTCCAGTTCTCGATGTAGGTGAGATCAAGGTGCATGTTGAGTTCGAACGACGGAGAGCCGCGCGCCGTAATCTGCCACAGACCGGTGATTCCGGGTTTCACGTCAAGTCGCCGGAAATGGTGAAGTTCGTAGCGGTTGACTTCGTCGATGGGATGAGGCCGCGGTCCAACCAAGCTCATCTCCCCGCACAATACGTTCCAGAGCTGAGGGAGTTCGTCGAGGCTGTAGCGGCGAATGATACGGCCGATGCGGGTGATTCTTGGGTCGTCGTCAATTTTGAAAATTGGGCCTTCTCTCTGGTTGCGGGCGCGCAAGTCTTCCTTGAGGTGTTCGGCATTGGTCACCATGGAGCGAAACTTGTAGCAACGAAAGCGGCGGCCTTTGGCTCCAGTGCGTTCCGCGGAGTAGACGACCGGACCGGGCGAGTCCAGCCTTATGAGCAGGGCCACAATCGCCATGAGAGGACTGGCCAACGCAAGAGCGAACGCCGCACCGGTGATATCCAGCAAACGCTTCAGAAACAAAGCGGCGCTCGGGGAGGGCTCGCGATGCAGGGTAACGACCGGCACTTCTCCAATACGATCGATGCCTAAGTCGGGCCACGGCCCCGGAGGCAGATCGGGCACGGCGCGAATATCCAGGTGGTTGCGGAAGGCGGCCTCGGCCGCTTCCCGCGCCAAGGCTGGCTGACCGGGAAGAGCGAGAATGACCTCATCGATGAATTCGGCGCGAGCCAGCCAGTCCAAGTCTGCGATTCGACCCAATACCGCAGGGGAAAGAGGCTGGTCGTCATCCACGAAGCCGCAGACGGTGGCGCGCTGGAGAGGATCGTTGCGCAGCGCCCGAGCGATGGAGCGAGCGACCGGGCCGCCGCCAACGATGAGGATCTTGCGCGATTCTGTTTCGCGGCGCCGCCGGTTCCACACCAACTGCCTCAACCACCGCAACAGCGCGAGACCGGCCAGGCTGCTGGCAAATATTCTGCAGGCGGCGAGAGGACGCATTCCGTCCCACGCGGCGACAAATACCAGCCCGATCGCGAACAGGGTTGACCTCGCCAAGGCGGAGACGATCCCAGCGGGAGATGGATCCCCGGCGTGTTTGTAGATCCCCTCACCGAAACCGAAGAGCGTTACCAGGACCGCAAAAATGGGCATAAGCCCACGGCAGTCCCCAAGCGGGAGAGAACAGCGATAATGCGCCGCACACTATGACGAGAACGATCAAGTCGGCTGCCACCAGTTCACAAAGCGTGAATCGGTCGACGGCCGGTTGGGAGAGATGTTGTTGAGGAAGGGCCCGAGGCTGAACGTGTCTTTCTGTGATTTCGCCGATCGTGTTGACTGGACTTGTGAACGTGGTTTTGGTCGTCGGCGCAAACCTGGAAGGGGGTATCGCCGGGGTCCCAAGAATCATGCGGGCAAACTGCGAGGCACCATCTTTGGGGCCGGTGTTCCATAGCCGATTTGTGGTCAATCCGCCCATGAGATTCACAGGACCCGGTAGAGGCCTTGCGGCACAGGAAAACGACGTTCCGCGAGGACGGTCCCGAGCAGACGAACTTGCGCTTTGTTGAGTTGATCCTTGATTTGGGCGGCGGCGAGGCGCCGGGTTTTGTTGGCGGTCAACACCAGCACCAGGCCGTCGCAGGCCTGGCCAATGCTGGCCGTGAGCCAGGAGACCGGAGCGACACCACAAGATGGAAAAGTCGAACTCCGTGGTGAGTTCGCGAAGCCTCGATAAATTCTGGCCGGTGATCCGCTGCCCGCGGGCGTCCGGCAGCCAGCTTTCGCGAGGGACCATCCAGAGATGTGGCGCGATCGGCCAGGTGGCCTCCGCACGGTTGGAAGACGGGACCTGGAGTTGGGTTTGCAGAGGGACGCAGTCCGTGTGTGCGTCGATCAGCCCAACGTCGTACTTATCTTCTTCAGCCAGAGCTTTGGCGACATCGAGGCACAATGTCGCGACTCCAGTCGAAGCTTCGATGGGGCAAATCCAACGTGCCGCACCGGGCTCGATATCATGCCGGAAGAAAAGTTGCCGGACCAGCGCGTGGATCTGATCGTTGCGAACGGAAGCCGCCGGAGAAACTGCTGTGCGCTGGACTTGCTCGCGAATCGCGGTTCAAGCTGCGGCTGCTCAGCGGCAGTTGTGTATGTCGGCAAGAAGCTCAGGGAGAGTGCTCACTGGAACCACCACCTTTGGACGATCGATCCGGGATATGGAATGACGCAGGACCGCAGGCTCAGGCGCGGCAGCCAAGCCAGCACCGGGACTTCCAGCAGGCCGTAAGCTTCGTCGGGCGTGCGAATCGTCGAGTCGAAATACTCTGCCGTAAAGGCGATGCCGACACTAAACGCCATGGCCAGTCCGAAAGCGAGCAGGGAATAAAGGAGCACGGAGTGCGCGGGCAGAGCTGGGACCACGGGCGGTTCCACAATGGCCACATTGAGGATGCGCCGCTCGTCGAGCGCGTCGCCGATGCGCGCTTCCTCGCGTTTGCGCTGGTAGAGCAGGTAGTTGTCTTCGTCGGTTTTGGCGGTGCGCATCAGATCCTGCTGGTCCACCGAGTCGGATTGCATCTGCTGGGCAAGCGTGCGCAGCGATGCGGCCTGAGCGGCAGCGTCGGATTGCCGTGCCCGCAAGCCCTCCCACTGCACCTGGGCTTTTTCCAGTTCCATGCGGGCCCACTCGTAGTTGGGATCTTTGTCGCTGGTTTCGTCGCGCACGGGGGTGAGCGCTTCGGCGGCAATGGACGCGCGAGTTTCCGCGATTTCCTGTTCCACTTCCTGCACCAGCCGGTAGGACGGTTCAAAGCGCTGAGAAGCTCGGTGCGCTTGAGCTGGAGTTCCAGCAGGTGCGTTTTCATCTTTTCCAGGGCCTCCGGATTGTCGGCCCAGCGCTTCAGGGTGACCGAGCGAGAGGGAAACGACTTGAGTTGTTCGCCGAGCGACGCGATTCTGCGCTCGGTCTCGACACGATCCTGGTCGATCTGGCGGTACGCCGCGTCGGCTTCGCCTAACTTCTGCAGCGCGATGTCGCGTTCCAGCGCCGCCGAGGCCACGCCCCGAGCGCGAGTAAAGTGCACGAGTTCGGCTTCGGACTGATGCAGTCTCTTTTCGTATTCCGCGGTTTGCTGGTCGAAAAACTGGATCTCACCCGGGGGCCGCTGGAGGTTCGTGTGCCTTTGCACGTAGAGGGTGGAAAGCGCCGAGAGTATGCGGGCGGCTCGTTCCGGACTCGGTATCCTTGTAGCTGACCTGGATAAGGTTCGACTTCTTCAGAGCCTCGACATCCAAGCGGCGCGCCAGCTTGCGAACGGCATGTTCGATCTCGGCTGGGCGCTCGACCTCCGGCGTGCCGGCGGGAACAAGTCCCGCCATTTTCACAACTTGCTTCAGGAGATCTTCGTCGCGCAGGAGTTCGACTTCGGAATTGAGTTCTTCTTCAGTAATGTCGGGACGGGTGAAATCCATGGGGCTGGCGGGCTGGGAAGAGACGACAGGGTCATAGCGGCCCCGGCGCAGCAGAACCTTGAAGTGCGATTCATAGCGCGCCGAGAAGACGACGAAGAGCATCGTTGCCAGCAATACGAACCCAAAAGAAGCGGCGACGAGCCGCGGACGCCGGAACAGCGTGGCCGCAAGTTCGCGGGGCGTTGGGGACGGACGGGGGTTCGAGTTTCCGTTCAATTCCGCGGACATGGATCGTACAGCAAAGCCGATCACACCCGGCGGGCTTTATGGGAACTCGCCAGATTTTGAAGACGCAATCAGTGAATGCTGCTACTCCTTTCCGCTAGAAACTGCAATGGGTTCATGTACCAGCTCATGGAGTTGGTGGGAACGAATTTGCGGATTTTTGAAACGCGGCTCTGGGGCACAAAGATAAAATCGCCGGGCTGAAGGTGAAGATCTTCGCGAAGATCGCGAGAATCCAGCATCTTCTTTATGTCAATCACGTGGGATTCGGCGACGTACGCGGAAATCCGGCGAAACACAACGACCTGCGAATGACGGGCCTGCTGCGTGAAGCCGCCGGCAATCGCCACGGCTTCATTGACGGTCAAGTCCCCGCGCAGCTCATACTTTCCCGGCCGCGCCACCTCGCCCGAAGCGAGGAAGTAAGGCTTGTCAAAATCTTTTAGGGTCACGGTGACCTCGGGCTCGTGCAGAAAACCGCGGTAGGCATCGGCAACCGCCTGCTGCATCTGAGGGACCGTGAGTCCTTCCGCCAGCAGCGTGCCCGCGCCTTTCAGCGCCACGAAGCCATCGGGCTGCACGGTCAAGGTCTGATTGAAGTCGGGAGAGAAAGTGAAACTTACGTCCACGGTGTCCGATTTCGAAAGCCGATAAAGCGGATGGCGTTCCCCTCCGAATGCAGGATCTCCCATGCCACCCGCTTTTCCGGGTTGTGCGATCGCTCCGTGGGTGAGACCGTCCGTGCCCGGCCGGTCCTGGCTCTGCGAGCTCTCCGCCGCCGCGAAGCTTGCCGGTGGGCGGAGCAGAGGATACAGGCGCCGAAGCAGGCGACGGCTACAGTCTCCTGAGCGGAAGTGACCACGGCTAGCTGCAGGATGAGCATGCCCGCAGCTCCCAAAACGACGTGTTTGGCAAATACATTCATCTCCGGACTCTCACCGTTGCTCCGAACGGCGAACTAAGCAGCTCGGGCGTTTGAGCTGTTTGCTCGAACCTACCGCTCGGTGCCGCGCACAACAAGACTTGGAAAGTACTGTCCACCGCGGTACCGGGCACGTTCCAGCCAGTCGGAAAGGTGATGAAACTCGGCAGATGGGCCGCCAGGGTTGGGTTCCCGGCCTCGAGCGCGCGCCGGGCAAGGAGAGTGCTGCCGCAGAAGATAGTGCCCGAGAGTGGCCCTGCGAAAGTAGACAGAGTGCCGGATTCATCACCAACAGGGTGTGACGAGACCTACATCCGTTCCATGTGCTTTCGGGCATGATGGGAGCGTGAAAACGATCCGCTCCACGAAACGTCACATTGAGTACATCGGGAACCAATCCGGCCGCAACCGAAGCAGTGCATGTACTGGTTGCCGATTCGGGCCCCATTCAGTCGCAACTCTTGACGCGGGCCTTGAAAAGCCGGCGGGAGTTTAAGGTTTCCGCTGTTGCTTTGGAGGCGTCCGCTCTCCACAACTTCCTGCAATCGAATCGCGCCGACGTGGTCTTGATTGCGGGGAACCACCTGCCCGACCTGAGCTTGCTGCGCTGGTTGCGAGTTTCGTATCCGAAGATCGCTCCCGTGCTGCTGGCCGAGAGCGACGACCGCGAACTGGTGGTCAATGCCTTCCGCGCGGGCGCGAAGGGAATTTTTCTTTTTACCCACACTCCTTTTCCGATGCTCTGCAAGTGCATCCACTGCGTTTTCCAGGGAGAGGTTTGGATCAACCGGCAGCAAATGAATTACATGCTGGATGCTTTGTCGGAGGTGCCCGCGCTGCGTGTGGTCAACTCCAGCGGCAGGTTTTTGTTGACGCCTCGCGAGGAGCAGGTGGTCGCGCTCGTGGCCGACGGCATGACCAACCGCGGAGTCGCCGCCGAATTGGGGCTCAGCGAACACACGATCAAGAAATATCTGCTGCGCATCTTCGATAAAGTGGGGATTTCGAGCCGGGTGGAACTCGTCCTCTACGCCATGTCGCACGGCGAGCATCGTCCGGCGGAATGGATGCCGACCAGCAACGCCTGAGCGCAGAAGGAAAGGCCGACGTACAATGGCCAAATGCGAGAAAGGCGAGGAGGCCGTTCGGTGACAGGTTCCGGGTCCCAGTCCCAGTCCCCAGTCCCAGTCGCAAATACAAAGTGGCGCGGCGATGGACGGTGATCGCTTCCGGGCTGCTTCTTCTGGCGCTGGCGCTGGTCGTGATCTATACCGCGCCGAATGCTTTTCTCAGTCCCATTGCTCTGGTCGCGGTGGCCGCGATCGGGCTGGCCGCGCTGCTGCTCCAGGTTCGGTTTCGCCGCGATCTTCCGAATATTCATTCTCCTCTCTGGCTGAACGTTCTCGGCATTCTCTGCGCCATGGTGTCGTTGTTCGCGGATTACCTCCGGACTGACGCGCCGAATGCTGGATCTGGTGGCCTTTGCCGCCGTGGTCTGCTTCGGCATCAGCGGATCGCTCATCCTGCACGCACTGCGGCGGCGGTTGCGAACGCCGCAACCGACTGCGAGCGAGTAGGAGAAAAAAACGCTATAACGCAAGACATGCAAACTTTGAAGGCATCGCCGTGCGCTGTCACTCTCTGCCCGCAGGAGCTTCCGATTTACAATGCCCCTATGCGCGTTACGCTATTTGGAGCTTCTGGATTACTGGGCCACGATCTGGTTCCGGCGTTGAGACGGCGAGCAACTCACCGCGCTTTCCGTCGAAGACGCCGACCTGCGCGACCACGCGCGCATTCGCAACTTGGTTCGCGATTCCCGTCCCGAATGGATCCTCCTGCTGGCCGCCTACACCGACGTGGATGGCTGCGAGTCGAACCGCGAATTGGCTTTCGCCGTGAATTGCGACGGCGCGGTCAACGTGGCCGAGGCCGCCCGCGAAGCCGGATCGCGATTGCTGTTCGTGAGCACCGACTACGTTTTTGATGGCAGCAAGAGATCGCCTTACGAAACCAGCGATGCCGAGAAATCCGGCCAGCGTTTATGGCGAGAGCAAGGCGCGGGCCGAGGAACGGCTGCTCGAAATTTTGCCCGAGGTCTGCATCGCGCGGACGGCGTGGCTGTTCGGGCACGGAGGCAAATGTTTTCCCGCAACGATTCTGAAGCTGGCGTCGACGCGTCCTGAAATTTCCTTGGTGCCGAGATTTCCGTAGTAAACGATCAGCGCGGCAGCCCGACCTACACGCGCGATCTGGCATCCGCGCTGGTCGCAACTTTGCCGCGCGTCCGCCCGGGGCATCGTGCACGTCACCAATTCCGGCAACTGCACATGGTACGAGTTCGCCGCCGAAATCGTGCGCGCATCCGGACTGCCGGCCAAAGTCAAGCCCGTGACCACCGCCGAATTCCCGCGCCCGGCGCGACGGCCCGCCTACTCCGTTCTGTCGCCCGACAGCCTGCACGCCTACAACATCCACATGCCGGAATGGCAGGATGCGTTGCGGCGCTATCTCGCGAGCGCGTCCGGCGCTTCAGTAGTCCCGTAGTGCCGGCACAAAAGTCTACGGGGAGACGCTATCGCCAACAAATACGCCCCTTCAAAAGAAAGTCAAGGTCAGGTTCTATTCGCCGCTCCGCGCCATCTCCACTGCTCTTAGCACGGCTCGCGCTTTGTTCTCGGTCTCTTCGAACTCACGCTGCGGATCGGAATCGGCCACGATTCCCGCGCCCGCCTGCAAGTACGCCTTCTTGCCTTTCATGAGCAGGGTGCGGATCGCGATGCAGGAATCCAGATTGCCGGCGAAATCGGCGTAGAGGACGGAGCCGCCATAGACGCCGCGGCGGGCCGGCTCCAGTTCTTCGATGATCTGCATGGCGCGAACTTTGGGCGCGCCGCTCAGCGTTCCGGCGGGGAAGCAGGCGGCGAAGGCGTCCATGGCATGAAGATCGGGACGCAGTCGGCCTTCGAGCGCAGAGACCAGGTGCATGACGTGGGAGTAGCGCTCGACGTACATCAGGTCGCGGACTTTTACCGATCCATAGTCGCTGACGCGGCCGAGGTCGTTGCGGCCGAGGTCCACCAGCATGACGTGCTCGGCGCGTTCTTTCTCGTCGGCCAGCATCTTTTGTTCCAGCGCCGCGTCTTCCGCTTCGTCGCGTCCGCGCGGATGCGTACCGGCTATGGGGCGGTATTCGAGGTTTCGTCCGGTGGCACGCACCAGCATTTCGGGAGACGAACCGAGGACGTGCATGGCGGCGGAATCTTTCCGCCGTTCTTTTTTGTCAGCGCCGAAGCGCAAGAAATACATATAGGGCGACGGATTCACGGTGCGCAACGAGCGGTAGAGATCGAACGGCGCGACTCGCGGCTCGAAGTCCCAGCGCTGGGAAAGTACGACCTGGAAAATGTCGCCGGCGGCGATGTACTCCTTGGCCCGGCGGACGCTGTCGAGGAACTTCGGCTTCGGCAGTGCGCGCCCGCACTTTCATGGTTGCATTCGCCAGCTTCGATTTGGCGGACGCTTTGCGCCAGTAGGCGGGCTTCCATCCGGCGGCAAGTTTCTTCTCAATGCGCGCAATATCTTTGACGGCGCGCTCGTAGGCGGCTTTGGGCGCTTCGCGTGTCACGTCCGCCGACGCCACAATGTGGATCTGGTGGCGCAGGTGGTCGAAGGCCAGCACGCGGTCGAAAAACATCAGCACACAATCGGGAACGTCGAGTTCGTCGGAAGCATGCTCCCCGATGTTTTCCAGGCGGCGGACAATGTCATATGCGCAATAGCCAACTGCTCCGGCGGTGAACGGCGGCAGGCCTTCCACGCTGCGGGACGATGCTGCTGCAAGAGTTCCTTGATGACGGCGAAAACATTTCCCGCGCGCCGTTCGGTTTTTTTAACCGCGCTGCGCTCGATGGTGATCTCGGCGCCGCGCGATTCCAGCCGCAGAAACGGACGCACGCCAAGAAATGTATAGCGGCCAACTTTTTCTCCTCCTTCGACCGATTCGAGCAGGAAGGCGTCCGGCTCCCCATCGGCGACGGCAAGAAAGGCGGAAACCGGCGTGAGCAGGTCGGCGGAAATGGACTTGGCCACCGGAACCAGTGTAGCGCCGCGTGACAATCGCAAAAATTCTTTGTATTCGGGACGGATCATGTGTGTTTACCAGCAGTATCTAGCATCGCACGAACTGGGGTGTTGAGTCAGGAGATCGTAGCTCGTGGCTTTTAGCTTCAAGCTTACTTCCTTCGTTGAAATGCAGGTTTGAACATAACTTTCCCTTGCTTGCCTCGTCTGCGGGGCGGCAATATACTTTGCGAAGATTAGCTGGTTCGATTGAATCTCGCGAGGAAACATGAACCAATCTCAAAACAAAGTTATGCGGCGGATGCTCGCTTTCTGTTTGACGCTTACGGTCTGCATTTCGCCAGCCCCGGCGAAGGGACAGGCGAGCGCGAGCGGCAGCAACTCGGGCGCAGTGAAACCCGCGGCTCAATCCAATCCGAGCGCGACTCCGGCTACATCGGCTTCCTCGATACCACGGCTGTGCCCAAGACGACGCCCAAGGCTGCGGTGGGCACGGCTTCCAGTGCGGAGATCGCCGCCGCGAAGGCCAGCGGCAAGGTCTGGGTCAACACCGAAAGCGGCGTCTATCATAAGAGCGGCCGCTGGTATGGCAAGACCAAGACGGGAAAGTTTATGACCGAAGCCGAGGCGAAAGCTGCCGGGTATAAAGAAGCGCATAAATAGCTGGACGAGGTAAGCATCACGCCCAACATGGCGTCGCGCATTGGCCACTGAGGTGACGCTACAGCGCAGAAAGCAATTTCTCGGCCGCCCCATACGGATTCGCCGCAGGAAACTGAGCTCCCTGCGCACATACCCCCTATAACGAAAACCAGGGTCCTCTGCGCCGCCCCCTGACGTATAATTTACAAGTAGATGAAAGCCTACGTTTACGTTTCGTTGAAGAAGAGCGTTCTGGATCCGCAGGGCAAGACCATCCACGGTGCTCTTACGAAAATTGGCTACAAGAGTTTGCACGATGTGCGGCAAGGCAAGTATTTCGAAATCACTCTCAATGGCGGCATCTCCAAGGACGAGGCGCAAGCCGAAGTAGAAAAAATCGCGCGCGAAGTCCTGACGAACCCAGTCATTGAAGAGTTTCGTTTCTCCCTCGAAGACGCGTAGAGACGCGGCCAGCCCCGTCTCTGCGCGATAATCACCGGGCCCCCACCGAACCCTTAGTCAAGGAGCCAATCATCCGATGTGCGGCATTGTGGGATATGTAGGTAAGAAGCCAGTCGTCCCCGTCATCATTGAAGGCCTCAGAAAACTGGAGTATCGCGGCTACGACTCCGCCGGGATCGCGGTCGCCGGAGGCGCCCAAGGCCTGCAGGTCCGCCGCGCCGAAGGCAAGCTGCGCAATCTGGAAGAAGCGATCCGCCTCAAGCCGCTCGACGGCACCTACGGCATCGGACACACCCGCTGGGCCACCCATGGCCGTCCCACCGAAGAAAACGCCCATCCCCATCGCGACTGCACCGGCAAAATCGTGGTCGTGCACAACGGCATTGTCGAGAACTATCTCGCGCTCAAAAAAAAGTTGATCGTCGAGGGCCACAAGTTCACCACTGAAACCGACACTGAAATCATCGCCCACCTGGTCGAGAAATACTTCCTGCAAACTGGAAACGGTCACCGGCCGTCCCTCGAAGAAGCCGTGCGCCAAGCGGTCAAGGAACTCACCGGCGTGTTGGCGCTGGTGGTGATCGCGGTTGACGATCCAAACAAAATCGTCGCGGCCCGCAATGGCCCGCCCGCCGTCATCGGCCTCGGCAACGAAGAATACTTCGTCGCCAGCGATGTGCCCGCGCTCCTCGATCACACCCGCGATCTTTTCTTCCTTGCCGATGGCGATCTTGCCGTGCTCACCCCGGAAGGCGTGCGGGTCACCGATTTCGACGGCAAGCCCCTCGTCCGCAAGGCCCAGCGCATCACCTGGGACCCCATCATGGCCGAGAAGTGCGGCTTCAAGCACTTCATGCTCAAGGAAATTTATGAGCAGCCCCGCACCGTCCGCGACACCACTCTCGGCCGCGTCTCGCAGGAGACCGGAGCCATCTTCCTCAACGAAATGCAGGTCGGATGAAGCCGAATTCAAGGCGCTCCAGAAAATCAATATCGCCGCCTGCGGCACCAGTTGGCACGCCGGACTTGCCGGCAAATTCATGATCGAAAATCTGGCCCGCGTTCCCGTCGAAGTAGATTACGCCAGCGAATGGCGCTATCGCGATCCCATCCTCGGGCCCGGCATGATGACGTTCTGATTTCCCAATCCGGCGAAACCGCCGACACCATCGCCGCCCAGCGTGAAGCCAAGGCCAAGGGATCGAAGACCCTCGCCATCTGCAACGTCGTCGGCTCCATGATCACCCGCGAAGCCGTGGGCACCGTTTACACCCACGCCGGCCCCGAAATTGGCGTGGCCTCGACCAAGGCTTTCACCGGACAACTTACCGCCCTCTATTTATTCGCCCTGTATCTGGCCCAAGCGCGCGGCACGATCTCGCCCGTTCAGGCCATGACCGCGGTGCAAGAGCTCACCCGCATCCCCGCCAAGCTGGAACAAATTCTCACCCACGACGAAGCGTGCGACGAGTTGGCGAAAACCTATGTCCGCGCCCAGGATTTTCTTTTCCTCGGACGCGGCATCCACTATCCCATCGCCCTCGAAGGCGCGCTCAAGCTCAAGGAAATTTCCTACATCCACGCCGAAGGTTATCCCGCCGGCGAGATGAAGCACGGCCCCAATGCGCTGATCGACGAAAATCTCCCCGTCGTCATCATCGCCACTCGCGACGTGACCAGCCCGCAGTCCATGACCCGTTACGAGAAAACCATGTCGAACCTGAAAGAAGTCAAAGCGCGTTCCGGAATCGTGATCGCTCTCGCCACCGAAGGCGACAAAGAAATCGCCGAAGAAGCCGATCACGTCCTCTTCGTTCCCCCCGCTCCCGATGAACTGTCGCCGATCCTGGAGATCGTCCCCTTGCAACTCCTCGCCTATCACATAGCCGTCCGCCGAGGCTGCGACGTAGATCAGCCGCGCAATCTGGCTAAGTCGGTAACAGTGGAGTAGGCACCGGCTCTGGGAGTAGTTCAAGAACTTTAAGATTTGTCATCCTGACCTTGAGCGCAGCCGAAGGGGAAGGACCTGCTTTTCGCCGCGATTGATGTGATGGTGCTTATATCCGTCCCTTGTAAAAAACACAAGGAGCGGGGCATCCTTAGTTTTCCTTTTTAACGGAACTTATAAGCGATGTGCGCTACAATTGCTCGTCGGAGATGTGGGCCACCCGCCGAGGACAAGGTACATTTCTAGACGCGGCAGCCATGCCGAGTTTGTGAGGTGATTCATGAACTGTATTGAATGCAAAACAACCAACCCTGACGGCAACTTATTCTGTGGTCAGTGTGGCGCGGAACTTGGACGTACCCTAGACGAAACCGTGCGCAAGAAAGGTTTCCGTGATCGTCAGGCCACCGAGATGGAAATCACTGATGCCGTCGCAAGCCGAATGATGAAATGGGTAGGTTGGATTGGTGGCATTGCAGCTTTGATAGTGGCCTCATTTGGGTTTGCGTTAGGTTTGATCTACCACGATACTAGAGCGGCTCTCGATGTCGGTAAAACTCATATTGAAACTGCCGTTGCAGAAGGTAAGAGCAACATCAATACCGCCGTCTCCGGAGTGACGAAGGAGATTAGTACGATCAAGGAAACCGCAGACGATCTCGACAAACAGGTGACGCAACTGAAGTTGCATATCAGCAGTTACAAAGAAGTAAACAGCGAAATTGAGAAACTGCAAAAGCAGTTCCACGGACAGATGGAAGATCTGAGCAAGCTCGACCTAAAGGTGCACTCATTGGAGACGGTGAGGTCAGCGTCAGAACCAGACGAACCAGGCCAATTTGGCATCATGAAACCCGGGTGCCAGCCCGTCAGGATTACAAAAGAAAGTAAGGTGGTTCTTTGTGCGCAGGGTTCGCCTCTCCTCTTCTATCAACGCTCTTCCAATGGAGACTTGTGGCCGGTGTCCAGTGGTGTCGCCTGTTGGTTTTCGAGACATGTCTGTCAGTCCGAAACCGGTCTGTACCGCAGCTAGCCGGGGAACCTTTTATGTAGAAAAAGGTATGGGGCAAATCGCAGACAAGCCAGTCGTATGCGTCAGAAAATCGGACAACAAATATGACTGGGTTCAGCTAGGTGCGCCATAGTCTTTCATGTCGTGTGCCCCACACATTCGACTCACCAGCTCAACAGTACCGTGAGGTGGAGCGCCGGGCATCCCTCCTGGCTGGATACTCTGCCTAGCCAAAAACTTCCCCGCTGCCCGTGTCACGCCCACCGCGAAAACGCCGGGTGCCCCACGTCTCGCGTTTTTCGAGACGTGGGTTCACTCCATGAATATTGGAATTCTGACTGGGGCAGCAAGAAGAGGCCCGTCCATCAAGACGGCCCTCGAATCTGCCCCAAACCCATTTTCAGCGCTCTTTGACAACATAACTCCTTATTCCGGAATACTTTACCTCTAAGTCCTTTCAACCCAAAGACCTGGCGGGAATTTTCTCCTGACCCTATGATTCCAATAGACCGGGGGGGGGTACCCACCGTACTAATTAGTTATTGACTTCGGAGTAAGTAGAAAAAATGGAGTAACCAAGCAACCCGGAAGGCCGCCTACTCCGCCTGCTTGGTGATATTCAGCAGCACGCCAACGCACATCAGGGTCACGAACAGCGACGATCCTCCGTAGGAAACGAAGGGCAGCGGGATCCCTTTCGTCGGCATCAGCCCGAGCACCACGCTGATGTTGATGAAGGCCTGGAGCACGATCATGCTGGTGATTCCGACGGCCAGGAAACGGCCAAAGTTGTCCGGCGCCCGCAGCGCCGCGCGCGTTCCGCGCCAGAGGAAGATCGCAAAAAGAAGGACGACGGTGAGCGCTCCGGCCAGCCCCAGTTCTTCGGCGGTGACGGCAAAAATAAAATCGGTGTGCGGCTCGGGAAGATAAAACAATTTCTGCTTCCCTTCCATCAAGCCGAGTCCAGTCACGCCGCCGGTCGAGACCGCAATCAGCGACTGGATAATGTGGAAGCCAAAACCTTTCGGGTCGGCGTAGGGATTGAGGAAGGCGAGGATGCGGTCTTTCCTGTACGCCACGTGAAAGATCAGGAAATAAAGCGGCAGGAGCGCGGCCGCGAAAGCGTATCCGAAATAGCGCAGGCGGATGCCGGCGACGAACAGCACGCAAGCCGTGATGCCCGCGCAAGCAATGGCAGTGCCGAGGTCGGGCTGAAATACAATCAGTCCGAGAAAAAGCGTGGTGGGCGCTGCGGCGGGGACCAGCGTATTGCGCCAGTCATCCATGACCATCGCTTTGGTCTTGTCTTCGAGAAACCACGCGAGAAAAAAGATGAGCGCGGGCTTGGCCAGTTCCGAAGGCTGCAACGAAACCGGACCCAGGTGAAACCAGCGGTGCGTGCCGTGGGCGCGATCGAGAAAAAAAACGGAGATGAGCAGAAGCGTGGTAACACCCAGCAGCGAGAAAACCAGCGCCGGATGTTGCAGACGTTTGTAGTCCACCTTCATGGCCACGATCATCGCGGCGAGCCCCGCGGCGGCCCACACCAATTGCTTCAGCAGAAATTCGTAGGCCGAGCCGAACCGCTCCTTGGCCATCACCGCCGAGGCGCTGAAGATCATGACCAGTCCGATAAAAACCAGCACCGTGGTCACGGTGAACATCCAGCCATCGACGCTGACCCGCTTGGCCATAGACAAGAGACAATAGACAATCCATTTCACCACGGCAACGCGGCGACACGGAGGAGTTTCATCTGTGGATTCTTGGGAAAGGGATAACTGAGTTGGTTCCAGCATGCCAACTCTCTGACCGCATGATGATTGCCGCTGCCGATCCAGCTTGAATCATCGAATTGGATCTTCTCCGGAATTCTCCTCTGCCACGGGATCTTCCGCCTCGGCGCACAGCAGCGTCAGGGTGCGGGTCGCGGTCTCGATCTGGATTGGTTCCGGCATTTCCCCCGCACTCGCCGCTCCGAGTTCAGGGAAGCGCCGCGCGGACACCATAACCCGGCTCTCCAGCGACCCGACTGCCTTGTTGTAAGATTCCACCGCGCGATCCAAGCCCCTCCCTACGGCGTCGAGATGGCCCGCGAAAATGCGCAAGCGCTCATAAAGTTCTTTGCCGAGATCGCTGATCTGCTGCGCGTTTTCGGCGATCTTCTCCTGGTTCCATCCATAGGCAACCGCCTTGAGCAGCGCAATCAGGGTAGTCGGAGAGGCGGGAATCACGCCCTGATTCACTCCGTGCTCGATTAAGCCCGGATCTTGTTCGAGCGCGGCGCTGAAAAATGTTTCTCCGGGCAGAAACATGACTACGAATTCCGGAGCGGGCTGAAACTGGTCGGCATAGGATTTCGAGCCGAGCTTGGCCATGTGCGCTCGAACCTGCCGGGCGTGGTCGAGCAACTTCGCTTTCCGGACATCTTCATCGGTGGTTTCGACCGCATCCAGGTAGGACTGCAGCGGCGTTTTGGCGTCAACCACGATGTTCTTTCCGGCCGGCAGCTTCACTACCAGATCCGGCCGCAAGCGCCCATCGGCGGTGTTGGCGGACATTTGTTCCTCGAAGTCGCAGTAGTTCACCATCCCCGCAATCTCGACCACCCGCCGCAACTGGATTTCTCCCCAGCGGCCGCGGACCGTGGGCGCGCGCAGCGCCTTCACCAGGTTTCCCGTCTCGCTGCGCAACTGCTCCTGCGTGGAAATCAACGAGCGGACTTGCTCGGTAAGAGTTCCGTAGGCTTGGCTGCGCTCCTTTTCGATCTTCTGGATTTGCGCGTCAACCTTAGTCAGAGATTCCTTGATCGGCGTGACCAGATCCTTCAACAGCCTTCTGGCGGGCCTCCAAATCTCCCTTCGCCTCGGATTGATACTTTTCCAGGCGCGTCTTTGCCAGATCCAAAAAAGATTCGTTGTTGCTCCTCAAGGCCTCGGCGGCCAAGGCTTGGAAAGCTGGACGCAGTTCCGCCAACGCGGAGTTTAGAAGTTGGAGCTTCTCCGCACCCGCTTTGCGCTCTTCTTGCAGTGTGGAATTGAGTCCTGCTACTTCAGCCCTAAGGTCTGAGTTGTTGGAGTTGGCGGTTGTGAGTTCTTCCTGCGCAGCAGTTAGCGCCTTCCCCAGGACCGACGCTTGCTCGCGCAGCACGGCGGATTTAGTCCGCAAAGCCAGCCATGCGATAGCGCCCCCGAGCGCGGCGGAAATAATTGTCAAGGTTGTTATCAGTATCAGTATCGGTATCGAAAGGCTATTCATAGTTGGCCTCCGTCCGCTTCATCTACTGGCCATGTCGGCAGTGCTGAAACTGATCTTCCGGCCAATAGCAGTATTGAACCATTCGACGCGGCCTGCAACTTCCTCATTTACATCCACTTGCGCGGCAGTCAAAACGCGGCCCGGCAGAATAGCCGAGAACCAAAGCTGGGCAAGGCTTTCGGCACGCAAGGTAACCGGCAGGACAGTCTCCATGGTAAGTAGCTGAGTTGAATTCTAGAAGCTAGCGTCAGAGATGGAAAGCGGAACTTTGAGGGCGTTCCCCGCGCCTAAACGCCAACCATAAATTATGCTTGGGGCCCTCGCTCTTTCATTCGCAATGTTGGCGGTAAATCCGGCGCCCGGCGCAGCAAAAAATACGCCGGCGGCAGCCGATGTTTCCACTAACACCAGCAGCAATTTGCCCACCCCCAAAACGGACTCGGCGAACGGAGCCTCACCTGGCGAGGACTCCGCCGCCGAGAACGAACTTTTGGAAGCGGCCAACAAGAGCCGCAAACTCGCCGGCGTGCCGCCGTTGCGCATGGAAGAAAGTCTGCGCGAAGCGGCGCGAACGCACGCCCGGCGAATGGTTGAGAGCGAGCGCCTGGAGCACCAGTTGTCCGGTGAGCCCTCCCTGCTCCAAAGAATTGCCTGGGTCAGTTCGTTAAGAATAGATCGCGCGGGCGAGAACATCGCTTATGCCAGTTGCGCTCCGGGCGCGAATGAGGTCCTGATGCGCTCGGCCCCGCACCGGAAGAACCTGCTCGATGGCAAATTCAATATCGCGGGCATCGCGGCCATCTGGAGCAAGGGCAAGCTGTATGTGGTCCAGGATTTTGCGCGCGAGGTCGCGTCGTATTCCGCAAGCGAGAGCGGACAACGAGTGGGACGGGCCGTCGGTGAGATGCGGCAACGGGCAGGGCTTCCGGAGCTTGTTCAACTCTCGCCGCCAAACCTGAACGAGGCCGCGTGCTCGCTGGCAAAAGAGAACCGTCCGAACGCGCGCCTGCTCGCAACCGCTTACAATAATCGAAAAATTGTCACCTACACCGAAAGCCATCCGGAAGTTTTGCCGCAGGGAGCGCTGCGTCTGCTGCGCGATCCGGACATTCGCCAGTTTGCGGTCGGCTCCTGCTACGCGCGCAACGCGGCGTATCCGACGGGAATGTACTGGGTCGCGATTCTTCTCTACTGAGCCGGTCCAATTACCAATCCCAACGAGCTCACCAGTTCTTTGAACAGTTTGCCGCGGTGTTCGTAGCTCTGGAACTGATCGAAGCTGGCGCAAGCGGGAGCGAGAAGAACGACGTCGCCCGCGACCGCCGACTCGCTGGCTCTTCTGACAGCGTTTTCCAGGGTTTTCGCAGGTTCGATTTCGACGGCGTCCTGAATCTGCGCTTCGATCTTGGCCGCCGCAGCCCCAATCGTGTACACCCGCTTCACTCGCTGCCGCAACAGCTCATGGAGCACGGTGTAATCGCTGCCCTTGTCCTTGCCCCCGAGAATCAGGTGCAGGTGCGGAGGAATGTCCGCTGGGAACGCTTCCAACGCTTTGATCGTGGCGTCAACATTCGTGGCCTTGGAGTCGTTGTAGTAATCCACGCCTGCGATTCTGGCCACGAACTCCAGCCGGTGCTCGACCGCTTTGAAATTCCGCACCGCTTCGCGAATCTGTTCCGGCTGGCAGCCGGCGAGGATGCCGATGGAAACTCCCGCCAGCACATTCTCCAGGTTGTGCGCGCCTTGCAGCAATATTTCGCCGAGCTGCATGATCTCACGTTCGGTGTTGCCGTCGCGGAAATAGATATGCTTGCCGCGGACAAAGGCCCCTCTGTCGATCTCCTTCTTTCGGCTGAACCAGAACAACTGCGCGCGCGTGCGCTCCGATAATCCAGCCGTGGTGGGGTCGTCGGAGTTGAGGACGGTGAAATCAGCGGCACGTTGGTTTTCAAAGATGCGCGCCTTGGCGTTGACGTAATTCGCAAAAGTCTTGTGGCGATCGAGATGGTCGGGCGTGATGTTCAGGATCGCCGCAATGCGCGGGCGAAATTCAACGATCGTTTCCAGTTGAAAGCTGGACACTTCCAGCACGGTCCAAGTCGAAGGTCCGGCCTGATCCACAAAACTGATGGCGGGCGTTCCGATATTGCCGCCGACGAGCGTGGGGAAATTTCCCGCGGCAATAATTTCTCCGGCCAATGCGGTGGTCGTGGTTTTGCCGTTGGCCCCGGTAATGGCAACGATCTGGCCGGCAAGAAATTGCGCGGCTAGTTCGATTTCGCCGATAACCGGCTCTCCCAGATTGCGCGCCGCCGCCAGTTGCGGCGCATCAACCGGCACGCCCGGACTCACCACGATCAGGTCTTGCCCGCGAAAGGTGCGCTCGCCGTGGCCGCCGGTTTCGACCGTGATCCCGTGCTCCAGCAGTAGTAGAATCTCATCGCGCAGTTCGGCTTCCGGCTTCGAATCCGACACCGTGACGCGCGCCCCGCGCGACTTCAAAAAGAGAGCCGAAGCTACGCCGGACTTGCCAAGACCGACGACGAGGACGTGTTTGTTTTGGAGATCCATAAAACTTATTTCACCACGGAGACACAGAGACACGGAGGGAATCAAATCTTGTTTGTTTTTTCTCCGTGCCTCCGTGTCTCCGTGGTGGATTCTCTTATCTCAGTTTCAGCGTGGTCAGCGCAAACAGCGCGAACACCAGCGATGCGATCCAGAAGCGCACAATCACCTTCGACTCCGACCAGCCCAGCAGTTCGAAGTGATGGTGGATGGGCGCCATCTTGAAAATTCGTTTCTTGCGCAGCTTGTAGGAACCGACCTGCAAAATCACGGAGAGCGCCTCGATCACGAAGATCCCTCCGATAAAGGGCAGCAACAGTTCTTGCTTGATCATAACGGCCACCGTGCCGATCGCGCCGCCCAGCGCCAGCGAGCCCACATCTCCCATGAATACTTCGGCCGGATGCGCGTTGTACCAAAGAAATCCAATGGCAGAACCGACCATGGCCCCGCAAAAAATCGTGAGCTCGCCAATCTGCGGCATGCGCTGCAATTCGAGATAGATCGCAAAAGTGGCGTGGCCGCTGAGGTAGGTGAGTACCGCGAGCGCTCCGGCCGCAATCACCGTGCAGCCGATAGCGAGTCCGTCAAGGCCGTCGGTAAGATTCACGGCGTTGGTGGATCCGACAATCACAAGCACAACAAAACCCACGAACGGCAGGAAGGCCAGCGGCCACAGGTGGGGATAGACCAGCAATTTTTGAATCACCAGGTCCGGATGAAACTGCTTGAAGAATGGGACCATCAGCACGGTGGAGTACTCGCCGCGGTGCTGCAAAGCGATGAGCACGATGGCAATCAGGACGCTGACCGCAGCCTGATAGCCGAGCTTGGCGCGGGCGGTCAGGCCGAGATTGCGGCGATGAACGGCTTTCGTGTAGTCGTCGGCAAAACCGATGGCGCCGAAGGCCAGCGTGGAAAACACGGCGATCCAGACGAAGGGATTGCTCAGGTCGGCCCAAAGCAAGGTCGGCACCAGGATGGCGATGGCGATCAGCAATCCGCCCATGGTCGGCGTGCCCGCTTTTTTCTGATGCGCCTGCGGCCCCTCTTCGCGAATGTACTGCCCAATCTGGAAATCTTGCAAGCGCCGAATCACGATGGGCCCAACGATGAGGCCGGTGAAAAGCGCGGTGAGGCTGGCGAACGCCGTGCGGAAAGTCAGGTAGCGAAAAATACGGAACGGCGGAAAGTAATGGTAAAGCTTCAGGTAGAGCAGCCAGTAGAGCAATCCGCCTCCAACACCAGCTGTCAGCTCTCGGCTGTCAGCTTTCAGTAATTAGTCCCCTGCGCCTGGGGCGCTGGGAACACCAATCTTTTGTTGCCACGTCTCTAGTGCTTTTTCCAGTTTCACGCCGCGCGACGCTTTCAGCAATACAACATCGCCTTCGCGCGTCTCTCGCGCCAGCCACTCGCCGGCTTCTTCTGGCGTCGCGACGAATTCCGCTTTCATGCCCGATTCGCGCGCCGCTTCCACCATCGGCTTCGCCAAGCCCCGCACGCCGAGCAAAAAATCAAGTTTACTCCCGGCCCGATTTCCTGCCGCATTTCCTGCTATGTAACGTCCGCACTCGCGATGCAGTTGCTCGCTGGTCGGGCCGAGTTCCAGCATTTCTCCGGCGACCACAATCCGGCGCCGGGCGGGCATGACAGCCAGAGTATCCACGGCAGCCATCAGCGCCCTCGGACTTGAATTGTAGCAATCGTAGAGCACCTTAATGTTACCCACTTGGACGACCTGTCCGCGCTTGTCGGCGGCCTCGAGCGACGGCAGAGCTGCGGCGATCTCCGACAGGGTAATGCCGTGCTCCAGCGCAACGGCGGCCGCAGCGAGCACGTTATACACGCTGTGCTTGCCGAGCAACGGACTCCGCACTGGCTGCCGCATTTCGCGGCTGACGAGATCGAAGCGCGTGCCTTCGGGGCCAAGCACCTCGACATTTTCCGCCCGAACATCTGCTAAAACGCCTGCTGCCGGTTTGAAACCGAACAGAACAACCTTGCCTTTGAAGCCGCGGCCAAACTGCAACACGTATTCATCGTCGGCATTCAAGACTGCCGTGCCGTCGTGCGGAAGACTTTCGATCAATTCATATTTTGCGCGCGCGATTCCGGCAATCGAGTCGAAGCTCTCCAGATGCACGGGGGCGACGTTGGTGACCACGGCCTGGTTCGGCAGCGCGATGCGCGCCAGCGCAGCGATTTCGCCGGAGTGCGACATCCCCATCTCCACCACGGCGACATCGTATTCCGGTTCGAGAGTCAGCAGCCCGAGCGGCAGGCCAAAATGATTATTAAAATTTCCCTTGGTGCGATGCACGCGGTATTTGATCGCAAGCAAATGGGCCATCGCTTCTTTGGTAGTGGTCTTGCCCATCGAGCCGGTGATGGCGATGGCAGTCTTGCCCCAGATTTTTCGCACCGCCGTCGCCAGCGTTTGCAGCGCGGCGAGAGTGTCTTCGACGGCAAGCAATCCGCTAGGGTTGGAATAGCGCGCCAGTTGCCGCTTTTCGACGACCGCGCCAATCGCGCCCCGGCCCAGCGCTGGCTCGACGAAGTCGTGACCGTCGAGGCGTTCGCCTTTGACCGCAAAAAAAAGTTCGCCGCATTCAACACTGCGGGAGTCGATGGAATATCCCTGGGCCACGGCTCGGCCGTCGTATTGCCCGGCCGCGGTGATGAATTCGGCAATGCGGGCGAGTGGAAGTTTCATGCGGTCTTCCCCGTGGCGTCCGCGTTCACGGCACGTTGGCAGTCGTAGCCCAGGGCCTTCAGGCTTTTGCGCGCGACCTCCACATCGTCGAACGGAATCGTTCCCTGCCTTGTGATCTGCACCTTTTCGTGTCCCTTGCCGGCAAGCAGCACGATGTCGCCGGGGGCTGCCCGTTGCAGAGCGAACGCGATGGCCTTGCGGCGGTCGGGCTCGATGGAATATTTTGCGCCGGACTTTTGTAATCCAGACTTTTGCAGTCCAACAACAGCATCGTTCATGATGGACAACGGATCTTCCGAGCGCGGGTTGTCGGAAGTGAGAACGACAAAGTCGCTGCCCGTGCCCGCCGCCTCGCCCATCAGCGGACGCTTGGCACGATCGCGATCGCCACCGCATCCGAATAGCGTGATGACCTTGCCATTGAGACCGGCGCGAGTCACAAAATCGCGGGCCAGCGCGGTAAGATTGCGCAACGCATCGTCGGTGTGCGCGTAGTCCACGACCACCGTGAAAGGCTGGCCGCAATCCACGCGCTCAAAGCGGCCGGGAACGCTGGCGAGGTCGAAGATTCCTTTTGCGATCGCCTCGACCGGACAATCGCGGGCATATCCGGCGGCTGCAGCCGCGAGCACGTTGTACACATTCACCTTGCCGATCAGCGGCGACCAAATTGCGATCTTTCCCGAGGGCGTCGCCATTTGAAAACGCGTCCCGCGCGGCGTGATTTCGACGGACTCGGCATGAAAATCGCCGGACGCGAGTCCGTAGGAAAGCACAACAGCGCTTTTCTTTTTGCAAAACTTAAAAAGTTGCCGTCCGTATTCATCGTCAGTGTTCAGCACGGCGGCGCGCGGCGCTTCCGTTCCGCAGCCTTCGAAAAGAACTTGCTTGGCGCGAAAGTAATTTTCCATCGTGCCGTGGTAATCGAGATGGTCGCGCGTGAGGTTCGTGAATACGGCCACATCGAAAGGAATTCCGAAAACGCGCTGCTGCTCCAGCGCGTGCGACGACACTTCCATCACCGCCTCGGTGACTCCCTGGCCCAGCCCTTCCGACAAAAGGCGATTCAACTCGAGCGCTTCCGGCGTGGTGTGCGGAGCGGGAAGAATCTTTCCGGCAACGTGATATTCGATGGTCCCGACCAGCGCGGTCTTGCGTCCAGCCGCTTGCAATATGGATTCGATCAGAAAAGCGGTCGTGCTTTTTCCGTTCGTGCCTGTAATTCCAGTATTCGCAATGCGCTCGGCGGGACGCTTGTAGAAATTCGCGCTCAGGCGGGCGAGCGCGCGGCGTCCGTGCACGACTTGCGCCCAGGCAACGGCGGGGCGCGCCGTTTCAGCCGCCGAATCGGTGACGATGGCAACCGCTCCGGCAGCGATGGCCTGGTCAATGAACCGGTTGCCGTCGCTGGTCTCGCCCTTCATGGCGACAAAAACAGTTCCGGGGCCGACACGCCGGGAATCGTATTCCAGTCCGGCAACGCACGGGTTTCCACTCTGGAAGAGGACCTCGGCGCCTTGCAGGAGTTGTTGGAATGTCATTGGAGTGATTATAAATAGCCTGGCATTTTTACTTTCCTCTGTGAACCTCTATATTTCCTGTGGTTAAGAAAAAAACTTGAACCATAGGGGACACACAGATACACAGGGGAAAACAAACTCACCTGCCGAAGCGCACGGTTACCCGCGATCCCGCCGCGACGTGCGCGCCGGGCTGTGGCGACTGTTCACGCGCGACGCCGCTGCCGATGGCGTCGAGGTCCAGCCCGGCATCCTGCGCGGCTTCAATGGCGATGCGCAGGTTTTTGCCGAGGAACGATGGGACCTCGATCCCTCCCTCCTCAACATCAAGAACCACCGTCCCGCCGCCCGGCAATTTCTGCGCGGGTGAATTCCCGGATTGTGCCGACGACGAACTCGCTGCTGTCGCTGCGCCCTGCGTCGTGCGCCCCGCTTCTTTTCCTGCCAGTGCCGCGGGAACAATCTGTGCCGCAATTGTGCTGGGCTTGACCGCTGCTGGAGCGGCGGGCGTTTCACTGGCCTCTGCCATATCGAGGCTGGCTCCCAGACGATCGGGTGAGCTTTCTTCCAGACTCGCATCCGGAACGTCGCGCCGCGCGAGCAACGCCTGGCGGCTGGGCGGAAGCTGCACGTCGTGCGGAACGTGCAGATATTCGAGCGCCTGTTGCGTGATCCGTTGAAAGACCGGCGCCGAGACCTGACCTCCCTGATGCAGGCCAACGGGGGAGTCCAGAATCACCACCACCGCAATTTTCGGATCGTTGATGGGAGCAAATCCAGCAAACGACGCTACATATTTTGTTTTCGAATAAGTGCCGGTGGCGGCGTCGACTTTTTGGCCCGTCCCGGTCTTGCCCGCCGAACTATAGCCCTCGAGAATCGCTCTGCGGCCGGTGCCATGGGGGGAGAGCACCACTCCCTGCAGCATTTGGCGCATCTGGGCCGCGGTCAGTGGTGAAACCACGCGCGTCCCCTCGGCGGGCTGGAAGGCAATCGTTTGCGGAGTATTCTGCGGCAAAATCGTGCCGGCCACAATGCGCGGCGGGACGTGCACGCCATCGTTGGCAATCGTCGAAATCAAGGCCGCGAGTTGCACCGCCGAGATCCCGATCTCCTGGCCCATCGAGATCGCGCCAATCGAAACCTTCGACCAGCGTTCGACCGGCTTCGTTAAGCCGCGTGTTTCGCCGGGAAGCTCGATCCCAGTCTGCTGCCCAAATCCGAAGGCGCGAATGTATTTGTACAAGCGCTCGTCGCCCAGCCGAAGCGCAACTTTGATCGCGCCAACATCGCTCGACTCCGCCAGAATGTCGGCCACCGAAAGCACCCCGTGCGGCCTGCTGTCGCGGATTCTCATGCCGTTGATGACGATCGATCCCATCTGGCAATCGAACATTTCGTCGGGCCGCGTGATTTTTTCTTCCAACCCTGCCGAGATGGTTACCGTCTTGAACGTTGATCCGGGTTCGTAAACATCGCTGACCGCGCGGTTTTTCAGCGCGTCGTTATTAATTTCCTTCCGAATATTGGGATTGAACGTGGGCCGGTTGGTGAGCGCAAGAATTTCACCGGTGCGCGGATTCTCCACGATCGCCGTGCCCGCAATTGCGTGCGTCTCTTCCATCGCGCGCTCGAGTTCGCGTTCGGCGATGTACTGGATGTTCTGATCGATGGTGAGAACGAGGCTATTGCCGGCTTCGGGTTCCTTTTCGACACTGGCAAACCAACGCTTGCGCGCGTCCACGGAAATCATCAGCTTGCCGGGCTTGCCCTGCAATTGCTCGTTGAATTGCCGCTCCAGTCCGCTCAGACCCTGATCGTCGGTGCCCACGTAGCCCAGAATTTGCGCCGCCAATTCGCGCTTGGGATAAAAGCGCTTGGGCTCTTTTTGGAAGTGGACACCTTGCAAATTCAGCGCGCGAATCCGCTCAATCGCCTCGGCATCGGCTTTGCGCGCCACCCAGCAAAACTTGTGGGCGCTGCAGTCGGCCAGCACCACACGGGGATCGTCTTTGGTGATGCGCGTGATCAGGCTGATGGTGTTCGCGAGATCGGGAGCTTCCGAAGGCACCACGAAAGCCGAGTCCACCTGGATGGACATCGCCAGCTCCCGCCCCGCGCGATCGTAGATGACCCCGCGTTTCGGCGAGAGATCGAAACTGCGCTGCTGCTGGTGTTGGGCGCGGCGCTCGAAATCGCCATAGCAGAAAATTTGGAGATAGATCAGCCGCCCGCAGATCGCCAGCAGCCACAGGCACAGCAATCCAGACAAGACGTAGAGCCTGAATCTTGCGCCGTTCGAAGATGTGCTCGCCGCCATGGGTCAGGTATCAGGTCTTAGGTGTCAGGCGCGGGAATCAGGTCTCGGTGAAAAGTTCACATCTCTATCCTGAGACCTGAGACCTAGGACCTGACACCTGGTTTATTGCGCCGACACTACCGCGACTGGAGTCACGCTGGCCATCACCGGCGTGGCGGCATCGGTGGCGGCGTCCATGCGGAGCACCTGCCCCGGCTGCGGCGACTGCATGCCGAGTTGGCGCGCCATCACATCGATTCGCTCCGGATCGCGCAGCGACGCCTCTTCCAGGCGCAGCGCCCGGTTCATTTCCGTAAGATCGTCGCGTTGCGACCGCAGCGTCTCGATCTTGTACCCGTATTCAATCGCGCGGAAATGCTGCAGCGCGTATCCCATGACCAGCAGGAACAGGCAACACAGCGCCAGCCCGAAATATTTCATCTCGCGCGCGCGCCGCGGGTCTTCGACCTTCACCAAACGAGAGTTGTCAATGGTCTTCCGGAAATAAATTTCCGGGGTCCCCAGCCAGCAAGACTTGCGCCGGCTGAGAGGAATTGCGCTTTGCATGGCCACGGCGCTCATAATTTATGCCACTCCAATAAATTTCGAATCGTAATCTGCGTTTTCGCGCGGGGCGAACCAAGGCTCGGCGAGCAATGATTTAACCAGTAAGCGTTCGACGGCCGGCGCTTTGACCACGAGCGCTCCGTCCCTTTGCGCTCTCCGTTCCGCGCGCTCGACCGTTGCCATCAGATCTTCAATCATGGTGCCCGTGAATTTCATTTCGCATGTTCCGGTTTTTCTTTCCGGACGCGGCCTTGTTTTATTTTTTCTTGGCCGCTCCGGGAAAACTCCACCACAGAATGATGACGGTGCCCCAGGTTCGCGCCCGTCCTTTGGGCGCTAACCTGGGCGAAGCCGCCACCCCGATCCAACTCAAACTCTCTCGGCGGCGCGCATCTTCGCGCTGCGCGACCGCGGATTCCGGTCCATCTCTTCTGCGCTGGCCGTCACCGGCTTTTTCGTCAGCAGCCGGTACCAGCCCTGCTTCGCGCCCTCGCGCAGCGCATCCTTCACGATCCTGTCTTCGAGCGAATGAAAGCTGATCACCACCAGCCTTCCGCCCGGCTTCAGCACTCTGGGAGCCGCTTCCAGCAGTGCTTTCAGATCGTCCAGCTCACGGTTTACGAATATTCGGAGAGCTTGAAAAGTTCTGGTCGCCGGATGAATCCGCTCATGTTTCCGATTCATTGGCCGGGCCGCGGCCGATATCACTTCGACAAGTTGCTTCGTCGTGCGTATCGGCCGCGACCGGACAATGGCTCTGGCGATTCTCCGCGACCTCCTTTCCTCACCGAATTCGTAAATCACATCGGCCAGCTCGCGCTCGCCAATGTGGTTTACCACTTGTTCGGCGGTCTCGCCCGACATCGGATTCATCCGCATGTCCAGCGGTCCTTCCGCCTGAAAACTAAATCCCCGCGCCGCGTCGCCCAGCTGCAAACTGCTCACGCCCAGGTCCGCCATCATTCCGTCCAAGGATGCGGGAGCCACGCGCTCACCAACTTCCGCAAACGAAAAATGAATCAGCGAAACGGTAGGCCAATCGCCCGAATCCGTTCGATGCTCGCCGGTCGCCAATCGCTCGTCAGTGCCTTCACTGATGGCTGACGGCTGAAGGCTGACGGCTGCTCTTTCCAGCGCCGCCGGGTCCTTATCGAAGCCAATCAAATGTCCCAGTGCGCCCAGGCGTCTTGCGATTTCGTAACTGTGCCCGCCCAAGCCCACCGTGGCATCCAGATAAGTTCCGCCACGCTTTACGGCTAGAAAATCGATCGCTTCTTTTAAAAGAACCGGAACATGGCCACTCGCTCCATGCCCACCCCGCTCGGGGGTGTGTGGTGAATCTGAATCCGTTTCCACTAGATGCCCAATTCGTCAAGCGTCTTCGTGTCTTCATCCGTGAAGGCCTGCTCGTCCATCTCCTTGCGGAACGCTTCCAGGTTCCTCACTTCCAGGTAGGTCAGATTGCCGAGCACTGCCACTTCCCCGCGTATCTGCGCCGACTCGCGCAAAATCTGCGGGACCAGCAGGCGCCCCTGCCCGTCCATCTCCACGACCTGCCCGTAATAATTCGTGCGATTCAAAAACTTTTTCTTCGTCGGATTGAAAGTCGAAAGCGCCGCCAGCTTCTGCTCGATCCGCTCCCATTCCTCGAAGGGATACACTTGAGCAACCTTTCCATCCAAACTTGTGATGTAATATTTCTGCGCGTATTTCTCGTCCATCACGCGCTTGAATTCCGCGGGGACTTTTAATCGTCCCTTTTCATCAACGCGAGTTGGATGGTTTCCGCGAAACATAGGCCCTGCTCGTTACTCGGCTCCGTTTTTTCTGGCTGCTGCCACAGCCGCTAAACTAACGAGGGAGGTGGAAGCAGTCGCAACGAAAGTGGATTCGGGTTGGTTGGGCTCGTTTTTTCCGGTGCCAGTCTCAGGAACCACTGTCGCCTCGAAACTTAAATCTTCCGCCCACAACCTCTAATATTTATTCCACTTTCTACCACATTTGTCCACATCCTACGCCTTAATGGTTTCTTGTCAACAGAAAAGTTTCACCTTGAGACTTTCGTAAGGGAATCAAGTTGCAAAACGCGAAATGTAGTAGTTAACCGGAAAGATGACTACTAGGGATTGTGTTTAGAGCCGAGGTTCGCCCACGGAGAAAATCATGGATTGTACCGGTTTCGGCGGCGGCGCAGCTTCACCGGCTGTGGAAAAACTCCGGCTTCGTATCAGGGTATCGCTTTAGCGATACCGCATGTCCTCCGCCACCGATTGCCCCTTTAGGGGCTGGATCACGCCTATCGATTTTCTCCTCAGCCTGTTTAGGCAATATCCCCGCCCGCCGCGCCTCCCGGGCTCACACTCTTTCTCCCTCCCTCAACAAATGCCACGCTTCCATATACCGCGCATACTTGTTCCTCCGCTCCCCCGGACGAAGCTGCAGCGACACCATCCCTCCCGTGGCCGCAAACGGCACGATGTACCACACATCCACCGGCACCACATACACCGCCACAAAATCCACCACGCCCTCCCCATATCCCCGATGCCCCGGCCCCACCACATTGCACGTGAACGCCCCATCCCGCGCGTAAGTCGTGGACTTGATCTGCACTCGCAAGATCAGCGGACCATGCGTAATCCCCACATCCCACTGCGCGGAATCTCCATAAGGCTTGCACACGCACAATCCCAACTCCGCCGCCCGTGCCATGAAACACAACTCCGCCCACTCCCCTCGCTGCTTGGCACACTCCATCCGCCCCCGCCGCCGCGCCGCCATCCCCCACTCCGGAAGCACGCGCCTCCGCTCCCCCTCCGTCTTACGTCGTAGCCCCGTAGTCCCATCCCCATTCCCCCGGCCACTCCCCACCACCTTCATCCCCGTCACCTCAAAAAAGATAAGTTCACCACCAACAAAAACGCGGTCCCCCCTAAAGAGGACCGCGCTCCCAAACCCGAAACAAAACCTATCGCCAAGCAAAAATTGATTCTCGCTTCGTATCAGGGCATCGCTTTAGCGATGCCGCAAGTCGCAACCTAAGCTGCCCCTTTAGGGGCTGCCCTCAGCACCGCCACTCTTTCCCGCAACCCACGGGAGGCCCGCGCCCTCCCTCGCCCAGCTAAAACCAAAATTTCACCCTATACTTATAGAATATCAAATCACCCCCACCCCTACCGCCACTTTTCCCAACTTTATTCTCCGTTTCCTTTGAACAACTTCCCGGGAATTCGTCAAATAATGGGGCTTGACAAGTTTCTATGAAATTTGGGATTCCGCCAGTGGAGGGACGGGGGGCTGGCCCACCCTACCGGTTTTAACTCTGGAGGGTGCCCCGTCCAAGCCGGGGTCCCCATCACGCGTGGTTTTCGCGTGATGGGGTGGAAGCTCCGCTTGGGCGGGCCAGGCCGGGTAGCCCACCCTCGTCCACGCTCTGTTCTTCTTTTCTCATTACGAAACGTGGCTGCCCCATCCTTGCGTTGTTTGCAAGGGTGGGCGGAGATGCTGCCGATTGGCCTTCGTTCGTTCCGTGATGTGACGTTTCCACTCCCACCCTTCCCAATGTGCGCGCAGGATGGGACCCCCACTGCATTAGAGCATTTTCAGGGTTAGTGTTACCCCCTGCCGGTTTCGGGAAGGGCACGACTTCAGTCGTGCCGCTAAAGACCGCCAGAAATCTGGGCTTTAGCCCCTGAGGGATGCGCCGTCCGACCCGAAAAGCATTTTTGAAACACGCTCTAGTAATGTCAGCGAGATCAAATTCACCGTTGCTGTATCCCGTTCGTGTGGTGACGGGGCTCTGCCCCGTCCAAGCCGAGCGCAGCTCGGCCGTTGCCCGTGGCCACAGCAACTCTGGATTCTCTATAAAACCCCGCCAAATCCCAACCGGGACAGAGACGTGGAAGCCCACCTTTTGAAATGCGCTAAAGTCTCCTTTAGGAATAGATCGGAGAAAAAGGTGCGGCTGTTGACGAAAAGAACCTCGGCGTGAGTTGCCTCAACGCCTCGCGGGCCTCACTATACCCAAAGGCTTTCAATTCGCTGATGTAGTCCGGCTTGTCGAGCGCGAAGCGCCCAGGCATCACCGTTGGGCTGTATCTGAAAACGTTGTCATGACCGGCCAAGTGCTGCGCTGTCCCTATGGCCGCAAACGACTGACCCTGCATGGCCGCGTCGATTGCTCTAAATGCCCAAAATTTCCAGCCGCGACCCGTCTGCGTAAAGTCCGGAGGCGTGCTTGTACAACCGATACTGAGAACATCGATTTCAGTACACGAGATTCTTAACATACTGATCGCCTCAGTCACAGCGAGACCCGTCGGGTTGTTTGCCCAAATGCCACCGTCGATGAGCACAACATTCTCGCCCGAGCGGTGCGGTGGAAAATAGACCGGAGCCGCCGAGGTTGCAAGGGCAACGTCGACTGCGGAGACCTTGAAATCCACCTGTAGCCGACTGTGATGAGCAGTCTTGTAGATATGAATTTTCCCAGTAGTCGCGTTGAAAGATGGAATCAGCAGACGGCATTTGGAGTCTCCGAGCCGTTTCGAGCCGAGCGTTTTTTCTAAGGCCTGTCTTAACGGCCCGGACTCGTATTTCGCGGGCCCTAATACCCACCACGGCGATCTGTGCGGGAAAATGGTCGGACCATAGCGTTCATAAAATTCGAGCACCTCGCTCGCTCTAAGGCCGAGGCCGAGCCCCAACGCAATAATACCGCCGGTTGAGGTACCGGCGATAAGGTCGAAGAAGCTCGAAACTGGGGCACCACTCAGAGTATCCTCTATATGCGCCAGGAACGCCGCCGGGAAAACGCCCTTGATGCCGCCACCGTCAATCGAAAGAATTCTGAATCGGTTCATTTCTTTGCAATGTTCGGTTCGTGACCCCCACCAAACCACTCCCCGGTCGCAAGCCAGACTTCATAAAAAAAGAGCCAAGCAGAGATCCACGGCATGATGAATTCCGAGATCAACAAGTCGGGTCGCCACTCACCCAGCACGTACAGGCAGAGATCGTTTCCCTCAAACACGTGAGGCAGCCGGTTACGACCAGGAGCGAGGCGAAGCTGCGGGCGAACGACTCGGACTCTCGGACGCACCGGAACCTTGTACTCAACCTCGACAGTGTAGCTATCGCTCGTCGGAGTCGGTTGTAGCACTCCATCGCACCGAAGCACGTTTCTCGCTGTCCTAACGTGAAACTGCGGGAAAGCTCTCGTCAAGAAGTATCCTTGTTGCGCGGGCGTCAGCGGTTTTTGTTGGACGTATCTATTCCGCCCCATAGAATGTGTTTGTCCGCATCGACACCGCTCCCGCGCCAGCAGACGTGATGATGCCGGAACTGGTAATGCCTAACTTTCCGGCAATCCTAGACTCTTGGAGGCGTTTCGCCCTCGTCTTCAAAACCCTTGTGACAGGCTCCCCAAACAGTACCTCCAGCTCCGCATTGACGTTCCCGCCTCGGGCAACGAGCTGCGTCCAGTGCTCGTGGAAGTCGCGTATTCCCTTCACAAACGCTCCGTATGCTGATTGGTTGGAGTCCCAACGCTCAGTGAGATCTTCGGCAATGTTGGAAGGATTACACACCTGCAGGTGTTTTTCTCCACGACGGCGAGAAGTATCGATGCGTTGCACAATGGCACCGAGCACTGACATGAGCGCCTTACTAACTGACGGTTCTCCGCAATAGGCATCCGCGGCCAGAGTCGTCAACACGACGGAAATCGGCGCGAGGTCTGGGTCGACGGCGTGATATAAATCCCGGCGGCGCTTCATGAGCTGTACGACGAGCTGGAGCGTCTTCTTCTCGGCAACTGCCTGCTGCGCCGGAACCGGCGCGGCCTTTTCGAGCAATCGCTCGACCAGTAGTTTGCGGCTCTTTTGTTTGAACCAGTCTATGTAGCCAAGCGGGTTGCTGTCGGCCCACCCCTTCACCGCACGGTCGGGAACCTTGATGCAACTCCCACCGGCGGCAGCGTTGCGGCAAGCGGGAAGCACATCCATATAAAACTCGTCTGCATACTCGACGCGGACGCAGCGGTTTTTCGGCGAGGTCATTGGGCCGTAGACACCGTGCGCCTTAAGGAATCGGTAGAGGCGGTCGATCAACTTCATTGGATCAACCCGATCATGCGCAAGAGAAAGCTCAAGCACAAAATCTAGGTCGTGCGGCCCCTCGATCGGTTTAACCGTGGTTCCGAGCGCCATTGATCCCTGCGGATAAATTTTCGGGCGAAGCCCATGAAAAGGGCTCCCTTCACCTTCGAGTACATCGCCTAGCGTCTCGTACCGTTCGACAGCCTGGTCGTGTCTTGCAGAAGTTAGTTGAAGTTCTTCGCACACATCGAAGAGCAATTCGTCGAGCCCATTTACGAAATCCTGTGTCAAAGCAAATGCAGAAGCGACAACCATATTCGTCTCACCTGATTTTTGGAGTGCTACTCGCTGGCGGGAGTACGGCTGGAGCGTGGAGCAGTCGCTAACTGACGTCAGTGGTCAACAAATCCAGATTCAAAAGCTATTACCACTTAATAGCATACCAGCATAGTGGGTCTTTGTCAAATATGACCCTACTGCTGGAACGGCTGATTCTATATGTGGGTACAATTTCAAGGGGCCACAACAGGTGGTGCAGATGGCCTGTCCACCCCAGCCTCTTGGCTTTACGAACACCCGCTCGTGCTCCCGCAGCTCATGCACTTGTAGCAGCTGCCGTTGCGCACCATGATCGATCCGCAGACGTGGCAACTGGGAGCGTCGCCCATATCAATGATGCTGGCCAGCGCGTCGGCCGCATGAATGGAACCAGTCGGTGGTCGTGGGTCACTAGTTGGGTCGGACCCCATCGAGCCGTTCAGGTCGCCGATACCTTCCGGAGCGGGCCAGGACTTAGGACGCAGGTTGTCAAACAGCATCTGCTGCTGTCCGGTCAGGAAGCGCAGGTGCAGCCAGCGGAAGATGTAATCCACGATTGACTTGGCGTAGCCAATCTCGGGATGGGTTGACCAGCCGCTGGGCTCGAAGCGCGTGTGCGCAAACTTCTCGCACAGCAGCCTGAGCTGAACGCCGTGCTGCAGCGCGATGGATGTGGTCAGCGAGAAACTGTCCATCAGGCCGGAGACGGTCGAGCCTTCCTTCGCCATCTTGATGAAAATCTCGCCCGGCTCGCCGTTGGGATAGAGGCCGACAATGATGTAGCCTTCGTGCCCTCCAATGTTGAACTTGTGCGTTACCGACATGCGTTCTTCTTTGAGCTTGTGACGCACCGCGCGCGGCGGAGCGTCGAGGTTGTCCTCTGCGGCAAGCGTCAGGGCTGCTGCGTTCCGCGCCGCATCGTCCTTGGTGGAATTCGCCGTCTTGGACCCAGCCGCCGAAAGCGGCTGCGACTGCTTGCATCCATCGCGATAAACCGCGACCGCCTTCAGCCCCAATTTCCAAGCCTGAATGTAAGCCTCGGAAATATCGTCCACCGTGGCCGCATTCGGCAAGTTCACAGTCTTCGAAATCGCTCCCGAAATAAACGGCTGCGCCGCGGCCATCATCTTCAGATGTCCCATGTAGTGGATGGAACGCGTGCCCTTGGCCGGCTTGAACGAGCAATCGAACACCGCTAGATGTTCATCCTTAACATGCGGAGCCCCCTCAATAGTCCCGGTCGCGTCAATGTAAGAAACAATCGCATCGGTCTGCTCATGTGTGTAACCCAACTTAAACAAAGCCGCAGGCACGGTATTGTTAACAATCTTAATCATCCCCCCGCCAACAAGTTTCTTGTACTTAATAAGAGCCAGATCCGGTTCAATCCCAGTAGTATCGCAATCCATCATGAACCCAATCGTTCCGGTGGGGGCGAGGACGGTCACTTGGGAGTTTCTGTAGCCGTGTTTTTCGCCGTGGGAGAGGGCATCGTCCCAGCATGTTTTGGAGGCTTCGACTAATTCAGAGAGTTGGGCGGCGGAGCTGCGCTCCGCCGGGACGGGGCGGAGCCCCGTCTCCACACGGGCACTGCCATCACGGCCTATGTTGTTTACGCTGGCGCGGTGCATTCTGATTACATCCAGGAATGGTTCGCGATTGATATACCAGCCGGGGCAGGCTGCTCCGGGCATGTTATCGGCGGTAGTTACTCCCAGTCTGGTTCGGACTGTGCTGGTGATTGGAGTCAGGGGCTGGCATTGTTCGGCGATGCGCGAGGATTGGAGATAGGCTTCGCCGCACATGATGGCAGTTACACAGGCGGCGTAATCCCGTCCGGCGTCGCTGTCGTAAGGTAACCCCGCGGCCATTAAGAGGGCGCCTAAGTTCGCATAACCCAGACCAAGTGGACGATAGTCGTGGGAGTTCTTGGTTATGGCTTCCGTGGGGTATCCGGCGTTGTCCACCAGAATTTCTTGCGCAGTGATTACCACATCCACGGCTTGGCGGTAGGCTTCGACGTCGAAGGCGCCATTGGGCGCGAACTTCAGGAGGTTGAGGCTTGCTAAGTTGCAGGCGGAGTCGTCGAGAAACATGTACTCGCTGCACGGGTTACTGGCGTTGATGCGGGCGGTGTGTTTCGAGGTGTGCCAGCGGTTTACGGTGGTGTCGTACTGCATGCCGGGATCGCCACATCGCCAGGTCGCTTCGGAAATCTTCTGGAGCAGATCTCTGGCCTTGTAAGTGTTGACTACGCGGCCGTCCACGATGGCGCGGGTTGAGAAATCGGCATCGCGTGTTACAGCCACCATGAAATCGTCAGTTACCCGGACGGAGTTATTCGCGTTCTGGAAAAAGATGGAACTGTAGGCGTCGGAATCGGGATGCGATCCGTCATAACCCTGGGCCACGAGGGCGTGGGCCTTGGCTTCCTCTTTACTTTTGCAATCGATGAAGTCAACGATGTCGGGATGGTCTATGTTGAGGATGACCATTTTGGCGGCGCGGCGGGTCTTGCCTCCGGACTTGATGACGCCGGCGAAGGCGTCGAAGCCTTTCATGAAGCTGAGGGGGCCGCTGGCGGTGCCGCCGCCGCTGAGGACTTCGGTGGAGGAACGGAGCGGGGAAAGATTCGTGCCGGTACCGGACCCCCACTTGAAGAGCATGCCTTCGGTCTTGGCCAGGGTGAGGATGGAATCGAGCGAATCTTTCACCGAGTTGATGAAGCAGGCGGAGCACTGCGGGCGGGTGTATCCGGTGACGCAGAATTCGACTTGTTGCGTGGCCGGGTTCCAGTGCCAGTTGGTGGCGTCGGATTTGGGTTCGACGCGTTCGCATCCAACATTGAACCAGACGGGCGAATTGAAGGCGGCGTACTGGCGGAGGAGCAGGTACACGAGTTCGTCGTGGAAGGTGGCGGCGTCTTCCGGGGAGCGGAAGTATCCGTCCTTCATGCCCCAATCGCGAATGGTTTCGGCGACGCGGGCGACGAGTTGACGCACGCCGGTTTCGCGCTCGGCGGTGCCGATCTGTCCGTGAAGATATTTGGAGGCGACAATGTTGGTCGCGGTCATGGACCAATCTTTGGGGACTTCGACGTTCTTCTGTTCGAAGATCACGGCCCCCTGGGAGTCGGCGATCTGAGCGTCGCGGAGTTCCCACTCGACTTCGGAGTAGGGGGAGACGCCGGGCTTGGTGAAGAAACGGCGGAAGGCGAGGCCGGAGGCGTTCGACTTCTTATTGACGGCGGGGGCTTGAGTTTTAATTTGGTCTTGGACTTCGGACATGTCGTTCTCCTAAATAATTATGATGGCGCAAAAGCAGGTTTCAGAGTTGCAAGGTTGAAAACCTTCTATAAATGCAAAACGGCGACGCGGTTGAAACCGCACCCCTTCAAAATAAAATCCTTTGGTACGGGCGACCCGGCGGCCCACGTCTCGAAAAACGCGAGACGTGGGGCACCCGCCCGCCGGCAATTCCTCAGGGGCTAAAGCCCGCATTTCTGGCGGGTGTTAGCGACACGAGTGAACTCGTGCCCTTCCCAAAACCGGTTCGAGTTTGAGTTTTTCCGCAGCCTGTAAAGCTGTACCCTTGTAAGACAAAATCCTTTGCTACGGGCGACCCGGCGGCCCACGTCTCGAAAAGCGCGAGACGTGGGGCACCCGCTGCCCGGCTAATTCTTCTGTGGATGAATCCCCCCGGATTTGAAGCCTGCCAGGGCCGGACCGGGGGGGGGGAATCACCGCTGATTTCCATCTGCTTCGTCTATCTACTACTACTTCTTCCATCCGCTACCGAGGGATGGTTTCCGGTGAAGGGGAAGACGCGAAGTCACCTCAACTTTGAGTCCTGCCCCGGTGTGTTTACGGCCGCAACCTCCTTCGCAAGAGGCCTAAAAAAGTGCTTGGGATGCTTAACGTACTCCCGTATATGGTATCTGTCAAGAGATAAACGCAACATCTAGTGGCCCAAAAGTGGTAAGGGTGCCGAGTTGGGAAAAACCAGGTTTCAAAGTTTCATGGTTTCAAAGTTTGAACACTGTGGGGTGCTTTTTGCGCCCTTGAAACTCTGAAACCTGGCCTTATGCGGAGACACGGACGCGATCTTCTGGTGCGGCGCGGGCTATGGGCCGGGTGAGGACGCCCGGCGTTCCATGGGCGAGGGCGCGGGGCGGTCCACTATTTTTATTTTGTGTATTTTGGGCGAGCGGGACGTAGATGTCTTCGAAAAGGGTTTGGGTGGTGATGCGTCTCATGCCGTCGGAGGACTCGACGAGATAGTCCCCAAGCTGGCCGGATTGTTCGCGACCGAGAGCGTCGGTAAAGACGAGCGGTCCGGTGAGTTGACGAGCGCGCACCAGGAAACGGGTGCGGTAAACGTTCCATTGGATTTCACGATTCATAATGCTTTATTTCACCCCTCGGCAAGGCCGGTTTTCCGGCTTTAAGGTTTTCACCGGGCGGGATCGCCGCCCGGCGGACAATTATTTGAAAGTGAAGAGGACTGTACGCGCAGAAAGTGGGCGGGTCAATACCATAAGAATTGTGCAACGGTGGAATTCCGGGCCGCGGATTGGAGGGGACGAATGCGGACGAAGCCCGGGTCGAGGAGCGAGTGCAATTGGCGCACGAGCGGCGGGGTTTGAGGGGCGGACAAGAAATTCGGATGGAGGCTGGCGGGTTGGGCGGTCAGAATTTGCACACGGGATGCACAGGTTAAGAACAATTGGCGCCCGTCTGGCGCTGCGGGATTCGACTTTGACCGATGACACTTTTTATGAATTGTCATTCCGAGCGAAGCAAAGGACCTCCTGCGTAGCGAATTCAAATGGATAGAACTGGTTTCATAAATGCTTTTCAGTTCGAAAGGCACATTCCTCAGGGGCTAAAGCCCGCATTTCTCCAAGCCCTGAACGGCACGGCTGAACAGGCTGCGGAAAAACTCGACAAGGCCGCAGAAAGCTCACCCCAGGCGCTGAAGCGCGAACGTATTTTCAACGTCTTACGGCACGAGTCAACTCGTGCCCTTCCCAAAAACCTACGCGAATGAGAGTTTTTCCGCAGCCTGCTAGAGTTGCCGTGGCCACAGGCAAATGCCGGGCTGCGCCCGGCTTGGACGGGGCAGAGCCCCGTCACCACACGAACGGGACACAGCAACGGTGAATTCGCGCTTGCCGAGAGCTGAGAGTTGACAGCGCCGCTCAGATTGGCGTGCTGCCTTTGAAGAGCCAGATCAAGTCAATGATCAGAATGATGACCACCATCAGCTCCAATACAAAGGCGCGGCTCTGGTGGAATTGATCCACCATGAAGCGGTAGAGTTCTTCGGCGGTGTGGAGTTTCTGGTTGACGAGGTTCTTGTAGTCGGTGGCGCCGATCTTCGTGGCGGCGACTTTGTAGAGGCGGGCGGAAAACATGTCGCTGAGGAACTTGATGGCGTTGTCGGCGCGCTCGGTGAGTTCGGCGACATCGAGCAGGACGGTGTGCAGGCGGGTGGCGCGTTTGGCGGTGCGCCAGCGGGCGAGGATGCCGGTCGAGCCGCTGTCAAGAAAATCGTAAACGCTTTGCAGCTCGCGGGTCAGCAGCTCGTCGTAGTGGCGGAATTCGAGGAGCTGCGAGTTGGCGTATTCGAGCAGTTGAATGACGGTTTCCGCGCCGCCCGCCGAGTCGCAGAGAAACGCCGCGTTCCAACTGATCACGGCCAGGTCGTTCGGATAGTAGGAGATTTTCGACTGCATGATTTCCTGCTGCTCGCCGTCGGAGAGCGGAGAGTTTTCGCCGCGCACGATCTGGGCGATGCGTCCACCCTGGGCGGCGAGGAGTTCGGCGGTGGAGGGATTGCCGGCGAGGTCGCGCACGTGGAAGACGAAATAATCTTCATGCAGCCAGCTCTCGTAAAGCTTGACCAGCGCGGGGCGGGCGCGCTCGATTTTCCGTTGGACGATTTTCTGGGCGAAGCTGGTGAAATCGGTGTCCCAAACCCAGCGGCTGGCGAGGCGGACGAGCGTGTCCCAGTCGCCGGAAAAGGGCAGCTCGAAGACGACGCTGAGCACGCCGTAATCGTAGTACTTGATCTGCACGTCGAGGCGCTCGCCACTTTCGAGAACCAGCGGCTCGACCGGCTCGACGACCGGGGCGCGCTGGAAGCGGACGTATCCCGGGGCAGGATGCTTGAAGCTGGCCTCCTGGCGGCGGGCTCCGAAGATGTCGCGCAGGGAGTCGAGATTGATCTCCTCGCATACATCGAACTGGATCAGCACGAGGACCGAGCCTTGGAGCGCTTTGCTCTGGGCAATGGGCGCGGACTGGGCCGGGGATGGGGCTGCGGCTGAGGGTGGAGCTAGCACGGGTGGATTTGCGGTTTCCATAGGAAGGCCTGCTGGCTATGTCTATTGTTTCAGAAAGTGGGCTGGATGGGCAGTGGCGCTGGTAAGTCTTTATTTATCAATATTTTGCAAGAACGACTTTGGGGTTGATGGCGTGCGCGCTTTACGTGAGTGGCAACGCACGCCGCGCTGCCGAGCTGCGCTCGGCTGGATGGGCGAGGGCAGCGGTTCCTAAGTGGTTTGTGGCGATTTAGCGTTTTCTGGCCAGCGCCAACAGCAGCGCCGCTCCGGCTGCAATTCCAACCACGGCCAGCCCGGTGCGCTTCATGGATTTCTTGATCGCGGCTTCGTGGGGCCGCACCCAGGCGTCTTCGGGATAATGTTGCGGCGCGGGGTCGAACATGGGGAAACCTTCGGGGGTTTCGGTGGCTTCGCGCAGGGCCATCTGGAGAACTTCGGCAAGATGCAGGGCGTGACGGTCGGTTTCCTGGGCAATCTGCTCGCGGCAGCTGAAACCGTCGGCGACGATCAGCCAGTCTGTGGGAGACTGGCGGACGGCGGGCAGAAGTTCGAGTTCGCCAATGGTTTTTGAGATTTCGTATTTTTCTTTTTCGAAGCCAAACGCTCCGGCCATGCCGCAGCATCCTGGAGCGGGCGCGGTGAAGTTGATGCCCATGCGCTCGAGGACCGCTTCTTCGGCTGTCATCTTCATGATCGCCTTGTGATGGCAATGGCCGTGGACGAGCGCGCGGCGCGGCAGTTGAGGGAGCGGGAAATTCTTGGCGCGCTGTTCGAGAAATTCACTGAGCAGGAAGACTTGCTTCGAGAGCGCGTGCGCGCGTTCGTCGTTGGGGAAAAGGTTGGTGAGTTCGTCGCGGAAAACGGAGGCGCAGCTCGGTTCGAGGACGACGATGGGAGTGGCGGCTTCGATTTCGGGAAGAAGCTCGTCCATAATTTGGAGGAGCAGGCGCTTGGCGCGGTCGAGCGCGCCGATGTCGTAGAGCGGGCGTCCGCAGCAGAGATGAGCGCGCGGGACCGTGACGTCGAAGCCGGCGGCTTCGAGCACTTCGGCAGCGGCTTTGGCGGTCGAGGGGAGGAAGTGGTTGTTGAAAGTGTCGGCCCAGAGGAGGACGGGGTTGTCGAGCTTCGCTCGACCGGACGGCCGAGGACGGCCGTCCCCACGCGGGCGTTGCTCCTCCCACCACTGCTGAAATGTTTCCGGGGCCAACGGTGGAATGCGGCGCTGGGCGGGGATTCCGGCGACGAGCTTGGCCAGATCGCGCAGACCGGGGAGTTGGGTCGTAAGATTCACGAGGCCCGGCGCATGCGCGGCGGCCCGCATCCACAGGTCGAAATTCGAGAGAGCCAGTTGCTTCAGCGGACGAGGATTGGTTTCGTAGTAATGCGACAGGAATTCCGACTTATAAGTCGCGACATCCACGCCGACGGGGCAATCGCTTTTGCAGCCTTTGCAGGCCAGGCAAAGGTCGAGCGATTCTTTCACCGCTTCGTTTTGCCATCCATCTTTAATGATGTCTCTTTTCGTCATCTCCCAGAGCAGGTGGGCGCGTCCGCGAGTGGAGTGCTCTTCGTCGCGCGTGGCGCGGAAACTGGGACACATGACTCCGCCTTCGTCGCGGCGGCACTTGCCGACTCCAACGCAGCGCAGGGTCGCGGCGGGCAGGCTGCCGTGGTCGTCGGGAAATTTGAAATGCGTTTCGGGCTGCCAGGGACCGTAGTCCGCGCCCAACCGTAGATTTTCGTCGAGGCGATAGGGATCGATGAGCTTGCCCGGGTTCATCTTCCAATCGGGGTCCCAGAGCGATTTGAACTCGCGAAAAGCCTGCATGAGTTCGGGGCCAAACATTTTGGGCAGAAGTTCGGCGCGGGCCTGGCCGTCTCCGTGTTCGCCGGAAAGCGAGCCGCCGTAGCGCACGACGAGGCTGGCCGCCTCTTCCATGAACTGGCGAAATTTGCCGACGCCTTTGGCGGATTGGAGATCGTAGTCCATGCGCGTGTGCACACAGGCGTGGCCAAAGTGTCCATAGAACGAACCGTCGTAGTGGTGGGCTTGCATCAGGCGGCGCAGATCGCGCAGGTAGGCGCCAAGCTTTTCGGGCGCGACGGCGGAATCTTCAAAACCTTCCCAGCGCAGCGGTTCGCCGGGGACGTGCGCAGTCACGCCGAGGCTCGACTCGCGAACGTCCCAGATGCGCCGCGCTTGTTTTTGGTCGGTGAAAAGGCGGATGTCGGGCGGAGTGGTGGAACGATTGAGGACTTCCATCAGGCGCAGCGCCTGGGCTTCGGCATCATCCGACGTGTCTGCGCCGAATTCGACCATCAGCCAGCCGCCGCCTTCGGGCAGCAGCGCGAGGCCGTCGAGATTCACGCCTTTGTGGCGGCTCGCGGCAACCATGATGTCGTCGAAACCTTCGAGGCCGATGGGACGGTGCTCCATAATTTCGGGAACGTGGTCGGCGCAAAGATAAATGTCGGGCCATCCGATGACGAGCAGCACACGCGCCGGCGGACTCTCGACCAGGCGGCAAGTGGCTTCGAGGACCGTGACGCAAGTGCCTTCGGAGCCGACCAGCGCGCGCGCCACATGAAAACCGTTTTCGGGGAGCAGGTGGTTGAGGTTGTATCCGGAAACGCGGCGCGGAATGTTGGGAAACTGGCGGCGGACCTGCTCGCCGTAGCGGTCGGCGATGGACTTGAGGCCGGCGTAGATTTCGGCGCGGCGTCCGCCTTCGCTCAGGATGCGGGCGCAATCTTCTTCGCTGGTCGCGCCCACGTGCAGGCACTGGCCGTCGTAGGTGAGGATTTCGAGCGCCTCGATGTTGTCGTCCGTTTTACCGGCCATGATCGAATGCACGCCGCAGGAGTTGTTGCCGATCATGCCGCCGAGCGTGCAGCGGTCATGGGTGGCGGGATCGGGCGCGAAGGTGAGGTGGTGCTTCTCGGCTGCGGCGCGGAGGCGATCGAGGACGACTCCCGGCTCGACGCGCGCGATGCGGCGCGCGGGATCGATTTCAAGAATGCCCGCCATGTATTTCGAAAAATCGAGGACTACGGCGGCGTTGCAGCATTGTCCCGCAAGCGAAGTGCCTCCTCCGCGCGCGAGCAGCGGAGCGCTGTGTTCGCGGCAGAGGGCAACCGTGGCGAGAACGTCTTCTTTGTCGCGAGGAACTACGACGCCGATTGGAACCTGGCGGTAATTGGAACCGTCGGTCGCGTAGAGGGCGCGGCTGCCCGAGTCAAAGCGAACCTCTCCGCGAAGATGACGGCGGAGAGCGGCCTCAAGCGCGGAGGCATCGAGTGACGCGGAATGGGCCGGGGGTGGGGCGATGTCTTGCGGCATAAGTTACAGAACATCTTCGCGGATGCGGGCGCTGGGCGCAAGCCCATTGAGCTACCGCGGAATCCAGCACCGTAGGGGCGACCGAGTCATCACAAACCCGACATCAACCGATCACCGCCAGGATCGGGTCAGGTAATCCGCCAGCGAAAGCGATACCAGAATTGCGAAGAAAAAAACGCCGGAGACAACTACAGCGCCAGTCAGCTTTTCGCTCGAGCCTTTGACGTGCATGAAGAAGAGTACGACGACCGTGGCTTTGATGGTGGCGATGAGCAGCGCAATGATCGGATTGAAAGGGCCGAGGTTCAGGAAGGCGGCGCTGACCGTTGTAACCGTCCCAATCAGCAGGCCGACGCCAATGGCTATGTAAAATCCTTGCGAGTGAGTTGTGTGTTCTGTGTTGTCCGACATAGCAATCCTTAAACGCAGATCTCAGTTTTCAAATCCTTCGAAATCAAACGCCACTTTAGCAGCCTGTGGTAAAAGCCCAGCGCCACAGACCAGCGCCTAAAGGCGCATTCATAACATGGCACTTACGGCACGCCTGAAGGCGTGCCCTGATACAAAGCAGACTTTCACCACAGGCTGTTAGGGACTGGCCCTCACGAGTGCCTGCTGATTAAATACAACAACGGAAATAAATAGATCCAGATGATATCCACTAAGTGCCAGTACAAGCCCGCGTTTTCTATAGGCGTGAAATAACCGGGCGTGTAATGCCCTCGCCATGCCAAAACCGTCAACACGCTAAAAAGACCACAGCCGATAATCATGTGCAGAGCGTGCAAGCCGGTCATTGCGAAATAGAGGGAGAAAAATAACTCCGCTTCCTTCGGGTTGACCGGGATTTGCTTGCCGTTGTCGTCGAAAGTGTCCGTGAACTTGAACGTGGGGCCGGGCACGTGGTGCTTCTCGAATTTTTCGCGATACTCGAAGCCTTTGATCGCCAAAAATGTCATCCCGAGTAACACGGTGACGACGAGATAGCCGACAAGGACTTTGCGGCGGCCGGTCTCCGCTGCCTTCACCGCCAACACGACTGTAACTGAACTGACGATCAGGACAGCGGTGTTAGTGGCGCCCATCGCAATGCTGAGCTGCTGGCTGGCAGCCGCGAAGGCGTTGAAGTGCTGGAGGCGGTAGATAAGGTAGACGCAGAACATGCCGCCGAAGAACATGATTTCCGTCACTAAGAACAACCACATACCAAGCGAGGCGGCGTTCTTCTGCTGCTGAGCGTCGGAGAAGTGGTGAAGCAGCGCTGGGTTGTGCGCTTCGTGTTTGACGGTATCCGCTGTGTTATCGCGCAACGGGAGCCTCCAGATCCTTGTGAGGTATCTCGTCGTAGTTATAAGCTTCCCAAGTTACAACGGGTGTCTCATCGAAATTGAAAGTAGGTGGCGGCGAAGTGGTCTTCCACTCCAGACCGGCAGCGTTCCAGGGATTAGCTTCGGCGATCGGGCCGTAGCGAAGCGACCAGAGGAAGTAAATCATGGGCAGAAGATAGCCGACGGCGAGAATGCTGGCGCCGGCGGTCGAGAGCACGTTCAGCACCTGAAACTCCGGCGGGTACTGCCAGTAACGCCGCGGCATCCCCAGGTACCCAAGAATGAACTGCGGGAAAAACGTCAGATTGAAACCGGCGAAGATGAACAGGGCCGAAAGTTTAGCCCAGCCTTCCGGATACATGCGTCCGCTGATCTTCGGCCACCAGAAGTGCATGCCTCCGAGATACCCCATCAAGACGCCACCTACCATGACATAGTGGAAGTGGGCGACGACGAAGTAAGTATCGTGAACATGCACATCAATGCCAAGCGTGGCGAGAAAGAGCCCGGTCAATCCGCCGATGGTGAACAGGCCTATGAAGCCGAAGGCGTAGAGCATGGGTGTGGCGTAAGTAATCGAACTCTTGTAGAGGGTAGCTGTCCAGTTGAAAACCTTGACGGCCGAGGGCACGCCAATGAAGAAAGTCAGAAACGAAAAAATCAACGCGGCATAAAGCGAGATACCGGCCACGAACATGTGATGCGCCCAGACAAGGAAGCCCAGGACGGCAATGGCAATGCTTGACAGCGCCACGAACTTGTAACCGAAGATGCGCTTGCGGGAAAAACAGGCGATAAGTTCGCTGATAACTCCCATGGAAGGCAGGATCATGATGTAGACCGCCGGGTGAGAGTAGAACCAGAAGAGGTGTTGAAAGAGGAGCGGATCTCCGCCGAGCCTGGGATCGAAGATGCCGAGATGGAAGAGGCGCTCGACAGCCACGAGCACGATGGTGATGGCGATGACCGGCGTGCCGAGAACCATGATGATGCTGGTGGCGTAGTTGGCCCAGATGAACAGGGGCAGGCGGCTCCAGGTAAGGCCGGGGGCGCGCAAGCGGTGGACGGTGACGATGAAGTTCAGTCCCGTGAGAATCGAGGAGAACCCGGCGATAAAAACCGCGAGTCCGGCCTCGACAATCTTGGTGTTGGTGTACTCGGTGCTAAATGGGCTGTAGAAAGTCCAGCCCGTGTCCACGCCGCCGGTCAACATGACGTGCATCATCAGGGTGCCACCGATGATGTAGAGGTACCAGCTCAGCAGATTGATGCGCGGGAAGGCGAGATCCTTGGCGCCGATCATGAGGGGGACAAGAAAATTTCCCAGCACCGCCGGCACCACTGGAATCAGGAAGAAAAACACCATGATCATGCCGTGCATGGTGAAGACCTTGTTATAGGTGTCGGCTTGCATCAGGTCGCCCTGCGGCGTCAGTAACTCGAGCCGGATGAGCATGGCAAAGAATCCGCCGAGAAAAAAGAACGTGGTCACCGAAATCAGATAGAGGACCGCGATCCGCTTGTGGTCGGTGGTCAACAGCCAGGACTTAAGACTGTGCCCATTGTTGAGATAGTTCAGCTTCGCAGGCGGACTTGCAGTCTGATTCGATGGAGTTATTATGCTTGCCATAACTATTGCACCTGACTCTTATCTATTTGTGCCGGAGAAGTGGCGGGCCGACTTTGCAGCCCAGTAGTTCCCGTAGGCGGTTGGGCCAGCGATTTGACGTAGGCCACCAACGCGTTCAACTGTTCTTCGCTCACCAGGCCCTGAAAGGTGGGCATGATCGGTTTGAAACCGTTCACGATCTTTGCGGTGGGATTGAGGATGGACTCGCGAACATAGTTCTCATCGGCAATCACCGTGCGTCCGTCTTCAAGCAATACCGGCTTGTTATAGACGCCCATTAGATTGGGGCCGCGGCCCTGCACATCGAAACGATGGCAGGTGGAGCAACCGAGCGTGGCGAACAACAGCTTGCCGGTATCTTGCAAGGGCGCGGAGGGCCCGCCCGCCATCCACTGCGCGTAATCCTGCGGCCCCATGACGACGATGTCGCCGGCCATGCCGGAGTGCCCGGTGCCGCAATATTGGGCGCAGAACAAATGATAGCGGCCGGGCACGGTGGCCTTGAACCAGAGCGTGGTGTAGCGGCCGGGCAGCACGTCCTGCTTGAGGCGGAACGCGGGGACGAAAAAGCTGTGGATCACGTCCTGCGAGGTCATGATGAGCTTGATGTTTTGACCCGTGGGAACGTGCAGCTCGTTGATCTCGCGCTGCCCCTCCATGTGCTCGAACTTCCACATCCATTGCTTGGCGACGACGTAGACCTCGGTCGCGTCGGCGGGAGGAGTGCGTTCCCTAAAGTAAATGACCGCGCCCCAGAAGAAAAAGGTCAGCATCACAAAGAAAGGAATGACCGACCATATAAGTTCGAGTAACGTGGAGCCTTCAATCGGTTGGGCTTCGCGTCCGGGTACGCGGCGATACTTGATCGCCAGCACCGCGATGGCGATAAAGATTAGCGCGGTCATGACTCCAGCGACCAGCAGCAGATAGATATAGAGCATATCCACCTGGCCTGCCGAGGTCGAGGCCTGATCGGGCCACAATGGCAGATATTTCGACATAGTTAAGTAACTCGCCCCGATTCGCCGCGGGCCGCGCCTTGATCGGAACCGTGGCCGGAATGTTGACCGAAACGACGATCGGCGCGGAACATGACGAACATAAATGTTCCCAGGAAGAGCATGGTCGCGAGCGCACCGAGTTTCAGCATGTTACTGACGACGGCGCCATACTTTCCGGTCCTGGGATCGTAGTGATAGCAGTAGAGCAGTACCTGGTCGCCAATGTTGCCAATCTTATTTTGCGAGGCCTGCACCAGTCCGAGCCTCAGATCTTTCGGAGAGAACTCAACGCCATAAAAGTATCCCGAAATGCGGCGGTCGGGCGTCAGCAAAACGATGGCGGTGGCGTGTGCGTACTGCCCGGTCTTTTCATCGAACTGAAATTGGAAGCCAACCGACTTAGTGAGCGCAGCGATCTGGCCGGCCTTCCCAGTGAGGAAGTGCCAGCCTTGATCGGCATTGGGGCGGCCGTAACGCTTCATCATGTCCCGCTTTTTTTCGGCGGCCATTTCCGTGGTTTCGCGCGGGTCGAAGCTCACGGTGAGAATGTCAAAATCTTTTCCGATATTGAAAGTCAGCGTCTTCATCGAACCAACCAGCCCTTCCAGAAGTTCGCTGCAAAGCATGGGGCACTGATAGTAACCCAGGTTCAGGATGACGGGGCGTCCGTGGCCGAAGTAGTCGGAGAGTTTCACGGGGTTGCCAAGCTCGTCGCGGAATTCGAGATTGCCGGGAACTTCTCCGTTGAGATGTTGCTCGATGTTAACGAACTCGAGTCCCGGCGGACTCTGGTTGGCAGGCGGACTCATAATGCCTCCGCCCATGATTGGACCGCTTGGGACTTGCGCAAAGAGTGGAGCGGCCGCAAGCACGAGCAGGAAACTTGCTACGGCAATCGAGTTGGTAAAACTGTTTTTACTATGCACTGCTTTTTCCTTTTCCGGCTGTCCAGCCGGAGCGGTTACAGGGACCGAATTCACCAAAACTTTCTAAGGCTTCTGTGCTGCCGATTTCTGTGCGGACACTTTGCTTGCCACCTTCTTACTCGCTTCCACGCTGCCCTGCGGATACACCGGCAATCCGCGTTGCACCGTCAACCCCATGGCGCGCTCGATCGGAATGTGCGCCACGCCGGCCTTTTCGTCAATCCAGCCATAACTATTGAGCTGTATTTCCTGCTTGATCAAGAAGTCGCGAAACTGGCCGCGCTCGTTGACTTCGAGCATGGGAACTCCATTGTCCTTGAACCGTTGCTCCATATATTCCTGCGTGGCCACCCGCGACATCGCGCCATTCGAAGTAACCAAAGGGCTGGCGGTGACCATCCGCGAGCGCTCGTATTTGTCTAGGAACGAGTACAACCCAACAATGAAGAAATAGATGACGACGCCAACGACCGCGAGGCCGATCATGAAGGCGAAGACGCCGCGCGCGCCCAGATCTTCGCGTTCGAAACCGGCTTCGCGGCCAGAGCGGCCGTGATTCATTTCGTTACTCATGCGACGGCCCCAGAAGTCTCAGCGTCTGCGGCGCGTTGACGGCCAGCAGCGGACGCGATCTCAGATTGTGGAAGAAGTAGGTCATCCATAGGCCACCCATCCCGGCGATAATCGCGAAATGCACCCAACTAAGATGAAATGTGGGATGCGACGCCGGCTCGATATGCCAAAAGATATCGACGATGCGCATGAAGATGAGCCACGACGCGAGCCAGACCAGCGTGCGCGACTTACGCTTCAACTGGCGCGAGAGTAAGAGCGCAAACGGCACGGCGAAATGGAAGACCACGAGGAACAAGCCAACCGTTTCCCATCCGCCATTCATGCGGCGCACATACCAGGGAATTTCTTCGGGTAAGTTGCCCGCCCAAATGATAAGCCACTGCGAGAAATTAAAATAAGCCCAGACCATGACAAAAGCGAGCATGAACTTGCCGTGGTCGTGGACTTCCGTATCGGTGAGATACTCGGACATCGGCTTGCGCTTGCCGAGAATGCTCTCGATGACCACGCAGAAACAGAAAGCGGAGAGCGCTTCACCCGCAATGAACAGCAGGCCGTAGATGGTCGAGATCCAGCGCGCTTGCAGCGACATCACCCAGTCGATCACAGCAAAGGAAATCGTGAGCGAGTAAAGGACGAGTCCAATGGAACTGATAGCGCGGAAACGCAGCGTACTTTGGTCCGCAATTGAATCCTGGTCGGTGGACCAGCGATTCAGAAAGTACGCCATCCCGATCCAGATCGCGAAGTAAAGAATATAGCGTGACAGAATGCCGTTGAAGTTGAGATAGCTGTGCGCGATGTCCGCAATCTTGGGGTCGGTGATCCCCGGTCGGGCCCAAAAGTATAACCTGGGTAAGTGCAGCAGAATCGGAATGAATAAGACGAACATAAGCGGCAGCGTCATCATGCCCGATTCTAAAATGCGGCGAATCACAGTGCCCCAAGCGCCGCCGACTAAGTGGTAGAGCATCAGGATGGCCATGCATCCAAGCGAAAGGCCAAGCCAGAACATGAAGCCAGTGAGGTAAGCGGAATAGAAACTCTCGGGAGCAAGGTAAGCCCCGGCGACGGAGGCAACGGCCGCAACAACGCCAATGATGAGCGACCGCTGCTGCATGGTCTGGGCCACGGGCGGGGCCATCAAATCCGAGTTGTTCATGGTGGCCGTGGTCATTTAGACTCGCCTTCCGATGCGGCGGTGGGCGGCACGATTTCTGGCAGTGTAGCTCCGTTGCCGATGTCGCGAAACTGCGGCGGAAGCGACGGGATTATTTGCCCAGCGGGAATATCGCTCGCCGTTGCATACTGGCTAAGTTGCAGTGCGCGGATGTAAGCGGCGATGCACCAGCGATCTCTCGGTGCAACCTGCGTGCCATATTCCGGCATAACTCCGAAGCCATTGGTCATAACGTCAAAAAAATAGCTGATCGGCACTTTGCGCAGACGGTCGATGTGATACGACGGCGGACGGCGGAATCCGCGTGACGGAATGAAGCCATTACCATCGCCGACGCGCCCGTGACAGGGCGTGCAGTTAATATTGAAACGCTCGCGTCCGCGGTCCAGAACTTCGGCGGTAACCGGAAACGGCAGATAGTCGCCGGGCGCGTTGCCGATCTTCCCGGTGTAGAAGTAAGTATCTTCGCGAAGATCGCCGCGCGCCACCGTGCCTTCGACCGGCAAGCGGGCGGAGCGGTCGTCAGCGAAGAAATCGCTTTTCGCCATCGGCCGGTAATACGGCTGCACATGCATATCGAGGCGGCATCCGGCGGTCATCGCGATCAACGTCAGCAACGCGGGCAGAACTTTTCGGAGGTTGCAAGTGGGACGCATAACTAGCTTGGCACCTCCGCGATCATCCGTGGAGCGAGGCCCGCGAGAAACGAGCGCGTGCTGGCGGCGTCATATTTCGGATCGCTCGAAAACACGATCAGGAAAAACTTGTTCTCCGAGGCTTTGGCGAACTCGGGCACGTTGAACACCGGGTGATAGGGCATGGGAAGGCCGTTCAGCGCAATCATGCCGACAGCGGCGGAAAGTCCGGCGAAAAGAATTGTAAGTTCGAAGGTCACGATGATGAACGAGGGCCAGGAGTGAAACGGCCGTCCGCCGATGTTGACCGGATAAGTGATCGCTGCCACCCAATACTGGAGAGCGTATGCCGAGATCCCGCCGATAAGTCCGCCGATTAAGACGATAAGCGCCACATTGTTTTTATGGAAACCGATGGCTTCGGCAAGGCCCTCGATGGGGAACGGGCTGTAAGCATCGATTTTTTGATAGCCCGCTTCGTGGGTCTTATGAGCGGCGGCCACGAGTTCTTTCGCCGAGTCGAATTCGGCCATTAGTCCGTAAATGGGATTGTCACTCATTGGTTAACCTTGCTTAACCTCCGCCGCCTTGTGCACCTGCGACTCTGGCAGCAAGGTGCGCAATTCGAAGATGGAGATCATAGGCAGAATGCGTACGAACAGCCACATGGCAGTTAGGAACATGCCGATGGTGCCGGCGAATGTCATCCAATCCCACTTAGTGGGGTAATACATACCAAAGGAAGAAGTCAGAAAGTCGCGGCTCAAACTTACTACGACGATAATGAATCGCTCGAGCCACATGCCGACGAGCACAACGAACGAGATAAGCCAGAGCCAGCCGGTTGAAACGCGGAATTTCTTTAGCCAAAGAACTTGCGGGATGAGAATGTTGCAGGCGAGTAACGCCATATAAGACAAGCGGTACGGCCCGTGCAGGCGGTTCCAGAGCAGGAACGAATCGAACTGGCTGCCGCTATACCAGCCCATGAACGCCTCCATGCCGTAGCCGTAGGCGACGATGAGGCCGGTGGCAAGCATCACCTTAGCTGCGTTCTCTAGATGGCGCATGGTGATGAAATCTTGCAGTCCGTAAATCTTACGGATCGGAATCGCGAGACAAAGTACCATGGCGAAACCGGAATAGATGGCGCCCGCGACAAAGTATGGCGGGAAGATCGTGGTGTGCCATCCGGGGACGATGCCGACGGCAAAATCGAAACTAACAACTGTGTGAACGGAGAGCACCAGCGGTGTTGCGAGTCCGGCGAGAAGTAAGTAGGCCGTTTCGTAACGGTGCCAGTGCCGGGCGGAACCGCGCCATCCCATGGCGAGCAGACCGTAAATGCGTTGGACAAAGGGACTCTCGGCGCGGTCGCGCAGGCTGGCAAAATCCGGGATCAATCCTACAAACCAGAAGACCAGCGAAATAGTGAAGTAAGTCGAAACCGCAAACACGTCCCACACCAGCGGGCTGCGGAAATTCGGCCAGTAATTCATCGTGTTCGGATAGGGAAAGAGCCAGTACGCGAGCCAGGGGCGTCCGGTGTGAGCGAGCGGGAAGATACCGGCGCAAGACACGGCAAACAACGTCATGGCTTCGGCGAAGCGGTTGATGGAGTTACGCCAAGTCTGGCGAAGCAGGCAAAGGATCGCGGAAATCAGCGTGCCCGCGTGGCCAATGCCGATCCACCAAACGAAGTTGACAATGGCGAATCCCCAACCAATAGGGATGTTGATGCCCCAGATCCCCGTACCTTTAATGAATAGATACCCAAGGGCCATCATCAGCATGTTCATCATCGAGAACACGATCAGGAAGCCGAAGATCCATCCCAGCGAGACGGGGCGGCTCAGCACGATGTTACTGATCTTCTCGCCGGTGGTGGAGAAGGTATGGCCCGGCGCGATCACCGGCACTCGCCTGTCTGCCACGGGTATTTGGGTGTTTGTAGCCATGCCTTACTTGCGCTCCACTGATGCCTTTGACTTTTCGCTTAACTCTGCTTCTAACTCTGGATTCGGATTGCGGACTTCCGCCAGATATGTTGTGCGCGGGCGTGTATTCAATTCACCGAGTAGGGAGTAATTTCTTGCCTGCGCTTTCCACTTATTCACCAGACTGTCTGGATCGTTGAGGTTGCCGAATACGATGGCGTTCGCCGGACATGACTGCTGGCAAGCGGTTTGCAAATCATCGCCGATGCGGATGTCTTTACTTGCGCGCACCGAAGCGTTTTCCGCGTCAATGCGCTTCTCGTTAATGCGTTGCACGCAGTAAGTGCATTTTTCCATGACGCCGCGGCTGCGTATGGTCACGTCTGGATTACGCATGAGCTTAAACTGTGGCGTTTCCCAATCCTGAAAGAGCAGGAAATTGAAGCGCCGCACTTTGTAGGGGCAGTTATTGGAGCAGTAACGTGTGCCGACGCAGCGGTTATAGACCATATCGTTCAGGCCTTCACTGCTGTGGGTGGTCGCTTGCACAGGACAGACCACTTCGCAGGGCGCATTCTCGCACTGCATGCAGGGCACGGGCTGGAAGAAGCCCTTCGGATTTTCGCGCGGGCCGTTGTAGTAGGCGTCCACGCGGAGCCAATGCATGTGTCGGCCCCTTAGTGTTTGCTCTTTGCCGACCACGGCAACGTTATTTTCCGACTGGCAGGCGACGATGCAGTTATTGCACCCGACGCAGGCGTTCAGGTCAATCGCCATGCCCCACGAGTAAGTCTCTTTCGAGTAATCGAAAGGCTTGTAGAGTGTAAGATCGGCTGGAGGCTCGCCTTCCTTTGCGAAGTTCGGGTCTTTCTTATACTCCGCTAGACTGCGCTCCTGTACCAGCGGGCGCTCGCCGACGGGAGTTTCCATCGTTTGATAACCCTGCGTGCTGGCAAGGTCGTAAGTCTCGCCAGTCGGGCGAAGTTGCGCTCCGTCCGCAAACCATGCCGCTTGACTCGTACGCAGTGGATAAACGTCGAAGCCGGTGCTCGTGCCGACGCGGCCCGCGCGCGTGCGTCCGTAGCCGAGAAAGACGGTGATCGAGTTATCGGGATGACCGGCCTGAATCCAGATTGGGCCTTTGACTTTCTTTCCGTTAAATTCCAGTTCGACGACGTCTTTGAAATTCAGCTTCAGCCGCTCGGCCATCGCGGGGCCGATCATGATGGGATTGTCCCAAGTTAGCTTGGTCAGTGGTTTGGGGAGTTCCTGCAGCCAGCCGTTGTTCGAGAAGCGACCGTCATAGATAGAGGGATCGCGGCGGAAGTTGAGCTCGATGGCGTTGGCAACATCGGCCTGCGGTGGAGGGAGATTCGCGGTCTTAAGGGTGACTAACTTTGGCGCGAACGTCGTGCCAGCGACAAAGCCATCGTGCAGGGATCGGCGCCAAAAATCGTCAAAGCCGGCACCACTGTGCTGCTTCTGCCAGTAGGCCTGGACGAGTTCGTGCCCCGTGATCCCGGACTGTCCGGCGAGAATGGTAATGATTTCGTGTGCAGTCTTGCCTCCATAAAGAGGCTCTATCAGCGGCTGGATGATGCTGACCGTTCCGTCATAGGCGTGGGCATCGCTCCAGGACTCGAGATAGTGTGCTTCAGGAACGTGCCAATGGCAAAGCTCGGCGGTCTCGTTGCGATGCGTACCGAGAAACATTTTCAGATTGACGGCATTCGATTTCAGCGCCGAAGCAAATTCAAGTTCGGCGGGCGCGTCGTAAGCCGGATTGCCACCGAGAATCAGCAACAGGTCAACCTTCCCGGCGCGCATGTCTTCGACGAGCGTGTGCAATGACTGATTGCGGTTCACGGCAATTGCGTCAACCGGGTCTGTGTAGAGAACGGTCTTGCCGGCGTTGCCCAGTGCGTGGTTCATTTCGTGGGCAAACGCATGCACCGACGGCGATTGATGATCGCCAGGAATGACAACGCAGGAGCCTCGGTGCTTCGCGAGATCCTCTGCGGCGACTCTCGCGAACTTCGCTTGCTCGGGTGCCAGCGTCGGGAAGACGCTCGCCATAGTAAGACCAGAATCACCTAAGGGAATCGCTAGGGAATGCACTAGGACCCGCGTGAATCCGTCGATATCCGATGCCCTCATCGGCAGCCGGTGATCCGCCTTCATCCCCGTCGAACTCGGCGTGCTCTCGACTACATATAGCCGGTTCATGTTCGCGTCGGGATTGCGGCGGGCAGCGAAATCGCGGGTGTAGCGCGTGGAGCCGGGGAATCCAGCGTAGAGGAAGTCGGCGTCGAGCGAGACGATGACGTCGGCTTTCGACAAGTCGTAGCGCGTCTCGACCGGCTCACCGAAGGCCAGCTTCGCGCCTTCATAAACATTGTCGCGGTTGATGGGTTCGTACACGTGCCACTTCGCCTGCGGATTTTTTTCAAGATAACCGCGAATCTGCGCGGCCAGCGTGGGCGAGGAAACGGTCTGCGTCAGAATGCGGACGCCGCTGCCCGCGATGCTCTTCTGCACATTCATGGGGCCGCGAACCGCTTCCAGGAACGCGTCGAACGAGCGAATATCGCCCAGGTAAGTGACGTTTTGCGCCCGGTCGGGATCGTAGAGATCGAGAATCGAAGCCTGCGCATAAACATCGGTGCCGCCAAGGCTGGCGGGATGCTGCGGATTACCTTCGATTTTCGTGGGACGGAAAAGATGGCTTTCAACCAGAATCGGCGAGGCGTAACCACCGAGCGTGAATGCGGTCGCGTAAAACATGGGGCGGCCGGGGACGACGTTTTCCGGCTGCCGCACATAGGGCACGATCTCGGTGACCGGCATGCGCGTGCAACCGGTCAAGCCGGCGAGCGCCAGCGACGCGCCCATGGTTTTGAGAAAGCCGCGGCGCGAGAAATCGTCGAGCCACTCGGAAGCGCCCTTGGGGAATTCGCGGTGGAGCATCTCCTGAAACTCTTCGCTGCCCGCCAGTTCTTCGAGGCTGCGCCAGTACTCGGGGCCGGATGTTTGCTCGACCGTTTTTTCGAATTGCGCTTTGACAGCGGCAAGGTCAAGGTCCTTTCGCTTGCTCGGGCAGAGGTCGGCGCCAGTGCGGGTTCCGGGCGGTTTTATTTTTTGCTCGTCCATGCTCATCGTCAGTCTTCAGCTATCAGCTATCAGTTATCAGTTATCAGCTTTCAGTTGTTACAATCAAAACCCCGCCCTTACCTGTGGCAGGTGTTACAACTGGTGATGTCGTTTACCGACCGCACTTTGTATTTCTGCTTCAACGCGTTGCCGAGCGCTTCCTGATCGGAGTATGCCGTTCCCTTCCCGTTTTCCTTCACAATGACGGGTTCGTCCGAGGAAGGCTGCTCGTAGCGCATGTTGAAAACTTGTTCGCGCGGGCGCAGATATTTTTCCGGAGCCCGGTGGCAGTCGAGACAGAACTCCATCTGCAGCGACGCGTACTGGTACATCAGCGGCATCTGGTCAACCGGCCCGTGGCAGGTGTTGCAGCCCACGCCTTTATTCACGTGGATGCTGTGATTGAAATATACGTAGTTGGGCAACTGGTTGACGCGCGTCCATTCCAGTGAGCGGCCCGTGCGAAAACTTTCGCGCACCGGCTCCAGATACGCCGCGTTGGTCCAGATCTGCGCGTGGCAGTTCATGCAGGTCTTGGTGGGCGGAATGCCAGCGAAGCTCGATTGCTCGACCGAGGTGTGACAGTAGCGGCAGTCGAGGCCGAGCCCGGTCACATGGTGCTGGTGGCTGAACGGGACGGGCTGCGACTTCCTGACTCCGGCATAGGTGATATACGGAGAGCGCTCCAGCTGTACCATGGCCCAAAAAACTCCAGCCGCGGCAAAAACGGTCAGGACCATGGAGGCCCGGGCGATGGCATTGCTGCTGCGTGGAAAGATCTGCATTGATATTGATTGTAAAATTATTGGTTTTGCGAACTTGACTTGCGCCGCTCACGACCGGCCATTCTTGTATGACATGCGTCACGTACCGATGTGACATGCGTTACTGAAACAAATGAGTATAACAGCCAAAAAACAAAATGGAACAGGCCCGCATCGCTTTTCTTGGCGCCGCTTCAGGGTCTCAATTCTGGAAGCGGATGGCCTCCATGCAAGAAATTAGGGCTTGAGAATATCTCAACGCTTCGCACGATTATTGGAGTCTCGATTCCCTGCCGAGGATTCGTTTTTTTAATTCGCATCTTTCTTAATTCGCGCCTCGTTAATTCGCGCCTTGGTTCGCGTCCAACGGCGAGGACACCCGCTGCTGGCGCGTCACCTGCCAGCTTGCAGTTTGAAGCGGTCGTCAACTTCCACCTGCTAACCCGTAGCCAGACGATTGGTTTCGTGCGCAATCGCCTTCCAAAAATTGTCGATCCAGCCGGTCTTGCGCGTGGTCATGTTCGCGTGGAAACGCGGGCAAGCCCCGCTTCCACGCGGCTCCTCAACGGGTCTTCTTCTCCCGCCGCATCTGCTCCGCGAGTTCTCGTATTTCGGTCAAGTCGCGCTGCATCTCGCTCCATCCATACCAGAGCGCGTAATCGGGACTGCCGTGGAACGTGCCCTGGAACGTCCTCATGCGGTGCTCGAGGTACATCACGAAGAGCTTTTGCTCGATCACCGTGGGCGCGTCGTGGAAGGTCAGCAGGTTCGGAAAGGGATAAGCATAGTTTTTCGGCTGCGGAAGCACGCCGTCCTTATATAGACCGGCAACGATCTTGATCGCTTCGGCCATGAGGTGATCGGCGTTTTTGATCATGTCGTCGCCCGCTTCGAGTTGCTGCCGGGCGAAGTTGCCGGAGTGGCACTGGTTGCAGGTCTTTAGCATCTTGTCGCGCTCGGCCTGCCAGTCTTCCTGAGTCAGGCGCGCGAGGTCGGCGGCTTGCACGGTCGCCACCAGCGCGGTCGGCTTGCCGTCGGGATCGAGCACACCGAGGGCCTGCAGAATGGTGGCGCGATCGGCGGCCCACTGCTTGTCTTCCGGCAGAGGCAGGCGAACGGCGAGAAATCCCCAGGCCGTGCGCACGCCGTGATCGCCATTCTGCATGTGGCAGGTCTGGCAAGTCGGAGCGGCAGAACCGGCAGGTAGAATCCCACGCTGTTTCAGATCGGTGCGCACGCCGTGCTTCGACGATGAATACATCTCCCACTGTGGATGGTCGAATCCCATGTGGCAGGTTTCGCAGGCTTGCGGCGACTTGGCCTCCTCCACCGAGAACGTGTGGCGCGTGTGGCAGGAGTCGCACGAGGCAGCACCGAATTCGCTGCCGTGCTGCCGCAGCTTGATGATTTCCTCCACCGGCTTCTCGCCGATCTTGTGGCAGCCGCCGCAACCTTTCTGGCCTTCAATCATCGCCATCGGCTGCCAGTGGATGGTTGGCATTGCTTCCATCGCCGCCCACGCTTTTGAGTGCTTGCCGTGCTTGTATTGATCGACCTGCGTTTGATGGCACTGGGCGCAGGTTTCGGGTGTAGGAATTTTCACCTGTGAGACGTCGCTCGCCGACTGGTGCCGATCGCCGTGGCAGACGACGCAGGTCACCTCCACCTGGCTGTGCTTGCTCAGTTTCCAGTCGGAAACGATGTTGGGCGTCTGCTTGCTGTGGCACTCAATGCAGGACGCAGCGGGGTTGGCGGATTGCGCGTACAGGAGAAAACCTGTCTCCGCGCATAGAACGATGGAGAGTAAGAGAAAACGTCGCATAAGTCCTCCAATAGGAAATCATAGAGGCTAATAGGGCCAGGCGATTCCGGACGATGACTTCTGTCACGCCTCAGCGGCGGCCATATCTGCTACTTGAACACGAGCATTCTAGCCGGGTTCGCGCCGCCACGACAACCGTGTGGCTGTGGAGACCCGCCCCGCTTGGCGGAGCATAGCCACGTCCCCACACAAAACCCAAAATTACGAAGCGGCCATCTCTGGCGTGGCCGCCAGCAGTTTGCGCGTGTAGGCGTGCCGCGGTTGAGAAGTGATCTGCTCCGCGCTTCCGATCTCGACAATCTTGCCCTGATGCATCACCGCGATGCGGGTCGAGAGGTAGCGCACCACCGGCATGGAGTGCGAGATGAATAAATAGGTGAGGCCGAAATCGCGCTGCAGTTGCCGCAGAAGATTCACAATCTGCGCGCCCACGCTCACGTCGAGGGCGGAAACCGGCTCATCCGCAACGATAAACTTCGGCCGCAGGGCCAGAGCGCGGGCAATGCCGATGCGCTGGCGCTGGCCTCCGGAAAACTCGTGCGGATAGCGCGGCATGGCGGATTCATCCATCCCCACGGCGCGCAAAAGCTCGCGCACGCGCTGGCGGCGGGCATCGCGGCTGAGGCTTTCGTGGACATTTTTCTGCGATGCCATCTTCCGATGAAGAATGAGCGGCTCGGCGATCACGTCCTCCACGCGGAAGCGCGGGTCGAGCGAACCGAATGGGTCCTGGAAAACGATCTGCATGTGGCGGCGAAGACGGCGTAATTCGGGGCCGTTCGCTTGCAGCAGATCAAAGCCATTGAAAAGGACGGTGCCCGAAGTCGGCTCGATGAGGTGAAGAATCAGCCGACCCAGCGTGCTCTTGCCGGAACCGGATTCGCCCACCAGGCCCAGCGTTTCGCCTTCGTGAATGTCGAGGGAAACATCGTCCACGGCGCGCACTTCGCCCGAGCGGCGGCCGCCGAATGGGGATTCGGCGAGAGCGAAAACTTTCGTGAGATTGCGGACTTCGACCAAAGCCACGGATCACAGTCTCCCAAGCATCTTTATATATATTCCATATCTCAGAATATGAAACGCGATTATTTTCCTCAGCCTGCAATCATCGGTACAGAGGCCAGCGCGGCGATCATGCCGAGGGTGCGGGCGCGGCTGAAGTGCTCGCGCAGAAAGATGCGCGCGAGCACGACGGTGACGGCGGGATAGAGCGAACTGAGCACGACCGCTGCATCCAGGCGTCCGATTTGAGCGGCGCGGATGAAAACCACGCTGCCAGTAATGTCGAGGATCCCCGCAACCACGGCAATCCTCAGCACCGGCGCAGGCACGGCGCGGAGATGTCTTCCGCAGAGAACAATCGCTGCCGTGACCAGCAACGAAGCCGATCGCGAGCAGGCTGCGATCCACAAAGCCGAGGCGTTGCCCGCGTGGTGAATACAAAGATAAAAAGCGGCGAAGCCAATTCCGGCGAGCACGGCCAGGCCCAAGCCTTCGGGACGGCCAACGCCGGCTTCGCTGCGTGAGATCAGCCAAACGCCGATTCCAGCCAGCACAAAACCGAACAGGTGACGAAAGCCGGGAAAGCCCTCGGCGAAGGCGGTCACGATGGCGGGAATCGCGGCGCCGAGCACGGCCGCGACAGGCGCGACCAATCCCATGTTTCCGATGGCCAATGCACGATAGAACAAGGCCAGAGCAATGCCGCAGACCGACCCGGCGATCAGCGACCAAAGTACGTTGGCGCTTCCCGGAAATGGCGCGTGGATCGCCAAAGCGAGAGTGCCGACCAGGACCAGACCGCTGCAATGCACGATGGCCGCGAACAAAAACGCGTTCGCCCGCCGCGCGCCAACGCCACCTAAGAAATCGCTAGCACCCCAGGCCCCAACTGCGGTCAGGCTGTAAGCGGCAGGAATGTATTGAGCAGCGATGGACATGCGAATTCGAGATTAGCACGCACGTAGGGACAGCTGCGAATGACGCCGGAATTGTCCCAATGAAGACAACATGGTTAGTTCGATAGCCCCGCATAGAGCACTACCCAACGAAGACGCCCCTCCCGAAATTCACCATATGCGCCGCTCATAGCTACCCACCCCTTGCCGCTAGGCCTGTCCTTCTCGGAGACCCACGGCGCTTTATCTGGAGATGTCTCGTAGTCCACAGCGAAACTGGCCCCCTTGGATCGGGGAATGTGGAGGAGTGCCAAGAGACGTTCCTTCTCGATCCCAAGCCGAATCCCGCTCTTCGTCGATACGCCTGTTGGTAACGACCCTACCTCGTTGCACTTAGCGCCTTGTCTTTCAAACATAGTGGCCTTCGCGATGAAGATGGAGTCTAGGAAACTCCAGCCTCCCGAAGTGCCGGAAGCGAAAACAATCGCAGTCCCGCGCTCGTCCTTGACGCAGAGTCCGACTGAAGCCTCCTCGTCCTTCGTCAGCCTAAACCGACGACTTCCTGGAAATCGCCGTGCAACATCTTCAAGGGTCGATTCCCCAATTGCGAATCCAGCAACCGTCAGGTCGGACTTGCTGAGGCTCCCTTCGCGACTCTTGCCGCAAGTACGAGCTTCCTTAAAGATCGAATCCTCAGTCACCGTACACGGCGGCGTGCCATCGACCTGAGTCAGGATTGCCTGAGGCCAACACAGCGGGCAAAGAAACACGAGTATAAGAAGGGGAAAAAAGTTTGTCACGGTACCACCCCAATTGTCTCGTTAAGATAATTAACCGCTCCCGGCTAGACTTTTCCAGCCAGCAATTGCCGCAGCACGTACTGGAGTATGCCTCCGTTGGCGTAGTAGAGAGCTTCCTGCGGAGTGTCAATGCGGACGAGGGCGTAAAACTCCGCCGTATTCCCACCCTTCACGCGCACCGCAATCTTGCGTCCGGAAGAAAATTTCTCAACCACATCGCGAATGCCCGCGATTTCGAAAACTTCTTCGCCGGTCAACTGCAGCGTCTCGGCATTTTCTCCCGGCAGAAATTGCAGCGGCAGAATGCCCATGCCGACGAGGTTGGAGCGGTGAATGCGTTCGTAGCTTTCCGCAATCACGGCGCAAACGCCGAGCAGACGCGGCCCCTTGGCCGCCCAGTCGCGCGAACTTCCGGAGCCGTATTCCTTGCCCGCCAGAATTACGAGCGGCACTTTTTCGGTATGGTATTTTTCGGACGCGTCGAAGATCGGACATCTCCGCGCCGTCGGGCAAGTGGCGTGTGAATCCACCTTCGGTGTTGACCATTTTGTTGCGCAGGCGGACGTTGGCGAAGGTGCCGCGCACCATGACTTCGTGATTGCCGCGGCGCGATCCGTAAGAATTGAAATCCGCCGGTTGCACGCCGTGAGCAATTAAATATTTGCCGGCGGGTCCATCTTTCTTGATCGAACCCGCGGGCGAAATATGGTCGGTGGTGACGCTGTCGCCGAGCACGGCCAGCACGCGCGCTCCCTTGATGTCTTCGACGGCGGATGGGGTGAGCGCCATGTCATCGAAGTACGGGGCCTGCCGAATGTAGGTGGAATCGTTTTCCCACGCGTAAGTCTCGCCCTTCGGGACCGGCAGCCCGCGCCAGCGTTCGTCTCCCGCATACACCTCGGCGTAGCTCTTGCGAAACATCTTGGATGTAATCGCGCCGGCCATCGCCTGTTCGATTTCCTGCCGCGAAGGCCAGATATCGGCGAGGAAAACCGGCTTGCCGTCCTTGCCTTTTCCGACCGCATCCTGGCGCAGATCGAATTTGCGCAGATCGAATTTACGCAGATCAATATCAATGCGTCCAGCGAGCGCGAAGGCGACCACCAGCGGCGGCGACATCAGGTAATTCGCACGGACTTCAGAATTGATCCGGCCCTCAAAGTTGCGATTGCCGGAGAGCACCGAAGCTACGACCAGATTCTTCTCGTCGATTTCTTTCGAAACTTCCGCGGGCAGCGGGCCGGAGTTTCCGATGCAGGTGGTGCAGCCGTAGCCTACGATGTGAAATTTCAGCTTCTCCAGATAGGGCATCAGGCCAGCCTTTTGGAGGTAGTCGAGCACGACTTTCGATCCGGGAGCGAGCGAAGTTTTCACCCAGGCCGGCACTTCGAGACCGCGTTCGACCGCTTTTTTCGCGAGCAGTCCGGCGGCCAGCATCACGGATGGATTCGACGTGTTCGTGCAACTGGTGATGGCGGCGATCACCACGCTGCCGTGATGCAACTGCACGTTGGTGGGGGTTTTCGGTTCGCCCGTCGTTGCCTTTGCCTTCATCAAGCCCGGCAAAGCCTTTTCGAACGACTCGCCCGCTTTCGACAGCACCACTCGATCCTGCGGACGCTTCGGTCCGGCGAGACTCGATTCGACAGTGGACAGATCGAAATTCAGCAGCTCGGAATATTCGGCTTCGGGCGTATTGGCATCGTGAAAAAGTCCCTGCTCGCGGGCGTAGGCTTCGACCAATACAATCTGCTCGTCGCTGCGGCCGGTGAGTCTCAAATAGTGCAGGCTTTCTTTGTCGATTGGAAAGATGCCGCACGTCGCTCCATACTCGGGAGCCATGTTGGCGATGGTGGCGCGATCGGCGAGCGGAAGGTCTTGGAGGCCGGGGCCAAAGTACTCGACAAACTTGCCGACCACACCGTGCTTGCGCAGCAGCTCGGTGATGGTAAGAACGAGATCGGTGGCCGTGGCACCTTCGCGCAGGCGCCCGGTAAGCTTCACGCCGACGACGAGCGGAATCAGCATGGATACAGGCTGTCCCAGCATGGCGGCCTCGGCTTCGATGCCGCCCACGCCCCAGCCCAGCACGCCGAGTCCGTTGATCATGGTGGTGTGCGAGTCGGTGCCGACGAGTGTGTCGGGATAGGCCGTGCGTTTTCCGCCTACTTCATGTACAAACACCACGCGCGCCAAATATTCGAGATTGACTTGGTGGACGATGCCGGTGTCGGGCGGCACGATGGCGAGATTGCGAAAGCCGGTCTGTCCCCAGCGCAGAAACGCGTAGCGTTCCTGGTTGCGCTGGAATTCAAGCAGAGCGTTCATGTCGAAGGCGTTGGGCGAGCCGAATTCGTCAACCTGCACCGAGTGGTCAATGACCAGTTCGGCGGGCTGCAGCGAATTGATCAGCTTCGGGTCGCCGCCCAGGCGCTTCATGGCGTCGCGCATGGCGGCAAGATCCACAACCGCGGGGACGCCGGTGAAATCCTGCAACAGCACGCGGCTGGGCGTGAAGGCAATTTCTTTCTCCGGCTTCGAGTTTTTATTCCACGCCGCGAGCGCGCGAATTTCTTCCTGCGTCACGTTGCGCCCGTCTTCGGTGCGCAGCAGGTTCTCCAGCAAAATGCGCAGCGAGAACGGCAAGTGCCGCGTCGAGATGCCTTGCCGGTCGAGAGCGTCGAGCCGGTAGAGTTCGTATTCTTGGTTGCCGACTTTGAAAGTTGCGCGAGCACCAAAACTATTCGAGGACACGATGATCTTCCTTCATAAGCTCCAACACAAAACGGGAGCGCAATACGTACTCGGAGCTAATAGTGTAATTGGTTTCGGGGCCCTGGTTGGATTGTCATCCTAAGCGAAGCGAAAAACCTGCAGTTTGCCGGCTGCAATCCGCCGCTGGTCCGGGGCCCTCAGGGGCTAAAGCCCGCGTTTTTATTGGCTCTTAGCGGCACCTTTCGGCTACGCTCAAGGCAGGCTCTTGAAGCCGTGCACTTCCCAAAACGATTTATGAGATTGCTTTTCGTTATTCGTTGTCCGGCCGGCGGTGCGATTTCACGGCCAGGCAGCGCGCGAAGATCGCGGACACCTGCGAAATTTCTTCTTCGTTCAACCGGACCGCGCCGCCCAGTTTCTTCAATGCCGCATTCAGAGCGGCGGGCTTTGCCCTGGTCAGTTCCGAGAGCCGCTGCCACTCCCGGGCAACGGGAACGCGCTCGTCGGTTTCGGCGTCTTCGCAAAACTGATCGGCCGCTTCCGGAGGAGTCCCATACTCGTCGGCAACATCCTCGTGGAAGTAGCCCCGCAAAAATGTATGCAGCGCGGGAAAGTTGGCGGCGGTAATTTGCGATTTCGGGTTCATGAGCGGCTCTCCTCAACAATTCTTTCTGAAAAGTTGTGAGAATTGTGCTACTAAACAGGGTGTGCGGGCAAGTCTACTAGATTCTCTCGACGATTTCGAGCGCTGGGGCAAAGACAAAGTCAAAGACTGCGCCTACGTGTTTCCGCGCGGATACCGGCGCGAGCGTTGGAGCTATCGGCGCGTCGCCGAATTGGCCTATCAGTTTGCCCGCGAGCTTGTGGCGCGCAACATCACGAAAGGCGATGCGGTGCTTTTGTGGAGTCCGAACTGTGCCGAATGGGTCGCGGCGTTTCTCGGATGCGCGCTTTGCGGAGTTATCGCTGTTCCCATTGACGATGCCGCCAGCCCCGATTTTGCCCGCCGGATCGGCGCGCAGGTGCGGACCCGGCTGGTGCTGTGCCCGCGCGAACGCGCTCCGGTGTTTGACGGGGACTTGACAGAAAAGATCGTCGCCATCGATCCCGCCGATTTGGCGTCTGCAGTCGCAGGCCGCCCGAATGAACGCTTTCGTCCCGTTCAGATTCAGCCTTCCGATCCACTGGAAATCGTTTTCACCTCTGGAACCACGGCCGAACCCAAGGGAGTCGTGCTCAGCCACGCCAACGTGGTTGGCAACCTCGTTCCCATCGAAACCGAGATGCAAAAATATCTGAAGTACGAGCGGCTCGTGCATCCGATTCGCTTTTTGAATCTGCTCCCGCTGAGTCACGTCTTCGGCCAATTTCTGGGAATTTTTCTTCCCCCGCTGCTGGGCGCGACCGTGGTGTTCGAAAACACATTCAATCCAACAGAAATCATGGCGACGATCCGCCGCGAACGGGTCTCGGTGCTGGTGGCTGTCCCACGCATGATCGAGTCGCTGAAACAGAAGATCGAACGCGACGCCGACGGAGGTTTTGCTGGCTTGTGTGGTGGCGGGGCTTCGCCCCGACAAGACGGAGCAGAGCCCCGTCACCACATGAGCTTTGCCGCGCGCTACGCCGCAGCCAGGAGCCAGCACTTTCTGCGGCGCTGGTGGACATTCCGCGATGTGCGCCGCCAGTTCGGATGGAAGTTCTGGGCCATGATCAGCGGCGGCGCAGCCCTCGACCGCGGGACCGAGGAATTCTGGCATCGCCTCGGATACGCCGTGATCCAGGGATACGGATTGACCGAAACAACTTCGCTGATTAGTTTGAACCATCCCTTCCACACCAGCCGAGGCTCGATCGGCAAAGTTTTGCCCGGGCGCGAAATCAAGCTGGGCGAGGACGGCGAAATTCTCGTGAAGGGCAGCGGCGTCGCCAGCGGCTACTGGAACGGCCGCGAAATGCAACCGGTCACAAACGATGAAGGATGGTATGGCACCGGCGACCTGGGCGCGCTCGACGAGCAAGGCAATCTTTTTTTCAAAGGACGCAAAAAAGAAGTGATCGTCACGCCTGCGGGAATGAATATTTATCCCGAGGACTTGGAGGCGGCGCTGCGGCAGCAAAAAGAAGTGCGGGATTGCGTGGTCGTTGGGCTCGATCGTGGCGGAAATGCCGAGCCATGCGCGGTGCTGATTCTGCGCGACCGCAACTCCAATTCCAGCGCCCAAGCGGGCGACGACGTGAAGACAATCGTGGCGCGGGCCAACGAAACGCTGGCTGAGTATCAGCGCATGCGCACGTGGTTCGTCTGGCCCAATGAAGATTTTCCCCGCAGTTCCACGCAGAAACCGCGCCGCAACGCGATCCGCGAGGCGGTCGAGGCGGGCCTCTTTAGACATGAACATGAACACGGACATGGACAATCGCTCGCCAACGCCGTCAATCCGCTGTCTGAATTGCTGACGCGAATCACCGGCCGCAGCCTGCAAAGCATGCAGAATCTGACAACAGACGCGAACCTGGAAAGTGGCTTGGGGCTAAGCTCCCTCGAACGGGTGGAACTGTTCAGCGCGCTCGAAGACCGCTACCAGGTTGACTTGAGCGAAACAGATTTTGCGAATGCGGCGACGGTTGGCGATCTGGAAAAACTGCTGCAGGGAAAACCTGGCGCTCTTCCCACGCTTCCCGATTCTGGATCTCAACCGCGCGAATTTCATTCTTCAACTTTTCACCATCCAGCTTTTCATTATTCGCTTTTTCACTATCCACGATGGGCCTTGCGCTGGCCGACGAGCTGGCTGCGACTGGCCTCGCATTATCTGCTGGCGCGACCGGCGGTGTTTCTCCTGGGAAAGCCGCGTGTTACCGGCCGGGAAAATTTGCGCGGGGTTCGCGGGCCGCTGCTCGTCATCTCCAACCATGTCGCCGATGTGGATATCGGCTTCATCCAGTACGCGCTGCCCGCGCGCATCCGCCACAAACTGGCGACGGCAACCGGCGGCGAGGCGCTCGAAAGCTTGCGCTCACCCAGTCCAGATCTCGCATGGTTCAAGCGCATCTACGACCGCGCGCAGTGGACGCTCGGCGTGGCCCTGCTGAACCTGTTCCCGCTGCCGCGTCAGTCCAGCTTCCGCAAAAGCTTTGCCTACGCGGGAGAGGCCGTGGATCGCGGCTATAGCGTGCTCGTCTTTCCCGAAGGAAAGCACAGCGAAGACGGCAAGCTCTGCCCGTTCCGCACGGGAGTTGGACTGCTCGCCAACAATTTGCGCATCCCCATCCTGCCCATGCGGATTGATGGTTTGTTTGCAATCAAGAAAGCCGGGAAGAAGTTTGCGGCGCCTGGAAAAATTCACGTGCGCATCGGCAGGCCCATGCAATTCGCGCCGGAAAGCGACCCGAAGGAAATCGCCCGGGCACTGCAAAATGCGGTTGAGAAGCTCACGAAGTAAAGTTCCCGCAGCGCTGAAGCGCTGCGCCACCCAAAAGCAAGGGCGAGATCTAGTTTTTCCGCAGCCTTAGAATTGGTCTCATAAATAGTTCTCTGAGCAGACTGTTCGGCCCTCAGGGGCTAAAGCCCGCATTTTTATTGGCCCTGAGCGGCACGGCTGAAGCCGTGCCCTACCCAAAGCCATTTATAAGACCAGTTCTACTACGTTAAGTACTAGGTTGGCCGATACCACGACAGGAACGCGCGAAAGGCCGCGCCACGATGGCTGTATTGCGCTTTTTCCGCCGCGCTTAGTTGGGCAAAAGTCTTGCCGATTTGCGGAAAATAAAAGAGCGGATCGTATCCGAACCCGTTCTGCCCTCGGGGCGCGTCGAGAATGAGGCCTTCAGCCGCGCCGCGGAAGGTGTGCAGCGTCTGCCCGTCGCGGGCCACGGCCAGCACGCATACGAAACGCGCGGTGCGCTTATCCGCAGGAACGCCGGCGAGTTCGCGGAGCACGCGGGCGTTGTTGGCTTCGTCCTTGGTGTTGCGCTCCGCGGCAGGAGGCGCATCGGCGGCATAGCGGGCGGAATGAACGCCAGGCGCGCCGCCGAGCGCGTCAATCTCCAGACCGGAGTCGTCGGCTAGAATGACTTCGCCGGGAACGGCCCGACTGTAGGACTCCGCTTTCTTGCGCGCATTCTCCTCGAAAGTCGCTCCGTCTTCGACCACCTCGGGCAAAGAAGAAAAGTGCGGGATGCCGACGATGGTGATGCCGAAGGGCGCGGCGGCTCCGGCAAAGTCGCGAAGTTTGCCGGGGTTCGAGGTTGCGACCAGGATGTGATGGGCCATGGTGTTGATTTTCGCCGGCGCGAGCGCCTCGTGCTTACCGGGGTGTCATCGCCAGCCATTCCATAATAGCCGGACGCCGTTCGGCCAAGATCAGGGGCGCGACTTGATCCAGGCCGCAGCCAGCAGGATCAAGCTGACGCCTGAGATGGCATCGCCAATCGTGCGGTCGGTGGTGCGCCGGAAGTAAATTCGCACGTCGTTCGCGCCTTCGAGAAGCGGGACGATCATCAGACCGGTCTCCTCCGCTGTCTGCGCTGGCGCGGGTTGGCCGTTGACCGTGACTTGCCATGCGGGGTAGTTGAAAAGACGCACGGTCAGATTTTGCGGTGCGGCGGCGTGGAGCGTGAAATGTTTCTCCGTCTGCTCCCACGCCAGGATCTCGCTTGGGACTGGCGCGCCCGTGTCGTCGCTGACGAGGGGCAGATTTTTGTTCAATTCGGAGGCGTCGGCTCCAGCCGGGACGTATTCGTCGGTGCCCTCGTAGCCGGTGCCGTCGGCGAGGGCATCGCTCATGTCGCCAAAGTCGCCGGCCTTCTCCCACCAAGGCGGCTGGATACGATGGCCGGCGACGATGACCACGGCCAACAGAACGGTGCACACCAGCCAGCGCGAGGTCCAGCGTTTGGCGGCCATGGTCAGAAGCAAGGCCAAAGCCGCGTTCATGCACAGCAGCCAGCGGAAAGGAAGTTGTACGAAACGAAACTTGGGCAGGTGCTGCCAGAGTAAATTGCTCACCGACAGCATGAGAACTACACTGGCGGCGCCCCAGGCGGAAAGCACGATCCACGGGCACGGGCTTTGATAGGTGGCTGGTGCTATGCGGTTCTTTCGGCGCGAAATCCACATCGCAAAAACTAAGACGCCGATTTCGGCGAGGGCTATGGTCGAAAGCAGAAAATTGAAGCGGTTGTGATCGGGGTCGGCGATGGTGGTGAAGAGAAAGTTGTCTTGCGGCCGGACGCCGGGCGACAACACCACGCTGAGGTTGATCCAGCGTTGCTCGTAGATTGCCGGAAGGAGATAAAACGCAGCGAGGCCGGCGCCAATAAGCATCGCCAGCGCGGTTTGGACGAGCGGACGCCAGATCTGTGGGTTCCATGATCGTTTCCGCACGGCCCCAATCGCGACGAATATCAGGGCCAACCCGGCGGCCGAGTAATGGACCATGACGGCCGCGGGCGCGTTCGTCAGCCAGGCTGCGGCCAGCGTGAGGCCGAGCCACAGCGTCGGGCGAAAGCTCTGTTGGCTAGACAGGCAGCGTTTGCTCTCAGCGGCTAAAGCCGATGTTTTTGCCGAACTTATGGCACGACTGAAGTCGTGCCCTTCCCCAAACCCTCGTGACTTGTGAGTTTCTCCGCAGTCTGCGGAATCAGGCTGGCCAAAAGCAGGCTGGTTGAGCCGCAGAATACACAGCAGCAAGAGCGGCAGCAGGGATGCGGCCAGCAATTCGGCGTATGCGCTTCGCCAATAAACGATCAGCAGGTGGTAGGGATTCAGCGCATAGAACACGGCCGCAAACAGCGCGTCCGGGGCCGCGAGCCACTCACGAGCGAGGCGGTACATGGCCGCTCCGGCCAGCAGCAACGCGATCCAGCAATACGCGCCCGGCGCCATCTTCCAGGGCAGAGTGGCGCCGAGCGCGGCCCCCAGCGTCCAGGAAGCGGGCGGATAAAACAGGAAGCGGGGCTCGCCGTATCCCCAATGTGCCAGCGCCGCCCAGCGCAGATAGACGATGCCCTGCTTCCACTGGCCAAGAACTTCCATCCAGGAAAAAATGTGGAACTCGAAATCGTGGCCGGAGGGACTGCCCCAGCGGAAAAACGGGGCGATGGCCGCGAGACAGGCACTGGCCAGCAGCAATGCGCGCGAGATCGGATTCCTAAGCAACGGCCTTTAGCTTACCTTGAAGAAGCCTGCTGCGGAAGGGCATTGGATATTTGTAAAGATGCGGCTTGCCGACACTTTCACACCACCGGAGATTGTATGAGTTCTTAAGGTTGTTGTTGCCGACGATTTCCACAGAAGAGTCGATAAAGGTTCGTGCTCCGAAAGTAAAGCGGAGTAGAACCATGAAATATCTAATCGAAGCTTTAGTTGACGGGCTGGTAAAGTATTGCTTGCCAAAATTTTTGGACTGGTTGCATGAGCAATGGAGTAAACGCCGGAGTCCATAGGCGAATGCGCGAGTGGCGAATGCCTATCGGTTGACTTCTATTGGCTGACGGCTGCCGGAGTTCGCTGGCGGTGCAATTCGGCGAGAAACGCTTCTTCCTCGAGCGCCGTGCCCGTCCGCAATAATTCCAGCAGTGGGTCTTCCGCGTCGGTTTCGGGGTTGCCAGTCTGCCCTAGATCAACCGCGCTGGCGACCAGAGAACGGGGAGAAGTTTCCAGTTGCGGAGTGGCGCCGGGTTGACCGGTGAGAAACTCGATAAACTCGCCGACACTTTTGCGTTGGTCTTCGGTGCGGGCAGGAAATTCAATGCCCATGCCATGTCCGGGGTGCATGACCCGCACCAAGCCTTCGGTGTGGATCTCCATTCCGGCAGCACGCAGGCACAGATCCACGGCCGAGGACTGAGGAAACGGAGATTCGGTCTGCACATAGCAGCCGCCCAGACTAAGGTCGGTCAGTTTACATTGGGTGACGGCCTCGGATTCTCCGGGCAAAACATCGGGCGAACGGGCAGCCAGCCAGGCACACATATCCTCGCGCATTTGGGCGTTCAGATCTACAAAGCGCAGGCCGGTTTGACCGTTGGCGGTAGCCCAGGCGATCTCGGCGTCACTTTCAACAGCAGCGCCGCCGTCGGGAAGCTCAAACGAGACGTGAACCATGGTTGCCGTTGTCAGTGGCTTGGCCGCCAGCACATCCATGCCGCCGGTGCTCAGGTCGAGCAGGATGCCTTCCACTGTATTGCTCTCGTCGGTACGAATGGAAACCGCCGCTTGGACAGCCACCCGCGACGATCGCCGTCTTTCGTGCTTTAGCAGCGCCGTGGCGGCACGCAAGGTGTTTCTGGCCTGCTCGGGAGCGATGGGCTTGGTGAGGATGAAATGAGCGCCCGCACCGAGGATCGAGCGGACCTGCGAGGCATCGTGCAGCAAGGCCACGGTGACCGGAGGATCGCGTTCCGGCCCCATCAGGCGGCGGCAACCTTCAAGCAGCAGAGAGGCTGCTTCCGGGTCATCGAAGTCCACGATGACCTGGTCGAAGCGCTCCTCCGTCAGTCGCGACACGGCAACATCGGCCGCGTTCAACCGCTCGACCGCAACGCCGAACTGTGCCAGAACCTGGACCAGCGTTTCCGCAGCCAGGTCATCCTTTGACACCAGCAATGCCTGCAATATCATGGAATCGAACCTCCCGCCCCGCGCTTCTACGGCCAGCGCGGAGTAGCGCTACGCCCTGGCTTGGACGCGGCTGGCGAGGATTGAGCGCTGGCCTTGGCCGCCATCGCGTTGGAAGTTTCGTCGTCCACTTCCGTCAGCACCGCGCTATCGTCCTCGAGTTCAGTTTCGGCAAGCAAGGGCGCCACTTCGCGGAGTTTTTCGGCGGCCTGCTGCAGCATCTCGATCTGCTTGCCTAGCTGTGTGTACTGCGCCTGCTTGCGGCGCAAAACCTCATGAATATCTTTCATACTACCCCCTGCGCTTGACTCTAAAGTTTGGATCAAGACAAAATCAACGGCAAAGTAATCGCAGACCGTTACAAGGGTAACAGGAAAGGACACGGGGCGGGTTTCAAAGCGGAGTTCGGATCAGGCTCGGCTAAAGGGAATGAAGACGTCGCCACGGTCCTGAAGAGGGGCCGGTTCGACGGGGGACCGGATCTTCCCTGCCAAGGGCACCAAGCCGATCGAGCAGCCCAAAAACAGAAGCCCCGCCTAGCGGCGGGGCCATGAGTTGAGTGTTCTGGGCGAACCACTAAATCTTTAGGTTATCCGCGCACCAACTTGCGCCGGAACATCCCCGCGATACACACAAGCCCTGTTCCGAGAAGACCTAAAGTGCCGGGTTCCGGGGTAGAGAGGATCGTGTAGCCTATTTTGACTTCACCGCCACCGCCACGCCATCCATTATTAAAAGTGACCATGTTCTGGGATGTCGTTCCCGTCGCGGAATAACCGTTCCAAAGCATGCCGGCGATACTACCCACAAGTTGGTAGTTGATGCTCCCGTTAGGTCCTTGACCAGTCAGGTTCCAAGTGACCGGGCCGACAAAACTGCCGGCAAACACAGTTAGCTTGGGTGTTCCCCAGTACTGCTTGCCACGGCCGTACACGTCAAAACTGCCGCCTCCCGCAAAAACTGCGCCAGGCGCGCCAACTGTGGTCGAGCCGCTGATGAGAGCGCCGGTCGAGAAGCTAATCGAACCGATAGAGTTGGATGGAGCCGCAGGATTTATGGTGAAACCATTATCCGTGAAGCTTCTCAGTTCCGATCCCGACACCGTAATGCCCGCATTCGAAATCGTGTACGCGCCATACGCGTTCGTGAGACTAATTGTGTCCGCCCAAGCTGCGATCGGCAACGCCAATGCCAGTAACGCAAGAACTACCACTCGCCTCATTTGAATTCCCTCCCAAATTTATTTTTACTATCCTTATAATCTTAGAAGCTTTTCGTCCAAGGTTAAGGTATAGATCGCCGCGCTTACTTTGTGCACTTGTCGTTCCAAAACCGCAAGATCGAGGTTGTTCATATTTATCAACAATTTACGAGAATTTTACCAAAACATTTCGAACTTTGGAATGCAATTTGCTGCACATTAGCAACAATTCGCTTTCCTAACCCCCTATCGGGTGGAGAAGATCCAGGGGATTGGTCCGCACCGGGCCTTGGCCGCCGGCATGGCCGGACCCTTGGGCTACGAGAAGCGCGATGCGGCGGGCCACCCTCGGGGCCACACGCGCAACGTGAAGAGCCGCAAGGCCTTGACGGGCGGTTTCGGGGAGTTGGAGTGAGAGACTCCGCACGATCGCCAGACGAGGTACGCGCCCAGAATCGTGGCCTAGCAGGCCGCGGTGAAAGTCGGGTAGTAGCGGATAAGCAATACTTTTTATGAATTGTCATCCTTCTATGAAAGAAGGCACACCTGTCCAGCGATATTTGCGCACGGATGCAGACAGTCTTCTATTCGTGCTCGCGGCACATAAGGTTGATTCGGAACTCCGCCGCCCCATCTGAGAAAGTGCTCGTGGCACATTAGGATGAACGAGCTGGCGGAGCTTCCCCTTACACCGTCGCAAATACCGATTCCTCGAAACACTCTCCCTGGCGCAACAGCGCCCAAATACAGGTCAGGAGCTTACGCGCTAGCGCCACCCGCGCCACCTGTGGCCGCTTGCGTTGTTGGCGCTCCTCGTACCAGGCCCGGATGGCGGGCGAACTTCGCGTGGCGCCATGCGAGGCCTGAATCATGGCCCAGCGCAACACCGTCGAACTGCAGCGCGTGATCCCGCGCTCTGCCGGGCCTGCTCTTCCAGGCTTCCGGCAGCAGATCGCAACGCGACAAGTGCGCCAGCGTCATCGAATCCACCCGGTCGTTCTTCAGCTTGGCGCTGGCAATCGCCTTGACCCGCGCCGGATACACCAGTACCATCCGTTGCACTTCCCCAGCCAGGCTTTTTCGAAACGCCGGCCAGAAACTGCAGGCCTCCATCACTACCTGCGCCGGACCCGGCAAACTCCGCGCCCATTGCCGCAGCACCGCGTCGTCATTGGCGATGGCTCGCTGCTGGAGAATTTTTCCACTTGCATCCACCACGGTTACGTAACAAAATCTCTGATGAAGGTCCACTCCTACGTGGATCATCGGCGTACCTCCTCGGTTCGAGCTTGTGCTTCGAGCACGTCCTCTACTCACCTAGAAGGTACGCCTTGTTTCTTTCATCACATCTGAGCGAAGCGGGCCCCCAGCACGCCCGCTTTTGGCGCGATGGGGTGAGGGCCTGTGCATTGGCGCAGCTTCAAATCCATAGGTCCTTCGCTTCGCTCAGGATGACAAACTGATGAAGAATTAAGAGTTGAAGTTCGGCGTCCCACTTTCACCACGGGCTGCTAACGACTAGTGGCCGTTCTGGTTCTTGTACCACTCGACCGTGCGCCGCAGGCCGTCTTCAAAGTTCACCACGACCTTGTATCCCAAATGCTTTTGCGCCAGCGCGATGTCGGCCAGCGAATGTTTAATATCGCCGCTGCGCTCCGGAGCGTACTGGACGGTGCCTTTGTAGCCAGTCAGTTTTTTCAGGGCCGCGAAAGTATCATTGAGCGTGGTGCGCTGGCCGGTGGCGCAGTTGAACACGCGCCCCGCGCACTCCGCCGCCGGGGCGGAGCAGGCCAGCAGATTGGCCGAGACCGCGTTGTCAACGTAGGTGAAATCGCGGCTGGTTTCGCCATCGCCAAATATCGTGGGCTGCTCTCCACTGAGCATCTGCATACTAAATTTGGCGAGCACGCCGGAGTAGGGTGAAGAGGGGTCCTGCCGCGGCCCGAAAATATTGAAGTAGCGCAGGCACACGGTTTCCAGGCCATAGCAGCGGTAGAACGACACCATGTAATGCTCGCTCGCCAGCTTGGCCACGGCGTAGGGCGAGATCGGGCTGGGGAGCATGGCTTCATGCTTCGGAAGGGTTGGCGTGTCGCCATAAGCGGAGGATGACGCGGCATAGACCACGCGCTTCACTTTCGCATCGCGCGCCGCCACCAGCACATTGACCGTGCCATCAACATTGGCGCGGTTGCTGCCCAGCGGATCGATCACCGATTTCGGCACCGACGGAATGGCTGCTTGGTGCAGCACGTAATCCACGCCTGCCGACGCCTTGCGCATGGCATCCAGATCGAGAATGTCGGCTTCGCGGAAGTCGATCCGGCCCAGCACTTCGTGGAGATTCTCGCGTTTGCCGGTGGAAAAGTTATCCATGCCCCGGACCTCGTCGCCGCGTTTCAACAAAGCGCGCACCAGCGAAGACCCGATGAAGCCGGCAGCTCCGGTCACTAGGTATTTAGCCATAGGTTTGTAATGATAAACGATAACGGATGCATTGCCCACCCGGCGCGGGAATTCCAAGGAAAGAAGAATCAGAGCCGGCGTCTTTGTTTAGCGAACTGCAGAAACTCTTCGCGAGAGAGCCACTGGTGCTTATCAAAATAATCCCAAATCCCACTGAGCAGGGCCCGAGTATCGACTGTCGCCAGAATGTCTTTGGTGACATTCTCCGGGGCCGATGCGGCAGTGGGGACAGTGCCGCGCCCACTGAGTGCGTCGAGGAGTTGCTTGAGTTGCTCCTGTTGTCCCGGTTCGATTTTCGTGAAGCCAATGCCCATACCCATGAAAGGGTACGTGACCCGGACCATGCCCGGGACCTGGATGCGGATGCCGAACGACTTCAGAATAAGATTCACTTTCGTGCCGACAGGAAACGTGGTGTGCATTTCCACATAGCATCCGTGCAAGCTGATGTCGGTCAGGGTCCCCCACATGCGATCCGAGCGGCCCTCGGCTCGAAACTCGACGCTGCCCGAGCAACGAAGCCGCACGCTTTGCCGCCGCTCGGTGAAATCGGCAGCGACCGCGGCTGCTACAGCCTTGCCGTCCACCTTCGCCGGTGCGCTAGCCGTTGCACCTTCGGCCACGTCTTCTTTTAGCCGACGAAGATAATTCACGCCCTCTTCGCTGCTACTGGATGCTCCAGGCAAGCCAGGTTTTGCGGGATTGATATGCGGATCCACCAGCGCCTCCAGCAGTATGTTGCGCAAACGAGCTATCTCATCAATGGCTTTGGGATTGCCACGGCTTCATTCCTGGCGCCCAGAGCCCATCCACACGCTGGCATTACCCCTGAGGGAGCCGGCGGGTTACTCCTTCGCTTCGTTATGAGATAGCTTCTGTTTGAATCGGCGGACTGCGGGAAAACTTTAAACCGCCGGAAATTGCGGCAGGCAGGCGCGAATTTGTTGCCACAGTTCATCTTTACCAGCGCCAGTTTTCGCCGAAAACGCCACCAACGGCGCTCCGCCATAGGCTTGCCCGAGCGTGCGCATCGCCTGCTGCAATTGGTTGCCCGACAGCCGGTCGCACTTCGTCGCCACGATCGCATGGGGCCGTCCGCGAGACGCCAGAAATTCCAGCAACTGGGCGTCGCTTTTCTGCGGAGGAACGTTCGAATCCACCAGCGCCAGGCACAGCGCGAGGCTCGGCCGTTGATGCAGGTATGGATCCACAAAGCGCGCCCAGTCTTCCGAGATTTCGCGCGAGACTTTGGCGTAGCCGTACCCGGGCAGGTCGGCGAACAGCAGCTCCGTCCGCGGTTGCCCCGCCCGCCGCACTTCATAGAAGTTAATGCTGCGCGTGCGTCCGGGAGTATTGCTGGTGCGCGCCAGCTTCTTGTCCACCAGCGCATTGATCACGCTCGATTTCCCCACGTTCGACCGTCCCAAAAAGGCGATCTCCGGCACGGTGGGGGGGGGAAGTGAGTCAAGTCGCTCGCCGACAGCATGAATCGCGCCAGAATCCGCATACCTACAGTTTCCCGTGTAGGGGCCGCGCTTGGCAAGCGCCACAGAAAAAAAGTCATACCCCAATTTATGAACGGACGTTAACACGGCTGGCGCGGGTTAAACTGTAGAAGAGTACACTCAGAGGATCATCCGTGATCTGCCCGAAGTGCGGTGAGAACAATTCGGACAACTTCCGATTTTGCGGAATGTGTGGGGCGTTGCTCGAAACCCGGCCCGAAGCTCCCCGTCCGGCGGGCTTGAATCGTTCTGGCGCAAATTATCCTACTCCGAATCAGCTCCGTCCGAATCTGCCCACGATAAATCAGCCAAGGCCGAATCCGCCGAGCCCGAGTCTGCCGAGTATGGACTTGCTGCGGGAAAAATCTTTCTCCGGCTTGGATTCTTTTTTTGAGCCCGAGCAGCCCGAACAACCAAAGACCGGCGCGTGGCGAATTCTGATGTTGGTGGCGCTGCTGGCGGCATTGGGCGGAGCAGGCTGGTGGACGTACACAAACTATCTCGGCGTTACGGAAGGTCGAAAGCCCGGGGCCGCCACTTCGAGCGCGACCGAAGCTCCCGCCGAGGAAACAACGGCGAAGCCAGCGGCCAAGGATGCAGTTCCAGCGCTCGATGCGGGCTCGTCGCAGGCAGTGGCGCCGCCGGCAGGAGTTCCAGAAGGCCCGTCGGAGAACGTAAGCGCTGGTCCCGGCTCCGCGCCAAAAACCGTGGACGCAACTCCTAAGTCCAAGGCGAAACCTGCGATTCCTGCGAAACCGGCTCCGGCGAAACCGGCGATTCCGAGGATCGCGCTCGGCGATAAGAGTGCTGAGAAACACGAGCACAAAGTGACCTCGGCCCAGGCTGCGAAATTGCCCGCGCCGGTTGCGCCCGTCGCGTCCGCCACGCCCGATCTTGGGGCCGCGGCCTTCCGCAAAGGCGAGGCCTATCTCTACGGGCGAGGCGTGCCGGAAAACTGCGACGAGGCCATGAAATATCTGAAGGCCGCTTCGGCCAAATCCAACCCCAAGGCCCGAAGCGCGTTTGGAACCATGTATGCCACCGGACACTGCGTTCCGCGCGATCTGCCTACGTCGTATTCATGGTTTGCGCTGGCCCTGCGGGTGGACCCGAACAATCAGATACTGGAAAAAGATTTGAACGCGGTTTGGAATCAGATGACGCCGTCGGAACGGCAGGTCGCTATAAAAGCGAAACCGTGAGAGAGAGATTGACTCTTTGTCGTTGAGTTCTTCCGCTTTTCCGATTGTGATCTGGGTCACGCTTCTCTGTGAGCTGTGTACCCGACAAGATCGGTCCCTTGCGGCATTCTGTATATGACCGTTTCTCGGAACAGTCCGCCGGAACCACCGAAAAATTCAGAAGGGGATGTCATGAAGCGAAAGTTCAAGACCATGGACGGCAACGAGGCCGTTGCCTATGTTGCCTACCGCCTCAATGAAGTCATCGCCATTTATCCCATTACGCCGTCGTCGAACATGGGCGAGTGGGCGGACCAGTGGGCGTCGGAAGCGGTGCCCAACATCTGGGGCACCGTGCCCCACGTGATCGAAATGCAGAGCGAAGGCGGCGCAGCGGGAGCGGTCCACGGCGCACTGCAGACCGGGGCCCTGTCCACGACCTTCACCGCGTCGCAAGGCCTGCTGCTCATGATCCCCAACATGAACAAGATCGCGGGCGAACTCACACCTACGGCGTTTCACGTCAGCGCGCGCACGGTGGCCACCCACGCCCTCTCGATTTTCGGCGACCACTCGGATGTGATGTTCTGCCGCACCACGGGATTCGCCATGCTCTCGTCGAACTCCGTCCAGGAGGCGATGGACATGGCGCTGATCGCGCATGCGGCCACGCTCGAAACCCGCATTCCCTTCCTGCATTTCTTCGACGGCTTCCGCACTTCGCATGAAGTCAACAAGATCGAACTGCTCACCGAAGACGACATGCGCGCCCTCATCGACATGGACCGCGTCTTCGAGCACCGGCAGCGGGCGCTTTCTCCCGACCATCCCGTGTTGCGCGGCACCGCGCAAAATCCCGATGTCTTTTTTCAGGCGCGCGAAGCCGGCAATCTTTTCTACGAAGCCGGCCCGGATAAAGTCCAGGCCGTCATGGACAAGTTCGCCGAGGTCGTCGGGCGTTCCTATCATCTGTTCGACTACGTGGGCGCGCCCGATGCCGAGCGCGTGATCGTCATGATGGGCTCCGGCGCCGAGACCGCGCACGAAACGGTGGACTATCTGACGAAGAGGGGCGAAAAAGTTGGCATATTGAAAGTACGTCTGTATCGCCCATTCTCCGTCAAGCGATTCCTCGAGGCGCTTCCCGCAACCGTGCGCAAGATTGCCGTGCTCGATCGCACCAAGGAAGCGGGCGCTGGAAGAGAGCCGCTCTGTCTGGACGTGGTCAACGCGCTGCAAGAAGGAATCAAGCTCGGTCATGGAAAGCTGAAGGCCGCTCCGGAAACAATCGGCGGACGCTACGGTCTCTCTTCCAAAGAATTCACGCCCGCGATGGTCAAGGCGGTTTACGACAACCTGGCGGCGGCGAAACCGAAGGACCACTTTACCGTCGGCATTCAAGACGACGTGAGCCACACGAGTCTCGATTACGATTCCGAATTTTCCATCGAGCCCGAGAGCGTGGTGCGCGCCATGTTCTACGGCCTGGGTGCGGATGGCACGGTGGGCGCGAACAAAAACTCAATCAAAATCATCGGCGAAAACACCGACAACTACGCCCAGGGCTACTTCGTTTACGACTCGAAAAAATCCGGCGCGATGACCGTTTCCCACCTGCGTTTCGGGCCTCAGCCGATCCATTCCATCTACCTGGTTTCGAAGGCCAACTTCGTGGCCTGCCATCAATGGATTTTCCTCGAGCGCTACGACATGCTCGGCGCGCTGGTTCCGGGCGGCGTATTCCTGCTCAATAGTCCTTTTAATAAAGACGAAGTTTGGGACCATCTGCCGCGCGAAGTCCAGACGCAATTGATCGCCAAGAAGGCCCGGTTCTTCATCATTGACGCCTATCAGGTGGCGCGCGACACCGGCATGGGATCGCGCATGAACACGATTCTACAGACGTGCTTCTTCGCCATTTCGAAAGTCCTGCCGCGCGACGAGGCCATTGAAGCCATTCGCCAATCCATCCGCGACACCTACGGCCGAAAAGGCGACGAGGTGGTGCGGCAAAACCTGAGCGCCGTGGATGAAACCCTGGCCCACTTGCACGAAGTCACTGTGCCCGCGAAAGTCACGAGCACCATCGAAATGCCGCCCGCGTTCGCTGCCGGGGCGCCCAAGTTCGAGCGCGATGTGCTCAGCGTAATCTACGCTGGCCACGGCGATGAGATTCCCGTGAGCGCTTTCCCAGTCGATGGGACTTTTCCCACCGGCACCGCCAAATGGGAAAAGCGAAACATCGCGCTCGAGATTCCCGAGTGGGACACGAAGATCTGCATTCAGTGCGGCAAGTGCGCAATGGTTTGCCCGCACGCCGTGCTCCGCATTAAGGTGTACGACTCGAAGCAGCTCGAAGGCGCGCCCAAGACTTTCAAGTCCACCGAGGTGCGCGACAAGGAATGGATGGGGATGAAATACAGCATCCAGGTTGCGCCCGAAGACTGCACCGGATGCGGCATCTGCGTTGACATCTGTCCCGTAAAGAACAAGAGCGAGACGCGCCTGAAAGCGATCAACATGGTGGCGCAACCGCCGCTGCGCGAATCGGAGCGGGAGAACTGGGAATTCTTCCTCAAGATTCCAGAGATGGATCGCCGCAAGATCAAAGTCGGGACGATCCGGCAGCAACAGGTACAAGAGCCGCTGTTTGAATTTTCGGGGGCCTGTTCCGGATGCGGCGAGACGCCCTATCTGAAGCTGCTTTCCCAACTCTTTGGCGACCGCACCGTGGCCGCCAATGCGACCGGTTGCTCTTCGATCTACGGCGGCAACCTGCCAACCACGCCTTGGTCCAAGAACCTCGATGGCCGCGGGCCGGCTTGGTCGAATTCCCTGTTCGAAGATAACGCCGAGTTCGGACTGGGCTACAGGCTGTCCATTGACAAGCAGACCGAATTCGCGCAAGAGCTGGTGCGCCGATTATCGGGATCGATCGGCGAAGAGCTGGTCACCGCTTTGCTGACCCATCCGCAGAAAGACGAGGCGGACATTTTCGAGCAGCGTCAGCGCGTCGCACTGCTGAAAGAAAAGCTGAAGAGTGTGAACTCCCCCGATGCCAGGCAACTGCTGGCGGTCGCCGACATGCTGGTGAAGAAAAGCGTTTGGATTATCGGCGGCGACGGCTGGGCTTATGACATCGGCTACGGCGGCCTCGATCATGTGATGGCCAGCGGACGCAACGTCAACGCGTTGGTGCTCGACACCGAGGTCTATTCCAACACCGGCGGCCAGGCCTCGAAATCCACGCCGCGGGGCGCAGTCGCCAAGTTCGCGGCGGGAGGCAAGCCCGGGCCCAAGAAAGACCTCGGCATGATGGCCATGAGTTACGGCAATGTCTATGTGGCCAGCGTCGCCATGGGCGCGAAAGACGAACACACGCTCAAGGCGTTTCTGGAAGCCGAAGCCTACAACGGCCCCAGCATCATCATTGCCTACTCGCACTGCATCGCGCACGGCATTGATATGACCACGGCCATGTCGGACCAGAAAGTCGCGGTGGATTCGGGACAGTGGCTGCTCTATCGTTATAATCCCGAGCGTACCGCCGCCGGCGAGAATCCGTTAACGCTCGATTCCCGCACTCCAACGCGCAAAGTCAAAGACTTCCTGCAACAGCAGACGCGCTTCAAGATGCTGCAAAAGAGCAATCCCGAACACGCCAAGCTGCTCTGGCAAGAGGCGCAGCAAGATGCCGAGACGCGCTATCGCCTGTACGAATATCTGGCGCAGCGCAAAGCAGGCCTGGCGACGGCTCCTGTGGTGCCGGCAGAACCAGCGAAATAGCGGCTGTCTTTAAGATTCAATATGAAGAAGTGGATCATCGTCGCCACAGGAGTTCTTTTAATTGCTGTCGTGTATCTCCAGTTTCGTAGCGACAAAATAAAGCCGCTCGCACCAAAGGTTCCTGTTGTGTCTAGTTGTAAAGAGTTGAAACCAGGTATGAGAAGGATTGCCGTCGGGCCCGGTTTGAGATGGCGAGGAGTCGGAGCGCAGGCTGATTTTCAGTTCGATATTCCAATAGAACGCTTCACCCCGATCAAAGACTTTTCGCCATCCGACGCGCCTGGAGGACCTTCTGGTTTTAGTCTTAGACTCAGGAACAGCGCATCACTCCTGGAAATTTGGTGGGACCCGGAAATTGATGAAAGCATGAAACCCGCTGTCAATCCGGCGCTCATCTATTCCGGCCCAGTTGAGCCTCGAAAGATTCTTGATGACGAGGGAAGTCCGGTTGGTGAAGATTCCTGGGGATACTGGGACAACGGAGAATTTTGGCGGCGAGTTCGACTCCGGAGATCGGTTATCGTCAGATATGGCTCTATCAACCCAGGCGACGTCGCCAGTTATGGCTCTGTTCATGAACAGGATGCCGAACTGTTCGATCAAGTTATCAGTTCTGTCTGTTTTTTGTCTGCTTCAGGCTCATGAATAGCGGCTCACATTAAGTTAGAAGGGGAAACATTATGGATCTAACCACAAAGTATTTAGGCATGCAGTTGCGCACGCCGCTGGTCGTCTCCGCATCTCCGCTCTCCCAGGAAGTCTCCGGGATTCGCAACCTCGAAGACGCCGGCGCTTCGGCCGTCGTGCTCTATTCCCTGTTCGAGGAGCAACTGCATCAGGAGGCCCTCGATCTGGAACTCCATCTCAACGCCGGCACGGAGAGCTTTGCCGAGTCGCTGACTTACTTTCCCCAGTCCAGCGAATTTCACACCGGCCCCGAAGGCTATCTCGAACACATTCGCAAATCCAAAGACGCGGTGGATATTCCCATCATCGCCAGCCTCAACGGCGCGACCCTGGGCGGTTGGGCCAAGTATGCCAAGCAGATCGAGCAGGCCGGGGCCGACGCCATCGAGTGCAATCTTTATTTCATTCCCACTAATACGGAGATCTCCGGTTCCGGCGTCGAGAAGGCATACCTTGACATTCTCCGGGAAGTAAAGATCGCGGTCCACATTCCGGTGGCCGTGAAGCTCAGCCCATTTTTCAGCAATTTGGCCAATATGGCCAAGCAGTTGGAAGAGGCCGGCGCGGACGGCCTGACGCTGTTCAATCGCTTTTACCAGCCCGATATTGATCTGGAAGAATTGGAAATTAAACCCAACGTGCTGCTCAGCACTCCACAGGCGTTACGGCTGCCGCTGACTTGGGTTGGCATTCTTTATGGCCGCATCAAGGCCAGCCTGGCGGCGACCAGCGGTGTGCACGACTCCGAAGACGTAATCAAGCTGCTGATGGTCGGCGCCGATGTGACGATGCTGTGCTCGACCCTCCTGCGCAATGGGATCGGCCATCTTACGGTTGTGGAACAAGGCGTCCGGAAGTGGATGGAAGAACGCGAGTATGAATCTGTAAAACAAATGCAAGGCAGCATGAGCCAACTCCGCTGCCCCGATCCAGGGGCCTTCGAGCGCGCCCAATACATGCGGGCCGTCAAGGGGTTGCAGCATGTGCTGCAGGCATAGAGAGCTGTCAGCTATCAGCTTTCAGTTTTTGTCATCATAGATTATTTTTGATTTTGTCATCCCGAGCGAAGTGAGGGATCTGTATTCTGTAAAGTAAGCCACGCCAACCCATGTTCAAAATCCTGCACGCTGAGTTCCTGGCCCCCGGTATCAAGCGGTTTGAGATCGAGGCGCCACGCATTGCACGGAAACAAAAACCAGGGCAATTCGTGATCCTGCGGCTCTACGAGCAGGGCGAGCGGATTCCCGTCACCATCGAACACTCCGATCCCGAGCGCGGCACGATCCGCATCGTAGTGCAGTCGCTCGGCAAGACCACCAACCTGCTCAATTCCCTGAATGCGGGCGACGGCATCCTGGATGTGGTGGGGCCGCTGGGCAAACCCTCGCATATCGAGAAGTTCGGCACGGTGGTGGTGATGGGCGGGGGCGTGGGCACGGCCATGGCCTATCCGACGGCGGCGGCGCTGAAGCGCGCAGGCAATCGCGTGATCTCCATCGTCGGCGCGCGCAATAAAGAGCTGGTCATACTGGAGCGCGAACTGCGCGAAACCAGCGATGCGCTGATGATTACGACCGACGACGGAAGCTATGCCGACAAGGGCTTCGTCACCGACAAGCTGCGGCAGTTGATCGAGAACGGCACGCGCATTGATCTGGTGCTGGCCATCGGCCCCATCCCCATGATGAGAGCGGTAGCGGAGATGACGCGGAAAGAGCGCATCCGCACCATCGTCAGCCTGAATCCGATCATGATCGACGGCACCGGCATGTGCGGCGGCTGCCGCGTGCTGGTGGAGGGAAAGAGCGAGTTCGCCTGCGTGGACGGCCCCGAGTTCGACGCGCACCGTGTGGATTTCGCCGTGCTGGTGCAGCGCAATTCGATGTACCGTGCGGCGGAGCAGAAATCCATGGAAGAATTCCAGCGCGACACCGAGTCGCAGATCGCAAACGTTCGTGCCGGACAGGCCGGCGCATGCGTAACCCAAGGAAAAGGAGGCGGCCGGTGACGCAAACCACAAAGCAGCCTCCGAAACAACCTTCGGCGAATCCTATTCCATTAAAAGATCGCATGAAGCTGCCCCGTCAGCACATGATCGAGCAGCCTGCGCTCGCGCGCGCCAAGAATTTCACCGAAGTGAACCTGGGCTATTCCGAGGAATTGGCGCGGCGGGAAGCGCAGCGCTGCCTGGAGTGCGCCAAGCCCGTCTGCGTGAACGATTGTCCGGTGGGCGTCAAGGTGAAAGAGTTCGTGCAGTTGATCGTGGCGGGCGACTTCATGGGCGCGGCGGCGAAGATCCGCGAAGACAACGTGCTGCCAGCCATCACCGGACGCGTGTGTCCACAGGAAGATCACTGCGAAGGCGGCTGCTTGATGGGCAAGAAAGTTGAGCCGCTGGGCATTGGATATCTGGAGCGCTTCGTGGCCGACTATGAGCAGCGCCACATGGATCTCCGCAATGTGGCGAAAGCGCCGCCCACCGGGAAAAAAGTTGCCATCGTGGGCAGCGGCCCCTCCGGCCTGACGGCGGCGGGCGACCTTGTGCAGAAGGGACACCAAGTCCACGTCTTCGAGGCGCTGCACGAGATCGGCGGCGTGCTGGTGTATGGCATTCCAGAATTCCGCCTGCCCAAAGCGATCATCCGTCAGCAAGTCGAATACATGCGCGCCATGGGCGTCGAGTTTGAGACCGACGTAGTCGTGGGACGCACGGTCACCATCGACGAACTGATGGAACAGGAAGGCTACGACGCGGTGTTTATCGGCACCGGCGCGGGGCTTCCGCAGTTCATGGGCATTCCTGGCGAACATCTGAATGGCGTTTATTCGGCCAACGAATTCCTGACGCGCATCAACCTGATGCACGCCTACGAGTTCCCGAAATACGACGAGCCCATGGTGGATTTCCGCGGCAAGAATGTGGCCGTGATCGGTGGCGGGAACACCGCGCTCGATGCGATCCGGTCGGCGTTGCGGCTCGGAGCGGGGAAAGCGTTCATTCTCTATCGCCGCAGCGAGGCCGAGATGCCAGCGCGCAAGGAAGAAGTGAAACACGCACAACAGGAAGGCATCGAATTCCAGGTGCTAGCCGCCCCAATCGAGTTTCTCGATGACGGCAAAGGATGGTTGGCCGGTGCCCGCTGCCAGAAGATGGCCCTGGGCGAACCGGATGCTTCCGGAAGACGACGCCCAGTTCCGATTGCAGGCTCCGAATACGAAATTCCTCTTGCTGTGGCGGTCATCGCGATCGGGACGAGTGCCAATCCGATTGTCCAGAGCACCACGCCGGGCCTGAACACGAACAAGCGGAATTACATCGAGGCCGACGCGGTTACCCAGCGCACTTCGCGAAAAGGCGTTTTCGCGGGCGGTGACATCGTCACCGGAAGCGCCACCGTGATTCTGGCCATGGGCGCAGGACGGCGCGCCGCAAAGTCGATCCACGAGTATTTGACCGGCTCTGACGATTGGTAAGAGGTTCAGCGGCAAGAGTTTAGTGGTAAAGATCCCGATGTGACGCGCCTCACCTTGTCTGGTGCCTGAGGTCACAGCCAAGTGGATGATAAGGGTTTCTAATGGAGACATTAGCAGAATAGAAGTCGTCCGCAGTGACAGGAGTTTCGTCCCGGAAGTACGTCCGATGACGCGGCAGCAGGGCGGTTGGATGGCACGGACTAGGGGAAGATGAATGTCCTGGGAGCTTGACTACAGGCAGAAGTTACGGACCGCGGATGAGGCGCTCGGTTGTGTGCAGTCGGGAATGCGCGTTTACATTCAGCCCGGTTGCGCCGAACCTGAAACCCTCGTAGAAGCCTTGATGCGCCGCGCACCCTTCGTGCGGGATGTGGAAGTGATCCACATGAGGACCATGGGAACGGCCCCTTATGTGGCCCCGGAAATGGCCGGGCACTTCCGCCACAACGCGATGTTCATCGGCCCCAATGTGCGCGACGCCATCAACGAAGGCCGGGCCGACTACACGCCCATCAATCTGAGCGAAATCGAAGAACTTTTCGAAAGCGGCGCCATGCCGATCGATGTGGCCCTGCTGCAACTTTCTCCTCCCGATCGGCACGGTTTCTGCAGCTTCGGCGTGGGCGTGGACACGTCGCTGACCGCGGCCAAATACGCGCGCCACGTGGTGGCGCAGGTCAACGATCAGATGCCGCGCACCTTCGGCGACAGTTTCATCCATGTGAACGGAGCTGGACGCCGTGGTGGAATCCTCCCGCCCGCTCTGCGTCATGAAAGTTGAGCCAGCCACCGACCATGAACCAGGCCATCGCCCGCAACGTCGCGAATTTGATCGACGACGGGGCCGTGCTGCAAACCGGCATCGGCGGAATTCCGGATGCCGTGCTCCCCTGTCTCATGGACCGCAAGGACCTGGCCGTCCACAGCGAACTGGTTTCCGACAGCGTGGTTCCTCTGATCGAAGCCGGCGTGATCACGGGCGCGCGCAAGAACTTCAAGCCGCGTAAGATCATCCTGGGATTCGCCATGGGCACGAAAAAATTGTTCGACTTCCTCGACAACAATCCGATCTTCGAGTTCCATCCGACTGCTTACACCAACGATCCCGCATCATCGCCCGCAACGACAACATGGTGGCCATCAACTCCGCGTTGCAGGTGGACCTCACCGGCCAGGTCTGCTCCGATTCGATCGGCAACCAGTTCTATAGCGGCATTGGCGGACAGGTGGATTTCCTGCGCGGGGCTTCGCGCTCCAAGGGCGGCAAGCCGATCATCGCCATTTCTTCCACCGCGAAAGATGGCGCGATTTCCCGCATTGTGCCCATGCTCAGCCCGGGCGCGGGAGTGGTGACTTCGCGCGGGCTGGTCCGTTACGTGGTGACCGAATACGGGGTCGCGTATCTGCACGGCAAGACCATCCGGGAACGGGCGCAGGCGCTGATTGACATCGCGCATCCAAGTTCCGGGAAGAACTTTACGAGTACTGCGAAAAAACGAAGTGGCTGCAGCGTCCTTTGGCAACGGAGACAGCGGTGGCAACGAGGTGAAACATGGCAGGCCAAGCGCGCGGTAAGGTCACGGTCGATGTCGAAGAATGCAAAGGATGCGGGCTGTGCATCGATTCCTGTCCGCCCAAGTGCCTGGAACTGACGCCGGAGTTGAACGCTTACGGAGTTCATCCGGCGCGCTACACCGGGCGAGGACTGCACCGGCTGTGGCATCTGTTTTTATTGCTGCCCGGAACCGGGCGCGATTACGGTTTACCGCGTCAAGGCGAAAGCGAAACCAAAGGCGGTGGCGGCGGCGACGCCCGGAGGCGAACATGCGGCAACTTTGTAAAGGCAACGTGGCCGTGGTCAAGGGCGCGATCCTCGCCGGATGCCGCGCGTACTACGGATATCCCATTACTCCCGCCAGCGAAATCGCCGAGGCCGCCGCGCTCTACTTCCCCCAGGTCGGCGGAACTTTTCTGCAAGCCGAGAGCGAAGTCGCCGCCATCAACATGGTGTACGGAGCGGCGGCGGCTGGGGTCCGCGTCATGAGCGCATCCTCCGGCCCCGGCCTCAGCCTGATGCAGGAAGGCATGTCCTATCTGGCCGGCGCCGAACTGCCCTGCGTGATCGTCGATGTCATGCGCGCCGGTCCCGGCCTCGGCAACATCGCACCCGAACAAAGCGACTATTTCGCCATGGTGAAAGGCGGCGGCCATGGCAACTATCGCAATATCGTCCTGGCTCCCGCATCGGTGCAGGAGATGGCCGACCTCACCATGCTGGCCTTCGAACTGGCCGACAAATATCGCAATCCGGCCGTCATCCTGGCCGACGGCTTCATCGGACAAATGATGGAGCCGCTCGATCTCGAGGATATCGAAGCGCTAGCCTCCCGAAAAACCCTGGGCGGTCAAGGGAACGCCCGAGACGCGCGCCAACCTGATCACTTCCATTTATCTCGAACCCGATGACATGGAAGCTTACCAGCGCCAAATGGAGGCCAAGTACATCCGCGCGCAAGAAGCCGAGCCGCGTCGCGAACTCTGTCGCACCGACGACGCCGAGGTGCTGCTGGTCGGCTACGGCATTATTTCCCGCGTGCTGCTTTCCACCGTCGAAGCCCTGCGCAAGGAAGGCGTGAAAGCGGGCCTGTTCCGCCCCATCACGCTGTGGCCCTTCCCCTCGAAGGCCCTGGTGGAAGCGGCTTCGAAAGTGCAAAAAGTTCTGGTCGTCGAACTGAGCAACGGGCAAATGGTGGAAGACGTGCGCCTGTCGCTGAACGGCAAAGTGCCGGTGGAGTTCTACGGACGGGTCGGCGGCAACGGCCCTCGGTCCAGGAACTCAAGCACAAGTATTGCACGCATGGCCGTGGCGGTCTGACAAGTCAGGATTCACGGCGGGCACAGCGCCATTCGAAAAGCGAAAGTGATCCATGGCAGAACGAAAGCGTAACCGGCGTAGTGGCAATCTCGAGATAAGTCAAGGCAAACCGAAGACAAAGTCCGAGCGCTAACCCGAAGTCGCTCCCAACACAGCCTCGACGGCTACGAAGCCGTCCACTCCAAGTCGCCCCTGTTCTACGACCTGTACGAGCGCAAGTCGGAGCTGAAGCACCAGACCCACTACTGCCCCGGCTGCGGACACGGCGTGGTCCACAAGCTGATTGCCGAAGCGTTGGAGGAACTGGGAGCTGCAGGACAAGACGATCTTCGTAAGCCCGGTGGGTTGCTCGGTGTTCGCCTACTATTATTTTGACGTGGGCCATGTGCAGGTGGCGCACGGCCGCGCGCCTGCCGTGGCCACGGGCATCAAACGCTCCTGCCCCGGCAAGATCGTTATCTCCTATCAGGGAGACGGCGACCTGGCGGCCATCGGCACCGCTGAAATCGTGCATGCCGCCAATCGCGGCGAGAAGATCACCGTCTTTTTCGTGAACAACGGAATCTACGGCATGACCGGCGGGCAGATGGCGCCCACCACCCTGGTCGGGCAGAAGAGCACCACTTCTCCCTGGGGCCGGCGGCCGTCGAACGAGGGCTTCCCTCTCCACATGGCGGAACTTCTCGCCACCCTGGAAGCGACCACCTACGTCGAACGCGTGGCCCTTTCCGACAGCAAGAACATCATGAAAGCGCGGCGCGCGATCCGTAAAGCGATTGAGATGCAGCGCGACGGCGCGGGCTTTTCGTTTGTTGAAATCCTGTCGCCCTGTCCGACAATCTGGGGCAAAGACCCTGTGGAAGCCCGCCGCTGGGTCCTCGAGAAGATGACGCCAGTTTTCCCGCTGAATGTTTTCCGCGACCGCCGTCCGGAAATGCCCGTGGGCGATGAGCCGCCGCAACGCCCCGTCGCCGATGTGCTCGATCTCGTTGCGAAAGCGGGAACGCGCGATGCTTCCAAGCCGAAACACGCCCATCGCGTCAAAGACCTGAAGATCAAGATCGCCGGTTTTGGCGGACAAGGCGTGCTGCTGTTGGGGCAACTGCTCGTCGAAATGGGCATGCGCGAAGGACTGGAAGTAAGTTGGCTTCCGTCGTATGGACCGGAGATGCGCTCGGGCAGCGCGCACTGCCATGTTTGCCTGTCGAAAGAACGGATCGGTTCGCCCCTGGTCTCGCATCCCGATGTGCTCGTCGCCATGAATGAGTTCTCGCTGCGCAAATTTTCCCCCGAGGTGGTGAGCGGCGGCACAATCTTTTACAACGGCCCCAGTATTCCCGCCGGCTTCAGCGCGCCCGACGTGCAAGTGATTGCGATTCCGGCGGCGGAGATGGCCGACAAACTCGGTTCCACCAAGGCAGCCAACATCGTGATGATGGGGGCGCTGCTCGAAGAAACCGAGTGTCTGGCTCCCGGAACCGCACTGAGCGTACTTGAAGACAAGGTCAAGAAACTCAACTTACTGGAAATTGATCGCCAAGCGCTCACTGCGGGCCGCCTGTTTATAGATGAACAAGCGCACGTCGGCGCGGTAAGTCAGCCCGACGGCTTCGCTTAGGATCGGAGTGGAGCGCCGGGCGTCCCCGCCCGGTCGGACGGGCGAGGACGCTCGTCCCTCCACCGTATAACACGCAGAGGAAATCCCAATGTCAACCGCATGGACATCTCGTTACGCGGCACGCACCAAGTCCATCACTAGTTCCGTCATCCGCGAGTTATTGAAGGTTACCGAACGCCCCGGCATGATCTCCTTTGCCGGAGGTCTGCCCGCTCCCGAGGTCTTCCCCGTCCAACGCTTTCAGGAAGCCTGTCACAAGGTGCTGTCCGAGCAGGCAACTTCCGCCTTGCAGTACGGGTTAACCGAGGGTTACACGCCACTCCGCGAACTGCTGGCCAATAACATGGCGCGTTACGGAATCAAGGCCAAGGTGGAGAACGTCTTAATAACTTCCGGCTCGCAGCAGGCACTCGATCTGATTGGCAAGCTCTTTGTCAATCCGGGAGATCGCCTGCTCGTCGAAGCCCCGACTTATCTCGGCGCGCTCCAGGCTTTCAATATCTATGGCGCGGAGTATGTCTCCGTCCCCAGCGACCAGAACGGCCTCCGCACCGACTTATTAGAGAAGCCTCTGCGTTCCGGCCCCAAATTCATCTACGTTGTGCCCAACTTCCATAACCCGGCCGGAACCACCTTGCCGACCGAGCGCCGCCACGAACTGGTTCTCCTGGCCGACAAATACGGCATTCCGATTGTCGAAGACGATCCCTACGGCCAGTTGCGCTATGAAGGCGAGCATCTTCCCTCCCTGGTCGTTCTCGATCGCGAGAACCTGCGCCGCGACAGTGGTTATTCCATCGGCAATGTGATTTACCTTAGTACATTTTCGAAAACGCTCGCGCCCGGGCTTCGCCTGGGATGGATTGTCGCTCCGCCGGAAATCGTCGGCAAGCTGGCGCAACTGAAACAGGGAGCCGACCTGCACACTTCGACCTTCACTCAGTTCGTGGCCTATGAGGTCGCGCGCGATGGGTTCCTCGACAAACACGTAAAGCTGATTCGCCAGGTCTATCGCGAACGCCGCGACGTGATGCTCCAGGCTTTGCAAGAATTCTTTCCGCCAACAGTAACTTGGACTCATCCTCAGGGTGGACTATTTCTTTGGGTTACTCTGCCCGAAGGACTGGATATGAAAGCCGTCTTCAACTCGGCCCTCGAACAGAATGTGGCGTTCGTGCCCGGCGATTCCTTCTATGCCCCTGACATACACAACAGTAATGCCAGCGAAGGCAGCCGTCACATGCGCTTGAACTTTTCCAACGCCGCCCCCGAACAAATCCGGGAAGGCATCCGCCGCTTGTCCGAAGCCGTAAAAAGCCATCTAACGACCACGACGTCACGATCAGAGCTACCGCATGGAGTGTAGATGCTGTCGAATCGAGCACGATGAAATCTGAATCGAACTATAAAGCTTGAAGTTAAGGGGACTCGGTGGCATGATTTGTATGCGGAACGGCAGAAAAACCTCATGAAACATTGGTACTATGTTTTCCGATTCTTCTTCGCATGCGTTGTCATCTTTGGAAGTGGCTATTACTTTGCTAAGTCGCGCAACTATGCGGATAAGTTATTTGCACCCACCATTGGTGGTATTGCGGTGTATAGCCTTTGGCGTTCACGCAACTCTAACGACCGCTCAATGTCGAACTGAACCCGCCATATTAGAGATCTCGCTAGCAACCCCCGGACAGCGCATTTGTGCGATGAGTTAGCCGTCCGTGCGCCCGCTTCGGGGCAAATTCGTAAGGCGTAAGTTGCGAGGAAGTAATCGCTTTGACTACCCCCGCTAACTTCTTCCGTTAAATCACCTTACTCCAGCACGAAAATATTTTTCGCGGCGCACATCTCCTTCAGCACTTTGGGCCACACGGTTACGCTGACTTCGCCGAGATGGGCTTTGCGGAGGAGCAGCATCAGGGTGCGCGACTGGCCGATGCCTCCGCCGATCGAGAGCGGTATCTGGTTGTTGATGATCGCCTGGTGATAGGGCAGTTTCAGGAAGTCCAACTGCGTGGACATCGTAAGTTGTTTCTTCAAGGTCTCGGCCGTAACTCGGATGCCCATCGAGGTCAGTTCATGGCGCCGCTTGGTGACCGGGTTCCAGACCAGGATGTCGCCATTCAGCCCGTGCGTGTCTTTGCCGGTCTGATTGTGAGTGTCGGTGACCCAGTCGTCGTAATCGGCGGCGCGCATCTCATGCGGATAGCCATCCTGCAACGGCCAGCCAATCCCAATAATGAAGACGGCGGGATATTTTTGCAGCACCGCGGTCTCACGCTGCTTGCGCGGCAGAGTGGGATACATGTCGAGAATTTCCTCGGCGTGGAGGAAGGTCAACTTCTCGGGCAGGTCGGGATAGCGCGGGTCTTTTAATTGCGGGAACAGGGATTGGGCAAACTTTTCCGCACCGACGATCACTTCCCAAATCTTGCCGACAATCGTCTTGAGGAATTCCAGATTGCGCTGTTCCGCAGTCATGACGCGCTCCCAATCCCACTGATCGACATAGGCGGAATGGTCGTGATCAAGGAAGTAGTCCTTGCGCACGGCGCGCATGTCGGTGCAGATGCCCTCGCCCACCTGGCAATCGAATTGCTTAAGCGCGGCGCGTTTCCATTTGGTCGCGGCTTGCACGATCTGCGCGTCGATGGGATGGAGGTCGCGATCGTTCGAGATATGGAACTGGATCGGCGTGCGCGACCCGTCCCGATCAAGCATGTCGTTGACCCCGCTCTCCACATCCACGATGAGCGGCACTTCGACCATCGTCAGGTTGAGTTGCTTGCACAGGTTGTCTTCGATATATCGTTTGACCTGAAAGATGGCCTGCTGCGTCTCTTTCGAAGTCAGCAGGGAGCGGTAATCGCGCGGCAGGATCTTTTCCAATTCTTTGTAATCGCCGATTCCCGGCCCAGCCAGGTCGGCTTTCTTATCGAAAACAAGCGTCATGAGATTCTCCTTTGCGGACGGGCTTCGCACCGCCGCCACGCGGTCTATCGAAGTTTTGGATCAAGGGAGGAGACAGCGCTGTTGGTCACTGCGGTGGTCCGAGCGGTTGTCAGAGGATGCCCGGCGTTACGTTTAGCTGCGCGCGTGTGGGCGGAGTGTTCCAGGATCATCGCTGTTGTCAGCAGGATCCCAATCGCACCAAATACCATCAACGCGAGCAGGGCCATCATGAGGATCGGCATAGCTACACCTCGCTGCTGCCACAGATTGTCCGCCCAGACCGCGTGCCGCGCTGTGACCGCGATCACCTATTGATGTAACTCACTCTGGCGCGTACTGCAGTTCTTCGTCGCCACGGTTTGCGATTTCGGTCAATGCAGTGGTCCCGTGCTCCAAGCCCTTTTCAAAGGCCTTGAGGTTCAGTTCTCGGGAGGCGGGCGGGACGGAATCGGCGACAGCTTTGCGCACGGCATCGGGCTCCAGTAGGTGTGTGATGGCGGTGAAGAACCCCACCATCACCGAATTCAGCACCATGCGCTTGCCGAGTTCTTCGGCGATGCGGGTGGCGGGGACGCTGTAAACCTGGAGTTCCTTGTTAAGATCTGAAACTCGCACCAGATCCTGCTCGACGATCAAGATGCCGCCGTCTTTCAGTTCGGGAACAAAGCGTGCATAAGCCTCTTGCGACATGACGACCAGGATGTCAGGTTTGGTGACGTAGGGATAGAGCACGGGCGAATCGGAAACGACGAGCTGCGCGCTGCAGGCGCCGCCCCGGGCTTCCGGGCCGAAGTTCTGGGTCATGGTGGCATAAGCGCCTTGATAAATCGAGGCAGCCTTGCCCAGAACGATGGCCGAAAGGATCACTCCCTGGCCGCCAAATCCAGCGATACGAATTTCGGTTAGCTGCATTCCATCTCCTGTCGTTCGGAGGGTTGTGCGGGGGGTTGTTCCACGAAGCGCTCGCCCAGCGATTCGACGTATTGCGTCCGCATCATGGTTTGGTAGTCGGGCCGTTCGCGGTCAACGAATTTGCCCACGATGATCTCTCCCGTCATCGTCATGCCGACTTCACTGGTGGGCGCGCCGTGCCGGACTTTACTCTTCTCTTTGTAGAACTTCATGGCGTCGAGACCGTCGCCCATTTTGTTGCGGCGCTGATACAGAGTGGGACAGGGCGAGATGACTTCAATAAAGGAAAAACCTTTTTTCTGAAACGCCTCGCTGATGGAGCGCGTAAGTTGGCGGACGTGGAACGTGGTCCAGCGCGCGACGTAAACCGCGCCCGCCGCCTCGACCAAGTGCGGCAAATTGAACGACGGCTCGAACACGCCGTAGGGATTCGTGGAAGTCGTCGAGCTATCGGGCGTGGTGGGAGCGGTCTGGCCGCCCGTCATGGCATAGATCAGATTGTTGACGCAGATGACTTTCAAATCGAGGTTGCGGCGCGCGGCGTGGATCAGATGATTGCCTCCGATGGCCGAAAGATCGCCGTCGCCGGAATAGACGACGACGTTCAGCTTTGGGTTGGCCAGTTTCAACCCGGTGGCGAAGGGGATGGCGCGGCCGTGCGTGGTATGGAACGAATCGAGTTTGACGTAGCCCGCTACGCGCCCGGTGCAGCCGATGCCCGAGACCAGGGCGAGCGATCCCAAATCGATTTTCGATTCGATGAGGGCGCGGGCGAAAGAGTTCACGGTGGTGCCGATGCCGCATCCCGGGCACCAGATGTGAGGCATGCGGTCACTGCGCAAAAAAGGCTCGACGGGATTTTCGACTGGATCCAAGTCCAGGTTGACGAGAGCATCGTTGCTAAGATCGGTGTTCAAGCAGTCGCTCATCTTGTCGGACATCTTATCGCTCATCGGCTGGCCTCCACGATTACCTTGAGGATGTCCGCGGGGTTGTGAACACCGCCGCCCGCATGCGATACGGCGAAAGTCTTGGCCTGGCCTGCGGCAGCGCGCTCCACTTCGCGCACCATCTGGCCGAGGTTGAGTTCGGGGACGACGAAGGCTTTCACTTTCGCCGCGAGCTCCTTGATCTTTTTGTCGGGAAACGGCCAAGCCACGATCAGGCGCAATTTGCCGACGCGCAGACCTTGTTTACGGGCCGCCTCGATGGCGCGTTGCGCCACTCGCGAAGTGATCCCGTAGGAAACGACCACCACATCGGCGCCTTCGAGTTGCTCTTCCTCGAACATGGCAAGGCGGTCGGCGGCGTCGCGAATCTTGTTTTGCAGGCGGCGGACCAGCTTGTCCTGCACCAGCGGAGTCATGTTGGGATAGCCGCGTTCATCGTGGGTCAAGCCGGTGACATGAAAGTTATAGCCTTCGCCGGCGTGCGCCATCTCCGGAACTAGGTCGCCGTTCGTGCCATAGGGAAGATAGTCTTCGACTGGCTTATGAGTGTGGCGGCGTGGCACGACTTCGATCTGATCGGCGGGAGGAATCACGACCTTCTCCGTCATGTGCCCCACGCACTTCATCCATCATGAACATCACGGGCACGCGAAATTCTTCGGCCAGGTTGAAGGCTTTGATGGTGAGGTCAAAACACTCCTGCGGAGAATTGGGGCAGAGGGCAATGATCTCGTAGTCGCCATGCGAGCCCCAACGCGCCTGCATCATGTCGGCTTGCGCGGGGAGCGTGGGCAGGCCGGTGGAGGGGCCTCCGCGCTGTACATCCACGAACACGCACGGCGTTTCGGTCATGGCCGCGTAGCCGATGTGCTCCATCATTAGAGAAAAGCCGGGGCCGGAGGTCACGGTAAAGGCCTTGGCTCCGCCCCAGACCGCGCCTTGCAGGGTGATGGAAGCCGCGAGTTCGTCTTCCATTTGGATAAACGTTCCGCCCACGGTGGGCACGCGAGAGGCGAAACGTTCCACGATTTCGGTGGAAGGAGTGATCGGGTATCCGGCGGCAAAGCGGCTGCCGGCGGCCAGCGCGCCTTCGCAGCAGGCATGGTCGCCGTCCATGAAGTGTATGCCGGTGAGGACGCCGCGCGGGTCGGCCGTTTGAAGATCGGACTTCTGACGCTCGGTCTTCATTTGTCGCCTCCCTTGGCGGAATCGATCTTGGCGGCAGCAATGGCGAAATCGGGGCAGTACATTCCACACAAGTCGCAACCGCTGCACTTTTCCGGATGCACGACATGCGGCGGATGGTAACCCTTGGAATTGAAAGCGGAGGAAAGCGCGAGCACGTGGGTGGGACAAAACTCCACACAGAAGCCACAGGCTTTGCAGCGCTCAACAACAATGGAAACACGGCCTTTTGCCACGGGATCTCCACACTCAAGGTAGTAGAAGGAACGACGAAACCTGACGTGATTATGCAATGCGGGGGGCAGGCTTGGTGTGACAGGAATCACACGTGTATGTGATGCGCGTGGCCCAAGTGCGACATGCAGAAAAAGCGCGCAAGAACGATCGAGAGAGGTGTCCACCACCCCTTGCGCTGCGTCTTTTGGGACAGAATCGGGGTGTTTCTCGATGGTGATACGAAACACAGCCGGAGGTGCGTCCAATCACAGCAATAAAAAAAGCGGTGGACTAAGTAAGAAGGTTAATTTGGTGGACGAATTTGCCGCTGCTCTGGAAAGGGACTGCCATGTTTGAAGACGAAATTGCGATGGAAAAACGCTCGTCAATCTTGCCGATGCTGCTCATGCTGTGCCTGATAGTGCTGATCGTGGGCTTTATAACCTACGTGGTATTCCAAGTCCGGGGAACGCCTCTCCGCGCGGAGGAGGCGAATAGGATCGCGACCGCGGCGCTCCAGGGCCCGGGTCCCGCTGTCATCCACTTCCGCACTGGTCTTGTCAAACCCAGTGCGGATGACAACCCCGCCGAACCGAATTACCGATTATTGGAAAAAGCCAAGATCGTTAAATTGGCCAAAGCGGCAAAGGGCGGCGTGCAGGTCTCGCTCACCCCCGATGGCGAGCGCCTCATCACCGCTCTGCCGGGTTTCAAAAAAACAACGGGAAAGGATGGCGACTTGTCGTATCAGGTTCCCCTGGCGCAACGCCAACTGGTGGCCATCGACGCCATACACCTGAATGGACCTAGCCGCGCGACCATTGAATACAGCTGGAAATGGCTGCCCAATCCATTGGGAGACGCATTTGACGCGGGCGGTCCGCTGGTAAAAAGCTTCGGTGTTTGGGAGCGTCAAACCCTGATCAACAAGTATGAAGCCGACTTCTATCACGGGAACCCGACGAAATCCACGCTTGCTCTCGTGCACAACAATCAAGGATGGGAAATCCCGGCGCGATAACGGACGGCGCGATCTTCCGACGCCACGAGTAACAGGGGGCCTTATTTCTCGCGCTTTTTGAGAAGTGGGGACTTTGCGCGGCCCACGTCTCGAAACCCGCGAGACGTGGGGTACACCTTCGTGAACATCTATGAATCTTGGGTTGTTACCAGCCGGAGACTTGAGCTAAAAGTGGTTCCGAATCCCACTCATCGCAAAGAACGCGATGAGTGGGTCACCCACTACCCCGTGACCGGCTTCCTTGCGCATTGCTCCCCCGGCATGAGATAGTACCGAGTTCTCGACCTTTGACCAGCTAACGGTATCATGATTCGTTTTATCCCGCGCGAAACCAAGTTTTTCGATCTGTTTGCCGAGCTCTCCACCGCCATGAATGAGGGAGCGCGCCTGCTGCACAGCATTCTGGAGGATCCCCGTAACCTGGAAACACGGGTCGAACAGATGCAGGCCATCGAGCATCGAGGCGACAAGGCGATCCACGCCATCATGACCAAGTTGAACCAGAGCTTCATAACGCCTTTCGACCGCGAAGACATTCATCATCTGGCGTCGTCGCTCGACGACGTTCTCGACTTCATGAATACGGCGGCCACGCGCTTGGTGATGTACAAAATCACGCAGCCCACAGCGGCGGCGGCGGAGCTGGCGGGGATCCTGGTGCTGCAAAGCGAAGAATTGGCGCGCGGCGTTTCGCTGCTCGAGAAAAATGGCAAGGTGATGCAGCACTGCGACGAAGTCAACCGGCTGGAGGACGAAGCCGATCAAGTCAGCCGCAAGGCCATTGGAGCGCTGTTCGAACACGAGAAAGATCCCATCCAGCTCATCAAGATGAAAGAACTCTACGAAGTGCTGGAAACCGCAACCGACAAGGCCGAAGATGCGGCCAACGTATTGGAAGCGATCGTGCTGAAGAGCGCATAGGGTGAGAGAGGCGATGCCCAGCCATTAAAGGGGCGTCAGATTTCAAGGAACTTGCGGTATCGCTGAAGCGATACCCTGATACGGATCTCACTTGTACACAGTCTGATAGTCCTATCCCGATGCCACTGCCGCAAAGGAGCGAAACCAGGTGAACGCGGAAGTCGTGCTGGTGGTGATCACGGTCGTGGTCGCTTTGATTTTCGACTTCATCAATGGATTTCACGACGCGGCCAACAGCATCGCGACGGTGGTTTCGACGCGTGTGTTGTCTCCCAAACTGGCGGTGGTGTGGGCGGCGGCATTCAATTTCCTGGCCGCTTTTCTGCTGGGGACTGCGGTAGCCAAAATGATTGGCAGCGGCATGATTCGACTCGACGCCGTGGACCAATATGTTGTGCTGGCGGCATTGTTCGGCGCCATTATCTGGGATCTGCTGACGTGGTGGTGGGGTCTGCCGACTTCCTCGTCGCACGCATTGATTGGTGGATACGCCGGCGCCGCCATGATGCACGCGGCCATTCACACGGGATGGCGTTCCGCTCCATCCGTGGTCATCGCCTCAGGGTGGTACAAGACCCTGGTCTTCATTGTGGTCGCGCCCATCATGGGACTGGCCATGGGCTTCACGTTCATGGTCGCCATTTATTGGCTGCTGCGGAACAAAGCGCCGCAACAGGTTGATAAGTGGTTCCGCAAGCTGCAACTGCTCTCAGCGGCCTGCTACAGCCTGGGACACGGTGCCAACGACGCGCAAAAAACCATGGGGATTGTCGCCGGCGCGCTCTATACCGCCGGATTCATGAGCAAGCAAGACATGCTGGGCAGCTGGGGACATCTGCACTGGCCCATCATCCTGGCCGCAAATGCCGCCATCGCCGGCGGAACTTATTTCGGAGGCTGGCGCATCGTGCACACCATGGGGCAGAAGATCACAAAGCTGAAACCGGTTGGAGGTTTCTGCGCCGAGAGCGCCGGGGCCATCACTCTGTTCGCGACTGCATTGGCTGGAATTCCAGTCAGCACGACGCACACGATTACCGGCGCCATTGTAGGCGTGGGCGCGGTCAACCGGTTGTCGGCGGTGCACTGGGGAGTGGCGACGCGAATTGTGTGGGCGTGGCTGGTCACGATTCCCGCAGCGGCGGTCATGTCGGCTGGGGCCTTCTGTCTGATACGGTTTTTTCTGCGGCAGGCCTGAGTTGGCTGGGTGCGCGGATCGCGTTTGGCGCCTGACATTTTCGCCGTGCCGCTATAAACAAAAGCACATTACCCCGGTAACTTTGCACGGACGCGCTCTTGCTTGAACATGGTAGAAGTGTGTCCTTGCTCACTCTAGCGAAGCTGGACGACTGGGGCAATGTAATGAGTAAAATCGTCAGGGAAAGTGTCCTACTGCTATCGCTGTTCCTGATTGCGGCGACAGTGCAATTCTTCGCGCAGTCGCTGCCCATGGCGCTCTGCTTCTACTTTTTGCCGACTTTGTTTTCCGCGTACTACTTCGGGCGCCGGCACGCGACTCTCACCGCCTTCGCCTGCGTATTCCTGGTGGTCCTGCTGAACTTCCTGAACAACCTAATGCCCACGCACGTGGGGCTGACGCTGCCTGGCGAGCGCTGGTTCAACCTCGCCATCTGGGCAGGGGTTTTGGTGGTGGTCGGCTACGCGATGGGCACGCTTTATGAGCGCAAGGAATCGATGACCGCAGACATCCGGGAAAGTTTCAGCGGGCTGCTGCTGGTCCTGCAACACGTCATGTCCAACGAGAAGCTCGGCGTCGGTGAAAACCAGCGGTTGGTGCAAGCGTCGACAAGAATAGCGGAGGCGATGGGCCTGAGTTCGGATAGCGTCGAGCTGCTGCGGTCGGCGGTGTTGCTGCGGGACCTGAGCAAGCTGGGCATCACGAACGAAACTCTCTACAAGGCCGCCGATATGAGCCGCGACGAAGTGGTGGCGAGTTTCCGCAAGCTCCGCAAGGCGGATGCGCGCACCCAGGCCGCCGGAAATTCGTTGCGGCGGGTGATTCCGATCATCGTGGCGCAGCAGATTTTGAAGGAGCAAGGAGCGAGTGCGCTCAATGTTCCGCTCGAAGCCCACATTCTGGCCGTGGCGGATGCCTACCAGAAATTGATCAGCGGCGCCAACGGCAAGGCCCTGTCGCCTAGCCAGGCCGAGCGCGAGATCATGGCGGGGGCGGGCCAGAAGTTCCATCCCGGCGTGGTGGACGCGTTCACGAAAATTCTCGGTGAGCGAGCTCGGGGCGCGGGGGCATAAGATCGCTAACGCTGGATCCGCTCCAGGCCCCGAATTAAATTCCGGCCCGCGCTAGTTTTTTCTTCGCAATTCCTGCCACATCGCTGTCACTCTGGACTTCAACTCGGATGTCAGCCGTTCATAGGCGGTCTTGCTCGCCTCATCGAGCGGCGGAGGTTGAATCGGTTTGCCGACTACAATTTGCAAATCGGTGAACCTCGGAAACTTCTTGTGGCGTGGCCAGGCTTCGTAAAAGCCTTCGATCGCAACCGGGACAATTGGGGCCTGGGTGTGGATGGAGAGGATCGCGGCGCCCTTGCGAAACACCCTCGGGTTGCCGTCGTTGGTGCGCTCGCCTTCAGGATACAGAATCAGAATGTGTCCCTGGCTTAGGCCGAAAGCTCCGGCACGCATGGCGGGCACGAGGTTCGCGTCGGGATCGAGGACCGCGACGCGAAGCCATCGCGCCAGCCGCCGCATGAATCCCTGGCCGAAAATGTCGCTGGTGGCGAGCGCAAAGGTATCGCGAAACATAGGCCACGGCAGCGCCGCCGCCAGCAACGGCGCGTCGAGATAGCTCTGATGATTCGAGCAGAGCAGGTACGGGCCTTTTTCGGGCAGATTTTCGAGTCCGCGAACTTTGAGGCAAAAGCGGTCGAGCGCGAAAAGATAAATCAGTTTTCCCAGCACAAAGAAAAAGACTTCGGCAAAAACATTGTGGCGCGCCAGCGCCAGCACCTCGGGATCGGTCACCGGCTCGCTCAAGATTTTCGACCAGGCGGGTGCTGCTGCTTTGGCTTGGTTCTCGCCGCGGCCCGCGCCCCGAAGAACGGCATCAATCAGGTCGCGCACGGTATAAACTTCCGCCAGTTGCGACTCGGGAACATCGCCGCCTAACTGCTGCTGGAGCGCGGTCAGCAATTCGACGCGCTGCATGGAATCGAATCCGAGATCGAGTTCCAGATTATGGGTGGGGCGAATCGCGTCGAGGCGGTGGCGCGAAGACTCACGCGAAGATTCCCGCGAAGACTCTCGAACTATGGCCAGGACACGCTTCACGTCCGCACGCTCCAGCCACAGTCGCTCGTCGTTGGTCAATGGAGTTAGGGTCAATGGGGTCAGCGGCTTCTCCGCGCCGATGTCAAAATCGGCGCCGCCGCTTTTTTTCAGCTCGCGGACTTTCTTTTCAATCTGGAAACGCTTCAACTTGCGTGTGGTCGTGCGCGGCAGGTCCTCCTGCCAGATGTCATAACTGCCCAGGCGTTTGGTGGAAGCGATCTTGTGGGAGAGCGATTCAATTTCGAAGCGGATCGCCTCTTTGGAGTTGACGATTTTGCGTTCGCGCAGCAGTTCGAAGTTGGGCACGACCACGGCGTGCAGCCGCCCGGACGTGGGATCTCCCGGGCGCGACTCCATCTCCATCACGCAAATTTCTTTCACGTATTGCGCCTGGAGGTAATGCGCCTCGATCTCCTCGGGATACACATTTTTCCCATTAGCGAGCACGATGATTTCCTTGCGCCGTCCGGTGATGAAGAGATTGCCGCCGGAATCGAAGTAGCCGAGATCGCCGGTGTGGAACCAGCCGTCGCGAAGCACCTCGGCCGTGGCCTCGGGGCGGTTCCAATATCCCTTCATCACGATCGCGCCGCGGAGCACAATCTCACCCACGGGCGGCGCGCCGTCTTCGACCGGCTTTGGATCGGCAATCTTTCCTTCGATAATCTTCTCTTCGACAATTCTGGCTTCGACCCCGGGAAAAGGCTTGCCAACTGAGCCAAAGACAATGCGTTGCCCAGGAGGATTGAGGAAAGCGCCGCCTGAGGTTTCCGTGAGGCCGTAGGCGTTGAGAACGTCAATGCCAAAAGAATAAAAATCGCGGGCGATGGCCGGATCGAATCGCGAGCCTCCGGTCACGAGATACCTCATGCGGGCGCCAAACATGGCGTGAATTTTTCCGAAGAAAAATTTGCCCGCGTTGATGCCGACGCGGCGCAGCGTTCGGTTGATCGCCATCAGCGCGCGTGCCAGTCGCAGCGCAATTTTGCCGCGTTTGCCGAGTTCCTTGAAAATGCGCTCGTGAATCAGGTAGAAAAACTGGGGCACAACGGCAAACGCGGTGATGTTGCGCTCCTGCAGGGCGCGCAGCAATTCGGTGGTGTTCAGCGTCTCCAGATACACGACGCGCGAGCCATTAAAGAGTGGCAGGAAAAGATTGGCCATCTGCGCGAGGACGTGAAACATCGGGAGAATTCCCAGCAACGCATCCTCGGGGCCAATCTTGACGACGCCGAATACCGCATTCGCCTCGCCGACCAAGTTAGCGTGGGTGAGCATGACGCCCTTCGGATCGGCGGTGGTTCCCGAAGTGTAGAGCAGCGTGGCGAGATCGTCCTCGGCAGGTACGATGGGCTGAAATCCAGCGGGGCCAGCGGCGAAGATGGAATCGAGGTCGGCGGCAACCCTGGAGATCAGAGCGCCCTGCTCATCGCGTACTGTGCGATGAGTGGGTTCGGTAATAGTCGCGTCAGTCCCAACCCGCTCCGCTGCCGTCGAAGTCATTACTAGACTTACGCTGAGTCCCTTGATGGCCTCCACTGCGACGGAAAGATGTTTGACATCGCAGAAGAGCAGCGAAGCTCCGCTGTCGAGCAATAATGTTTTCACTTGGTCGGCGTGGAAAGCCGTGTCGAGCGGAACCGCCGTCCGTCCGGCGGCAATGATTCCTAAATACGCCGCCACCCAACGCGGATGGTTCGCCGCCAGAATCGCCACACGCGCGTCCCGCGGAACGCGAGTCGAGAGCCAATTGGCGACGCTCTCCGACATGCGGGTAAGTTCCGCGAAGGTGACACGCTCCACCGTCTCGTGCCGTTGAATCTCAAGCGCAACATTGTCGGGAAACTTCCGGGCCGATTCCTCAAACCGCTGGTAAAAAGTGGACATGGGTCGAAGGTGAATATACTAAAGACTGCTAGGGAAAACTAGGAAGTGCGCCGATCTTAAGTTGGGGACAATGCGATGGCGATGCAGAAGATCACATTTAGTGCGGACGCAGATTTGCTCGACAGGGCAGAACAGATTGCCAAAGAGAAAGGCACTACTCTGGAGGAAGAAGTTCGGGAGTGGTTGAACGACCTTGGTTCTGGAAAATGGAAGCCCACAGGGCCGATCAAGAAACGCCGCAAGTCGAAGACGGGATAAAACGTCCGGCGCTACGGGCATCAAGAAGTGAAATTCTTGCGCAGCACGATGCACCAGGACGACAGTTTCTGGTTGAATCGCATCGCTGCAAAAGCGGGACTAGTGGCAGGAAGCACTCTTCGGGAGATTTCCCGCTTTCTGTCACGCAGGGTTGGTAACACTTTGGTCTCGTAAATTTTGGCGGCCTTCTTGCCGTTAAAGCAGATCAGGTCAATGCCAGGATGAGCGTCGAAGAAGGTTATAAAATTGTTCGGCACAGACTGTCGGATCGCCGAGTCGAGGCTCCCTGAGCGGTATCCAGAATCAAGAACGTCCCAGAGTGCAATGCCATTTTCAACGAGCCGAAGTTTACGATCTTCGTAGGGCATTTCGGGTGAAGCTCCGACAAGCTTCGCCATGATGGACCAGAAGGCGTTCCCTCGGTTAGCGTAGTATCTTCCACTCTCCAAAGAGACTTTGCCAGGTAGCGTACCCAAGATGAGCACGCGGGCATCTGCGCGGGAGATTGGTGCAAAACCGTAAGATTCAACTGGGCCTGTCTCCATGTGTGTCTCGGTTAATCCTAGGCCGCGACGAGAGAAAACGAAACTGGGCGTACCGCCATCCCTCCATCATCTAATGTGCTAGGCTTTTACTGATGCTGGGACGCGTGTCCTCTGAAGGGTTTCCGTTTTGATCAACACTTTATTAGGCAAGATTTTCGGGACGAAGAACGAGCGCGAGATCAAGCGCCTGCAGCCTCGCGTGGAGGCCATCAACGCGCTCGAGCCGGGAATGCGGAAGCTCTCCGATGACCAGCTTCGCGCCAAGACGGTAGAGTTTCGCGCCCGTGTTCAGGAGCGACTCAGCTCGATTGCCGACGAGCCGGAAGCGGATCCCGACCGCCCGGATACTGATTTCCCGAATATCGACCGTCAAAAGGAAATCGAAGCCCAGCGCGCCGAGGTGCTCAAGGGCGTTCTCGACGAGCTGCTGGAGGAAGCGTTTGCCGTGGTCCGCGAAGCTGGACGCCGCGTGCTCGACATGCGGCATTTCGACGTGCAGTTGATCGGCGGCATGGTCCTGCACGAAGGCAAGATCGCCGAAATGAAAACCGGCGAAGGCAAAACTCTCGTCGCGACGCTTCCGGTGTATTTGAACGCGCTCAGTGGGCGCGGCGTGCACGTGGTCACGGTCAACGATTACCTGGCCAAGCGCGATTCCGAATGGATGGGCAAGCTCTACAGCTTTCTCGGCCTGACGGTGGGCGTAATCGTCCACGACCTCGACGACGCGGAGCGTCGCGCCGCCTACGCCAGTGACGTGACCTATGGCACCAATAATGAGTTTGGGTTCGACTATCTGCGCGACAACATGAAGTTCGACCTGCACGATTGCGTGCAGCGCGTGCACAACTTCGCCATTGTCGATGAAGTCGATTCCATCCTGATCGACGAAGCTCGGACGCCGCTCATCATTTCGGGCGCGAGCGAAGAATCCACCGACAAGTATTACAAGGTGAATCGCATCATCCCCAAGCTCGAAAAGGGCGAAGAAATCGACACGCAGCCGGGCGAGCCCAAGATCATGACGGGCGATTTCGTGGTGGACGAAAAACACCGCAACTGCACGGTCACCGACGAAGGCTGGGAGAAAGTCGAAAAGCTGCTGGGCATTGGCAATATCGCCGACCCGGAAAACTGGGCGCTGAAGCATCACGTGGAAACCGCCGTCAAGGCGCACGCGCTTTACAAGAAAGACGTCGAATACGTGGTGAAAGACGGCGAAGTGCTGATCGTGGACGAATTCACCGGGCGGCTGATGCCGGGCCGCCGCTGGTCCGACGGGCTGCACCAGGCGATCGAAGCCAAGGAGAATGTGAAGATCGAGCGCGAGAACCAGACGCTCGCGACGATTACGTTCCAGAATTATTTCCGCATGTATAAGAAGCTGGCCGGCATGACGGGCACGGCGGAAACTGAAGCGCCGGAATTCGAGAAGATTTACCGGCTTGAAGTTGTCGTCATTCCGACCAATCGCATACTGCTGCGCCAAGAGAATCCGGACATCGTCTATCGCACCGAGAAAGAAAAATATCTCGCGGCAGCCGATGAGATCCAGAGGCTGCACGACAGCAACCAGCCCGTGCTGGTGGGTACGACCTCGATTGAAAAGTCGGAGCGGCTTTCCGAGTTGCTCAAGAAGAAGGGAATCAAGCACGTCGTCCTGAACGCGAAGTATCACGAGCGCGAAGCGGAAATCGTGGCGCAGGCGGGACGCAAAGGCATGGTCACCATCGCCACGAATATGGCGGGCCGCGGCACCGACATTCTGCTCGGCGGCAATGCCGAATTCATGGCCAAGCAGGAATGCGTGAAGAAGGGAATCGCGCAGCCCATCCGCGCCGCGCAGGGCAAGATCGAGGCCGAAGTGGACGATCCGAACCGCACGGTTTGGTATTACGCGGGCAATGAATACGCGGTGCCGACCGATCAGTGGAACGAGATTTTTACGCGCTACAAGAATGACACCGATCAGGAACATCGCGAAGTGATCGAGGCAGGCGGGTTGCACATCTTCGGCACCGAACGCCACGAGGCGCGCCGCATTGACAATCAGCTCCGCGGACGAGCCGGACGCCAGGGCGATCCGGGATCGTCGCGCTTCTATCTTTCGCTGGAAGACGATCTGATGCGGATTTTTGCCAAGGAGTGGGTCTCGAACCTGCTGCAACGGCTCGGCATGGAAGAGGGCGTTCCCATCGAATCGCGCATGATCACGCGGCGAATCGAAGCCGCGCAGAAGGCCGTCGAAGGCCAGAACTTCGAGGCCCGCAAACATTTGCTCGAGTACGACGACGTCATGAACAAGCAGCGCGAAGCGGTGTATGGCCTGCGCCGCCGTTTGCTAGAAGGCCTCGATCAGAAAGATCTCATCGTCGAAGACTATGTTTCCGGGATTCTCGGCGACATTCTCGAACGGCACTGTCCGCCGAAAGAGCACGTTGACAACTGGGACCTCAAGGCCCTGAAAGACGCGGTCTTCACCCGCTTCGGTGTCGACATTTACGCCGAAGGCCTCAAGCCTGAAGAGATGAATCGCCAGGAACTGGGCGATGCGATTTTCGACAAACTGAAAGAGCGCTATGACGCGAAAGAGGCGCTGATCGGCGCGCAAGCCATGCGCTATCACGAGCGCATGATCATGCTGAGCGTGATCGACGCGCAGTGGAAGGACCACCTGCTCTCGATGGACCACCTGAAAGAGGGCATCGGCCTGCGCGGCTATGGACAGCACGATCCGCTGGTCGAATATAAGCGCGAGTCTTTCGACATGTTCGAAGAAATGATGCAGCGCTTTCAGGAAGAAACGGCCCGCTATCTGTACCTGATGCAGATCATGGAACGTCCGCCGGACACGGGAGCGAGGCCGGGTGGTGGAGGCAGTGCAAGTTTAAATGACGCGTCCGGACAAGGGCTCGAGGCCGGTGTACCTTCAGTCATCACGGGAGGCCGGGGCGGCAACGGACGCCCGCCGCGCCAGGTCGCAACCTCGGTGGACGAAATCGAAGAGGCCTTCCAGCGCAAGAAAAAGAAAGAGCTGGAACAAGCGCGCATGGCTGGGGCCGGCGACATGCAAGTGCAGCAGGTGGTGCGCTCGGGGGCCAAAGTGGGGCGCAACGATCCTTGCACTTGCGGCAGCGGCAAGAAATATAAGAAGTGCTGCGGCGCGAATTCGTAGGGTCTTTTCACCGCCGCGACGCCGAGATCGCCGAAAAAATCAAAGAAAACCATTCAGCGTTTGGCGGCCTTTGAGACCGCTGTGTCTGGGGCGAGTGGGTCGTGCTCACGTCCGAGCCCAGAGTGTATCGGGGGTACAATAGTTACGGCAGCAGCGAGGAGGTTTCTATGATCGCTCTCCGCCTTGTTCATCTCATTGAGTCGCATTCCGAAGAACTAGCCGAAAATCTTTTGCACAAGTTGGAACGCTCCAGCCGGACGGCTGACTTACGAAAAGTCCCGTCGCACGAAATCCGCGAACGGGGGCACGAGGTTTACCGGAATCTCAGCGATTGGCTGTTGACCAAAACCAGCGAAGATATCGAGCGCGTGTACATTGCTCTCGGCCGTCGCCGCGCCGAGCAGGGAGTTACTATGAGCGCTCTCTGTTGGGCGCTCATGACGACGCAGGAGAACCTCTGGGATTTTCTGGAGTTGCAAGGTATGCGCGAAAAGCCCCTGGAAATTTTAGGAGGATTCGAACTCTTGCGCCTGCTCGATCAGTTCTTTGACCAGGCCGTCTACTTTGCAATGCTCGGATATGAAAGCTACGAGAAAGAAAAGCAGGCGGAAGGGCGCGAGCCTTTGGCTCGTTCCGCTTGACGAATCGGCCCACGCTTGACGGTGGGCTGGTGTCGCGAGTGTCGGCCTGCGGAGTTGCCGGTGTGGGGCAGCCCCGCTGTATTCGCCGTGTTCAGGGTTTCCTTGTACCCACCGCCCGAAACGTCATTTCCGTGGCCTGGCTGCGCGTCTTCCGCTTCCACGTAAAGAAAATGTCAGCATAGGTTTGAGTAATGTAATCGGCGCTGGCGATGCCCAGTTTCGCGGCTGTGCGGTCGATCCAGCGCGGAGGCCCTTCGATTTCGCCGAAGTTTCCAATCGGAGTTTCATCGAGCACCACATGGCCCGTGCCATCGCTCCACTCGGCGCGATATTTTTCATAAAGAAACGTGGGCGCGAAGCCCAGCGCGCGCAGAATGGCGTCCATTTCCTGGCCGTTCTCCACCCGCGTTTCCAGTTCGACCCGCACTTTATGACGGCCGGCCTCGGGTGCCCCATCCTTGCGCGTTCTTTGTGCAAGGGTGGGTCTTTTTTTGTGCGTGAGTACCCACGCCTCGCCGTACTTGCGCAGCCGCAGCAGTTCGCCGCGCTTGCGCAGTTTCTGGCCGGGCAGGTCATAGAGCGAATTCATTTCGTGAGTGGAGCGGGTAAGCTGTTTGAACCCCGCGCGTTTCAGCGATTGCGTTAGCGCGGACAGATCCTCAATTCGAAATTTGATTTCGATTTCTTTCGGCATAATGAGATCTTAACCGCCGAGACGCCGGGAGCGCGGAGAAAAAGTTGAAAGGTGATTAAGAGGGGGAAGTACGGCCGGGGTGACATCCCCTACACACAGTCAAAGTAATTGTGCTAGCGTGAAGGTTTCAAATAAGTTTCAGAAATTACGGGAACCCCCATGAAAGCCGTTCGCATACATCAATTCGGTGGGCCGGAAGTTCTCACCTACGAAGACGTGCCCGATCCCAAGCCGCGCAAAGATCAAGTCCTCGTCCGCGTGCGCGCTTGCGCGCTGAACCATCTCGACCTCTGGGTGCGCCAAGGGCTGCCCGGCGTGAATCTGCCGCGCATCCTGGGCAGCGACATCGCCGGCGAAATCGTCGAAGCCGGCGAGTATGTCAGCGGCCTCAAGCCCGGACAGCGCGTAGTGATCGCGCCCATGCATTTCTGCAATCTCTGTGTGAAGTGCGTTGCCGGATTGCAGAACCAGTGCCGCCAATTCAGCGTGCTCGGCAACGCCGTGGATGGTGGCAACTGCGAACTGATTGCAGCGCCTGCGGTGAACGTCATCCCCATCCCCGACTGGCTCGATTTCAATGAGGCGGCCAGCGTGCCTCTGGTTTTCACCACCGCGTGGCACATGCTCACCGGACGCGCCGCGATTCGTCCGGGACAGACCGTGCTGGTACTGGGCGCGAACTCAGGCGTGGGCACTGCCGCCATTCAGATTGCGAAACTGTTCCACGCGCGCGTGATTGCCACCGCGGGCGACGAACGCAAAATGGAGCGTGCCCGCGAACTGGGCGCCGATTTCGTCATCAACCATTATGAGCAGAAGATTTCGCAGGAAGTTCGCAAGATCACCAACTTCGAAGGTGTTGATATCGTCATCGAACACGTTGGGCCAGCCACATGGGAAGAGAGCGTGCGCTCGCTCAAGACCGGTGGCACGCTGGTGACCTGCGGCGCGACCACGGGTCCGAAAGTCGAACTCGATCTGCGGTTTCTGTTCTCGCGCCAGCTTGCATTGCTGGGATCGTACATGGGCACGATGAGCGAACTTCATGAAGTGCTCGGCCACGTTTTTGCCGGACGACTCAAGCCCGTCATCGACCACACTTTTCCATTGAGTGAAATCCGCGCGGCGCATGAGTACATGGAGAAAAGCCAGATGTTCGGCAAGATTGTGCTGAACCCGTAAGAGCAAGAATGTTGCGTTCTCCTCGATGTGAGGTGAACAAGCGTTTATGACTTAGACGTTTATGACAAAGGACGTTTATGACAAAGATTGACAATCCTTGATATCGACGCTACACTGAGAGAATCGGGAGCATAACCATGAACGTCTCTCTTACCACCGAGCTTGATAAATTCGTGAACGCCAAAGTGGAATCGGGCCGCTACAACTCCGCCAGCGAAGTAGTCAGGGAGGCGCTCCGGCTGCTGGAAGAGCATGACCAGGCGCGCGCTGTCCGGCTTGCCGGGTTCAACCAGGAGCTTGGCCGCCGTCTGGACACGCTGGACCGGGGCCAACATGTTTCCCCGGCGGATGCCCGCGCCCGGCTCAAGCGTAAATCCGACGAGCGCCGGAAGGCCCATTAGCAACTTTTCACTGCCGAGACGCGGAGTGCGCCGAGAAGGACTGTTCCCCGCCTCATGAATGCTCTGTTCCGCGATTGCTGGTGGAATGGCGATTTTTCTACAATAGCCTGACAACGTGACGAAATAGTAGTGGTTGGCTTACCTTCGTTAGTGGAACTTTTGTGCGTGTGCGGTGTCCAATTTCAGTATGAGGCGGTTCAGGTGGCTTGCGTTTGCCGGTGTTGCGCTGACGTTGCTTGTCATCGCATTCGCCACATCAGTCTATTTCCGCATTGAGCCGCTTCCGAGCGTAAAACAGATGCAGGACGCGCTGCTGGACGCGGAACGACGTCATCACGCAGAACGGCTCCGCGATATTCCATCCCTCGATAATCTGCCGGCAATCGAGCCGATGAAAATCGAACAAGCACTCATCCTGGAAGAAATCGGCGGTCTCTTTCCGGGGTTGCGGGAAGGATCAAAGTCGTGGCATCCGCGGGACACAATATCGCAATTAGCGCCCGAAATGGATTTCCGAGTGGAATACGTTGAAGAAAAAGATGTTCGCAGTTGCCAGGAATTCAACACTTACAGCAAGGATGGGACGCCGCTCTGCCTTTACTCCTGGAGTCGTACAGAAGTACCGATAATTGTCGAGGTTGAGCAATTTCCGAACGAAGCTTGGCCTCTATACTTTGCCAAATGGTCGCCTAGCCCCAATATTCTCCAACATGGAGATCCTAGCCTAGACATCACTCGCGTGATGAAATTCAAAAACCGAATTGTAATGGACCGGCAGTATCGTTCCGCAGATGAAACCGGCAAATTGTGGTTTTTTTGGCCCAGCGGGAAAAACTTGATCAGTATAACTTATCGTACCAAGATGATTGATGATGAGTTCCTCCGACGCTATCTCCAAAAATATCCGAGCTCATTGTAGTGGTAGTGGAGCAGAGTTTCGCCTTGCCTTTGACCCACGAACAATTCAGTGTCACCGTTGCAATCAGGCGATTTCACTCGCGAACCCGATCAACAAGTGAAATCGCGGCCCCCGCGAAAAAGTTCTTCGCTCCGCGCACTTGGCGTCCTCTGCGGTTAAAATATCCCCATGGCGAAAGAGCTCAGTTTCGGCCCCTACGTTGATGTCGAGAACGGCAAGAAGGTGGTCAAGGAACTTGTCTTTGGCGACGCTGTTCCCGAAGGCATTGTCATGACTACGCTCGACGCGGTCGTCAACTGGAACCGCAAGAATTCCATCTGGCCGATGACGTTTGGGCTGGCTTGCTGCGCGATTGAAATGATGTCCATGGGCGCGTCGCGTTTCGATATCGCGCGCTTCGGAGCCGAAGTGTTCCGGCCGTCGCCGCGGCAGTCGGATTTGATGATCATCGCCGGACGCGTTTCGAACAAGATGGCCCCCGTAATTCGCCAGCTCTATGAGCAGATGCCGGAACCGAAGTGGGTCATTTCCATGGGAGCGTGCGCGACTTCCGGCGGCGTGTTCCAGAATTACGCGCTCGTGCAGAGCGTCAACCAGGTCATCCCCGTGGATATCTACGTCCCCGGCTGCCCGCCGCGTCCCGAGCAGTTGATTTATGCGATCACGCTCTTGCAGCAGAAAATCATGATGGAACGCAGCTCGATGAAGAAGGCTCTGAATCTCGTTCCCAGCGGCGAGTAGCGGCGATTGGGTCGGCAGGCTTCGGAAAAACTAAACCTATCGCATCAATACGAGCCGCACTTGAGAATGGTCCGATAGTGCAGGCGCAGTCTCACCGGCGCGGCGCTGCGGGTTTCCATTGGTTCAGGAAGGCCAGCACATCTTCCGGGGCGAGGGCCCGCGCATTGTTGAATTCGCCGTTCTTCTGACTGTAAACCAGCTTCCCATCGGGATCGAGCACGGCCAGTCCGGGAATGCCACGCTTCATCGGGACTTCGTACTTCGTCATCAGGTCCTGGTTTTTGTCGCCCCGCCCGATGTCCACATGCACAACTACATAATTGGCGGCGAGGATCGCAGCCATGTCCGCGCGATGAAAGTCTTTATCGAGCGCGTGGCAGTCGGGGCACCAGTTGGCTCCAAACACGATAATGACGCGCTTATGTTCCGCCGCAGCTTTCGCCAGAGCTTTTTTGATTTCAGCGCGCGCATTGGCGCTTTCGTTGTAAATTTCTTTCGTCTTTACAGCCGCCTGGCCAAAACAAACCGTGGTCGCTGCTGCCAGCGCGATCGCAAGACTCAATGTCAAAATCCAACGGTAGAGATTCATTTGTGGTCTCCCGCACCTTAGAGGTGAAAACTGAGTATAGCGCGGGCCGGGCCCGGGGGTGCCCGGCTCTCCACTGGCCAGCGATGGCGCTCAGTTCTCCTTGCGGGAGTGCACCAGCTTCAGGCTGTCGCTCTGCAAAATGCGCCTGATCTGATGATGGGCGTGCACGGTCCAGGGACCGATAGTGTCGAGCTTCACATAGGCGCGCCAATGTTGCAGCGCCTTACGCGGCTCGCGCATCTTCTCGTAGGCCAGCGCGATATTGTAGTGCGCGTCGGCGTACGTGGGCGCGAGTTGGATGGCGGTCTTGTAAGTGTCGATGGCTTCCTCGACGCGTCCGGTTTCGTCGAGCACGTTGCCCAGGTCGAAATAGGCGAGCGCGTAACGCGGATCGATCTGGATCGCCGAACGGTAGTGTTTTTCGGCGAGCGCGTATTCCTGGCGGTTGTAGTAGAGCGTGCCCACATTGATGTGCGCGGCGGCGTGCATGGGATCCATTTCGAGCACCTCTAAATAAACGGCAATCGCCTCGCTCTGCGTGGAGGCATTTTCTTCCAGCATGATCCCGCGCGCGAACAAGTCGGCAACGTCGGTAATCACCAGTTCCGGCCCATTGCGCGGCGGGCTGGTCACGACTTTTCTTTCTTCGGACAAAAAATCGAACATGAATTGGCCGGCGATGGGCTCAACCAGCCGCCCCTGGTGACGAAAAGCGATGCGCTGTCCGCTCCGATAGGCCCCGGCCTCGAGCAGTGGATTCTCCATGCCCGCAACCTGTTTCTGCATGGCGTCGAGCGATTGCCGGATGACAGCGGGGCGAACGCGCTGGGCGCAGAGGTCGCGCACCTTCTTGATTTGCACCAGATCGAAAAAAGAATAATCTTCGTCCGCCGCCACCAGTCCCGCCTTCTCCCAGGTGTGAAGCTGGCGAGGAGCGAGCCGGAGAATGCGCAGCAGGTCTGCGCGGCTGTAGCGATACACGGCGGTCACGAACTTTCTGTAGCGATTATCCGGAACTTCGGTGCGGGAATGCAAGTAGCAAGGCGGTGGAAGGCTGTGGAGAATCGGGGTGGAATGGCAAAAAGTTGCGATGGAAAAAACTGGAGCCGACGAACGGACTTGAACCGTTGACCTGCCGATTACGAATCGGCTGCTCTACCAACTGAGCTACGTCGGCTTCTATTTTGCTTTGTTTAGTTTACCAAATCGTTCAGTGGTTCTTGCTGTACAACTGCTGTACCAGCGATCTGAGCCTCAAGCTGTTTCATAGCGGTGGTGACATCCTCACGCACGGTCTTGAAAACTCAACACGGCCTTTCGCACCCCAGTTTTACTCGAAGAAGTAAAGCCATGACACATTCGTGCAAGATGTGGGGTGAGAGGAAGTTCACTTTGTAAGGCGGCTCGCGTCCGTGTAGAATTTCACATCGGAAAACGGAGGGTATATGGGGATTTACGCTCATCTTGCGGCGTTGCTGCTTCTAGCGGCCTTGCCACTATCCGCTCAGACCGTACCTGCGTCTGCCCCGAACGCGAACCATGTACAAACGCCCGCCCAGACTCTTCTCGGGCAAGGGTGGGGCGTCGATCACGTCGGGGTTGGAGTTCGTGACCTCGCCCAAGCCCAACACGACTACGAACAGCTTGGTTTCAAAGTTCACAAGGGTGGACACTTCCCCGAAGGTATTTCCAATTCCATCGTCCGACCTCCAAAACAACAGCTATCTCGAACTGTTTACAGTCAGCGGAAACACGACCTGTTGGTTATGCCTCCGAGATCGCCGATTTCGTGAAGAAGCACGAAGGCGCAGTGTTTCTTGGCATCAACATTTCGGCTGCTCAAGCGGCGGCGGACTACTTGAAAGCCCGCAACTTTGATGTGACTGGCCCCGACCCCGGCAGCGTCATGAAGGAGGGTGAAACCACAACGCCTCCCCCGATGTGGTACATCGTGAGCACCGCTGACAAGCCAGCAGCCGGCAAAAAGGGGATCACCATACCCATTTTCTGGATCGAATACGTTTCCGCCGAACGGCGGGAAAAGAGTCGTGCTGAGGGACAGATGGATCATCCCAACACGGCGATGGGCATTCACGCAGTGTGGTTTGCCGTGCACGACACGGAGGCACAGCTACGCACGCTGCGCGATGCTGGACTCGAAGCGGGTGAAGCCCGCGAGGTGAAGTTCCTCAGTGCCCACGGACGGGAAGTGAAGGCCGGTCAGGGAGTGCTCGTGCTTCTGGAGTCGAGCGACAAGAACGGCCTGCTTACAAAATTTCTATCCGATCATGACGAAGACATCATCGGCCTCAGCATCGAAGTGGCCGATCTAGGCAAGGCCCGCCAATTGGCTGAGTCCGGCACGGGAAGAAAGCTGGAAACCTACAAAGGTTCCTATGGTACGAGTTTTCTGCTGCCCCCAGAGGTCACACATGGGGTGTGGATGGAAATGTTCCAGGTCGAGCACTAGCTCGGTTGTGCTCGAGGGACACAGCAATTCCCTATTCGTCCATAGTCGCGAAGGGAAACGTCGCGCGCAGCCCAATTGCCGTCGTGCTACGCGGCCTGCGTCAACGCCTTGTACTCGTCATCGGATTGCGACGGCAGCAGCACCCAAAGTGTATAGACGCCGAGCGCCGTGCCGAGGGGGACGTTGAGCAGCGCCACGAAGCCCACCACCAGAGCAACCGTCCGCGCCCACTCCTGCCGCTGCAGCAATCCCCAACCAGCGATAATACCGGCCGCAGCTTTCGCCAGGATCAGCCATCCGATGACGGTTAGAAAAGGCCGCAGCCAAGTGGTGATCTCGGGCGGTGGGCCGTTGGGAATATGGATCGCGTGGCCGAAGAGCGTCTGCGCAATCACGATCAGGACCACTCCTCCGACCACGTGCAAAGCCGAATACGCCATCCAGAGAATGCCCACCAGGCGAACATGTTCGCGGACCCGGCTGCGCCTCAGTTCGGCCAGTCCAAGAACGATTTTGCCGCAGCGTCCGCAGCGCGGCGCTCCCGATTGCAACTGTGCACCACACTGATCGCAAAACATCGCCGCTCCTTCAGTGCTCACACTCTCGTACAGAGTAGTGTACGGATGCAAGCACTTAGTAGTTCCCAGTTTTCGGTTCTCAGTTCTCAGAAAAACCGGGTACCATTCAATTGGTCACTGAGAACCGAGAAAAACTGAGAACTGCCTTCAAAATGAAAAGGCCACCCGGCAACTTGGGCGGCCTTTTCTTTCAAGGGAGAATAGTTCCAACGGAGGTTTAATCCATCAGAACTTTCTGCGGGAATCTTATGGGTCTTAAAAGCACGGTGTCAAGCAAAATTTACGACTTAAATAGTCTTATTATCAACAACTTGCGAGACACGTGCACAAGTCGGCAAACAACATCTAAATTGGGCAAACTCCCCTATTTTCGACGCTAACGATATTCGATTCAGTTACTTACCGCTTTCCGGGTACCCGCCGGGGGCCGTCTTCCAGGTGCAGCGAGATGATTTCCATGGTTTCCGGGCGATCGAACACGGAGTCGGGAAAAAGCCGTTTTACGAGCACTCGCAAGCCACCAAACGCGATCCCCGCAACCAGCGACAGGCCCACCACAATTCCGCAAAGAACAATCGCGTTGAAGAGAAAGTTCGCCACATTGTCCTTCTTGCTCAGGTAGGTATTTTCATTCCAGGTGACATCGGCTTCGTAGCTGATCGCCGACAGCAACGAACGCGCTTCGCTTTTTGAAAGCGGGCCGGACGCGATGGCGACGATCGGCCCGGTGCGCGCGTCGAAGAACGGGCCCACGTCCACCATGGACGCAACTCCCGGTGCCTGCTGTGTCGCTTGGTGCGAGGCGTCAATCTGGCGCAGCCGCTCCGCGGCAATCTGCGGCGTCGGATATTCGATGAGCATCAGTGTGGCATCGCCCGCCTTGGCCGCGTACTTGCCGATCGCGACTTCCGCTCCAGATTTGAAATCGACCATCGAACCCGGCAGCGGCGATCCGATCCGATCAAGCGCCACCGGCCCCAAAATATATTTCGTCGTGTTCTTCTCGAAATTCTTCTGGAAAGCCCTTTTCGGAAGATAACCTGGCAGCAAAGGCGGGTTGCCCTTGTTGCCCTCGGCTGGCGGCAGCAACCCGGCCAGTTGCCGCAACTGCGACGCCGACATCGCGCTCATTTTGTCGAACACCGCATCCACCAGCACGTTCTGCTGATAGAACAGCACGCGGTTATTCAGAAACGCCGCCTGCCCGCCAATAGTTTCCTCCCCCATATCGGAGGAATTGTAATAAGTGAAAGCCCCGTAAGCGCCGCTGGCGTCGGCAAACACGGCGGCGGTGATCGTAAGATTGCGGCCGTCGTCGCGCGTGTAGGACGCCTTTTCCATGCGCTCGAAACCGTATTCCTTCAGAACGGGCGCATTCGCCGCATCGGCAAGCGCGGGATCGGCGCTCCGCGCGACCACGCCTTTCACCTGCCAGCCGGCAAACTCGGTGGGCAGAACATGATCCGCAGAGACAGCGAGGCCGCAGGCAGCCCAGCAGCAAAAGCCACAGCGCAAAAAACCCCACAGAAAAGAAAAACGATGATGAAGACCGAGATCTGTCGCGAAAATTTCATTCGAAAAAGCACGCCTATCCTATCGCTTTAGACTACTGGCAGTCCGAGAAAGTTTCCACTGGCCTTCCCAGTTGCTTCTCTACTCGAACTCCTCGGCACTGCCCTCGGCACTGCCAAAGATAAGGAAGGCCCCGGGTGCTTTCGGCGCGTCCGCGAAACGATCGTGGAGCAGATGCCAGGCTTCGCGATAGCGTTCATACTGATTGCTCTTGTCGCCCGGCCGAAAGTCGAGGCTGCATCTTTGTAGGGCGATGACTGCGGGGATGATGTACCACACGTCTTTGGGGATCAAATAGAACGCGAGGTACTCGAAGTCGGTCACCGTGTAGGGACGGAAACGGCTCCGCGTGCGCAGATCGGCGGTGAACGCCCCCTGCTTGTTTTTCGAATGTGGCGCATCGTGCCGGCAGTATGTCGTCGATTTGACCTGCACCCGCACCAAGCGGTCCCCCAGATCGATCGCTACGTCGTATTGGGCCGACTCTCCAAAGGGCCGGTTGAGTTTGAAGCCTAATTCAGCGGCTTTGGCCATGAAGCGCAGCTCGACCCACTCCCCGCGCTGTTTCGGATGTCGAATGTTCATACCCTGTGTTTTCAATTTGTCCCGATTCTCCATGCTTGATTTATATGTCCCCAAATACAAAAAGGCGCGGCCCCTAGGCCACACCTTTGTTCTTTCTTGACTCTATATCTCTTGGATATCAAATTGGGAGGGGGTAACCCGCCAAATTTGGCGACTTTATATTTGCCCCGCTTTCATCGAGTTACATGCGTTTTGTAAATTTTACCCTCTTGACAAGATTTTCCACGTGTGGGGACGGGCACCCTCGTGAGCCTCCCCTCCAGAGCGCAATGGCATTTATGCAACCAGCTCTATTTTTTCAGCAGGCTGCTATGGCTGGCCACGCACATCCACTTGCCATCCTGAAAAATCCAGGTATCGGTGAAGCGCCCGGAATGTTCGTACGGCTTGCCGCCGTAGGTGCCCTTTGTATGATAAGTGCCCGTCACTACCGCCGTATTGGTGTACATCTCCACTTTCACGTCCTGGATATTCATGAAACTGGGTTTGAACTTAGGATCCGCGAAATCCGCCAGGAATTCTCCTCGATCGCTGACCTCTCCATCCCATTCGGTATTGATAAATCTGTCGCCGATCATGCTGGCGATGGCGAGCGCATCGCGGTTGACCTGGGCTTCGTTCCACATACGTTCGAGCGCCAGCAGCTTCGCGGCTTCCGGGGACGAGCTTGTTTTGGTGGTTTGCGCGAACGCGCACAATGTAACCAGAAGACAGCAGACCAACGGCTTCATGATCGTATTTCCACTAGCGCTGCATATCCGCATTTTGCTAACCTTCCCTACGACACCATAGCGCGCGTCGCTCGTTAGTTGCCATCGAATATACCGCTGAAATATTACCACTGTCACCGGGACTGATCCCACAAGTTACTTACTATTGGCTTCCGCTGAGAGTAGCGCGGGCTGCCCCACCCTTTCCCTCCACACTACTATCTCTTTGAGGCTGCCCCACCCTTGCGTTTTTGGCAAGGGTGGGAATTCTGCGCAGGCCCATCACTCCACCGGCACACCTCTCCATTTCAATCGGACGGGCTGTTGTTCGTCGACGATCACTGGTCCATGCTCTCCATAAACGTACGCGCGGTAACTGCTCCAACGCCATTCTTCTGGCGAGGTCACCAATCCGCGCCGCACCGGATTCTCGTGCATGTAGCGCAGCTTCTCGGCGCGCTTGTGCCGGGCCCACACGACAAAATCATAGAAGCGCCGTTGCCAGACATGGCCTTGCTCGAGCACCGTGTTCCACAGACTTCCGTCAGGACGCGCCTGTCTCGTTCGGAGCCTCTCCAGCAGTTCGCGAGCGAAGCGCTGCTTGAGCACCTGCAGGACGACAGAATGGTTGGATTCTTCCGGCTCGGACAAGAGGAGATGCACATGCTCGGGCATGACCACATATCCGACGACGACAATTCCGTAGCGGATTCGCGTCTCTTCGAGGATGCGCAGGAAGAGGTCGCGACACTGCGGCGCGCCTAGCAACGGACGCCGCTGGTAACAACTGAAGGTGATGAAGTGAAGGTATCCGGTGCCGTAGGCGCGGCGAAGACGGGCGGGCATGTAGAGACTCTATGGTGACGGAGGGGCAAAAGCTGTGATGAAGCTCCTACCGCTTTTGTGACGAATTCCCACCCTTGCAAAAAACGCAAGGGTGGGGCAGCCTCGGTCTCCAAGGCTGGGCCAGTCCCCTCTAAAGCCCCCGTCCAGGAACCGGGCGTTTTAGTCTTGGAGTGATTTGTCCCGCCCATTATAATCCCTGTCAAATGGGAAACCTTTGTGGAGTGCATCATGGCGCTGGAACATCGCATTGCTGATAAGAACGGGCAGCGGTTGAATTACACCTGCGAGAATAAACGCTTTAAGACAAACGTCAAAGCGGGCTTCGCGCACGGGTCATGTAGGTCGCGCGGGAGCGTGTTTAAGAATCCATTGTGCGTCGGGGAAAATGGATATACGCTTTGGCTTGAGCACGTCACCAATCTCAAAGACCCGAAGGATCAATGCTATTGGCTGATGTGGTATCAAGATGGGATTCCAACAATTCCCTTAAGTGGGATCATGCGCCGAAAGGACATACCGAATCTGGCAAAGCACTTAGCGGACTTCGTACCCTAGCGTGTATTGTTTCTTCCACTGCTTTGAGTTTTGAGACGCTCATGACGTTGATTCAATGTCCCGAATGCAAGAAGAACATAAGCGAGACAGCGGTTAACTGCCCAAAGTGTGGCTGGCACCTCACTCCTGAGCAAGTTTCTAAAATTAAAGAGAACCAAGAGGCACGGCGAAAGAAAAACGGTCTCGGTTGCCTTGTGATCGTTGCTATCTTTGTTGTGCTGCTGATCATCGCCAACCAGTCTTCTAAACAGAATGAGCCTTCCAACCCCACCCATGCAGTCGTCGAAAATAGCCAGTGGGATGGCTCCGTCAGTCAGGTCAAACGATGGTTTAATGAGAACGCGAGAGACCCGGACTCTCTGCAATTCATAGAATGGTCGCCGGTCGTGAAGACCGCGAATGGCTACAAGGTGCGGGTCAAGTTTCGCGCCAAGAATGGATTTGGCGGATATAACGAGCCGGAGCAGAGATTTTTTACTTTTGATCAAGCTGGAAACGTGGTTGATGTAAGTGAGTGAGGCGGGCTGCCCCACCCTTTCCTTCGTTCATACTCTTCAGAGGCTGCCCCACCCTTGCGTTTTTGGCAAGGGTGGGAATTCTGCGCAGGCCCATCACACCACCGGCACAGCCCTCCATTTCAATCGGACCGGCTGTTGTTCGTTGACTAGCACTGGTCCATGTGACATGGCGACGTCGCAGAGGTCAATCGTTGGTCGTTAGTCAGTCGGATATGTCACTGCCCTTCGCCTTTGTCAATCTTGCTCGCCACTTTTACGCCGCTTAATCCGCTGACGTACTTCGAGACACCCCGATAGAGCGACTCGGCAATGCGCTGCCGGTGTTCCGCGGTTTCCAGTTTGCGCTCGTCGGCCGGATTCGACACAAACGAAATCTCCGCCAGGATCGAAGGCATGTTCGCGCCGATCAGCACTATGAACGGCGCCTTCTTGGTCCCGCGATTGCGGATGCCGGCGTTGTTGAGCGCCAGCCCTCCATAGAGCGACTGCTGTACGTCGCCGGCAAATTCGCGCGATTCTTCGATTTTTTCTTTCAGCGCAATTTTTTTCACCAGGTCCTGCAGTTCGTGGATCGATTTCTCCGACACCGCGTTTTCGCGCGCGGCGACTTCCAGCGCCTCCGGCGACGAGGTGAAATTCAGATAGTAAGTTTCGACGCCGCGCGCGTCGGAATCGCGGCTCGAGTTGGCGTGGATCGAAATGAACAAGTCCGCCCGCTCCCGGTTTGCAATCGCGGTGCGGGTTTCAAGCGGAATGAAGGTGTCGTCCTGGCGCGTATAGATCACTTCCGCGCCGAGCCGCGATTCGAGCAAACGCCCCAGGCGCTTGGCCACGTCGAGCACCACGTCTTTTTCCCGCAGGCCGTTCGGGCCAATCGTCCCGGTGTCATGGCCCCCGTGGCCCGGGTCAATGACGATCTTGCCAATCTTCAGGCCGAGCGCGCGCGTCAAAGACCGGTTGCCAGAGGCCGTGGGCCGCGCTTCGCGGGTCGCCTCACGAGAATCGGGACGAAGGTCCGCAGTGTCGGGAGCGGCTGCCACTGGACCGGATTTTTTTCGCCGCGGGGAATTAGACGCCCCCGATGACGATGAAGACGCAGGCGCATCCGATTTCGCCGGCGCTCTCGTCGTCCGCACCTTCATCCGCGTCAACGATCGTTTTTGGAATTCTGCGGTCCGACCCTTTGACCGCAACCGTGGTCTTGATCACGCCCGTGTCATTTGTCGATTTTGACTTTGGCTTCGCGGGGCCGGGTGGTTGGAAATCCGCGCTGTCATCATCGGCGGGTGAATTGGTTTCGACGGGTCCCGGTTGCGCAGAACCAACCGTATCTTTGTCGGGACCCGGCTGCCCTCTCTGCCCATCGGATTTCGAATCTCCGCTCGGCGACGCTGCCGGCTCGCTGGAATCGTCGTCCGATTCCTGGGAAGCCGTCGGGACTGTCTCCGAAGCGGAACGGCCTCTGCCGCTGGCCGTGTCCAGCTTGGCAATCGCCGTTGCCCGGCTCTGCTTGCCGTGTATGTCCTTGCCGTGAACGTCCTTGCCGTGAATATCAATGATGAGCCGGTACGGGTCGGGCAGCAGAAAAGCGTCGTAGCTCGCCAGGTCGTCCACTTCCAGCACAATCCGCGTGCGCCCCGGCTGAAATTCGGCGACCCGGATTTTCTTCAGGAAGCCATCGTCCACGTCGAATGTCTTCCCCACCAGCGTCGAAGCAAGTTTTGTGTCGCGCAGGTCGAAGAAAATGCGGTCTGGATTCGAAATGCGCTGGGTATCGAACTTCACTTCCTGCTCGACATCAATGGCGACGCGCGTGTAGTCGGGCGTGGACCAGTGGCGAACGCCGGTGACGCGCGGCAATGCGCTGCGGCGGGCGCTCGCGCCCTTCGCGGATTCGGCGGCATCGTCATTTACGTTGGCGTTGGCGCTGGCGTTGGCTGTGCTGGCGCTGGCATTCGGTTTCGGCTTGCGCTCCGCCTTCTGCGCCGAACGTTCCATTTCGGCGGCCTCGGTGTCGATTTCCTTCACCGCCGAGCGGGCATCGCCAGCCAGCCGGTTGCGCGGATAGCGGTGCAGAAACTCTGCAAAGGCCGTGCGCGCCTCTTTCGGATCGTTGAGATCGTCCTTGTAAATCTCGCCGATCGTGAAGAGCGCGTCGAAACGGTATTTGCTGCCGGGATATTCCTTGCGCAGGAAGCGGTATTGTTCGATGGCACCGCGCAGGATTTTGTCGTCGTCAAAGCGCCGCCCCATCTCGACCATGAGTTCCGCGCTCGCCACCACGCTCGGGTCCGCCTTCGATGAGGTGGGAGAGCCAAAGTACACACGGCGGTAGGAGTCGATCGCGCGCTGGTATTCGTGCCGCGTGCGTTCTCCCGTGGGACGGCCGTTGAGGGCCTCCCGCATGCGTTCCGCCTTGGCGAATTCCTTACGGGCCCAAGCATCGTCGTGGCGGACGCGGGCGCTTGCGGAAACCAGCGGCAGCAGCGCGAGCAAGAACACTGCTCCGAAGCGAAAAGCGCGGCTGCTCCGAGTTAGGGTCGTGGAAGCCTGGGTCTTCACTAAAATTCCTGCTGTAGATCCTGTCATCCTTCGCTGCGCTCAGGATGACAACTCAAAAATTACTGCGCTCCCGCTACCACGCGAGACGCCGTCTATTCCGTATTGCTGATGTAGAGCACGCCCCGAGCGTCGCGCTGCACATGTACCTGCTCGCTCACCGGGCTGCTCATCGTGCCCAGGTCCAGGTCGCCGCCGCTGTTGTACAAGTTCGTGATCCGGCGAACGTAGTTCTGGGTTTCCCGGAAATGCGGAACGCCCGCGCTCCGCGCCACCGCCCCCGAGCCGGCATTGTATGCTGCGAGGGTGAGGGGCACGTTACCGCGGTAGTTGTCCAACAATCTCCTTAGATGCCGCACCCCGGCATCCACGTTCTCGGCCGGATCGAAAGGATTGGAAACATTGAGCGAACGCGCCGTGGAAGGCATCAATTGCATCAGTCCCATCGCGCCCTTGCGCGAAACCGCATTGGGATTGAAATTCGATTCCACCTTCACCACCGACCGCACCAGGTTGGGATCCACGTGGTGCCGGGCCGCCGCCTGATCAATCGCGGCGTCTATATCCTGCTGGGTAAAAGCGCGGTTGAGTAGCTGGTGGCCCTGTGCTCTGCCGTCCAGGTAGGTGTTGACTTCCGAAGCCGCCGAACGCGCCGCCCGCATCACCGCTCCGCTGGTCGGGACCGACTTGAAGCGATGCTCGGTCGTACTCCAATAGAAGAGCGGGGACCGCGCAGGAGCCGAAGCCTCCGGCCTCGAAGCTGGGGCAGGCTTGTCCTGATTGACATAGACCTTGCGACCGGATTCGTCGGTAATCGGAGTAATCGCTCCCACCTGCGCCGGCGCCGGCATCGTTGAAAATATGGTGGAAAGAAAGGAGATCGCAGTCAAGCTAGCCATCAGCGCGATTTGCAGGCGTTTTCGCATACGGGTCCAGATCGGCCAAAATAAAGCTCGGCCAAATAAAATTCGGCCAAAAGGCACACTTACTGTAGGGCCTATCCTACCCGCGAACCTGCCAGAGAATCCAAAACCAGAGTAAAGTCAGTATAGGGCGCGCCGGGGACAGGGGCAATCTATCCAAAGGACGTTGAACCACTGGAGTAATCTAAACTGGCGTAATCTACGCAAGTGACTGAAAGGATTTGACGTTATCAGCCTGTGATGAAAATGCGATCCCGTTTTTCGACCCTTTGCCAGATTTTGTCATATCGAGCGAAGCGAGGGATCTGCATTTTGCGGCGAAGTGCAGATCCCTCGCTGCGCTCGGGATGACAATTCATGGAAAGATGACATTCAAAAAAGTTTTGCTTGCGCGTGTTTTATAAATGCCTTTCAGCATTGGAAGGCACATCCCTCAGGGGCTAAAGCCCGCATTTTCCAGGCCTAAACGGCATGGCTGAACAGGCTGCGGAAAAACTCATCCGTAGCGCAAAAAACTCACCTCAGGCGCTAAAGCGCAAACATATTTTCAACGACTTACGGCACGAGTAAACTCGTGCCCTTCCCAAAAACCTACGCGAATCGTAGTTTTTCCGCAGCCTGTAAAGCCCGTATTTCCGACGGTCTTTAGCGGCACCCTTCGGCTCCGCTCAGGGTCAGGATGGCAAGCCTTTATTAATGACAGACGCTTCGCTCGGGATGACAATTTTGGAAATGGGTTGGCATTCTTGAAGATGGTACTGACCGCGCGGCTCCCACCCTTCGCAAAGAACGCGAAGGATGGAGCACCCACAGCGCTCAAAATGCAGGGGTCCTTCGCTTCGCTCAGGATGACAGCGTAGATTTATGTCACGAACTTGCGGGACACGACACTAGTCTTGACGCTCGAAAACCCCTGAGCAATCTACAATGAAGCCTGCCTCTATGAACGCCCATGCCCTTCGCCAGCTCTTCGACCAGGTTCGAAAGAAGCGCCTTTCACCCGACGACGCCGTGGAGCGACTTCGTCATCTGCCCTTTGAAGACCTAGGGTTCGCCAAGCTCGACCACCATCGCGCCCTGCGCCAGGGCATGCCTGAAGTGATTTTCGCCCAGGGCAAAACGCCGCGTCAGGTTGCCGAAATTTTCACCCGGCTCGCTGCCCACGGCGGCAACGTGCTCGCAACCCGCGCCAGCGAAGAACAATACGAAGCTGTCGCCGCCAGCGTTCCACGGGCGGAGTATCGTTCACTGCCTCGCGCCATCGTCCTTCAGCGCGATCGCAAAAAGCGCGGCAAGGGCGTGATCGTGGTTGTGTCGGCCGGAACCAGCGACATCCCCGTCGCCGAAGAAGCCGTCGTCACCGCGGAATTGATGGGCAACAACGTCCAACACATCTACGATGTAGGAGTCGCCGGAATTCATCGCCTCCTGGCCCATCGCGGAGCGTTGGCCAAAGCGCGCGTCATCGTAGTCTGCGCCGGAATGGAAGGCGCACTGCCCAGCGTGGTTGGCGGCCTGGTCGGGGTCCCGGTGATCGCCGTTCCCACCAGCGTTGGCTATGGCGCAGCCTTCGAGGGCCTGGCTGCGCTGCTGGGAATGATGAACTCCTGCGCCTCGAACGTCAGCGTGGTCAACATTGATAACGGATTCGGCGCCGGCTATGTGGCCTCCCTCATCAACCGCCGCTAACGAGCCCGTGGTGAAAGTGAGGATTTACCATGCGTCCTCAATTCACCAGATTTTGTCATCCCGAGCGAAGCGAGGGATCTGTAGTTCGCCGCAAAAAGCAGGTCCTTCGCTTCGCTCAGGATGACAAATCATGAAAAGTGTTGCTCATCCGCCGCTCTCCGACTTGCACAACAGGCTGCTAAGGCTGACGAATAACATTGTTACAATTTGATCTAGAGGTATTCCCTCCATTTATTGTGGGTCCTGAACACGCGCACATGCGGACGTTTGACGAACATTTCGAAGTAGTAGTGGTGGGCGCCGGCCATGCCGGATGCGAAGCCGCCATGGCTGCCGCTCGCATGGGGATGAAGACCGCCATTTATACGTTGAACGTCGATCTGATCGCGCAGATGTCGTGCAACCCGGCCATCGGCGGCATCGCCAAGGGGCACCTGGTACGCGAAGTGGATGCGCTGGGCGGCATTATGGGCGAAATTACGGACGCGGTCGGAATCCAATTCCGCCTGCTCAACACTTCGCGTGGACCCGCCGTCTGGTCGCCACGCGCGCAGTGCGACAAGCAGGCCTACCGCCTGAAGATGCGCGAGGTGCTCGAGTCGCAGGCGAACTTGACCATCAAGCAGGCGGAAGTGGTGGATGTGGTGGTGGAACAGCATCCAGCAATCAGCACTCAGCATTCAGCATTTGACATTCAGCCTTCAGCCGAAGAAGACGTTACTGGCAACCGAGCAACTGGCAACTGGCAACTGCATTCGTGGCATCCTTCTTCGCGACGGGCGCCGCGTTTCGGCGGATGCGGTCATCGTCACCACGGGCACTTTTCTTAACGGGCTGATCCACTGCGGTGAGCAGCAATATCCGGCGGGGCGTTCGGGAGAACCGGCGGCCGTTCTGCTGGGCGAAGCGCTCAAGAAGCTGGGCCTGCGCGGATGCCGGCTGAAGACCGGGACGCCTCCGCGTCTCGACGGCCGCACCATTGATTGGTCGCGCTTCGAGCGCCAGCCGGGCGATTTGGACCCGACTCCGTTCAGCTTCCGCACCCGGCGCGTGGCCCATCACGATTCGCAGGCGCCCTGCTACATCGCCTTTACCACTGCGGAGACGCATCGCATCATTCGCGAGAACGTGCACCGCTCGCCCATGTATAGCGGGCAAATCCAATCGACCGGGGCGCGTTACTGTCCTTCGATTGAAGACAAGATCGTCAAGTTTCCCGACAAACTCACGCACCAGCTTTTCTTGGAGCCCGAGGGCCTAAACACGCATGAAATCTACGTCAATGGCATGAGCACGTCGCTGCCGATTGACGTGCAGTTGGCCATTCTCAAGTCGATTCCCGGACTCGACCACGCCGAGATGATGCGGCCCGGCTACGCGATTGAGTACGACTCGATCGATCCCACGGAACTCAACCGCACCCTCGAAACGAAAAAGATTGCCGGGCTGTTTCTCGCCGGCCAGATCAATGGTACGTCGGGTTACGAAGAAGCGGCGTGCCAGGGGATTATGGCCGGGATCAACGCGACGCTGAAGATCAAGAAGGAAACTCCGCTGGTGCTCGACCGCTCGGAAGCGTACACGGGCATTCTTATAGACGATTTGATTTCGAAAGGCACCAACGAGCCTTACCGCATGTTCACTTCGCGCGCCGAGTTTCGCTTGCACCTGAGGATTGACAATGCCGACCGGCGGCTGACTCCGCATGGCCGCCGCGTGGGGCTGATCTCGGATGAAGCGTGGAAGGACTTCGAGGCGAAACAGCAGCGGATGGAAGAAATGAAGCAGGTGCTGGAGAGGACGAAGGTAACGGCGGAGATGATCGCGGAAATCGCGCGGGATTGTTCCGCCGCGGACGAAAGCGGTCGAGCTACTTCACCCCGCCAAGCCAACACCGGGCTTGACGGGGACCCCGGTGCGCTCGATGCTTCGGCTGCGCTCAGGGCAGGCTCGCGGGGGCACCCGTCCCCACACGAACCAATCGAACTGTCTCAGGCGCTGGGCCAGCCGCTGGCGCAACTGCTGAAGCGTCCCGAAATCACCATCGAGCATCTAGCATCGGTTCTGAAGGATCTCGCGCCAAGTTTTTTCGAAAGAAATTTCTCCGCGAACCCGGCGTCCTCTGCGGTTCATGCTTCTCCGCTTTCTCGACAGAAATCCGCAACGAACTCAAGTTCGATCGAAACGGAAATCAAGTATGCGGGATACCTCGACCAGCAGCAGCGCGCCATCGATCGGCTGAAGAAGGCCGAGCAGCGCCGCATTCCCGATTGGTTCGATTACCGCGCCGTCAGCGGCTTGTCGCGCGAAATGCAGGAGAAGCTCGGAAAAGTTATCCCGCAAACGCTCGGCCAAGCCTCGCGCATTCCCGGCGTGACCCCAGCCGCCGTTTCGCTGATCAACGTCTATATCGAAATCCAGGCGCGGCGGCGGGAACAGGGCGCGGCGCTGTAGTGCCTGGATCGGGCTGAAGAGCGGTCCTGGACCGACGGCCCTTATGTTTCAGCCAGATACAAAAGAATGCAGACCGAAACCGGCAACTGTCCGGAGGGTACTTCTGTAGCCACAAAATCTTCTGGCCATTTATTCCCAAATATGTACAATTTAAGTGCGTTCGATCTTTGCGGTCGTCGAGCGGTAACCGGGCCTACAGCTTGACCTGCCTGGGGATTGCTGTACTATCCTGCGAGCTCCAGCGCATACTTCAACACAAAGGAACACGGCACCATCATGGAAACAGGAACAGTCAAGTGGTTTAACGATGCCAAGGGCTACGGTTTTATCAGCCGCCAGAATGGCGAGGACGTTTTCGTTCACTTCTCCGCCATCCAGGCAAGCGGCTTCGAAGCCTGCAGGAAGGTCAACAAGTTCAGTTCGACGTCGTAAAGGGCCCCAAGGGCTGGCAGGCGGAGAACGTCAAAGGCGTCTAAGCCACAACCAAAATCCGGAAAAAGAAGGGCGGCCCGCAGGGCCGCTTTTTCTTTTTGGGCGGGGTTGATGGAGCGCCGGCGTCCCTGCATGGACTGGACGGGGCGAAGCCCCGTCACCACACGGGCTTACTCACCGCCGACGGTGAGCCCGTCAATCCGGATCGTCGGCGAGGCCACGCTGCCGCGAAATTCCAGGTCGCTGCCGATCTCGGAGATATTGCAGAACATGTCTTTGAGATTGCCGGCCACCGTGATTTCTTCGACGGGATAGGCCAGTTCACCGTTGACGATCCACATGCCGGAGGCACCGCACGAGTAATCGCCGGTTACTAAGTTCGCACCATGGCCGAGAAACTCCGTTACATAGAGTCCGTCTTTGATCTCCGCGACAATCTGGGTTGGAGTTTTTGTGCCTGGTGCGAGGAAGTAATTTCCCAGACCGATGCCGGGTGTACCGGCGAGTCCGCGAGACGCGTTGGCCGTGGTTTCGAGGCCCAACTTTTTCGCCGTGTAAGTATTCAGCAGATACGACTTCAGGATTCCATTCTCAATCACCACCGTGCGGCGCGTGGGGATGCCTTCGCCATCGAAGGGCGTGGTGCCGAAACCGCCGGGCATGGTTCCGTCGTCGATCACGGTAACGTTCGCTCCGGCAATTTTCTCGCCCAGCTTGCCCGCCAGGAATGAGGCTCCGCGATAGATCGAGTTGCCATTCACGCCCTCGAAAATATGTTCGAGCATGGAGAGTGCGACCATCGGATCGAGCACCACTGGGACGTGCGCGGTCTTTACCTTGCGCGCGCCGAGGCGTCGCAGCGTGCGGCGCGCCGCTTCTCTTCCTACTTGCTCCGCCGAGTCGAGCTTTGCCAGGCTGCGCGCCACCGAATACCAGTAATCGCGCTGCATCCCTCCGTTCGTATCCTGCGCGATGGGCACAACCGAAACCGAGCAGTACGACCGCCGGTATTCGCCTATAAAGCCGTGGGAATTCGCCAGCACTTTTCTGCTAGTCGCGGCGTCGAACGATCCGCCCTCGGAATTCTTGATGCGTGGATCGGCGTCGAGCGCGGCCTTTTCGGCGCGGCGCGCGTACTCGATGCGCTCGGCGCCGGGCAGCGAGTAAACGTCCTCGTGATAAAGGTCGAGGTCACCGGTAAGCGATCCGAGCTTCGCGGCCTCGGGAATGCCGGCGTGCGGGTCGTCGGAACAGATCTTCGCCAGTTCGAGCGCGGAGTTCAACATGCGCTCGATTCCTTCGGCGGAGAAATCGCTCGAATAGGTCGAGGCCGCGCGCTGTCCGAAGAAGACACGCACGCCGATGGCGCGCGAGCCCGACTCCTTCAGCGTCTCGACCTGACCCAGCCGCACCACGGTAGAAAACTCGTCGCCTTCGCGGACGACGCACTCGGCAGCGGTCGCGCCGCCCTTCATTGCGCGGCGGACTACATCGGAGGCAAGTTGCTTGAGGTCGGTTGCGGGCGTCGTTTCGCTGGTTTCTAGGGTTGTTGTCATTTCAAATTCTGAATGGCTGCGAGCTTCGAGCTACGAGCTGCGAGCGAACGGACAGTGCTTGCTCGAAGCTCGTGGCTCGAAGCTCGTAGCCTGATTTCTGACCTCACTGCATGAATCCGCCGGGCTCCCGCTTCCCAGTTCCGCCGACGGTCAAGCGGTCGATTTTTATTGTTGGGATGCCGACGCCGACTGGGACGGATTGTCCATCTTTGCCGCAGGTGCCAACGCCTTCGTCGAGTTTCAAATCGTTGCCCACCATCGAAACCCGCGTCAGGACATCGGGGCCGTTGCCGATCAGGGTTGCGCCTTTGATCGGGGCGGTGACTTTTCCGTCCTCGATGAGGTAGGCTTCCGACGCCGAGAAAACAAATTTTCCGTTCGTGATGTCAACCTGCCCGCCGCCGAAGTTCACCGCATACACGCCGTTCTTCACCGAACGAATAATGTCGGCGGGATCGTCCTGCCCCGCCAGCATGTAAGTGTTCGTCATGCGCGGCATGGGAATATGCTCGTAACTTTCGCGGCGTCCATTGCCCGTATCGGCCAGGCCCATCAGCTTTGACGAAAGTTTGTCGCTGAGATATCCCTTCAGAATTCCGTTCTCGATCAGCACGGTCTCCTGCGTGGGCTGGCCTTCGTCGTCCACATTGAGAGACCCGCGCCGCCACGGCATCGTGCCGTTGTCCACCACCGTGCATTTTTCGCTGGCCACTCGTTTGCCGATCAGGCCCGCGAATGCCGACGTCTTCTTGCGATTGAAGTCGGCTTCCAATCCGTGGCCCACGGCCTCATGCAGAAGAACGCCGGGCCATCCGGGGCCGAGCACGACTTCCATCTCTCCGGCGGGAGCTTCACGGGCATCGAGTTGCAAAATCGCCTGGCGCGCGGATTCTTTGGCGAAATACTCGGGAGTCTTGTCGCCGAAAAAAAAGTCGAGGGCAACCCGCCCGCCGCCGCCCGAAGTGCCGCGTCCCGAAACCGCTTCCGTCTTCGCAATGCAGGAAACATTCATGCGCGCCAGCGGTTGAGAATCTTCGGCGAACGTACCATCGGAGCCGGCCACGAGGATCGTCCTCAATTCGTCGGCATAGCTGGCGCGCACTTCCTTGATGCGCGCATCGTATCCGCGAGCGGTTTTGTCGGCGCGCATCAGCAGTTCAACCTTGGCGGTAATGTCGGCGTCCACCGAAGGCAGCGCCACTGGATACAAGCTGCGCGCCGGCTTTTGCTGGAATCCCGCGACCTTCTCCTTGGACGGCGCGCTCGCGATCAAAGCCGCGGTGCGCGCGGCATGAAGGATGCGTTGCGGAGAAAGATCGTCGGTGTAGGCGTAGCCGGTGCGCTCTCCGGAGACCACGCGCACGCCGCAGCCCGCCGAAATTCCCTGCGAGGCGGACTTCACCAGCGACTCATCCACCATCAGCGAGGTCGAAGTCAGGTATTCGAAATAGAGGTCGGCGTAGTCTCCGCCCGCCGAAAGCGCGGCGGCTAGATAAGTTTCAAGATCGTGGTTCGTAAGTCCGTAATGTGTGAAGAAAAAGCGTTCTTGGTTAGCTGTCACCATATTTTGATGCCCGTGCTTGGCAAACGACTCGCGCGGCTACTGCATTATCCCATGAGCGGAACGCTGTCAGTGTTAGGAGCGAGGCTATTGAATTGGGTTGGTTTCCAATGTCCCGCGAACCGACCGGTGTCCGAAACCCAGCCGATCCAGGTCGTGAGCGCTATCGCCTGATAGCGTCAGTTACGGCTTGTGCTCCCGTTAACTTGCGCGGAGTGTTACGCTAGTATCGCGTTTCAAACCATGACAACGCCGTCGTTAGTTCTCTTTTGTGTTGCTGCCATCTTCTACCTGTTTACGTGGGTATACATTCGACAGCTTGTGCGTGATGTGAACAGCGAGCCAAGCGCAAAACGGGTTTCCCTGTGGCGATGGCACAAGGGTTGGAAGCGCCACCGGACTTTATTCCCCACCAGCGTGGTGCGACTGCGCCTGATAGCGTGCATGGCCTTGACAATCACCTTCTGTCTGATCGCCTTCGCAATTCAAACTCACCTAATGTTGCTCCGCTTGCGATGAGAGCCGAGTAACTGGCAAAACATCTCGATCGCACTCAAAACCCCGCTCACAGGGTCAAAGAGTGAAATGGCGTGATAATAGTAACCACGGCATGGTAGGCGGTTAACAACGGTACTTGGGTAATGTCCGCTTTTGGAAATCGCACCGTAAACTTGACGCATGATTACGATACGAGTCGGTACGGTTCTCCTGCTGGCGGCGCTTGCTTCTGCTCAGAACACATCTGCCTCCAAGGTAGCAGGATCCAACATCGCAGAGCCGGAACTTCCGGTAATTGACTACGGCGGGGATGTAGCCATCGCTGGAAGTACGCGGATTGTCACCAAGCGTTCCACGATCTATGACACTTGGCGGGAAAACCGCAAAGCGATTGGGCGGCTCTCCGAAGACGAAAGAGTTCACGAATTCGGGAGCGTCTGCATTACACGCAAGCCAGACAGATTCCTGGTCAGAAAAGCCAATCCGGATTTCGCTCTGAAGACGGGCGACGTGATCCTACAATATCAGCATTGGGGAGAGGGTGAGACTGACATCTGGGCCAACGGGGGTTGGCATAGAGATTTCGATTGGCCGGTTCTCAAGACATGGGATCTCACCCTAGTCGAACCCGGCGTAAGGGAATGGTGGGTGCGAGTTAGCAGAGAAGACGGCACAACTGGCTGGGTCTTGGTGCAAGGGAACTTAAAGTTAGGTTATTTGGACTCACTGTTTAGCGCTTCTCCCGATCAGAAGGTTGGCTCGAAGATACCTTTGACCGCAGCTGACATTCCCGCACCTAAGCTTCCAATGATTGACTACAGCGCCTGCCCAGGTGATGGCCGAATCGTGTCCGACTGGATAATCGAACGCGATGACCGAATGTATTCTTCGTTTCAAGATGGGCGCACGGTCGTCGCCACCTTGAAGGCCGGAGAAAAAGTGACCGTACTCGGGGGTGCGAACTTAGTCCGCGAACCCGACAGAGCTGTAATCAAATATATAGCCCCATATGACGATCCTTCATTGCTAAAGGTCGGGGAGGTTGCCTTTGGTTATGGCGTCGAACCCAACCAAAGCGTCGTCTTTTGGTCGAATGGACTCTGGTTCTCCGAGTGGATCGAAGCCGTAGCGGAAAAGGGTCATTGCGGTTTTACCTCAGGCTTTGGCGGTGGCGGATGTGTCATCGATATCGTCAAGGACGGCATAAGCGAATGGTGGGTGTATGTCAAAACCAGCAGCGGTCTCACGGGTTGGGTCCTCGCTCAAAAAATCAATGGCGACAAGCGTTGGGATGGTAATTTCTCCGATCTATGTCATTACGGCGAGGACTGAGACCATTTCAAAAGCTCCCTTCATTGTAACTGTTGATAAATCGCGATAGCACTCACAACCCCAGAATCGGCCGGTCACTTGGCGAATTGTCGGCAACGCGAAAACTGACGCATTACCAAAATTACGGAAGTCAGACTGTGATGCGCCGGTCAAAACCAACCAATTTCATGGTCCACCCATCACTGACGCCGGTTCTGGCGGAGCGAATAATTCTTGCAGCATGACTCCAGACTCGCTCAGCCAGATGCTCTCCGAATTTCTCGACGGCGCGCGCGCCGCCGTGGTGGTGGAGGATGGCGCTATTGCATTCGATCTGGCCGATTCGAAATATTCGATCTCCGGCGAGTACCACAAATGCCTGCTGCACTTGTGGTCGCACGAGCGGAATTTTGTGCGGCGGGTGCTGGATGCGGAACTCAAGCCGACCACGCTGCGGTTGCAGGTGCAGCGCATGGGCCAGAATCGGCCGACGCGGCTCGACTTTTGCCGCGACCGCGATCAACGCTCGCCCGCTGCGCGACGGGCGGCGCGGGTCGCCTACGAGTCGCGCCTGCGCCGCGCGCTGGAAAGAAATTTCCCCGGCTGGGCCGTCGTTAAGCTCACCACAGGCGTGGACCTCGAACACTCCTTCGGCCCGGCCTACCTGCGCGGCTTGCTGCGCCAGGGGCAGCGCGCGCTCGCCATCGTCGGAGCGAACGACGAGGAAACGCAAGCGACCGTTGATGGCGCGCTGACCGTCGGCATCCTGTGGCTCGAAGCCTGCCGCCTGGCCCAGCAGGAACGCCGCGTGGTCGAGGGCCTGGCCGTGATTGTGCCGCAAGGCATGGCGACGCTCACCCGGCAGCGCATGGCGCATCTGCATCCCACCGCTGCGAAATGGCATTTGTACGAATTCGACCAGCGGGAGGATGCGCTCGTGCCGGTGGATACCGGCGACTGCGGCAACCTGGCTACCCGCCTGGTGCATTCCTTCGATGAAGGACTGGCGCGCGAGCGCTTTGCGGATTCGATGGCGCGCATTCGCGGTATTTTGCCGCAAGCGGAAGTGGTGGCGCTTTCGCCCGCATCGATTTCATTTCGGCGGCATGGTCTCGAATTCGCCCAGGCGCGGATCGCGCACGATCCGCGAAACTTTCAGAGCAACCAGGAAATCGTTTTTGGAGTGGGGCCGGAAGAGCGCGTCCTCGACGCGGAGAACGAAACCCAGTTCGCCGATCTGGTGCGGCTGGCGGCGGCGGTCCGTCACAAGGACGGCCCGAAGAACCACGCGCTGTGGCGCATGCATCCCGAGCGATGGTTGGAATCGATCGTCGCCGCGAACGTCGCGGCGCTCGACGGGCGGCTGCGGCCAAAGCCGGTGTATGCGCAGGTGCCCGCGTTCGCAGCCGCAGATCGGGCGATGATTGACATTCTCGCCGTAACGCGCGAGGCGCGCCTCGCCGTCATCGAACTTAAAGCCGACGAGGACATTCACCTGCCCCTGCAAGGCGTGGATTACTGGTCGCGCGTCGCCTGGCACCTGGGCCGCGGAGAATTCGCGCAATTCGGATATTTTCCGGGAGTCGAAATTTCGCCGCAGAAGCCGCTGCTCCTGCTGGTCGCGCCCGCTCTGCGCGTGCATCCCACGACCGACACGATCTTGCGCTATTTGTCGCCCGAGATCGATTGGGAAGTGCTGGGAATCGGCGAGCGCTGGAGGGAAGAGATCGGGGTCGTGTTCCGCAAGAGGCCGCAGCGCGCGGGTACCCGGGCGGCGTAGGGCTTTTCTTATGCGGGAAGAATCGTCGGCGATGCCATCTCACTCACCTCTGGCGCTTCGCCTTTGTACACGCGGCTGATCCCTCGCACCAAGCGCCGCATTGGCAGCTCTCCCTGGGCATCGGCAAAGAAGATCTCGCCCGCGCGGGTGCCACGATAACACCAGCGCTTCAGGATCGCCAGGTGCTCCATGCGTTCGATGGCGCTGGCTGGCTGGGACGCGGGAAATGCCGTCAGTGCGGCCTGGATGCGGGCTTCCATGGATTGCGATTTGGTGTGTTCCTTATCGGAGATAGGAAACTCCAGCGGTCCCGCGATTGCACCCGCGTCGACGCGGAACAGGGCGACGCTTTCCGGCCGCCGCGACTGCTGGGCGAATTTTTGGGCGAACTTTTGCACGATCACGGCGTGCGCCCGGTCAATCCGTTGGACGAATTCCGGCAACTGCTGGAGCACGGGAGTGAGCTTGTCGAGCCGCGCATGAATGGCCGCGGCGGCCTCGAATTCCATGTTCGCCGAGGCGCCGTCGCGCTCCGCTTGTAGCTGGCGCTTCAGCGATTCGCCGCGCGAATCCAGAAAATTCTCGACCCGCACGACTTCGTCCCGGTACTCGTCGTCGGTGCAGCCGCGAAAACAGGGAGCCAAACACATCTTCATCTCGGAATAGACGCAGCCGGGAAATTTAGGGTCGGGATGGAGGTCCTCCACGCAGCGGCGCATCTTGAAAAAGTCGAGCGCGTCGTTCATGAATTTTTCCGCCGCCATTCGCGAAACAAACGGCCCGTAATAAACGTTGTTTCCAGAAATCCGCTCCCCCGAAATTCTCCCCAGCCGCGTTGCGATCGAGGCGCGGGGGAATTCGTTTTCCAGATGCAGCTTGACCAGCGGAGCGAAGCGCAGCCGCAGGCGATTCGCGTAGGTCTTGGGAAAGGCGGCGCGCAGCGCTTTATAGAGTATGAATCCAGATTCGAAGTCCGACCCGGTCGGCGTGTATTCGATCCAGCGGACGCGATCACGCAGGTTGAGGCGCTTGGTTTGCTCCTGAGGAACGGAAAGCAGCCGCTGCAATCGCCGCCGAAGGTTGGCGGTCTTGCTGACGTAAGGCTCGGAATTTGCATCCTCGCCGCGCAGAAGAAACACGGCTGGGGCAGCGGCCACAGAGGAGAAGACCTCGGCGTCAGCTTCCGGATGGAACTCGATGCGTTCGCTCAGCACGTTCTTGATTGTAGTGCGAGTGATTGCAGTGCGAAGAACGGTAGTGCGGAATTATCCGAAGCTCGCGTTCTTAAACTTCACCCGGTAGTCATCGCCTTCGATTTTCACGATGCGGCACATCTCGTGGAGGCGGGAACGCATCCGCTCGCCAATGCGGTCGCCGAGAGTATCACCCCGGGCTGCCGCCCGCGCGGTCGCATAGGACTCGGAAACCCTTGGGGCGTCCGGGTCGGGGTCGGCCTTCGCGGCGGGTTCGTCCTCGAAGTTGGTGGTGATGATGGTGGTGCGGCTGTCGTTGTAACGCGTGTTCAGGATCAAGCGCACCGTATCCCAACGCCACTCGGTCGGCCTCACCGAGCCCAGGTCATCCAGCACCAATACTTCCGTTTCAAACACTGGCCGGAGTAATCCAAGTTCGGTGGCTTGTACCGAGGGGTTGTACGAATCCTGGATTTGCTTCAACAAGTCGGCATAGTCATAGAAGACGCAATCGATCCCCTTCTCGCGCATGAGCGCTTTCGCAATGCCGACCGCCAAGTGCGTTTTTCCCCGGCCCGCCTTGCCCACCAGCAACAGGCCGGTCTTGTCCACCGGGTACTCTTCCACGAACCGGCACGCCGCCATGCGCGCGTGCGCCAGATGCGAGTGCGGTCCTTCAAACTCGAAGTTCGACAGTTCGCAATGTTCATATCTCTTCGGAATGCGCGCCGCCGCGATCATGGCGCCGCCCCGCGCCCGCAACTGGCAATCGCAGCGCGTCACGCCGCGCTCCGGCGCTCCTGGCACTGGCTTCCATCCCGACCCCGCACACAGGGGGCAAACTTCGGTTGCTGTTGTCATAATTCATTACTCTATTCTTAAGGAATCTCTGATTAAGTACTCGCTGGCGAAACGGAATGCTCCAGAAGTGAGGCCCCCAGCGGCTAAAGCCGCATTTTTGGCGGGGCCTAACGGCACGGCTGAAGCCGTGCCCTTCCCAAGCGATCCGGGAATGAACTTAATCAGAGTTTCCTTAACTCTATTGTGTATTTAGACTTTGCACCCGGACCCGCCCGCGCCGCAACTCGAAACCGTTTCTTCTCTGTGGACATCCTGTGGAGACGAGCGGCGCGTTGTGGACAACGGTGGAGAAACGGAGGAGAGTGCCGATTGTGCCCGCCGGTCGCAAATAAAACGGGAAAAACCTGGCATTTTCGGCCTATTTTCCTATTATGGCGACACGCGACGGTGTCAAACCCGGCAACTGGCACATGTTTCCCATTGACAATCCCTTAACATAGGCGAAAATGGGCATCGCCGGTGCTCGCGCCTTGAGCCTTACTCCTCGCCTGATGCGCGGGAACCGAGACGACGAGTGTCAGGAGAGAGCATGAACAAAGCTGATCTAGTTGACCGGATCGCCGGAGCCTGCAGCATATCGAAGGCGCAGGCGACGACCGCAATAGACACAACCGTGGACAGCGTTACGGCTGCCCTTAGAAAAGGCGATCGGGTTGCCTTGATTGGGTTCGGCACGTTTTCCGTCTCGCAGCACAAGGCCCGCAATGGCCGAAACCCGCAGACGGGTGCCACCATCAAGATCGCTGCCCGTAGAGTCGCCAAATTCACTCCCGGAAGCGAACTCAAGAAAGCAGTCAATAAAAGTAAGTAGGGGCCCCGTGATTTTTGCGTGCGTGCGAAGCGGCAGGGGGTCGGCCCTGCCGTTTTGCTTTGGAGCGCGGGACGGCAATCCCGCCGACGGTTGGAAGCCGGGCTTGTTGTCTGCTTCAGCACGCAGCTATGCGTGCCGCCGCTGGATCTTGGAGCCACAATCCATGCCTAGCGGCGGGCGGAAAGAATATGGAGAATCTGCTGGAGTTCATTCCGCAAGTGCGCCACATTCACGGAAGGACCCATCGGGAACGGAAGCATGGACTGGTTCCGGTCCGGCTTGGCCTCATCGCGCAATTGCTGCCGCGCCCCGGCGATGGTGAACCCGTCCTCGTAAAGCAGTTTCTTAATGCGCACCACGGATTCCACATCGCGCTTGCGATACATGCGCTGCCCGGTGCTGCTTTTTACGGGTTTGATCTGTGAAAATTCGGTTTCCCAGAACCGAAGCACGTAGGCCGGCAGACGGCACAAGCTGGCGACTTCACCAATACGGAAATAGAGCTTGTCCGGAATAACGATTTCAACGCTGCGGGGCGTTTTCTTTGAAACTTTCTTGCGCTGGCTCATGGAGGCCGCTTCCGTATTCCTCTATACGCGTTTCTAGCACGAGCCGCGCCGCGGGACAACCCCCAAAAGTGCGAAAAGTCGCCGGAGGGGTACTTTGATGCCCCGCTCTCGGTTGCCCCGGTGAACGTCAAATTGCGAAACTGAGGTTTTTGCCCCTATGGCCAAACTGATTCCCAACTCCGCAGGCATGACCCAGCTATACCGTTTTCATAGTTGGTGTAACCCTCGCTATGGGCAATCCCTCAGGGGCTAAAGCCCGCATTTCTGGCGGTCGTTAGCGGCACGACTGAAGTCGTGCCCTACCCGGAACCAGACCGCGGGTTACGGTAATCATGAAAACGGTCTAAACAAAGTCATAGCCCGGATTTCCGCCCAGCCTGTCAGGGCTACTTCACCACCTGCGCCAGCGCGGGTGCGGGGTACTCGGGAAGTCCCTGCTTCGTGGCTTCCGTCCGCTTCACTTGGAGTTCGTCGAACAGCAGCGCCGGGCTGGCAACGCTGAACCACACGGGCTCAGTGCGGTCCTCGACTGCGGGCGCGGTCCCGGCGGCGATGAGATCGCCGCGCAAGGAGCGCACGTCGAGATCTTCGAAGACGCCGCCGCGCACCAGTTCTTCATGCGCGTCCTTGGTCCAGATGCGATAGAGCAGCCGCGGTTCGAGCTTCGGCCCCATGGTTTCGACATAAAGTCCGTAGGGCAAATCGCGGTCCTTACAAAGTTCGATCAACTTCGACTTAAGGCCGGCATCGGGCTGGGGATCGGTCGATTGCAAAACAAGATTGCCGGGATGAGGCGAAGGCGCGGCAGTAGCAGCGGCGCGCCCGTGACCGTTCGAAGCGGGAAAGTCGCGAATCGGTTGGCGTCCGATGAGGTACGAGACGAGTTGCCCCTTTTCGATCAGCGAAACTCTCTGCGCTTTTACGCCTTCATCGTCGAGCGTGTAGTTGCCGAACAGCGGCTGGCCTGAAATCGTGGAAATTGTCGGATCGTCGAACACATTGATGAAATCGGGCAGCACGCGGGATTTGTAGCTGCTCGACCATTTCCCCGTGGTGCGGGCATTCTCGCCGAGCTTGGGCTTTTTGCCGAGAACATTGGGCTCTACTAATTCGGTGACGACGGTAGCGGCAGCGTCGTTCGAGAAGAGGACCGGCCCGCGGTATTCCTCGTCAACCATTGGGGCGTCACGCAGCAACTTCAGCGTTTCGAGGATCCGCGCCGTGGTCTTGAGAAATTGTTCGCGGGTGGACAGCTCTTTGAGATCGTTTCCCTGGTCGGCGTGCGACCGTTGCAGCAACATGCCATCGGAAGTCTGGGTTGAGCCCTCGATCGAGATGACGTAGCGCGCGTGGCCGGAGCGGGCCACCGTCCCCTCGGAGTTCAGGAAATACCGGTTCTCGACGGTAAAACGCAGCTGGGATTCGAAGTTCTCCAGTTCTTTGTCGCTGCGATACAGGACGGAAGACTCTTCGAGCAGGTGAATCCAGGGAGTGAAGTCGGTCGAAGAAAAACTTGCGAGCGGCTCGACGGCTTCGACCGGCGTGGCTTTGGCAAAATCGTCAACCGGCTCATCAACTTTCAACTGCTTCAGGGCCGCTTGCTTGGCGGAGAGCGCCTCCGTGGCGGCCTTGTAGGCGCGATCGGTGGCGAGCCAGATGCGGTGGCGGATGGCGAAGACATCGTCGTCGGACGGAACCAGATCGATGGTGCCTTCTCCAGCGCCGTAGAAACTGTCCTGCTTGTAATCGCCGACCCGGACGACGACACGCAATAGGCGGACGTGGTTGCGCTGCTGGTTGCGCAGCGCGCCGAAAACCGCGCTGGCCTCGAACTGGTCGATCTCGGTGACGCGGTATTCGATGTAATACGGCGCCGCCATGTTCTCCATTTTTAGCTGGGCTTTCGAACGATCCATCTCCTCGCGCAGAGCGCGGAGCACGACATCGCCGGAAGCCGCATCGGCGGCGCGGGCGGAAGTTGCAAGGCCGCAGACGAGGATCGCGGAGTAGAGCGCTGCAAACAACACGGCGATCGTTGTGTGTCGAATCGTTGTGTGTCGAATCAGTGTGTGTCGAATCGAGGCGTGCCGCGTCATTGTTTGCCTCCCTTCTCTTGAGTCGTGCCGGGCGGAGGCGGAAGAATCGGAGGACGCTCATCGCCGTATTTTCGTTTCTGCACTTCCATTTCGGAGAACAGCATGGCCGGAGCGGCTGCGGATACAGGAACGCTGCCGGATTCCGCTCCGCAAATGCCGTTGAAGACGCTGGTGGTGTCTCCGGTGGCGACAATCTCGGTCAACACCGTGAGCGGGGTTCCAACAATGTCCACGCCGCGCACAAGCTCATCCGGACGCCCATCCGCATAGACCCGCCAGACCATGACCGGCAACACCTGAAACGATTGTGGCAGTGCGCGCGTGGTCAGGGTGAATCCGCCCTGGATGTCTTCGAAGTAGAGGCCGTAGGGCTTGCCCTGCTTCTTGATTTCTTCGATGAAGCGGGCGCGCAGTTGCGCGTCGGGCATCGTTTTCGAAGAAGTGACGATCAGATTGCCCTGGCGGCCGACGGGCATCAGTCCCGACTGGGCGCGCCCGTGCCCGTTCGAGTGGCTGAAGTTTTTCACCGGCAATCGTCCCATCAGAAAATTCTTCAGGATGCCGTCCTTGACCACCTCGACGCGCTCTGCCGGAATGCCTTCGTCGTCGTAGCGATAAAAGCCCGAGAGCTCGGTGCCGCCGAGCGTGCGCAGCGTGGGATCGTCGGTGACGCTGAGAAATTCGGGCAGGATTTTTTCGTTCACCTTCTTGGTGAAAGTCTGGCCCTCGTCGCGTCCCCGCTGGCGCTGTCCTTCCACGCGATGGCCGAGCACTTCATGAAAGAAAACCGCGGCCGCGCGCCCCGAGAGCAACGCTGGGCCGCTGTAGGGCTCGGCCAGCGGGGCCGCGCGCAACGCGCTCAAATCGCCCGCCATTTTTTTCACGCTCGCCGCCACTTCCGCTTCCGAGGGAACTTTTGCCGGGTCGGAAGACTGGAAGGTTTCCACCCGCATCAGTTCCATGCCGTCGTCGGCCCGCGTTTCCGCCTGGATCATGATGCGGAAAATAGCGTCGGCGGTGACAATCTTCGTGCCTTCAGTCGAGACCAGGTAACTGCGGCTCCTCTCCGCGTAAAGAACAACCATGGACTGTTCGACCTGAGGATACTGGCGGAAGTTGGCGGAATAGCGGCGGGCGAGATCTTCCCAGGCTTTTTGATCGGGAAACGCGGGCGACGGAGTTTTTTCAGTTTCAATGTAAGTCGAGGGCTTCTCCTCGGAGAAGTCGGGCGAGTCGTCCTCGTCCTTGGCGCGCACAGCGGTTTTGGTCTTCACGTTGGTGTAGGCCTGGCGCGCCTTGCGATACTGCTCATAAGTCAGCCGCCAGAGCACGCGGGCGATGGCGTCGGGGTCGTCCCGCTGCGGAAGCTGGCCCGAGGTAATGCCGGAAAATCGTTCCTGGTCGTGGGTGTTATCGAGCGCGGGGGCGCCGATGCGCATGCTGACGTCGGCGGCGCGGTGGCGGGCGCGAGTTGAGGTGAGGATGGCTCCCTGGGCGCCGAGGACGACCAGCGATTCCCCGTCGGTCACGTTATAGCTGGTGAAGTAGGGCGCGGGGTCCTGCTTGGCCAACTCGGTCTGGCCGCGATGCAGCTCCTTTTCCATGGTGGCGAGAAGCACATCGTCGGCCCCGTGGACAGGCTTTTGGGCATGGAGCGGTTTCTGCCCAAGCAGGGCAACCAGCACCACAACAATAGCAATGCGAAGCGAAGCGGTTTTTTGAGAATTCACTTTTTCAGTGCATGCCTTTTCAGATTTCATCGGAACTCGTGAGTTTACAGGAGTGGAAGCAACAAAAAAAGCGGCCCCTTTCGGGGCCGCCATTTCAAAGAGGCAAGGTGGCAGGAATCAAACAAGACGACTTAAGTTTGGCGCCGTTCCAAGGACGGGAACGGTCAGAGTGAGCTGTCGAGAACATCGAGAGTGAAGTGGTTCCAACGGTTACGGCCTCTCTGGTTGTTATATAGCCGAGCATTCGCAGAACCAAAATGGAACACGGGAGTAAGTATGGGTTCCATTTTGGGAAGTCTGTTCAGAATCAAGACGTTATAGAGAGAATCCAGCCTCAGTGCCGGTGGCGATCCCATCGGAAGCCTATTTTCCCAGGTGCACAACAGTGCACTTTGAAAGAAATTTCCGGCAGGCATTCGATGTGGAAGCGGGGCAAAGCCCCGTCCCCCCACAGGATCCCACTAAAGCAAAGCCCCCTCGAAAGGGGGCTTGGAATTTATTCGGCACAGGTTTTTAGCTATCGCCGGCGACCGTACGCACTTTCCCAGGAAGGAAATGATACGGCGGCCAGGGGCCAGTCACGAAGAGCTGGCAATTCTTGAGTTGCTTGGCGGCCGTGTCGTAACGGTTCTGATATTTTTCGATGGACTTGGTATCAATGAGGTGGGCGATATCGAGCAACATTCCGTCGGCATCAACCCGCTTGCAGCTCACTTCTTCCTCCAGCGGATTGAAGAGCTTGTGTACCTGCACGGAGAGAGCGCGGGCTTTGGTCTGGCGCTCGCGCTCGCGAAACGCTTTCTCGCGGAGCTTACTCAGGTACTCGCGACCGACAGTATCGGGTAGAACAATTTCTTCCGTCGCGTGCATGGTACCGTCGTGGACCACCAGCTTGATGCGCATTTCGGACTTGCCGCGCAGCCGCGCCACGCTCTCGCAGAAAGTCCGGCGGTTGGCCCGCACCGCTTGACGGATGGCGTCTTCGGTGTCGAAAATCGTCCCAAAACGGAACGGCAAGACGGTCGCGGTCCGAAAGCTCTGGCTTACCACCCGGGCATGCTCCAAAACCGACTTTTCGTCGAGCTTGGAGGTTGTACGCTCATATTCACTGACAATAACCGCGAATTCTCCGCTCGGATAGCTCATGACCGGAGAACCGTTCACACCCTGAATTCCATCCAGCAGGAAGGGACGGCGGGCGCGAACTCCATTAGCAAGGGTCTGATGTTCCGTGAGGCAGTACGCGTACCACGACATGCATTCTCTCCGAATTGCACTGGGGCCCTGGGCGCCCCTTTAGACTTTCGTTTAGAACTAGGGCTGCGTTTTACCTGGAAGATTTGGTTTTTTAAGACAAGGTGAACGCCAAAAGCCGCGTTCAAAGCCATCCTACTGCCGGGACGGATTATTTGCAACCTTTCTTATGATAATTGCATCGCAAATCTTTATTTTTCTGCGACTGTCGCAGCTTTTTCGGCTATTTACTAATTGATAAAGTTTACTAGTTGGTACCGGTACCCCCCCCTCCCCCCGGTCTTTTGGAATCATAGACTTAGGAAGAAATTCCCGCCAGGTCTTTGGGTTAAAAGGACTTAGAGGCAAAGTATTCCGGAATAAGGAGTTAGCTCCTAAAATTGCGCTGAAAATGGGTTTGGGGCAGCTTCGAGGGCCGTCTTGATGGACGGGCGCACTCTTCACTGCCCCAACAGATCTCCATTGTCGCGGAGTGCGGGCCTTATGTCTGTGATGGCGATCACAGCTGGTTTGTGATGAAAAAAGATCGGGGTCAATGGGATTGGCCCGTCTTCGCGGCGCGTTCGTGGTTCAGTTTGAGCAATCGTTCCAGGATTTCGGCATCGGTTAGGGTTGCGGGCCAGCCATAGGCGGCGAAAACGGCTTCATCCAGCTGGCGGTGCGCATCCGCGAGCCAGGCGGGACGGGCGTTGTAGAGATTGGTGAGAGTGCGCGCGCTCAATTCTTTCGCGTTTGCGCCGGGCGGATTGAGCCAGGCATCGCGCTTAACTACCAATTCGCGCGCCGCCTTGGCAATGGCTTTCACCAGCGAGGAATTCTTCGGCTCACTTCCCGGCGGCCAAGGAAAGGGGAAGGTTTCAAAGCAAGTCTTCGGGGTGTAACGCGGACGATCCTCCAATGCGGTGCCCATGTGCAGACCCCAAACCTCATGAATGCGGGAATGCAGAACACCGAAGAAGTAATCATCCTCCACCGCGAAAACTACAACCGCACAGTCTGGTAGAACGTCCTTTGAAACCCACTGGAAAACCCTGTACTTTGACACTCGGGGAGTTGCAATGTACCGAGAGAGCGGCTCCAGCCACATGCGTAGAGTGGGGCGGGCCTCAGCGTGAAGCCACCAATAATCCCTGTAGGACTCTCTATGATTCTTATCTCGCAGAGGCTTGACGTGGGCCTTCAAATATTCGAATGGGCCTTCGTAAAGCGCAGCCTGAGACTCGGGAAGGTCAGCTCCAAAGTCAATCACCCACATTCCGCGTGGCCGTTCTGTTAGGTCTCTTCCGTTGATCCAAGGTCTGATCACGCCGGAGTTAGTGCGTCCGTTTGGATTGGTTGGTAGAGACAACATCACCTTTGCTTGCTCCGTCGAGAGTTCGAATGCGCCGTTCTTCTGAGTGCCCACCGAACAGATGCCCTCGTTTTCTGGAAGCCCCACGGCGTCAGACGTGTTGGCTGCGCCGCTCAAGTCGGGGTTGATCGTCGGAACTTGCAGTCCGTCCAGTTGTTTCTTTTCTTCGCGTCCATCATCAAAACAAATCAGAGAAACATGGACGTTTGCCCCTTCAAGTATCCAGTCGCGGTCGGAGATCGCACAAAAGATATCTCCGGTCTGTTTAATTCGTTCCAACACTACCCTGTTTCCACCACCTCTAATGGCTTGGCTGGCAAGCAATCCAACGCGCCGTGCCTTTCCGTCCTCAATCTGCGTGCGTGCTTTCTCAAACCAATAGCAGACGAGATCGGACTGCCCCGGAATACGTCCTGAGAAAACCTGGCGCAGCTCATTTACGTACACATCGCCAAGCTCGTGGCGCATTTTCTTGTCGCCGAGGAACGGCGGGTTGCCGATGATGAAGTCCACTTGGGGCCATTCGGGTTCGATGGGGTTGCCTTTTGCGTCATGGGTCAGGATGGCGTCGCGTTGCTGGATATTGTCGAGCTTGCGCAAGATCGGCTCCGTAGGCCAGACAGTCGCGTGCTCATTGAGCCCTTGCAGATAGCCAATCCAGACCACCACGGAGGCAAGCTCTTGCGCGTAAATGTTGGTTTCCAGTCCGAAGAGTTGCTGCGGGTGAACCTGCTTTTCAATGATGATGTGCAAGCCGTGTTCAGCGGAAAAGTTGCGTGCCTCATGCCACAAATCGAGCATCCGCCGCAGTGCCAGATAGAGGAAATTTCCGCTGCCGCAAGCGGGATCTAGAACCCGGACGGCGGAAAGCTCTTCCATCCAGCCGAAGATTTTTTCTTGCAGTTCATCGCGCAGTTTAGTGTGTGCGCGGCCCTTTGCGGCTTTGGCTGCCTCCGCCAAGGCCGTGGCTTCCGCTTTGACCTCGGCCCAGCGGCGCTGCAAAGGCTCAATCACCACGGGTTCGACAATCAGCAAAATGTCTTCGCGGCTGGTGTAGTGCTGGCCAAGCTGCGAGCGCTTGCCGGGGTCTAAGCTGCGCTCGAAGAGAGTGCCGAAGATGGCGGGTTCGACTTGCGACCAGTCGAGCACGGCGGCGGCGTTTAGCACACCCAGATCGCGCCAATCCAAATCGAAGACTTCATCATCGGCAAAGAGTCCGCCGTTGAAGTAGTGAATATCGTGCACTCCAAAGGTGCTCCCGGGGGTGGACATGGCGCGGAAGAGTTGGCGGAGTTTGCGGGCGAAATTCAGTGGATTGCCTTTGTCCGAGGTAATCATCTGCCGGAAGAGATGATCGGGCAGAAGGCCGATGCTATCCGCGAAGAGGCAGAAGAGCAGGCGCATGAGGAAGTGGGCCGCCCGTTGGGGATCAATCCCTCTGGCCTCCAGGTTGTTAGCGAGCTTGGCGAACTCCGCCGCCACACTTTCGGTAACGCGGGTACGGATGGCTGCCGGGTGAAGCAGTCCCGGCTCAGTGAACACGGCCTTGAGAACGTCCACGGGCGGCAGAGCACAATTCGCTGTGGGTGCGCCGGAGAGAAGATCGTCAAGCGTGAAGCTGTAAATCTGCGGGCGGGTGCCGGTGAAGTTGGTGTGAATCTCAAACCGCTCTTGGTCGCACGTCACCAGTAAGGGCGGGTTTTCCAGGTCTTCGCGGTAGCGCAAGAGCTGGCGGTAGGCTTCCGCAAGGTCACGGTGTTTGCCCTTGTATTCCCAGCCGAAATAGCCGCGCTTCCAGACGTCGGCAAAACCTTTGCCGTCGTCATTGGTGGAAACGTGTTTCTCAAAGGTGAAGGTCTCGCCGGTCTGGTCTGCTGCCGCAGGATGCGGCTGTCCTAACACTTCGCAGAGGTCTATGAAGTGACTTTGAGCGGCGGCGCGCTCGGACAGAGTACTTGCTTTCCAGCGTTCAGCGAACTCGGGCAGGGAGAGAGGCGGCATTGGCTTGTATCAGAATACCTTGCCGGCGAAAAAAAGGGCCATGGATTTCCCCATGGCCCCCTCGGTCGGGATCATTATCTACCTGTCTCGACTAAAAATACATAGAGTTGGTTTCATAAATGCTTTTAGTTCGGTAGGCACATCCCTCAGGGGCTAAAGCCCGCATTCTTTCAGGCCCTGAACGGCACGGCTGAAGCCGTGCCCTACCCAAGACCGATTTATGAAACCAGCATTAGTGTAGTGTCCCGCAAGTTCGTGGCATAAATCCACACTGTCGTTCTGAGCGAAACGCAGGATCGCTTGCATAGTGAATTCAAATACATAGGTCCTTCGCTTCGCTCAGGATGACAACCCAAACTTATGTCACATATTTCTGGGACACGACACTAGGTGGGTTGGGGGATGACGCAAGGGAAAGCAGGTCCTTCCCCTTCGGCTCCGCTCAGGGTCAGGATGACAAGCTTTGTTGATGACAGGCGCTTCGCTCGAGGTGACAATTCTTTAGGATGACAAGCAAACTGAACCACTACCTGAAACTTTGAAACTTTGAAACCTTTTCGTTCACGAGTTCTGCGGCTTCTGGGCGGCGGCGCGGTCTTGCAGGGCGATGGTGACCACGCGCAGCATATCGCCGGCGGGAGCGGGTTTGCCGGTCCAGATTTCAAACTGCCGGGCAGCCTGTTGCACGAACATTTCGACTCCGGGGATGACGGCGATTCCCTGGGCGCGCGCCACCTGTAAGAGGTGCGTTTCCACCGGGTCGTACACCATGTCGAAGACGACGCGGGCCTGGATCTCCTGGTCTTGGAGTGGGCAGTCGCGTGTGTTTCCCATCCCAACCGGCGTGGCGTTGACGATGACGTCGAAGGCCATCTTGCGCAGGTCGGCGCGCTTAATGGTGCGGGCCTTGGCTTGGCGGGCGAGTTTCTGGGCCTTGGCCGAAGTGCGATTTAGGATCCACACTTCAGCGCCGCGCTCTTTGAGTCCGAAGACGGCAGCCCGGGCAGCGCCCCCGGCGCCGAGCACGAGAACTTTCGCGCTTTCGATGGGGAGGCGCTGCTCCAGCGGACGAACGATGCCGGCGACATCGGTATTGAAACCGTAAAGCTTGCCCTCCTGCCCGCGGACGACGGTATTGCAGGCGCCGATCTTCGCCGTGTGCGCGTCGGTGTTGTCGAGATAGGGCAGGATGGCCTGCTTATACGGCATGGTGACGCTGAGGCCGTGCAGGGGAATTTCGCGTACACAGTGCATCAGGTCCTTGAGCGTTTTGGCGTGGAGAGGAAGATATACGCCGTTCACGTTCTCGCGGCGCAGCGCCGTGTTCATAATGACGGGCGAAAGCGAGTGCTCGATGGGATCGCCGGCGACTCCATAGACGCGCGTGGCGGCGTCAACTTGCTCGATGCGGTAGGTCCCGCGCAGGTCGCGCGCGCTGATCTGACCGGGCGCGGTTTTCAGATCGGCGTTGACTGCGGCAAAGGTGAATACGCTGCCCGCCCGCGCGCTGAGCACGCGGCTGATGATGCCCTGCTCTCCCATGCACAACCCGATCAGCGTATGCGCGCCGCTCTGCGTCTGCAGAAACTTCATCATGACCACGTTGTCGGAGAGCGTGGTAGCGGTGGTGACGACCTTGTAGAAGTCCGCCGGAACTTTCCGCATTTTTGCGAGCGTTTCCTCGAGGTGGCGCGTGCCGCGGAAATCATGGAAGGAGACGATGAGTCCGACGCGGCTGCGCAGGCGCGCCATCGCTTGGGGCTTCGCTTTCAGCGCGCTCTCCATTTCCACGTCCACAATCTGAAAGCCCGCGGCGTGCGCCTTGCCGAGCGTTTCCAATTGCGCCGCCAGCGATCCCTTGAACTTGCCGCCATTAGCGGCGCGGCGGCAAGTCGCGATGGCGGTGACGTACTGGTGGGTCTCAAGAAAACGATGGATCTTCGGCAGCGCTGCCATGGGCTGCTTTAGGTAATCCAAACGAAACTCCATGAAGGGGTTGTCCCGGGCCATGGATTCGGCGCTTTCGAGCATGGTCTCGGCAGTGTCGCCGCTCAACGCCAGGCACACCTTGGGCAGGCGCGTAAGCGGAAAACGAGGCGCGGCAGTCGAAGAATTAGCCGAGTTCATTTATTTTCAACAACGGCGCGATATTACAGGGATGTAAACCCAGATGCAACCCAAGCTTGCTGAAAAATTCAAAAAACACTTTGGGAGCAGGGCGGCTCAACACCCTCGTAACCTTGACCCATCCCCATTCGCTTGTTACTTTCCGGATGTAACCCTTGTCTTTAGAGAGGGGTAGCTGGGACAACCCCGGTGCGGCTAGAAGTCGGAGGTAAGATGAAGAAAATAGGATTGTTAGTGCTACTGGCGGTGACCGCGACCCTCGCGGCGGCCCAGCAGTCAACTATGGTGGCCACTCCCGATGCGGACGGTATCGTCCACACGTCCGTCAGCGTGCCATTTGTGCGTTACCAGACGCCTACCGCCGCAGACATTTACTGCGCCGGATTTATTACCAAGGACCGCATTCCCGACGCCAACTACGTCAACGGCGGCCTGGAGACACCGACCTCCACTAAATTCGAGACGGGGGAACTGGTGTATCTCGCGGGGAGCGGCTACCAGGCGGGACAACTGTATTCGGTGGTCCGCGAAATGCGCGACGTCAACAAGTACGAAATCTATCCGGGGATGCGAAAAATACTGGCTGCCGCGGGACGCCCTTACGGCGATATTGGCAGAATCCGGGTAGTTGACACGCGCAGTCACAGCGCCATTGCCCAGGTGGAATTCAGTTGCGATCCCATCAATCCGGGAGACGTCGTCGTGCCTTTCGTGGAAAAACCGCCGGTTTCGTTCCATGTGCCCGGGCATTTCGATCGCTTCGCGCCTCCCAATAACAAGCTGAGCGGACGCATCGTGCTCGGCAAAGACTTTGACGGCTTTCTCGGCACGGGCGTAAAACTTTACATGAACATGGGTTCAAACCAGGGCGTAAAAGTCGGAGACTATTTCCGCGTATTGCGTTCCTATACAGCCACCTTGGAAAATCCCGTGGACTCGCTTTCCTTCGATGCTCAGACTTCGGAAGACACGCAGGTGCGTCCCCCGACTTTCGAGGCCAAACGCTTCACCAAGACCAAAGGGCCGAACATTCATGTGCGCGATCTGCCGCGCCGCGCCGTCGGAGAAGTGGTGGTTCTGAACGTCACCCCGACCGCATCGTCCGCCATGGTCGTCTTCGCGCTCGAAGATGTTCATGCGGGCGATACCGTGGAACTCGACGAGCAAGAGTAAGAGAACGAAGCCAATTTCATCGGAACGAGGGGGAGAGAAAATCTCCCCTTTTTCTTTTGATAAGCGCCGGAGCAATAGGCCACGTCACGCCGCGGCGGAGGAAAACTAGACCGCCGGATTTTGGTTTCGCGCGGGAGACAGTGCCCAAGATACGTGCTACGCAGTGCCGCCGTGCTAGCGGCGGAAGCAACCGGCGCAGCGGCGTGCCTCGCTGGAATGCGGAACCCCATCCCCGCGGCTGGAAGAAAAACGCCGAAGTGTTTCACGTGGAACATTTTGTACTGACCATAATGGCGAAACTTCGGGATTCAGGTTTAGGAGGCCAGCTCTAAATAGTCGTTATCCGCTGCCATTACCACGGCGATGACCGCACTCACACTTGAGTAACTTTCGATCGATCCCAGCAACGTGCTAGCCTGCTGCTTGGTATTGAAGATTCAGCAACTTGCAAGCAGCGTACAAGACGATGCCCATGCTCCCGATTTTTCGATTGCGTAATCCTGAACCGCCCATCCGGCCCGATCTTCAATACTACGGGCCTGCACTCGCATTCAACAATTTGCAACTGGGCGTGGACAATCTGCGCTACGACGTTTGTCTGAGCCCGCGCATCGCGGCGGATTTGAGTTTTCATCTCGGGCGTTATCTCTGCCGCTTCGGCGGGGTGGAATCGTTGTTCGAAATGGACGTTCCCGCCGCCACCCAAGCTCAAAGCAAATTCATACGCGCCGCCGAGGGCGCGGCCCAACTGCGCAAGACCGAGCCGGCAGACTTGAAAACACTACTGGTCTCGGTCCATCTCGCGATGCTGAATCGCGCCAAGGCGGAAGGCAATCCATCGATCGATGTGCTGGGGCGCCTGACTGTGCTGAAGTTCATACGCACTGAACTGCAAGCGCAGTTTGCCCGGATCCTCGAACAGTGCCGCGTGAAGTCGAAGTCGCTCGAGGGTGTCCGGCAAGTGAAAATGATACAGACGCAGGAGCTCGTTTCGTCTTTCCAGGTGCGCAAGAAGATCATCCTGCGCCGCGCCGGGCAGGAGATATTTCATCTGCTGGGCGAAATCGAAAAGGAAACACTGGAGCGGACCCGCCGCTCGCTGCTCGGCGAACTGTCCTCCGACTGCTATTGCTTGTTCCTCAATCCGCTGGTCCTTACCGAAGATGGCCGCGACGATTATCTCTGCGCCGAGCACTATTACATGTTCGGCAACTTCGAAAAGGACCCCGACCGTTTTTCCAATCTCCGGCAGCTCGCGCTAAGTTTTCTGCGCGAACTCGGATATAAGGAGGCGGTTGACGACAAACATCTGGAGCAGGCGCTCAATGTTCCCGGGAACGCGGTCGCGCTGGTGGGCTCCGGCAACGGCGAAGACTTGACGCCGGAAGATCGCCATCGAAAAGACCGCCTCGAGGTCTGGACGCGCATGCTACAGCGCGAAGGCGTTCTTCCGCTGGTGGTCGCTTCTTATGAAGCCGTTCCTCTACTCGCCGAATATGCGCCGCGGGTGAATCCGCAGCAGATCAAGAACGCACTGCTGTTTCGCGAGGAAACGGAGCGCGTGGAAAAAATCATTGGCGAAAGCCGGCTCCAAGCCGACCGGCTGTTTGCCGCCGTCGGACGCGTAGCCTCCTGCCGTGGCTCGGAGCGCAACCGATTTGCCGCGCGTCTTTTGCACGACATCTTTCGCTATCACCGCGACCTGCAGGGTCTGGCGGCCCTGAGCGCCGGTTTTGACAGCATCAACCTGGTCAGCGACGACAAAGTCCGCCAACTTTCCACGCTCAACGGCATGCTCTACGAGTTTCGGCCTCCCGAAGACCAGAAGCCCGCCGAAGACCGTGTGGTGCAGCATGTGATTCTGAAGGCGGACGTGCGCGACTCATCGCGCCTCACCCGTTCGCTGATGGAAAACGGCATGAACGCGGCCTCGTATTTCAGCCTGAATTTCTACGATCCGGTCAACAAGCTGCTGGCGAAATATGGCGCCAGCAAAGTTTTCCTCGAAGGCGATGCCATCATCGTGGCGCTGCTGGAGCGCGAGGGCGAAGCCATGGTCAGCGTCGGGCGCGCCTGCGTCCTGGCATGGGAGATCGTGAGCCTGCTGCGCGAGTATAACGAACTTCTGAACCGCTCCGGCTTGCCCCAGATGGAAGTCGGCCTGGGCGTCGCCTACCAGGACTCGCCTCCGCTCTACCTGATGGATGGCGAACACCGCATCATGATTTCCGACGCCATCAATGAGAGCGACCGTCTTTCCTCCTGCAACAAGCGCGTCCGCAAAAAACTCGCACCCGATGCCGGAGTCTTCCAGGTGTATTCGGTCCTGACCGGAGGCGGAGGCGATAATAATAACAACAACGGCGCGAGTGCCGACACCGGCATGGAGGAAATGCGCCTTAACTACAACGTAGGCGGGATCTGCCTGAGTGAAGCGGCCTTCCGCAAACTACAGCAGGAAATTTCGCTGACTCCCTGGGAAGCGGACCCCAACGAGCCCGGCTTTAGCGGACCATGGGTGGACGAGGAGCGCGAGCTTTTCGTCGGCACCGTGCCCATCGCCAACGGAGCATTCCGCAAGATTGCCATCCGCAAAAATCGTATCGCCCAGGTTGATATCCGCGATCTATCCAAGTTGCGCTGGACCGACCGCTACTATTACGAAGTCTGCGCCAACCCCGCCGTGTACGCTGCCCTGCCCGGAGAAAAGTCCACGCGCGCTGGGCGCTAGAGCATTTTCGCAGATGGTGCAACCTAAGACGTTTTCACATTTGCTGTGAGCCTCGCCGCCGACAATCCCTCAGGGGCTAAAGCCCGCATTTCTGGCGGTCTTTAGCGGCACGACTCAAGTCGTGCCCCTCCCGAAACCGGCAGTGGGGTACAGTAACCCTGAAAATGTTCTAAACTCGGTCGCACCTCCGGGGCTGGTGCCCTTCCCGAAACCGGGGGTAACAGTAATCCTGAAACCGCGTAATTAAACCGCACAATTATTCGGGCGGTCCGGGTTGCAGGCCGTCGCCGGGGGCGAGCGGCAGGTGGGAAGCTCCGCTGAGAATGCCGCGTTCCTGCGGCGAGAACTCGTTCCTGTATCGCTCGGAGTTGATGAGTTGGTCGCGCTGTTCGGGCGTCAGGCCGCGCATGCCGCGAATCGCCCGGTTGACGGCCTGGCGGCGATCGGGCGGCAATTGCTTGAACTGCTGAAAGAGCTGGCGCGCCTGCTGCTTCTGGCCAGGAGTCAGGTGCTCCCAGGTTTTCATGCGGCTGAGCACGCGCTCCTGCCGCTCCGGAGGCAGACTGGAAAAACGCTGCAAGCGCTGCTGCAACTGGGCCTGCTGTTGCGGGGGGAGCTTGCGAAAATCCGGATCGTTTTCGAGCGCGCGGCGCTGTTGTTGGGGCGGCAGATCTTTATAGCGGCGGAGCCAGTTTCCGGCGTGGCCGGGCTGGTTCAGCGGCGGGCGGTTTTCGCTGGGACGGTCCGGATTCGGACGAGGCCCGTTAGGGCGAGCTTCGTTTGGGAACTGGCGCTCCTGCGGACGTGGTGGCGGACGTTTTTGCGAACTTTGTTGCGAACCTCGTTGCGAATTTTGTTGTTGCCGCTGCCGCCGTTCCTCCTGCCGCCTTTCTTGCTGCCGCCGCCGTTGCGGATACCAATTTTGGGCGAACGCCGGCGTCAGCAGCAGAAGCGCTGCCAGACAGCCCGCGATTTTTGCCCGGCCCAACATGGTATGGTCTCCCGTTAACTCGTCTTGCTATCGTCTCTGAATCTTACGGATTCGCGGTTACGTCGTCCTGCACCTGCAGTTCGTCGAGCACATCGAAATCGGCGTACAAGTCGTCGTTCCGGTCCAGCGCCTGCAGATCGCCGACGGCGGTCCCCGGAGCAACCGGCAGACCGAGGGATGGAGCATTAGTCGGAATGGTGCCGGTCTGAGCAATATACGACTTGCCGCCAATTCCAATTCCGACTACCAGCACTCCAGCAAACACCACGGCGGCGAACGACATGGCCCACGCCGGACGCCGCAGCCAACTTAGCCATCCCGCAGCCGGACGCGCCATTTCTTCACGCAATCGCGCTTCGAAGCGGGTATCGAAATACGGCGACGGCTCGGGCGCTCGCCATTCATCGAGCAGCTCCATGGTTTTCTGCAAGCCGCCGAGATGGGCGGCGCAGGCGGCACAGGATGCGATGTGTTTTTCAACCTCCGGTGTTGCAGCGTCCATGCCGGCGGCCAGATCCGGCAACAGTTCGCGAATTTCTTTGCAATTCATACTGCTTTCCTCTACTTCCCCGAAACGAACTCTTGCAACTGCTCGCGCAGCGTTTCGTAGGCGCGAAACAGCAACGACTTGGTGGCGGATTCGCTCAACTTCAGCACGCCTGCTATCTCCCTGTAATCCATCTGCTGAAACTTGTGCATGATGACGGCCACGCGCTGGCGCTCGGGCAGCGCGTTCACTTTGCCGCGGATGGCCGCCAGCCGCTCCCGCTTCAACACTTGCTCTTCCGCCGTGAGCGAATCGTCGGCCAGGTCGGGCGTGGTGCCCGTTTCCTGGTCCGGCTCATCGAGGCGCACAGTCTTTCCCGGACGCTCGTGGCGCGTATCGCGCGCGTGGTTGACGGCCAGGTTGGTCGCGATGCGATAAAGCCAGGTCGTGAACTTGGCGCTCGGCTCGTAAGTCGCGCGCGAGCGATACACGCGCAGAAACACTTCCTGCGCCAGTTCTTCGGCGGTCGATGGGTTGTGGCACAAGCGGTACATGAAGCCCACCATCGGCCGGCGATATTTCTGCACCAGGTAAGCGAAGGCGGAGTCGTCGCCCGTCTTCACGCGCAGCATGGCGTCGACGTCGGAAACGGCGTGGACTGAACTGACGACGGAATTTGCACTGGTATCGGGCGCGGAACGAGACGCAGGCGCTCCGGCAAAGTTCAGCAGTCCGCGACCCAATACCCCGCGATCCAGTACTCCGCGATCCAGTACTCCGCGATCAATGGCTACACTGCTCACACCAGTAGAAACCCCGTTCGAGGGAGAAAGTTGTGCGTCCGCAGGGGTAAGGATGCACGGGGAAGTGTTTTCCCGTGAATCGATTACGGATGGAGCGTCGGGGATGTCGGAAGCGGCCATGGAAAATCGAAGGGCGATATGAAGAGGCTATCGGGAGCGGCGATGGCGGTCAAGAGGCAAGGAGGAAGGGGAAGCCATCGCCGCCAGGGTGCTATCATTGAACGAGCTCGTCCTCTGTCCACAGCGGATGAGCCTGGCACCTGCCAAAACCAATGCGCATTCGACGCAGCCTCCCCATTTTGCTAGCCGTGGTGCTGATTGTGGCGGCCATCGCGCTGATCGTCACCCTGCGCAAACAGGCCCCCCCGGAAGCGGCCCGCTTGCTCCCGGGCGCGGACGGGTTCTTCTACGTTGACCTTACGTGGGTTCGGAAGCTCAACGCCATCGGTCAATTGCCGCCGGTTTCCCGCGAGCCCGAATACCAGAAATTTGTCGAGGAAACGGGCTTTCAGTTCGAGCGCGACCTCGACGAGGCGGCCTTCGCCATCCACTATCCGCAGAATTGGGGCGGCGGCACCGGAGGGTCGGTTTCAGAGCCACGCTTCTCGGAGATATTCGTCGGCAAGATCGACTCCGGCCGGCTGACGGCGTACCTCAAGAAGATATCGTCTTCGATTGACGATTACCGCGGGTTCGACATTTACAACATCCCCTTCGAAGGACGCACGGTCCGCATCGTCACTCTTTCGTATGACAGCGTCGCGGTTTCGAACCATCCGGACCCCGAGGTGATTCGTGGCGTGATCGACCGCTCCCGCAAACTGGCCTCGCCATTTGGCGGACCCAAGTTGCTGCGAAAGTTCTACCGGGAAGTTCCGCTGGCGAGTCTGTCTTTTGCGATTCTGCGCGTGCAGCCCGCTGCAATGACTTCCCTGGGCGGACTCGGAAGTTGGAGCCTCCTGTTTCCGAAACCCGCGTTCGCCGTGATTTCCGCGCGATATTTCACGGCCCTTCACCTCCGGGCCGAAGCATTCACCGATAGTGACGCCGACGCGCAGGCCATCACCGAGAAGACCGCAGCATTCCTCAGCCTTTTTCACGCCGCCGAAGGCAGCGTCGGCGCGCAGGGTACGGATACGGATGTAAAAACGTTTTTCGACAGCCTCAAGGTCGAACAGGCCGGGGATCGCGCGGTCCTCACCGCAACCGTGCCGCGAGGATTCATCCGCAAGGTTTTGACCGAAGCCCCGCCGGACACCGTAACGCCAGCCGCGCCCGCAACACCGTCCGAGGAACCGCTCGCCCCAAAACGGCCACGCCAGCCCGGATCACGATAACGGCAACACTATGTGCGGTCGCGGCACTAGAATCGTCTCGCAGTGCGTCGGCGCGTCAGTAAGCTTTCGCCTGGAAAGTGAAGTTGACCTCTTTGGTTTCGTTGCCAGTGATCGTGACGTCGGCAGTTTGAGTGCCGTATGACTCATGCCATGCCGTGATGGTGTACTTGCCGGGAGGCAGGTTGGGGAGCTTGAATTCGCCTCCACCCTTGCTTACGTCGTAGTGCGAGGTCTTGAGCACCGCAAAGTAACCGCGCATCCAGGGATGGACATTGCACTTCACCGGGATAAATTCTTCTTTATCGTATTTCTCGACGATGGGCGGCGCGCCCGGCGGCTGCGACTTGTTCCACTCGCGGTTTACTTTGGCCTGCGGGTGAACGTTGTGCAAAGTCTGGTCATTGTTGACGATTCGCAATTCCTGATTGACGTGCATGGGCAGAATGTGCGGAAGATACTGGCAACCTTTTTGCTCGAAGGTGACAGCCTGCGCCGGGACCTGACCCTCGTCGGGAGCTCCGGAGGAAACATAGACCACAACGTTTTCCAGCGCATGGTTGGCCCCGGTGACAACCGTTTCGTTCGTCGCGGGCGTGGCACGCAGCTTGGCGCAGTCCGGATCACCGCCCATGTCGATAGGTATTGGTTTGGCGGGCGTGCCCGTGTAGGTCACCTTGCCGGTAATCGTTCCCGCGAAAGTTCCCGCGTGCGTTTCGCCGAATAACAGGGACGAACCGGCGAGCAGCACGAAAAGAGTCATCGGTATTTGCTTGCTGCGCATGCGATCACTTCCTCCCGCGACCGATCAATTTCAGAAACATGGTTCGCGCCCCGCGTTCTTTCAGCATTTGGCGCAGGCGTTTGGCGCCGGCCACGATGACGGGTTCGGGGAGCAAAGGAAAACGGCCCACGAAACCGGGTTTTCGGCGGTCCAAAATTCGCCCCACTAATTTTTGCTGGTAAACCTTCCCGGCAATGTACACACGAGGTTTGGAGCTGGCATTCAGGACCTCAAGGGCCTGGCGCACAAATGTTTGTTCCAGACGAAGGTCAACGTGGCCATGGAGTATTTTCACACGTCCATTCAAGTATCCCTGGCCTCGAAATTTGCAGTTGTATTCCCGGGTGAGCGTGGCGAAGCGCACCGGATTGGAGTAAACGGCGGCGCGAAAGAAAGGCTGATCGTTGATTTTCTGGCCAGGGTGGTTTGCAAGAAACGACCGATAGAGGTCCGACCAATCTTTCAAAACGCTGTCCATTTGCGGCGATCGCCGATACGCCAGAATGCCGGTATTGAACTCGGGAAAGCTGGGCGGAATGTCGGGGCGGGGATAGCGATTCCACCAATCGGTGTTCAGATACTCTTCGTGGGTGGCGGCGAAATCGAAGCGATCGAGAATTGCGAATAACTCGGGAACGGGCTCGGCGACGTAGATGTCGGCATCTACAAATAATGTCCGCTCGTAGGGAGTCTGCCTTATACAAAGCGTCTTGTCGTAGAAACTGTCTTCGGATCCCTCTACGCGGATGACTTTCTCGAAATCGGGACTCTCGATCGGAAACTGGCTGAATACTGTTATGGGCAAATCTGGCATCGCACGCTTCAGACTCGCGGCGGAATTCAGGAGCAATTCCCGGTAGCGGGAATCCTGCGTGATGATGTAGATGGCGCCAGTCTTCATGCCAGACTCCTCGACCACGACCATTGACTGCGGCACTCTTGAGCAGTGGAACTAATCCCGAAGTGTACGACTCGACTGCGATGTCGAGCTACGCTCGACTGGACAGCCGAGGGCGGCTGTCCCTACGCGAACTTACTTCCCCGCCAATTCTTTCTTCACGGCCTCGCTAACCAGCTTGCCATCCACACGCATGCCGGCGGCGGCGAAGCGGGCCATTGCGGCCTTCATCACTGTTCCCATGTCCTTCATCGTAGGAGGGGGCGTCATCTCGGCAATCGCGGCGCGAACTCCGGCCACGATTTCTTCTTCGCCGGCGGCTTTGGGCAGATAAGTTTCGATCAGCTTGATTTCGGCGGCTTCCTTGTCGGCCATCTCCTGGCGTCCGCCTTTGGTGAACTGCTCGACCGAGTCTTTGCGCTGCTTGATCAGGGTGGAGAGCACCTGCTGCGATTCCTTGTCGTCGAGCGGCGCCATCTTTTCAACCTCGCGGTTCTTGAGCGCGGTCTTGACCATGCGCAGGGTGGAGAGCCGCTGCTCTTCGCGGGCCTTCATGGCCGCGACGATGTCTTTCTGGATCTGGTCGATGAGGGGCATGGGGGAATTATAGAACGCTCCGGGCTTCGAGCCGCGAGCTACGGAGCGAACTGGGTTCTCGCAGCTTGCAGCTCGTGGCTCGAAGCTTGCGCAACGGCGAGAACTACAGATCCCTCGTTCCGCTCGGTGTGACAAATTTCGGAATGACAAATTCTTATGGGTTCGGCGCTAGGCGTCCATCGCTTCGCGGCGCAGTTTGCGGCTTTCGGCGAGCAGCGCCATGGAGTGCATCAGGTTCTGCAGGGTAACGATTCCGACCAGATGCTGATCGTCGACGATGGGGATGATGCTGAGATTACGGGCGGAGAGCTTGCGGAAGGCGGAGGCGAGCGACTCCTGCCGGGCGGCCACGTCGAAAATGCGGTGCATCACCGCCTGCACGTAGCCGTTGCCTTCGGCGCGCAGCGCTTCGAGAATTTTCTGCCGGGAGACGACGCCCACCATGTCGCTGCCGCGCACCACGGGAAAATCGTCCTGCAGCGTGTGCACGGCTTTCTCCAGCGCATCTTCCAGAGTATCGGCGGGCGAGAGTGTGGCGAAATCGGTGAGCATGATCTCTTCCAGCTGGACGCTTTGCAGCACCGACTGAAATACCGCCGAGCGCTCTTCGAGTTGCGCGCCCACAAAGAGGAAAAATCCGATCATCACCAGCCACCAGTCGCTCATGAGAATTCCGACCATCATGAACAGAATGGAGAAGACGTGGCCGATGCGAACGGCGCGCTGCGTGGCCCGGACCATGTTTCCGCTACGCGAAAACAAGGCGCGCAAAACGCGGCCGCCATCCATGGGATACGCCGGCAGCAGGTTGAACAAGCCGAGATAGACGTTTGCCCAGACGATGCTCCGCAACAGGGCGCTCGAATGGAGAAGCGGCTTGGTGGTGAGCGAAAAGTTGGGTATGGCTGTGAGCAAAATGAATGCAGACAATCCCGCGATGAAGAGATTCACCAGCGGCCCGGCAACCGCGATGCGGATGTCGCGCTTCCAGCCGTTGACCGGGTCGGGGATGACATTCGCTTCATCGAGGATGGTGACTCCGCCGATCGGCAGCAGAATGATGCCCTTCGCCGGAATGCCCGACCCGCGAGCCACCAGAGCGTGACCCAATTCGTGCAGGACGACGCTGCCAAAAACGATGCCTAACAAGCCGAGAACCCGGAAAGCTGCGGTCGCATCCTGAGTTGCGGCTTCCGTGCTAAACAAGAGGAGCAGCAACAGGAAGGTGAGATGTATGCGAATCTCGATTCCGAAAAGACGTCCGAGCGGGATGGACCAACTGCGCATTGACATGCCTACAGGTATTCTATCTGCTTAGACACCGGTTGACGCCTGAATGGATGCGAAAAGGCGAAACCGAAGTGGTGGGCCGGAAGAACTTTTGTCCGGACAGGTTTTGGGAAGAGCACGGCTTCAGCAGTGCCGCTCAGAGCCACCAACAACGCGGGTTTCAGCCCCTGAGGGTCGTGTATCGCGTTCTAAAGAAGTTTTATGACCACGAACTTATGCGAGTGATTGCGGGAGAGTACCGGCGGCGGACGCTGCGATCGCTGCCGGGGGTCGAAATCCGTCCCACGGCGGACCGGCTGCGTGAAACGCTGTTCAACGTGCTCACGGCGGGCGATCCGGCGGCGCTGGCGGAGACGACGTGGCTCGATTTATATGCGGGGATAGGCGCGGTGGGCATTGAGGCGATCAGCCGCGGCGCGCGGATGGTCTATTTCGTCGAGTCGTCCAAAGCGGCGGCGGAGCTGATTGCCGCGAACTTGAAATCGTTGGGGATCGCGCGCGGGTTCCAGATCGTGAAGGCCGAGGCCGGCAAAGCCCTGCGGCAATTGGAAGCGGCGGGAAGCGTTGCAGATTTCGTTTTTCTCGATCCACCCTACGCGCTGCGGGACGAGTACGCGAAAACGCTGGCAGCCCTGGCGCAATCGAAATTGTTGCGCGAGCGGAGCGTGGTGATCGCCGAGCATGAGAAGAGGTTCGATCCGGGAGAAGTTTTTGCAGACTTGCGGCGCTATCGCAAACTGGCGCAAGGAGACGCGGCGCTGAGCTTTTATCGGTCTCACCCGTGAGCGCGTTGTAAATCTCAATTGAAACAGGTGCGTAATTGATAGTCGCCGCTACTCATTGTTAGCACAAGCCTCATTGAAAGTCAGACCGCGTGAAATTGCTAGCGCTTAAGTCTCGAAACCGCACATTGAGGACGTGATTGCCATCACTGACTGCTTTTATGTTCCCGTGCTAAGTTACCGTAGGGGCGCAATTGTTCCCCTGCGTTTCAAAGCGAGCATGACATGAAGAAAGTACCTGAGGATGAGCGACTCACTGCCTACCGCAACGAAGTTGTTCTGGCTAATCTCGTCGATGGGCTGAAGGTATGTTGTGGCGTGCTTGGGCTGTTTGCGTTCTTCATCCTTTGCATCGGTGCTCTCGTGGAAGGGACAGAAGGCGGTCTTTTTGTAGGTGGGATTCTGCGCGTATTGTTACGATTTGGAAAGACTGTGTTTTGGTTGGCGTGCCTCTGGGGACTCTTTCAGCCTTGGATTGATTACGTGGAACGACAGCAAAAGGAAAACAAACTACGCAATGAGATGCTGGCACGCATGGAGCAAGACCCCAATTGGTTTATCGATTGTGAATCGAAGTGAGATAGGGGGCTGTATGCAGCTAAAAGACGATCCGCCGCCTGCCGCTTTAAGGGGCTTTGAACAGATTCTGTTCGTGCTGTGCGTATTGATGCTGCTTGCGGGACTTGCCTTCTTGTGCCAGAGGGAATGGCTTTTCGGCGCGTTGACGGTTGTTATTGCATTCTTCGTTGCTGTTGTCGGGCAATCACTCCCCCACCACAAGAAAGAGAGCCTGGAGCAACTCTACACAAATAAAGGTGATATAAGCTTCCGAGGGATGACCTCGCAGGAGTGCAGGGGAGTCGGGAATGCTCTTCTTCATACGACTCTTCTGGTGAGCATATTTGTAGGGGCCGCTGCGCTAAATCGTGGTGCACGTTGGTATTGGGCAATTCTCGATAGTGCTTGCTCGTGGTTCTTGTTTCCCCTGCTGTCGATTTTGTACTGTGTGTTGTACTCCGTCGCAATGGAAAAAATGCGCACCACAGCGCAGTGCAGAAAAGTTTCGGATACGTAGAAACATCATTCACGCCAGCGTCATTGGCGTTTCCGAGGAGAGCAAGCGCGATGGCTCCAAGTGGCCAGGGATGGCGCGACCTGTGGCCGTTTGCTAGAACCTGGTCGGGGTATCTGGCTGCGGGCCTCTCCGTCCTATTGGCGATCTTCTACAGTCCGAAGAAAATGCTTGAAACCTACGATTGGTACTTGTATCGCTTCGTTGACCAGAAGACAAAAGAGTATTTAGAAAAGAGCGTTACGCCAGAATGCCCGACAATGCACGGCCCAAGAATTTGGGGCATTCCAAAGTCCATACCTGAAATATCGAACGGTACGGCATTATCGGCACGGCAAGTGACCGCGTCCCTCAAGCGACTAGAAAAGAAAAGCCTCGTAGTGTCAGACAGGGACAATTGGAAAATCAAGATTTAATCCCCTAGTCTGTGGAAAATCAAATTAGGACACTAACCAGGCGTGCATCTTCCGTTTGACCGATTTCCACAGCGCACGATAGACTAAATGAGTTTGCCTGTACTTGCGGACCCGTTCTGGGGCCGCTCCGCGTTTCCGGTCAGAAGCCGCAGCGGGAAAACAGCAAGCACGTTGAGGCATTTGCCGGGCTAGGCTCGGCTTGGGCAGGGCAAAGCCCCGTCCCCATACGAGTATAAAGGAGAGTTTATGTACGCGGTGATCCGCGCAGGTGGAAAGCAGTATCGTGTCGCCCCGGGCGACGTGATCCGGGTGGAAACGCAGGAAGACAAGGGCGGAAAGATCCAGTTCGACGACGTGCTGGCGGTTTCGGCCGAGGCAGGCAGCATTGAGCCCGCGGGGTCGGGAGCGCTCGTAACCGGCGAGGTGGTCGAGCAGGGACGCGGCGAGAAGATCCTGGTCTTCCACTTCAAACGCAAGAAGCAATACAAGAAGCTGCGTGGACATCGGCAGGACTATACGGCGGTCCGCATCACGGAGATCGCTTTTGGTGGGAAGTCGTTCAAAGCGCCCGAGCTTCCGAAAAAAGAGAAGAAGGTGAAGAAGGCGGTCGAGGGCGGCGAGGAAGTAAAGGCTTCCGCGCGTCCGGGAAAGGCCGCGAATAAGTCGGCGGCGAAGAAACCCGCGCCGAAGAAGGCAGCGGCGAAGAAGAAAAAGAAGTAGCGGATCCTTCGCTTCGCTCAGGATGACAAGTTAGATTGTTGTGACGAAAAATTGAGATTCGAATTACTGGCAACTGAGAACTGAGAACCGAGAACTGAATTATGGCGCATAAAAAAGGACAAGGCACTTCACGAAACGGGCGCGACTCGAACGCGCAGCGGCTTGGCTTCAAGGCTTTCGGCGGACAACTGGTGCCCGGCGGCACGATCATCGTGCGGCAGCGGGGCACGCGGGTGAAGCCCGGACTGAATGTTGGACGCGGCAAAGACGACACGCTCTTCGCCAAGATCACGGGTCGCATCAAGTTCATGGACAAGGGTTCGATGGGGAAGTTTGTCATGATCGAGCCCGAGGCCATCGAAGCGAAGTAGGACGCAAGGTTTAGCCCTATGCTGCACGGCATTGGGTTTCATGGAAGTGTATTGCTTCGTATTAGGGCATTGCTGTATTGGTTCGTATCGGGGCATCGTTAGTATTACTTCGTATCAGGGCATCGCTTTAGCGATGCCACGGTCTTGCGAAATCAGACGCCCCTTTAGGGGCTGCGGCGGCCTCGGCTTTGCGTCGAGGCTTTTTCTTTTCGCGGGATTTTCGCACCGAAGCTGCGGAGCTTCGCTCCGCTGGACGGGCGGGACGCCCGTCCCCACATGAGCTGGATCATCCACCATGTTTATTGATGAAGCCAAAATTCGAGTGAAGGCGGGCGATGGAGGCAACGGCTGCATGGCGTTCCGGCGGGAGAAGTTCGTTCCGCGGGGCGGGCCTTCGGGCGGCGACGGCGGCCGGGGCGGCGACATTTGGATGGAATCGAGCGAGCGCCACAATACGCTGGTGCACTTCCGTTTCAATCCGGAATACAAGGCCGAGCGCGGACGCCACGGCGAAGGCGCGAAGAAGACCGGGCGCGACGGCGAAGGGATTGTCCTGAAAGTGCCGGTGGGCACGATCGTTTACGACGACGATACGGGCGAGAAAGTTTACGATTTTTCGCGCGCCGACGAGCGCGTCGTGATCGCGCGCGGCGGACGCGGCGGACGCGGCAACGCGCAGTTTGCCACGTCCACGCATCAGGCGCCGCGCGAGCACGAGGATGGGCGACCGGGCGAAGAACGCAATTTCCGGTTGGAATTGAAACTGCTCGCCGATGTGGGGTTGGTGGGATATCCGAATGTGGGCAAGTCGACGCTCATCTCGCGTATCTCGGCGGCGCGGCCCAAGGTGGCGGATTATCCGTTTACCACGCTTGAGCCGAACCTCGGCGTGGTATTAGCGGGCGACAAGGGAAAAGAAAATAGTTTCGTGGTCGCCGATATTCCCGGCTTGATCGAAGGCGCGCACACCGGATCGGGCCTGGGCACGCAATTTCTGCGGCACATCGAGCGCACACGCTTGCTCGTGCACATGGTGGATGTCTCCGATAGCAGCGGACGGGCCGATGTGGTGAAAGACGTGGAGGTGATCCGGGGCGAGCTGGCGAGCTTTGGAGCGGGGTTAGAGAAGAAGCCTACGCTGATGGTCGCGAATAAAATCGATGTGGCCAATCCGGAAAAGCTCAAGAAACTAAAGCAGTGGGCGACGCGCAAGAAGCTGAAGCTCTATCCGATTTCCGCCGTGACCGGCGAAGGAATTGAGAAGCTGAAGTACGCGATGGCCGAGGGCGTGGAGAAGGTAAGGAAGGCGCTGGCCGAGACGCAAGCAGAGGAAACGAAGGTCTCGCGCTCCGACGCCTAGCGGCTATGCGCTGCCACCAAAACAAATTCCTGTGCCAACTGGACCCGCATCCGTGTAGCGGAACAGTTGGATACTAAAACCTTCGTATCCAGTGCTGAGGATCAATAACTCACCGTGTCCGTCGCTATTACGATCAAAGACGTTCAGGACAGTGCCGAGGGTCTCAAGATCAGGTGCGTAATGGTTGATAATTCTGACTACGTCCGACGAGCCTGAATTTGCAGCTTCGATGGTCGGGTTTGGTTGAGTCCGCACCCATGCGTTCATTAGGAAAGCGGGTTTCTGGTCGACCATCCATCGGGCGCGAATGAATAGCCGTGGCGCACCATCAGGAGTCAGTTGAAAAGCCTGAATGTCGTAGTCGAGCTTGGCCTCGTCAGTAACCAACGCTCGGTCAAACCGCCTCCACATCTCAAAATCGTCCTTTAAATCTGGGTATCTGCGCGTGGCGTCCTCATCCATATAGGTGTAATGGTGCATCCCTGCCAGTTCGGTCTTCATTCTGGCGTTAAGGAGATGTTCGATCTGGGTGTGTTCCTTAGGCGTAGCTTTCCAATTTGGTAATTCCCCAATGTGCGACATCTCCTGATGTGGTCTCTGATCGGAAGCACCGGAGATTCTGTGTATCAAGAAGTACTGGTTTGGAGAGGAGCTGAATTTAGCTTGATCTGGTGGAGTCACTTCTGCCAGAAATCCGGTCATGGCGTCTCCCACCACCTCCGCAACAACGGGTTCTTTAATGATTACTGCCATTCGTGAACTGGAGGAAATCTCCAATTGCCATTCCTCCCCACTCTGCGCACTATTAAAAAGCTCGTGATTGTCCCTCAGCAGTTCAGCATCCGCGACCCAGAGCCCCTCCGGTCCGTTCCTCGCAATTGGCGCACCCAGATCCTTCAGATCCTTGGTCCGGCCCCAATCAAAATCTTCGAAGTAGCCTGCCGGGAAGAATACCCAAGTCTTGTCGTAGCGAAACGCAATGGCGGTGGAAGTATCGTCCGCCGTCGACTCTGGCGTGCCGGACGCAGCGCCCGAGTTTGATCGGGAGGAATCATTACTCGTAGACGATGCCTCGCTCGCTGATGGAGAAGTCGAAATCACGGAGGAGATAAGCGTTGCAGAAGCGACTGAATTAGATCCTTGAGTCGGTAGAAGAGATGCGCCTGAGCTTCGATGGAAAAGCCCAGCACGGCAAACTGACCAGAAACATACGCCAGCCACTAAGGACAGCCCAACGAGCAATTTGACCTTGCGTCCCAGACTATGCCTCCATAACACATTAGACTTGCCTGGGGAGCGTCTGGCAAGGTACAACAGTCACGTTCAGGGTATGGTCCGTTGGCCGGTTTTGAAGTGATACTCATTGGCCACTTTTGAAGTGATCACTGAGGTGATTGTATGAGGGAAAGGCGCGTGTCCAAAGTTACGTTCGCTCCGGTCGCCCCGTCGCTGACGTAATCAGATGGGATGAGAAGGCCAGTACACTCAGAACCGATTCTAGCCGAACTTCGATTGTGCCGCCGGCCTCCTCTGCCGCGCCACCGTGCTAGAATTTCCACAGCTTCTACTTACCCAGGACCCTAGTCTTGATCGAACTGGCACCCTCGATACTCGCGGCGGATTTCGCCCACTTGGCGGAGCAGGTGGAGCGGGCTACGGCCGGCGGCGGCAGCGTCATCCATGTGGACGTCATGGACGGTCATTTTGTGCCCAATCTGACGGTCGGGCCTCCGATGGTGAAATCCTTGCGCCGGGCAACCCGGCTGCCACTGGATTGCCATCTGATGATCGAGGACCCGGACCGGTACATTGCGGATTTTGTGGAAGCGGGCGCGAACTGGATTTCGGTGCATCAGGAAGCCTGCCGGCATTTGAACCGGACGCTGAACCTGATCAAGCAGCATGAATGCCGGGCGGGAGTGGTGCTGAATCCGGCGACGCCGGTGGAGACGCTCTCCGAAGTGCTCGACATGGTGGATTATGTGCTGGTGATGAGCGTGAACCCGGGGTTTGGGGCGCAGAAATTTATCCCGGCCACGCTGCACAAAATGAAGGAACTGGCAGAAATACGAGCGGCGCGGGGATACTCCTACCGCATCGAAGTAGATGGCGGCGTGGGGATGGACACGGTAGCGGAAGTGGTGCGCGCCGGGGCGGAAATTCTGGTGGCCGGGAACGCGGTATTCGGCCAGGGCGATGCGAAGGTAAATGCACAGGCGCTGCTGGAAGCGGCGCGGAGTGCGAGTTTGCAGAGAGTATAGAGTCAGTTCCACCACGGAGACACGGAGTCACGGAGAAGATCTATTGTTTATTTTCTCCGTGACTCCGTGGTGAATGGGTTTTGAGGTCTTTTATGCGTCGGAATTCTATAGTCGTACTTCTAGCGTTGCTGCTGGCGTTTGCTTTGGGCTGCACCAACAAGAAATCGGTGAACCCCTTGGCGAACGTTGGCTCGAAACAGCCCGACAAGGTGCTGTTTGACCGGGCCATGGATGCCATGAAGCACAACCGCTTCGACGTGGCGCGGATGACGCTGCAGACGCTGATCAACACCTATCCGGATTCGGAGTTCATCGCGCGGGCGAAGCTGGCGGTGGCGGATTCGTGGTACAACGAGGGCGGTTCGACGGCCATGCAGCAGGCCGAAATCGAATACAAGGATTTCCGAACGTTCTTTCCCAATATGCCGGAGGCGGCCGAGGCGCAGCTCAAGGTGGCGAACATCCACTATCAGGAGATGGAAAAGTCCGATCGCGATTTCACGCATGCGGTGCGGGCGGAGGAGGAATACCGGGCGCTGATTCAGGAGTATCCCGACAGCAAGCTGGTGCCGCGGGCAAAACAGCGCTTGCGGGAAGTGCAGGAAGTGCTGGCGGAACGGGAGTTCGGCATCGGGCGGTTTTATTACATGCGGCCGGCATATCCGGCGGCGATTGCGCGCCTGAAAACACTGGTGGACCGCTATCCGTTATACAGTGGCGCGGACGAAGCACTGTATCTGTTGGGGCAATCCTACGAAGGCGAGATCGAGGCGATCCGGAAAACCCCGCGCATGAATGAAGTGGTGAAGGGGAGGATGATCGAGGAACTCACGAAGGAGACAGCGGAGGCGTACGGGAGGATCATCACGCGGTATCCGGCGATGGACCGTGCGCTGGATGCGAAGGCGCGGCTGGAGGCGCTGCATCAGCCGGTGCCGCGGCCGACGCGGGCGATGCTCGAACAGAACAAGAAGGAAGTGGCGAGCCGGCAACAAGTGGGGTTCATGTCGAGCATGCTGGGGAACCTCGATAAGCATCCCGGCGTCGCCAAGGCCGCGCATGTGGGCGAGCCGACGATGGTGGATCCGGAGCCGGTGACGGCAACGGGAGTGGTAAAACAAATGGCCAGCGCGGCGAGCGGGGGCGGCGGCGATAATAAGGTCAGCGTGCAAACGACGAGCCCTGGAGCGGTGGCACCGAACGTAGCACCGAACCAGGATGCGCCGCGTTCTGACGCTCCCGTAGCAGCGTCAGATACGCCGACGGCAACGGAACAGCCTGCGGCGGCGCCAGACGCGGCGGCAGCAGTGGCCGAGTTGAAGCCTAATGTGGCGGACCCGAATGAATTGAAACCGAACGTTGAGGCCGATCCGAACGCGCTTCCCCCGCTGCAGCAGAGCAATCAATTGGACGGCAGTGGTGGGACGCCGAGCGCTGTCTCTGCGAGTGCGCCGGCGAAGACCGAGGAACTAGCGGATATTTCTTCGAGTAAGAAGAAAAAGAAAAAGGGTTTGGGCAGATTGAACCCGTTCTAGCCAGGCTGCTGAAACCTGGTACCGCGACCGCGCGATAATCATACGGTGGCTGGACGGGTGCCTCGCCCATCCAGCCGGGCGGGGGCGCCTGGTTCTCCACCGGCAAGCTGGTAGCAACAGCAAGCCCTACGATTCGCGGCCCACGCCCAACTCTCTTTACCCCCAATTCTGGAAGCGAAGAACGGTTTTTCCGAAACCGGACGTACACGCCTTTCGGTAACCCCCGGTAATCGTCAGTAACCATCCGGCTGAGAGTACCCGGCCTTACAATAACCTTACGCCGCAATTCCGGTTGCCCGGTTTGCGGGGATTCGTCCGGGAATTTCCCGGCGAGGTTTGGACTCGTCCGGCGACGCGCTGGGAAAGCGCGGGCGTTGGGCGGGGAAAAGGCGGGAGTCCGCACATCCTATGGCGTTTGGTTTTGGTTTTAGCAAACAGAAGATTCTCAGCGCCGCGGAGAAGTTTGTCCAGCAGGGCAAGCTGCAGAACGCCATTGCTGAGTACGAGAAAGTCCTGAAGAGCGAAGAAAACGATCTTACGATCAACAACACGATCGGCGATCTCTATTCACGTCTCGGCGACAGCGCCAAAGCCATCGAATGTTTCAAGAAGGTTGGCGATGCCTATGCCGCGCAGGGCTTCACGGTCAAGGGCATCGCCATGTACAAGAAGATCGCCAAGCTCCAGCCGAGCATGGATGGATCTCTGAAACTGGCGGAACTCTACACCCAGCAGGGGCTGTTCAACGACGCCCGCGCCCAGTACCTGCAAGTCGCCGAGGACCTCATGAAGAATGGCGACCTCGAACAAGCGGTGCGGCTTTTCCGGAAGGTGCTCGAAATGGACCCGGAAAACGTGCCCATGCGGGTCAAGCTGGGCGAAGTTTATGTCCGGCTGGAAAAAAAGAAAGAAGCGTGGGAGCTTTTCAGTGCGGCGGCGGAATCGCTGCGTTCGCGTGGAGCGCTGGCCGCCGCCGAAGATATTCTGAAACGGCTGTTGGCGCTTGACCCTAACAATAGCTATGTATTGCTGCTGCGCGGGAAGACCGCCCTCGAGAACGACGATCCGAAGAGTGCCATCGAGTTTCTGGAGAAGACCTCCGACATCGATTCTCATCCCGAAGGTTTGCGCGACCTGCTGAAAGCGTACCTGCAAATTGGAAATTCGGCCAAAGCCGTCCCCACCGCCGAGAAGCTGCTTGCGGTTCACAGCGACCCCGAGGGGCTGTTTCTGCTGGGGGAGGGTTGCGCCCGCCTCGGTGAGTATCGCGAGGCGCTCGAGGTTTACACCCGGCACGCCGATCGCCTGCTGGCGACCGACTCGACCAAACTGCTGGCCAGCCTGCACGCCATGATCAGCCATGTGCGCGACGATTCGGGCGCGCTGGACGCGCTGTTGCTGCTGCTGAACAAGGCCGGCGAGAACACCCACGTCAACGAAGTCAGCGAGCTTCTGGCGCACGCCTCGGTGAAGGATGGAAACCTGGCCCGCGCTCGCGACCTGTATCAAATGCTGTCCACCACCGAACCCCAGAACCAGATGCACCTGCAAAATTATCAGCAAGTGGTGGAGCGCATGGAGGGGCCAGCGCCCTCCACTGGGATCACTGCCGAAGAAGGGGCGGTCATTGTGGAGGAGCTGGAAGCGACCGCGCCGGTCATCGATCAGTCTTATCCCGACGACATCGCGGCCGCGGTGCGCTCGGCGGTCACCGATGCGGACCTGTTTCTTTCTTACAATTTGCTGGACAAGGCGGTCGTACCCCTGCTGGGCGCTTTGCCGCAGGCGCCGCTGGATGCGCGCCTGAACCAGCGCCTGGCCGCTCTTCATACCCGCTTCCAGCGTTTTACCGAAGCCGCCGTCTGCTGCCGCACACTGGAAGGCGTGTACCGTGACGCGGGCCACCCTGACGAAGCAGTGCGCTACGGAGAATTGGCCGCGCGCTACGAACAGAGCGCGGAAGCCGCTCCTATCGGCGCCGATTCATCGGCGATGGCTGCACACACACTCGCTTCACCGGTCGCGGTTGGGCCCGAGATCCAGACCGAGGCTGAAGTTTCGCCCGCGGCCTGGCGGATGGTCGAGCCCGCCACTTCCGATTCCGAAGTGGAGGCGGCTGCGCATCCGGAATTCGCCGTCCATGAAGTAACGGCGCCCGCGTATTCCGACGCACACGATCTTTCTTCCGAGTGGGAGAATTCTTTTTCCAGCGACGGGTCCACTCCGGCCGAAGAACCGCCGGCTGCCATCGAAGCCGCTGCCGATGTGGTCGCAGACGCGGATGTTGCTGCGGTCATAGAAGTAGGCGCAACCGCCGATGCGAACGCTTCCAGCAATCCCGAGATTGCCGAGACGGTCGAAGAAATCCGTTTCTATATCGAGCACTTCATGACGGACCAGGCCCGCGCGGGGATCGAGAAGCTCGAATCCCTGACCAGCGATACCCGTATTCTCGGTCCGTTGCGCGTTGCCATCGAAGCCAACGGGCTGCCGCCGTCCGAGCCGGAAGCGGAAGTCACGGAGATCGAAATGGCGGAGATCAATGCCGACGATCCCGCAAATTTCGAAGTTGAAATGGAACCCCAGGACGGGTCCGATTTCACCACCTCGCCCGATCTGATGGCTGGGCACCACCACCTAACCCAGGATGCGGCCCCGGCGGAAGCCGAGCCTAAACCCATCTATCCGGAACCGGCCTATGAAGAGCCCGCTTACGCGGAAGCCGAGCATGCGGAGGCCAACGATCTGAACGCGTTTGTCGCGGACCTGGAAGCTGCGCTGGGCGATTCTTTCTTGCCAGCGCCGCCGCCGGCTGCCCAGCCATCCATAAGTCAGGAACCCGACACTCACGTGCTGCCGGATTGGCCGGTATCGCCAGCGCCCGCCGGAACTTCCCAGCCGGAATTCCCGCCCCTGTCGCATATCGAAATTCCGGCTGCCCCGGCGGCCGCGATTGCAGCATCGGCGGAAGGCGCCGCAACCGCCGCCGCTCCCGCTCCTGCAATGAGCTACAGCCCTACCGCCGTGCGTCCCTTGGGTGCCGGAGCGCAGGCCATGCATGCCTCTGGCAGCGTCGATCTTTCGGAGATGTTCGGGGAGTTGAAACAGGAACTCGAAGAAGAGATGATGGCGGGCGATGACGATCCGGAAACGCATTACAATCTGGGCGTTGCCTTTCGCGAAATGGGCCTGCTCGACGAAGCCATTGCCGAATTGCAGAAAGTTTGCACTTCGATCGATCGCGGCAAGCCATTTTCGCAGCCCGTCCAGACCTACACGTGGCTGGCCCAGTGCTTCCTCGATAAAGGAGTGCCTGACGCCGCCATTCGCTGGTATGAGAAGGCGCTGAATATCGCCGGACTCGATGAAGAATCGCGCATGGCCATCAACTATGAACTGGGATCGGCCTGCGAATCTGCGATGGACAAACCCGCCGCCCTGCGACATTTTACCAGCGTATACGGCTCGAATATAGATTATCGCGACGTGGCCGAGCGCATTCAGGCCCTGAAGTCGTAGAATGCACAAAGTGGGTTCGAAAATTGCTCTGGGATGCCGCCTGGTCCCGCGCCCTACCCACGGCCTTACTAAAAACGACGCGTGCCATGACTTCCGATCCCAAGCTAAACTTTGACAGCGATCCCGCCAGTTTCGGGGAACTCAAATCCCCAGCGGAAATGCCTGTCGCGGTGGTTGCAGTGCCAGCTTCCGTTTCCAGGCCGTCGCCTTCGGCCGCGCGTCTGTGGCTCCGCCGCATTGGAGTGCTTCTGTTTGTTTTTCTGTGCGCGACGCTCGGAGTGATGCTTATGATTTTGCCCTGGCGGCCCGAATGGTCCGACAACCCTCTGCTCCTCCCGTATCCCATGCTCCGCGCCGTGGTCGCCAGCGGTTTCGTGCGCGGTGTCTCGACCGGCTTGGGGGTGCTCAATGTATGGATCGGATTTTGGGAGGCCATTCAATACCGGGAAGAATGAAGAATTGTGGGGAAATTGGTAATTGGTAATTTGTAATTCAAAACCAAGACGCTCATGCGGACTGAACGGGTTCAAATTACAAATTACAAATCACAAATTTCAGTACGGCTCAATGATTCAACTTATGACCGATCAAAAAAATAAGCCCGCTCCCCTTGCGTATCAGAACGAACCATTTCTCAGCAGCCCCGACGGAAGAATTCTGCGCTTGCTGTCGGAGTACAGCGAGCCGCTCTCGCGCTTCCGCCGCGAGCAGATCCAGGACACGGTCGTCTTCTTCGGCTCCGCCCGCATCCACAGCCGCGACAACGCCAGCAACCGCATGACCGAAGTGCGCGGCAACGGCGCTCACGTCTCCGCCGCGCAGCAAGCCCAGGACATGAAGCGCGCCGAGGCCGCCGTGGACATGGCCCGCTATTACGAAGACGCGCGCCGCCTGGCCTTCCTGCTGACCGAATGGTCCACTCAGATCCCCGCCAAGCGCCATCGTTTTGTCGTGACCACCGGCGGCGGCCCGGGCATTATGGAGGCCGCAAATCTGGGCGCCCACGAAGCGGGAGGAAAAACCATCGGCCTCAACATCAACCTGCCCTTCGAGCAGTATCCGAATCCCTATATCACGCCTTCGCTCAACTTCGAGTTCCATTATTTTTTCATGCGCAAGTTCTGGTTCGCGTATCTGGCCAAAGCGCTGGTGATTTTTCCCGGCGGCTTTGGCACGCTCGACGAATTTTTTGAAATCGTCACTCTCGCCCAGACGGAGAAGCTGGCCAAGAAAATTGTCGTCGTCGTCTATGGCAGCGACTACTGGAAGAAGATTGTCAATTTCGAAGCCATGGTGGATGCCGGCGTGATCTTGCCCGAAGATCTCGATCTGTTCAAAATGTCGGATTCGCCGGAGGAAAGTTTCGAGTACCTGAAAGAAGGATTGACCAAATACCATCTGGTTCCGCAACAACCCAAGCGCACCGGCGAAGCGGCCGTCCCCGAAATCGCCAAGACGCGGCCGTAGCGAATGGACACCAGCGAACCGGCCCCATGGAGACGCGGCTTGCCGTGTTTTTCGCTGTGTTCGTAGTACGCTAAGAGCCGATGGCGGACCGCTGTCTGCTGTATTACATCACCGGACGAAGCGAGTTTCGCGGCGACGAACCAGCCCGCCGCCGCGTCCTGCTCGCAAAAGTCGCCGAAGCCGCGCGCGCCGGCGTTGACTACATCCAGCTCCGCGAAAAAGATCTGGGTACAAGAGAACTGGAAATGCTGGCACGGGACGCCCTAAGTGCCGTGCGCAACAGCACTCCACCGAGAACTGAGAACCAAGAACTGAGAACTCGCCTCCTCATCAACTCTCGCACCGACGTCGCGCTCGCTGCGGGAGCCGACGGCGTTCATTTGCGCGCGGACGACGTCGCACCTCATGACGTGCGCGGGGTGCTGGAAGTTTCTACCCACCGGCCACTGCCCACCGGCCACTTTTTCGTGGCCGCCTCCTGCCACTCAGCCGCCGATGTCTTGCGCGCCGAATCGGAGAAGGCTGACTTCGCGGTTTTCGCTCCGGTGTTTGAAAAGAAAGACGCTCCTTTGTCTTTGAAAAACGCCCCGCAAGCGACGGGCCTTGCCGCCTTACGGGAAGCCTGCCGCGCGAAAATTCCCGTCCTCGCTCTCGGCGGCGTCACGCTGGAAAACGCCGCATCGTGCCTAGACGCTGGGGCCGCCGGTGTGGCCGGTATCCGATTGTTTCAAGAAAATAAAATTGAAGACGTCGTCCGCGCACTGCGGGCGCTCTGACACCATGAACACGGGGACCATACCCTCACAAAGCTGGTCCGTAGTACCGATAATGCCCCGTGATTTTCCAATTGAACAGCACATCTTCGATCCGGGGTCCCTGCCCGATGTTGTGTTCGATCATGTAACGTCCGCTTGCGCCCTTGCGGTCAACCACAATTCCAATGTGCGGCACATTGCCGCCAAGATCGTAGGTGACAAGATCGCCGGGGCTGTAATCTTCCGGGTGGGTGGTGATGGGCAGCGTCTCGCCTTTTCTCTGGAAGAAGACCATCAGATTTGGAACACGGCGGTGATCGATGTTGCTGTCAGGTTTCCCCAAAATCCACTTCCACTTTCGCGGATATGCCGAGAAATTCCGCACCATATCCTCGTGCACCTCCTTCTGCAGATCGATGCCCAAAGCTCGATAGGCACGCACCACTTCGTCAGAACAGACGCCTGTGTCCGCCGGGACGTCTCCTCCCGGATAAGGAATACGCACATAGGCCGGGTCATAACGAACCGAATGATTTGTACGTTCAGTCGCCGCGCTCACCAATCGCCGAAGAAAATCTTGCCGGGACGCAGACACTGTGGAAGCGTCCTGTGTCCACGCGCAGGAACATGCCATCACGACGACGAAAGTGAGGAAACGTGTCCGCATCATCATCCACTCCGCGCTCATTGAATTTGAAATTGAAATTTACATTAACATTTTAGTGTGCGAATGCGGAGATTGTTACGGTTGTCGATCGAAGCTTGCCAGTGCAGGCGGGCATAGCTGTCCGGCTGGACGGGTGAGGGCGCCCGTCTCTCCACCGATCGCGCCGCACCTTCCACCCGGTCGGCAGCGTATCAAGTTGCGGTGTAGAATAAGCCGTTTGCGGTTCTAATTCCGCACTTCTAAGGAAGCTTCCATGCCCACCACCACTTCCATGCCCACCACCATGTTCGCAGTGGTCAAGCCGGAAGCCGCGCCGGGCGCGGAGATCCGCGAAGTCAAAATTCCCGGCTACGGACGCACCGAAGTCTTCGTCAAAGTCAAAGTCGCCTCCATCTGCGGCACCGACCTCCACATTTATGAATGGGACCGCTGGGCCCAGAGACGCATTCATCCGCCGCTCATCCCCGGACACGAATTTTGCGGTGAGGTGGTGGCCTTCGGTGATGAAGTTACCAGCGTCAAGGAAGGCGATTTCGTGTCCGCCGAAATGCATGTGGCTTGCGGCAAGTGCCTGCAGTGCCGCACCGGCGAAGCCCACATCTGCCAGCACGTGAAAATTATCGGCGTCGATTCCGACGGAGCGTTCGCCGAGTATGTCGTCATCCCCGAGGCGAATATCTGGAAACTCGATCCGGCGATCCCGCAGGAGTACGCATCCATTCTCGATCCGCTGGGCAACGCCGTACACACGGTGCTGGCCGGAGAAATCGCCGGGAAAACCGTCGCCATCACCGGCTGCGGTCCCATCGGCCTGTTCGCAATCGCAGTGGCGCGGGCCGTCGGCGCAACCACTATCTTCGCCATCGAAATCAACGAACACCGGCGCAAACTCGCGACCAGGATGAACGCCGACTACGCGCTCGATCCCTCCAAGGAAGATGTTCGCGCCATAGTCGCGGAAAAAACCGGGGGGCTCGGCGTGGACGTGGTCCTCGAAATGGCCGGCCATCCCGATGCCATCCGAACCGCGTTCGATATCGTGCGGCGCGGCGGTCGTATCTCTCTACTCGGTTTCACCTCGAAACCCATCTCGCTTAATTTCTCCGAAGACATCATTTTCAAAGGCCTCACCATTCAAGGCATCAACGGCCGCAGAATGTATCAGACCTGGTACCAGATGACCGCTTTGCTCAAGAGCGGACGCCTCGATCTTCATCCCGTAATCACCGACCGCATCCCGATGAAAGATTTTTCGAAAGCGATGGCGCGGCTGAAATCGGGCGAAGCCAGCAAGATATTGGTGTATCCGGACGGAACAAAGTAGTGGAGTGTCGTTCGTCGTTGGTCGTTCGCGCTCCGTTGCTCGATTCCGTCTTACCCAATGACTAACGACGAACGACTAGACCACGTCTGTCGCCTACGGCTTCACCGTTACCATCACAACGGAGTGCCGCGCCGCTTTTCGAAACCATGGGGTTGCGGTTGCGGCACAATATCTCCCCGTTCGTATCCACTAAGCCGGCGGCGACTTTTGCTCCGCCAATGTCCAATCCGATCACCAACCCGTCGCGTACCGCAACGGAAGCCATGCGTTATTTATTGCGCGTCTGACTCGCCCGTACCGGTTTTGAGCCCTTGAACGCGCAATACACAATTAAGAGTAGCAGAGGATGGGAAGAATGAAATCGTGGTGAATTCCGATATGGTCCGCGATCGCGTCTCGCGCGGCTTCTGCCATAAAATTAGGACTATAGTAAAACTGTAGTACCCGGAGAGGTGGCCGAGTGGTTGATGGCTCCGGTCTTGAAAACCGGCATACCTGAAAGGGTATCGGGGGTTCGAATCCCTCCCTCTCCGCCAGAGCTCGATTGTATTACTCAAGGAGCAGTCGCCGCGCAGCGTCTACAACAAATTTGAAAACGTGATGACGTTTTTGAAGGCGCAAGGGATTCGCGGCTTGGTGGGCAAAAACGACTGGCCACGCTACACGGAAGAAGAACCGGGGATTTACGAACGGGAAGAACTCAATAAGCTGTTCGCTGTCTGTGGCGCGGAAGAACGGCTCTGGTATGAATTTTTTCTAATGACGGGCGAGCGCGAGCAGGAAGTGATGTATACCGAGTGGCCGGACATCAACCTCGCCGGATCAATCGTTCGCGTCACCCACAAGCCGAACAGAAACTGGACACCGAAGGCCGACAAAAAGTGCGGTCTGGTCTTCCCCACCGCTGGTTGCAACCCGAAGCTCAACTTCTTCGACAACCCGAAATCCGTGGCCGAACGCGCGAAGCTTGGCAGATCCTTCCCTCTTGTCGAGTGGCACCCACTGCGCTCGGCTGTCCCTACGCGGGCATCTTGGACGGGCGAGGATGCCCGTTGCTCCGCGAGCAGCTTGTTGCAAATATTGGGCTTACGGGTGGGAACTCTGGAGGGTGTTCCGGAGTCTAAGTAGTTAGGCGGGTCGAGTCGTTGGTAATAGCTCTGGCAAAATTAGGGTTCCCGCCTGGGCAGGGAGTGACTCTATAATGGAGGGCAACGCCGTCATGGCGGGAGCTACTACATTGGGCGAACTTGCCAGCGCTATCGGGGTCGGGGCCGGGGAATCCGCCATCATTGCTGAACTGAAGGCGGGTTCGGAAGAGGCCTATTCGTGGTTGATCGGCGAATTTCAGCAGCCGATCTACGGGCTGATCTACCGCATGATGAACGATCCGTCGGATGCGGCGGACACGACCCAAGAAGTGTTTCTGAAAGTGTTCCGGGGGATGAAACATTTCCACGGCGAGTCGAGCTTGAAGACGTGGATTTACCGGATCGCATTGCACGAGGCGGCGAACCGGCGGCGGTGGTGGTTCCGGCATAAGGCGCAGGAGAGGCCGATCGAACCGCCAGCGGCGGAGGGAGAGGAATTTTCCGGGGAAGAGCGGCTGGCCGACCGGGGCGAGTCTCCGCTGGAAAAGTTGGCGCACACGGAAGTGCGGGAGGCGGTGGAGCGGGCGCTGCACGAGGTGCCGGAGTTGTATCGGACGGCGCTGGTGCTGCGCGATCTGGAAGACATGTCGTACGAGGAGATCGCGGAAGTTCTGGCGATTTCGCTGGGAACGGTGAGGTCGAGAATCACACGAGGACGTGACGCGCTGCGCAAGAAATTGACCGAGTATGTGCGGGAAGTGGGTCCGGAGTTGGGGTTGCTGGCTCCGGCGAGAGTTGCTGACCACGTGGCTGGCAGAGTTACTGGAGAAGTTGCCGGCCGAATCATCGGCAAGGATCGGCGGAAAGGCGCAACCGAGAGTTCTTCGCATGAAGGTTCGGGTGGTAGCAGAGAGACTGAGGTGAGGCAATGAAGTGCGCTGAGATGAGGAAGTTGTTTTCGCCGTATCTCGATGGCCGGGCGAGCGGGCCGGAAATGCGCGCGCTCACGCGCCATGTGGAGGAGTGCGCCGGTTGCGCGAGGGAGTATACGGCGACGCAGCGGGCACAAGAATTGCTGTCGAGTTTGGGTCCGAAGCAGGCTCCAGCCGATTTGGGGTTGAAGTTGCGGGTGGCAATTTCGCGGGAGGTGGCGCAGGCGCGGCGCCCGCGGTTTGAAGGCACGCTGGTCAGACTGGAGAATGCACTCAACGCATTCATGGTGCCGGCGACAGGAGGACTGGTCAGCGCGGTATTGTTCTTCGGGTTACTGCTGGGCTTCTTTGCCTTGCCGGGAGCACTGCGGGCGAGCAGCGGAGACGTTCCGCTGATGTTATACACGGGGCCACAACTGGAACGGTCGGCGTTTGGCACGTCGCTGGGGAACATGGGTGACGATGCGCTGGTGGTGGAAGCCTATGTGGATGCCAACGGGCGAGTGGAAGATTACCGCATCCTGTCGCAACCGGACGAGGCGCAGGCGGTGCTGCCGCAGTTGAAGAACCTGCTGATTTTCACGACGTTTCGTCCGGCGCTCTCGATGGGGCGACCGACAACGGGGACTGCGGTGCTGTCGTTTTCGAAGATCAGCGTAAAGGGGTAGCGGGACGTTTACGGTCGAAATATTCCATCCAGCATCGTCGGGGGACTGCAAACATCGCCCATCTTCAACACAATCGGTTAAACCAGTAGCGAGTCAGGTTCCGAGTTGTACGCGATACGACCGAAATCCGAACCCAGCCAGTCCGGGTCGTGAGTGCTATGGCTTGTTAGCAAATACGACGGTTTTGGCACTCTGAGTTTTGGTGTCTAATGGAACGTCAAGATGAAGAGATCCAATGATTGCTCGATGGCTCGCAGAGCTGTTCTTCTTCTATTCGCGGCACTAAGTTTCTGGGCTGGGATTGGCTGCCACAGGCGAGCGCTTTCACCCTTTGAAAAACTTAATGCGGAGGCAGTCCGAAACAATCCCGAAGGCCTCAGGGTCGAACTTCGAACGCGGGACGGAAAATCGACGTATCACCTCTACGAGAACATTCCCATTGATCTGATCTTTAGCAGTTCGCAGCCGGCCACATATTCAATCGAGCTTTCGGAAGGTATGAATGCTGCTGGTGGCACGAACCGCTTTTTGGTAGAGCCGACGGACACCGTCTTCGAAAACAAGATGGGTCCTTACGGCATGATTTGCTGCGGCTCAGATCGTCCGTACCTCAGGTATGGACCCACCGTTTTGCATCGAGATCTCACCAACTTTATCCGTTTTGAGAAACCAGGTCGGTATCAGGTTTTCTATAGCACCCGTCGAGTCTTTCGAGAGAAGACTAACTCGGGCTCCAAAGATGGCTACCACGAACAAAGTAAATTGACCGCTACGTCGAACCTCCTCACTTTGACGATACTTCCCGACGATCCGCAGTGGGACGCGAGGCGATTGAGTGAGATCCTTGGTCAAATGAACGATCCCGAGATTCGCGCAGCACACGACCGGGCGATGGCCGCCGTTAACCGAGGGTACCTCTTAGCAGCCGATCTCGCTTGGCTGAATGAACTTCCAGAAACAGAATTTGAGCGGGCACGCACCGCGCTACAGGCCCTAGACTCGGAGGAGGCAATCGAGCAACGGGTAATGCTGATTCCAAAACTCACGCGACACAGCTACACCAACTCCGAGTCAATCACTTCCACTACCCGACCGGACCGAATGTTCTTGGCGATGCAGAAACGAGCCGGGCAGACAGACTTTGGCATCGACTATAACTACGTCGCTTGCTGGGCCGCAGTGCTGGCGAAGCGAGATCATCCAGAACTCTTGCGCCCGACACGGAACGAAGAATTTCGAAAACAAAGGACGATTTTGTACGCACAAGCTCGGGGCGTTGCGACGCAGCAAATTCTCCAATTACTGGAAGCATCAGTTTCGCAAAAGAATCGAACGGCCAAAGCCATAACCCAGCAGACGATCCAAGATTTGAGGCGCGATCAGAGACAGGTGACAAAGGCATTGTCGTCTGAGGATGTACCCAAATAGACCGTTTTGATGTGGGGCCATGCAATCGGCTGGGTCAATGCCAGTGGTTGTTGAAAAATCGCGATATCACTCACAACTCCGGAATCGGCTCGTCACTGGGCGGATAGCTGGCAACTCGGAAACTGCCCCACTATTGGTTTGACCGCGAATTGAGCAGTTCGTACACTACTAGCTTATCCATCTATGTCTGAGATCGGAAGCGGTTTCCCGGGACAATGCGTTCGGCTTGTTTTTGCTGTGGGCCTGGCAGTTGTGGTGGTGGCGCATGGCTGGGCACAGAATCGGCCGCCAGTTTCTTTGGAAACCAGCGAGGCTTTGTTCACGGTGCTGACCGCGATCAACACCTGCGGGTATGACCAGGAGTTGAGCGCATCCGATCCGCTGCGCGCGCAGATCCGGTCGGAAGTTGGCAAGGCAGTGGAGAATACGGCGGGAGCGCAGGATGTGATCGGTCCGATGTGCGCGTTCTACCGGCAGCACATGGCGACGGAGCCTACGCGCGACTTGAGTCAGTATGTATCGCTGGCGCTGTATCTGGGAGAGTCGCCGGCTTTCGCGCTCAAAGTGAAGCAGGCGGAACTGCCACCCGATGCCGCGCCGTTGGCGGAAATGGTGCCGCTCATACAGGCCTTCTATCAGAAGATCGGCTTGCACGCGATCTGGGAGCGGCATCGCGGGCGCTATACGGAATTGATGGAGATCTATCACGTTCCGCTGGCGAAGATGACTTTCGACACCGAGATCTATCTGAAGATGCCGTCGGCGGGTTACCTGGGACGGCAGTTCACGGTGTATCTGGATGCGATGGGCGCGCCGGGGCAGACCAACGCGCGCAACTATGCGTCGGATTACTACGTCGTGATTTCACCGACCTCGGGGACCGCGATCAAGCTGCAGCAGATCCGGCATACTTATCTGCACTATCTTCTGGATCCGCTGGCGCTGAAGAACGGGGACTCGTTCAAGCGGCTGGAACCGTTGCTCGAAGATGTGAAAGGGGCCCCGATGGATGAGGCCTTCAAGAGCAATATCTCGCTGTTGGTGACGGAGTGCCTGATACGGGCGGTCGAAGAACGATTGAACAAAACGGCGGAGGCGGAGCGGGGCAAGGACTTGGACGAAGCCGACAAGGAAGGATACGTACTGACGCGCTATTTCTACGAGGCGCTGGGGAAGTTCGAAAGAGATCCGGCTGGCATGCGCAACGCGTATTCGGATCTGGTGGGGTCGATCGACGTAGGGAAGGAAATGAAGCGGGCGTCGTTGATCCAGTACTCGGGGGAGGCGGCGCCGGAACTGCTGCACCTGGCGGGCAACCGGGACGAGCACCTGCTGCTGAACGCGGAGCGGCGGCTGGCGGCGGGCGACCCGGAAACGGCGCAGAAACTGGCGCAGGAGGCACTCGACCATCAGGAAGAAGATGCGGGGCGGGCACTATTTATATTGGCGGAAGTGGCCACCGCAAACCGGGACATGGAAGGAGCGCGCGCGTACTTTGAACGAGCGCTCGGGATGACGCATGAACCGAAAGTGATTGCGTGGTCGCATATTTATCTGGGACGGATTTTCGATTTAAAGGAAGACCGGTTTGCCGCCCTGAACCACTATCGGGCGGCGCTGGATGCGGCGGGGGAAACGGTCCCGGAAGCGAAATTGGCGGCGCAAAAGGGGATGGACCAGCCGTATGAGCCTCCGGTGGCGAAGCAGCCGGAATAAAGCAGGTTGCGCGGGCTGCGGTGCGACCGATCTACGAACTTGGCGAGCTGTGCTCGCTGGACAGCCGAGGGTGGCTGTCGCTAAGTAATAACATCCGATGTCTAAAATCTTGCGTTAGGAGAGACAGCATGAAACGAACAGCAGTTATTGTAGGGATATTGAGTTTAGTGATACTGAGTGCCGCGGTTTGGGCCGAGGCCCAAAACAGCGGACAACCGGCGCAGAAGAATCCTGCGGCAGCGGGTCAGGCGGCGCCAGCGCAGGGTGCAACTCCGGGTGCAGCGGCGGTGCCTGCGGCGAAACGGCCACCGCAAGCCAAGAGCCAGCCGGAGTTCGATGCCTGGAAGGCGGCGGCAGCCAATACCGATCCGGCCGCGCTGGAGAAGGCGGCTGACGATTTTGCCGTCAAGTTTCCGGACAGTGAACTTCGCATTCTGCTCTATAAGAATGCGATGCGCCTCTACCAGAGTGCCAACAACGCGGAGAAAGCCGAGGCCATGGGCCGCAAGGTGCTCGGCCTTGATGGAGACGATCCCGAGGCTTTGACGATTGTCGCGGAGGTGCTCGCCGAGAGAACGCACGACACGGACCTCGACAAAGATCAGCGCTACGCCGAAGCGATCTCGATGTCGCAGAAGGCCACCGAGACCGTGGACACCGACATTCAAACGCCAACGGGCACGCCGCAGGACAAGATCGACGCCTATAAATCGCTGCTGCGCTCGAACGCGTATTCGATCCTGGGCGCCATTGAATTCAAGAAAGAAGATTACGCAAAGGCGCAGGAGGACCTGCAGAAGTCAATCGACGCGTTTCCCAGCAGTCCGGATCCGGTGGTTGTTCTCCGTTTGACGCTGGCGATCGACAAGCAGGCGACTGCGGCTAGCGATCGAGATAAGCAGGAGAAGTTGTATGCGGAGGCGCTCAAGGTGGCGAACCGCGCCGTGGAATTGACGCAGGACAACACCGCGATTGGGGACACGGCGCGCAAGGAGCGCAAACGCCTGCAAGATCTCACAAGAAGCGCGGCCCCGGCCCCAGCGTCGGCCCAACCGCAGACTACGCCAAAGAACTAACCGCAACTCCTGTAGAGACGAGGCTGGCCTCGTCTCAGGTTGCGGAAGAATGAATCGAGGGAGCAGAAGCACATCTAAGGCGCGAGTACATGATCAGCGCCTTAGCGGCACGAGTGAACTCGTGCCCTTTCCCTTTTCGCAATGAAGTTTGGGTTTTTCAGGAGTCTGAGACGCGGCCAGCCGTGTCCTTACCAAATGAAGTCACGCGAAATCATGGCGCTGGAAGAAAGCCTGGGTCACCACTTCCAGCGCCGGGAACTGCTGGAGCAGGCGCTGACCCACAGCTCGCAAGCGCGCGAGGTGGAGGCGCTGTGCGGGGGCCCCGGTGCGTCCGCGAGTAGCGTGCCCGGCGGCGACAACGAAATGATGGAGTTTCTGGGAGACGCAGTGCTGGGGCTGGCCACGAGCGAGGCGCTGTTCCATCGCTTCCCGGAATTTCAGGAAGGGCATCTTTCGAAACTGCGGGCCCATCTGGTCGGGCAACGGCATCTGCTGCGGGTGGCCGAGCAGTTGCAGATTGGTCATTACATGCGTCTGGGCCGCGGCGAAGAAAAAAGCGGTGGCCGCAACAAGGCAAGCCTGCTGGTGGACGCGCTGGAAGCGGTCCTGGCGGCGCTCTATCTCGACGGCGGGTGGCCGGTGGCGCAAGACTTTATCGTGCGCACGATTGTGGAACCGGAACTGGCGCACATGAAACTCGAGACGAGTGCGATGCCGGTGATGGATTTCAAGTCGGCGTTGCAGGAAGCGCAGCAGGCCCGAGGAGGGCCGCAGCCGGTATACGCGCTGGTGAAGGAAGAAGGACCGGAACACAAGAAAACGTTTACGGTGGAGGTGAGATTGCCAGCGCCGGAACTGGGGCAAATCGTGGGGCGCGCGCAGGGTGCGACAAAAAAACGGGCCGAGCAAGAAGCGGCGCGGCAAGTTCTGGAGCGCTTGGCCGAGTTGCCCGGAGCGCGGGAGGCGAAGGGCGGCGGAGCGTAGGAACCCGTCATTCTTAAGTACGGTTCGTATCAGGGCATGCCTTCAGGTATGCCGCAAGGTGCAGCGTGATTAGCGCGCCTTCAGCGCTGGGGCCGGAGATGGAAGTTGCGCAGCCCCTAAAGCGGCATCTGATTTCGAAGAACTTTCGGCATCGCTAAAGCGATGCCCCGATACGAAGCGCGACCTGGCTGAAGCCATGTTCCTTCAAAACTATCTGTCGTAGTTATGTCATGGGGCGGAAAAATTTGCGTTGGGGATTGGCCTGCAACCGTGCAGTCGGTTGTGGGAACGATCGTGGTCGCGGTTTTTGCGGTCAGCTTTCTGGTGCAGGCGTTCACCATCCCTTCGGGATCGATGGAGCACACGCTGCTGACTGGCGACTACGTGCTGGTGGATAAGTTATGTTACGGCGAGAGCGCCGGGAACCGCCTGTTGCGCCTTCTGCCCTATCGCAAGGTCGGGCGCGGTGACATCATCGTCTTCCATTATCCCGTGAATCCGGCGCAGGATTTCGTGAAGCGCGTGGTGGCCGTGCCCGGAGACCGGCTGCGCCTCATCAACAAACGCGTGTACATCAACGGCGCTGCGGTCGAGGAGCCTTACGCGCAGCATATCACTACGCTGCGCAATCGCTATCGCGACGACTTTCCGCAGACCGGATCTCCCGACTACGCAGTGGATGCGCGGTGGTGGAAGGAAATGCCAAAGCTGGTGGAAGACCACCAACTAATTATTCCCGAGGGCCACTATTTTGTAATGGGTGACAATCGCGACGACAGCCAGGACAGCCGCTACTGGGGATTCGTGCCGCGCGAAAATATTATAGGGAGGCCGCTCTTGATTTACTGGTCGTCGGGCAATTTGAGCGACGATCTTCCCGGAGCGCCCAGCGTGGGCGAGAGACTTTATCACCTTGCCTACGCGGTGACGCATGTGTACCAGATCACGCGCTGGGAACGGACTTTCAGGCTGGTGCGCTGATGAACGCGCGCTGAGAATAAATTTTCAGAAACGGATGGAAAACGTGCCGAAAAAAGAAAAAGAAGAAGTGGTGGAGGAAAAGCCGCGCGAGACGACGGTGGAATTCCTGGCGTCGCTGGCGGGAGTGCTGGTCACGGGCCTGTTCATTATCACGTTTGTGCTGCAGGCGTTTGAGATCCCATCGAGTTCGATGGAGAACACGCTGCTCATCGGCGACCACGTTTTCGTGAACCGCGAGCAGTTCGCGCCGCCGACACGCTGGATGGGGCGGCTGATGCCGTATCGCGACATCCGGCGCGGCGACATTGTGGTGTTTCTTTCGCCGGAGGAACAAGGTCTGTTTGTGGTGAAACGGATCATGGGCATTCCCGGCGACCGCATTCATCTGCGAGATGGCATCGTCTATCGCAACGGGGAAAAACTGGTTGAACCGTACGTCCAGCACAAACTGGAGGATTACAATCCCTACCGCGACAATTTCCCCGCGGTGCAGCCTTCGGAGACGTATGGGGTGCGAAACGAAAAATGGACCGAGGAGTTGCCTTCGCATCTGGAGGGCGGCGACATCGTCGTTCCCGCGGACGGTTATTTTGCCATGGGTGACAATCGCGACGTGAGTTACGACAGCCGTTACTGGGGCTTTATTCCGCGGAAGAACGTGATTGGGCGGCCCATGTTCATCTACTGGTCGTTCGACACTCCGCCCGACCAGTGGCAGATGCGCGCTTGGAGCGACCGGGTGGACTTTCTGGTGAAGCACATCATCTTTCACTTCTTCGATGAAACGCGCTGGTCGCGCACACTCAGGATCGTGCGGTGAAATTTCTTTTTTCCAGGCGCGGAATGGCTGCGGTCGCGGTCCTGGTGCTAGTCCTGTTTCTGTGGCGACCGGGCGTGTATCAGTTGCGCAGCCGGATCGCCGGTTCCATCGGAAGTGCGCTGGGACGCAGGGTCTCGCTCGACAATGTGAGTTTGCATTTTCTGCCGCGACCGGGCTTCGATCTTAAGGGGCTGGTCATCTACGACGATCCGGCATTTAGTGCGGAGCCGATGGTCCGGGCGCAGGAAGTTTCCGCCGCGATCCGGTTTCGTTCCCTGCTCCGCGGACGGCTGGAGATGGCCCGGCTGAGCGCTAGCGAGCCCAACATCAATCTGGTGCGCAACCACGAAGGACACTGGAACCTGGCCAGCCTGATCGAGCGCAACGCACGGATTCCCGCGGCTCCGACGGGAAAGCCGGCCTCCGAGCGGCGTCCCGTATTTCCCTACCTCGAAGCCAGCGGTGCCCGTATCAATTTCAAACTCGGACAGACGAAGAAGTCATTCGCGCTGATGGATGCCGATGTGGCGCTGTGGCAGGATTCGGAGAATTCCTGGAGTGCGCGCATGAAGGCCGAGCCCGTGCGTACGGACTTCAATCTCACCGATACGGGGCTGCTCCAGATCGACGCCACGTGGCAGCGGGCCCCGAGCTTGCAGTCGACCCCAGTGCGGATCGCGATGCAATGGAAGGATGGGCAACTGGGACAGATCACCCAATTGCTAAGCGGGAAAGACCGGGGATGGCGCGGCGGGTTAAATTTCACCGCGAACCTTTCGGGCACTGCGGAAGCGCTGCGGGTGGAGAGCCGGACTGCAATCGAAGATTTCCGCCGCTACGATATTGTTGGCAGCGAGAAGATGCGCCTCGGCGCCGCTTGCTCGGGACGGTACAACGCGCTCACAAGTACGGTTGCCGATCTGCTCTGTGAATCGCCGGTGAGCGGCGGCACTCTTCGCTTGCGCGGAACATTTGCCGCAAGCGCACAAACTCCCGTCTACGATCTGACGCTCGAAGTCGAGAAGGTGCCGCTAAGTTCCGTGGTTCGATGGTTGCGGCAGGTAAAAAAACAGATTCCCGGCGACCTCACGGCGAGTGGATTGCTGAATGCGGAGTTTCGCGCCACGCGCAACGGGCCTCCTGTTCCTGAGGACGCGCGGCTCCTTCTACTGGAACAATTCACCGGTACGGGCGCTGCGACCGATGTGCGTTTGTCGTCGAATGCAGGAAAGGATGAGGTTGTTTTCGGCACGATTCCGCTCACGCTGGTTTCACGGGCCATAACGGCAGGCGATTCGCAGGCGGGCAGGCACGGTCATGCGCGGACCGAAGAAAAAGATTTGGAACCCGCTGAAACTCACCTGCGGGTTGGGCAGGCCGCAGTAACGATGAATGCTGCCGCGCCGGTGAACGCCGGCGGCTGGATATCCGCTGACGGTTATCGTTTTTTTCTGCGCGGCGACATGGAACTGAAAAATCTGTTTCGTCTGGACGATCTTCTGGGCCTGGGGATGGCGCGTCCGGCGGCGGCAGGCGCGGCCAAGTTGGATGTGAGTGTCTCCGGGCCGTGGCAAGGATTTGTGCCTCCTGCAGCGCTTGGGACGGCGCAATTACGGAACGTGCGCGCCGAGATGCGCGGCTTGAACACGCCGATTGAGATTGGCTCTGCGACTATGTCTCTGACTGCGGATGCGGTGTTGATGCAGAAGATTTCCGCCCGCATCGGAAGCACGCATTGGAGCGGCGGGGTCACGGCGCCTCGGCAGTGCGCCGCTTCTGGCGCGGCCCCAAATTGCGTGTTTCAATTCGATCTCACCGCCGACCAGCTTTCGACGGGAGATCTCGCGGAATGGTTCACGCCGCATCCCAAAAAACATCCGTGGTACCGTATTTTGAATTTTGATTCCAATTCCAATAACACGCAGGGCTTTTCGCCGCTGCTCGCGATTGAGGCGCGTGGCAATCTGCAGGTTGACCGGTTCGGATTGAAGAAGATGTTGGCGACCGAGGTTGGGGCGCAAGCGGCGGTGGATGGAGGCAAGATTACGCTGACCGGCCTGCACGGACAGCTTTTGCAGGGCATGCATCAGGGAAACTGGACGATTGATTTGTCGAGTCAGCCGCCGCGGTACCAGGGCGGAGGCGCGTTGAAGAACATCTCGCTGGCACAGGTGGGCGCGTTGATGAACGATGCCTGGATTGCCGGAACGGCCGACGGGAGTTTGGCGCTGGATGGATCCGGAGACAGCATTCGCGATTTACTGGCGCACTCCGATGGCCAGTTGAAGTTCACGATGCGGAACGGGAGCCTGCCTCACATTACAATTCCGGGCTCGTCGGGGCCTCTGCCGGTACACCGGTTCGCGGGAGAACTGCGCTTGAAAAAAGGCGCCTGGGAGCTATCTTCAGGGCGGCTGGAATCGCGCGACGGCATTTACCGGATCGGCGGGACCGCATCCCCAGCTAGCGGTTTGGATTTTAGTTTGACGAATGGCAACGGGCAATCCTGGATGCTCAGCGGAACGCTCGCCAAACCGCAGGTCGCGCCGGCCGGTTGTGGGGAAGCCACTGCGAAGATTGTGAAACCGTAAGACGCGGGGATCAGCTATCAGTTTTCAGTTGTCTGTGGAGGGATAGGCGTCTCGCGAGCCTGCCCTGAGCGCAGTCAAAGAGTTCCGCCGGGCGGGGACGCCCGGCTCTCCACCGGCAATCGTGGATAGACCACAGTAATATTCATGCGATCGCGATCCTAGTTTATCTATAATCCCCCCCATGCCCGATGTCTGTACGGAGCGCGACCTGCAATTCCGCCTCATGCGCGAGACGGCGCGCGAAATATTTGCCGCAGCGCTCGGCAATGCCTCCATCGAAAGCGCATTCGCCCGCAACGTACGCTGCGAGCGGCGGGTGCTGCGCATCGGCGACGACCTGCACGATCTGGATTCCTACCAGCGCGTCTTCGTCGTCTCCATCGGGAAGGCGGCGCACACCATGGCCGTTGCTCTCGAAGCCCAAGTAGGCGGCGACCTCGAAGGCATCGTCGCATCATCGGTCGAACCCGCGAATCAAGTGCGCGGTTTCCGCTACTTTCGCGGCGGACATCCCACGCCCACCGCCGAATCCATCCGCGCCGCCGGGGCCATTCTTAAATCACTCGCCGCGCTCGACTCCGCTTCGCTCGTAATTTTTATGATTTCCGGTGGGGGCTCGTCCATAGTGGAGAAGCCGGTCGTGACTTTGCAAGACGACGAAATCTCTTTGCCCGATCTCGCCGCCACCTACGGCGCGCTCGTGCACTCGGGCGCGCCCATCGCCGAGATCAACGCCATTCGCAAACATCTTTCTGCCGTCAAGGGCGGACGCCTCGCCCTGGCAGCCTATCCCGCACAGCAGGTTTCGATTCTTGTTTCCGACGTGCCCGCCGATACACCCGACGCGCTTGCCTCCGGCCCCACCATGCCCGATTCCACTTCCATCCACGACTGCGAGCGGGTCGCTGCGAAATACAACCTCGCCGATCAATTTCCCAACTCGGTTGCCGATCTCTTCCGCCATCACGCGCTCGAAGAGACACCCAAATCGGACGACCCGGCGTTCGTGCGCGCGCGCTGGTGGACGGTGCTCTCGAATCGCGTGGCCATTGATGAAGCGGCCGCAGCCGCCACGCGCGCCGGTTTCGCCGTCGAAGTTGATAACTCCTGCGACGACTGGCCCTACGACAAAGCCGCCGCGTACCTGGTCAATCGTGTGCGCGAACTGCGCCGCAACGGGGCGCGCGTTTGTTTGATCTCAGGCGGCGAGGTGACGGTGAGCGTACGCAATGGCGGCATCGGTGGACGCAATCAGCAGTTCGCCCTCGCCTGCGCCGAGGCAATATCGGGAGACGACATTACCGTGCTGAGTGCCGGCACCGATGGCATTGACGGCAACAGTCCCGCCGCGGGCGCCGTAGCCGATGGCAGCACTATTGATCGTGCCGGTAGAGTCTGCCCCACGTCTCGTGGTTTCCGAGACGAGGGCTGTATCCTGCGGCAGGCGCTCTCCGGCTTCAATGCTTATCCTCTTTTTGACGCGCTCGGCGACGCCATCGTCACCGGACCCACGGAAAACAATCTTCGCGACCTGCGCATCCTGCTGGCTTATCAGGGCCGTGACCGCGTGATGAGTCACAAATAAGCCGCCGCTCTTCAAATCTCAATTCGCCAGATTTTGTCATCCCGAGCGAAGCGAGGGATCTGCATTTTGCGGCGAACTACAGATCCCTCGCTTCGCTCGGGATGACAATTTATGAAAGGTGTCGCTCGTGTATTGTTCCCCAAGTCTCATCGCTTGCTGTTAGCTTGCTCTTAACTCCGGCAGTTCATGGCCTTTGGGGCGGGGTAATTTTTTATAAATATTCTTCCGTCCCGGCAGCGTAATATTCTCAGTTGGCATCCAATTATGTTAAACACAATCCCGCACTGGAGGTTTCGCTTGAAACAGACATTACGTATTGCCATCCTCATGGTGTTCGCATGCGCTGCCGTGGCGGCGTTCTCGAATTTCGCGCAGGCCCAGAAGCTCGACATTGGGTTCGGCCTTAGCACGACGGTAGCCCCGGAAGCCAGTTTTGTGGGCGGTTTTGAAAGCGTCCCGTCGCTTAAAGGCGGCGTCTTTCCTGGCCTTAGTGGCGATGTACTCTTCTGGCACAACATGGGCTTCGGGGCCGAAGTGTTCTGGAGAGGAGGCCAAGCCAGTTGTCCAGAAACCGTCTGCGGCGGCTATTCGGGCATCAACTATCGCCCCGTGTTCTACAACTTCAACGCCGTGTACTCGCCCAAGATCGTCCGCCATGCATACCTTGAGCTTGTCGGCGGCATCGGTGCGCTGGACACCCATTACTCCACATGTACCTTCAGTGGTGCGTCCTCGTGCGGTGGTAGTCAACTGATTTCATCGAGCAACCACTTCGACGTAGATATCGGCGGCGGCATCAAGCTTTATCCCCACGGCGGTTTTTTCATTCGCCCCGAGGCGCGCTTTTACTGGATCAACAACAACACGGACTTCAGTTCGAACCACACCACCCGCGTCGGCGCCTCGATCGGCTATACGTTTAAGTAACTGGAGCTAATTGCAAGAAGCGGATTGGAGAAGGGCGCGGTTTGGAGACGCGCCTTTCTCACGCCCACCGCAACTCGCCAGTGGCCGGTATTGCCTGTCTCGCATTATGATAAAGCTATGAATTTTGGCTTCTCGGGCGAGATGATCTTCCTGTTTCTTCTGGTACTGATTCTTTTCGGCCCCAAGAAAATGCCGGAGATCGGACGCCAGGTCGGGCGCTTCCTGAACGAGTTCCGGCGCGCCTCGAACGAATTCCGGTCGCAGATCGAGTCGGAAATCAATTCGCTCGATAGCAGTAATAACGCCAGCAGTAGTAACGCCAGCCACAGCCAGCGGCAGCAGATCCTGCCGCCGCTGCAGGCGCCGCTGGGATCGCTGGCCAACCGCATCTTCAATCCGCCGTCCGCGGAAAAGCCGGAAGCTGCGGAAAGCGTTGCACCGGAAGCGAGCACCCCCGCCGAAACCACGTCCGTTCCCGAACCTTACCCCGCTACGAAAGCAGCGCCCGATGCCTGAAACGGCCGCCCCCTCACCCGTGGACGATTCCACCAAGGATAAGAACAAAGAGCAAATGCCCACCATGGGTTTCCTCGACCATCTCGAGGAACTGCGCAAACGGCTGGTTTATTCGATCATCGCCATCGTGGTTGGCTTCTTTACCTGTTGGGGATATGCGGGGAAGATCTTCGGAATCATACAGCGTCCGATCATGGAGGCGCTCGAACACAATGGCCTCTCGGCAAAATTGGTTTATATCAATCCCATCGATCCTTTCAATCTGTATCTGAAAGTGGCAGGCATGGCCGGCTTGTTCGTCGCCTCGCCTTTCGTGCTCTACCAGATCTGGTGCTTCATTTCGCCCGGTCTCTACCGCAATGAGAAGCGCTATGTAATGCCATTCATGGCCTCGACTATCGCCCTGTTCCTCTCCGGCGGATACTTCGGCTACAAGGTGGTGCTGCCACAGGCGCTGGTGTTCCTGATCGGGTACGGCAAAGATTTCCAGCCGATGGTCACGCTGACCGAATACAGCTCTCTATTTCTGACCATCATCGTCGGCCTGGGCGTGGTTTTCGAAATGCCGATTCTGGTATTTTTTCTGGCGCTCATGGGCATCGTGAGCGCGGGCTGGATGTGGCGCAATATCCGCTATTCCATTCTGGCCATCTTTATAGTCGCGGCCATCATCACGCCTACTCCCGATATCCTGAATATGTGCATCTTCGCCGCGCCCATGGTGGCTTTGTATGTGCTCAGCATCGCCATCGCCTGGATGGTGCATCCCAATCAGCGCAGAAAACGCGCGGAGAAGAAAAACTCTTAAACACAGAGGACCACAGGGAAGAACATGAAAGCACAAAGGAGCACCGAGGACAATTTGGCGAAGAGCATTGGTGGAGCTTCGTGTACTTTGTGGTTAAAGATTTGCCTGGCGCTGGCGATCATTGTCATCGCTATGGCGACGACGGTAGCCTGCGGCAAAGGGAACTCCGCCGACGCCAGTTCCGCCACACAATCGGAAGCTCCCGCAGTGACGCCTGCTGCGGCCATCGCTGTTGTCCCGGACTCCGCGCCGCTTCCGCACATCGATTCCAAACGCGCCTTCGAGTACACGCGTGATGTCACCGCCTTTGGCCCGCGCTACATGGGGAGCGAGAACCACAAGAAGCTGGAACGCTATATTCTCGACCACCTGAAAGGCGATCGGGTGGAAGACGACGCCTTTACCGCCGACACGGTGGAAGGAAAATTTCCCGTACGCAACATCATTGCGAAATTTCCCGGCGTAAAAGACGGCATCATTGTTATTCTCGGCCACTACGACACCAACTACCCGCTACGCAATACGGGATACGTCGGCGCCAACGACGGCGGATCTTCGACCGCGATTCTACTCGAATTCGCCAATCAGTTGCGCGACAAAAAGCGCGATGGCTACAGCGTTTGGCTGGTCTGGACTGACGGCGAAGAAGCGGTCAAAACATGGTCCGACTCCGACAGCCTTTACGGCACGCGCCATCTGGCCGAAAAGTGGGAGAAGGACGGCACGCTAAAAAAGATCAAAGCGCTGATGGTCATGGACATGATCGGCGATGCCGACCTCAACATTGACCGCGACGCCAACAGCACGCCTTGGCTGCTCGATCTGATCCACGCCGCCGCCGAGCGCGGAGGCTACCAGTCGCACTTCTACGCCCGCGAGGGCCCGATCGAAGACGATCATCTGCCTTTCGTCAAACGGGGCGTGCCCAGCGCCGACGTCATTGACCTGGATTACGGCTACAACAACGTGTTCCACCACACGGCGCAAGACACCATGGACAAACTAAGTCCGCGCAGTTTGGAAATTGTGGGGAATACGATCCTTGAAACCATCCACCTGCTCGATCAACGGTAGTACCGTGACCGCGTGATAAGTTCCACTGTGAAGAGACGGGCGTTTCGCTAGTCTGGACGGGCGAGACGCTCGTCCCCACACGAACGAACTGCACAAGAGCAAAGCGCTGCCCGACCCAACGTGCGCAGTGACGTTACGAGCAGCGCTGCCCATGATCAATCTCAAACTAAGGCCAGCATGATCGCGGCGCGGCACGGATTCAAGTGATTGTTTAGGTACTGGAAAACAGCGCCAGGAACACAAGTTTCGCGGACCGACAGAAACCCCGTCTAGTCTTACTCTGATCCCCCTGCGTCCTCCGCAGTCTCATGTTTTTCCGGGCGCAGCAAGGGAAACAGAATCACATCCCGGATCGTGTGCGAGTCGGTGAACAGCATCGCGAGGCGATCCACTCCCAATCCAACCCCTCCCGCCGGAGGCATGCCATAACTGAGCGCGTGGATATAAGAAAGATCCATCTGGTGGGCTTCTTCGTCGCCGCGCTCGCGTTCTTTGAGTTGCGCCTCGAACCGTTGGCGCTGATCTTCGGGATCGTTGAGTTCGCTGAAGCCGTTGGCGATCTCCATCTTCCCAGCGAAGATTTCGAAGCGTTCGGTCCAGTCGGGCTCGTCCGGTTTTTGTTTGGAGAGGGGCGAGACCGCGGTGGGGAATTCGTAGATGATGGTCGGCTGCATCAGATGTTCTTCGGCGACCGCCTCGAACAGATTTGCAATGGTCTTGCCTGCTGGCTCCTCCGCATCGTATTGCAAATTGATTCCGGCGGCGCGCACGCGCTCGACCAGCGCCTCGACCGACGCGTGGTCGGCGAAGTCGCTGCGCTCCGGTTTGGCCCCCGCGTTCCCCGGCCAGAAGTGGAGGATGGCCTCGCGCATCGTCATGCGCCGCCAGTTCGCGTGCGACCAATCAATCTCGTGCTCGCCCCACTTCGTTTTCATTCCGCCGGTTACATCTTTTACGGCTTGCTCAATGGCGGCCTGCGTGGTGTCGAGAATGCCGAGATAATCGGTGTACGCCTGATAGGCTTCGAGCATGGTGAACTCGGGATTCCATCTCCAACCCAAACCCTCGTTACGGAAGTTGCGGTTGATTTCGTAGACGCGATCGAATCCGCCGACCGTCAGCCGTTTCAAATAAAGTTCGGGCGCGATGCGGAGGAAAAGATCCATATCGAGCGTGTTGTGATGGGTCTTGAAGGGACGCGCCACGGCCCCGCCGGCGATGGGATGCATCATCGGCGTCTCGACTTCCATGAATGCTTGCCCATCGAAATAGCGGCGCAAGGATTGCACCAGCTTGCTGCGCTTGAGAAACACTTCGCGCACTTCTGGATTCATCACCAGATCGAGATAGCGTTGGCGGTAGCGCAATTCCACGTCGGTGAGGCCGTGGAATTTTTCCGGCAGGGGCAGCAGGTCCTTCGATAGAAAAGTCAGTTCCTCGGCATGAATGCTGAGCTCGCCCGTGCGGGTGCGAAACAAATATCCGCGGATCCCGATGTGATCGCCGAGGTCGAGCAGCTTCCAAAGTTCGTATCCGGCATCGCCGATGGCGTCTTTTTTGACATAGATCTGGAGGCGCTGGCCGTCCTGCTGCAAGTGCGCGAAGCCGGCCTTGCCCATGAGGCGTATGGCCATGATGCGTCCCGCGACCCGCACGGAGACGCGCGGAGATTCCAGCTCCTCCGCGGTCTGGCCGCCGTACTCGGCCAGAATCTGGGCCACGGTGTGGCTGTAGTTGAACTTTCGCGGATAGGCGGGATGCCCGAGAGCTTCAATCTTTTTCAGCTTCTCGCGCCGGATTTCGTAGATGTTCTCGTCGAGTGCCAATGAGTGTCCTTAGTTCTTGCGCTGTGACTTGAGATTGCCCGCGGACAGCGGGGGAAACTTTGATTATAAACATGCGGTGGAAGCAGTGCGGCTGGGCTGCGGGCTTCGAGCCGCGAGCTTCGAGCAAACAGGTTGACTCGCAGGTTCGGCAGAGTGTCGATTCTGGTTGCAAATGAATTGTGAACTTGCCGGAGGGACGGGCGAGGGGCCCGTTTCTCCACGTTTGGGTAAGATATTTTCTTCTGCGGCAACCTGGCACCAACGTAACCGCACGCTGCCCTTTCTTCTGCTATACTGACGTTAACGCTTTTGCTACGGTTTGCTCGTCACGCGGGGATCCTGTTGGATCCGATACATTTCCGCCATTTCCTGCCCGCCGTTTGGTTCCAGCGCCAATTTCAATTAGAGCGGCATGCGAACTCTCGACACTAGTTTATGAGTACCAGTCTGAGAAATTTACGTTAAGCCCCTCCAGAAAGAACACAATCGAATGACAACGTTTACAGAACTGCCCCTGTCTGCTGCCTTGCAGCAGAAGTTGGCGGCAGCTCAATTCATTACCCTCACACCCATCCAGGCTCGCGCCATTTCTCCTGCCCTTGAAGGCAAGGACGTGATTGGCACCGCCCAAACCGGCACCGGCAAAACTCTCGCGTTCCTGATTCCGATTATCGAGATGCTGCGCGCCACACCATCCAAGAACGTCAGCGCACTGGTCCTCTTGCCCACACGCGAATTGGCCATGCAAGTTCACGAGCAGTATGAACAACTGCGCGACAAAAATATGCCCAAGGCGGCGCTGGTCATCGGCGGCGTGGCCGAGAAGGCGCAGATCAACAGTCTTCGCTCCGGCTGCGAGTTTGTCATCGCAACTCCGGGACGCTTGCAGGATTTCATCACCCGCAAGTTCGCCGACCTGCGCCACGTCAAGATACTCGTCCTCGACGAAGCCGACCGCATGTTGGATATGGGCTTTCTTCCGTCCATCCGGCGCATCTTGCAAGTTCTGCCCGAGCGCCGGCAGACGCTCTGTTACTCCGCCACGCTGGAACAATCGGTGGCCGGGCTGGTCAACGACTACATGCGCGAGCCGGTGCGGATCGCGCTGGGCTCCGTCCTCAAGCCCGCGGAAAGCGTGGCGTTGGAAGCATACGAGGTGCGACCGTCCGAAAAACTGGATGTGCTCCGTCAGTTGCTGTACGAGGAGAAGGGGCAGACCCTGATCTTCACGCGCACGAAACGCGGCACGCAAAGGCTGGCCAAGGAACTCGAGCGCGACGGCTTCTCGGCCGCCCAGATCCATGGCGATCGCACGCAGTCCCAGCGCAACGCCGCCTTGAGCGGATTTCAGGAAGGACGCTATCAGGTGCTGGTCGCGACCGATGTCGCATCGCGCGGCTTGCACGTGGATGACGTGGCCCACGTCATCAACTACGACATTCCGAAGATGGCGGAAGATTTCATTCACCGCGTCGGGCGCACCGGGCGGGCCGGATTGCAAGGCCGCGCCTCCACCCTGGTCACAGGCGCGGAGGTTCTGGACCTGCGCAATATCGAGCGCACGCTGAAGCTGCGCATCGAACGCAAGCAGGTGAATGTCTCGGCCTCGTTCAACGAACTGCCCAAGCGGTTCATTCAAAACACCCTGGCATCGCGAACGCTGACTCGCTTGCCGGGTGAGGTTTTCGTTTAGCAATTAATAATGGAGCGACGGGCGTCTCGCGAGCCTGCCCTGAGCGAAGTCGAAGGGTCCAAGTTTCAGCGGCCGGGCGGGGACGCCCGGCACTCCATTTAGATTGGCGTTTAGCGATCGTCCTTGGCGCTGTGCGGGACGGCAATCTCGGTGGAGCTGGGTTCTTCTTCGTCGGCGCCGATGCGGAACAGCGCGGCTTGCGCTTCGGCATGCTCGCGCATCTCACGCATTTCCTGGATCTCGTCCACCACGCCGCCTTCCGGTTTTTCCTGCTTGCGCTGCGTCTTGCGCTCGTTCTTGTCCCGCTGTTTCTGTTGGCGCGCTTGTTCTTTTTGGCGTTTGGAAAAAGTCGATCGGCCTCGTGGCATACAAAACCCCCGTATTTATATGGTCATTATAATGGCCGGCTACACGCGGCGTTTGTAGAGTTGGCCCAGCTTTTGTCCCGTGAACAAACTACTAGATCAAACCACTGGAATAAACCAAGACGATGCCGCAATCTCTCGTTTGTTTCGAGTGTTGGTTCTAGTATAACCTCGATTCGAGTTCTCAGTTCTCAGTTCCCAGTTCTCAGAAAAACCCAGAATCGTCCACGGTCCACTGAGAACTGAGAACTGCCACTGGCGAGTTTGCACTGAGCTGTGTTATTCTCAAAAGCGTTACGAAAATGAGAAGAGACAGGAGTGCAACAGGTTAGTGTTAGCCAGAGAGCAAAAGCAATCCGTCGTTGACACGTATCGCACGCACCCGACCGATACCGGCAGTCCCGAAGTTCAGATCGCGTTGTTAAGCGAACGCATTGGTCAGTTGACGGAACACTTCAAAACGCACCAGAAAGACCACGGCTCTCGCCGCGGACTTCTCATGATGGTGAGCCGGCGTCGTGGTCTGCTCGACTACCTGAAGAAGTACGACTCGGAACGGTACAAAACCGTTATTTCCAAGCTCGGCATCCGCAAATAACAGCGCGACCGGCCCCGTGTGGGGCTGGTCCCAAACTCCGAGAGCCTTTGCAATGTGCGTTCCCAACCGCGGCCTGGCACGTGCCTATCCAAGCGGACTCCGTATCCCCGCGCATGCCCTTCTGCCCATACCATATCTATAAAAAGGATGATCTATGAAGCCTGAAGCTACAAAAATTTCCGTCGCAATCGCGGGCGGAAAACAACTCTCCTTCGAAACCGGAAAACTTGCCAAGCAGGCCCACGGCGCGGTCTTGGTGCGCTTCGGCGACAACGTTGTGCTCGCCACCGCTACCGCCAATCCCGAGCCCCGCGAGGGCATCGACTTCTTTCCTCTCACCGTGGACTACCGCGAATACACCTACGCCGGCGGACGCATTCCCGGCGGTTTCATCAAGCGCGAAGGCCGCATGAGCGAGCGCGAAACGCTCACCTGCCGCCAGATTGATCGCCCCGTTCGTCCCATGTTCGCTGACGGTTTCAAGTGCGAGACCCAGATCATCGCCCTTGTCCTCTCCGCCGACACGGAAAATGATCCCGATGTTTGCGGCATCAACGCCGCTTCCGCCGCTCTGACCATTTCCGATATTCCATTTCTCGGCCCCATCGGCGCGGTGCGTGTTGGCATGATCGAAGGCCGCTTCATCGCCAATCCCACCTACTCTGAAATGCGCGACGGCGTGCTCAACATCATGGTTGTCGGCACCGCCGATGCCATTTGCATGATCGAATCCGGCGCGAAGGAAGTAAAAGAAGAGACGGTCGTTGACGCCATCGAATTCGGCCACACCGAAATCAAAAAGATCTGTGCCGCTATCGAAGAACTGCGCGCCAAAGTTGGCAAGCCCAAGCGCCAGGTGACGCCTCCGGAATTCGACGAGGCTTATTTCAAGGCCCTGGAAAAGAAGATCGGTGCTCGATTGGCCGATGCTCTCGACACCGCCAAGCATCCGAAATCCGAAAGCTACGAACTGGTTCGGGTGCTGGAGAAGGAACTGCTCGCCGCTCTGCCCGAGGACGACGAACCGGGCAAAGCGAAGGTCAAGAAATACTACGAGATCCTGCGCGAGCGCATTTTCCGCGACCAGGTGATCGACCACAAACGCCGTCCCGACGGACGCGCCTTCGACCAGATCCGCGAGATTTGGATCGAAGCCGGCGTTCTCCCCCGCGCCCACGGCAGCGCAGTCTTCACCCGCGGTGAAACCCAGGCGTTGGTCACCACCACGCTCGGCACCAGCGACGACATGCAGCGTCTCGAAGGCTTTGAAGGAGAAGGCAAGAAGCGCTTCATGCTGCACTATAACTTCCCTCCGTTCTCGGTGGGAGAAGTCGGCTTCATGCGTGGCGCTGGACGCCGCGAGATCGGCCACGGAGCCCTCGCCGAGCGCGCCGTTTCCGCCGTCCTTCCCACCGAAGACAACTGGCCTTACGCCATGCGCGTCGTCTCCGACATTCTCGAGTCGAACGGATCGTCCTCGATGGCCACGATTTGCGGCGCTTCGCTCTCACTCATGGATGCGGGCGTGCCGCTCAAAGCTCCCGTGGCTGGCGTGGCGATGGGCCTCGTGAAAGAAGGTGAAAAGTACGCCATCCTGACCGACATTGCCGGCGCGGAAGATCATTACGGCGACATGGATTTCAAGGTTGCCGGAACGAAAGACGGCATCACCGCGCTGCAAATGGATATTAAGGTTGCGGGCATCACTTCGCAGATCATGCGCGAGGCGCTGGCCCAGGCGCAGCGTGGGCGGCTCTTCATTCTCGGAAAGATGGACGAGGTCCTGACCGCGCCGCGCGTGCAGGTTTCGGCTTACGCGCCTCGTATCTACACCCTGCAAATTCCGGTAGACAAGATCCGCGACGTGATTGGGCCCGGTGGCAAGATGATTCGCAGCATCATCGAGCAGACCGGCGTCAAGATCGACGTGGAAGATTCGGGCAAGGTCAACGTCGCTTCGAACGATGAAGTCTCGGCCAACAAGGCCCTGCAGATCATCCGCGACCTGACCGCTTCGGCCGAGGTGGGAAAGACTTATCTCGGCAAGGTCAGCCGCTTGGCCGATTTCGGCGCGTTTGTCGAGATTCTGCCCGGCTTGGACGGCCTGCTCCACATCAGCGAAGTCGCCGAGCACCGCATCAAGGATGTTCGCGACGAACTGAAAGAAGGCGACCAGGTGCTGGTGAAAGTTCTGGCCGTCGAAGGCAACCGCATCAAGCTGTCGCGCAAGGCAATTTTGAAAGAGCAGCGCGCCAAAATGGGTGGCGCTCCGCCTCCGGAAACAAACGAGCCAGCGGGAGCCGAGCATTCGGCGCCGTTAACACCGTCAATGCCGCAAGGCGCGCCCACGGCGGTGATCGAAGGCGGCGCCGAGTTCGATGCGGATGACGAGCCGAATTTCAACCGCGTGGATGGAGTGGTTGCGTCAGTCGAGGCGGGCGCTGCGCGTCCGGAAGGCGGGCGCGAAGGCCGTCCCAGCGGCGGTGGTGATCGTGACCGCAATCGTCGTCGGCGCGGACGCGGTCCAGGAGGCCACGGTCCGGGAGGTCACGGCGGTGGCCACTCCGGCGGTGGTGGCGGCGGACGCGGAAGAAGGTAGGGTCAGTCGCCCGTTACCCGTACCCAGTTGTCAGTAACGCGAAGGCCGCAGCAATGCGGCCTTTTCCATTTGGGGTCGCTTAGCAGCCGCCCCCTAATTCTCACTCTCAACCGGCGCCGCCTTTGGAGGGGGCAGCGCTTTCGCTGGCTTACCCGGTTTCCCCGGCGCGGCTGGTGGAATTGGCGGAGCAGCGGGCGCGGCTACTGCTACCGTTCCTTTGCGGATTTCTATCGTTCCTTTTTCGCAGTTCATCGCCAGCTTCGGGCCATTCGTTCCGATCGAGCCGCTGGCACTCGATTGGTCGTCGTCGCGCTTGTCAACTTTGATCTCGTCGAAGTCGCTCTCGATCTCTCCTTCGTGTGTGCGCGCCTCGACTTTGATCGCCGTATTCGGCGGAATGGTCACCGTCACGTCGCCCTTGCGGTTATCAATCTGAATGTTTCCCGGCTTGCGCAACCCGACCTCGACCGTTCCGTTGGAGTCTTCCAGCCGCAGATCGCCCGACAAGCCTTCGAGCGCAATGTCCTTCGAGCGCGTGGTCAGGCGCATCGGCCCGACGAGCGAATCGGCGCGCAGATCGCCGGAGTCGAGATCCAGCCGGCCATCCAGCCGCGAAAATTCCATTTCCGTGCGTGACGAGTGGAAACTCACCGTCTTGCTGACGCGCACCAGCCGTACGCTTTCCTGAAACTCCCCATCCAGATGCAGCGCGCCATCCACATCTTCCACGGCCACTTCGTTGGCGCTGCCGTGAATGTTCACGTCGCCCTTCACATGTCCCAGCCGCACGGAACTGTCGTCCAGGTTCAGCGTGACGTTTCCGGTGTGGTCGTTAACGTTGACTTCGCCGCGATGGTGGTTGACCTCGACATTGCTGGACATGCCCGCCACGGTCACATCGCCTCGGCCCGAAGTGATGACCAGCGCGGTATTGGCGGGCACATAAATATCCATGTCGGTGGTGACGCACTTGTCGCCCGCGCCCTGGGTGTTGGCGTCGAGCGTGACCACCTTGTCGGCGACGGCGATCTGCGGCTTGGTTTTCGTGTTGTACTTTTCGGCATCCTGCTGCTCCTCGGCGCGGACTTTTTTGCGCACCGAAATTTTCATCTTCTTGCCGTTCGCCACATTGACCGTAATCGTGCCGCGCTCGTCACTGATGTGCAGCGTGCTGCCCACCGGAATTTCCTGCTCCAGCTCATCACTGTAGTCGAACGTGGACCCGCCAAAGATTTCATCCAGTCCTTTCTCATCGCCAATCTGGATGTGGTCACCGATGTCTTTCCAGTCCACGCGTGCCACCTGGGTTGCAATCAGTCCAGCCCCGATCAGGAACAGCATCAGGAAAACGCCACCCACCCCAATGCCGCGCGCCGGCTGGCCCGAGCGCTTGGCCTGTTCATATTCGATCAACTTAAGCACTCCCCACAGGATCAGCAGGGCAGGCCAATAGCGGGCGAAGAGCGTCCCGAGGGTGTGTATATGCAGAACGCCCATCGTCCCCAGCAAAAGCAGCACTCCCATCAGGATCAGCACAACCGGCCCGGCGATGGAACGGTGCGGAGGGCGCGGAGGATTCGGATTCATCATTGGGCTAGCCATGGTTCACCTCATTACTTGTTGGCGGAACGGGAGGGATCGGAGGCTCCGGAGGAACCGGCCCTCCCGCAATTGGCCGGTTAGTGCCAAACCCCGTGAACGGAATGTGTCCTTCCACCGAAGCGCTTCCCTGCAGCAATTTGATAGCCCCAACCACCAGCAGAATCACCGGCCAAGTGCGGTGAAAGCCAAGATTCCCCACGTCCAGGTTCTGCAGCAAGAACAGCACGCCGATAGTGAAAACCATCACCGGCCCCATAATCCGCCGCGTTCGGCAACGCGCACATTGGCACATTGTGAAAGCCAGCCCGGGGCCTATCATCCGCCGTGTGCGGCAACGCGCACATTGACAGTCCTGACCATGCGAACCCAGCATTCCCCAGTTGCGGGCGAACATCCAACCGCCGACGAAGATCAAAATCAACGGCCAGAAACGATCCAGTCCGTATTCCGTCAAGCCCAGGGTGTTGAGCAGGAAAAGCGTGCCCAACAAAATGAGCATGATCGCGCTCATCGGAATTTTACTGGTGTCGATTTTTGCTCCGCCTCCAAAGGTTGCTCCCAGACCGTAAGGGTCCGGCGCGGGCTGTCCTACTTGAATGGCTCGCGCCGAGCGCACCGCATCGATAATCTGGTAGACATAAAAAAAGGACATGCCGAGGCCGCAGATAATTCCCAGCGCTTCGCTTTGCCCGCTATCGCTGGCGCTGATTCCGGCGCACAGCAGTCCAAAGATGCCCAGGTGCGCCAGACCTTTGGCGTATTGCCCGTTGTACACGGCACCCACGCCGAAGGGGAAAAATCCGGCAAGAATCCCAGCCACTGCCGGGTTCGGTCCACTGCTAATTCCCGGAGGCGGTGGTGGCGGAATCTGCCCCGACGCTGCCGGGGAGAAGCTGCCGGGAACGAATCCCGCCGTTCCCGCCGGCACACCCTCCATCTTTGAACCCAAACAATCCTCGCAGTAGATCACGCCCCGCACGGGACGGGTGCAGTTCGAGCACAGTGGCTTTCCGCAAGTGCGGCAATAGGCCACTGCCGACGCACCAGCATGATTGGCGCAGTTCATACAAACCTCCGATTCGCGGTCCCCGTCACACTAGAGATGGCTTCATAACTCGGTTTTGGGTAGGGCACGGCTTCAAGAGCCTGCCCTGAGCGGAGCCGAAGGGTGCCGTTCAGGGCCTGAAAGAATGCGGGCTTCAGCCCCTGAGGGCTGTGCCTACCGAGCTGAAAAGCATTGATGGCACCAGCTCTAGATGGAATATCCCCCAGCGCGGCCAATGCCGGCTGGTTGTATTCCTGAGAGTAGTTACGCTCCTGTTTCTGCTCTGGTTTTTCACTGGTATTGTTCCTACGATTTTCTTTCTCTTCTTCTTTCTGGTATTCGGCGCCGGGCTCGGCGGGAGGGTTGGCCCGCTTCAGCTCGCGCAGCTTCGATTCAATCTCGTACACGAAGCGAATATTGTCGTAGTAATGTACAACCTTGATTTGCGCTTCGTTGGAGGCATGACGCAACGCCGCTGGCCGCAGGTCGATCTTGGCGGCATCCGAGGGCTTGACGCCGGCAAAGTTCAGGATCAGCGAAAGTGAGAAGAAGATCATCCCGAACGACATCACAAAGCGCGGCTGCTGCACAAAGGCTGACACTGGTCTGAAGAAAGACGCTGAGAACGAGTTCCACCACTCGCGTGCCTGCTCCGCGAACGGAGCCGTTCCGTAGCCAGCCGTCGCCGCCAGCGGCCGCGTGCTCACGACTCCACTGGTGGCTGCCAGAATGTTGTGTACCAGATGCGCCGGAGGCTCGACCGGCCCGAGCGTCCGCAGCCACTGCCGCCCCGCCTGCGCCTCCGCGAACAACGGACCGCAAACCGCGCAGTCGCGCCGATGGGCTTCGAAGCTCGGTTGGCGCGCCGGGCTCAACTGCCCTTCGAGAGCATCGCCGAGCAGCGCTTCAAACTCGGTGCACTCAATCCCGTATTTTATTTCGTCCGACATCAGATCACCTGCCTATAGGTACGTTGCAGGAGGCGCGCAAGTTCCGCTCGTCCCCGGTTTATTCTCGACTTGACGGTCCCCTCCGGGACCCTCAGCGCGGTTGCGATTTCCCGATAGTCCATGTCCTGCAGGTCCCTTAAAATCACCGCCTCGCGCAGTTCCGGAGACAGCTTTTGCAGCGCCGAATGCACCATCTCCCGCGTTTCCCGGCTTTGCACCTGCGCGTCCGGCAGCAGCCCTCGGTCCGCGATCCGCTCGCTCAGCGGCTGCGCGTCTTCATGTTCGGAGGGCGCTGAATCCAGCGAATCCGTCATCCGGTCTCCCTTGCTTTTCCGAAAGTGGTCCACCAGCAGATTGCGCGTGATGGTAGTGACCCAGGTCATGAACGCGCCCTTACCCGCATCGTATGTATTGAGAGTCCGATACATCTTGATGAAGACCTCCTGGGTGAGGTCCTGCGCGTTGTCGGCATCGCCGTCAAAACGGTAACAAATGTTGTAAATCCGCCGGTAATAGCGCTGAACGATCTCTTCCCAGGCCGCGGCATCTCCCCTAACCGAGCGACGGACCAGCAATCCGACAACCTGGGCTTCTTCCAAAACCAGACTCCGTGAACGCGTGTGAATGCCAAGCGGGCTGCTGAAAACTCAGGTTTCGCGCATCTAGCTTTGAAGGGGCATCGCTTGAGCGATGCCGGATTCATATCAGGGTATCGCTTTAGCGATATCGTTAGTTCTTCCAGATCAGACGCCCTTTTAGAGGCCGTGCACCGGCCGTCCGCCGCCGATCTGTCTTTAACAACACAGGAGAAGTACGTTTCTGTCGGACAAGAAGTTCCCTTGAATCATAAAGCTAGCGATTGTAGCAGGAGAAGAGACAGCCTGAGCTTCGCGTCCACCCAAACTCTGAAGGATACCGTCCAAGCTCATTAAGGTTTCACAACCGGAAGGGGCGATCAACGAAGAGCAAGCGACGGATTCCCGGTCGCAACACGCTCCCATCGGCTTCCCGAGCGGACGTAGGCGATGCGCGTCACGTTATTTCCCGGGCGATCGACATACTGAGCAAGCGTACTTTGCGCAGCAAAAACCTGATATGACCAGCCACAGCAATGCGATTGCGCGCCAGCGTGGAAGTGCATGGCCTTTCGTTTGTCCCATTTGTGATCTTGCGAAGTCCGCCACGGCCTGTGAACATCCATACGGGGTGAGACCATGAAGATCCTGTTGGTGGAAGACTCAGTCATCGAAAGATACGAGGTTGGCAACTACTTGACTGAGTGGTGCCTCGACTACGTTGCGGTCGGAAGCGGCACGGAAGCAATCGAGCGGCTGGAAGCTCCCGACCCGCCCAATCTGGTCCTGCTCGACTGGCTGCTTCCCGGCCTCGATGGCATCGATGTCTGCCGCCGCATCCGAGAACTTGGAAAAAATGGGGCGTACACCTACACCGTGATGCTCACCGCCAAGAACCGGAAGCAGGACCTGCTCGTGGCCATGGAGGCTGGGGCCGATGATTACCTGGCCAAACCAGTGGATCCTTCGGAACTCCGCGCCCGAATCCTAGCGGGCAAGAGAATACTGGAACTCCAGCAGCGCCTGCGGTTCGCTGCCACCCACGATTTTCTAACCAACCTGCTCAACCGCTCGGAAATACTCTCGGTCCTGCAAAGAGAATTTTCGCGCAGTGAACGGGAGAACAAACCTGCAACCGTCATCCTGGCTGACATTGATAACTTCAAACGCGTCAACGATACTTTCGGCCACGCTGCCGGCGACGAGGTACTGATAGAAGTGGCGCGGAGACTAAAGTTGGGCTTGAGGCCCTATGATGTCGTGGGGCGCTACGGCGGCGAGGAATTCCTTCTCATCCTGCCGGGCTGTGACTTGCCAAACGGCCGGAGACGCGCCGATGAGATTCGTGCCCTGGTTGGCAAAGATCCCTTCCCTACGCTTTTTGGGGAAACGTCTGCCACCATCAGCATGGGTGTCACGGTCACTTCGCTTTGTCCGGAACGCACGGTGACCGAGATCCTTGGCCAGGCCGATGCCGCGCTCTACCAAGCCAAAAACAATGGCAGAAACTGCGTGGAAGTTTTTTCCGCGGCAAGCCCATCTTTCGCTCAGCCTAAAGCAAAAACGGCCGGCCAAGGCCAGGCTTGATCCCCCAGGCTCTGTCCTGAAGGTCCGCGTGGCCATCTTTTGCAGCGCGCGATGGGGCCGCAAGTCGCGCCGATTCGTGTTGTAACATCCTCATTTCTCCACTGCTTTTTGCCAGCCGTTCCCCGTGCTTCCGGGGCAGGTTCCCCGCTCTCCTCCATGTGACCAGCGTCACAAACATTTGTGATAGCGCACGTTTCTCGCGCATCCTGCGCCTGTCAAACTATAATCGCTGGGGCGATGTGGGAAGATATCCACCAGCCTGAGGAAACACCCAAAAATGATGGCCCTGATCTGGCTGCGCGTTGCGCTGGTTTGTTACGCCGCGGGATTGCTTTATGCACTGGTCGCTCTCACCCGCACTTCCGAAATTCTCGGCAAAGTTGCGCTCCATGCCTCCTACCTCGGCATGGTGTTTCATCTCGTCTCGCTCACTGAAGCCGTCGTCCAAACCGGCCAACTCGCTTCGGCCTCGGTCCACAACTCGGAATCGCTGCTGGCCTTCCTCATTATGGTCGTCTTCATGCTCGCCTATATGGTCTACAAGACGACCACTCCCGGCATCGTGGTTTTTCCCTTGGTTTTTCTGCTGACCTTCGTGGCCGCCACCGGTCAGCAACCCCTCGTCTTCACGGCGGACGCCGTAAAGCACGGCTGGCTGCCCGCGCATATCCTGATGATTTTCACCGGATACGCGGCGCTGTTTCTCAGCTTTGGCGCCAGTATCCTCTACCTCATACAAGAACGCGCCCTGAAATCCAAGAGCTCAAGTGGTTTATTCTCGCGCCTGCCCGCTCTCCAGGTCATTGACGACATCGGATGCCGTTCTCTCCTGCTCGGTTTTCCTTTCATGACGCTGGGCTTGCTCGCAGGTTTCGTGGTCGCCGAATCTACTTACGGCCGCATCTATTTTCTCGATCCCAAAATTTTGCTTTCTGTTTTGATGTGGGTCGTCTATCTGCTGATGGTGTATATGCGCCTGACCCACGGTTGGCGCGGACGCCGCGCCGCCCTGCTTGCCAGCCTGGCTTTTGTCGCGGCCATCGTGGCCGGACTCGCCAATTACGTCAGCACAATGCACAGGTTTGTCGCCTCATGAAATTTCAGCTCATCGGCGTCAATCACAAAACCGCGCCAGTCGAGGTGCGCGAGCGTCTGGCCATTTCCGAATCGCGCTTGCCCGAGGCCTGCAAGAAACTCGTCGAACATCCCGCCGTGGCCGAGGGCATGATTGTTTCCACCTGCAACCGTGTCGAATTTATCGCCAACATGAACAACGGCTCGGGCGACCTGCGCGAATTCCTGCGCGATTATTTTCAGGCCGATCTCAGCCAGTTTGAAAGTCATCTCTACGAATTTCGCGAAGAGGAAGTCATCCGCCACGTTTTTCGCGTCGCCGCCAGCCTCGACTCCATGGTCGTCGGCGAGCCCCAGATCCTGGGACAGATCAAGGAAGCCTACGCCACCGCCCGCGCCGTGGGCGCGGTGCGCGCCCAGCTCGACCAGTTACTCACCCGCGCCTTTGCCGTGGCCAAACGCGTCCGCACCGAAACCGCCGTCGGATCTTCGTCGGTTTCGATCGCTTCGGTGGCCGTTGAACTGGCCAAGAAAATTTTTGGCAGCCTGAATGGCAAGAGCGTTTACTTGGTCGGTGCCGGGAAGATGAGTGAGTTGGCGGCCCGTCATCTGCTCTCGAACGGCGCCACCTCTCTCTTTGTCGCCAACCGCACCTACGACCGCGCCATCCGGCTGGCGCAAAAATTTAACGGACAGGCCATCGAGTTTGGCCGCATTTACGATACCTGCGACCGCGCCGATATTGTGATTACCTCGACCGGCTCGCCCCGCTTCATCTTCAAGCCAGAACACGGCGAAAAGCTCATGGCCCTGCGCCGCAACAAGCCCATGTTCTTCATTGATATCGCCGTGCCTCGCGACGTCGATCCGGAGCTGAACAAGCTCGATGGCATTTTCGTGTATGACATTGACGATCTGCAGCAAGCCGTCATTAGCCACGTTGCCGACCGCAAGAAGGAAGCGGAAAAGGCGGAGGCCATCGTCAACGACGAGGTCGAAAAATTTCAGGCCCGCCTGCAGACCCTCGACGTCGTCCCTACCATCGTCAGCTTGCAGGACCATCTCGAAACCATTCGTCAGGCCGAAATCGATCGCCTGCGCGGCCGCCTCGGTTCCTTGACCACCGACCAGGAACTCGCTGTCGAGGCGCTGACTCGCGGCATCGTCAACAAGATCATGCATACCCCGATCAGTACCCTCAAAACGGCTGCCCGCGATCCCGAATCCACCACCGTCATCGAACTGGTGCGCCGCCTCTTCAACCTGCGCGACAGCAACAAAAACGAGAAGAACGCCGCTTCGAAATCCGGCTGTGGGCCGAGTTCCGATAAGGACGCGGAAAACTGATGGCCCGCCTGCGCATCGGCTCCCGCGGTTCCGAACTCGCTCTTTGGCAGGCCCATCATATCTCCAATCTCCTGCGCGCCCAGGGCCACACCGTAGAGCTGGAGATCATCAAGACTACCGGCGACAAGATCACCGATGTCGCGCTCGCGAAGGTCGGCACCAAGGGCATGTTCACCAAGGAAATTGAAGAAGCCCTCCTCGAAAACCGGGTTGATCTCGCCGTACACAGCTTAAAAGATTTGCCCACCGCGTTGGCCGGCGATTTCGAAATTGCCGCTATTACCACCCGCGAAAATCCGCGCGACGTTTTTTGTTCCGTGAACTTCCCGAGCATCGAAGCGTTGCCCCAACAGGCCAAGGTTGGCACCAGCAGCCTGCGCCGTCAGGCCCAGTTGAAGGCGCTTCGTCCCGATCTTCAGATTCATCCGCTCCGCGGCAATGTGGATACGCGCCTGCGCAAGCTCGAATCCGGCGACTACCATGCCATCATACTGGCCGCCGCCGGCCTCAATCGTCTGGGCAAAACGCAGTTGATTCGTCAGATTGTTCCTGCGGAAGTGATGACGCCCGCCGCCGGACAAGGAGCCTTGGGAATCGAGATTCGCAACGGCGACAGTGCAACGCGCTCGCTCGTTGCCTTTCTCGATGACGCTGCCGCTCGCGCCACCACCACCTGCGAACGCGCTCTGCTCAACAAACTCGGCGGCGGATGCCAGGTCCCCATTGGTGCCTTCGCCGAAATGAAGTATGAAGTAAATAATAACGACGGACGCATTCGGCTGCAGGCGCTCGTGGCGCATCCCGATGGGACCAAAGTTCTGCGAGAAACCAGCGACGGCGACGATCCCATCCGCCTGGGCGAAGAAGTCGGTGAAACTCTTCTCCGCCGAGGCGGCGATGTTATTCTTCAAGAAGTCTACGGAAACTAGGAGGCAGGTGTTAGGTGTCAGGTTTCAGACGAATTGAAACCTTGTACCGACACCAGAGACCTAGCACCTGAGACCTGACACCTGATTCATGAAACCCAACGAAAAACATCCTCTCGCCGGAACCAGGATTCTCGTGGGACGCGCCCGCCATCAGGCCGACAGCCTTTCCGCCAGCCTGCGCAGCTTGGGCGCGTCGGTCATCGAAATCCCCTTCATCGAGATCCGCAAACCGCAATCGTACCAACCGCTCGACCATGCTCTGAAAAATATCGCGAGTTACGACTGGCTCATACTCACCAGCGTCAACGGCGTCGAAGCCATGTGGGAGCGTCTCCGGAAGCTTCGCATCCCGCGCCGGAATCTCAAGCATCTCCAGACCGCTGCCATCGGCCCGGCAACCAAGAAGGCGATCGTCAAGCATGGCCTCAAGGTCAAGATGGTTCCCGAGGAGTATGTCGCCGAGTCGGTAGTGAAGGGACTGCGCGATAAGGTGAACGGCAAGCGCGTCGTGCTGATACGGGCTAAAGTCGCGCGCGACGTGATCCCTGAGGAGCTGCGCGCCGCCGGAGCTCAAGTCGATGTGATCGAAGCCTACGAAACCGTGGCGCCTGAGAAATCCCGCGCGCGTCTGCGCGCGCTACTGCTCATGAAAAATGCGGCCCGTCGCCCGCACATCGTGACCTTTACCAGTTCATCCAGCGCGAGGAATTTTGTCGAACTGCTCGGCAAGTTCAAGGCAGTTGAACTCAGAGATGTCCGGTTTGCTTCGATTGGTCCCGTGACTTCGGCGACACTGCGGGAATTACAACTGCCAGTTGCCATCGAGGCCCGCGAATTCACCATGGGCGGACTGATCCGAGCGATTGTTCTCGCCCGCTACGCGGAACCTTCCCCGTAATTCTCCCCATAGTCCAATGAATAATGAATAGCGCGAAAAAATCTACTCGGGCTTCAGCCCTGAGACTCCCCTCGGCGGGTCAATCGCGTCCAGGTAGGCCTGCATGTGTTCCTTGGTGCTCTGGGGCATGCCGGTGAACTCGATTCCATTGCCCACGCCGGGATCGCACGTTCGCACCACCGCCGTGATATTGATGTGTTCCGACTCCAGCCAGAAATCCACCCGCAGCACGGTTCCGAGCGGCAAAGGCATCATGCTCTCGACGTAACATCCATTGCCGCTCACGTCGGTCGCATTGATGCGGATCGGCGCGTTGACGCGCTCGTCGCGAAGTTCGATGGGAAGCGATATCTTATGCCGGTGATAGCGCCGCCGGTTGGAGTCCGAAATCTTCACCGTCGCGCCATCCAGCGACAGATAGTTTTTCCATGGACACTCCTGCTCGGCGACCAACTTTATTCCCACTTGATTCTTCTTGGAGGGACCGGTGTTCACCACCCAGACCACCGTGCAGCGCGTCTTCCTATCCTCGCATTGCACTCCAATCATGTCGCCGACTTTCAGGTCACTCTCGACGCCCGAGAGCAGCGCGCCCTCCGAACTGATGTTCTGAGCGCGAGCGTGCTGGGAAAAGGGACGTCCCTCGGCGTTCATTCCCCATATCCTCACCGGCAGATCCACGGTAAGACGAGGTTCGCTTTGATGGCCGTTCATGCCTTATCCTCGCATCCAATTCAAATGATGATACCGTCCTCTGGCGCACCGCGATAATGCAACTTTGGCTGGCTAGTAACGAATTAAGCACCGCTTTGGCGCCCGCTCATCGTCCCTCATGGGCATTCTACCGCAAACTTCTCCGCGAACTCTCGATAACCGATGAGCCGGATCTTCTGCTCCTCCAGAAACTGCCGCAGTTCCGTCGAAATCAGCAGACGCCGTTCCTCCTCGCGAGAATCGAGCAAACGCGTGCGCGCCGCGCGTAAGTCGGCGTCGTTGTAACCCGGATGACAGACTAACTCCCATGTTCCCTCCGGCAGGCCGGCGAGCGCCTGGCGCAGCAGGGAGCTATAGCCGGAACTCTTACCATGACTATCGCCCAACCCGGTTTCGATCACTCCAATCGTGCCGTCGGGCGTAAGCACTCCGGCGCGCTTCGTCCGCTCGTGAAATTGACCGGAGAAGCTGCGCAGCACGCGTACCTGGCCATATCGCTTCCAGAGATTTCGCTGGCCTCTGAATCGCCGTGCGGGCATCGCTTCTAGCGGAACGAAGGGATTCCGGATGGCGCGCACGCCGCAAATCCGCGCCGCCCGCAGCAGCGCGACCAGCACGGTGGGAAAGATGTGGGCGTGTTTGTGCGTATCGAGGTGGGTAACCACCAGACCGGTGGATTGAATTTTCCGTATCTGCGCCGTGATTTCCGCGACCAGTTCGTCGGGATCGAAGCCTCCCAACATGGCGCGCGCCGCGAAGGCCGAAAGACTGGAGTAGAACCTTCCCGGCTCCGCCGAGCGGATCGCCAGCAACGTATCCACCGTGCCTGGTGGCGACACCGGCGATCCATCCACCAATACCACGTGGCATCCCACCGAAAGATTCGGGGCCGAGCGCGCCGCCTTCACCGCGTCCTCGAACTGCGCGCCGTTGGCCATCAAGGTGGCCGACGAAACGACGCCGCTGCAGTGGGTTTCCACAATGGCCCGATTGACTCCAGCGGTCAGACCTAAATCATCGGCGTTGACGATGAGTTGTCGCACACAGAAAGTGTAGCAGCACTGGTTTGACCAGCAAGGGAAGCGTCCAGTATTCTCTAGCTAAGTATTGCGAAAGTTTTTTAGCGAAGCGGCGGGACCGCGCCGCGTTCGCATTCGCCGCCGAGCGGGCGGTTAGCTCAGTTGGTTAGAGCGCCTGCCTTACAAGCAGGAGGTCGCAGGTTCGAGTCCTGCACTGCCCACCATCTCCGGTCTCAGTTCTCAGATCGAGCGAGATTTCTGTGGGCGATTTGCGTTGCCTTTTGCCTATTGACTCTTAAGGTATTGACCAACTAGTAGAGTGGGGTACCCCCCTCCCCCCCGGTCTATTGGAATCATAGGGTTAGCTCGCGACCCCATTGTAAAATATAGATTCCAGGCTGGTTATCCGTAAAATCTAGACAACATTGGAGTTAGTGGCCATTTTTTCGGGGCGGAGTTGGGCTGGGTCTTGAAAACAAAGGAGTTACGACTTATTAGGTCGCGCAAAATCTAGATTTCAAAGAACTTAGATCCAAATACGGTCACGGCCACGTTTGGCTGTAGGCTAGAACTGGTCTCATAAATGGTTCTCCGATCAGACTGTGCATCCCTCAGGGGCTAAAGCCCGCATTTTTATTGGCCGGTAGTGGCACGGCTGAAGCCGTGCCCTTCCCAAAACCATTTATGAGACCGGTTCTAGTTTTATTATAGTCGCCGATGTCAAATGGGGGAATGGCGGTGGGGCTGGAGAGGGCGCGATTGTCGCACAGCATACAAGTCGCGTTGAAATGGATTGGGGCGCGGAAGCAGTCCGCGCCCCAGCTTACAAATCGGCCAACCACAAGAACATTGTCCCTACTGCACGACCATCGTCGTTACTGGAGTTGAGTTCACCGCCGTCGGGCCTTCGGTTGCGGTCACGGTGACAGTGTATGTGTTCGGCAGAGTTGTCGGTGACAGGGCTATCGAAGCGGTGCCTGACTTGTCCGTCTGGGCCACGGAGGTTGCTTTGATGGTTACCGGGGACGTCAGCGAACCGGATACCGTCGGAGCTGTGAACAGGCCAGTAGCATCAATCGAACCTTCGGATGCAGTCCATGTGACTCCCTTGTTGGAGGAGTCGTTGGTGAGGGTCGCGGTAAACTGAGCCGTTTGACTCGGCCAGCCGGAATTGTTGGGGAAAATGCTCGCCGGGCCGCTGACCGCGACGGTGATGGGTTTCGAACTGCTTCCGCCGCAAGCTAGCATGAACCCGAAAAGCGCGAGCGAAAAACAGAAGAGGGCGATCGCCGAACGCTTCGATACTCTTCGGCTGACTTTCCCGCGCATGAGTCCCAGCATCACGAAGCCCGCGATAGGCAGCGTCAGCGCGAGCCACGGAGAGCGGTTGTCCGCTCGGTGGCGCAATTGCGAGCCCGTTCCGGTGTTCGGGCCTGCGGTTGTTATGGTCATTGAAACCGTAGTTGCGCTGGACGTGTCTGCCGCAATCGTCGGCGGATTGAAGACGCAACTGCTGTTCGTCAGGGTCGGGTCAGTGGGAGAGAAGCTGCAACTAAAAATCACCGTGCTGGTGAATGCGGGCGACGAGGCTGGAGTGGTTGGAGTGGCGAGGAAGGTATAAGGCACAGTCGTCTGAGTCGTCTGTCCCGCCAAAACTGTATGCGAAGAGGGGCCATTGCTAACGAAGGTGAAGTTGGGTGCCGTGACATTCACGAGCGCGGGCGAGGCGGTTGTGTCGGCTGACGTGTTGTTGGCGTCGCCGGGGTAGTAAGCGTTAATGTTGTCGGCACTGATTGGAAGAGAGGCCACGGATTCGTTCGCGGATGACAACGACAAGGTGGCGACACCGCTGCTGTTTAGAAATGCAGTGCCGAGGGAACTCGGAGCGCCGGTAACGTAGAAGGTCACTTTCCCAACCGCTGTCGTCGGAGACGTCACCGTTGCCGTCAGCGTTAAGCTCTGACCAAATACGATGCTGCTCGCAGAAGCTCCGATGGTGACGGTGGGCGTGGCCCTCGATGCGTTCCAGGCGACGGCGAGTTTGTAGGCATCCACCGAGCCGAGGCCGGTGACCAGGTTGTAATTGGTGGTTGGGTCAGCGTCATAGGCATTGAAGCCCAGGAAGCCCGCATTCGCGCCAGAGCTGGGGCACTGTAGCGCAGATGGCCACGGGTCCCCGCTGACTCCCGAGGGGGTACCTTCCGTACACCACGCGCCATTTGAATAAGAGCCGCTTGTCCCGGTAATGACGGGATGGAAAGCGTGGTTGGTGGAGTTCGCCGCAGCGAGATTGTAGAGAGTCAAGTTGATGTTGCCGAGGCCCCCGGTTGCTCTGAGATACTGATTGAGCAGGGTCACCATGCCAGCAAAAACTGGCGTGGAAACTGAGGTGCCGCCAAAGATGGAGCAAGGCCCCGTTTGTGCGAAGCAGGCGTTGAGCATATCCGAAATGCCCGTGCTAGGGGAGTCGCAAACACTGCCGGCGCCGGTCCCACCGAGCGCAGCCTCCTGCGTGCAAATGAGATAGCCGGGGAAGTTCGGAGAGGCCAACAGGGAGACGTCGGGTGAATAACGTGCCGGAGTACTCGTCGTCATGCCGAAACCGCTGGGGTTGATTGCGCTTGCGCTGATGCCAGACTGCCAGGAGGGTTGCGGGAAGCCATCTGTACAAACGCCGTTGTCGTCGATTGTGAAACAGTTGCTGACGCCACCGCCGCCGGCAGAAATGCCGAGGGCTGTTTGCGCACTCGCCCAGCTATCGACTCCGGCGACTCCGTTGAGGGTGCAGGGACTCGAGGGCGTGCAGAGCAGGCCGAATTCCTCGGCGTCGTTCCAGGGTTGCTCGGTAATATAGCCTTTCGCGGAAGCGCCGCCGCTGCCGTTGGATAAGTTCCAGAATGAGGAGCTGTACTCGTTAGGGTTGATGGCAGGGATTGACGTGCCGCCAACTCCGGTGACGTACTGGCTACTGGCGGGATAGGCGACCGCGTATCCGTTCTCTGCGAGGTTAACCCCGTAGTCGCACTCGGCCGCACCGGTATCGCCCGCGGAGTTCAAAAAAGTGATGCCATAGAGGTTGGCCGCTTGCAGTTCCGCCTCATCGGAGGTGAAGGTTCCTTCGCCGGTTCCTGTATGCCCATCATTGAAGAGTTCGCAGGGAGACGTATAGCTCATGGTGATGACGGGCGCGACAGTGTTGTCAACCGCGTAGTACCAAGAGTCCCAGACGCCACCGCCGTTGAAATCGGTGGCAGTGACAAAGATGACCTGGGCTTTGGGGGCAGTAGCGCCAGACCATTCGAGATCGAGGTCGGCTTCGGGCAAATCGTCGTAGCCGTTTGGATCGTCATAGATGGTCTCAGCGCTACCGTTCACGAGGATGTACTTAAAGTTGGAGGTGTCGCAGGCGGTGATGATGTCGGTGGTGGTAGTGCAGCTGATTGCCGAAAGGCCGAAGTTTTGGCGGAAGTTGGTCAAGTCGCTCTGGTAAATCCCGGTCTGGCCCATGACGGCGAGTGATTGCCCGGTACCGTCCAAACTGGTTTGAAGGGTGCCGACGTCGTAGATGGCGGCAATGTCGCCCGGAGCCAAAAAGAAATAATTATTCCCTTTGTAGGCAAACGTGTAGGCCGGCTCGCCGCGCCGGGCCTGCGATTTCGGACGGAAATTGCTCAATCCGCGAATTCCGGTCACGACGCCGGAGAGCGCGGCGGGAATCGAGGGCGCGGTAGTGTTGGAGAAGTGCTTCTCTCCGTTGACATCGAAGTTGTGAATCTCGGTCTGGAAAGCGCTCTCAGCTTGGGCTGCGGTCCCGCTGAAAACGATAAAGTTGCGGGCGCGCGCAACCCGGACAATGGTAAACCCCTGTGACTGGAGCCATGCGGTGAGCTTCTGAATGTCGTTGGGGCTGAGACCGAAGCGGTCCGCATATTGCTCGGGTGTGAGCCACTTGTGATAGAGCGGTGAGCGGGGATCCTGTTGTTGCGCCAGAAGCTGGTCCATGGCCTTCTGTTGGCTGGCCGAGGGCACGGTGAGCAGCGTGATGTAGCCGAGCTTGAGTGACGGATCGACGCGGCCCTGGTCGAACTGCGGCTGAGCCTTCAGAGGAACGCCCGCCGAAAGCTTGACGAGTTGTTGAGCAACGACAGGGCCAGCGATGCGGTCGGGCGCGGCGGCGAAGACGAGAGTGGAAAAGATCAGGACGCAGAAGATGAGCGTCGAGAGTTTGGATGTGGAAAAGCTGGATGACAACAGACAGGCCGAGGACGAACGTCGCATGGTCACTCCGTGGTGCAAAAGGATTGTGGGGAACCTGGAAGCATTATCAATGTTTCCTGCATGTCAGATCAAGTTATTCTTCGGGGGGTTGTACGGCGGGAAACTGTTTAGTTAGTCCTTGTACCAAAGTTACATTGATTCCGCGTCGGCGGCTGGCGGACCGGAGCGGCATTCGAGTCCGGAGCGGTGTGCGGGCAACACTCTCAAAACTGTCATCCCGAACGAAGTGAGGGATCTGTATTTTGCGGCGAACTACAGATCCCTCACTTCGTTCGGGATGACAATTCATAAAAAGCAGGTCCTTCGCTACGCTCAGGATGACAATTGAAAAAAGCTAAACTTCGGCAAGTTCCTCTTCCAATAACTGCTTGTTATAGAGGTCGGTGTAATAACCGTTGCGGGCGATGAGTTGGTCGTGGGTGCCGAGCTCGACGATGCGTCCCTGGTGGAGGACGGCGATGCGGTCGGCGTTGCGCACCGTGGACACGCGATGAGAGATGAAGATGGTAGTGCGTCCGCGCATGATTTCGCGGAGATGGTTGAGGATTTTGTCTTCAGTGTGGGTATCCACGCTGGAGAGCGCGTCGTCGAGGATGAGGATGCGCGGGCTGCGGAGCAGGGCGCGGGCAATGGCGGTGCGCTGCTTCTGGCCTCCGGAGAGCGTGATACCACGTTCGCCGACCGTGGTGCTGAAGCCTTCGGGGAAACTTTCAATGTCGTTGGCAATGTTGGCGGCTTCGGCGGCGGCTTTGATGTCGTCGAGCGCGGCCTCGCCATCTTCATGCGCTATGCCGAAGGCGATGTTTTCGCGGATGGTGTCGCTGAAGAGAAATGTTTCCTGGGGAACGAATCCGATGTTGCGGCGCAGGGCATCGAGAGGAAACTGGCGGATGGGGCGGCCGTCGATGAGGACGGCACCCGGCTCGGCGTCATAGATGCGCGGGATCAGATTGACCAGCGTCGTCTTGCCGGAGCCGGTGGGGCCGACGATGGCCAGGCTGGAGCCGGCGGGAATGCGCAGGTTGATGTCTTTGAGAACGGATGTTCCGTTGTAAGCGAAGTTGAGATTGCAGAATTCGATTTCGCCGAGGAGATCGGGTGATCGGAAGGTATGGTTTTCTGATGGCCCGATGGCCCGATCACCCGATGACCCGATCTCATTGGCGATCTCGGGCTGCTCGGAAAAAATTTCGTCAATGCGCGCCATGGACGCGGTCCCGCGTTGGAAGATGTTGACGACCCATCCGAGAGCGATGACCGGCCAAGTGAGTTGAATCATGTAGGTGTTGAAAGTAACGAACTTGCCGACGGAGATCTTTCCTAGCAGGACTTCTCGTCCTCCGAGCCACAGCACGATGACGACCGCCGCGCCCAGCATAAGTTCCAGCGTGGGCCAGAGCATTCCCATCAGACGGACCAGTCCGAGACTGCGGCGGATGTATTCCTGATTGGCGCCCTCGAAGGCGGCGATCTCGGCCTGTTCCTGCACATAGGCGCGAATGACGCGGGCTCCAGAAAAATTTTCCTGGGCGCGGGCCGAGATGTCGGAGAACATGGCCTGAATGCGCTCGAAGCGCTCGTGAATGCGGCGTCCGAAATACTGGATGGCGATGCTCGCGATGGGCAGCGGCAGAAAGGCGTAGAGGGTGAGCTTGGGGCTGATGGCGAGCATGAAGCCCAGCGCACCGGCGGTGAAGACGATGGTGTTGGCCGAGTACATGATGGCGGGGCCGAGCAGCATCCGCACAGCGTTGAGGTCGTTGGTGGCGCGCGCCATAATATCGCCAGTGCGGTTGCGCTGATAGTAGGAGAAAGACAGGCGCTCGAGGTGCGCGAACAAGTCGTTACGCAGATCGAACTCGATATCGCGGGAGATGCCGATGACCACCCAACGCGTCAGGAACTGGAAGATGCCCTTGGCCAGCGCGATGGCGATAATGAGCAGCGCGTAGGTGAGAAGTTTCTGGCGAGTCACGCCGTGACGCAGAGCGTCCACCGCACGGCCGATCACCTGCGGAAAGAGTATCCAGATTCCGTTATTGAGTAAAACGCAGATCCCGCCCCAGACGAGACCGCCGCGATAGCGTTTCAGATAAGGAACGAGGGGGCGTAGGTTCTTCGGCACCATTATTCTTTGTAGATGAAATTGTAGCAGCGCCGGGTGCGAATTTTCGGAGCGTCGTTGGGCAAGGGCCGATGAAAAAGCCGGGCGAGGACGGAGGTCCCGTTCCTCACCCGGATGGGAGAAAGTCAGAGAGTCAATGAGAAAAGTTAGTCCTCTGGCGGCGCAGGTGGCGCGTGCTTGCTCCAGCGTGCCGCGCGATTGGCCTCGATCTGGGCCAGCTTGGCTTTTTGATCGGCGGTCAGGATTTGCATGATTTGAGATTTGATGCGGGCATGCTCAACCTGGAGTTCGACCATCGTCTGCGAGTTTTGCGTGGCCAAGGCGCGCGTCTTGGCTTCATCAAATGGGCCACTCGTCTCAAGCGCCTTCATGGCCTCGTGGTTCTGGCGCATCTGCTCCATCAGTGGCTTCATGGCCGGCTTTTCTTTTTCAAAGATCGCCTTGACTTGGTCGTGTTGCGCGCTGGTTAGATCGAGTTGATTGAGCATGTGGCGGAAGTCGCCGCCGGGGCCACCGTGACCGTGCATGCCTTGAGCAATCGCGGCTGCCACGGCCAGCATTACAGCGGCGCCGATGGTGAGAATACGGATATGTGTCGATTTCATTGGAAGCTCCTTTTGACCTGCTTGGTCTCGTAGGGTTCGGGAGGCAGCCCGAACATCTATGCTGATAAGAACACTATTTTCGAAAATATTGAGTAAAGAGTCGGTCAAGCGCGGTAAAGTTTTGTAAACGCGGAAAGACGCACTTGGCTTTTGGCCTTCAGCTAAAAGCTAATGGTTATCACCTGGATCCGGCGCATTCCGGCCGCGTGCCGGGACACAAAACCCGCGGTTGACGGCCTTGGGGGCCAGGGTGTGCAACTCCGACAAATTCCCAGCCTGCGATTAGGAATTTGCGAGAATGCAATATCCGCCTCGTAACATCGGAATCGCCTGTAATCATGCCGGTTATCTTCGATCTCGACAGCACCGTGGTTGCCGTCTCCGCCTACGTCGGGTCTACGCGGCTGATTGACGATGTTGTGCTGAGGCCGTGAATCGGGATAGCTGGGGAGATCGTCTGTTTATTGAACCGGAGGAGGAACAGATGTCTCCAGGCGGCGAAATCGCCGAAATGTTTTCGTGGACTCCGCGGCCCGAATGATTCCATACTCGAACCATGCAAGGGTGGGGCGCATTCGTGAAATGGGCACTCGGGTTGGCGCTGGCGGCGGCGTGGGTGATGCCGTCTCGCGCACAGACGCTTTCGTCTTTTTCGCAGGCCGCCGCTTCCGAGCGCGTTTCTCCGGAGCACCGTGCCGCGGGGCAGCAGCTTGCGGTCGCCGTCACGGACGAAAACGGAGTGGCGGTCATGTCCGCTCGCGTGCAGTTGCAAGCGCCCCCGCCTGCCATGCCACTGCGCTCGGAAACCGATTTCGCAGGGCATTGTGAATTTACAAATTTGTCCAGGGGAACCTACGAACTGCGCGTGGAGAAGACCGGTTACTACGCGCTGGTTCAGCCCGATGTACAAGTCGGCGTCACTGCTAATGTGGACGTGACTCTTTCCCATCAGCAAGAGGTGCGGGAAGTGGTGAACGTGGTGGAATCCTCGCTGGCCATAGACCCGGCGCAGGTCTCCACCAGGGAGGAACTCAGCGGCGCGGAGATTGTTGATATTCCCTACCCCGCAACGCACGATTACCGCAACGCCTTGGCATTCATCCCCGGAATCACGCCCGATGCTTTTGGCCAGGCGCATGTGGCGGGCGCTGAGACCTATCAAACGCTGGTTTTGCTGGATGGTTTCAACGTGGGCCAGCCGACGAACGGCGCGCTGGCAGTACGGACCAGCGTTGAGTCATTCCGCTCCATAGAAGTGACACCAGGCCGCGAATCGGCCGAGTTTGGCAAGGGCTCCGGCGGTGTGCTCGGTTTGAACACGCGCATGGGGGATGATCGCTTCCGGTTTACCTCGACGGATTTCGTTCCCGGGCTACAGAGCGTCAAAGGGATCTCGATCGGCGAATGGACGCCCATTTATACGATGTCTGGGCCGATTCGCAAGGGGAAGATGTGGTTTATCGACGCGCTCGATGGCGAATACGACAACACCATTATTCGGCAACTGCCATCCGGTTCCGATACCGACCACCTCTGGCGCGTGGACAATCTGGCAAAGTTGCAGTCTAACCTGACCGCCCGCAACATCGTGACGGCCAGCTTCCTGTCGAATTACTACCACGATCAATACGCCGGACTGTCGGCTCTCCAGCCGCAGCCGACCACCCCCACGGATGCCGAAACTGCCTATATTGGGTCGCTCAAAGACCAATACTATTTCCGCGGCGGGGTGCTGCTCGAAAGTGGATTCGGTGTGGACCAGTACAGCGTGGCGCTCACTCCTCACGGAAATGGCCCGTACATCGAGACTACGCAGGGGGCTGCGGGCAACTACTATTTGCACGAGAACACGCTGGCCCGCAGAATGCAGGGCCTGGCGAATCTTTACCTCCTGCCGCATGAGTGGCACGGAAGGCACGACATCAAAGTTGGTGCCGACTTGGACCGTTTGAATTATGACGCGCAGTTCCTGCGGCAGCCAATTTCGTTCCTGCTCGCGAATGCGCCGCCGCAACCGTGTGCTACCGATGCGAATGGGGTTCCTCTGCCGTCAACGACGTGCGTGCGGTATTCGGTGTTTTCTGGCGGCGACTACTCCACAATTCATAACTTCGAAACTAGCGCTTACGCCGAAGATCGCTGGCTGGTAACCAATCGTTTGCTCATTGAGCCGGGCGTGCGTTTTGACTGGGATGAAATCGTGCGGACGCCGCTGTTCTCGCCCCGGCTGGCGGGCACTTACATCTTCGACGATGAAGGCAATACCAAGTTATCGGCGGGAGTTGGCATCGTCTACGACACAACCAGTCTGGGCTTGATCCATCAACCGTTCGAGGGCAAAAGACTAGATTACTTTTTTGTAAACGGAATTCTCTCAGCGCCCGTGCCGACCACATTCACGGTGAATCGGAATACGCTCGCCGCGCCGCGGTTCTTGAATTGGAGTGTTGGCCTGGAGAAAAAACTGCCCGCTGCCATCTTTCTGAAAGCCGAGTTTCTGGAGAAACGCGGCGCGCATGGCTTCGCCTGCAACACGCTGAATGGCGCGGTGGACGGCAACTTTCTCCTGGGCAATGGACGCGACGATCACTATGACGCCTTCCAGATCGGCTTGCGCCGCCGCTTTCGCCAGCACTACCAGATCTTCGGCGCCTATACGCGCTCCCGCGCGCGCACCAATCAGGTATTCGATTTCAGTTTGGACATTCCCCTGCTGAGCCCGCAGTTGCCCGGTCCTTATCCCTGGGATACGCCCAACCGCTTGGTTAGTTGGGGTGTGCTGCCGTTTTTCAAGCTGCCCATGATCCACAAGGTGGATCTGGTCTATTCAGCCGAAGCCCGCACCGGCCTGCCTTTCTATGCCACCACCGACCAGGGGGAGATTTCTCCGCTCTATCGTTTCGGGAGTCTTCGTCTTCCCTCTTACTTTTCCGCAAATCTGCAATTCGAAAAACGCATTCACTTGTTCGGGCGCTATTGGGCCCTGCGCGGAGGCTTCGACAACGTCACCAACCACGCCAATGCTTATCTGGCCAACGGCGTCATTGATCCGACCACGCACCCGGTCCCGACTTTCCTGGACGGCAACGGGCGCACCTTCACCGGCCGCATCCGATACCTGGGACGGCAGTGATTCTCAGATATTGAGCACGACTTTTTCTAACGGCGTAATGGTGTTCGATCCTTAAATTGCCAATTACAAATTGCGGGTAGACCACATCCCCGGCGCGAATCGGAGAACTCAAGGAGGGGTGCGCCCCTTCGTTTTTTTGCCGAAACTCAAGAACGACGTGCGCGGGCTGGCCCACCCTACCCGTTCTGACTCACGACGGTGGCCCGTCCAACCTCTGCTTGGGCGGGGCCTTTGACTTTTTCATCACAAATCATCTGTGACCACCATCACAGACTTAAGCCCCACTGTCCGCGAAAATAGAGATCTGATTGGGGCAGATTTGCGGAGCGTCAGTCACCCAGACGCTCCGCAAACCTGCCCCAAACCCATTTTCAGCGCTCTTTGACAACTTAACTCCTTATTCCGGAATACTTTACCTCTAAGTCCTTTAAGCCCAAAGACCTGGCGGGAATTTCTTCCTAAGTCCATGATTCCAGAAGACCGGGGGGAGGGGGGGTACCCCTCCCCATACTAGTTGGTTAGTAACGTAAGGGTAAATAATTGGGTGTCTTCGGCTGAGCTCGTTGAGCCCTTACCAGCCCGCCTTCTTTCCCTTGTTCTGCTCGTCCAGCCACTGCTTGAGCGGAGCGAAGTATTCGAGGATCGCGCTGGCGTCAACCTGGCGTCCGCCGGTCAGGACTTCGAGGGCGTCGGGCCACGGTTTGCTCTGGCCCATTGCGAGCATCTTGTTGAACTTCGCTCCCGCTTCTTTCGATCCGTAGAAGGTGCAGCGGTTGAGCGGGCCGGTGTAACCGGACTCGCGGCACAGCGCGCGGTAGAACTGGAACTCCAGAATGTGCGCCAGAAAATAACGCGTGTAGGGCACGTTGGCCGCAACGTGATACTTCGCTCCCGGATCGAAATCGGCTTCGCTGCGCGGCATCGGAGGCGCGATGCCCTGATACTTCAGCCGCAGCGCCCACCATGCTTTGTTGTAATCCGCGGGCGCGATCTCGCCGGAAAAAACTTTCCAGCGCCACTGGTCGATCATCAATCCAAAAGGAAGAAATGCGACGCGTTCGAGCGCCTGCTTCAGCAGTTCCGGAATATCGTTGCTGTCTTGCGGCGCATTTTCCAGCAGTCCGACTTTATGCAGATATGCGGGCGTGATGGCCAGCGCAATCGAGTCGCCAATCGCCTCGTGGAAGCCGTCATTGGCGCCATTCTTAAACATGAAGGGCTGATCTTTGTAGGCCCGCTGGTACATGTTGTGCCCAAGTTCGTGGTGAATAGTGACGAAGTCCACGCCGCGCACCTGGATGCACATCTTGACGCGGAGATCGTCGAGGTTGTCCACATCCCAGGCGCTGGCGTGGCAGACGACATCGCGGTCGGCCGGCTTGATGAACAGCGACCGCTTCCAGAAAGTCTCCGGCAGCGGCGCAAAGCCCATCGAAGTGTAGAAGCCTTCGCCGTACTTCACCATCGCCTTCGCGTCGAGATTTTTCTTCTGGAGAAGTTCGGTAACATTGATGCCGCCTTTGTCCTCCTGCACTCCGAGCAGGTCGTAGATGTTCTCCCACTCCTGCGCCCAGGGATTGCCAAGCAGATGCGCGGGGATCGGGCCGTCGGGCGGAACGACGTTGGGGCCGTATTTTTCCGCCAGCTTCCAGCGTACGAACGTGTGCAGCGAAACGTAGAGCGGCCGCACCTGGTTCCACAGGCGCTCGAGGTCGGCGGAGAATTCTTCCGGCGTCATGTCGTAACCGGCGCGCCACAGGACGCCGGTGTCCTTGAACCCAATTTCGCGCGCGCCCTGATTGGAGAGATCAACGAAGCGCGCGTAACGCTGCCGCATCGGAGGCGCAATCGCGTGCCATCCCGCCCAGACTTCCTTGAGCTCTTCCGGATCGCGGCTTGTAGACATCAGCTTCTCGATCGCCGTAATGTCCAGGCATTCGCCGTTCTTGCGGCAGTATTTGCCTTTGCCGTAGTCGCCATCGAGCGAGACGCCGATCTCGGTCATTTCGCGGCGCAGCGCGGGATCTTTCGGCGCGGGCGCGGTGAGCGAGAGCTTGAGCAGCATGAACTTTCGCGCCAGCTCGGGCGAAAGCGCGAGGCCGTCAAAACGCTTGGCCTGTTCCACCAGCTCCGTCGTGACGGCCGTGTTCTCGTCAATCGCATCGGCCGCCATGGCTTCGGTGTCGTCGGTAATGAAATTTTCCTGCACCCAGGAGGCGCGGTTTACTTTGACGCTTAAGTCGGCGAGCTTGGCCTCGGCTTTATTCATGAACTCCTGGGCCTCGGCGGCGGTGGGAGCGGCGGTTTGAGCGTTGGCATTCATGGCGAGAAAGTTCAGGGCAAGAAATAAAAATACGAGAGCGAGAGACTTCATGGCACCTCCTGTGCGAACAGGAGATTATGACCGATGCGGGAGGATATTGTCAGCGGCCGTTCCTACATGCTTCTAGGCGCGGAGCGCAGCGTCTCAATTGCTGCCTTCACCTTCGCTGAAACTGCCTCCGTGTCGCGCAGCGTCAACCCCGCCGTCGGAATGATTTCCCCAACCCGCATCTCCAGCGGCTGGCACTTGATGTGGTAGGTGTTCATGGGCAGCAGGTCGAAGGTGCCGACGAGCGCGATGGGCACGATATCGGCTTGCGCTTTGATCGCCAGAAAGAATGCGCCCGGAAGAAAAGGTTGTATCTCGCCATCTCGCGTCCGGCCACCTTCGGGAAAGATGACCAGCGGCATGCCGCTGCGCAGGCTCCGCAGCGCCGACTTGATGGAGCCAATGGAATCCGCCGGGCGCTGCTGATTGATGCACACTTGCCCCGAACGCTTCAGATGCCAGCCGACGAATGGATACGCCAGCAGTTCGCTCTTGAAAACAATGCGAAATTGAAATGGCAAATAGACGTAGAGGATCGGAATGTCGAGCGCCGATGCATGCGTGACCGCATACACGCGCGGCTTGGAGTTGTCGAAGTGGTCGATCTCGCCATTCGCGCCCGTGATTCTTACCGGCGAGAAGGTCGTCTTCATGATGAGCCACGACCAGAAGCGGGCAAGATCGTGCTGGATGCGTCCGTCGCGGTCGAAGAACGAGCAGAGCAGAGAAATCGTGCCTAAAATCAGCGTGTAGGCCCAGATCAGCGGGTCAAGAATGAAATAGGAGCGCAGACGGCTGGGCCAGCCGTGGCGCTTAAAGGAATGAATTGCAGGCTGCTCAGACCAGCCAGGGACATCCGTCTCCGAGCGCAGTTCGGCCCGCTCTTTTTCCAACTCCGCGGTTGTGGCGATCTTGTTCAAGGTTTCAAATCTCAACTCACCAAACTGTCATCCTGAGCGAAGCGAAGGACCTCTGCATTCTGGCGCTGCGAGCAAATGCAGGGATCCTTCGCTTCGCTCAGGATGACAACAAATACTAATGACAATACATACTAGAAACTCTGCATCGCTACTTAGATGCGTACGCCGAGCATCCGCATCGCTTCTCCCACGATGTAAATCGATCCGGTCACCACGATCAGGCCGCGCGCCCCGGCAACTTTCCGCGCGCGCTCCAAAGCCGAGGCTACATCCTCAGCCTCTTCGATAGCAACGCCCGCGGCGACACGCGCCGCCGCCTGCCGGATCTCCTCCGGGCCCGCCGAGCGCGGATTGTTGGCGTGGGTCACGATCACGTGCCCGGCAATCGGAAACAGAATTTCGGTAATTTCCTTCACCGCCTTGTCTCGCATTACGCCAAACACCATGGTGATCTCGCGCCCGTTTCCCAGCGCATTCTTTTCGGGATTCTGGTAAGCGTCGGAAAGCGTCGCCCGCAAGGCCCAGGCTCCCGCCGGATTGTGCGCGACATCGAACACATATTCGGGATCGTCTCCCTCGGCCGGCACTACCTGAAAGCGCCCCGGCCAACGCGTTTCGCGGATGCCTCGCGCGATCGTCTCTGGCGTGATCTGATTTATTCCGTGTTCATCAGTGGCCTGCTTGCGCAGTTCCACCGCCGCCGCAATCGCCAGCCCCAGATTGCGCATCTGATGACGCCCCACCAAAGGCGACTCGACCATGATCGTCTCGCCGCAAACTTCCAGCGGATACCGTTGCCACAGCCCACTGGCCACTGACCACTGACCGCTGATGGAAGGCACATACGGCACAGCATCCACCGCGCGCGCCCCCAAATCCAAGATTGCATTTCCGATCGCGTCGTTGGCCCCGGGTAATTGCGGCAGCGTAATCGCAATCCCGCCACGCCGTAGGATTCCCGCCTTCTCGCGCGCAATCTCGCCGACCGTTTCGCCCAGATACTTCTGGTGATCGAGCGAAATATCGGTGATGATGCTGAGTAGGGGCTCAACCACGTTGGTCGCATCCAGGCGCCCGCCCATGCCGACTTCAAGCACAACCATGTCGGGGCGGCTACGGGCGAAATGCTCGAAGGTCATCGCGGTCAGCGTCTCAAAAAAACTTGGGTGCCACGGCAGATCGCCTTCCCGCACCAGCCGCACGGCGGCCCGGTCAACCACGTCATGGAGCGCCGCGAAATCGTCGCTGCCGATCGCCGTGCCATTGAGGCGAATCCGCTCATTGATGCGGACCAGATGCGGCGAAGTATAGAGCCCCGTCTTCAGCCCCGAAGCCTGGAGGATGGAGGCGAGCGTGGCGGCCGTCGAACCCTTACCGTTGGTGCCCGCGACCAATACCGACGGAAAGCGCTTCTCCGGATGCCCCAACGCCGCGAGCAGCACGCGCATGTGCGCCAGATCGAACTTGTGCGCCGGCGTCTGCGCCAATTCGTGACCCAACGCGTACATCTGCGCAACTGCGGTTTCGTAGGACAAGGGTCGTCGTTTGCTGTTCGTCGTTCGCTATTCGCGGTTCGTCACTGCGAGTGCATTTAGGGTAGCAAGTCCTGGCAGCGGATTCGACTTACTCTCATCGGACGGCGGCGGATCGAGGTCAAATCGCTTCCCACATGCTCCCGTGCGGGAAAAGGATGATCCTGCGGTTTTTCGCGAACGGCGAATAGCGAATAGCGAACAGCGTTTTGTGCTCGCGAACGCCTCTACGCCGCTTGCACCATAAAATCCAGCGCCCGCGCGATATACGCCTTCATCTCCTTGCGCGGAACCACGGCATCGAGCATTCCGTGTTCCAGGAGAAACTCCGATCGCTGAAATCCTGGCGGCAGCTTTTGCCGGATCGTCTGCTCAATCACGCGCGGCCCGGCGAAGCCAATCAGCGCGCCCGGTTCGCCAATGTTGAGATCGCCCAACATGGCGAACGACGCGGTCACGCCCCCCGTGGTGGGATCGGTCAGGACCGAAATGTACGGGACCCGTGCATTGTCCAGCCGCGCCAGCGCGGCGGCGATTTTCGCCAGTTGCATCAGGCTGATTGGGCCTTCCATCATGCGCGCGCCACCCGATGCCGAAACGATGACGAGCGGCGTCCGCGTTTCCAGCGCCTTTTCGATGGCCCGCGTAATGGCCTCGCCCACTACCGCTCCCATGCTCCCGCCGATAAACGAATATTCCATCGAGACCACGATCACCGGGCGTCCGTTCAGTTTGCCTTGGGCATTGATGATCGCGTCTTTCAGGCCCGTGTCTGCCTTCGCCTGCTTCAGCCGCGAGGAGTACGCCTTCAGATCCACAAACTTCAGTGGGTCGTTGGAGCTGAGATTGCCGTCGAAAACTTCGTACTGATTGCCGTCGAGAAGCAGCGCCAGCCGCGCCCGCGCGTCAATGCGAAAGTGTTTGCCGCACTTCGGGCAGACGTTGAGGTTCTCTTCGAGGTCTTTCTTCCAGATGATCTGCCGGCAGTTGTCGCACTTCACCCACAAACCCTCGGTGCGTACCTTCTTCTCGCCCGAAGTATCCAACTCACCGGATTGTCGTTTGAACCAAGTCATAGCTGATCGGGTCATCGGGTGATCGGGTCATCGGGCCATCTAAATCCCGATTCATCCGATGCTGTAATACTCGATCAAGCCGAGGCGGCCAGGTTCAGATCACCCGATCACCCGATGGCCCGATCACCCGATCCTAGTATTCAATTCCTCTCTGCGCCATCACGCCATTCTCGTAAGCGTGCTTGATCTGGCGCATTTCCGTCACCGTATCGGCCAGCTCGACAATGGCCGGATGCGCGTTCCTTCCGGTCAAGATGACGTGCACCATCTCCGGCTTCTGTTTCAGAAACTCCGCCACTCGCGCCGCGTCCAGCATACCGTAGCCGATGGCGTAATTGATTTCGTCGAGCACGACCAAATCCCATTCGCCGGACTGGATCGCTTTCTCGGCCTCGGCCCAAGCCTCTTCCACCATGCGCACGTCTTCGGGATCCGGCTTTTCGGCGCCGACTTTTACGAAGCCGCGTCCCATCTGCTTGATGATGAACTTGCCGCCAAAAGCCTGGACCGCGTCGAGCTCGCCGTAATGCCACGAGCCCTTCAAAAATTGCAGCATCAGGACGCGCATCCCCTGCCCAACCGCCCGCAACGCCGTCCCCATCGCAGCGGTGGTCTTCCCCTTGCCGGGGCCGGTATTCACAATAATAAGACCGCGGCGAAGGTCAGGCATAAGGAAGATCCGGCATAAAGCCGAGTTTTTAATTGTACGCGGATAGGAATCCCCGTGCCACACCCACCAACAAAAAGGCGGACGGTTTTGGCTTCCGTCCGCCCTGCGTCACCCCGGAGAAAAGGGACTCTACGGCATTTCGACAACTCTCGACGGCCTCGGCCGATCTTCGCCCGTTGCCGCCTTTGGATCCTCGGCGCCCAGCAGGCGCGCTGCGATCCGCAGGGCCTCCATCTCTTTGCGGACCCGCAGCAACTCCTGCTCTTTCATTCGTAGTACGTCGTACGGGTTTTTCATTGGGGGGAGGGCCTCGCTTGCAAATTCAGACTTCTTTCGCCTGTCAAGAAATACAGTAAACAAGTTTCGCGCCCTTGGAAAGCTTCCAGAGGTGCATCGGGGCCGGGAATCGCGCCCGCGGCCACGGGGCTGAGTGGCCGCTGTCCCGTTACCACAAGGTTAATGTCCTAAATGGTAAGGATGGTTTTTAAGAATGGTGAACGCGCGATAAAGCTGCTCGACCAGAACGACGCGCGCCAGTTCGTGCGGCAGCGTCATCTTTCCCAGGGACAGCATAAACCCGGCGCTGCGCCGCGTTCTTTCGCTAAAGCCGTTGCTGCCTCCAATCGCGAACAGCAGCGGAATCGCGTTCACCCGCTCGCGCTCCAGAAACCCGGCCAGCTCTTCGGATGAAAACTGTTCCCCCCGCGAATCGAGCAGAACCAGCTTGTGCGGCTCCTTTTTCGGCTGCCATTTGCAGGTCGCCAGCGACAAAAGTGCGGCCTCGTCTTTCAATGCCAGCCCCGCAACTTCGGCATAGCGCGAGATCCGTTTCAGATACTCGTTGGTCAGGGCCTCAATCGCCGGCTCTTTCGTCTTCCCAATCCATGCCACTTTGATCTTCACAGGGTTTCAGGCTCTCCCCGACGCCAGCACCACGTCCGCGCCGAACCGTATCTCATCGCCCACGCGATAGCGCTCGATCGCCATTTTCGCTTCGGCGCGGACCGCCGGCCAATCTTCCGCCCGCACCCGTTCCAACATGGGACGAAACGGGGCCGCCACGGCGCACACGTATTCGAAAACGTCTTCCGCGTCTCCGTCCGCGCCTCCCGGCCAGGTCCAGGGCAAATTGCGGGCCGACTCCTCGATCTCGTGAAATCCAGAAGCGCTGAGCACCTCAAAAAGCGAGCCCGCAGCCGCGTATCGAAAAAGATCGGACCCGCCCGGTTGAAGCATGGCTCCGCCCACATGCCGGTGCACGATTTTCATCGTGGTTTGCCAATACGGTTGTTCCATCGGACCCCAAGCGGCGAAGCAGGCGCGGGCTCCGGGCTTCAACACGCGGCGCAGTTCCGTCAGCGCTCGTTTCGCATCGCTGAAAAACATCACCCCAAAGCGGCAGGTCGCAAGATCGAAGCTCCCGTCGGCAAATGGCAACTGGTGCGCGTCGCCCTGCTGTGTAGTGAAGTTGAGGAGGTTCTTGCTCCGCGCCCGCTCGGCGGCAATTTCGAGCAGTTCCGAACTCTGGTCCACCGCTGTGACCGAACCGCGAGGACCAACACGCAGCGCCAAACTGATCGCAGGCTCACCGGTGCCGCTGGCCAGATCGAGAACGCGCATTTCGGGCAATGGACGCGAGTATTCCACCAAAGCTTCGGTGACTGCGTTGCCGATCGCCGCCGATTTTGCCTTCCACTTTTCCGCCATCTTCAGGCGAAACGAGGAACCCCACGGAACTGGATTCGCAGCGGACACTTCAGCCCTTCTTCTTACGCGTTTTCTTGGTCGCCGCCGAAGCGGTCTTGCCAGCGACGGATTTTGCGGTTGCGAGTTTGGCAATCTTAATTCTAGTAATCGAAGTTTTAGCAATCTTTGGTTGTGCCGCCGCCCGCCGCGTCTTCGGCTTGGCCAGCAATTCCGCCGGTTCCAGCCGCTTGGCCGACTTCCACAGCCGTTCCAGATCGTAAAACTGGCGCGCCTTCTCGGAGAAAATATGGACGACGAAGTCCACGTAGTCGAGCAGCACCCACTCCGCCTGCTTGTAGCCCTCGGAGTGCGTGACGCGCAGACCCAGCGCCTCCAGCCGCTCGTCCACCGCGTCGGCAATCGCCTGGATCTGGCGCGGATTCGTCCCGCTGCACATCACAAAGTAGTCGGTGAACGCTCCCGAATCTTTTTCCAGTTCGAGGACCGTAACATCGTCGGCTTGTTTGTCGTGGCAGGCGAGGATAGCTTCACTGACCTGCCGTTTGAGGTCGTCCTGTTTTTTCATAGGTGTTCATTGATTGTAACCCGCAAGGAGCCGGGTGGGTGGTAGCGCTGACATCGCGCGAAGGGGAAGATCGGTTCGCTACGTCGGGCAGTCACAAGCACACAGTCGCCGATAACTTGTGATATGGCGATTTATCGCCAAACGAGGGTAGCTTCCGACTTGCCGACCACCAGAACGGAGTTCGGAGTGTACATATGACCCGACTCGCCCATCAGAAAACGTCACGGAAGCCGTTGGATTAGCAAGCTCATAGTGAACTGGGATACCGTTTCAGGTACTCGCGAATGAACTCATCCGAGTCGGACACGTCGCTTTCGACCACAATGAGCACCACGCCACTCGTCCAATAGAACCTCCCTTTCCCCGGATCTTTGGGATTTTCATCGGCCATGATTGTGTTGCCAAATTTCTGAACTCTCTTCGGATGAGTGAAATACCCAGCGCCATTTCCGTAGTGCATGCCTTCCAGTTCATATGTGGACCACCGCGAGCCCGGCCACTGGGAAACCTGCACCTTCACGTCTGCCGGGTTTGCCTCGCATCTGTAGTCAAGGCGCATGTAACAAGCGGTAAAGGTCACGGATGCCGGTTGATTCCCTATGGCCGCGTTGTTAAGTCGGCTCAAGAGCTGCGCGGTCCTATCGGCGATGGGATGGAGAAGGACAGCTTGCTCATTTGACATCGGCGCGACAGGCGCCAGGTTCTGTAGTGTTGGATGCGCAAGCAGATATCGGGTAAATTCCGCTTGCTGGCGGCGGAAGTTATGGGTAACCCATGTGACCCTTGCCACATACGACACGAGAGAGGCAGCCAAGAGTGCGATGAACAGTCGTCCCCAAAGCGGAATCCTCAACGCATGTCCTTCGGGTGGTGGGGCATCGAGCTGTGCCGGACGGAGGTTCGACGGACGGGTCCTTTTGGACCAAACCCAAACGGGCGCGGGTAAATAGGCTGCCAGCAAACACCCCATTCCCGCTTGCCAGACTACGTAGAGTGGAATCAAGCCGGGTATATCCCCCGGTTTTGAGTCCTGACCGAAAAACAGAGCACCGAGTGAGTATCCGAACACGCCGAGAACTCCACCTCCAAGCGTGCAGAGCTGGATGCCTTGGCGCAACTTTGTGGTTTCGTCGCGGTACAGAAGGAGAACGGTAGTCGAGAGGATCAGCGCTCCAATCACCCCTCCAACGAACATTACATAGCTAGGTGGATTCGTATTATTTCTGGTGCCGAAGTCAAAAGCGGGGTGTGGAACAAACATGTATGCCCAGAACGTCGAGAAAAACGCAACGATATAGGCGACCGTCGAGGATACAACGACAGCCACAGCCCTTCCGATCAACCGCGGGCGATAAAACACCCAGAGGCAAATGGCAAGAATGATGCCGAATATTACGCCGACGTATATACCAACGTCGGGAAGGAAGTTTCGTGGTAGAGGTGGGTGAATCGTCAGAATGCCGGAGATAACTCCCGCGCACCCTAGAATTGAAATGGATCGTTTTCTACTAGACATACACGCCCTCAATCCCTTCAGCGGAGTTGAAAACCTGTTCATGGAATGATTGTACTGTCACCTTAACCGTGGCCACGCGACTTTCGCGCCTGAGACGCCAATTCATTAGATGGATGGTGTCACTGGTCGTATTACGGGCAAACCGGAAGTTCACTGTTGTAATCAGGCCATTCCACCACTATTCCCCGCTCTCGCATCCACCTCGTAGTGACCAGTTCTCACGCGCCCTTCCGATACAGCCCGTGCTTCCGAATGTAATCCGCCACCATCGGATCCACCCACCGCGTTAGCGCCTTGCCCTGCGCCGCCGCCGCCCGAATCGCGGTCGCGGAGACGCTCTGCCGAACTCCGTCCAGCAAGTGCAGCCCGACTCCGGGAAAAATCAGATCGCCCTTTACCGCCTGCTTCTGCAACGCGCGCGCCGCCGCAGGTTGCAATTCTTCCGGCAACGCCAGGGCTACGTCCCGCAACGAATGTCCCGGACGGCTGGCCACGATGAAATCGCATTCCCCGAGCAGCGCCCGCGCCTCGTGCCAACTCGCAATGTCTTTGAAGGCGTCAATTCCGATCAGAAAGAAAAGACGGTCAGATTTTTTGAGAGTTTGTTTTAGGCGTCGAACCGTATCAATCGAATAATTCGCCTCCTCGGATTGAGGCTCGCTCCCCGCCTCTAGCAGCGACGCCGTGAATCTTCGTTCCTCCCTCGTCCCCAGCGCCACCATCGCATACCGATGAACAAACGCCGCCAGCGGCTGCTTCTGTTTGTGCGGAGGAACGTTCGCCGGCACAAACAGCACTCGCCCCAGAGCGAAGCGCTGGGTGGCCGCCTGCGCCAGTGCCATGTGTCCGCGATGGATAGGATCGAAGCTGCCACCAAAAAACCCTATATTCATTTCGATTCCCCCTGCCTTATTTTTCTGCGCCGCCCCGCTAGTTTCGTCGTTTGCCGCCCACGGTTGCAAGTCCTGTTGCCGGACCTATTGCCGGACCTATTGCCAGACTATGTTCCCCACACGCCGATTTATGCTAAAGTGTTTTGCGAATATGGCATGTGAGATTAGGCTGTGGACACGGCGTTTGCTCTTGTGCCGACTGTCGTCCCGGTGGGCCGTTTTGCCGCCTGGGAAGTGAGGTGGATTCGCATAATTCGCACTGTGCTCGGTCTGCGCATGGCATGGGCCCGAAAGAATGAAACTTCCCCTCACCCGCAGGTTGGTCGTAACCCCGGCGCGCACTCCCATCCTGCGCTATAGTGTCGCTCTTCTGAGCACGCTGTTGGCGCTGATTCCAACCTTATTTTTTTCCGATATTGCCGAGAGCCGCCTGGTCGTCTTCGCCGTTGCGGTCATGGTCAGTGCCTGGTACGGAGGATGGAAGCCCGGTCTCGCCGCCACCGCTTTTGCTCTCACCGCTAGCGCCTACTACTCACTCGCTGGAGAACTGACTCCCAGCGAATATCGCAAGGCGTTCGCTCATCTCACCTTGTTCTTCGCCGTGGCCCTGCTCATCTGCTGGTTCAACGCCGCTCTCCGCGGCGCGCAAGACAGCCTGCGCCAATCCGAGCGTAACTTCCGCTCCCTCGTCATGAATGCGCCTTACGGCATCTGCCGCTGCGACGCTCTGGGAGTCCTGCAGGACGCAAACCACGCGCTCGTCGCCATGCTCGGCTATGCCAGCGCCTCCGAACTCAGGGGCAGGCACCTGCGCACCCTCTACGCCGATGCCCAGCAGTGGTTTCAGACCGCCGACTATTTTCACGCCCGGAAGGAATTCAACAACCTGACCACGGAGTGCGCGCGCAAGGATGGCACGACCATCGTGGCGCGCATTTCCGGACGCTCCATTCCGAATGGCAAAAACGTCAGCGCCTTCGAGATTTTTTTGGAGGACGTTACCGAAACCCGCACCCTCGAACAGCAACTTCGCCAGGCGCAAAAAATGGAGGCCATCGGCCGACTCGCCGGCGGCATCGCCCACGACTTCAATAACATGCTGATGGTGATCTCCGGCTATTGCGAGTTCCTGCTGGAGCGTCTCGGTTGCGATCCCCAGTTGCGCGGCCCGGCTCTCGAAATCTGCCAATGCCACCGAGCGCGCCACTTCCCTCACCCGCCAATTGCTGGCCTTCAGCCGCAAACAGATGCTGGCCCCCAAGGTCCTCGACCTGAATACCTGGTGGTTGCCGAGAACCTCAAGATGCTCACCCGCATGATCGGCGAAGACATCGACCTGGTCATGCTTCCTGGCCCCGGCCTGGGCGCGGTCCGCGCCGATCCCGGCCAGATCGATCAGGTCATCATGAACCTTGCCCTCAATGGCCGCGATGCCATGCCCGACGGTGGCAAGCTGACCATCGAGACCGCCAATGTCACCTTCGACGAGAACTACGCGCGCACCCACACTCCGCTCACCGCCGGACGACTACGTCATGCTCGCCATCAGCGACACCGGCATCGGCATGGACCACGAAACACAGGCGCGCATCTTCGAACCCTTCTTCACGCACCAAGGGTTCCAAGGGCACCGGCCTGGGCCTTTCGACCGTGTACGGCATCGTAAAACAGAGCGGCGGCTTTATTTTCGTCGACAGCCAGCCGCAGTGCGGCACCGTTTTTCGTGTTTATTTCCCGCGTGCCGATGCTCACGAAGACGCCGCCACGGCGCAAGACTCTCTCGTCCTTCCCCGCGCCAATCGTGGACAGGAGACCATTCTCCTCGTCGAAGATGAGGCCCATCTCCGCCATCTCACCCGCCAATATCTCGAGACCCAGGGCTACAAGGTCCTCGAAGCCGAAGACGGCGCCGCTGCCCTGCAAATCGTCGCCGGCCACAGGGCTCGATCGACCTTCTGCTCACCGATGTCGTCATGCCCGGCATGAATGGCCAGCGAGTTGGCCGCGCACGTGACCAATCTGCTCCCCGGCGTGCGCGTCCTCTACATGTCGGGTTACACCGAGAATGCGATCGGTCGGGACGGCATGCTCGATGCCGGCATTAACTTGCTGCAAAAACCCTTCAGTCTTCCCGCCCTCAAAGACCGCATCGGCGAGGTGCTCGATTCCGAGCCCATCCCACGGGAGATCGCGCTGCCATTCCCCAGTCCCGGCTCAGACGTTCTGGAAAAAACGATTTTGAGAAAAACGTCCCACCCTTCCGCGCTCGCCGTTTCAATCTTCGCATTCCGCTGCTCTATCGTCCGCTCGGGGAGAAAAACTGGCGTCCGGGTATCACCGAAAATATCAGCCGCTCCGGCTTGCTCTTCCAGGCCCAGGAAGTGCTCCATCCCAGCGCTCAACTGGAGATTAACCTCGTGCTGCCCGCGGAGATTGCCGGCCTCGCCTCGACCGAAGTCCTCTGTCGCGGAGAAGTGGTCCGCTCCGTCCCGGCCCAGGAACCGGCAGTGCTCCCCGTCCTGGCCGCAAAAATCCTCCAATATTATTTTCAGCACGGAGCCCCAGCCTGGCGTAAGCCTAAAACTTGCTTGTGGAGAGACGGATGTCCTCGCCCGTCCAGTCGAGCGAAGCTCGGCAGCGCTGTAGCAGCGGCGATACGCAGCTCGCTTGAACAACGCCCGCCCGCCTGTTACATTGCGGCCAGTACCATTGCATCCGTCCGTGAGGTTTAGCTATGTCCCTGGTCGTGAAACTCGAAGACGATCTCGGCGAACGCAGCGAGTGGGTCATGCTGCACGGCGTCGTGCCCGCCACCGCCCAAGCGGATTTCCCTCTGCTCGCCGGAATCGATCCCTTCGGCAAGACCGTCTTCAATCACCTGCAGATGGAAACCTTCCTCAAGGAATGGGAGCGCGCGAAACAACGCGTACGCGATGACAATCAATTGGAGGCTTGGGAAAAGGTAAAACAAATGGCCGAAACCTGCCGCGACGATCGCGACCTCTATCTCCGTTTCGTCGGCAATTAACTCGCGCAGGGACAGGCGCCCTGGAATCAACAATTTAATATTTGAGAAGTGTTCCACGTGGAACACTTCTCCGGTTGCAATGCAGATCGAGCACTGGCTTTCCAGTGTTACAAGGGTCCTATTTTCCCCGGAGCACGGTCTTTGCCGTGGCCAGATTGTCGAAACTGTCGTAGACGCGCACCACGATGACGTGGTCGTTCGCTGTGCTCTCGGCCATCATTGCCGGCGCAGCTTCGGGTTGCGGCACGGCCACGCGAAAATCGTAGTCTTCCGTTTTCGAATCCGACAACTGGCCCACCGGCTCGACGAACTGCCAGTCGCCGCCATCGAGCGAGTACTCCGCCCGCTTGATCGCCGAAAAAGAATCGCGGGCACGGAAGCGGACATGGATCTTGTTTCCAGCGAGATTTCCATCAAAAGTCGCGGTCAGGTCCCCGATGAGTGGAGCGGTGCTATCGACCTCGAAGCGCGAGCTGACGCGCTCGGCGTAGAGCGCTTCTCCGGGCGAATGCGAGGGCGCATCGGAGGCGACGACCTTCACGGTGTAGCCGCCATCGGGCAGAAGGCTGGCATCGAATGAATAGTAGCGATCCGTTATATTAGCTTTAAGCAATAGCCAGCGCGATTCGCCGTCGCCGCAGTAATAAACAGTGAATACGAGCTGATCGTCGTTATCGTCATGCGCCTGCCAGCGAATACCGATCGAGTCGCGTTCGCGCACGGCGGGAGGAGGAGGATCGAAGCGCGGCTGCCCGGGAGTGGGCGGCTCGTTGCCGGTCACATGAGGAATCGGCTGGTAGTGGTATCCGGGCTGCACGGTGATTTCGTCGATTTCAGGGGCAACGTTCTTGGGCAGATAATTCAGCAAGACGTCGTCAACGCGAGGCGCGGGATTGCCGGCATGGAGCACGGCCTTCCACTGCACGAAGCGAGCGGGCGGAATCTGGAGTTCGGAGCCCGGCAGTGAGGGCGACGCGCGTCCACGGGCTCCAGTTACGGTCGGGATTATCCACGTTGCCGCTGCGCGCATAAAGCTCGACGTTGCCGGCACTGCGGACGCTGGCGCGTCCCCAGAGGGAAAAGACGTGTGCGTCGAAGACATCGCTCTCGTAGGTACCTTCCGGCTCGGGGCCGGGGCCGAGGACAAAAAGTTTTCCCAAGTTGCTGCTGGAGGCGTAAAGGCCTCCGCCGGGCGCGGCGGCGAAGGCGGTGATTTGCGTGGCACTGGCTTTGATCAGGTCGGTGAAATCGTCGCCATTGCCGTTGATGGCAAAAATGTGTCCGCGATTGCCGGTGCCCACGAGCAAGCGTCCGCGTTGATCGAAGCCGAGAGCGTAGACGAGATCTTCGTGGGAAGTCCACAAGCGTGAGGGAGCGCCATCGGGCGCAATGCGATAAATTTCGGAGCCGCCGGTAGCGCCGAGTCCGGGCGCGGGAAACGGCATCGTCATCATCGGTGCACCGGACGCGGCAGGAGCTGCGGCGATGGCGATATTGCCGCCGGGTGCGGGCGGGTTCTGCACAGGGGGCGCGAGCATGATGCCCATTGGCGGCATCGCGTTAACGGGGTGTTTCTCTCCCGCAGCGGAGGCGTAGATATTGCCCGCGCCGTCGATGGCGAGCGCGGTAATTTCCTTTTTGGGCGCGCTGTAGAGAACGAAGGCTTCGCCATTGGGCGCGATGCGATAGACAAGGCCGCTGCCATCGGAGCCGGCGATGAGATTTCCTTTGGGATCGAGCGCGAGCACGCGAATGTGGACTTCATCACTCTTGAAGAAAAGCGAGTGCTGGCCGTTGGGGCCGACTTTGTAGATTTCGCCGCGATCGCCGGTGGCGACATAGAGCGTGCCAGCATTGTCGAGAACGATGTCCCAGATGTATTTCGAGCCGGGATCGAAATAGGTGGACGAGTTCCAGGACGCCGTCGCATCGGGCTTCGCGCCTTTCGCGGGTTCGAGACGATAAACTTTGCCGTCGGGTGCGGTGGCGGCATAAACGATGCCGGTCTTATCGTTCTTATCCTTGTCGTTCTTAACAACGACGAGCGACTGCACCTGCAATTCCTGCGGTTCGAAGATGGTCGTGCACTGGCCATCCGGGGTGATGCGATAGACGCGGGCGGGAGATCCGGCGGCGGCGTAAATGTTGCCCGCGGAATCGGATGCGATCGCCCAGATGTAGGTCGAAGGCGTGGTGGCGAGCGCTTTGAAGGCCGGAGCGAGTTCGAGTCCGCCCTCACTGCGCAGGGCTACACCTTTGGCAGTGCCCTTGGTTAGTTCTTCGAACTTCGATTGTTCCCAGGTGCGCGTGCCCTCGGCGAGGGCGAAGGTGGAAACAATTAGCGCCGATAGTAGAGCGAGCGTTTTACAAAACAAAGTCATACCTCAATTTAAGCAGTTATTTCTTCTCCGTGCCGCCGCTGTATGTTTTCAGCGCCAACTCCAGGTCAGGAACGCGATGGCTGTCTTTCACCTTGTCGAGAGAATCGCGCGATACGGGGAGGCTTCCATCCAGGATTTGTTTCAAGTTGTCCAGATTGCGTTGCCAGCGAGCAATTACGGAAGGCGGCACACTTCCCATGCCTGCGGGAACAAAGCGGCGGCTGGCGATCTGGGCCGCAATCCCTCGCGCTGCCAGTTGACGCTGCAACTGTGGAATGTGGCCGGCACCATAGACGATGACGATGCGGCGGGAGTCAGCAGCGGCATCCAGGCAATTCTCCACGATGCGGCGATTGCGCTCATGCCAGCCTCCCAGAGCAATGTCGGAGACCGTATTCTCGCCGGCCAGTTGCTCAAATTGATAATCGGCGAGGGCCACGCCTTTGGTATGCAAGAAATCAAAGAGCGACGGACCGGTCTGCAACTGCATCTGTTTGGCCTGCTCTTTGGTCAGTGCGTCTATCTTATCCGTGATCTCTTTGGGTTCCATCTCCTCGGCGCGGCTCTGCCATGCGTGGGTAATGCGCCAGTCGGTCGCGGCAAAGCGCGCATGCAGCGTGGGGGCTATTTCGGCAAGATAAGCGGCCTCGGGAGGGAAATAGCCTTCCATCGGCCCCTGATAAGCCTCGGGCGCGATCTCCCCGCAAATCAGATCCGGATGCAGCGACTCAACTTCGGTCCGCAGATCGGCGAGCGAATAGTGACTTTCAGCTTTGAAATGCAGATCATGCGCCGTCCCCAGCAGAATAACTTCTGGGTTAGACGAAGCTGTGGTTGGCCGGATCGGCGCGGTTTGCGCGAGAAGACAAGAGGACAGTAACAGCCAGCAGAAGACCACCGCCAGTCTTTTCATATCGAAAGTATAGGTTAGCAGCCCGTGGTGAAAGTTGGGGAGTAGTACGCGAGCCCGACTTTCTATAAATTGTCCTCCTGAGCTAAGCGAGGAACCTATGCAGTTTGGTGGCGGCAAAAGAATGCAGAGGTCCTTCGCTTCGCTCAGGATGACAGATCAATTTGCTGCTCAAATGAAACGGGAGGCGCTTGCTTTCTCGCCTCCCGCTGAGTTTACATCTGCCGGGCTTCGCTCGGCTGGACGGCCGCCTCGGCTGTCCCTACGGATTCCGGCTGGACGGGGCTGAGCCCCGTCCCCACACGAACTGTGACCGTTACGCGGCCTTGCTTTGGCCTTTGCCTTCCAGCGTCTTCTGCGGGCCGACGTTTACTTTGATCTGCTTGGGCTTGGCTTCGGCTTTCTTCTCCAGCTTGATCTTCAACACGCCCTTGTCATAGTCGGCCTGAACGTTCTCATGGTTGACTGTGTTCGGGAGCGTGAAGGTGCGGGTGAAGCTGCCGTACTGCCGCTCGACGCGGCGGAAGTTCTCTTCTTTCTCTTCCTTCTCGAACTTGCGCTCGCCGTGGACGGTGAGCGTGTTGTTCTCGATGCGCACGTCAATATCTTTTTCGTCGATTCCGGGCACTTCGATCTTCAGGGTCACGTTGTGCTCGTCTTCGTAAACATCAACGGGTGGCGCGAATGCGGTCGTGGTTAGCGCTTCATCCTGGCCTTCCGGGCCACGCGGGTCACGGAAGAGACGGTTCAAGCGGTCTTGCAGGGTGACGAACTCACGGAATGGATCGTAACGGGTAAGCAAAGTCATGGCTTCAATTCTCCTTCTTGAGATTCACGCTGGAGCTTATCGGAAGCTCCTCGATTGTTAATTAGCGTGAATACAGCATATAATATGAGTGTATCATTGTCAAGTATTTTATCTTGTTATTTTTTAATTACTTACGTTAAGTATCAAGCACTTTAGATAGCTCGTTTCCGGCACATTTAGCAAGATGGGGTGGTCTTTCGAGGCTCCGCGGCTTTCGACCAGGCGCAGGGATTTGTGGGCATCCTGAGCGGCGTCGGCCACCACTCTGAGGAAGTCTTGAGCGCCGACGTGGAAGGAGCAAGAGCAGGTGACCAGGATTCCTCCGTAACCGAGCATCTTCAGGGCACGGAGGTTGAGTTCTTTGTAGCCGCGCAGGGCTTTGTCGAGGTCGCGCTTGGTTTTGGCGAAGGGCGGCGGATCGAGGACGACGGTGTCGTAGCGGCGTTCGGCGGCGGCGTATTCCCTGAGGAGGTCGAAGGCGTTGGCTTCGATCCACTCCATCTCTCGGCCGTTTAGGGCAGCGTTCTTCTCCGCCACTTCCAGCGCTGGACGCGAGCTGTCCACTCCCGTAACGCGGGAACATTTCGCGGCCAGATGCAGGGCGAATCCTCCCTGATAGCAGAAGGCGTCGAGGGCTTCACCATGGGCATATTGGGCGGCGGCGGCGTAGTTTTCGCGCTGGTCTAGAAATGCGCCAGTCTTCTGGCCTTCGAGGCCGTCGTAGTGCAAGCGTACGCCGTTCATCTCGATTACGGTCGAACTCTTGTCGCCCCAAAGCAGGCCGGACTGCCGGGGCGGGAGTTGTTCCAGTTCGCGGATGCGGGCGTCGACGCGCTCTACGATTCCCGCCGGGATTCCCGCTGGCTGCACTTCTTCGCGCAGAGTTTTCACGATGGCTTGGCGCACGGGCGGGGCATCTATGGCTTGAGTGAGAATTTGCAGCGAGAGCACGTCGTTATAGCGATCGACGATCAGGCCGGGCAGAAAATCGGCTTCGCTGAAGACAATGCGGTAGGCGTCGGTGTTTGCAACAAGTTCCTTGCGGTAGGCGATGGCGGCGCGGATGCGCTCGGCGACCAGAGCGGGCAGATCGGCGACCGATCCGTGAGAGATCATGCGGATCGCGATCTGCGACGAAGAACTGTAGAGCGCGGTGCCCAGGAATTTGCCGCGCGGATCGAAAACGCGGACGACGGAGCCGGGCGGAATGTTATTCACCTCGACGGCATCGAGGTCGGAGCGATAGACCCAGGGGTGGCGGGCTTGAAGGCGAGCGGCCCCTCGAGTGGTGAGTTTTACGGAAGGCTCGGCATGCCCGGATAAGACGGGGGACTTTCTCGGCATGAATACATGCTATACCGCGCGAATCTAGTGCGTGGCCGGCTGTTCCGCCGGGGAGGCGGAATGCTTGTGACTGGCCCTGTGCTCGCGGTGAATGGCGAGCAGATCTTTATGAAGAAGATCGAGAACATTCGAGGGAATCTCGGATCCCCACTCGTCCATTTCTTCTTCCGCCCAATGACCGTTGAGGCGCAGGGCGGAGTCGGTCAGGTCCTCGGGAAACGCCTGGCGGTAATTTCCCTCGCGCCCGAGCACCCCGCCGAATAGGCGTCCTGTGTGCATTTCGTAGATGCGCCGGGTCGAACCGCCGCCGCTATTGGTGAACACCAGCAGCACTTCGCCTTCCTCGGGGTAATCGGGACGGTAGAACCATGCCTGCGGGGCGTCGGCCTTGGGGCGCGCGCGTTTCCTTCCGGTAACCGTCACGACTTCCTGCTCCGGTTTCACTTCGTTGGCGGGAATGTAGTAATAGATTCGCTGGCATGATTCACAGGCCATGACCGTCTCGCCATGGCGCGCTTCGTTGTAAATCTGCGGCCGCAGCATCACCTGGCAGCCCATGCACTTGTGGTCGCGGACTTCGGCGAGGCCACTGCCGCGGAACTTCATCACGCGGTCATAGTGGCGCAGAGTGTCTTCGGAAATCGCCTGGCGCAGGGCGTCGCGCTTGGCGTTCCACTCGGAAAGCTTTTTCTGGTCTTCCGCGGTAACTTTCCGAGCTTCCTCTTTTTCTTTTTCGATCTCGGCGGTCTCCGCCTTGAGCTCGGCCTCGGCGGCCTTGACTTCTTTTTCGCGCGTCTCGACGCTGATCATCACCTCGAGGATGCGGTCTTCGTTGAGGCGGATCTCCTGCTCGGCAAACTGGATCTCGTGCAGCAGGGCCTTGTATTGGTCGTTGGTTTTTACGTCGAGCGACTGGTCGCGATACTTGGAAATTTTAAGTTGCAGGTCTTTGATGTTGGCTTCGAACTTCTTGCGTTTGGCGTCGTCGTCCTTGGCGGTGGCCCGCGCTTTATCGAGGTGCGCCTTGGTCCCAGCCAGCTTTTGTTCGATCGCCGCCACGCGTTTCGGGAGTGCGGCGACTTCATCCCTCAGTTTGCGGATCTCTTGGTCCGCCGCCTGTAGTTCCAACAATTTCTCTATGTCAGGAAGCATCGGTCCGGGAAGTCACTCGAACGATTCTAGCACGCGAGCCGGACAGGGCGGCGGGGAGAACGACCTGCTCCAACAACTCACCCAGGCCGTCCTGGAGCGGACGGCTGGCAGTGCTTCTCGGCCAGAATCGAGCTGACTTCAAGTGCAGCCTGGGCTTACGTTTATTCATCCGCGCACTCAAGGGCGTGGCCGAGTTCGCCCAGCCGGACAGCCGAGAACGCGGCAGTCTCTACGTGGATTTCACTGAAGACAACAGTGTTTCAACGCAGTCCTGTGCCTGGCGAAGCACCTTGCGCTCGTTACTGTACGCAAGTTGTTTGGCCGCATCGGCGAGGGGAACCCAGAAAGCTCGCTTGACTTCGATCCGCATATTGGAAGTAAGGTCGTCGATTTCTCCGGAGACATAGCGCATCAGATAGAAGCTTACGATTTTGAAAACTCGTTTCCCATCGCCCCAGGCGCGGACGTAGACATACTTATTATCCGAGAGCTTGGTGACCGCTTCGGCCACGATGCCGGTCTCCTCCCGCACTTCTCGCAGGGCGGCGGCCTGCGGTTTTTCGCCCGCATCCACCAGGCCTTTGGGGAGGGCCAGCACGGCGCGGCTGCGCTGGCGCGGCTTCTTCGCAGTTGCGCTTGCGGGTTTGGGAGTTTCTAGCTGCGGCTCGTCTTTTCGCGACTCGTCTTTCCGCGGTTCATCTTTCCGCGGTTCAATCAGAGCGACGTGCCAAATCCCAGAAATCTGCCGAAGCACGACCCCGCCTGCCGAAATTTCCCGCGCCATAACGGACACGATATCAGGAATTCCCCAGCTCCCCCGTCTCTTGCTGGATTCGCTGCCAGGCGCGCTCTACATGCCGCGCCTGCGTGTTGGTTTGCCCGACGCAGAACCGCAGCGTCAGTTTTCCGCCAAGCTTCGTATGCGTAAGATACAGGTCGCCGCTCTTATTCAGCCGTTCCATCAGAAGTTGGTTGGCGCGATCTCCCGCGCGCAAACGGAAACATACGAGGTTGAGAGGAGTGGGCGCGGCGAGTTCAAAGCGCGAATCGTCGCGCACCCAGGCGGCAAATTGCTGGGCCAAACGCACGTGCTCGCGAATGTGGTATCGCAGGCCTTCGGTCCCGTAATGCCGGATTACGAACCATAACTTGAGCGAGCGAAAGCGGCGTCCGAGCTGGATGTGCCAGTCGCGATAATCAATGACGGCGCCCGATTCCGTGGCTTGGTTGCGCAGATACTCCGGCAGAATCGAGAGGGTTTGGATCAAGTGCTTGCGGTCGGCAACATAGAAGCAGTCGCAATCGAAGTTGGTGAACATCCACTTGTGCGGGTTGAAGCAGTAGCTGTCGGCGAATTCCACGCCATCGTGGATGAAGCGGAATTCCGGGCAGAGCGCGGCCGTGCCGCTCATGGCGGCGTCCACATGCAGCCAGAGATTGCGCTCGCGGCAGATGCCGGCAATTTCGCGGACGGGATCGATTGCGTTCGAAGATGTCGTCCCGATGGTCGCGCAAACAAAGCAGGGAACGAGGCCGGCCTTGATGTCTCGCTCGACGTGGTGTGCCAGCGCTTCCGGACGCAGGGCGAAATTCTCGTCCACTTCGATCTGGCGCAGGTTGTCCGAACCCATGCCGGCAATCTTCATCGCCTTCTCCACGGAAGAATGCGTTTGCGTGGAGCAATAGGCGACCAGGCGTCCATCGCAGCCTTTGCGATTGCTGACGAATTGGGTTGCACGCTCGCGGGCGGCCAGCAAGGCACAGAGCGACGCGCTGGATGCCGTGTCTTGAATCACGCCGCCTCCACTGCCGGTCGAAAGAAATATTTCCGGCAGGCCGAGCATCGGCACCAGCCAATCGAGCACACGCGTTTCCAGTTCGGTGCACGCCGGACTGGTGGACCAGAGCATGCCTTGCACGCCCAGTCCCGAAGAAAGCAGGTCGCCGAGAATGGCCGGCCCCGAGGCGTTCGCCGGAAAGTAGGCGTAGAAATTTGGCGACTGCCAGTGCGTGATCCCCGGTAGGATGACGCGCTCCATGTCGCCAAGAATCTGGTCGAAGGCTTCGCCCTGCTCCGGTGCGTTTGCCGGCAGCTTCGAGCGAATTTCTCCCGGCTGCGCGCGCGACAAAACCGGAAAGTTTTCAATGCGGGATTGGTAGTCGGCGATCCAGTCCACAACCGCGTGGCCCTGGCGGCGAAACTCCTCGGGAGACATGTGGAACGATTTCGGTTCAGGCATGGAATTTGTAATTGGCGATTTGTAATTGGTAATTTGAAACCCGGCGTCCTTAAATTGCAAATTACAAATCACAAATTACAAATCAGTGTAACGCGGTACAATCTTCGTTTTGCCGGTGTTTGCTATAAGGAGCTTCATGAAACTTCTCTCGGGCGCAGTCCTGTTTTTTGTCCTGATGGTTTCGAACCCGCTGGCGTTCGATCAGGCTGCCAACGATCACGCCGCCAAAGATAAGAATAAAGACCAGGCGGAGACCTGGTCCATCGCCGGTTTTCGCGATGTTCCGAGTGAGATGGAAACGGAAAAGAAGTTTATGGCCGTGCCTGATCCCAAGCTGGCCGAAGATCATCTCCGTGTTCTGACCCAAGCGCCGCACATCGCCGGATCTCCCGAGGACAAAGCGACCGCCGAGTACGTGGCGAAAAAAATTCGCGAGGCCGGACTCGACACCGAAATTGTCGAGTACAAAGTGTGGCTCAACTATCCCGCGGAGATCAGTATTGCCCTGACCGCGCCCGCTGGAGTCGAAATGCACGGCCCGCGCCGCGAGCATGTTGACGGCGATCCCTTTCAAGACGATCCCCGTGTCGTGACCCCTTACAACAGCATGTCGCCCTCTGGCGACGCCGAGGCAGAAGTCGTCTATGCCAACTACGGCTCGCCCGCCGACTTCGACAAGTTGAAGCAGATGAATGTGAATGTGCGCGGCAAGATCGTCATCGTCCGGTATGGCGAAAATTTTCGCGGCGTGAAAGCCTTCGTGGCCCAGGAACGCGGCGCCGCCGGAGTTATTCTTTATTCCGACCCGAAAGACGATGGCTACTTCCGCGGCGACGCCTATCCCAAGGGCCCCTGGCGCCCGGCCAGCGCGGTGCAGCGCGGATCGGTCGGATTCATGTTTCAATTTCCCGGAGACCCAACCACGCCGGGCGTAGCCTCCACTCCCGCTCTGCCCGATGCCGAGCGCGTGTCTCCCGCCGCGTCCGAGCAGTTGCCCAAGATTCCCGTGACTCCGCTTTCTTACGCCGATGCCTCGCCGATCCTCGAGCACCTCGGCGGCCCGCCCTCGCCGCGCGAGTGGCAGGGCGCGCTGCCGTTTACTTACCATGTCGGCCCCGGCCCCGCGAAAGTGAAGATGCACATTAAGCAGGACTATCAACTCCGCACCATCTGGGATGTCATCGGCAAAGTTCGCGGAACGTCTTCGCCCGATGAATGGGTGGTGGCGGGCAATCATCGCGATGCCTGGGTGTTTGGAGCAGTCGATCCCACGAGCGGCACGGCGGCGATGCTGGAGTCGGTGCACGGGTTGGGTGAACTGCTGAAGTCGGGCTGGAAGCCCAAGCGCACGATTGTCGTCGCGAGCTGGGACGCGGAAGAGGAAGGCCTGATCGGTTCCACCGAGTGGGGCGAAGATCATGGGCTACAGCTCGCGAACGCCGCCGCCTATTTCAACATGGACGTGGGCGTGTCCGGCAAGAAGTTCGAAGCTTCAGGCGTGCCCAGTTTGAAAGACTTCATCCGCGAGATCGCGAAGGCCGTGCCTTCGCCCGAAGGCGGGACCGTGTACGACGCGTGGGATAAAGCGAGCCAGCCGAACGCAGCGACCAACCATCCGCCGCCGGCGGCAATGCAGGGTGATGTTCCCGTGGGCGATCTCGGCAGCGGTTCCGACTACTCAGTGTTCCTGCAGCATCTCGGTGTGCCTTCCACTGATGTCACGTCCAGCGGCGATTATGGTGTGTATCACTCGGTTTTCGATAACTTTGCCTGGTTCAAGAAATTCGGCGATCCCAACTTCCTCTACGAGCAGGAGATGGCGCGTATTTTCGGATTGGAAATACTGCGCATGTCCAGCGCCGACGTGCTTCCCTACGATTACGAGGACTACGGGAAAGAAATTCTGGTGTATCTCGACGCCGCCAAAAACAAAAGTAAAGACCGCTTCGGAAACAAGTCTCCCGACTTTTCGGCAGCGTTCGCAGGCGCGCGCCACCTGCAGGATGCGGGCACGAAAATGCTGCAAAAGCAACGGAAAATTCCGGCCACGCCGGATAGCATGAATGCCAAACTTCGTGAAGCCGAGCGTGCGCTGCTGCTTCCCGAGGGTCTGCCCAATCGTCCCTGGTTTCACCACGCCATCTTCGCTCCGGGACAGTACACCGGATACGCCGCCGTGGTTATTCCCGGCGTGAACGAGGCCATCGATCGCGGCGATCCCCTCCGCACCGAACAGCAAATCGCAGCCCTGGCCGCCGCCTTGAACCGCGCAGCTCTGCTCCTGGAGCAATCCCGCTAACCGCACGAGAGCCGCCGTCATTGAATGGAGCAATGGGTGCCCTCACCCGTCCAAGCCGCGCACAGCTTGCTAGCTACCAGCGTTCACAGCAACTCTGGATTCGCCATGGAACCCGCCGTTGAATGGTTCTAAATCAGGGAAAGCCCACTTGAAGAGAGATTGTGTTGGATGGCTCGCGAAGTGTTCCATTTTGCCGGCCACCACGCTGTTGAAACCGCCATAAGCTTCGGCAATGAAACCTGCTTATAAAAACGCGTACATCGCACCGGGGAAGTGGGTGCATCTAGTAAACTGTTCTATTCGATTGCAGCGGAGAACCAGTAGATTGCGGTCCCGCCCCCAGGAGAGTGGCATTTTGTTCAATTGCTCTGGCTTGCATGTTCGTCGTTCTCTGCCCATCGGGCTCTTGCTCCTAGTTGTTGTGGTTGCTCTGTACACGAATTCGTTATGGGCGCAGAACAACGACGAAGGGGAGACCCAGGAAAATCCTACAACCGGCACGATCCAAGGCACGGTGCGCGATGACAGCGGCATTCCGGTGGAAGCGGCGCGGATTTTGTACGGCTCGCGCGACACCGACACCAGCGGCGTGACGCGCACCGGCAAGGACGGGGCGTACGTTACCGAACCGTTGCCGCCGGGCGTTTATGTGGTGCGGGTCGAAGGCCAGGACATGCTGGTGGTCGAGAGCAAGGTGACCGTGGTGGTGGGGACGGCGGTCACGGCGGATTTCAAGCTGGAATGGATCAATCCGAGGCCGGCGCAGCTGGAGAGCAAGTTCAGTGGCGAAGTTCCCGACACGCTGCCGATCAACGGGCGGAACTATTTGAGCGCGGCGCAACTCGAGCCGGACGTGCAAGCGGTGGATGGAAGAATTTATGGTCCGGGCAAGAGCGGGTTGCAATCGCTCTCGATCGGCGGCCAACTGGGACGAACCACGCACTACGACATGGATGAAGTCGAGACGATGGATGAGACCCGAGGCGGTCCCACGTTGAACCTGCCAGCGGAGGCAGTGAGCGAAGTGACCGTCTCGCGGGCTGTGCCGGAGCTGTTTCAGTCGCTGAATGCGGCGGGCGCGGTGCGGGTAACGACGCGCTCCGGTGGAGATGAGTGGCACGGCAATTTGTTTGGAAATCTGGAAGACCGGAACGCCGGCATGGCGGGATTTCCGGCAGGCGACCCAAAGTACAGCCGCCAGCAGTATGGATTCGGAGGGGGCGGCGCGGTCATCAAGGACAAGGCGTTTCTATTTATCGGCGGGGAACGCACCAAGCAGGACGGGTTTCTGCCCATCGAACTCGGGTTCCCGGCGGTCAACGGGCCCAGCCTGCAGAGCGCGTATTTTCGCGAGAACATGCTGACGGCGCGGCTGGATTACAACCTCAGCGAGAACATGAAGTGGTTCGCGCGGTTCAGCTACGACAACGCGAACGAGATTGGGCCATCCGAGAGCCAGTCGGATTTCCGCAATCGGTTGAATGTACCGGCGGGTGTATTCGGGCTGGACTGGAACCGGGGACGGTTTGTGAACAGCGCGCGCTTCGGCTATCAGAAGATGGTGAGCGCAATCAATCCGGACTTGCAAGGTTCGACGATTCTGGCGGGGGCACCGCTCCTTCATGTTCAGCTTGGGTCGTATGGACTGGGGCCGAGCGTGGCAGGTCCGCGGCAGACGATCCAGCGCGACTTTTTCGGGCGCTACGACAGCAGCACAATTTATCACGTGAATCACACGATCCGTTTTGGAGGTGCGATCCATCGCATCGCGCAGGGAGATTATTATGCGCCAGGAAATTATGCGTCGGTGACCAGTTCGAACGGAATGGACGCGATCAATGCCATTAATGGCACCGAACGTGACCCGTTCCCCGGAGGCGGCGGACAATCCGCTGAACTATCCCGTGGGCACGATCACGATTTTCAATGGCCTGGGAAATTTCAGCGAGAACTCGGCCTTCAACCGCTCGACGGGTGGACACTTCGACACGCGCTTCGAGGGCTATATCGGCGACACTTACAATCTGTTTCCGAACCTGAATATCAGCTTTGGCGTGAATTATGTGCGCGACAGCGGGCGCACCGACAGCGACTTGGCGCCGCTGCCATGTTCGGCGATCAATACGACCATCGTGAAGAGTCCGCCGTGCACCAGCGGTTTGATTCTCGATCAATTCGGTCTGATTCCGAACCCTGTCCCGAATGGCCCCACCCATCAGATGCTCGGCCAGAAAGTGAGCCAGCCAGACTGGAATTTTGCTCCGCAACTGGGAGTGGCGTGGGACCCGGGACGTAATGGGCGAACGGTGGTGCGGGCGAGCGGCGGACTGTTTTACGACAATTTTCTGCTGCAGAATGCGTATCAGGATCGCATCAACCGCTTGTCAAACGGGCAATACAACCGCAGCCTGACCCTGTGTCCGGCGGGGGCGGTGCTGTTTCCGAATGGATCGGTGGTGAGTGAGAGCGATGGGCTCGATATCGCCACGAAGATTTGCGGGGCGCCGATCGGCGCCACGATTCTCAACGCAACGAATCAGCCAGTCGTCGTATCGCAAGCGATCCAGGACTTGCAGTCGGACTTCACGATGGCGCAGTCGGCGGTGACGGGCGGTCCGAATATGTATTCGCTGGCAAACAGCTTGGCGAATTTTGGCGGTCTGCTAGCGCCGGGTTTCAGAACGCCGCGGATCGTGCACATGGACTTCGGAATGGAACATCAGATTGGGGAGCGCAGCATGTACTCGCTCGACTACGTGCGCGAGATCGGCACCCAGTTTCCGCTGGGTATTGACACCAATCATGTGGGAGACGCGAACTACCTGAACACCACCTCACTCAATCCCTATCAGGCGGAGCTGGATGCGATCAATGACACGGTGGTACCAGCGAGATGCCCGCAGGCGACGTTTGCGGGTGGCGGCGCGGGCGGTTCGCAGACTTCGGTGACTTGTTATTTGAACAACGTGACGGGAGCGAGCATCACCGATTTCGCGCGCCACGGTTTGGATTCCTCGAATGCGTTCTGCGGGCCGTTTCCGTGCTCGGTGTTAGGGAAGCAGCAGGCGGCGTTCGGTGGCATCAATCCGAACGTGGGCTCGAACATCATGTACTTTCCGAGCGGACGGTCGAAGTATCAAGGTTTGCATCTGGCGTTCAAGACCAGCGTGGCGAACCCGTCGCGGAACGTGCGGCGGATGGACTTAGCGTTTCAGTACACGCTCTCGCGCTATAACAGCAACCTGGCGGAGCCAGACGGCAGCGGCGGCGATTATTCGCTGATGAACGTGGCGGAAGATTACAACCGGCCGCACCTGGGACATTGGGGGGCCTCGGGGCTGGACCGGAGGCACCAGCTTACCTTCACTCCGACGGCGGAGTTGACGCACGGGCTGCGGCTTTCGATGATCGCGCATCTCGGGTCGCCGCTTCCACTGAGCGCGTATGTTCCGCAGCAGGACGGAGGCGGAGTGGCGGGTGAGATCTTCCGCAGCGACCTCACCGGCGACGGCACGGTGGGCGATCTTTTGCCGGCAACTTTTATTGGAAGCACGGGAAAATACTCGAACGGCAATTTGACCAAGGCCATCGCGTATTACAACACCAACTACTCCGGGAAGTTGACGCCGGCGGGTGCGACGCTGGTGAATAGCGGCTTGTTCAGCGGACAGCAACTGCTTGCGCTGGGCGCTTATGCGCAGCCGATTCAATCGCCGCCGGGTCATGCGGCGACGGCGACTTGGCTGAAGACGATGGATCTGCGGCTGAGCTGGCCGTTACAAATTGGGGAGCGGGTGAAGCTGGAGCCGAACCTGTCTGTATTTAATCTTTTCAACTGGGCCAACTTCGGGGGCGCGGGGAACCAGCTCAGCGGAGTACTGAACGGCGCGCCGGGCAGTTCGCTGAACAACGCGAGTTCGGCGACCTACTGCGGCAATTCAACCACCTTCTGCACTTCGCGGCTGGACCGGGTCCTGGCTGGCTCGGGCACGTACGCAAACGGGGCTCCGCGGCAAATGGAGTTCGGATTGCGGATCACGTTTTAGCATGTGCAGGCTAAAGGGGTGTCTGATTTTCCTGGAAACACGGAAAGTGAGACAGGGCAAGCCCCGACTCTACATGCGGAAAAACTCGCAGCATTTCTGAAGCGATGCCATGATGTGAATGTTTTGCTTCAAGAGTGCAAAGTTTTTACCTTTTCAATTTTTTTCACGAATCCAGTTTTTCGCTTGACTTGGTTTGGAAATAAGTTACTATGCACCTATTGCTGGGGTTTTGGGGTTAAAACTAAGTACCAATTGGTAGGGGCAGGACTCAGTAACAATTGGTAAGGATTGCCGCGGTTGTGCGTCTGACGCCGACATATGCCGGTACTCAGCCACAACGAAACTTAATCGTCAAATCAACCAGTCACTTCCAAAATCTAGGAGAAGATTCTATGAAATGCTCAATCGGATGCAAAGTTCTGGGTTTAGTAACCGTGGTTCTGTTTGCGCTGGCGGCAATGGCTCAAGAGGGCCGCACGCCGGGTGCATCTCAAGAAATGGCGGTGGTCCCCGCAAAAGCACCTTCCAACACGCCGAGGTCGTCGGGCAGTATGTTGGTACCAGAAAGCAGCGTGTACCGTGAGGAAGATGCAGGCATGCGCATGCACACAAACTATGAATTGGTGACCGGGGACGGCGTTAAACCGCTGCATGTGACCCCCGACATGACCGCGGATTCGTATCCCGGATATGAGACTCCGGCTTCGCTGGGTTGCATTTACAAGGTTGGCCCAGCCTATACGGGATGCTTGTCGCCGGGCAGCAATCAGCATCCCACTGGCGGCTGGGGTACGATCGCTCTCGTGGACGCCTATGATAACCCGTATGCCGCTCAGGATCTAGCCGCGTTCGATAGTTATTTCGGCATACCAGCGCCACCCAGCTTCACGAAAGTCTATGCCAACGGCAACGGGAGTTGCACCACCCCGCCGGTGAACGTCGGTTGGGCAGTGGAAGAATCTCTGGACGTGCAATGGGCGCATGCCATGGCTCCCAGCGCCAACATTGTACTCGTAGAGGCCTGCTCGAACTTAGACGTTGATCTGGATTACGCAGAACTCGTGGCGGGAAACATTGTGACTAACGGAACCTACGCCGGGGGTGTCCAAGGCGGGGATATCTCTAACAGTTGGGGTGGAGGAGAGTACGCAGGCGAAGTGGCCGACGACGTCAACTTCTTCTCCTATTGGTTAAACACTGTCTATTTCGCCTCGGCGGGCGATTCGGGATGCGGCGCGCAATATCCCAGCTCTTCTCCTTGGATAGTCTCCGCAGGCGGTACGACAATCACACGTAAGACCAACGGCAATTACTCGAGCGAGAGCTGCTGGTCCGGCTCCGGTGGCGGCATTAGCGCGGTAGAAGAATGGGATAACACGAACGGGGCTGGACAGACGGCCTTTCGCGGGAATGGCATGGGGCCATGGAGTGTTTATCAATATCCGCAGCAAGGTGGCTACCTGACCTCGGGTGGCGTCTTCCGGCACACTCCCGACCTTGCCTTTGATTCCGGCACCCCCGTTTTAGTGGACATCCTGGCCTTAGGTCTTTCCAATGGCCAGTGTACTGGCGAACCTTGCTTATATCTGGTTACGGGTACGAGCGTTGCCTCTCCGTCGCTGGCTGGCATCGTCAACAAGGCTAACAATCGGCTGGGCCAAGCCCCTTATACCGGCGGTTATTACACCAACGAAGAAAACAACCTGATCTACGACCAACTCTTTTCGCACACTGCGTACGGGAAGAACTTCTACGACGTTAAGACTGGATCGAACGGCTGCAGCGTCGGCGTGCGCTGGGATTATTGCACGGGCGTCGGAACCCCGCGCGGCATCCTCGGGAAGTAAGTCTTTCCTGCGGTTTGATTTCTTCGGAGGCTCTGCCCAGGCAGAGCCTCTTCTTTTTTGCATCGTCGAAATGGAATCATTTGCCCGGAGGCGCCACTTGGTACATCTTGTCCTCCGGAACGCACTTGCTGGGAGGTTTGAATAGTGCGGGATCAGGGGTGCCCAGGACGATATCGCGGTAGGTTGCCACCACCCTACCGTTTTCCGTCTGCGATTCGATCCTCACTGGCGCTCCCTTGAGATCCTCCGCTTCCCACACCTTGGATTGCCTGATTTTGCCATCCGCCGTGGTGACCACCACATTCTCGACCTTGCAGCGGTGACCATCCACCACCTCGGTTCCCGCAGGTGTCCTTTTCACCTTAGTACCGGTCAGCAGCTGCAAGGGAACCGGCACTCGGGTCGCCTTTTCGGGCGGAACTTCTATGCAATTGCCCCTGGAAAAGACGTTATAGACCTTGTTGCTGGCGGCCAGATAGATGACGACAAGGCCAGGCGCCTGCTCCGCACGGAAATTGGGGCCTGATTGGTAGACCTTTCCCGGCGCCATGTTGCCCATCTCTTGCGTCGCTGAAAAATCGGGAAAGTTCGGCGAACTACCGGAGTCTTGCGCACGCGCAACGATGGCGGACGATGCCAATACCACGACCGCCGCAACTTTTCCGATGGTTCGAGACAGCCTCATTAACCTTCTCCTTTGGTTGGACGTGCCTGATTGAACATAGTTCACAATCCATAATAACCGTTACGGAAAACGGTGCAAGTAGGAATGCTGCGATAGGCTACTTTGATTGTAAAGCTCAGAATATGAGGCCGGCCGGACTTTCATCGGTTCGACGCTGCTCATCTCGGTTGACTCCGGTCGCACACCGCAAGCCGGAAAGGTTTTCGTGCCGGGAAGCAGCCAGGAAAAGCCCGCTGGATTTGCGCATTCCACGTTGTACTGAGTAGCGTGGACGCTTACGATAACCCGGACGCGGCCAGCGACGTGGCTACCTTCAATAGTGAATTTGGGCTGGCAGCGACCAGCTTCACGAAAATCTACGCCAACGGCGACGGGACTTACTCCACGGACCCCAGCCGGCTCGGAAGTCGTGGAGGGCCACACCTGCAAGGTTGAAAAGGTCGTGGTGACCAGGCCGGACGGTAAGACCATCGAGTCCAAGGTGTGGGAGGCGGAGGACCTTAAGGGTATTCCGGTGAAGATCGAATCGCAGATGCCACCGCACAAATTCACGGCTGTTTACCGCGATATAGTGCTCGGCACTCCCGACAAAACGCTGTTCACTCCTCCCGACAAATGCACACCCTTTGAAAAGATGGGCCAGGTGGTAGAACAAAAAATAATCAAGTGACCCACCACCTCCGCGCAAGATATTGGAATTGGCGGTAGCGGGCTAATTTCGTGTTGTGGGGCGTGAGCTTCGAGTTGCGAGCTTTGAGCAAGCCGGACGCCCCGCAGGCGAAAAGGCCGGTGCAGTTGCTTGCTCCGGCCCGAGTTACTCGATGGTTCTTACGCTTAGGCGATCGACTTAGGCGATGAGCGTCTTTTCGAAGTGCTCGCAGAGCGTGGTCTCTAGCGCGTACAGCTTTCGTGTCGGGGGGGTGATCAAATAGGGCTTGAGTATCTGCTCTATCTTGGGGGACCACTCTCTCTCGTAGCGTTCAAGGTCCTTCTTCTCGGTCCAGAGAGTGACCATCAGCATTGTTTCGGTCTTGGTCTCGGGCACAAGAGGAAGGATTTCGAGGAAGCCATCCTGCTGCCGCAGAATGGGAAGGACCTCTTTTTTCACGACGCGAATGAATTCGTCCTTCTTCTCCATTGGCGGAACGAGCTCAAGGATGCGTGCAAACATGGAAAAGTCTCCTTTCATTCTCGGGTTTTGAAATAGGTTCCGCGAGGCTGCTGTCTGGTCCTGTCCGCGGGATCGGAAGGCAGGGTACAACGGAGCTGGAAGATTTGCAGTGATGGGTGGGCGGGGCGAGTGTGACAATTGCTTGGAGAAATTGTTCCAAAATGGGAAACTGACACCGCCTCCCCGAGCACATGTCACGGCGTGCCAGGACGCGACCCACTCTAGCTGGACAGTTTCCCCAGTTTCCAATGAGCGTAGAGGGAAATTTCGCGAATTCCTCCCGCGCCGGTCCAGCGAGTGCGAGGAGCAGGCGCGTTGGCTCCCATTTTCTTTTTCCCCACGCGGCAACTATAATCGCCCATTACCGTAATGCCGTGCCACGTTGACGGAAGCTCCCGTCGGACGCTGGTTGTCAGTTCGGTCCCGCATTCGGGACGGGTGTGATATTTTCGTATTCCCTGGAGGGGCAGCAAGGAACATGGCAAAATTAGTTCGCATCGCTCTGGCAGTTCTGGTTCTTTCCGGCATAGCTTCCGCTCAGAATATTCCGGCAATCGATGTCTTCGGTGGCTACTCGTTCCTCAACTTTAACGAACCGGGGAGCACGCAAACATACAGCGTGCAAACGTTCAAAGAGCGGCTACCGTTGCAAGGCTGGGACTTTTCCGCCTCGGTCGGCCGGTTTCATCATTTTGCCGGCGAGGTGGATATCAGCGGCCACCATACCGGCAATTGCGGTGGCAGCGGTGTGACCTGCAGTGATCTTTCCTACCTGTTTGGGCCGCGTTACACGATGGGGAAACGCTCCAACAAGATCACGGGCTTTGCACACCTCCTCATTGGTCGAGATCAGGCGGATCTTCTTGGAGAAGGCGACACTACCGTGTCAGATACGTCGCTGGCTATCGCTGCGGGCGGTGGCGCCGATTATTGGTTCTCACGCTACGTCGGAATTCAGTTCGGGCCGGTTGACTACATCTTCACCAATCACCTGAACAATTACGGCGCTGCCAGCCAAAACAGCTTCCGCGCCTCTGCGGGAATCGCATTTCGATTTGGCGGCGATTTCCCTCCGCAAGAACCCCGGCCCCAGCGTGAGCCTAAGTCCGTGTCGTCTTCTTCTTCCCGGCACCGGCTCTGGCGCAGATCCAAGTCTGAATCCGGTGAGAACCGGTCCTCGACTGTTGCGAAAAGCGCAGCTCATCCGACCCAGCCCTTGACGAGCGCGCCCAGCCGCGGGATGTCGGTTTCTCCGCTCGGCATCGTGGCTGCGCCCCAGGAATTCGACGGAGCGAAAATTCTCGAGATCGTGCCGGGAAGCGTCGCGGAGATGGCAGCCTTGCACGTCGGCGATCTGATCAAGTCGGTGGATGGCAAAGCCGTCCGCACGCCGATGGAACTGGCCGCCGAGCTGTCGGACAAATCCGGGAAAGTCCGCATCGGCATTCTGCGCGGCGATGTTGCGATCGAGACGGTAATCCTGCTCGGCGCTCACTGATTACTGCCGCAAGACTGAATGGTGGAGAGCCGGGCGCCCCCGCCCGGCTGGAGTCCTTCTACTTCGTTCAGGACAGGCTCGCGAGGCACCCGCCCCTCAACCAGATGACTCATCAGGCTGTCACGTTACTGGCAGAAAACAAAACGGCGGGAAAAAACGGAAAACTGGTGCGCCCGGAGAGATTCGAACTCCCGACCTACAGCTCCGGAGGCTGCCGCTCTATCCAGACTGAGCTACGGGCGCGCAAGATACATTGAGTTTACAACACTTGGACGGACGAGGACGCCCGTCTCTTCACAAACATCTCTCTGCGATCAGCCTTCGACCGTGGCCATCGGCCCCCGTTTCCTCTTGTTCGATTGCAATATTTTCTTGCGTAGCCGCAGAGATTTCGGCGTGACTTCGACGAACTCATCGTCGGCGATGAATTCGATGGCCTGTTCGAGATTCAGATTGCGATATGGGACCAGGCGGATCGCTTCGTCGGAAGTTGAGGCTCGCATGTTGGTCAGCTTCTTCTCGCGCACGATGTTGACGTCAAGGTCCGTGTCCTTCGCGTTCTCGCCGATGATCATGCCTTCATAAACTTCAATGCCGGGACCCGCGAAAAGCACGCCGCGCTCCTGCAGATTGTATAAAGAATAGGAGGTCGTAAGCCCGGGCCGGTCGGCGACCAGCGCGCCGGTCGGGCGATGCGGGATTTCTCCCTGCCACTCGATGTATCCGTCAAAAAGCGCGTTCATGACGATGGTGCCGCGCGTGTCGGTGAGCAGCGTGCTGCGCAGTCCGATCAGCCCGCGGCTGGGCACGCGGAATTCCACGCGCACACGCCCGTAGCCGTGATTGTGCATGTTGGCGACTTCGCCTTTGCGCGAGCCAACGTGTTCCATGACCACGCCCACAAATTCCTCGGGGATATCGACGGTGAGATGTTCGACCGGCTCCATCAGCTTGCCGTCCGATGTGCTTGGTGACGATCTCCGGCTTTCCGACCATCAATTCGTAGCCTTCGCGGCGCATCATCTCGATCAGAATGGAAAGCTGCAACTCGCCGCGTCCGAGCACCTTGAACGAATCAGTGCTGCCAGTCTCTTCCATGCGCAGCGAGACGTTGGTGAGCAGCTCTTTTTCCAGGCGTTCGCGCAGGTTGCGCGAGGTCACGTAATTGCCTTCGCGTCCGCAAAACGGAGACGTGTTGATGGTGAAGAGCATTGCAATCGTCGGCTCATCAATCACGATGGGCGGGAGCGGTGCGGGATTCTCCGCGCTGGTAATGGTTTCGCCAATCGTGATGCCTTCGACGCCGGCGACGGCAACAATGTCGCCCAGCGTGGTCTCCGTGATGTCGGTGCGCTTGAGGCCGGAGAAGCTGAAGAGCTTGGTGATGCGAATTTTCTGCAGCGAGCCGTCGCGCTTGGCGATGCCGACGTCTTCTCCAGTCTTCAACGTGCCGGAAAAAACGCGGGCGATGGCGAGGCGTCCAAGGTAGTCGCTGTAATCGAGGTTCGCGACCAAAATTTGCAACACGCCGTCGGCGTCTCCTTGCGGCGCGGGAATGGTGTCAATGATCGCCTCAAACAGCGGACGCAGGTCCTCGCCCGCCGCTCCCTGATGCACGGCGGCCGTGCCTGTCTTCGCGTTGGTGTAGAGCACGGGGAAGTCGAGTTGATCTTCCTTGGCGTCGAGATCGATGAAGAGGTCGTAAACTTCGTTGAGAACTTCCTGCGGACGCGCGTCGGGCCGGTCGATCTTATTGATGACGAGAATCGGTTTGAGGTTCGCTTCGAGCGCCTTGCTCAGCACGTAACGGGTCTGCGGCAGCGGGCCTTCGCTGGCATCAACCAGCAGCATCACGCCGTCCACCATTTTGAGGGCGCGTTCCACTTCACCGCCAAAATCGGAGTGGCCGGGCGTGTCCACAATATTGATTTTTACGCCTGCATAAAACACGGCCGTGTTCTTGGCAAGAATGGTGATGCCGCGCTCGCGTTCCAGATCGTTCGAGTCCATGACGCGCTCGGCAACGGTCTCGTTGTCGCGGAAAGTGCCGCTCTGCCGAAGCATGGCGTCAACCAGCGTGGTCTTGCCGTGGTCCACGTGGGCAATAATGGCGATGTTACGAATACTCGGATTCAGATCGGTAACTCCTCAGGATTGCAGATTGGGGCTTACTACTACTTTACTATGGCGGAGAGTTTCGGAGGCGATCAGCGAAACGAACGTAGGGACGGCCGCCCTCGGCTGTCCCAGCGAGCGCAGCGCGCTGGAGTTTTCCCCTGCGTGACGGCGCTGGCAAGACGGGACAAGCCCCGCCTCCACACGCACCGGAATCCAGCGACGGCCAGCGGTCGTGTAGAATAACCGTTGAACTATGGATCTGTCCGCCATCCAACAAGCCCTGCGCGATCGCAACATCGGCGCCTGGCTTTTCTACGATCATCACCATCGCGACCCGATCTCCTACCGCGTTCTCGGGCTGCCGGATGGGCTGATGGTCACACGGCGCTGGTACTACCTGATCCCCGCCAAGGGCGAGCCCGTCAAGCTGGTGCACAAGATCGAAGCGGGACACCTGGACGCCTTGCCCGGCGCGAAGAAACAGTACGCCGGATGGCAGGAACTGTTCGACGCCCTAAAGCAGATGCTGGGCCCCTATCGCGACGTAGCGATGCAGTATTCGGCCAACAATACTGTCTTCACCATTTCCATGGTGGACGCGGGAACGGTGGACATGATCCGCGGACTGGGGAAGAACATTATCAGTGCGGCCGACTTGATCGCGCAGTTTGAAGCGACCCTGACAGAAGAACAGATCCAGTCGCACTTCGCGGCGCGCGATGTGATTGACGCGGTCACCGCCGAGGCTTTCAGGGAAATAGGACGGCGCGTGCGCGGCGGCGGCGCGTGCGAGCATGAAATCCAGCAATTTTTCATGGAAGCATTCCAGCGCGCGAACATGGTGACCGACGATCCGCCGATCGTGGCCGTGAACGCCAACAGCGGCAACCCGCACTACGAGCCAAGCGCGAGCCTGCCGGTGCCGATCCGCGAAGGCGACTTTGTTCTGCTGGATGTGTGGGCGAAAAAGAATACGCCGGGCGCGGTTTACTACGACATTACGTGGGTGGGATTGGTGGGCAAGTCCCCTTCGGAGCGGCAGCGCGAGATTTTCAAGCTGGTGAGCGAGGCGCGCGATCTCGGCGTGAAGACTGTGCAGGACGCCGTTTCCGCCCACCGGCCGATCGCGGGATGGGAAGTGGACCACGCCGTGCGCAAGCACATCCAACAGGCGAACTACGGAGAATATTTCATCCACCGCACCGGCCACTCGATTGGCACCGAGGTGCATGCGAATGGCGCGAACATGGATGATTTGGAAATTCACGACGAGCGGCGCATTCTGCCCAATACTTTGTTTTCGATCGAGCCCGGAATTTATCTGCCCGAGTTCGGCGTGCGCCTGGAAGTGGATGTGCTGGTGCGGCCGGGAAGCGCCGAGGTTACTGGTAAAATCCAACGAGAGATTGTGACCATCTGAATGGCCAAGCCAAATACGGATAAATCAAAAAACGCAGCGTCAGTGCCGGAGCCGGAATACCCGCTCACGACCATGGCGGTGGTCGCGCCGCTTGTGGGCTGGCTGATTCCGGGCGGCGGCCACATCCTGCTAAAGCGCTATGTGCGCGGCAGTCTGCTGCTGGTGTCGGTGGTTGCGATGTTCCTGATTGGCCTTGGCATGCAGGGGCGGATTTACAGGCCGAACGGCGGCGACATCCTCGACATACTGGGCTTCGTGGGCGACGTGGGATCGGGCGTGCTCTATTTTCTGGCGCGCATCATGGACTGGGGTAACGTGATGGCGGCGAATGCCGCGGCGGATTATGGCAAGACGTTCTCTGATCGTCGCCGGCCTCTTGAACTTCATCGCGGCGGCGGATGCGCACCACATTGCGCTGGGGAAGAAATCGTGACCATCAACTTGTCGCACTTCTCGGCTGCGGTAGTGTTCGCGCTCTTTGCGTCGGTGGTCTTCGGCATCACCCAGCGCAATTCGGCGATGGAGCAGGTAAAGTACGGCCTCTACTGCTTCGCCATGTTTGTTGGAGGAGTTTTTCTGGCGGGATGGGTGATGGCGCTGATCCGGCGGTAGAGAACTGTCAGCTATCGGTTGTCAGCTCTCAGCCCTGGGTCTCCAGTTCTCAAGTCTTTAGCTAATAGCGTCTCGAACAACCCCGCGAGATGTGGGGCACACACGGTTCCCTGGGCCTTAGTTCAAAGCGGGGAGTGCAGTGAGGCCATAAAGATAACCCACGCTAAAATTAATAACAAAGACGAACCCTGCCCAAACGTGCGCAATTTACCTGCACTAGCCAAGCTCAGAACGAGACACACCACGTTGAGCACGATTCCCAGCGCGAAAAATCTCTGAGTTCTTGCGTGTAACCGGAGAATGAACCCGTAGCCCATGTCGCGGCAACTGCAAATGTAAAGAGTGCCGCCGCTATGGTTGCCAAAACCAGACCGATCAGCCCCGTTCGCCGTCGTTTGTGGTGTGTGGATTCCGTGCGACCTCGCGTGAGCCACCAATACCAAAACCAAGCCACAACAAAAACACCAGGTAACCACAAGAAATTATTAAGTGACATAACCCTCCGGGCGGGTGGTCCGCGTTTCCGACGGGCAAGTATAGCGCGTGCTTTTTAAGTTCGGCAAAGAAGAAAACGAGGGGGGCCCCACTTCTCGCGCTGTAAAGGACGTCCCGGGACTAGACAACCCCGCGAGACGTGGGGCAGCAGCACCGGGTTTGGTTGGATCGAGCTTTTGTTATAATCGGATTTTCGTGGTCATCCACCCGCTTGGCGCTATCGTCTAGGGGTTAGGACGGAAGATTCTCAATCTTCAAACCCGGGTTCGATTCCCGGTAGCGCTACCAGCTAACATCCGCTAAAGCCCGCTAAATCAGCGGGTTTTCTTTTTGCTCCAAAAGCGTGCTGACACTCCGTAGCGGCGCTTGGCGCGAATCGTGGTACACAAAATGGTACACAGGCCATTCGGCTCCTAACGTCGCTGCTGGCAGCTCCACGCCGCCGGTAACTAGCCATTGGGCTGACTGACGCCACCACATGAAATTTGGTCGTTCCCGCCCATTTGATACTCACTGGTTAATACACTCAGAATAAATGGATTGGAGTCCCAGCAATCGGCAATCTGGCGGCTGTCCTCCACGAACGACGGGCGAGGACGCACGTCGCTCCACTTCGGCAAGCTACTGGCCCAAGATCAACGGGAGGCCGTTCTTGCCGCTGCCGATCACTACGATTTTGGTATTCGGACTTTTGGCCAGATTTTCCGTGGCTTCAATGCCTTTCCATTCCAGCAACTGGGCGCTGATGCCCTGGGCAACGATTTGCTGGAAGTCGCGGATGCCGGCGGCTTCGATGCGTTTGCGCTGGGCTTCCTGCGTTTCTTTTTGCAAGCGGAAGTTCATGGCGAGGGCTTCCTGCTCGGCCTGCTGCTTTGACTCGATGGAAGCTTTGAGAGTGGCGGGCAGTTGGATATCGCGGAGCAGCACGCTCTCGACTACGAAACCGCGCTGGCCGAGAACAGAGGAGAGTTCGTCGAAGATCTGTTTGGCGACCATCTCGCGCTCGCCGGTGTACAGGGCGTTGGCGGTGTGGGAAGCGGTGGCTTCACGAATGGCGGCGCGGAGGTTGGGATCGACCAGGATGTCCGCGTAATTGGGCCCGATTTTCTGGAAGACATCGGCGGCCTTGTCGGGATTAAGGTGGAAGATGAGGGAGGTGTCGAGGCTCATGACGAGACCTTCGCTGGAGGGGACGCTGGCGGTTTCCTTGATCTCCTGGGTGCGGATGGAAAGCTCGTGATTGGTCTTGAAGGGGTTGATGAGGTGGATGCCTTCGGGCAGGGCTTCGCCGGTGACCCGGCCGAAGAGGGTCAAGACTCCGACCGCGCCTGAATCTACGCGGGTCACGGCGGAAGACAGGAAAATGACAATCAGCAGGACGATGAAACCGACGCCCGCAAGACGGACGAATGAGCCGCCCTGCATATCAATAACTCGACCGCGGCCGGAAGGAGGATCGTAGATGGTCATGGCAGACTCCTTTTGACATGGTTTGACATGGGAATTGTAGGGACAGCGGTTGGTTGGCGTAAGTGGCTGGGTGAGTACCGGGGGTGGCTTGAAGGAAGAGCAGGATCCATGCGGATAGAGCGGCGATTTGCACAGGCGCAGGCCGATGCGCATTTTGGACGAAAGCCGAAGGTTGGCGCGGAGAGCCGCGAAAACCCGCATGAATGCTGGGGATTCGGAAGTAGCGTGGCGGCGGTTGCACAGTTTTCGTGGCACCGGGCTGTGCACGAGCTGCACTCGATTGATGAATAAGAAGTTAGAGACGCACGATTTTTGTTGACGTAAAAAATGAGCGTGGTAGAAACATAATCGTTCTTTGACACGTTCTGAAGTTTTCCCGGTTGGTGCAGCGTCCGGGGCTCAAGCGAGGTCACTCAGACAGCCGCGAGGTGGGTTTGGGAGGGCCAGCAAGGGTCTATAGCTAAGTGCTGGTCGAGGCGAACAGGAACTCATGTCGAAGGCAGGATAGAGTCCCGAGGCGTTGGACTGATTTATCCGGTTGGCGGTGAGCCCGGAGCCCGAGCAAGGATCGCCCTGCAATGAACCCGCAAGGGAGTTGTAGGGAAAGGTCGGCAAGGGTCTAAACGCGAGCTACTGGCCGAGAGGAATGAGTTCAACATCACCTCGGGACTCTCTATTTATGTTGTTAGAGTGTGTTTCATAAATGCCTTTCAGATCGCAAGGTGCGCCCCTCAGAAAGCTAAACCAGTCCTAAACGGCGCGGCAGGAGCCGCGTACTTCCAAAAGCTGACTGTCACCTTTAAACCTCCTTGCGTGATTCCGGTCACAGCAGGGGTTGGCGCGAGTTGGCATAGTGTTGGGGTGTCCTACGCTACGCTGAGGCGCGTGAGGCGGTCCTCGCAAGTCGTCTTCCTGCTTGTCTTCGTGCTCCTGCTTTTGCGGACGGAGTTTCGCGGGTCTTTCCAGTCGAGCGGAGCGGAAATCCACCTGGGCTATCCGGTACGCCTGTTTTTCGAACTCGATCCACTGGTGGGAATCTCGAATGCCCTGGCCAGCGGCGCACTGTATCGCGGGCTGCTGTGGAGCCTGCTGGTCATTATTCCCACGCTCTTTTTGGGCCGCGTTTTTTGCGGGTGGGTTTGTCCGATGGGGACGCTCAACCACTTCTTCGGAAGCCTGAAGTCGGAAACCAAGCGGGGCAAAAAACTGATCGAGTCGAACCGCTACAAGCGCTGGCAAACCACGAAGTACTACATCCTGATCGCAACTCTGGTGGCCGCGCTGCTGGGGACGGGAGTGGTGGGCTGGCTGGATCCGTTTTCTTTTCTCACGCGGTCGTTCGGGCTTTCGATCCTTCCGGCGTTCAACTATCTTGTCAATGCCAGCCTGAAGGCGGCGGAGACGGGGAATTCCTCCTCCTCCGTCGTAGTCATCGTGGGTCGAATTGCTGGTGTGCTGCACGCCGTGTTGGGAGCGGCTGGTGCTCAGCTTCCGGCAACCTCACTTCCGGCAGGGGCTGTTCATTGGGCTGCTGTTCATCTTCATACTGGCGCTGAATTTTCGCGTGACCCGCTTTTTCTGCCGCGTACTTTGTCCGCTGGGAGCGTTGCTGGGCGTGCTGTCGCGGTGGTCGGTCCTCGGTCTGCAAAAACACGAGGTGGCCTGCGACAACTGCAACCGATGTTTGTTGCGCTGTCAGGGAGGCGACGATCCGATCGGGGCGTGCCCTGGCGCAAGGCGGAATGCCATCTCTGTTTGAACTGCATCGGGGAGTGCCCGCATCAAGGGCTGGAGTTCAAGTTTTTTCCGCAGGGGCAAACAGTAGTCGGGCCGAACCTGGCGCGGCGCAAGGCACTTACCAGTCTGGCCACCGGCGTAGCGGTGATTCCGCTACTGCGCAGTACGACCGCATTTGCGGCGGAGAAGGACGAGCGGCTGGTGCGTCCTCCCGGCGCGCTCGAGGAGTCGGATTTTCTGGCGCGCTGCATCCGATGTGGCGAGTGCATGAAAGTTTGCCCCAACAACGCCCTGCATCCCGCGCTGACCGAGGCGGGACTGGAAGGGATCTGGACTCCGGTGGTGGTGCCGCGGGTCGGCTATTGCGAGCCAAGCTGCGTGTTGTGCAGCGAAGTGTGCCCGACGGGAGCGATTTGGGAGACGACTCCACAATCGAAAGGGTGGGTCGTGGACTTGACCAGCGACACCAAGCCCATACGGATTGGAACTGCGTTCTACGATCGCGGGCGCTGTCTTCCCTGGGCCATGGCGACGGAATGTATCGTCTGCGAAGAGTGGTGTCCGACGTCTCCCAAGGCAATTTATTTTCAGGTGGCCGAGGCGATCGACGCCAAAGGGCAAGTGAAGATGCTCAAACAACCGCGAGTGGATCCGGAACGGTGCGTGGGTTGCGGGGCGTGTGAGCATGTATGTCCACTGCAGGACAGGCCAGCCGTCTATGTGACGAGCATTGGAGAGAGCCGGTCGAAAACGAACCAGATTCTGCTGAATCAGCGACGGAAGGGCGCAAGATCATAATGATGATAATGAAGATGAATGCAATGAGGCTGAAACGCGCGGCATTGATTACTGGATTGGCAGTGGTTGTGGTGTTGGGCGCAAGCTGCAAGAAACAGGCGTCGCCGAACGCCGTTTTCCCTGCGACGAACGAGGTTTCAGGATGGACGAAGGTGGGAGAGACACGCACGTTTGCTGGCGACGATCTCTCGAACTACATTGATGGCGGAGCGGAGAAATACTTGAAGGCGGGGTTTCGGAGCGTCGCCACAGCCGATTATAAATTTGCCGATTCTAAGTCCAACGACCAGACGCAGGTGACAGCCGATGTGTACAGCATGTCCACGGCCGAGGGCGCGAAAACGATTTTCGAATCCGAACCGGCGGGCGATGCGAAGAGCGCTCCGGTGGGCGAGGTTGCGCGGCTCTACGCACAGAGCCTGGTGTTTCGTAAGGGGCCGTATCTGGTGCAAATCGTGGCCTATCAGACATCGCCACAACTGCAACAGGCTATGGTCGATCTGGGACGAGGAGTCGAAAAGAAGTTGCCAAAGTAGAATGACAGCAAGGTCGAAGCGCGATCGAATCCAAAGGGTCTTCCATGAAGGACAAAGTGGGAGAAAGCCCGCGTGAATTTCTGAAGAATTGCGTTGCAAGAGCGGTGGCCGCCGATGCCCAACATCGTTTGGGGACCAACGATCCGGCGCGAATCGAACTGGCAGAGGTGTAGGCGGTGACGGAAAAAGTGGAGAAAAAAGAAATAGCTGGCGCGGGCGTTGAGATTGCGGCTGCGAATGCAACTTTGATCGATCGCCGGGAAGCGATGCTGCGCGTCCTGCGTCTGGCCGGGATCGGAGCGGGAGCGGCCGCGACCGGCGTGTGGCTGCGTTCGCGGAGCGCGCGGCCCGTGGAAGCGTTGGTGACGGGGTCGCGGCGCAATCACGCGGTTGCGGGGGACGCCGCTCTGCCTGAACTGGCCGTGATCCAGGGCGGTGAGCCGCGGCAACTTGTGCAGCGAGCGCTCGCGGAACTTGGCGGCATCCGCCGGTTCATTTCTCGCGCGGATGTGGTCGTCGTCAAGCCGAATATTGCGTGGGACCGCGTGCCCGAACAGGCGGCCAACACGAATCCTCTGGTGGTGGCCGAAGTTGTGCGGCAATGCTGGGAGGCCGGCGCGAAAAAAGTCATCGTGACCGATGTGAGCTGTAACGATGCGAACCGTTGCTTCCAGCGCTCGGGCATTGCCGAGGCGGCGCGCGCCGAGGGCGCGGAAGTATTGTTGCCGGACCCCACCAAGTTTAAGCAGGTGGATTTGGGCGGCGAGGTGCTGCAGGACTGGCCGGTTTTTCAGGCTTTCCTCGAAGCCGACAAGATCGTCAATCTGCCGATCGCGAAGCACCACAGCCTGACCGGCTGTACGCTCGGCATGAAGAACTGGTACGGCATTTTGGGTGGTCAGCGTATGCAGCTGCACCAGAAAATTCACCAGAGCCTGGCCGATCTCGCCGACTTTATGCGCCCCACGCTGACCCTGATCGACTGTTACCGCGTGCTCCTGCGCAACGGCCCCACCGGCGGCAATTTGGAGGACGTTCAGTTGAAGAAAACTCTGGTCGCGGGCACCGACCCAGTGGCGCTCGATGCTTATGTGGCCAAGGCGTATTGGGACCTGGAATCCTCCGCGTTGCCCTATTTGAAAATGGCCAGCGACCGCGGACTAGGCACGCCGCAGTTTGAAACGCTTCGAACCCGAATGGTCCGGCTGGACGGCACGGCTTAAGCTGGCTGCTTGAGAAACATTCGACGAAGAAGGACTACACCTGCGGTGGATGAGGTGTTTGACTAGCTGGAACGCGAAGACGCGCGCGTGTCGATGACCTACCAGTTCAGCGACAGTCTTTGCACATCGTCCAGGTAGGGACAACCGCCCTCGGCTGTCCAAGTCGAGCTCGAGAGAATCGGCGCGCGATTAGAGGAAGCCAAAACACCGGCGAGGAAACTATCCAAGCAGACCGTTCGCACGAGAGACGGTCATTAGCCACCTGGGACAAAGGGCCGAAGTCGTGGCAGCAACTTCACCGGGGGTGTAGTGCGGTTCTTAAGGTTTTTCTACCAGCGCCGATGCAGGGGCATGGCTCAACCGCGAGCCGAGGTGACAGATCGAAGTTTTACTTGCAAAGTGCAGTTACTGGGAGGACAATTCTGGGCGGAGGTAATCCCATATGAGTCCTAAGACTCCTATTCTAATCAGAACCAAACCACCCGATGCCGAAGTCGAAGAACAAATCCGCCAACGCGCGTATCAGCTATATGAAGAACGTGGCCGCTTGGATGGAAATGAAATGGAGGACTGGCTGCTCGCCGAAGAAGAAGTGTTAGGTTCCGAACAAGCCAAAGCAGCCACAGCCACGGCGTAGCTCTAACTGGATTTTCCTGTTCTTCCTGCTGCCCGCCCAGCCCGGGCGTTTTCCTTTGCAACTTGTCCGCGAAGCAAGGAAACGTTTTTAGCTTACTTCTCCTAGAAACCGATTCCCCCAAGACCTTCCCCAACGAGGTCCCTCTCAGACCCCTTTTAGATCCCAACAATTGTTCCCATGTCAGACGTACCATAATGGTCTATCCCGCTCGCGGGCATACCGCGCTATGTTTAACACAAGCGTTTGGCGCGGTACTGTCAGCGCTTGTGAGCCCCCGAGTCGCGTTTAGGAATCGGGTGTTGTGAGGGCAGTGGGCCCGAGTCGTTTCTCAAGGCCATTGCCGGAGACGCCTGATGGTACGTTATCTTTGTATTCATTGTCATTTTTACCAGCCGCCGCGCGAAAATCCCTGGCTGGAAGCGGTCGAACTGCAGGATAGCGCCTCTCCCTACCATGACTGGAACGAGCGCGTTGCCGCCGAGTGTTATCTACCCAATGGCGCCGCGCGAATTCTCGACCCAGCGGGCCGGATCGCAAAGATCGTAAACAACTACGCCCGCATCAGCTTCAACTTTGGGCCGACGTTGCTCTCGTGGATGGAGCACAACGCGCCGCACGCCTATGAGCGGGTGCTGGAGGCCGACCACCTGAGCCAGCAATCGTTCTCGGGCCACGGAGCCGCATTAGCGCAGGCCTACAACCACATGATCCTGCCGCTGGCGAACGCGCGCGATAAGGCCACGCAGATCGTCTGGGGCGTGCGCGATTTCCAGCGCCGTTTCGGACGAGACCCAGAGGGCATGTGGCTGCCGGAAACGGCAGTGGATGTGGAGACACTCGAACTCCTCAGCTCGGCCGGCCTCAAGTTCACCATTCTGGCCCAGCACCAAGCCCGCCGGATGCGCCACCAGCCCTGGGAGGAATGGTTCAACCTCGAGGGTACCGGCATCGATCCCACGCGCGCCTATACCTGTCACCTCCCATCTGGCCGCAGCATCAGTTTGTTTTTTTACGACGGCCCCATCTCGCACGCGGTCGCGTTCGAAAATTTGCTCGTCAACGGACCGAACTTTGCCAACCGCCTGCTTAGCGGCTTTAATGACGGCCGCCCTTGGGAGCAATTGCTTCACATCGCCACCGACGGCGAGACCTATGGCCATCATCATGCCCACGGCGACATGGCCCTCGCCTATGCGCTCGACTACATTGAGCGCAACCAGTTGGCTACGATCACCAACTACGGTGAATACCTTGCCATGCACCCGCCAACTCATGAAGTGGAAATCGTCGAGAAGAGCTCGTGGAGTTGCATGCATGGAGTGGAGCGCTGGAGGAACGATTGCGGCTGCAACTCTGGCGGCTGCGGCTCCTGGCGCCAGCATTGGCGGCGGCCTCTGCGGGAGGCGATGGACTGGCTGCGCGACGATCTCGCTCAGTTTTATGAACTCAGCGCGCAGGAACTTCTGCGGGATGCCTGGGCCGCGCGCGACGATTACATCAACGTCGTGCTGGATCGTTCGCCCAGCAATGTAGACGCGTTTCTTGCCCGCCATGCTGTGCGGCGACCTTTCCCTCGAACAACAAGTGCGCGCTTTAAGACTGCTCGAAGCGCAGCGCCATCTCATGTTGATGTACACCAGTTGCGGCTGGTTTTTCGACGAACTGACCGGGCCAGAGACGGTGCACGTCCTGCAGTACGCCGGCCGCGCCGTGCAACTTAGCGAACAGCTCTTCGGCGAATACCGGCAGGAGGAATTCTTGCGCCGCCTGGAAGCGGCTTGGAGCAACATCCCCGATTACGGGAACGGACGCCACGTTTACGAACGCTTCGTCCGGCCCGCCATGTTGGACCTGTTGGGGGTGGGTGCGCATTATGCCATCAGCTTGCTGTTCAACAGCTATCAGGGCTGGAGCTCGATTTACAGCTACTCTGTGGACCTGCAGGAAGCGCGCGAATTGGAGTCCGGTAAAACAAAACTTGCTCTCGGCCGCGCCCGCATTGTCTCGAACATCACCCGCTCGCGCTTGACCGTCGGCTTCGCCGTGCTTCATTTCGGCGATCACAACCTGAGCGCCGGGGTGCGCCCCTTCCAGAGCAAAAATGCGTTCCGCGTGGTGGTGGAAGAAGCGAGCCAGGCCTTTTCCAGCGCCGATTTGCCGGAGTGCCTGCGTGTGATCGATCGCCATTTTCGGGGCGCGACCTATTCGCTGAAGTCCCTGTTCCGCGATGAGCAGCGGCGCATTCTCAGTCGAATCGTCAACTCCACCATGGCCGACGCCGAGGCCGTGTACCGCCAGGTCTACGAGCACCATGCCCCCTTCATGCGCTTCTTGTCCGAACTTCACATGCCTCCGCCGCCCATCCTGCGCACCACCGCCGAGTTCGTGTTGGGCAACGCGGTGCAGCGGGCGTTGACGGACCAGGAATTGGATCTGGATCGGATCCGGATGCTGCTCGATGCCGCCCGGCACGATGGCGTCAATCTGGACATATCCCGTCTGGAGTCGGCTCTGCGCCAACGGCTGAACGCGGAGGTGGAGCAGTGGGCGCGGAAACCCGGCGATCCGGAGGCGCTGGAGATGGTCGAGGCTCTGGTTTCGCTGAGCCGCGTCCCGCCCCTGGAAGTGGATCTTTGGAAGTCGCAGAACGTTTACTACCAGTTGGTCGAGGCGCTTTCCGGAGCCCACCCAACGCGCATGAATGCCGCGTGGTTGGACCACTTCCGCGGCTTGGGAAAATGGCTGGGCGTGGCCGTTCCTCAACGGTCCCCGGAATTACCCTGCAGGTCGCAAGACCAAATCGCGTGACCGCATGCTGGCCAACTGACGGCCATCCCGGGGTCAAAGGAAGGGGTGGTCCGCATTCCGGTCGTATCATGAGCCAACCGGAGACTGAGGTAGTGGCTCAGTTTGCTTGTCATCCAAGCAAGCGTCTTTTGCGCCGCATCAAAATTAAAGAGTTGTCATCCTGAGCGAAGCGAAGGACCTGCTGTTTGTCAGCAGCACTCGCGCCTTGGGCTCGCTTCCTTTTCAAACTGAACCAACCGGAGATTGATCAACGCTCGCTACACTTGACAACAAGAGTTATAATAAAACTTAGTTAGAAGCCCAGCGCGGATGAGCTGTTTTTTCACTAAGTTCTTTGAAATCTAGATTTTGCGCGACTTAGTAAGTCCAACTCCTTGATTCTAAAGGCCAAGCCGCCAAAAAGCGGCCGGTAACCCCTTTGTTATGAATACTTTGTAAGTTAACTCCTTTAGACTCAAAGACCTGGCTGAAATTTCCCCGTAACTCTATGATTTTTAAGACAGGGGGGGAGGGGGGTACCCCCACCAGTACCAACTAGTAAATATAGTCGAGATCAGAGTAATCGCTGTTCGCTTTTCGCGGATCGGCTCTCATCTTCGGGACTGATCGCGAACGGCGAATAGCGAACGACGAACGGCGCGCATTAGATACGCGTAGCTGCGGCGTCGAACAGATTCAGAAATTCTATTTTCTTTTCTGCCGGCAGAAACGACGCTTCGAAGGAATTGCGCGCCAACTCTCGCAGGTGTTCGTCGGTGAATGCCGAACGTCTCCTGCGCCAGGGCGGTATTCTTCGGTGAGCAAGGTGCGAAACATCGCCGGATCGTCGCTGTTTAGAGTCAGCATCAGTCCCTGGTCGAAGTAGCGGCGCAACGGATGGTGCGCCGAGGTCGGCGCAGCAGCCGGTCCGCAGATTGCTGGTCACGCGAGATTTCAATCGGAACCTGGCGCTGGTCAACTCTTCGATCAATTCCGGGATCCTGCGCGGCGGTAAGGGCGTGGCCGATGCGTTCGGCTTTGAGGTTGAGCGCGCCCCAGATGGATTCCGGCCCGGCGTTTTCGCCGGCGTGAGCGGTGAGATGAAGGCCGTGCTCGGCGGCGCGATGCGTAAACCGCGGTGAATCACTCGGGCGGGCCCGGCTGCTCGTCGCCGCCAATGCCGAAGCCAACCACGTTGCGATCGTGAAATTGGATGGCAAGATCGAGCACCGCTCTGCGCTTTCTCGGCGCCGAACTGGCGGACGGCATCGAAGATCCACAAGCAGCGAAATGCCGAAGTCGCGCTCTCCGCGCTGGCGGCCGCGTTCCAGGCCTTCGAAAATCGCGGCGAAATCCTGCTTGCGCCAGAGGCAGACGCCGGCGGAAACAATGACCTCGGCATGAAGAACGTTCTCCGCTTTCAGCCGCTCCATCAGCCGGTAAGTGATCAACTCGTAGTCTTCCGGCGTGCGCAAGTGTGCCCGTGACATCCTTGAAAGCCGCGAGGAAACCGTGAAGTCGTTGTAGTGGTAGAGTTGCTTCGACTTCGGCGAGCGAAGCGCCGTCCATGCCGTGACGCTGGCGGAGTTCGAGCAGCGTGGCCGGTTCGATCGAGCCCTCGAGGTGCAGATGAAGCTCGGCCTTGGGGAGCGGAGGATGAAGCTGGAGGGCTCTGGAGGCATTTGGAGATTCTAAAGGATCGGGCCAATCGACCAATCGGTCACGGCAATGTAATTTCAAAATCAGAAACAGATGGCTCGATGACCGATCACCCGATGACCCGATCCTTCTTGCAGAACTCGCTATGGTGGCGGCTGTAGAAGATGTAAATGACCAGCCCCAGCGCCGAGCCAGATCACGAAGCGCAGCCAGGTGATCAGCGGTGAGCCCGGACATCAGGCCGCCGCACAGCACCACCGAGATCAGCGGGAACCACGGCACAAAGGGGACGCGGAAAGCGCGCTTGCGATCGGGCTGATTGCGGCGCAGGAAAATCACGCCCAGCGAAACCAGCACGAAGGCAAACAGCGTGCCGATGTTGGCGAGGTCGGCGGCATCGCCGATATCCACCAGCCCGGCGGGGATTCCGACGGCGAAGCAGGCGATCCAGGTGGACCAATGCGGCGTCTTATATTTCGGGTGCACGGCGGAGAACAACTTCGGCAACAGGCCGTCGCGCGACATGGCGTACCAGATGCGCGCCTGCCCGTACTGAAAGACGAGCAGCGACGAGATCATCCCGGTGAGCGCTCCGATCACGATGACCGAGCGGAAGAACGGCTGGCCCCGAGATACTTCAGCGCGTAGGCGACGGGAGCTTCGGCGGCTTCTCCGGAAACGAAGGTCGTGTACTTCATCATGCCGAGCAGCACGATGGCGACGCCGACATAGAGCAGAGTGCAGACAATCAGCGACGCGATAATGCCGAAGGGCAAATCTCTTTGCGGATTGCGCGACTCCTCGGCGGCGGTTGAGACGGAATCGAATCCGATGTAGGTGAAGAAAACGATCGCGCCTCCGGTGACGATTCCGCCAAAGCCGGAGGGCGCGAAGGGCTTCCAGTTCGCGGGCTTCACCAGCATGCCGCCGACCACCAGGAAGATCAGGATGGCGCCGATCTTGATGGCGACCATGATGTTGTTGGTCTCGGCCGATTCCCTCACGCCGCGCACCAGCAGCAGCGTGAGAATGAAGACGATCAGGAAGCCGGGAAGATTGAAGTAGGCGCCGGTCCAGTGCCCGCCGGCCCAGACCGGGCTCGCCCATTTATCCGGCAAGTTGACGACCGAAGGCCGCCAGTTGCGCTTTCGTATAACCGGCGAAGCCGACCGCGACGGCGACGTTGCTGACCACGTATTCGAGAATCAGGTCCCAGCCGATGATCCAGGCAAAGATTTCGCCGAGCGTGGCGTAGGAGTAGGTGTAGGCGCTGCCGGCGATGGGGATCATCGAGGCCAGTTCGGCGTAGCACAGTCCGGCAAAACTGCAGGCGATGGCCACCAGAAAAAACGAAATCGCAATCGAGGGCCCGGCGGGCGGGCGGCCGTGCATGAGCGCTCCGGCCGTGCTGCCGGTGCGCAGGAAATTCACGATCAGGTCGAGCGCCTGCGCGTGCAGGATGGAGGGCGCCTGGAAATATTCTCCGGCGGCCGCCGTTCCCGTAAGCACGAAGATGCCGGAGCCGATGATGGCGCCGATGCCGAGCGCGGTCAGCGACCACGGGCCCAGCGTCTTACTGAGCCGGTGCTCCGGGTGCTCGCGATTCGGAGATCAGTTTGTCGATGGACTTGCAGCAGAAAAGCTGGCTGTTGGAAGTGCGGACGGCGCCGGCTGCCGGCTCAGGGGATGATTGCGACAAGAGTTGGTCGTCTCCTCACAGCGGGAGTCGGGCATGGGCGCTGGCCCATGCCCGGCACTGCTTACGGCTCCGGGCTAACGGCTTACCGTTTCGCCTGGCCGCGCGCCAGCTTTTTCACTTTGCGCTTCTTCGATCCGCGCGCGTAATCGCGGGGCTTCTTCGGCTTTTCCGCTTTGATCTTCTTGCGGGAGGCTCGCTTGGCTTTCTTGCGTTCGTCTTTGTCCAGCTTCTTCGTGTTTGCCATGAATGGTTTTTCCTCTCGATTTTGTAATTTGGCAATCGGGTAATTGTGCAATTTGCCACGAAAGCACTGGCTTAAATTACACAATTACCCGATTCCAAAATTACCAAATTCTCTTTACGCCTTCTCCAGCTGGGCGTACTTCTCCACCAGCTTCTTCAAACCGAAGCGAGGAAATTGTACCGTAATCTTGGCGTCTTCCCCATCCCCTTCGCGCCGATACACCGTGCCTTCGCCATATTTCGGGTGCTTGACTTTCTGCCCGGGACGGAATCCGCGCCTGGCCTTTGGGCTCCTCGGAAGGCATTTTCGGAACATTGAACTTCTTGCCGCGCGAGGCAAAAAAATCGGCAATGTTGTCGATCGAGTTGTAGTTGCGGAGCGGAGTCGACGTCTTCGGCTTGAGCCTGCGCTGGGTTCCAGGCGGCGCTCTGGTCTTCGTCTTCGTAGGAGTAGTGAGTGCTTTCGGCGGCAGCGGACCTCGCCCCGCTGGACGGGCGGGGACGCCCGTCGCTCCATCATCGTCTCTGAGGGCGTGCACTTCGCCGCGATCCGCCCAAGTCTTCCACCAACTGCGGCGGAACTTCTTCCAGGAAGCGCGACGGCACGCTCGCCTCGGGCATATCGGTGCCATAGCGGCGGCGATAGACGGCGCGCGACAAAATCAGCGTGTCCATGGCGCGCGTCATGCCGACGTAGCAGAGCCGGCGCTCTTCTTCGATGGCATCGGGCTCGAGCATGGTGCGCGAGTGCGGAAACAGGCCTTCTTCCATTCCGGCGAGAACGACCAGCGGAAACTCCAGGCCCTTGGCCGCGTGCAGCGTCATGAGCGTGATCTGGGCGCGCTCGTCGTACTGGTCGGTGTCGCTGACCAGGGCGGCGTGGTCGAGAAATTGATCGAGCGTCTCGCCGCGATCGCGCGAGTCCATGGCGGCGTTCACCAGTTCGCGCAGGTTCTCGATGCGCGAGTAGGCTTCCGGCGTGTCTTCCTCTTCCAGTTGCTTGATGTAGCCGGTGCGGTCGATCAGGAATTTGAGAAGCTCGGCGGTATTGGCGGCCGCGGCGGGAGCGCGGAAGCCCGAGCATCCTCGTCCGCGTCGATGCGCTGGCGGCGAGATCGCAAGCCGAAGCTGCCGTCGGATCGAAATCGGTGTCGGACGTCTGCCAGGATCATCGGCGTCTGTCAGGCGACAGCTCGACCGCCGGCGGGTCGCCGCGTGCGATTCTCTGCCGCGCGCTGTCGTCTGCGCGACGTGCTTCCAGCCACTCGGCGAACGTCCCCGCCAGCATGGCGCGCCCGTCCTCGATCAGCTCGCGGAAGCTCTTCAGCGCAGCCAAGGCGCGCGCCGGCAACAACTGCCGCGCAATCGCTTCGCCAATCGCGCCCCACATCGACAATCCGGTTTCCAGCGCGAGCCGCTCGATCGTTTCGATGGTGGTCTTGCCGATGCCGCGCACCGGCGTATTGATCACGCGCAGCAGCGAAACCGAATCGTCCGGGTTCTGGATGACCTTCAGGTACGAGATCATGTCCTTGATCTCGGCCCGCTCGTAGAACGAGAAGCCGCCCACCACGTGATACTTCAGCTGATAGCGGCGCAGCGCCTCTTCGAACAGCCGCGATTGCGAGTTGGTGCGGTAGAGCACGGCGGCGCGCGCGGTTTCGCCGTTTTCGGCGGCCTGGCGCAGGTAGCGGTTGATGGTGTCGGCGGCAAACAGCGCCTCGTTCTCGCCGTCGGGCGCTTCGTAGTAGCCGATCTTCGCGCCGCCCTGCCGCGCCGTCCAAAGAGTTCTTGCCTTTGCGCCGGACGTTGTTGGCGACCACCGCCGACGCCGCCTCCAGAATGTTTTCGGTCGAGCGGTAGTTCTGCTCCAGGCGGACGATCTTCGCTTCGGGAAAATCGCGCTCAAACTCCAGAATGTTGCGAATGTCGGCCCCGCGCCAGGAGTAGATCGACTGGTCTTCATCGCCCACCGCGCAGACGTTGTGCCGGTCGCCGGCCAGCAACCGCATCAGTTCGTACTGCGGACGGTTGGTGTCCTGGTATTCATCGACCAGAAGATACTGGAAGCGGCGGTTGTAATATTCGCGCACCGCCGCGACCGACTTGAGCAGGCGCATGGCTTCGAGCAGCAGGTCGTCGAAGTCCATGCGCGTTGGCCTTGAGCAGTTCCTTGCGGTACTCCTCGTAAATGTGCGCGATGCGCTCGGTCTTCGGATCGGCCGATTGCAGATAGATTTCCTGCGGATCGAGCATGTGGTTCTTGGCCCAGGAAATCCGCGAGAGCACGTTGCGCGGCGTCAGTTGCTTGTCGTCGAGACCCAGCCGCCGCATGACGCTTTTGACGACTTGCTGTTGATCGCTCTCGTCGTAGATGACGAAATTTTTCGTGAGGCCGATGGGCGGCTGTCCGGGCACGGTCGAAGGAATCCGCAAAGCCTCAATGTCGCGCCGCAGCACGCGCACGCAGAACGAGTGGAAGGTCGAAATCACCGGCTTGGCAACGCTGAGGCCGCCGACCAGTTTTTCCACGCGCTCGGCCATCTCCGACGCCGCCTTGTTGGTGAAGGTCACGGCAAGGATCGATTCCGGCATCACGCCCATACTCTCGATCAGGTAGGCGATGCGAAAGGTGATGACGCGCGTCTTGCCGCTGCCCGCTCCGGCGAGGATGAGCACGGGGCCCTCGGTGGTTTCGACGGCTTCGCGTTGTTGCGGATTTAGATCGTCGAGGAACGACAAATGAGAATGGCTCCCACTGAGAGACTGCTTGAATTTTACACGCTTCAGATTGATGGGGAGACCGAGCCCTTGTGTGCACGATTAGGGCGTGCTTTAATTTCCACACAGCAAGTAGCGTCAATTCGAGGTGTGTGCCCGTATGGACAAGAACAGCATCCTCATCAGCTTGTCTGAGTCCGAAAAGACGAGGTTTGGGAAGGAAGACTTTGCCCTTCAGTCGCTGCCGCAGAAGGTCTTTTCAGCCATCCGGGCAGTCGAATCAGAAGTCAACAACGGTGGCTTTTCCCAATACTTTTTGAACAGTAGCGCGGAATCTGCGTCATTCGTCGTGCAGGCCCTCGAAACTGTCGGTGCCCCAAGGACGGCAGATATCTGCAAGCGCGCTATAGCTTCTGCATTTCCTGCTGGATTGCCCCAGACGCCGGAAACTATTCGGTCGGGTGCAGCCGCTTTCTCAGATGAAATAGTTGAGAAGTTAGAGCCCTTAGACCAAGAATTTTTTGCATACCCTCACAGCCTCACGGACTTGCTATTTGCTTACGTATCCGAACATCCAGAAGAGTTTGGGAAATTGTCAAAATCAGATAATGTCTAGCCACAGGCCTTAGGCGATACCACCGCTGCGGTAGGGACCTCTCTGACCACACGTGTTTTTCGCCGGTTGATCCCGAGCTTTTCGGGCTATGCCATTTTCTCGGGCATCCGTGCACGCTGCTATAATTAAAAATTGCACTCATGAAAAAGAATTCACTAGCTGCTGCGACCGCCGAAGCTTCCGCTCGCCGCCTAATCCGTTCTACCACCGTTCTCTGCGTGCGCCGCGACGACAAGGTGGTCATGGCTGGCGACGGACAGGTCACGCTGGGTGAATCCGTCATCAAGCACGGGGCGAAGAAGATTCGCCGCCTCTATCAGGACAAGATTCTGGCGGGATTTGCCGGCTCGACCGCCGATGCTTTCACTTTATTCAGCCGCTTCGAAGCCAAGCTGGAGCAGTATCACGGCAACCTGGGGCGCGCCGCCGTCGAACTCGCGAAAGACTGGCGCACCGACAAATTTCTGCGGCATCTGGAAGCACTGCTGCTGGTCTCCGACAAAGATGCCACATTTCTGCTGAGCGGCCAGGGAGATGTGATCGAGCCCGATACCGGCATTGCGGCGATCGGCTCCGGCGGCCCGTTTGCCCAGGCGGCGGCGCAGGCCCTGGCGGACCACACCAAGCTTTCACCGCGCGAAATTGCCGAGGAAGCAATGAAGATTGCGGGCCGGATGTGCATCTATACCAATGACAAGGTGACAATCGAAGAGTTGTGAGGCGAGGTCTCAGGTGTTAGGTATTAGGTTTCAGGAAAACCAAAACCTGACACCTAAGACCTCAGACCTGACACCTGATTTTTTATGGCAATTTACTTACCCGGAACCGCCGAAGAAGAGCAAGTCACGCTCGACGAACTGACGCCGCGCGAAATCGTCGTTGAACTCGACAAGTACGTTGTCGGACAAAAGGACGCGAAGCGCGCCGTCGCCATCGCTCTGCGCAATCGCATGAGGCGGCAGAAGCTCGCACCCGAAATGGCCGAAGAGGTCATCCCCAAAAATATTATTATGATCGGCCCCACGGGCGTGGGCAAAACCGAAATCGCCCGGCGCCTGGCCAAGCTCGCTAACTCGCCGTTCCTGAAAGTCGAAGCCTCGAAGTTCACGGAAGTCGGCTACGTGGGGCGCGATGTGGAATCCATGATCCGCGACCTGGTGGAAATCGCCATCGAGATGATCCGCGACGAACGGCTCGAAGACGTCGCCGACAAAGCGGAACTGAATGCGGAAGAGAGGCTGCTGGATATTCTTCTGCCTCCGATCTCGCCGCGCCCGGCGGATTCGAGCGCAGCTGCCAGCTCGACCGGCGGCGTGGTCATCGACGGCGGCACCAGCTTGACTGAGTCCTCGAGCCGCACGCGCGAGAAACTGCGCCAGCAATTGCGCGAAGGCAAACTCGACGACCGCACGGTGGAAATCGAAACTCGCGAGCGCAATTTTCCGTCGTTCGAAATTATTTCGAACCAGGGCGTCGAAGAGATGGACGTCAATCTCAAAGACATGTTGCCCAACATTTTCGGGCAGCGCACCAAGAAGCGGAAGATGAAGGTCAACGAGGCCTTCGAGTACCTGATCCAGGAAGAAGAGCAGCGACTGATCGACATGGAGCAGGTCACGCGCGTCGCCATTGACCGCGTGGAAAACTCCGGCATCGTGTTCCTCGATGAAATCGACAAGATCGCGGGCCGTGAAAGCGGCCATGGGCCGGACGTTTCGCGCGAAGGGGTGCAACGCGACATTCTTCCCATCGTCGAAGGCACCACGGTCAACACGCGCTACGGCATGGTGCGCACCGATCACATCCTGTTCATCGCGGCGGGCGCGTTCCACGTTTCAAAGCCGAGCGACCTGATCCCCGAACTGCAGGGGCGCTTTCCCATCCGCGTGGAACTGCAATCGCTCACCATGGAAGATTTCGTGCGCATTTTGACCGAGCCGAAATCTTCGCTGACCCGGCAGTACATCGCGCTGCTCGAAACCGAAGGCGTCAAGCTGGAATTCACGCCCGACGCGCTCGAAGAAGTCGCGCGCTTCGCGTTTCGCGTGAATGAAGGCACGGAAAATATCGGCGCCCGCCGCCTGCACACGATCATGGAGCGAGTGCTCGACGAAATCAGCTTCGAGGCGCCGGAGAAGAAAGGCCAGCAGTTTTTGGTGGATGCGGCCTACGTGCAGAAAATGCTGAGCGAGATTGTGAAGGACCAGGATTTGTCGCGCTACATACTGTAGAAATTCTCAACTACAGGGGACACAGAGAAACACAGGGGAAGGCGAGAGATTTCCTCTGTAATCAGGTAGGGTACTTAAAGTCCGTGGACTTTCTGTCATCATCCATGCTCGCATAGCGAGCATGGGCAAAGGCCAAGAAGACCGGATCAAGCGGGACTTTGGAAACCGTCTTCGATTTATCCGTAAACGGAAGGGACTCTCCCAGGAAGCCCTCGCCCTCGCTTGCGACCTCGACCGCTCATACATCGGTGGCGTCGAGCGCGGCCAAAGAAATATCAGCCTAATCAACATCCACAAGATCGCTGAAGCCTTGCGCGTAGACGCGAAGGAACTCTTTAATGCGGGAGTCGAGAAATGACCCCCGCAGCCGAGCAAGAAGTCCAAACGGTCACGCAGATCCGGAACTCGCTCCAAGAGATGATGAATCGTCTTTTGGTATCGATTGGCGACGTCCAGATTGGTACGCCCGCGCAGTTCCCCTACGGTTGGAGAAAAGCAGCCAAGGGAAGAACAGTCTGGCGTCTTCTCGAAGAACTCATCTCCCAAAATCTTGAGGCACGGCATAGAGAACTCGGCATGCAGACGTTCACTCCTGCGGATTCTGAGGTCGGGGTTTACGACTTTGAGTTCTCCTTGCCCCGCGGCCGAACCGTCTACGTGAACGTGAAGTCAGCCGTACGAGGAGGGCGAACTAACAAGGATGACATCTCGAAAGCTCGCTCATTGGAGCAGTTTTTTTCCGGCGACCCATCACGCATCTTTCTTGTAGCCACGGTAAAGATTGAGTTCTTGAACCCAATGGCAATCCGATTGTTAGGCTGCTACGTCGTCCCAATCATGTGGCTTCCAGATATCTACGTCAACCCTAGCAACAACGGAAATCTTCAGTCATCTCAATACAAAAGCCTCGACACAGCCCAACGTAGGACAGGAGCGCAGTTCCTTGGCCTTTTGAGGGAAGCGATCGCAATGGCGGATGAAAAGAGGCGAAGGCGTTGACGTTCCCAAAGAAGCCTACAAGAGTTACGTCGCCCTCAGTAAATTCTCGCTGAACGTCTGGATGGTCGAGCGTACATCGTCAGATAGACCAAGTTCCTCCGCAACGATGGTATTGACCGCACCGACGTATGGTTGGGACTCGTCGGGGCCAACCTGCCTCTGAAATGCCTCCCGTGCAACCTTAGTTAGCCGTTCCTTCGCACGCGCCGAGAACCTTGGAACCGGGATGCGACTCACGTAGCCCGCGGTGATCATGTTTGACCGGTTCAGAATGCCACGGACGAAATACGTTACGAGTTGAGAGTTGAGATAACCCAGCAACCACCAAGTGTTTTCGACGCCGGTGATGATGTTTGCATTCACACCATACGTAGAACCTTCAGGAAGATAAGCGGCACCGAAGGCGACGCCCATCGAAGAACAAGTTATTCCCGGCTTGAACAATAGATGCTTGTTGCGCACCATGAAGTTCGAGATGCTCTTGTCTAAATCCAGAAAGTCGTTGCGGAGGAACGCATCAGGAAGGCTATAGAACCTCCTTGAACCGGGGTTCTTGTAGAAAGGCACAGAGAACCCTGAGGTGGCTCCTCTGGAGAGGTACTCTGAGTCGTCCCCAGTCGAAATACCAGTGACACACGGGAACTCGTGTCCAAGGCGCGGCCACTCGAACATTTCACGAATCGCCAACGGAACTCCAATTAAGAACTCTTTGTTGTCCATCGGGCCGTCTAACAGAAGCTGCTGGACTGAACACCGGAGGAATCTCTCTCTTGTTAGTGCATCCGAGAACTCACGCGTTGAGAGAGGACGATTCAGAATATTAATCTCGCCCTGATGCTGTCGGCCCTTCTGCAAAATCAACACGCAGGTTCGAACATCGGCGCCCTGATTACGGAACAGATCCGTAGGACACAATAGTACGTGATGAATCGCACAGTGCTGGAGGATGTGTTCGCGCAACGTGGCGTGTCCATGAGCCGTGAGAAAGGAGTCCAACGTGATAACACCGATGAGAGCGCCGTCCTTCGCACAATCGATCATGGCGGTGAGAAACATCGAGTACATATTCAACACGCCGATCCCTCCAAACAGTGCGCTGAGCAGTGCCTTGTTCGCGCGGATGTACTCGACCTCGTGGCAATTATAAGGCGGGTTGGCTACATAATAGTCATACGGAAGATCAATCGTCCTCCCTAAAATGCAATTGAGGCGCTGTGCTTCGTAGAACTTAAGGAAGTCTTCTTGTGTGAACTGAATCTTCGGAGATGGAGCTAGATCCAGAATGTCGAGCCCCTTAACAGTGAAGTCACCCCGCCGAAGGAATGGTTCGGCTAGTTCCCCCTTCCCCACGCACGGATCGAACACCCGCTTTCCATGAGGATTGAGGCTTAACAAGGTGCGAGCAATAAAATCAGCCACAAAAGGCGGGGTGGAGTAGTAACCTGTCTCTCGGCGGTCTAGGCCCTGAACGGTGCAGACTGTTTTCTGATGACGACCCATTATGAAACCTCAAACTTCTATGAAGACTATAAGTACCAAATTTCCTCTTGATAGGTCAAGCAGAACTCACGGCCCCGGAAGGCAAGCCTGGTCCTGTGCTCCCTGTGGTTGTCCTTTTGCTTTTCTCTGATAGTCTTTTCTTTCCCGCATGAAAGCACATTTTGGAAAGTCGATCGCGGTGACGGCGCTTTGCGTGCTGCTGGCGGGTTGCGCGCAGATGGGGCCTCCACTGCCGCCTTCGCTCGAACTGCCCAAGCCACCTACCGATCTGCGGGCCAGCCGCAAAGGCAATCGGGTCACGCTGAGCTGGAGCGAGCCGATGCTAACCACCGACCGCCAGAGCGTGCGCTACCTTGGGCAGACGCTTGTCTGCCGCAGCTTGGAAGCTGAAATCGCCGAATGCGGAAATCCCGCCGGTACGCTGCCCGCGCCCGCATCGAATGCCCCGCATAAGCGCGGCTCCACGCGCCATGCAGCGCAGAAGCCGGACTCGACGCGCCCCGCGCCACAGACCTACACCGACACACTGTCCGCAGCCATGCAACAGGAAGATCCGTCCGCCGAAATTACCTACGCGGTCGAGGTCTTGAATCGCAACGCCCGCGGCGCGGGATTGTCGAATCGCGTGCGCGTGCCTGCCGTGGTGACGCTGCCTCCGCCGGGCGATTTGGCCGCCGCGCTCACCGGCGATGGCGTCGTGCTGACGTGGACAAACGCGACCGCATCTCAGCGCCTCGGCATTCAATTTCGTTATCGAATCTACCGGCGCGAGGAAAGCTCGGGCAAGGATGCGATTGCTGGCGAAGTTGACTTGGGCGAACCTGGCGGCGCGCATTTCACCGACTCGAGCTTCGAATGGGAAAAGACCTACCTCTACCGGATCGCCGCGGTGAGCATCGTCAAGCGAGCGGACCGCGAAGTGCAGGTTGAAGGGGACGACACTCCGCCGGTGCGTGTGATCGCCCATGACGTTTTCCCGCCCTCGGTGCCTGCCGGATTGCAGGCGGCGTACTCGGGCGAGGGACAAAAACCGTTTGTTGATCTCATCTGGGCCCCGGTGACGAACTCCGATCTGGCGGGATACAACGTCTATCGCAGCGAAGCGAACGGCGCAGCAGTCGAGGCAGCCATCAAGCTGAATTCCGAGCTGGTGAAAACGCCGTCGTATCGCGATAGCGCGGTCGCGTCCGGCAATACTTATCGCTACTCAGTCTCCACCGTGGATGTGCGCGGGAACGAAAGTCAACGATCGGAGGAAACCAGCGAGGCCGTCCCGTAGCAGGCAGTGCCCCTTCCAATAAGATTTGTGAGACAGCTTCTACAATGAGCCGATGCACCAAACCGTCGATCCCAGTGAAATCGAGCGTGGCGCACGGCTCCTCCGCACCGGACGCTTGGTCGCTTTTCCCACAGAAACCGTTTACGGTTTGGGAGCGAACGCGCTCGACGCCGAGGCTGTAGGGCGCATCTACACGGTCAAACGGCGGCCCGCCAGTAGTCCGCTCATCGTTCACGTGGCATCCATAGAAATGGCGCGGACGCTGGTTGCGAACTGGCCGGAAAGCGCCGACCGGCTGGCTCGCCGCTTTTGGCCAGGGCCGTTGACCCTAGTGCTGGAAAAACAGCCTGCAATTCCCGCTATCGTCACTGCAAATCTTTCCACGGTCGGACTCCGCATGCCGGCGCATCCGATGGCGCTCGCGCTCATTCGCGCCGCCGGCGTTCCCGTGGCCGCGCTCAGCGCCAACCGGTTCACCGAACTTTCCCCGACAACCGCCGAGCACGTTCGCCGCAGCCTGGGCGGCGATGTTGATCTGATACTCGACGGTGGACCGTGCAAGGTGGGCATCGAATCGACGGTGGTCTCGCTGACCGAGCCCAGGCCGATGCTGCTTCGTCCTGGCGGAATTTCGCGGACAGAATTGGAAGCGATCCTCGGCGTCCTAGAGCCAGCCGGTTGGGCGAAGGAAGTTCCAGCGGGAGCCCATCCCGCGCCCGGAATGCACCCGCGCCATTACAGTCCGCGCACCACTTTATATTTGGCGACGAATGGGAAAATACCCGATCAGGGCCGGGGAATTTACCTGCGGCACGAACATGCGTCAAATCAGCATGCGGCGAGTCGGGCTGACATCGGCATTGTCATCCAGCAGATGCCGCAATCGGCAAGCGACTACGCAGCTGTGCTCTATGAAGTTCTGCACCGGGCGGACGCGGGAAATTACGACTGGATTGCCGTCGATCTCCCGCCCTGCACGCCGGAGTGGGAAGCCATCCAGGATCGCCTCAAACGGGCGGCTGCGAAATAATCGCGGACGGCGCACCTCTCCGCCGTGAATCTTTCCGCTCAGCCCCGTCATCCATAAGACTTAAGACTCTTGGAGGAAATGACAAATGCCGCATGAACTACCGCCGCTGCCGTACGATTACACGGCGCTCGAACCCACCATCGATGAAAAGACGATGCACCTGCATCACGACATGCATCACGCCGCGTATGTCAAGAACCTGAACGCGGCGCTGGACAAGCATCCCGGGCTGCACAAGAAGAGCGCGGAAGATTTGCTCCGCGACCTGAACGCTGTGCCCGAAGATATTCGCGGCGCGGTCCGCAACAATGGTGGAGGGCACGTCAATCACATCATGTTCTGGAACATCATGAAACCGCATGGCGGAGGCGACCCCACCGGCCCCATCGGCGAAGTAATCAAGAAAACTTTTGGCGATTTCAAAACTTTTCAGGAGAAATTCAACGCCGCCGGTGTGGGCCAGTTTGGCAGCGGATGGGTGTGGCTGGCGGGCGACCGAAAAGGCGAAGTGAAAATCCTCTCCACCGCGAACCAGGACAGCCCACTCTCGCAAGGCCTCTATCCCATCTTCGGCAACGACGTTTGGGAGCACGCCTACTATTTGAAGTACAACAACCGCCGTCCCGAATACCTGCAAGCGTGGTGGAACGTGGTCAACTGGGAAGAAATCAATAAGCGCTATCAGTCGTCGCTCAAGAAGTAATCGAAATCCGACAGGGACGAAACGTGTGGGGCGGGCGCGAGTGCCCGCCCAGTTTTTTGTGTGTTGCCGCTGGCGCTCAATGCAGGTGAAAGAAGCGATCCAGCAAAAACATGCACGCGGCTCCGACGAAGACCAGCAGGGCCATCTTCACCCCTGGTTCTTGATTCACTTCGGGGATCAGATCGGACGCGGCCACGTAGATGGTAACGCCCGCCGACAAGGGCAGGCCGAAGCTTACCTGATGGCGGAAGATGGCCATCGTCATCACTCCGGCGACGGTAGCAATACCCAGCAGCACGGACGCTCCCCAAGCGAAGGCGCGGCTTCGACCGCTCGCGAGCATCACCGACGAGATGGTGAAGCCTTCCGGAATTTTGTGCAGAAAAACCGCCAGAAAGATGATCCAGCCGAGCGCCGGGGAAACCAGGAATCCCGAGGCGATGGCGATGCCGTCAAAAAAGGTGTGGATCAGCAAGCCCATCAAGACCGAATATCCCTTGTGAGCATGGACGAATTGGTCGGCGTGGGTTTCTTCTCCAAAGTGGAAATGCGGAGTGACGGTGTGCTCGAAAAAATGGACAAGCAGGTATCCGAGCAAGATGAGAAACCCGGCATACGGGCCACGCAGCTTAATGCTCTCCGGCACCATTTCGACGAGCGCCGTCGCCAGCATGAAACCCGCTCCCAGCGCGACGAAGTAGCGGAGGTAAGAACGCTCCCAATTTCGTTGGACAATGATGGCGCCGCCGAAGACGTTGGCACCCGCTGCGGTCAGACCCAGCAACACACTGGTCAGTATGGGAGACATTGAAAAGAAGAATAGCAGGAAGCAGCGGCCGGTGGTCAGTGGCCAGTGGCCGGTTCGATTCGCCGCCCGGTGTTCGCACGTCGCCAGCTATAATCCGACTTAACTGAAAGCTGACAACTGAGAGCTGACAGCCGCTCCTATGCGCTTTGAACTTTTCGTCGCAACTCGATATCTTCGCGCCAAACGGCGGCAGGCGTTTATTGGCATCATCACGGGCATATCTATCTTGGGAGTGGCGGCGGGAGTGGCTTCGCTGATCGTTGCGCTGGCCGTCAACAATGGATTCCGGCAGGATTTGCAGGCGCGGCTGCTGGGCTCGACTTCACACATCAGTTTGCTGCGGGTGGAAAGCGACGGGATGCGCGATTGGCGTCCGCTGCTCGATAAGTTGTCGCAGCAGCCGCATGTGGTGGCGGCGGCCCCGGCGATTTACGAGCAGGTGCTGATTTCGCGCGGGCCGCGGGCGCGCGGGGCGGTGCTAAAGGGGATGCTGCCGCAGTATGAGCGGAAGGTCAGCGATCTGCTGAAAACGGTGACGGCGGGATCGGCGGCGGCGTTGGGAGAGAACAATGCCGCTGAGCCGGGTGCTCGTGTGGTGCCGGGTCCCTTCGACTCCGCTCAGGGCAAGCTTCGACCCGGCTCGGACGGGGCGGAGCCCCGTCCCCACACTTCGTCGCCCGATGACCTTGCTGGGGTGCAACAGCGCGTAGCGGCTATGCCTCCGATTATTCTCGGCAAAGATATGGCGGAGGAAATTGGCGCGACCGTGGGGTCGGTGGTGCTGGTGACTTCTCCGCAGGGAGAACTGACTCCGTTTGGCATGGTGCCGAAATACATACGGTTTCGGGTTGCGGGAATTTTCGACTCCGGCTTTTTCGACTACGACTCTTCCTGGGCGTTCATACGGCTTACGGATGCACAGGAGTTGTTTGGATTGGGCGATGTGATCTCGGTCATCCAATTCAAGATTGACGACATTTATCTGGCGGGCGAGGTGGCGCGTTCGCTCGAAGGGGCCGCCGATCTTATTTCAGGAAGCCACGGCTTTATGGCCACCAGTTGGATGGAACAGAACAAGCCTCTGTTCCGCGCGCTGCGGCTGGAGCGCGTTGTGACCTTTATCACCATCGGGTTGATCGTGTTCGTGGCCGCGTTGAATATTTTGATCTCGCTGATCATGATGGTCATGGAGAAGACGAAAGATATCGCCGTGCTTATGTCGTTGGGGACAAAGAAAAAACAGATCCGGCGCGTGTTCATCGCGCAGGGTGTGCTGATTGGTGTGATTGGGACGGTGCTCGGCCTCGTGCTCGGATACGCGATCTCGTGGGCGGGCGGACATTACCACTTCATTTCGCTCTCGCCCGAAGTCTATTCGATCGACTATGTGCCGTTCGCGCCGCGTTTGATGGATGGAGTGATCGTGGCGCTGGTTTCCATCGGGATTTCGTTTGTGGCGACGATTTATCCGTCATGGTCGGCGGCGCGGATTTTGCCGGCGGAGGCGCTGCGGTATGAGTAGAGCAGACAGGTGTTTCGACCGCTGGCGAACTGCAGATCCCTCGCTCCCCCACCCCATCGCGCCAACAGCGGGCGCGACGGAGGCCCCGGTCCGCTCGGGATGACAAGCAAGAGAAAAGCCTTTCTCCCTTCTGTGACCACGGTCACGTTGCAAATCTTTTCCAGAGGTATAAAGTCCTCGCAGACCTCGTTCTCGCCAACGGAATCGCGGGATCGAGATGTTCCTCCTCCTGCTCTGATGAACCATGCTCTGATGAAGCGTGGTCTAATGGAGCAGGCGCCTTTTCGGCTGCGTGCTGCGGAAGGTGAGCAGCGACCTTGGTACTTAGGAGGGCGGATTTGCATCCAATAGCTCAAGATCCTCTGGTGAGGGTCGAAGGGTTAAGTAAGGTGTTTCGCTCAGGCGAAGCCGAGCTCGTGCTCTTTGAGAACCTGTCTTTCGAGGTCGCGAAGGGAACGATGCTGGCTATCGTGGGGCAATCGGGCGCGGGAAAAAGCACTCTGTTGCACATCCTGGGAGCGCTGGATCGTCCTTCGGCGGGTGCGGTATATTGCGCGAACTTTTGTGTGAATTCGCTCTCCGAGGATGCCGCCGCGGAGTTTCGTAACCGCGAGATTGGTTACGTTTGGCAGTTCCATTACCTGCTGCCGGAATTCACGGCGCTGGAAAATGTCGCCATGCCGCTCTTGACACGCGGGCAGGCGCTGGCTTCAGCGGGAAAGGAAGCTTCGCGGTGGTTGCGCGAGGTGGGACTGGAGGAGCGCGGGCATCATCGTTCGGGCGAGCTTTCTGGAGGCGAACAGCAACGGCTGGCCTTGGCGCGGGCGCTCATCACGCAGCCGCAAGTGTTGCTGGCCGATGAGCCTACTGGCGATCTGGATGGGCGCACCGGAGAAATGGTCTTTGAACTGGTAGCACGATTGCACCACGAGCACCAGTTGACTTCAGTAATCGCCACTCATAATCTGGCGTTTGCACGACGGTGCCATCGCGTTTTGCGGTTGGACCGGGGCAGAATGGAAGAAGTGGCGCCCGAGTCGCTTCCGGCGTGAGGAAGGGCGGAGCGCAAAAGCCAAGTTGAAGAACGAGCGGAAAGAACTGGAGTACCCGAAGGTAAGGCTGTGCGGATTACTACAAGACGAATATCGCTTGGGTGATTGGGCGATATGAATGCATAATGAGATAGGGGCAGGGTTTGGCGGAATGCGGGGCGGTTCCGCCGAAACTCAGGGAGAATTGGTCCATGTTCGAACGCTACACGGAGAAAGCGCGGCGCGTGATTTTTTTCGCGCGGTACGAAGCCAGCCAGTTCGGCTCTCCTTATATTGAGACCGAACACTTGCTGCTCGGCCTGCTGCGCGAAGACAAGGCCCTGACCAATCGCTTCCTGCGTTCTCATGCGTCGGTGGAATCGATCCGGAAACAGATCGAGGGGCACACGACCATTCGGGAAAAGGTTTCCACTTCGGTCGATCTTCCCCTGAGCAACGAGTGCAAGCGCGTGCTCGCCTATGCGGCGGAAGAGGCGGAACGGCTGGCGCACAAACATATTGGGACCGAGCACCTGCTGCTGGGATTGTTGCGCGAAGAAAAATGTTTTGCGGCTGAGATTTTGCACGAGCGGGGATTGCGGCTTTCGACCATCCGCGAAGAACTGGCGCGCAGCAGCCAGGAAAAAACGGCGCCGCAACGGGGACAGCGCGAGTCTTCGTTGTTGAGCGAGTTTTCCCGCGACTTGACGCAGTCGGCCATGGATGGCCAACTCGACCCGCTGGTGGGCCGCGAAAACGAAGTGGAGCGAGTGGTGCAGATTCTGTGCCGCCGCACCAAGAATAATCCCGTGCTGATCGGCGAGCCGGGCGTGGGCAAGACCGCCATCGTGGAGGGCCTGGCGCAGCGCATCGCCGACGGCGAAGTTCCTTCCTTCCTCGCGGAGAAACGCATTTTGGCGCTCGATCTTTCTTTGATCGTCGCCGGCACCAAGTATCGCGGACAGTTTGAAGAGCGGCTCAAGACCATCATGAAAGAACTGATGGAGTCGCAGAATTCGATCATCTTCATTGACGAGCTGCACACGCTGGTGGGCGCGGGATCGGCGGAAGGCTCGCTCGATGCCGCGAACATTTTGAAGCCGGCCCTGTCGCGCGGCGAAATTCAATGCATCGGCGCGACCACGCCCGGTGAATACCGCAAGTCGATTGAAAAAGACCGGTCGCTCGAGCGCCGCTTCCAGTCGGTGAAAGTCCCGCCGCCCAACGAAGCCGACGCGGTCAAAATTCTTTTTGGGATCAAGGACCGGTACGAAAAATTTCACGCCGTCACCTACACCGATGACGCCATCAATTTTTCGGTGTCGCATTCGAACCGCTATATTCCCGACCGTTTTCTGCCCGATAAGGCCATTGACTTGATCGACGAGGCGGGGGCGCGGGTGAAACTGCGCCAGACGTCGCTGCCGGAAGAATTGACGGAAGTGCAGAAGCGGATCAAGTTCATCGTCCATCGCATGGAGAACGCCATCGCGAACCACGAGTTCGAGAAGGCGCGCTTCTACTCGGATGAAGAGCGCAAAGAGCGCGAGAACCTGCGTGCTCTTCGCGAAAAATACCACCTCGATGAATCCTCCACCGGCGTTGTCGGTCGGGAGGACATCGAGGACGTGGTGTCGCGCTGGACTGGCGTTCCCATCACTTCGATCAAGGAAGAAGAAACGCAGAAGCTGCTGCGCATTGAAGAAGAGCTGCACAGGCGAATCATTTCGCAGGACAAAGCGATCAGCGCGCTGGCCCGCGCCATCCGCCGCTCGCGCGCGGGGTTGAAGAGTCCGAACCGCCCGATTGGGTCGTTCCTGTTCCTGGGGCCGACCGGCGTCGGCAAGACTGAAGTGGCGCGGACGCTCGCGCAGTTCATGTTTGGCAGCGAAAAGGCGCTGGTGCGTTTCGATATGTCGGAGTTCATGGAGAAGCACTCGGTCTCGAAACTGATCGGCTCGCCTCCGGGATACGTCGGCTATGAAGAGGGTGGACAGCTTACGGAGCGGGTCAAACGGGCGCCGTATTCCGTCGTGCTGCTCGATGAAATCGAGAAGGCGCATCCGGATGTGTTCAACATCCTGTTGCAGGTTTTTGAAGACGGGCAATTGACCGACGGCTTGGGCAATACGGTCGATTTCAAGAACGCCATCATTATCATGACCTCGAATATAGGGGCGCGGCACCTGATGAAACGCGAGGGCCTGGGCTTCCAGTCGTCGCAGGACGAGATGGTTTCGGCGAAGGTCGAAGACCTGGTGAAGAGCGAGGTCAAGCGCACCTTCAATCCGGAATTTCTGAACCGCGTGGACGAAGTCATCCTGTTCATGGCGCTCAGCGAAGTGGACTTGATCCAGATACTCGAACTCATGGTCAGCCAACTGAACCAAAATCTCGCCCAACGCTCGATCACGGTGACCGTGGCCGACGAGGCGAAGCGGTGGATATTGAACCAGACGCTGACCGACCGCAACTACGGAGCGCGTCCGCTGCGGCGCGCGTTGCAGAAGTACATCGAAGATCCGCTGTCGGAAGCGCTGATCCAGGGCACGATCACAACGAGGCCGGCGTTCATCGAGGTCTTCCTCGAAGCGAACAAGCTGTATTACCGCCCAGTGGATTCGGAGAAAACCGAGGGCGTGCTGCTGTACGAAAGTTAGGCTTCGCTATCAGCTATCAGTTATCAGCCGTCAGTGAAAACTGGCGGCTTTTGTGGGGCGTTAACCCGGTCGGTTCCCTTTTCATCGCAGTTCCACAACTCAACGTATAATGCTCACGGGCATCAGCCCAAGAGCATTAACCACATGAACACTGGTTTAGTTCTGCCTACCGGCATTCAACCTTCCGCGATGGTTAAACAGAAAGTAGATGATTTTCTAAAGGTACTTCATCCGTACGAGTTGGGTGACGGTGGAAAAGTGCATCTCTTTCTCGACGAGAAAAGCAAGGCATTCTATCTAACTTGCCACCTGCCGGGCGCCACTTTGGCCGAATCCTGCGATTCAGATGCAACTCTCGATGTGGACGAAGAGGACGAGATATACAAGTTGAACAGAGATATCCAGGAGGACCAAGCAGCGTATCAGGTGATGGAACAGGATGCTCGTAACGGACGAAGCTTCGAGGATTTAGTGCTCGAATACGACACTTCGTACACGCCGAAGCGCCCCCTAAAGGTGTACGGCGGGCAACATCGGCTACAGGCAATCTCAAAAGCAAAGACAAACAAGCCCGACACTCTGCACGGAGTGCGTGTTTACTTTGTACTCTCGCGAGAACAGAAGGTCGAAATTGCGACGATCAACAACACCGCCATCGCAGTCCCTAACGACTTACTCGATCGCATGAAAGAACAGTTGCTAGGCTCGGAACTGCGGGACTGGTGCCAGACCGTTGGGCTGCTCGAAGAGGGATTAGATTTTGCGGACAGAAGGAAACCTGATACTCCGACAGTTCGTCTAGCACGGACGTTACTCGTTAATTTCTATCTTGGAAGGGAAGATAAGAAAGACGCTGCTCTGCATCAGCCCGTCCTTTGCAAACCAGGCGGAATGGACGAAGACTATCTGCGTATATGCAAGAGCATAGATTGGGCTGACCCAGACCAGATGGATATGGGAAAGCAGTTCGTCCGCCTGCACAAGAAGCAAAAAGAAACGGTTTCGAATCGCGACGAGGATAGTAACGCTGAGTTCGCACGAAAAGCCCTTTCTCTGGCTGTTGTTGCAAGCTGGGCTTATGCGGCAGGATTCTTTCAGGCTGACCCTACAAGCCTCGCAAATCTCTATTCACTACCGGACAACGCGACACCACCTGAAGACCCGCTAAATGCTAAGGGGCTATCTCAGGCGCGTCTGAAGGGCACAGACCCGGAGAACTATCGTGGTCTCGGTACGAGGAATAGCCCCAAGGAGCTAGGCCGTATGCTCGAAGTATTCTTGGTTCTCGCGGAGAAGGGCAAGGAAAAAGGGAAACTAAAGATCTCGAAACAGCTTGCAAATGCAGCTATCCAGTCCTATGAGGCGAAACGGGCGGTGTACGAATCCAAGAAAGTGTTGGCGAAGATCTAATCATGTTTGAAGAATACCTGCAGGATTCATACGAATTCCTGACGATCGCTGCGAGGCTGGCGGCTGACTCGTCGGACAGAGAGGCGAGGCGTTACTACCGCGGCGCCGTCTTCTACGCTGCTGGCGCAATCGAGGCCTTCATTAACTATCTCGCGGACTCGTTTGCGAAGGCAGGAAGCCTGTCCGACCACGAGACTAGTTTTCTGAATGATAGGGTCTTGGTGTTTTCGGTCGACAAAGGGCTTCACGAAAGGGGCAAATACAACAGCCTGGACGACAAAATCAAATTTCTCTTACGCAGGTTCGTTTCAGACTTCGACTTTCGAAGTCCGCGATGGGTTAGATTTACGGAATTCAAGTCGTTCAGAGATGCACTCGTCCATCCAAGGCAAGCGGAAGATGAGACACCCCTCAAAGACTACGATCTGAAAGTGAGGGCTGGTCTAAAGGCGGTGATAGAGATCATGAACCAAGTGTCGGAAGACGTACTCCGTAAACCGTTACGAAGAAAGCTTCTGGACCTCATTCCGGAATAATATGCAGACAGCGGGATGACCAATTTTCCACCCTCAATCCCTTCACCCTTCGATACACGCGATCATGCGCGACCAGCAGCAGTTCAGCAGCAATTCCCGCCGAGACTGCTAAAATGATCTGCAATGCTTTTGCCGTTCGTCCGCGAAATTTTCGCGGAGGTGGAACGATTACCTGCCTTCACGCGTGCCGCCTCCCATCTGCGGGAGAGCGCGGGACGGATGAGTGTCACTGGGCTGTCTCCGGCTGCCAAGGCGCTGATTGTCGTTTTGTTGCGGCGCACGGTGGAGCGCCCGTTTTTGCTGGTGGTCGCCGACAATCGTGCCGCTGAAGAGTTGATCCCGGTGTTGCGTGCGTTCTCGGAACTGACCGGCGCCGCAGACCCGGATGCCGTCGTCACTCTCCCCGCGCGCGATGTGCTGCCCTTCCAGAATTTGTCGCCACATCCGGAAATCCAGGAAGAACGCGCCACGGCGTTGTGGAAGATCGCGACGGGCCGCGCCGCGATTGTCGTTTCACCGGTGACGGCGACCACGATCCTTCTTCGTGCTCCCGAATACTACGCCGACCTGGCGCGGGTGTTGCGTCGCGGGGAAACTTTCGACTTGGAAAAACTCCTCGAGCACTTGAACACGGTCGGCTACAGCGCCACCGATGTGGTGGAAATGCCGGGACAGTACGCGGCCCGCGGCGGCATTCTGGATGTGTACTCGCCGGAAGCGGACCGTCCCGTGCGCGTCGAGTTTTTTGGCGATGAAGTCGAGTCCATGCGCAAGTTCGATCCGGCGAGTCAGCGGTCTTCCAACCCAGTGGATGAAGCGCTGCTGCTGCCGCTGACGGAAACGCCGGTCACTGCGGAACTGCTGGGTTCGATCAATGCGCGGCTTTCGGGAAAACGCATTGCGGGAGCGCCGGAGGTTGTGGAGCAGGCCGCGCGCGATTCGGGCGCGGGAGTTTTTCCGGGTTGGGAATTTTACGCTCCGGTGGCGGGCGCCGACCGCAGCATTTTTGGACTGCTTCCAGACGCGCGTGTGATTCTCGACGAGCCCGAAGCGCTCGCGCAGGAATTGGACAAAGTTTGGGCGCGCATCGAGGAGGCGCACGAGCGCAGTGGAGTGGGGAATTTAGTTCGCCCCGCCGATCTTTATCTGACGCCGGAAAACTGGCGGGAGAAAACCGCGGCGCTCTCCGGCGCCGATTTCGAATATCTGGCATTGTCGCGCGAAGCGCTCGAAGAAAAAACGGAAGCGGCGTTTCTTTCGCAGCCCGTTACGCGTTTCCACGGCGCAGTGCCCGCGATGATTGAAGAGGTGCAGAAGCTAGTTGGCGGCGGCACGCAGGTCGTTCTTGCCGTGCCCAACACTGGAGAAGTCGAGCGGCTCGCCGACATGTTCACCGAGTACAACGCTTCGTATCGCCTCGGAAGCCGCACCCGCAGCGGAGAAAGCTATGCCGACGAAACTTCCTATTTTGCCGGCGATGTGCTCACTACCACTTTGCTGAAGGCATATCTTCCCGACGGCTTCGTTTTGCCGGAAGCGCATCTGGCGATTTTTGGGGCGCGCGATCTCTTCGACGAATCGGACCTGGTGGCATCGCGTCCGCAACGGCAGAAATCGAAAGTCTCGGCGTTTCTTTCCGACTTCCGCGATTTGCAGGTGGGCGATTACGTTGTCCACGTGGAACACGGCATCGGGCAATATCAAGGCCTGAAAGAAATCAATCAGGGCGACGGCGGCGCGGAATTCATGCTGCTCGAGTATGCGGAAGCGGCGCGGCTCTACGTTCCGCTGACCCGGCTCGATCTAGTCCAGAAATATAGATCGTCGGAGGGCGCGAAGCCCGTACTGAACCACCTTGGCACGGCCGCCTGGGGCAAGACCAAGGCGCGCGTGCGGAAGGCGATGAAGGACATGACCGACGAGTTGATCAAACTCTACGCGCAGCGCCAGTCCGCGCAGGGTCACGTTTTCCCCGCCGACACGGAGTGGATGAAGGAGTTTGAAGACGCCTTCGAATACAGCGAGACTGAAGACCAGGCGCAGGCCATCGCCGACGTGAAGCGCGACATGGAATCGCAACTCCCCATGGACCGGCTGCTGTGTGGCGATGTTGGTTATGGCAAAACTGAAGTCGCGATGCGCGCCGCTTTCAAGGCGCTGAGTGACAACAAGCAAGTCGCCGTGCTCGCGCCCACTACGGTTCTCGCGTTCCAACACTATGAGACCTTCAAGCAACGGTTCGCGCCGTTCCCGCTCACGGTTGAAATGATCAGCCGCTTTCGCACGCCGAAGCAGATCAAAGAAATTTTGCAAAGAGTGGAAGCGGGCAAAGTGGACATCCTGATCGGCACGCATCGTCTGCTTTCCAAGGATGTGAAGTTTGCCGACCTCGGCCTGCTGGTGGTGGATGAAGAGCAGCGCTTCGGCGTTCGCCACAAGGAACGCATCAAGCAGATGCGCACGGAAGTGGATGTGCTTACCATGTCGGCGACGCCGATTCCGCGCACGCTGCACATGTCGCTGGTGGGGCTGCGCGACATGAGCGTGATTGAAACTCCGCCCAAGGACCGCATGGCGATCCAGACCGTGGTTGCGAACTGGGACGAGAAGCTGATCCAGTCGGCGATTGAACAGGAACTCGAACGCGGCGGGCAGGTTTATTTCGTGCACAATCGCGTCGAGACGATCTGGGAGATTGCGGCCAAGATTCAAACCCTGGCCCCGAAGGCGCGCATCACCGTGGGCCACGGGCAGATGGGCGAAGGGGAATTGGAAAAAGTGATGCTGAAATTCATGCATCACGAGGCCGACATTCTGGTCTCGACCACGATCATCGAAAACGGGCTCGACATCCCGCTCTGCAATACGATCGTCATCAATCGCGCTGACCGGCTGGGGTTGTCGGAGCTTTATCAACTTCGCGGACGCGTGGGCCGGTCGAACCGGCGCGCCTACGCGTATCTACTTTTGCCCGCTGAAATCGAGTTGACGCCCATCGCCCGGCGGCGTCTGGCGGCGCTCAAGGAATTTTCCGATCTCGGCGCGGGTTTCAAGATTGCGGCACTCGATCTGGAATTGCGGGGCGCTGGAAATCTTCTCGGCGGCGAGCAGAGCGGGCACATCGAAGCCGTGGGTTTCGAACTTTACACGCAGATGTTGGAGCGTGCCGTGCGCGAGATGAAGGGCGAGGCGGGGATTGAAGTCACGGAAATTCAGCTCAATCTTGGCCTCAACATCCGCATTCCTTCCGACTATATCAAGGAAGAGAACCAGCGGCTGCGCATGTATAAGCGCGTCGCGGGAGTCGAGACGGAGTCGCAGTTGAAGGACGTGCGCTCGGAATTGATCGATCGCTACGGCGAAACGCCCGGCGCGGTTCGCAATCTGCTGGATTACGCCGCGCTCAAGCTGCAAGCGATGCGGGTCGGCACCAATGCGATTGAACGCAAGCGCGAGTTCGTGAATATCAAATTCAGTCCGAATGCTTCGATTGATCCGGGAAAACTGGCACGCTTTGTGGCGTCGCAGCGCGGCGCTCAATTTACTCCGGACGGGACGCTGAAGTTCACAATCAAGATCGACAGCGCCGCAGGAATCTTGCAAACGCTGCGGGATTTGCTGGAAGAGTTGGAGGCGCGGGAAGAAACAGTGCGCCAAGTATAGATGTCAGCGGTACAATTGTTCCGCCTGCAAGGCGAAGCGCGAACGACGAACGACCAGCACCCATGACCAACGACGAACGACGAATCAACAGCGACCGCCGCACGATCAGGAAAGTTCGCAAAGCTATTTTCCCCGCCGCTGGATTGGGCACGCGATTTCTTCCGGCCACCAAAGCCCAGCCAAAAGAGATGCTGCCGCTGGTGGATAAACCGATTATTCAATACGGCGTGGAAGAGGCCGTGGCGGCGGGGTGCGACCAGATTATCATCATCACCGGACGCGGCAAGAGCGCCATCGAAGATCATTTCGACGTCAGCTATGAGCTCGAAAAAATGCTCGAGGAAAAAGGAAAACACGACTTACTCAAAATCGTGCGCCAGATTTCCGACATGATCTATGTGGCCTACGTGCGCCAGAAAGAGGCGCTCGGACTGGGGCACGCCGTGCTCACGGCGCGCGAACTGGTGGGTCACGAACCGTTCGCCGCGCTGCTCGCCGATGACGTCATCGATGCAAAAGTGCCGGTGCTCAAACAGTTGATGAACGTGTTCGCGGAGAAGCAGTGCTCCGTGATCGCGGCGCAGGTTGTGGACGGGCCGGCGATTTCATCGTACGGCGTAATCAAGGCGAAAGAGGTTGCGGGCTCCGGCGGCAAACTTTATGAAGTTCTCGACCTGGTGGAAAAACCGAAGGCAGCAGAAGCGCCTTCGAATCTGGCCGTGATCGGGCGCTACATTCTGACGCCAACGATTTTCGAAACGCTTTCGAACATCAAGCCGGGCACGGGCGGTGAGTTGCAGCTCACGGACGGACTGCGCGGGCTGCTGCAGCGCGAAAAGCTTTATGCCTATGTGTACGAGGGCCGCCGCTTCGATACGGGCGACAAGCTCGGCTTTCTCAAAGCGACGGTTGAATTTGCGCTGAAACGCGAAGACCTGGGCGGGGACTTCCGGAAATATCTGAAAAGTTTGAAGCTCTGAGTGCGATTTGCGGCCGCACGTCTTCGTCGAGTGTTACGCTCCCTCTTTCATCGTCGCTTTCAGCTTCTTCGACTTCTCTTCCACGCTGCGCGCCAGTTTGTCCTTGTGCGCTTCCAATTTCTTCGCAATGGCCGCATCGGCCACGCCAATAATTTGTGCCGCGAGGATCCCAGCATTGGTCGCGCCGGGCTTGCCGATGGCGACCGTCGCTACCGGGATGCCTGTCGGCATTTGCACGGTCGCGAGCAGCGAATCCATGCCCTGCAGCGAAGTGGAAGGAATGGGAACGCCGATGACCGGCAAGGTTGTGTGCGCCGCGATTACGCCGGCCAGGTGCGCCGCTCCGCCCGCGCCCGCGACGATCACGCGAATGCCGCGTCCGGCGGCCTTGCGCGCGAAGTCCGCGGTGCGGTCGGGCGAACGATGCGCGGAAGTTACGTCGATTTCGTATGCGATGCCGAATTCATCGAGAGCTTTCCCGGCTTCGCGCATGATCTCCAGATCGGAGTCGCTGCCCATCACGATGGAAACTAGTGGCTTGCTCATGATTAGTTGGGTCGTGCACGCTTCCAATTGAAATACAAGAGACAGTTAATCGTCAGCGTAACCAGTGCTGATTCTCCAAATGCAACCATGTAAATCACAGCTTCAGGTTCGAGGGTGCCGCGAAAAAACGCTACTAAACCCGGCACCAATAGCAGGATATATGCGGCATAAAAACCCACGTTGATATACGCCGCGGCTCGCTTCCCGGCAATTTCAAGAATAAAGCCTGATAATAACAATCCTATGGCTGTAAATAGCAACCAGCCATGACGCCAATCGCGTAACACCTGTATCCAAAGATCGAGTCCTCGCGGTGGAGAAGATAACGGCCATCTCGCCCATTGCAAGACCGGAATGAGCTGTAGCCTAATAAACCAGACGCCACTTGCCAACAACCAAACGAGTTTCAACCAGCGTTTCACTATTTCTTCAGCGCCCGCGCCGCAATGTCTTTGCGATAGTGGGCGCCGTCAAAGTTGATCTTAGCGCACGCTTCATAGGCGCGCTGCACGGCCGTTCCCAACTCCGCGGCCCGCGCCGTTACTCCGAGCACGCGTCCGCCAGAAGTATAGAAATCCTCATCGCGTTTCGACGTGCCGGCGTGGAAAACTTTCACGCCGTCCAGTTTCGTCGCATCGTCCAGACCGTTGATTTTCTTGCCTGCTTCATAGGCTCCTGGATAACCGCCCGAAACCATCACCACGCAGACGGCCGCATCGTTCGACCACTTGAAATCGCCCTCGCTGGTGCGGCCGTCGATGGATGCCTCCATCGCCTCGACCAAGTCGCTTTCGAGACGCATCAAAATGGGCTGGGTCTCGGGATCGCCGAAGCGGCAGTTGAATTCGAGCACCATGGGGCCGCGCGCGGTCATCATTAGTCCGCAATAGAGAACGCCCTTATACTCCGCGCCTTCGGCCTTCATGCCGGCGACGACGGGCCGCGCGACGTGGGTGAGCAGCCAGTCGCGCATCTGGTCATCCACGATGGCCGGAATGGTGTAGGCACCCATGCCGCCGGTGTTGGGGCCGGTGTCGCCCTCGCCCACGCGCTTGTGATCTTGCGCGGCGACCAGCGGCGCGACGCGCTCTCCGTCGCTCACGACCAGAAACGAAAGCTCATCGCCTTCGAGAAATTCTTCCAGCACCACGCGCGATCCGGCCTCGCCGAGCATTCTGCCACTGAGCATTTCGTTGGCGACGGTTGAGGCTTCGTCCTTGCTTTGAACGATCACGACGCCCTTGCCGGCAGCCAGTCCGTCGGCTTTCACCACGATCGGAGTGTGGAAGTGGGGCAACGCGTCGCGCACCTGTTCCGGAGAATCGCAGATGGCATAGTGCGCCGTGGGAATGTGGTGGCGCTGCAGGAATTCCTTGGCAAAACTCTTGCTGGTTTCAAGCTGCGCGGCGGCTTGGGTGGGGCCGAACGCGCGCCAGCCTCGCCGCGTGAATTCGTCCACCACTCCCAGCATGAGCGGCAGTTCCGGCCCCACGACGGTGAGGTCGGGCTGGATCTGGTTAGCGAGCGCAACCATGGAGTCGAGGCTCTTAAGGTCGAGGGCGACGCACTCCGCCTCGTCCGCGATCCCGCCATTCCCTGGAGCGCAGTAGATTTTCGCGACTCGCGGCGATTGCCGGAGCTTCCACACCAGAGCGTGCTCGCGTCCGCCGCCGCCGATGACGAGGATCTTCATAGTCCAGATATTTAGGGTAGGGGCGGACGAAGACGATGTCAAACGGGATCGAGGTTGCTGGCGAGAAAATAGTTCCGTACTGCTGGGCTGCGAGCTGCGAGCCGCGAGCAAACTGGGGTCCCGCGGATCGTAGCTCGGAGCTCGAAGCTCGGAGCCTCGTGATTCTGAATTATCCCCATGCCAAAAAATCGCAGTTAACTATGCTTAACGCTTCGCCGTATAATACGATCCACATGATCACAGTTTCCAAAGAGGACTACCTCAAAGCGATTCTGGAGGCGGAGAGCGAAGGAGAGCCGGTCATTTCGGCGACGCTTGCGCACTGGCTCAAAGTTTCGCCTCCGGCGGTGACCATGGCTGTGCGCCGGCTGAAGAAAGACGGCCTGGTGCGGGTGAATACCGGCGGACGCGTTCGCCTTACCGCTTCGGGACGAAAGATTGCCCGCAAGTTGACGGTCCGCCATCACCTGATCGAGCGCATGCTCACTGAAATTTTCGGCATGGAATGGTACAAGGTGCACGACGAGGCGGAACGCCTGGAACACGCGGTCTCGCCCGATTTCGAAGCCCGGCTGTTGGCGAAACTGGGGCGTGGAGTCGCGTGCCCGCACGGCAATCTGACGGAGCTGGAAAGTCCCGCCAGCCGCCGCCGTCGCGGGCTGCTGCTGCTGGCCCAGGCCGAAGCGGGGTGGGATTTTCAGGTGAGTGGCATCTATGAACGAGATCGCCAATTACTGGAGTTTCTTGAACAGCGGGGGATCCGGCCTGGCGCCAAAATTCATGTTGCGCATCGCAATTACGACCGGACGCTCACCCTGACCACCGGCGCCGGCCGGGTTTCCCTCGGTGTATCGGCCGCGGAAAAGGTCTGGGTGAAATCGGCGGACGGGAAAGCCGCCGCTAAAGGGTGAAGGCCGGTTCGTTGGCTGCTCCGCAAATTCGCGCCATGAGCTTGGGTCGTAATCAATTTAGCTTGTCATCCTGAGCGATGCGAAGGACCTGTGTATTTGCTCGCGACGCGGGAATCCATAGACCCTTCGCTTCGCTGCCTCACTGCCAAGCTGCTCCACCCCGTCAAGCCAAAACCAGGCTTGACGGGGGCCCCGGTGCGCTCGGCTGGACAGCCGGGGGTGACTGTCCCTGCGTGTAGCGCCGGTGATCACAAAAGTAATTAACTATAGTTTATATTCTGATATATACTTAGGCTAATTAGACGGCGGGCAACATCCTTCCGCTTTTTTCACGCCGCATGAACGAGACCAACCCAGTATCGGAGCAGCAACGGGTAAGCATATCCCGGGCCGAGGTCGTCATCACGCATGAAGACATCGACCGGGCACACGACCGCGAACGGGTTTCGGAAACGCGGGCGCGGCGGGGATTCCGGCCGCGGTTGCGGTTGTTCTGGTTGCTGATTGGTCCCGGCATCCTGGTGATGCTCGGGGAAAACGATGGGCCCAGCATGTTGTCGTATGCGGCGACCGGGGCGCGGTTTGGCGTTGGTTTTTTCCTGCCGTTCGTTGTGTTGACATTCCTCATGGCTTGCGTGGTGCAGGAAATGACGGTGCGTTTAGGGGCAGCGACTCATCACGGCCACGCGGAGCTGATCTTCGAACGCTTCGGCCCGTTCTGGGGCTGGTTCTCGATGACCGATTTGATGGTGGGAAATTTTCTGACGCTGGTCACGGAATTTATCGCCATCCGCGCCGGGCTGGGATTCTTCGGGGTTCGGCCGGCGGTTTCGGTTTTTGGAGCGCTGCTGGTGCTTTCCATTGCGCTCATGACACACCGGTACTGGACGTGGGAGCGGATCATCATGGGCGCTGCCATGTTTAATCTGGTGTTTGTGCCGGTGGCGTTGCTGACCCATCCGCACTGGGGCGCGGTGGGCCGCGCATTGGTGACTTGGATGCCGCTGCCGGGCGGGCTCACGCAGGAGACGGTAGTGATGCTGCTGGCCGATATCGGAGCGACCGTCACTCCGTGGATGCTGTTTTTTCAGCAAAGCGCGATTGCCGACAAGGGGCTGACCACGCGCGACATCCGATTTGGGCGCGTGGACACCGTACTGGGAGCGGCTTTGGCGTCATTGGCCGCGTTGGCGACGATGCTGGCGACGGCCCCGCTGTTTCTGCACCACATGGCGGCGGCGAACTTCGAAGCCGCCGAATTCGCCCAGGCACTCCAGCCGTTGATTGGACACTGGGGAGCGGCGCTATTTGCGCTCGGCATGTTCGAGGCGGGGATGGTCGCGGCCATTACGATTTCGACTTCATCCGCGTATGCCTTCGGAGAAGTGGCGCGGCGGCCGCACAGTTTGAATCTTCCCTTCAAGCAAGGCAAGTCGTTCTATCTCGTGCTGCTCGTCGAAGCCACGGCTGCGGCGGGGCTGGTGTTGATTCCGGGAATTCCACTGGTGTACATCGTGTTGCTGGTGAATGTGATCGCCGTGCTGGCCATGCCTCCGGTGCTGCTTTTTCTTTATATGCTGGTGAACGATCGCGAAATCATGGGCGAACTGGTCAGTCCGTTGTGGGCGAATGTACTGGCGCTGGGAGTTGTGATCGTACTGATCAGCGCCGGCCTTTTGTTTGGGATCAGTGTGATCGCGCCCCACGCGCTGGCGCTGGTTGGAGGCAGGTAGATGAAAAAAGAATTCGATTCCACACCCGGCGCTGAACTGAGCCGCGAAGAATTCACTAAGGTGATCGAAGCGCTGGAGCCTGACCAGATTATTTCGACCAAGAAGCGCCATTATTTCCCCCGGCGCCGGCTCACGCGGATGGAGATGATAGTGTTTTGGGCGCTCCGAATTTACCTCGTCTTTATGGTTGCCGTGGTTGCCTATCAGATTTGGACGAGTGCGCGGTAGTTTTCCATGTCTTTACAAACCGCAGATGTGTTCCACGTGGAACACTTTGTACTGGTAATAATACACGTACGATAATGTACTTAAATTCGCTGTATATATAACAGGGGAAACGGGTTACGATGGCCTGGAAGATTGCGCGGCCGCGCACCCTCCGCAGCCTGTGAAGCCGTGCCCTGCCCCAACCCGGCTGTGGCTTACAGCAACCCTGAAAATGCTCTAGAAATGCACGGCGACTCCGGTAGAAAACCGCACGCCATTCTGGCCCTCGCCATAGAAACGAGTGTTGATCCAATCGAGCTGGCCGCGAAAGTTTACCGGCCCAAAGATTTTATAGTCCAATCCCCCGCCGATCGCGTTGACGTACGAAATATTGGAGTCCGAAATTCCGTTGCTCCGTCTGATGTGGCCCGCGCCAACGAGCAACTCCGCGAAGGGGCGGAAGCGGTGGTAGGACACCGACACTCTGGGTCCGAACAGAGCGTTGCGGGCGGTAACGTCGGCGCTGGTGCCGCTGAAATTGTGGTTGCCATAATGCTCGTCGAGATCGGCCACCAGGCCAATCCACGGCAGAAGCTTCCCTTCCAGCGTTGCCTCCCATCCATTCATATTGGTGGTGTCGTTCGAGACGACAGGAGTGCGGTCATAGGAATAGCCGAAAAACACGTTTCCCCTCGTCGGAATTTGGGCCCAGGCGGCGCTGGCCAGCATCGTCAGTAACAAAACAGGAATCCACCGTCTTCGCATTGTTGTTCTCCTGGTTCAAGATTTCAGCCTGAGGAATAAACCTGCAGCCTGAAAGAAATATAGATGCAAACGCGGCAAAAAAATTGCTTGCGCGCGCATCACACCTGAGCAAATCAGCGTAACATCGCGGCAAAAAAACCGCCGAGCTTTCTGAAAAACCTGCGCACCGGCGCATGATTTTGCGATGCCGTTGTCGCGCCGGCCGGTTCGGGATTCTCGTTCGCGAGCGGAGGCAGCGGAGTCTCCAAAGCCAGTGCTATGTTTCGACGCGAATCCAGAGGCAGCGCGCGCACATCGTCCAGCGGAGCAGGTGGAGGGACGGTGGCGTGAAACACGAGCGGCGCCGTGATCTGCACATGAAGATCGTTCGGCGCAAGGGAAGCGTCCAGTGGATTGCCAGCCGCCGGTGCTGCGGTTGAGGACGCGTTTTCCATATGAATTGCCTCCGCAACCGGCACTGGGAGCGGATTCACGGGCGGCATCGCTTGGGCCGGCGTTGCGCTCGGCATGGGGCTTTCGGTGGGCAGATGGTCCGCCGCACGCAGCGGGGCCTCCCGCGGCGGTGGACATCCGCACTCGAGCGACACCGCCCTATCCACACGGTCGAGTTGCCCCGAACGAAACACGAGCTGGTCGGTTGCCTTGACCTGGTACGTGCGATCGCCGAGCAACTCGGTGACAATCACGGATGCGGTGTTGCCGGACAGCGCGCGCACGCAGGTGTTGCCCCGATTGTCGGCGCTGATGGCATAGTGAAATTCCCCCGGCCCCACGAGAAGAATGCGGAAATCGGGCGTCATCACGGAATCGGAAGAAGCGTCGAGCGCGAAGTGCGCTTCGAGCGCGCCGGCGTTCATGCCCAGCATCAAATTGTGCCGGTTCTTCGACGGAGTAACCGATACGGTCGTTCCCGGACAAACGCGCATCTCGCCGCCACTCGACAGGCGTAAAACGGCGGTATCGTGTCCGGCCGTAATTGCAGAACCCGCGGCCCCGCCGTTTTCAGTAAGCGTCAACGGGCCAGCCGCGCGCACCTCGGTCACGACCGGTTGTGGCGCGCGTGTCAGGCTGGAAACGGTTGGAGGCTCCGACGATGAAGCCGCCGTTGGGTTTGGATTCTTGCCGAGATGGACGAGTATGCGGTTTCCCGTAGCATCCCAGTTGTAGATGCGGGGCGCGAGCAGATCCACGACAATACGCACGAGAGGCGGATTTTGTTGCAGCTGGTCGGCGCGTATCGCGCCGATCTGACCGGTTTTCACACTGATTGGCTTTTGCTGTGCTAACAACCGCGCGTTCGGCAGATCGATGACCAGCCGATCGGGACCGGCGAGCGCCCGGACCGAAGGAACTAATGGCTTCGTCGAAATAATTTCAACTGTTGGGCCATTTTTTTCCTGAAGAACCCGGATGCTTTTGATCGCGGCGATTTTGCCCGCAGCAGAAGGAGCGGCCAGCTTGGAGCCAGGTTTAGCCGCAGTCTTGACCGTTGTTTGGGAACGAAGCCACGGGGATCCGAGGAGAAGAATTCCCAGCGCGATGACGATGACCGCGCACAAATCCCCCCGCAAACAGCAGCGAGACAGCGGCGGCCGGAACGCCAGATTCGGCGGGAAGTTTTTCACGGAAGCACTCGAGTGTAAGAGAAACCATACCACTCGGGGGTCTCTGAAAAAAGCTGCATGGGGAAGGCGCGCGACCTATTACGAGTCGGGGAGGAACTCGTACTCGTCAATGACGGCGGCCACCGCCATTTTGCTGGCGGAACTGCCGCCTTCGACCCGCACCACGTGGCCCTTGCAGTGTACCTGGATGCTTTCCGTCAGCGTGATCTCGGGCGGCAGGGTCAGGGTGAAATCAATGGCGGAGCCGGCCTGGATGGCGGAATCGACAAAGAAGCAAATTCCACGCGCGCTGACGTCGCGGGTCTGCGCCGCATGCTCGGGCTCGTTTTCAGTGTAACGGACGCTTACGGGCAGACGAAGCGCAAAACGGCGAGTGGCCCGCTTGTCACTATCATGATCATTGTTCTGGCCCTTGTTCTGGTCCTTTTGTGGATCGGCCATTGGATCTCCTCAAAAGCAAGGTTGCAAAGTTTCAAGGTCTTAGAGTTTCACAGATAATTGCGGATCGCCTGTAAGCATGGCAATTCGCGGCCTGCCTGTCAAGTTAGAGCAAGGTTTCAAAGTTTCAAGGTGGCAAAGTTTCAAGGTTCGGTTGCGATTCGGATCGCACAGCTTTTGCTTTTGTCCTTGAAACTTTGAAATTCTGAAACCTGGCTTTTAGCTCTACAATAATCTCGTGGTCTTCGTTCTCGACAACTACGATTCGTTCACTTACAACCTGGTCCAGTATTTGGGCGAACTGGGTGCCACGGTTGAGGTCCGCCGCAACGACGAAACGACGGTCGGAGAGATCGAGGCGATGCGTCCCGAGCGCATCGTGGTTTCTCCCGGGCCCTGCACTCCGCAGGAAGCGGGGATCAGCATCGAATTGATCCGCCATTTTGCGGGCAAGGGCAACGTGCCGTTGCTCGGAGTCTGCCTCGGACACCAGGCGATCGGCGCGGCTTTCGGCGGCCAAGTGGTGCGCGCGAAAAACCTGATGCACGGCAAGACCAGCCAGGTCGAACACGACGGCAAGACCATTTTCCGCGGCCTAACTTCTCCAATGACCGCGACCCGCTATCACTCGCTGATCGTCGCCGAGGAAGGGTTGCCCGCCGATCTCGAAGTCAGCGCCTGGACTTTCGACAAAGACGGCACGCGGGTCGTCATGGGATTGCGGCATAAGAAGTTTCCGGTTGAGGGCGTGCAGTTTCATCCCGAAAGCGTGCTGACCGGCGAGGGGAAAAAACTGGTGGCGAATTTCCTGAGGAGTTGATCTCACACTGAAGGCGGTCCTCAGTTCTCGGTTCTCAGTAAGAGCGGGGTTCTTCCGAGGCAGCCTGCGCAGCGGCGCCTTGCAAAGCAGGCTTCATCAATAATGCAGGCTAGGAGCTTTTCTTCCGGGCTTTCTTTTTGCCGGTTTCGGGCAGTGGTTCGGCATCTTCGCTCCAAAAGCGGTGGCCGGTGCGATGGATGAAGACGTCTTCCAAGGTGGGCTTGCTTACGCTGAGCGACTGGATTTCTCCGGGGAAAGCTTCGACCACGTCGGGGACGAAGCGATGTCCATTTTCAATTTCGAGGCGGACGTGGTTGTCCATGACGGTGGCATCAACTTGAAACTTGCTGTGAATGCGGTCGGCCAGCGACTGCGGGTCGCGCGCTTCGAGCAGAATTACGTCGCCGCCGATCTCGCGGGTCAGGGCTTCGGGCGTGCCGAGCGCCACCAGATTGCCTTCGTTCAAGATGGCGAGGCGGTCGCAGCGTTCGGCCTCTTCCATAAGGTGAGTGGTGACGATGACGGAGACGCGCTCCTGATCGCGGAGGATTTGCAGATATTGCCAAAGGTCGCGCCGGGCGCCGGGATCGAGGCCGGTGGTGGGTTCATCGAGGAGCAGAACTTCGGGATGGTGAAGCAGGCCTTTAGCGAGTTCGATGCGGCGCTGCATGCCTCCGGAAAAAGTTTCCACGCGATCGGCGCGGCGGTCGAGCAAGCCTACGCGGGTGAGGATTTCCATGATGCGCTTTTTTAGTTCGGGGCCGCGCAGGCCGTAGAGGTGTCCCTGATGCCAGAGGTTTTCGTATGCGGTGAGCTTGGGATCGACGCTTTGGGCCTGGAAGACGACGCCGATGTGACGGCGCAAGGCTCCGGGCTGGTGGACGGCGTCGAAACCGGCGATGGTGGCGCTGCCGGAAGTGGGCACCATGAGTGTCGAAAGAATGCGGAAGAGAGTAGTCTTGCCGCTGCCGTTTGGGCCGAGCAGTCCAAAAAGCTCGGCGGGGCGAACGTCGAAAGAGACGCCGTTGAGCGCGGCGCGATCCTGGTAGCGATGGATGAGATCACGAACGGAAATGATGGGCTGGCCCGCGGGTTGTGCGGAGGGAGCGAGGTCGAGGTCGGTTGGGCTTGTGGTCACAAGCTATTCTACGACGGGCACGGGACGATTATCATCTGGCAGCTAAGTTCAGCCCTTAACGGGGCGTTTGATTTTGACGATCTTCGGCATTTCTGAAGCGATGCCCTGATAAGAAGCATTCATCCCGAGCGAAACATCTATGCGACGACGGGCTTCTGCTCCTGGCCGGGGATGCGCTCTGCGAAAGCTACCGGGACGTGGCGCCAGACCTGTATGGCTAGAACCACGGTAGTGGCGAGCAGTATTGCTCCCACGGCGACGTGGAGTACGGTCGAGACGACCATGGGCAGTTCAGGTTGCGCGGCGTCTCTTCCCCACATGACGCGGGTGATGAAGGCGAGGAATCCCAGGCAGAGCTGCGCGACCATCAAACCGAGCATATGGATCGCGGGGCTGCGAACGGCAGCCACTTGCGGGTAAACGGAGATGGCACGCACGGCAGTCCAAGAGAGAACGGCGGCCACGAGGGCGGAGTTGATGACGTGCGGCCACCAACTCATGCCATGATGCCGGAACATGGCGCCGAGGACCAGTTGCAGATAGAGCATCGAAATCGAGAGCAGCGTGAGAGTGAAAAGAGCGGGACGGCGCTGGTCGAATTCCGCGCGCGGTTGTTCCGCAACCCAGCGGCGTCCGGTGAAGACGGCAATCGCAACCGCGATCGAAAAGAAGGTCTGGGCCAGGGCGGCGTGCGCGGTCGAGATGGGCGCGGGCAGGAAGAACAAGACTGTCAGCCCGCCGAGGATGCCTTGCGTAATCACGGTGCCGAGCGCTCCCAAGGCCAGAAGGCGCAACCAGAGGCGCTTTTCGACGCTCCATGTCCAGCCTGCGAGAACGATGGTGAGCAGTCCAACGAATTCCGCCAACATGCGATGGCCATGTTCGTATTGGATGCCTCCCACCATGCGCGGAATTTTGTAGAAGGAACCGAAGCTGGTCGGCCAGTCGGGGACGGACAAACCGGCGTCATTGCTGGTGACGAGCGCTCCCGCGACGATGAGGACGAGGGTGGCGCAGGAGGTGAAAACGGCGAAGCGGTGCAGTCCGCGATGGTACGGAATTTCGATGCTCTTCACCATAACGATGGCCCCCATGAAGAACCGGCGATGCCGCGGCGCCCGGTACGTTTCCCGAAACACGATAGTTTAGCAGACACCCTAGCGAAACGGGTTCACGATGTGAAGCCCGTCGATTGCGCGGGCCTCTTGAAAGTTCTCCGAGAAAACAACGCGACAGCCGGCTTGTTGGGCCGCTCGAAGAACCAGCGCATCCCAGAAAGAAAAGCCGTGAAGCCGTTGGAGATCGATGGCAGCGAGGATGTCGGCGACTTCGGGAGCGGCGACATCGAACTCGGCGAGCAGTTCGACCTTCCGGCGCGCAATGCGCGGATCAAGGTGCAGCTTGCGCGTGACGGTGACGAAATACTCCTGAAGCACCTGCAGAGACACAACGCCGGTTCCGGCGCGGCGGTGTTCAGCCAGGAGATCGAGGGCGCGGCGCTGCTTCGCGGGCGCAGCCTTGTCGTCCGCGTAAACCAGGACATTGGTGTCGAAGAAGCTACGAGCGCTCATGAATTTCGTTTCGATTGAATCGCCAGCCGCGCGAGTGACCGCGGCCCGAAAGTCGCTCGAACTCCTCGATGCTTCGCTCGGGATCGTCGCCGCCAGCCAGCTTCTGCAGATAGTCTCGGATCAGTTGGTTGAGACTCTTGCCGAGAGCGTCGGCCTTCTTTCGGGCACACGCGACAAGCTGCTCGTCGATGGACAAAGTTACATTCATGGACACATTATACGTGCGCATGTATCCTGTGTCAATGCAGATTTGTCAGCTAAAACCATCTCCAGAACCATCGTCTGTATTCTCGCTGGGCTTGGACGGGCGAGGACGCCCGTCCCCACACAAGCTGGGGCGGTTGCCCCTACACAGATCAGATTTTCGGTGCCTTACTCTTCGATTCGGGCGCGTCTTTGTCTCTCTCTTTATCTTTGTCTTTCGCCTTGAGCAGATCTTTCAGTTCGGCCATGAATTCCTGCACGTCTTTGAAGTCGAGATAGACGGAGGCGAACCTTACATAGGCGACTTTGTCGTAGCGGCGCAGGCGGTTCATGATGAGCTCGCCGATTTCGCTGGTCTTGCGCTCGCGCTCGGCGGACTCGATCACGAACGACTCGGCTTCATTGACGATCTGCTCCAGCCTGCTAATCGGCACGGGGCGCTTCTCACAGGCGCGCATCAGGCCGTTGAGGACTTTCTGGCGGTCAAAACGCTCGCGGCGTCCGTCTTTCTTCACCACCATGTAAGGGATTTCATCGATGCGCTCGTAGGTGGTGAAGCGCTTTTCGCACTTGAGGCATTCGCGGCGGCGGCGGATGGAATCCGCTTCCTTGCTTTCGCGCGAATCCACGACCTTGTCGTTTTCAAATCCGCAAAACGGGCATTTCATGCGCTGGGCTACGTTGGGGAACCAAGACGATTGTAGCAGGCGATGCGAACTGGCTGGCTGCACCCTTCGGCTACGTTCCAGGCAGGCTCGCGAGACGCCCGTACAGCCACAGTGAAAATCATCACGCGGGCATGGTACCAGGAAGGCCCGAAAGTTTGACAGCCGGATGCCAGCCGGTAGATAGTAATGTAGTCGCCCTTAAAAAAGGGCCCTGCCAATTTTTCATTTTATGCGGATGTGGCGGAACTGGCAGACGCGCTAGGTTCAGGACCTAGTGGCCGCAAGGTCGTGGAGGTTCAAGTCCTCTCATCCGCACCAAGTACAGCTCTCATGAGCATTCAGAGCGCTTATCGCAGAATGCCGACCTACCTCGTGGGGCCTCTGGCTCTTCTGGCTTCCGCAGTCGTGGCCCTGGCGCTCGCGGCTCTGGGTGTGTTCACTCTGGTATTCCTTCTTCAGAGGTTTCAGGGGCCGGACGGTCCAATGGCTGGAGTCCTCCTTGTTTGTACAGTGATAAACATTGCTATTCCCGCCTTCGTATCTTGCTTCTCTTTCTTAATCAACTGGCATCACGCGACTTCTTGGCGAACTCCAACGTTCGCGTTTGCGCTGTGCGCTATCCTGACCCGGACGTGGTTCCCATTTGAGATCTTTTTTACACCGTTTGTGCTGGGGACTGGAGCCATCGCTTGGCTTGTTAGCTGCTGGTTCTTGCGTCGAAAATTGAGCGATCATTCTGAACATGTCATCGAAGCGTAAATCCAAGGGCGCGTACATGATCTCGGCGGTGGCTGAGATGTATGAGATCCATCCGCAGACCTTGCGCCTCTACGAGCGCGAAGGACTGCTCAAGCCGAGCCGCACCGAAGGCAACACCCGGCTCTATACCGACGAAGATTTGCAGCGGCTCGAATTCATCCTGTCGCTGGCGCGCGATCTGGGCGTCAACATCAGCGGCATCGCCATCATTCTGCAAATGCGCGAGCGCATGGAAGAAATGCAGCGCCAGATCCAGGAGTTCGTGCAGTACATTCAACAAGAGGTGCTGGCGCGGGCCTCAGCCGCCGCCGATCCGTCGAAAGGCGCGATCGTTCCGCTGCGGCGCCCGCTCGTCCCGGCTGTGGATTCATCCCGCCGCAAAGATTCAAAGTAGCTGGATTTTCCCTGCGTTGCCCCGTGACGTCTGGGGTGCAGAACTGTGAAAAAACCTTGACGCCGGCAAGAAATGCCGCGCGCTCCCACGACGTCTCCAATACTCCGCAATAACGAAAGCGCCCCCGACTCGTTAGAGTCGCGAGCGCTCGTTTGAACAGCCCTCCCCCGAAGTCTGCTCACTACCCACTCTATGTTCTAATGGCCGCAGTGGGAATGGCACGAATGGGGGATTGGCATAGCTCAATCTGGTAGGCCCGGCAGGAATCGAACCTGCAACCCTCGGATTAGAAATCCGATGCTCTTTCCATTTGAGCTACGGGCCCACGCCAAAACGGATTCCGTTTACCGATTATAGGGGAAGACACAAGGCATGGGTTGTGAAGAGTAATGGGGAGCGCAGGCTCGGGTTTTACCGGGTCAATCTTTCAGCGGCACCATGGTCCGATCGCCGCGGCAAAAAGTTGCCACCTTCGACCAGCCTCCTTGCACCTGAGGCATGATCATCACCGGTCCATAACAATACACGGCGTGGCCGGTTGCGGCGAAGTACCATTGCCCTCCCTTTCTCTTGGCCGGTTGCTGGGTGGGGGTTGGGGAGGACTGGACGGGCGGCGCCAATCTGGGGACGGGCAGAGCCAGAACTAGGGATAGGGCCAGGGCCTTTATCATAGGGTCTCGCTTGCATCGCGGCCCCACAGAAGGCCGCGTTTCACAGAACCGTTTTCTTTATTCTTCCTAAAGTCCGGATCGCTTTCGCCAACCCGTGCTATCACGCTGCTAGGAAAGTTATATTACCTGAGTCGAGCGCCGCGCATCTTCTAAATCCGCAGCCGGCTTCCCGGGAACTTGCTTCATGGAGCGGGTCGGTTTACTGGGTCGTTTTGTTTCTTGGTCCGATCTTTTTGTCCCCGCCGCAGGACTACCGGAATTCGCGTCTTTGTGGCTCGCCTGCGCTGCCGCGTTGCTGCCGGCCCGCTGACTATCGTCACGGGTCAGCTTGCCTTTCAGCGCAGCCAGTTGCGTGCTGTCCTTCAACATCTCGTGGATCAAACTGCGCTGCGATTGGATGGTCTCGCCTTGTTCGTAAACCAGCAGGGTCAGAATACCGTAGGAGACGATGAACAATACCACCAGCAGTGGCAGCATGGCTGCCGGCCGCTGCGTGGTTCGAGGAGCGACGTTCTCCGTGCTATAAATGACGCTCAAAATTGCCCCCAAACTCGCCCTCTATACTCCGGGCTATAGAAAGAAATAGTGCATGTGTGAAACCACAAAGAAGGATGAGCTTAAGTATTTGTTGCGAAAGAAGTTAGTAAATAAAAATGGGACCAGACCTGGCCCGCTGGTGCAAGCATCTGCACTTTATGAGTAACCGTTCCAGCATTACCAAGGTGGTCTCCGGCGAACCATCGCCAAAATCAGCGCCGGACAAGGCTTCTGCAACCGCGCCACCCAGAATTCAAGACCCACGCCCGTCCGCGAGAAAATTCGTTTGACCGCAACATTCGGATAGTCCGCCAGCCGCGACTATCTTATTGTTAAGCGCATGGCCACCAATGCGATACTTTCAGAAGAGAAAATGATGAAGCCAACTTCAGAACGAACGCCCGAGCGAAGCGCAGATAGAATTTCGCAACGAACGTCGGAGCGAATGTCTGAACGAATCAACGCCCGCCGCTGGCAAGCCGTCGTCGCTCGCGACCGCTCACTCGACGGCGCCTTCGTTTTCGGCGTGTCGAGCACCGGCATCTTCTGCCGCCCTTCGTGCCCCGCCAAGCGCCCGCGCCGCGAGAACGCGCGTTTTTTCGACGATGCGCCCGCAGCCGAGCGGGCCGGCTATCGCGCCTGCCTCCGCTGCTGTCCCAAAGCGGTGGACGGAAACCCGCAATCCGCGCTGGTTCGTGCCATGTGCCGCTATATCGAGCAACATATTGAAGCCCGCCTCACGCTCCGCCTGCTGGCCAAAGAATTCCGCCGCAGTCCCTTTCACCTGCAACGGACGTTCAAGTCCGTGCTCGGCGTGTCGCCCAAGGCTTACATCGACGCCTGCCGCCTGCGCCAGGTGAAACAAAATTTGCAGGCTGGCCACTCCGTCACCACCGCGCTCTATGCCGCCGGATACGGCTCCAACAGCCGTCTCTACGAGCGCACCGCCACCGAACTCGGCATGACTCCCGAGAAATATCGCCGCGGCGCCGTGGGCGCCGTCGTTCGCTATACGCTAGCCAGTTCGCCTCTCGGACGCATGATGATAGCCGCTACCGGCAAGGGCATCTGCGCCATTCAGTTCGCCGATTCCGACGAGGAACTTCAGCAGGGATTGATGCGCGAGTTTCCCTTCGCCGCTCGCCGCCGCGACGATGCCGCCCTGTCCGAGTATCGAGAGAACCTCACCCGCCTCATTCGCGGAGAGACAGCCGTCCCCGGCTGTCAAAGAAAAGCGTCCAATCCCCAGCTTCCCCTCGACATTCGCGCCACCGCCTTTCAACGCCGAGTCTGGCAAGCTCTGCAAAAAATTCCTCGAGGCGAAACCCGCTCCTACAGCTCCGTAGCCAAGAAAATCGGCATGCCGAAAGCCACCCGAGCCGTAGCCCGAGCCTGCGCCACCAACCCCGTAGCCATAGCCATCCCCTGCCATCGCGTAGTGCGTCAAGATGGGGAACCAGGCGGCTATCGCTGGGGCATCAAGCGCAAAGAACAGTTACTAGAGCTTGAATGCCAACCGTAAGTGTGATCAGGCCGACAAGAATCCAGCCCCAGAGGGGTGACTCTTAGCCCAGCGCTTCAGCGCTTGCGGCAGGCGGCCATCACCCGTCTCATAATGGCCCACGAGGTAGGTGGTCCAAACGCCTGTTAACAGCAGTCATCGTGCTCCCACCTTCCGCGTGATGCAAAAGAAAAGCCGCCCAGACATCGGGCGGCTTGGCTCGTTGAGAATCTTTAAGATTAATTCGACTGAGTTCAAAGCGTTGGCAATGGCCATTCTCCCAAACGCTTACCGTGGCCTCATCAGTCCAACTCCAAAGCGGCCGCCTTGGCGCTGCTGAAGCAGCGTGCGCACATTTTCCGGCAGCACGACCGTCGGCCTTGCCCGGTTGTTGCTTGGCGCGGCAAGTGCGTCACATTGGGAGCCGGATACGCAGTTTCTCGGGGTCGCCAAGAAAGCGTGGCCTTCACCAGTCGTCATATTGAAGGCCAAACCCACAATCTCCCATCGGGAATTGAAAGTGCCCCGGCTTAAGCGCCGGGGCGTTCTTGAGTTTGGGTGGGGTACACCCCTTAATCTCGGGGCATGATCGCTATCTTGATTCATTAGCGATGCGATTTCCTGCCTGAATGCCCCCGGGAAGAGCGGTCTCCGCCGTGCGATTTAGAAGAGTGCGGAGCCGAAAATTTTGGCGCGGAGAAGTGCTTTGGTTTGGGAGAGTGCTGCGACCAAGAGCGGTGCGGAGACGACATGCGGGCTGGCGAAAAGTGTGGCGTGTGTCCCCAGGAGTTTGACGTAGCGCGGGAGGGCTCTGGCCTTCGGGTGGTGCCGGGATTCGCGAAGCTGTCATGGCTCGACGCGAAAGATCTCGAGCCCGGGAATGAGCGGGCGCGGTTATCTGCTGAATTCGCGAAATAGGAGTTTCTACCGGCACTGCGATTCGTCTGAAGCCCTCTATCAGTTGCCCGGGACGGTTGCGAAAACGTCCGGCCAGATTGTCCGGCAGATGCCGTGCGCTCACTACCGCCGAACGTCCGCCAGTTGCCCCCTCTTTCCGTCCGATTGTCCCGCTGGAAACTCTCCCAGCCGGTTGATGGGTGTGGCGCAAATGGCCGTCGAGGCCCCGCGACCGGAACAACGTGTGTCCCGTTGCCGAATCTTCGCCATCCGCCGTCGCCCCGCCGCGCTTCCCCGTCGTACCGGCGGGCCACCCAGCTGCTCCCATAGGGAACGCCGAGACGGTGGTGGGCATTGTGTACCCAAAGGCTCGATTCGCCGTAGCCTCCACTGGAATTATGGAATCCGAAATCATCAAAAAAAGAGTTGTTTACCAACAAGGCTTGGGCCAACCAACTCAGCGCCCACCCCCAACTTCTCGGTCCCAGCAATCCCCCGAATCCAGGAAAGAACCCGGCCAAATTCGCGACCGTGCCCAACAGCGATCCAAAGCCGCTTCCGGTGGCGTAGGGCAGCGCCGGATAATCTCCTTCGGCCGGAGCGCCCCAGACTGCCGATGGATCATAGTTCGGAACGTACATCCTCTGCGGATCGGCAGGCTGAATTTCGATGGCGCTCTGACCCCCTTGTGTTGCCGTGTTGACCGACAATTGCGGCGTGCTCGCGAGCTGGCCATTCTCCTGCGCCCCAGCCCGCAAACTTTGGATTGCATTCATCACATCCGCCTGCTGTCCGAGAAACGCATTCCCCAAGTCCGTGGTCCACCGAATATTGCGATTCAGCAGCGCCACCACGCCCGGAAACGCCACCAGCGCCTGCACACTGGGGTCCCAATTCTGTTGCTGAGCCGCTTCCATCAGTTCCTCGTTAGGTAAATTTCCGTTTTGCTGAAGCCACTGTTGAGCCTGGACTACCTCCAGTGGATAGGTGCAGACGACTAATACCTGGCTGAGGAGCGCGTCCGGATAAAGCGCAATGGGCGCGACGAGGTTGGCCAGTTCATTTGCCGAAATCGCGGAGGGCGGCTGCGGAATAGGCGCGCCCGCTATGCTGTCTATGGGCATTTGGGCCAGGCTACGAGTACCTGATCCTAAGGCGAGGACGATCCAGGCGATCGCCATTGTTTTTTGGAACTTTGCCCGAGAGATGAATCTTGTCACGTGCCACCTCCAGCTAGCGTCGTGCGATGTGCAGAAAAGATGACAACTTGTCGGTCGTGTGCTTGACTCCCGCGACGACAGCGGCAGGCAGCAATCAAGAGAGAATGGTTTCAAAGAGTCGCGATCATGACAAGGTGCTCCTTGTTGTGCTGTCTCTCGTTATTGCTGGCATTGAAATCGATCCGGCGCTTGGTCGTCCGGGTTCTGAGCGCTGACGGTGCCTAAAATCACAACCAGCAATCCTGGGAGTGCTGCTATTAACTTGGATTTCCTAGGTGCATCCACCTTGCTCGGCAAAAAGATCCGACTGAAAGAATGCAGGCAGAGTGCCAATGTCGGGCGCCGAGCGGCAATTTCTTTAATTCCATTGTGTTCAGCAAGTTAAGAGGGGACAGGGCAGCTTGGACAAGCGGCGATTCGCGGGGCTCCGGTGGCCCGGTTCCACCAGGGTGGTGGTTTTCGGCCAGGGATTGGCGATCATTAAGTCCGCGAGTGAAGATTCGCCCTGTGCTTAATTGCCGACTCGAAAACATTGTTGGTGATAAATCGCCATATCACTCATTGACCCGAACCGGGCGGGTAGGCCACTTTACCGTGAAAGTATAACGCGGGTTGGCCTTGTAACAGTGGCCGAAATAACTGGGGGTGCGCCACTTCTCGCGCTTTTCGAGAAGTGGCCCGCCGCGTCTACGGCCGTTTTCTCGGTACCACTCGGAACTGACGTTTCCCTTCGATGCGATAGGTCGCGAAGTCCGATTGATCGACCGTGAGAATAACGGAAAGAGATTCGCGCTTCGCCAGATACACGAGCGTAGCGTCCGCAAAGTCCATAGGACAATCCCAATAGCGCGACATCAATCCGTGCAGGTGCGTCAGCTCCGCATCTTCGATCGTGCCGAGAACAATCGCTCCCGAGCGGACGAATTTCCAAGCGGCTTCCATCTCACTGCGCGTATCGCCCACCAAGTGAAAAACTTCCGTGAGCACCGCCTCGGAGGTTAGCAGCGGCAGTCGCAGTTGATGGAATGCGTCCACGCAGGCACCGTGCCAGCGATCAGTTCGGTCGAGCAGTGCAAGAATCGCGCCCGTATCAATGAGCGCATTAGCACTAGCGGGCATATCGCCGCCCAAGGCGCTTGCGAAGGTTGTCGCGCGCTGTCTCGGCGCGGCGAGGGTTGCCGCTGGCGAGCACTCCGAAGCAGTTTGCTGCCGCAGCGTGAAGTCTGCGCTGCGCCTCGTCTTCCGAAGCGTCCGCATCGCCCTTCCCCAGCCAATCGCGGACAGCGGCCTCTAGGACCGACGAAACCGGCACCTGGCGCAGACGCGATTCCCGCTCCAAGTCAGACTTGAGTTCGCCCGACAGACGCCAGCTATAAACTTCTGTTCTCATGCACTACAGTGTAGTGCATTCCATGCGTCTTGGCAACCGACTCTTTTTCATAACAAACCAGTGACCGCCATCACAGACATAACACCCGCCCGCTGCGACAATGGAGATCTGATTGGGGCAGTGATGAGATGTGCCCGTCCAACAAGGCGCACCTCGAAGCTGCCCCAAACCCATTTTCAGCGCTCTTTGACAACATAACTCCTTATTCCGGAATACTTTACCTCTAAGTCATTTAAACCCAAAGACCTGGCGGGAATTTCCTCCTAATCCCATGATTCCAATAGACCGGGGGGAGGGGGGGGTATCCACCATACTTATTGGTTATTACCTTTATGGTAAATAGGCAGAAATGGAGTCATGAGCGCGTCCGGATACTCCCCAAAATCATCTAGATGTTAATGACTCAGTTCAAAACTTTCAGCGCACAACTGCTTCGCTCCACCGCGCTCTCCGAGTTCACCAAGCACATCGAACTCGAGGTGAACGGCGTCTCCCGCTTCGGCTTCGTTCCCGGACAATGGCTCTCGGTGAAGGCCACCACTCCCGATGGCGAGGAGATGACGCGCGCGTATTCCATCGCCTCGCCGCCCTCCGAAAACGGCCACTTCGCCTTCTGCCTGAATCGCGTGCAGGATGGATTTATGTCGAACTATCTTTGCAGTCTCGATGCGGGTACGAAGATAGCGTTTCAAGGACCGTTCGGCGGTTTCATTTTGCGCCCGCCGATTAGTGATACCGTGTTCATCGCCACCGGGACCGGAATCGCGCCCTTCCGTTCCATGCTCCATTGGTTGCTGGCGGAGCCGGACCGTCACCGCGGAGGCGAGTTCACATTGTTATTCGGTGCGCGCCGCGAGCAGGACATCTACTATCGCGAGGAATTTGACCGGCTCGCCGCCGAGCACTCCAACTTTCATTTTTTGCCAACGTTGAGCCGCGCTACTCCCGAGTGGAAAGGGTTGCGCGGATACGTGCAGGAACATCTCGCAGAAATCGCGGGCGTCCGCGCCGGCATGCGCGCCTACATCTGCGGCCTCGAAAAGATGGTCAAGGCGAACCGCGAGTTGCTATCGCGTCTCGGTTGGGATAGCGCTTCGATCCATTACGAAAAATACGACTGACCTAATGGCCGACCGCCCTATAGAATAAGTGCCATTCCGAATTTTCGCCGAGGAGGACCACCGTGTACGTCGCCAATGACAAGCGTTACAACTCCATGCCATATCGCCGCTCGGGACGCAGCGGGATCAAGCTTCCCGCCGTATCGCTCGGACTGTGGCACAACTTCGGCGGCGTGGATCGCTTCGAAAATTCCCGCGCCATGCTCCGCCGCGCCTTCGATCTCGGCGTCGCCCATTTCGATCTTGCCAACAATTACGGCCCTCCCTATGGATCGGCGGAAGAAACCTTCGGGCAAATCCTGAAAAAAGATTTTCTTCCCTACCGCGACGAACTGATCATCTCGACCAAGGCGGGTTGGGACATGTGGCCCGGACCCTACGGAGATCGTGGCTCGCGCAAATATTTGCTGGCCAGCCTCGATCAAAGCCTGAAACGCATGGGGCTTGACTATGTTGACATTTTCTACCATCACCGTCCCGATCCCGAAACGCCGATGGAAGAATCGCTCGGCGCGCTCGACACCGCGGTGCGCTCCGGCCGCGCGCTTTACGCGGGCATTTCTGCTTACAACGCCGCGCAGACCGCCGAGGCGATCAAAATCCTGCGCGCTCTCGGAACGCCCTGCCTGATCCACCAGCCCAAGTATTCAATGTTCGTGCGCGTCCCTGAAAGGGGATTATTCGACGTGCTGGAGAAAGAAGGCGCCGGGGCGATCGTCTTCAGCCCGCTCGCGCAGGGACTGCTTTCCGACCGGTATTTGCAGGGGATTCCCAGCGACTCGCGCGCCGCCCGCGATTTTTTTCTGAAGAAGAAAGACATCGGCAAAGCGACTCTCGCCAAGGTCCGCGCGCTGAATGGAATCGCCAAGCAGCGAGAACAGACGCTGGCGCAGATGGCGGTGGCCTGGGTGCTGCGCGATCCCCGCGTCACCAGCGCCCTGGTGGGCGCGAGCAAAGTTTCCCAGGTGGAAGACAACGTAGCCGCGCTGAAGAACCTGAAATTCTCAGCCGAGGAGTTACAAAAAATCGACGCCGTGCTGGCGTAGGGACAGCCGCCTCCTGGCTGTCCCATCCGACCGCAAGCTCGGCATTTACGGTGGACACAGCAATTCAACTTCGCTGTAGCCCCTGTGGGCCTGACAGCCACCCTAGAAACCATTACTGCTACTGTGTCCCACTCTTGGATTATTTCGTGACAGCGTGAGCCGCCGCTTCTTTCGCTAGAAGCTTCTTGGCCTGCGTGTCACCCGACCTGGCCTCCTTTGCGGTCTGAGTCGGAGTCTCAATTGCTTCCTGTAGAGCTTGGGCAGCGGCGCTGATCTTAACTGTATCCGTGGCTGCGGGCTGCGCTTTCACTTGGGGTGTGGGCTGCGGGTTCGACCCCGGTTGGCGTGCCGCCGCCGGCTGCACCGCAACCGGGGTTTGGACATGTGTTGCACTACTTACCGAAATAGACATTTGGTAGAACCCTCCTACTGATATCCTTCGGCGCCAGAGTCTATGAACTTTACCTTCGCAGGCAGAATAATCCAGTCGAGTGCTGACACATGAATATTGGTAACTGGTTACTGCGATCTAAGTTAGGAAAGGTCCCCGCCGTACTCCGCGTGCCGGCAATGCAGCGCCTTAACTGAAAGCTGACAACCGATAGCTGATAGTTGCACTACCCGCCAATGTGCACCATCGTCCGCGAGGCCGGCACAAATCCCGGCTCTCCGATGTGGTGCCGTTCTTCTTTTTTTCCACCACTTTCACGATGAACTCCGCGAGTTTCTCGTCCGTTGCGCCGCGCTGCATCAACTCGTGTAAGTCGTGGTCCAACGCGGAAAATAAACATGTGCGCAGCTTTCCATCCGAGGTAATGCGAATCCGGCTGCAGTGTCCGCAGAACGGATGCGACACCGGAGCAATGATCCCAATCTCGCCCTCGCCATCGGAGAAGCGATAGCGCCGCGCCGTTTCACTGTGCTCGTGCGCTATCTCCTCGAGCGGCAGATACTCCGACATACGCTCCACGATCTCGTCCAGCCTCACTACGATTTCCGGCGTCCAAACCCGGTCCTCTTCGAGCGGCATGAATTCGATGAAGCGCACCACTACCCGCTCTTCCCGCGCGAACATCCCAAAGGGAATGATCTGATCTTCGTTGAAGCCGCGCAGCAGCACGCAGTTGATTTTCACTGGATCGAGCCCCGCATGCCGCGCCGCCCGCACTCCCGCCAACACGCTCTCGTATCCCTTCGCCACGCGCGTGATGCGCGCAAATCGCTCTGGATCGACCGCGTCCATGCTGATCGTCACCCGATCCAGTCCCGCCTCTTTCAGCGATCGCGCAATCTCAGACAGCAGATGCCCGTTTGTAGTTAGCGCAATTTCCGGCTTCCTGCTTTCGGAAGTCCGCAACTGAGCAAGGTTGCCAACAAACTCCACAATCCCTTTGCGCAGCAAAGGCTCGCCGCCCGTCAGTCGAATCTTCGTGATCCCCAACCCAACCAATATCCGCGCTATCCGCAAGTAATCTTCAAACGGAAGCTCTGCAAACGCCGCGCCATTCGTCCCCGTCCGGCAGTACACACACCTGTAGTTACAGCGGTCGGTAACCGAAATCCGCAAGTCGTGGATAGAGCGTCCGAATTTGTCAATAAGTTTCAGCATTTAGCTGCTGGCTGTTAGCTCCTAGCTTCTGGTTTGTAGCTTCGCCACTGATTTCCCGGAATACGAATCTCCCAAGCCACGAGGACCGGAAACTCGATGCTCATTATAGATGCCGAAACCGCGCTCCGCGAACGATTCAAATCCGACAATGGAGCGCCGGGCGTTCCCGCCCGGCCCGGTGTGGCAAGACGCGTGCCCCGCCACCCATGCTCCATCGAACCAGCCCTGTTAAACTTTCCCCATGAAAGCACTCGTCATCACTCGTTTTGGCGGACCCGAAGTTCTCGAATTACAGCAGCTTCCCGACGCGCATTCCGCGCCCGAGCAGCTTCTGGTGAAGGTGGAAGCGGGCGGCCTGAACTTTGCCGACCTACTCACCGCGCGCGGAGGATACGCTGGCACTCCGAAACCGCCGCTCACCGCCGGCCGCGAATTCGCTGGCGTCGAATTAGCAGGCAACGGCGACTCTACTGGACGCCGCGTCATGGGTTACACGCAGTGGGCCGCCTTCGCGGAAAAAACGGTGGTGCAGCGCAACCTCGTCTGGCCCGTCCCGGAAAATTGGACCGCCGAACAGGCCGCCGCCTTTCCCGTAAATTTCTTCACTGCCTACTTCGCTTACTGGAAGGCCGGTTTGCTTAACCAGCCAAATGACAAACCCGCCCGCGTCCTGATTCATGCCGTCGCCGGAGGAGTCGGCACCGCCGCCGTGCAAATTGGAAAAATTCTTGGCATCGAAATGTACGGAACTTCTTCCTCCGAAGACAAGCTGGCCCGCGTCGGCGAGCTCGGCCTGCAACATGGCATCAACTACAAGCAGCGCGACTATCTTGAGGCGATTAAGGACATCACGCGCGGCGAAGGCGTTGATGCGGTTTTCGAAATGCTCGGCGGCGAACACGTCGCGAAGAGCGTCCGCTGCCTGCGTTCCTTCGGACGCGTGATCACCTACGGCGCCGCCACCGGAGAAATTCCCCAACTCGATACCCGCCTGCTCTACGCGAAAGGCGCCAGCGTCCACGGACTCTGGCTCTCCTATCTCAGCGCGAACCGCCCGCTCATGGATTCCGCGTGGAAGCAGCTTTCCGAATGGCTGGCAGCCGGGAAACTCAATCCCGTGATCGGAAAAGTTTTCCCGCTGGAGCAGGCGCGTGAAGCCTACACGCTGATGCAGGAAGGCAAGAATTACGGCAAGATTGTGCTGAAAATGAATTAGTCAACTTCGATCTTCAGCTCTCTTTCAGTCTTCGGCTTGGCTCTTCACGGAGCCACGGGGATTTTCCGGATCTAACCCGGCGGCGACCATGATGGCTTGTCCAAGCTCCTCGGCGGCAAACATAGGCGCTCCGGCTAGCGGCTGGCCAAGCGTATCTTCTTCCGCGGTGGGCGCGACGAAGCGATAACCCCTTCCGACCACGGTCTGAAGATACTGCGGCGCGCCGGCGTCGTCCCCCAGGGCACGGCGGACCTTGCGGATGGCGGTATTGATGCCCTGTTCGACATCTACGAACACATCTTTGCCCCACAACTGGCAGGAGATTTCGTCGCGCGTGACCAGTTGCCCGCGCTTGTCCGCCAGGAACATGAGCAACTGCAGAGGCAGGCCTTCGAGCCGGACCGGGCAGCCCCGGCGGAAGAGCTGAAAACGCTGGTAGTCGAGCTCGAAATCGTCGAAGCGGATTTTCTTCGCTGGCAATGCACACCTCCTCATTATTAGTTGCTTAGTTGCTAGTCATTGGTTGGTAGTCGTTAGTCGAAACGTGGCGAGACCGTGAACGATCCACGACGAACGACGAACGACTCGACTACAGTTCTTCAATCATTACCTTGCAGTGAACAATGTCCCAGATTCCGCCCCACGGAATGGATTGTCATAGATTCTGCTCCGCCGGACTTGACGTGTCAAGCGCGAGACGATGAATTGTCATACCACATTAGAAATGTCCCCGTCTTGTCCACAATAGAAATGTCCCCTGGTTGTGGTTTCACGCTACCCCGGAAAAGCGGGTGTGCGCCTTGGCGGAAAAGCCTTTCCTCCAGGGATGATTCGAAGCTGGAGGAATGCTCCGACGTAATATCGGGGAAGGGGGCGCGGGGGAAGGGGCCGCGCCCCGTCCCTCGCTCGGCGCTGTAGAAGCCGCCGTCAGTTCGCGGAACCCCAGACGCTGGCCGCGATAGTGAATCCCCACCTTTCCGGCTTCGTTCTCCCGCACCAGCACGCGGCTCTTGGTCGGCGCCCAGTGCCGGCTTTGCCGTTCCAGTTGCAGCCGACGGTTCTTATAGCTCACCACCCAGTCCTCACTTACTACTCGTTCCTCCTCTAAGCAAAACACTTCGTCCAGTTGTCGCGTCGTCGGACGCCGCCGGTGATAATCGGCTGCCTCCGCCGCCGGTCGCGCGTAGCGCCGGTTGTGCTCGTCGAGACAGTGCTCCTCCAGATACGCATTGGCCTGGTCGTAATCCGCGATCCCGGCCAGCCGCAGCTTCTTCACCAGCCGGTCCTGGTGCGTGCCGTGCGCCCGCTCCACGCGCCCTTTCGCTGGCGGCGAACTGGCGGCGATGATCCGGATGCCCAGCTTCGCGCACATCCGACCAAACTGCGTCACCGCCGCTTCTCCACGCGCCCGCTCTTCGGCATTCGGCGACCGCACGTACACGTTCTTCCAGTCGGTGTAGAGCGCCCACGGCACTCCGTAGCGTTCGATCCAGCACCGCAACACGCCCGCCGCTGCCCAGATCGTTTCCTCCTTCGAGAACCGTCCCAGCGCTTTCGTCGTCGCGTCATCGACCATGTGCATCAAACAGCCGCGTGGCCCCCGTTCTTCCAGCCACTCATGAAAACTTCCGTCCATCTGCACCAACTCGCCAAAGTGCGCTTTCGCTTCCCGCCGCTGCCGATAGGGCTTCCGCCGCCGTTGCCTCCGCCACAGCCCGGCCTCTTTCCTCCACCGCCGCAACGTCTCGGCCTGCACTTCCAGTCCGTCATCGCTGGCCAGATGCCCGGCCGCCAGCGTCGGCCCAAAATCTTCGTAGCGTGCTTTTACCTGTCCGAGCACCGCCGCCCGGAACTTCGCCGTATAGGCCCGGTTCGACACTCGCCCGCAGTTCCCGTGCTGCAGCGCTTTCGCCCCTCCCGCCCGGTACCGTGCCCAGATCCGTTTGCTCTGCCGATAACTTAGTTCCAGCAACTCGGCGGCTTCGCGCAATCGTAAACTGCGCGCTTTGACCCGCCCCATCACTTCCACCCGGCTCAACTCCTTCTTGCTCAATCCCGTTCTCCCCAATCTCTGTCCCTCCTCACCGAAGGAACTCTAAAAGGGGTCACTTCTATTGTGGTCTCATGGGGACATTTTTAATGTGGTTCAACAGCGCGAGACGATGAATTTCTTCAGATCAATTCAGACGGCTTCAGACTGGCTCTATGGACATTTCCGGAAATCAGGCGCAAGATCGCACTCACTTGCAAGATTTTGGAACTAGTTTGAACCGTGGTTCGTATCCTGTAGCAAGCCAACGTGGGGTTGGCGAAAAAATATAAGCCACTGAAACGAATTTGCTGGGTGAGGGGACAGGTGCGGGCATGGTTTGGCGGCCCTGGGCGCGCCGGGTCTCCGGTGAACAAACGAGTTTGCAAGAAAAAGCAAGCCCTCAGTCGAACCACCACCAGCCGCCCCTAACGTCCCGGACAGAAACCGGGCGGAAAGATGGAGCATATGAAGCTGAACAATTTGGCAAAGACGGTTGTGTTCGGGCTGGCCGTGCTGCTCGCCTCGAGCGCTTTCGCAAGTAACAAGGGTTCGCTCCAGGTATCGGAGCCGTTCCAAGTCAATGGCCAGCAACTTGCCGCCGGTGAGTATCAACTGCGCTGGGACGGGGCGGGATCGAACGTCGAAGTAAGCATCCTGCAGGGCAAGACGGAAGTCGCGAAGGTGCCGGCAACGATCGTCGCACTCGACAAAGCCTCCAACAACGACGCCGCATATATCAACCACGTCAGCGGCAAGGCAACGGTATCCGAAGTACGTTTCGCCGGAAAGAAGTACGCCTTAGCCATCGGCGCAACCGAGAAAGCAGAACTAAGAGCAATCTCAAGCAAGTAACTACCTAACTTATGAACAAAGGCGGACAGGGGAGCACTCCGCGTGCTCCCCTGTGTTTATTTGTCTAGAAGGAATATCATAAGGACCCAACTGACCGGGTCGCCTTCCGCTGCGGTTTTCGAACTCAAGTCCCCGGCAAATTTCAGTTTAACGCCGGTGCCTTCCTTCAGAACCAACTTAGCAGGGACGAGAGTTGGCGCGGGGGTTGTGTCCTGCTAAAAGCCCGCCACGGCGAAAGACTCAGAAGAAGTACAAGAAACGCGCACTTATATTGCTTCATGGTGTTACGTCCAAAATGCTGAGTGCTGACTGGGTTGTGTCTACTCTTCCGGTTCTTCGGCGTCGTTGACTACGTCCACTACGCGGCTTCGGATGGAGAACACTAACTTCTGTTTGTCGGCGGGCTGGAAGGTCACTCTAATGGGGGTGCGTTCCCAGACTGGAGGCGGGCATTCGGAGTCGGGATCGTCGGTTGCTACAGGTTCGCCCGCATCCCTTTTCAAAATCGCCTTATGGCGTCCTACCTGGGCCACGACCGCGTAGAGTTTCTTGCCATCTTCGGAGACTCCGCAGTAGGCGATGTAGTCGCGATACCAGCTTGCGGCTGAGTAGAAGGGATCGAACTCGGGCAGGTTGAGTTGGGAGACGCGTCCGGTGAGGCGGTCGACCAGCAGCCAGCCTCCGCGTTGCCATTGCCAGCGCGGGGCGTTGGAATTGGAATTGGCATTCGCGTTTTCGGTGGGCAGCGCATCGTTCACGCGAAAGGCGCGGAGGACCACGAACAGGCGGTCGGTCAGTTCGTGCGGAGCGCCGGTGGTGTATTCCTTGAGCCTGGTATCCACAAACAACGGACGCACTTTCAGGTCGAGCAGCTTCTGACCGGTGGCGTTGGGCCACTTGGCGGCAATCCATTTTCCGAAACTGATGACATGCGGTTTCGAGACGGCGGCGCATTCGCTCCACGCCAACGAGAGTATGATGAAAATCGGGAAGAGTTTCCTCAGCATATAAGAAGACTGGCACAGGGTGGAAGTTGTCGCTATGACGGTTGAACAGGGAAAATGTTCGGTTTCCTTGTGGGACTGGGCTGCGCGACGGCCCACTCATCGCAAAGTACGCGATGAGTGGGGCACCCGCACCCGCTGTCCCTACGCGGGTTGTGGTGGCGCGGTTTCTGGGGGTGTGGGAGACTGGGGTCATGGTAAAGCGCAGTCTTCGAATATTGAAACGAGTTAGCAACGTCCCGTCGCGGGGAATTTGTGAAGCTTGCCATGCGCAGTTCTTGGCAGATCCGCGTCAACTTGGGCAGGCGGGAGTGCAGCATCAGTTCAACGCGCACAAGTGCGAGGCCGGGCAGAGCTTACAATCTCGCGGCGAATTGAGCAAAGTAAAATCATGAGTCTTCCGCCACGGCAGCGCCGGACAACCCTTTCTCCGCACTCGAACTCTTATTCGGGTATGGGCGACCTGCTGGGTGGGCGCCGGAAGCAGTCGATTCTGGTGGTAGATGACAATCTGGCGAACGCGGTGCTGATGAAAGAGGTGCTGGAGAGCCGCGGCTATCAGACGATGGCGGTGCAGAGCGCGGCGGCGGCGGAAGCGGAGATCAGGCGTGAGGCCCCGGATTTGATCCTGCTGGACGTAGTCATGCCCGGCAAGACGGGCTATGAATTGTGCCGCGAGCTCAAGGAAGATCCGAAGACGCGGCTGATTCCGATCGTCATGATTACCGGGCTGAGCGCTCGGGAAGACCGCGTGAAGGGAATTGAGGCGGGCGCCGACGATTTTCTGACCAAGCCCATCCGTTCCGAGGAATTGTACGCGCGCGTGAGTTCGTTGCTGAAGTTGAAAGAATTCACCGACGAATTGGAGTCGGCGGATGCGGTGCTGTGTACGCTGGGGTTGAGCGTGGAAGCGCGCGACCCTTACACCGAAGGCCACTGTGAGCGATTGGCGCGCAATGCCACGGACCTGGGGCGATTCCTCGGGGTGGACGACGATTGCATTGTGGCCCTGGGGCGGGGCGGCTACCTGCACGACCTGGGGAAGATCGCGGTACCGGATGAAATTCTAAAAAAGGGCAGCGATCTTACGCCGGCGGAGTGGGAGATCATGAAGCAGCATCCGGTGACCGGGGAGGCGATTTGCCGGCCGTTGCGGTCGTTGCGGCTGGTGCTTCCGATCATTCGTCATCATCATGAGCACTCGGATGGCAGTGGCTATCCGGATGGACTGCGGGCGGACGAGATTCCGCTGCTGCCGCGCATTCTGCAGGTGGTGGATATTTACGATGCATTGCGCACGGAGCGTCCGTATAAGCCGGCGCTGGGCCACGAGCAGGCCGCGGTGACCATGCTGGCCGAGGCGCGAAGCGGACTCTGGGACGAGGAGTTGGTGGCGGAGTTTTTCGGCATGCTCGACAAGCGGTGCGAAGCGGCGTGAAGATCGGGAGATCGGGCCATTGGATCATCGGGTCATCGGGTAATTGAAAGTCAAACGCTTCCGCATTTGAATTTAGATGGCCTGATGGTCAGATGACCCGATGACCCGATTTCTCCAGCATCCACGGATGGTCGATTGACCTACAGTTTCGTCATTCCCGCCTATAACGAAAGCGCGCGCATACGGCCGACGCTCGATGAACTTCTCCGTTACACAGAGGAACAAAACTGGGACGCGGGAATTCTGGTGGTGAACGACGGCTCGACCGACGATACGGCGCAGATCGTGCGGGAATACGGCAAGTTGCATGCGAACGTCGTGCTGGTGGAGAACCCCGGGAACCGCGGCAAAGGTTACAGCGTGCGCAACGGGATGATGCAGGCCCAGGGCGAAATTTGCCTGTTTACGGACGCTGATCTTTCTTCGCCGATTGCGGAGGCGCGGAAATTGTTCGATGCAATTGGCCGAGGCGCCGACATTGCGATCGGGTCGCGCTGGCTGCGGACGGACCTACAGACCGAGCGGCAGCCACTGTACCGCCAGGCGTTCGGGCGTATCTTCAATCTGGTGTTGCGGGCGATTCTGGGCTTGAGTTTCGCGGACACGCAATGCGGATTCAAGGCCTTTCGGCGAGACGCGGCGCAACGCATTTTTCCGTTGCAGAAAATTGAGCGCTGGGGATTCGATCCGGAGATCCTCTTTCTGGCGCAGCGGGCGGAGATGCGCGTGGAAGAGGTCCCGGTGCTGTGGGCGCACAGCGAAGGGACACGGCTGCATCCTTTCCGCGACGGCATGCGAATGTTCGTGGAAGTTTTGCGCATCCGGTGGAATGCGATGACCGGGGAGTATGCCGCTGGTGCGGTGCCTTCTCCGGGGAAATTGTGAGTTGAACCATCATGTGTGGGGACGGGGATTTGCCCCGTCCAAGCGGGGCGGAGCCCCGCTTCCACACTTGCTACGCGTCGGTACGTTCATGAGCGCTCGCAGCCAAGCGCACGAATTCTGCTATCTGGGCGCCCATTTCCACGGTGGAGACGGTGCGCTCACCGGGGCGCGCCAGATCGCGGGTGCGGAAGCCTCCCATCAAGGTTGAAGTGACGCCAGCCTCCACGCACTCCGCTTCCTTAGGCAGATGAAAAGTGTGGCGCAGCATCAAGGCAACCGAAAGGATGGCTCCTAATGGATTGGCAATGCCCTTACCGGCGATATCGGGGGCCGATCCATGGACGGGTTCGTAGAGGCCGACCGGGCCTCCGATGCTGGCCGAAGCGAGCAGGCCGAGCGAGCCCACGACTCCTCCCGCCTGATCCGACAGAATGTCGCCGAACAAGTTTTCGGTGAGGATGACGTCGAACTCGGCGGGCTTGAGGACGAGCGCCATGGCGGCCGAATCCACGTACTGGTGGGAGAGCTGAACATCGGGATAATCTTTGGCGACGCTCGTGACGACTTCACGCCAGAGCCGCGAGCACTCGAGAACATTCGCCTTGTCAATGGAGAGCAGGCGGCGGTGGCGGCCTTGCGCGAGTTGAAAGGCGACGCGAGCGATGCGCTCGATCTCCGTCTCACTGTAGCGCATGGTATTGATCGCCTGGCGCGAGCCGGGATCGCCTGCGATGGAACGAGGTTCGCCGAAATACAATCCGCCAAGCAGTTCGCGCACGATGAGAATGTCGGTCCCTGTGACGATTTCTTCGCGCAGCGGCGAGCAGGCGGCCAAGCACGGATAAAACACAGCGGGACGGAGATTGGCGAATGCTCCGAGCACCTGGCGGAGGCGCAACAGTCCAGCTTCGGGGCGAAGTTCGCGCGGATTGCGATCGAAGGCTGGGCTGCCGACGGCCCCGAGCAGCACGGCCTGTGAGGCAAGACAAGTCTTAATGGTGGCGTCGGGCAAGGGGTTGCCGAATTTCTCCAGCGCGACGCCGCCGATTTCTTTTTCGTCGAGTTCAAGATCGTGGCCAAAACCGCTGGCCACTTCTTCCAGAACACAAATGGCTTGGGACGTAACCTCAGGACCGATTCCGTCTCCGGGGAGGGACGTGACAGAGAGTCGCATGGAGTCCTCGATTCACTTCGTTTCGATTCGTTTCCGAAAGGATATACGACGATAGGCCGCCGTGGCAGTCCGGTTCAACGGTTGGGAAAATATATAGTACTACGCGCACCCCCTAAAGGGGAGTTGAATTCGAAGCACCCTTGGCATCGCTCAGGCGGTACCCCGATATTGACCCTGCGGTTTTCCGCAGCCGGTCAAGCCGTTCCAGTTTTCGCTACGCGTGGTTGCTACACACCCCAGAGACATTCTTCCTGCTCGCTGTGACGATCGGTAGTGGGGGCTGACGCCCCGCCGAACCAGTTGGCAGACGCAGGACGACCCGGCTCAACCGGCGAATGGCCGGCGCTGCCCAATACTTGAGCCGGATGGGAGTCGTTGGAATTGGCTCCGGCGGCAGCGTTAATGCTGACGTTGCCGGTCTTGCCGCCGTTTTGGCCGCCGTTCTTGCCGAAGTCTTCGATCAATTCGAGCAAATGGCTGTCTTGGACTTTTTTAATGCGGTCGGCCAGCACCACAAACTTGCGATAGATCTCATCCAGTTCACGGCGCTCAAACTTGTGTCCCAGTTGTTCGCAGCGCAGGGACAGCGCGTGGCGCCCGGAGTGTTTACCCAGCACCAACCGCGAATCGGGCACGCCCACCGATTGTGGTGTCATGATTTCGTAGGTTAGTGGGTTCTTGAGCATGCCATCCTGGTGAATTCCGGCCTCGTGCGCAAACGCATTGCGCCCGATGATGGCCTTGTTGGGCTGCACGGGAACCCGGGTAATCTCCGCCAACATCTGGCTGGAAGAATACAGTTGCTCGCTGACGACCGCAGTCTTGTAAGGATAGCAGTCGGGGCGCACCCGCATGGCCATGACGATTTCTTCGAGCGAGGCATTGCCGGCGCGCTCGCCAATGCCGTTGATCGTGCACTCTACCTGGCGCGCGCCGTGCTGCACTCCCGCGAGCGAGTTTGCGACCGCCAGACCGAGGTCGTCGTGGCAGTGCGTGGAAATCGTCGCTTTCTCGATGCCGGCGACTTTCTCGCACAGCGTGCGGATGAGCCGGCCGTATTCCTCGGGCATGGCGTAACCGACCGTGTCGGGAATGTCGACGGTGGTGGCGCCGGCTGCGATCACGGCTTCAACCACTTGGCAGAGAAACGGGACATCGGTGCGGGTGGCGTCTTCGGGCGAGAATTCAACGTCGGCGCACAAAGACTTCGCGTGGCGCACCGCTTCTACCGACCGCTCCAGGCACTGCTCGCGCGTGATGCGCAACTTGTATTTCAGGTGAATGTCGGAGGTGGCGAGAAAAACGTGGAGGCGCGGGTGCGCCGCTCCCTGCAACGCCTGCCAAGCGCGGTCCACGTCACCAGTACAAGCGCGAGCCAAGCCCGCGATGATGGGACGCCGCACCGACGCGGCGATGAGTTGTACGGCTTCGAAGTCGCCATCGGAGGCGATGGGGAACCCAGCCTCGATCCCGTCCACGCCGAGGCGGTCGAGTTGCTGGGCCATGCGCAGCTTTTCCTGCACATTCATACTACAACCCGGCGACTGCTCGCCGTCACGAAGAGTGGTGTCAAGGAAGATGATGTGCGGCCGATCCATAAGTATTCGTACCTCCGTAAAAATTGTTCTTCCTATACTTTATCGGCGGATTGGGATGAAAGGAAAGTTTATTATATTTACAAAAGCATTAGCAACAATGATAGTATTAGGGTAGCTGATGTAAGATCTGTATTTGATAAAAGGTCTCAGGTGCCAGGTGTCAGGTCTCGGAACCCTTCGCTTCGAAGGGGTGTGGCCGGAAACCTTATGGATCTGATACCTAACACCTGAGACCTGAACCTATGGACCTTTCGCAACTGGAAGTCTTCCTCACCGTGGCTCGCGAACGGAGGTTTTCCCGCGCGGCGGAAAAACTGTTTCGCACCCAATCGGCGGTCAGCCAGACCATCCGCAAACTTGAGCTGGAGATCGGCGAGCCGCTCTTCGACCGTTCTTCGCGCGAGGGCGTGCTCACCGACGCTGGACGGGTTCTCCAGGAATACGCGGAGAAGCTGCTCAACCTGCGCCAGGACGCGCAGACGGCGCTGGTCGAAATGCGAGAGTTGCAGAAGGGCAAGCTGGTGATTGCCGCCAATGAATTCACCGCGCTCTACCTGTTGCCGGTGCTGGGCGAGTTTCGCCGCTTGTATCCCACCATCAAGATCACGGTGCGGCGCTCGCTGGGCAGTCAAATTCCCGACGATGTGCTCAAGCACAACGTGGAACTCGGGGTGCTTTCTTACGATCCGCAAGAGCCGCAGTTGCGCTCGGCGGTGGTTTATCTGGACGAATTGGTACTGGTCGTTCCTCCGGGCCATCCGCTGGCCTCGGCGGGCGAAGTCGGCGTGCGGCAACTAGGGGCGGAATCTTTCGTGGCCCACATTGTCGCGTCGCCTTATCGCGATAAAGTGATTGAAGCGTTCCGCCAGCACAAGACTTCCTTACACATGGACGTCGAACTACCCACGCTGCAAGCCATCAAGCGTTTCGTGTGCATGGGGAATGGAGTGGCGCTGGTGCCCGAGATCAGCGTGGAAAACGAGATCGGCCGTGGAGACCTGGTGCGCGTCCCCGTGCGCGATCTGCACTTTCAACGCAAGCTGCGTCTGGTGTACCGCCAGGAATCCGGGCTGTCGCACGCGGGACGAGCGTTCTTGAAAGTGGCGGAGCAGTTGGCCAAAGACCGGGGCGGGCGTTATCGCTTCCAGCGGGAAAAGTAGCGTCCACGGGCTGTTAAGTTTGGCTGAGTCTCGCCACCGCCCAGCGTGCGTGTTCCGCGACGACCGGATCTGAATCCGCGCAGAGTATTTTTAGCGCCGGCAGGAATTTTTTGTCGCCGCTGTTTCCCATCGCCATCACCGCATTCCGCCGCAGGCCGGAGAGATTGGCGCGACGGATTGGAGATCCGCGAAAAACTTCCCCAAACTCTTCCTGCCGCATTTTGGCCAGCCAGTCGAGCGCCGGATTGACCAGCCCTTCTCGCGCTTCGAACTCCGGCGCGGAAGTCGCCGGCGCCTTGCGGTTCCACGGGCAAACGTCCTGGCAGATGTCGCATCCGAAGACGTGGCGTCCCATGCGCGAGCGCAGCTCGGCGGGAATCTCGCCGCGTTTTTCAATGGTCAGATAGGAAATGCAGAGCCGGGCGTCCAATTCGCCGGGCGCAACAATCGCCTGCGTGGGACAGGCTGCGATGCAGCGCGTACAGGTTCCGCAGCGATCGGGCGCGGGCAGGCCGTCGGTGAGGTCATTGGCGGTAAAGTCATTGGCCGTGAAGTCTTTCTTTGTGAAATCAAGCGAGGTCAGGATCACGCCCAGGAACAGCCACGATCCGAGCTGCTGATTGATGATGCAAGTGTTCTTGCCGATCCATCCGATGCCGGCGTATTTGGCGTACACGCGTTCCATGAGCGGGCCGGTGTCAACATAGGAACAAAGTTGGAGCGAGTTGCCAGTGGCCAGTGGCCAGTACCCAGTTGCTGCAACGAGTCCGCGCAATTCGTCCGCGACTCTTTTCAGGCGGCGCAGGACGGCGTCGTGGTAATCTTCGCGGGCCCAGGCGTAGCGCGAGATCCAGCCGCGGCTGGCATTTTCTATCCGCATCTGCGCCTGGGTCGAGTAGGGATGCGCGGTGTTGTAGTTGATGGCGCACACGACCACGCTGCGCGCCCAGGGAGCGACTCGGGCGAGCGAGGCGCGCTTGAGTTTCCCAGATTCATCCTCATTGCGCGCTTCCATGTACTTCATTGCGCCGTGCTTTCCAGCCGCGATCCAGGCGGGAAAGATTTGTAACTCGGCGAAGTCGCGGAGCGGAGCAATGCCGCAGAGATCGAATCCGGCGTCGTGCGCACTTTGTTGAATGCGGGTTGGAAGGTCGGGTAACACGTGGGCACTGGCTCGCGGCGAGTTCAGCCGCTGGGCGAACTCACATCCTTCAAGAGGCTACCACTCTTGCGGTAAAGCGGAGGTCACTCCATGATGCTAATCCTCTCGGAAATGAAGTAGAGGGCGCTGCTCACTCTGGGCGATGAATTCTTGGCCCATCCCTGAAGCTCAAACCATAAGGCCGCACCATCAAGTTCGCATAATAAGTCCGCAAAACAAGTTCAGGCGGCGACGGTCGGGCCGTCCATCGGAGACTTTCGAAAGTACTGGGCGCGACTTTGTTTGGGCCAGGAGAATGCTCCATCTCAGGGAATGATCGGGCCATTTCGTGAGAGCTTTCTAATTTTGGATCGCGACTTCCCGCCGAGGGGCCGCTTACGGAAACGAAAAATCGAGATCACCCGGCACCCCCCTGCTGAAGCGGGAGAAGGGCCGTGCCGATGGAGAGGACATTCGCTATGGATGATACCGACGACATTGTCAAAGAGTTTTTGGTGGAGAGCTACGAGAACCTCGACCGCCTGGACCGGGAGTTGATTACGTTGGAGAAGAACCCCAACGACTGCGAAATCCTGGCCAGCATATTCCGCACGATCCACACCATTAAGGGCACATCGGGTTTTCTGGCATTCAACCAACTGGGGGCCGTGACTCATGTTGGCGAGAGCCTGTTGGGACTGCTGCGCGATGGCCAGCTCAAGTTAGATCCGGAAATCACGACCGGCTTGTTGGCGATGGTGGATGTTGTCCGTCAGATGCTGGCGAGCATAGAAGCCACGGGCGTCGAGGGCGAACGCGACGACCGCGGTCTGATTGCGAGGTTGACCAACCTGCAGAAAGCTCCCGAGGCGGTGGGGAAGAGCAGGGCGACCGGCAAACGGAAGGCTGCGGCTGCGGCGGCCGGCGTGGCGCAAGTGATTGGCAGTCCCAAGATCAGTAATCCCAAGACCGGCAGCGCGAAGGTCGGCGCAACGAAAGTCGTCGAAACGAAGAGCGTCAAAACGAAGATCAGTGAGGTGGCGATCCGCGAGGCGATGGTTGGCAACGCGGTCGAGAAACCGAAACTCGCCGCCCCAGCTCCGCCACCTGAGATTGCGGTGGAGCAGTTATCGGAGCAAACCGCAGCGGAGCAAACGACAGCGCAGACGGTCGGAGTGGCGGATGGACAGCGCGCCCAGCCGGCCGCGCCCGGACAGAGTGCCAGCGATCAAACCATCCGGCTGGACGTCGCCTTGCTCGACCAGCTGATGAATTTGGTCGGAGAACTGGTGCTGGCGCGCAACCAAATTCTGCAATTCGCCAACCGCACCGAAGAAAGCGGCCTGCTGGCCACCAGCCAAAGGCTCAACCTGATCACGACCGAGCTGCAGGAAGGGGTGATGAAGACCCGGATGCAGCCCATCGGCAACATCTGGAGCAAGTTTCCGCGAACGGTGCGCGATCTTGCCCTGGCCTGTGGCAAGCAGGTGCGGGTGGAGATGGAGGGCGCGGAGACCGAACTCGACAAAACGCTGATCGAGGCCATCAAGGACCCACTGACCCATCTGGTGAGAAATTCCGTGGACCATGGCATCGAACGCCCCGAGGTTCGCCAGGCTGCCGGGAAAAATCCGGAGGGACGGTTGTTCCTGCGCGCGTTTCATGAAGGAGGGCAGGTCAACATCGAGATCTCGGACGACGGGGCCGGACTCAATCAAGACGCGATCCGCAACAAGGCAGTGCAGAAGGGGCTGATCTCCGCCGACCAGGCCGGCCGCATGAGCGATCGCGAGATTGTGAATCTGGTTTTCCTGCCGGGCTTCTCCACGGCGGAGATCGTGACCAACGTCTCCGGCCGCGGGGTGGGCATGGACGTGGTCAAGAACCACATCGAAAAGATCGGCGGCACCGTCGATCTGCAATCGAAGCCGGGGCAGGGTGTGATGGTGCGCATGAAGATTCCGCTGACCCTGGCCATCATTCCCGCTCTGATTGTGACCAGCGCGGGCGAGCGCTACGCCGTCCCCCAGGTCAACCTGCTGGAACTGGTCGGGCTGGATCGCGAACAGGCGCGCAAAGGCGTTGAGTCCATCCACGGTTCGCCGGTGTACCGGTTGCGGGGACGGCTGTTACCTCTGGTCCACTTGAAGAACGCGTTGCAGACGGCGACGGTCGCCGTGGCCGGTTCGGGGCGCGTCAACATTGTGGTGCTCGAAGCCGATGGCCGCCACTTCGGACTGGTGGTGGATGCCATCAACGACACCGAAGAGATCGTGGTCAAGCCGCTCAGCAAGCACTTGAAAACCATCAGCGTCTATGCCGGGGCCACCATTATGGGAGACGGCAAAGTGGCGTTGATTCTGGACGTGCTCGGACTGGCGCAGTGCTCCAAGATCCTGGCCGAGGGACGGGAACACCTGCAGAGCGAAGAAGTCCAAGCCACGGTGGAAGGCACGAACGGGAAACAAAAGCTGGTGCTGTTCGCGGGCCCGGGCGGGGCGCGGATGGCGGTGCCGCTCGAACTGCTGGCCCGTCTGGAAAACATTCCGGGGGCCCAGGTCGAGCGCTCCGGAAATCAATGGGTGACCCAGTACCGGGGGCAGATTCTTCCCCTGGTCCGGGTGAGTCATGCGCTCGAGGAGCGGCGGCATCTGCCTCGGGGCGAAGACGCGCTGTCGTTGCCGACCACGGCCACGCTGCAAGTGCTGGTGCTCGAACACGAACATAAATCCTGCGGACTGGTGGTGAGCCAGATCCTCGACATTGTCGAAAGCGCGCTCCAACCCCAGTCTCCCTCGACCCGCGCCGGCGTTCTCTTTTCCTCGGTAGTCGCGGACCGGGTGACCGAGATGCTGGATGTTTCCGCCCTGCTGCGCGCCGGAGAACGGTACGAGCCGGTAACCGCCGACGCGGACAGCAGCCAGGAGCTAAGAGCCAGAAACTAAGAGCCAGAAACTAAGAGCCGAACTTATGACAAGCGCCCGCCAATTCTGCACGTTTTACCTGGACCACCTGCTCTTTGGAGTGGAGTCGCTCAAGATCCAGGAAGTGGTCACGTACCGCGAGTTGCGCCCGGTTCCCCTGGCGCCGCCGGTGGTGAGCGGCCTGATGAACCTGCGCGGACAAGTGGTGGTGGCGCTCGAACTGCGCCACCAGCTTGAGCTGCCCGAACGTCCGGCGGACATGGTCCCAATCTGCCTGGTGGTGCGTGCGGCCTCGGGCACGGTGTGTCTGCTGGCCGACGAAGTCGGCAACGTAGTCGAAGTGGAAGAGCAGACCTTCGAACCTTCGCCCGAGACGCTATCTCCGCGGTTGCGCTCGGTGATTCTCGGCGTGCACAAGCTCGAACACCAGTTGATGCACGTGCTCGACACCGACCAGGTTTGCGAAATCAACGCGCTCGGTCAAGCGCAGAGCGGCGGGGCTTGAACTTTGCGGGGACGGCCGGTGGCCGGTGCGCAATGCGGGGAAGACGGAAATGAACAAACTGAGCTTGAAGATGAAATTGGGAGTGGGGTTTGGAGCGCTGCTGCTAATCGTGGCGCTCTTGGGCGTCATCGGTTACGAGTCCGCGGCGACTGCAGCCGAAGTGTCCGGCGAGGTCGAGCGGCAAGTGGAAAAAAAGGAGATGACTCTCACCATCGACATGTCGGTGGAAAAGCAGCTTGCGGAGTTGCGCGCCTTCCTCCTGACTGGCGGCGAAGAGCATGTGAACAGCGGTGAAACCGCCCAGGTAACGTTCCGCGAAACCATGGACCGGCTGGAACCGCTGCTACAGATGGAGCAAGGGAATAAAACCTTTGCGGCGATCCGGCAACTTTATGGTGAATATCGTCCCATCATGGACCGCGCCATCGAACTTCGGCGCGCGGGCAAGGCCAAAGAAGCGGTGGATTTGATCTTTGCGCCTGAAGCGAGCGCCAAGCGCGACGAATTGCAGACAAACGCCGCGGCGCTGGTTGAGATGATCGAGAAGCTCAAGACCACTGCCCAAGAGAAACAGCGGGCCTCCGAGGCCAGGACCAAGAGCTTGATGCTGGGTCTCGGATGCTTGGGTCTTTTGATCGGATGCATAACGGCCGTCCTGACTGCCCGCTCCATTACCGGCTCCATCGCCTGCATGGTGGCTGTGATTCAGGAGATCGCAAATAAGAACCTGACCATGGAGGACATGGAGATTACGAGTGAGGATGAGATTGGCAGGGCGGGCATCGCGCTCAATGAGATGAAGAACAGCCTGCACGAGTTGATCCATTCCATGCGGGGCACGGCGGAACAGGTGGCGGCGGCGAGCGAAGAGCTTTCGGCGACCAGCCAGCAAATCACGGCGAATTCCGAAGAAACAACGGCGCAAGCCAAGGTGGTTTCCGAAGCCGGTGGCCAGGTCAACACCAACCTACAGACGTTGGCGTCGGGCGCCGAGGAAATGAATTCCACCATCGGCGAAATTGCCAAGAACGCGACCGAGGCGGCGCGAGTGGCGGGCGAGGCCGTCAAAGCCGCGGAATCGGCGAACCAGACGGTGTCGCGGCTAGGCGATTCGAGCGCGGAAATCGGGAAGGTGATTGAGGTGATCACTTCCATCGCGCAACAGACCAACCTGCTGGCGCTGAACGCGACCATCGAAGCGGCGCGGGCGGGCGAAGCGGGCAAAGGCTTTGCCGTAGTGGCCAACGAAGTCAAGGAACTGGCCAAGCAGACCGCCAAAGCCACCGAAGAGATCAAGCAAAAGATCGGGGTCATCCGGGAGAACACGGGCGGCGCGGTCGCGGCGATTGGAGGGATCAAGGCGGTGATCGAAAAGATCAGCCACATTTCCACCGACATCGCGACGGCGGTGGAGGAACAGAGCGCGACGACGAGCGAAATGGCGAGGAATGTGACGGAAGCGGCGCGTGGAGCGAGCACGATCTCGAGCAACATCCAAGGGGTGGCGGAGGCGGCGCAGAACACCTCGACGACCGTCGGGGAAGCGCAGACGGCGACCGAGCACCTGGCGCGGATGGCAAGCCAGTTGCGCGAACTGGTCGGCCGCTTCAAAGTCAACGCCGAAAGCTCGACGAAACAGGACGAGGGTCCCGCAATGAGGGCGGCGCGTCATGCCGCCGGGGCGCGTTGAGAGGGCTGTTGCGGGGGCCGTTGAGGCCAGCGGCGTTTGGCAACCGTGGTGAAAGCCGGGGAGCAGTGCAGGAGCGACACCTCTCATGAAATTGTCATCCCGAGTGAAGCGATGGATCTGCATTTTGCAGCGAACCGCAGATAACTCCCCTCGGCTGCGCTCGGGATCGGGATGACAAAGCCTGGCGAATTGAGAGTTGAAGATTGGCGTCTCACTTTCATCACAAGCTGTTAGGACAGGAGACATGCAATCCATTCGGGTATTGATCGTCGATGATTCGGCAGTGGTTCGCAAGGTGGTCAGCCACCTGTTGGCGTCCGACCCGGAGATCGTCGTCGCCGGCACGGCGGGAAACGGCATTCAGGCGCTGGTTCGGATTCCAGATCTCAAGCCGAACCTGGTCACGCTCGACATCGAAATGCCAGTCATGAACGGGCTGGAAACTCTGGTCGAGATTCGCAAACTCTATCCAAAATTACCGGTGATTATGTTCAGCTCGCTGACCGAGCGCGGCGCAACCGCAACCTTGGACGCTCTGGCGCGTGGCGCCAGCGACTATGTCACCAAGCCCTCCCCTGGCGAGCCCAAGGAACTCGCTCAAGAGCGAGTGCGGGAAGAGCTAATTCGGAAGATCAAGTGCCTGTGCCAGGTGCGCCAGCCGCAGCCGGGCCCAATGCCCGCCGTGGTCTCCGCCCGCCCGCAGGCGCGGATTGACGTGGTCGCTATCGGCACTTCGACGGGCGGACCGAACGCGCTGACCGAGCTGATGCCGCAATTCCCCGCGGATTTTCCTGTGCCCATCGTGATCGTGCAGCACATGCCGCCCCTGTTTACGCGAATGCTCGCCGAGCGCCTCAACGCACTCACCCAGCTCCGGGTGCAGGAGGGCAAGGAAGGGGAAAGATTGCTGCAAGGTCAGGTCTGGATTGCCCCCGGCGACCATCACATGACGGTAGTCCACAAGGGGGCTGAATTCATGCTCGGCCTCAACCATGATCCTCAGGAAAATTCCTGCCGCCCGGCAGTCGATGTGTTGTTTCGTTCGGCGGCCCGCAGCTATGGCGCGAATGTGCTGGCGGTGGTGCTCACCGGCATGGGCTCGGACGGCACTCGCGGGTCGGCCGTCATACGCGAGGCGGGCGGGGAGATCATTGTCCAGGATGAAGCGTCCTCGGTGGTGTGGGGCATGCCCGGAAGTATTGTGGCCGCCAGCCTGGCCGATCGCATCTGTTCTCTGGACGGCATCGTGCCGGAAATTGTGCGCCGGGTATCGCTGCGGAGGACTTCCGCCGTTGCTACCCGCTTGTGAAGAATTTAGAATTTGCCGATCCACGCCCCGAAATATGGCTGCGGAAGATGAAACGATGTCCACGGAAATCGCAAACGCGAAACCAGCCCCGACTCGGGACTTCAGCCCGGGCGATCCGGCGTATTTGAAGGTTCGCGATCTGGTTTACCGAAACTCTGGGATCTATCATGCCGAGGAAAAGCTCTATCTTCTGGTCTCGCGTTGCGCGCGCCGCATGATCGCGCTGGGCGTGGCCAGCCCCGCGAATTATTTGGAATACCTCACGGCGCTCACCACCCGTAATGCGGAGATGCGCCTGCTGCTGAACGAAATCACCATCGGCGAAACCTACATGTTCCGCCACCCCGCCCAGTTGGAGGCACTGCGCAATGTGATTCTTCCCCAGATCCTGCAGGTCAAAAGTACGATCAGCCTCAAACGCCTTCGTTTTTGGAGCGCGGGCTGCTCTACCGGAGAAGAGCCTTTCACCCTGGCCATGTTTCTCCTCGAACAAAAAGACAAGCTGCTGGCCGGTTGGACCTGGGAAATTCTCGCCACCGATTTGAACGACAATTCGCTCGAAATAGCCCGCGCCGGCGTTTACGGTGAGTATGCCCTTCGCAATACCAGCGAGGCGCTGCGCAAAAAATACTTCAAGGAGGTTGGCAACCAGAAACTTCAGGCCAACGATCTGCTCAAGGCCCAGATCCGCTTTGACCGCGTCAATCTTAGCGACGATAATAAGATGTTGTTCCAGAAAGGCATCGACGTCATTTTCTGCTGCAATGTGCTGATCTATTTCGACCTGGCTTCGAAGCGTCGCGTGGTGCAGCATTTCTATTCCAACCTGCTGCCCGGCGGCTACCTTTTCCTGGGACATGCCGAATCTCTGTTCCAGGTGAACGATGCCTTTCATCTGGTCCATTTCCTGGGGACGACGGCGTACTGGAAATCGCCAACCACTTATGCCGCTGGAGGCAAGGCCGGTGGAGACAAAAAATGAACGCCAAACTACTCTCGCAACTACAGGCTCAAATAAGGCAACTCGATTCTATCTCGGCCGCTCCGGCAATCCTGATGCCGCTCCTAGAGATGCTGCGATTGCCTTCCGAAAAAATCAGGGTTGAAAAAGTCGTGGAGCTCGTCTCTTACGACGGAGCGATCGCGGCGCAATGCCTCCGTCTGGCCAATTCTCCTCTCTTCGGAATGCGCTATATCGAAACCGTGCGCACCGCCGTCATGGCCCTCGGCCTCGAAAGAGTGCGCTCCATTCTGTTCGGTTTGTGCATGAATCGCGTCATCCCGAAAGATAAGTGGGTGATCTCGTCCGATGCCTTCTGGCGCCACTCGCTCGGTTGCGCTCTCGTCACCCAAAGAATTGCAAAGAAAATCGCCTATCCCGAGCCCGAAAAAGCGTACCTGGCTGGACTCCTGCATGACATCGGGTTTCTGGTGAACTCCGTGCTCTATACCGAAGATTTCCGAGAATGCCTCCGCCGCGCCGTCGAGCAACACGCCCCCCTCCATGTCATCGAAGAGCAGGTCCTCGGCTTTACTCATTGCGAAACCGGGCAACTGCTCTGCGAACACTGGGGCATGTCAAAGGAGTTGGTGAACGCCGCTCGCTGCCACCACGATCTGAGCCTTCTGCCCACCGCCGGCCCGCTCGCCTGCCTCGTTCACCTCGGCGATCTTCTGTGCCGCGTCCGCTACCTCGGCTATGGCTATGACGAAATCCTCGGGGTCGATCTCGGCGGCGATGTGGCCTGGCAAACCCTGGTTACCACCTATCCTGCGCTTGAACAGTTTGACCTTGTCCGGTTTACGCTCGACATCGACGGAGCCATGGAGCAGATTGTAGCCACAGTAGATTCCGTTTTTGGCGTCAACAGCATCGCCGTTCCCGTCTCAAGCTAGATCATACGATGGAGAGACGGGTGCACTCGCCCGTCAAAGCTCGCGTAGGGACAGCCGCCCTCGGTTGTCCAAGCCGAGCGCAGCTCGGCAACAGCGATGGATTGTTGAGGGCAAAAAAAAACGCCCTGAGCGGTTAAGCTCAGGACGTCTTCGGCAGCCCTCCCCCAGAACTGCCTAAACACATGCTTATCCTATGTCTGTTTGGCCCCACTGTAAACATCACTTTCGTAACGTAACGTTCGCAAATGAGTGCCGCGAACCATGCGCGAAGGTAATATTACTTCGCAAAGCTGGCGCCATGACCGCATGGTGAGTCATGCGGCAGAATGGCCGCAACCGAGAACGTCAGATGCGCCGGATCACTTCTTGTCCCAGGTCTTTCCGCCGTCCGCGCTGCTCCATATCTCGTTGTTACTGGTGGAAACGACAATCTTCGCCGGACCGATCACATCCATCTGAGTTACATCAATGTGAGTTATGTCGGAGATAAGTTTCCGATCTTTGATGGAAGGTTGCACTTGTGCCCATGTTACTCCGCCGTCCGCGGAGTGGAAGAGCGTACCCGCCTGCCCGCCCGACCATACATCCCCGTCGTGGCTTGCGTAGCACAGCAATGGATGGTCCGCGCGCAAAGCCTTTTGCCAGCTCTGGCCGCCGTCCAGCGACCGTTGCAGTACGCCCGTAGTTATCGCCCAAGTGACAGGCTGCGTCGGCTTCTGGCTCGCAGGCGATTCCAGCTTCGCCATCGCCATCATATTTCTGCCCTGCAGAGGGGGTTGAACGGTGGCAGTCGGGAGGGTGTTCTGTAGCTGACTTGTTTCGGTCTGCGGCGCCAGCTTTGTCTTTTCCATCGTTGGCGCTCCGCTCCGCGCCATCAACCCGTTTTCAGCGGAAGGTTCCGCTGTTAGTGCGGCGGCGGACGCGGAGACCTCGACGGTTTCCGTCGCCCCTCGACTGCTTGGCGTATCGAACGCCGCCGCTCCCGCCGGTGGCACTGCCGACAGCTTGTCGGTTTCGCCTGAATCCTTCTTGTTCTCGGCCAGCAGTATTCCGGACCTCATTCCAGGCTCTGCCTGACGCGCTCGTGTCACAGCCCGTCCATCGTTGAGTTTCTTGAACAATTGCATTCTCGGGGGTTGCGCCCCGTCAGTTTTAGTCAGGACTGCCGATTGGCCAGTCGGCGACGATGCGACGGACGACGATGCGACCTGCGGGCCCGAAGCTGGCGGCACGTTAGTCGCGACCTGCCGGCTTACGGAAGTCAGCGTCGCCCTATTCAGCTTTTCTGGATGCACTAGAAGCACCACGGCAGCCACCGCAACTCCCGCCGCCAGCGCGGCCCAGCGCAGGCTCGGCCAGGCCAGGCGAGACGCGGTCCGCCAGTTCCGTTCCTCCTTTGGAATCAACTTTGCTGGAATCGCCGAAGCTCGCACCGCTTCCGTCTCGCCCGCAATCGGAGCCGCCACCATGTCAGCGGTCGGATGCGCCAGGGCTATCGCCTCGCGGCAATCTCCGCAGAGCGCCAGATGATCGAGCACGCTCTCGCGCTCGGTCGCTGCAAGCGCCTGCTCGGCAAAAGCCGTCAGCAGGTCCGCATCCGGATGCGCTCGATCCACCGCGGCTCCATCGAGCAAACGGGCCCGCAGACGCTCATACACGATTTGGGGTATTTCATTCATGCTCTACCGTCAGTCATGGCTTCCGCCGCCTGTGTCTTGTGCGGGGACCTTCCTCTCAGGGAACGTTATTACCCCAGAATCTTGCGTCAAACGCGAGCGCAGATTCAATCTTATGTCCCGCACGTCGGTTTCCAGTGCCTCTGCAGCCTGGGCGTGGCTCATTCCCCGCGCTCGCAACCCCACCAGAATGCGCTTCCGCAGCCCGGTTGCGAGCCGGTCGAGCCGCCGGCTTACACTCGACTCGTGCAGCCCCAGCGCGCGCGCGATCTCGGCCAGCGTCCGCCCATCCAGATAATAAGACGCCAGCGTAAACCTGTCCTCCGGTGAAAGTTCCGCCAACGCCTCATCGGTTGCCGCTTCCAGCCGTTGGTCGGGCGCGCGCGCCGCGTCGGGGACCGCCGCCGCAAACTGCGCGCCTTCTTCCGTCTGCTCTTCCAAACTCACCGTGCGTTTCTGCTTGCGATAGCGATTGATGAACTCCTGCGCCATCACCGTGCGCAGCCAGCCTTCGAGCGAACCGCGGCCGCTGTAGGACAAGAGCTTCGAACCGCGCGCTTCATTGCGGGCGTTCACGCCATATAGGACCGCAAACAGCGAATCGGCCAACTCCGCACCATGTGCTCCGTCGCGCGTAATGTGCAACGCCATGTTGTGCAGCTTCTGCCGGTAGCGGCCTATGAAGTCCTGCCACGCCCGCTCGTTTCCCGCCGCACAGGCACGCGCCAGCGCCAGTTCTTCCACTCGCAACCCTGCGCAGAAATCGGCTTTTTCTTCCGTCCAGGCGCGCCCCGATTCATTGGCTGAATTTGGAGGAAAATACTTGCCCAGTATTTCCTCGAGAATTGCCGCGAACTGTTCCGCGCTGAAGCCGTACGCCGCCGCCCCGCTGCGTTCGTAAAGTTCCGCGGCGACGTGTGCTCCGTGGCCGGATTGGGCGGATCTTGACATGTACAGATGATGCTAGCAACTTTTTGCCGCAAGGAAGAAGAAATCGTGCGTTCTTCGATCAGCGAGCAAAGAAAGACACTCCTGGAAGACTCGCGTTTCAGTCCCCCGGCACGCTCTTCCCCGGCGTGCCGGGGTGGCGCCAGCAAAAAATCGTCCGCACGCGGGAGCTTTGTTGCCTTCAGCGGTGTCTTTATTACAAGGAGGCTCAATTATGCGTTTAGTCACAGCGGTTACCGGAGTCGTTCTCTTGCTGCTTGCGGCTGTTGTCGTTCCCTGTCTGCTGCAAGCAGGCCAAGTAACACCAACGTCAGGTTATTCCCTGCTCAACCCGATTCGTAGCGGCAATCTCACCGTCTTTCCCGTTGTAGCCGGTAAGTCCTATGACACGGCGGAGTTTCTTACTCTCGATGAGGGCCTGCGCAGCGGCGACGTTGTCGTGACCGAAGCTGGCCAAGCGCGTGGTCTCATCCGCCGACGCCCCAGCGGCCCGGCAGTCATCCACCCTATACGCGATGCGGAGGTAAATCAGCTCGTCCTGGTTAATAACTCGAAGCGTCCATTATTACTCCTCGCGGGAGAGATAGTTACTGGCGGCAAGCAGGACCGCGTCATCGGCAAAGACCGCATCGTGCCTGCCGAGAGTGACCCCATCGACCTCGGTGTCTTCTGCGTCGAGCCCGGACGCTGGGTGGCGGCGAATGGTAAGGCCGATTTCAGTAACTCGGCGGGCGGCGTTGCCGGCGGCATTCTTGCCGCTCCCGCCGTGCGCAGCAAAGCGATGGCCGCGAAAGATCAGCAGCAAGTGTGGGACAGCGTCCGCAGTTCGCAGCACGCCATGGCGGAGAGAGTTGAGGTCACCGGCGCCGCTCCCGCCGTGAACGCGACCACTTCTTACGCGCGCGTTATGGACAACAAAGAAGTTCAGAAGCAGGTGGATGCCGTCGCCCAGCCGGTGCAGCGCGACTACGAGAGCGTGATCCGCCAGTTGCGCGATAAGAATGCGGTGGGCGTCGTCGTCGCCGTGAACGGAGAAATTGTCTGGGCCGATATTTTCGTCAGCACCCAGTTACTGCAAAAGTATTGGCCGAAACTTATTCGCTCTTATGCCACCGAGGCCGTGGTGACGCGCGTCAAAGGCGGCGAAGCCAGCGTCAAAGACGCGCAGAAGTTTCTCGACGATCTGGAGGGACGCCACGAAACCTCCGAAACCGAACCCGGCATCTATCGTCAGACGGAAATCACCGGTGACGGCTTCAAGGTGTTCGAGTTGACCTCGCTGCTGCCCAAGACCGGTTTCGCAGTGCACGTGGCCAAAATGACCGACTAACCTTGTACTCGCGTAGGGACAGCCGCTCTCGGCTGTCCCAAGCCGGGCGCAGCTCGGCAGCGGTCCACTGTAACGTCGCGAAGCGCAGGTTGCAATTACAATAGCCAACATGGCGCTCGAAGAATACCAACGGAAACGCCGCTTTGAGGAAACGCCCGAGCCTCCGGCAAAAATCGAAAAGGAAGCGGGGCGCCGCTTCGTCGTGCAGCGTCATCACGCGTCGCGCTTGCACTACGATTTCCGCCTGGAGATGGAAGGCGTGCTCAAGTCGTGGGCCGTCCCCAAAGGCCCATCGCTCGATCCCGCCGACAAGCGCCTGGCCATGCTGGTCGAGGACCATCCCGTCTCCTACTACGATTTTGAAGGCACTATTCGCGAGGGCAACTACGGCGCGGGTACCGTGATGGTTTGGGACGTCGGCACATGGGAACCGCTATCGCCGGCGCCCGTCAAAGGAGAATACATTCCGGGCACGGAAGAAGAAGCGGCCGCCATGCTGGCGAAAGGCGACCTCAAGTTCCGTCTGCAAGGAAAGCGGCTGAACGGCGATTTCTCGCTCGTACACATCAAGGCCCGCCGGCCTGGAAGCAAAGGGAACGAATGGCTACTCATCAAAAAGAAGGACGAGCACGTCATCGCGGGATTCGACATTGATAAGGATAAGTACGAGACTTCCATTCTTACCGGCCGCACCCTGGCGCAGATTGCCGACGACAAAGGCACGGCGAAATAACTTAGGACGGGCGAGGACGCCCGTCTCTCCATCGCATAACTCATAACGCGGTTAGAACGCGCCGCCGCCGCCACCGCCGAATCCTCCGCCGGAAAAGCCGCCGCCACCGAATCCGCCTCCGCCGCCGAAGCCGGACCCGCTGGAACTGGCTCTAGGCGCGGAGACGAATACCTGGTGCATGTCCGTCGCCATGCTGTGCATGGAGCTGGAAAAGAAAAGCGGACTAAAACCGACGTAGCCGTTCGGCGAAACGTACCAACTCGGCGGGTCCTTCACGATTCCGTCGAACGCTTGTGCCCAGTGGTGCTCGACGCCCAGCGCCATGGCGTAGGGGAGAAATTTTTCGAAGGTGTCGGGCGGCATGCGCTTGATGCGGTCGGCGTCCACGCGATTCATGAACTCTTGGAATCCGAGGACGGCAATTCGAGTGCGCGCGCCAGAAACCGTCTTCGCCGTCATCTGGCGCGCAAAAAGCCACCAGATCAACGCGGAAACGAGAACGCTCCCAATCACGAGTGGAACGGAATCGAACAGGTTCATCCAACCCATGACCTGCACGGCGACCACGACGATGGCAATGGCGACGCCGGCGGCGATGCTGTAGCCATTGGCCGATTCCGGATCGAGCGTGTAAATGCCTTTGCTCTTGAGCGCGGACATAATGTCCTCGCGTACGATGGGAATCACGGTGTAGAAGCGGTTCTTGAGGCTGGACAAGCGGGTTTCAGCGCCGCCCTGAAAAATGTTTTCCAGCATCACGCGTTCGTGCGGCGTAAGGTCGGGACCCCATTGAGTGATGGGCTTCAAAAGGTGGAACAGATAATCTTTGTGATGAAAGACAAGGAACGTGTCAACTTTTTCTTCGATCTTGATGTAGCCGCGCACGGCCAGATCGACGATGGTGCTGGTGATGTCGCGGGGATGGATGGTGTCGTCGAGTAATGTTCCGGCCTCGGCGGGACAAATGCCCTTGGGCGGCTCATACTGCGGAGCCACGGAGACGCCGGGATCGGGATCGCGTCCCACGGAATACCACAGCGCAAACATCGCGGCCAGGGTAAACAGCGGCAGAAACACGATGGGGTTGCTTCCGAGAAACCAACCTAACTTCGTGAGCGCGGAAGGAGGCTTGAGCACTCCCTGCGGAATATAAATGTCTATGGTGAGGCCGTCGCGCATGGAAAGCGGGCGAGTGGTTTCGAAAGTGGCGTCGGCGCCTTTGACCTCGGCGCTTGCATCGCTTTCCTTCGAACCGTAGGCGCCGGTGAAAGCCTGGGCGCGCAAACCTCCGGCGGCATTTTCGGGCAGGGTCACGAAGGCTGAGGCATGGTCGATAGGAACCGGCCAATCGTTGCCAGTTACGTTCCAGTAGAACTCGGCATAACTGTCGTTGTTAGTGTTACTGCTACTATCGAAAAAGCGGACGCCGTTGCGAACGGAGTAATCGATATTGACGACGCGCGTCGTGTCAACCGCTCCCGGAATGTAGATTTTGAGATCGCGATAGGCCCCGGACTTGCTCGAATCGTACTTCAGCTTGTTTCCATTTTCGTCGGTGACGCTCATGACATTGAGAAAGAGCGTGTAGTTGGTCCCCCCGGGTCCGGGATACTCGACCGGAATGGTGCGGTGAATGCCGTGCCACTCGCCGACAAAAGCCACGGTTATTTTTTCGCTGACCAGGGCCGTGCCATCGGGGGCGATGGAGATGGTGTCCTGGAAATCCGCGACGCGCCAGTTGCGGGCCTGAGCAGAGGCAGCGAGCGTAAGCAGCAAAAATAGGAGTAAGAGTCGGCGTTGCATATAAGCTCCGCGGAATATTGTTAGAATTTCACCGCGACGGGTTCGCGATCGGTGGCAGCGGCTTCGAAGAACTGCTTTTGCTGGAAGCCGAACGTCCCAGCCAGAATGTTGGTCGGGAAAGATTGGATCTTCGTGTTCAGGTCGCGCACCACGGCGTTGTAGTAGCGGCGGGCGTTTTGAATGGCCTCCTCAATCTCGCGGAGAGAATTCTGCAATTGTGTGAATTCCTGCGAGGCTTGGAGCTGGGGATAATTCTCGGCCACCGCGAACAAACTTTTGAGCGCGCCGGTCAGTTGATTTTCGGCGGCAGCCTTATCAACCGGGCCCGTGGCCTGCATCGCCATGGAGCGGAATTTTGCGATGTCCTCGAACGTACTTTTTTCGTGGGCGGCATAGCCCTTGACGGTTTCGACCAGATTCGGAATCAAATCGTGGCGGCGCTTGAGCTGAACATCGATGTCGGACCAGGCCGAGTCGGAGCGCACCCGCAACTGCACCAGGCCGTTGTACATCGCGATCAGAAAGACGCCCAACAGAACTATGACTACCAGAACAATCCAAGCCATGCAGACCTCCTCGAGGCGGATTCAAGTGGACGTTAACAGCAAAGGGATAAAAGAGCAAGGTTGCAAAGACCCGGGTAGTGGTGCCGTTTCGCATCCACAAGTCGCCCTCAGCCTTTCCGTAGCGCTGATGGTGTTTGCCTACTTAGTACTGGGGAATTTAGCGGCGGTCAAAGCGGGAAGCGGCTTTATTCCAACCATGACGGTGACGAAAGATGTACCTTGGGGAAATTGTTGTCCTCCTCCACCCATCGCTGCCCCCATTTTAGGCTCAGGATCATTGATCGCTACCTTCAGATTGCCAATCCGAGAAAGCGCATCTCCTAGGGCGGAAGTAAATTCGTGCTCCGTTTCTGGGCCGCGCACATGCACACCAACATCAAAACCACCGCTAACCGTTATTGATCCTCTGCCGTCTGCTACGCTGATATTAGGTACGGATTTCAATACGGCAATGATTTGTCCTGCAAGCGCCGCCGCTTCGCCGTCCATTCCGTATGATTTGACTAAAACATCGTGGCCGCTAAATCTCCGACAGGCATCGGCGATCCGCTTCTGTTGGTCGAGGCTGAGACTTCTTGGAGCAATGATGGCTTCCAACTGTAGATTCTCAGACCTCAAATATTGGGCCACTTTTTCGTTTAAAGAGGCACGTTCATTTGCTTCGGCAGCCCGCTGGTTTGCCGTAGCAGCCACATCCACTGCTAAATCAGAGGATGCTTGCGTAGTGCCGAGCAATATATTGCTAAAGTCTTGCACAATGCCGTCTGCCTCTTGCGCTGCGTATTCAAATATCCCTTCGCCAAGAACTCCGATTACGATCAATATCCAACCCAATCTGATAAGTGCTCTTTTCCATGCAATTAGCGGGCTGGGGATAAAAATACTTCTCGACGCGTCAAGTCTCATCCTGCCGCTTGGAAGCCAGTGTTCTGCCTCTTCCAAAATGACACCAACGAACACCGCTAACGTGCATATCAATAATCCGTGGAAGAGCGAATCTCTGAAGTGCTCTAATTCCCTCAGTACAGTCTTATCAATACCTCGTTCTAGGTCGATGGCGGCTTGGATAGCCCATGCAGAGAGGCGGGACGAAACCACGAATGATGGCGAGGAAAGAAACATCAGAGACCTTGAAATAACGCTCAAGATTATGGCTGCCCTTGCTGCCATTTGGCTAGTCCTAATGCTGAGCAAGTTTATACCGCCCATTATATGCTTATATAAACGTTATACAAAGGCAAAATAAAGCTTGACAATAGCCGTTATAGTGCTATCATAAAGGCAGTTTAGAGGGTAGCATGAATCGGCTAAATACAGCGAAACGCGCTCAGGTGATAGCGGCCTTGATCGAAGGAAACTCCATTAACGCAACGTGCCGAATGCTCGGAGTGGGCAAACACACCGTACTGCGTCTCTTGAAGGATGCCGGGTGCGCCTGTGCTGCCTTTCACGATGCGAACGTGCGGAACTTGCGTGTGAATCGCGTACAATGCGACGAAATCTGGTCGTTCATCTACGCCAAGCAAAAGAACATGAATTCAGAGAAAATGGCGGAAGGGTCGGGAGACTGCTGGACATGGACGGCGATTGATGCCGATACGAAGCTCATCATTTCGTACATGCTTGGGGATCGCGGTGCGGTCACAGCCCGAGACTTCATTGAAGACTTGGCGGCCCGAGTCATAAATCGAATTCAGCTAACGACAGACGGGCATCGCGTTTATGCTGAGGCAGTAGAGAAAGCCTTCGGTTCTGAAATTGACTATGCGATGCTGGTGAAACTCTACGGTGCATCAAATGAGGGCGAGTCGCGCTATAGCCCAGCAACGTGCATCGGGTGCCGCACGGGAGTCCTCGCTGGCAATCCTGATCCGAAGCATATTTCTACAAGCTACGTAGAACGCCAGAACCTCAGCATGAGAATGGGAATGCGACGTTTTACGCGATTGACGAACGGATTCAGCAAAAAATTCGAGAATCACGCGCATCAGGTTGCGCTCTACTTTATGCACTACAACTTCTGTCGCATCCATTCCAGCCTTCGCGTTACCCCGGCGATGGAAGCGGGGTTGACGGATCACGTTTGGAGTCTTGCGAAACTGTGCAGCCTATTGCCCGAAAAGAAACCGAACGCACAAGTTGACAAGGAACTGGTTTTGAAGGCACTGAACAAAACAGCATAGAGGAATTTATGGCAAAGATGAATCAGGTTTCGATTCCGTATCTTGATCCGAACGTACAGCATGTTGGTATCAGCCGCTTGCGTGCGTTGAATGTCACCCAGTTAAGGGAACTCGATAAGACACTGGTGATTCAGGACAACGAAACACCGCTTGCTGTGCTCCTGAAGTACGAGCATTTTTTGGCGATGCAGGAGCGGATTAAAGATGAAGAATAGGCTACTTGTTTTCCGTCGCCTCGCGGACGATTCGCAGAGCGTTCTGGCTGCTGTCTATGGGTTCGCAGATATGATCCTTGAAGGCGGTCTCAATTGCTTCCCGCGAATCGGCCTTGAATTGAGAATTGCAGCGTTCACAAATGCCGATCATCATGGGAGTAGGTTTTACGATTCGCAGTTTTCGCTTTTGCATGAGAACAGTCTAGCGCTAAATGCCTGTGCAAATGAAACGGCACCACTACCAAGACCCGGAGCAATCCTGAAACTTTGAAACCTGATTTTACTGCCTTGGAGCGTAGTATCCACGGCGGGCGCGGACTTGCAGATCTTTTTTCAGGGCGATGATTTCAATCGAGCGGTAGCGCCCGTCAACATCGAAGCCGGAGGGCTTGTAGGAAACGGCGTATTGGCTGCGCAGTTCGTCTTCAATGGCGGCGAATGAGTGCGTGATGTCTTTCATCTTGTAGGGGTAGAAGGCGCGGCCGCCAGTAGCGGCGGCGAGGTCTTCGAGAACTTTGTCGCCGCGCAGGATCAGTCCGCTGTCGTCGGTGGAGATGGCGTAGATCAGGACTTCGGCGCGCTCGGCCATTTCAATGGCCTGGGCGCGCGAGTGTTCGCTCTGATTGTCTTCGCCGTCGCTGAGAATGACGATGGCCTTGCGAATGGGATGACCGGGATTTTCGCGCAGCAGTTTCTCCTGGCACGCTTTGTAGATTGCGTCGTAGAGCGCGGTGCCGCCGCCATCGCTCAGGCGCTGCACTCCGGCGGCTAGCAATGCCACGTCGCCGGTGAAATCCTGTGTCAGGTGGCTCTCTTTGTTAAATCCAACGACGAAAGCGCGGTCGTAGCCCGGACGTATGATGTGCCGTAGAAATCCAGTAGCGGCTTCTTTTTCAAATCTAAAACGGCCCTGTACCGAGCCACTGATGTCCATGAGCAGACCCAATTCGATGGGTAGGTCGGTCTCGCGGCGGAAGTTGAGGATGGACTCAACCGGCTTGTGGTCGTCGAAAATGTTGAAATCGGTCTGGCCCAAGTTGCGGACGAATTTTCCGTGGCGGTCCGTCGCGATGAAAAGCACGTTGACTTCATCGACCCTCTTCTTAATGGTAAGAATTGGTTCGCCCGCTCCGTCGCTGCTGGCGGCGGCAGCAAGAAGAGCAGCCTCGCTGCTCGAGTCCAGCGCAACGGTGGAAGCCGCGGCGACATAGGAACGAGTTTGAGCAAACGCGGAAACGGACGGACGCAGGCCGAGAACAGACAAAAAAGGAACGACGGCGATCGCGCACACTATGAGTACGAATCTGCCCGGCGCTGACCCGAATTTGTTGCGCTTCGTCATCGCTTCATTATTCTTTGGCTTTGTTGGTAAATCTTATTCGAACGCCCGTGAACATCGAATGATTCAGTTGCTTCGATGCACGCGGGGGGCCGAAATCCGAAAAATGTGTCGTCTCTGTGACTGTAGGCTGTTATCGGGTGCGTATCCAAGTTACAAAAGGAGTACGCGGGCGGTGCGCCATTTAACCATAAGCCGGTCAATAGGTTGGAAGCCAGGCTGAAAATATCGCTGGCGTGCACCCAGGAACAGGGCGGAAAGCGGGAGTTCCAACCTGGCGCCTGGAATTTTCGCGGGACTTCCGGGCGAGAAAAGTCTCAGAAAAATTTTCATGATTGGGGCAACTCCGAGCAAAAACTTCTTCATGCCAGGCCTCGGCGTTATGACCCCGCGCAGGTAGCCAGTGTAAAAACTGACAATGTTGCGTTCGCCGGGGCACACGTCTCGAAAAGCGCGAAGGATGGGGCACGCATTATAAAAGGGCGCCCCTTTCGAGTAAGCTGCGGTTGCTGTGCTGAGGAGTCAACCAAAGCACAACGGAAGGAACACCCTGATGAACAGTGTGAGATATATCGGAATGGATGTCCACCGGGACACGATTTCGGTGGCGGTACTGGACGAGAGTGGCCGGCTGATGATGGAGTCGGTGCTTCAGGCGCGGGCGGCGGCGATTCTGGATTTTATCCATGGTGTGCGGTGTACGTTGCACGTCACCTGCAAGGAAGGAACGCATTCGGCCTGGCTCTACGATTTGCTGATGCGGCGGGTGGCGAAGCTGGTGGTGTGTAATCCGCGGAAGAATGCGCTGTTGAAGTCGGGCAGCAAGAGCGATGCGATCGACGCGCGCAAACTGGCTGAGTTATTGCGTGCCGGGATGTTGTCGGCGGTCTATCACGGGGAGACCGGCGCAAGCTCTTGGAGCCGCTGCTGGAGCGGCGAGAACGCTTTGTCATCTGTTCCACCGGACAGCGCATGGTGCTCTCGACCAGCAGCGTCATCGCGTGACGCTCGACCATCCGGGGGCCTGCTGTCGGCTCCGCGGTCAAGCCAAAATCGTCAAGATCGAAAACGGCCGGGAGAAAGTCTACTTACTGCGTTACGGCGCAGAACCGCGCCGTCTGCCGGGCCGCGAGGAGTAACTGCTGTTAGTCGTGACCGCCGGCTTCGGACAAGAGCCGCTCTTGTTACTTACTAATCTCGGCGGAGTGCGGGACTCGCAAACGCTATGGTGAATCGCGCAACTTTACCTGACGCGCTGGAAAATCGAGAAAATTTTCCGCTTCGTCAAACAAAGTTATCAACTAGAAGATATTAGAGTTATACGCTACCAGCGGCTGAAAAACCTGGTTCTATGGATGACCGCAGCAGCGTACTTCGCCACCGCATTTTTGGGACAAAAGCTGAAGCTGAAAATCCTGTGCGAAAATTCCTGATTATTTCCCGGCGCTTCTTCGGCATCCCACCGTTCCGCTTCTACGCCCTGGCCGACGTAATCCGCAACCTCCTCTCCCGTTCCAGCCCCAGCCCTCCCCACCAACCCGCCCCCTAACCACCAGCTTGAACTGCCGCTCGAATAGCAAGACAAATGATGAGGAAAGTCCTGGAGTGTTTTCTCTTGACATCCCCTTTATAGAACCCCGCGTGGTTGTGCCAGCGAGATCAAAAGCCTGAGCCACTCGCCGCAAAACCTTAGCGCGCCGCCAGGCGTTGTTCCACCAACTTTTCGATTCGCTCTACGACTTCATCCTCGGTCATGGTCGTCGAGTCGAGCAGGACGGCATCTTCGGCGGCCACCAGCGGAGAAGCCTCGCGGGTGCGGTCGCGCCGGTCACGTTCCCGAAGTTCCGCAGCCATGGCCTGCGCCGGCGCTCCTTTCACCTGCTGCTGATCGAGGCGCCGCTGCTCGCGAACCACGGGATCGGCATCGAGAAAAATTTTTACATCGGCGTCAGGAAAAACTTTTGTCCCAATGTCGCGGCCTTCCATTATCACGCCGCCGCCAATGCCCATCTCGCGCTGCCGCGCCACCATCCACTCGCGCACCTGGGGATGCACGGAGACGCGCGACGACGCCTCGGTCACATCGCGCTCCCGGATGCGCGCGGAAATATCTTTTCCGTTAAGCCGTACACGATTGCCGCTGGCGGTGTGCTCGAAGGTGATGCGGGAATCCCGTGCCGCCTTCAGCAGCGCGGCTTCGTCGTCGAACGAAACGTCCCACTCGATCGCCTTGAGCGCCAGCGCGCGGTACATCGCGCCGCTCTCCAGGTTCACATAACCGAGCTTGCGCGCCAGACGGGAAGCGATCGTGCTCTTGCCCGCTCCGGCGGGGCCGTCGATGGCAATGATCAGCTTGTGTTGAAAAGGACCAGTCATTATGGGGACGAGTGAATTGTACACGGAGTACGAGGGGGATCCACCACAGAGGACACAGGGAATTACCAGACAGATGCGCAAAGTTGTGTTCACAATCCTAGCTTGTGCACGATGGCAGAAAAGAAACGCGCTACGGGATTGCGGCGCGGAGTTGGCGCAGGCTCCGGGGTCGCAGCGGGGGATGGAGCGGGAGGCAGAGGGATTTGATATTCGAGCGAAGAGGTAATCGTCTCAACCGGCGGAGGAAATGGACCGGGCCCTTGGTAGCCACTCTGTAGCGGGTCTGCGAAAAGCGTCACACTGATTTCACCTTGTGAGGGAACATCAAGAGACTCCTTTGCGACTTGGAATCCCCTGGCGCTTACCTGCACCGTGTACTTCCCTGCTAACTGATTCGGGAAGCGCACGCGCCCACTCGGATTGGTGAAATCCCACGTTACCGAGTTTTGTTTGCCTGGACCGATCAACCCCACGTCTGCGTTTGGAATAATCGCGCCAGACTGGTCAACAGTCGCAACCTCGAGGTCATACTTCGCCGTTTCACCCTGCTTCGACGATGACGCTGTCGGAGCATTCTGCGCGGTTGCATAACTCAAGCCCATTACCGCAACCAGCACTGCTCCCGCTACAATCAGAATCTTGCCCAACATACACACCGATATTATCCCCGCTGGAGGCGCGGTTCAAGGTTGAACAGATAATAACGCTGCCGCGCTTCGCACGGCTTGGACGGGCGAGACGCCCGTCCCCACACAATTACGTCACCCGCTCTGGGCGGGGCTTGGGGACGTATGGTATTTTTGGCGGAGTCGCTTGCAGCAGGGATTTGCTTCCCACATGCACAAAGCTCAACTCGCGCGCGGAGAGCAGCGCATGGATTGCTTCTTTTACCCGCGTGCGCGGAACGAAGTTGGCGAGGAGGTTCTCGACCTCGCCCTCCTCCACCGCGACCACGCAGTCCAGATATTTTGAGACCAGCGCGGAGAGCGCTTCGGCCACCGAAATTCCCACGCCGTGGCGCACGACCTCCGGTGCCCAGCGCGACAACTCGTCCCACACCGAACCTTCCTCGACTGTGTAGTCAACGCGCGTGATGCGCAGCTTGGCCCACAGTTCACTGAGCGCGCGATCGAGGCCGGCTTTCGAAACCGCTCCGCCCAGCATCTCGCCCAATTTGGTTTTTGAAATCGGCCCGCGGCGTCGAATGATTTCGAAAGCGTCGCAAGCCAGCGGCGAATAGGGAGAGCGCGGTCCGGATGAGGGCGGCTGCTTCGGATTACGCTCGCCCACCAGCGCATAAAAATAAGGAAACACGGAGGGCGCCAGCAGGAACGCGTTGTTCTCGTCGATCAGCGGGGCCTCGTAGGCCGCCTGGTCGCGGAGCGCGCGCACCATGAGTTCGGTCGCCTCTTGCGCGCGCGGATCGTTGTAGGCGTGCTGGCGCATGGGCAGCTTGTCGTCTGCTCCAACCCAGGCCCCCATGAAAGTCGGCAGCAGAAGCGCAGGCCGCATCGGATACATCAGACAAAATCCCACCGACTCGAGAAAGGCGCGCGCATCGTCGAGAGTGCGCACGGGCTGGCCGTCGAGGCGCCACTTGTGCGCCCGGGCCTGCTGAAGTTCCGGGGCGGTCATTGTTTCTGATTAGAACACAGTTGAAAGCAGCATTCAGCACTCAGCATTTAGCACTCAGCATTTAGCACTCAGCAATCAGTCTCGGTATCTGACTGGCTTGGAACATTCGGGGCCGGGAGGCACTGTCAACCCTGATGCAGACTAACTGATAGCTGAATGCTGAATGCTAGATCCTCTTGAACGCCTTCTGAATATCCTGCATGGAATAGCGCAGCACCACCGGCCTCCCGTGCGGACAGGACATTGGATGGTCGGTTTTCGCCAGCTCTGCCAGCAGCCACTCCATCTTGTTTTGTTCGAGCGGCATATTGACTTTGATCGCGGCGTGGCAGGCAATCGAGGCCGCGATGCGGGTGCGCACCGCTTCCAGATTGATGGCCTGGTCTTCGCGCGCGATCTGCTCCAGAATTTCGTTGAGCATGTGCTCGATTTGCGCGGCGTCCACGCCCGCCGGCGCGATCTTTACTGCAACGCTGCGCGCACCGAAGGGCTCCGTCTCGAAGCCGTTGCGCGCAAGCTCTTCGGCAATGTCGCTGAAAATCGCCTGCTGTGCCGGAGTCAGTTCGATGACCATGGGCATGAGCAAACGCTGGCTCTCGACTTGCTTCGCCGAACGTTGCCGCAGGATTCGCTCGAAGAGCACGCGCTCGTGGGCCACATGTTGGTCAATGATCCAGAGTCCGTCTTCGTTGACGGCAAGAATGAATGAATTTCGAATCTGGCCGAGGGGGCGCAGCGTTCGCAGCGATTCGAGAGTGGGCGCGGACTGCGGCTCTTGCGGGATGGGCGGGGCGCAACCGCGATCGGGAATTGGCCGATCGTCGATCGCTGAATCGGCAATTGTCCGCTGAGTTATCGTTGTCTCCGGCGCGCGTTCGAGCGAAACTGCCGCGTTGGCCTCGATTGCAATGCCTCCTTCAAATTCGAGACGCGACGTCGTCGCAAGAACTGTCGGCGCCTGCAACGCGAACCCGCTCGCTGCGGCGGGCTCGTACAAGTCGCGCCATGGGGCGCGCTGCAAACCATCGCTGGTGTGCGCGTCAGTGTTCGCGCCGGTGTTCGCGTCATGATTGATCGAACGATGGTCCAGCAGAGGGCTGGTCAGGCCAGCGCTCGCGCTAGGCTGCGCGCGAATTTCCGTCAAGAACTGCGGTACCGGCCGTGCCTTCATCAGTGCCGCCCGCACCGACTCGCGCACGAAATCGTGAATCACCGTTTGCTGGCGAAAACGCACTTCGGTCTTCGACGGATGCACATTCACATCCACTTCGGCGGTAGGCATCTCGATAAAAAGCAGGACGACAGGAAACACCGTGGGCGGCAAGATGTTGCGATACGCCTCGGTGATGGCGTGCTGGATGAGGCGGTCGCGAATCAGGCGTCCATTCACGAAAATAAAAATCGAATTGCGATTGAGCTTCTGAATTTCCGGCTTGGAAACAAAACCGTGCAGGCGCACCTCGCCGAAATCTTGTGGGACGGGCGTCTCTTGATGAAAAGCGATGTTTTCCGTTGCGGCGTTTTCGCGGGCGGGGGCGCCCGCGCCACACGGTTCCACACTGCGCCGCCAGGGCGGGGGTTGCGGCAGGCCGATACGCTCCAGTGGCTGCACGGCCGCGAGCGGGATCAACTGATCGAGCGTTTCGCGTCCAAATACCTGATAGACGCGCTCGCGATGGCCGGCCACGGGCGGCGCGACCAGCAAGGCATTTGTTGCCGAGTGCAACTCGAAATGCTTTTCCGGATGGGCCAACGCATAGTGCGTTACCAGCGAAGCGATGTGGGACAGTTCGGTCGATTCCGATTTCAAAAATTTCTTGCGCGCCGGCGTATTAAAAAATAGATCGCGAATCGTGACCGAAGTTCCCAGCGGAAGCCCGGCCTCTTCGACGCGGATGATCTTGCCGCCGTTAATTTCCAGGACTGTCCCAGCCGCTTCCTCTACCGCGCGGGTTTCCAGATGCAGCCGGGCGACCGATGCGATGGAAGGCAGCGCCTCGCCGCGAAATCCGAGGGTCGAAATGCTGAGCAGGTCGTCGGTGTCTTTGATTTTCGAAGTGGCGTGGCGCTCGAAGGCCAGCATGGCATCGTCGCGCACCATGCCGCAGCCGTTGTCGGAGATCTGGATCAGCTTCTTTCCGCCCGCCTCGACCTGGATGCGAATGCGTGTGGCTCCGGCGTCGAGCGCGTTCTCAAGCAACTCCTTCACCACGGACGCGGGACGTTCGACCACTTCGCCGGCGGCGATCTGGTTGGCAACTCGCTCGGGAAGGACGTGAATTTTGCCCATGGAAATCAGTGGCCAGTGGTCAGTGTGACAGATTTTCAGGCGCAGCGTAAAGGCGGAGCGAGACTGGCGTGAGCGCAGCGCTAGAACGCGCTCCCCAAGAACAGAATTTGTTCAGTAGCTTTGATCAGCAACTTGGTGGAGGAGGACTGGCCGCGCTCTGACGGAGGAGTTGGGTTTTGATTTTGTCGGGGAGACGCGAGCTGTCCAATAGTTCATGCAGCAGCGGCAGCGGGATTTCACGGCTGAATTCGAGGGCGCGGGCGAGCGAGAGATGTTCGGTGCGGAGAAGGGCGGCGCGAATTTCCCGGCGGCAGGACCATTTTTCGTGCTGCGCGACGGCATGAACCAGAGCTGAGCTGGCGGCGGGACGGAGCACGGAGTTGATGACGAGGGCTTCGGTGAGGCGCGGATTTTCTAGGGCGGTCCGCATGACTCGTGTTTCGCGGGCCACGGTTTGGGCGTCGGTGATTTTGCCATCGGTGATTTTCCCATCCATTTTTTCCATATCCAGCAGGAGCGCAGCGGCCACTCTACCCGAAGCGCGACGGGCCAGGGTCAGGCGTTCACCGATGGTGACAGTTTTGAGGCGCGAGATGAGGACATCGTCGGCGGCAACTTTTACATCGGCGGGGACCCAGGGCGAGAGCGCAACTTTCATCAGATCGAAGGTGTAGAACTGTCGCGCCAGCGGCACGGACACATGGCGCGGTGTGTGCGGATGGCTGACTAGCGCGATCTTTACTTTGCGACTCTGGAGCGCGTTGGCGTTTTTGGCGATCCGCTCGATGACTTCAGGATGCAAGTCGGCGCGCTTGAGGAGGGCCAGGGCAAAATCCTCGGTGAGGCCGGGGTCGGCGGCGGTGAGGAGCAGGTCGGCGGGCGCGGGGATTTCACCCGCGTCAACTTGGGCTTCCGCAACGTGAGTTTCGGGCGCGAGCGCGGTTGGCGGCGCGGTTGCGCCTTCGGAAATTTTGTCTTCGGACATTTCGCCCTCAGCGGCTAAAGCCGCATTCCAAACAAAGCAGTTACCGCAGCACTGAAGCGCTCCACCCCATCACGCCAAAGCCGGGCGTGATGGGGACCCGGCGCTGCGTGAGACGGGGCAAGCCCCGTCTCTAGGTTCGTCGCGCTCTGGCTAGCGCGCCTTCGACTGGATCGGCCAGATCCTGGTGAACCACAATGCCAGGAAAGCTTGCTTGCAGGATATTGTAGAAAACTTGGCGCACGTAGGAGGACTGACGAAAGACACTGCCCGTCATGGCAATTGGAAGCATGGCTACGGATAACACGTCCACAGCCGCATGTGGCGCGAGACGGCGGACGACGATGGTCGCGAGCGCAGCCAACTTCGTCCCAGCGTCAGAGAGGAGATCGCGAGCGATAACGTCGCCCTCGTCGGCAGCGCGGAGGACGATGGGAAACAGACGCGGGAAGTGGGGGGGTGGTGTCGAGTTAGCTTGCTGCACCAGTTCGTCGAGGGTCGTGAGTTTCATATTTGGAAGCTTCCAAGATTGGAGGACCATTGCGGTCAGCGTGGTTTCGAGGCCTTGATCGTGGGCGCTGAGGATGGCGGAAATAGCGCGGCGTCCGATCCAGTGGCCGGAACCCTCGTCGGAGACGGCAAATCCCCAACCACCGGCGCGCGCGATGTGACCGGCAGCATCGCGGCCGTAGACGATGGAGCCGGTGCCGGCGATCGCGATCACTCCCGGACCGGCGCCGAAAGCGGCTTCGAGGGCAATTACGGCGTCGCCGACGACTTCGATTTTTGGCAGCGCATTTCCGGAAGTTGTTGCGGAAATAATTTCGGCAAGGATGCTGCGAATTTTCGCCTCGACCTCGGGCCGGGCGGCTCCGGCGGCCCCGATACAGATGGCGCGGATTTGATGGGGAGAAATTTTGGCGGTGGCGCAGACCTGACGGACGGCGGTGTGCAGAGCTTCCCTGGCCTGCCGCTCGCCGAGGCGGACGATGTTGCAGCCGCCAGCCATTGACTGCGCGAGCACAATCGTTTCGTCGGCGAGAAGGCAGCGGGTTTTGGTGCCGCCGCCGTCGATTGCAAGATAGTAGGCCATCGCGCTAGTTCTAACACAGGTCCGGCCCGATTGGAGGATGACAAATGGGTTTTATGCCGCGAACCCGCGGGGCCAAAGTAGTCGCCATCGGCCGTAACACCATAGTGTGGTTACCAAAGGACAGGCGCAGCCGACACGTTTACCCTCCGGCTTTTCTCTCCTAAGGTAAAGACTCCAACCCCAAGCATTCCCCCCAGCTTGGGGCCCCTTTTTGGAGTCACGGGATGCCTACGTACGAACACAGTTTTCAACTCGGATTGCTGCCTGAACAGAAGTGGAACTGGCGAAGCTTCGTGGCGAGCTACGGGATTCTCATCGCCCTGATTATTCTCATGATTGTCATCGGAATCATGGCGACGGACACGCTTTTGCCGAACGTGAATTATCATGTTACCGAACTCATCCCTCGGCCGCCCCTGAAACCGGAGCCCTTGCCCAAGGCGAAGCCGCTGCCAATGCACGCGAAGTTGTTGCCCGCAGCGCCAGTGGTCGAAGCGCCGAAACTGATTGTGCCGCGCGAGATCCGCGCACCCAAACCACAGCCGCAGGAAATTGAGCCGCCGAAGGTGGCCATGAACAACCTGGCGCCGGCAGTGTTGAAGATGACGGGCACAGCGCGTCCCGTGCTGATCCATACGGGAGAGTTCCAGGGAAGTTCGGTGGCGCCAACGGTGAATGCTCCGATTGAGAAGGTGCAGACGGGCGGGTTCGGCGATCCGAATGGGCTGAAGCCGAGTGCCAACGGCAAGCCGAACGGCAAGCTGGTCGCTGCCGTGGCCGGTTCGTTCGACATGCCGGTGGGAGCGGGACAAGGCAACGGGTCGGGTGGCGCGAAAGGGATTAAAGGAACGGTGGCGAGCGCCGATTTTGGCAATGGGGTGGCCACTCCGGGACGAGGGGATGGGCGCAGCAGTGGGCACGTGCAGGCCTCGGGCTTTGGGGAGCAGGTGGCGCAGAACACGCCTCATATTCAGCGCGAGAACAGCGGTCCACCACCCACGCCGGTCGAGATCACATACAAGCCGAATCCGGCTTATACTGAGGAAGCAAGAAACCAAAAACTGGAAGGCGAAGTTTTGCTGGAGGTGGAGTTCGGGGCCAACGGACAGCTACGCGTGATACGCGTGGTGAAGGGTCTGGGCCATGGGCTGGATGAGACTGCCGTGGCCGCCGCCAACAAGATCCGGTTCAAACCGGCCATGCGAAACGGGCAGGCCATGGACTCGACGGCCATTGTACACGTGGTATTTCAACTGGCGTATTGAAATTTTGGAGATGTGAGTTATGCGTAAAGTCATGAGCACTGTGAACTGGATGATTTTGGCCCTGCTCGCTGTGGCGACCACGGCCGGGGCCCAGCAACCGGCGTCCGCGCCGCAAACCCCACAGCCGGTTACCGCGACGCAGCCAGGACCGGCGACTGTTCAGCCGAGCCAAACTCAACCGGAACAAGTTCCGGCAAGTCAAGTTCCGGCAAGTCAAGCTCCGTCAAATCTGGCGCCGCCGACCACGATGGCCCAGGTGGTGGACCGCGTGATCCTGCGCGAAAAGGAACTGGTCAAGTTCTTGTCGCCGCGCACTCCCATTGTGGAAACCTATTTGCAGAACCTGACGCAGGATGCGCAGCTCGGGCCGGTCCCGCAGGGCGATCATTATTTTCTGGGACGCATGGATTTCAGCGAATCGATCGACCGGAGCGACTACCTCGAGGGCAATGGTAAAGACAAAAACGAAGGTATGGAGAAGCACCTTCTGGGCGGGTTCGCGAAAAAATTCAAGTTCCAGTACCAGCCGCTGGGCTTTTCCTGGATGGTCTTTGTCGACCGCAACGACTTTGACCGGCAGCACTACAGTTTCAGTTACGCGCGGCGCGAGTTCCTAGGCGATGTGCGCTGCTTTGTGTTCGACATAAAGCCGACAAAAGACGCTGGCCGCGGGCGCTTTATCGGCCGTATCTGGGTTGAGGACCAGGACTTCAACATTGTGCGGCTGAATGGCACGTATGCGCATCCTACGCGCAACAATTATTACTTCCACATGGATAGCTGGCGTTTGAATTTGATTCCGGGATATTGGGTTCCATCTTACATCTACAGCGAGGAAGGCGATTTCACGGCGGGAGCCAAGAATCTAATCGCGTTCAAAGCGCAGACCCGCTTGTGGGGTTATAACCTTAAAACGGGAACGCCGAACGACGAACTTACTAACATCCGGGTGGATAGCGTAAAGGACGATTCGGCGACGGCACAGGATGCGACTCCGCTGGCCGCCGAGCGCGAATGGCAACAGCAGGCGGAAGACAACGTGGTTGACCGGCTGGAACGCGCCGGACTGCTGGCGCCGGCAGGCGACGTGGACAAAATCCTGCAAACCGTAGTGGACAACCTGGAGATCACCAATAACATCGAACTGCCGCGGCCGGTGCGGACACGAGTGCTGACGACTTCTCCGCTGGAAACTTTCAGCGTCGGCAACACCATTGTGGTGAGCCGCGGGCTGATCGACGTGCTTCCCGATGAGGCCAGCCTGGCCATGGTCCTGGCGCACGAACTGGCCCACATCGTTCTGGGACATAACCTGGGCAGCCAGTACGCATTCAACGACCGCATGCTGTTCTCGGACGAAGCGACTTACCAGAACCTCGGGTTCAAACACATTCCCGAAGAAGAAGCGGCCGCCGACAAAAAAGCCATCGAGATGCTGAAGTCCTCGCCCTACGCGCAGAAGCTGGATTCGGCCGGGCTTTTCATCAAGGCCCTGCAGGCGCGCGCGCCCAGCCTGGGCGCTTTGTTGCAAGCGCACCTCGGCAACAACATCTCGGTGAACGGGACGATCACGCGCATGGCAGGGCTGGCCACCTCGGCCCCGGCGCTCGATTGGAACAAGCTGGACCAGATCGCCGCGCTGCCTCTGGGCGCGCGCGTCAAACTGAATCCGTGGGATGACAAAGTGGAGATCGTAAAGGCGCAGCCGGTCGCCATCACTTCGGCGCGCGACAAGATGCCGTTCGAGGTGACGCCGTTCTTCCCGCGGCTTTCGCGGTACGGCACTACGAACGCGCCCGCGGCTCCTACCGCGCCCGCGCCAACCACCGCCAACGCCAGCCCCAGTCCGACCCAGTAATTCGGCCCTCAAGTTGAACGAAGCGCGGGCCGGGACCGGAAGAAATTCCGGGCTCCCGGCTTGCGTCTTTTGCGGGGAAATCACAAACTAGAAATGTTTTCTTAGGTCGCCGAAACGATCTATCACCAGCAGCCGCTGCGATGCTGGGACGGTCGCAACTTCCTCGTGCTCCAGAATCCAGGTGTTATCGTGGGGGATGAAGACGGCGTGCAGACCCGCGGCCAGGGCGGGGTTGATATCGGACTTGGGGCTGTTGCCGACCATCCAGGTGTTGTCCGGCGGGAGCGCGTACTTGGCGAGGGCGGTGCGGTAAGCTGATTCGTCCTTCTCGGCCACGATCTCGACGGCGGAAAAATATTCTTTCAATCCCGAGCGCTCGACTTTTCCCGATTGCTCGGCGGGATTTCCCTTAGTCATCACGATAAGGTTGTGATGGCGCTCGCCGAGATACTGGAGTGTCTCGAGCACGCCGGGAAGAATTTCTACCGGATGATCGGCGATCCGGCGCGAGAAGCTGCAAATTCGTTCGTGTAACTCGGGTGTCACCGGTTCGACAGAAAGTTTTTCGAAAGTTTCCACCAGCGAACGCGTGAAGCTGCTCAGGCCGTAGCCGTGCTTAACGATGGCCTCGCGCTCCACGTCCCACAGCGCCAGCCGCACCGTCTCGGGCGAATACTCGCGATGGTTGAGGAGCGAGATGAACTCCGCGATCGCCCGCTCGAAGTAGATATTATTTTCCCAGAGCGTGTCATCGGCATCAATGAACAGCGTCTGGGCCCCATTCTCTCCCCGCATGGATTCATGATAACGGCTGCGGGCCGGTCCCGCGTCTTTGATAGACTCGTGTCCGTATGAAAAACAATCGAATCCAGAACCATTGCTTGAATTGCTACGGGACGGTATTAGTTTTCATTCTCCTGCTGTCAACTTTCGGCGCGGCGCAAACGAAGAAGACCCCAGTGATGACGGGATCGTCGGAGACGGGCAGCGCCCCGGCGAATTTGAAGGTCGCGCCTGACCTGGAACAACGATTGGCCAGGTTCCGGCAAGTGCAAATGCCCTTCCGGACGGCGGGTCTGAGTGCTCGCGAGCGGCAACTCGTCCACAAGTTGGTCGAGGCCTGCGGCTACCTGGAAAGTATCTACTGGCGGCAGAGCGACCCCGAGGGCCTGACGCTCTACCAAGAGCTGGCCTCGAGCCGGAATCGGAGCGACGTCGAACTTCGTCGCTACTTGTGGATCAACGCTTCGCGCTTCGACCTGATCGACGAAAATAAACCGTTTGTCGGGACGGAGGCCATGCCGCCGGGGCAAGGCTTCTATCCCGCGGACCTGACGCGCGAGCGGGTGGAGCAATACGTCCAGCAGCATCACGAACAGAAAGCCGCGATTTATGATCAGTTCACGATCGTGCGCTGGCACAAAGAAAAACTCGAGGCCGTTCCCTACCGGATTGCGTTCCGCTCATATCTCGAACCGGCGGCGGACGCTCTGCGGGCAGCGGCCAAGCTCAGTGACGATGCGGCCTTCGCGAAGTTTCTGCGGCTGCGGGCCGATGCGCTGCTCAGCGACGATTACTTCCCCAGCGACCTGGCGTGGCTGGAATTGAAGGACCCGAAATTCGACATCATTTTTGCGCCCTATGAAACTTATATGGACGGACTGCTGGGCGTAAAGGGTTCGTACGGCGCGGCCGTAATGATTCGCAACGAGCGCGAGAGCAGGAAGCTGGAGCTGTTCCAGAAATATGTGCCGGAAATTCAGGACGCGCTGCCACTCGCGGCGGAAGACCGGCCGTCAAAACACGGTCTGGAGACGCCGATGGAAGTAATGGACACGCCTTTTCGCGCTGGAGACCTGACGCATGGGTACCAAGCGGTGGCCGACAATCTGCCGAACGATCCACGAGTGCACGAGCAAAAGGGCAGCAAGAAACTTTTCTTCAAAGATTTCATGGACGCGCGAGTCAACTACATTATTTTGCCGCTCGCGCGCCAGCTGCTGGAGCCGGAGCAGGCGGCGAAAGTTTCGGGCGAGGGTTATCTGCTGGGCACGATCATGCACGAGATCTGTCACGGCCTCGGCCCGGCGTTTGCGCGCACGTCGGAGGGCAAGGTTGACATCCGGCAAGCGATCGGCCCGGCCTACAGCGGCCTGGAAGAAGCGAAGGCCGACGTGACTGGGATGTTCGCTTTGCAATGGCTGGTGGACCACGGCGTGCTTCCGAAAGAAAAGCTGGGGGAATCTTATGCGTCGTATGTGGGCGACCTGTTCCGCACGGCGCGCTTCGGAACGGCGGAGGCGCACGGGCAAGCGGAGATGATGGAGTTCAACTATCTCTCCGAACGTGGCGCGATCCGGCGCAACGCCAGCGGCAAGTACGCGATTGATTACGGGAAGATGCCAGGCGCGGTGGCCGATCTCGCCAAGGAACTGCTGGAGATCGAGGCCACGGGAAACCGCTCGCGCGCGGAGCACTGGTTCGCAAAATACGGCACGATGCCGGAGGATTTGAAAACGTCATTACAGGCGGCCTCGGATGTTCCGGTGGACATTGATCCGGTGTTTTCATTTCCGGAGCAGGTGAGGTAAGTTGGCCAGATTCGTTGGTGCCGTGGTTAGAGCGGACCCAAAATTGGGGAAGAGGAGGCTGCTCCTGGCCCAGTTCAGTGAGATGGGCGGGGGAATTCGAAGCCGAGAGCGTCCCTGATAAAATGAGATGAACGGCGCGGAGAGATGGCCGAGTGGCTGAAGGCGCGCGCCTCGAAAGCGTGTATACCTTAACGGGTATCGGGGGTTCGAATCCCTCTCTCTCCGCCAGTTTTTTGTTTTGTATAACTTGGATTACTAGAACACCACAGGCAATACCGGATGAGGTGGACCAAGTAGGCAGGCAAGTAATCTTATCCCAGGGTGAAGATCAAGAACGGTCTTCGCTACTGCCCCGTCGTCACTGAGCTTGGCCGCTGCTCGCTCCGTCCCTCCACCCGCGGATCGGTCAATCCGGCAAAATACTTCCGGGGATTCTCTATCCCCCAATCCCACCCACTTTCCTCCCTTCCGCACATTGCAATTTTGATGCGCCTGCCCTGACCGTCACAGAAGTCCGATTGGCAGCGAGCGAGGGACGGTATAAACTCCTATCCAGGATCGCGAGTTTGGCAAACCATGCGAAAACAAAGCCCAAGCCAGCAACCTGAAGAGCGCAGGCGCCACCGCCGCTACCGTGTCACGGGGCCGGTGAAGTTTCGTCAATCCGGCAGTTCCATAATCGTGGAAGGGCTCACCCAGGAAATCAGCGAGGGTGGACTGTCGGCATTCGTTCGGAATCCGGGACTGACGGTTGGAGAAACCGTCGAGGTGGAATTGAGCCTCCCTGCACTCTCTCTCCAGGCATCTGCGATTGTCCGCAGTTGCACCAAAACCCACTTCAGATTTCAGTTTGTGGGCCTGACTCCCGAACAAGTCGAGCAAATCAAGGACTGCAATAAGAAACTGGACCCCTTTCGTAACACAGTCATGCGTTCTGCACGGCGCCCGCGATCATAGCGCGTGTCGTATCAAAGCATCACTTCAACCATGCCGCAAGCTTGTTCCCTCTGTAGAGACGGGGCTTGCCACGTCTCTACGGGGAATTTAGATTCCGCAAACTTACTTCAAGTCGGTGACATCCATGTTGCAGAAAAAATAGAGACGGAGGCCGAGGTTGGGGCCGGGAAATTCTTTCGGCAGCCGTGGCAATGGGTTGGATCCGATGATGCTTCCCCACGCGGCTCGATCCAGCGGAACATCTCCGGAGCTGCCATGCAACACCATGCCGCTGACACTGCCATCTTTGAGGATGGTAAAGTCGATGGAAGTTTTGCCTTGTTTCCCGATCGGCGGATACACCGATGGCGGCAACAGGGTAATCCAGTTCTGTTTTATGTCTTGGAGAATCCTGATGATATAAGGACCAAAATCCACGCCCATCGTGTCGGTTAGGATTTCCGCCTGATCCAGCGCTTTGGCCCCACCCCGTCCCTGGCTCAAGCCGTAATCGCCCGATTCTCCACTACCGTAGCGTCCACGGTTGGCGGCGGCGGCCCGCGCCGCTTGTTCGATGGCCGAGCCTGCCGTCATTTGAGCGTTAAAATTCGGCTGCGGCTTGGTCTGCGGAGGCATCCGCAACTGCGCCGTCTGATCGCCCGGCTGCGGCTGCGCGAATCCCGAACTCTGCTGCGGATTCTCCTGTGGCGCTGGCTGATTTTGCGCCGCCTGGCCCGGCGCCGGTGGCTGCTGCGGGTTCGCGCCCGGCTGTCCTGGGCGCGCGCTTTCCAGTATCTTCTTCAACTCTTCCCGATCGAGCTGCGGCGCTTTGCTGGTTGCGATGCGGTCCTTGTCCGAAATCACCTTCGCATCGGGACGCCGCGTCAGCTTCTGCGCGTCGGGCGGCAACTCCAGAAACGTCGCGTCCTTCGACCGGTCCGCATCCGTCCGAATCGCCAGTTCCACCGTCCGGTGCGTCAGGATCGTCATCAGCTTCTCACTGTTCCACAACAGAATGATCACGAACAAGTGCAGGATGACGGACAGCCACAGCGCTTCGCGCTTGCGCGCCCGCGAAAGATCGTCCTGCAACTGGATGAGAAGATGCGGAACATCGTCGGGATTGAAACCGCGGTAAGCCGTTTCCCAGTGCTGCGCTTCGAACAGATCGCGCTGCTCCGGCGCTTCGGTGGGAGTCAGCGGATCGGGAGACGGAATTTGGGTGACCGGCATCAGGCAAAGACTATACAGTTTAGAGACGCGGGCAGGCTCCAGGGTTGCGTGAAATGTTGCGTAAGATTACGGTAAAGTTCCTTCGTAAAGTTACGTAAAGTATGGAGTTGCGCCGCTAATTCTATTGTCGCACTTTTTTGTGTGCGCCAAGTGAGTACCTGAGTAACGGCTCAAGGAGGGACGGCCGCCCCCGGCTGTCGCTCGTGTGAGGCAGCCGATCGGGTCACCAATTTCAATCTTTTTGCATCATAACTTTTTGTTGGTCTCTTAATCCTGCGGTCTTCGTTTCAACCGTACAACGTTCAATGTTCTTGGAGATTCGGCCCATGTTTTACCAAGGAACTCGCGTTCCTGATGTAGCCGCAAATAGTGTATCCGTGCTTCGCGTGTCCGCGTTGCGTCATTCCGTGCCCGGTGTAGCTATATTGATTGCCGGGATCGCTCTGCTCGCCAGTCCCAGCGCGGTGCTCGCCCAGCACGGTGGTGGCGGCGGTGGCGGCGGCGGACGCAACACGACTCCACTCATCTGCGTGTACGACTGCCCCGCCATTCGCGGAGGGCCCAGCGCAGAGGATGATCTCAAGAACTTTCGCCGCACCATGGCCGTGCAAGCAACCGATGAGCAGCGTGCCGCGTTCGCCAAGGTCGCGCAGTACACCCAGACCGCCAGCGATCGGCTAAAGGATTTTCACGAGTCTCTCCGAAAAGTCCCCGCTTCGTCACCACTGGCCGATCGGGCGACCACTCTGGATCAGGCCATTGAACAAGCTCGCGCGGGCAATCGGAATTTTCTGGGCTCATTTTCCGACGCTCAAAAATCCGGCTTGCAGGACATCGCCAAAAAACTGGCCAAGGCGGATTCCGACCTTGACAAACAAATCAAGTCGCTCGATCAAATCGTCCAGACCACCAACCCGGACAGCGAACCAATCGGCAACACCGTCGCCAGTCTCGACCAGGAGTTCGCCAGTTTTCAAAGCGAGCAACTTACGATCGGCAGAGCCATGGGTATTCTCCTCCCTTCGGATGTCCAGAATCTCACCTTCAACCTTCCCAAAATGACGAACTCGATTGACGTCGCCGGCCAGACCATCTCGATTCCCGTTTCTGGCACGGTCTCTCGGACTTCCGCAGAAAACGGCCACAATCTGTTCAGTCTCAAACTCGTCACCGATCTTTCCGACGTGCAGCAAAACATCACCGGCATTCTCCGCTCCCAGCTCACCCGCTCTCCACGCTGCGGCGAGCACATTGAGGTCCAGCAAGCCACGCTCACTTCGTTGGATCTCGCCAGCCTCGTGGTGGCTCGCTTGCATTACGAGCGCTGGATCTGCCCGCCGGGTCAGAACTGGTCAAGCCCTACGGAAGCGGCCGCCGGCGATGCCACCCTCGAAGTCAAGCTCACTCCGGCGGTCGAAGCAAACGCTGGTTTGCGCCTCGACTCCGAAATTAGCCGCGTTGATGCCAGCGGCTCCCTCCGCAACTTGCTCCGCTCCGGCGACCTTGGCGTCATGCTGCGCGAGCAAATCGCAGCAGCGCTCCTCTCCGCCCTGCAGAAGGCCGTGGACCTCAAGGCCACGCTACCTCTCGCCGCGCAGGAATCCTCCACCATCCAGAAAGCGCAATTCCAAAATGCCGGCGCCGACCAGTTGAACCTCGTCCTCGACGGCCAGATCCAGCTCTCCGACGAGCAGACAACACAATTCGCCGCCCTGCTTCAACAACGCCTGTCCGCGCAAGGAACGCCAGCACCATAGATTTCGAGTAGGAAGCCCAACGCCGCTGCTGCGGCACAAAACGGCAGCGGACACCAAAGCAAGGCTCCACCAGTGGTAAACTATAATTCCGCAATGACGGAGAGGTGGCCGAGAGGCTGAAGGCGGCGGTTTGCTAAACCGTTATAGGGTCTAACAACTCTATCGAGGGTTCGAATCCCTCCCTCTCCGCCACTCACTCAAAGATAGACACTTAGCCACTCCTACTGCACAGAGCCTTTGGACTTGACCCCGCCATCTGGAGCACAACTGGAGCACAATAAGGCTTCTGAGAACTGCCTCATTGCTGCGATCGCATCGGGCGATGCGGTCTTGATGTAATGGTTCTGTGTGGTTGCTACTGTGCTGTGACGCAGAATGTGCTGGATCACCGAATCATCCACGCCCAAGCGATTCAGATTCGACGCCAAGCCCCTGCGGAACCCGTGCCAGCCGTGCCAGAAAAGTCCCGCACGCCTGAGCACATCTTTCATTTCCCGCTGATAGTAAGCATTCAAATCGAGCGGATGTCCGAGTGAATTTGCGAAGATCGGTCCCGTCACTGGATTGCCGCACCTCTTGCGATGCGCGTCCAGCCTTTGGGCAAGTTGTGGAATGACTGGAACGGGAGCTTTCGATTTCGCAGTCTTGGGATCACCGACGGTATTACGCCACACGGATCGAGTGACGTTTAGCCAGCCGAGCGATTCCTCATCCTGCGCGGGCTCGTAGGATTCCCACGTAAGACCACGCAGTTCTCCCAGGCGAAGCCCCGTGAAGGCAGCAGTTGCCACGGCTGTCGCTGACGGCTCCGACAATACCTTCAGCATCGTCCCGATTTCCTCAAGCGAGTAGGGTTTCGTTTCGGCGCCATTTGGTGCAAAAGCTGGAATCTCGGCGAGCTTCACTGGGTTTGCCCCGTCGAAATAGCCTTGTTGTGCCCCGTGTCGGAAGACGCCACTAAGGAAATTCTTCACGTGCTTCAACGTGGTCTTGGAGATTTCGCGCTCGCGCGCGATACTTTCCAACCACGATTGCACGTGATGGGTTTTGACTTCCCTCAGCCATTCCGTATGGCAGCGTACTTTCAGATAATCCGACCACACTTGAGAGTATCCCCTGTATGTGGACGGGCGCTTTTGCTGCTTTACGAACGGCAGGTAGACGCGATCCACGAAGTCACCAAGTTTGGTGACGTTTAGCGGCTCTGCCGAGTTTCGGTTCAGCGGCTCCAGTTCTCGGTTGGCGAGATCTCGAACGCTGGCCCTCGTCTTGTGTTCTGCATCGACAGGCACAAGGCGCTTAGCTCTTTGAACTGTCTCGATTTTTCCGCCCACACCGACGCGCTCGCGGTATCTAAGCACCCACCACCCGCGATGTCGCATGATGTAGCCGGATTGCTTGGTTCTTCTCACACTGTCTCCTTTCGTTTCGTCTTCGGCTTACCGGCCGAGGCTTTGCCGCCGAGCGCGGCGATACGCTTGCGCTCATCGGCGCTTAGTTTTTGGCTCCGCGCGAGTCCCGCTTTTCGAGCAATCTCGGAGCGCCGCTCCGGACTTAACTTCTCGGTCCTGGCTTTGCCACCAAGTTTCCCGAGAGCGCGAGCGTGCGGATTCTTGTTTTTCATACCAAATAACACTAACTAAGCGTCATGCACGAGTCAAACAAAATGTACAGACTTCGACTGCCGTCGAGCCCACCAGTTGTTCAGGTCAGGAGAACCCAAGGAGAACCGAACATACCTTCCCAGACGTACATGCGGGATCGGATCAGCACATCTTGAGCGGGTTTGCTCTCGAATCCAGGATTCAGGAACGCGCCATCGCTGGGCCAGTTCTTCCGCTGTCAACACTTCGAAGAATGGCCCAGCTTCTGCCTTATTGTGCTCCAACTGTTCTCCACGCATATTTTGTGCCTTTGTTTCAATGACTTGCACGGTATGGCGGTCCCAAAAACCGCTGTACACCATTGCACGTTGCTCAGGGGAACGCACCCAATCAGGCACATTTACCCCTTGGTTCTGCCTTCCAGAGCTGGGTTCACCGCCACTAGGCGCAATGCTGACGGGAAGCCAGACTCGGCGCAACACACGAATCAATCAGCGCGAGTGGAAATCAGCAACTTGTTCAGTATTTATGCGCCCTCTATGGCGTCGAAGTTTTACTCGCGTCAGGCGAGTTGCGCGAGTGGAGAAGAGGGCTGATTTGGTCAAATTCCTCTGGCAGGTGGGCGCTGAAGGCGGTGGCTAACTCGGAGCTAGCGTATTTGTTCATGCGCAGTCTTGCGCGCGTTTTCTCATCCTGGATTTTCTTTCGCCAAGGGTCGCCAGCTTGGTAGCTCTTGGGGTAGCTGGCATGACCCGAATCTGACCACTTCGTCCTAATCCCGTGTTTCTCAAGAAATGAACAATACTTGGGACCCTTGAGTCCCGCTAGGATGGCGGCAAAGAGTACCGTGTCTCGCTTCACTGGCTTCCGTTTCTTCTTTGCCTTGATTCCTTCGGATGTTGAGATGTCGAGTTTGGCCAAAATAGTCCCAAGGGCATCCTCCACCCTTGCCAGTGCCGCACACTGCGATTGGGACGAAAATGCAGATTCAACGGTGCTGTCGCTATCCGCGCTCTCGTGTTTCATTGCTTCAGCAGCGAGCTGATGCTGTTGTCTCAGGCGTTCTTGCCCAATTGCCAGCGCCACAAGTGATGTGCCGTCGAGAGTTCCATCAACGAGTTTTGCCGCGTTCTCCCTGACCTTCTGTTCCAAGACTCGGGTCACGACCTCTCCGTGCCGTTTGTGCATGGAAATGAGTTTTTGAGCGGCCTCGCTGCGCTTGGGTTGGTAGCGTACCGCACGGCTGAGTTCGGCGTTAAAAACTGCCGCCAATTCTGATTCTGAGCGACGGTATAACTCAATTCCATGACGGGTGTAATCCACGGCCATGCTCTTCTCTGGGCCGTCTTTCCGTGGTCCCACGAAGACATCCGACTCATAGTCCTCGTCCGAATCGTGTGCCAGAAGGCCGGCAGCCGTGATCGCAAATCTTCGATCAATGCACTGGCTGCAACTCCCACAATGCCATTGAGTCTTAGACTTGAACATCAAATGGGCACATGAATAAGTGTAGGGAATCAAGTGTGCAGCTTTATTGGTTGACAGGCTCGTAACCACGTCCGTCTTCGTCTTGAAGATGTACGGATTATCAATATCGAAATTGCACTCCGTGACTGCGGCGCACAGGGACTTCAAAAGTTGAAGGGCCACGGGATGGGTCGTGCGCGAGGCTCGCGCCCGGATGGCTTCGTCAGCTACGGGCAAATTCAGGCTCACGATCCCGTTCTCGAAAAACCGAACGCCACCTGCTTGGACGGACTGGGCGACAACCGTGCCCAGCGCCGAGTACAAGAATGAACGTGTGCGTTGGGTAGGTTCTCGCCCAAGTTTCTCGTCCTTGTTGATCCAAACCGGAATGTGGATTAACTGACTGGGAAATTCCTTCTTCAATTTACTGAAGAGCTTTTGCTGTCGGGAACTCAGCGTTGTCACGGGCCGGTGACTCACTAACACTAACCTTTTGCCAACTCTCGCGGTTTCCACCACTCCAGCAAGGGAATCTAATCCTCCGGAAAACATAAGAACGCGCTCTGGAGCGTGGAAGGGCCAGTCTTCCAGCTCACCGAAACCAAGATATTCTTGATCTGAGCGGTCGTGTTCCAAGGGCACGAAAGTGAAAGAGTACTTGTCATTGGAGAGAAAGCCCAGCACCTCTTCGATGAGGTCCTTGATTTCCGCTGTGTTCCAAAAATCAGGTTCTCGTACCGGAATGACAAAGGCAAAGTCCCGGCCCCACGGTTCCGTGCTGTCATCATCCGCCCAGGCTTTTCCTCGGCTGGACGCGCAGTCCGCGCTATACACGTAGGATGCGATCTCAAGAAGATCAACCAGTCGGGGAGAAAGATGCTGATGGAGTACTTTCGCCATATTCTCGAAACGAATGTTTACGTTAGCCTTGCTTCCAATAGAGTCGAGTTCAACAATGTGCCTTCCGCCTGCAATGGCATCGGTGGCAGTGACCTTTGCGCCACTGCATACGAAAAGGCGGGGGCAATCACGATGTTGCCTTTTGCTGCTCAAGTTCGCTGCGCAGCTTCTTCAGAGCGACCGCTAGGAATCTCGATGTGTTTTCGAGATTGATTCCTTTCTGATACTCCGTCTTCGAGTACCATTCACCGCAGAAATCTTGCACGATACGCGCACTCTGATCGCAGTGGGACCGAAGGGCGCCGTTAAACTGAGAAATGTCACCCAAATCAGGCAGTCGCGGGCTGCCGAGAGTGTCTGCCGTGACGCGACTCAGGTAGAAGTTTAGGAATCGTGCAATGAATCTTCCAAAGAAACGCTGCCCCAGTTCTCCGAAACCCTTCTTGGTCGAAAGGGAGCGGATGGCATTTTGCACGTCGGCGCTACTGCCGCCAAATAGGCTGACGGTTCGCATGCCCGCGAGACTTGTGATTGCTTCACCGGCCGATTGCTGGGCGATCTCGCTTAAATCCGTTGCGCCTGATGAATTCCGGCTAATGTAGCGGTCGATAGCATCCTGCACCTCGGCTGTAAAGTCGAAAACGGTGCTGTCGTTCGATAGATGGATGCCATGTTCGCCGAGCGCACGCTCCCAATCGGGCGTGCGTAAGGCAAGGGCTACCTGCGTTAAGAGGTAAAACGTGTAGAGTACGCCGGGATCATCGACCGCTTTTTCCAAGCTCGTCTGGGCCGCATCTAGCGTCCGCGCTGCAATCGCACCTATATTGACTGCGGCAGTCGCGACATCGCCGGTCAGATCTGGCCCAGCAATCTGCTCGACCAGTTCATTCCACTTGTGCGTTTTTGGAATTGCGCCCAGCCGCGTGTGACCCATGACAGACTCCGCGATGTTGAGGAGTTCAGCTTTGCAACAGCGAAGGATACTACATCGGAACCGGAACGAACGGAAGTTGGCGTGGTGATGCCTCAAGAACAGCATCGTAGATAGGAAACACGATCAGGGGTCTAGGCCCCGAAACGCCTGTTGATCGCGTTTACTCCTGGCCCACATTGCTTTACTCGCGCAACTCGCGTCGCGCGAGTAAAACTTCTCCCGGCCCAAACCCCCGTAACGACTGAACAACCCGAGATTTCCACTCGCGCTGTCCAATCACCGTGTTGCGTGCGTACCCACTCTGCGGCCAAGATTCTGCCAGTTCAGGAATCGGATCAAATGAACGCGCTCGATAGCGGGAATGCAGCGGCAAAAGTGCCCGGGGTGTTCACACACGCAAGCGGCCGACCACTCTTGCCTGAGCTTCCCAAACCTGTGTGGCAGTGCGGCGACAATCCAGGTCAGCTCGTAACCTGTCGTCTGAGCGAACTGCGTCCGCACCCCAGCTATGTTCGTCTTCGTTTCACTGTCCCAGCCTCCAAACTGTCGTCCCTTGCAGAACGCGGTGAACTAGCGTTTCGAGAGCCACTTGTGATCACGCGAGAGCGCATCGTCATCGACGGCTACCTTCGGTGGGAACTGGCTCGGCGGAAGGGGCGACCAGTGCATTCCTGTATCGAATACGAGCTTACCGAGGAAGAGTCTCTTCGTTGGCTACTCCAGAAGCATCGTCGATCCAACGGCATGAACGACTTTTGCCGAATACTTCTGGCCCTGGAACTTGAGCCTTGCTTGAAAGAGAAGGCGCTATCGAATCAGCGGCTCGGTGGTCGGATGAAGGGTTTGTCAAATTTGACGGAAGCTGCAACGGTGGATGTCCGAAAAGAGATTGCCGCCGCCGCAGGCGTCTCAGTGGGCAACGTGACCAAGGTCAAGCAATTGGTGGAAACTGGGCATCCGGAACTGTTGGAGGCATTGCGCGGCGGTGAGGCTTCGATCCACCGGGCTTGGAAATGGCGCACGGAATCGCCCGATCAGCAGATCGAGGTACTGAGGACTTATCGCAATAAAAAAGGGGTTAACAAGGCTATACGGGATCTCATTTCCCGGCACGAGCCAAGAAACTCGCCGATCACACCAGACTTAGCGAGCTTAGTCAGGCGTTTGTCTGCGCTTAGTTCAGATGAACGGAGTTCGGTAGGCGTGTCCGAGATACGGGTCCCCGGCAAGATGATCTTTGTGACTGAAGAGCTAATGCAATCCCTCCCACCCTACCAGGAGTCGATACCCACATGCACAACCGACAACCGCTGAAGGAGATATTGATTGCTACACGATCCCACTGGGATCGTCCCGAGGTCCGCCCAGCCGTGCGCGAGAACTTCGGCAAAATGATCGATTGCCGGACCCCGGCATTGGGAACCGAAGTCTTTAGGTCAGAAACAGAAGAGAAACTCGTTTACCATACCTGCAAATCGAGGTCATGCCCAAGCTGTGGGCAGCGGGCTACGCTGCTTTGGCAGCGTGACCAGTGGAGCGCCCTTCCCGATATTCCCTACTCCGGCATTGGCCTCACGATGCCCAACGTGCTGTGGCCAATCTTCGGTCAGAATCGCCAACTCCTTCACGATTTGCCCGCACTCGCGGCATCGGTGATCCAACAATGGGTGAAAGCTACATACGGTGTCCGGGTACTTATCCTGGTCGTGCCCCACACCTTCGGGCGACACTTGAATTTCAATGCACATCTTCATGTTATGGTTTCTGACGGCGGCCTGAAAGAGTCGGAAGGTCGCTGGATTACGCCGCTGCGCTTCGACAAGCAAAAACTCATGCACATGTGGCGCTATGCAGTCATCACGTATCTCCGAGCGGCTCTCAAAAAGAGTTTACTTGCTTCGAAGGCGAGCACCGAAGAGCTCGAAGTGGTGTTGGAAACGCAATATGAACGCTGGTGGAACGTCCATGTTGATCCCATCAAGTCGAAATGGCATTTCCTACGGTATGTGGCGCGGTACGTTCGACGCCCACCGATTGCCCAGCATCGATTCACGAAGATCACAGGTCGAGAAGTCGAGTTTTTGACGAAAGATTTGAAGCAAAAGCGGATTGTGACGACCCACTACCTGATTGAGGAATTCGTTGACGCTCTGGCCGCACAGGTGCCAGACCGCTACCGACACGCGATGCGCCGTTTCGGACTGTTGGCACCCCGCACGCAACGCGTAACATCGGCCGCCCAGTTTCTACTGTTGAAGCAGAAAAAGCGCTCTCGTCCACTGCGGCTCAGTTGGAGGAATTCGCTGCGCAAGTATTTTGGGGTAGATCCTCTGGCCGACAGCCGCGGCCAACCGATGCATTGGGTGCGTCGGCTCAAACCAGTGGCGCTGTAAAGCGTTCGTTCAGATTCTCCTACTGACCAATTCTGCTGCCCCCTCCGCAACAGACCCCAATCTCCCTACTATGGAGTCACAACGACCTCATTATCAACGGCCCTCAACCTTACCCAGCCCATCCCTCCTGAGCACAAGGTTTCCCGTCTACTGGATTTCGTTTCTGAAATCGATTTTTGTTTTTCCTATAGATAGATCGAGCGTATCGCAACGGCAAGCTGGTCGCCAAGGGGCAGCGGTCCTGTGCTTTGCTGCCGGTCGTTTTGTCGGCGCCAGAAACGGGTGCTGGTGCCGAGGGTGAGCGAGAACAAACGTGGTCGCGGCGGATGGCGGCGGAGCATCCCGATTTTCCGTTGCGGCGGCGGCGTGCTCTCCCGGCGCGATCCACATCGAGTTGGCAGGCCGCGCGACGATCCGCGTGGAGCGCGGCGCGGATGCGGCTTTGCTGGGTTCGGTTCTGGAGAGTCTGCGCCGGTGATCGAGCTACGTACGGGCACGCGCATCTGGATCGCCGCAGGCGTGACCGACATGCGGCGCGGCTTTCACGGGCTGAGCGCGCAGGTCGAGGCCGTGCTGAACGCGCAGCCGTATTCGGGCCACGTTTTCGTGTTTCGTGGCCGTCGCGGCGACATGGTCAAGCTTTTGTGGTTCGATGGCGACGGGCTTTGCCTGTTGGCCAAGCGGTTGGAGCGCGGGCGATTCGTGTGGCCGAGGGCGGAGAACGGAACGGTCGCGTTGACGCGGGCGCAGTTATCGATGCTGCTGGAAGGGATTGACTGGCGCAGGCCGGAGCGCACCTTCGCGCCGCCGATGGCCGTATAGACAAGCATAATAATCATCAGTATTCATGCGGCTTTTTGCGATATTTTCCACAGCGTGTCATGCCATACTTGCGGTATGGCGGTCGCCGATCTTCCCGATCTCAACTGGCTGGATCCAGAAGCACTGAAGGCGCTGCTGCTCGAACGCCATCGTCAGTATGTCGAGGCGGATTCGACGCTGACTGCGCTGAAGTCCGAGTTCGCGGAACAACGCCGGAAACTGGCCGAACAGAGCGATGAGCTGCTTACGCGCAGCGAGCAAATCGAGCATTTGAAGTTGCTGGTGGAGAAGCTGCGACGCACGATCTTCGGACGCAAGAGCGAGAAGATCGTGGTGCAACCGGAGCAGCTCGAACTGGAGTTGGAAGAGATGGAGACCGCGCAGGCTGCAGCGGAGAAAGCGACCGATGCCGTTTCTCCGCAAGCCACGCTCAAAGCGCGGTCCAGGCGCAAGCCTTTGCCCGCGCATCTTCCGCGCCAGACCGTCACCAATACTCCGGAACATGATTGCTGCCCGGATTGCGGCGGCGCGTTGCAGCCGTTCGGCGAAGATGTCAGCGAACAACTGGAGTACGTGCCGGAGAGCTTCAAGGTCATCCGGCACGTGCGGCCCAAGTTCGCCTGCAGCGCATGTGAGCGCGTGGTGGAGGTGGAGGCTCCGGCCTCCTCGCGGCCCATCGAACGCGGACTAGCAGGGCCAGCGCTGCTGGCGCATGTGTTGGTATCGAAATACTGCGATCATTTGCCGCTCTATCGCCAGTCGGAGATGTATGCGCGGCAGGGCGTCGAGATCGAGCGATCCACACTGGCCGGCTGGGTCGGCGCCTCCAGCGAGTTGCTCGCGCCCCTGGTCGATACGTTGCGCGAGCATGTCCTGGCTGCGCGCAAGATTCATGCCGATGACACGCCCCTGCCGGTGCTTGCGCCCGGCACGGGCAAAACGAAAACCGGACGCCTATGGACTTATGTACGCGACGAACGCGCGGCGGGTGAGAAGACTGCGCCTGCCGTGTGGTTTGCTTACTCGGAAGATCGCAAGGGCGAGCATCCGCGTCAGCACCTGAAGAACTTCCAGGGCGCACTCCAGGCGGACGCTTACTCGGGTTTTCATCATCTCTATGAGCATGGTGACATCTACGAAGTCGCCTGTATGGCCCACGCCCGGCGCAAGTTCTACGAGATTCATGCGGCGCACCCGTCGCCCACCACCACGGAAGCGCTCCATCGCATCGGCGCACTCTACGCCATCGAAGAGGAGATTCGCGGCCAGCCCGTGGCGAAACGGCGTGAAGTTCGTCAATCCCGCGCCCGGCCATTGCTGGACGGCTTTGGCGTTTGGCTGGAGAAATCTTTACGTTTGCTTTCCACAAAGAGCGAAACTGCGGCGGCCATCCGCTATGCGCTCTCGCGCTGGCGCGCGCTGACACGCTACCTCGACGACGGCCTGTTGGAAATCGACAATAATGCGGCAGAACGGGCGTTGCGTTGCGTCGCCCTGGGACGAAAGAATTTTCTTTTTGCAGGCGCTGATTCAGGTGGCGAGCGGGCTGCTGCCATGTACTCGCTGATCGGCTCGGCCAAACTCAATGGCCTCGATCCGGAACTCTACCTGCGCTGTGTCCTGGCTCGGATCGCCGAGCATCCCGTCTGCCGCATCAAAGAACTGCTGCCTTGGAACGTGGCTGCGGAAATCCAGCCCACCCTACAAGCCGCATGACACTGTGAGCACCAAGTATGTACCGAAGTGTCCACTTAAAAATACGTGGACACTTCAAAGCTCCCGCAAGAGTCTGGCACACTTCCCGTACACCACACCAGATGGCTGCTTCGGACGCTTACGCTGAAGCGGCGGCAATTCGCACTCATACTATGTCATAACAACGATCTCTAGCAGAGCTGCAGAACGCCGACACAGGGGCGACAATCGACCGCCTTGAACGCCCAGGAAAGCCAAGTGGATTCATGGTTCTTTCGCCGTTGAATTAGCGCCGGAATGGGCACGCGATTTTGTGTGGATTCGTCGGCTTTAGGGTGCTTGACCGGCTCGGTATGCGCCGACATTTGAGAGCTGTATGCATTGCCCGTTCGCGCCGCTACGGGCGTGCTTTGAGGCTTACTTTCCTTGCAAAAAGATCGAGCCTCGTGAGAATGCTGTTCGCTGTTTCCTGCGCGTACTTCTGTGCGAAGACGGAGATATTGAACGTCGTTTTGTTGTGCCGCACGATGCTGGAAAGTTCGCGGAACGGGGCTTAACGGGCCGTGATCCGCGCCCGTACCCTCTTCCCGCTTCGAAATGGCTCGGTTTACGGTCGCCGCGAAGCCTACCGCTGACGCGCTCCCGGTTCCTTCTTCCCGAAGTGTTTCTCGAACAGCTCGCGGGATCGCTGCACGCCTTCCACGGTCACCACGACCGATTTCGCCTTGCTCTTGGGGTCGGAGATGTAGCCCTTCGCGTGCAGCCGATCCATTGCGACCCAGTCGTGCACTTTCCACGCTCTCGCCCCATAGTGGTCTACATCGAACATCGTCAGGAAGAGCAGCGCCAGCACCATTTCGTCCAGTTTGTCTTGGTCGTATTCCATCGCACACCTGGCTTGGAGTTTGCCGCAAGGGTAACACCTCGTGACTTAGACAACCACCGGACAGACGCCGGACAAAAGCCGGAAGCACACCGGATGCCGCACGCGCCGCTTAGTTCCGCATCCTCGCGCAACCCAGTAGAATCAACGTGTTTACGCGATGCACGCCCGCAGCGGTTCTGCCGTTTACGAACGGAAACGGCAGGGACGCGGGAAAAATCTAAGTCGCTGCCACACAACAAGTTTACGCACGTAAACGCGCCCGCCGTTTCAGGTATCCCAGCAGTTCCCAATCGGGGATGACGTGTCGTAGCGTCAGCCCGATGCCGTAGGCAGCGTGCTTGCACCACCACACTGGCGGGGCAGGCAGGGCAGTAGGCATCGAATCTGGCAAGGTGTAGCGAATGAAAGAGTCGTACGGTGAGGGCCTAGCGAGCCACACCGGCTCCGAGTCTTGCGGGCACAGCCGTAAGGCTGGATACGAAGCGTAGACAGGAGGAACTGCGGGCCAAGCTATTGAGCCGCGAAATATCCCAAACTTCAGGACGCCGACGCCCTGACACAACGCGGAAGGCAACATCCTGCCAAGTGCCATTGCGAGCTTGGTTGGAGTCCTGCGCGGTCTTTAGTCCCTGGCACGTAGGGACACATCTTGCACGGAAGTTGCGAGATCACGGGTTCACCCGAGGGCGGCCAGTGCGTTCGGGACGCATCGGGAAGTTCAAGGACAGGAGCCGATGATGAACGAACTCGGGAAGTCGGACAGACCCATAGCACCGGGGAAGTCTCCGACACAACGGTGCGCAAGGTCCCCGGCCGTCGTGGAATAACTTACATTGAGGAAGACTGGATTGACGACGAGGCAACTTCACGCCGGGGTCCCGAAGAATGAAGTATCACGGCACAGACGGCAACGATAAAACACTTAAGATGAATGGCTACAATCCATCAAATGGATTTTTTGCGGAGCACAACACTCGTCCGGATCAATGGGGCCTTCGCCAGGCGCAAGAAAGAGATTGGCCTCTACGCCGTACTGCTTCGTATAGAGGTCATAGTACCGCTCTCGTTTCGCGTAAAGTGAATCGTGAGTACCACGTTCAACGATGGAACCAGTCTCAAGTACTAGAATCTGGTCCGCACTTCGAATCGTGGACAGGCGGTGCGCAATGACGAATGTTGTTCGACCGACCATGAGATACTGCAGGCCTTCCTGGATCAAGGCTTCTGATTGTGAGTCCAAACTTGACGTGGCTTCGTCCAGAATCAGGATTCGTGGATTGGCAACAATCGCGCGTGCGATGGACACTCTCTGCTTCTGGCCCCCGGAGAGCTTCACTCCCCGTTCGCCGACCAGTGTGTTGTACTTTTTTTCGAATGTTTCAGCAAATTCATCCACCCGCGCAATCCGACACGCGGCGATAACTTTTTCTTCGCTGGCGTCGGGGCAAGCGAAAGCGACGTTCTCGCGGATCGTTCCGTCAAAGAGAAACGTCTCTTGCAGGACCACGCCCAGTTGTGTGCGATAAGAATCCAGACGCACAGTTGCCAGATCCACGTCGTCAATTAGTATCCGCCCGCTTGAAGGAGTGTAGAACGCGGCGATCAATCCGATGATGGTCGATTTTCCGGCACCCGACGGCCCCACGAGTGCCGTCACCATGCCCGGCTCAGTTTGAAAATGAATGCCGGAGAGCACTGATTTGTTTGAGTCGTAAGCAAAACTCACATTTTCGAATTCGATCTTGCCTTGAATACAACCTATGCAGACGTTGCGGCCGGGAAGCTCGTCCTCAGGTTTCTCGTTCAGGACTTCTCGTACGCGTTCCAGCCCGGCCAGCGCTTCCGAGATCTGCGTCCCAATCCCCACCGTTTGAAAAACAGGTGCGAGCAAGATGCTCAGAAAAATAGTGAAGGTGAGGAACGATCCCAGTGTCATCGCCCCAGAAACAACCTGCCGACCGCCAAGGCGAAGGATCAGCGTGCTGAGGAGCGCCATCAATCCAGCGACGAAAAGGTTAAGCACCGACGTCGCGGTGAGCGTTCTTAGCACGTTTTCGAGCAGCCGCTGAACGCCGGCGGCGAAGACCTTGGCTTCCCATTCTTCCGCATGGTATCCCTTAACGACACGAACGCCATTAAGCGACTCTGTCAACCGCCCGCTAACTTCGGCATTGATCTCAGGCCTCATGCGGAAGATCGGTTGGATGGCCTTGAAGGCTTGATTCAACCCGACTCCGAAGACCACTAGTACTACAACGGCTACGATGGTCAAAAACACGCTGATCCGCAGCAGAACTACCAGGGCAAAGATGGCCGTCATCAGCGCGCCCACAAACTCGATGAGTCCCGCGCCAATCAGGTTCCGCAGGCCCTCGACATCGCTCATGATTCGCGAAACGAGTGCACCCACCTTGTTCGTGTCGTAGAACGTTACGGGCAAGTGCCCGATATGTGCCTGAACTTGGCGTCGAAGGTCCGCGATCATTCGATGCGCTGACTTCGAGAGCAATTGCGTCAGCGAAAAGGAACTCAGGCCTTGCACGAGTGTTGCCACGAGCACGATCAAAATGATCGGGGCAAGAAGATGAATCTGACGTTTGCCGAAGACGTCGTCTACCAGGAATTTTGTCGAGGCCGGCAGAACCAACCCGGTAACACGGTTGATGGCCATGAGCACAAAACCCAGCGCAAGGATTCCCCGCTGAGGCTTGATCAATGCCCAAACATGGGGCAGAGTCTTCCATGCCTGTTTTGACTCCTTGATCCTGATTTCTTCCTGTGTGTTATTCGCAGTGGACATGCGCTAGCCAGTTTTGGGGACCTTGTTCTGTGCCACACGCCGCTCCCTCTCTTAAAATTCCACACTCGCCCCTTGACAACATTGGCAAGCGGAAAGGCGGAGCGAATTGTGAAAAACTCTAAAGATCGGTGACCTCAGCGCGCAGCGTGGATGGCACAACGAAAGTCTTCAGAGTCCAACAATTTATTCCAATCTTAACACCACGGCCGGATCGGTTTTGGCCGCCCGGCGCGCCGGGATATAGGTTACCACAAGCGCGATAACAACGAGGGCAAAAGAAGCGAGGGAAAAAGTAACCGGGTCTGTCGGTCGTACGCCGTACAGGAGACTCGACAAGAATCGCATCAGGACGATTGCCGTCGCCATGCCTACCGCCACACCCGTCAGGACCAGAACCATTCCCTGTCGGGTTACCCGTTTGAGCACGTCGCGTGGGCTGGCACCCAGCGCCATTCGAATACCGATCTCGCGTGTCCGTCGGCTTACCCAGTAGGAGATGACGCCATAAATGCCGCCCGCTGCAAGCAAAAGTGCGACGGCAGCAAAAACTAGGAGCGAATCGGCAATCATGCGTGGTTGTGCCAAAGAACGTTTTACCTGATGCTCCAATGGTTCGATGTTATAGGTGGGCACCTCCTTGTCGAGCATCGCCACCTGACGTTGAATCTCGTGGAGGAAGCTCATCGGATCTCCTATGGTACGAACCAAGAGAGTGAGTTCCGTTGAATACGATTGAGTCATAGGCAAATACAGGTACGGGCCCGGCTCCTGCCACAGAGTGTGCGACTTGGTGGCATCGACCACTCCAACGATCTGACGATAGGCACTCTCTCCTCGAACCTGAATTCTTTTCCCGATCGGCACTTGGCGAGGCCATAGGTGTTCCGCCATTGTCCGATTTATGATCGCAACTCCTGAAGCCACGGCGGTGTCTTCGTTGGTAAAATCGCGGCCCCGAAGGATAGGAATCTGGAGTGTTTGAAAGTACCCCGGAGACACAGAATCAACTTCTATGATCCTGTCACTTCGCAGATCCCCGTGTTCCTCCTCCTGTCCCTCGATGATGACGGCCTCTTCCCTGCGAAGGAGACTGAGAGGAGGAAAACTGGTAAGGCACGCCGAACGCACACCAGATAGGCGAGACACTCCGTCGAGCAACTGGACATAGAAGCGTGTCCCTGTTTCCTCAGAGTAGCCACCCGTTTTCAAGTTCATTGTGACCGCCAAAACATTATCAGGGTGGAATCCAAAATCGTTCGATTCGATACGGCGCAGGCTACGGAAAGAAAGTCCAGCTCCAATCAGACATAAGAAAGCCAACATAACTTCTCCGATAACAATCAAATTATGCAATGTAAAACCTGGAAGAGAAGAAAAGTGTTGCGCTCCTCCCGTAATAAATTCACTCAGTTTCGATCTTGCCGCTGTTATGGCTGGGACTAGTCCAAATGTGAAGGTTGTGAACAGAGATAACAGGAGAGTAAAACCGAGAACCTGAAGGTCTAAGTGCAAGTGGAGCGCCATCTGATTTTGAAAGGGCAGCCTAACAATCGGCATAAGTTTGACGATCCCCAGAACCAACACCAAACCAAGTCCGGTACCCAGGAACGATAATAGAGCGCTCTCGGTAAGAAGCTGGCGGATGAGACCCGCACGACTGGCGCCTACAGCCATGCGAATGCCAATCTCCTGGCGTCGGGTGTTAGCGCGTGCCAGCTGAAGGCTGGCCACATTGGCGCAGGCAATCAGCAAAACAGAGCCGGCCGACACAGCGAGTAACCAAAATACATGAAGAATCGAGTCGCGCCATCCAGGCCAGAAGCGCGCTTGATGCAAAGGAAGAAGAACCGCAGCGTTGTCCGTATGCGTTCCTCCGTATTCCTGCGCAAGCTGCCGAGCCAAGACCTTTACTTCCGTCCCGGCCTCCCGAAAACGGACGCCGGATCTAAGCCTGGCCACCAGAAGAAGCCATCCCACATCTTGGTTGTGGAGCAGGTCGCCACCCGCCGTTATTATCTGAGCCTGGGCCGCCAAGGGGACCCAAAGTTGTGGCACATCCCCCCACGCGATATCCACACCTTCAAAATCAGGGGGAGAAACGCCCACGATTGTAACAATGGTCCCGTTCAAGGTCAGAGTTTTCCCTACAACATTCGGGTCAGAAGCCAGTCGTCGTTGCCAGAATGGATAACTGACTACGGCAACAAGATTCCCACCTGACATAGGGTTTCCTTCCGGTAGGATGGTTTGTCCCATGAATGGTTTCACGCCCAGAACGGCAAAATAGTTATCGGAGACGATTTCGGCCCACGGAAACTCGGTGTGGTCACTTTGTGTCCAACGCAAGCGAATCCGAGAGTAGGCGGCAATACCCGAGAATGCACGGGCACGATCCCGATAATAGATGTAATCGGGATAGGAAGTGGAACGGTACTCCCCTCCGTGGAAACCTATGGTGTATATACTCGCCAAGCTGCCGGGTTGAGCGACCGCCAAAGGTGGGAATAAGGTCGCTTCAACTACACTAAAAAGTGCCGCATTGACTCCGATCCCCAAAGCTAAGGCAAGTACGGCAACAATTGTGAAGGTCGGATTTCTTGCCAGAATACGCAGGCCGTATCGTAAGTCTTGAAGCAATGCCTCCATGTTGGCCCTCCGCAAGTTAGCTGGGGTCTCCATCTTGACTTCAAAGGCTACAACGATTTTGCTCTGTCGGCCTGTTCATAGCCTTGTGTGGCGGCTCTCAGTGGGTGCGCCCCAACAGTCGAATCCAACTGAGACAGCGCAAATTGCCGGATGTTCTATAACTTCTGCAATACTTTTCCTCCCCCCAGTCCAATCCGCAGTATACCGATTACGATATGAACTTGACTAGCATCCGTTGTCTCGTCGGTTGCGGCTGCAGCGTGATCGGATCCAGTGCCACTCCGAACCGCCTGTTCAGATGTCCCAACAAGCTTACCGCGAGCCGTACTTGGTTTTCGCAAAATCGATGACGCAAGAGCCGTGAGTCAGGGACGGGAAGCGAGCGGTGAAAATGGCGCTGCTCAACCGTGCCCCGCCTGTCATAGAATCGACTAGCCTTCGGCTCGGCGTCTCCAGGCTGGTCTTCCTTCACCATCATCCTGCGCACCAACTATTCGATCGAGAAGAGAACCCTTGTACCACGGCTGGTTCGTGACCGGGCCACCCGACCGGGCGCGTCAATAGCTATTCGAACTCCGTTCCAAACCGGCGTCGGTTGGGAATCGAATCGCACGTTGTGATCCGTTTTTCCAGCGCGTCGTCGATCTCCGGTTTGTCAAACGCGGCAACGATGCGAAACACAACTTCCTGTTCCCCCTCCCACCAGACCACTCTGGCAAAAGCACTTTGCCAGTTCTCGGTCGTACCTTGCGCGGTTACAATTTGGGCTGCCAGACAGGACACCAGACAGACTTATGTATGACATTAGATTAAGTCTGTTCTGTCTGTTAAGTTGGACTGGACCCCTCGGCTGAGACAACCAGTTAAGCGACATTTCGCCGTTCGCTGCCGAAGCATTGTCGGGCGCGGTTGATGATTGGCAGTATAGCTCCGGCTGGTGAAGCGGAAGCGGGCTCTGCTGGAGAGCAACCTGCCAGGAATAGCCAGACTGGAGACTCATCCACGGCGATGAGCGGGGGCGCGGTCGCGAGATCGCGCCCTCATCGCATGGATAGATCTCCTTATGCCTTAGAAAACTCATCTCGCCTCCTGCGGCACAGCCGCCACCCGCATGGGCGACGAATGCAGACGCTCGAACTCGGCGGGCGGACAATAGCCGAGAGACGAGTGCAGGCGTTTCTGGTTGTAGATCTCCTCCACAAACTCGCCGATGCGAGCGCGGGCTTCGGCCAGGTTGCGATACTCGCTGCGATAAACTTCTTCGCACTTCAGCGTTTTCATGAACGACTCACAAGTCGCGTTGTCCCAGGGATTGCCACGGCGCGACATGCTGATCTGCACTTCGTGCGTCTCCAACAAAGCGACGTAGTCGTGGCTGGCATACTGCACGCCCTGATCGGAGTGATGCACCAATCCGGGCGCGGGCCGACGCCGCGCGAACGCCATCTCCAGCGCCGCCACGGCCAACTTGGCTTCCAGCGTGCCATCCAGCGCCCAGCCGATCACCCGCCGCGAAAACGCGTCCAGCACCACCGCCAGGAAAACAAACTCTTCCAGCAGCCGGATATAGGTGATATCGGCCCGCCAGAGCTGATTTACACTGCTCACCACCAGCGCCGCCGCCAGGTTCGGATACACTCTCAACCCGTGGGCGGAGTCGGTCGTCGTCACAAACTTACGCTTCCGCAAGCACAGCAGGTTGTCTTCCCGCATCAGCCGCTGCACCCGTTTGCGGTTGACGAACCGGCCGCCACGGCGCAACTCGGCCGTGATCCTCCGGCTGCCATAGGTCGGCCACTCCAGCGCCACGCGCTGCACTTGGTTGCGCAGTTCCACGGATGCGGACCGAGTGCTAACTCCGCGCCGGTAAAATCCCGCCCGGCTGACTGCTGTCAGCGTACACATCCGGCGAATGGCGAGTTGAGTTCCGGCTTTCATTTCGCGCTCGACCTGTTGGTAAACGACGCGCCGCCATTCGCGGCCCGCAGCTGGCGCTGTTGTTCCACATGCTGCAAGGCTCGCTTTAAAAAATCGATTTCCAACACCTGCTGCCCGATCTTACGTTCCAACTCCGCAATCCGCGTCTCCTCCGCCCGTTTTTGGCCCACGCCGGGAAACGCCCGCTCCCCAAACTTATCGACATCGCGGCTCCAGCGGTACAGTTCCTGGCGGCTCACTTCCAAGCTGCGCGCCACTAAGCCCGCCGGTTCCCCCGCCCGCAATCGTTGCACCGCATCCAGTTTGAACTCCTTGGTGAACTTCCTTCGAGACCTCATCCCAGTTCCCCCTTTCGCTGCATTTTAGGGCTTAACTGGTTGTCTCAAAATCGGGGTCCACTCCAGCGAATGGGGGCAAATGATGGAAAAATAGAGTGTTATGGTTTTAGATAAGTGGAAGGGACGGAATCCGTGGTAGAAGGGTTTTCGCGAAAAGATCCTGCTCTGTCAAGGAGGCGTCCCCGATGCAACATAGCAAAATTCGTTCTCGGTTGAAAGCTCAACTCAGTTACAAGCCGACGCAGACGAGCGTTCTCCTTCTCCAGTTCCTTCATCCGGCGTGCCTGTTCCAGCTTCAGGCCGCCGTATTCCTTGCGCCAGCGATAGTAAGTCTGTTCGGTATGCCCGCTTCCCGGCAGGTCTGCCCGGTGGGCTTGTGGTTGACTACTTCGACTTCGACCTGCCACAGGATCGTCGCGATCCGTTCAGGACTGTGCTTTTTTCGCGCCGTGCTCCAGCTCCTTTCGTACCAGTTTCTCTAACATTTCCCCTGGTACAAAATTCGCCGGTCAAGGCAGATGGCTGGGGCCCCGCTGTCGCCGCCGGCCTACTCCCTGTTGCGGGTGAACTGAATATTCAAATGTGTAGCTTAACTTTCGGTCTCAAACTGTCCCAATTTCGCTGACGTGGGACACCGGACTAGTACCGACGTACTGGGTTCTATTTTTGCCCGGGCGCTTATGCGTGCATCACGCCGCTGCCGCGGCGTGATGCACGCATATTTCCGCCCCGGTGTTCACACGTACCTACCACCTAACCAACAGAACGAAGCCGGACCGATCCAGCTGGAAAACGTGTTGATGTCGACGAATGAGCATCGCAGACGTTGAATTACGCTCGTGAAACACTCCTCAAGACAACTTTCACTCTCTCTGGGAGTCGATCGCGGCTCAAAGCGGTTTTGGCAAGCCCAGCACTGAAACTGGACCCGTTAGTATTGTTTGCTGCAGTTACAGGCTTCCGCCGACGTGTCTTTTCCACCTTTACTTCTCGATGGGTCTGACACTTCCCGGGTAACCTTTTTAACGGTACCGTATTCGACTATTGTTGGACGCATGTAAACACGCGTCGTTTCCTGTTTTTCCATACGGATTTTCCTCCCTGGCAAGCCCAGCACTGAAACTGGACCCGCTAGTATTGTTTGCTGCAGTTACAGGCTTCCGCTGCCGTGTCTTTTCCAGCCACCACAATCGACGGGCTTGGCTCTTCCCGGGTAACCTGCTTAACGGTACCGTAATCGACTATTGTTGGGCGCATGTAAACACGCGTCGTTTCCTGTTTCTCCATTTGGTTTTTCCTCCTTTGTGGTTTGCATTAAAGCTGGATCGGTCGGCCCAGTCCTCCGGAAGCGGGGTTTCCGCAACCAGAACTCGATGCTCAGCAAAGTGGCAAAATCCATGATCTGTTTTGTGTCCCCCTGAAGTAACGACTCGAAGTCCGCGTGAAGCGCGGAAACATTGACGAGTCCGAGATCGCCCAAGAGCGGCTGGGCAACGATCCGGCTCAATTCGCCATGACATCGGCGCAACTTCCATAAAAAGGGAATGTCCCCCGTAGGTTGCCTCCATTTGCCAAGGATCTTTTGCGGCAGAAGGTCCGCAAAAGCGTCCCGGGAAAGCCACTTTGTCAACGGGGGCCTCGTGCGTTCCTCAGCCGGCATGGATAGTACAAACTCAAGCACCCGGAGATCCAGATAAGGCAGCATCTCTTCGACTCCGAACTGTGCGCTCGCACAGAGCACTTCCGTTCCTAGGTTTGCACCATCGAGCATATGCTCGAAATGTCTTTGCCCGGCTTTTCGGAAAACACGCAAACGCGCGGAATCTTTCTGCATCTTGTCCATGCGCACGGTCTGTGGAGTTAGCCAGGTTGCGTGTTGCGGCCGGTCAACCGCAAAACGTGCGAACCAGGATGGGAAAAGTACGTCACAGATCAGGAAGTGTACGAGCGGCAGACAAGATTTATCGGACCAACCGTTGAGGTCGCTCCACAGACGCGACCATCGTCCGCTGAAGAGCAACTTGCGCATGTAGGAGAAATTGCGCGCCACAAGAAGGTGGTCGGCGCCGTGACCGGTGAAATGCACCGCTCCTCCGGAGTGCGTGATTTGACGACATAAACGCCGGATATCGGGCAGGGCAAGAAAGCTCAAGGAGGGTTCGCTAGGGGCCTCGTAATCCGGTTCGACAATGCCAGCCATCGGAGGCAAGTCTTCAAAAGACTCGTAAGACACAGTCACGTCAAAATGCGCCGCCGCCAAATCGACATACTCGCGTTCCGAAAACTCCGGCATCGCCGGATGCACAATGGCCCGACATCGTATGTCGTCCCGCGGCGTGCCACCGCGGGCAATTTGCAGATGTCGGGCGAGCGCTACGAGCGAGCTCGAGTCCATGCCCCCCGATAGGTCAAACCATCCCGGCCCCTGCTCTGGGAGCCGGGAACTCATCGCTTGCTCAAGGATGTGTCGAAACGCTGCCGAGTATTCATGCGGGTCGCGCAACCGCAAAGTCCCGATCCGTTCTGGATACCAGTAGCGCTCGACTTGGACCTTCGAGTCACGAACGACTACGCGATGACCGAGAGGAACTTGGAGCACGCGCCGGAATGGCGTTTGCATGTCGTCGCGTCGCGGCTGGCCCTGTCGCAAGTAGCGCGCAAAATAATGAAGATCGATTTCATCGCTCAATGGGTTCTCGTGAACGAGCATATCCGCCGACCAGGAGAAGACAAACCGTTCCGGGAGAATGCGGTAATAGAATCGGCGCAAGCGAAGCGGGTCACAATAACAGAACAACGTGGCCGCCGCTTCGTCCCATAGGGCAAAGGCAAAGTCACCCGCGATGTGATGAATGAACCGCTCACAGCCGTACTTGCCGGCGATCGCTTGCACCAGGTCCAGATCGCTGGACTGCTCGGACATTTGCAGTTCCTCAAGCAGTTCTCGCCGGTTGTCTAAGCGGACCGATCCTACCATCGGAAAGGGCATAGGCGAGACAGACCGCGATGCCGGTTTTTCCCTCGCGGTGCACCCGGTCAAAAGACTGCGCTGTGCCAGAACGGCTCTCCCTCCGTTCCATATTTCAACCGGGCCCCACACGTCGTCAGGTCCTATCAAGTGACTGCACACATCCTCACGGACTGCCAGCGCCGCGAGGGTGCGTGGATCGAGCATGACGGAGCCTGCAAAGCGCGATAACATGGCCTTTAATCCACCGTTAGGATCGGTGTCAGAGTTGCCACGAGCGAAGCGTCTTCCACAAACACAGGGCCTCCCATATCCAGCCAAGCGTGCGACGTGAATGGGAACTTGCGCACGCCAATCCGGAATTGGACCGGGATTCCCCGTCGGCGTGCCATCGCGAAAATTGTCAGCGAGCGCGAGAGGCATTCCGTTTGCCGCGGATAGATCTTCCCCGCAAGAGCACACGACTGCCTCAGGTCTTGGAGCCTCTGCACGGAATCGGGCGGTTCGGAGAGACGTACCCTCGTGAGCCGCCGGACCCAGCGGATGGTCCGGTTACATCCAAACAGGGCGAGTGACAAATCGACCGCCGTCAATGTGAGAAAGGATTCCAGCCCTCGAAACGGATTCATGGACTATTGCAACAGACCCCGCTTCCTTAGTTCTTCCCGAAATGTTTTGACATCATTCGCAGCGGAGCTCTCATCAACCCCGTAACGTTGGCAGTATAGGTGGATGAGAACGGTCGTCTCCATGCCGTCACGAAGAGCGTTCCACAAAAATGTTGCGGTCTCGTTGAGTCCATAGAAGCGCTCTGCGTTCTTGTCGAGCAGAACGGCCTCATCCCGCTCCAGCCGGTCCGATACTGTCACGCATTCTGGGTTGACCGTCGATTCAGGTCGCGTCTTTGTGCGCCAACGATCCAAGAAGGCCATGCCGGAACCCTTCGACCTAACTTAAACTAGTGAGGCAACCCGTGCCATCGACTGACACACCAAGCTTAGGCACATCTTGAGCAAGGAGACCATTTGCGGGAAATCAGAGTCGCCTCTAAGGCCCTGTGTCCACGAAATGCCACCACGCTTGCAACAATCCGTCTCGGCATGTTAAGAACAGCACTTGACAGAATAGGCGGGATTTTAGTAAGGCGTCATGGATATGTCAAGAACAAACTTAACGGATGTCGTTAGCACATGATATGTCCGGGTGAGATAGCAAGTGAAGTGTCCGCTTGGCAGGCGGCGGGGGTAGGAGATCATGGCAAGCATGTTCTCTTACACGCAGGCCGCGATGGAGCGGGAGATGAAAGTACAGGAAGTGATTTTGCGGGCCATGGCGAAGACAATCACGTGGTGGCAGGCGGCGGAGATTATCGGCATCAGCGACCGGCAGATGCGGCGCTGGCACGAGCGTTATGAAGAGGGCGGGTTCCGTGTTTGTTCGACCGGCGGCGCGGGAAACCGTCGCCCAAGAAAGTGCCGTTGGCGGTGGTGGAGAAAGTTTTGGGGCTGTATCGGGAGAAGTATTTCGATCTGAACGTGCGGCACTTTCACGAGAAGCTGCGAGAAGAGCACCAGGTCGAGCTGAGTTATAGCTGGGTGAAAGGGTTGCTGCAAGGGGCGGGGATGGTGGCCGAGGGGCGCCAGCGCGGGGTGCATCGCAAGTTGCGTCCGCGGCGTCCACTGGTCGGAATGCTGTTGCACATCGACGGCAGCGAGCATCGCTGGTTTCAGGATGAGCGCTGGTACGACTTGCTGGTGATTCTGGACGACGCCAACAGCGAGATTTATTACGCGCAGTTGGTGGACGAGGAATCGACGCTGACGGTACTGGCGGGGTTGCGCGAGGTGGTCGAGCGGAAGGGCGTGTTCTGCGCCTTGTATAGCGATCGCGGCAGCCATTTCTGGCTGACGCCGAAGGCGGGAGAAGCGGTGGACCGGCATCGCCTGACGCAGGTGGGGCGGGCGCTCGGCGAGTTGGGAGTGCGCATGATTCCGGCGTATTCGCCACAGGCGCGGGGCCGCAGCGAACGCAGCTTTGGAACTTGGCAAGGCCGGCTGCCGCAGGAATTGCGGCTGCGCGGGATCCGGACGGTGGAGGCGGCGAATATTTTTCTGCGCGAGCATTACATCGCGGAGTTCAATCGCCGCTTTCAAGTCGTGGCCGCGCAAGCGGGCAGCGCGTTTGTGCCCTATCGCGGCCAGGACCTGGAGCGCATCTTTTCGCTGCAATTCGAGCGCCTATTTTCACGATTCCTGATCCAAAGAATGCAGATATCGCGTCTATGGCAACTTGAAATCGTATGCTATTCGAAGTTTCAATCTGCAGAATGAAGTTCAGTGCTTGAAAAAACCGAAATTGACTAACTCATTGTTATACGTCCCACGGCGCTGACTTCGCACAGCAAGAACACCTTCTCGGATGCGCTTGGCCGCGTCTCTTTTCTCCACTCCTACGGGCGAGGGTGACCACTTCGGGACAGCCCTTCGGGACAGCACGGCTGCGCGCCAAACGATAAAGCCGCTTTGGCACTTGCGTGCCCGCCTCTCGGGCCTTCACGCTTGCCCTTTGTCGTTCCTCCTTGTCTGCCTGTGGTCCGTTTTTTCCTTCGCTTCGCTCTGGGTGAAAGATGGGATGAGAAGGCGCTGGCGTTTTCCTGTGATACAACGCTGGCCAGGAGGATATCTATATGGCAAAGAACAGAGTGTTGGTAAAAAGTCGAGAATTGCAGATCAATGTCCAGATGACAACGGAACAGATCACAGTGGGAATCGATTTGGGAGATCGTTTCAGCTATTGCTGTGTGCTGGGTTCAAATGGGGATGTACTGGCGGAGGGCCGTGTTCGAACCACGCTCGATGGGATGGCCAGTCACTTCATGAATCTGCCGCCGGCGCGCATTGCCATTGAAGTCGGCACACATTCACGCTGGGTGAGCCAGCTTTTGGCCGAATGGGGGCATGAAGTAATTATCGCGAATCCGCGCAGTCTGCGCCTCATTGCCGCCAGTATTCGGAAATCCGATCAGGTAGACGCTCAAGTGCTGGCGCGCTTGGCGCGCGTCGACCCTAAACTGCTCTCACCCGTTGTTCATCGCAGTCAGGAGAGTTATCCGGCTGTAACACATTTGAAGGCTCGTGATCTTCTAGTGCGTTCCAGAACCCGTCTCGTCAATGCGGTTCGCGGCATCCTAAAATCCTTGGGTCTGCGATTGCCTGCTTCCGGGACCACCACCTTTGCCGCCAAAGCTCAACCCTTCATTCCAGAGGAACTGCGACCAAGTTTGATGCTCTTGCTGGACACCATCTCTCAATTGAACCGGCAAATTTATGCCTTCGACAAACAAATCGAGATTTTAGCTCGCAAGCAGTACCCCGAAACCGCACGGTTTCGACAAGTCTGTGGTGTCGGTCCTGTCACTGCGTTGCAGTTCGTACTTACCATCGGCGATCCCGGACGATTCAAGCACTCACGGGATGTTGCGGCGTATCTTGGACTAACGCCGCGTCGCCGCCAATCTGGCGAAGTGGATCCACAGCTCAGAATCAGCAAAGCGGGCAACAAGCAGCTTCGTACTCTGCTGGTGCAGTGTGCGCAATACCTGCTCGGGCACTTTGGGCCAGATAGCGATCTCAAGCGATGGGGGACACATTTGTTCCAGCGCGGAGGCAAAAATGGAAAGAAGCGCGCCATCATTGCGGTCGCCCGCAAGCTTGCGGTTCTTCTGCACCGGCTCTGGATCACCGGCGAGCCATACCATCCTCTTCATAACGCCGTTATGACCTGTGCCGGGTCGTGATTTTGGTTTCCAAACCATTGATGAACAGTGGGTGACCTACGAGTGAGGCCAAAGAAGAGTCCGTGTTCACGGTGACTGCGTGTTTTTTTCAGGCTCTTGAAGCCGAGTGAAAGATTGCAGCACCAACCTGAAACTGAAGAACACCAATGTGCACAGTGCCCGCCAACGCGGGCCTATTAAGTGCGAATGGAAGCATGGTAGGTTCAGCGAAACACGATTCCGATAGCGTAGCTCACTCAAGACGCCCAAAACCCTGAATCTCTCAAGCAACGGCCAAAAGAGTGGCCCTTACGGGCCGCGTCTCTTGCCTCACAACTAAGGAATGTTTCCTTAGTATCGCGTCGTCGTGCCTTCGTTTTTCTGCGAACGATGCAGGCGGGCAAGGAACCCGTCAAGGTTCCCTTCGGCTCGCTTCGCTCGACCTTGACTGAACCCTTGCCCGCCTGCTGAAACTGCTCCGCTAGAAAACGAAGGCACACAATCGAAGCCCAAAACCAAAAACTTCGGTTGATATCACAGCGCCTTCTCATGGAAGAAAAAAACGCCCCACGGGGCAGACGAGGAAAAAACAATGGAATATCACAGCAACAACAACACCCACAGCGACGGCTCAGCCGCCGTCAATGCGGCTTCCGGCAGTAATAACCGGAAGCCTGCGACCGCACAGCAACTCATCCGCGACAACGTGAAATATCTCATCGAACAGCTTGAAGCCGGACACAGCGAAAGCCTGACCGCGTTTCTTGATGCGATGGCGCATTTCCAACGTACAGTTTCGGAAAGTGCTCTTCATAGCGAGACAAAAGCCCAACGCCACCAAAGTTGCCGGGATGTTCACATGGAACCAGCTTGGACGCCGCGTGAAGCATGGCGAAAAGGGCATCGCCATTCTTGCCCCGATGATCGGCAAGCGCCGCAAAAAGCAGAATACCGACACCGGAACCGAAGAAGAGGCAAACAATTCCACGCTGCTTGGATTTCGCCGCGTGTATGTGTTGGATCAATCCCAAACCGAAGGCGCACCCTTGCCGTCCTCGGCGAGGTCACCGGAGACGCCAGTGTGTATCTTGATCGCTTGCGGCAGTTCGTGCAGACGCAGGGCATCACCGTCGAACATACCGACGAAATCGCCCCAGCCTTGGGCACGGCATTCGGCAAGACCATTCGCCTTTTGCTAGGTCAGTCCAAGGCGGAGGAACTTGCCACGTTGGTGCATGAGTACGCCCACCTGCGGCTTGGGCATTGCGAACGCCGTACAACAACGACAAAAACCGTGCGCGAAACCGAAGCCGAAGCCATCGCTTTTGTGGTCTCGAAAGCCATCGGCCTGAATCCCACTTCCAGCGCCTCATACATTCAGCTTTACCACGGCAACGCCGAGTTGTTAATGGAAAGTCTTGAGCTTGTACAGCAAACCTCAGCCGTGATTCTGGCGGCAATCACAATGGAAGAACCCGTCCCGCCGGAAACACAGGAACCGCAGTCCGCGCCCGAGGTAACACCGGAAATCCAAGAGGCGGATTACCCGCCCGCACCGGCAGATTTTGCCGAGGTAGCACAACCAGCGCCTAAAACACTCACACGCAAATCGGCGCGGACAGGCGAGGTCTCTCTGTCCGCATGACTTCCACCATTACTCAGACAAAAAGGAGACGCATCTTATGGAAAACGCAGTGCAAAGCAACAATGAATATCGCAGTGTTCCCGTTACCGCGCTGGTAGAGTCCACCAGCAATCCCCGCAAAAGATTTGTCGGCTGATGCGCTCGTTGTTGGTGGAGGCCGGACACACGGCGGCGCGGTTGGACGGCGAGTTACGGCAAGACTATCAGCGACTGAAGCTGCGCCGGGGCAGTGGCGTGGCCAAGGTCGCGATCGCCAGAAAGCTGGCGGTACGGATGTACTGGATGCTGCGCGGCCAGGCCAGTTATGCGCAGCTGGTTCGCATGCAAGGCAGCCCGTGGGCCACCCTGGTGAAGCAGTAAATCATCGTTGGGCTGATTGGGCGCCTTGCCTCCCCGAGAAAGTCGGGGAGTTCGAACAACGAATCATGGTCGGGAGTCAGTGACCGGATAGATGGTTGGTGGAACCAAGCTTCCACCGCAGGATTCTGAAAGCGGGCCTTGGTCGCATGAGCAAAAAAACAAAAGCAACAGCAACAGCAACACCAAAACCTTCTACGAAGGGAAAAACCAAAACCCTTCGCCGATCCAGGTGTCTCTTGACAACGCCGACACGGTTATAGAGGGTGGGCCAGCCTTCTGCTCACACAACCACGAAGTGGGTGCCCCATTCTTGCGCGTTTTTTGCGCAGGGGTGGGCGGGCGTCGCCGTAACCCTTTTCCGTTGTTGCAGATGCGGTGATTGTACACATATATAGATACGTATATTAACGTCAGTACAAAGTGTTCCACGTGGGACACATCTCCGTTTTGCGAAGAGGTTTCCGCTCGCAGCCGCTCAACCAACCTTGCAAATACGCAAGACTCCGCGTGCGCGGCCCTGCCTGGCAATACCCAGTGTTTACATTGTTGAAGATAATGTGTAATTTTGGACGTGATGGGCCAAGCGCACGTTCTGGTAACCGGATCTTGTGGGTTAATTGGTTCGGAGGTCTGCCTGCATTTTCACCAGGCTGGATATTCGGTGCTTGGTGTCGACAACAATCAACGCCGCGTGTTCTTCGGGCCGGAAGGCGATACTTCATGGTCGCTGCAACGATTGCGCCAGGACATCCCCGGATACGAGCATCACGATATTGATATTCGCGACCGGGAAGGCATGCTTGGCCTGGTCAAGAGCACACGACCGGCGGTCATCGTGCATACTGCGGCACAGCCGTCGCACGACCGCGCAGCCCAGCTCGCTTTCGACGATTTCGATACGAACGCGACCGGCACGCTCAACCTACTGGAGGCCGCGCGCCGCTGGGCGCCGGAATCACCATTTATTCACATGTCGACGAATAAAGTTTACGGCGATCGGCCTAACACGCTGGCACTGGTGGAGAAGGAAACACGCTGGGACTACGCAGATCCCGAGTACCGCCTCGGTATTCCGGAGAGCTTTCCGATCGACCAATCGCTGCACTCCTTGTTCGGAGCATCGAAGGTGGCTTCGGATGTCATGGTACAAGAGTACGGGCGCTACTTCGGCATGCCCACGTGCGCCTTACGTGGCGGCTGCCTGACCGGACCGAACCATTCCGGCGTGGAACTGCATGGATTCCTTAGTTATCTGATCCGCTGCAACCTAACTGGCAAGGAATACAAGGTATTTGGTTACAAGGGGAAACAAGTCCGCGACAACATACACTCTGAAGACGTCGCCAAGTTTATGTTGGCTTTCGCGCAGAAGCCACGTTGCGGCGAAGTCTACAACCTCGGTGGCGGCTTTGAGAATTCATGCTCGATTCTGGAAGCCTTTGCTCTAGCGGCGGAAGTTACTGGGCGCGAACAAGTGTGGACGTACGTCGAGAGCAACCGGATGGGAGATCATATCTGTTACTACAGCAATCTCTGTAAGATGAAGACCCATTATCCGGGCTGGGGCATCACCAAGAGCCTGAAACAGACGGTGGCGGAAATCGCTGCCTCTTGGTCCGCCCGTCTGGCGGACCCGCAATAAGATGAAAGTCCTCATTACCGGCGTGTGCGGCTTCGTCGGCAGTCACCTTGCGCGCTATCTCATGGAAGCGCGCGAAGGCATCACCATCGTGGGATTAGATAGCCTGGCGCGATCGGGTAGCGAGACGAATCGGGTTTCGCTGAGGCGGCTGGGCGTGCAGCTATTCCATGGCGACATTCGTATGGCGAGCGACTTGGAGACGCTACCCGTTTGCGATTGGGTCATTGACGCAGCCGCGCAGCCGAGCGTGCTGGCTGGCCGCGACGGGAAAACCAGCACACGCCAATTGCTGGAACACAACTTGCTGGGCACTATCAATTTGCTGGAATATTACCGCGGCGCGCGGGCCGGCCTGATTCTGTTGAGTACCAGCCGGGTGTATTCGATTGCGGGATTGACGCAGTTGCCCTTGCGCGTCGAATCTTCGGCCTTTACTCTCGACCAAGGACAACCATGGCCCGCGGGACTAAGTATGGCGGGGGTGGGAGAAGGATTTAGCATCGAGGCCCCGATCTCGCTATATGGCGCGACCAAGCTGGCGTCGGAACGGCTGGCGCAGGAGTACGCCGACGGATTTCAGTTGCCGCTTTGGATCAACCGCTGTGGGGTACTGGCAGGAGCGGGGCAGTTCGGCACCGCCGAACAGGGCATCTTCTCCTATTGGCTGCATGCGCACTGTGCGCGGCGCCCGTTAAAGTACTTGGGGTTTGGCGGTCGGGGATTCCAGGTGCGGGACGCATTGCATCCGCGCGACTTGGCGCGCTTGGTGGATCTTCAGATGCGCAGCGGCGGTCCCGGCCAGCTGCTCAACGTCTCCGGCGGGCAAGCGAACTCCATGTCTCTGGCGCAACTGACGGCGTGGTGCGACCAACGTTTTGGCCCGCATCCACCGATCGCGGACGGAGCAGAGCGTCCTTACGACGTTCCTTGGTTGATTCTGGATTCCAGTAGAGCGCTGACGGCAACCGCCTGGAAGCCCGAAATCAGTCTGCATCAGGTCCTCGAAGAGATCGCGAAGCACGCTGCCGCCCATCCCGATTGGCTCACCTGGTGCTGACGATGACGCCCGCTTCCCCGCCCAACTCCGATCTCAAGCTGCTGTCGGTGGTGATCCCCGCTCGCGATGAAGAGGGCTGCATTGCGTCCACAGTGGAGCATCTGCATTTGGAGCTGCGGCTGAATCGCATCGCGCACGAAATCATCGTTGTGGATGACGGGAGCACGGACCGGACGGCAGTCACTGTTACGGATCTCGGCGAGCATATTCCGGAAGTGCGTTTGCTCAAGAACGGGCCTCCACACGGATTTGGCCGCGCCATCGCTTGCGGCCTGCGGCAGATGAGCGGCGATGCCGTGGTGATCATGATGGCGGATGAATCGGACGATTGCCGGGACTTGGTGCGCTATTGGAATGCGCTCAATCAGGGTTGGGATGCGGTGTTCGGTTCGCGCTTTATGAAGGGCGGCGGCGTCATCGACTATCCGTGGCTGAAGCTGTGTTTCAATCGCATGGCCAATCTGTTCATCCGGGTGTTGTTTGGCATATCGCTGAACGACACCACCAACGCGTTCAAGGCTTACCGGCGTACGGTGATCGAAGGTTGCCAGCCGTTGCTTTCGGCGCACTTCAACCTTACGGTGGAAATCCCGTTGAAGGCCATCATTCGCGGGTACTCATGGACGGTGCTGCCGATCACATGGCGCAACCGGCGTACCGGCATGGCTAAGTTGAAAATTCAAGAGATGGGCAGCCGCTATCTATTCATTTGCCTCTACCTGTGGCTGGAGAAGCATCTGAGCCGTGGGGATTACAAGAAGGAATCTGTATGAGCGCCCCGCATTCACCGAGCGAATTGCAAAGACTGTACGAGCAACGATTTGCGGGCAAGCGCGAGTATCGCGATAGAGTTTGGCGAGTGCTGGTTGACGAGTACTTCGCGCGATGGCTTCCGCCGGATGGCAGTGTGCTGGATCTGGGCTGCGGACACTGCGAGTTTATTAACCACGTCCGGTCTGCAAAGCGCTTTGGCATTGACCTCAATCCGGATAGCGTCGAGCACGCCGCGCCGGGGGTCCAGATACTGGCGCAAAGTTGCGCGCAACCCTGGGCCATTCCGGAGCATTCGTTGGATGTTGTATTTACCAGCAATTTCCTCGAGCATTTGCCGGCGAAGCGCGACCTCCGCGATACCTTGACGCAGGCTTGGCGCTGCCTGCGCCCCGGTGGTCGCATCATCGCGCTGGGCCCAAATATTCGTTATCTTCCGGGCAAGTATTGGGATTTTTTCGACCACTACCTGGCCCTCACGGAATTGTCGTTGGGTGAAGTGATGACCGAAACCGGCTTCACGGTGGAGGCGCAAATCCAGCGGTTTCTGCCCTACACGATGTCCCGCGGCGGACAGCCCCCAGTCTGGATGTTGCGTTTGTATTTAAAGTTGAGGTTTGCTTGGCCGCTCTTCGGCAAGCAATTTCTCATTGTGGCCAGAAAGTGAAGATGCGGATGCCATCGGAATTCCTATCCAGTACAGAGACATTCGATTCGCTCCGCCCATCTCCAGGATGGCCCGGCAAGCTGGTGCGAATCGTACTGTATGTGTACGTCGTTTTGATCGCATGTCCCATCCGCTACTGGCCGATGGGAAGCGGCGTGGACTCAGCTTGGATATTCGCCCTTAACTATGCCTCCGCCCAAGGTTCAGGGGTGGCGAGTGACACGGTTTCCACCATGGGCCCTTTGGGCTACTTGATCTTCCCCCAGCATGCTGGCAGCAACTTGGCGCACGGACTTCTCTTTCAGGCGGGGTTATGGCTTATTTTGGCGGCGATATTTGCGGACATCTTCTTTCGGGCCGGGTTCCCGCTTCGGAACTTGGCTCTCTTTTCGTTCGGCTTCGCGCTGGCAACGCCCCTATTTTGGTTCGATTTTGTGGGGACAGAATACCTGATGCTGGCCGGCGCACTAATGCTGATTGTAGTGTTCCATGAGCGCGGCTCATGGGCGCGTTACATAATCGCACTGGCGTTGGTGGGGCTGCTGCCAATGTTCAAACTGTCTGCCGCCCTGATCGGCCTCACCGCATTGTCGGGTTTCCTGGTGGAGCGGGCGATACAGCGCCACTGGAAAGCGCTCCCGGAGGCGGCGGTCACCTTGATTGTCCCGACGGCGGTCTTTACAGGCGTCTGTTTCTGGGTGATGCCGTCGATCCAGTCGCTCCTGCATTATTTGCGCGGCAGCTCTGAAATCATTGGCGGTTACAGTACCGCCATGTCGCTGGCCGGGCCCAAATTGGACTTGGTTTCGGCTGCGGAAGCGGTAGCGGTGCTGGCCGCCATACTGTGGTTTCAGGCGGCCTCATCCCCTGGCAGAGCGCGGTTTTACGTTCTGCTTCTTACGGTTCCGCTGTTCGTCAGTTTTAAACACGGGTTCGTTCGCCAAGACGTACACGTCATCAACTTCTTTTGTTTCGCCGCGCTAGCGCTGGCGCTGTTGTTGCTCACGATCCACTTGGATCAAGCGGGCACATCCCGCATCCTCCTGCTCGTAATCCTGTTCTTTGTCATTTGGCAGAACAACGTTAGCCGCGGCTCGGCATCGAACCTCGTTACACATCCGAGCGGCAAGGAGGCTGCTCGGATGTTATGGGGTGCCTTGCGATTCGACAAGTTAAAGCACAACCTGGACTTGTCCATGGAAGACTTTCCGGAAGATTCGCGGATTGAGCCGGAGATAGTCAAACTCATCGGCGACTCGCCCGTCGCTTCGCTGTCGAACAACTTCACCAACATGGCAGCCTCGCACCTGCGGCTTAAGCTATACCCGGTGCTGCAGCGCTACACAGCCTATACCCCCTACCTGGACGGATTGAATGCCGCGTGGATACGGGACCACGGGCCCAGATTTCTGGTGTTCGATGGCACGTCAATCGATGACCGCGATCCGTGGGCGGAAACTCCGGCAATGTGGTTGGAAGTTTACCGGTGGTACGACGCTCGGCTCTTGGGGCCCCGCAACTTGCTCCTGGAACGGCGTGCCGAACCTCGATTCACCACATTCGAAACGATTGGCCGTTTCCGCATGGCGTTCACCGGCGAGTTACGCCTCCCGGTTTCGAGCAATGCCGTTTTTTGGACGATGAAGTGCAATTACAGTATGAAGGGGCAACTTCAAAAGTTGCTCTTCCGCGTTCCGAGTGTCTCTATGTCCGTTCACGAAGCGAGTGGCTTTACCCGGTCGGCTCGCGTCATTCCCCAAGTACTTGTATCTCCGGTGTTAGGCAATTATTTGCCGGGCAGCTTATCGCAGTTCTACGCCGTGTTTCACTCCGGTGTCGAGCGAGGTGATTCCGTGGACCAAGTTCTGCTTGAGAGTTCCGGAAGTTCGTCGTACTCACCCACCTGCGAAGTGCAGCTACTGCGACCGGCTCGATGATCGGAGCGGATTCAGCCAAGCAGAACTTCTCCGCCAGTTCTTGATGTTTTAGCGTAGCGTTTTCCCGTCACCCCTTAGCGTGACCAAAATCACCGCGAGTTTATTTGCCTCTCCTTTACTATTTAAACTGGTGTGCATTTCTCACGCACACATTGCAATTGCTTTTGGACCCTGGCAGTGCTGGTTTTGCGAAAGGAGCGCTGTGCACACACCGTCTCAGGAACATCTCAACGCGGGAGAGCGGGCTTTCATCGATCAGGTCGTCGCCAGCCGGACGGGACGTCCGGGGGCCCTGCTCGGCATTTTGGAAGCGGCCCAGGAACACCACCCCCATAAATATCTTCCCCGCGAAACGCTGGAGTACATCGCAGCGCAGACGAAGGTTCCGCTCTCGCGCATCTACAGCGTGGTCACGTTTTACGCGCTCTTCAACCTCGATCCGCAAGGCGATAACACCATCTGCATTTGCCGTGGAACGGCCTGCCACACGCGCGGTTCGCGCAACCTGTTGCAGAGCGTTCGTCTGGAACTCGGGCTGGGGCTCGAGGACCCGAGCGAAACCAGCGAGCAGGACAAGACTTTGGTGACCACGCCCGACAATAAATTCACGGTTCGCACCGTGGCCTGTTTCGGGCAATGCGCCCTGGCGCCGGTGGTCGAGGTCAACCACCGCATTTGCGGCCATGTGAACGAACGGACTCTGCAACGAGAGATTCGCACCGTTGAGCGGGAGAACTACTGATGCCTCGAATTCAAGACATTGGCGCTTTCAGTGCTGTGCGGGAAGCGGGGCTTGGAAAACTGGTCCCAGCCGTGCCCCGAATTGCGATTGGCATGGGCACATGCGGCAGAGGCAATGGCGCCGAAGGCCTGTATCACGCGTTCGCGGAAGCCATCGACCGCAGCGGCATCCATGTGGTTTTGGCTAGTGTGGGGTGCTTTGGCGCCTGTTTTCAGGAGCCGCTGGCCCATATACGCCTGCCCGGCTTCCCCCTGGTGATCTTGCATCGGGTGCAAGCGAACGATGCGGGACGCATTTTGCACGATGTTTCCGCGGGTAACCTCCCGCCCGATCTTATTTATTGCAAGATCGAAGAGTGGGACCACATTACCGCCTCGGTGAAGTACGGGCGCGGGTATCCGGAGATTCCGCTATGGAACGACATTCCCTTCTTTAAGGGTCAGAAGAAGATCGTTTTGCGGAATTGCGGTTTCATCAATCCCGACGATATTGAGGAATACATCGCGATCGGCGGATACCAGGCACTGTACAAAGTGCTGATTGACGGCCGGCCGGAGAGCGTCATCGAGCAGATCAAGGCCTCCAAGCTGCGCGGACGCGGCGGGGCCGGCTTTCTGACTGGCAATAAGTGGGAGTTCATGGCCAAGACCAAGGCCGATCACAAATACATCATTTGCAACGCGGATGAAGGCGATCCCGGCGCCTACATGAACCGCAACGAAATTGAGAGCGACCCCCACTCGCTGATCGAAGGCATGGTCATCGGCGGATACGTCATGGGATCGAGCGAGGGGATCGTTTATGTGCGCGCCGAATATCCGCTCGCCGTGCACCGCCTCACCCGCGCCATCGAGCAGGCCCGCGAATATGGATTGCTCGGAGAAAACATTCTTGGCCGCGGTTTCAAATTCGATATCGAAGTGGTGGAAGGCGCGGGAGCGTTTGTCTGCGGCGAAGAGACGGCGCTGATCGCATCGCTCGAAGGCCAGGCGGGGCGGCCGCGTCCGCGGCCTCCCTTCCCCGCGCAAAAAGGTCTGTGGGGATATCCGACCAACATTAACAATGTCGAGACCTGGTATAACGTCGCGCCCATTGTGACCAAAGGCCCGGCTTGGTTCAGCGAAACCGGGAGCCCCAAGAGCTCGGGCACAAAAGTATTTTCGCTGGTGGGCAAAGTCGCGAGCACGGGCTTGGTCGAGATGCCCTTGGGCACGCCGCTCAAGACCTTCGTTTATGACATCGGCGAAGGCGGCATTGGCGGGCGTCAGATTAAGGCGGTGCAAACCGGCGGGCCCTCGGGTGGATGCATTACGCCCGAGATGTTCGATACGCCGGTGGACTACGAAAACCTGTCGCAGCTCGGCTCGATCATGGGATCGGGCGGCATGGTGGTCATGGATGAAGACAACTGCATGGTGGACGTGGCCCGGTACTTCATCGAGTTCACCCATTCCGAGTCGTGCGGCAAGTGCATTCCCTGCCGGGTGGGATTGAACAAATCTTTGCGCATCTTGAATCGCGTGACCGAAGGCGCGGGCACGATGCATCACCTCGAACTGCTCGATGAGTTGAGCCGCTACGTGCGCGAGTGTTCGCTGTGCGGCTTGGGGCAGACGGCGCCGAATCCGGTGCTCACCACGCTGCGCCACTTCCGCACCGAATTTGAAGACCACATTGTGGCGCGGCGCTGCCAAGCCGGCGTGTGCGAAGAACTTGCGCTGTCGCCCTGCGAGAACAGTTGTCCGCTGCACATGAACATTCCGCGCTTCCTGCAACTCTACAAAGAGAAGCGGCTGGAGGACGCGTTTGAAGCGGTGATCATGGACAATCCGCTGCCTTCGTCCACCGGACGCGTGTGCCAGCATCCGTGCGACAACCGCTGCCGCCGCCAGACCATGGACGAAGCGGTGAACATGCGCGAAGTCCACCGCTTTATTTCCGACTCGATCCTGCTTTCCGACCGATTCGAAGAAATGGTCAAGCGCATTCTGACCCGCAAACTGGAGCATACGGGACGGAAGATTGCGATTGCCGGAGCGGGGCCGGCTGGCCTGACTGCGGCGTTCTATTTGGCCATGCTCGGCCACGACGTCACCGTGTATGACGCCAAGGCCGAGGCCGGCGGCATGCTGCGCTTCGCGCTGCCGGAATATCGCCTGCCCAAGAGCGCGCTGCAGCGTGAGATCGATTTGATCGAGCGGCTGGGTGTGAAGTTCATCTTCAACACCCGCATCGGTTTCGATGTTCCGCTGAACGATCTTGACGACCGCTTCGATTCTGTCTTCCTTTCCATCGGAACGTGGAAAGAATCCTGGGTCTATCAGGCCAGGCACGGAACTGAAGGGTGTGTATCCGGCGCTGAATTTTCTGGAGGCAACCGCGCGCGGAGAAGACGTGCCCATCGGCCGCAAGGTGGCCATCATCGGTGGTGGGAATGCCGCCATCGATTCCGCTCGCACCGCGCTGCGCAAAGGAGCCGAGGTCACCGTGTTCTATCGCCGCGAGCACAAAGACATGCCCGCCATCGAAGAAGAGACCAAAGCCGCCAAGGACGAAGGCGCGAAGTTCGTATTCCTGGCCGCGCCCCACCGGGTCATTGGCGACGCGGCGGGCAAGGTAAAGTCGCTTGAGATCGTGAAGACGCGCCTCGGGGAATACGATTCCTCGGGACGCAGAAAACCCATCTCCACCGACGAGATCCGGCGCTATGAGTGCGATGCCGTCATCTACGCGGTGGGCGAGAGCGTGGACCTGGACTTTGCCCGCGCTTCGGGACTGAGCCTGAAGGAAAGTGGAACGATTGAAGTGAACCGCTTCACCCTCGAAACCAGCCGTCCGCGGTTCTATGCCGGCGGCGATGTGATTACGGGCGCGTCGAACGTGTCGAACGCGATGGCTTATGGCAAACAGGCGGCCCGCAACATTGATCTGCAACTGATGGAAACGAACCGCTGGGCCAGGCTCTTCGCCGAAATCGAGTACGGGCAGCACGTGCCCGAAGAACCGAGCCCCAACCACCGCCATGACGGCCACATCCTGGCCGCCAATGTGCGGGTACGGTCGAACGCCGAAGTGGTCACCGGGTTTACCCATGAGGAAGCGATGGACGAGTCGTGCCGTTGTCTGCGCTGCGACATCAATGTCGCCAGCGAGAGTTAGGAAGGAGCGAGCCTTTGCCGCCCAAAAAACTATCAATCCGCATCGACGGCGAACTGATTAGCGCCGAAGAGGGCCAGACCATCCTGCAGGCTGCGAAGGCGAACGGCAAGTATATTCCCACGCTTTGCGACCTGGAGGGACTGACACCGGTCGGGGCGTGCCGCCTTTGCATTGTCGAGGTCTCGGGGACCGACCGGCTCTTCCCCGCGTGCACGACCCCCATTCAAGACGGCATGTCGGTAACCACGACTTCTCCAAGGCTCACGCGTGACCGCCGCATTTCTGTCGAATTGTTGTTGGTGGAGCGGAACCACGTCTGCGCCGTCTGCGTCTCGAACGGCCATTGCGAGTTGCAGTCGCTGGCTAGCGCGATGGGCATCAGCACGGTGCGCTTCGCCTACAACTTCCCCAAGCTGGGCATGGACCTTTCCCATCCGCGCTTTGTGCTCGACCACAACCGCTGCATCCTTTGTACGCGCTGCGTGCGTGTCTGCGCCGAACTCGAGGGCGCTCATGTGTGGGAAATCACCTCGCGCGGAATTCACTCCAAGCTGGTGAGCGACCTGAACCAGAACTGGGGCGATTCCCCCAATTGCACCAGTTGTGGAAAGTGCGTACAGGCTTGTCCCACGGGGGCGCTCGCCGAGAAAGGCTGGGCGGTCGAAGAGATGGTCAAGAAGAACGACAACATCAGCTCGCTCGTACGCAACAGAGGGGTGCAGGCATGAAGAAGGTGAAAGTGGCCACGGTTTGGCTGGACGGCTGCTCCGGTTGCCACATGTCGCTGCTCGATATGGACGCCGCCATCATCTCCCTGGCGCAGAAGATCGACCTGGTTTACGGGCCGCTGGTGGATGCGCAAGAGTTTCCCGAGGATGTGGATGTGACCCTGGTCGAGGGCGCGGTGAGTTCGCAGGACGACCTTAATAAGCTGCAAAAAGTCCGCCAGCGGACGGGCCTCCTCATCGCTCTCGGCGATTGCGCGGTCACCGGAAATGTCCCCGGCATGAGGAATTTTATCCCGGTCAACAAGCTGCTCCAGCGGGTTTACGTGGAGGGGGCGCAAGAGGGCAAAATGGTCCCCACCGACGGTGTGCCTCCGCTCTTGAAGCAGGCGCGGGCGCTGCGCGAGTTTGTGAAAGTGGACGTTTGCTTGCCCGGATGCCCGCCTCCTGCGAAGACGATTACCACCGTGATTTCCGATCTGGTGGACGGACGAAAACGCGAGGCTGCCCTCGCCATGAAGTTTGGATAACAGTGCGTAACGCATTCGTACCAGGGTAAAGTCGGGTTTCGTATCAGGGTATCGCTTTAGCGATACCGCAAGTTCTTCGAAATCCGATGCCCCTTTAGGGGCTGACTATCAAATAGCCGTACGCGCTGCGTTGTAAATGCGCCCTCAGGCGCTGGATTTTGAAATTGGAGTTCCCATGAAGCGCATCACAATCGATCCGGTAACACGCATCGAAGGGCACGCGAAGATCACCATTCAGTTGGACGACAACGGCCGGGTCGCCGGCACCGAGTTCCACGTGACCCAGGTGCGCGGATTCGAGAAGTTCGTCGAGGGGCGTCCTTATTACGAGATGCCGGGCATCACCGCGCGCATCTGCGGGATCTGCCCCATCAGCCATCTGCTGGCCTCGTCCAAGGCTTGCGACGCGATCCTGGCGGTGCGCATTCCGCCCGCCGCCAAGAAGCTGCGCGAACTGGTGCACTTCGCCCAAATCGTGCAGTCCCACGCCTTGAGCTTTTTCTATTTGTCGTCGCCGGATTTACTTCTCGGCATGGACTCCGACATGGCAACGAGAAACGTGCTCGGCGTGATTGCCGCGCATCCCGAGATGGCGCGCGATGGCATCGAACTGCGCAAATTCGGATTGCAAATCATTGAAGGCCTGGCCCAGGAAAGAGTGCATCCCTCGTGGATCGTGCCCGGAGGCGTGAATAACCCGCTGTCCATTCCAACCCGCGACCGCATTCTTTTTGACCTGCCCTCGGCCAAAGCGATTGCCGACCGCACCATGAGCTTCTTCAAGAAAGTAGTGGGCAACTACAAGGACGAGATTGAATTCTTCGGTTCCGCGCCCAGCATGTACGCCGGACTCGTCGACCGCAAAGGAAATTTGCAGCTTTACGATGGCGCCTTGCGCTTCCGCAGCGCGACGGGAGAAATCGTCGAAGACCAAATCGCCCCGGAAGACTACGCCCATTGGATCGGCGAGGCGAGTCTCCGCGAGTCCTATTTGAAGGCCCCCTATTTCAAGCCGCAGGGTTTTCCCGAAGGCGCGTATCGGGTCGGCCCCCTGGCAAGAATTAATGCCGCCGATCGGTGTGGCACGCCCAAAGCGGACGCTGAATTCACCGAATTCCACCAGTGTTTTGGCTCACCCGCGCACAGCGCATTCCTCTATCACTATGCGCGCCTGATTGAGATCGTTTACGCCCTGGAAAAAATCGAACTGTTGCTGGCCGATCCGCAAATCCTCGACAAGCATGTGCGCGCCACGGGCGGCGTGAATTCGCTCGAAGGCGTGGGCATGATCGAGGCGCCGCGCGGCACCTTGATCCACCACTACAAAGTGAATGAGGAAGGCGGCATCGTCTGGGTGAACCTGATCGTGGCGACCGGACACAACAATATCGCCATGGGCCGCAGCATTCAGCAGGTCAGCGAGCATTTCATCGACGGCAACAAGCTCCAGGAAGGCATGCTGAACCGGGTCTCAGCCGTGGTCAGGGCCTACGATCCCTGCCTGAGTTGCTCCACGCACGCCCTCGGCGAAATCGCCCTGCGCATTCAACTGCTAAGCGCGAACGGCGAGTTGCTGGACGAGATTGCGACCCCGTAAGACCGGCCCGCGGCAGCACAAACGCGTTACCATCAGCCCGATCTGGCACGCGGCACAGCGCAGGGAAGGCTAGAATTTCGTCAAACCTGTGGCTCGCGAACAGTCTTCGGCGTATACCCAAAGAGGACTCTCGCCGCCCAGCGTAAGATCCTCCAGCCAATCGCAGCTCCTGCAAGAATCGTAAATAACCACAACAATACAGTTGGCAGATAAAACACGAACGCAGTAATCGAAGCGGCATAGTCGGCCAGCCCGTCGAGGCCCTTGCGCGCCGCGATCTTCAACTGATAGAGTGGCCGCCAATTCAAACCAAAAACCTGCGCATCGGCCTCGGCCCGCAGAGTGATGTTGATCGCCACCGTCTCGACCTGTTTAGTGAGTGCATCGAATTCGGCTTGCTTCTCCTCGATCGTACCGCGGACTTCGTTCAGCTTGTCGCTAACTTCAAGCGTGTCCTTAACATTCGCAGCTTTGCGCAGGATTCCGAGATACTGCTGCTCTTGGGCGCGCAGGTTGCGCAAACGCGCCTCCTGATCGACGTATTGCCTGCTGACATCTTGCGCTTCGATGCTTTCGCTTTCCACACGCAGGCCGAGCTTGCGGATCTGGGCGCGGATATCGTCGAACTTTGCCGCTGGTACGCGGATGGTGAGCGAGGCACTAATGGCGTCGGCGCCGCCGTTGACATTCGATGTAACGAGAAAGCCGCCAGCACTCTGAGCAAGTTGGACGATCTGTTCCATAGTTTGCGCGGGAGTTTTCACAATCAGACTGAGAGACGCATTTCGCATCAGCATACGGTCGGAGGCTATATCCGATTTATCTTGGTCGCCACCGTTCCCGTTTGGTGCAGCAAGAAAAGCCATCGCCATTGGAGCCCGCTCTGCGGAAATGCTGCCAACGTAACGTTTCGTAGAAGAAGTGTGGGCGAAGTGTGGCAGGACTGACGCCTGACGCCACAACGAAATTGGCTCCCAACCCACGCCTCCACTTACGGATGCGAGGCCGGTTGCCCTCTCCGAGGCAATGCCTCGCGCCCGGTCTTGGGGTTGAACGACTCCCAAGTAAAGTGCGAGCGTTCCGGCTGCAATAAGCCAGCCTGTCTTTAAAGCCTGCTTGCTTTTGGTTGAGAATGCTCCCCAGCAAATAGCCATGTTGGTCTCCTTCATAAGTGAATAGACTCCGGCTTCAACGGATTTGTTCCAGGAAAGCTCCTCACAACATATTTTTTAAGAAGTACGTTTAACTGGGAACTCCAGACGAAAGAGTCGTTTGAATGGCTTCTCAGATTAGAAAACAAGCCGTTAGCATCCCATCGTAAGAACGCCGATCGCATAGGAACTTGCGTGGGAAGTCTTAGCCTCAGTGGATTCACTGGTAACTCGGCTTGGGCGAGCGAAGATCCCCAGCACGTGTGCAATTTGAGATTGGAATGGAGCACTCCAACGCTGCGATAACCGCTTTGTTTTCAGCGCCGGGTTTGGCCGTCGCGGCCGGATTTCGGTGAAAATGACGCCCTTTCCGCAATCTTCCGGGTTGCCGCAACCCGTTTATTCTGTTGCGCCTACGGCGTTTTTAAGTGCATTTATATACGTACAGTATAGCCAATACAATGTTCCACGTGGAACATATCTGCGATTTGCAAGCCCTGCCCCCGCGGAAAACCGTGCCCTATATATCCAGGTTCTTCACGTCCAGCGCGTTGTCTTCGATGAATTTTCTGCGGGCTTCCACGTCTTCGCCCATCAGCGTCGTGAAGATGGTTTCGCATTCGGCGATGTCTTCGAGGCGGACTTGCAATAGCGTGCGGCGCTCGGGGTCCATGGTGGTTTCCCAGAGTTGCTCGGCAGTCATTTCTCCCAGGCCTTTGTAGCGCTGGACGGTGTACTCCTTGCGGCCTTCGCCCAAAACGTATTCAAAAAGTTCGCGGGCAGTGTTCTTCTCGACGATCTCGGGCTCTTTCGCTCTTCCTCTGAGCGCCGGCGGCTTGCCGGATTTCTTCTGGGTCTTTTCTGCTTCTTCTTTTTCGGCAGCGCTCAAGTTTTCGTCTTCGTTATTGTCTTCTTCTTCGTCATTTTTTTCTGAGGCACTGGCCGCAGTCTTGGACGCTCTTGGCAGGCTCTCGACCACAAAGGGCGGCTCCAGATACTCCTCGATCTGCTTGAACTTGGCGATGAGCTGGCGGCATTCCGGGGTCGAGGCGAGTTCCCAGTTGACGATGTGCTCGGCGCCCTGCGCGTTCACGAAGATCAACGCCCAAAGATTGTGTTCTTCGTCGAAGCGCGTCTCCACACTCTTCAACTTCAAATCTTTTTGCAGGCGTTTGAGTTCTCTTTCGAGTTTCTCGATCTTCTTCGGCGGAGTATTCTTATCTCCTTCAAAGTCGGCGCGCTTGGCCAGGTCTAACTTGGGAAGCAGGGCGGTGATCCGTTCCTCGCGTATGCGCTTGTTTAACTTATCCAGAAACACGAGATACTCATTCAGGACGGTGATGAATTTAGTCAACGCCGCGCCTTCTAACTTGGCCGCGCCTTCGCCGTAACGGATTATAAGTCCTTCGGAAGCGCGCTTCACCATCACCTTGACGAATTCTTTCTCGTCCTTGATGTATTGGTGCGACTTACCTTTCTTAATGCCGAAGAGAGGCGGCTGTGCGATATAAACATTGCTGCGCTTGATCAGATCCTGCATGTGACGGAAGAAAAAAGTAAGTAGTAAGGTACGGATGTGCGAGCCGTCCACATCGGCGTCGGTCATCAGAATGATTTTGCCGTAGCGTACTTTGGTGGGATCGAAATCTTCTTTCGAAATGCCGGTGCCGAGCGCGGTGATCAGGCAGCGGATTTCTTCGTGGGCCAGCATCTTGTCGTAGCGCGCTTTTTCCACGTTCAAAATTTTTCCCTTGAGCGGAAGGATGGCCTGAAAGCGGCGGTCACGGCCCTGTTTGGCGGTGCCGCCTGCGGATTCTCCCTCGACCAGGAAGAGTTCGCAGCGGTTGGGATCGCGCTCGGAGCAGTCGGCAAGTTTGCCGGGAAGTCCGCCGCCATCGAGCGCGCCTTTGCGGCGGGTCAGGTCGCGGGCCTTGCGGGCGGCTTCGCGGGCGCGGGCGGCGTCGATCGCCTTGTTGATGATCTTGCGGGCGACGGCGGTGTTCTGCTCAAAGAATGCGCCCAGCTTCTCATTCACGACGGCTTGCACGATGCCTGCGATATCGGAGTTCAGCTTGCCCTTGGTCTGGCCTTCGAACTGCGGCTGCGGCAGCTTGACACTGATCACGGCAACCAAGCCTTCGCGGACGTCGTCTCCGGTGAGATTTTCTTTCACGTCCTTAAACAGGCCCATCTGCTGTCCGGCATAGTTGATGGTGCGGGTCAGCGAGGTGCGGAAGCCAGAGAGATGAGTGCCGCCATCAATGGTGTTGATGTTATTGGCAAAACTGAAAACGGATTCCGAGTAAGCATCGTTGTATTGGAGGCCGATTTCGATGTGCACGTCGTCCTTGTCGGCTTCCATGTAGATCGGTTTGTCGTGGAGGATTTGCTTGCCGCGGTTCAGGTGCTTGATGAATTCGGCGATGCCGCCCGTGTACTTGAATTCAGTGCGCTTGGCTTCGTTGGTCTTCGTATCGGTCTGGCGCTCGTCGGTGAGCGTGATGAGCAGTCCTTTGTTGAGGAACGCAAGTTCGCGCAGGCGCTGCGAGAGTGTATCGAAGTTATATTCGACGGCGGTGGTGAAAATCGTTTTGTCGGGAACGAAGTGGACCTTGGTGCCCGTTTTGATCTTGGCCGCTCCGGTCTTCCTAAGTTTGCTGGTGGGCTCGCCCTTGGAGTAAGTTTGCTCCCAGGTAAAACCGTCGCGCCAGATTTCCAGTTCGAGTTCTTCGCTGAGCGCGTTGACGCAACTTACCCCGACGCCGTGCAATCCTCCGGAAACTTTATAGGAATTACTGTCGAACTTACCGCCAGCATGCAGGGTAGTCATTACTACCTGAGCTGCCGGAATCTTCTCGCCGTCTATGTCCATGTTATCCACGGGAATGCCGCGTCCATTGTCAACCACGGTGATGGAGTTATCGAGATGAATGGTAACATCGATCTTATCGGCGTGGCCGGCGAGCGCCTCGTCCACCGAGTTATCCACGACTTCGTAGACCAGGTGATGCAGACCCAGTTCTCCGGTCGATCCGATATACATGGCGGGACGCTTGCGCACGGCTTCCATGCCGCCAAGGACTTTGATGGAGTCGGCGGTGTAATCTCCATTGGCTTTGCCGTTTTTGTTTTTCGCGTCGAGAAGTTCGGCTTGCAATTCTTTGGTGGCCATTCTGCTCCGTGGAGAAAGCCGGACCCCACCGCTGCGGGCCAAATCCGGGCCCGCTGGGGGCCCCGGATCGGACGCCTGACTGGAGGGGCGATTCCGGGAGTGCTCGGGTGACCTCAACTTATTGAATTTTCTGCTAGTTAGCAGTCACCAGAGCTGTTTGTATTTTAACACGAAAGACGCTCTTTTTGAGGCTGGAATCGAGGTCGTAAACGGCGGTTTTTGTGGCGGGCAGGGAGGTGGTTTGGAGTAGATTGGATTGTCCGAAAATTTCTATTGGAAAGTTGGTCGATGAATATTTCTGGATCCCGCATCAGATCGTTTCTGGTCCTTCTCTGGACCGTGTCCACCGCAACGGCGATGTTCTTCTATGCTTTTGTCAGATTCTTGGTGCCTGAACACAAACCCCCACTTGGCCTCGGTTTGGTTCAACTCCACGGAACGGCAGCGATCTTTGTTTCCATCCTTGTCGGAATCTGGGGACTGAGTGCAGCGGTACTCCTGACCCGGTCGAGCAGGTTTGGCGCGCGCATGCTGCTTCTGTACTACTTGTGCGGCTCCCTAACCTTTGGCGGTGATCTGGTTCTGGAACTGCTATTCGTATTTCACTATCCGATTGACTGGATCGGAAACGTACTGCGGATCGGAATGCTGGTCTCATCCGTGTTGGCGGCACGGTGGTGCTGGAACCGCTCCTTCTCCAGTGAGCCTAACGAACTGTCGATTTTGCGACGATGAAATGGAGGCTGTCCATCAGGTCGTCGAGTTCACTCTCGCTGCCCGCGATAAAGGTGAACGAAACGATCTTGCCCTTCGCCAGCAGGACGAGCGTCGACTGGCGCATGGTTAATTTGTCGTTGAGGGACTTAATGAAATCGGCGCGCACGAGTTGCCGCCCTTCCACTTCCAGCGCGTACGGTTCGCCATCGGCCTTGAAGCCTTTGGCGGTCGCGAGTTCGGTGAGCGGGCCGAGATAATCTTCGGCTTTCTTCAGGCCGGGATAGGACGCCGCACTTTCGGAGGCGATCACGACCGCGGAGTTGATGCTGTCTCCGGTGGCTTCGGGAGGACGCTCGAAAGCGGCGAGCAGCACTTCTCCCTTGCCGTCGTCATTTCCCGCTTGCATTTCCTTGGTGCGCTCGACCCAGCCATAGGGGATTCGATAGCGAAATCCGAAAGTAGTGTTGCGGTAGAGCTGCGCGTCTTGGTTGGGCGTGGTGGCGGGCGTGGCAGGCGGCTTGGACTCGGTCGCAGGCTTGCTTTGCGCCTGCGCGGTGAAGCATAGGGCCAGAGCAACGACGGCAAGCGCGGAGAGGCAGCAATGCATGAGTGTCTGGATCAACGTAAGACAAGTTTACATACGTTATGAATCGCGCGGCCAGTTTTTATCGAATCGCTATAGCGAACCCAGAGTTGCTATGGCCACAGGCAAATGCCAAGTTGCGCTCAACTTGGACGGGGTCCTTCGGCTCCGCTCAGGACAGGCTCCGCCCCGTCACCACACGAACGGGATACAGCAACGGTTTACGGCATCGCTAAAGCGATGCCCTGATACGAACCTCACCGATACGAACCGTACTGGCACCACGGATCGCTACTCGATGAACATGCAATCTCCATAGGAGTAGAAGCGGTACCCTGCCTCGACGGCGTGCCGGTAGGCGGCCATCACGAAATCCTTACCGCCGAGCGCGCACACCAACATCAGCAGGGTCGATTGCGGCAGATGGAAGTTCGTCAGCAGCGCGTCCACGATGCGAAACCGATAGCCCGGATAGATAAACGCGTCCGCTTCGCCTCGCCCCGCCTCTACGCAATCTCCGCCGGCTTGTTTCTCAGAAAGCCCCGCCGCGTACTCGAGAGTGCGAACGGTGGTTGTGCCCACGGCCACCACGCGCCGCCCCTCGGATTTTGCCCGGTTGACGGCCCGCGCCGCCTCCACTGAAATCTCGTAGCACTCCCGATGCAGTTTGTGATCCTCGACTCTTTCCACTCGCACCGGCTGAAAAGTACCCAGCCCGACATGTAAGGTAATCTCGGCAATTTCAATTCCACGTCCGCGAATCTGGTCGAGGATCTCTGGCGTGAAGTGCAAACCGGCCGTCGGCGCCGCCACCGATCCCCTTGCCTGAGCATATACAGTCTGGTACCGCTCGCGGTCCGTTGCCCGGTCGTCGCGGTCGTTGTCGCGGCGAATGTAGGGCGGAAGCGGCACGTGTCCAATGCGCTCGACGCGGGCGAAAAAATCGGGGACCGGGGCGAAGCGGATGCGCCGCTCGCCAAAAGCGCCGCGCGCCGTGACCTCGGCTTCCAGTTCGGGAGGGTCGTTTGCAGCTAGGCCGTCGGGTGAGTGGCTGGGTGAGCCGCTAAAGTAGAGTCTTTCTCCGATCCCGATTTTGCGCCCGGGCCGCACCAGGCACTCCCACTCATTCGGATCGCTGGCGATCTGGCGTGTCAGCAGAACTTCGATGCGCCCGCGGAGAAAATCTCGCGCCGCCGGATTGTGCGGGCTGAGAGGCAGGGCCCGCTGTCCGCTGCGGTGGCCGTAGAGCCGGGCCGGGAACACCCGCGTATTGTTCAAGACCAGCAGGTCGTCCGGCCGCAGCAGGCCGGGAAATTCGCGAAATTCCAAGTCGTCAAAACTCCAGTCCTGCCAAACCCCGGGCTTTCGGCTCAGGCGCAGCAGGCGCGATCCGGCGCGGTCCGCCAACGGCTCCTGCGCAATAAGTTCGGGAGGCAGGTCGTACTGGAAATCCGAAACGAGCATCGGAAAGATTATAGGGTTTGAGGGCAGGTTCCACGCCGCTGCGTCTGCCGGCATTCGCCGGCTTTTATTTACAAATTTTAACCTGCTAGTAGTTGTAAGAGTTCCAAGGTGTGCTGTACCATGACGGCGCAGGGATTTCCATGTCCAGGATCAATGACCGCCAGCATCGTCTCGAAATTGTGCAGTTCGGCCGCCTGCTGCACGAAAACCAGTTGGTTGCGGCCACCGACGGGAACCTCTCCGTCCGTCTCGACGAAACACATCTGCTGGTGACCCCCACCTGTACCAGCAAGGGCAGGATGCGCGCTGCCGACTTGGTGATCGTGGACATGGACGGAAAGCGCATTGCCGGCAAGCGCTCGGTTTCGAGCGAGATCGGAATGCACCTGCTGATTTATCGCCTGCGTCCCGATGTGCGCGGCATAGTGCATGCGCACCCGCCGACCGCTACCGGGTTTGCCGCTTCCGGTTACGACCTCAATCGTCCGCTGGTTTGCGAAGTGGTGGTTGGACTCGGATCGATTCCCTTGGCGCGCTATGGCACCCCCGGCACGCCGGAGTTGACCGATGCTTTGGAGCCGCTGATTCCCCACCACGACGCCATTCTCATGGCCAACCACGGGGTGGTGACGTTTGGCTCCTCGCTGGAAAATGCCTACATGAAGATGGAAACGGTCGAGCACTTCGCCAAGATTGCGCTGGTGACTCATCTGCTGGGCCACGAGCAACCGCTCAGCGAAAAAGAAATCGAGAAACTCCACGAGGTGCGCCACCGCTACAACGGCGGAGGATGTTCCGCTCCGCCCCGCAGGCCGGTTGCGGCGGAGAACCTTCGATCCGGTTTCGAATCCGGTTTCGAATCCGACGACGGGTCGAAAGAAACGGCCGGCAGCCGCCGCTAGGGTCGCGATCGCGGGATGATTCATAGAGTGGATGGTTCAACCGGGCGGGGACGCCCGCTTTCTTACCAGCAAGATGGTCACTGCCCGGCGGCGTTAGCGGCGGGGTGCAGAGCGCGCTCCACGGCAGTACAAAGTTGTTCCTCTTCCACCGGTTTGCGCAGATAGTCCACCGCTCCGAGGCCCCGCGCCGTCGCTTCGGTCTCGGAATTCTCTTCGCCACTGACCACGATTACAGGAATGTGCTGCGTCTTGGTGGACATCCTCAGCCGTTTCAGCACCTCGATGCCGGTGCCTCCGGGCATGTTGATATCGAGCAGAATCAACTGCGGGGCGGAACGCAGCGCCGCCATCCATGCCTGCAGCGCGTCCACGGCAAAGACCGCCTCAAAGCCCTTCGGTTTCAAGAACGAGGCCAGCGCTTCTCTTTGGAAGCGAGAGTCGTCGGCGATCAGAATCTTAGGCATGAGGAACGGGGCCGGACGAGAACCGGCCCTTTGCAGTATATATCGGCACAAATGAGAAACGGCGTTAGCGTGGCCGGGAGACCCTGCCCATCAAATCCATCTATAAAACACGCTTCTACTCTCCGCCGATCCGGAACCTCATGCCCGCGCGGAAGTTGGCCGTCAGCGCCGGATATCCCACCACTTCGTTGTAGTGATCGTTGAGCGCATTGCTAACATTCGCGTAAGCCGTGACCCGCGAATTGATCGCATACCATCCGCCGAGATCGACGCGCGCGTAGCCCGCCGCGTGGTTGATGTTGAAGCCGAGGAAATCATCGTCCGGGCGACGACCGACGAAGCTGCCACCGAGGTTCGCGCCCCAGTGCGTGCCGATGTAAGACAACAAGGTAGTGGCGGAGTGCTTGGGACGGCGCAACAGTGGCATGCCCGGGTTGTATTGCGGGTCGATGGGGGCGGGATTGTCGAGAATCTGTGTGGAGGTGTAGGTGTACGCGGCGTTGAGCGACAACCTGCTCCGAAGTTTGGCTTGCAGTTCGACCTCCGCGCCTTGCGCGAAGGCCTTGTTGACGTTGAGGTATTTACCAATAAAATCTATTGGATCCACCTCCTCATAATTAATCTGGTCATGAAACAAATTGTTGAAATAGGTGGTGTTCAGGACATATCTTCCTTTGAAGAAATCCTGTGACATTCCTGCTTCGAAAGCCCGCACCCGCTCTGGCTTGAGGCCAGGGTTTTGAACGGAATAGGGCGGCCCTGCAAACGTCTCTTCCAGCCGCGGCTCTTTGAATCCGGTGGAGTAGGAAAAACGCAGTCGCGTCCCGGAGATCATTTCACCGCCCTGCAGCACCAGCAGAGTGAGCGCCACGCGCGGCACGCCCGTATTGCCGAAGGCGCTGTTATGGACGAGGCGTCCGCCGACGATAGCTGTCAATCGGCCAACGGTGAGCTGTTGCTGGGTATACACGTCGTTGTTCAAGCGTTGGCCGTGGGTTTGGCCATAGTTCACGTCGCCTACAAATCCGTTTTCGTTTTCAATACGATATCCGAAGGTGGTATGCGCCCATGTTCGCTCGGAGTGATCGCCTTGATATTCAAAGCCGACGCGGTTGATGCGGTCGACCTCATGGGACGTAAAGTCGTCAATGCGGGCAGGGTCGCCATTCACGTTCAATTCGTTGTAGCGATACAGGTAGTCGAAACCCGTGAAATGGTGCTGCCATCCATTCGGCGCGGCAACCGCCAGTTCCACGCTGCCTAGCAGATTGTTGTACTGCGACCGTTCGTTGGGATCAGGCGGTTGAAGCGGATCGCCATTGAAATCCCATTCCCCCGGGATTCCCGTATGGCTATTGGAGTGGCGGACCCGCACCCGCAGTGCAACCTGATCGGTAATAGCCATGCCGGTGTTCGTGCCCTGCAACAAATCCGAGTAAGAGTCGTTGACACCTTGGCCATTGCTATTGAATTGGTCACCAAAAAAGTCATAGTCGAAGCGTCCGCGGGCGCCAGCCAAAGACGCGTAGCCATTGGCCGTGCCGAAATTTCCTCCATCGGCGCCAAAGCGCAGCTCGGGGACTGGAGTACTTCCGGTGCGCGTCCACACCTGCACCACGCTGGTCATGGCATCGGAGCCGTATAGAGTGCTCTGCGCACCCCGCACAAATTCCAGGCGATCTGCTTGTGCCAAGGGCATCGTACCAAAGTCGAACGTGCCGCCCGGTTCGTTGATGGTAACCCCATCGACAATCACTTTGTTATAAGTAGAGTCGCCGCCGCGCACGAATAGGGACGATAATCCTCCGCGCTGGCCCGCAGTGTTTACAACAACACCGGGGAGAAAGCGTATGGCGTCATCGGCCGCAACCGGATTCATGACCTGCAATTGCTCGTGGTTCAGAACTTCAACCTCGGCGCCAGCGGTCTGGCTCGGCACTGGCGTGCGGGTCGCGGTCACGACCACGGTTTCCGCCGCTGTCGCTACGCGCAGCTTGATCGTGATGGATTGAGCGGTTGCGGTGAGGTCCAGCGTCTCTGCCGCGAAGCCTGGAGCCAGCACTTGGACGCGATAAGCGTTGGATGGCGCCTCGGGAAAAATCACCAGCCCTTCGGCGGATGTGCTTTGCACCGCCAGGGGAGCGGGCCTGCCACTTCGAGCAATTGCACTTCGGCGCCGGCAACGACGGCTTCTTGAGGATCGACAACTTTGATTTTGATTTCGGCGGAAGCGGTGGACGAAAGAAAAATGGTTGTCAAAAAAATGGTGAATGGAAAAATAACACTGTCAAATACACGAGAAAATCGCATGGCACGTCTCCTTTATCGCGCGAAAGGGTTGGTGGGGATGGTTCGCGCCGGTCTCCTGGCTTTGCGAGTCAGAATGTGGACTTTGGCTCGAATCAGCCTTGGCCCAGCATCCGCTTCTACAACCGGCCTTCCCAGGTTGTCCTTTTCAGGTTTCCCCAGTGGACGATTGCGATTTCCTCGCTTACAGTTGCGCGGCAGCGCGGGATTTTCACCCGCTTCCCATAGCGCCAGCGTGTCGCCGGCCTACGATCATGCGCAAACCAAATTTGAGAAAGAACAATTTAAGAACAACTCAACCAATCTAAAGGGCGGTGCGCTACAAAGTCAAACGAAACGGAGCGGCCTGGGCAAACGCCTCCAGGCCGGATGGGACACAGATGGGACCCGAATGGGACAATGACTGCTTGCTCCCGTGGCTCGCCATGTAGATGCGTCGGCCCTGGCGGTGCGGTAGCTTGTTTGCGCGATGAGTTTTAGAATGGACGACTATGAAGAAGAGTCCTTGGATTGCGTGCGCGGTGGCGATGGCGATGGCGCTTGGGTTTGGCCTGGTTGGGTTGACGTGGGCCCAGGACGACGAGGGGCCGATGTCGAATTTGCGATTTGTGGTGGTGCGCGACTACAACGGCAAGCCGGTGAGGAATGCGGCGGTGGTGCTGCACCCGGTGGATCGGAAGGGAAAGCAGATGCGCGGCGGGTTGGAGTTGAAGACGGACAACGATGGGCGTACGAAGATTGACGGGATCCCGTATGGGCCACTGCGGGTGCAGGTGCTGGCGCCGGGGTTCCAGACTTTTGGGGAAGACTACCGGATCGACAAGCCGGAGCTGGAGATTACGGTGAAGCTGAAGCGTCCCGGGGGACAGTACTCGATCTACGACAACCAGGGAGACGCGAAGAAAGCCGACGACAAGAAGCCTCCGGAGCAGAAACCGCAGCCATGAATGCTTGGCAGCCCATTTGACCCCATTTCTTGCGCGCACCTAGAATAAAAGATTCGCACTGCGTTCGCGAACTCGTCATCATCCATGGGACTGCGTCTCTATAACACTCTTTCCGGAAAGATCGAAGACTTCCATCCGCTCGACGCCGACTGCGTCCGCATGTACGCCTGCGGGCCGACCGTCTACGACTACGGGCACATCGGCAATTTCCGGACATTTATCGCCGTCGATCTTCTCTATCGCTTCCTGCGCCAGAGCGGATACAACGTTCGCTACGTCATGAACATCACCGACGTGGACGACAAGATCATCCGCAACTCCGCGCGCGACGGCGTGACCGTCGAGCAGTACACCGCGAAGTTCGCCAAAGCTTTTCTGGAAGATTCGGCCACGTTGAACATTGAGCCGCCGTTCTTTGTGCGCGCTACCGAACACATCCCTGAGATGGCCGCCTTCATTGCCGAACTGGTGAAGAAAGGCTTTGCTTACCGCGCCGACGACGGGTCGTACTATTTCCGCATTGCGAAATTTCCCGAGTACGGCAAGCTTTCGAAAAAAGATTTTGCCGGCATGACCGACGGCGCGCGCGTGGACTTGGACGAATACGACAAGGACAGCGCCCGCGACTTCGCCCTTTGGAAGGCTCCCAAGCCGGGCGAGGCTTCGTGGGAGACGGTGATTGGGCCGGGGCGTCCGGGCTGGCACATCGAGTGCTCGGTGATGTCAATGAAGCAGTTCGGGCCGAGCTTCGACTTGCACGCGGGCGGCGAAGACCTGATTTTTCCCCACCACGAAAACGAAATCGCGCAGTCGGAAGCGTTCAGCGGGAAGCAGTTTGCGCGTTATTGGTTTCATGTGCGTTTTCTCCTGGTCGAAGGCCAGAAGATGTCGAAGAGTCTGGGGAACTTTTTCACCATCCGGGACCTGGTGCTGCGCGGGCATAAGCCGTCGTCGATCCGCTGGCTGCTGACGCAGGTGCCCTATCACAATCAGTTGAACTTCACTTTCGATGGATTGAAGTCGGCGGCCAGTTCAGTGGAGAAGTTGCGCAACTTCCGCTTCCGTCTGATGAGCTCGAGGTTTCCCGCTGGCGCGACTCCGCAGGTGGCGCAATTGGCGGAGGAAACCATTGCTCGAATGAAGAGTGCGCTCAGTGACGATTTGAATACCGCCGAAGCGCAGGCCGCCATCTTCGACATGCTGCGCAAGGCCAACACCGCGCTCGATGCCTCGCAAGCTGGCCAGAACAACTTTCGCCAGGACGACGTGAAGCCTCTGCTCGCGGCGTTGGAGAAGTTCGACGAGATATTCTGCGTGCTGAAAGATGACGATCAGCCAAAGATGAAAGCCATCCTCGACTGGGCCAGAGCCGAAGGGCGCGAAAAAGAAATCAGCCCCGAGCTGATGGAGATCGCCGCATCCGCGCAACTCGCCGACGAAGAAGTCAACCGAATGCTGACCGAAATGGAAGCCGCGCGAAAAGCGCGAAACTTCAAAGCTTCCGACGCACTGCGATCCGAGCTGACCGCTGCGGGTATCATCGTCGAAAATACGAAAGACGGCGTGCGGTGGAAAAGAAAGTAGGGGTCAATTGTAATTGGTGATTTGTAATCTGTATTTGTCGAATCGCGAAATACCGGAGGACGACTTATTAGCGATGCAGGCGATATTGCGAGATGCATTGATGACAGCCATACAGGAGATAACGCTAAATGTTTAAGGCCTACGCCTTCGCTCTAGCTTGCGTTGCCGTGATGGGCAGCTGCCTTCCCAAAGACCACACTGGAACATGTAATGCAATTGATGGTGCGACACGTGTAGTTGTCTACGGCTACTCCCAAAGGGCCGGGCCAGCTCCAGACTATGTTATTACCGACCCAGACCGAATCCGTCAGTTGATCGTGTTCGCAAATGCGCGCCGAGAGGTTTTCCGACCCTCTCTATACACGATGCCCGTACCGACTGTGAACGCGGGCTTTTACAACAAGGATGAATTTGTCGGGTCAATCGGAGCAGGATCGACCTTCTTCTCTCTGAGTTGCACGAATTGAAACGGAATCCGAAGCGCAACCACAACTGAGCTGGATGATTTTAAGCGCCTGATTAGCCCTAAGTATTGACCTTGGCACTCAAGCATTGCACGATGGCCGAACTAGTTAGAGTCCTGCTCATACGCATGCGCAACTCTCAACAGCGTTGCCTCGTCGAAGTGCCTCGCAAACAATTGCAGTCCGATCGGCAGTTTTTCGTGATTCTCGCCGCAGGGAATTGAGATTCCGGGAATGCCAGCGAGGTTCGCAGTTACTGTATAGATATCGGCAAGATACATGGCCAGCGGATCGTCTACTTTCTCGCCTAACTTGAACGCTGGAGTCGGAGCAGTCGGTGCGGCGATTACATCTACTTTTTTGAAGGCATCGTCGAAATCGCGGGTCAGGAGCGTGCGCACTTTCTGTGCTTTCAGATAGTAGGCATCGTAGTATCCGGCGCTCAGCGCGTAGGTGCCTAACATGATGCGGCGTTTGACTTCCATGCCGAATCCGCCGTCGCGACTTAGTCGGTACATTTCAGAAAGCGTCTTTGATTTGGCGCGGAAACCGTAGCGCACACCGTCAAAGCGCGCCAAATTCGCCGACGCTTCCGCCGTGGCGACTATGTAATAAGTGGGAACGGCATACTCGGTGTGCGGCAGACTTACTGGCACAACTTCGCATTCTAACTCGGCCAGCTTCTGGATCGCGGCCTCAACCGCGGCGCGTACTTCAGGATCGAGGCCCACGCCGAAATATTCCTTGGCTACTCCGACTTTTAAGCCCTTGACCGGCTTGTCGAGTTCGGCGACATAGTCGGGGACGGGGAGATCGGCGGAAGTCGAATCCATGGGATCGCGGCCCGCAATCGTGCGTAAAACCAGCGCTACTTCTTTTACCGTTTTCGCAAAAGGGCCGATGTGATCGAGCGACGAGGCAAACGCGATCAGGCCGTAGCGCGAGACGCGTCCATAGGTCGGCTTCAAGCCGGCCACGCCGCAGAACGACGCGGGCTGGCGAATCGAACCGCCGGTATCGGAGCCGAGCGTCGCCACCGCCATCCCGGCGGCGACGGCCGCCGCCGATCCACCGGACGATCCGCCGGGCACGCGGCTCTTATCGCGCGGATTGTGGACAGGGCGATAGGCCGAGTTCTCATTGGACGAGCCCATGGCAAACTCGTCGCAGTTGAGCTTGCCTAAAATCACCGCGCCCGCCGCTTCCAGGCGAGCAACCGCCGTGCAGTCATAGGGAGGAATAAAATTTTCGAGAATTTTCGAACCGGCGGTGGTGCGCACGCCGCGCGTCACCATGACGTCTTTGATGGCAACTGGAACTCCCGCGAGCGGCGGCAACGGCTTGCCCTCGGCAGCCATCCGGTCGATGCGCCCGGCCTGCGCCAGCGCGCGGTCTTCCGAAAGAGTAAGAAACGCGCCAATCTCGGGGTCTTCCCGCCGGATGCGCGTGTAGAAATCCTGAGCCAGAGCGGTTGCCGTCGTCTGCCGCCCTGCAATCGCGCTGCGGATATCGTCAATGGTTATTTCGGACACCATCTGTCTTCTCGTTAGAGTTGGTTTCATAAATACTTTTCAGTTCGGAATGCGTATCCCTCAGGGGCTAAAGCCCGCATTTTTTCAGGGCCTGAACGGCACGGCTGAAGCCGTGCCCTACCCAAAACCTGTTTAATGAAACGGGTTACGACGCACCCGCCCACCCTTTCGCAAAGTACGCGAAAGGATGGGGCCTGATTCACGAATCGGAATGCGGGGCCCCCTCATCTTGAGCCCGACACTCTCACCATGTCCTGGACGCCTATGGTGATCAACGCCGCTGCCCATCCAATCAATAAAAGGCCGCCAATTAGCGTGTCAACAACAAAACTGCTCCAGAAAAGATGCATTCGATTTATTTGGTCAAGAACGACTAGCTGCCGATACCCGTCCCACAAGGCGTAAACTGCAGCGCCGACCCCGATCAGAATCATAACAGTCGCCTTTACTCTCTCCATGAGTCGTCCGGAGAATCTAAGGCAGCTAGTCTTACGCTTCCTCATTTCGACTTCAACAACGACCAAATACCAAAACGCCGCGATGCTCGTCAGAATGGCAAGATCCCAAACTCCCAATATCACTCCTGTAGGTGAACTCGCGTGGGGGGAGTGATAAGATACAGCGCTCATGGGGTAAGCAATTGGCAGCCACAAGACCACAAGAGGAAAATTCAACTTCAGCACGAGATCAAACAATGTGGTAACACATATGGCTCTTAGGTAATATGACCGTCCCAAATAACGTGCACTAAGACGAGCTTCTAATGAGAATGCGAGAATGAAGATTAAGACCTGAAGCAATGGAATGATGATCCTCAGCTTTGTTCTAGCCATGTAAATCACCTCCTACTGACACGGTTCTTCTGTACTATCTAAGCCAGGTGAATTTGAAAGCACATAATCCCCAATGTAAACGGAACCCGCGCAAACACGTTTGCCCTGCCCGCCCGGGGGATAGAAGGCCTCGAGCAGATTGAGGTCTTGCCATCCCGTCCATCCATGAAGCGCCTCATAGAAGATCAACGCTTCATTGCCCAGGTTCTGTCCGTATGAAACCAGCTCTAAAGTCTTCTCGTCACTATCTCAACTAACGTTCAATCACCTTCGGAACTTCGAAGAAGGTACCGTCGGTGTCCGGGGCATTTTCCACCGCGACGTCGTGCGGCAGCGACTCGCGCAGGCCGTCTTTCACGTCGTCGCGGATGGCATAGGCGAAGCGGTCGCTGCCCTGACGCGATTCGTCCACGCCGTAGCGGTCGGAGACCTGGGCCATGGGCGCGACTTTATCGGTCTCCAGTTCATTGAGCCGTTCCATGTATTCGAGAATGGAATTCAAATCGCGCAGCATGTGAGCGCGCTCTTCCTCGGTCAACTCGAGGTTGGCCAGATCGGCCACGTAGGCAACGTCTTTGTCGGTAACTTTCATAAGCCGCACCAGTATTTTGTCAACCCGAGCGCAGCGAGGGACCTGCATTTTGCTGGGGAACTACAGGTCCCTCGCTTCTCCACCCCAGCCAGCAAGTGCGGCTGGCTGGGGGCCCCGGTTCGCTCGGGATGACAAAAAACTTTGATGACCTAAATTTTCACAACAAATTCAATGCGGTCCACCGGCGTCGCGGAATACTTATTGACCAAGGCCACATAACGCGGCGCCAGGTTGGCAAGTTCGCGGCGCCATCCCGCGTCAGCAACCTCGACCCGCAAAATGCCATCGGAAAATCCGAGCGCGCGCGTCCGCTCAGCGACCGCGCTGCCACACGCGACCGGCCAGGCCAGCAACGCGCTCTCGTCCGGCGGCGCGCGATGAAGCGCTTGGGCGACGATGGTTTCGAGATCGGCGGCAGTGCGGTTCAAAGTTTGACTCTCAAGTCCGGAAATCGTTCGGAACGCGATCGAAACGGCGATCGGAACGCAGATTACAACCAAACGATTGTAGCATCGGAAAATGTTTCGTCTCGCTATTCACAGCGCGAACCGCGGAACATTCCGTAGGCATCGCAGCCGAGGACCAGCGATCTGTTGCGGGGCAAGATGTCCAAGTTCAGCTTGGAGATGCTCGTGTTTTATGCAGAGCGGTTGGGGTTGGAGACCAGTATCAAGATCCATGCCCGAACGCGGGGAGCGTCCGCGGGGGCGCCGCAAATTTCGCGCTCTAGCTGGCTCTATTGCGAAAAAGGAACTATCGAGGCCTCCGATAGAAAAGATTCCTTTCCGGGCCTTACCTTGCAGCCGCACTGATCGAACAATCGAGCGATTCTCTTGTGACTTTCGGATGAGTAGAGATACCGTGCCGCGCACGCCATAATCGTCCTGTTGATCTGGTTCAGCGATTTCTCTGAGATTACGGCTTTGCTCGGCTCAATACCCCGTTCCATCCTCAAGCACGCCCGCTTGTTCAATGGAAAAAAGACTTCAACTTGGGGTCTGCCGAAGCCCACACCGATGCTCGCTTGGCCCATACCGTCTGGTTGCACTGTCACGACCGGTGAATCCGAAGTGACGAAGAACATGCCGGCAGGGGCATATAGTACCTCATACCCATACCACCTCAGTTCCTCAAGAACACTAAACGCTGACCTGAACATGGCGCCGAGGTTATAACCAACCGAGTCCTGAGCAATCTCGTAATCCCCTTTGAGCAGGTGCTGTCGCAGGGTCTCATGGTCACCCAGAGATTTCTTGGTCGCGCTCTCAAATTCAATGCAGTCACGCAAGAATGCTTCCTTGTTCTGCGCGCGTTTCTGCTGGGACGCTTTGACGATACCTGCCAACTGCTTGTCGAGATACTCTCGCCAGCTCGGGACCCGCACAAACATGAATCCGATGAACATGAACAAATGGCCTGCGTCTGTGGGAGTGATTTCTATCTGGGGCTTGGTGAGTCGGCGAATTACCGGAGCGGCGCGCGATTCCAATTTTGCTAACTCATCTTCAGCAGTTTCATCGCGCATGCCCTGCTCGGCGTGGGTGTAGTAATCGAGCCGATTAGCTTCTTCCTTTGGTTTTGACTGCCGTAACGGCTTGAACTTCTCGCAGACGCAGATCACGCCCTCTTTGTCTGTGAAGCCCTTCAGGTAAAATTCGGGAATGTAGTGCTGGGCTTTCAACTCAGGCATTTATGAATAGCCGTGAGGGCGATGCTATCCCTTGCCTCGACGCATCTACCCCCTAAGGCTGACCTCTTCCCTGGCCGCGTAGTGCGACTCTACATAGTCGTCTAGATATCTTGATGAACTCGGCTACAATCTTGTCGCCTTTTAGGGTGGTGAAGAGTCGTCCGTCCACGTAAACGGGGGCTTTCGGTTCTTCAAAAGTTCCGGGCAGAGAAATTCCCAGGCTCGCGTGCTTCGATTCTCCGGGGCCGTTGACGATGCAGCCCATCACGGCCACTTTCATTTCTTCCACGCCAGTGTAACGGTCCTTCCAGACGGGCATCTGCTCGCGCAAGTAAGTTTGGATCTGCTCGGCCATTTCCTGGAAGAAAGTGCTGGTGGTGCGGCCGCAGCCGGGGCAGGCGGTGACTTGCGGGGTGAAGCTGCGAATGCCGAGCGACTGCAAGATTTGCTGCGCCACGCGGACTTCTTCGGTGCGGTCGCCTCCGGGAGCGGGGGTGAGCGATACGCGGATGGTGTCGCCGATGCCTTCCTGCAGCAGGACGGCCATGGCCGCGCTCGAAGCGACGATGCCTTTGGCGCCCATGCCGGCTTCGGTCAGTCCCAGATGCAGCGGATATTCGCAGCGCGCGGCCAACCTGCGGTACACGTCAATCAGGTCCTGCACGCCGCTGACTTTCGCGCTGAGGATGATCTGGTCCGGGCGCAGTCCGTGCTGCTCGGCCAGCTTCGCCGAACTGAGCGCGCTCACCACCATCGCTTCCATGGTCACTTCGCGCGCGTCTTTCGGTTCGCGGCGAGGCGCGAGTTCTCGTCCATCATCTTGGTCAGCAGCGACTGATCGAGCGATCCCCAGTTCACGCCGATGCGCACCGGCTTCTGGTACTTCACGGCGACTTCGATCATGGTGCGGAAGTTGTCGTCGTTCTTGCGTCCGATGCTGGCGTTGCCGGGATTGATGCGGTATTTGGCCAGGCCCTCGGCGCAGCCGGGATACTTGGTGAGCAGGAGGTGCCCGTTGTAATGGAAGTCGCCGACGATGGGCACGCTCAAGCCCTGCTTGTCGAGTCCTTCGACGATGTGGGGGATGGCCTTGGCGGCATCGTCATTGTTGACGGTAACGCGGACGACTTCGCTGCCGGCGCGCGCCAGGGCGGCGACTTGCTTGACGGTGCCGGGAATGTCCGCAGTGTCGGTGTTGGTCATGGACTGCACCATAACCGGTGCATCGCTGCCCACGCGGACTCCGCCGATCGAGGCGGTGAAGGTTTTTCTGCGCTGAATTTCGGCCATACTGGAAGCTTTATTTTAGCAGGTCATGCCAGGAAGATCGTCCCCTCGAGGAGCGAAGCGAGCGCAATGGCGAACAGCGAAGGAACAGCGGAAACTACGGCATCCTCGTCAGCCCCGGCAGGGTCTTGACCAGGTCGTTATAGATCACCATCACGGCAAAGAGCACCAGAAAGACGAAGGCCGCCTGGTAGATGCGTTCTTTGATGGGCAGGCTGATTTCTTTCTGCATGAGGCCCTCGATGAAGAGGAGCAGGATCACGCCGCCATCGAGGATGGGAATGGGCAGCAGGTTCATGATGCCCAGGTTCAAGCTGATGGCGGCGGTGATTAAGAGCAGCGGAGTCCAGCCCTCTTCGCGGGCGGCTGCGCCCACGGCGCTGCCGATTCCGATCGGGCCATCCACCTGACGCATGGAAACTTTGCGCTGCGCCATCTTTTGCAGCAACTCCAGGATCAGGAAAGAGCTCTTCTTGTTGTCCGACAGAGAGCGTTGCAACGCGTCCGGGAAATTGAGCTTCACAACTTTGGTGGGAACGCTGGCGATGCCGATCCGGTAGCGAGGTTCTTGCCAAGATCCTCCGGGGGCGAGAACCGGTTTCACCGTGAAGGTCTGTTTCTGGCCGTTGCGGAGAACCACGATTTCCAGCGGCTGATCCTTGGTGCGGCTCAACATCTGGACGAGCGCTTGCAGGGCGGGAATGTCCTGGCCGTTGGCGGTGAGGATGCTGGTCTCCGACTTTGAGGCCGGCTTTTTCGGCGGGCATCCCGCGTTCGACGGTGGTCAAAGTAACGCTGGGCTCTTTCGGCACCCAGCCGATGTCTCCGTATTGATTGGGCCCGAACGGCTCGGGAACCAGGACTTGCTCCCTGACTTTGCCGTCGCGCTCAATGCCAAATTTCAAAGGCTGATTCGGGCTGAGCGCATCCTTGACGTCCACTTGCTCCCAAGTTCGGATTCTCGATGTCGTCGACCCGGACAATCTTGTCGCCAATCTGGATGCCAGCTTTTTCGGCGGGAGTGTTCGGATTCACCCATCCCACAACGGCGGGCTCATCGAGCACGGCTGGGTATTCATAATGCACCATGTACACGCCGGTAAGCATGGCGATGGCCAGCATGATGTTCATGGCCGGGCCGGCCAGGGCGATGATGAAGCGCTGCCAGCGCGGATGGGAGAGAAATTCCCCCGGATCGCCGGTGCGGTCGTCCATGGGATTCTCGCCCGACATCTTCACGTAACCGCCCAGCGGAAGGGCGCTGATGCGATAGTCGGTGTCGCCTTTTTTGAAGCCCAGCAGGCGCTTGCCGAAGCCGATGGAAAACACTTCCACCCGGACGCCGAAATACTTGGCGGCGGCGAAGTGCCCGAACTCATGAATCAAGATCATGAATCCGAGCACGATTCCCATGATGAAAACGGTATGCAGGATGGACAGAAGCTGCGGCATCATTCCCAGATTACTCCACAATTCACACTACGAAATGGCCCCGATGGGCGATCCCTTTCGGCGGCTGCTGCACTTTTCTTTGACTATTTCTCTGGCCAAAAGGCGGGCCTCGGTATCCAGAGCGAGCACCTTCTGTATAGATTCCAAATGTCCGGCTGGCGTTGCAGAGATTACTTCTTCGATGATCCGCGGAATGTCCTCGAATCCGATCCGCTCGTCCAGAAAGGCAGCCACCGCGACCTCGTCGGCGGCGTTCAGGGCGATGGTTTTTGCGCCTCCGGCCGCCGCCGCTTCATAAGCCAAACGCAGACAAGGGAATTTACTCATATCCGGAGGGCAGAAATCCAGATGACTTAAGTCACTGATCGAGAAGCGCAGGTCCGAAGGAATGCGATCCGGATACGTCAGCGCATAAAGAATGGGCAGACGCATGTCGGTGACGGAAATTTGGGCAAGGATGCTGCCATCCACGAATTCGACCATGGAATGGATGGTGGACTGCGGATGCACCACGACTTTCACGCGCTCGGGCGGCACATTAAACAAGCGGCAGGCCTCGATCACCTCGAAGCCCTTGTTCATCAACGTGGCCGAGTCGATGGTGATCCTTTTCCCCATTTTCCAGGTGGGATGATTGAGCGCCTGTTGCACCGTGATGGAAGCGAACTCCGACTTGGGCGTATGCAGAAACGGGCCGCCGGAAGCGGTGAGCCAGATGCGCTCGATCTTCGTTCATCGCGACCGCCGCGCAAGCACTGGTGGACGGCGTTATGTTCGCTGTCGATCGGCAGCAGCGGCTTGCCCTGCTTGCGCGCCTCGGCGGTGATCAGCTCGCCCGCCACCACGAGGCATTCCTTGTTGGCCAGGCCGATGGATTTTCCGGCGCGCACTGCTTCGTAGGTCGCCTCCAGTCCGGAGACGCCGACAATCGCGCTGACCACGAAATCCACCTCGGGATGGGTGGCGACGCGCACCGTACCCGCGGCGCCATGCACGACTTCAATCTCGGAGAGGCCCGCTCTGCGGAGTTTGGCGCGGAGCGCGTCGGCGTCCCGCTCCTGGGCCAGCGAGACTACGCGCGGCTTCCAGCGCACGGCTTGCTCAAAGGCGAGTTCGGCATTGTTGCCGGCGGCGAGCGTCGAGACCTGAAAACGGTCGGGATAGCTCTCCACCACACTCAAAGTGCTGCGGCCAATCGAGCCCGTCGAACCGAGGATGGCGATGCGCTTCATGGAGTCAGGCGGAACTTCTATTGTACGGGATGGACGCGCGGTTTGAGGCTCAACCACAGGGTACGGCAGCGGGTCCCGACAATCGGTCTTACGGTCAAGTAGCAACAAATGGAAGTTTCCGTGTAGCCGACGACTCGCCAAATGACCGGATTATGGCATGATGAGCGATATGGCGATTTCTCAACAGTTACCTTCCGAACCCGCCGCAATTCGGTACTGGCCTCCATAGATGATCTTCGCTTCCTCGCCCGCTGCCATGTTCGGTTTCGCGTAGCCAGGTATGGGTGTGACGGAGCTCACTAACAAACACGGCTGGGCTGTCGCCTATTCATGCTGCCGGGGTAGGCGCAAGCGCAAGCCAGCCCGGCAGAGGATGGCGGTCACGTCAAATACAATCAATACAGGCAAAAGAGTGGACAATGAGATTCTCCACGAGAAGAACAGGCATTCTTATCGCGCCGTCGATTGCTGTCCTGGCCGCAGTCGTATTCATGGTGGGTGCGAGTCAAGCCGAACCTGGCAAGGCCGTATTGGAAGGGACCATTTTGGATCCGTCCGGCCGAAGAATAGCGGGTGCAACGGTGACGCTGACCAACTTCATTACGGGCATTTCCAAAACTGTAGTGAGCGACGGAACCGGGTTTTACCGGCTCCCGGACGTACCGACGGGCACACACCACATGAAGGTTAGCTACTCCGGGTTTGCGCCCTTCTTGGAGGACGTGACCCTGAACGAGAACGGATCGCGGAAGTTGGACGTAACGTTGCGAGTGTCCACAAGAAAGGAATCTGTCACGGTCGCAACCGAAGCAACAGAGGAAGATCTTCCGCTGGCCGCAAGAGAGCAAAAGGCGGACGACGGCGATCGGACGCGAAGCCATAATGCCGCCGAACTATTCGGAGACCTGCCCGGCGTGGGCCTGCGTCAAAACGGCGAACTGGCTGCGATTCCGATGCTGCATGGATTGGGAGACGAGCGGACCAAACTGGTGGTCAACGGCTCTACGGTTTCCTCAGCCTGCGCGAACCACATGAACCCGCCGCTTTCCTACATCGCTCCATCCGGCGTGGCCGAGGTGAGCGTAATGGCAGGCATTACGCCGGTCAGTATGGGAGGTGACAGCATTGGAGGCACGGTCTCCGTCGACTCGCCGCTGCCCGTCTTTGCCAAGTCCGATGAAGGGCTGCACTCGGAAGGCACACTTTCGAGTTTTTACCGGAGCAATGGGGAGAACTACGGCCCCGCGCTCACGGAATGGATCGCCGGCCATAACTTTGGGATAGGTTACAGCGGCTCGTGGGTAACGAACGACGACTATAGCGATGGCAGCGGACACACAGTAACTTCGACTTACGCTCAGACCGCAGATCATATGGTGACGCTGGCGGCACAGGGCGCAGGCAACTTATTTGTTCTCCAGGCGGGGCTGCACCACACACCGTACGAGGGGTTCACCAGCGCACAAATGGACATGGTGCGAAATTACGCGGAGTCGCTCAACTTGCATTACAAGAGAGATTCCAACTGGGGCCTGCTCGACGCGCGCGTGTTCTGGCAGGGTACCTGGCACTCGATGAATATTGGCCACGACAAGTCTACTTTCCCGATGCCCATGTGGATGCCGATGAATACCCACGGAAGGGACATCGGGTATTCGGTGAAACTTGGCGTGCCATTCGGCGAGCGGCACACGCTGCGGCTGGGCAGTGAGTTCCATCGCTTTGTGCTTGACGATGACTGGCCCGCGGTTCCGGGAACGGCTCCTTATATGGGGCCCGACCCATTCATCAGCATCAACCACGGTCGCCGCTCCAGGCTGGCGTGGTTCGGGGAAGTGGCCAGCAAGTGGAACTCGAAATGGAGTACGCTGCTCGGCATCCGCAACGACACCGTCTGGATGAATACTGGGCAGGTCAGTGGATATTCGGATATGTACGCAACGGACGCAGACGCCTTCAACGCAGTGAGTCATGCGCGAACCGACCTCAATGTGGACGCGACCGCATTGGCGCGCTACGAGCCTAGCCGTACCAGCACCTTCGAGATTGGCTACGCGCGCAAGACCAGGACGCCCAATCTCTACGAGCGCTACGCATGGTCTACGAGCATGATGGCCAGCGGAATGATCGGCTGGTTTGGCGACGGCAATTACTATGTGGGCAACCTGGATCTCCAGCCGGAGATCGCGAACACTGTTAGCGGTACCGCAAGCTGGCACGACCCAAAACACAAAGTGTGGGAAGTGAAAATAACTCCTTATCAGACTTATATCCAGGACTACATTGACGTGGATACGATGATGACCGCGACGTATGGCTTGAGCACGTTCGCGCAATTGCGTTTTGCCAATCACAGCGCCAGAATTTATGGGGTGGATGCCGCCGGAAACGTCGCGATCTGGGACAGCTCCAGATTCGGGCGAGGCGAGATCGGCGGCGTAGCCGGATATCTGCATGGGGAGCGGCTCGATACGAGCACCGGTCTTTATCAGATGATGCCGCTCAATGCCCGCATTGGCTTCGACGAGAAACTCAAGGGATGGACGGCGGGCATTGGAGTTCAGGCGGTAGATCGGAAGTCGGATGTCGATCCTCACCGCTTTGAACAGCAGACGCCCGGCTACACCCTACTCAGCTTGCACTCAGGCTACGAATGGCGGCGCCTGCGCATTGATGCGGGTGGCGATAATCTTCTCAATAAGTCTTATGAACTTCCGTTGGGGGGAGTGAACTTCGACGACTTCATGGCCAGCGGCTGGATGAGTCAGATCAAACCCCTGACTGGCCGCGGGCGGTCGCTGTATACAGGACTTACCGTCCGATATTGATGGGGCGGGAATTTGCGCTTCAGCGGATAGTGCGCAGCACTCGGCGTTCAATCCCCACACTTCGAGCCTTTGGCGTGAACGTCAGTTGATCGAAGCAGGCGATAGCGCTCACGATCTAGATTGGTTGCGGTCGGATCACGGGCAACCCTTCCATCATCCGGTAAGGGAAGGGTTGCCGAAGATTCACCCACAATCGGCTGCTCTTACCTTTTTCATCACACCCAAGCTGTGACCGCCATCACAGACTTAACACCCGCCCTCCGCGACAATAGAAATCTGATTGGGGCAGTTTCGAGGTGATCCCGTCCACCAAGACGGCCCTCGAAGCTGCCCCAAACCCATTTTCAGCGCTGTTTTAGGAGCTAAGTCCTTATTCCAAAATACTTTACCTCTAAGTCCTTTTAACCCAAAGACCTGGCGGAAATTTCTCCCTAAGTCTATGATTCCAGAAGACCGGGGGGGAGGGGGGTGTAGTCAACACGGGTTAATACCTTCGGAGTTAACAGTCAGGGAATACATTTAAGGATTATTTGTGAGACTTCGGCGGCAGCAGGAATTGAAGCCCGAAATAACCGACGAAATAGGACTGATTGGGACGGGTGGGTTCGAGGCTGCGTCCGGCCATGAAGAGAAGGACCACGGGACGATGGATCTTGTAGCGAGCGCCCAAGCCTATCGTGGGTTGGCTTGCGGAAGGATGGAAGGCGCCTTGGGCGTAGAGTTCCATGTCCCCTTCGAGTTTGGGAGTGAAATCGTGGCCGAGGACGAGGCCGGTAAGCCAGCCGTCTGGCCCATTATGTACAAACTGATAACCGCCCTCGAAATTCACGCCAATGGGACCAATTTTTTTGGAGAATTCCACGGGCAGGAGGAAGATGTCGCTCGCGGGAGTAATGCCGCGGCGCACGGCGTCGTTGGGGTTGTTGACGGAGACCCTCGGGAAGATCGAGATGTTGAGGCCGGACTCTCCGGCGTCATAGAAACGCCATTTGACGCTGAAATTGGATTGACCGAGGCCGAATTTTGCCGGGGACGATGGATTTTGGACGCGCAACCAGGCATTTTCGTATGTGAGCTGGATACGATCGCCGACGCCGAAATTGATATCGAGGTCGGGGGTGTTGGAGACGGACTGATTGCTATAGAAGGATGGCATGTAGGCGAGATTGATTTCCCAATTGAGATGGCCGGGCGTGCCCGGATCGTTGGTGTAGTAGGGTGGGCCGCCCTGGGCGTGCGCTCGTGGGCACAGGAAGAAGGCGCACAGGACAAGAAGAAGCGCACCTGCGGCGAGCGTGCGCCGGCGGCGCCGTGCGATGGAGATAGGGTCCGACATGAATCTTGAATTGTCTCTCAAGCAGACCATGCAGGGAAAGGTTTTACTGCATCTAGCTTGGACGGAGGATGGGGGGTTGCAATGGGCGGGCAGTGCAATCGAAAAACGCGGCAGACTTGGAAGCTGCAAATATCGGTGGCCAGCAGCCGGTTCCTATCCCGCGACTACGGCCTGTTCCACCGCCTGGCGGCGGTGATAGCGCAGGGCCACATTCATGAAGACTTTTCCGCTGGCGGTGTTGAAACACATGACCAGGGCTTCCGTGTCTTCGCTGCTCTTGCTGCCATGGTCGGATGTATGCAGGGTGGGTGGGCGAACGTGAAAGTGAAATCCCTGGTCGTTGAGCGTGGTGATGGCGTTGCCAATGATCTGATTGGCCAGTTCCAGGACCGCCTCGCGCACCAGATCGTCGTTGGTCTCCGCTACAGCGACGCCGGCCATGCGGCTGGCGAGTTGCAGTGCCGCTTCCGTGTTCGCATCGAAAATGATCCGCCCTTCAATCTCGCCCTTGAGGATGACCTCGGCGGCAACCCCTTTCCGGCGGTACGCCTCTTCTTCCATGGTCAGGTTCTCAATGGAAATGGGCGACTGCAGCCCCTGCGCCAGGACGGCGTCGGCCGAGTTGATGAAAGGCTGAATCAGATCCATCCGCATGATTAGGCTCCAGCTCCGGTGCCGACACCGTGCGTCGTCGTTCCGTCGTCGCGCATCACGTACTTGATGACTTCGTAGAGCACTTCCGGCTTCACCGGCTTCTGCACGAAGTGACGGGCACCACGCTGCAGGGCGGCCACGATGTTTTCCTGGTAGCCGACCGACGATACCATGACGATGCGGGCGCTGGGATGGTCGCGCACGATCTTCTCCGCCGCCTCAATGCCTTCCATCTGCGGCATGGTGATATCCATCAAAACGATGTCGGGCGTGAGCCGTGCGTACTCGCTGATCGCCGAAACTCCGTCGCCAGCCTCGCCGGCCACCTGTCCGCCGAATGTTTCGATCATCCGGGCCAGATTTTTGCGGGCAAACACGGAGTCATCCACGATCAGATAGCGCACCGGCTGTCCGTCTTCGCTCCGTTTTACGGGCGCAAATTTTTCCATGACACTCCTCCACCAACTATCACTTAATCACGATCTTCAAACTTTCGGTAGATAACTCTAGTTACTTCCGTTACTGCTTGCCTTCTTGACCTCGGCCGTCTCTGCCCGGCTGCGGTCGAGCGAGCATTGCGACTGCAAAATGCTGGGCAGGTCCTGGAGGTCCGCGACGCGCATCGCGTAGCCGCGTTCGATGGCCGCTTTGGGCATGCCGAAAACCACGCATGTTTCCTGGCTCTGCGCCACGGTGAATCCACCGGCGGCCCGAATTTCTCCCAGTCCAGCTGCCCCGTCTTCTCCCATGCCCGTCATCAATACAGCTATGGCTTGCGGGCCAAATTCCTCGGCTACGCTGCGGAACAGCACATCCACCGAAGGACGGTGCCCATTCACCGGGGCCTCGTCCATCAGCACCGCCACGTTGCCGAGCGGCATGATCTTCACTCTCATGTGCCGGTTTCCCGGACAAATGAGGGCCCGCCCGGCCACCAGCAAGTCGCCCGATTGCGCTTCCTTCACCCGGATGGAGCAGCAATCGTCCAGCCGCCTGGCAAACAGTTCCGTGAACCCGTCCGGCATATGCTGCACCACCAGGATGCTGCCCGGAAAATCCACCGGCAGCTTCGAAAAAAGGTATTGCAAAGCATTTGGGCCGCCGGTGGAAATGCCGATGGCGATGATGCGCGTGGGCGCGACCGGGCGCAGCTTGGGGGGCTGTTCCCCGGGGATTTCTCCCGGCAGGAACTGCGTCTGCACCCCCGCGCTCTGCGCCGCGGCATGGATTTTCTTGAGCAACTCGGCGGCAATTTCGGGCATGCGCGAGGAAACGTCCTGCGGTTTGGCCACGAAATCAAATGCGCCCAGCGCCAGCGCCTTGAGCGTGATCGACGCCCCGGTTGTGCTATGCGAGCTGACCACGATGACCGGCACCCGCCAGCGCCGCATGATTGCTTTCAGAGTATCGATCCCGTTCATCCCGGGCATTTCCAGGTCGAGCGTCACCACTTGCGGCGACAGTTCCCCGATCTTCTTCAACGCAAAATGGCCGTCCATCGCCGTGCCCACCACCGTGATCGAGTCGTCCGCTTCGAGGATCTTGGGAATCAGCTTGCGCATCAAGGCCGAGTCGTCCACCACCAGCACGCGCACCGGATTTTTCATGCCTGGGCTCCTGCCGCGCCGCGGACCCGCGTCTCCCCACGCTCGATTCCGTCGTCTGGCCTTGCTGGGGCCACACTCGACAGCAAACCTGTCATGCGCAAGGTCGCATCCGTCCGTCCGCGCGTGAAGCGCTCCATCAGCGCGATCATGTTCAGGATGAGGACCACCCGCCCATCGCCCAGAATGGAAGCTCCACTCACCATGTCGGTCGTGATCGATTGGTCGTCAAGCGCCTTGATCACCAACTCGTCTTCGCCTTCCAGTTCGTCCACCAGAACACCGAACTTGCGGTCCCCGCTGTTGATGACCAGCACAAAGACCTTGCGTCGCGCCGTTTCCGGACCGGCCGGGGGCTTGAGGCCCAGGCGCAGAAGAGGCAGCACGTCGTTGCGCAATTGCAGCACGTCGTAGTGCTCCACTTGATGGATATCTTCTTCCAACGTGCGCGCGATTTCCGCCACCGTGTTCAGCGGCAGGGCGTAGAGCCGCTGCTCCACCCGGAACAGCAACGCCCGGATAATGGCCAGCGTCAGCGGAAGCCGCAACCGGAATGTCGTTCCCCGTCCCAGCGCGGTTTCGATCTGCAGCGCTCCCTTCAGGCGTCCCAGCACGCTCTGCACCACATCCAACCCCACGCCGCGGCCCGAGATTTCGGTGATTTCCTTCGCCGTCGAGAAGCCCGGCCGCAGGATCAGGTCCATGGTTTCCGCCTCGGTCAGTTGGGCGGCCTGTTCGGCCTTCAGCAATCCCTGGGCGAGGGCGCGCTGCCTGACTTTTTCCGGATCGATGCCAGCCCCGTCGTCGGAGACCTCGAGGACCACCTGGTTGCCCTGGTGATAAGCGCCCAGCCGCAATGTCCCCTGCGGTTTCTTGCCGGCGCGGACCCGCTCCTCCGCGGTCTCGATGCCATGGCCCACCGCATTGCGCACCATGTGGGTCAGCGGCTCGGCGAGCGCGTCCAGAATGCTTTTGTCGAGATCGGTTTGCCCGCCACTGATTATCAGTTCGACTTCTTTTCCGCACTGACGCCCGACGTCCCGCACAATGCGCGGGAAGCGGCGGAACAGCTGGTCGACCGGCACCATGCGGATCTTCATGACCGAATGCTGCAGGTCGTTCAAGACCCGCCCCTGAAACGCCATCGCATCCGCGAACCTTCCCCGCAAGACATCTTTCGGGAAGCGTTGTCCAAATTCCAAGAGCGTCTGCTGCAACATCGATTTCGCCAGGATCAGTTCCCCGACCAGATTGAGCACGTTGTCGATTCTTTCCGCATCCACGCGCAGCAGGGTGTCGGGGCCGCTCGGCACGGCAGGCACCGCCAGTTCCCCGGGTGGCGGCGCCTCGTTGCCAGTAAAGCCGGGGCCGGACTCGGCGGACGCGAGCGGCGCAACCTCATGCTTGTTTTCGGAACTGGAACTGGAACCGGCCGTGGGAACCGGCGGCGGCGATGGCTTCGGGGCTGCCGCGCGCAGGGGCTTGATTTGTACATTGCGCGCAATGGTTGGGATGCTGCACTTCGCCCGGATCTGCTCCGCCGGTCTTTCCGACACGAGCGCCGCTTCCACGCTGGTTATGGCATCGAGACAGCCTCCGGCCGGATAAAAAGCCAGCACCTCTCCCACTTCTGAAAGGGCCAACTGGATCATCTGCCGTGCGGCGATGGGCATGCCACACTGCGGGTCGATCGGCACCACCACATGATGAACGCGCTTGCCCTCCGCCACCGCCTGGCCGATCGCCAGTTGTTCGTATTCCGACCAGCAACTGGGTTTCGCTGCGGCTTTACTTGTCCGCTTTTTTGTTTTGGCCGCTCTGTCCGCCTCCGGATGCGCCAGACGGGCAATGTCCGCGCGCAAAGTTTGGATGCTGGGAAGCTTTGTCCCTTTCTGGTACGCCTCCAGCAAGGCCGCAAACACGTCGGCCGCGCGCAACGCGATCTCGGGAACCGAAGCCGTCGCCACGTTCCCGACCGTCAGCACGTCCTCGAACTCATGGCAGAGTTCGCTGAGCTCGCGGAAGCCGCAGGCGGCAGAGTCCCCCTTCAGCGTATGCACGGTCCGCCGCAGGCTGCGGGCCGTTTCCGCGTCGCCGGGCGTTTTCTCCAGCCGCATCGCTTCGTCGTTCAGCTGCTGGACGAGTTCCCCTGCGGTTTCGAAGAACAACTGGCGGAGTTCGCCCATCCGGTCTTCGGGGGGTAGGGTCACATTTTCACCTCGACTCGCTGGTAGGCCGTACCGCTGTTGCTATGCACCATCTGAAATTTTTCCGTCAGCTCCAACAGGCTTTCGGCATGGCCGACAAACAGGAATCCCTGAGGATTTAAGCAACGATAGAACTTCTCCACCAGCCGCTTCTGCTCGGCTTGGTCGAAATACATCATCACGTTGCGGCAGAAAATGATGTCGTTGCGCTGCGGCAGGTATTCCGTCTTCAGATTGTGAAAATCGAAGTGCACCAGTTCCTTCACGTTCTTTTTGATGGCGTAGCGGTCGCCTATCTTGTCGAAGTAGCGCAAGCGGTAGCCATAGTCGACCCCCGTCATCTGGTGCTCGCTGTAGGAACCCTCCTGGGCCGCGCGCAGCACCGAATAGTTGATGTCGCTGGCCAGCACCTCCAGCCGCCAGGGCGCCGGCACCAGAGGTTTCGGAAACGGCGAATCGAACGGCAGCGGATGACGCAGATAGTAGTAGGACAGCGCATCGGCCACCAGCATGGCTAGGGTGTAGGCTTCCTGTCCCGTGGAACAGCCCGCGCTCCAGATCCTCAAGCTGTAGTCCCGGTGTTCCTGCTTGCGCCGCAGAATGTCCTCCATCACGTCCCGCTGAAACAGGTCCAACTGCGCCTTGTGGCGAAAGAAGCTGGTCTCATTGACCGTGAGATTTTCCAGCAGGCAGGTCAACTCCTGCTTTCCCGGCTGGCTGATGAGCAGGCGGTAGTAGCTGTAGAACGAATCCAGTTGGCACTCTTTTAACCGGCGCAGCAAACGGTCCTCGAGGAAAGAGGTGCGCCGCTCGTCGAAGTGCATGCCGCACTCTTGGTAGACCAGCGTCTGCAGAAGTTTCAATTCCGCTTCGGTCAGTGCGGGCATCTCGTTCGGGTTCATGTGGGTTCGGACCTTCCGGCTACTTTCCGGCTGCAGCGCTCTTTATTCCTATTCCTGTGCCTGTTGTTTCGGTTCCCGCCTTCGCTTTTGCCATGCCGCTGCCGGCCGCGGACGGCTTTCCCGCATCCGGTTCGTTTCCCGCCCCGCGCCCCGCCAACACCTTGCCGATATCCAACAGAATGATCAGCCGCCCCTGGTACTTGGCCAGGCCCGTCACACAGTCCAATCCGCCTTCCTGCATCATGGCGGGCGCGGCTTCGATGTCGCTTTCGGGGATCTTCAGGACCTCCGACGCCGAGTCCACAATCATGCCCGCCAGCCGGCCCCGGTTTTCCACCACCAGAATGCGGCTGCGGCCATCGATTCCGGCGGCCGCCTGCCCAAACCGCTTGCGCAGGTCCACCACCGAGACAATCTTCCCACGCAGGTTGATGACCCCTTCCAAATAATCGGGCGCGTCCGGCACCGTGGTAATCTCCGTCACGCGGACGATTTCGTGCAGCGATGTGATAGGCACGCCGTAGGTCTCGCGGCCCACCCGGAAGCCCACAATGTGCGTTTCCCGGCTCATGAATGATTTTCCCTCAATGCGATCCCGCCGCCGCCGTACGGGCCGCGTTCGCGGGCCCCGGCGCGCTGTCGTTCGCCCGGTTGTTAGACCGCAGCGCAAACCGGTTCATCGATTCCAGCAGGCCCTGCGACATTCTCGACATCTGGTCCGAAGAAGCGGCCAGTTCGGTCGAGCCCGACGTGTTGGCCTGCACCAGTTCGCGCATGCGCTCCATGGCCTGCACCACCGCCTGCGCTCCGGACGCCTGTTCTTCCACCGCCGAGTTGATCTCGTGCGTGATTTCGTTCAACCGTGTGGTGGCGCGCGCGATCTGCGCCGAGCCATGCGACTGTTCGTTGGTGGCCGCCCCGATTTCCTGCGCGAACTTGTACACCTCGGTCACCACGTTCGAAATCTTGCGCAGCGCCGCATTCAGCTCCTGTCCCAGATTCAGCCCCTCATTCACGATGGTCGTGCTCTTCTCCATGTTGTCCACCGCTTTGCGCGCTTCCTTCTGGATGTTCTCGATCAGCTCGGAAATCTCCTTGGTGGACTGCGCGGATTTCTCCGCCAGCTTTCGCACTTCGTCCGCCACCACCGCGAACCCGAGGCCGTGCTCGCCCGCCCGCGCCGCTTCAATGGCGGCATTCAAGGCCAGCAGGTTGGTCTGCTCCGAAATATCGTCGATCACTTCCACGATCTTGCCAATGTTGTCCGCCCGCGCGCCCAGCGAATCGATGATCTCGCCCGAGGAACGGATGGTGGTGTTGATCCGGTTCAGCCCGTCGGTCGCCTTCTCCATGGTGCCGATACCGCTATGCACTTCTTCCCGCGAACGGTTCGAAATGTCCAGCAGGACCTTGGCCGTGTCCGCGACCCGTTGGATCGAGGTCACCATCTCATCAATAGAGGCTGAAGTGTCGCTGACGCTCGAAGCCTGGGTTTGCGTGCTCTTCACCATGTTCTGCACGTTCACGCTCATTTCGTGCATCGTGCTCGTCACTTCGTCGATGGCCGAAGAAGTCTGCAGGCTGTTCCGGGCCGACTCGTCGGACGCGCTGGCCACCTGGCCCGAGGCGCTGGCCACCTGCGAGGCTGCGTCGCGCACGTTGCGCACCAGTCCGTGCAGCCCTTCCAGCATGCGGGTGAACGCGTTCGCCAGAGTGTCGCTGGCCGAGCGCGGACGCACTTCCACCGCCAGGTTACCCCCGGCAATCGCTTCGGAAACCGCTGCCATCTCCCTGAGGTATGCGACCATCGAATCGAAAGTCCGCGCCATCTGCCCAATCTCATCCTGCCCGTGAACGTCAATCGTGTGCTCCAAGTCCCCCGACTGGCCGATCTGGTCCGCCACATGAATCAGCCGGCCGAGCGGCCCCGTGATCCCGGTGGCTGTCCGGTAAGCGATGAATATGCCCAGGGCCAGAGCGGCCAGGGAACTAAACACCGCGAACAGGATCGTCCAATTCTCCGCCTTATTGTCGTTGCTGCGCCCTTCGTCCAGCTGTTTGTGGTTCTCCCGGTCGACATCGTCCAGAACTTCGCTGGACCGCGACACCCAGGAGTTTGGGTCCTTTTGCAGATAGAAAATCTGCAGTTCGGACACGGTCGCGTTGCCGCTGTCCACCGCCTGGCGCTTGTCCACCAGCGGATTGGCGAACTCGCCGATCCAGGCGCGCTCCACCTCTTGCACTTTTTCCAGACTGTTTCGTTGTTGCGCGGAAGTCGCCAGTTCCTCGGCGTGGTGCAGCGCGTCGCCCAACTGGCGTTCGCCCTCATTCATTTCCGCCACGTCTCGAGTGTCGCCGCTGAGCAGATAGTTCTGCAGGTGAAACCGGTTCTGCATCATCCCGAAGCGCACCACCGAGGTTGCTTCGGCCATATCGATCGAGCGCTGCGCCGCCGCCTTGGTCTCATGTTCGCGATGCACGCCATACATATTGACGGCAAGAAGCACCAGCACCGCCGCCAGAATACCGCCGAAACCCCAGTACAGCTTTTTCTTGATAGTCATGCTCAAACCTTCCTCAGCCAATGCTCGGGCCTAACGCGCCTGCGCACCGTCTTAACTCAATGGGCTGCATCGAACTGGAATTGCACAACCCCCGTTGACTCTTCCGGACCCGCCTCGAAATGCCACTTCTTGATCACATCCAGGGCCGCGTCCGCCAACACCGGATTCCCGCCAATCACCTTCGCGTTCTTGACCGCCCCGCTGGGCGCAACCGCGACCCAGAGCTTCACCACGCCGGTGATGTGGTTGCGTTTCGCCAACTCCGGATACACCGGAGGTATCTTGGTCTTTGCTTTTCGATGAATTTCTTCCTGTCCCCATGCCATGGGATTGCTAGTCGCGGCCCATCCGCCAAGCAGCAGCAGACCCACCGCGACCACCCGATTTATGGATTGAAACGACACAGTGCCTCCCTGTAAACTCTGTGCATTTACCCTATATTCGTGCAAGGACCACTCTCGCGGATATGAAAACTTACTTCCGCACATTACTTTGGTGACGGTGTGATCGGGTGATCGGATCATCGGGCCATCGGGTGATCGAAGTTCAGAAGCGGAGCTTTTAGATCACCCGATGGCGATGGCCCGATCACCCGATTGCAGATTGAGACGCTGGTATCACTTTGGCACCGTTTCACAAGTCGGCACTGCCCCCTTATATTCCCTTGACTCATTTTGAGAATTCAGCGTAGCTTAAAATGTAATTCAATTGTTTTCAACCGCTTAGCTGCGCGATTGGTGCCCACTGACTGCTCACACTGGAAATTCGGTTCCCGGCCATGCGTCTCAGTCTGACGAGGCTTTCCAGAAACTTCTTCTGGAGCTTTCCCGCGCCGCCTTTCAGAGCGGCGATTCCGGCCAGCTCATTCGATCTTTTTGCGTCCTCACTCGCGCCTTCTTTCACGCCAGCGGCGCTTACTTTTGGAGTCGCTCCCCCGACGGTGAACTCGTTGGAGCGGAAGCCGACGGCGAACGGGCCGACTCCTTTCGTGGCATTCGCCGACGCGCCGTCGATCTGTCGGCCTCCCCATCCATTGCTCTGGAGGCGGTGCAGCGCCGCCGCCCGTTTTTCCTCAACCACGTTGACGCGGCCCGTGATCCATGGCTGGCCGAAGGCAACGCCCACGCTGTACTGGTTGCGCCGCTGTTGGTTTCCGGCGAAGTGCTCGGGGCCCTCGCCTTCCTGCGCAGCGCGAACCATGTCAGTTTAGATCACGTCGGTCTAGATCATGCCGACTTCGACGATGATGCCTTAGCCAAAGTCACGATCCTCGCGGCCCAGCTCGCGACCGCCCTCGAAGCCCTGCGCTTGAACCAGCTTTCCCGCGAAGAGCACCGTCGCGCCAGCCTTCTGATTGAGGCTGCCACCGCGCTCCATGGCTTGCCCGACAACGCATCCGTGATGGAGAATATCGCCGACCGCCTCCGCGTGCTGTTGCATTCGCCGGCCGTGCTCGTCTTTCTTCAACAGGAGAAGGTCCAACCAGAGAAGATCCAACCGGAGAAACTGTTCCACTTGCAGGCGGTCTCGACCGAGGCCCCTAAACTCGCCATCTCCATCCGCTCGCGCTTTGAGCAGAACGACCTGCGCTCGTCGTTCGAGATCGCCACCCGCGCCGTCGCCGCCGGCGAGCGCATTACGGTGAGCATCGACGGCGCTTCTCATTTCGGAGACGACTCGCCGCCCGGAGTTCTCATCGCCGTGCCCTTTCGCACCTCGCGCTCCCACGGCGCAATTCTCGTTTATCCCCGTCTCTCCACCCCGTTCACCCAGGAAGACAAAACCCTGGTTTCAGCTCTGGCTGGATTTGGCGCCGTCGCCATCGCCAACGCCGAGTTGTACGGCATGGCCCGCGCCCAGGCCTGCGAACTCCACGAAATTCTCGAGATTTCGTTCGAACTCGGTTCCGCCGGAAAACTCGACGAGTTCATGCAGACCTCGGTCGTCCGCGCCGCCAGTTTCCTCGGCTTCCAGCGCTGCGTCATCGGGCTCCTCGAAGCGGACACCTTCCACATTCGCTGGGGAGTGGAGAACGGCGTGGCCCGTCCCCTCGATATCCCGTTCTACGACGGCGTCGCGACCGGCACGCTGAAGAAGAAAAATGTGTTCTTCACCGAAGATGCCTCGAAAACTCCGGGCGCGAATTTGGATTTCGTCGCCGCTTTCCAAATCCGCCAACTTCTCGCCGTTCCCCTGCTCGGATCAAATGGAGATGTGCTCGGGATGTTTGGCGTGCTCGACCGTATCGAGCCCGGGCCCATTAACGACGAAGACGTCCGCCGCGCCCGCGCTCTGGCCGCGCAGGTTGCCATCGCCCTCGAACTGACCCGCAACCTGCACCAATCCGAAGAGCATCGCCGCCGCGCCGAGGTCCTGGTCTCGATCGCGCTCGAACTCAACACCGTGCTGCATCTGCCCGAGTTCATGCGCAACTTCACTCGGCGCGCCGCCGCCCTGCTCGGCAGCCGCGCCGCAGCCCTCTGCCTTTTTCAGACTGCGGCGAAACTCGATACCGTCCTCGTGTGCGGCGCCTCTGAAGCCGGTGTTGAGAGTAACGACAAGCCGCTGCTTCGCCGCTTCACTCAGGCGCTCAGCGCGGCCCTGCCGAAGTACCCCGCCGATGTCGCCTTCGCCCCAGCCAGCGATATCCTGGGACCCGCTCTCGCCTCCAGTTTGGGATGGACCGACTGCACCTTGGTCCGTCTCGCCGGCTCCTCCGGAGAACTCGTCGGCGTTCTTTGTCTCGCCGATCGCGGCGCGCCGCCCGCCATCGAAGATCACCAATTGATCCGCGCCATCGTCGGCCATGCCAGCATCGCGCTCGAAAATGCCTGTCTCTTCACCCGCATGGAACAGGCCAACCGCCACTGGCTCGAAGTCTTCGATGCCATCGGCGACTTCATCGTCGTCCACGACCAGCAGCACAACATTCTCCGCGTCAATCGCTCTCTCGCCGATTTCGTCGGCATCGCCCCCGACCAGTTGATCGGCGTCAACATGCGCGCGCTCGACGCTCTTTCCACCGCCGCTTCGCCCCACTCTTGTCCCTTCTGCCGCTCCGGTGAGGGCCTCGACGAATATGTCCATCCCGTCCTCGAACGCACTTACCTGATTTCCACCTCGCGCATTCATGCCGCCAGCCAGGGGCTCCCATCGCGCGGGGTTGGCGCGATGGGGATGAGCAGCGCCCAGTGGCAAACCGTGCATGTCCTCAAAGACATCACCGACCGCCGCGAAGCCGAGCGCCGTTATCGCGAACTGTTCAACAATATTCAGGAAGGAATTTACGTCTCTACACCCCAGGGCCGCTTCGTCGAAGTCAACGACGCGCTCGTCCACATGCTGGGCTACAGCAGCCGCGACGAAGTCCTTCAGCTCGACATTCCCACCCAGCTTTATTTTTCTCCGCAGCGCCGGAAGGAACTGGTAGAGCTGATCGAACAGCCCGGCGGACTGCGCAATCACGAAGAAATTTTCCGGCGCAGGGATGGATCGCCCATCCACGTCTTTATCAACTGTTTCGCGGTGCGCGATCAGGCCGGCGCCGTCCTGCAGTACCGCGGACTCATCCTCGATGTCACCGGCCTCCACCACTCGCAATCCGAGCTGCAGAAAGAACGCGATTTCTCCAGCAAAATCCTCAGCCATACCCAGAGCCTGATTCTGGTCACCGACACCGAAGGCGTCATCAGTTATGCCAACCGCCGCTGGAGCGGTCTCGGCTTTCAACAGAGCCAGATCCTCGCCCATTCTTTTCCCGACCTCTGCGCTCCCCCGCGCCGCGCCGCCCTGCGCGAAGCGCTGGCCGCCGTCGCCCGCGGCCAGCAAGTGGATAACTTCGATTTGCCTCTGCTGCGTGGCGACGGCGCCAGCGGCCAGTTCTCCGTCAATCTCAGCCCCATCGGCGGAGAAGATGGCCGCGTCAGCAATATCGTGGTGGTCATGACCGACGTCACCGACTCCGCCCTGCTCCGCTCCAAGCTCATGCACGCCGAGAAAATGGCTGCCGTCGGTCAGTTGGTCTCCGGCGTCGCCCACGAAGTCAACAATCCACTCACCGCCATCCTCGGATTCACCGATCTCTTGATGGAAAATCCCGAGCTTCCGGAAAGCGCCCGCCGCGATCTGCGCGTGATTTTGCAGGAGGCGCAGCGCACCAAGCAGATCGTGCAAAACCTGCTCAGCTTTGCCCGCCAGATGCCGCCGCAGCGCCAGCCGGTCCAGCTCAACTCCATCCTGCAACGCACCGTGCACTTACGCTCTTACGATTTCACCAGCCACGGCATTCAGGTGGTCGAACGCTTCGACGAGTCCATGCCCCAGGTCGTTGGAGATTCCCACCAGCTCCAGCAGGTCTTTCTCAACATCCTCAACAACGCCTACGACGCCGTCCGCGAAACCTCGCGGCCCGCCCGCATTGAGATCATGAGCTCCCGCTCCGGCGTCTTATGTCGAAATTTCTTTCCGCGATAACGGTCCGGGTATCGCCGATCCCGCGCGCATTTTCGATCCTTTCTATACCACCAAGGACGTGGGCAAGGGCACTGGTCTGGGCCTCAGTATTTGCTATGGCATTGTCCGCGAACATGGCGGAGAAATTATCTGTCATAACAACCTGGACTCTGAAGGAGCGACCTTTATCGTCCGTCTCCCGGGCGTACCCGAGGTGGCATCCTTTGGAGCCGTTGCAGGAGTCCATCCCCAATGACGCAAACCTGAAATTAACCCCGCTGCCGCGCCCGTGCTTTTGATTGAGGACGAACCCGCCGTCATGGCCCTAGTGCGCGCCGTCCTCGAGGGCCGCGGATATTCCGTCCTTTCCACCGAATCCGGCGCCGATGCACTGCGTCTGCTCGAGGCCGGCAATTTTCACGGCGTCGTCTCCGACATGCGCACTCCCGGAGGCGTCGACGGCGCCCAGGTCCACGCCTGGATCGCCGCCAATCGTCCTGAACTCGCCTCCCGCCTGGTTTTCATCACCGGCGATATCGCCAACGAGGAAACCGCTGCCACGCTCCGCCGCACCGGCGCGCCCTGCGTGGAAAAGCCGTTTCGCGTCCATGAATTCATTTCCGTGGTCGAGCAGACCATGGGCAGGGCCGCCTCATGACTCAGAATGTGACGACACAGAACTTGACGAAGCCGAATTTGCCGAAGGACGATTTCCGCATCCGCTTGCTCATTGTTGACGACGAACAAACCATCCGCCGCCTCTGCATGACTGTCGGCGAGTCGCTCGGCTTCACCTGCCTCGAAGCCGAGAGCGCCCACGCCGCCCTCGCCCTGCTCGACGAACAGCCCGTCCACATGATCCTCACCGACATGGTCATGCCCCGCATGTCCGGCCTCGAATTTCTGGAGCAGGCCAAGCGCGCTCATCCCCGCATCGAAGTTGCCGTCATGACCGGACACGGATCGGTGGAAACCGCGGTGCAGGCCATGAAGCTCGGGGCCTACGATTACATTGCCAAGCCCTTTGTTCCACTCGATGAACTTCGCCTCTTCCTCCGCCGCATGGCCGACAAGGTCCGCCTCGTCGAAGAAAATCTCTACCTCCGCGAACGCTCCGAAACCGAGACCTCGCTGCACGGCATCATCGGCAATTCCACCGGCATTCAGAATGTCCTTCGCCTCATCTCCCGCCTCAAAGACACTCGCACCCCCGTCCTGATTTCCGGTGAAAGCGGGACCGGCAAAGAACTCGTCGCCCGCGCCCTGCACTTCCGCGGATCCATGGCCAACCGCCCCTTTGTCGCCGTCGATTGCGGATCGCTCGTCCCCACCCTCATCGAAAGCGAATTGTTCGGCTACGAAAAAGGCGCTTTCACCGGCGCTCTTCGCTCCAAGTCCGGCTTGCTGCAATCCGCCGATACGGGAACCATTTTTTTCGACGAGATTGGAGAACTTCCTTTGGAGATGCAAGCCAAGCTCCTGCGCTTTCTCCAGGACAAGGAAGTCCGTCCCGTGGGCAGCAATCATAAGCTCAAGCTCGACGTGCGCATCATGGCCGCCACCAATCGCGATCTCGACGAAGAATATAAAAAAGGGACTTTCCGCAAGGACCTCTATTTCCGCCTCAATGTCGTCGCCATTTCTCTGCCTCCTCTGCGTGAGCGCCGTTCCGATATTCCCATCCTGGCGGCGTGGTTTCTTGATCGCCTCGCTCCCGGGCGCGGTGTTCATCTCTCCGCCAACGCCATGCAGGCCCTGCTTGCCTACGACTGGCCCGGCAACGTCCGTGAACTGGAAAATTGCCTTGAACGCGCTGTAGCTCTCGGCGATCAGCGCATTATCGAAGTCAACGATCTTCCCCCTGCGATCGCCCGCGCGGAAGTCCAAATCCCGGCGTTCGCTTCTTCGGAACCCGCCAACCCCCAGACCGACCTCCGTGCTACCGATTTGGAAGATATCGAGCGCGCCACCATCGAGCGCGTCTTTTCTCAGGTCAAAGGAGACAAGGCCCAAGCTGGCAAGATGCTAGGCATCAGCCGCGCCACCCTTTATCGCAAACTCAAGCGCTACCACATTGGTGCCCACCCACAGCCTCCACAATCCACGACCCTGCAATAGGACCCACAGAAACTCGGCCTAGCAGCTACGGAGATGCGGTCGGCTCGGACGGTCGAGGGCGGCCGTCCCCACGCGAATCAGTCGTCGCGCAAGCTCTATTCTGCTGGCGCTGCGGATTGGACGTAAGTGCGGGTGATGCGGTCGTGCCAGCATAATGTCCTGATTGAGGACGCACTAGAGATAGCCGAGCCCAGCGGAAAATGCGGGGAGAAACAACGCCAACACGTGCCAGCGACGCGAGCGGCGTTGGAAAATCTGGTGGGATAGTCCTACTGTTCGTCTTGTTCGTTGCAATCACACTCGGATGTGACTACTATCACATTGTGGCTGCTCTCGATCTGCCACACTAAAACAGCATGATGAAGAGGTCCATTGCGGCGGCGGTGCTTGTGGTCATGGTGGCTTGGACAGAGATGGCACTGGCGCCGATGTTCGTCATGCATGTCTGGCATGTGCATCCAGCGCGTGAAATGTCCGATCACAAGGCTGCTCACGACCACACCATGCCCGCTGGACTTCCGTGCTGCCCAGGGCTTGGTAAGACTGCGGATGCGTCTCTGCGGGGGTTCGCCGCCAGCGGTCTGCCGTGCCAGGACCGGCATCGCTGTTGCTTTCAGCAAGGCCCGCAGAGCATACCCGCACCCGTAAGTGTCAGCGTTTCGCAAGAAATTTCCCCTGCCGAGATGGCCGACCTCAACCCGGCTTCGGATACGGAGTCGCACGTTTCTCATGTGGCTGCGATTGCGCTTGGTTCTCCTCCAAGCCTGTTGGGAATGGTCCTCCGCGTCTAAACTCTTTCCTTAGTTCCCGGTTCTCAGTTCTCAGTAGAACTCACGTTCTACGGTTCTTACTTTGAACTGAGAACTTTTCCCCGCGGTCGTAAGACTGGCCGCACGCCTCAACTGTTCTCATAACTTGTTTTAAGGAGATCTTATGAAATTCAGAATGTTCGCTTTGTTCCTCATCCTTGCCCTGTCGCTGGTGGGCTGGGCGCAGGAGATGCCGACGGCTCCAGCGACACCGAACTCGACACCGGCCCCGCAAGCCAAGGGGTGCTGTCATCACAATATGGCCGGCATGAAAGACGGCAAAGGTTGCTGCCATCACGCCGCAGCCGATGCCAAGGATGCCGTAGCCTGTTGCAGCAAGGACAAGTGTGAAATGAAAGATGGCAAATCCTGCTGCGATAGTAAAGACATGAAAGCGGCGATGACGGAATGCAAGAAGAACGGCTGCTGCACAGACGCCAAGTGCTGCGGCGAGGCCAAGGGCGACAAGACCGCCACGGGCTGCTGCGGCAATAAGTGCGAACGACAGCCGCACACGCCAGCGGCGAGTTAGTCCAACTTAGTAATGCTTACGCCCTGGTCGTTCGACGGCCGGGGTTTTTCTTGTTCTGCGCGACGCTCTGCTTGGACGTAAGTGCGGGTGATGCGGTCGTGCCAGCACAGTCCGTCCTGGTCGAGGACGCACCAGAGATAGCCGAGTCCGGCGGAAAATGCGCAGAGAAACGACGCCAGCACGCGCCAGCAGCGCACGCGACGATGGAGCGGCGAGCCGTCAAACGCTGCCAGGCGCAGACGGGCGGCGCGAAGTCCGGGAGTCGAGCCGGTGTACACCACAAACAAAAATTCGTACACCGCCCAGAGCAGGACTGCGATCAGGCCGAGCGCCCCGGCGAGCATGGGGAGCGGTCCGCGAACCGGGTTCAAGCTGGGATTCAGACGAAGAACAATTGCGGCAAAGCCAGCCAGGGCCATTGCCAAAATAACGCCATCCACGAACGCAGCCAGCGCGCGCCGGGCGATCGATGCCGATGGGAATGCGGCGGGAAAGTTGACTCGCTTGTCTGCCGGTTCTTGGTGAGCGGGTTCGATCGTAATTCCACCCAATGCGGGAGGCGGCGGCAGAATCTCCGGGGCTTCCACGATGCGCGGACGATCATGATCGAAGACGGGATCGGCCAGTTCGCTGCGGCGAAAAACCGGAATTGCGGCGCAACGCGGGAACTCGATGACCTTGGCGGATGGCTCCAGGGCCGGCTCTGGATATTGACCTGGGCCTCGCTCCGATATGTGGCGCTCCAGAGTCTGGCGCTCTTGCGTCGGGCAAGGTTCCGCGAGGATTGCCGCGCCGGCTGCCGCCGGTTCTTCATCGGTATCGAAGGCAAAGTCTTGACTGGGTCGCGCAGCCGCAATTGCCGCCGATCCAGTTCCTGCCGAACCGGCTCCTGTTGAATCAGTTGACGGCGCGGGATGGAACCAGGTCTCGGGCGCATCAAAAGGCAAGAGGAGCGATGGATAGCGCGGAGTCCGGGGCTTGCGCCGCGTGCGATAGCGTTGGACGCGGGCGGCAACCTCGACGCGCCAGGAATCGGTGTTCGGGTCAACGGCGTTCGGATCGGTGTTTGGAGAAATGTTGGGACAGACGTTCGGACTCATGTTCGGGTCCGCGACCGCAGTTATAGCAGCGGCAACGCCAAGCACCGGCCCGATGGCATCGGCGGCATAGGTGTGATCCTGTATGGCGTGGTCGCCACCGGCCGTACGGTTTGTCCATCCCTTTGTCATTTCGTCATGAGTCCAGTCGTCACCCATCCGGTATCAATCCGGTGGTTGTGAATTAAGTCATCGTAAGCAAGTCACGAAGAATGCCAGCAGCCAGAGCCCGGCCCGGCACAACTTCCGGAGACCACTACAATGCGCAGCTTTGCTTCGCCTGCCGCTCGCGTGCTAAGGTCAGTTGGTTCCCGTTGGCAAACCGGCTGGCGGAGCGCACGCGCGCTGGCAGATCACCCGCTAATGGTCATTCATTAATGATCACCCGCTCTCGAATCTTTATCACGATCGTATTGCTGTGTCATCTGCTTCTCGCACACGGGATAGTAACCAGCCAGACGCTACCCCCTGCCGCCGCAACGATCTCTAGTCCTGCGAGCGCCCCTGCGACGGCCTCGGTTCCACCAGCAGCTCCGGCCGGGCAGACGGAAGAAGAAGTTACGATCCGGGCAGTGCAACAGGAGAAAGACGGATCCATCTATCACCTGCGTGGCGCGGTGGAAATCGACTATCGCACCTACATCTTGCGCGCGGATCAAGTCACCTACAACGCGGACACGGGAGACAGCGAACTGGAGGGCCACGTCATGCTGGACGGTGGCCCTTACGACGAGCACGTCGAGGCCAGCCACGGCACGTACAACATCCGTACGCAAATCGGAACGTTCTATAGCGTGATCGGCACGGTGGGATTGCAGATGCGGAAATCTCTCTACCTGCTCACCACATCCAATCCGTTTGCCTTTACCGGAAAGATTGTCGAGAAACACGGGCCCGACCACTACCTAGTGCGGCAGGGATCGGTCACCACCTGCGAGCTGCCGCGGCCGAAGTGGCAATTCAACGCCAGACGCATTTCGGTGGATGTGGATGGCACCGCCAAAATCCACAACAGCGATTTCCGGCTGATGGGCATACCGGTGTTTTATTTCCCATTTATGGAGCTCCCAGTCCAGAAAGAGCAGCGCCAGACCGGGCTGTTGATCCCGAGTATCGGCAACTCCTCCACCAAAGGTAAGATTGCCGGTGAATCCGTGTACTGGGTTTTGAATCGCAGCATGGACGCCACTTTGGGCACCGACTACTATTCGAAACGCGGTTGGTTCGAACGCGCGGATTTCCGCGCTCGTCCAAACGACAATTCTTACGTCTTCTTCAACTATGAGGGAATGGTGGACCGCGGCATCGGCAGTGGCACGAGCCGCAGGACCAAGGCGGCGAGGACGCGCGCTTTATGGCCGAGCGTTCTTTCGGGAACTTCCGCGGCGTTGCGAATGTGGATTATTTGAGTTCGTTCGTATTCCGCATCGCGTTCACCGATGTGTACACCCAGGCGATCGATTCGGAAGTGAGGTCGCAGATTTTCCTCTCCAATACGACCAACGGATTTCACTTCAACGCATTGGCGGAACGCTATCAGAACTTCGAGGTTTGCGTTCCGCCACCGTCACCGGCAACGGCGGCGCAAACGAACTCGAGCGCTTGCCCCACGTTCATTACGCAGACGGAGCTGGTCCGGATTCTGCACACGCCAAGCTTTTTCGTCTCTGGAGAGGAGCGGGAGCTGGGAAATACGCCGCTTTACTGGTCGTTCGAGAGCGCGGCCGAGGGCTTGCAGCGGCGCGAGACGGGCGAAGGTTCGCAGGGTGCGTTCCGCACCGGCCCTCTGGTGGGCAGGTTCGATCTGGCGCCGTCGCTGACGATGCCGGTGCAATGGCAAGGATGGTCGTTTCGTCCCGCGCTTACATTACGGGACACGTTTTACACGGAGCAGTACGACGCAACATTGGCCGCTGCGACGGGAAGATCTGCTGACGACCTTCTGAATCGCAAGTCGCTGGAAACTTCGTTTGAGTTGCGCCCGCCGGCGTTGTCGCGGATCTTCGATCGTCCCTGGCTCGGACGCAAATGGAAGCACGTGATTGAACCGCGCATGCGCTACGACTACGTAACTGGCATCAATAACTTCTCCAACATTCTGCGTTTCGATGCCACCGACGTGCTGACCAACACCAATGAAGTCGAGTACTCGCTGGTGAATCGTCTTTACGCCAAGTACGTGGATCCGAATGTTAAGGATTGCGGTCCGCAGTCCATGAGCACACTTACCATCGGCGGCGTTCCGCAGGTTGGTGCGGTTCCGTGGGAACTGCCTCCGAACCCCGACGCCGTACCGTGCGCCTCTGGCCCGAGGGAGATCTTGAGTTGGGAAATTGGGCAGAAGTATTTCTTCGATCCCACGTTTGGCAATGCGCTGGTGGCAGGGCAGCGCAACGTATTCACGACGACCGCGAATTTCACGGGCATCGCGTTTCTGAATGAAGCGCGGCGCTTCGCTCCACTCATTTCTCGCTTGCGCATCGAAACCAGCCCGCGCACCAACACCGAGTGGGACCTGGACTACGACGTCAAGACCAGCCAAATTAATTCCAGCACGGCGCTGGTGAACTACCACTACGGCCCATTTACCATTGGCGGAGGCGATGCCTTTCTGCGCGTGATTGACACTGCAGCGGGAACGACAACGACGTCGCAAAGCGCGAGCGATTTCCACCAGTTTCGGGTGTTGTTTGGCTACGGCCAACTCAACAAGCGTGGCTTGAGCGCCGCCACCAGCTTTGGTTTTGACGCGGACAATGGATCGCTGCAGTATGCGACGGCGCAGACGAGCTACACCTGGGACTGTTGCGGCCTGAATCTGGAGTACCGGCGATTTGCGCTGGGAGCGGTGCGTAACGAGAATGAGTATCGGTTCACGTTTACGCTGGCAAACATTGGGACGTTCGGCAATCTTAAACGACAGGAGCGGCTTTACTAGCGCTTGCCGGTGGAGAGCCGGGCGTCCTCGCCCGTCCCTCCACGAGCGGGTACAACAATCATGCAGGGCGCTTGCCATTCCAATAGAATTGAAGATCGTGAACACTGCGTCCGCACTCGAACATAAGGCTGAGCGCCTGCGCCAGATTCTCGCCAGCCGCGCTCGCCTGATCGTGGCTTACTCGGGGGGCGTGGACTCCGCTTTTCTTGCCTGGATGGCGCACGAAGCGCTGGGCGGGCAAATGCTCGCCGTGATTGCCGATTCCCCCAGCCTGGCACGGACTCATCTCGAAGACGCGCTCGCCTTTGCGCGCGAATACAAAATTCCGGTCGAGGTTGTGGAAACGCAGGAACTGGAAAATCCCGCGTACATCCGCAACGATGCCATGCGTTGTTTTCACTGCAAGGACGAACTGTTCACAGTCCTCGAACGCTACCGCGAGGCCCGCGGATTCGACGCTATCGCCTACGGAGTCAACGCCGACGACGAGGGCGATTTTCGTCCCGGACAGCAGGCCGCGCGCCAGCACCATGTTCTGGCCCCGCTGCTCGAAGCGGGACTGAACAAAACTGAAATCCGGGAACTGGCGCGGCAGGCGGACTTGCGGGTGTGGGACAAGCCGGCCTCCGCCTGTCTTTCCTCGCGCCTGGAATATGGACGCGCGGTTACGCCCGAAGCGCTGAGCGTGATCGAGCGCGGAGAAGACGCGCTGCGGGCCCTGGGGTTCCGGCAATTCCGCGTGCGCCATCACGGAGAACTCGTGCGCATTGAGATTGCGCACGAAGAACTTCCCCGCGCTTTGACCGCCGAGATGGCCCGCGAGTTTACCGCCGTGTTCAAAGCGCTGGGATTCAAATTCGTCACCCTCGATTTGGAGGGATTCCGCTCCGGCTCGATGAATCAGTTGCTGACCACGGAAGAATTGTTGCGTGGGTGCGCCTGAATTTACCTTCTGTAGAGACGTGGATTGCTGCGTCTCTACAGAGTAGGAGCGTGTCACCTGCGTGGGTCTCGCTGCCATGAGATAATCAAACGGCTTGCTCATGTTCAGGGGTTTCGACTCATGATTGTGCGACGCGCGTTTGTGGTTCTTTTGCTGATCTGTCTGGGCTGCTCGGCCCAATCGCCTTCTCCTTCTTCGGATATCGCGCGTGCGATCGAGCGGCAGGTGCGGGCGCAGTATTCCCTCCCACCCGACGTGAGGGTGATGGTGGGGACGCTCCGGCCGAGTGAGTTTGCGAACTATGACGCGCTGACGGTCACGTTTGCCAGGCTCGATAAAAAACAGGACTTCGAGTTCCTGCTCTCCCACGACCACAAGACGCTGGTGCGCATATCCAAGTTCGATCTGACCAGCGATCCGTACGCTGCGATCATGAAGAAGATCGACGTCAGCGGGCGTCCAACGCGCGGCAACAAAGATGCCAAGGTGACGGTCGTCAACTATGACGATTTCGAGTGCCCGTTCTGTTCGCGCCATGCACGCGACGCTTTTCCCCGGGCTGTTCAAGGAATACGGCGATCGCGTGCTTTTCATCTACAAGGATTACCCGCTCGAAGAAATGCACCCCTGGGCGGTGCACGCGGCGGTGGACGCGAATTGCCTGGGCGCGCAAAACAGCGATGCCTACTGGGACTATGCCGATTACCTGCACGGCAATCCGCAGGCGGTCGGCGGCGAAAAAGGCCGCGACGGCTGGAATGCGGAACTCGACCGGCTGGCCACTTTGCAGGCCCAGAAGCATAATCTCGACGTGGCGAAGTTGCAGGCATGCGTCAAGGCCCAGGATGAAAAGGCCGTGCGCGCCTCCATGCGCGAAGGAGACAGCATTGGAGTGGAGTCGACTCCGGTGATGTTTATCAATGGACAGAAACTGGATGGGGCCGTGCCTGCGGATGATGTGCGGCTCGCGCTCGACCAGGCGCTGAAGGATGCCGGCGTCGCGCCTCCGGAGCACAAGCAATGAATTTGCGATTTGTAATTTGCAATTCGTGATTGAAGACCCGGCGACACTGCGGCACCAAAATTGCCAATTACAAATTGCCAATCATTGTGGTGGAGGGAAGAACTTGAAAAATCGTAACTGCTTGGAACGAGTGGGCGCTGGCGATGGCCGCCGCGTTTCTGTTGATTGGGGCATCGGCTTGCAACCGCAACAGCAGCGGCGGCGACGTCATGGCTTCGGTCAATGGGCGGAAGATTTATCGCAGCGAAGTCGACAAGTATTACGCCAACCAGACGGCGGGCTCCGATCAGCAGCCGGCGGGCGAGCAGGCGGTGAGCCTGCGGCTGAGCATTCTGAATGAGCTGATCGAAACGGAAATCCTGATGCAGCGCGCGGAGAAGCTTGGACTGCTGGCGACGGACGAAGAAGTGGACCGCAAACTGAACGAAATCAAGTCGCCCTACACCGCCGAAGAATTCAACAAGCGCCTGCAGGACAAAAAGATCTCGGTCGACGATTTCAAGCGCGACTTGCGGCGCTCGCTCACCCGCGACAAGGTGTTGAACAAGGAAATCACCTCGCGCATCAACATCACCGACCAGGACGTTTCCAGCTACTACAACGAGCACAAGGCGGAGTTCAACCTGATCGAAGCGCAGTACCATTTGGCGAAAATCATGGTTTCTGGAATGGCCAACGCCCAGGTGCACAATTTGCAGAACAGCAAGGCGCAGAACGATGCCGAGGCGCGCAAGAAAATCCAGATGATCGCCAACCGCCTCGATAGCGGCGACGACTTCGCCACGCTGGCCATGAATTATTCCGAAGACCCGGAGACCAGCAACAACGGCGGCGATTTGGGAATGGCTCCCGAATCCGCGCTACGAAGAACGCCGATCCGGCAACGCGCGAAGCGCGGTGATGAAACTCAAGCCGGGGCAATACACGCCGGTGATTCCCATGGTCAATCCAGCCAATCATCAGCCCGCCGCTTACATGATCGTGAAGCTGATTGCGAAGGAACCGGCGGGCCAGAGGGACTTGAACGATCCGCGGGTGCAGCAGGCCATCCGCCAGCAATTGCGCGACCGGCGGGAGCAGTTATTGAAAGCGGCGTACTACGAGAGCCTGCGCGACGACGCCAAAGTCACGAATTACTATGCGGAAGAAGTACTGAAGGATGCGGGAGCGGCGAAGTAGGGCAGCCAGTCGGCCCCTAAAATAATATTTCCTGTAGAGCCGCGGCAAGCCGCGTCTCTACAGGAAATCAGAGTCTCTACCCTTCCAGCTTCTTGGTCAAGACTTCGTTCACCAACTGGGGATTGGCTTGCCCCTTCGAGGCCTTCATCACCTGGCCCACGAAGAATCCGATCATGGTTTTCTTGCCCGCGCGATATTGCTCCACCTGCTTGGGATTCGCGGCGATCAATTCATCGGCGAGTTTCTCCAGCGCCGACGTGTCGCGCGACTGCTCGGGGCGTCCCTCCGCTTCATAAACGGCGGGAAAGTCCTGCTTGCGTTCGAAGCAGAGGTCGTAAAGATCTTTCAGCATTTTGCCGGAAATTGCGCCCGACTCGACCAGATCGGCCGAGGCCGCGACTCCAGCCATCGAAATGGGCGACTGCTCGAGTTCGAGGCCCTGCGCTTTCAGGCGTCCCAGCAATTCGCTCTGTACCAGGTTGGCGACGCGCTTGGGATTCTTTGCCGTGCGGGCTGCGGACTCGAACTGATCGGCCATCGCTCGCGTCAGCGTCAGCGTGTGAGCGTCGCCCGCGGTGATGCCGTACTCCTTCATCATGCGCTGGCGGCGCGCTTCCGGCAGCTCGGGCAGGCTGGCGCGGATTGCGGCTTGCCATTTTTCATCGACTACCAGCGGAAGCAAATCGGGCTCGGGAAAATACCGGTAGTCGTGCGCCTGCTCTTTCGAGCGCATGCCGTAAGTCTTGCCTTCGTCCGCGTTGTAAAGGCGCGATTCCTGGGTGATCTTGCCGCCGGATTCGAGGACCTCGATCTGGCGCTCGATCTCGTACTCCAGCGCCTGCTTGACGAAGCGAAACGAGTTGACGTTCTTGATCTCGGTTTTCGTGCCGAATTCTTTTTGTCCGCGGGCCGCACGCTGATGTTGGCGTCGCAGCGCAGCGAACCTTCTTCCATGTTGCAGTCGCTGACGCCGGTGTAGAGGATGATTTCCTTGAGCCGCGTGAGGTACTCGTAAGCTTCCTCTGGCGAGCGCATGTCGGGCTCGCTGACGATCTCGGCCAGGGGCACGCCGGTGCGGTTCAGGTCGATGGCGGTCTTGTGGGCGGAGTCGGCAAAGCCTTCGTGCAGGCTCTTGCCCGCGTCTTCTTCCAGGTGCAGGCGGGTGATGCCGATTTTCTTTTTGCCGCCGTTCTTCTTAGTTTCGTTCAGATCGATTTCGATGAATCCGAACTCCGCCAAGGGCTTGTCAAACTGCGAAATCTGATAGCCCTTCGGCAGGTCGGGATAAAAATAGTTTTTCCGCGCAAAGATGGAAACTTCGTTGACGCGGCACTGCAAAGCCATCGCCGCCAGGGCCGCGAAATCCACGGCCTTCCGGTTCAGCACCGGCAAGGCCCCCGGAAGTCCCAGACACACCGGGCACACATTGGTGTTCGGAGGATCGCCAAAGCGAGTCGAGCAGGAGCAAAAGATTTTCGACGCGGTCAGCAGTTGTACGTGGACTTCGAGTCCGATGACAGGCTCGTATTTCGCGAGGAGGTCTTCGGAAAGGGCTGGAGTGGTCGCCATAGCAAGAAATTATAGCTGGCTGTGTGGAGACGCCGGGCTTTGCCCCGTCCGAGCGGGGCGGAGCCCCGCTTCCATCACTTACGGTCGCTTCGCTTCCGGCGCGTTCAAGTACTTCTCCATCGGGATTTCGAAATACATCAGCTCATTGCCTTTCGCGTCGCGCACTCCCATCAGGTAGAAGCTGGCGCCGGCCAGCGGATTCGAGATGTCGGAGACATCGAAAAACAAAAAACCGCGCGCCGTGGAGTGCGGCTCCACCGCCTTGGCGCCAAACTGCGCCTGCTCGATTTCGTCCCACGTCTTGCGGCTCACGCCGCCTTTGACTTCTTTCTTGGGCAGCGGAATCGGCAACGGAATGTCGGTCCGCGAAGGATGCGAGAGCCGGCGCACGAGATCGTCCATGGTCGCGGGGGAAAGCTTGCTGCGATCTTTGGTATTCAACTGGGCCTTCATGCCGGCGAGCGAGATGGGCTGATCGCCGTCATTCGTGATAACGAAGAAGACCGGCAAAAAACCGTAATTGCGGTAGTTGACGCTGAAGATCGAAGCTTTGTCCTCCAGGTCGTACGGATCGACTGCGACCGCAACTTTTTCCATGGGGTGGTCGTCGTGCGCCGGGTAGGTGCGGGCAGGCTGCGCCGCGGGCATGGCAAACTCTTTGGCCGCAATCGCGCAAAGGCAGCAGACAAGCACAAAAGCGCAGACCGCCATCAGACGCGGGGCTGGCGGCATCGGCGTGCGAGGCGATTCTTGCAAACCTGCATTGTGCATACGTGAATTATAGGATGCCAAATTATAGGATGCCGTTAGCGCGAGCCGTGATGTCTTGTCCCGATCGAAGATCGGATTTTGCCTCCCCATTTAGAATGGGACTTCCTTCATGTACGCGCTCTACAGTGCGCTGCTCGCTTTGTTTCTGGTGCTGACGCTGCCCTACTGGCTGCTGCGGATGATGCGGCACGGCAAGTATCGGGCGGGCTTGCGCCAGAGGTTCGGCGCGGTTCCGCCTGCTCTGGCTGGTCGCGGCGAGAAACCTGCAATCTGGGTTCACGCGGTTTCGGTGGGCGAAGTTGTGGCTTCAAGCGCGGTCGTCACGGCGCTGCAAGAGAAATTCCCGTCCCATCGCGTGGTGATTTCGACGACCACCAGCACAGGACAGAAACTCGCCGCGCAGCGGTTCGGCGCGGAGAACGTGTTCTACTTTCCCCTGGACTTCGCCTTCGCCATCCGGCCCTACCTCGACGCGCTGCGTCCGGAACTCGTGGTCGTCGCCGAAACTGAATTCTGGCCGAATTTCCTGCGGCTGGCCAAGCGCAGCGGGGCTCGCATCGCCGTAATCAACTGCCGCATTTCCGACCGCTCGCTTCCCGGCTACAAGCGGTTCCGCTTCTGGCTTCCCCGATTGCTCGAGAAGACACTCGGCAACGTCGATATTTTTTTGGCCCAGACAGAAGAGGACCGGCAGCGGCTGATCGAAATTGGCGCGGCGGAATCGAAAATCACGGTGGCTGGCAATCTGAAATTCGATGTGGCGCCACCGCCATCGCCGGAGATTGTTGACGAGTCTTCGCGAGAGCTTCAGCCACTCCGGAGCGGGGCCGATTCTGGTGTGTGGCAGCACGCTCGAAGGCGAAGAAGGTCCGCTGCTTTCTGCGTTTCGCAACATTCTGGCCAATCATCCCAAGGCCGTAATGATTCTTGCGCCGCGCCATCCGGAGCGGTTTGCGGAGGTCGCCGAGTTCGTCGAGAAACTTGGCTTCCGCATGTGGCGGCGTTCTTTGTGGAGTTACGAGCATGGGAGCGGCGAACTTCTGGCTGGCGGCGTGTTTCTGGTCGATAGTATCGGGGAGTTGGCCGCGCTCTATTCGTTGGCCACGGTCGCGTTCGTCGGCGGGAGTCTCGTGCCGCGCGGCGGACACAACATTCTTGAACCCGCACTCTACGGCGTTCCCATCGTCACCGGCAACCACTACGAGAATTTTCGCGATGTCGTCAATTTTTTTGCCAGCCGCAATGCGGTGCGCATCGTTGGACTGGCCGGATCTGCCGCTGGTTTTCATGGAGCTGATCGAGAACGGCGACGAACGCGCTACGCTCGGCCGGAACGCGCTCGGGGCGCTCGAATCGCAGCGCGGCGCCACGGCCAGGACCGTCTCGGCGCTGCTCCAACTCATGGGAGTTTCATCGTGAATCCGCTCACTGGACTTTACGGTGCCGCCACCGCTCTGCGAAACACGCTGTTCGATCGCGGCGTGCTCTCGTCGCGGCGGCTGGAGCAGCCCGTGGTCAGCGTCGGGAATCTGTCGGTGGGCGGTTCGGGCAAGACTCCATTCGTGATTGCGCTCGGCGAACTGCTGCAGGCGCGCGGCATCCGCTTCGACGTGCTCTCGCGCGGATACGGCCGCAAAACTCGCGGCGTTCTCGTAGTCGATCCCGATGGCAACGCCGCCGATTTCGGCGACGAGCCGCTGCTGATCGCGCGGCGGCTGGGGGTTCCGGTGATCGTCGGTGAAAACCGCTATACGGCAGGCCGAGTCGCCGAGCGGAAATTCCAGCCGCAATTGCACATCCTCGACGACGGCTTTCAGCACCGTTCTCTGGCGCGCGACTTCGACATCGTGCTGATGACGGAGCGCGACTTCGACGACCGGTTGCTGCCCTCGGGGCGGCTGCGCGAGCCGCTGTCGTCGCTGCAACGCGCGGACGCAGTCGTGCTGCCCGCAAGCTTGACGATGGATCATCCGGCGCTGTCGCAAAAACCGATCTGGCGAATCAAGCGCGAGCTCGTTTTGCCGGACCTGCCTCCCGCGCCCTTTTCACCGATTGTCTTCTGCGGCATCGCACGCCCCGAGCAGTTTTTCGCCCAGGTGCGCGCCGCCGGAATCACTCCTGCGGCGGAAGTCACGTATAGCGACCACCATGCTTACGACTTGGATGACATTCAGGCCCTCATCAGCGCGCGCATTAAACTGGACTCTGGCGGGTTCCTGACAACGGAAAAAGATGCTATCAATCTCGCCCCTGAGCGGCACTGCCTCGAACCACTCGCCGTCGCCACACTCAGACTTACGCTCGACCATCCCACAGACGTTGTGGATGCCATTTTGACGGGGACCATTTTCGCGAGAATCAGGGAACGGAAGCCCCGCTCGTGAGAAAATCTTGTGGTACACCCTTGACCCAATAGATTGATGACAAAACATATTAAAGAAAACGGCCGACTACGAAAGATCGTCGAATCTTTTCCCAAGCTCACGATCACCGTGCTCGCGGACCTGGTTGCCGACGAGTTCGTGTTCGGCGAGATTTCTCGCGTCTCGCGCGAAGCGCCCGTGCTGATTTTGAAGCACCGCGATCGCACCGTGGTTCCTGGCGGCGGCGCCAATGCCGTCTGCAACCTTGCCGACCTCGGAGTGAACGTGTTGCCGGTTGGGATGGTGGGCGACGACGAGCCGGGCAAGCAGTTGCTGCGCGCTTTCCGCCACAAACGCATTCCGGTCAGCGGTGTTTTGAAAGACAAGAGCTACACCACCGTGACCAAGACGCGCATCCTGGCCGGCTTCGCGCACACCGCCGGGCAACAGGTCGTACGCCTCGACCACGAGCCCGCCGAAGGCCCCAATTCGCATTTGCGGCGCGAGCTCGTGTTGAGCGCCCGCGAATACGCCCGGGCCTCCGATGCGCTGCTGGTTTCCGACTATGGATACGGCGCGGCCACGCCAACCCTGCTGAATGTGATTCGGGAAAAGCGCGGGATCGACAAGGTCCCCGTAACGCTCGACTCGCGTTATCGCATGCTCGAGTTCACTGGCATCACGGCGGCCACGCCGAATGAGTCCGAGGTGGAAGCGGCTCTCGGCATCCGCATCGGCACCGGCAAAGACAACGACTGGGAGCGCCTTCTGGCCGCCGGCGATCAGATCGCAGGCACGATGAATCTGGAATCGCTCGTAATCACGCGCGGCAAGGATGGCATGGTGGTTTTCCCGCGCCGCCACAAGCCGGTGGATATTCCGATCTATGGCGGCGATGCGGTCACCGACGTAACCGGCGCCGGCGATACCGTCATCGCGACGTTTACCGCTGCCTTGGCTGCGGGCGCAACCGCCGAAGAGGCCGCATATCTGGCGAACTACGCGGGCGGCATCGTGGTCATGAAACGCGGCACGGCCACGGTCAGTCAGCAGGAATTGTTGGAGGCGCTGGAAAAGACGCCGCCGGTGGCCCGCGAGCATTAGTTCGCGAACATTAGAGTGTGGGGACGGGGCTCTGCCCCGTCCAAGCGGGGCGGAGCCCTGCTTCCATACAGTAATCTAAGCATAAATCGAGATTCATTGAACACATCACTCCATTGGAAGATTGTTTCGCGCGCCGACCTGCAACTGCGTGTGGCGGACTGGCGGCGCGTGGGCGAGCACATCACCCTAGCCAACGGATGCTTCGACCTGCTGCACGTCGGCCATGTGCGTTACCTGCACGCCGCGCGGGAACTTGGCGGCAAACTGATTGTCGCGGTGAACGACGATGCTTCCGTGCGCGCGCTGAAAGGAGAAGGGCGGCCCGTGATGCCCGCCGAAGAACGCGCGGAGATTCTGGCGGCGCTGGCGGACGTAGACGCCGTCGTGGTTTTTCCGGAAAAGGACGTGCGTGCCATCATTCGGGAAGTCCGTCCCGATTTTCATGCCAAGGGCACCGACTACACGGCGAAGAGCGTTCCCGAACGCGACGAAGTTGAAGCTTGTGGGGGCCGGGTCGTTATCGTGGGCGATCCCAAGAATCACTCAGCCACCGAGATTATCCGCTCGCGGTTGGGGCCGCGTGAATCGTGAAGCGGCGCAGAGGGCAACAAACCGGGTTGCACCATAAATGACCGGCCCTTTTTCTTTCCCCGCTCGCGCGCCGCGCTTCGATAGTCTGCTCATCGTGCGCCTCAGCGCCATGGGTGACATTATTCATACTCTGCCTGCCGTGGCCACGCTGCGCCAGGCTTTTCCTCACGCCACCTTGGGATGGCTCATCGAAGAGCGCTGGGCGGAACTGCTCTGCACGCTGCGCTATCCACGATCGGGACGGCGCTCCTTGCAGCGCCCGCTGGTTGATCGCGTGCATTCCGTCAACACGACGGAATGGCGGCGCACGCCATTCTCGTTCAACACCTGGCTACAGATGGCTGTGGGCTTGAGTGAGTTGTGCGGAACTCAATATGACGCGGCCATTGATTTTCAGGGCGCAGTGCGGTCGGCATTGCTGGCACGCTGGTCGGGCGCGCCCATGGTGTATGGCAGCGCGCAACCGCGCGAGAATGCCGCCAGCATGTTTTACACGCGAAAAATATTTTTCGAGACGAACGGCACTCACGTCGTCGAACAGGCACTGGCACTGGCGGGAGCGGCCGCTACAACGGCGGGCATTTCAACGGCGGGCATTTTTTCTGCAAGCATGCCAACAGCAGCAGCGGGAACTCAGGTAGAGTTTCCCGTAGATTCGGATGCGGAGCGCAAGATTGCCGGCCTGACAGCGGATCTGAACGACTTCGCGATTCTTAATCCCGGCGCGGGCTGGGGAGCGAAGAGGTGGCCAGTCGAGCGTTACGGGCAAGTTGCGAAGGAACTCGCAAAAGATGGATTATGTTCGCTCGTAAACTACGGGCCGGGAGAGGAAGATCTTGCCGTGGCCGTCGAAGCCGCGAGCGAAGGGACCGCGCGAAAAATTTTCTGCTCGGTTTCCGAGTTGATCGCGCTCACGCGCCGGGCGCGTCTCTTCATCGGCGGCGATACGGGGCCGATGCACATGGCGGCCGCTTTGAAAGTTCCGGTAGTGGCAATTTTTGGACCGACGAACCCAGCGCGTAACGGACCGTTCGGAACGCGATCAATTGTGCTGCGCAGCGCGAGCAGTGTGACCGACCACACCCGGCACTTCGAACCGGAGCAAGGGTTGCTCCTAATCACTGCCGGCGAAGTCGTCGCCGCAGCGCGAAAGCTATTGCAGGATCGTATGGCAAGACCCAAGTGATCGAAGACCCACAATCCGTATCGCAACCCACGCCGACGGCCGGCGACACATGGTCGCGCGTGGCCCGCCGCATTCGCGTGCCCCTGGGATTTATATTTGCGGTCGTCTTTGTATTGCTGGCGCAGCCAACGCGCGTTTCGCTCATCGTAGGCGCGCTCGCGATGGTTCCCGGACTGGTCTTGCGCGGGCTGGCTTCCGGCCATGTGCAAAAAGACAAGCAACTCACTACCAGCGGCCCTTATGCTTACACACGCAACCCTCTGTATCTTGGCTCTCTGATGCTGGCCGCCGGCTTCGCCATCGCGGCGCGCAGTGGGTGGATCGTTGGAATCATGTTCGCGATGTATGCCGCGATTTATATCCCGGTGATCGCCGGCGAAGAGCGTTACCTGCGCCGGACGTTCCCCGATTACGACGATTATGCCCGCCATGTGCCGCGCTTGTTGCCGCGGCTCACTCCTTATCGGAGCCAGCAAGGCGCGTACTCTTCCGCCCGCTACTGGAAGCACCGCGAATATGAAGCGAGCATTGGCTGCGTGATCGTGTTGACCGTTCTCGTCGTCAAGATGATCGTCAAGCTGGTGTGGTAGTCTGCCGTGGAGCATGAGACGTTTACCGCAGGGGCTAAAGCCCGTCTTTTCTGGATCGGATTGCGGCGCGGCTGAAGCCGCGCCCCTTCAAAACATTTCTATTATTGCCGCGTTTATGGCATGTCTAAAGCGATGCCCTAATACGGAACAGAACTTTTTTCGCCGCCTGCTGCCAATGGCCGGGTTGATCTTCCTGGCTGCGGTCATGTTGCAGGCGCAGCAAGTTCCGCCTGCTGCATCGGTCCGATCCGCTCCCGCGCAAATCGTTCCGCCTCGTTCCAACTATCCGTTTCCGGATGGGCGGAGCTATGTTTATTCGACGGAGTGGCATTTGATTACCGCCGGGACCGCCGTCGTGAGAATGGATGCCGCCGGGAGCGACCGCAAAGTCACCGCGACCGCCGAATCCTCCGGTGTCGTCAACATCCTCTTCCCTGTGCGTGATCGCTTCGAGTCGCACTTCGATCCCCGGACGTTCTGCTCGCTCTCGATCTTCAAGCACAGCGAGGAAGGCTCGCACCGGCGCGAGACCTCGATCCACTTCGATTACGCGCGCAAGAAAAGCACGCTCGATGAAAAGAATCTGAAGACCGGCGAAACCAAGCACGTTGAAAACGACCTCGCCGGTTGTGCCACCGATGTCATCGCCGGTTTCTACTATCTGCAGTCGCTGCCGCTCAAACTCGGCGACATTTACGAGTTCCCGATCAGCGATGGAAGGACGACCATCGTCCGCGCCAGCGTGGACAAGCGCGAGCCGATCAAAGTGCCAGCTGGAACCTTCTCGTCCGTGTTGGTGACGGTCGAAGCCATCTCTGGTCCGCTGCAGTCGAAGGGCAAGGTATGGGTATGGTATTCGGAGGATGCAAGTCACACTCCGGTGCAAATGCGCGCCCGACTGGGATGGGGCACGCTGCTGTTTCGCCTGGAGAGAATCGAGAAGTAAATCCCGCTCAACTGAAATTGGCCTACTGTAGCCGGAAGCGCTCGTTGATCAGGCGCTGTAGGCGCGGCCGGTAAATGATGTCATAGGTGAGTTCTTTGCCGGGAAACATGCTCAGGGCGGCGCGACGGGCGTTGGCGGCCATCTCCGCCGCTTCTTCCAGCGTCAGATCGGGGTCCTGGGCGACCACAGACATCACCATGCCGATCATCACTTGCAGGCGGCGCAGTTTTCGGGACTCTTCCTTGCGCTCATTGTGCTCTCCGCCCGGTGGTTCGGCCCGTTGAATTTCCATACTGCCCCCTGACCTTTTTGAATGTTGACCGCGACCCTTGCGTTGCGAACCAGTCGCTATTGTGACAGCTTCGACGCGCGAATCAAGCTGCCCTTGGCCGTACACTTTTGTGCGGCAAGACAGACGTACGGCAAGACAGAGACATGGTGACTGCCGTAATCTGTTGACAGCAGAATTTTGCGGAGGACACATGCCAGAGCCGACTAGCTCCTCGCTTCAACCCGAGCCCAACGAAAAACTCATCAAGATTTTCGACACCGAGCAGGAAAACGAAGCCATCGTAGTGCAGGGTTTGCTCGAATCCGCCGGCATCGAATCGGACTTGAAATCCTTAGACGCGGTGCAGGACGCGTTTCCCGGCGTGGGTGGAAACGTCATTCTGGTGCGCGAACAAGACGCGCCCGACGCGGAAAAAATCATCGAGTCATATCGTAAACTGCCGCCGCTCGATGACTTGACCGGCGAGGCCGACGCGTAAGCAGGGCAGCGCGCGGGAATCGCCAGAGCCGCATCCGGTCACAGCGTCAGTGCTGTAGCGCAACGTCCGGGGTCACGGACTTGCCATCCAGATAAAAACTCACTGCGCCCTCCACGTCGGTGCGGTAGGTCCTGACCCCGGCCTGCTGTAGCCGCTCCAACACTTCACGCCGGGGATGTCCGTACACATTCCTCACGCCGACGGAAATGACCGCATAGCGCGGATGAACGGCCGCAAGCAGATCGGCGGAAGTTCCGCTTGCGCTGCCGTGATGAGCGACCTTCAAAAGCATCGCTTCTCCCGGATGCTCTTCCACGACGCGCTGTTCCGCCGGACGCTCCGCGTCTCCTTCAAGCAACGCGGTCGTCCCGCGGAAAGTGGCCGTAAACACCAGGCAATCGTCGTTCGGACGCATCGCCCCGGTGATCTGGTCGCGTCCGGGAGCGAGCATGTGGAAATGCGTTCCGCCGTAGTCTAATTCATCGCCTTCTTTTTTTACGGAGACTTTCATTCCCGCTCGCTGCGCTTGCGCTACGATCGGCGCCAATTCGCCAACGGGCTTGTCGATGCTTATCCACAATTCACGCGGATGGAAATTCGCAATGACCGCGGGCATTCCGCCAAGGTGGTCGGCATGAGGATGCGTGATCACAACCAAGTCCAGACGATCGAAGCCCCGGTTCCAAAGATACGAAGAGACCACCTGTTCGCCGAGATCGAAGTCGGAGTGCATCCACTGCGGCAGACCTCCGGCATCAATGAGCAGGGCGCGGCCCTGGGGCGTGACCAGCAGAATGGAATCGCCTTGGCCGACGTCGATGGCTGTCATCTCCATCACGCCCGCGCGAAGGTGAGGGCGCGAGGGGACAAATGCAATCCAGGCGGCAACGCCGAACAGTAACGCGACCGATGCGAATGCAGCCCAGCGCGTGCGACGGATCCGCACCGCGATCATGGCGAGCGCCAGCGCGGCGATCGAAGCCAGGATCATCGCGAGCGAGGGCATGGCGACTCGCAGATCCACAATCGACGTGCCAGCAAGATGAGCGCCGCCGAGAAAGTGCACCGTTCCCGCGATTCCTTCGAGCGCGAGACCGGAGATCCAAACCGCGGGCTTGGCCAGCGTGGTCGAGATGTATCCCAAGCCGACGGCGGCGGCGGCGGCGGGCATCAACACCTGGGTGAGCGGGATCACCACCAGATTGGCGGGCATGCCCATGGTGGTCGCGCGATGAAAGTGGTAGGCCATGAGCAGAGCCAGTCCCGCCTGCATCAGCGCCGAGATGAACATCAATCCGCTCACGCCAATTGCCACCCGCATGAAAATCGCGGGCAGTGCCAGACCGAGGCGGTTGCCGATGAATCTCGCCAGCCGCCCTCCGATCAGCCGCAGATCGAGCCGGAACTGCGCTACTTCGGGCGGGACGTGCAAATCGTAGCTGGCCGCTCGCAACATGCGTAAACCGCGCGCGTAGGGCCAGGTTGTCCGCTCCAGAATCGGCGAGCCGATGCCTGCGATGATGAAGACGGCAAGAAAGGTGAGCTGAAAGCTGGCGCCAAACAAGGAATGAGGGTCGACGATCAGAACTCCCAATGCCGCCGCGCCAATGGCGTTCATCATGTTGCGCCCGCGATAGAGCAGTCGTGCGCCTAAATATGTCGCCAGCATCAGTGCGGCGCGCCACACTGGCGGCCCGACTCCAACCACGAACGCGTAGGCGAACGAGACCGCGACCGTGGTGATGGCCGCAACCGCCGGATCGACGCGAAACTGGCGCAGCGTCCAAAAAATCGCGAAGGCCAGGATACTCAGGTTCATTCCGGAGACGACCAGCACGTGATATGTGCCCGACCGCTGATATTCGGTGCGCGTTGAGTTGTGGAGGAACGATTCTTCGCCGAGAACCATGGCATCCATCAGCGAGGCCTGCGACGCGGGCCACAGTTGGTGGATCTTGGCGATGATGCTCGCATGAACGCGCGTGCGCCAGAGTTGAATGCGGCTGCCGGAGAAGCCGGGAAGGCGCTCAATGTCCGTTGCCTCCGCCGAGCCCAGCACGCTGATGCCGTTGTCGCGCAGATAACCTTCATAATCGAAGGCCCCGGGATTGCGGTAATTGCGCGCCGGATGCAGCTTGGCGAGAATGCGCAGCCGCGTGCCGTAGGTAAACAGGATCGGGTGATCGGGTGATCGAGTCATCGGACCATCGAAGATCACCCGATCACTCGATGACCCGATGGCCCGATTCTCAACCTTCTCGTAAATTGTCAGCCGCACGCCGGCCCGCACCGGCCAGCTTTCGCCCTGGCTTGCGATCTCCTCCGTCTCCACATCAATGGGTTCTAGAATCCGCGGCCCCGAGGTCCGCGCGTATCCCTCACGCATCACATGCGCCGTGAGGGTAACGGCGCGGCCATCCGCCACGGTGAAAATCCGGGTGTCATCCTGCTGAAATTTTCCCGGATGCTGGCCGCGAACCTGAATTAGAAAAGCACCCAGAAGAAACCACGCGCCTAAAGAGAGCGCCTTTGCCAGCCAGGCCCGCTTCGCGAGAAAAAATGATGCCGCGAAAACGAAGGCCACTACCGCGATCACCCACCACGATGGTGGCCGCCAGGTGCGCGCGCCCGTCCACAAGCCGAGCGAAAATGCCAACGCCGCCCAAAACAACGGCTGCCGTGGCGGCTTGTGGTTGCGCATCATTTTCTAGCTCGATGTAAGGTGGCCGCTCCGCCCCAGCGCAGAAGAGTTTCGAAGTCGCCGCCCAAGAGTTGAAATTACGATTCGCGGCAGGACGAGCGGGGCCCCGTCGCGGTCCCGCTCGCGCCAGGGCCCTCAGCTAAAACACCCGTCTTCCAGGAGAAACTGTGCGGCGTGAAAGCGGTCAGCGCGCCAGCAGCATCACCGATTCGATGTGGAACGTCTCAGGAAAGAGATCGAATAAGTGTGCTTCCTCGATGTGGTAGCCGGCGGCCAGCAGGGGGGCGAGGTCCCTGGCCAGCGTTGCCGGACCGCACGAAACATATCGGACTCGGGGCGCTCCGAGTTCCACCAAAGAGCGGATGACCGCTGAGCCGGCGCCGGTGCGGGGAGGATCGAGCACGACCAATTCAGGTCTGTTACGCACCGGCTGGCTTCTCAGGTAGTCGCTCCGCAGGTAATTCTCGGTTCGCGCGCCGGCCGCTTTCACGTTCGCAGGAACATTCTGCAAGAGGTCGCCATGCGCTGTCTGTGACGCCTCTACACTAAAAATGTGATGAAAACTCCCGGCCAAAGCCACTGAAAACAATCCCACTCCGGCATACAAATCGAGGGCAGCGCCGCCGCTGGCGTTGCCGGTCACAACCGTTACCAGTTCGTCGATCAGATAACGGTTCACCTGGAAGAAGGCCCCCGCGCTGACCTGATACTCGTGGCCGTTCGTGCGATAGCGAATTGCCTTGGCGCCCGACTGCACCAGCGGTTTTGCGTCGATCGGCGCGTCGTCGTCTTCTATTCGGCGTCGCGATGAAAAAAACGTCACCCCGGCGATTTCCGGCAGTTCGTGCTGGAGCGCCTCCGCCCAGCGCAGCAAATCTCTCAGATCCGCCTCGCGCCCACAGAATGCCCAGGCCAGCAGACGCTCATCTGACGCGTCGGCGAAAAGTTCAATCTCTTCCACTGACGCAGGGCAGTTCAATCCGCCGAGGTCAAGTAGTCGCGACATTACACGATTGAGCAGCGGAGAACTGATCGGACATTCGCGCACCGCAAGAAAATTATGCGAACCGAACTGAAAATACCCCAGCGCAAATCCGGGGTCCCCAGAACGGCCGGTTTTGCCGGTCTGGGGTGGAAACTCCGGCGCAGTCCGCACCTGCAGCCGCGCGCGGTTGCGGTAATTCCACGGAGGAGAAGCATGCAGGCGGAGGCCGGACTTCAGTTTGATTTTCGCGATGCGCTGCAACGTCTCGCGCAGAATTCCAGCCTTGAAGTCGAGTTGCCGCTCATAAGGAATGTGCTGGTAATGGCATCCGCCGCATTGCCTGAAGTGCGGACAGCGCGTTTCGACGCGATCGGGCGATGCTTCGATCAATCGCGTCATCGAGCCGCGCGCGAACCCAGGCTTCTGTTGCCGGATCTCGGCTTCAACTTTCTCACCCGGCAGGACAAACGGCACAAACACCGCCATGCTGCGCCCGTCCGCGCCGGCGGGAGTGCGGGCCAGTCCGTCACCGCCGTAGATCAGTTTTTCGATGAAAAGAAGCATGGGGCTTCACGCGTCGCGCGGGCCGTTCCCGTAAAATTCGCGACATGAAATTGAAATTGTCATCCTGAGCGAAGCAAAGGAACCTCGCATTCGGGTGGATGCAAATACACAGGTCCTTCGCTTCGCTCAGGATGACAGCGTTGTTTATGTTCCGAACTTGCGGGGCACAATCTTAATGCATATAGAACAAGCTCAGCCGCGGCACGCCGCAGCGTTCCAGCAGGCGTTTATGTACGTACTGCTTGTGCAGCTGCTCAACCTGCGCGGCCGTCATGTTGCGCCGGTAGAGAGCGATATCCCGATCCGCTTCCGCGCGAACCTGCACCAGATCGTCATCCGGAGTCGCCGCCATCAACACTGCGAACAGCTTTTCCTCGAGCACGGTCAGCCTCCGCTCCAAGTCTTCCAGGCGCGGAGACTTGGCGTTGTTATTGTCATTGTTATTGCGCTCGATTGACTCCGCCATTTCACGCAGGGAACCGGCTTGTTCCCGCGCCAGCGCTCCGGTCGCGAATCCAGCGCGTTCCGGCAACTTTGCTTTTTCCAGCTTCTCGGCATTGGCACGCAAGAACGCTGCAATTTGCGCGGCGTCAAATCCGGGCTCTCGCGGAGCTTTCTCTTCGCCCGTCGCGCCGACTGAGGCTTCCTTCATATCTTCCGCCGCCGCCAGCACGGCCTGCGAACAGTACGCCAGGCTGTTCACCTTTTTCGATTTCGAGGGACGTTGATCGTATTTATCGAACGCGTCATCCACTCCGCGGAGCACCGCTTCCAGCGGGATGCCCGCGCTTTTCCAGGTCTCGATCAATGCCCAATCGAGCGTCGAAAGCAGCAGATGGGCCCCGCGCCGCCGCAGATAATGCTCTTCGATTTCCGTGAAGTAATTGAAATAATTTTCCACGACGCCTCAGCGCGATTTCGGAGACTTCGGCGGTTTTGCCGCTTTCGGCGCGGCTTCGCGGCGGACAGAGGACGACTGGTTTCGGTCCCAAATAATGCGCAGCCCATCGAGGGTGAGAAATTCGTCCACCTCTTTAATAAAGCGGGACGCGGTGCCGATCAGCGCGGCCTAGTCCGCCAGTCGCAATCACGCGTGTCGCCGGGCCCAGTGCATCCTCATTGATCAGCCGCTCCAAAATGCCGTCAACCAGGGCGAGATAGCCGTAGTAAAGGCCGGACTGCAAACTGCCCACCGTATTCGATCCAATCACCCGCGCGGGCTTGCGAATCTCCACTCGCGGCAGGCGCGCCGTGCGCTGAAAAAGCGCGTCCGCCGAAATCCCAATCCCCGGGCAAATTACGCCGCCCATGTACTCGCCCTTTTTCGAAATGCAATCGAAGGTGGTCGCCGTGCCAAAGTCCACAATCACGCAAGGGCCGCCATATTTCTCAAACGCCGCCACCGCGTTCACGATGCGGTCGGCGCCGACTTCGGCGGGATTGTCGTAGAGCACCGGCATGCCCGTCTTCACGCCCGGCTCGATGAACAGCGGCTTGATGTTGAAATAGCGCTCGCACACCTGGCGCAGCACCGAGTCGAGCGGAGGCACGACCGATGAAATCACGATCCCCTGCACGGCGGAAACTTCCAGGTTGGCCATGGAAAACAGGTTGCGGAAGATCACTCCATACTCGTCAACCGTGCGAGTCAGATGCGAGCCGACGCGCCAGTTCGCAACCAGCAGCTCATAACGCGCCTCTTCCGTGGCCGCATCCCCGTCCGGACGGTGCGCCACCCGCGCAAACACACCCAGCACCGTGTTCGTATTTCCGACATCAATGACTAGCAGCATATTTGTAGGAAAATATGTAATTGGTGATTTGTAATTTGTAATGGGAAAAGCTGCCGCTTCTAAATTACAAATTACCAATTCTAAATCGCCCTTACCGTTCCGCTTACCACCGTTTGCAAACCGTCCGCCGTTCTCACCCGCAAAAATCCGCGCTCATCCAATCCCTCGGTAATGCCCGCCAGGGCGGCGTTCTCCTCGACTATCACTCTTCTGCCGCGCACCGACGAAGAACTCTGCTCGAACCGGCGCACGATCGCATCTCGCGCTCCCGCATCCTCAACCAGGCTGCGATATTCCCGGTCGAGCGATTTTAGCAAAGCGGCGCAGAGTTCCACGCGCGACCACTCCGTACCCGTCTCGACTCGCAACGAAGTCGCAATCTCGCGCAGCTCTGCCGGAAACTTCACCTGATTGACGTTGATGCCCACGCCCACCACCAGATGACGCACTCGCGTGGCCTCGGCATTCATCTCGGTGAGAATGCCGCAAAATTTTTTGCCGCCCAGCAGCAAGTCGTTCGGCCATTTCAGGTCCGCCAGGAGCTGCGGTGCGATCTCCGCCACCGCCGCGCGCACCGCCAGCCCCGCCGCCAGCGAAAAAATCAGCGCATCCGAAGGCGGCATCTCCGGACGCAGGATCACCGAACAATAGATCCCCGCCGACCGCGCCGAATGCCAGGAGTGTGCGCCGCGTCCGCGCCCGGCCAACTGCTCTTCGGCGAGAAATACGCTGCCTTCAGGCGCGCCCTCCGCTGCGGCTCGCATCGCCTCGGAATTGGTCGAGCCGATTTTGTAATAATGATGGATCTGCTTGGCGGAATGCGCGCCGAAAATCGTGCCCTTCAACAGCGGCGACAACATCTCCGGCAGCAGTAAGTCCGGAACCGCGCGCAGTTGATAGCCAGTCGCGGGATGTCCAGCAACGTCCACACCCAAACCGCGCAGTTGCTGAATCAGCCGCCAAACTTCCGAGCGGCTCGTGCCGATCTCTTCGGCAATCTTCGTACCGCTGGCGACAACGGTAGCATGGCTCATGAGCAGACGCACGATGCGGCCCAGGCGCACGTCGGTCGCCTTGTGCACGGACGGCAAGCCGCGAGTTTTCGTGGAAACTGTGATGGAGGGAATTATAACGAGTCGGGGGTCGGAAGTCGTGGAGCAGTCGTCAGTCGCTGGTTGTTAGTCGTTAGTCGTTGGCAAGCGAATCCATGGATGGTCCAAACCCGTGAACGACTAGCGACCAACGACCGATTTTCAAGCCGGAACCAACCGCAAACTCATATCCACCGCGGTCGCTGATTGCGTCAGCGCCCCGACCGAGATGAAATCCACTCCCGTCTCCGCGTATGAGCGCACATTTTCGAGCGTGATTCCGCCCGCGTACTCCAGCGGGATCCGCCGGGGCTGGCGCGAACAAATCTCGACCGCCTGGCACACATCCGCAACGCTCATATGGTCGAGCAGGATGACCTCTGCTCCGTGCTCCAGCGCCTGCTGCAGTTCTTCGAGCGAGCCCACTTCAATTTCGATCGGCTGGCGGCCGCGCCGGTTGTGGATCGCGCGCTCCAGCGCCGGAATCGCGCCCCCGGCCAGCGTAATGTGATTGCTTTTGATCAACACGCCGTCGGAAAGATCGAGCCGGTGGTTCTGCCCGCCGCCGCAGCGCACCGCGTACTTGTCAATCATGCGAAGCCCCGACGCCGTCTTGCGCGTATCGAGAATCTCTGCGCGCGTGCCCTCCACCGCATCCACAAACTTGCGCGTGGTGGTCGCGATTCCGGACATGCGCTGCAGAAAATTCAGGATGGCCCGCTCGCACGACAGAACCACCCGCGCGTTGTGCCGGACCACCGCGATCTGCTGCCCCGGGTGTACGCGGATCCCATCGAAAATCGAAGGATGGCTGGTCACCTCGTAATGCGAAGTGACTGCCCCGTCGAGCGCCGCATAGACGTCGAGAATCCGCGGCACACATCCGAGACCGGCCAGAATGCACTCCTGCTTGGCGATAATCGTCGCCGAAGCGCGCTGGTTGGGATCGATACACGCGTAGCTGGTCGCGTCGCGCGTCGCCCGATCTTCGGTGAGCGCGTTCTCGATCATCGCGGTAATGCGTCGTGAATTCCAGTCCATAGAGCAGTTGCCAGTTGCCAGTGGTCAAGTTGCCAGTTGTTGCTCTTACTGGCCACCTACCACTGGCCACTACCCCCTGAGTTCTTTCAATTTCGACAACGTCTTCTCGTGCAGCACTCTGAGTTCTTCCGCTCGCGTCTTCAAACCCTCGACCACTTTCGCCGGAGCCTTCGACAAGAATTGCTCGTTCGAGAGCTGACGCTGACCGTTGGCCTGTTCTTTCTCGATCTTCTCCAGGTCTTTCGTCAGACGCTCGCGCTCGGCGGCAACGTCGATCTTCTTTTCGTAGATGGCATGAACATCGAACCGCGACGTGCTGCGCGCGCCGGGCAAGTTCGCCAGCGAGCTTTCCACAAATGTAATCTTCTCCACGTTCGCCGGACGATCGAGCAGGACCGCGCTGAGGTTCTTTTCCAGCATCGCGCGAATCTCCGGTTCGTGGGCAAAAATCTCAATCGGTACTTTGACTTTGGGCTCGACTTTCAATTCCGCCCGCAGATTGCGCACGCTGACGATCAGGTCCTGGAGAATCGCCATGTCCACTTCCGCCGCGATGTCGATTTGTATTTCGTCCACCTGGGGATATGGGGCCAGCGCAATCGACCGCAGCGGAGGCTTGCCATCGTACATCGCGTGCCAGATTTCCTCCGTGATGAACGGCATCACGGGATGCAGCAGCCGCAGTGATGCTTCGAATATCTTCACCAAGTTCGCGCACGCATTTGGCCGCTTCCTCGTTGTTGTTTTCATCCAGGTCCTCAGGCCGCGGCTTGATCAGCTCGATGTACCAGTCGCAGAACTCACCCCAAAAGAAATCGTAGATGCGATTCGCAGCGTCGTCGAACCGATAGGCTTCGAGCGCATTGTTGACGTCTTTCGTCACGCGATTGAACAGAGAAAATATCCAACGATCTTCAAGCGTCAGCGTACCGAACCCGTCGATGCGCGTGTATGGGCTCTGATCGTCGATCCGCTCAGAATAGTCCGCAGGCCTGCGTCGATCCGATCTACATTCATGAACATGAATCGCGCCGCATTCCATATCTTGTTGGCGAAATTGCGATACCCTGCTGTGCGGCTTTCGCTGAACGCGATATCCGTTCCCGGCGCCGCCATCGCCGCCAAAGTGAAACGCGTCGCGTCGGTGCCGTATTGCCTGATCACCTCGATCGGATCGAGCACGTTCCCCTTCGTCTTTGACATCTTCTGCCGGTCGGCATCGCGCACCAGCGCGTGAATGTAAACCTCGCGAAAGGGAACGCTCTGGCGCAGGGCGTCGTCATCCGAAGCAGAACTCGTCTTAGAATTTTGGCCCGGCTTGTGCGGAGGCGCCATGAACCAGCATCCGAGCATGATCATGCGCACCACCCAGAAAAACAGAATGTCGAAACCGGTGATCATCAGCGAATTGGGGTAGAACACTTCCTGGTTGCGCGTATCTTTTGTATTGGGCCAGCCGAGCGTCGTGAACGGCAAGAGGCCCGAGGAAAACCAGGTATCGAGCACGTCCGTGTCCTGCTCCAGTTTGGTGCTGCCGCATTTACACGCCGAAGGCGCCTCGCGCGCCACCACTACTTCATTGCAAGAGCCGCAATACCACGCCGGAATTTGGTGTCCCCACCACAACTGCCGCGAGATGCACCAGTCGTGGATGTTGCCCATCCAGTTCAAATAAATCTGACCGTAATTTTCCGGCGTAAAGCGGATGTATCCCTTCTCGACGACTTCAATCGCGCGCTTGGCGAGCGGCGCAATCTTGACGAACCACTGAGTCGAAAGCCGCGGCTCGACAATCGTACCCGAGCGGTCGCACTTGCCCAGCGCAATCGTGTAATCCTTCGTGCCGACCAAAAAGCCTTGTTCGGTGAGGTCCTCGACGATATGCGCGCGCGCGACAAAGCGGTCCTGCCCAGCGTATGGGCCGGCATTCGCATTCATCTTGGCATGCTCGTCGATCACTTCGATTTGCGGCAGGTTGTGTCTTTTCCCTGCCTCGAAGTCGTTGGGATCATGCGCTGGCGTGACCTTCACCGCGCCGGTGCCAAACTCCGGTTGCGCCAGCTCGTCGGCGATGATCGGAATCTCGCGATTCACCAGCGGCAGCATCACGCGTTTGCCGTGCAGATGCAGATATCGTTTGTCCTTCGGATTTACCGCGACCGCGGTGTCGCCCAGCATCGTTTCGGGGCGCGTGGTCGCCACCGTGATAAATTCTTTTTTTCCAGCCACTCCGCCAATCACCGGATATCGGATCTCGTATAGCTTGCCCGCAACGTCTTCGTGCTTCACCTCTAGGTCCGAGATCGCGGTGCCGCAGCCGGAGCACCAATTGACGATGTACTTCCCGCGATAGATCAGTCCATCTTCGTAGAGGCGCACGAACACTTCCTTCACCGCGTGCGAAAGATTCTCGTCCATGGTGAAGTATTCGCGTCCCCAATCCACCGACGCGCCCAGGCGCTTCATCTGGTCGAGAATCGCTCCGCCATACTCGCGCCGCCATTCCCAGACGCGCTCGATGAATTTCTCTCGGCCCATCTCGCGCCGCTTCTTGCCCTCCTTCGCAAGCTGGCGCTCGACCATCATCTGCGTGGCAATGCCCGCATGGTCCGTGCCCGGCAGCCAGAGAGAGACGAAGCCGCGCATGCGATGCCAGCGCACGACGATATCCATTTGCGTCTGGTTGAGCATGTGGCCCATGTGCAGACGCCCCGTCACATTCGGCGGCGGCAGGAGCAGCGTGAACACGGGACGCGAATCTCCCGGCGCCGGCGTCTCGACATGAAAAAGTTTTTCCCGGACCCAATACTCGGCCCAGCGCGCTTCAATCGCGCCCGGTTCGTAAGCTTTTGGCAATTCGTGCGGCATGGTTTGGGAGCACTCAGCAGTCAGCAACCAGCATTCAGCCAATGACGACTGAGTGCATCTCCACAGATCGGAGCAAGAGATACTCAGGGCCGGGTGCTGACGGCTGAGTGCTGAGAGCTAGAACTTTTGATCTTACAGGCGCAAGAAAAGAAGGGTCAAACGCGAAGCGAGAGGTCACAAGTTTCAAGTCGTTCGTCACCTGTCCCGGAGGAACATCTGCCAATAGCCCCTACTGGGGCTAAGAATGTGCGGTTTTAGGATTTGGGTTGAGCGGGCAAGGCGGCATGAACTGACGACTGATAGCTGACGGCTGATAGCTGCTTTATTTCTTCGCCAGTTTTTTTGCGATCTCTTGCATCAGCTTGGGTTTTAGCTCGGCCAGCATGGTGTCGACGATGCTGGCAATCTCGCTGGCGTCCGTTGCGGGCGCAGACGTTGCACCCTCGGCCGCCGCTGCTGCTGCCATCGTCTTCACAGACCCCGCAACCTCGGGATCGGCCTGTTGTTTTGCCTCTTCCACGTCGCGCGGCGCGGGAGCGCTGGCTGGCGCCGTGTGAATCTGACGCCAGCTCGATTTCGCCGATTTATCTTTTCCCTCGTTGCCCATGGATTCCTGGCCTCCAGCATCTGAACTCGAATCCCGATTCTCTTCCGCCATTGAAGCCGGCGCAGCCTTGACCTCGTCCCTACCCACCATATCCGCGGGTGATTCCTCCGCGACTTTCGCCGGGGAGTCCTGCTCCTCCGCTTCGATCTTCTCTGGTTCGATTTCCCCCGGTTCTGGCTTCCCTAAGTCGATCCCGGCCACCAAGGAACTCGCTGCGTTCGAAACCGCCGCCAGTACTTCCGCGGGCGTCTCCTCGTCCGCTGCTTCCACCGGGATCTCCGGATCGTGCCCAGCTAAACCATACTCGGCTCTTTTCTCGGCCCAAGCTTCCGAGCTGGCCGCCATCCCCGCTTCTGCCAGTCTGTTCTCGACTGCGGCTGCAATCGCGGAGACTACGGTGACCCGCGCTGTTTCAATTTCTCCGCCCGACGCTGCCGCGGACATCGTCGCGGGCTTTGCCGCAAACGTACCGAACATTTCCGCTTCCAGTGAAATCGCCGCTTCCTCCGGACTCAACGTCACCGGCTCTGCTATCCACTGCGGAGTGGAAGCCGCCTTGCGTACCACTTCTTCTGCAAGAAACTGGCCGGCCGCCACCAGGGTTCCGTGAGATGGAACCGTCGAGTCATCCGCACGCCCGGTAGCGGGTGTCAGCAGGCGCAACGCTTCGGCTAGCTGCGCATCGCTCGGCGTTGGCTCTTCCGTCACTGCCTCCGCCGTTTCTGGCACGCTCGTGGCGAACCGCACTGGCTGCGCAGTGTGCGCCGCTTTCAAATCTTCTTTCAACTCTTCGGCCTGCGAATCTTCTTCTTTCAACTCTACGGGCTTGGATTCCAGACCTTTCGCGGTAACTGCTTCCGGCGGCGCGCCCGCCTCACTCTTCGCGACGGCTTCGACCGCCTCGACTTCTTCAAGCTCCTCTTCTTCTGTTTCTTCCCGATCCACCGCGCTCGCACCCGAAGCGAACATCGGCTCATCGTCACCATCCACGGGCGCGGGCTCCTGCGCAAGGAGTGTACTGTTCATTTCGACTGCAGCCACCGTCGCCGGATCAGGGATCACCGCGGCAACTCCGCTCGCCGGCTCCGTGTGCTCGACCGCAATTGCGATGTCACTCTTTTCTTCGACGGTCTCTTCGACGGCCAACACCGGCGTCTCTGCGGCGGATGCCGGGGCCTCAACGGCTGCCCTGGTGGTCTCAACCACCAGCGCCGGAGTCTCGATTTCTTCCTTCTCCTTCTCTTGCGCCGCCGCGGAAACTCCCACTTCTTTTGCCGCCGCAACCTCTGCCGCCGGAGCCTCAACCGGGACCATATCTTCTGCGAGCGGCGCAATGTTCTCAGCCGCCGGAATCGGTCCATTGAGTTTCTCGGCCAACGCACTGAGTGCGTCCAACTCTTCCGGCGTGATGTCGCGCGGAATTTCCGGAACCAGGCCAGGCTCTTGTCCCGGCGGCACTGGCGCCTTCACCGCGAACACTCCGCTCGCGCCAGTCTTGCCCTTGGCCTTGCGGAAATCCCGGAAGGTCGCGCCTGCCGCAGCATCTTCCGCTTCCGGCTCGGGTTCTTCCTGTTTTTTCTTTGACGGAAAACGCAACCGGCTTTTCCATCCGGTTTCGGCCTCGGGGTTACCGGCCGTTTTCCAGCCGCTGCCGTCGCCGCCAAACCGCTCCACGCCCGAAACCGACGTGCTGAAGCGCCCCCCATCGGATTGCTGCGGCACCATGCGGTCTTCGAGCCGCGTGATCGCGGTCAGCAATTCGCTGGCTTCAAACGGCTTCACGATGTGGCCGTCGGCCCTCACCCGCCGCGCTTCCTCCGGTTTGAAAGGTTCCAGCTTGCCCACCGTCAGCAGCACGGGAACGTGCGCCGTCTCGGCCGCATCCTTCAGCCGCTGGCAGACTTCCAGCCCGCTATAGCCGGGCATATACACATCCAGCACGATCAGATCGGGTTTGATTTCGGCGATCCGCTTCAGAGCGGCAGATCCGTTGTTGACAGTGATTACGTCATACCCGGCATCGGCCAGGATTTTTCGCCCCATGTTTTGGGCTGTCACACTATCATCGGCGAGCAGTATTTTCCGCGCCAAGCGTCATCCTTCGACAAATAAGGAGAGATAAACCGAAATTACCCCCTCCTTCCGCCTAAGTCAACGATTCAGGTACCTGTCACAGGTTACGACCGTACCTAGTCCATTGAGAAGTGTGCGATTTCGGAATTGTGACATTGGTAACCTCAAGTTGGTTATGCCCGGGAATTGACTGCGGGCGTCTGGTGTGAAACTCCTTAAACTAAACAGCCCGCTGCGTTTGAGTTGAAGCCGCCGCCGGCGCGACGCATGGTTGCAGGCATTGCTCAAGAATGCTGGGTACTTCCAACAACGCTCGATTGGAATATTGGTTGACCTTGTGGCGGAATTCATCGAACGTCGCGCTCTCGAGTAAGCGTTGCACGGCGGGCGCAATTTTTTTGAAGCTCGGCACCGCGATCCCGTAACCATTCTCCGTCACCCATTGCGCGTTGTAGCGTTCTTGCGGCAGCGTTTTTGAATTACATTCCACGATGACGGGCAAGTGGAACTGCAGCGCCTCGCTGATCGAGCCCGGGCCTGGTTTCCCAATGAAGAAGTCGGACAAGGCCATGTAGTATTCAACGTTCTCGGCGAATCCGACGACGGCGATTGGCTTTCTCGTCGGCAGGCTTTTAAGCTTAGCGGCGAGCTTCTGGTTGTGCCCGCAAATCAGGACCAACTGGACGCCGCTTGCAGCTTGGTTGAGCCGCCGGGTAATGTCAATCATCACCTGGGAGCCATGGCCTCCGAAGAGGACAATGCCGGTGGGGCAATCGGGTTCCAACCCAAGCCGCTTCCTCTCGGCGACGCGATCGACCGTGGTCTTCTCATAGAACTTTGGCTTCAGGATCATTCCCGATGTCAGGAAGACATGGTCGGCGGCGTGGCCCATGGCTAGGGCTTGTTGCCGGGCGCGTTCCGTGCCGGCAATGATGTACTCCGACTCGCGCTCGATCCAGAAGCGGGGCGGGTAGTCCGCCAAATCCGTGATGAGTGTGACAAATGGCATTTTTATGTAAGGTTTTTTTGTTTCAACCGGGCGCAAGCTCTCGGCGATCTCGCGATTGAAGTGCGGAATTACGGAGAGAACCAAGTCCGCCGGATGCTCGGCCCAATAAGTTCGGAGGCCTTTCACAATCGAAGAATGGTAGAGACGGATAAACCTCTGCAGAACGGCCAGCAGTTGCGGCGTGAAGCGCGTCCAGCCTTTGCGCAGGATCAGGTTGTAAGTGTCCTGAATGCGCAGGCCGGTGGCGCGACGAATCAGGTCGAGGGGATCGAGCAATTCCTGCATGTCGAGCAGGGTGATGTCCCAGGGATTTTCTTGTGTGGAGAGAGTGGCTTTGAGAGCTTCGGCCGCGCTGCGATGTCCTCCGCCGGCGTGGTGGAAAACGATAGTCAGTTTGCGCAAGAATCACCTTGCTTCGTTCGTGGTAGTTGAATTTTATCGAAGACTAGGGCGCCGGTGAAATTAGCGTCAGCGGCCAACGCCCTCGTACTCGCCCGCTTCGACCAGTCCTGCCTCGCCAAAGAAATCCGCAGCTTCGGAGCTGGTCCGATCTTCACCGTTGTGGAGATCGTCGTGGTGCTCGACGTAATCATGGATCTGCACTCCCTCTTCACCAACGGTGATATAGGTAAGGCGTTCGTCAATCCAGGCGCCGCAATTGAAATAGTCGGTCCCGTGCTCGTGCTTGTGCATGGCGGCATGAGTGTGGCCGCAGAAAATTCGCGCCGCGCGATGGTGACGGGCATGGGCCAGCGCGCCCTCGGCGACCTTCTCCGACAAGCGCTGCCAGCGCGTGCCCAGCCGGTCGAGAAAACGCGTCACGATCTTATTTTTCGAATCCCACTTCTGCAGTTGCAGGTAGAGCAGCGTCCCGATCAAATAGCTGACCTGAACATTCTTTACCACGAAGCCGTCGAACTGGTGACCGTGCACAGCAGTATGACGCAGACCCTGATATTCCCATTGATATTCCTGGTACACGCGGACCCCGACCAGATGCGACATAATGTCGGCCAGGCCGTGGTCGTGGTTGCCTTCGACCCAGACCACTTCAACGTTGCGCTTGGGATTGGAGAGCTTGCGAATGAAGCCGAGGATTTTCCAGTGTTCTTTTTTCAGGCGTCCGAAATTGAGGTCGGCAAAAATGTCGCCCAGCAGAATGAGGCGACGATAATAATTTTCCTGCAGCACGCGCAACGCTTCGCGCGCGCGGCTCATGTCCGCTCCGAGGTGCAGATCGGAAAGAATCAGCGTGTCGTAAGTCTTCGGTGCGACGATTTTCGGATCAACGATCTGCGAAGCAACGACCTGCGGTGCGATGACGCGCGTGGCCACAGCTTCGATTGTTACAGGGGAGTGTTACGAGATGATGAATCGGTGTATGGCCGAAGACTGGGGGTAACCTATCGGTAACCCGCCTCGCTTGCCGGTGAAGAGCCGGGCATCCCCGTCCGGCTGGATCCTTCGACTGCGCTCAGGTCATGCTCGCGAGACGCCCGTCTCTCCACCGTGGAAACTCATCGCGCAGTCACGCGCCTACTGCGCCGGAGGAACGTATTCGGCTGGACGCGCCGGTCCCTCGCCAAAGAAAAACTGCTCCATCTGCTGCACGATGACTTCCTGGTCCTGCTTGCGAGCCGGGTTCAGCCGATATTCGTTGAGCAGCATTTTGCAGTGTTCCACCCACTGGCCCCAAGCCTGTTGCGAGACCTGCTCGTAGATCTTTTTTCCCAAGTCGCCGTCGAACGGAGGCTCGGGGAGCCCAGGCAATTCCTTTTTTAATTTTGCGCAGAAAACTTTTCGCTCGGACATAAATTTCTTCTGAAATTATCGCACAGCCATCGCGCCTGCACCGCCTTTGACCGCAATATTCGGCTGCAATGGTGAATTCGTGCGCGACTTCGTTCCCTCCCGACTGGCACGTACTTCACCGAAAATCGTTTGGCGATGTACGATTTCTGTTGACAAATTACATACGAATGGCAATATCTTGTGGTAGGACATCTACTCATACCACAAGTTGAGTAGTTCGGGCATCAAGGTGCCCTGTCGAAAACCTTGGGAGAACAAATCGTTCAAACGGAGGAAAAACTTCATGGCAACCAAAAAGAAAGCCGCCAAGAAAAAGAAACACTAAGCGGACGGATGCTCGTTCAGAAATTCTGCAAAAGGCCTCTCGGGAGAAGCACCTCTTGAGAGGCTTTTCCATTTGCGCCCACAGCCAAGCGTCGCCGCAAGCGCGGCCCGCTCCCCCAGTTGACGCCCGATCTCTCCGCGAATACGATACAAGTTTGACTTTATGCGCAATGGGGACCTGTGAGGCGTGACTTGTGCTTCACGGCGGGCAGCAATCATGGATAAGAAGAAACTAGAGACGTTCAGAAAACGGCTGGAAACCCGGCGCCAGGAACTGCGCCAGATGGTGACCCGCAACCAGCAGGACGGCCGCACCGCCGACGACGAGGCCACGCAGGACGTCGCCGATCGCGCCGCCAGTTCCTACAACAAGGAATTCCTCTTCAGCCAGAGCAACAACGACCGCCAGTTGCTCAACATGGTTGATAGCGCGCTGGCCCGCATCCACGAAGGCAGCTTTGGAGAATGCGTCTCCTGCGGCAAGGAAATCAACGCCAAGCGTCTCGAAGCCGTGCCTTGGACCCGCCATTGCATCGCGTGCCAGGAAAAAGCCGAGCAGGGTCAACTCGAAACCGCGCAATAATTTTCAGGGTAAAGTTCCGAGTGTGGCGCGGAGATCTCCATGCGAGGCCGCTTTGACGCTCAGGAAATCCGCCTGTTAAACTGAAAAATTGTCAGCCCATCCTTAAGCGAAGAAGGAAACCCGTGCGCGCAGAAACCCGGCATCAACTGAAACAAGACCGCTTCAGCAAAGTCACACTCGAGGCAGCGGAGAACGCCGCCCACTGGAGCGAGGAGCACAAGGCGAAACTGATCGCCGCTGCGATTGCGATTGTCGTCATCGGAGCGCTCGCGATTGGCGGCTGGTCCTACCTCAACCTACAGGATGAAAAAGCGAGCGCCGAACTTTCGACGGCGGTCCGCACTCTTGAAACGCCGGTGCGTCCGGCCGGCATGCCGGCGCAGCCGGAGTACGACAGCTTCGCCTCGTCCGACGAGCGCGCCACCGCGGCGCGCAAGCAGTTCCAGGCCATCGTTGATAAGTATCCCCACACGTACACCGCCGCCATGGCGCGTTATTTTGTGGGATTGACTTCGGCACAGCTTGGCGATAACGTGGCTGCCGAGCGCAGCCTGCAGGAGGCGGCCGGCGCTTCGAACGCCGACCTTGCGGCATTGGGCAAGTTCGCTCTGGCTTCCGTTTATCGCTCGGAGAATAAGGGTACGCAGGCAGTCGATCTTTATAAGCAGTTGATCGACAAGCCCACGCTGGTCGTCAGCAAGGCAACGGCGCAGATCGAACTCGCGGGGCTCTACGAATCGCAGCAGAAGCTGGACGACGCCAAGAAGCTTTACGAACAGGTGGCAAAAGAAAATCCGTCCACCGAGGCGGCAACGCTGGCGCAAAAGCGAACGGCGGCGCTGAAGTAGAAGAGGCGTTCATCTGCTCATGAATAATCCGGACTAGCTTTTCGCGACTCCGATCCGTTCCGCGTGCCGCTCAATCTCCGCGAGAATCGCCAGCCCGAGTTCCAGCGCTCTCCGCCCATCCTCCAGCGAAACCACCGGACGCGACCGGACGCGCACCGCCTGCAAAAATGCCTTGATCTCCAAGAGCAGCGGCTCCTCCGAAACGATCGCAGGCTTCGCTACCGCAATCCGCGGATTCACGCTCGGCCGGGTGCCCCACTCATTCGTGTCTTTTGCGAATGAGTGGGCGGCTCCGTCCGCACTTCCGACCGAGAACACCAGCACATCCTGCCGTCCATAATCGACCGAAATATACTGCCCCGGCTGGAAGAACCGCAGTTTGCGGACGCGCTCGGTTGAAACCCGGCTGGCCGTAAAGTTGGCCACACAGCCCGATGCAAATTCGATGCGCACGTTCGCGATATCCACTTTGCCTGAAAGCACCGGCAGGCCCACCGCGCGGATTTCCTTGACCTCCGACTGCGCCAGCGTCAGCACCACGTCGAGGTCGTGGATCATCAAGTCGAGCACCACGTTCACATCGAGCGCGCGCGGAGAAAACACACTCAGCCGGTGGACTTCAAAAAACATGGGACGTGTGATCAGCGGCAGCGTGGCCCGCACCGCCGGATTGAACCGCTCCAAATGCCCAACCTGCGCCACCCGCTTGTGCTCCAGCGCCACGCGAACCAGTTCGTCGGCCTCGCTGAGCGTCGCCGTCAACGGCTTTTCGATGAGCACGTCAACCCCGGCTTCCATCAGCGTACGCGCCACCTTCCGATGCAGAACGGTAGGCACCGCGACTGACGCCGCCTGCACCTCTGTGTGCGTCATCAGCATCTGCTCGACCGATCCAAACGATTTGCAGCCAAACTCGCGCGCCACCGCGTCGGCCCGCGCCGTATCCGGATCGACCACGCCCACCAGCCGCACGCTGCCCGCCTGCTGCAACTGTTGATAGATCCGCGCATGATTCCGCCCAAAAGCGCCCCCGCCAACGACCGCAACATTGATAGGAAATTCAGTGCCCGAAGATTTAGTGTTCAGAGGAGTGCTCCGCAATGAAGAAGAAATATCGCGCTATTGTCGCAGTTCCAGCCCCAATAGCAAAGCGCAAAACCAAGAACCCTGTAGCGAAAGCCGCCCCCGGCTGTCTAATCCGCGCACACCGCGATGCCCGCATCATCCGCTGCCCGTGTTGTCGCCTCGCCGTCCAGCAGCAGACATCGCCCTGCATCCACGGCCAGGCAACTGGCCCCGGCGCGCGCCATGGCCTCGATCGTCTTTACGCCAATCACCGGAACGTCGAAGCGCTGGTCCTGCGCCGGTTTTGAGACCTTCACCACCGTCAGCGCGCGGCTGAGAAACGAACCGGGAGGGACTGCGGATTCCTCGCTACGCTCGGAATGAAAATCCCCAAGAGGCGCGCGTTCGGAGCCGAGGCTCTGCATGATCTGGCCGGCGCGCTCGATGGTCGCATCCGTGCCTTCCATCGCTTCCACCGTGACGCACGCTGCTTCCGCGATCACCACCGTTTGTCCAATGTCGTACTCCGCCAGGCGCCGCGCCACTGCGCGTCCATATTCTATGTTCTTGCGTTCCTGGGTGGTCGGAGCCCGCTTGCTCAGCACACCCGTTTTCGCCAGCAGCGGTTCGAGCAACGCTGTTGAGTTTTCGAGCACGATGCCCTCATCCGCCAGCACCTTCGCGATCGCGCCCAGCAGCGAGTCCGTATTGCGCGTGCCCAGCGAGAGCAGCAGCTTGGCCAGCCGCCAGTCCGGCTTGATGGAGGAAAAAATCTGCTTGTGCTTCACCTGCCCCGCCATCACCGCGCGGGTGACGCCCGCAGCTTTGAAAGTTTCGATGAGCTTGGACAACTCGCCCAGAGAAAGCCAATGAACGGCAGCCGCGCCGTGCGACTCAATCTCAGGAGAGGTCTCTTCCTTGATGGCTGCGACTACGACTTCATAACCTTGGGCGCGCGCGGCGTCTAAGACGAGGAAGGGAAACTTGCCATTACCGGCGATAAGACCAAGACGTGTCATCGGCAGGAACCACTACTTAATCACTCCGCGTTCGGACGCCTCGATAAATCGAATCAGCATCTCCACATCTTCCCCGCCATCTACTTCCGCCTTCAGTATTTCCAGTGCCTGCGAAGTGTTCAGCTTCGACCCGAGCAGCACGCGATACGCATGATGAATTTTCCCGATTCGCTCCTTCGAGAATCCCCGCCGCTCCAAGCCCACGGCATTCATCCCATAGGCGTGCGTCCCGCGCTCGGCGGACGTCTTCGAAAAGGGCAGCACATCGCGCGTAATGGTGGTGCCTCCGCCGATAAAGGAATGCGTCCCAATCCGCACAAAATGGTGCACCGGGCAGAGCGCCCCCACCGTGGCCCAGTCTTCCACGATTACGTGCCCTCCCAGCGTAGCGGCGTTCGCCATGATGACGTGGTTCCCAACCTGGCAGTCGTGCGCGATGTGGGTGTAGGCCATGATCAGGTTGTGGTCGCCAAGCCGCGTGCATCCTCCGCCTTTCACCGTGCCGCGGTTGATGGTGACAAACTCGCGGATTTGGTTGTGGTCGCCGATCTCCAAGCGCGTCGGTTCGCCCGCATAACCGATGTCCTGCGGCGCTAGGCCAATCGAAGTGAAGGGGAAGAAGTGGTTGTCCGCGCCGATTTTCGCGGGACCTTCCAGCGCGACGTGCGAAATAAGATGGCAACCTTCGCCAAGTTCCACCTCGGGCCCGATCACGCAATAAGGACCAATCTTGCACGAGGGATGGATCTTGCTTTTCAGATCGACGATGGCCGTAGGATGGATGGACATTGAAACCCAGTGGTCAGTGGGCAGTTAGCAGTGGGCAGTCGCAGTGAAGCGCGATGACGTATTCACTGACCACCGGCCACTGATCACTGGCCACTACTCAGCCTCCGCGCTTCCCGCGCCTACATGCCTCGGCACCAGCCGGCAAGTTACGGTCGCCTCGCAAGCCACTTTGCCGTCCACATACGCCTTGCCTTCGAGACGGGCCGCCGTGATCCGCCAGGCCTTTACCGAGACTTCAATCCGCAACTGATCTCCCGGAACCACCGGACGCCGGAAGCGCGCCTTCTCGATCCCCGTGAACACCATCAGCATCTCGTCCCGGTTGGGAACCTCCGTCAGCAGCAGCAGCCCGCCCGCCTGCGCGATGGCTTCCACAATCAGCACCCCCGGCATGATTGGCTTGCTGGGAAAGTGTCCTTGAAAAAAGGGCTCGCCGATGGTCACGTTTTTCAACGCGACAATGCTCTTCGTCCGCACCAGTTCGATCACCCGGTCGATCAAAAGAAATGGATAGCGATGGGGCAGGAGCTCGAAGATTTCGCCAATATCCATCCCGGTTTTCTCTGGCGCCGGTGCTTCCGTCGCCGCTTCTGCGTTAGTCTGGTTCATATCTGTCATGCCAATTTGCTCAAGGCGAAGATTATACTGTAGCGCGCGCTGAAGCGGGATTGCTCACGAAGGGAACCCGGGCTGCTCCCCTCAGTAATCGCGTCTAGGTGACGCCCGTTCTAAACTTCCCCACCCATTGCGCCGATCAGCACTACAGGGGCCCTGCAATCACCGGGCCACGGAGCTCATTCATGAATTCGCCCGACGCCGAGTCCTCCGCTGCCTCCGCTTTCAGCAAACCCGATCGCCGACACTATCCTCGCTACACCGTCCAGGTGCAAGTCGAAATCCACCCGGAAGGCAGCGACGTCCCCGTGCGGCTCGTCACCACCGATCTCAGCCGCGGCGGCTGCTACGTTGAGATGCTCGTGCAGTTCCCCATCGGCGTCCGCGTTCGCGCCACCCTCTGGCTCAACGACCATCCCATCGTCGTCCACGGCCTCGTCGTCACCCGCCATCCTCAATTCGGCAACGGCATCATGTTCGTCGAATTCGAAGGTCAAGCGGAGCAACTGCTGCGCCGCTACCTCGACGCCATTACGACCGAGTAACGGTTCTGGCCCACGCTGGCTGGTGGAGAGCCGATCTACGCTCGGCGGGACGGACGGGCGAGGACGCCCGCCGCTCCATTATGCTCGGCGGAATGATCAATCCGTTTTAGAATAGCTGCAACATGCGGGCAATCTTTCACTGGAACGTGGGCTTTCGCGTCCTCGAGTTAGGGCGGCGCACGCTGATCATGGGCATCGTGAATGTAACTCCCGATTCGTTTTCCGATGGCGGACTCTACCTCGATGCCGGGAAAGCCGTGGCACGCGCCGAACAGTTACTCGACGAAGGCGCGGCCATCGTCGACGTGGGAGGGGAATCGACGCGGCCCGGAGCGGCGGTGGTGTCCGAAGAAGAAGAACGTCGGCGGGTGCTGCCCGTGGTCCGGGATTTGAAGCGGCGACGGCCGGAGGCGCTGGTCAGCGTCGATACCTACAAGGCGAGTGTCGCGCAAGCGGCGGTGGACGTCGGGGCAGAGGTAGTGAACGATGTGAGCGGGTTCCGATGGGATCCCAAGATGGCGAAGACGCTCGCCGAACTCAAAGTGGGAGCGGTCTTAATGCACACGCGTGGGCGGCCGGAGGAATGGCGCACGCTGCCGCCGATTGGCGATCCCTTGCTGACGGTGAAGCGGGATTTGCGAGAGTGGGCCCAAGCGGCGGCACAGGCGGGGATCAAGCGGGAACGCCTGGTGCTCGACCCGGGGTTTGGATTCGGCAAGCGCTTCGAAGAGAATGATCCGCTGCTGGCGCACTTCGCCGAGCTGCAGCAAATGGGATTTCCGCTGCTGGCAGGGGTGTCGCGAAAATCGTTTATTGGGCGAATGCTGGCGCGCGATAGCCGCGATATCAAGAATAATAATAAAGACGCGGAGGTTGGCGAGCGGCTTTACGGAACACTGGCCGCGGAAACAGCGTTGGTCTTGAAAGGGGCGCACATCCTTCGCACCCACGATGTGCGATCCGCGATGGAAGCGGCGCGTGTAGCGGATGCGATCGTGGCCAGTGGAGGATAGCGCAGCTCGCGCACAGCCCGAGCTTGTCGCTGGTTACCAGCGGCAACTGCTAGAATTCCTGTCATGGCATTCCCCGCTAACCGCCTCCGCCGTTTGCGGCGCACCGAAACGCTGCGCGCCCTGGTCCGCGAGACCCGGCTCTCGCCCGAATCTCTGGTGTATCCACTGTTCGTTTGCCCCGGAACGGGTATCCGGAAAGAAGTGCGTTCGATGCCCGGCGTCTTCAACCTTTCCATTGACGAGGCTGTGAAGGAAGTGCGGGAGACGCGATCGCTGGGAGTGTCTTCGATCATTTTGTTCGGGCTGCCGGAAAATAAAGATGAAGTGGCTACGGGCGCATGGGCGGAAGATGGCATCGTGCAGAGGGCGGTGCGCGCCATCAAGAGCGACGTGCGGGACGTGGTGGTGATGGGCGATGTCTGCTTGTGCGAATACATGTCGCATGGGCATTGCGGCATCGTTATAGCGAACGACAAAGTGAACGACAAAGCGGCGCCGCAATTGCCGGATACGGCCACCGCCGAATACGAAATCGCGAATGACGCGAGCCTGGAGTTGCTGGCGCGCACGGCGGTTTCGCAGGCGCGCGCGGGCGTGGACATCATCGCGCCATCGGACATGATGGATGGGCGGGTCGGGGCGATTCGCCGGGCACTCGACGACGCCGGCTTCGCTCATACGCCAATCCTTTCCTATGCGGCGAAGTTCGCTTCCGGTTTCTATGGGCCGTTCCGCGAGGCGGCGCAATCCGCGCCGCAGTTCGGCGACCGCCGCTCCTACCAGATGGATCCCGCGAATATTCGCGAGGCGATGCGCGAGATCGAATTGGACATTGAAGAAGGCGCGGACATGATCATGGTCAAGCCGGCCATGCCGTACCTGGATGTGATAGCCGCCGCCCGCGCGCGTTTCGACCTGCCGCTGGCGGCGTATCAAGTATCGGGCGAGTACGCCATGATCGAGGCCGCGGCCCGCAATCAATGGATCGACCGCGAGCGAGTGATGATGGAATCGCTCGTCTGCATTCGCCGCGCCGGGGCCAGTGTCATTCTGACTTACTATGCCAAGGAAGCGGCCAAACTGTTGGCTTAACTTTGCGGGGAGTTGAAGCGGCAAATTCCACTTTTTCGCTAAAATTCAAATGGCATGACTTTCAGGGAGTAACCAGCAGGAAGTAAACAGGGAGCGGTAACGATGAGATTCTTGCGTCCTTTTCTTTTCGCCATGGTTCTGGCGTCGGCCTTTTTCTACTTCACCACCTATCGCAGCGGAAATCTCCGTCCCCCCAGCTGGATCGTCCGTCCGCCGCGCGTTGAAATCACCGAAGCTGCCGCTGGCGAATCGTTCGACGCCGAAGAGCAGAACAACATCAGCGTCTATCGCAAGAACATCGCGTCCGTCGTAAACATCACCTCGCGCGTCATGACGTTCGATTTCTTCTATGGTCTGGTTCCGCAGGAAGGCCAGGGCTCCGGTTTCGTCATTGATAAAGAAGGGCACATCCTCACCAACTATCACGTCATCGCCGAGGCGCGCCAGGTTGAAGTCACGCTCCACAATCGCAAGAAATATAAAGCCACCATCGTTGGCACCGACAAGTCACATGATTTGGCCATCGTCCAGATCAAAGCCCCCGACCTGCAGCCGATGGTGCTCGGCGACTCTGCCAATCTGCAAGTTGGACAGAAGGTTTATGCCATCGGCAATCCTTTCGGCCTCGCCGGAACACTGACGCGCGGCATCGTCAGCTCGATTCGCCAGGTACAGGAGCCCGACGGCCTGGTCATCGAAGAAGCCATTCAGACCGACGCTGCCATCAATCCCGGCAACTCCGGCGGCCCGCTGCTCAACTGGCACGGCGAAGTCATCGGCATCAATACGATGATCGCGTCGAGCGTCGGACAGAGCGCAGGAATCGGCTTCGCCATCCCCATCAACACCGCGAAGGCTGTGGTCAACGATCTGGTCACGCTCGGACGCGTGCGCCGTCCCGCGCTCGGCGTTCGCACCATCCCCATCGATCCCGAAATCGCCGGCGAGCTTGGCCTGGCCGCCGACTACGGATTGCTCATCGTGCAAGCCGTTCCCGGAGGCTCGGCCGATCGCGCCGGATTGCGCGGCGGCTCCGAGCGCGCCTACCTTGGCAACATTCCGATCATGATCGGAGGAGATTTGATCGTCGCCATCAATGGAGAAAAAATAGAAAGCCAGCAAACTCTCGCCCAGATCATGAACAAACACCGCGCGGGTGACACCGTGAAGGTAACTGTTTTCCGCGGGAAGAAACAGATGGAAGTGCCGGTGGTGTTGGGAGAAGCTAGGGACCAGGTGTAGTTCGTGTATGTGGACGCGGGCGACCCGCCCGCGCGAACTCGTATAGATGGAGCGCCGGACGTCCTCACCCGGCGGCGTGGTTGCATCAGCCGCCTGCTTTAAGGTTTGATTTCGATGGGAGTGCCGACGCGAACCAGTTTCCAGATCTCGTCCATCTCTTCATCCGTGACAACGATCTGGCTATCTTGTGCCCCGCCATCATTGCGCTGTCATCCTGAGCGAAGCGAAGGACCTATGCATTCTCTGCGCGCAAAAAAATGCATGGGTCCTTCACCGGCTGAAGCCGGTTCAGGATGACAGTGTTGCTTTCGATGAGATTTCTGCTTTATGGGCTAGAGTCACTTCTTCCACCCCGCGCAATCATCTCCCCCATGCCCGACGCCGAATGGATTCGCAAGCTCGGCGTTCTCTGCGTTTAGAGCTTTTTTCGCGCACTCTGCGTTTAGGATTTTCCCCGGTGCCCTCGGCGTCTCGGCGGTGAACCAGCCGTGCAACGATCAAAATCTCGCCAAAGATTGCCTTTCTCCCGCTACAATGAAGAGTCTCTGTCCCGGCGGACGCGACGACCGGACGCAAAAACGGGAAGGCGGTGAGCGACCGATGCTGAAGGCTGTATCGACCTACGTCTATGTAAAGGAACGGCTCCATCCGGGCCTGCTGGACGAGCTGGTCAAGGCGGGAGCGCAGTCGATCGAAATTTTTGCCGCGCGCCAGCACTTCGACTACGCCAATCGCAAGCAGCATGTCCGCGAAATCGCCGAATGGTTCCGCTCCACCGGCATTCCGCTCAATTCCGTGCACGCGCCTTTGTACTCCGACTACGAGTGGGGACGCACTGGTGGGCCGCCTGTGAACATCGCCTCCACCGACCGCGCCCACCGCGTCGACGCCATGGACGAAATCAAACGCGCGCTCGAAATCGCCGAGCACATCCCGTTTCGCTTTCTCGTGCAGCACATCGGCAATCCCGACGAAACCTTCGACGAAAAGAAATTCGAAGCCGCCATGACTTCCGTCGAGCACCTGCGCGCCTTCGCCAAACCGCTGGGCGTCCGCGTGCTCGTGGAAAATATTCCCAACGAACTATCCACGCCCGAGCGCCTGGTCGAGTTCATCCACACCATGCACTTCGACGACATTGGTGTCTGCTTCGATTGCGGCCACGCGCACATGATGGGCGGCATTCCGGAAGCCTTCGCCACATTGAAGGACCACATCTGCTCGACCCACATCCACGACAACAACAAGGATAAAGATTCGCACCTCTGGCCCGGCAAAGGATCGACCGACTGGAAACAAACCATGGAGTTGCTGCGCACCGCACCGCAAACGCCGCCTCTGCTGCTGGAAATCGACGGCGACGAAAAAGTGAGCCCCAGCGTGGAAGTGAGCGCCACCTTCCAGAAGCTGGAGGATTCGTAAGATCAATCAGGTGATCGGGCCATCGGGTGATCGCACGGCGCATGTGGGGTGCGATGTCCCGATGACCCGATGGTCAGATCACCCGATTCCCCTCGGCGTCTCGGCGGTGAAGAAATTCTTATGTCCACACCCATCAGCACCATCGCAGAAATTGGCCAACACGAAGGCCAGTCCGTCACCATTCGCGGATGGCTCTACAACCTCCGCGAAAGCGGCAAGCTGCTCTTTCCGCAATTTCGCGACGGAAGCGGCGTCATCCAGGGCGTAGTCCCGAAGAACGCCGTCGCGCCTGAAGTCTTTGACGCCATCAAAGGACTCACCCAGGAATCTAGTGTCATCGTTGAAGGCAAGGTCCGCGCCGACAAGCGCGCTCCCGGCGGCTATGAACTCGATGTTTCGAACGTCGAAGTCGTGCAGCGCGTGCCCGAGGCCGATCCTTATCCCATCACGCCCAAGGAACACGGCACCGATTTTTTGATGGAGCACCGCCATCTTTGGCTGCGCTCGCAGCGCCAGTCCTCCATCCTGCGCGTGCGCGCCGAAATCATTCGCTCCACCCGCGATTTCTTCGACACGAACGGATTCACCCTCACCGACCCGCCCATCATTACGCCCGCCGCGTGCGAAGGGACCTCCACGCTCTTTCCCGTGGACTACTTCGAGGAGCAGGCTTATCTTACCCAGTCTGGCCAGCTCTACGTCGAAGCGACCGCCATGGCGCTGGGCAAGGTGTATTCGTTCGGCCCAACCTTCCGCGCGGAAAAATCCAAAACCCGCCGTCACCTCACCGAATTCTGGATGGTCGAGCCCGAAGTCGCCTACGGCACGCTCGACGACATCATGGAACTCGCCGAAGGCTTGCTGACTTTCATCGTCAAGCGTTGCCTGGAACGTCGCCGCCCCGACCTCGCAATCATCGGCCGCGACCTCGCGAAACTCGAGAAAATCGAAGCGCCCTTCCCGCGCATCACCTACGACGAAGCCGTCACGAAATTGCAGGAAGGCCACGCGCAGGGTGCGCTGGAAAATAAGTTCGAGTGGGGCGGAGACTTGGGCTCGCCCGACGAAACTTATCTCTCATCGCTCTACGACCGGCCCGTCATGGTCCATCGTTACCCGGCCAGCTTGAAGGCGTTTTACATGGAACCCGATCCCCAGCGCCCGGATCTCGCTCTCTGCGTGGACGTGCTGGCCCCCGAAGGCTACGGCGAAATCATTGGCGGATCGCAGCGCATGGCCTCGCACGACCTTCTGCTGCAGCGGATTCACGAGCACAATCTGCCCGAAGAAGCTTTCCAGTGGTATCTCGATCTCCGCAAGTATGGCAGCGTTCCCCACTCTGGCTTCGGCATGGGCATCGAGAGGGCCGTGGCCTGGATCTGCGGATTGGAGCATGTGCGTGAGACCATCCCGTTCCCGCGCATGCTGCATCGGCTCTATCCATAGAGCTTTTCACCGCCGAGACACAGAGAGCGCCGAGAAATGCAGGAGAACGAAAGACTCGATGAGATTTCGCACCGCATCATCGGCGCGGCCATCGAGGTTCATCGACATCTCGGACCGGGCTTACTGGAATCTGCTTATCAATCATGTCTGACTTTTGAACTGAAGCAACTTGGCCTGAAAGTAAAAGAGCAAGAATCGCTGCCGGTCGTCTATAAACAAGTGAAACTCGATTGCGGCTATCGCCTTGACTTGGTCGTGGAAGATGAGATCATCGTGGAAATCAAAGCAGTCGAGAAGTTGCTTCCAATTCACGAAGCTCAACTCTTATCGTATTTGAGGTTGGCGAAGAAAAGGGTAGGTATTCTGATGAACTTCCACGTCACGGTTCTTAAGAACGGTTTGAAACGAATCGTGAATGAATTCCCAGACGCCGAGTGGGCGAAAAGGCAAGCGCCGGAACCAGAGCAAGACAAGCCTTAAGCATTTCTCGGCGATCTCTGCGTCTCGGCGGTGAACAGGAAGTGTATGGCTCAATCAAGCAGAACGTTTACCAGTATTGTCCCGCGCCAGATTCGCGTGATTGGCGTTCCGCTTGACCTCGGGCAATCCCGCCGCGGGGTTGACATGGGGCCTTCCGCCGTCCGCGTGGCCGGACTCGAAGCGCGCCTCGAAGCTATCGGGCATGTGGTCGAAGACGCGGGCAACATCGCCGTCGCCATTCCTGAACAGAAGAAAGAAGGCGCGGCCAATTCCAAATACCTCAAGGAAATCACAGCCACCTGCACCAAGAGCGCCGACCTGGTGCTGAAGACGCTTGAAGCTGATAAGGTTCCGCTCGTCCTCGGCGGCGATCATTCTGTAGCCGCTGGCACGGTATCGGGCGTGGCCGAGTTCTACCGCCGCATGAACGAGAAAATCGGTCTCCTTTGGTTCGACGCACACACCGACATGAACACGCCCGACTCTTCGCCCAGCGGCAACGTCCATGGCATGCCGCTCGCCGCGCTCATGGGACTTCCTCCCGTCGAACTCGGCACCATCTACGACTTCTCGCCCAAAGTGCGGCCGGAGAATTGCGTGCTCATCGGCATCCGCGACGTTGACAACTTTGAAAAGGAAAACATTCGCAAATCTGGAGTCGAAGTCTTCACCATGCGCGACATTGATGAACGCGGCATGCGCGCCGTGATGGAAGAAGCGCTCGGCATGGCTGGACGCGGCACCGCCGGTTATCATGTCTCGCTCGACATGGATTGGATCGATCCCGAAGATGCGCCCGGCGTCGGCACTCCGGTCTGGGGCGGCGCGACTTATCGCGAGGCCCATCTCGCCATGGAAATCATCTCCGACCATGGACGCATGACGAGCTTCGAAATCGTGGAAGTGAATCCCGTCATCGACGAACGCAACCAGACCGCCGACTTGGCCGTCGAACTGGCACTCTCAGCGTTTGGGAAGAAGATCCTATAACAGGCTGATGCTCGATGCTCAGCCCCTAAAGAACCGTTGAATTTCGAAGAGTGCCGAGGGCGGCCGTCCCTGCGCGAGCAGGTACAGCAAGGGTGGATTCGCTTAGTAGAAGGAGTCGTATTTCGTAACTACCCAGCCGGAATCTTCTTTTTCTAAGGTCACTGAGAATAGATCTTTGTAAGTTTCATCCTGGCTGGGAGTGCTGTAGCGCTGGCCTTTGTAGTGCAGAATCACGAGTGGCGGCGCGTCTTCCCATTCCACCAGGTTCCAGGAAATCAGCGGGTGCTGGGCTTCGGATTTACAGAGAAAGTCGGCGCGCTTCTTGCGGTAATCCTTTTCCCACTGGGCAAGCAGTTTGCGGCAATTGCCGTCGCGCATCTCCGCGATAAAGTGATTGGCGGTGCGTTCGATGGTGCGATCGCGAAGTGGGTTCATGGTGATGCTGATGGGCATCTGAGTGAGCGGGTCGCGTTCCTCGGAGCGCGACAGCACCGGCCCCTGACTGCTGAGCCAGTACAGATAGCCGAGGAACACGAGCACCAACAGGCTGGCGGATCCCAGGGCGATGGCGAGATGGGTGCGAGAAAACGGCATCAGTAAAAGTTTGGGCGATGGGCGAGGCGAGGGCAAGGTTACTTCCAATACTTTCGTAACTGTGTGGAGGGGCCGATCTGGGTCGTTCCCACATGGGCGTGTGATGGTCGAACTCGGTTTGTGTTTTCTATATTGGCGGCGTATAGTTGGGGATGAATACTGTTGTGTCGTAGTGTCAGGATTGTCGAAGCACATCAGTGGGCGAAAGCCCACTTTTTAGTTTGGGCCGATTCGCGGAAATAGATAGGCGCAGCAACATGGGAGCAACTTGCTGAAAACATGGCTCTTGATCTGGAGAAGATCCGGCGGATTGCCGAGCGGGTGGCAGACTCGAGCGGGCTGGAAGTGGTCGAAGTCGAAGTTTGCGGGGCGGGTAAGCACCGCATGTTGCGCGTGTTTATCGACCGGCATGGAATTGGTCGGCCCGAAAATGACCGGCCCGGAGCGCTGCCAGCGGCGGATCGTCCTGTCGGCGTGACGCATGAGGATTGCTCGAAGTTCAGCCGGGAGTTCGGGACGATCATTGACGTTGAGGATGCAGTGCCGGGTGGATCGTATGTGCTGGAGGTTTCTTCTCCAGGACTGGATCGCAAGCTGACCAAGGCGGCGGACTTTGAGCGCTTCCGCGGACAGCGCGTGAAGTTGACGACGCGGGAGCCGGTGAACAACAACCGGCATTTTGAAGGGAAGCTGGAAAGCTACGAGAACGGGAAGCTGCTGCTGGATCTAAGCGCGGCGCGGAAGAAGAAGATGCGTCCGAAAGAAGGCGCGGCGATAAGAGTTGAGATTGAGTTAACGAACGTAGAGAAAGCGAATCTGGTACCCGAAATCTAGGGGCGAGGTGTTAGGTGTCAGGTCTCAGGAAATACAAATTCTGAGACCTGACACTTAAGACCTGAGACCTAAGAACTTTATGGCTAGTGAGCTCTACAACATCATCGAAGGGGTCAGCCGGGAAAAGGGCATTGATCCGCAGATTGTGGTCAGCGCGGTCGAGGACGCCATAGTGGTGGCGACGCGCAAGTACTACAAGACGCAGGAAAACTTGCGCGCCGTGCTCGACAAAGACAGCGGCAAGATCAACGCCTATGCGGTGAAGTCGATCGTCGAGACCCCGGAACAGGTGGAAGACCCGAACTTGCAGGTGACGGTGGAGCAGGCGCGAAAGCTGGATCCGAGCGCGGAAGTGGGCGGAGAACTGCTGATCCCGAAAGTGACGGAAGGAATTCTGGGACGGATTGCGGCGCAACTGGCAAAGCAAGTCATATTCCAGAAAGTGCGCGAGGCGGAACGCGACACGGTTTACAACGAATACATCGGCCATGTGAACGAGATCGTGAATGCGACGGTGAAGCGGATCGAGGGGCCGGACGTGATCCTCGATATCGGCAAGGCGGAAGCGCGCATGGGACGCAAGGAGCAGTCGCGGCTGGAATCGTTCGCGGTGGGCGAGCGGATTCGGGTCGTGATCGTGCGCGTGGAAAAAGCGGTGAAAGGCCCGGGTGTGATCGCTTCGCGCTCTGCTCCGGAATTAGTCCAGCATCTGTTCCAGACGGAAGTGCCGGAAATTTACGACGGCACGGTGGTGATCCGGGCAATTGCGCGGGAAGCGGGCGAGCGCACGAAGATTGCGGTGATGTCGAAAGACAAGGACGTGGATGCGGTCGGGGCGTGCGTAGGCATGAAGGGGATGCGGGTGCAGTCGATTATTCGCGAGTTGCGCGGAGAAAAGATCGACATCATCGAATATCACGAGGACCCGGTTACCTTCGCGGAGAAAGCGCTGCAGCCGGCGAAAGTGAGCCGGGTGACGATTGTGGACGCGGCGGACAAGCACCTGGAAGTGGTGGTGGACGATACCCAGCTCTCGCTGGCGATCGGGAAAAAGGGTCAGAACGTGCGGCTAGCGGCGAAGCTGCTGGGCTGGAAGATCGACATCAAGAGCGAAGAAGAAAAGCGGCAGGAAGTGGAACAGCAGATGTCGGCGCTGGTCACGCAGACGGTAACTCCACTGGAGAATGTTACTGGACTGGGCGAGGGGTTGGTCGAAAAACTGAAGGCGGCGGGCGTGAATACGGTGGAGTCGCTGGCCGATATGACACCCGAGCAACTGGAAGCGATCGAGGGCATTGGCCCGAAGACGGTGGAAAAAATCAGTATTGCGGTCAATAATTATTTTGCCAGTCTGGATGGCGGCGAGGCCGTAGCCGCCGCGGAACCGGATCTGGAAAACACCGGAGAAGCCGCCACCGAAGCGGCTTCCAGTGAGGAATCGCCGGCGGAAGGCGGGTTGGAAGCGGAAACTGTCGAAACGGCGCCAGCGGATGCCGTGCCTGCCGGAACGGCGTCAGCAGCGGAAGAAGACGCCGAGCTCGCGACCGCCGAATCCGCGAACGAAGAAGCCCCGGAAGACAAGCAAACCTGATAGTGGAAGAGTGGCGAGTTCGGAATTCGATCCGAACGGGAAGCGCGGGGTTCGTCAAGCGGAAGTAAGATGGCACAGGGATTTGGTGAGGTCAGATATGCAAGTCTAGATACAACGGCATTAGCGGGACACGAAGAGGAAACGAGAGCGGATGAGTAAGATTCGAATCAATGATCTGGCCCGTGAGTTGGAGGTCAAGAGCAGGGAAATTCTTGACGTGCTGACCACGGTGGGCATCACGGAGAAGAAAACGCACTCCAGTTCTCTGGAAGATCACGAAGCGGACCTGGTGCGGAAACATCTTCGGGGACGCTCCGACGCTGCGCCGGGCTCATCGAAGACTTCGCGCGCCGCGTCCGGCGAAGAAGGCATCAAGACCAAGATCGATCTCTCGCATATCTCGCGGCCTGGCGACGTGCTGCGCGCCATCACGCAGTTAAAGGAAGCCGCCGAACGTCCCACGGCGCGTCCGGCAGTGAAGCCGCCGGTTGCGTCGCCGGCGATAGAAGCGAAGGCGGGATTCCCGGCCGCTCCCGCGGTGCCGTCGAAAACTGCGCCATCGGCGCCAAGACTGGTGACGCCGGCTTCGGTGGCCGCGGGGTATCGGCCGCCGACGGTGGTCGTGATTCCGCCCAAAGTTCCCGCCGTCCTTCCCGCCGCAGCCACACCAGCTTCGGTCTCATCCACCCCAGGTACAGCACCGCTGGTTACGGCCCCGGCAGCACAGAACAGTGCTCCGCCAGCGCTCGGACCTCCTGCGCAGAATACTGTCGCGCAGATGCAAGCTGCGGCTCCCACGAAGCCTGCGGCTCCGATTGCGCCACCGCCGCGAATGATCATGCCGCAGACCGGCCCGCGCCCAGTGTACAAAGCGCCTGTGCCTGCGCCGGGCACAGCTATATCTGTGCCGGGACGCCCCGTGCCGGGGCAGCCAATTTTTCAGCGCGCGGCACGACCGCAAGCCCCGGGATCGGCGCGTCCGCCGCTTCGTCCGGGTGAACGCCGTCCCATGCATCCGACGCGCGTGGCGCCCGCCGGATCGCGTCCGCTCGGCGTAGGTCCGGGAGCGGGAATGGTGCCGCCGGGGCCATCGCGTCCGGGAAGCCGTCCTGGAGCTCCATCTCGCCGGCCGGGTCAGAGATATGTGCCGCGAGGCGTGAAGGAAGGCCCGATGAAGGGCTACACTCCTCCGCCGCGCATGACCATTAGCAACGAGCCCGCGCCCATCACGCGCAACATCACGATTACCGAGGGAATCTCGGTGAAGGACCTGGCGGAGAAGCTGGGCATTCGCGCCAAGGATGTGATTGCGCGCCTTGTCGTGCGAGGCGTGTTCGCCACCATCAATCAAACGCTCGACGCCGAGCTTGCCAGTGAAATGGCGCGCTTCTTCGGAGCGGAAACCGAAGTCATCACCTTCGAAGAACAAGCCGCGAAAGACACGGCCGCGGCCACCGAGAGCAGCGAGGAAGGCGCGGAAGCCGTGCCACGTCCGCCGGTGGTCACCATCATGGGCCACGTGGACCACGGCAAGACGACGCTGCTCGATTCCATCCGCTCCACCAATGTCGCCGGAGGCGAGGCGGGTGGCATCACGCAGCACATCGGCGCCTACAAAGTTTCCATCACCGACAAGGCTTCTCCGGCCTATGGTCGCGAGATCGTGTTCCTCGATACGCCGGGTCACGAAGCTTTCACGCGCATGCGCGCGCGCGGCGCGAAAGCGACCGACATTGTGGTGCTGGTCACCGCCGCAGACGACGGTGTTATGCCGCAGACGATTGAAGCCATCGACCACGCGCACGCCGCCGAAGTTCCCATCATTGTCGCGGTCAACAAAATCGACAAGCCGGGCGCGCTGCCCGAGCGGGTCAAGAAACAACTGGCCGACCGCGGGCTGGTGCCGGAAGACTGGGGCGGCAAGACGGTGTTCGTGGATGTTTCCGCCAAGCAGAAAACAAACCTCAATCTGCTGATGGAAATGATCTGCCTGACGGCGGACTTGCAGGAATTGAAAGCGACTCCGGGACGCGCGGCGAGCGGCGTGGTGCTCGAAGCGAAGCTGGACCGCGGACGCGGCCCGGTGGGCACGATCCTGGTGCAGAACGGCACGCTTCGCGCGGGCGACAACTTCGTGGTGGGAAACGTGTACGGAAAAGTCCGGGCGATGTTCGACGATCGCGGCAAGGCGCTGAAGGAAGCTCCGCCCGCGACGCCCGTGGAAATTATCGGATTGGAAGGACTGCCACAGGCGGGCGATCAGTTCGTGGTGGTCACCGACCGCGAGAAGGCGCGCGACATTTCGGAATACCGCGAGCAAAAAGCGCGCGAAGCCCAGCTCGCCAAGAGTTCGCGCGTTTCGCTCGAAGGCCTGGCCGAGCAGTTGAAGACCGCGGGCATGAAGGAACTGAACATCATCCTCAAAGCCGACGTGCAGGGATCGGTCGAAGTGCTGGGCGATTTGCTGGCCCGATTGTCGAACGACAAAGTTCGCTTGAAGCTCCTGCGCTCGGGCATTGGCGCGATCACGGAGACGGATGTGCTGCTGGCCTCGGCGTCGAATGCCATCATCATTGGATTCAACGTGCGTCCGGAGCGCAAAGCGCAAGAACTTGCCGATCAGGAAAAAGTTGATATCCGCCTGCACTCGATCATTTACGAACTGCAGGACGAAATCAAGCGCGCCATGACCGGCCTGCTCGAACCGACGTTCAAAGAAAATTACCAGGGACGCGCCGATGTGCTGGAGACCTTCCGCATTCCGAAAGTCGGGACGATTGCCGGTTGCCGCGTGAGCGATGGGCTGATCAAGCGCGATTCCGAAGTGCGGCTGCTGCGCGACAACGTGGTCGTGTTCAAAGGCAAAGTGGCGTCCCTGCGGCGGTTCAAGGACGATGCCTCCCAAGTCACCAGCGGCATGGAGTGCGGTATCTCGATCGCGAACTACGGCGACATCAAAACGGGCGACGTAATCGAAGCCTTCGTGACGGAGAGGATCGCCGCCGAAGCGATCAAGTAACAGTGGTCGGTGGTCAGTGGCCAGTGTTTAGCGATTCGAGCGAATTCTGAGTTGCTGGGGGCGGGCGGGACGCGCCGCGCTCCAGCGTAAAAAAAGGCGCGGCTTGGGAGCCGCGCCCTTGGTCGTTTACGCGATCCGCGGGAATCTACTTGCGCCGCAGGGCTGCGTGCGGTCGAACTACCGGCCGAACCATGGAGATGGCTGGCCGCGCCGCTGCCTGAAACGAGGAAGAACTCTGCGCCTCAAACGTCCCCATCGCGACTTGTTGTTGGTCAATCTCGATAAAAACGACGGTTGAGCTGTCGACCACGTAGTACTGTAGGTTGAACCCGCCCAGCAATGTGTTGCTGTTGGTGGCAGAGATCGAGCCGCGGCCGTCCGCAGTTGGATCCGGAATGTAGATGCCGGACAAGGACGAAGTCGGTTGCGGACCGCCAAGGATCGAATTTTCGTCCAATACGCCGGTCATGTTCGGGGTGGTGGTGGTGCTGGTGCCAGGACTTCCGGCATCGAACTGGGCAATGTCATCGACCTCGTACCAGAAACCGGAACTTAGATCCAAATTTGCGCCGGAGAGGTTGAGTCCGTAGCCTGCTGGGGCAGTGAATGAGATAGCGGTTGGAAAGTAGCCAGATCCCTGTAGCAGTCCGTGACTATCGATTTCCAATAGCTGGTACCCGCCGCTGAAGGGATAAGCGGCAAACGTGAATGATTGTGCGGTGCCATTAGTGAAACCGGTCAAGGTCGTCTGGCACCGTCCCGCAGAAGCAACGCAAGTGCCACTACCGGAAAAAGCTTGGCCTAAACCAACTGTGCCTGCGTCGTTATAATCCTCAAGGCCGCTGGAAATGTCAAAGTTGTCATCCGTGTTTCCATAACCGCCGGCGACTACCGGATTCTGCAAGGTAGAATCGAGCCCCCCGAGCGTGAAAACCATCTGACCGACAGTGGTAATAGAAAAATTTTCCATGAAGGCGTCGCCAGCGAGGGCTACTCCCGTAGTGGCAGTGTCGGTCTCGATGAATTTCAGGTGGGTTGAGTCGATCACCCAGACATCAAAGTTAAGCGAGCCATTCGAACTGATGGTGGTGTTGGACGTGGTGAGCGTTGCCGTCCCTGAAGTCCCACTTGGAACCACTACCGACCCAGTGAGAGTCAGATTCGTATATCCGTCGGGAGAACTGCCGTTGTCGTTGAAATCCTGAAGGCCAGAGGTAATGGCTCCGTTGGAGGAATTGAGCGTAAACCCTCCCACTGTGGCAAGGGAATTGCCGATCGAGTCAGAGCCGGAGAGAGAGAAAGCAAAGGACCCGAGCGAGCTTTGGGTGGCGCTGCCCTGCACGTCAATGGTGCCACTGCCAGTCCCGACGTTGTCGAAACGGGTGATCAGCCCGTGACCGTTCGAGGTCAGAACGAAATCAATGCCAAAGCTTCCCGCCGAAATCGTCGAAAGCGTCCCGGTGCCACGACCGTCTTGGGTGACATTATATGTGCCGCTGACGGTTTGGCCGAGATTCACACCAGTGTTATAGGGGTCGTTGATGTCAACCGTGCCTCCCGTGATATTGCCTTTGCCATCGGTTGTTATGGTTCCCACGATTGCAAAAGGAACCACATAGTTCGAGTTGTTGACGTCCGTGCCCGATATGGAGATCACGTAGGTGCCGCTCAGATCGCTGTTGCTGAAGCCTTCGTTGTTGAGCGTGGGCAAGCTGTTGCTGTTTCCGCAGCCTGCTGCCAAAAGGATGCTTGCTATCGCTGCCAGCGCCATGAGCAGGCGTCCGGCACATTTGGTGGAGGCATGGGGATTCATAAGACACTCCTGTCTTTTTCTTAAGATGCGCTAACCCGCATTGTAGATGAAAGTTTCGGTGAAAAAAAATTGGCGGGAGCGTTTCGTCGGGCTGCCCATGGCAAAAGCCCTATCCGGGCCTTCAGTCCTCGATTCGCTAGATTTTGTCATATCTAGAAGCACGGGATCGGCAGTTCGCCGCAAAAAATAGGTCCTTCCCCTTCGGCTACGCTCAGGGTCAGGATGACAAATCATGATTGGTGATCGTCGCCCGACTCCGGGCCGGGGCTGGAATGACGGACTGCTTGCGCTTCTCGGAAGCTTTTTCGGACATCCAGACGCCCACGCGGTAGGCGAGCAGAATGCCGAGGACGGCACCGTATTCTATGGGTTTGCTCAGGTCGGCTTTCACCAGCCAGGCGTAGTGCACCACCGCCAGGATTCCCGTGAGATAGATCAGGCGGTGCAGGCGCCGCCAGTTTTTGCCGCCCAAGCGGCGAATCCATCCTTTGGTCGAGGTCACGGCCAGGGGGAGCAGAAGGACGAAGGCGGAGAATCCCACAGTGATAAATCGGCGTTTGGCGATGTCTTTCAACATTTCGTGGACATCGAAAAACTTGTCGAGCCAGATGTAGGTCAGGAAGTGCAGCGTTCCGTAGAAAAATGCGAACAGCCCGATCATGCGGCGAACTCCAATTAGCCAGTACTGGCGCGTGATCTTGCGCAGCGGCGTGATCGAAAGGGTAATGAGAATGAAGATCAACGTCCAGTCGCCGGTAGAGTGCGTGATGACCTCGATGGGATTGGCGCCCAGGCCGTCGTGCAGGGCCTTCCAGACGAGGCGGGCCAGCGGAATCAGCGCGGCGAGGAAGAACGCGATTTTTGTGAGACGGAGTTTCATTTGTAATTTTGTAATCGGGTAATTGTGTAATTTGAAGGCCCGATGTTTTTTGAGCCAATGGTGAAAGCCCGACTGCTCTTTATTCTTGTCTCCAGGTCTTGTCATCCCGAGTGAAGCGAGGGATCTGCATCTCGCCGTAAACTGTAGATCCCTCGCTTCGCTCGGGATGACAAATCAACAAGAAATGTCTGAGGGCTTAAATTACAAAATTACCCGATTACCAAATTGCAAAATTCCTAGAAGTTCTTTTTCAAGTCCATCCCGGAATACAGGCTTGCCACCTGATCGTAGCCATTGAACATCAGGGTCGGGCGCTTGAGGAATTCTCCCAGGCGGCGTTCCTTGGCTTGGCTCCAGCGCGGATGGTCCACGTGCGGATTCACGTTCGAATAAAAGCCATATTCGCTGGGCGCGGACTGTTGCCAGGTGTTATAAGGCTGATCTCCGGTAAAACGGATGCGGACGATCGACTTCGCGCTTTTGAAACCGTACTTCCATGGAATCACGATGCGGAGTGGGGCGCCGTTTTGATTGGGTAGCACCTCGCCGTACAAACCGAAACAGAGCAGGGCGAGCGGGTGCATGGCCTCATCCATGCGCAGACCTTCGACGTAAGGCCACTGCAATACGCTGCTGCGCTGGCCGGGCATTTGTTTGGGATCGTACAAGGTGGTGAACTCGACAAACTTTGCTTTGGGCAGAGGGTCGGCGCGCTTGATCAGTTCGCTCAGGGAGAATCCCACCCAGGGCACGACAATCGACCAGCCTTCGACACAGCGATGACGATAGATGCGCTCTTCGGGCGCGGCCATTTTGATGATCGCGTCAACGTCGAACACCTGTTTTTTCTTGACCTAGCCGTCGATGGTCACCGCCCAGGGACGCGGCTTGAAATTTCTGGCGAGGCCGGCGGGCTCGTACTTGTCGGTGGAGAACTCGTAGAAGTTGTTGTAACTGGTGACATCCTTGTAGGGCGTTTCCTTTTCCGTTGTGCTGAAGGGACTTTTCTGGAGGCCGTCGATTTTGGCGCCCGCGAGGGCGGTGAGCGAGGGAGCAGTAAGATCGCGGAAGGCGACGCCGGCAACAGCGGCCGCTCCGGCGATTGCCGCGCCCGCGAGAAAATTGCGACGGTTCAGATAGGTCGCTTTGGGAGTAATTTCAGAAGATGGAATCGCAGCCGGTCTCCCGATTAGCATTGCTCACCCCAATGGAAGCGTGCGCGGCAGGCAGACTTGGATGGGTCCGAGGTCGCAAGCCACACTCAACTAAGTTAGGATGCGGAAACGGGGAGGAAGTTGCAACCGCTGGGTCGAGATTAGTTCGAGGCCGATTTCGCGATGGACTTTGGGGCGGGATCGGGGGCGGGTTTGGAGCGCAGGACTTCGTGGACTTTCTTGGCGAGATTCTGGAGGGTGAAGGGTTTCTGCAGGAACGCGGTGCCGGGACTGAGTGCGCCCTGGGTGAAGACCGCATCCTCGGTGTAGCCCGAAAGATAGAGCACGCTGATGCCGGGACGCAGCGCGAGCAGCTTCTTGGCCAGTTCGCGGCCCCCAATACCGGGCATGACGACGTCGGTGATAAGGATGTCGATGGGTTCTCTAAAGGCCTCCGCGATGCGCAGACCGTACTCGCCATTTTCGGCTTCGAGGACCTTGTAGCCGCGAGCGGCAAGGGTCAGACGCACCAGTTCGCGCACGGAATCTTCGTCTTCCACCAGTAAGATGGTTTCGCAGCCGCCGGATTCGCTCGGCTGCGGCTTGGCCGGGCCCAGCTCTTCGGCGGAATCCTCCACGCGGGGCAAATACACATGGAACGTTGTGCCCGCTCCCAGCTCACTTTGGACGAACACATATCCGCCGCTCTGCTTGACGATGCCATAGACGGTCGAGAGACCGAGGCCGGTGCCCTTCCCTTTTTCCTTGGTGGTAAAAAACGGCTCGAAGATGCGCGACTGGGTTTCCTTGTCCATGCCGTGGCCAGTGTCGGAAACCGAGATTACGACATAGCGTCCGGGCTGGATAAAACGGTGTTCGCTGAGATACTGGCGGACGGTCACGTCGGAACTCTGCAAGGTGAGCTTGCCGCCTTCGGGCATGGCATCTTTGGCATTGACGACCAGGTTCATGATGACCTGTTCGAGCTGGCCGGCGTCGGCGCGGGTATGTCCGGTTTCGGTGGAGAGGTGGGTGACCAATTCGATATCTTCGCCGATCAGGGGCCGCAGCAGGCGCTCCATGTCGCCGATAACGGCGTTGACATCAACCACCTTGAGTTCGAGGAGCTGCTTTCGGCTGAACGCCAGCAACTGGCGGGTGAGGGTAGCGGCGCGGTCGGCGGCCTGCTGGATGGACTGGATCTTATGCTGCATGGCGCTGCCTTTTTCCACCTGTTCGAGCAACACCTCGGCGTATCCATTAATCACCATCAGCAGGTTGTTGAAGTCGTGGGCGACGCCGCCGGCGAGACGGCCGACAGCATCCATTTTTTGCGACTGGCGAAGCTGCTCTTCGAGCTGACGCCGGTCGGTGATATCTTCGGCGATCAGCTCCCATACTTCTTCGGGTTCATCGGTGATCGTGACGGCACAGCCGCTGAGCCGCACGATGATGACGCGGCCGTCCTTGTGTTTCCACTGCACTTCCACGCCGTTCAAATTTCCGGTGCGGCGATAGTTTTCGGCCAGTCGGTCCAAGCCCTGGGGATCGACGAAGACTTCGCGCCTCACATCCAGCTGGAGAAGACTTTCTACCGATCCATACCCGAGCATGGCGATGAGCGCCGGATTCACGTCCAGGAATTTTCCGCCAAGCGTGCAGCGGCAAATGCCGAAGGCCGCGCTCAAAATCAGAGAGCGGGAGCGGGCTTCAGAGCGGCGCAGCGCCTCTTCATAGCGCTTGTGCTCGACGGTCGCGGCCAACTGCTGGGAAACGAATTTCAGGATCTCACGGTCGCGTTCTCCGAAACGGACATTTTCGTCGTAGCTCTGCACGACCAGGACCCCAATGCAGGCCGCGCCGCTCTTCAGGGGAACACCTACCCAGTCCAACGACGGAGCGCCGATCAATTCCACTTCGCCGCGCCTCTTCAGTTCCGCAAAGACCGCCGGTGTCACCAACAGGGGCTCGCCAGATCGCAGGACGTATTCCGTCAGACCGCGACCCAGAGGCTTGGAGGCGGGGACAGAGTCCTTTTCATCGACGAAGTAGGGAAAGCTCAACAACTGAGATTGAGGATCGTAGAGGGCGACATAGAAGTTGCGCGCATTCATCAAGTGGCCGACGATATTGTGAATGGCGGCGAAAAACTGTTGCAGATCTTCGGCCGACTGGCTGCGCGCCGCGATGGCGTATAAGGCCGCATTCAACTCCTCGGTGTTTTTCTGTTCGGTGATGTCGCGGTAGGAAGCGTACGCTCCCAGTCTTCTGCCGTTGAGCGTGACGGGCGCGATGGAGAGCAACACCTCGACTAGCGATCCATCTTTTCGCTGGCGGCGGGTCTCCAGCGTGAGGTTGCGTCCTTTCGCGATGCTCTCGGCGATCCACGCGGTTTCCGCATAGCGATCGGGAGGCACGATCAGCCGGTCAATACGTTTTCCTGCAACCTCAGCCGCGGTAAAACCGAACAGGCGGGTAAACTCCCCATTGATACGCAGAATGCGATGTTCCTGGTCCACAATGCCGATCGCTTCCGGCGCGTTCTCGATGATCTGTTCGTAGTAGGCTTTCTCTACCGTGAGCGAGACGTCGGCGGCAGTGCCGTTCGGGGGCGAAGTTGCGGGGGCTGGTTCGGAGATGCCGGTAAGGATAGGCGGCGCGCCGGGTTCAACAACATCCCGCGGCACTTTCACCTGGGGCAGTTTGATCAAAGTTGCTGCCGGGACGGTTTTCTTACCCATACGATCCTTTACCGGAGTGCACCGGCGGATAGTGCAATGGTAAGCGGGCTGGGCAGTCTGCCGGTAGTTACCTTGGTAAGGAAGGTTTTTATGCAACCGCGAACGGCTTAGGATTCGCCCGTCAATGCTACGCAGACCTGGTGTAGAAGCAGTTTCTGCTCCTCGGTCATGACCAGAAATTCGAATCCACAGCGCAGCCCGTCGCTATAACGCACCAAGGCCCGCACCTGTACGATGTGAGGCGGGAGTGGGACGGAAAACTCCAGGGAAACAACTTCGCCGATCTGCAGCTCCCGGCACAGGGTCGCCCCGATGCCGTCTTCGCCAAGCTCTTTGGTTCGGCCCCAGCAGTTGATCGTCAAGCCTTCGCGAAACACCGCCACCTGAATGCGCACGTCAAAATGATGACGGGGAAAGCGCCGTAGCTGCTTGTGGGCCTCGGCTGCCGACTCTACTTGGTCGCTCAATGCATCTTCTCCACTTCAGACTTCCGTTTCAAAAGCCCGATTCCCGGTCCGCTTTTCCTGTGCGCGAAGATTGAGTAGTGAAGGGAATCAACCTGCGCCGGTTGCGCGAGGCTTACCTGAATCGCCTCATACCATAATCATGCATCCTATTAATCATGCATCGGCGCAAGGACGCGCTCAAGAGTATCAAAGGGCATGTACTTGAGTTTAGGCCTTTTCGTACCCTTTAATCCGGTTTATAGCCTGTCGTGAAACTGAAACACCGATCTTCAACCCTCAATTCACCAGACTTTGTCATCCCGAACGAGACTAGGGACCAGCATTTTGCGGCCAACTACAGTTCTCTGGTTTCGCTCGGAATGACAATATCATGGGATGTGTCGCTTGTGTACCCCAAATTTTCACACCAACTTTCACCACGGGCTGTTGAGTCGTCGTCTTTCCTTCGCGTCCCCGGCGTTTCGGCGGCGATATCTCCGCCGCTTGTAAAACTGCGTAAAGACGAGTGACAGGCGCTGGGTGCGGCATCTAACATTGGAGCGTGGGCTTTCTTTGGGGACGCGCTGACGGGGCCGCACTGGAATAATCTGAATTTTTATGACTTACCGCTCAAATGCCGCTGAAGCCTGGTCTCCCGACTCGCAGTCCACGGCGGCAGAGCCGCGGATTCCGCTGGAGTTGCTCCCGCCGCCGAGCCTGACGCAGCCGCTCTGGAGGTCGCTGGTGGGTAATCTGCGCGATACATTCGCGCCGGAGAAGTTGCCACCGCTCCAACTCACTGCACGGCCCGTGCATGTCGGTCTGTCGCCGGGGGAGCGTCTGCGCCTGCCTTGGTTTCGCACCGTGTTCACCAACATTGGGGACGTGCTTTCGCCGGAAACACTGCCGCCGCTTGAACTGGAATCGCAGCCTGCCGATGTCGGTGAACTGCTCACTGATCGGCTCAGCCATTTCTGGTGGGGCTCGCTGCTGCGGAGTCTGGCCGATCGCGTCGCGCCGGAAACACAACCGTCCCTCAATCTTACTTCCAAACCGGTCCTGGACATCATGCCGAAGTCATGGATCCTGCTGCCGATGTGGTCGGAAGTCGTGGACACGCCGAAGGTGTTTTATCCCGACAAGCCCAAGCTGGCCGATGCCGTGAGGCCCGCCCATCCGCGACTGGTGGCCTTACCGGCGGAAAGGCGGGAAGCTCTGGCCGAAGCTCTGGTCAGGGAACCCACCGCCGCCGATCTTCTGCGCGACCTGCGCCGCTCGCGCATTCGCCAGCGCATCTGGATCGGGCTGGCCGCTGCACAAATTCTCTTCATGGTTCTGGTGGCGGCAGGGAAACTCTGAATTGGCTTTTAGCTCTTGGCTCTTAGCTAGGAGCCAAAAGCTAAAAGTGTTTTCTCGGTGGTGAATTGTTCTGCCGCAGCCTCTTACTGCCTCAATCCCATCCAGCCTTCGGCAATCACCAAGGAATTTCCCGGGTTGCGAGAATCGTACTTCACCGAAGTCGGCAGGCCGAGGCGGCAGGAATGCAGATTGATCCACTGCCGAAGATAGGTGACGTCCTGCGAGGCCTCATAGGAAACGCCAGCCACGTCGTACTGGTAAATCAACATGGTGGCGGGACGGTTCGTGTCCTTCGCAATTTCCTGGACATCAATCACCGTGCCGTCGGTGATGCGCCCCACTGTATTCAGCCAGTTGCGGCGTTCGCGCTCGACCTGGTTCGCGTTCTTAACTTTGCGGCGCAGCAGGGCATAGCTGGCGGCGGCCAGACCCATCGCGCCTAGCACAAGGATGTAGAGACGAAGCGAAATCATTGGCAAACGGGACCTGAACCTTTCAGTCTACTTTCAGCATAAACTCCGACCTCTCCGAGCGCCAAGAGCACCAAGGTGCGAAGGCATGTACACGAACTTCAGGATTCGATGACCGCGTGATTGTTATCGCTATCGCTCCAAGCTTGCCGTTGGAGCGCCCGGCGTCCCCGCCCGGCTGAACGAGGATGAGCGAGACGCCCGTCCCTCTACCGTGGAACTCAGCACGCGATCATGTATCACCCGCGCCGCCGATAGTAAATGTTGAATTCGAATCCGGGATTCGGGGGAAAGATTTCGGCGATCTTGCGCAGCCGTTCGGCCATCGGGGCCGGGGCCAGCAGCGGATAGTCGCGCTCGCGCAGATCGTGGTAATCCACGTCGAGATAGATCGAGAGCAGATAGATCGAAATCGCATCCGCGAAACTGGCGGTCAGATACTCGTTCTTAAACTTCTCCGCGTCCGGACCGTGGGCTGTGGCGAACTTGCGCGCCTCCCAGGCGTCGAGCGAAGTTTCGCCGCGCACCCCGGCTTCCACTTGCTGCCAGGCCAGGCCGGCGAAATTCTGCGACACGCCCGCGCGCTCGACCAGCGCGTGCCCCACGTTGATGTAGAACTCGAACGCCACGGAAAACTTGTCTTCCATCAAACGGGTCGAAATGAATACGCACTGCGCATCGCCCAGATCCAGGTTGCGATGGCAAACCGCGTTGTCGCTGAGCGCCACGTCGTAGCGGTCGGCAATCACCGTCTCGTCGCCCTGACTCACGGTGAGCGGCACGAAGTAGTACGCCTTGCGCGTGAGCGCGGCGGCCACCGGCACGGGCACGGCGGCAATCATGCGGTCGAGATCGTTGTCGGCAATGGCGATCTCGCCCGAGCGGGCGTAGCAGATGCCATTTGGCGCCTGTGAAACCGGGCTGTTTTGCACGATCTCCGCGGGGCTGCGGACGATCGCGGAAGCGGTTTGCGGCATTTTAATATTGTAGCGTATGGGCGCGCGGCGACGGCTGATGGCAATCGTAACCCAGTCGCAAGGCTCTGGACCGATGGTGTACTTTATGAGCATGAAAAAAACGACTTCGGACGGGCCGCGCTGGATCGGAATTCCGCTGCGCGCATTCGCGATAACATTTTTATTCACCCTGCTGTCGTTCGCGGTCGCGCTGCTCGTGAGCATCATGGGGACCGTCGTGTATTCGCAGATGAAACACGTCGCGCCCAACCTGGCGTATGCCTACCGGCACATCGCGTTTCCTTTCGCCGTCACCGTGGGCGCAATCGTGCTGGTGCTGTCGCTGGGGATGGAAATTCGCAACTACCGGCTGCGAAAAACGCTGGAAGGGATCGAACGGGTGAGTTGAATAATGACCGAGTTGAAAACGATCGTGCCACGCATTGCTATTCCCGTGCCGCATTCCGGAGACCGCGAGTACGCCGAGCGCGCGCTGCCGCAATATGAAGAAGCGGTGCGCGGAGCGGGCGGCGAGCCGGTGCGCATCGAACTGGACCACTCTCCGGCGCAGGCGATGAAGCAAATCGCGCGCTGCGACGCCGTTCTGCTGCCCGGCAGCAAGGCGGATATTGATCCACAGAAGTACGGCGCGGACCGCCATGAGAAGACCGCGTCCTCCGACGCCAAACGCGACACGATGGACGAGCTGCTGTTGCGCGACGCTTACCACCTGCGTAAACCCGTGCTCGGCATTTGCTACGGATTGCAGTCGTTGAATGTGTATCGTTCGGGGTCGCTGGTGCAGCACATCGAGTCGGCGGCCGTCGAGTCGAAGAACGTCCATTCGAAAATCAATCACAGCGCGGGACGAACGGTGGCGAAGGCGCACACGGTGGAGATCGATCCGGAATCGCGGCTGGCGGAAATTGTGGGCGCGACCAAGGCGGTGGTCGTGAATTCTTCGCACCACCAGTCGGCGGACCGAGTGGGCGATGGCTTGCGAGTCGTGGCGCGCTCGTCCGAAGACGGAATCGTCGAAGCTCTGGAAGGGACCGCGCCCGGACATTTTGTGCTGGCGGTGCAGTGGCATCCGGAGCGCAGCGTGAACGAGGGACCAGAGCTGGCAGAATCCGCGCGCGCTATTTTCCGTGCGTTTGTCGAGGCGGCGAGAGCGAAGCACGCGGAGTTGGCGGGGAAAGTGGAGCAAAACATTCCATGAATTGTCATCCTGAGCGAAGCGAAGGACCTCTGTATTTGCATCCGCACGAATGCATAGGTTCTTCGCTTCGCTCAGGATGACAAGAAATGGACTTGGTCAGCTTCGTTTCAGCAGCACCACCGCATTCGCAATTGCGGCGTTGTCCGTGCCCATGCCTTCCGGCGTTTTTGCCTTGATACCGACACAGTCCGCAGGAATTCCACACAACTCGGCAATGTGTTGGCGAATCGCGCCGGCGTGCGGGCCGATTTTTGGAGTGGACAGAACCAGCGTGGAATCCAGGTTCAAGATTTCATAGCCCGCGCTCTTAACGCGCCGCAACGCCTCGCGCAGAAATACAGCGGAGTCGGCGTTTTTCCACTGCGGGTCGGAAGGCGGAAACAGCGCTCCAATGTCGGGGCCGGCGATCGAACCGAGCAGCGCATCGGTGATCGCGTGCAGCAGTACGTCGCCATCGGAATGTCCGCCGAGACCTTGGTCGTGCGCCAGCGTCACGCCCCCGATTTTGAGCGGAATGCCGGGTTTGAATTCGTGCGAGTCCCATCCGCAGCCGATGCGCATTCCTGGTTTCCGCATTTCAGATTTCAAGATTGGATCGTTCAAGGTCTGATCCCGTCTTCGTGTTTCAGATAGAACTCCGCCAGTTCCATGTCCGCTGGGGTGGTGATTTTTAGGTTGCGCGGCGATCCCATTACGACTGCGACCGGCAGGCCGGCGCGCTCGATCAGCGAAGCCTCGTCGGTGCCGAGGAAACCGTCGCTGGCAGCGTCAGCAAAAGCTTTTTTCAGGATGCCATAGCGAAAGCCCTGCGGGGTTTGCGCCATCACCACACTCGCGCGCGGAATGGTGGCCTTGATGAGCGCGCCGTCCGCGGTCCGTTCCACTTGTTTCACCGTGTCCACGGCGGGCCAGCCCGCGATGGCGGCCCCGTGTTTGTGCGCGGCCTCGATCACATGGGCAATAATTTCGGGCGTAACCAACGGACGAACGGCATCGTGCACCAGGACGATGTCGTCCGGCGCGGCCGCGATGTGGGCGAGAGCGTTGGCCACCGAGTCCTGGCGATGCTCGCCGCCTGCGACCATGCGCAGGCGCTTGACCGGAATTTCCGGGTACTGGGTTTCGAGCTGGGCGCGAAACCCGGCAATTTCGTCCTGGCGCAGAGCGACGACGATTTCGTGAACGGCAGGCGCGGCGGCGAACTTGCGCAGCGTGTGGACAAGGATGGGCACCCCGCCCAGTTCCTTGAACTGTTTGCTCGGCGTTTTCTTCTTCGGCTTTTCTTTCGACGGGGCGGCCGGGGGCGGCGCCATGCGCGTGCCCAGTCCCGCCGCCGGAACGATAACAAACACCTTCATACGGACGATCAGTATAGTACAGGCGTTAGGGTTTGGGGGATGTCAAGCTGGGGTTGTCTCGGCAACGGCCTGGCTAGCCTGCTCGAAAAAGGGAAAAGGCACAGCCTGATGGTTTCGGCTGTGCCCTTTTTCCCGGTTACTGGTTATTTTTTATGTTGCAGTTTAGTTTTCGCCGCACCTCTTTTTGCCGCGGATACACCGGGTACACCGGTCAGCGTACCCTGCAGCTCGATGGGGCCAAGGAATAGGTCGCCCGTATCCTCGGACATCCAGAATAGCTGGCTGCCACTGGCCTGATAGATGACCACGTTGAAGTCTACCGGTGTGTCAACGACAGTGACGGCAAGCGGATTGGGCACCGTATTTGTCGATAACATTGTATAACGTCCAGTGTCGCTCTCGTCCGCGTCGGCAAGTGGAGTTCCCGAGAATGCAACCCCAGTATTCGCCGCGATGTCGCCGGCGAAGGAGCTGCCCGGATCGCTGACGAGTCCAGTCCCTGTAAAGGCACCGCTCGTAAACGATCCCTGTCCGACAAAGTCGAATTCCCAGAAACCGCTGTCGTAGAAATCCTGCCCTCCAAAGGCATAGCTTCCTGTATTGCCTGTGAAGTCGGCAGGTGTGGTGTCGGTTTGCGGAACTAAAACTCCGGTGCCGTTGAGAGTATCACCGTCCAGGTCGGCAATTAGAGCGCCCCCTGTTCCGGGGTAGTTATTCGGATCAAGCGGATTGAGCAATGGATCTATCATATAGATCCCCAAGGCACTGACGTCTCCCAACTCTTCGGTATCAATCGTCAGGTAACCGTATCCGTTGAGATTAACGTTATAGCTGCCTGTGATAGCCGCGCCGCTGACGACAGCGCCTTCTTCATCGTCATCCGCAATGCCCGACACAATTGTGCCGGCACCATCCGTAGTAAAGGATCCTGCCGCAGCATAGAGATACCCTATCGAGTTGCTTGCGACACCAAACACGGAGGGTACGAGCGATGTGTTGCTGAAGGAGCCGAATCCGTTATAGCTCTGCGGGCCCGACGAGCCCTGCCCGAACGCCGAGCCGATGGCCGAGTCACCGGCATCCACATCAATAAGCCGTATAGCTTCCGGACCAACGTTGTAATAGACGAGTGTGGTTGGAATAGGAGCGGTGGTGCCGGTCACCGTGCCGCGCCCGTATAGATCGCCTGTAGTTGGTGTGACCGTTCCGCTGAAATTCTGGTCAGTATTTACAGCCCCAGAATCATCTACGTCGAACACACCAGACACGGCGTTTCCATCGGAATTGAAAGTGAATACGCCTCCGAACACAACCGGCATATGCGCGGAATCCACTCCAGAAAGGGTGAAGGCAAAGCCAGGGCCCATGGTGCCGGGTGCGCTCGCTAGATTCTGCAGATCCAGACTTCCACTGGATGTTGCCGTCCCATCAAACTGAGTGATGAGCGCGTGATTGGCGTTCACAAACTGGACGCCGAGGATCTCGCTCGTAGTCCCATTCGCGAAAGTGCCGGTCGTGGTCAGGGTGAGTTGACCCTGGCCAGTAGCGTCCACCGCGAGCGTTCCGCCGGTGATTGAATCAGGTGTGAATGGCGTGCTTGCATCACCAGTTGACAGGATTCCATTACCGTCGTTATAGTCTTGCTCGCCGCCAATGACGTTGCCATTCACGTCTATGGCCACCGCCCCTGCGAGAGCGTAAAAATACGGATTTTCGTCTGTGTCTGCAACCTCCAGCCCGCTCAGATAGAACGCAAACGTGGGTACCGCTGTGTTCGTCAGACTGAAGGTGGCCTGCGACGTCGACCCTGGGATCGAGGCCACTACCGTAAAACCGCCAGCATTTCCATTCGCTGTGAGTGTTTGCGAGGTGGTGGCCACGCCGCTCGCGTTGGTCGTCTCCGTATCCGTCGTTGGAGTTGCCCCGGAGAATGTACCGCTCGCTGGGTTGTCCCCCGTCGCCGGAACCACCGTGAATGTTACCGACACGCCGCTGCCCACCGGCACGCCGTTCGACGTCACTATAGCTTGCAGTGGCGCATACGCCTGGTTGACCTGCACGCTTTGCACGCCTCCACTCTCCGGCGAGACGACTTTCGGCGTACTCGAGTTGCCGCAGCCCGTCAAGAAAGTCAGGGCAAGAAAAGCCAAGCTAAGAATGCTCGCGTAAACTTTGAACTTCATAGTCCCTCCCCTGCCGGCTTCCGGCTGGCGCGCTCGCGCATCTGCGGTGAAACGGGAACCCCGTGCTCGGTCCGGATCGTATAGACCTTCCCCTCCGCTTTCACTATGCGGGCCAGGAAGATTTGCTTGTCCCTGATCGTCTTCATGACGCCAGTCACTTCAACTTGCTGGCCTGCGGCGACCGAGAGGGCGCCCTTGCCCAGCAAAGCAAAACGCCCCAAGCTTGCGTCCACCGGGCCGGAGGAAGTTGCGAACAGGAGGTGGGCCCCCCAAATCATTCCCGGAGCGGATTTCGTGAGCACACTCGACACCTTGCCCTGGAGCGTGACTTCTTGAGAGACGTCATAGCTTAATGGTCCTGCGGTCCTCGTTTCCGCCATTGCTTGCGCCTGAAATGGCGGCAGTAGCGACAGCAAGGACAGCAGGACCAATACGCACAGTCCTGCGAACAACCGTTTCATAATTGATCTCCAAGTTGAATTTTGATACGAAATCTGTATTTGAACCTCTAGCGTGGAAAGAGTACCCTGTTTTTGCCCAGGACACAACAATTTTTTATAAAAAGCGGGTTTCCAGTTAGAATCCAACGCCTAGTCGGCGACGCGGTCGGCCACGGCTGGAGTTTGCTTCTTTTCCGGGTCGGAGGGCGGCGCAGAGTGTGCTGTCGGGGGAAGCGCGGCCACCTGGGGCGGCGACGCTCCTCGGGCGTCGTGGCGGCCCGGCCCACGCTCATCCCACTTGCCAAAGATCATCTTGCCCGCCGTGGTTTGCAAGACCGAGGTCACCGAGACGTCGATGGTCTTGCTGATCATCTTGCGCGCGTTATCCACAACCACCATGGTGCCGTCGTCGAGATAGGCCACGCCCTGGTTGTACTCTTTTCCTTCCTTCAGGATAAATACCCGCATCACTTCGCCGGGCAGAACGATGGGCTTGAGCGAGTTGGCCAGTTCATTGATGTTGAGCACAGCCACGCCCTGCAACTGGGCGACTTTGTTGAGATTGAAATCGTTGGTGATGATCTTGCCTTCATAGAGCTTGGCCAGTTCGATGAGCTTCAAATCGACTTCGCGGACGGTGGGAAAGTCGTCTTCCACGATCTGGATCTGGACCGAGGCGGTTTTCTGGAGACGCTGCAGGATATCGAGGCCGCGGCGGCCGCGATTGCGTTTGAGCGAATCGGCGGAATCGGCCACCAGTTGCAATTCGCGGAGCACGAACTGCGGGATCACCAGCAAGCCGTCGAGGAAACCGGTCTCGGCGATGTCGGCAATGCGGCCGTCAATAATGACGCTGGTGTCCAGGATCTTGAAACTCTTTTTGCCCGACTTTTCGCCGCCGAAGAGGCCGCCGAGCGCCGCCAGATTGAGCAGGTCGCCTTTGTTGGCGCCGACCACCAATCCCACGTAGGCCATGATCATCATGACCATGATCTGCAGGAAACTCTGGATCGGGCTCGGAGAGATGCTGTTGCGAATGACGATGGCGAAAAGATACGCGCCAATGATACCGAGCACGCTGCCGATGGCGGCCCCAATCAGGCGCTTCAGGCTCATGGCGCGCAGCCTCCATTCAAACACGACGATGGCGGCGCCGATCACGAGACCGACGGCGGCATCCATGTGCCTGGGCAGGCTGAACGGATGGATGAGAGAACAGATGATACTGACGATAATGACAAACAGAAGGCGTATGAGTACGACGTCCATGAGTAAGACCTCTCTCGGGGAAGGCGCCGCTCGCGCGATTCCCGCCCCCCGCCTGCCGTCCAGGGCAAATGATATTTAAGGTCCCTGCGCCAGCGTTCTATTCGCGGAGCTGTATGAAAAAAATGTGCCCCGCGCCCAGCCAAAGCCGGACAACTGCAAAAGTGACGGGAGCAGTATATACCCGGTTGAGAATGGGAACCAGCCTTTCGCTTTTGGCCGTTCGCTTTTAGCTTCTGGCTTCTGGCGCAGGGAACCCCCTATGATACGGGAAACTGGATCGGCGGTGCCTTGCCTCACCATTTTTTGAAAACGACCACGACCGCAGCGATGATCATGACAAAACCTACCAAGTAATTCCACTTCAGCGGTTCGCGAAGATACAAAACCGAGAAGACCGAAAACACGGTCAAGGTGACGACCTCCTGGATGGTCTTCAACTGCGCCGTCGTGAACTCGTAGGAGCCGATGCGGTTGGGCGGCACCTGAAAACAATATTCCGCAAAGGCAATAATCCAGCTGATGACGATGGCCTTGAACAACGGCGCGTGCCGATGCTTCAGATGGCCATACCAAGCGAAGGTCATGAAAATGTTGGAGAGGGTCAAAAGCAGAATCGTGATCATGTGAGTATGTTGCCTGATCTCTGCTTAGGCTGCTCATTTTTCAACCCGCCGCGCATACTTCACCGCGACAAAGATCATGGTGCAGATCGCGAAATCCATCAGCAGACCCCAGTCTTCCTTGAAAAGTCTGTGCCGCGCCACCGTGGACAGATGGGGCATGAGCAGATAGTAGATCGCGTTGCCTGCGAGCACGGCCACGAGCGCATCGAGAAAATTCTTCATCATTGTTGTTTACCGTAGTGAAATCTTAATACCCAGCCTCAGCGCCTGAAGACGCTTTTATAACGCAGCTCCTGCGGCATGCCTGAAGGCATGTCCCGATACGAACCTTACTTCCACTACGGACTGCCAGGACTCTTGCCCACGCTGGCCTCCGCTCCTGCTGGCGCTCCTGTTAACATCGCTTACGATGCTGGATCCGTCCACTCCAGTGCAGTATGTAAAAGGCATCGGCCCGCGCCTGGCCGAGGTGCTTCGCGCCAAGGATATTGCCACCGTCGACGACCTGCTGCACTACTTTCCCTTCCGCTATGAAGACCGGTTGAACCCGCGCTCGGTCGCCGAACTGCGCGCCGGTGAGATGGCGACGGTAATCGCCGAAGTCCGCAACTCGGGCCTGTTCCGCACGCGCCGCATGCCCATCTTTCAACTCACGGTTGGACAAGGGCGCGCGAAGTTGAAGTGCCTGTGGTTCAACGCCGCGTATCTCGAGGGCCGCTTCCAGCCGGGACAGATGCTGGCACTCTACGGCAAGGTCGAAGAGGACCGCGACGGCGGACTGCAGATCATGCAGCCGCAATTCGAGATTCTCGGCGACATTAACGAAGAAGGCGGCGCCGACGAAGCCGAGAGAAAGGCAGCCGCCTCGCTCGAGATCGGACGCATTGTTCCCATCTACGAATCGACCGGCCAGGGGAAACTTACGCCGCGCTGGTTCCGGCGCATTATTCGAGGGGCGCTCGAAAATTTAAGTCCCGACGTTCCCGATCCAATTCCAGCTGCGGTGCGCGCGCATCTTAGCCTGGTGTCTCCGCGCGAAGCGTTGTGGAAAGTGCACTGGCCCGATGCGGGCGAGAGCTTCGCCGATCTGCAATCGTCGCGCACGCCGGCGCACATACGGATGATCTTCGATGAACTGTTTTTCATCGAGCTCGGTCTCGAACTCAAGCGCCGCGAGCAGAAGGCGCAAACCGGAATCGCCTTTCGCCTGGACGGCGGCGTGCGCGAGGCCATTAAAAAAATACTGCCGTTCCATCCGACGGCCGCGCAGAAGCGGGTGCTGAAAGAAATCGCCACCGACATGCAGACGCCTTGCCCCATGAGGCGTCTTTTGCAGGGCGACGTGGGATCGGGCAAAACGATCGTCGCGTTCCAGGCCGCGATCATCGCCATTGAAAACGGCTATCAGGTCGCGTTGATGGCGCCCACGGAAATTCTGGCGCAGCAACATTATTTTTCCGCCCGCCAGATCCTCGAACGGGCCGGGTATCGCATCGTGCTCCTGACCGGCTCGCTCGAACATGACCGCAAACGCGACGCGCGTCGCCACATCGCGCAAGGCAACGCGCAACTTGTCATCGGAACGCACGCGCTGATTCAGGATCGCGTCGAATTTGAGAAGCTCGGCTTGGTCGTCGTGGACGAGCAGCACCGCTTCGGCGTGATGCAACGCCTGAAGCTGATGAAGAAAACAGACGAGCCTCGTGTGGGGACGGGGCTCCGCCCCGTCCCGCCGGACGGGGATGCCCGGCGCTCCACCAATTCCAAGCCCACCGACCCCGAACCCGACGTGCTGGTGATGACGGCGACGCCCATCCCGCGCACCCTTGCCCTCACTCTCTACGGCGACCTCGACCTCTCGGTGCTCGACGAACTTCCGCCCGGACGCACGCCGGTGGTCACCCGCTCCCTGCCCGACGAGCGCGCCCCCGAAGTCTGGGACTTCGTCCGCAAGCAAATCGCCGCTGGACATCAGGCCTACGTGGTTTATCCCGTGATCGAGGAGAATCCAGCCAAAACAGAAGAACGCGAAGTGAAGGCCGCGCAAGCAGATGCACCGCGAGTTGCGCGAAAAGATTTTTCCCGAGCTGCATGTCGGATTGCTGCACGGCCGTCTCGATGCCGCCGAAAAAGAGCATGCCATGCGCGAATTTCAACAGGGCAAGATTGAAATTCTTGTCGCGACCACGGTGATCGAAGTCGGCGTCGATGTTCCCAACGCGACCGTCATGGTGATCGAGCACGCCGACCGTTTTGGCCTGGCGCAGCTCCACCAGTTGCGCGGACGCATTGGCCGCGGCGCGGCCAAATCCTACTGCGTGCTGATGCGCGGTGGAAAGGTTTCAGAAGAAGGCGAGCGCCGCCTCGACGCCATGGCGCGCTCGAACGACGGTTTCCAGATCGCGGAACTCGATCTCGAACTGCGCGGCCCCGGCGAATTTTTCGGAACCAAGCAGGCCGGCATTCCAAGCTTCCGCGTGGCCAACATCATCCGCGACCGTCAACTCCTCGAAGCCGCGAAGATCGAGGCTGCGTTTGTGATTTCCGGCCCGAATCCCGAGATATCAAAAGAAGAAATAGATCGTGCGCTTAGGGAAATGCGGTCGCGCTGGGCGCAGAGTTATGGGCTGGTGGAGGTGGGGTAAAACGCGCCGGTATTTCTCAAATCGTCACTTCCGAATTACCATGCAAACGATGACTTCCTGCTTTGGAAAATATCTGCGCGATCCGCTTTTTCTCTTGTGCCTGACGGCGGCCCTGCTCGCTTTTGTCGTGCAATCGGGCGAGTTGGGGACGTCCGACACCATGCACCGGCTCCAAACCACGCATTGGCTCTGGACTTCCGCGCCCCAGGTCCCCGCCTACGAGTATCCCGACTTCGGCCTGCACGGCCGCGGCGGGCGTCTTTATAGCTGGTATGGCATCGGGCAGTCGCTCCTCATGCTGCCCGCCGATATCGTCGGAACTTGGATTGCGCACTGGCCGGTCTTCGCGGATTATGGCGACGATCCGTCCGTGAACAGCATCGTGGTCAGCTACAGCACCAGCATTTTGGTGAACGTCCTCACCGCGCTTGTTGCCTTCCGGCTGCTCGGCCAGTTGCGCTTTAGCATAAAAGAGTCGGTGGCGGGCGTGCTGGCGTTGATGTTCTGCACCACCCAGCTTCATTACACGCAGAACATGATGGAGAACAACTACATCATGCTGCTGACGCTCGCCGGCTTTTCATTTCAGTACGAGTGGCTGCGCACCGACAGCCGCCGCGCGCTTTTCTGGGGGGCCTGCGCGCTCGGCCTCAACCTGCTGACGCGCCTCACCACGGGCTTGGATCTTATTGCCGGAGGAGTCTTTGTCTTACTCGCGCTTTGGTTCGAAGGGGCCGGGTTCGAAGGAAAACAGTCCGAACGAGCGCGCGGCCGCGGCTTGTGGCGGCGTTTCGTCGCCTACTGCAAAGTTGCCGCGCCGGTTTACTTGTTCTTTCTTCTGATTGATCGCGCCTACCAGTTTTACCGCTTCGGGTCGTTCACCAATACCTACGTAGCGATATTCGCCCGGGAATTTCGCCAGCGCGACCCTACGCTTCCGGCCAACTTTCCCTGGAGCACGCCCTTTCACGTGGGCGTTCTCGGCGCGCTGTTCCAGCCGGAGAAATCCATCTTTCTCTTCGATCCTCTGCTTGTGCTGGCGATTTTTCTTTTGGTATTACTGTGGAAGCGCCTAACTCCCGAGGTGCGCGCCTATGGAGCGGCCTCGCTTTTCCTATTACTCGCCTATATCTCTTTTTACGCGAGATACACCTATTGGTCGGGCGACTTCGCCTGGGGAGACCGCTACGTTTCGACCTCTGTGGAACTCGTCGCGTTCATTGCCGTGCCGCTGCTCCTGCGCTATCGAGAGCATTTTGGAACTGCGATCTGGCGCGCGGGATGCTTGCTGATCTTAGTAAGTCTCGCGATCCAGTTAGCGTCGCTCGCCTTCTGGTTGCCGCTGGAAATTTACCAGATGGAGACGTTCGGGCATCCGACGTTTGTGGTTGCCCTGCGCTTCAAAAACATCGCCGCCTTCGCCCTCGGCAAAATGGACGCCTGGGGCTTGAACACCGAGGCCATGACACAGGACCCGTGGGATTATGTTCACATCACGACGTGGAATTTTCTGCCCTTTCTGCTGCGCCGCGTAGGAGTAGCGCCCGCCTGGGTGGTGAATACGGTGCTGGCCATCTGGCTAGCCGCGACAGCGGCGTTGGGAACGGTGTTGCTCCGGCTGCGAAGTTGCTTGCGGACGGCGGCGTGAGGGCGAGGCTTAATGCTTGCGGATTTCATTCCGTCAGACGCTCGCTGAGACAGCGCCGCCCGCTTGAATCGTAACGCATTTCTGGCCTTGGGCATGGATCTTCCTCAGTAGCCAAGCCATATTCTGTCCGAGGACTTTCATGGTCTGAATGCCCTCCTCGTCTTTCTCCACTGCGCCGGGCTCATGGCCGATGCCGATGTTCCAATAAGACGAGCCCGGCACGATCATTTCATTGATCAGGAAGAAGTGATTCAGAGCGTCGAAAGCATGCATGGCGCCCGCTCGGCGCACGGCCACCACGCCGGCGCCGACTTTATGGCGAAACATGCCGCCGTTCGCTTTGGAAACCAGACAGGCACGGTCCATCAACGCCTTGATCTCCGGGGAGACATCGGCGACGTAGGTCGGCGAGCCCAACAGGATCCCGTCCGCCGCGTCCATTTTCTCGATACAGATGTTCCCCATGTCGTTCTCTTGCGAGCAGCGGCGGTTCTTCCTCGCTGAACACTTGCGGCAGGCAAGACAGCCATGAATTTCGGCGCCGCTCAGTTCCACCAGTTCGGTTTCAATGCCTTCCTTTTTGAGTTCGCCCAGGGTGTAGCCGAGCAGAATTGCCGTATTCCCGCCTTTGCGGGCACTACCGTTGAACGCGACGACCTTCATGTCAGTTCCGTTTCCCAAGATCGAATTTATGAACGCCCCCATTCTCTCGCAGAAGAGCAGCCGACGCTACGTGTTTTATACTTCAATTTCGCGGATTCTTCTCGTTGTGCAGGATGCGCTTCCCAATGTCCAGATTGGATTCATCGCTGCCCAGATTCACTGCGCGGAAGAACTAGTGAAGTGCGCGTTGGAGCTTTCTTTCATTCCGCCAGAGCGCTCCGATGTTGTGGGCCGCGCTGGACTCGCCGCGCCTGTATGCTCGCCTATACCAGTACAAAGCCGCCGAACGATTTTGCTGAACACCCTTGCCGTCATCATAAGTAGTTGCCGACATTGACCTGTGCTCTGGTGTCACCCAATTTGGCGGCAGCTAACATGAGTCGGAAGGCCGACCGCTTCTCGCCCCGCTTACCCGTTTTCATCCCCGCCGCTTCTGCTATGATCGCAGCAGGGCCGGGAAAACCGGCGGACTTCACCCTTTACGAGGAGTTTTATCATGGAAACACCCGCTCTTCCCCTGGGCTCCCGCCGCAATGAAGACATCGCGCTCGACCTCATGAAATTCATCGCCATGACGACCGGATACGGCAAGACGACTGGGGCCGGAGTCGGCTTCCAGGGCACCGGCGCGGCCGACAAGCCCGAGGAATACGCCGCGCATTTGCTGGAACTCTACGGGCGGTGTTTGCAGGCGGTTGGCGGGGAGTAAAGAAATCGGGGGATCGGGGGATCGAAAACCTTAAACTCAAGAGCTTTTGATTTTTCGATCACCCGATGACCAGATCGCCCGATGGCCCGATCCCCGTACTCTTCGTTGACAAGCGCGGTGGTGGTGGGCTATTCTTAAAGTCCTTGGTAGTAGATGTGGAAGTCCTGCGGCTGCCCGCCTGGAATACCTAGCGCGCGTTCTGCGTGGATAGAAATTGATTAGGGCACTCAGCGGTCTTCATAGCTTTTTTCAGTTCTGGGAGATTTCCGATGTCAACCTATTTCCCGAAAGAGGGAGATATTGCGCGTAAGTGGTTCGTGGTGGATGCGAGCGGTCTTCCGCTCGGACGCTTGGCCTCGCGCGTGGCCCGCATTCTGATCGGCAAAGAGAACCCGCAATACACGCCGTTTCTAGACACTGGCGACCACGTGGTCGTCATCAACGCCGAGAAGATCAAGATCACCGGCATGAAGGCCGATCAGAAGCTCTATCAGCGCTACACGGGCTATCCCGGTGGATTGCGCTCCGAAGAAATGAAGAAGCGCATGGTGCGCAAGCCGGAGCTGGTGATTGAAGACGCGGTGTCGCGCATGCTTCCCAAGAACAAGCTGGGCAAGCAGATGTTTACCAAGCTGAAAGTTTATCGGGGAGACAAGCATCCGCACGAGGCGCAGAAGCCGGTGGCGAAGGTGTTTGTGTAAGGTGGCTGCGGGCTACTAGCCGCGAGTTGCGGGCAAGACAGATTTCAGATTTTTTCGGAAAGGTTGATAAGCCAAACGTTTCATTCTTCGCGCACCCGGGTGCTCGAAGCTCGAAGCTCGCGGCTCGAAGCTAACCATGGCAGAACTGGTGCAATATTACGGAACGGGACGCCGCAAGACGGCGATCGCGCGTGTTTTTCTTCGTCCGGGCAGCGGCGAGTTCAAGGTCAACGGCAAGGCGTTCGATGAATACTTTGTGACGCCTTCGCAGCGCATTGCGGCCAAGCGGGCGTTGGTCTCGACCGACACGGCGGCCACCTTTAACGTGCTGGCGAACGTGTGCGGAGGCGGAGTGGCCGGGCAGGCCGATGCGGTGCGCCTGGGCATTACGCGCGCGCTCATGCTGTTCAATGCGGAACTGCGCAAGCAGCTCAAGGCCGAAGGCATGGTCACTCGCGACCCCCGCGCCAAAGAGCGCAAGAAGTATGGACAGAAGGGCGCGCGCAAGCGCTTCCAGTTCAGTAAGAGATAGTCGGTGGCCGTTAGTTGGTGGTCGTTCGCAAACGACTGGCGACCAACGACGAACGACTGGTTTTAGGGTGTTAAAATTCATCCCCCCACCTCCCCGAGGCGGGGTGGACGGGAATGGCAATCCGGGGCCTCTGAGTGTCCGGATGCAGACCAACTGAGGAGGTTGATTGGCAAACATTACGATGAAGGAGTTGCTCGAAGCTGGCGTTCACTTCGGGCACCAGACGAAGCGGTGGAACCCGAAGATGAAGGAGTATATCTTCGGTGAGCGCAATGGTATTTACATTATCGACCTGCAGAAGACGCTGAAGATGTTCAAGGAAGCGTCGAAATTCGTGCAGGATCTGGCCGCCGATGGCCGCATCATCCTCTTCGTGGGCACCAAGCGCCAGGCCCAGGACGCGATTGCCGAAGAGGCGCAGCGCTGCTCGATGTTCTATGTGAACCAGCGCTGGCTGGGCGGACTGCTGACCAACTGGGTCACGGTGCAGAAATCCGTAAAGCGGCTCAAGGAACTCGACGAGATGGCCACCGATGGCCGTTACGATCTGCTTCCGAAGAAGGAAGTCATCAAGCTCGAGCGCGAGCGCAAGCACTTGCAGGCCAATCTGGCGGGCATCAAGAACATGAGCCGGTTGCCGGATGCGATCTTCGTCATCGATTCCAATAAAGAACAGATCGCGGTGCGCGAGGCGCGCAAGCTGGGTATTCCCGTGGTCGCCGTGGTGGATACGAACTGCGACCCGAGCGAAGTGGATTACGTGATTCCGGGCAACGACGACGCGCTGCGCGCGATCCGTCTGTTTACCTCGAAGATTTCGGAGTCGATTGCCGAAGGCGTCAATGCCCGTGGCGACAAGCAGTTGGCGGACATTCAGGCGGCGGCGGAGCCCGAAGTAGCGGAAGCAGCCCCCATCGCTGAAGAACTGCTTGCCGAAGCCGCGGTTGACGGCGAAGTTGCCGAACCGGTCACGGTCCCCGAAGGCGAAGAGATCCGCATGGAAGACGTGCTGGGCAAGGGCACGCGCAAGCGTCCCTCCGCCGCCACCGAAGACATGGACGAGTTGCAGGCCGAGACGCGCCGCTTCTAGCCCGAGAGTTTCGTATCAGGGTATCGCTTTAGCGATATCGCAAGACCTTCGAAATTAGGCGTCCCTTTAGGGGCCGGGCTTAGAATTCGAAAGCGCCAGTTCCGACCCGCGCAGCTCGACTGTGCGCGGGTCGAGTTTTATAACAGCAAGTTCAATCAAAGGAAGAATTCTTAATGAGCGCTACTATGGCAAACATTTCCGCTGCCCAGGTGAAAGAACTCCGCGAAAAGACCGGAGCGCCGATGATGGACTGCAAGCACGCCCTGACCGAAGCCAAAGGCGACATGGAGCAGGCCGTTGTCGTGTTGCGCAAAAAGGGAGTGTCCGTGGCCGCCAAGAAAGCGACGCGCACCACCAGCGAAGGCTCCGTCGCCAGCTACATTCACGCTGGCGGCAAGATTGGCGTGCTGGTCGAGGTCAACTGCGAAAGCGATTTCGTGGCGCGCACCGAAGATTTCAAAGAGCTGGTCCACGACATCGCCATGCATATTGCCGCGAGCGATCCGAAGTATGTCCGGAAAGAAGACGTCACGCCCGAGGCCTTCGCGCGCGAGAAAGAAATTTACCTCGCCCAGGCGATCGCCAGCGGCAAGCCCGCGAACATCGCCGAGAAGATGGTTGCCGGCAAGATGGAAAAGTTCTATGAAGAAGTCTGCCTGCTCGAACAGCCCTTCATCAAGGACCAGACCATCAGCATCGCGCAGTTGATCGCCGCCAAGGTGGGCAAGCTCGGCGAGAACATCGCCGTGCGCCGCTACGCCCGCTTCAAAGTCGGCGACGCCACCGCGACCATCGCCTTCGTCAGCACCAAGCCAGACAGCGAGGGCGGCGAGGCGGCTGCCAAGTAGCAGCCGAATATTTCAGGGGCGCTGCGGCGCCCCTTTTTGCTGGGTTCAGAGGTTTCAATGTTTCAATGTTGGTAAAAATCCGGAATGGGTTTACTTTGAAACGTTGAAACTTTGAAACTTGGAGACTCGATGCCGACTCCTATCTTCAAACGCATTCTTCTAAAACTCTCCGGCGAAGCCCTGGCGGCGGACCAAGGCTTCGGCATTGACACTAAAAGAATCCACGAAATTGCCGCTGAACTTGCCGATGTTCACACGCTCGACATCCAGATGGCCATCGTTGTCGGCGGAGGCAATTTTTTTCGCGGCGTGGCCGACCAAGCCAAGGATATGGACCGCGTCTCCGCCGATCACATGGGCATGTTGGCCACCGTCATCAACGCGCTGGCCTTGCAGGACGCGCTCGAAAAACAGAACGTATTCACCCGCGTGCAGACGGCCATTGAGATGAACCAGGTGGCCGAGCCCTTTATCCGGCGCCGCGCCATCCGGCATCTGGAAAAAGGACGCGTCGTCATCTTCGCCGGCGGCACTGGCAATCCCTATTTCTCCACCGACACCGCTGCCTCGCTCCGCGCCATGGAAATCAAGGCCGACGCCATCCTCAAAGCCACTAAAGTGGACGGCATCTACGACGCCGATCCGATGAAAGTAAAGGACGCCAAGAAATTTGCGACCCTTACTTACATGGACGTTCTGAAGCTGGGCCTCAAGGTGATGGACTCGACCGCCATTTCGCTTGTGCAAAGACAACGATCTGCCCATCATCGTTTTCAACCTGAACCAGCGCGGCAATATCCGCCGCGTCGTCCTCGGCGAAAAGATCGGCTCGCGAGTGAGCGGGTGAAAAGCTGTTAGCTTCTAATCTTGTCATCCTGAGCGAAGCGAAGAACCTGCTTTTTCTCGCGCTGACAAGAAAGCAGGTCCTTCGCTTCGCTCAGGATGACAAGTTTTTTTGGATGGCCAAGAGACTTTCCACACAGAGCCGTGCGGCAGTTTATAATTCACGGTTCTAATCTCACTATGTTTGGAGCTCAGTAAAAATGGCTCATCCCGCCCTGAAAGAAGTTTACGCAACCCTGAAGACCCGCATGGACAAAGCGGTGGAAGACTTCCGCCGCGAAATGGCCGCCACCCGCACCGGGCGCGCCAACGTTCACATGCTCGACACCGTTTCGGTGGACTACTACGGCTCGCAGGTGCCGCTCAACCAGATCGCGCAGATCCACGCACCCGAACCGCAGATGATTACCGTGCAGCCCTTCGATCCCTCGCAGATGGGAGCGATCGAAAAGGCCATCCGTAGCGGCGACCTCGGCCTCAACCCGATGAACGACGGCAAACTGGTGCGCGTGCCCGTGCCCGCGCTCACCGAAGAGCGCCGCAAAGACATGGTCAAGCACCTGCACCGCATCCTCGAAGAGCACCGCACCGCGATTCGCAACGTCCGCCGCGATGGCAACGAGGCCATCAAGAAGGCGCTCAAAGACAAGAAAATTGCCGAGGACGACGAGAAGCGCGCCCTCGATGAAATCCAGAAGCTCACCGACGACGAAATCAAAAAGATGGAAGAGATGAGCAAATCCAAAGAGAAGGAAGTTTTGGAGTTCAAGTAGAACAGTAGCCAGTAGCCAGTGGCCAGAAAAAACTGGGTCTGGACGCTGGCCACTGTGTACTAACTTTAGAGCATTTTCACAGTTAGCGTATGTGGATTTGAAAGGGCACGGCTTCCAGCCGTGCCGCCAATGGCCAAGAATGACGCGGCTTTAGCCGCTGGGGGAATGTCAGCGGCATGCTATACATTAACCGTGAAAATGCTTTAGGGAGCGTGCCGTCCACACCGCCTGCTCGCGCGGCTCGGCCCCGGCGGCGGCAACAATATCAATGGGCTGATGTGTAAGAGCCAAGACTTGACCCTTTACACCGTGCTGTCGGACGGGGTCGCCGTCAGACAAGACCCTCGGTAGGGGGTTCTGAGCGTAATGGCCTGTTAGCGACATTCACTAAGCGGTGTCCCTCGGCATCTGTAACGCAGCCGCCATCTTCCGACGCGTAATGAGAAGCAGCACAGTGGAAGCTGCCGGATAGACGTAGCGCGGTAAATTAAAGGGAGCAATTCCCAAGTTCCCGATACCTGCGGCAGCCGCGACGCTCATTCCGACGCGTCCGCCTATAGCCCAAAATGCTCTGATTAGTAAGTTGTATGCAACAAGCAATATTGATGCAGTCGTGTGCGCCGTCACGCCCGATTTCTTCAACCTGAGAAGCTGAACTGCTGCTAAGACGAAAAGGAGCAAGAGAGCGCCACTTGTAACTATCATGGCCACAAAAGCAGTTCTGAAATATGGTGGTTCTGCACTACTCGCATCTAGCGCCAACAGTCCCCGCGAGATCGGGTCTAAAAATAGGTACAGGCCGAAGATGCTCAAGATTGAGTCCAGTGCACCGATTGTTCTCAATACAGCTCTAACCCACGTTGCCATTTTGGGATTCTACGCTTATCGTCCGCACAGTTGGCGAAAAATCCCCATAACGCTCAAAACCCCCAATCGGGTCGGGTACTTGGCGTGCCGGGCAAACGGGGGCGCTGGGGGTAGGGGCAGGACACAGCCTCTGTCCGATAGATGGAGCCTTGCCAACGCTACCCACAAAGTCGAGTTCAAACTATTACATCTAGCCTGAGAAAAACTTTCCCGCCTGGGCAACGCGGCGGCCTCCAATCCCGTCTCTGTTGAGGTGGAACTTTTTCGGGCGTGACTTTTCGCGAGGAATTCAAGGCGGAAACCGCTTTTAGCTCTTGGCCTTTGGCTTTTAGCTAAAAGCCAAGAGCTAGAAGCCAGAAGCGATTTTCTCCGCCTTGGACGGTTGTCACTCTCTCCCGTATAATTACCGTTTTCCGGACTCTAGTCTTTCGAGGTCGTTGCGATTCATCGTCGTCATCATGCTATCCCTGTGCGGGCCCCGCGATTCGGCCACGACACGGGCCCGCAGAGAGACCCCTCCTGGTCTCCATCTTCTTTCTCCGCTTTCTCCGCGGGAGTTTGGAGGCGCAGCTCGCTCTGGAACCAGCTGCTCGGCCTGCTCTTACTTCTGCTCCTCGCTGCTCCCGTATTCGCCCAGCAGGACCTCATCGTCGGCATCCAACCCCACGGCAACCGCCGCATCCCTGCGGATACGATCAGGGCACGCATCTTCACCAAGGTCGGCGACGTTTACGACCAGGCCGCCATCGAACGCGACTTCAACGCCCTCTGGAACACAGGCTACTTTGAGGACATCCGTTTTGAGCGTGAACAAACCGACAAAGGCTGGGTCCTTCACATCTACGTCAAAGAACGCCCCACCATCCGCGAGATCAACTACACCGGCCTGAATGCGGTTTCCACCAGCGACGTGCTTGATAAATTTAAGGAGCGCAAAGTCGGACTTTCGGTCGAGAGCCAGTACGATCCCACCAAGATCAAGAAGGCCGAAGTTGTCCTCAAGGAACTGCTCGCCGCGCACGGGCGTCAGTACGCCACCATCCGCACCGAAACCCGGCCTATTCCGCCCGCCGCCGTCGCCGTCACCTTCGTCGTCAAGGAGGGCCCTAAGGTCCAGGTTGGGCACATCCGTTTCCGGGGCAACAAACACATCAATGCCCGCACCCTGCGCGCGGCCATGAAGAACCTCAAACCCATCGGCGTCCCGCATTCCATCTTTCTGGAAAACCTTTTCTCCAAGACCTACGACGCCACCAAGCTCGAAGAAGATACCGAACGCGTCCGCGCCGAGTTCCAGAACCGCGGCTACTTCAAGGTGCTGGTGGAAGACCCCAAAACCGAGATCCACGACACCGGACACACCGGCTTCCACGTCCCGTTGTTCCAGTCGGGGCAGGGCAAATCCGTGGATATCACCATGCCCATCGAGGAGGGCGATCGCTACCGCCTCGGCGCCATCACCTTCAAGAACAACAAAGCCATCTCCAATACGGCCGCCTTGCGTAGCCTTTTTCCCATGAAGGATGGCGACATTTTCAGCCGGGAAAAAATCGCCAAGGGCCTGGAGAACCTGCGCAAAGCCTACGGCGAAGCCGGCTACATTAACTTTACTTCCGTTCCCGACCCCAAGTTCAACGATGAGAAGAAGACCGTGAATCTGGAAATCGACGTGGACGAAGGCAAGCAGTTCTACGTGCGCCGCATCGAGTTCCAGGGCAACACCACCACGCGCGACAAAGTCATCCGCCGCGAAGTTGCGATGGAAGAAGGTCAAATTTACAACTCGCGTTTGTGGGAGCTCAGCCTGATGCGTCTGAACCAGCTTGGCTATTTCGAAAAGCTTAAGCCCGATGATCCCGATACCACCGAACGCCATCTCGACGAAAAGGCTGGCACCGTCGATCTCACGCTGAAGGTCAAGGAAAGAGGGAAGAACAGTATCGGACTGCAAGGCGGCGCCAGCGGTCTGGCCGGCGCCTTTATTGGCATCAACTTCAGCACCAACAACTTTCTTGGATTGGGCGAAACGCTCTCGGTGCAGGCCAGCCTTGGCGCCCGCCAGCGCGACCTGATGTTCGGTTTCACCGAGCCCTACTTGTTCGATCGCCCCATCCAGACCGGCTTCACCGTTTACCTGCGGAAGATCAACTATGATCAGGCCCGCCAATATGCCATTGCCACCGGGCAGAATCTGACCCTGCCCTCGGCTTACCTGCAGAACCTGCAGAACTACTCCCAGTCCAGCACCGGCGCGAGCCTAAGCATAAGCTATCCGCTGCACCGTTCCTTCAAGCGCGTGGGCATCAGCTACTCCTTCGACCGCTCTTCGCTGGTCGCCGTCAGCAGCGCTTCCAAGCTGCTGTTCGAGAACCTCAACTTTCGCGGCATCACCGGCCCCAACGCTCTCAACGGCATCATCACTAGCAAGATCACCCCCAGCTTCACCCTGAACACTCTCGATTCGTACTACTCGCCCCACCACGGCAAGAGCCTGTTCATCGGCGGCGAGTTCGCCGGTCTCGGCGGCACGGTCCACACCATCCGGCCCATCATCGAGTACAAACAGTTTTTCCCCATGCAAAAACGCCGGAATGCCCTCGGTTACAACGTTCAGGCTTCGTTTATCACCGGGTTCGGCGGGGTGGTTGCGCCCCCATTTGAACGGGCTTACCTCGGCGGCGAAAACGATTTGCGCGGCTTCGACATCCGCACCGTCTCTCCCATCGCCTACCTGCCCAGCGCCCAGAACGTGGCCCTCAGAAACCAGGATGGATCGTTCGTTCCCGCCAACCCGAGATTCCCGGTGGTGACCTCGGGGGCATCCTGCACCGGCAACTGCGTCAATATCCCAATTCCGTACAATCAACTGGTAACTCCCGGCGGCGATTTCAGTCTGCACGGAAACCTGGAATACCGCATCACCATCGCCGGGCCAGTCGCCATCGCGCCCTTCGTTGACATGGGCACCGATCCGATCCTGCGTACCTCACAGCTGCAGACCAACATCGTCCAGTACAACACCCTGGTAAACACTTTGTTCGGTTGCCCGATCGCCCCGAGCGATACCAATGGGTACACCTGTCAAGGTGGGGTGAAGCTTGGCACCAACGGCCTCTCCCTCCCCTCGCAAAATCTCAACCCTGTTCCGGGCACCAACTGGGTCGTCCGCATGTCCACCGGGATCGAATTACAGACCATGCTTCCCGTTGTCAATGCGCCCTTCCGCATCTATTACGCCTACAATGCCATGCGCCTCGACGGCAGCGCCGTGCCGCCCATCCAGATCAACCGTGGCATGTTCCCCTGTCCTGTAGCGGGAGCTCCTACCTGTAACGGAGACTATAACGCTGGCACCTATACCTACCAGACCACGCTCGCGACCCTGGGCTCCAAATACACTCTCCTCGAACCACGCAAAACTTTCCGCTTCACCGTGGCCACAACCTTCTAAGGGCAGCACTCAGCATTCGGCCATCAGCTTTCAGTTCGTGACTGCTGCTATTGTCGATGCTCGCTTTCTGGTGCAGAGCCGGACGTCACCGCCAGGCCCTCCACTTGCGATCATGATCAGATTTTCTGGGAAGTTTTTACTGAAAGCTGATAGCTGATAGCTGACAGCTATTCGATGCGCACCAGTCCGCTCGCCGCCCCGGACGCCGGCGCCGGTCGTTGCGGAGCGCGCCATGCATCCAGCACCGATACCTGGTGCACGCACGATACCGTGCAATGCGGCGCGCACGGCTTCTCCGTTTTGAACTCGCGGCGCAAATCGGCAATCGTGTATTTCTCCAGCGGAATCCCCGGATACCCGCGCTGCTGCGAACAGTAATGCACCAGCCCGTCCTCGCAAATATAGAGGTAGCGCGCCCCGGCGCGGCAGCGCCACTGGTTCGGACGCCCCAGCGCGATGTTGTCCTGGAACGCATTCACCCGCGTGAAGCTGCGTTTTTCCAGCCCCTTCATCTCGTGATACACGCGCCGTTCTTCGTCGTTCAAGGGCTGCACCTGTCCCGAGCCGTCGTGAATGATTCCCACCGTCGAGCTGAACCCCAGCTCCAGCGCGCGCTTGCCGATGGTGAGCGCGTCCTGCGGATGGCTAATTCCTCCACCCACCACCGAATTGATATTCACATGAAAATCCGCGTGCTCGGCCAGCAGTTGTAGCTTCCGGTCCAGCACCTTCAAACTTTTTTTGGAAACTTCGTCGGGATTCACATTGTCAATCGAAATCTGCAGCCACTCCAGACCCGCCCGGTTCAGCCGCTGGATGCGGTCCGCAGTCAGCAGATACCCATTCGTGATCAACCCCGAAACGATCCTGCGCTGCCGCATACGGTGAATAATGTCGTCCAGTTGCGGATGCAGCAGTGGTTCGCCGCCGCTGATCGTGACGACCGATGTACCAAGATCGCCCAGCAGGTCCACCCGCCGCAACATCTCGTCGCTTGGCACGGGCTTGGAAAAATCGTCGAACTCGTTGCAGTAAGTGCAGGCCAGATTACAGCGCCGGATTGGAATGAGGTGCGCCAGCAGCGGATGGTCCGTCGAAACTATGGCCTTCAGGATTTGCCACAATCCATGCGCGTTCCGTTCCGCCACCCTGAATTTACGCCGCAGTGCCACTGCCCTGGTTGTCATTGTTTACCTCAACTGGCCTCATAAACGGTTTTGGGTAGGGCACGGCTTCATCGCTTGCGGAAAAACTACGGCCTTGACTTTGTTTTGAAGGGGCGCGGCTTCAGCCGCGCCGTAAATCCTTCGAAATTAGTCGCCCCTTTAGGGGCTGCCGTCGCGATTTCGACTTTTTGTTCAGCCGCGCCGCTCAGGGCCGATAAAATGCGGGCTTAACCCCTAAAGGCCGGCCAGCCTGCCCGGAAAACCAAAACCATTGTTAAGACCAATCCCTGCTTCTATTTCACCACACCACCAGGCTCAATGCCCAATTCACCACAGTATTCGGCGGGAAAGCGGGGTCGAATGGCAATTCGCCCCTTCACTCGTTCTCTCCCCGTCTCCCTTTTATTGATTTGTCATCCCGAGCGAGGCGAAGGACCCAGACATTCTTCTGGGGCTGGCAAAATGCAGAGGTCCTTCGCTTCGTTCGGGATGACAATACTTTAAAGTGTATTGAGATATATCCAATAACGAAGCCGCCGGTCTCTCGGCAGGTTTTCCGAGAAAAGCCGGCGGCTTGGGCTTGTCGTAACTTCGCGCTTAGGTCTGAATGATGCGCGGAGTGATGAAGAAAATCAGCTCCTGGTTCGTGGTCTGCACCGTACGATGCTTGAACAGGTTGCCAAGATACGGAATATCCCCGAGCAAAGGCACCTGCGAAACTTGGAGCGAGTTCTGGGTCTGGATCACGCCGCCAATCACCACCGTGCCGCCGTCGGTGATCAGCACTTGCGTGGTCGCCTGCTGCGTGATCAGGGCTGGGTTGCCCAAAGAGTCTTCGTGGCTATAGTCGGGCAAGGTGTTTTCCACATCCACGTTGAGGAAGATGGTCCCTTCCGATGTGATTTGCGGAGTTACCGTCAATCGCAGGAACGCATCCACGTAGGTAGCGGTGGGCGGAGCGGTGGTCGAGGCCGCGCTCATGATCGGTATTTTCACGCCCTGTTTCACAACCGCCTGGATGTTGTTCTGGGTGACGATACGCGGACGGGACAGAACTTTCAGCAGGCCGCGCGACTCGGCCATGGTGAGCATAAAGTCAATCCGCATGTTGTTGGAGACGTTGATAAGATCCAAACCGCTGGTCGGCGAAGTCACGCCCAGGTTCGAAAACAACGGAACCTGAGTGCCGGTCGCGGGAGTGCCGACAACGGGGTACATCGGATTCACTTGTGGACCGACTAGGATCGGCGAAGTCCCAACTTTGCTCCCGCCGCCAAGAGCGGTTGCGCCGTTGCCCCAGCCGAAGCCGAGTTGCGTGCCGATGTCGCGAGCGAAACTGCGCGTCGCCGCCACAACGCGGGCTTCAATTTCGACTTCCTGCGTCTTGCGGTCCATCTGCTGGATGAGGCGGTCAATCTGCGGCAGGACCCCCGGAATGTCGGAGACGACGATCGCGTTGGTGCGTTCGTCGGCGACTATGTCGCCACGCTGACTGAGGAATTTCTTGAGCGGCAGCAATAGGTCCTTGGCGTGCGCGTAGCTGAGAAAACGGGTGATGGTGACTTTCTCCACTGCCATCGCCTCGGCTTCGACTTGGCTGCGCCGTCCATCGGCTTCCTTCTTCAACGTTTCAACCGTGGCGATGCGAAGCACGTTGCCATCCAGTTGCCGGGACAGGTCGTTGTTCTTGAGCACGATGTCCAGCGCCTGGTCCCACGGCACGTCATCGAGCACGATCGTCAGAGTGCCGTGGATCATGGGATCGAGCACAACATTCAGACCGCTGATCTCGTGAATCAGGCGGAAGAAATCCTTCAGTTCCACATCCTTAAGATTGACCGAGATGGGCTCGCCGGTGTACTTGGCCCCTTTCTCCGCCGGCTTCTGTTCCATCTGGACCTTCTGCTCGGCGGCCAGATTCACAGCCGGCTGGATGGCCTGGACAGGCTGGGCGGCCTGACCGCTGCCGGGAGCTTGCCCGAGGGCGGCATTGGCATGGGTGGCGACCAGTTCCGCCGCTGTCTTATCGGCAAAGCGGCTGGCGGCTTCCTCGGCCTTTGCAGCTGGCTGGGTGGCCTTGTCGTCAGCTTTGACGTCAGCTTGGTCGTCGGCTTTCACTACTTTGGCCGAATACTTGGGTTCGACATAGGCTAAGTCCACCGGCTTCGGATCTTTTTCAGACAAGGCCTCCGCCGAGGCCGGAGTGGGCGCAACCGCTGCCACCGGAGCCGACGTCGGCGCCAGTTGCGGCGCTGCACTCGCGGCCACCGGTTTTGTGGCCACCGCCGGTTGGCTGTGGGCCACGACGGCGTCACGATTGGCGGGCTTCAGAATGAGAACGAAGCTGCCGTCCGCGCCCGCCACCAGTTCATGCTGGCGGTCGCCGGCGAGATCGTGGTTCGTAAGATCATGGTTCGCCAAATCAACGTTCGCCAAATCAACGACCACGCGCGTGGTGGGCGGCGTTTGCCCGTCCATCCCAACGCGCACGTCTTTCACGCCGTCCCGGCCAACCCGGATGCGGCTCTGCGCCGTGGCCATCACGGTGTTGGGAAAGTCGACGACGATACGCGCCGGAGAATCGAGCGTCGTCACCGTGGGCGCCACTGCACCCTTCGCCGTGAACTCGATCCGCAATCCGTCCTGGCTGTCGGCGACCTCGAGCTTCTGCAATCGAGCGCCCGCAGCCACCCCCTTGCCCGTCATGTCAGCCGCGGCTGCAATCGTCGTCGCTATCACTACGAACGCCAGCAGCGGAACCAAGAGACCCAGCAGTTGCTTTCGCATTTCCCTATCTCCCCATGCGAGGCCATTTTGCCTCCATGTGTTTCTTAGAACGCATTTCCTCGAAGTCTTCTCTTGCCTCCAGGCCTACACCGCCGGAGTCGTAATCTTCTTCACCACTTCCCGCGTGAAGCTCTTGCCCAACCGGTCCTGCAATGTTTCCTGGAAAACGATGGAGTCGTCCGTAATTTTCATCACATAACCGTTGAACACCGGATCGTTTTCCCGTAGAAAATAAGCTTTATTCATACTGTTGCTGACCACGGCGATAAAGCCGCTTTCGGTGCGCACCACACCCCGCAGATTGAGCACGCCAATTTCCAGACACTTCTTGCCGGTGCTGCAACCTGACCCCTCCTCGTGGCTGACCACCGGACTGAGGAAAGGGTCCCGCCGTCCGTTTGCGTCGTACTTGCTGTTCGGGACGACCGGCTGCTCGCTCGCCGCGTTCCCGCCTTCTGCAACGTTCGTTTCGGCTGCGCCGGCGGCCGCTGGCGCGGTTTCCTCGGGGGCCGCAGTGGGCGCTGGCTGCTCGTTTTGCACGGCCAAGACTGCCCCAACTCGTCGCTCTCTCCGATGCTCACGCTCATGCCCCCTGTTTTTCGCACTCGCCGGGACCGCAACCTGTGACGAAATCCTGGCCGGAGCAGGGGTGGTGCTCGAAGCCGCAGGAACGGCTTGGTGAGTGCCCGGGGCCGCCTTCGAAGCGGCCGTGGCCTTGGTAGTCGCCGCATTCGTCGTGTTGCGCGTGTTCTGGATAACGCGGGGTTTCTGGGCCGAGGCCAAGCCCGCAGCCAGCACGCAAACGAAAATCGTCACCGTTGGCTTCATCTTCATCCTCATCTTCATCCTGTCCCTCCTACTTCTTCACCGCTGGTCCGGGCTGGCTGGCCGGTGTCCCCGGATCCAGGTCATGACTGAAATACGTGGTGGCCACGCAGGTGGCCACCACACTCTCACCCGCCGCGTACTGGTAAGTGTGCTTCGCCTTCGCGTTCTCCGGCTTGCGGGTCGAGGCCACCAACAGGTTCGATATATTGATGATGCGCTCCACTTTTCCCAAGCGGTCGAAAAACCCCAGCATCGAGTAGTACGGGCCGTCGAACTCCACTTCGAACGGCACTTCGGTGTAGAACTCTTTCGTGGCGTACGGACGCGCCGTGTAGCGGCGGATTTCCACTCCCGCCTTGCGCGCTTCTCCGCTCACCATGCGCATGAAGTTGTCCACTTCTTTTTCATCGGGCACGATGCGCCGCTCGATGTCGAGCTGCTGTTTCAAACTGGCAAGATCGCGTTCGACATTGGCCAGTTTCGGCTTGTAGGCTTGAAGCTCCGCGTTCTCACGCTGCTTGAGCTTCAACTTCGATCGGGCCGCTTCATTTTGATCGCGCTGCGTCTTGAAGACCGTGTAGTGGAGAGCGCCCGTCGCCACCACCGCCGTCAGCAGAAGGACTCCCAACAGCTTTACCCCTGTCAATTCGCCAAGATTCATAGTCGGTCCCGCCTTTACGACTTCGCCTTTTCGCAGGTCAGCGTGAACTGAAACGCCTGCATGTCCTTGACATGTTCGTCCTGATAACTTTCCTTGATCTCAATGTTGCGGAAGAAACCGGTCTTCTGCAGATTGGTGATCAGGTTGGCCACGGCATCGCTGCTCAGGGCCATGCCGTCAATGGCAACGTTCGCGCCCTGGTCCTGCATGCTGTTCAACCAGACCGCCTCGGTGCCGTTGACCGTATCGGCGACCATGGCCAGCAGAGCGACCGGGGTGGTTTGGGTATTACGCAGCTGGTCGATCACATCCACCCGCCGCTTGTAAGCCTCGGCTTGCCGCTGCCGCTCCAGATACTTCACCTTGATGTCGGCCAGTTCGTGGTTTTTCTGTTCCGCCAGCCGGGTTTGCACCGCGATCGATTTCTGTTCCTGGTCGAGTTTGTACCAGTACCCGTAATTGACGGCGCCGGCCAGCAGCAACACCACGGTCACCTGGAGAATTGGCCCGCCGAGGTTGCCGAGATCCACACTCGGCATGCTGACGCCTGCGCTTTTCTTGCCTTTCGGTTTAGGAGAACCCAGCAGATTGATTCGGATCATAGCTTTTCAAAGCTCCTCAAGGCCAAACCCACGGCCACCGCCAACTGGCCGGCGTTCTGTTCGACCAGCTCCGCCCCGGCGCCGTCCGCCGGAGGCACCACTTTCTGAAACGGGTTGAACAACTCGACCGGCATCGAGAACTCCTGACGCAGCGCTTCCATCAGTCCCGGGACCTTGGCCGAACCGCCGGCCAGATAAATCTTCTCGATGTGCTCGCCCGCGGCGCTGGCGCGGAAAAAGTCGAACGTCTTCTGAATTTCCAGCACGATGATTTCCGTGACCTGCTGCAGGATCGGCGTCTTCGCGTCGTCCTGCACCGTCCCCACTTTGTGCCCCAGCTTCAGCGATTCCGCGTCGTCAAAGCTGAGGTCCAGTTCCTTCTGCAGCGAGTCGGTGTACTGATGGCCGCCCACTGAAACGTCGCGCGGGAACAGCGGCGTCGTGCCCTTGACGATATTGATGTTCATCACGCTCGCGCCCAGGTTCAGCAAGGCCACCACCTGCGTCGGCGCCGGCTCGTAGTTGAACTCGTAGCAGTTCTGCAAGGCCAGCGCATCGATGTCCACAATAGCCGGAGTTTTGCCGGCCATCGAGAGTACGTTGGTGTAGTTCAGGATCTTGTCTTTCTTCACCGCCACCAGCAGAACATCCATCGTCGGACTGGTCGCGTCGTCGGAAAGAATCTGGTAATCGAGGTTCACATCCGCCAAGTCGAATGGGATGTGCTGCGCCGCTTCCTGCTGGATGGTGTCGGCCAGTTCCTGATCGCTCATCGAGGGCAGCGAGATTTTCTTCACGATCACCGAGTGTCCGCTCACCGCCGTGGCCACCGACTTCGATTTGATCAGATTGTCGTTAAACAGCTTGGCGATGGCCGCCGAAACCGTGCCCGAGTCCACAATCATGGAATCCACCACAATGTCGGGCGCGATCGGCTCCAGGCCCAGGTGCGCCACTTCGATTCCAGCGCGTGTCTTTTTGAGCTCGACGGCCTTGATGCTCGAGGAGCCCACATCCAGACCCACTATCGTTTTCGATCCCATTCCAAACATGTGCCCGCCTTTTTTTACGAAGTTCGCTTACAGAGTTCCGGCCGCTTTCACCGCCGCCTTGATTTTCTTTTTGCCTCGCTGTTCCATCTCCATCGATTTTTCTTCCATCCACTCATCCAGCTTCGATTTTTTGAAGCGCCAGCGATTGCCCAACTTGAACGCCGGAATCTCCTGCTCGTTCACGTACTTGTACAGCGTGTCCGCGCTCACTCCCAAGTACTGCGCGGCTTGACGAATGTTCATTACTTCTCGCGAGTCGGCCATGACCTTTCCCATCTCCCGCAACTTTCAGCCCTGCCTTTTCTTCCCGCCACCGCTGGCGAAATTGGGAGAACCAAGCCCTCGATCCAAATCGCGTTCGAGTTGTTTGGTGTGCTGAGCATATCTCAACCGCTGGCGCGGGCCTCTAAGTGGAGATCACCCGGTTTTGTTGGGTTTTATGGGGTTTTTCTGGATTCGATAAAAAGTGGACTTGCAGCTTGGTTCAACATATTGTATTTTCTAATGCGGATACCACAACAGATAGTATTTTTCGCGCCGGTCAAACACCCGTCACCCTAAGCGCGGTAACTAAGGTACTACAGACGGTACGGAAGTACTTGGACGGTCGCGCAAACCACTGGAAATACGCACACGAAGTTCTTCCGCGATCGTCGAATCTTGCGCTGCCGATGCAACTTTTCCCGTGCGAAATTGCTGCGAGCTTCGAGTCACCAGCTGCGAGCACACCCCCAATATCTGTTGGCTCGCGGCCCGCAGCTCGCAGCTCGCTTTACGGTTGCTCCCCAATGACCGTGATCTTGGTGTCCGCGCGGAATTTTTTGTAATCATGGAAGATCAGTTCGACATCTTCGTCGTAGCTCTTGAATAGCGCAACCCGCGCGTCGAGGTGGATCTGAACGTGTTTGGGCAGCCATACCTCGTCGTTCACCTTGGCCTGCTCGACCAGAACACGCGTGCCTTTGTGGATCCTGGCGAGCACGAAGCCCACCGAGATCGTGTCCATGGCCGTGATGTCAAGTTTCACCCATTGCGCCTCGGCCTGATCGATCCAAATGCGGCCTTTGAACTTGCCGAGTATCTTCGCGCCGCGCTGTTTGGGTACGTAGCCGGGGCGTGGTTCGCCGTCCAGCACCCAGGCATCGCGTCCGCCGATCGCTTCCGAGCCCACCAGCCGGAAGTTGAACGCGTCGGCAATCTCCAGCACAAACTTGCGGCCCTCTTCGCGGCCCTTCTCTTCCTTCTCCAGCCGCTTGCGGCGTTCCTCTTCGGATTCGTTCTTGCGTTTGTCAATGATCTTCTGGATCTTGTCGTCTTCCTTCTTCGCCTCGTCCGCCGACAGCGGTTTGTCGTCTTTCGCGGTCAAGCGCTCGACCGGCTCTCCATAAATCTCCAGCACCTCCGAAGTCCGCGACTCGATCTTCTTCACTCCGCCATGACCATCCAGATGGTGCTCTTCCTCGCGTTCGATGTAGGTGTAATCGCGCAGCCGCTTATCGTTTTCCAGATCATTCTCTTCGGCGCGGAGTAGAAGTTTCCGAATTTGCTCCGTAGAAACAGCTCCCGTTGCATCGGGCTTCAGATCGATGGGCTTTCGATCAATGAGCGGCGAAACCGGCGTTGCTGAAACGGTCGGGAGAGACGAAGTTGAAGCCGAAGCGGAATCCTGCGCGAAGGAGCACCTCGGCAACAGCGCAACCGCAAGCAGGACCTTGAGAGAAACGCGCATGACAAAGGTAGGAACCGGTTGCACCCTCAATTCCAATCACAAATCACAAATTCACTTCTCGGCCCGCTCCAAACACCCCGCCCGGAACGACCGCCCATCCAGCCGATGCAGGCGCTTCACCTGGGCGCGCGTGAGCAGCGGATAATGAGAAATTGTCAGCAGATATTCCGCCACAAACCACACCGGCTCGTCGGAAGTCATCCACTGGAGAGGATCGAAACGCTGCATGTGGACGGGCCGGGAAAAAGTCCGCAGCGTCCGCTCTCCCCGCAGATTGAAATAGGTGTCGAAGTAACTCATCGCCAATTCGCGCAGCGAACGATACACGGGCTCGCGATAGCGGCAGCCGGTGTAGTTCGATTTAGCCAACGCGCCCCAGTGTCCGTCTTTGGAATTGGAATCGCGATAGACGGCAATCACGTGGTCGGTATCATGCTCGGCTTCGAGATCGAGAACCAGCGGAGGATATCCGATGACGCGCAGCGCGGCCGCCGCAAACAGCGCCCCCTCGTAGCAATGCGAAGTGTTCTCCCGCAGCACGCGCCGCGGAGACCAGGCGCTGTCCTCTAGGTGGTAAGGCATGTCGTCCAGCAGCCGCTGAATGCCGTGCGGGGTCTTCAGCGAGCGCAGTTTGCGGAGTTCGGCGGGGGTCAGGCCCCAAGAGTCGTTGTCAGTCATCATCATTAGTCATCAGTCATCATCGGGCTTCCACAAGTTCTGCCACCATCGGGTTCACATTCTCATCAAGTGGCAGGAATGCGTCTTGATCACGACCCAGACGGCTTTGCCGGGGCCAAGTTGGAGCGCGTCGCGCGCCGCCAGCGTTAAGTGGACCTCGAACTCCGCGCCACCGCAATCCACCGTTGCCGAGACGATCACGTCTCTCTGCTCGATCTGCCGAATCGTTCCCGGCAAAACATTGCGCGCGCTCAGCCCGCGCGGATGCTCCGTTGCCAGCAGCAGATCTCCGGCGCGAACGCCCACGCGCAGGCGCGAGCCTACCTCGGCCCGGACGAGCGGCGTTTCCAATTCCACTTTGCCATTACCCAACTCGCAGGTCATGATTTGACAGGTCATGGTCCCGCGATCTTCGTGCAGCGCGAGCACCGTGGCGTCGAAGATGTTTTCGAACCCCGAAAGTTGCGCGACGGTTTCCAGTCGCGGCGCGCGCATGACTTCATGCGGACGCCCTTGCGCCACAATTCTTCCCCCGTCCAGCACAATGACCTCGTCGCCGAGCGAAAACACTTCCTCTCCATTGTGCGTGACAAAAAGAATCGGAACGCGGTGCTGCTGGTTCCATCGGCGCAGATCGCCGATCAAAGACGACTTCGTCGGACGGTCCAGCGCAGCCAGTGGCTCATCGAGCAGCAACGCGCGCGGTTCCATCACCAGAACGCGCGCCAGGGCCACGCGCTGGCGTTCGCCCCCGGAAATTTGCGCCTGCCGCCGGTCGCGCAAGTGCTCGATGCGAAATGCGTCGAGCATTTCGCGGCTGCGCTTGCGCCGCTCCGCCGCGTTCAGCGCGCGCAGCCCGTAAGCGACGTTCTCCCCGGCGGTCAGGTGCGGGAAGAGGGCCAGGTCCTGATGCACGTATCCGATGCGCCGTTTCCACGCGGCGACATTGCGCTTCTTCTCCGAGTCGTAAAGGTCTTCGCCGCCAACCGCAATGCGCCCGTCGTCCGGATCGGTGAGCCCGGCAATGCAATCGAGCAGCGTGGTTTTTCCCGCGCCCGAAGCGCCGAAAAGAATCGTGAATCCGGCCAGCGCGCGGAAATGCACATTCAGAATGAAGCTGCCCTCGGGATTCAGAAAGCGTTTGCGAATACGGACTTCGAGATCTGCGGAGATCGGCTGTGGCGACGTTGGCAACGCGGTTTGTGGAATAGGGGCCGTATTTACCGCCATGGCACCACCATCCACGGACGCCGGTTCAACCCATACCGATTCAACCCATACACGACCGACAACAAAACGAACGAAACCACCAGCAGCACCAGCGCCGTCTGGTTCGCGCTGGAATAATTTGCCGTCTGCACCTGATCGTAGATATCAATCGAGATAGTGCGCGTCACGCCGGGAATGTTGCCTCCCACCATCAGCACTACTCCAAACTCACCCAGCGTGTGCGCGAAGCTGAGCGCAAATCCCGTGACCAGCCCCGCTTTCGAAAGGGGAAGCACGATACGGCGAAAGGTCTGCGCGGGCGAATGCCCAAGCGATGCCGAAGCGTGTAGCAGCTCGGGATCGACCGCGCCGAATGACGCCGCGAACGGTTGCACGGCGAATGGCAAACTGTATAACAACGACCCGATCACCAGCCCTTCGAACGTAAAGGCCAGTGTGTGCCCGGTGAGCGATTCCCACCAGCGGCCCAGCGGGCTCCGCGAACCCAGAGCCACCAAAACATAAAAACCGAGCACCGTCGGCGGCAGAACAATCGGAAGCGCGACCGCGGCCTCGACCAAAAATTTCCAGCGCCAGCGCGAGTAAGTCAGCCAGTAAGCGATAGGAATCCCAATCGCGACCAGCAGCGTCGAGACGATGCCCGCCAACCGCGCCGTCAACCAGAACGCCTCCCAGTTCATTCATTTCTCACACGCGTCTCCGAGGGCAGGCTGAACCCGTAACTCGCGAGCAGGGAACTAGCCTCGGGGCTGCGCAAAAATTCCAGAAATTTGCGCGCCGCATCCTGCTGCTTGGATCGCGAGAGCACAACGGCCGCTTGGTTCAGCGTGGGATAAGCATCGAGCGGGACCGTCCAGTAGCGGCCCTTGTCTTTGAGCGCGGGAGCAAGCGCATGGGAGAGCGCAATCAGTCCCGCCTGGGCGTTGCCCGATTCGACGAACTGCGCCGCCTGCGACACGTTTTCTCCCAGGACAAGCCTGCTCGAAACTCGATCGTAAATTCCGAAGTGCCGCAGCGCAGCCTCGGCGGCGCGTCCATAAGGCGCGTGCGCCGGATTCGCAATCGAAATCTTTTTGACCGAAGGATCGAGCAATGCCGTCATGCCCAGCTTCGACAAATCCAGCGGCGAATCGTCCGGCACCCACAGCACCAACCGTCCGACGGCATAACGGTAAAGCGTGTCTTTGGATTGAGACGCCAGCCCCTCGGCAATTAACTGTTGCGGATATTCTTCATCGGCCGACAAGAAAACATCGAAGGGCGCGCCGTTTCGTATCTGATTGGTCAGATTGCCGGACGATCCAAATACGGCCTTCACCGCTTGCCCAGTCTTTTTCGTGTAGTTTGCTGCGAGCTGCGGAAGCGCGGCACTCATGTCCGCCGCCGCCGCCACGGTAATCTCCTGTGCCTTTGCGAAAATTCCTGCGAGCAGGAGAAATAGCGCCAGCAATTTTCTCATCGCAGAGTGTTTGCCCCTCAGGGGTTAAAGCCCGCGTCTTTCTTGGCGCTGTGCGGCACGGCTGCAGTCGTGCCCTTCCCAAAACCGTTTACGAGAACAGGTGTGTCTTCACTTACACCAGTTTCGTCTTCGACAACGGAAGCTCCCGCACCCGCTTGCCCGTGGCGGCAAACACTGCGTTATATAGAGCAGGCGCAAAAGGCGGCAGGCCGGGTTCACCGATGCCGGCCGGCGGCGCTTCGCTCTCCACAATGTGCACCTCGACATGCCGCGGAGCACGGTTCATGCGCGCGATCTGATAATTGTGGAAATTACTCTGGTCGATGGCTCCGTTGGTCGCCGTAATCTCGCCGAACAACGCCAGGCTGGTTCCGAACACAGCCGCTCCCTCGATCTGGTTACGAATATTGTCGGGACTGACGACCGTCCCCGTATCGACTGCGGTCCACACATTCGGAATGTGCACCTGTCCCTGGCTGTCAACTTCGACTTCCACCACGGTCGCAACGTAGGTCAGGAAACTGCGATGCGCGGCGATGCCCATGCCGCGCCCTTTACCCATCGGCCGCTTGCCCCATCCCGATTTCTCCGCTGCGATTTCGACCACGCGCCGCAAGCGGGCGGTGTCGAGCGGGTAACTCTTAGCTTCTTCCGCGTCGTCCCCCTTGAGGCCAAGGTTGACGATACGCGGCGGCCCAATCAGATCGAGCAGGTACTGCACGGAGTCTTTATTCGCTGACTTCGCAAGCTCGTCGGCAAAAGAGTGGATTGCGAACGCATGATAGATGTTCGCCACACTGCGCAGCCATCCGATGCGCACGTGGAAGTTGGCGGGGCCATTTTCGGCGCGGTGGTTGGGAATGTCGAAAGGAAGATTGTTCCATCCCAGATCCATTTCGTCGTCGGCATAGACGGCGGACGCGTCGAACGTTGAATTGATGGGCGGATAGACCGTGCGCTGCAGCCACGCCGTCGGCTTGCCATCCGGCCCAATCGCGGCCTTCATGTACATCGCGGCGACGGAGTGAAAAAAACCGAAGCGAATATCGTCTTCGCGGCTCCAGACGACTTTGACCGGCTTGCCGAGTTGCTTGGAAAGAACGGCCGCTTCCGCCACCTGGTCGGGTATCGACTTGCGCCCGAAGGCCCCGCCCAGCAGCGTGACGTGGCACGTGACATCTTCTTTCTTGATGCCGAGCACGCTGGCAATGGTCTCCTGCACCGCTTGCGGATTCTGCGTCGGGGCCCAGGTCAGCACCTTTCCGTCGCGATACTCGGCGACGGCGACCGGCGGCTCCATGGAAGCGTGCGCCAGGTGCGGTGTGTAGTACTCGGCTTCGATGATCTTTCCGCCTTTGGCAAATACCGCATCCACATCGCCGACGTTGCGAGCGACTTTGCCCGGCTGCCGCGAAGTTGCTTCCAGCGTTTTGCGGAACGGTGCGGAGTTGTACACCGCGTGCGGGCTGCTCTCCCATTCGATCTTCAGGCTCTTGCGTCCCTTGAATGCCGCCCAGGTGTTGTCGGCAATCACGGCGACGCCACCCAGGGGTTGGTAATCGTGTGGCGGCTTGAAAGTCTGGATGGTTAGCGTCTTCCGCACACCCGGCACTTTGAGCGTGGCCTTGTCATCGTAGGACTTGATCTTCTGTCCGAGTACGGGCGGATGCTCAACCGAGGCGTAGATCATGCCCGGCATCGTTGCGTCCATGCCGAAGGTCGCTTTGCCGGTGACGATCTCGGGAAGGTCGAACAGCGAATTGCTTTCCTTGCCGATGTAGCGCCACTGGGAGCGTTCCTTGAGCGGGACATCTTCTTTCTTCGGGACCGGCAGGTGGGCCGCGGCTGCGGCTACTTCGCCATAGCCCAGCTTGCGGCCGCTGGCGCGATGCACAACGAAGTGGGGCTCGGTCGTGCAATCCTTGGGGGAAACGCCCCACTGCGCCGCGGCGGCAGTGATCAACATCGCGCGTCCGGTAGCGCCCACCTGGCGCATCAGATCGAAGAAACTTTTCACCGAGTGCGATCCGTCCGTATCCTGGTCGCCGTATTTCGGATCGCCAATCGCCTGATCGATCTTCACCTTGGACCAGTCGGCGTCCAGTTCGTCGGCGACGATGAGCGGCAAGGCCGTGCGGCTGCCGCATCCCATCTCCGAGCGGTGGGCGACGATGGTAACCGTGCCATCCGAAGCAATCGTCATCCACAGACTGGGCTCAAACGCCGGCGCGGCGGCTTCGCCTTCCGCGGCCCACAGCGGCTCGGGAATAAAGCGCGCGCTCAGCACAAAGACACCGCTCACCAGGGCCCCGTGCAGGAACCCTCGCCGGCTAACATGACAGCTGACATTTTCAATGAGCTTCATGCCGTCTCCTTCGCGGCCTGATGCTTCGCCGCTTGATGGATCGCCGCCCGTATCCGTTGATAGGTGCCGCAGCGGCAGAGAATGCCGGACATGGCCGTGTCAATATCCTGGTCGCTGGGATTTTTGTTGTTTTTAAGCAGCGCGATCGCCTGCATGATCTGGCCCGTCTGACAATAGCCGCATTGCGGCACTCGGTTTTCCATCCACGCCTTCTGCACCGGATGCATGGGCGCGATGCCTTCAATTGTAGTGATCTCGGTGCCGCCGACCTCTTTCATGGGAGTCGTGCAGGAGCGGATGGCCGCGCCATTCTGGTGCACGGTGCATGTGCCGCACAACGCCATGCCGCAGCCGAACTTCGTCCCCGTGAGCTGGGCCACGTCGCGCAAATACCAAAGCAGCGGCATGTCGGGATCGCCGTCAAATGTCTTGTCTTTCCCGTTCACTTTAAAACGAATCATTTGTCCCTCGGTGAACCAAAAATACTTGCGGAATTGATTACCATATCCTAGTCGCAGAACGCGAAATGTGGAAGAGTGGAAGGGTAATTAATATGAGGCGTTAGGATTTCCCCTGTGGTCCCCGGAACCTGCCCTGCGCGAAGTCGAAGGGCCCTTTGTGGTTAACGGTTTCCGCCGGCGCCGGTGCGCCGTCATATAATCGTCTGTCATTCGGGGAGGAACTTTGGCCTACGACGATCTGCGCGACTGGATCCAAGCGCTCGACCGGGCCGGCGAACTGCGGCGCATCCGCACCGAAGCCGACCCAATTTTAGAAATCACGGAAATCACCGACCGGGTTTCGAAAACTCGCGATCCGCGCGGCGTCATCGGCGGCTCCGCGCTGCTGTTCGAAAACCTCAAGGGCTATCCCGGACAGAAGCTGCTCATCAACCAGTTCGGTTCCGCCCGCCGCATGCGGCTCGCCCTCGAAGTCGATTCCCTCGACGAAGTCGCCGAGCGCATCCGCGCTTTCATGGACCTAAAGTCTCCGCAAGGCTTCCTCGACAAAGTGAAGATGCTGCCCATGCTCGCCGAGATGGGCAAGTTCTTCCCCAAGACCGTCTCCACCGGCCCCTGCAAAGAAGTGATCAAGCGCGACAATTTTTCGCTGCTCGATTTTCCCATCCTGCAATGCTGGCCAAAAGATGGCGGACGCTTCATCACCTTGCCCTGCGTCATCACGCGCGATCCAAAAACCGGCAAGCGCAACGTCGGCATGTACCGCCTGCAAATCTACGACGAGCGCACCGCCGGCATGCACTGGCAGCGCCAGAAAGTTGCCGCCGAACATTACCGCGACCACCTGCGCGCCGCCGTCGCTAAAGATAAAGATAAAGATGAAGATCGTGTGGAGACGGGGCTCAGCCCCGTCCAAGCCGGGCAAAGCCCGGCGGGTGCCCCACCCTTCGCGTCTTTTGCGAAGGGTGGGAAAGTCGCCGCCGTTGACATCATGGCCCGTTCCTCTGGAGGCGCAACCCTGGCCTCCGGCGACCGTCCCTCCGGCCGCATGGACGTCGCCGTTGCCATCGGCACCGAGCCCGCGCTCACCTTTTCTGCCATCGTCCCCGCGCCGCCCGACATTGAAGAATTCATCGTCGCCGGATTCCTCCGCCAGAAGCCGGTCGAACTGGTGAAGTGCGAGACCGTTGACCTCGAAGTCCCCGCCGACGCCGAGATTGTCCTCGAAGGCTACGTCAATCTCGACGAACTCCGCACCGAGGGCCCCTTCGGCGATCACACCGGCTTCTACTCGCTCGAAGACCAGTATCCCGTCTTCCACGTCACGTGCATCACACATCGAAAGGACCCGATCTACGCCGCCACCATCGTCGGCAAGCCGCCGCAAGAAGACGCCTGGATGGGCAAGGCCGTCGAGCGCATCTTTCTCCCGCTGATGAAGCTGACCATCCCCGAGCTGGTGGATATCAACCTCCCCATCGAAGGCGTCTTCCACAACCTGATGCTCGTCTCCATTCGCAAGTCCTATCCCGGACAAGCCCGCAAGGTGATGAACGCCATCTGGTCGCTCGGCCAGGCCATGTTCACCAAGTGCATCGTCGTAGTAGACGAAGACGTGGACGTGCAGGATGTGGCCGATGTCACCTTGAAAGCCCTGAATAACATCGATCCCGAGCGCGACATCCAATTCACGCTCGGCCCCGTGGATTCGCTCGACCACGCCTCGCGCCTGCCCGACTACGGATCGAAGATGGGCATCGACGCCACCCGCAAATGGTCGAGCGAAGGCTTCCAGCGTCCCTGGCCCGACGAAATCGTAATGGACGCAAAAACCCGCGCGCTGGTAGATGGCAAGTGGAAGGCGCTGGCGAAGGAACTGGGGATAGAGTGAGAACCAGCCTCAGAACTTGTTTACTGGTTAGGGCTAACGGGTGGCCCACCCAAGCCTTCCTTTGGTTTGAGTGGGGAAGTTGAGAGGTTGTCGAACCCCTGCTCGAAATGACTCAAGGGAAAAGGTTTCCACTAGCCCACACAACGAGTACCATGTTGTGTGGGCACCGCCATTCTTCGCGGCACTCTGTCTATATATTGAAGGAGGAACATGCTGGACAAATTGAAGGCGGACTTCGACGGGATACTCGAGTTGGTTAATAAGTGTCCTCCAGGACTACAGGAATTGGCGTTGAAGACCATTCTTGAGCATTGGTTCGTTACTACCAGCCAAGCGGTAAGCGGTAGGCAGTCGAGCCAAGGTGCGGGACAGCAATCCCAGGGAATGAGTGGCGCCGCAGGCGTCCCAGATGCGGTGAAGCCGTTCATGACCGCGCAGGGCATAACCTCCGACATGCTTGGGAAAGCATTCCACCCAGCCGGGCTTGGAGCGCAACTCTTGGCCTCGGAGATCGAGGGCAGTGGAAACTCAGGGAAACAGGTTAATCTTGCCATTTTGCTTTGCGTTCGGCAGGCTCTCGGCACCGGTTCATTCACATGCACCCTAAAGGAGTTGCGAGAGATGGCCGTTCATTACAATTGCTACGACTCTGCCAACTTCTCAACCAACCTGAAGCAGCACAAGAACTATTTCAAACCCCGAGAAAAGGGTGCGGATCTCGAGTTTGAGTGGGCCTGGTCTTAGGAAAGCCGGAGACTTGATTAAGGCCCTAGCGGCGGGGTCTTAAAATGGACGTTGCCCAGGCACTAGAGGACCTCCTCGAAGAGTTGGTGGATGTCCAGAAAAGCATAAAGAAACTTAAGACGAAGTCTGTTAGTGGTGGACCGCTTCGCAAGCAAATAAAGGAAATACACAAGCGCTGGCTCCCTGTCCTGGGCGTTTTGGAAAACGAGGAGTCGGTCGATACTGGCCAGCTTCAGAACGTAGCCGCTTCATGGAAGCGACTTGCGAGATTGACCGATGCTGCAAACCCGAAGGCTCAGTATAAAACGGCTCTAAAGTCGATCATATCTGTCACCGAGGGCGAACTTCTGCATTCGCTTATCAAACACTCGGCAATTCAAACCATCGGCAACACACTCCGGAAGTTGGTTCAGCCAGTATCCGAACCCGACCACCTTAGGTATTTGGACGAGTCAATCAGATGCGCTGAGGCGAATTGCGTCCGCGCATCGGTTGTTTTGGCATGGTGCGCCGTAGCCCACAAAGTTCAGCAGAAGCTTGTATCTCTAGGCCTACCGGTTCTGGGCGCCGAGTTCGCAAAAATGAAAGCAGACAAAGGGCTGATGTTCCGTACATTCACAAAAGACTACAGCTTCTCTACTGATCTCGACGTTCAAGAAGCCGCGGATGCTCACCTGATTCTGTTGTGTCGATTCCTCACTTGGTTAGATGACACGCAATATAAGCACCTTAAAGCGGCACTGGACCTTCGCAATGGTTGCGGACATCCTACCGGCTACGAGCCCGATCCGTTGAAACTCCATGCATACTACGTCGACATCACGCAGCTAGTTCTTCTGAATCCAAAATTCTCATAGGGCCGGGTGCCCCACTCATCGCGCACTTTGCGATGAGTGGGATTCCGCGCTTCAGTCCCTGCCCGCAGCCGCTTTCTTTACGTCCTCAAACTGGGTGATCTCGACGGTCCCTTCGGGGAACTTGGCGGTGATTTTCAGTTCTCCGCCCAGGGCTTTGACGAAATCCTGAAGCGTGCTTACGTACATATCCGCCGGGTGCCCCGCTCAAGCTCCGCTTGGGCGGGGATTTTGACTTCGGTTGCCGCCGAGTGTCCCTCATCTCTCCACAACTCCGCCCATCGGTTGTGGGTTAGAATACCCTCATGGAAATCCGCCTTCGCCCCGAACTTGAGGAACTAATTAAGCAGGATGTCCAGCGTGGCCCCTACGAAACCGTCGACGACTTCGTAGAGCATGCCGTTTCCATGCTCCATGCGCAGGAAGTGTGGTTAGACGCGAATCGTTCCGATATTCAATCCAAGATTGCCGAGGGCTACGCTTCCGCACAGCGCGGCGAATTGATCGGTCCCGACGAAGCGCGAGCCAAGCTAGCCGAGTTGAAACGGGCGCGATCCAGTCATCGGCAGGGCTGATGGAGAAGTATCAACTAACGCCGCAAGCTGTCAGCGATCTCTTCGAGATTTGGAACTTTATAAACCAAGACAATCCTGAAGCGGCGGATCGGGTCGAGGAAGCTGTGTTTCGGGCCTGCGATCTTCTCGCCGGCTCTCCCCTTGCCGGTCGCGTAAGGGAAGATCTGACCCCGTTGCCTCTCCGCTTTTGGGTCGTGCAGCCCTATTCGAACTACCTGATCGTTTACGATCCCGAAAAGAAGCCGCTTCAAATCATTCGCATCCTTCACGGCGCACGCGATCTTCCCGCCATACTGATGTAGCCGTCTGCCCCACTCATCGCGCACTTTGCGATGAGTGGGCTTCCACCGCATCCGCTCACTCAATGGAATTCATCGCAAACGCTTTGTAATTTTCATCCTTGACATAACGCGGAACTGTGCCAATCTATAATTAGGAAAAAATTAAAGTTTCAAAACCGCTAACTAAACGTTGCGGACAATTCGACCAAGACCAGGGCGTGGCCACCGGCTACGCCCTTAGTTTTGGCGCCCATTTTTCACTGGAGGCGAAGTGAACCAATCAACCGGAGTAGCAGCAAGACCAAGAGCAGAAGCAACGAAAGGCGAGTCTAACCCGATGAAAGTGCTGTTTGACGCCGCTAAGTCCTTATTCCGGAATACTTTACCTCTAAGTCCTTTGAACCCAAAGACCTGGCGGGATTTTCCTCCTAACTCCATGATTCCAGAAGACCGGGGGGAGGGGGGGGTACCCCACCATACTAAATGGTTAGTAACTTTATAGTAAATAGAAACAAACCAGCCATCAACTCAACTGAGAACTGGCAACTGATTTCACAGGAGCTGCAATATGTCTTTATTTCCGGAAAGTATTCGTCGCTGTCAGCATATCAAGGTCAACGGAACGCAGTGCGGATCGCCCGCTCTGCGCGAGGAGAAATGTTGTTACTATCACGTGCGCTACCGTCGCATGAACCTGGAAGTTAACCTGAATTGCCCTGAGCGTGGCACGGTGACTCTCCCCACGCTAGAGGACGCGAATTCCATCCAAGTCGGACTGGCCGAGGTCATGCGGCAGTTGGTTACGCAGCAGATTGACCATCGGACAGCGGCGCTGCTGCTCTATGCCCTTCAAACGGCATCGGCCAATCTGAAATATACGTCGTTTGAGCCGGAGCCGACGCGGGTAGTGATCGATCCGGCGTCGGTCGAGCGGCGTCCGATTGGAGCCACGGCGTGGTCGAAGGTCGAGGGGCGCGAGTACGACGACGTGACCGGCAAGACAGACGACGCGGAGCAGGACGATTCGGGGCTGTCAGAGTTGATGAAGCACTTTTTGTTGGACCGGCTGGGGCTTCCGCCGGACACGCTGGACCGGTTGGACGAGAACGGCGAGAGGAAGGGAGAAGAAGAATTCGCCGGGAACTGAGCGGCGGGAGACGGGGCAACGGGGCAACGACTGGAGAATTTTCGTGGCGCGTCTCCGGTGAGCTTGCTCGTGTACATCCGCGACTCACATCGAAGACGTGTCGCCACAAGAGATGGACGAGCGCGTCAAGAAAACGACGCAGGCGGCTTAAGAGCAGCTTTTGGCTCGATTGATTCCGGATCTTGCTAACTGCTCAGAGCCAGCTTCTAACTGAACTTACTGACGAATTCCACCAGGCTGCGCAGGGCGATTCCCGAGGGACCTTTGGCGATCCAGGGCTTGGCCTCTTCCAGGTAGGCGGTGCCGGCGATGTCGAGGTGGATCCAGGGCGTGTCTTCGGCGAATTCTTTTAGGAACATGGCGGCTGAGATAGCGCCGCCGTAACGGCTGCCGGAGTTGACGATGTCGGCGATGTTCGATTTGAGGATCTCTTTGTATTCGTCGTCGAGCGGAAGCCGCCACATCTTTTCGCCAGCCTGTTGATTGGCGGCTGCGATGCGCCCGTACATCTGGTCGTCGTTCGAGAAGATTCCGGCGTTCACGTAGCCCAAGGCGATGACGATCGCGCCGGTCAAAGTTGCCGCGTCGATTAGATGAGTGCAGCCGAGTTGGCGGGCGTAGCAGAGGCCGTCGGCGAGGATGAGGCGTCCTTCGGCGTCGGTGTTGATGATCTCGATGGACTTGCCGGACATGGCAATCTGCACGTCTCCCGGCTTTTGCGCTTTGCCCGAGGGCATATTCTCCGTGGCGCAGATAATGGCCGTGACCTTCACTTTTGGCTTGAGCAATGCAATCGCGCGCATCACTCCGATCATGGTGGCCGCGCCGGCCATGTCGTATTTCATTTTCTCCATGCCGTCGGCGGGCTTGATGGAGATGCCGCCGCTGTCGAAGGTCACGCCTTTGCCGACCAGACCGAGATGGATATTTTTTGTCGCGTCCACAGGTTCATAACACAGAACGATCAGCGCGGGAGGTTCGTCCGATCCCTGGGCAACTCCCCAGAACGCGCCCATCTTCAGTTCTTTGATTTTGTCGGCGCCGTGGGCTTCGCAGTGCAGGCCGACTTCGGCCGCCATTTTTTGGGCGCGCTCGGCCAGTATGGTTGGCGTCATGCGATTGGAGGGTTCGTTGATCAGGTCGCGCGCAAAGTTCTGCGACTCGCCGACGATGCGCGCGGCCTGCATTGCGCTTTCCAAAGTCTTTGTATCGCCTTGTGCGTTTCCTTGTACAACGATGGTGACGGCGTCGATTTTCTCGTCCTTGTCGTTGTTATTGTTATTGTTCTTGCGATCGCTCTTGTAGAAACCGGGGTCGAAGTTGCCGACGAACGCGCCTTCGACGACGGCGCGGACTCCGTCATCGGCAGAGAATCCCGCGGCGATGCCGTTCTCGGGTAGAACCAAGGCAAAGCTGCGGATGCTTTTCGGCTTCAGCATGCGTACGGCGGTACCGGCAAGCTTGCGCAATTGAGCGGCGGAAAAATCCCTGGCCTTGCCGCCACCGACTAGGAGCAGGCGTTTCGCTTTCAACCCCGCGGGGCGATGCAGCAGTGTGGTTTCGAACGCCTTGCCGGTAACTTCGCCGCTTGAAATTAATTCCTTGGCCGCTTCGCGCACGGCGGCGTCGGCGCACTCGACCGATGGTGCAGGCTTATCTTTCCCGGCATGATTCTTTTCGGCTTGATCCTTTTCATTATGATCGAGCACAACGGCGACCAGGCATTCGGTTTCCAGTTGCGACGGAACGGAGAAAGAAAGATTTGTATTCATGATGGACTTGCACCAGTATCCACGGTGGAAGGGGGAACGTGCAACTCAGCGGCGGACTTTTAGCAGAGCAGCCTGTGGTGAACTTGAGTTCCGAGATCGAAGCGTCTGAAGGTGGATTCAATTGGTGTAAACGCCCGATTACATCCACAAGCCGAGGTCGCTCTATCAAACCGTCGAACGTACTGCGCGGTCACTGGTCATTTCAGTTAACGAGCGCCTCGGCAAGAACTCGCGCGTTGTTGGCGTCGAAATGTTCTGGGCACGGAATTTCTTTCGGCCCGGTGAATTCCAGATAGCGCTTCTGCGCGTAAATCCAAAGGTGCCAGCCCCAGTGCGATGCAAGCCGATCCTCGATTGAGTGGGGAAGCAACTTTCCGATACCCGGGAGCCAGTTCGGATTCCAGAACATGACTTCTGTTTTGACATTCTTGAATTGCCAGAACATTCGCTGCGCCGATGCTTTCGAGAAAACTTGTGAAAGCGGGTTGTCGGGGCCGTCGGTATTTCGGTTGAGCATGTTCTGCATCTCCAGGTAAGAACCAGGGTCCTGGCGGATGAGTTCTGCATGCCGCCGCAGATCTTTCTCCGACTCCCGCCAAATCGTCCGAATCAGCTTGATACCCAGCTCCGTTCTGAGCAGGTGCGCGCGCAAGCGGCGGACCATTCCCAGATTCACGTGGTAATTGAACGAGTCGCGGTAATAGAGCATGACCACGGCCCGTCCACCCGGAGAGAGCACCCGATGAACCTCGCGGATGGTCCGGGGCGTATCCGGTGTGTGGTGGAGGACCCCGTGGGAATACACAAGGTCAAACGAACCGTCAGCGAACGGCAAGTTTTCAGCGTCGCCTTGGACGAAACGTCCTTCCAGATTTGCCAGTTGAAAACGCCGGCGCGTTATGCTCACCGCCGCGTTCGTCAGGTCGACCGCGGTGTAATGGGCGCCGGCGCGAGCGAAGCGTTCGGCCTCGCTGCCGCATCCGCAACCGATTTCGAGCACCCGCAAGCCACTGGTTTTTTCAAAGCCTACTGCCGATTGTAGCCGCCCGTGTACTTTGTACCTGTGTTCGTCGAGGCTCCGATAGAAGGCTGGGGTTCCGCGCGCCTCATTGGTGAACCATGAGTCACAAGGTGATCTCTGCCAGAATTTCTGGATCTGTGTTTTGATATTTGACTGAAGAACGGAGGATGTGGAATTCACGGGCTGTTCGGATATTGGGAAAAGCCCAGAAGAGGCGGGAAGCGATTCAGCCATGGTGCGCCCCAATCTTCCGGACTCGAATGTCGAGACCGGCTCAAATCCGAACGTATTATAGGATCATGGTTTTGTTTGCGCTACCAGTGCATGTCGCGGTAGTTGGCGAAATATCGCGATTGCACCAATTGACGGGTTGTGAGCACTTTTCCAAGCGTTAAAGCGCTGAACTAAGCTCGGTCGCCCTCCGGGGCTGGATTCTGGTTGCCGGGTCGGCGGCGAAATCTGTTCGTCCGTTCGTGGGTAATGCGGGCGGAAGAGTTTGTATACGAAAGTTGCGAAGCGACAGGAATCCCACTTTTGCGCAAAAAACGCGCAAGGATGGGCACCCTATTTCTTCTGATGCTAACGGTGGACGGGCGGGGACGCCCGTCGCTCCACACTGCTTTGCCCTTATTTTCTTCCTCTGGCGATGGCTTCGCGGGCTTCCTTGTCGGCGGTGCGGCGGCGCTCGGTCTCGCGTTTGTCCCATTGCTGTTTGCCCTTGGCCAGCGCGAGTTCGACTTTGATTTTTCCGTTCTTGAAATACACACGGGTCGGAATCAGCGTGAGTCCCTTCTGCTGGGTCTTGCCGATCAGCTTGCGCAGTTCTTCTTTGTGAACTAGTAGCTTGCGGGTGCGCAGGGCGGCATGATTGGCGTAGTTGCCGTGATCGTAGGGGCCGATGTGGCAGTTGAGGAGCCAGAGTTCTCCGTCCTTGATCAGGCCGTAGGCGTCCTTGAGATTGGTCTTGCCGGTGCGAATGGACTTGACCTCGGTCCCGGTGAGGACGACCCCGGCCTCAAATTTTTCAAGCAAGAAGTAGTTGTGGCTCGCGTTCCTGTTGACAGCGGCATCCTTTTCGCCGGAGGCGGTGGGCTGGCGGCGCGGATTCTTCTCCCGATTGGGCTGGATCTGATGTGAGGTCTGCTTGGCCATGGTGCTGAGGAGAAAGTATCACGAAGGCAGGTGTCAGGTGTCAGGTTTTCAGGAAAAGCGAAACACAGTTACCTTTCGCGATCAGGGTTTTTCTGACACCTAACACCTGAAACCTGACACCTGAAAGTTTAACGAGTGTAAACACCGACGTAGCAACCACTTCGGGTGCAAGTTGAGGCGATGTTATAATCCAATTTTCGGGTATTTTTCGCGCTTGGCGGCCCTTGGCTTGACGGTCCTTGGATCGTCCGGCCAGCTGGCTTTTTCAGAGGGTGGGATGAATCCAGGTTGGATGAATCTTGCTGGGATGGGTCTGGGCCTGCCCCGTCGCGCGGCCAGAAAGAATTTCATGAGGACTGCTTGATGAGACGCCTGATCCGTCCGGCCCTGTTCGTTCTGCTGCTGCTCTGCTTGAGGCTGCCTGTTCTTGCTCGTCATGTCGATTCCGTCAAAGCGCTCTATGAGAAGGGCGCCGACGCCGAGGCGCGGCAGAACTACGAGCAGGCCTTCGACTATTTCAAGCAAGCCTACAATCTGAAACCGAAAGACCTGCGCTATCGGACCGCGTTCGAGCGCACCCGCTTCCTGGCGGCTTCGTCGCGCGTGCATCGCGGGCAGATTCTGCGCGATAACGGCAAGCTCGAAGAGGCGGCGGTGGAATTCCAGAAAGCACTGGAGACCGATCCTTCTTCGTTCATCGCGCAGCAGGAGCTGAAGCGGACCGAGCAGATGATTAAGGAGGCGCAAAATCCGCAGCCGCAGGCTTCGGCGCCGGGCACGACCGCGCTGCGCCGGCGGCTGGAATCGGCGCAGGGTCCGGTGGAGCTGGCCCCGATCTCGAACGTGCCCATTACGCTCAAGGTCACGGAGAAAGCCGACGTGATCTACCAGACGGTGGGCAAGCTGGCCGGTATCAACGTGCTGTTCGATCCCGATTTCACGGCGAAACAGGCGCGCATCGAGCTGAACGGCGTGACCCTTGAAGACGCGCTGGAGATCATATCGTTCGAAACCAAAACCTTTTGGCGTCCGGTGACGCCCAATACGATTTTTGTCGCGCAAGACAATCCCGCAAAGCGGAAAGAGCTGGAACAAAACGTCATCAAAACTTTTTATCTTTCCAATCTTTCTCAGCCCACCGAATTGCAGGACATTGTAAACGCGATGCGCACCATTCTTGAAGTGAGCAAGATTCAGCAGTTGCCTTCGCAGGGAGCGATCGTGGTGCGGGGCACGCCCGACCAAATGGCGCTGGCGCAGAAACTGGTGGACGATCTCGACAAGGCGAAGCCCGAGGTGCTGATCGAAGTGGCGGTCATGCAGGTGAGCCGTGACAAGTCGCGCCAGCTTGGCATCAGCCCTCCGACCAGCGCCTCGGTCGCGCTCCAGCCCAATGTCAGCACTTCCACTTCGACCACAAACACCACAAACACAACGACCGGTTCTTCGTCGTCGAATGGCATCAACCTGAATACGCTCGCCTACCTCAATGCCACCGATTTCCAGGTGACAATTCCATCGGCTTCGGCCACGGCGCTGTTGAGCGACAGCAACACCAAGCTCCTCCAGAACCCGCAGATACGCGCTTTGGACGGGCAGAAGGCATCACTGAAAATCGGCGACCGTGTGCCGGTGGCAACGGGATCGTTTGGGTCGGGTATTGGCAACGTGGGCGTCGGGGTTAGCCCACTGGTCCAAACTCAATTTCAATACCTCGATGTGGGCGTAAACATTGACATCACGCCGCGGGTGCATGCCGGACGGGAAGTTTCGTTGAAGTTGTCGATGGACATCTCGGCGGTGACATCGCACGTGAGTATCGGTGGCATCGACCAGCCGGTGATCGGACAGCGCAAGATCGAGAACGAGATTCGCCTGAAAGATGGCGAAGTCAGCCTGCTGGGCGGCATGATGGAGGACCAGCAGACGAAGGCTCTGACTGGTATTCCGGGTTTGGCCTCGATCCCGATTCTGAAATATCTTTTTTCGCAGAGCAACACCGACCACTCGGAGAACGAACTCGTGTTCGTTCTAATTCCCCACATTATCCGCGGGCCTGACCTGGCGCACGACAATGCCGATATGCTCGACATCGGCACGGCCAGTGCGATCTCGCTGAGACGATCGAGCACCAAGCCGGCTGCGCCAGCCCCGGCTCCGCAGGCCGCGCCCACAGCCGCTCCGCCACAGGCGCAGACGCCAACGCCAACTGCTCAGGGCGGCCAGGCTCCTCAGAACTTGGTACCGCCAGTTCAGGCACCGCAGAATCCAGCCCAGCCAGCCCAAGTTCCGCAAACCCAAGTTCCGCAAACCCAGGCTGGCGCAGGCACGGGAACGTTTCTGTTCGACCCGCCTGCGTTGAACCAGGCCAAGGGCTCGACCTTCACCGTGAACGTCATGCTTTCCGGCGGACAGAACGTGTACTCCGTGCCCGTGCAACTCAACTACGATCCGAACCAGTTGCAGGTGGTCAACGTGTCGAACGGCGGGTTCCTGTCGCAGGACGGGCAAATCGTGGCATTAGTGCATCGCGACGATCCCGCGACGCGGCACGCTGCAAGTCACGGCCTCGCGGCCTCCGGGCGCCGGGGGCGTCTCGGGACAGGGCGCGGTGCTGGTGCTTACATTCATGGCGAAGGAGCCGGGGCAATCCGCGCTCACCATCACTCGGGGCGGAGCGCGCGACCCGGCCATGCAGCCGATTGCGATGAGCGGAGCGCAGGCCGCGATTACGGTGCAGTAGAGGCATGACTTGGTGTGGGGACGGGACGGGGCTTGCCCCGTCCTTGGCGGGTACTGAGACCCGCCTCCACGCGAACTGTCGAATTCCAATGATCGAGTTGACTCACAAACGGACGGCGGCCAATGCCGCTCGCCGCTCACCACGCGGCTTCACCCTGATCGAGTTGATCGTGGCGACCGGCATCCTGGTCATCCTTACGGGAATGGCTGTCCCCCTGGCGAGGCTCAGTATTAAGCGCGAACGCGAGCACGAACTGCGCCAGGACCTTTGGATGTTGCGCGATGCCATCGATCGCTATAAAGACGCCGCCGATCGCGGAGCGTTCCAGATCAAGCTGGGGAGCGAAGGCTGGCCTCCGGACCTCGACACGCTGGTCAAAGGCGTGGACATTATCGGCGATACTACCGGCAAAAAACTGAAATTTCTCCGCCGCATCCCGGTTGATCCCATGACGGGCACACAGGAATGGGGAATGCGCTCCATGCAGGACGATAAAGACTCGGATTCCTGGGGTGGGCAGAACGTTTTCGATGTTTACACCAAGTCGGACCAAATTGCTTTGGACGGCACCAAGTACAAGGACTGGTAAATGAAATTCAGGTCCAAAGCCCGCGCTCCCAAAGTTCGCAACCGGGGTTTCACGCTCATCGAAATGATGATCGTCATCAGCGTAATGCTGGTGCTGTTGTCGATCGCCATGCCCATGTACAACCAGAGTATCCAACGCGCCAGGGAAGCCAAACTTCATCAGAATCTGACGACCCTCAATAAAGTCATCCAGGAGTATTCGCTCGACAAGACACCACGCGCCCCAATCGCTGGACGATTTGGTGCCCGGATACATCAAGTTCATTCCGGACGACATCACCGGCAGCAATACCTGGGTCACGGAGGCGGAAGATTCCGAAGATTCGTTCGATCCGAACCAAACCGGCATCGCGGGCGTTCACAGCGCTTCCGATGAGATCTCGAGCGATGGCACTCCCTATTCGAGTTGGAAGCATTAGGCCTGGAGATGGACAGCAGAGCGACAGGACGGAACATTCCAGGACGGTACCGGGGATTCACCCTGATCGAGATGATGATCGTGATCGGCATCATTCTGGTCATGTTAGGGGTGGCTATGCCCATCTACAGCCACAGCATTCGGCGGGCGCGGGAAGCAAATCTGCGCAAGAACCTGGAAACGCTGAATAAGCTGATCTTCCAGTACGCGCTTGACAAGCAAAAAGCGCCGCAATCGCTGGACGATCTTCGCGCGGCGGGTTACATCAATGAAGTTCCGGCTGACATCGACGGGGCCGACTGGGTGACGGAGCCGGCAGACGCGATCTTGTCGCTGCAACAAAAGGACACGGATGGCATCATCGGTGTCCACAGTGGTTCCGACCAGATTGGCAGCGACGGCAGGGCGTACTCGACGTGGTAGATGAGGTCTCAGTCGTCAGGTCTCAGGTTTCAGGAAAATCGGCGGCATCTCTATAAAACTTGCTACCATCGAATCTAGTCGGGATTTGGATTTCCTGAGACCTGACACCAGACACCAGACAACTGACTTCGGAGGTAAGCGTGGGTTTTCTCAATCGTCTGCAGCCCTTCGCGCTGCTCGTGATGCGGCTCGTTCTGGGAGCCATCCTGATCGCGCATGGTTATCACAAGGTATTCGGCGGATTTCATCATCACATGGATTTCGTGGGCTCGCTCGGCCTGCCGCGCTGGCTGGCCTATCTTTCCGCTGGAACGGAATTCTTCGGCGGAATCGCGATCATCCTTGGATTGTTTACCCGCTTCTTCTCACTCGCGATATTGATCGAGATGGGAGTGATTATCTGGAAGGTACACTTCAAGAACGGGCTGACGGGCACTGCCGGATACGAATTCCCGCTGGCACTGGCTGCGATTGCGTTGGCGCTCATTTGCTACGGCGGCGGCCCGTGGGGATTTAATTTTGGGAGAAGCGGAGGCGGTCCGAGCAAAGCAAAGAAAAACTGATAGCTGAAAGCTGACGACTGCCCTTTAGTATTCCGCCAGCTCCTGCATCGCCCGGAACAAATCGTTCACCTGCGGCAGGATGGCATCCTCGAGGATCGGCTGATAGGCGACGAAGGTGTCGGCGGCTGCGACCCGCTTCACCGGGGCATCGAGATGATGGAACAACTTATCGGCGATGCGGGCGGCAATTTCCGCGCCGTATCCCCAGCTTAACGAGTCTTCGTAAGCGATGAGCGCGCGGTTGGTTTTCTTTACCGAAGCGGCAATCGCATCCCAGTCAAACGGATTCAACGAGCGCAGATCGAGCAGTTCGACGCTGACTTGATGCTCGCGCTCCAGTTGTTGCGCGGCCTGCAGCGCGCGCGGAACCAGCGCGCCATAGGTGATGACGGTGAGTCTGGTCCCCGGCTGCACTACTTTCGCTTTTCCGAATGGAACCATGTAGTCGCTCCCCGGATAGGGCGCGCGTCCGTAAGTTTCGCGGTAGAGGCGCTTGTGTTCGAGGAACAGGACGGGATCGTCGCACCGGATCGCGGTGCGCAGCAGGCCCGCCGCATCGAGCGCGTTCGATGGGAACACCACGCGCAATCCCGGAGTGTGAGTGAAGATGCTCTCGCCGCACTGCGAGTGGTAAATTGCGCCGCCGGTCAGGTAACCGCCGATGGGCACTCGGACCACCAAAGGCGCCGAGAAGGCATTGTTCGAGCGCCAGCGGATGAGCGGGAGTTCGTCGCGCAACTGCATCATCGCCGGCCAGATGTAATCGAAGAACTGGATCTCAACCACGGGCTTCAATCCGCGCGTTGCCATGCCGGTGGCGCGGCCAACGATGTTGGCTTCGGCGATCGGAGAATTGAAGACGCGGTCGGCGCCGAACTCGACTTGCAGACCCGCCGTTAGTTTGAAGACTCCGCCCTTGCCTTTGACCAGTTTCTGCTGGAGATACTCTTCGCGGCTGGCGTCGGCAACATCCTCTCCGAAAATAACGACGCGCTCATCGCGGCGCATCTCGTCGCGCAGCGTGGCGTTGATCAAGTCCGCCATGGTTTTATTTGACGATGTCTTATTCGGCAACGTCTCATTCTGCGCGGCCACTGCGGGCTGAGTCTCGAACGCAGCCGACGCCGGGTCGAGATCGGGCGAGTACACGAAGTTATAGATTGTTTCCGGCTGCGGCAGCGCGGCGTCGAGGGCGCGGTCGGCATCGGCTTGGAGCTGCTCTTCGACTTCCTTCTCGATTTTGCCGATCTCTTTTTCGTCGAGGATTCCCTCGCCCAGCAGGAACGTCCGAAGGCGCGGCACCGGGTCGCGCGCGGCATCGGCCTCGCGCTCGGCGTCGGGGCGGTAAAGGCGTTCGTCGTCGGAGAGCGAGTGCGAGTAGGGACGAATCACATGGGCATGGACAAACGCCGGCCCAGCGCCCGCGCGGCAATGATCGGCCGCCCGCTGCAAGGCCGCGCAGGCGGTCACCAGGTCGGTGCCGTCCATTTCCTCGAAATGAAAATTGGGGAAGCTCGAGACCAGGCGCGAAATGTTGCCGCCGGGGGTCTGCACTTCGACGGGCACGGAAATCGCGTACTCGTTGTCTTGCACGCAAAAAATTACCGGCAGCCGGCAATTGGAGGCGGTGTTCAGCGCTTCCCAGAATTCGCCTTCGCTGGTCGCGCCGTCGCCCAACGAAACGTAAGTGATTTCATCGCCCTGGAATTGGACATCCTTAAATTGCCGGTAGTCGCCTTCGGCCTTGCGCGCGGCCTTCGGATGCCTGGCGAAATAGCGTCCGGCTTCGGCGCATCCGACAGCCTGCAGAATCTGCGTGCCAGTGGCGGACGATTGGGTGACGATGTTGAGCCGCGGGTAGGCCCAGTGCGAAGGCATCTGACGGCCGCCGGAACAGGGATCGTCGGCCGCGCCCACCGCGCCCAGCAGCATTTCGTAAGGGGTTGCGCCCAGCGCCAGGCACAGAGCGCGGTCGCGATAATAGGGATAGAACCAGTCGTAGCCGGTCTTGAGCGCGAAAGCGGCGGCGACTCCGATGGCTTCGTGCCCCGCGCCCGAGATCTGGAAGTAGATCTTCTGCTGGCGTTTGAGCAGGATCTCGCGGTCGTCCAGGCGCCGCGAAGTGAACATGATGCGATACGAGTCGAGGAGCTGCCGGCTCGTCAGGCCCTGATAGGTCCCGGCCTCTTTCGCAATGTTATTTTCGTTCAGCTTAGGATCGACCTTGGTCGTAGCCATGCCGCGTTCTTCACCCCACGGAGTTCCATCATTGTAAATCAGCTCTCAGTTTTCAGCTTTCAGCTATCAGTTTTCAGGAGAATCTCTTCATCTTGAGTTCATGATTTGTTTGTGTGCATCCGGCACGCTATTGACAGTCCATTCGTATGAAGGTCAGCCTTTTCTGATAGCTGATAGCTGATGGCTGCCCCCTGCGCTATTCTAAACAGTCATGATTCGCTTCCTGCGCCCCTTCGATCCGCATCACATCCGCTTGCTGGTATTCGATCTCGATGGCACTTTGATTGATTCGCGTCTTGATTTGATTCAGTCCATCAACGCGACGTTGCGCCATCTCGGACGCCCCGAACTGGCGGGCAGCCTGATTGCGAGCTATGTGGGAAACGGGGCCCCCGTGCTGGTGCGCCGCGCGCTCGGCGACAAGGACGCGGACAACCAAGCGTTGTTCCAAGAGGCGCTGGACTATTTTCTCGGCTACTACCGCCTACACAAGCTCGACCACACCACCGTGTATGAGGGAATTCCGGAAGTGCTGGCGGCCCTGGCTGCTGCATCGAATAGAATTCCGCCGAATGGGACTGGGCCGAACGGAGTGCATCGGCAGATGGCCGTGCTCTCCAACAAACCAGTCAAGCCTTCGCGCGACATCGTGCAGGCGCTGGGCCTGGGAGACTTCTTCGTGCGCATCTACGGCGGCAACAGCTTTCCGACAAAAAAGCCCGATCCGGTGGGCGCGCTGACCCTGCTGCAGGAAACCGGCGTAGCCGCGAATGAAGCGCTGATGATCGGAGATTCGTCGATTGACGTTCTAACCGGCCGCAATGCCGGCCTGTGGACCTGCGGCGTAACCTACGGCTTCGCCCCGCAGACGCTCGAAGAAGCGACACCCGATGTGCTGATCGAAAGTCCTCGCGACTTGGGGGAGTTGCTGCGATAGGGACGGTCGATCCACGCTTGCCGGTGGAGAGCCGGGCGTCCTCGCCCGACTGAACGGGCGAGACTCCCGTCCCTCTACAGTGGAACCCATCACGCGGTCATGATACTGCCCGGATTATTCATGAGCATGGGTACGGCATTGAAGTGGCGTGGCTGAAGCCGTGCCCCTTCAATGCAGGCTTCATGAATCATGCAGGCTAGCCTTCCCCAAGCTCGTGCAACTGCTGGGCCAGGTAGTTCTCGTAGGTCATCTCTTCAATCGCGTGCAGTTGCCCTTCCAGCCAATCGATGTGGTGTTCTTCGTCGAGCAGGATCTTTTCCAGCAGTTCGCGCGATCCGTTGTCGCCGGCCTCCCTGCTGGCCTTGATCCCGTCGTTCAGCCGCTTCACGGCCGCGTATTCAAGTTCGAGGTCGTTCTTCAGTTGCTGCTTCACCGTTTGCCCGATATTGATCTTGAAATAGTCGGTCATGTTGGGAGCGCCATCGAGGTGCAGGATGCGTTCCATCAGAATTTCGGCATGCCGCATTTCTTCGATGGATTCCTTGCGAGCTTGTTTGGCCATGCGTTCATAACCCCAGTTCTCGCACATCTCGGCGTGCAGGAAGTACTGGTTGATGGCGGTGAGCTCGGCTTTGAGCGCTTCGTTCAGAATGGCAATGACTTTCGCGTCGCCTTTCATGGTTGCCTCTCTTGGATAGTTCTCGGTTCCCGGTTCTCAGTTCTCAGTTGAAACTGTTGAGTTGTTACAGGGAACTGAGAACTGTACTTACAGTCCGCAAGCAAGAATTGTACTAGAAGAAAAGAATCAGGAGCGAGATCCCGCGGCAGCCGAGGCGGCGTTGGGAGTTTCCGCCGCCGCTGGAGCGTGGCCATTGCCGGGTTGGGCAGGCTTGGGCGGAGCGATGCCGTCAACCACCCGATGATTCAGGCAGTAGAGCGCCAGCTCCAAACGGTCGGCCACTCCCAGCTTGTCGTAGACTTTGCGCAGATAATTCTTGACCACCTGCTCGGTGGTGCCAACCCGCAGGGCAATCTCTTTGTTCTTCATCCCCTGCGTGACGCAGGAAACGATGAGCGACTCTTTGGGTGTGAGCGACACTTTGGGACGCGCCCCCGCCGGACGCAAGCCTTGCGTGCGATAGGCCTCCATCACCCATGCCACCGCGCGGCTTTCGAGCCAGGGTTCATTCTGGGCGACTTTGCGCACGCATTCCACCAGCCTCTCGGGCTCAACTTCGCGCGAAACGATGCCATGCACGCCGCGCCGGAACAAGTCGAGCGTCATTTCCTGGTCGGGCTCTTGCAGCACGACCACCAAACGGCAGTTCGTCGTTTGGCGGAGAAGATCGGAAACAGCGTCGGCTGGATTGGGGGCCAGCGCCGCCTCGAAGATCACAATGTCGGCGGAAAATTTTTGGATGGCGGCGACCGTCTGCTCGAGGTTTTCGGCCTGGCCCACCACTCGTATGTCGTCTTCGAGCGCAAAGATTTTGCGCAGCCCCGCGCGGAAAATGGCTTGCGTATCCGCCAAAATCACGTGGATCGTGCCTTGGCCGTCCGCAGGCTGACAACCTTCGTCTGGCTCGACACTGACCGAACTGCCGACCAAAATGCTTCCCATCCGTCCTCTTTTCGCGCCCTACCCGCGCGGCCCACTGGGAGACGCGGCAAGCCGCGTCTCTACGGCAAAACTACCTGCGCTCAAAACGGTACTCGTCAATCACCACACCGACCCCACGCCGTCCACCATCCACAAAACTGCGTACCACTCGGCCCCGGCAATCCACCTGCACGTCGACGGCTGAGCCCAACACATCGGCGGGAAGAGAAATCGTAAAATCCACAGCCGCGCCTACTGGTACATCGGCATCCATGCGGAAAAGAACACCGTTGGCGGATATGTTTTCCGTCTCCGCCATCTTTTCCATGAACCCAGATCCCGTCACCCCAGGCTGGTTGACTGCCGGCTTCAATGCCACCGGCAATTTGATGGGAAAACGCGGCGCGCCTTGCATGTCCGTATAACCCCTTCGATTCCCACTCACTGCAGCATCGGTTCCCTTGGCGGCTTCAGACACGTTTGCGACGACCTTCCTTCCGGTTCGTGCCATGCACCACTCCGATTGAGCGAATGCACATTTCAGGCCGAGATTACACCCCGGCATGCTCTATGCAAAGTTACGGAAGTCATGGAACAAAGGCGCGAAGTGTCACTGGTACAGAGACTTACGGGTGGAGGGGAGCACTCAACACTGGTATTCAACACATAAGCAAGGTGGAAGCTGATCCGCAGGCGATTGGATGCTGAGTGCTAAATGCTGCCTCGCTCAGAACTTCGTCGTTTCCGTAAAGTTAAACTCCTTCACTTTCATCGCCGGCACCACCATGTCGAACGATTCCTCTCCGCTGGCGCGCACTGGAGCGCTCATCGCCTCGACATTGGACAGCATCGAGATCAGGCTTTGGTTGAAGCGGAAGTTTCGCAGTCCGCACTGCACCTTGCCGTTTTCGACCAGGAACGTTCCGTCGCGCGTCATGCCGGTCACGATCTTCTCGTACGGGTCCACTTCGCGGATATACCAGAGGCGCGTCACCAGCACACCGCGCTCGGTGGAGGCGATCATTGCATCTACGTCATCCACGCTTTGCGGGTCATCGCTTTGCGGATTTTCCGCCGCCCCAAAAACAATATTCATTGGCATCTCGCCCATCTCATTCGGCAGGGGAAATCCGTGCCCCGTGGCTTCGATGGGGCCAACCTTGCCGGCATACTCCGAATTCTTCATCTTCCGCGCCGTGGCGCGCGCATATACCACTCTCTTGACCACGCCGTTCTCAACCAGTTGCACGCGCTGGCGGCGCATGCCCTCGCCATCGAATGGCGGACCCGCCTGCAGTGGATGCGCGGCGTTATCGCAGATGTTGATGTTCTCGCCGAAAAGTTTCCTGCCGATGCGGTCGTTATCGCCACTATTGAGAAACGACCGCTGGTCGAGAATCGCCACGCCGCTGAAGTCCCAGAACATGAAGCCGACCATGTCGAGCACCGCGGCCGGTTCAAGAATGACCGTGTACTTTCCCGGCGCAATCTCCCGCGGATGGGCCGATTCGACCGCCTTTCGCGCCGCCGTCTCCGCCAGTCGCGCCGGCTCGAGGTCACGCACATCGGGCGAATTCGATTTCTGCCAGCCGGAAGAATCATTGGCGAGCATGGTGATGGAAATCTCCGCCAGCGTCTGCCGATGCCACTGTGCCAAGCCGCGCGAGTTGAAGATCCCTTCGCCGGTTTCCGAATTCGAGTAGATGCCCGCCGTCGTCAGCTTGTGTTTTTCCGCGATCGCGACGATTCCCTTCACTGCATTGGCGCGATCGGCAGGAGTAATGTTAGCGGTCTCTTCAAAAAAACGTGTAGCGCCAATATTCGTTTGTGCGGGCGTGTCCCCGGAATTCGCCTCGTCTGCCGTTGGCATCGGCAGCAAGTCCGGATCGGGCGCCTGCGCTCTCGCGAGGTTCTCCGACGCGGCCACTGCCCGCCGCAAACTCTCGTCATCAAATTGATTGGCGGTGGCGCGCGTCGTCCGGCCCGAAAAATTTGCGCGAATCGAAACGACGGAGTTCTCTTCCTCTACATTTTGATGAATGGTGTTGTTGGCAAAGCGGGTCAGGGCGAAGTAGGAGCCGGTGAAGATGGCTTCGACCTCGTCGGACGACGAGAAGCGGCGAATGCGGTCGAAAATGCCGGCGGCTTTTTCTTTGCTCAACATGTCTGGTTTCCGCTTAGCTTCCCTGGTACGCCGAGCCGACGCGAATATTGCGGAACCGCGCCGGGCTTGCGCCGTGTCCCGTGCCCACGACCTGCTGCGGCTGGCCTTTGCCGCAGTTGGGAGTTCCCCATAGCGTCCACTCGTCGCGCGAGCAGATCGCGTCCATCGAATTCCAAAACTCCGTCGTGATCCCGGAATATGAAGGATTTTTCAGCATCCGCACGCGCTTGCCGTGCTTGATCTCCCACGCGATCTCGCATCCGAACTGAAAGTTGTAGCGCTTGTCGTCAATCGACCAGGACTTATTGGTCTGCATGTAAATGCCATCGTCAGTCGCGGCAATGAGCTGCTCCAGACTCAGCGGCTCGTCTCCCGGCAGAATGCTGACATTGGTCATGCGAATCATGGGCAGGCGGTTCCAACCTTCGGCGCGCAGCGTTCCGCCGGACCGCGCGGCGCCAATGGTGTGCGCGGTTTCGCGCGAACTCAAATATCCGGTGAAGCGTCCATTCGTGATGATCGGCGTCGCTTGCGCGGCCACGCCTTCGTCGTCGTAGGCGAAAGTTCCCAGGCCCGGCCCGTGTTCCTGCCGCGCATCGGCCACGACGTTGACCAACTCGCTGCCGTAGCGCAGGTTGCCCAGTTTTTCGAGGGTGAGGAACGATGTGCCCGCAAAATTCGCTTCCATGCCGAGCACGCGGTCCAGTTCAATCGGATGCCCGATGGACTCGTGGATCTGCAAGCCCAGTTGCGAGCTATCCAAAATAATTGTGGCCGTGCCTTCCGGACATTGCTCAGCCCGATGCAACGCGACCGCTTCTTCCGCCACGCGCCGGGCATTCTCCAGCAATTTCATTTCTTCGATCAGTTCGTAGCCGCGATTTTGCCATTGCCCGCCGAACGAACTCGGATAGGATCGCTTCTGGATCTCGGAACCGGCAAACGCATAAGCCGCGAATCCCGCGCCCGTCGAATATTTTGTCTGATGGATGCGAGCGCCCTCGGAAGAAACAAACCACGACTCTTCGCGCTGAAAATTCATTCCGGTTTCGGCGAGCGTGACCCCCGAAACGGCGCGCATTTCCGCGTCAACCTTCAGCAGCAGATCCAGATTCTGTTCGACCGACGTGCTAAACGGATCGACTTTATACGGAGTCGTCCACTCCGCCACCGCCGCAGGCTCGGGGGCGAGTTGAACATCTTTTAGTTTCACACGCGCCGAGGCCCGCGCAATTTCGACGGCCCGCGCGGCCGCCGCTTCCACCGAAACGCGGCTCAAATCCGCGGACGCGGCAAAACCCCACGCGCCCTGCGCGATCGCGCGCACACCGATGCCGAGCGACTCCGACTCCGAGGCATGACCCACACGTCCGTTTTTGGTGGCGAGCGAACGGTTGCGGACCGCTACCACGCGCGCGTCGGCATAAGCCGCTCCACGCGCGCATGCGGTGTCCAAAGCGAGTTGGGCAGTGGATTTCATTTCTGATTTAACGTATCACGAAGAGCTAACAGCTATCAGTTGCCAGCTGTCAGTCAATGCAGCATACCCGGCGCGGCCACCGCCAGCGGCGCTTTCTTACGCGCCACATCGATCAGGAAGCGGCCTCCTTGCAAACGATCTTCATTCTTATTCCCATTCGCATTCTTACCGTCTTCGTTCGTGCCGCTGGGATCGGTCCACAAAGCGCCGATTTCGACCTTGCCATTGCCCGAGCCCGCCACTTTTGTCGGCTGGCGCCGCTGTTTATCCACGTAAGCTTTGATTACCTGGGTCGCCAAACGCGCCGCCAGCCTCCCGTGCTCGCCGCCTTCGAACAGCACACACACAATGACGTCCGGATTGCGCCGCGGCGTAAATCCTACAAACCACCCATTCTGCGCGAACTCGTCGCTCTGGTTATGCTTCGCGCGCAGGGCCAGCGAAACCACCTGCGCCGACCCGGTTTTGCCGGCGATGTCGATTCCCGGAATGTGCGCCCCGGCGGCGGTACCGCCAGGCAACAATACTTTCCCCAATGCGTCGGTGATGGCGTTCCATCCCTCCGGGTCAAACGGAATATCTTTCACTTCCGTATAGTGCGTGGTCTCGACAAATCCCGGCGGCAGGTCCGTCGGATTGATCACGTGCGGCACCACCAGTTTCCCGCCCATCGAAACCGCGGAGATCGCGCGCATCAACTGCACCGGAGTGACTGCCACCGCGCCCTGACCGATGCCCACCGAAATCGTTTCCCCGGCAAACCACTTCTGCTTGAAGTTCCGTATCTTCCATTCTTCCGAAGGCATCACGCCGCTCGCTTCGTTGGGCAGGTCAATGCCAGTCTTCTGCCCCAACCCCAGCAGGGTGGCGTATTTTGCGATGCGATCAATACCAAGCTTTTCCGCCAGCGTATAGAAGAACACATCGCAGGACTGGTAAATCGCCTTGTCGAAATCGACCTCGCCGTGGCCGCCCTTCAGCCAACAGCCGAAATGCCGGCCATAAAACGTTGCGCCTCCGTTGCAATGCACGTTGAGGGTCTGGGCAATCCCTTCCTGCCATCCAGCGAACGACATGATGACCTTGAAGGTCGAGCCGGGCGCGAGCTGGGCCTGGATCGCTTTGTTCAGCAGCGGCTTGTCGGGATCGTTGATGAGATGGCTCCACTCGTCCCGTGAAATCTTCACCGTGAAATCGTTGGGGTCGAAAGCCGGACGGCTCACCATGGCCAGGATTTCTCCGTTGTGCGGATTCATGGCCACGATGGCGCCGTTCTTCCCTTCAATCGCTTCTTCCGCCGCGATCTGCAAATCCAGGTCCAGGGTCAGCTTGATCTGCTTGCCAGCCTCGGCTGAAGTTTCATCCAAACGGCTCACTTCGCGCCCATGGCTATTGACGATCGTGCGCCGCGATCCGTTCTTGCCCATCAGAATGCTGTTGTACTGCTTCTCGACCCCACTCACGCCCACCACGTCGCCGGCGTAGTAGAGATCGAACTGCGGCTGGTTGAGCATGTCTTCGCTGACTTCGCCAACGTAGCCGATCAGGTGCGCCATGAACCCGTTGCGCGGATACAGCCGCCGCTGCGCCGTGATCGTTTCCAGTTCCGGCAGTTCGTTCTTGTGCGCCTCGATGAACGCCAGATCGTCCGGCGTAATGTCTTCCTTCAGAAACATCGGCTGGTACTGCGGCATGGAAGAAAAGCGCTTGATGCGCTGCCGCACTTCGTCGGCGTTCAAGTGCAGCCCCTGGGCGATGGCGTCCGCGTCCGCGTTCAAATCGCGCGTGGTATCCCTCAACAGCAGCGCGGAAAACGAGGGGTAGTTATCAACGATGGTCCGGCCTTCGCGATCCAGTATCTTGCCCCGCGGCGCCAGAATCGGCACATTGCGTATCCGGTTCTTCTCCGCCTGCATCGTGTACTCATCGCTTTGCATCACCTGCAACTGCCACAGCCTGTATGCCAGCACCAGAAACATCGCTAGCACGACGTATTGCACGACCGTGAGCCGCACCACCGGAACTTTTTCTTCGTGGCCGTACATGAATCCTCAGTTCTTGCAATCTTCAGTTCGCGCCAGCAGGCATGGCCGCCCCAGCCCACATCGAAATCCGCGATGGCCCAGGCATGGAAAACTACCGGAGATGTTAACTGTATTCTAACTCGCAGCGCGTGTTACCCGAAATATTGCTGGCGCTTTTGTGGAGAGACGGGAACGGGTAGGGCACGGCTTCAGCCGTGCCGCCAGGAGTTGCAACGGGTTCCGGCTTTAGCCGCTGAGGGTGCGTACCCTACATCATCACGCGGAATGTTCTAATCGGTGGTTCATGTACGACGGTGGATTGAACTTGCCGACCCTTCAGGCAACAATACAGCTTGGAGTTGCGTCCAACCTACTTCCAGCCAGGAAATTGAATGCGGATTCGCAGTTTCATCGTCGCTTACGCGCTCGTGCTCGCCATTCTGCTGTTTGCCGATCGGCGCCCCAGTTCCCCGCAACCGGACCGCTATTCGCGCGTGGTGGATCTGACGGATGAGCAAAATGCGACCGCGCCCCATGCCTCCGCCGCTCCCTCCTCGGTCGCGCAATCCAGGACCCGCATCATTGCCCCCGGTGCGCTCATTCCCGGAACCTGGACCGCCGGACAGATCCCGCCCGAGCGCCTTGTGGCTCCGCTGGTGGTCATGGATTTGAACGCAACCACCGCCGGCAGCCCGTGCATTTCTCTCGACGACATTGCCGCCTGGGAATCCCGCCACGGCATGATTCCGCAAGGGGCCGTCGTCGCCATCCGCCGCGCCGCCGCGCCTCATGAATTGTCAACTAACAGCTTGTCAACCACGCCGTTTCCCATCGCCCGCGACGCGGTCCAGTTCCTCATTGACGCTCGCTACACCATTGGTTTTGCCGTTGAGACTTCCGTGGACTTGACCTCCGACCGCGCCCTGGCGGAGCTACTCGCCCTCCGCGGAACTTATACCGTGGAACGAACCGCGCCCTTGACCGCGCTGCCCGCAACCGGCCCGCTCGTCATCGTTGCCCCAGCTAAAAACAAAAAAACTGGCGAGGTCCCGGTCCGCATCCTCGCCATGGTGCGTTAGCGCATTTCCCGATTTGCGGTAGAGTGAGCCGGGAATGGGTAGGGCACGACTTCACAGGCTACAGAAAAACTCTCATTCGCGTAGGTTTTTGGGAAGGGCACGAGTTTACTCGTGCCGTAAGCCGCAGAAAATGTGTCGCGCTTTAGCGCCTGAGGTGAGTTTTTTGTGCACTCGACGACTTCTTCCGCAGCTTGTTCAGTCGCGCCGCCATGGCTGCAACGGGTTCCAGCTTTAGCCGCTGAAGCTGCGCACTCTACACCATCGCACGAAATGCTTTAATCTGAGGTTGGCGTGGAGTTCCAAACTTTCGCAAGAGACGCGAAGGACTGGGCCGCGCGGCGTGTTAGTTTAGACCCGAGGGCCTAATTTATGGATGAGCGCGAATTTTTTGACGAACGGTCCGACAAGAAGACGGCAAATCTGAGTTGTCCGCACTGCCATCAGTCGGCGGAGTACGAGATCCAATGGCTGGTGCGCACGAAGAAGAAAAGTCTTCCGCCGCGGGCCGACGATCGCGACCGCGCCAAGTTCGCCAAGGCGCAGTCTTACATGCTGCGGCGCGACGACATGTTGATGTGCAAAAACATGCGCTGCCGCAAGCGATTCGAGATCACCGGCGTGCAAAGCGTCGCGTTTTTGGAGTAGGGAACGGCGGTCGTTCGTCGTTCGCTATTCGCTGATCGCAAACCCCTTCCGATTGTCATCCCGAGTGAAACGAGGGATCGGCATTCGCAAACGACTAGCGACAGCCGGCCAACGACTTTGTTTTGAAGGGGCGCGGCTTCAGCCGCTGAGGGCAGATGCGGCGCGTAGCACAAGTCTTTCACAAAATCAGATAAGCCACAGCCCACGCGGACAGGAGGGTCCGCGCCACACAAAGAGCAGGTCCTTCGCTTCGCTCAGGATGACAATTTCTTAAAGGGATTGGACTGAATGACTGGAAAATTACGATCCCGCCGCGAACCCGCCGAAGCGTGCCACGGTGAGGCGCAGGTACTTGTAGGGGTTGACCGGCACATCGTTGATGCGGACTTCGTAGTGGAGATGGGGGCCGGTGGAGCGTCCGCTTAAGCCGACGTAACCGATGGTGTCGCCGCGCTGGACGTATTGTCCAGCGGTGACGGCGAAGCTGGAGAGATGGCCGTAGCGGGTCGAGATGCCGTGTCCGTGGTCAACCATGATGGCGCGTCCGTAGCCGCCCATGAAGTCGGCGAAGGTAACCACGCCGTCGGCGGGAGCGATCACGGGCGTGCCCACATGGGCAGAGATATCTACGCCGGAGTGGAACGCGCCTTCTCCGTTAAACGGATCGATGCGCTCGCCGAAGGAGCCAGTGATCTGGCCTTCGACCGGCCAGAGGTTCGGGGCCGCATTGGCGCGGAGCCAGTCCGCCGTGGTCGAGTTCTTGGTGAGGCCGAGCGAGATGCCGACGCTGGCCGCCCCGCTCAGCGCGGTGTGCTTCAAGGCGTAAAGCTGGTCGAGCGATGAGTGGACCTGCTCTTCTTGAATCTGCTCGGTCGAGGCGGCCACCATCGCCGGATCGGACTTGAGTCCGTAAAGCGCGGAAACCTCGCTGGCCAGCGAGCCGAGAGATGCTACCTGAATGTCGCGTTCCTTGGCCACCTGCTCCAGGCGCGAATAGCTGTCTTTGAGCTGGGCTTGCTCGGTGCGGAGCTGGTTGTAATGGGCGATCTTATGCAGCATCCTGGCATAAGAGCCAGCGATTCCCGTGAGGCAAAGCGCTCCCATCGCCAACCCGGCCAGAAACACGTAGAGATACTGGACGGGAATAGAAATCTTGCGAAGCTGTCCCGCTTCGTCACGCGCCACGAAAAATATGTAGAAACGTTTTCGCAACATCCTAATTTCCGTATTTTGCAAAGCAAGTTATGCTTCGGAATCCTGCCGGAGCGGAACTGTCATGCTCGGGCTCGGAATCCTGATTCCACCAGTCGCGTCAGGAGCAGGCTGGCTCTTTCCCAAGAACCACGGAACCAGGCAAGCCGAAATCCAATTTGGCTGCAACCGATCAGCATTGCAACACTTGGCCCGGCAAAATATCTGTGAACGGCAAGTTAAAAGTAGCAAACCCGATCCCACCTGTCAACCTCCCTATGCCCTTCTGGCGGTTACCAAGGCAGGGTTAGAGGCAGTGCCCATCCGTACATAATGCACCGGCAAGAAAATGTCGAGGGTATGTTCCATTGTCCGTTTCCTCCGCCTGTCACCCGCCGCCTAGCAGCCCGTGGTGAAAGTGCGATTTGTATCAGGGTATGCCTTCAGGCATACCGTAAACGTCATGTTATGAACGCGCCTTTAGGCGCTGGCTTTCTGCTTTGGAGTTTCACCGCGGGCTGCCAATCGGCCCTCCTGGCATCGCGGCCGGGGTATAGTAATCGTCATGCCACTTGGCGAAAAGGAATTGATTCAGCAGATCCGCCGCTCTGCCCGCAGCGGCGAGGCAGTGGTGACGGGCATCGGCGACGACTGCGCCGTGCTGCGCGTTCCTCCGGGCGACGAGTTGCTGGTGACCACCGACTTCACCATCGAGAAGGTGCATTTCCGGCGCGATTGGCACCCTCCAGACCTGGTGGGACGGCGCTGCTTGACGCGCGGGCTGAGCGATATCGCGGCCATGGGCGGCGAGCCGCGCGCCGCATTCTTATCGCTGGCGGTCCCGAGCGACGTTCCGCAAAAGTGGGTGGGCCGCTTCCTCAAGGGACTGCTGGATCTGGCGGAAGAATTCAAGCTCCCGCTGGCCGGCGGAGACACGGCGCAGTCGGCGGGCGGGATCCAGGCGGACATCGTTGTGGTGGGCTCGGTGCCGAAGGGCAAGGCGGTGCTGCGCTCGGGGGCGAAGCCGGGCGAGCGGATTTATGTGACCGGAGAGTTGGGCGGTGCGGCGGCGGCGCTGGCGCGGCTGGCGGCATCGAAGCCCGTGGGCGCGGAGTATTCCCGGCACTTTCGTCCGCTGGCGCGGGTTGCGGTGGGCCAGTGGCTGCGCTGCCGCGGAGTGGCTTCGGCCATGATCGATCTGAGCGACGGACTTTCCACCGATCTCGAACACATCTGCCAGGAAAGCCACGTGGGTGCGGAGATCGAGGCCGAGGCGATTCCGCGAGCGCAGGTCGGGCGATGGAAAAAAGAGCTGGGGAAAAAGCCAGTCGCACTCGAGTTGGCGTTGCACGGCGGCGACGATTACGAACTGCTGTTTACGTCCGCGGCGGCGGTTCCCGCAAAGATGGCGGGAGTTCGAGTCACGCCGATCGGGCGCACCACGCGCTCCGCGGGAATGCGGCTGATCGCGCCGGATGGAATGGCGGCGCTCAAAGCCGAGGGATGGGAGCACTTCAGGGGAATTCGTAATGATGATTTGTGATTTGTAATTTTGTAGCTTCGGCGGATGCGCCTTGAAACTTTAACTCTGAAACCTTCCCCAATGGTGACTTTCGTTACCTGCCGGTGGTGACGGCGAGGGACTAGAGTGGACCCATGAGAAAACTATCTTTACTCCTGGCGTTCAGTGCGTTCAGTGTTGCGATGTTGCTTCCAGCCTTCGGGCAGGCGCCTGCGGCAGCCCGCAAAATAGATAACGAATTCGTGCACCAGCAGTTTGGCGATCAGTTCACCCTGCTGCCCGAGATTGCGCCCGCCTTCGGCGATCTGGACGGCGACGGCGTGGAAGACGTGGCGATTGCGGCGCGCTGCAAGAATCCCATGCTCGATCAAGGCGAGCACAATTACACGGTGATCGATCCCTACGACGAATTTTTCGGCTATGGCGATCCCAAGATGACGACCACGTTCAGCGAGGGCGATCCCACGCAGCGCGGCTTGGTTGTGCTCATCATCCACGGCGCCGGGCCGGACGGCTGGCGCTCGGCCACTCCGAAAGCGAAGTACGTGATTGTCAATTTGCCCTATCGGACCATCTCGGTTCGAAAACTGCCGCTAAGAAAGAAAACCATCCAAGCGATCTACGTTGAAGAAGCGGGCGATTTTGGCGAGAGTTCCGCCGTGTTCTTCGATGGCAAGAAGTTCCGCTACGTCCCCATGGGCGGAGATATGCAGTAGGAATTGCTTGTGTGGCTTGTAGAATCCTGCCTCGGCAGCCTCTTTCAGCATGGGCTTGGTGGGCGCTTCCATCGAGATCAACACTCCGATCTGCGCATCTTCACGCTCAATGACGCCGTGGCGGAAACACCGTCTCGAAGCAACACGGGTATCGAATTTCCTTGACAAAACTAAATCTTTTAGCTATTAGTATATAACATAAATATATCATACAAAGAGGGCCAAAAAGCTCTCGAATCGCCGTTTTTGCCGCGTCGGAAGCGTGGAAAACAGCCGATTTCCAAGCTAAGTTCTTTGAAATCTAGATTTTGAGCAGAATAAGCCGGACTGGCAATCGCTAACGAACTGATTTCAAAGGATTTACCATCCGACCCTCTTTACAAAACCCATACTAAGTCCTTTGTTATCTAGATTTTATAAGTTAAGTCCTTTCAAATCAAAGATTTGGATGGCAGTCTCGCCGCAACCCCATGATTCTAATAGACAGGGGGGAGGGGGGTACCCCCACCAGTACCAACCATGAAACAGTAGCGGCTCTTCGATTCCATTACGCATGAACTCGTAGCTCACAGCGCCGTCTTGCTACACTCCTACTATGGATCACGCTGGCCGCCTGAGTCGTCTTCGAACTGGGATCGAAGAAAACGATCTGGACTCACTGCTGGTGACGCATCTCCCGAATATCCGATATCTCTGCGGCTTTACTGGCAGCGCGGCGGCTTTGATTGTCGCCGATCGCGGTCCCATCTTTTTTACGGACGGTCGCTACCGCACCCAGGCTCGAGAAGAAGTAACCGTTGCCAGCATTGTCATCGGCCGCAAGTCCCCGCTGGTGGCGGCTGCGGAGTGGCTCGCGGCCCAGCGCAGAAGTTCGAAGGCAATATACGTCGGCATCGAACCGGACTCGATCACGGTGGCCCAGCGCGACCGGCTGGCTTCGGTGCTGAAAGGAAAGGCGCGCCTGCGTTTTGCGCCGCCGCTGATCGAGCGTGCCCGCATGGTGAAGGATGCTGGCGAGATCGAGCGCATCCGGCGGGCGGTGAAACTCGGCGCCAGTCTTTTCCAAACTGCTTGCGAGAAAATTCGGCCGGGTGCGACTGAGGTCGAAGTCGCCGCCGCCATGGAATTCGAGGCCCGTTGCGCCGGGGCCGAAGGCATGTCCTTTCCGACCATCCTCGCTTCCGGAGCGCGCTCGGCGATTGTGCATGGCCGGGCGTCTCTGGCGCGCATTCCGCGGCGCGGGTTCGTGGTCTGCGATTTTGGTGTTATACTCGCCGGTTATTGTTCGGACCGCACGCGCACCGTGCATGTTGGACGGCCGTTCGCAGAAGCCCGGCAATTTTACGCGGCGGTGTTGGAGGCGCAGCAGGCAGCCATCGCGGTGGTCCGTCCCGGCGTGACTGCGGCCGAAGTGGATGGCGCGGCGCGGCGCGTGCTTCGCCAGCGGAAATTGGCCCGGTATTTTACCCATTCGACCGGGCATGGTTTAGGATTGGAGATACACGAGTTGCCCCGATTGGCGAAAGGGCAGACCCAGGAACTGGAGCCGGGAATGGTGGTTACGATTGAACCCGGCGCGTATGTTCCTGGGAAGTGTGGCGTGCGAATCGAGGATGTGGTGGTGGTTACGTCTTCGGGCTGCGAAGTGCTGACGCCCACGGATAAAGAGTTGGTTATTATCTAGTAGTTGCTGAAATGCCGGATGACGATGCACCGCCTTTAGGGGCTAGAAACAATTACGGCATTGCAAAAGCGATGCCCTGAGATACGAAAGCAAAACGGAATCCACCTCATTCATGAATCAAAAAGAGCTGAAAGAACTGATCGAGTTTCTCATCGAAAAGGACATCGCCGAATTTGAATTGGAGCGTGGCGATGTCAAAGTGAAGATCAAGCGCGCCGCCGAACCGGTGCCCATGGCGTTGACGGATTCGCGCTACATCGCGGCCCATTCCGCTCCGGTTGACGCGAATGGCCACGCCAGCCACGCGCCCGCTCCTGCCAAGGCCGGCGTCGCTGCGGCTGCCGCGGCAGTTCCTGAAACGGAAGAAGATCTGCACATAGTAAAGTCGCCGATTGTGGGCACTTTTTATGAATCGCCCTCGCCCGGGTCTCCGCCCTTTGTCAAAGCCGGCGACCGCCTGGAAGTGGGTCAGGTGTTGTGCATTGTGGAAGCGATGAAGCTGATGAACGAGATCGAATGCGACGTGGCGGGAGAGTTGGTCAAGCGGCTTGTAGCCAACGGTCAGCCCATCGAGTACGGCCAGGAACTGTTCGCCGTCCGGCCGGCAAAATGAGATCGGGTCATCGGGTGATCGGGCCATCGGGTGATCGGATACGGAACGGCGTTTTTAGATGACCCGATGATCCGATCATCCGATTCTCCCGCATTCAAAGAAAATCCTAATGTTTAATAAGATTCTGGTAGCGAATCGCGGCGAGATCGCGCTGCGCGTCATTTGCGCGTGCAGGGAGCTCGGCATCCGCTCGGTGGCCATCTACAGCGAAGCGGACCGCAATTCGCTGCATGTGCGCTTTGCCGACGAGGCGATTTGCATCGGCCCGCCGCCTCTGGCGCTGAGTTATCTCAACATTCCCGTGGTGATCAGCGCGGCCGAGATCGCGAACGTGGACGCCATCCATCCCGGCTACGGCCTGCTTTCGGAAAACGCCAACTTCGCCGAAGTCTGTGAAGCCTGTCACATCAAATTTATCGGTCCTACTCCCGATGTCATCCGGCTGATGGGCGAAAAAGAAAAAGCCCGCGCCGCCATGAAGCAGCATGGCGTGCCAATCCTTCCCGGGTCCGACGGCGTTGTCGTTTCCGCCGAAGAAGCGTGCGAGTGGGCGCGCAAGATTGAATTTCCCGTCATCCTCAAAGCCACGGCCGGCGGCGGCGGGCGCGGCATGCGCATTGTCCGCAACGAAAATGAATTGCCCGCGCTTTTCCGTCAGGCGCAGTCGGAAGCCGCAGCCGCCTTCGGCAACGGCGACCTTTATCTGGAACGTTATGTCGAGCGCCCGCGCCACATCGAATTCCAGGTGCTGGGCGACGAGCACGGCACCGTCGTCAGCCTGGGCGAACGCGAGTGCTCAATCCAGCGCCGTCATCAGAAGTTAATCGAAGAGTCGCCGTCTCCGGCGATGACGCCCGAACTGCGCCAGCAGATCGGAGCCGTCATCGAAAAAACGCTCAGCCATGTCGGCTACCACAATGCCGGCACCGTCGAATTCCTCATGGACATGAATAAAGACCGGCGGCTCTACTTCATCGAGATGAACACGCGCATCCAAGTCGAGCATCCCGTCACCGAAATGGTCACCGACGTTGACTTGGTCAAGAGTCAGATCATGATCGCCGCGGGCGAAAAGATGGCCGACGTGTTACACGGCCCCATCGTGCATCGCGGACACGCCATCGAGTGCCGCATCAACGCCGAGCATCCGGAAAAGTTCACGCCCTCGGCCGGCAAGATTACGACGTTCCATCCTCCGGGAGGCACAGGCGTGCGCATTGATACCGCCGCCTACGCCGAAGGCATGATCCCTCCTTATTATGATTCGCTGATCGCCAAGCTGATCGTCCGCGGCAAAGACCGCAACGAAGCCCTCTCCCGCATGAGCCGCGCCCTCGGAATGTTTATCGTCGAAGGAATCCACACCACAATCCCCCTCCACCGCCGAATCCTCGCCGACCCCGATTTCCTGGCAGGCAATTTCGATACCAGCTTCATCGAAAAATTCCTGGCAAAGGCGAAATAAGTTGGTGGTGGAATGGCGATTTGTCGACAATCAATGGACGCCAGTGTCGCAAACACAAAGGTTAGTTCACAAGTTGACGACGGAACTTTCCTCCCTCGTACTCGATGGTGATGATTTCTCGACCGTCCCGACTCCAGTCGTACACCGGCAATCCGCTACATGGAAGGCGTTTCATGAGTTTGGTCGGCGAAACTTGGTAAATGTCGCAAGTTCCACCCTTGCCGTAAGCTCCTCCAGTTTGAAGCGCGATAATTTCGTTTTCAAATGCAGGGTTACGAAAATGGTCTTCCTCGCGATCACCGGTTTTGCATCCGGGCTTACTGCAATTGAAGGTGAGCAATACGGCTTTGCTCTTGGCGTCGTAGATCGCCCAAAACTCGGAACCATCCACCTGAATGGAATCCGCGAAACGCCCAGAGGGCGAATGTGCGATATTCCAAAACTGTGCGTTGGCGCGCAGCTTGCCAGCAAGATCAAAGATCCCGATCGGACTCTCCAAAGATGGATTGTCCAATGCGCTTAAGTAAATCAGCTTCTTTACAGGGTCGAAGTAAAAATATGTCTGGTTCTTGACCGGAAACCACGATGGTTTTCGCTGCTCAAGATCAATGACAAGGACAGCACTAAACGCCATCCCGTCGAAATCCTTGTCATTGATGCTCATTCCCGGACGGTTTCCGATACATACCAGAATTCGGATATCCCCTTGGCAGCCACCCCAACCGGTCGGCGTTCCCGCGGGAAGTAGCAACGGTTGTGAAATCAGTTGTTGGGCGTTCAGCGTGGCGACATATTCCTTATCGTCTTGTGAATACCAGCTCGCAAAAACGTCGTCCGTCAGGCGTGCGACGTCTAGATCGCGACCTCCAATGATGAGCTTAGGCTTGTTCCCCGGCTCCCAGGAGTATAGGGCGCGGTAGTCCGCGCCCTTCGCAGCCTTTACTAATAGGAATGGAGAGTTTGTCGTGAACACTTCCGTAGGGCTCAGGTCATTTGGGAGGGTTAGCGTGCCTTCGGAATCAAGAGCACGGGTCGTTCCGCCCGCTGCTCCCTGACCCTTGCTGTCCACACAAGAGAAAATCATGCTTAGGAGCAAAAGCGTCCATACAGCATAGGTGTTCAGAGAAATTGCATATTTCATGGTTGTCACTATAACGGCTTTGGATCTCAAATAAAAGATGGTGGTTGGCGCAAGCACCATTACATCAATTTTCCTTGTCCCGTTCGATTTAGGTCGCTGGTGCTGACACTTAGCTCGGAAATGCTTAGACTACCAAGTGGACAATGCAACTCCCTCGCCTCTACCCGATCCTCGACGCCGACTCTTTCCCCGATGCCGCCAGAATGTTCGCCGCCGCCGAGGAACTAGCCGCTGCCGGAATCACGCTGCTGCAATTTCGCAACAAACAGGGAACTGCCCGTCAAATGCTAGACCAGGCGCGCGAACTAAGGGCGCGCCTCGCACCAAACGTCAAGCTCATCATGAACGACCGCGCCGACCTCTGCCTCGCCGCTGGCTTCGATGGCTTGCATGTCGGGCAGGACGACCTGTCTCCCGAAGCGGCCCGCAAGATCATTGGCCCCACTCGCTGGCTGGGAGTCTCGACGCACAATCCCGAGCAGATTTCCGAAGCCGATCAAACTTCCGCCGACTACTTAGCCATCGGCCCCGTGTTTGCGACTACAAGCAAAACCAATCCCGACCCAGTCGTCGGACTAGCAGGCGTCCGCCGGGCCAGGGAGCTGACGACGAAGCCGCTGGTGGCGATCGGCGGCATCACCTCCGCCAACGCCCGTTCCGTGATAGATGCCGGAGCCGACGCCGTCGCCGTGATCTCCGGATTGCTGCGCGATCCCCGCAAATCGGCAGAGGAATATTTGCGAGTTCTGGGGTAAAGTTAAAAGTTCTTGCAGCGATAGAGGCAGCACCGCCCAGCCCCTAAAGGGGCATCTGATTTCGAAGAAATTACGGTATCGCTAAAGCGATACCCTGATACGAAGCCTTAGTTTTCAGCAGCCTTTCAGGAGGTTCGTGACCGCAAACGCCCGTCCCCCAGTTCCCGCCAGCGATTGGGAGCGTCACACCCATCAGGATCAAGACCTCGTCCAAGGTCTCGGCCTGACCAGCGCGACCATGCTGGTGATGGGCTCCATGATCGGCTCGGGCATCTTTATTGTCTCCGCCGAAATTTCTCGCGAGGTTGCGTCGCCCGCGCTGCTGATTGCCGCCTGGATCGTCACCGGATTCCTCACCATCATCGGCGCGCTCACCTACGGAGAACTCGCGGCCATGATGCCGCGCGCTGGCGGGCAATACGTTTATCTGCGCGAGTCGCTCGGCCCACTCTGGGGATTTCTTTACGGCTGGACCCTCTTTCTCGTGATTCAGACGGGCACCATCGCCGCCGTGGGCGTTGCCTTCGGAAAATTTCTCGGCATTTTCTGGCCGGCGATTTCCTCCAGCCATTGGATTCTCCATTTTTGGAAAGTGCCGACGTTCGCGGTCGGCCCAGCGGGATCGGCGATGACGCTCGGCGGCATGGATGTTGGACTGAACACGCAGAACCTCGCCGCCATCCTGGTCGTGATCGCGCTCTCTGTCATAAATATTTTTGGAGTGAAGACGGGAGCTATCATCCAGAACATCTTCACCACCGCGAAAGTTTCGGCGCTGCTCGGGCTCGTGATCTTCGGAATTTGTCTGGGCCGTAACGCCCACGCCATCGCCGCGAATTTCGGCTCGAACTTCTGGCACAACGCGAGCCTTGGCGCTCTGCACAACGTCGGAGTCGGCGCAAGCGTGATGGTCTCGACCCTGACCGTGCTGGCGATTGCGCAGGTCGGTTCGCTCTTCTCCGCCGACGCCTGGAACAACGTTACCTTCACCGCCGGCGAGGTCAAAAATCCCAGCCGGAATCTCCCGTTGTCGCTGGCGCTCGGCACCGGCGTCGTGATCGCGCTCTATATCGCGTGCAATTTTATTTATCTGAGCGCACTGCCGCTCGCGGGCAGTTCCACCGGCACGACGCTGGTCGAGCGAGGCATTCAGTTTGCCCGCGAAGATCGCGTCGCCACCGTCGTCATGACGCAGATGTTCGGTTCCATCGGCGGAGCGCTTATGGCCGCGGCCATCATGGTTTCCACCATCGGCTGCTGCAATGGCATGGTTCTCGCCGGAGCCCGCGTTTACTACGCCATGGCGAAAGATGGTTTGTTCTTTCGCGGCGTTGCCCGGCTGCATCCCCGCTACAAGACGCCCGCGATTTCGCTGATGGTGCAAATGGCGTGGACGTGCGTGCTCTGCATCTCCGGCAGTTACGGCCAACTCCTCGACTACATTATTTTTGCCGTGCTGGTGTTCTACGTTCTCACCATCTTCGGACTTTTTGTTTTGCGCCGCACTCATCCCGAGGCCGAGCGTCCCTACAAAGCCGTCGGATACCCCGTTCTGCCCGCCATCTATATCGTGATGGCTTTGTTTATTGACGTTGTCCTGTTACGCTACAAACCGCAATACACTTGGCCGGGACTGTTCATCGTGTTGCTGGGCATTCCGGTGTACTACATCTGGCGGCCGCGGGCCCACACAACTTCAGTTTAATTGGACAGGAGAGACGCAACTCATGACCGACCTCTTTGCGAAAAAGCCGCTGGCGCTGCTCATGGAGGAGGCGCGAGAGACGGGCGCGCACAGCTTGAAACGCACGCTGGGCGCATTCCAGTTGACCGCGCTGGGTGTCGGCGCAGTGATCGGGGCCGGAATCTTCGTGCTCTCCGGATTGGGCGCGCACTATGCCGGGCCGGGGCTGATGCTCTCGTTCGTGCTCTCCGGGTTGGGTTGCGCTTTCGCGGCCCTGTGCTACGCGGAGTTTGCGGCGATGATCCCGCTCGCGGGCAGCGCTTACACTTATGCGTACGCCACGCTGGGCGAGATTTTTGCCTGGATCATCGGCTGGGACCTCACGCTCGAATACGCCATGGGCGCGAGCACCGTGTCGTCCGGCTGGTCGAACCACTTCATCGAACTGCTCAATATCTTCCACATCAAGATGCCGCTGTGGCTGGCCTACGACCACTGGACCGGACTCAGCGAAGCGGAGAAAATCGTCGCTCGCCAGATGGCGCAAGCCTCCGATTCCACGCTCGTGCCGGGCACGCAGGCTTTCCTCGAAAAAGTGACGGCGATCATGGCGGCGCAATCGCCGGAGTTGTTGCAGAAAGCTCACGGCCTGCTTGGGTGCTCCACATCTCTTCGGTTATGAAATCGGGGTCAACGTGCCGGCTTTCGTGATCGCGCTGGTGATCACGGCGATCCTGGTGATTGGCATCAAAGAGAGCGCCCGCTTCAACGCCACCATCGTCACCATCAAGGTTGCGGTGGTCATTTTTGTCATCGGCCTTGGTTTTCGCTACGTCAGCCACAGCAACTGGGGAACGGACTGGCACAGTTTCGCGCCCTTCGGATTCTCTGGAATCGGGGCCGGAGCGGCCTACATTTTCTTCGCCTACATCGGATTCGATGCCGTTTCCACCACCGCCCAGGAGGCGAAGAATCCGCAGCGCGATCTTCCCATCGGCATCATTGCCTCGCTTCTGATCTGCACAGTGTTGTATATTGCGGTCGCCGCGGTTCTGACCGGGATGGTGCCGTGGCGAGAGGTCAACATCGAAGCGCCCATTGCCCGCGCCTTCCTCGACCGCGGCCTTACCGGCGCATCGCACATCATTACGCTCGGCGCGCTGGCCGGCCTCACCAGCGTGATGCTCGTCATGCTGCTCGGCCAGACCCGCGTCTTGTATTCGATGGCCAACGACGGCCTGTTGCCCAAGAAATTCTTCGCCGATATTCACCCGCGCTTCCGCACGCCGTGGAAGAACACCATGCTCGTCGGCCTGCTCGCGGCGATCGTGGGCAGCCTGACGCCCATCGACGATATCGGGAAAATGGTCAACATCGGAACCCTGCTGGCGTTCGTGATTGTCTGCATCGCGGTCATGGCCCTGCGCCACACCAACCCCGGCCAGCCGCGTCCCTTCCGCACGCCCTGGGTCCCGTTCGTGCCGGTCATGGGGATCATTTTCAACGGCTACATGATGTACAAACTCGGCTGGATCAACTGGGCACGATTGATTATCTGGCTGATTATCGGCATGGTGGTGTATTTCACCTACAGCCGCAAACACAGCCGCGTGCAGGCAGCGTTGGCTGGGCGCAAGGGAACGTAAAGATGCGTCAGTTCTCAGTTCCCGGTTCTCAGTATTCAATCTCGACGCTTTTTACTGAGAACCGAGAACCGGGAACTGAGAACTTTTTTCGGGGACGCCCGTCGCTCCATCGCCTACTGCCTCTCCTGTATTTTCCGGGCAATCGTCGTCACCATCCGGCGCGGGAAGAGGCACACCGACTGCGCTAGCAGCCAATTCTTGAATCCCGAAATCACCACGGGTTTCCCAGCCATCAGTGCGCGATAACCGTCTTCGGCAACGGTGCGCGCGTCCATCGAGCCGAACTTCAGCAGGCGCTGGCCGGTGGCCTTCGCTCGCTTGTGGAACTCCGTGGCTGTCGGCCCTGGGCACAGGCAGGTGACGGTGACGCCCGTTCCTTGCAGCTCATTCGCCAGCGCCTCCGAAAAATGCAGGACGTACGCCTTGGTCGCAAAATACACGGCCATCAGCGGCCCCGGCTGAAACGCCGCGGTGGAAGCCACGTTCAGAATCTTCCCGCTCTTTCTCTCCATCATTGCCGGGAGATACAGGTGAGTGAGGTGAGTGAGGGTTGTTACGTTGAGCTGGATCTGGCGCAGACATTCTTCCAGATCGTTCTCGGCAAAAAAACCGTATTGTCCGAATCCAGCGTTGTTCGCCAGCACATCCACTTGAATATCGGTGCGCGTTGTCTGGTCCAGTACATACGCGGAAGCTCCAGGCTCGGTCAGGTCCGTGGCCAGAATCAGCGAATGCGTGCCGTGTGCCTTCTCCAGTTCGGCGGCGAGTTGCCGGAGTTTGTCGGCGCTGCGGGCGACGAGAACCAGGTTGTAACCTTCGCGCGCGAAGATGCGCGCGAGTTCCAGTCCGATGCCAAACGACGCGCCGGTGATGAGAGCGGTTTTGCGGCGAGCAGTCAGCATTCAGCACTCAGCTTCAGACTTAGCAATTCGTCCATAAATAAAGAATCCCGTGTTCAACCTGAGGCGGATCCAAGGCCCCGCCTTTGTTTATATCCTATGTTTATATCCTAATCGTTAACCGCTAAGTGCTGAATGCTCGCGTCCCGTGCCGCTTACGCTTCATAGATCGAGTGCCACGAAGTCGCGGCCTTCAGTTTGTCGTTGACGTTGTGGATGTTCTTGACGCCCTCGGTTTCCAGCCACCTGCGGAATGCGTTGGCGCCGTGTTTCGCGTAGATCGGGATCCCATCCTTCCACGGGGCGCGTCCGCAGAGCATGCCGTTGAACTTCACGCCCGATTCTCCCGCCAGTTCGAGCGTCTCGCTGAATTCCGCGTTGCCGACTCCGGCCGAAAGATAAATGAACGGCTTGGCCGCCGCGTTGGCAGCCTGGTGGAACAGCTCGATGGCTTCGTTCTTCGTGTACGCCTTCTGGCCCCGAAACGATTTCGTGCCCTCGACAAACTTCATGTTCACGGGCACCTCGACTTTTAGCACGTCCACGCCGTAGCGGTCCTTGCTGAATTCCCGCACGCTCTCGGTGACGATCTGCGGCTTCTTTTTCGCGTATCCGAATCCCTTTTCGTCCGCGCCTTCTTCGTAGCCGACCAACTCTAGGAAGCAGGCAATGTCGTTGGCGCGGCACTCGTCGCCAACGCGCTCCACCCAGGCGTGCTTTTTATCGTTCGTTTCCGTCCGATCGAACGGCGTGTAGTAGAGCAGGATCTTGATGCCATCCGCGCCCGCTTCTTGCAAGCGCCGCACCGACCAATGGTCCAGCAGGTTGCCCATTCGTCCGGGGCCGGTCTTGTCATAACCAGTTTTTTCGTAGGAGAGCAGCAGGCCGGCGTTCTGGGCGCGGCGCTTCGCAGCGGGCAACCCCCACTCGGGATCGAACAGCACGGCGCTGGCGTGGGGCGTCAGCGCCTCGCTCAACAAAATCTTGAACTCCTCCATCATTTCGTCGGAGACCGCCGAACCTTTCTCCTTGGCCAGGGCCTTCTGCAGCGAGCCGCGCTGGTCCATGGCGGCAGCGGCGATGACGCCCTGCTCGTTCGAGACGGCGTGGAGGCCCTTGAGTTTGCCGGGGGTCAGCTTCATGGAGGTCCTCCCATCGGTCTTCCGCAGAGGCGGAGATGGCGACCGCGGTCCAGTCAAATTCCGGACGCCTCTTCTCACGCCTCTTCACGAAAAATGATACGACACCGTCTGATGCGCGTCACCAGGGTTGTGCCCATTGCCGTTTACCCTTAAACTTTAACCATAGGTTCCATTTGAGAGGAGAAGCAGTTATGCCTTTAGTATCGATGCGGCAACTTCTAGACGAAGCGGCCAAGGGTGGCTACGGCGTTGGAGCATTCAACGTCAACGACATGGAGCAGATTCAGGCAATCATGGAAGCGGCCAAGGAGACAAAATCGCCGGTCATTATTCAAGCCAGCCGCGGAGCGCGCGCCTACGCTCAGGACAAATACCTCTATCATCTAATGCTGGCGGCGGCGGAACTCTATCCCGAGATTCCTCTGGTCATGCACCTGGACCACGGCAACAGCGTGGAAACCTGTAAATCCGCCATCGATCTCGGATTTACCAGCGTGATGATGGACGGCTCGCTCATGCCCGACGGCAAGACCCCATCCAGTTTCGATTACAACGTGCAGGTGACCAAGGAAGTCGTCGCATACGCTCATCCGAAGGGTGTGACGGTCGAAGGCGAGATCGGCGTGCTCGGCGGAATTGAAGACGGACACGGCGCGGGCGGCACCGGCCTGGAGCATGTCACCGATCCCGATCAGGCCGTCGAGTTCGTCGCGAAGACCGGCCTCGACGCTCTGGCCATCGCCATCGGCACCAGCCACGGCGCGTATAAATTTTCCAAGAAGCCCGACGGCTCCGTGCTCAAGATGGATGTGCTCATCAAGATCCACCAGCGCCTGCCCAAGACACACCTCGTGATGCACGGCTCTTCCAGCGTGCCCAAAGAACTGCAAGACATCATCAATCAATACGGCGGCAAGCTGAAGCCGGCCTGGGGCGTGCCCGTGGAAGAGATCCAGCTCGGCATCCGCAACGGCGTCCGCAAGATCAACGTGGATACCGACAACCGCCTCGCCATCACCGGCGCTATCCGCAAAGTGTTTGCCGAAACGCCGGAAAAGTTCGATCCCCGCGATTATTTGAAACCGGCGCGCGAAGCCATGAAGAAAGTAGTGGCCCAGCGCATGACTCAATTCGGCCAGGCCGGACACGCCGGCGACTACAAACCGATTCCTCTAGCCGAGGTTGCCAAGCAGTATAAGTAGCACGCGATAGAAAGAATTCGAACGATATGACCATGGCGGATGGGAACAAAGTTCCTGTCCGCTTCCTTATTAGTGCGAAGCCAAAGGTTTCCCCCGTGTGTCCCTGTGAACCCCTGTGTCCCCTGTGGTAAAGCTTTTCGCGAGCACCGCCCGATCTCACTGCCGCAGCGCCAGCCCTCCCAGCAGCGTCCGCTGCCGAGCGATCAGCGACTGGATACCCTGCCGCGCCATCGCCATCATCTTTGCCAGTTGCGCGTCGTCAAACACCTGATGCTCCGCCGTCGCCTGTAACTCAACTATCTTATTGCCTGCCGTCATGACGAAGTTCATGTCCACGTCGGCGCGCGAATCCTCTTCGTAATTAAGATCGAGAAGCGCTTCGCCATCCACGATGCCCACGCTGATCGCCGCCACAAAATCCTTGACCGGTGCGGAGGTCAATGTTCCCGCGTCAATCAGCCGCTGCAAGGCCAGGCCCAGCGCGACGAACGCCCCTGTAATCGAAGCCGTTCGCGTGCCGCCGTCCGCCTGGATCACGTCGCAATCGATCCAGATAGTGCGCTCGCCCAGGCGTTTCAAATCGGCCACCGCACGCAGCGAGCGTCCAATCAGCCGCTGAATTTCCTGCGTGCGTCCGCTTTGCTTTCCCCTGGCCGATTCTCGCGCCGTGCGCGTCAGCGTCGAGCGCGGCAGCATTCCGTACTCGCCGGAAATCCAGCCCTTGCCCGAATTGCGCAAGAACGCCGGCACCGCCTCCTCGACCGAAGCCGTGCAAATGACGCGCGTGTTCCCCATCTCAATCAGCGCCGAACCCTCCGCCGTCGAGATGAAGTCGGGAACGATGTTGACCGGACGAATCTGCTCAGGAGTGCGATTATCGCTGCGATAGATCATAAGAAGGGATTTTAACAGCCAAATGAAAGATTCGATCTTGCACTTGATTTTGGGTGGCGCAGCGGTTTACCGCTGCGATAATGTCGTCAGTGAGAGGCGGCTTTAGCCGCTGAGGGAACGGTCCTTGCCCCAAGAAAGATGCGACGGGGCCCACCCCTGCCCACGCAAAAACCGACACCAAGTTTTCTCACGAGAAAGCCCTTCGAGATTACATTTTCGGAACGAGTATCGGCGTATCCGGCGTTTGCGCCTTCGCCCTGCATAATGTTCGCTTAAAATTCGCCTTATTCTGACCGGCAGGATTCCCCGTAAATGCGAGAAACAAAAGCGTAAATAAGGGGGGTGTGCATTTGACACAGGACCTGCAATTCAGTAGCCTTTGCGCGTCGGGTCGTTCACGTTTATGTGAACTCATTGCGCGGAGGTGTGCGAGTGCCAGTAACAGAGAAAATAAAGAAGTTTGCTGAATGGGTGGAGCACGGCAAAACTCTTATCGAAATTATGATTGCTCTCGGTTTTGGAAAGATCGTGCAGGCTTTATTGCTCACCGCTACTAAGATTCCGCCAATATGGGTAACGCCCATATGGCTACTATCGGCGGCGGGGAGTATGGCTCTCCTTGTGTCGGTGGGGAACAAATGGTGGAGGAGGCCGATTCAAGAAAAGGGATCGCAGTCACTTGTCGGGCCGGTAGTCGTTAATCCCGCTGCTTTAGTTGATAAGTACTATCACCGCATAAATCCGACATTCACCGCTGAAGTCGAAGCGGCTCTCCGTCAATCAGCCGCCCAAGTTCCTGCATCGGAAAGAGAAACACACTTATTTCATGCCCTTACTGTAAGCTTCATTTACACTCAGTTTGAAATTCTCTGGTTCAACATTTATGCGAGCCAAATCAAGGCATTGCAGCGTTTGAATGAGGGCCGATTAAAACGCGAAGGTATATTTCCATACTATACAGAGGCAGCAACAGCTAACGCAGCAACCTATGCGGACTATTCTTTCGATCAGTGGCTTGGCTTCATGCGCTCACATAGTGTCATCCGTGAAGACTGGGACTTGATAAGCATAACGGTTAGAGGACAAGACTTTCTGAAATTCTTAATTGATGAAGCAAAAGTAGTTGGCAACAAAACACTGTAACGGAGCCACGCCGCTTGCGTGAGTACCTTAGTATTCGAGGCGGCTGTCCCGTCCAAGCTTCGCTTGGGCGGGGCCTTTGACTTATTCATCACAAGCCAGGAATCGTGGGACACACGGGACGCCATCGACTGTTTTTCTTAGATCGCGGCATCAATCGCCAAAATTCGTGGTTGGCAAACATTGCCAACCCTGTTATTGTGGTATCGAAGCTCCATCCCCGGAAAGGGCCAATGCCATGCCAACCCGTAACGTCAATTTGACCCACGAACTGGACCGTTTCGTATCCACCAAAGTCAAGAGTGGACGCTACGAAAACGCCAGCGAGGTGGTGCGCGCCGGGCTGCGTACCTTGGAACGCGAGGAGCGCCAGTACGAAGTGAAACTTGCAGCCCTTCGCGCGGCCATTGATCAAGGCGACGCCAGCGGTATCGCCGAAGACAATGTCTTTGAGCGTGTCCGAAAGACCCTCAAGCTTCCCGTATCTCTCTGACCTTGTCCCGCCAACCTCGGGTAAGTTTCGATGGCTGTGTTTTCATTGGCTGAACTTTCATGGGAAGATTTCGATTTTCGCGTCGCGCCGAAGCCGACCTATTGAGTATCGGCGACTACACCCTTCGCAAATGGGGAAAAACTCAAGCCGCCCGCTACCTTGGCGAGCTGGAGACTTGCTGCCAGACGCTTGCCCACAATCCGGCGCTAGGCCGACTCTGCGATGAGGTTCGTCCTGGCTTGCGCCGTCATGAGCATGGCAAGCACGTCCTGTTCTATCGGCAAGAGCGTGGTGGTATTTTGGTTTCTCGCATCCTGCATCAGCACATGTTGCCCGATAGACATGCTATCGACGACCAAGACGACGAACCGTGACCGCAAAAGATGGGGTTGTTTGCTATTAATTCATCACGAATTATCTAGACATAAGCCGCACACTCCGCGACAATAGACATCTGATTGGGGCAGTTTCGAGGAGCGTTCGTTAACCAAGACGACTCTCGAAGCTGCCCCAAACCCATTTCAGCGCTCTTTGACAACTTAAGTCCTTATTCCGGAATACTTTACCTCTAACTCCTTTAAACCCAAAGACCTGGCGGGAATTTCTTCCTAACTCGATGATTCCAATAGACCGGAGGGGGGAGGGGGTAGTAAACATCGGGGGTTAATACCTTAAGAGTAAACAGTCGGGAATTTAGGAAAAAATGAGCCGTCCAAATGTTATTAGATGAGCAGATTGCTCGAAGCTCGCAGCTCCTACTGATTACCCGCCTGCTCCACCGTGAGCACGTCGAACGACTCACTGATGTCCGCGTGTCCCGCGAGCGTTTCGCGCGTCTTGCCTTCGACCAGGATAGTGATCCGATTGACTTCCGGAACATTGACGCCCAGCGTTTCGACCAGCGAATTCACGGTGAGCTGTTCGTTGAGAATACCGGAGCGGTGCTGATCGGCGAACGCGGCATTCAGATCAATGACGGCCGCGCCCGGATCGACCAGATAGATGCTGCGGATGTCCGCCGCCGGAGCCAGAGGATGCGGAGTGTCCGGCTGCTGGTAGATGCGCAGCAGCGCGCGCAACAGTTCCTCGGCTCGTTGCTGGCGTCCTCCGGGAAGAGGAATCTTCGCCGATCGCGGGCGGATCACGCCGGCGTCGTCATCCGCGATATAGAGAGTCACTGTCTCCGTCGGCCCGGTAGCTGGAGGAGCGACTGGTAACGCGTTGGCCGCCGGAGACCCCAATTGCCGCGCCTGTCGCTGCATGTGGCGAGCATAGATTCCCATCGCCACCACCAGCACCAGCAGCGCGGCCACGCCGATCAGAAGATGGCGGGGAATCATCGTTGTGCCTTCATGGTTGCACTCCCAGCCGGTCGCGGACCGAAGCCACCGCATCCGCAATCGCCGCCGCGGCCCGTTGTTGATAATTGGCCGAGGTCAAGTCGGCAACACCATCTTCTCCGGGCGCGAGTTCCACCGCAACCGCGGGCATGAGCACGTTATTCAACGGCCGCAGCGAAGCGGAAGACGCTCGAACCGTGAAATCTTTTTTCTGCATCTCGGCAACGATGGCCGCCGCTACCATACGGCTGACGGGCAAAGCCTGCGCCTGGGCCGTATTCCACGCATGAAAAACTCCCTTGCTCGTTCCTTCCACCGGAAGCAGCGCCGTGTACACGCGCGCGCCGCTGCCCTGCGAAACCGCGTGCAAGCCGATGTAGATTCCGGCGCGTGCAACATTGGCCGCCGCGGCGCGCTGATCGAGAGTCGAACTGCTGTCGGCGTCGCGCAGCAACGTGACCGTGAATCCGCGGGTCTCCAGTTCGTGCCGCAAGAGCCGCGCAAATCCCAGCGTGACGTCTTTCTCGGCCAGCGTATCGGTCAAGGCCGCGCCGCGTTCGTCGCCGCCGTGCGCGGGATCGACAACGGCCAAAACGCGATGAGTGCCCGCGGCGCTGGTTGCAGCCAATGGAGGCTGCGCCGCAGCGGTACTGGATGCCGTTGCCGGTGGAACAACCGAGACCACGATCGTCCTTCGATCGTTGCTGAAGCTGGCCATCAGCGGCTCATTGGCGGATATGTCGAATTCAGCGTCACCGTTGTTCTCGGAGTAGCTGGCCTCGGTGATGACCTTGTTAGCAAAAGAAATACTTTGGTTCCCTGGGGACACGACCGGGTCGCGGGTAAAGACCATTCGCAGTTTGCCCGGCTCGGTGGAGATGGTCGGATTTACCGGCGCGCTAAAATTCAGCAGCAGCCGCGGCGGGTTGGTTGCATCCAGATGGAAGCTGGTCTGTGTGCCGGCAGCGCCGACGAACAAGCGGCGCGCGCTTTCGTGAAAATTGACCGTCGTTTCCAGAAAGCGCGGCAGCAACGCGCTCAGCGAAGTTAGCGGAACCAGTCCGCGCGAGTTTTCAATCAGGAACGGCGCCGCGAGATCGAAATTGTGTCCGCGAATTTTGGCCCGCGTCTTTCCCACGGTAAACTCGGCCTCAATCGAGTTATAACGCAGCTTCCAGCGCCGCCCGTCCGTCTCGCTGCTTACGCGGCCCAGCGGTTCCAGAAGTTCGAGCAGGCCGGCATACTCATGGCCCGCGCGATCCAGGACCGAGAGCGTGTAGATTGCAACCGGAGAAAAGACGGAGATGTGTTTTTCGACGGCGGAGGGCGCCGCGGACAGAAGCGTCACGGTGACCAGCAGCGTGGCCAGGATCTTATGAATCGAAGTCTTTTCCGTGGTGGTGGAAGGCACTTCTGTCAGTTCTCAGTTCCCAGTTCTCAGAAAATCAGCTCGTACTGAGAACTGGGAACTGAGAACCGCGGTTTGTTACTCCAACGCATAAATCGTGAGCCCACTTAGTAACTTGGGATAGAAATCGGTGGACTTCTGGGGCAGCACTTCGCCGGCAAAGGCGATCTCGCGGACCTGCTCCATGCGCGCCGGATTCATGAGGAACGCCACTTGTACTTTTCCACTTTGCACCTGCGCCAGCGCTTCCGCCGCCTCGCGGCAATAGGAAACATTTTCCTGATTGCGAATGGCATCCTCGGAAATCTTCAGAACGCCTTCCAGCAGGCACTTGTGCAATTGCACAACGTCGAGCGCTTGCTGGCGCGGCGAAAGGTTTCCGAACACGCTGGCGCCAGTCGCCTTCGGGGAGTGCAACAGAAATGCGCCCTCGGCGGTGACCGCGAGCAGCGCCGTTCCCACTTGCCCGGCCCGCTGCAGAATGGTAGTGGCGCGCGCCGCATCTATATCATTATCATTATCATTGCCGGCATCGAGCTTTTCCACGGTAAAGAATTTCCGCGACTCCGTTTCAAATTGCGCCGCCGAAAAAGATGGCAGGTTGAATACGAGCCGGTGCGTCGGCAGAATCACCAGGCCCGGGCAATCCATGTCAACGAAGGTCATCATCACGGAATCGTAAGGAGCGGGCGCATCTGTCTTTGTTCCTGTTCCTGTTCCTGTTCCAGCTCGCCGTTCGTTGCGATAGGTCAGGGCAGTCTCATAGCGGTGATGGCCGTCGGCGATAATCAGCTTCCGGTCCCGCATCCGTTCCTGCACGGAGGCAATGATCGAGGCATCGGAAATCTTCCAGACGCGGTGCACTACGTCGTACTCGTCGGTGACCTCTATATCAGGAACGACGCCTGGAGCTGCCGCCGAACTGAGCAGCGCATCCACCTTGCCGGCCCCGCTGTAGAGCATGAAGAGCTGGCCGAAGTGGGCGCGAGTCGCGCGCAGAAGGTCGAGCCGGTCGGCCTTCGGCTTGGCCAGCGTCTGCTCGTGGCGGAACACAACGCCCGCGGAATATTCCTCGATCCGGCCGAGCGCGATGAAGCTGCGCCGCTCGGCCCGCGACTGATTTTTTGAAACGCCCCCAGAAACGCCTCCTGGAACCTTGAAAGTCTGTGAGTAGCGGTACACGGAAGGCTCGGCATCGCGTCGCAAAACGCCCGTCTGGCGCCAGTTCTGGAAGGACGACGACGCCCGGGTATAGACGTTCTCGGCGTCCCCATCGCTGGGCAGACGTTTGCCGAGAATAATGCGCACCAGGTTGTAAGGACTCGCCTGGTAGTAGCGTTCCTGCATGGCCGGGGAGATCTTGTCGTAGGGTTGGGTCACGGCGTGTTGCACCGGCACCCGCTCAGGGTCATAGCGCCATGCTTGGAATGGAGAAATAATCGCCATAAGAGGAATCTAAAATTGTAGCAGGGACGATCCGATTCTTTCGCGAACCGCAAAAAAATACGCGGCCGGGCAGAGGTCTTGACAGTTTCCGATGAGCGGCCTCCGGCAGTGACTGGTTTATATTAAGCTGTGGGGATTTTGATGAAGCCTTTGATCTTTACTCTCTGTGTTGTGTTTGCGTTCTGCGGTCTGAGCGCGCAGACGCCTATCTGGCCGCCATCGCCGGAACATACGCAAGTGCCGATATGGCCGAGCGCGGCGCCTGATGCGCGGCCTGCCAAGGGGCCAGAGGTTGCCACGACAGTGAAGGACGAACTGGTCGCCGGCCAGTCCTGGGTTGAGGTGGACAACGTCTCGCGGCCTACGATGACGCTCTATCCGCCTACTGGAAAGAACACGGGCGCTGCGGTCGTCGTGTTTCCTGGCGGGGGCTATCAGATTCTGGCCATCGATCTTGAAGGCACGGAGGTCTGCGACTGGCTGACGTCCAAGGGGATCGCGTGTGTGCTGCTGAAGTACCGCGTGCCGGCTCTCAGTTTGACTCCGAGCCATGGGGCGTATCCGGAATCGCCGATGGCGCTGGAAGATGCGCAGAGGACGGTAGGGCTGGTGCGCTTTCACGCCGCGGAGTGGCATATCGATCCACACAAGATCGGGGTGCTTGGATTTTCGGCAGGCGGCCATCTGGTGGCAGCGATGAGCACGCACTTTAAACGGCGTTTGTACCCGCCCGTCGATGCGGCCGACAAAGAGAGTTGCCGTCCGGACTTTGCGGTGGCTCTTTATCCGGGGCATCTGTGGATTGACGATAAAAAGTTTGCGTTGAATCCGAATGTTCCCGTCACCCGCCAGACACCGCCTACGTTCTTGTTGCAGGCGGAGGATGACCCCGTAGACAATATAAACCACTCGCTGGTTTACTACATTGCGCTGAAGAACGCTGGGGTTCCCGTGGAGATGCATTTGTATGCGCAGGGCGGGCATGCGTTTGGGCTGCGGCGTACCAAGCTTTCGATTACGGGATGGCCTCAGTTAGTGGAGACTTGGCTGGGGACGATCGGAATGATTCCGGAGTGATTCGTATTTGAGGCGCAAATATTTAATCTGATCGATACAACCAAGGCGTACTATCCTCGGACGAGGAGTTGGGCAGAGGCTTTGTACGCTCAATCCCCTTCTGTGCAAGCAAGTGTTCCAGCGAGATGATCTGTTTCGTCAGCGTGGATTGTCCGATGTGAAGCTTCTGCGCCGCCGGCAAAAGTTCAATTCCTCTGCCAATACCACCGCCGCCCGCAACCACTTTGTGTCCCAGGAACTCTTGCGTCACGCAAATTCGCGGATCACGCTTGATGTGTACACACGGCCATCTCGTCGGACAAGCGAGACGCGAACAACAAGGTCAAGGATATGGTGATGGAGGTTGGAAAGGATAGAAAAACGAAGACTTCAGCACCCTCGCGGGCACGCTCAACAATTGCCACTGTGCCATAAAACCGCTGATTCTATTGGGTTTTATGGCGGGGACGACGAGACTCGAACTCGCGACCTCTGCCGTGACAGGGCAGCGTTCTAACCAACTGAACTACGTCCCCACTCGCAAAATCGTCAACTTGGCGAAAAGCCTTGCTGGACAAGGCTTCTGCAAGTTTCGCCTACAGCGCACGCTTCGCCGCTATTGCCTGCAATGGCATCTGTCCCTGCCAAAACCGCCCAGCAATATTCGCGCGCTCCTGCGAGTTCCATCTTAACACAGCGAAATATTCCGGTGCGCCATCGGAGTGTCGCTGCCGCAAAAATGATTTCAGTTTTTCCTGCGAAGTGGCTGCGCGTGAGATGGGGACTTTCATGGAATGACTGGGAACCAATCATTGCATACAACTTTTCGCGAGCTTCCGGGTTCAATATTATGTAGGGATGTGTTTGTCTGGAGGACATTGTGAAAGTATCGCGCTGGGTTCGTGAAGCAATCAGTCCAATTTCAGCGGCGAGCGCCGCTCTTTTGTTCTTTGTAATTGGCGTGGTGGCGTTGGCTTGCGCCCAGAGTGGCGCCATGACTCCTTATCAGGACGAGTCGGATGGCGTCAGCGCCGGCGGAAAATGGCTGGAGTTTCAGTCCACCGACAAGATGACGGGAGCAAAGAAGGTGCGCTTCGAGCTCCAGTCGGATAACTATTTTCGCGAAGACCCGGAATACAAGCCGCGAGTCGATTTGTATTGCAGCGAAGGCAAGCTCAAGCTGGCGGAATTCAATCCCGGAGTCCGACTGGGTCCGCCGAACCGCCCTCCCGGCTGGTGGGGACAGCCCCAGGACGAGGTCATGGTGCGGGTTGACGGTGTGCACTACAACAAAGGCTGGAACTGGGAGCGCGGCCACTTCCTTGCCATGGACAAAGGCACGGTCCGTGGCATGATCGGGGCCCAGGTTTTTAACGTGGAACTTCCCACCCGGAGCGGCCGGCAGATCGCGGAGTTTTCTCCCGGCGGGCTGAATTGGGACCGCATCAAACAAGCCTGCGACCTGACGCCGAAGAAGCCGAGTTCGGACTAGCGGACGGCGGTGAAGCTTCGACAAAAGGAACGGGAAATCTTCTTCGCAAAACGGAGATGTGTTCCACGTGGAACACTGTATGGGTAATATTGTACGTATAAATATATACGTAGATTAGCCGTATCCGCAACAGCGGAAACGGGTTACGACGATTCCCGCCCACCCCTGCGCAAAGACCGCGCAAGGATGGGGCAGCCTCTTGAGAAAAGCTAGCCGGTCTCTCCGCTACGTCAAATAATCGAAAAGATTGTTCTGCGTTAACTTGCCGATGGCGGCCAGCGCGGCCTGGCTGTCGATCTGAGCTTGGGTGAGATTGCTGGCGGCCGCAGCCATGTCCACGCCGCCCAACGTGTTTTGTTGCTGGGCGATTTGCAGTTTAGCGGCATTGAGGTAGGTGGTCTGCGACTGCGTCTGGTCCATGGCGTTGCCATAGAACACGGTCTGCGCCGAAAGATAGCTGTTGGCTGCGCTGACTGCGTTGGTGGCGGTGCCAATACCGGTATTGTTCACCAGGGCCTGGACCAGATTGTTCACGGCGAGAAACACGTCGTTGCCGTTGGCGGAAAACAATTGCGATCCCGGTGTGTTGACGGCGATCTTGTATCCAGTGCCGATCGAAACCTGATTTACGCCACTATTACCGACATAGAGGACGCCAGAAGGCGCGGCGTTGTCCACCAAGTAAGGCACCGTATTCGTAGCGGTGCCGGCGAAGATGTAGTGGCCTTGGTACGAAGTGTTGGCCAGGGACACAAGCTGGCTCTGAATGCCTTGCAACTGAGTTGCAATTGCGGTCCGGTCGCTGTCGGAGAGCGTGCCGTTGGCGCCCTCAACGCCGAGGCTGATGACTTGTTGCAGCGCGGTTGTGATTGAAGCGAGCGTCGAACTGGCGGTCGCGAGCTGGCCCTGCACGGCGCTGACACTCTGCAGATAGCCGCTGGTGAAAGTTGCCTGATCGTTGTTCTCGACCAGCAGGGCAGCGGCGGTGGGATTGTCGGAAGGCTCGTTCACGCTTTTGCCAGTCGAAATCTGGAGTTCGGCCTGTTGCGATTCCAGTTGTGTCTGGTTGAGCGCCGCCAGCAGATCGGGCATGGGATGCGGATTGACGCGCATGGATGTTTACCTCACAAGTTTTATTGCACCGCCGCGCCGAGGCCAAGGTTTACGGCATCGGAGAGCAGGGAATTGACGGTGGAGACAACGCGGGCAGCGGCCTGATAAGCGGTCTGAAACTGGATGAGGTTGGACGCTTCTTCGTCGAGCGATACGCCGGAGATGCTCCCGTTCTCGTCGTTCAGTTGTTGCAGAATCAAGCCGGAGGAATCGGCATCGGCCGAAGTGTTGGACGTATCGCTTCCGACTTGAGACACCAGGTTGGCATAGGAATTGATCGGCGTCTGCCCATTGGCCAGAAGCTGAGTGGCAACGGCGGAGAGATTGGCCAGATTTCCGTTGCTGCCGATCGTGCCGTCGGAACTGGCGGCAATCTTCGACGGGTCGGTCATAGTGACGGTCAACGTGGCCGCCGCGCCCACTCCACCCACGGGAGGAGTGGCGAAGATGTTGCCGCCGACGGCGTTATTCAGATCGGTACCTTCTGCGTTGGCGGCGTTGAGATTGGTGGCGAGACCGGCTGCGAGTTGATCGAGGCTGCTGGAAATGCTGGGAATTTCCTGGTCGCGAATTTGGATCAAACCGGCCAGGCTTCCACCCGTTAGTGAGGTGGTGAGGTCCTGGGTCCCAGACATGACGTGCTGCACGCCGTTGGTGCCAAGCTGGGTGGTGAGCGCGAAACTCTGCGATCCCGAAACCAGCGCCGTTCCGTTCGCAGTCGCCACCGAGATGCCCTGATCGGTCTTGATCACCGAGACACCGATCAGTGTGGAGAGCTGCTGAATGAGGTTATTCTGCGTGTCCACCAGTGTGCCGGTGCCCTGCTTCGCGTTCTGGAGAGTGCTGATCTGCTGGTCGACACTGGCGATCTGCGAGGTCAGGGAATTCACCTGGCTGACCGACTGCACGACATTCTGGTCAATATCGCTGCGCTGGGTCTGAAGACTCTGCGCGGCGCTGTTGAGGTCGGTGGCCAATGTGCCGGCCGCGGTCAGCACGCTCTGCCGCAAGGTCAAACTCGAGGGATCGGGGGAGAGCTGCTGCAGACTGTTAAAAAAATTGCTGATGTCGGCGCCGATGCCGGTACTGGAACTCGCGAACTGGGATTGAATCTGTTGCAGTTCGGTCAGCGAGGAGTTGAGCGAGCTGTTCTGCTGGGTTGCCTGATTGATTTGGATTTGGAGGATAGGGTCGCGCAGGCTCTCGATTTTTTCCAGGACCACTCCAGTGCCATAGCCGATCGCACCCTCAGTGATCGGGTCACCCGCGGCGATGTCGGCGACCTCGCGCGAGTATCCGGGAGTGTTCGCGTTGGCCACGTTGTTGGACGTGGTTGCCATCTCGTCCTGACTGACCGAGAGTCCGCTCAGCGCAACCGAAAGAGTTCCGAACAAACCCGACATGATGATTCTCCGTTGTCGTTATTCCGCGGCCCGGAGCCGGACTTCCGTCCTGAGCAAGCCGGGATTGGGCGTGTAAGTGGGCGCGCAACTGTCCACCACGCGACTGAGGACGGCCAGGCTGCGTTCGAGGTGCCGCAGCAGCGACCAGTGGACGCGCGTGAGATAACGGATGCGGGCCCCAAGCTCCTGCCACTCGGCTTGCAACCGGGCGGAATGCCCGGCGTCCGGGGAACTGCCGGATGCGCCGTTCGATGGTGCCGCCAAACGCCGGCCTGCCTCGCGCCGAAGCTCGTCTTCGAGACGGCCCCATTGCCGGCAAAGCTCGGCCTGATGCGCCGCGCCGCGCGCGATCGCTTCCGCGTCGTTTCGCGCCAGCGCCAGGGTGCTTGACTCCAGACTCTCCGCCAGGCTGCGTAACAGCGCGAGCCGCTGCTCGATCAGATGGCTGAGTTCGGGAAGCGATGTGGCGATATTATTCATAGCAGGGGATTTCTTTTTCAGAGCAAATTGTCAGACCGATGGGCCAGACCCAATCGTCAGTCCTAGTCGTTGGGCCACGTCTTCATCGCAATCACGCCAGGTCGTCGAGAGCGTGCTTCGGAGTGTCGAGACCCGGTTCCACGTTATTTTCTTCTTCGTGTCCTTCTTCGAGCGGTTTCTCGGGCGCGGGCGGACGCTTGCGCCGGGCCTCCGAATCGCGCTCCTGGCCCCGCTTGTCCAGCACGCGCAGCAGCGCCGGATCGATCGCGTTCGTGATCAGCGGATCCATAATTCACTCCACAGTTCACTCCATGGTTCATCCCATAGTTCACTCTATGGTTCACGCCAAAGTTCGCAGCATCGTTCGCGGCATCGTTCACGCCGCGGCATACTTCGTTAGCCTTGGGTCCCAGTCAACTCGCTGACCATGGCATCGGCAATCTGGCTGGCGTGGAACGGAATAACTGCCATTGCCGATTGTCTGTTGCAGCGATTGGACCTTGGCCGCGCGCATCTCAGGCTGTGCCAGCACCTGAGCTGCGAGCGACTGCACCCGCGTGTAATCGGACGAAAAGCTGGTTTGATCGAGTCCGGAAGTGCTGCCTGATGCGCTGCCCGAGGCGTTGCTTGCCCCGGTCCCCGCGTTCCCGGCCTGCTGCCCGGCGCGGCCCGTTTTGCCTTGTTCCGGTGGCTCCACTCCAAACGTGTGAAATCGACTCTCATAAATTTCTCCGATCCCCTACCCTGCCTTTTGTATCGGCAAATTCTTAGCAAACCTTAATGTGGCCCGCTTAATGTGGGCCGCTCACGCTCCACGCCGGGTGCTCGATGCGGGTCACTTGTTCGCGGACGCATCGCGTCCCAATCTTAAGATCGGCAGACCCGCGAAATACTTTAGCGATCAAAGTGAACACCCCGTTCATTCCGCCACCCGATACCTTTGGTGGCTGCAAATGGCGCAAGATGAGCCGCGCGATGCCAATTCCGCCGCGGGCTGCGATCGCCTGCGCCAGCGCCTGGGTTCCCATGAGGCGATAGTCGCTGGCCCCCGGGGTTTCCGAATCCTCGTTGCCGGAAAACGTCTTTTGCAGCGAGTCGAGCACGGGCGTGAGCAGCAGGGCTTCAAAGTCGCGCGCCGCCTTTTCATTCTTTCCGATCGCTTTCGCGGACGGAGGGCTGGCTGCCGGCAGTGGGATGGAAGTCGAAGCGAGTGTAATGTTCATGAGACTGTCTCCAGTGGTCGTTCTGTCGTTCGCTATTCGCTGTTGGCAAAACCATTCGTATCAAGAACGTGACTGCGAACGGCGAACAGCGAATAGCTGAACGACCAACGACCCAAATCAGATCACTTCCAGGTCGGCATCGAGCGCGCCGGCCGCTTTGATCGCCTGCAAAATCGAGATCACGTCGCGCGCCGTCGCTCCCATGTTCTGCAATCCGGCGACCAATTGGTCGATGTTGGCCCCTTCGCCGATTTCAAGGCGCTTGGCTGGACTGTCCTTGGCTTGCACTTCGGTCTGACCCACGACTTCGGTTTTTCCTTGCGACTGCGGCATGGGCTGGGAAATGGAATATTCGGTCGAGATTTGCACCGAGAATCCGCCATGCAGAATGGACACCGCTCCGAGGCGCACGTCTTTCCCCATCACGATGGTCCCGGTGCGTTCGTTGACCACGACGCGGGCGCGCCGCTGCACGGCAACGGTCAGGTTCTCGATTCTCGCGAGGAGCGCGGTCAGGTTGGCGACGCCGGTTGCGCTGGGATCGACTTCGACGCGTCCGCCGTCGCGGGCGCTGGCCACGGCGCGTCCGAATTCGCGGTTGATGGCGTCGGAGATTTTTCCCGCCGTTGAAAAATCGGGCTCGCGCAACAGCAGCGAAACCGGATCCAGGCGGTTGAAATCGAAGGCCACGCTGCGTTCCACCCGGCCTCCCGCCGGAATTCTTCCCAGCGTGGGGTGGTTCATTTGTTTGCTCGCGCCCGCGCCGCCAACGGCAAAACCTCCCACCACGATTGGGCCTTGGGCGGCGGCATAGACCTGCCCGTCCGCGCCGTAGAGCGGAGTGAGCAGGAGCAGGCCGCCTTCGAGACTCTTGGCATCGCCGATTGAAGAAACGGTGACATCCAGTGGCGTGCCGGGCCGCGCGAATGCCGGCAGGCTGGCGGTCACAAACACGGCCGCCACATTGTTGACGCGCGCCGTGGCCGCTGGCATTTGCGCGCCCATGCGCTGCATGATGTTGGCCAAGGTCTGGGTGGTGAACACGGTCTGCTGGCTGTCTCCGGTGCGCGTGAGTCCAACCACCATGCCGTAGCCGATCAGGGGATTTTCCCGCACGCCTTCGACGCTGGTCAGGTCGCGGATTTTGACCTCGACCGGTTCGGTCGCGGAGAGCGCTCCGGAAAGCATGAGTAGCAACTGAAGAAGACCGGCGGCAATGGCGGCTTTCATAAGAATCAAGCTCCTAGAAATCCAGAAGATGCAGAATGGTGCGCAGCCACCGGCGCGGCTGGCGGGTCCCGTCCGAGATCACGCCTTTGCCCTTGATCTCCAGTTCCAAATCGCCGACCGAGTCGGAAGCGACCGTGTTGTTCGGCCCGATATCGCCTCGGCGCACAATGCCGCGCAATATGATGGTCTGCTTTTCGTTGTTCATGTTGATGATGCGCTCGGCCTCGACGACCAAAGTGCCACTGGCGAGAACGGCAACCACCCGGCCCGACAGGTTGGTGGTTACGTTGGTGGCCGTGGAAGCCGCGCCCTGACCGGCCAGGGACTCGGACGAGTTCAGTCCGAGCAGGCTTGATACCCCCTTGACATTGATCTTGCCAGGCAGCGAGCTAATGCCAGAACTGGTGTTGAGCGTGCGCGCCATGGCCACGGAGTTGGCGTTCGACGCGGTCACGCCCTGCACCACGACGATCTCAATCAGGTCGCCGACAACCATGGCCTTGTAGTCGGCGCTGAGCGAAGCCATGCGTCCCGAATCCACCCAAAGGCTTCCCAGGGAAAGCGCGGGCGCGGACGGTTGCGCCGTTCTGGACGCGGGCGAGGTATTTCGCAAGATTGTCACTCTGCGAATCCCGCTTCGAGGCGTTCAGCCAACCCGCCGTCAGCACCAGCAGGCAACACAGCGCCGTTTTCATTTGCTCTCTCTCCCGTGTGGAGGCGTGGCAAAACCCCGCCTCTACACTCATTACTGCGGCAAAGCTTCGAGCAGGGACGGGCCGGAAATCCGCGCCCGAAAAACGTGCCCATCGGGGCTGCGCACGCGAATGATTTCGCCTTCGCGGCCCCGCTCCAGACACGTCACACTCGCGGTCATGCGAAAACCGTTGGAGAGGAACACCGCTCGCGCCGGGTCTCCGGGGCGCATCGTCGGTTGCGAAGCCGGTTGCAAAGTTGTTTTCAACGCCGTTTTCGGCGAAGCTCCCGGCGCCGGATGCGACCCCGTAACCACCCGGCAGGATTCGGCACCCGCATCCGAGCCTAAAGAATTACTAACAGAGTTATGGTCGGAGTTATGAACTGAGTTATGGATCGAGTTAGCATGATCATGAACATAGACAAGAAACGGCAGGCACTGTCCGGGCGCGCCGCATTCCAGGCGGAATTGGGTGCGTTGCGGGCCCGCGTCCCAGCAGGCCGACGCAACCCGCAGTGTCCTTCCGGCTAGCGCCGGCGGGGCCGCTGGCAGATCGAGGTCTCCGGCCTGCGGCAACTGTTGTTCGGAAAGCCCTCGTCCGCGGAGTTCAGCCACCACCGCCTGCCAAACTTCCTGCCGCGTTACGGGAGTTGGCCGCGTGTCGGGCGGCGCGCCAGACTCCTCCTCTGCGAGAGCGGCCGGAAGCGGCGCGACCACGGCGATGGCAAAGGCAAAAGCGAAGATGCGGATGAAAAACAAACGGGTAATCACTCTGCTCCCTCCACTTCCTACTTGCCCAGTTGGTTGACCAACTGAAACATTTCATCGGCGGCCTGCACCACGCGCGATGTGGCTTCATAGGAACGCTGCGCCACGATCATGTTGATGAACTCATCCACCACGCTCACGTTCGACTGCTCCAAATACCCTTGCTCGATCTGTCCCAAACCATCGGTGCCGCCCGGCGTGCCGACGGCGGCATCGCCCGAAGCGGTGGTGGCAAGATACAGGTTCTGGCCGACGCTGTTCAATCCGCCCGGATTGGGAAAGAGCGCGAGCTGTATTGTGCCCACCTGCTGCGCCGCGGTGGTCGCGGCGAGCGTGACCGACACGGTACCGTCCGCCGCGATCGTGACCGAGGTGGCGCCCGCCGGTATGGTGATGGCGGGTTGGAGCGGATTCCCATTGGCGGTAACGACATTGCCTTGCGCATCCTGGTGAAATTCGCCGCTGCGCGTATAGGCGGTCTGACCGGTTGGCAGGAGGACCTGAAACAATCCCTGGCCTTCGATGGCCAGATCGAGCGGGTTGCCGGTCTGACTCAGGTCGCCTTGCAACTGAATGATCTCCGACGCCGAAGAGCGCGTGCCGAGGCCTACCTGCAGGCCATCGGCCACCGTGGTCTGTTGGGAAGCGGCCGCGCCCGGCATCACCATGTTCTGATAGATCAAGTCCTGAAACTGCATGCGGCGGCTCTGAAAACCGGCCGTGCTGGAGTTCGATAGGTTGTTGGCAATGGTATCGAGGTTGGTTTGCTGCGCCTGCATTCCGGCGGCGGCGGTGTAGAGTGCTCGAAACATGGTTTCCTCCTAAACTTTTGCCAAATCGGTGCTGGCAATGTGGTTGAATTCGGTGTCGAACAGCGACATGGCGCGCTGCAGCATTTCGGCCTGGCGCTGTACTCCGATCAGCGTGACCACCGAACCGATGGAATTCACGTTCGAAGATTCGAGCGTGCCCTGCTTGAGCGCCGGCTGCAACATCGGTTGGGCGCTGCCCTCGGGAGCGTCGATCAAGGTCCCACCTTCCGAGGTGAGCTTGGTTCCGGGAGCGAACTCCACGAGTTGGATGCTGCCCGCGACCGCGCCGTTCACCGAGAGCGTGCCATCGGAAGCGATGGAGACGGCCCCGGCCGGAACGTTGATCACACCTTTGTCTTTATTTTTTTCATTGAGCGCAAGGTTGCCGAGCACGGGATCGCCCGCGGCTGTCACCAGCACGCCGCCGCTGGACACATGAAAGCTTCCGTTGCGCGTGTAGCGCGTGCCGCTCGCGGTCTGAATGGCAAAAAAGCCGCCGCCTTCGATCCCCACATCCAGCGGGTTTCCGGTCGTTTCCAGATTGCCCGCTGTCATATCCAGACGCGACCCTTCGAGCACGCCAAAATTGTTCGTGGCCAGGTTGAGGACATTCGGGACCGTCGGGTGCGACACGGCCAAGAGCGACTGGAAGTCTGTCTGCTGGCCGCGGAACCCGGCGGTGTTCAGGTTGGCGAGATTGTGGGCCGCCACTTCGAGTGCTTCGCTCTGTGCCCGTAGTCCCGCGCACGCTGCATAAGATCCGCTGTCCACGTTGGCTCCTTGTGGTCGGACAAGTTGTGGTTAAACAAGATGCACGCCGAGCGCCATGCCGGAGAGGGGAAGGTTTTCACAAATGACTTTGTTCTGAGCCGCTTAGGAGAGACAGACGACAACCAAACATGGGGAGCGTCTTAGAATTCGCGGACGAGGAAAACTTTGCCGGGCGTAAGCGGGCAAAGTTTGCTGGAGAAGGTTTTAGGTGTGAGGTGTAAGGTGTCAGAAAAACCTTGGGCGCGATCTTTCTAAAACCTGACACCTAAGACCTGACACCTGGTCTCCTGACACCTGCCCCACTCAGCTTTGCAGTTGCAGACGAACCGCAACCGGTGCGTCCTCAAACAGGAAGATCGTTTCCAAGGAACTCCCCTCGGCCAGAGAATGGAGGCTGTACTCTCCGCCGGTAATGACGCTGGGCACGCTCAACATGCATCGTTCGTCCGCGCCCGCAAGCTTGTTCTTGAAGTTGCCCGCGACCATGTTGCAAATCTCTCCCAGCGCGTCCGCCACCTCTTCTTCGGATTTCGCGGTGTCCCCCAACATGCTCTTGGCCACCTGGTAAGCGGTCTTCGTGTCGCAGCGGACCGTCAGAATTCCGCACAACGACCCGGCCAAACCAACCATGGCGGTGAATTCCCCGTTCGGCTGGTGCTCGGATTGCGTGGCCGGCTTCACCCGGCAGCCAAGCATGATTTCAAAAACTTCCTCGACCGCAAGTTGGAGAATGGGAAGCCAGTTCTCTTCGTGAGACCGCGTGATGAATGTCGTATCTGTACTCATGATTTGCTCCCCAGCACGGGCACAACGTGCTCTTTCACCTGATCGGCGGTGAATGGCTTGCGGATGTATCCGCGAGCGCCGGCGGTGAGCGCCTGCACCACGTGCGATTCGCTGCCTTCAGTAGTGATCATGACGATGGGAACGCCTTTCGCGTTCTCCACCGTGTGCACCTGGCGGACGAATTCCAGCCCGTCCATGACCGGCATGTTGATATCGCACAGTATGAGGTCGACCGTGTTGTTCTGCAATGCAACCAGCGCTTCGGCCCCGTTCGAGGCTTCCACAACCTTTTCCAGGTCGATGCCTGCCTGACGCAGTGAACGCTCGACTATTTTGCGCATCACCGAGGAATCGTCCACAATGAGCGCTCGGATCTTACCCATGGTTTCCACCACCCTGCGGTTTTCACGCTCCGCTACGAAACCGCGTGTGCCGCCATCTTTTGCTTGACTTGATGTACATCGGCAGTTCAACCCGGCGCTTTAGGGAAACAGACGACGCGCTGTCAGCCGCTTCAGTTTCCAGTGGGTAGGGGACTTGGGAGAACCGGGGCTTCCGTAACCGCGTGATACATCCCATGGTGGAGGGACAGGCGTCTCGCGAGCCTGTCCTGAGCGAAGTCGAAGGATCCAGCCGGGTGGGGACGCCCGGCTCTCCACTAGTAAGTTTGGATCGCCGGCAGTAACAATCACGCGGTTGCGGCACTACCTTTATCTTCCGGGAATCCGTTATCATTAACGGAGACTTATGACCCTGCTCGACGCCCAGCCTTACGACCCCGCGAAAGCGCGGCAACGGAAGATCAAGATCGCAGTCGCCGTCGTGGTCGTAATCGCTCTGGCGGCCCTGGCCTGGATGTACCGCAACTGGCCCGAAGAGCGCTGCGTGGACAAATTCTTCACCGCCCTTCAGCATCGCGACTACGAAACCGCCTACGGCATTTACTTCAACGATCCCGGCTGGCGCGAGCACCAGCGGAAATATTCTCAGTACACCTACGCCGACTTTTATCGCGACTGGGGACCGGGCGGCGAGTGGGGTCTGGTCCAGTCCCACCGGATCTACGGATCGGCCAACACAAAAAGTTTTTCCGGCGGAGGTGTGGTGGTCGAGGTCGTCGTCAACGAGCGCTCCGAGCACGCCCGCATGTTCGTGCAGAAGTCGGACAAGACGCTGACGGTGTATCCGTTCTAAGCGGAATGCGAGCTTCACCACAGGCGGCCAGGTTTTTCGACGGACCATCCATGCTCACAATTTTTAGTTCGACAAAGATAAAGATGACGATGCCGAGCTTGACCAAACATTTCTTCCTTCTGGCCACCACGCTGGTGATCGCGTTGGTGGGCGCTTTCGGGGCGAACGCCGATTCCAGCTCGCCCTCGCCTTCCATCACCACGGCGCCGCTCTCGGCCGACCAAGTCGTGAACAATCTCGTCCGCAGGGATGTGGAGCGGGCACAGGCCCTGCGCCACTACGAATCCACCCGCATTTATCGCCTAGCCTATCGCGGATTTCCGAGTGATCGCGACGCTGAAATGACGGTGGAGGCCACCTATGACAGCCCTTCCACCAAGAGCTTTAAGGTCATCTCTCAAACCGGATCGAAGCTGATCATCAATCGCGTGTTCAAACGATTGCTGGAAAGCGAAAAAGAAGCCGCCGAGCCGGAAATGCACGCCCGCACCTTGCTAAATCGCGACAACTACGACTTTGAGCTGGTCGGCTTCGAGCCCTCGGACACGGGTGGCCAATACGCGCTCGCCGTCCATCCAAAAACGAAAGCTAAGTACCTCTACCGCGGCAAAATCTGGGTAGACGGCGCCGATTTTGCCGTGACCCGGATTGAAGCCGAACCCGCCCAGAATCCTTCCTGGTGGACGAAGAAGAACGACATTCATCACGAGTATATGAAGGTGCAGAATTTCTGGCTACCCCGGCGCAACGAGTCGGTAAGCTACATCCGCCTCGGCGGGCGCGCCACACTGACGATTGAATACAATAACTACCGTGTGACCGATGCGCGGGAATCGGGGAGCCCCGCATCGTCTTCGAACGCGGGCGCCCGCTAGAAAAACACTCGTGTGGGGACGGGGCTTTGCCCCGTCCAACCGAGCGCAGCTCGGCCTCTGTCTTGATCGCCATCCCAAAACGATCACCAGAAGCGGCCCGCGGTAGTACAATCCCGCCATGGACAGCCTGATCCAGCCGAACGTAACTTCCCCGACGGGGCCGCCAGCGTCGAGCCTCCGTCCGATTCTCGTCGGGATCGTCATCGTAGGCATCGTGGTCGGCATTCTCGCGCTGATTTTCCGTGCCGAGCAGAAGAAGCCCGCCCCGCCTCCAGCCTATGCCGCGAACCTGAAAATTTCGGACTTAAAGACCAGCGCCGCGCAGAATTTTGTGGGCGCAACCGTCAGCTATCTCGATGGATCCATCACCAACGCCGGCGATAAGACCGTCATCCACGCCGTGGCCGAGATCACGTTCAAGGACGACATGGGACAGATGGCACAGCGCGAAGAACTTCCCCTCCGCGTTCTCGTCACGGGTGGCCCGTACGACGAAGCCGTGGACCTGAAGCTATCGCCGCTCGCGCCCGGCCAGAGCAAACCTTTCCGCCTGACCTTTGAGAACATTTCCGCCCAGTGGAACCACGCCTATCCCGATCTGCGGATCGTCGAGGTCACGGTAAAGTAAGGGGCCGGATCGCGAGCGAGAAACACCTGCGCTACGAGTTAAGATGGTGCTAATGCCGCTGCCGCCATTCACAGCAAGAGCAGTGCTCGAAGTTGCAGCCGCGATTGGGACTATATGTTGTTTGTTTTTCTATTTCCTGTCCGCGCTTTCGCTGGCGAGCTTCCTTGGCGACAGGCGCAAGAAACTCGAGCAGCCTCGGCTGCCCGAAAATCAGCTGCCACCGATTTCCATCCTCAAGCCCTTGAAAGGCGTTGATCCTGAGATATGGGAGAGTTTTTGCAGCTACTGCGAGCAAGATTATCCCCAATTTCAAATTCAATTGATCTTCGGGGTCGGCGATCCCGGCGATCCCGCCATCGAGGTTGTGCGGAAGTTGCAGGAAAAATATCCTAATCTTCCGATTGAGCTGATCGTGTGCGACCGCATTCTGGGCGCAAATATCAAAGTTAGTAGTCTGGCGCAGATGTTGTCCGCGGCACGTTACGAGCTTCTGTTGGTGAATGACAGCGACATCCGCGTCCCTTCGGACTATTTGCGGCAGGTGGTCACGCCGCTTGCCGACGCTTCCGTGGGACTCGTGACCTGCCTTTACCGCGGTGTTGCCAGCCTGACCGCCGCAAGTTCGAGCCTCGGCTCGCGCCTCGAAGCATTGGGCATCGCCACCGATTTTGTCCTCGGTGTTCTGAGCGCAAGATTTCTAGAAAAAGGATTGCACTTCGGATTGGGATCCACGCTGGCATTTCGACGACGCGACCTCGAAGCCATCGGCGGCTTTGAAGCACTTCTGGACTATCTGGCCGACGACTACGAACTCGGCCACCGCATCGCCGCCACCGGAAAACGAGTCGAACTCAGCGCCGCGACTGTCACAACATTTTTACCTGCCTACACGCTGCGGCAGTTTTTCCGTCATCAACTGCGCTGGTCGCGAACCATTCGAGATGCTCGCCGCTGGGGATACTCCGGCCTGCTCTTCACCTTCGGCCTGCCCTGGGCATTATTGACGCTGCTCGCGGCACGTGGCGCTGCGTGGGCGTGGCTGCTATTGGCGATGACGTTCGCCGCGCGGTTCGCCGTCGGGTTCGTCGCCGCCGAGTCCGTGCTCCACGACCGCCAGATTTTTCGCAAAGAATTGTTTCGCACTATTTTCTTGCTGCCGCTGCGGGACTTGATTGCGCCCGTGGTATGGGCCCTGAGTTTTGCCGGGAACAAGATTTTCTGGCGGGGCGATTGGTTCCATCTGAAAGACGGGCGACTGACGCCAGTGATGCGGCAAGGCCCTGGCCGGTGAGGCGGCGAGCGTGCGGGATCAATGCGGAGGCGGCGCGGTGGCATCCACTGCGGGCCGGAGTTTTGGAGTGATGCCGCCGCCAGGGTTGAAACGGTAGGGTTCGCCGCGCCATTGAAAATTGCGGCTGGTGAAGCTGCCAATCCACAGGGCGAAGCCGAGCAGGTCGCGCAGGGGATAAAGCCAGCAGTATTCGAGCGCCCGGGTGTCGCCCATGACGCCCCATCCGACCACCACGGACTGAAGGGAGCGATTGATCCAAGCCGCGCCCAGCAGCAGCCAGGCCAGCGCCGGAGCGCCTGCCGCCATGGCCGCGATCCATCCTAACAGCCCAAACGGCACGGCGTAGGTGAGTCCGGTGCCGACATGTCCAGCGGGGCGGGAATAGCGCGTGCTCTTCATCCAGCGAAGTTGATCGCCGATGGTCTGCCACCACCCGCGTGGCAACAGGACGTGGCCTGCCTTGTAGTGCGAAAGCACCACGTTGTATCCGGCCTTCCACACCTCGTTGCCCAGGACAAAATCGTCGGAGTAATAGTTGGCCGTCATGCGGATGCCGCCGATGGCGTCGAGAACATCGCGGCGCAGGGCGATGACGATGCCGAGCGCGAAGCGCATTCCCTCCAGCATGTCGGCGACGAGCACACCGGAAGTCATTTCCACCGACATGCCCAAGCCCTCCAGCAGCGAAGCGGGGTCTCCGGCGGGAATGCCGCGATAGACGCAGGTCACGGCGCCGTTAGCGGGGTCGAGCAACGGGGGCACAATATTGCGGAGCAAGCCGTTCTCGACCAGCACGTCACTGTCGCTGAGGACTAGGAAGGAGTGCCGGGCGTCCGCAATCATTTTGTCGAGCGAAAAGGCCTTTGCATTCGGCCAAATCGGCGGTCCGGAGAGCACAATGCGGCTGGGAACATGCGGGTAGCGCGCACAGACTTCGCGGGCCACGGCGAGCGCCGGGTTGGCAGCGTCGCGAGCGCCGATCACGATTTCAAATTCGGGATAGTCCTGCTCGAAAAAGCTGGCCAGGTTCTCGGCCAGCTTGGGTTCGAGTCCGTGAACGGGCTTCAAGATGGAGACGGGCGGCAGCTTGGTGGCAGGCGTGGCGAGCGCGGCCCGCTTTTGCGCCGCAGCTCTCCGGCAATAGCGGGCGGCGGCAACCAGCACGAGCAGAAGAAAGATGGAGGAACTCAGGGTCCCGATAAGGGCCACCATCAGGAAGAACTTGGTCAGCGGGCCGAACGCAGCGAAGAGATGGACAAACCGGGTCACGGATGGGCCTCGCCTGGCTGCCGGTTGCTATAAATGGATTTTCCTCCGCTGCGCGCCAATACAAAAGATGTCAAGCCGCGCAGTTCTTTCGGGTCGTCCTGGTCGGTCCACAGGAACACCTGCGCCGGGCCGCTCCACAACGCCGCCAGCGATTCCCGGGTCTCGAAAATATGCGGCGCGTCCGGAAATTTCGCGCCGTACCATAAATTTCCGCTCGGTTCGTGCAGGACGTGTACCTGTACCCCGGTATAAAAATTTAGCGTGGAAGCCTGGTGGTACTCGCCGTCGATCACGATCACATCGCCGGGACGGAACTGTTTTCGGACCGCCTCCGCGAGATTGTACGAAGAAAGGATCGGCGAGAATGTGTTGAACGAGGAATGCACGCAGGCGAGCAACACAATCATCATCGCGGCGAGCGCAACATTGCCGGCCAAAGGCCGGCCGCGCCGCCGCAGGATCCAGTTCAATCCGGCGCCGAGAAGCAGCCCAGAAGATGCTCCGAAGAGCGAGCCGCGAAACGCGCCCAGGGCGAGCGGCGTCAAATCCAGCACATGCCCCAGCGAGAAATCGTAATCCTGCGGATTTTTTTTGAGCAGGTCCGCCAAGTCGGCCCCAGGGACGGGCCGATGGGAAACAAATAAAAGGTACATTCCGGCCACGAACCCAAGCACACCGAAAGCAAATAGGACGATCGAGGAAATTCTTCCCGCGCGGCGATCCGACGCGCTCGCCGTCGCTGCGGACTCGCGGGCCAGCCAACCGCCCATCAAAAGCGCCATGCCCGGTATAGCGGGGATCGTGTAGTACTCCTGCCGGGTCGAAAAGCTGAAGAACAATACGATGACGAACGCCCAAAGAAAAAACAGAAGGTTCGCCCGCTGTCCGCGGGCCAGCGCGCTGCGCAATTCGCGAAGGCGCAGCCGGAACGTCGCGCAGTGTCTGCGGCAGAAACACGCTCCAAGGCAAAAGCCACGCCAGCAGCAGTCCCCAGAAGATTGCGAGAGGCACGGTGTCGTACCCAGGAGGCACACGCTTGTTCAGGAAGCGCATCACATGTTCGTTGATGAAATAAAACCACAGAAATCCGCGCGCCTGGCCCTGTGCCGGATTGCGCAGCGCCGCCAGAATGTGCCACGGCGCGGCGATGGCGAAAAACACGAGCGTGCTCGAAACCAGGCGCAACTTTAGCAAGCGCCGTAAATTCCCCGTCAGCAGCAGATAAAGCCCGATCGCTCCCGCCGGAAACACCAGGCCAATCAGGCCTTTGGTGAGCACATTCAAGGCGCATGTCGCGGCGAATCCCCAGCAGGCGAGGTGCGAAGGCCGTTCTTCTTCGAGCGACCGCAAAAAAAAGTAGTACCCGAGCGTAAGCCACAGCGCGACCAGCACCTCGGGAATCAGAAAGCGCGTGAAAATAAACAGGCCGAGCGAGGTCACGAGCGCCACTCCCGCATACAAGCCGCCCGCTTCCCCGTAAGCATACCGGCCCAAATGATACGTCGCGAAAACCAGTGCCAGCACGCCGAGCATCAGGGGCAAACGCGTGCTCCAGTCGCCGATGCCAAAGATGCGGTAGCTGGCGGCCAGGCTCCAATATATCAGCGGAGCTTTTTCCAGATAGCGGAAGCCGTTGGTGTATAACGTCACCCAGTCGTGGCGGAGCAGCATTTCGCGCGCCGCTTCGGCGTGTATCGTGTCGACGTCGTCGAGCAATGGAGGACGCGAGAGTCCGGCCATGTAGATGACCGCCCACAGCGCAATCAACGCCAGCACGGAAATTCGCCAGTCCGCAAGCAATCCCTCGGGACGGGCCGTTGTCGGGGAGATCGTTGCCGATTGAATCGTGCTCTTGGTTGACGGCTGTTCGAGATTGCGCGTAGGGCCGGAATTCATCGCGGGAATTTTCATTATACGAGAGCAAGCTACAGGGGCAAGAACACTTTCAGTCCGCCGCCACCCCGCGGGAAACACGGCCGTCCGCCACTTCGTGGTAAATCTCGAGTATCCTCGACACCGAATTCGTCCAGGAAAATCGCTGCGCTTGATCGTAGCCGCGTTTTTTCATCTGCGCGCGCAGCGCCGGATCCAGCAGAACGCGCTGCAACCCTCGCCGGATCTCAAACACGTTTTCTGGATTCACCAGCAACGCCGCGTTCCCCACAACTTCGGGCAGGCTCGAAGTGTTCGAAGCGACCACCGGAGTTCCGTAGGCCATCGCTTCGAGGGGCGGCAATCCAAATCCCTCGTAGAGGGATGGAAACACAAATATCTTGGCTACATCGTAAAAGATGCGCAGCACTTCGATGGGCACGAATCCCAGAAAACGCACGTCGTTCTGCACGCCGCTGCGCACCACCGTGCGCCGCAGCCGTGGATGGCTGGAAAGATCGTCCCCAATGATGATGAGCTTCAGGTCCGGGAACCGCTGCTCCTTCTGCAATTCGTTCTTCAGCGCCGAAAACGCCTCGATGATGCGCACCACATTTTTGTGGGGCCGGATCGCGCCCGCATACAAAATGAACGGATAGTTCACCAGATAGCGCTGGGCAATCAGTTCGCGGTCCGATGCGCTGGCATGGCCGCGCAGAAATCGCTCGTCAATCGCGTTGTACACCACTTCGATGCGCGCATCGGGAATGGCCACCAGTTTTTCGATTTCATTCCGGGTGAATTGCGATACGGCGATCACGCGCGCTGCCCTGCGCAATGCGCGCCGCGTCATATAAAAATACAGGCTGCGCCGCAAACTGGAAGCGTCGTGCAATCCATACATGTGCTCCAACAGATCGTGTACGGTCAGAATATAGGGACAACCCAGGCCGCGCGGGATCCAGAACAGGTGTGGAATGTGGACCAGGTCGCACTCCAGACGCCGCACGATCGCCCGGAACGCGAGATTCCCTTTCAGCGTGTCGTCGCCGCCCTCCAGCGCCACCGCGTGGAAGTTCGGCGGCAGCGCGCCGCATTCCGCCACCTTCTCCGGCGATCCGATGAGAAAGTACGTGCTGTCGCGGTCGAGCCGCGCCAGCGTGCGCACCACGTTCCGGATATAGGTGCCAACCCCGAATTCCGTCATGCGCCGGATGTCGATGGCTACTTTCACAAATTGAATTTAACCACAGGGGGCATAGAGGGGGACAGAGAATTGAAGGGTAATCGTCAGATCCTGATTCCCGCCTGCGCCTGGGCGCGCCGCTCGGCATACAGCGGAAACTCCTCGGCCAGCCCCAGCACTTGCTTGCGGATTTTCGCGAGCACGGCGGCGTCCGTCCGATGATTGAGCGCTTCCGCAATCCAGTGCGAAATCTGCCGCATCTCCGCTTCTTTCATGCCGCGCGTGGTCATCGCCGGAGTGCCAATGCGAATGCCGCTAGGCTTCATCGGAGGGTTCGTATCGAACGGAATCGCATTCTTATTCACCGTAATGCCGGCCACGCCCAGCGCCTTCTCTGCCTCGCTCCCCAGCATGCCCTTTGCGAACACGTCCACCAGCATGAGGTGCGTGTCCGTTCCACCGGAGACGATGCGATAGCCATCGGCGGCCAGCGTCTCGGCCAGCGTCTTCGCATTGGCCACGATCTGCCGCGCGTAGTCGCGGAAACTAGGTTGCGATGCTTCGAGGAAGCACACTGCCTTGGCCGCAATGATGTGCACCAGCGGCCCTCCCTGCGTTCCGGGGAAGACCGTCTTATCAATCGCCGCCGCAAATTCCTGCTTGCTTAGGATCATCCCCGAGCGCGGCCCGCGCAGCGTTTTGTGCGTGGTCGAAGTCACGATATGCGCGTGCGACACCGGCGATGGATGCGCTCCTCCCGCCACCAGTCCCGCGAAATGCGCCATATCCACCAGATAGAGCGCGCCAACTTTGTCTGCAATCTGACGCATGCGGGCAAAATCGATGGTCCGCGGATAAGCGCTGCCGCCGCCAATAATCAGCTTCGGATGCTCCGCTGTGGCGATCTTTTCCAGTTCGTCGTAATCGATCGTCTCCGTTTCCCTGGTCACGCCGTAGGGAACGATCTTGTAGGTCTTGCCCGAAAAATTCAGATGATGTCCATGCGTGAGGTGCCCGCCATGGGCAAGATTCAAGCCTAGAATCGTGTCGCCCGGCTGGAGCACCGCCGAGTAGGCGGCTTGATTGGCCTGCGATCCCGAGTGCGGCTGTACGTTCACATGCTCCGCGCCAAAGAGTTTCTTGGCCCGCTCGCGCGCCAGTTCTTCCACCACGTCGGTAAACTCGCATCCGCCGTAATACCGCTTGCCGGGATACCCCTCCGCATATTTGTTGGTGAACACGGACCCGGCAGCCTCAAGCACCGCTTCGCTCACAAAGTTTTCCGAAGCAATCAGCTCCAGCCCTTCATGTTGGCGGCGAGCTTCGTTGTCAATAGCGTTCGAAATCTCCGGATCAACTTCATAGAGCGGGCGGGACATGGCGGAATTTTTCATAGGGACTCCCGATTATTTTACCCTGAGAGGGGCAAATCTGAAGGCGGGCGGTTCAGCTAACTGATGGCCCACAACCTATTCAATCTTGAGGCCCTTAATCTTCGTTTCCGGCGGCAGGGCTACAGGATGCCGGCCAAGATACTTTGCGTTTGCGCTCCAACCAAGGTGCGATCCCCGCCAACAAAAAATATTTGCCCTTTGAGAACGTTGCCCTTGCTCGTCTTTTCAAGCGCCACCCTTTGCCTTACAATCGGTGAAACTAGCAGCTTGGCGGGACATCCTTCCCCGATTGCAGATTGGCCGATTGACCCGCCGCTTCGTCCGAGGCCGCCTTCCATTACGAAGGTCATTTGGCCTCGGCACTGGAAGTTCGTAGCATGGTAATGAACACCGAGAAGCGAGTCATGCCCGGGATCGCCGTCGCCCTCCTCACCGAGGACCGCGAACAATCCGTCGTACTGCACAGCCGGGTCGAGAGCACCAACCTGGCCCGCACGGTATTGAGCCACGTCGGGTTCCCGGCGGGGCCGAGCGACGCCGTCCTGCGTCAATTGCAGGACCAGCATGCCGAAGTCGCCCTGGTGAGTATCGATCCCAAAAATCCGCAGCGCGCCATCCGCGCCATCGAACTGATCCACGGCAGTATTCCCGAAGTCACGATTTTTGCCGTGGGCGAAATGAGCCAGCCCACCAACATTGTTTCTGCCATGCGGGCCGGCGCGCGAGAGTTTTTGGACCATGCCTCCAGCCGCGAAGCCCTAATCGAAGCCTTCACCCGCTTCTCGGCCACGTTGAGCCGCGCCCAGCGCAGTTCCAGCAAGGCCCGTATCTTCACTTTCCTGAACGCCAAGGGCGGGGCCGGCGCCACCACCACCGCTGTGAATACCGCCGTCGCCTTGCAGGAAACCCACGGGCGTGTGGTGCTGGTGGATTTCGCTCCCATCGGCCACTGTGCCCTGCAACTGAATCTGCGGCCCCAGTTCACGCTGGTTGATGCCTTGCAGAACCTGCATCGCATGGATACTTCGCTGCTCGATGGCCTGATGACGCCCTATCGCAGCGGCCTTCATCTGCTGGCCGGCGCGCAGCAACCGCACAGCGGCGTTCCGACCGCGTCGGAACTGGCCCGCCTCTTCGACTTGCTGGTGGGCCAGTATCACTTTGTCGTGCTCGATTGCTCCGGCCGCATGGATGCGACGGTGCAGACCATCTGCGACCTTTCGAACGCCGTGCTATTGGTCGCGCAGACCGACGTCGTTTCCCTTTGGAGCGCGGGCCGGATCCACGACTTCCTGCAGCAAGGCACTGGCCCCGATCGCCTGCGCCTCGTGCTCAACCGCTACAAAAAGATTCCCGGCTTCTCCGACGACGATGTGGAGAAAGCCACAAATTGCAAGGTGCTCTGGAAGGTGCCCAACAGCTTCCAGCTCATCGGACCCGCGATTGACAAGGGCAGCCCGGTGGCCGAGCAGGGGAACCACGAAATCGGCCGCTCCTATCAGGCCCTGGCCGCGGAACTCGCCGGCGCCACCGCGTCCCCCGAAGGCACCCTCTCGCTGCTCTACCAGCACGACAAGGGCGACAGCAAGAAGCGAGCCTCCGGACGTTTGGTCGTCTCACCCGCGCGCGCCGGGCAATAGATCGAGAACGGCCCCGAGCAACCACCTCTTTAACCTTTCCCTTCCTCGCTTCGACGTTCTCCTATGCACTCGTAGCTTGTAACTCTTGGCTCGCAGCTCGTAGCTCGCGGCTCCTTTGTTAGAATCATGGTTCACCACCCATGACGCCGAGAATCGTTGAAATCATTTATCAGATGATCGCGTTCCTGTTTGCGATCAGCGTGCACGAGTCCGCACATGCCTGGACTGCGTCGCGCTGCGGCGATCCCACGGCGCGCATGTTGGGACGGGTCTCGCTGAATCCGATTCACCATATCGATCCGATTGGCACGATCGTGATGCCGCTGGTCGCCGCCATCACCGGTTTTCCGTTGCTCGGCTGGGCCAAGCCGACGCCAGTCGATCCGCGCAATTTCCGCAATCCCATGCTCGACGATATTCTGGTCTCGGTGGCCGGTCCCGTCAGCAACTTCATCGTCGCCACGGGCGCGCTTCTGCTGCTGGGCGGCATCTCGCTTTCATCGGCCTCCGGACGCGGTGTTGTCATGGGAATGACGTTGCGTGGATTCGACGGCGTTGCTTCCGATTCGGCTTTGACGCCCATCGCGATGCTGCTGTTTGAACTCATGATCATCAACATCGTTCTGGCGGTTTTTAATCTGATTCCCGTTCCGCCGCTCGATGGCAGCCACGTGCTGCGTCATTTTTTACCGGATTCCGTGCTGCCGGTTTACGACCGCATCGGCATTTTCGGACTGTTGGCGCTGGTCTATCTCGGCGGAGGGCTGCTCGGCAGCTTGATCCGCCCGTTTATTCACTTCTACCTCTCGATGCTGGTGAAATTCTGAATGGCAACTCCTTCTAAAAAACGCGTGCTGAGCGGAATGCGCTCGACGGGCAAGCTGCACCTGGGTAACTACGTGGGCGCGCTCGAAAACTGGGTGCGCATGCAGGACGAGTACGACTGCTTTTTCTTTATCGCCGACTGGCACGCGCTGACCACCGACTACGCCGACACTTCGCGCCTGAAGGAAAATTCCGTCGAGGTGCTGCTGGACTGGCTGGCGGCGGGGCTCGATCCCGCGAAGTGCGTGATGTTCATCCAGTCGCATGTGCCGGCGCACGCGGAATTGCACCTGCTGCTCTCGATGATCACTCCGCTGGGCTGGCTGGAGCGCGTCCCGACCTACAAAGAGCAGAAGGAAAACATCAAGGAAAAAGACCTGGGCACATACGGATTTCTCGGTTATCCCGTGCTGCAATCGGCGGATATTTTGATTTACAAGGCGGACGTGGTTCCGGTCGGCGAAGACCAGGTGGCGCACGTCGAGTTGACACGCGAGATCGCGCGGCGGTTCAACGGGTTTTATGCCGGAGGCTTCAATGACAAAAAGCGCGAAACTATCTTTCCCCGAACCGGCGGCGCTGCTGACGCCTGCTCCCCGCCTGCCGGGCACCGACGGCCGCAAGATGTCGAAGTCTTACGGCAACGCGCTACTGCTGACCGACCCCGAGCCGGTGGTGCGGCAAAAACTGAAGACGATGGTCACCGATCCTGCCCGCATACGACGCACCGATCGCGGCAATCCCGACGTGTGTCCGGTGGGCGACCTGCACAAAATATTCAACGGCAAAGACAAAGAGACGATGGCGAAGGTGAACGAAGGCTGCCGCTCGGCCGGAATCGGCTGCATCGAGTGCAAGAGCTGGGTCGCCGATGCCATCGTAAAGATCCTCAATCCCATGCAGGAGCGGCGCAAAAAATACGAGGACAATCCGCGCCTCGCCTGGGATATTCTGGAAGCAGGCTCGGCCCGCGCTCGTGAGGTCGCGGGCGCCACGATGGACGAAGTCCGCAGTTCCATGGGCCTGGATTATAGTTCGAACGATGAACCGGCGAAGGATTCCACGAAGTGACCGATTTGTCTCAACCCATATCAGAACAGACTCCAGTCGAAACTTCCGGGCAAGGCCCGGCTGCGCCCGTGCCGGACGGGAACGCGTCGGCTGAGAATAAGGTCGCTAAGAACAAGTCTGCTCAAAACAAGTCCGCTAAAGACGATGCCAGCGATTTTCCCTTCGCCATCGCGCTCGGCGAAATCTACGAAGGCCCGCTCGACCTGCTGCTCGACCTGATCCGCAAGCAGGACATCAACATCTACGACATTCCCATCGCCAGGATCACGGCGCAGTACCTCACTTATGTCGAGCGCATCCGCGAACTCGACGTGAACGTCGCCTCCGAGTTTATCTACATGGCGGCGGTGCTGATCCACATCAAGTCGAAGATGTTGCTGCCGCGCGACCCGCTCGCTCCCGACGGCGCGCGAGGAAGATCCGCGCAACGAACTCGTCAACCGCCTGCTCGAGCACGAAAAGTTCAAGTCCGCGGCGCAAATGCTCCTGCAGAAACAGCAGATTGAAGACGCGGTGCTGAGCAATCCGGCGATCCGCGAGTTCATGGACGCCGAGGGCACAGAGCCCGAGCTGGCCGCCGATGTCATCGACCTGGTCAAGACCTTCCAGCAGATTCTGGACCGCGCGCGCACCCGGCCCATGCTGCAAGTGGACGAAGAGACCGTCACCGTCGGCCAGATGATCCAGTACCTGCACCGGCGGCTCGACTCTGGAAGATCGCCCGATGCGGCTGAAGCAGATGCTGCGCAATGTGCAGTCGCGGCCGGCGCTGGTCTGCATGTTTCTGGCGTTGCTGGAACTGGTCCGGTTGCAGGCGATCCAGGTGCGGCAAGAACACGTCTTCGGCGAAGTGCTGGTGAGAAAGCATTCCCACTTCGAAGAAGTGATGACCGAGCAAGCCGCGGTGCGCGACGATTGGAGATAGAAAAGAAGTTCTCAGTTTCAGTTCCCGGTTTCAGTAAGAGCCAGCTGCCGATGGGCTTTTTTGAGAACTGAGAACTGAAACTGAGAACTGAGAACCGATTTATGAGTCTTAGACCCCAACTTGAAGCCATCATTTACGCGGCGGAAAATCCCATTTCCCTCGACCAGATTTTTTCGCTGGTGAAGGAATCGCTGCTCGCGGAAACTCCCGGGAGCCGATGCCGCCGAAATGAAGTCGCGCATCCGCGCCACGCTCGAAGAACTCATCGCCGATTACTCCGGCTCGGACCACGGCATCGAAATCCGCCAGGTCGCCGGCGGATACCGCATGTCCACCAAGCCCGAGCAGCACGACGTGGTACGCGCTTTCGCCAAGAGCCTGAAACTGCCCTTCCGGCTGTCGCTTCCGGCGCTTGAAACGCTGGCCGTCATCGCCTATAAGCAGCCGGTCACCTTGCCCGAGATCGGCGAAATCCGCGGCGTCGATTCCGGCGGAGTCATCGCGACGCTGCTCGACCGCAAGCTGATTACAACGGCGGGCAGAAAAGCGGTAATCGGACGCCCCATTCTCTACAAAACCAGTAAGGAGTTTCTCCTGCGCTTCGGATTGCGGGACATCGCCGAACTGCCCAGCATGGAGGAATTCGAGAAACTGCTGGCCGAGTCGTTCCAGAGCGACTTGCCTCCGAGTGAAGATAAGCCTGAGGAAGAGTCTTTGAGTTTACCCTTGAGCGCCGGGGAGGATTCTTCTGCTGAGGATAGTTCTTCCGAAGCAGTATCCGAAACCGAAAGTCCCGCTGCAAGCGCGGAGCCCGAACTCGCGCCCGAAGAAGAGGAAACCGAAGCGCCAGCTACCATTAAGCCGGAGTAGCCATTTATGCCAGCCGAACGCCTGCAAAAAATTATCGCCGTCGCCGGAGTGGCCTCCCGCCGCAAGGCCGAAGAAATGATCGCCGCCGGACGCGTGCAGGTCAACGGTCAGATAGTCACCGAGCTCGGCACGAAAGCCGATCCCGGCGAAGACCACATTCGTGTGGATGGCAAACTGCTTCACGGCCCCGAGCGCTTCACTTACATCACGCTCAACAAGCCCAAGGGATATGTGACCACGGTCAGCGACGAGAAAAAGCGCCCCACCGTGATGGACCTGGTGAAAAAAGTGAAGGGCCGCGTGTATCCCGTGGGCCGCCTGGACTGGGCCAGCGAAGGCCTTCTGCTAATGACCAACGATGGCGCGCTCGCCAACGCTCTGATGAAAGCGTCGTCCAACGTGGCCAAAACTTACGTCGTGAAAGTCGCCGGCCAGCCCGACGAGGCCAAGCTCGACAAGCTGCGCCGCGGAGTTTCCATTGCTGAAAAAGGCGGCCGCCGCGTGCGCACCGCTCCGGCAAAAATCCGACTCATCCGCGAAGGCGATAACCCGTGGCTGGAAGTGACCATCATTGAAGGCCGCAACCGCCAGGTGCGAAAAATGTTTGAAGAGGTAGGACACCACGTGGAGAAAATCCGGCGCGTGCAGTACGGCCCGCTCGCGCTCGATGTGCCGCCGGGAGATTGGCGCAACCTCACTCTGCTGGAAGTGGCCAAGCTGAAAACCGCCGCGTCGGGAGCAAAAACCGCGAACCGCGCATTGAGTCATCCAGTGGAGCGACAGTCGCCTCGCGAGCTTGCTCTGAGCAAAGTCAAAGGGTCCCGCCAGGCGCGGACGCCCGGCGCTCTACCGGCAAGTTAGTCGTTCTAGCGCCGTGCTTCCGCGAGCATCGGCAGCCGGGCCGCGCCGTACAAGCCGGCATCGCTTCCGAGCAAGGTGCGGGTAATGATGGTCTTGTGGCCGTGGCCAGCCTGCACCTGCGCGGAAGCGTCCTCTCTGGTGGACAAAAAATCGTGTGGCGCCGTGGCGGCGTACACCATGGATCGCCGCCGTAACTCCGCGAAGATCGCCGGCGAAAACGCTTCCCACGCGTTTGAAACTCCGCCGCCAATCACGTAAATCGGCAGGTTCAAGGAATTCACCAGCATCGCCAGCACAATTCCCAAACAACGTCCCACGTAGCTGAAAATGCGGCGCGCATCTTCATCACCCTGCATTGCGAGATTGTAGATCGTTTCCGCGCTTAACTCCGCATCGGAGTTTGCCGCGCGCGCCAGCGCCGTCGCGCCATTCTTCGCAATCGCTTCGCGCGCCATGCGGACCACTGCCGTCGCCGAAGCGCACGCCTCCAGGCATCCTCGGTTCCCGCAGCCGCAAAGTTGCCCATCCGGCTCCACCGTTGCATGACCAAACTCCCCGGCCATGCCGTTCGCGCCGTACCAGATCTTGCCCCCCAGCACCAGTCCACCACCCACGCCGGTACCGAGCGTCAGCATCGCCATGTCGTCAAAATCCTTGGCCGCCCCCAGCCACTTTTCCCCGAGCGCCGCGACATTGGCGTCGTTTTCGAGGATCACAACGGTCTTGAGGCGCCGCTCAATGGTGGCGCCAGCTGGATAGTCGATCCAGTCCGGCAAGTTGGGCGATTTGCGCACCAGGCCAGTTTGCATGTCGATGATGCCGGGCACACCGATGCCGATTCCCAACAGTGGGGCGGAGCGCTTGTATTTCTCCAACACACGCTGGATGGCGTCACACATGTCGCCGATGACGTGATCGCGCCCCAGAGAAACCTTGGTGCCGAGCGTGACTTTCTCGACCAGCATGCCTTGCTCGTCCACGACTGCGATGCGCAAGTTCGTGCCGCCGAGATCCACTCCAATTGATATTTTATTCATGATGAATTACGGCGAATACTGAAGATCGAGCACTCCTCGATCAATGGATAACGAAGTGGAATGTCCGCGTTGACGTTGAAGTGCATCGCGTTATCGGCTCGAAAGAGGCAGCCGGGAAAATCGCCCTGCGGCTGTGAACCTGGCAACCATTACCTGCATCAGTTTAACGGAAATTCCCGTTTAAGACTGTTTGCCCGGCCCAAATTTTCTAATCCTGGCGCTCACTTCTTCAGTGAAACGTTGGATAAATGTCTTGACGTACTCGGTGGGATCCAATTGGGTGTTTTGAATCAGAGGAGTGAGATCCATACCGAAATTGATCCACTCCGCAGTATCTACTGCATGACTCTCAAAGTAAGTGGCATTTGCGCGACGCCGTCCCATGGTTGCCAGGTCGTAGCGCTTACCGCCCGCGATCTGGGAATCAAAAACGCCTACCAGGGATGAGGCAATATTGTCGAATTTGCCAAAATTGAAGACGACCTTATCGCTATCTGCCAGCCAGTCGAGATCACGCCAGACCTCACATGCATAGAGCTTTTTAGGACATTCCCCCTTGGGCAGTTCCCGGATCGCCGCAATCGTCTGCAGGGCTACGGCGACGTGCGTATCGTGCTTGTCGGCCAAATTATGGGTATAGACAATCTCGGGGCGACAGGCTGTCAAAATGCTTTTCAAATCATGCTTGGGCGCGTGGTCAGTACCATGTTTTACAGTCGCGCTGGTGTGGTCGAGAAACGCGACGGCCGAGTATTCCCCAACAAAAGCCGCTTTTTTCTGTTCCAGCCGGCGTACGAGTTGCATTTGCTCGTCGCTATAGTTTGCATAGCGTCCGACGCGGGGGCTGCCCGCGCCGTTGGTAGCAATTACTGCCATAAACCCACGATTGCCAAAACCAGCCAGGATTCCATCCAACGCCATGATTTCGACATCATCCTGGTGTGCCGCAATTGCCATGTGCGTAACGCGGGCGAAAGCCTTCTGTTCATCCGCACCATCCGGCGACCATATTTCCGCATTAGGTTGGCTCAGTTTCATTTTTTATCCCTCATGATTCTCGGCAAGCTGGCGGCAGCGATGGATTGTCCCACCCGACGATTGTTCTCGTCGGGAAGCACAATGGATAGGGAGGATGCGATTTCCGGGAATTCCTTCTTCAGTACTTCCTGTGCCATTGCCAAAATGATCTCACCACCCTTTCCCGTGGTGACACGACCAAGAGTTAAAACGTGTTTCAAATCGTAAAAATCCGCATAATGGGCAATGCCGTAACCCAAATAGACACCGATCGTTTGATAAACTTGTGCCGCGAGCGGATCTCCAGCGTCCATTTTTTCCTGCAAAGCAATTAGCCTATTGGGCAAGTCCATTTGGGCGGGAAAATTCATTCCGGCCGCGACGCAAAGACGGTTTGTGGCCTGTTGCGAAAAATACTGTACGCCGCAACAGTCCCCCGACCATTCGTCTTGTGGTCCGTCGCGGCGGTAATCGATGGGCACAAACGCCAGCTCATTAAGCCATCCCGTGACATGGCCCTCGCGATCCACGTAACCACCCGCCTGGCTTGATCCCATCGCGATACCCAGTATGGAATTTTCCCCGAGCGACATGGAACCGGCCAGCGCGGTGACCTCCCCATCGTTGATGACCTCCACGGGAACACCCAGTTCATCGGCAATGCGCAAGAACAGGGGAGCGATTTTGGCCGCAAATTGCTCCTGCGGTACCGAGCGGTAGAGTGAAGCTACGCGCATCCGGTTATTGATAATAACTCCGGCAGTGCTGCCTCCCACGGCATCCAGCCTCGGCAAGTGAACGGCGGCTCGGCGAATCGAATCCAAAATGTTCTGGTAGTGGTAATCGGGATTGGCGGCGTTGCGCGGGTCCCAAACTATCTCTTCGCTGAAAACTACTTGTCCATCAACGACGGCGCTGGCCTTACGGTCACTGGCGCCAAGGTCAAAACCCACACGGCACCCATCGAGATGGCGGCCCAGTGGAAAAGTGCCTTCCTGGGCATCCGGGACGTCTTCAGCTTCAGCGATTACGACTTCAAAAGGCCGCTCGTAGACACCCGTCATGAACTCCGCATCGAATTTGCGAACTCCGCTGGGAGAGTATGTCCGCCGAATAAATTCACCAATCTCCCGTGGGCCACCGACCGTCAGTTTCCATCCACCTCGCTGCCAAAGCAAAAACTTCACGGTGCGCTCGACAAGAGTAAGTGTCGCTTCACGATGGCCTGCCGCTGGCCGCGTTACAGGGATGCTGTAAGTTGAGATCGAACCGTCGCCGCGCTCGAGCGCCAGACGCAGCGGCACCCGCTCGTTTGGCGGTGACAATTCTCGATAACACCGTGTAAACAACGACGCCGGCAAAAAACCCTGGTCAAGTGGCGCAACGACTTTGGGCTGAATCTGAATTCCCGCAACTTCCAACCTCATATCATTCCTATCTGCAGTCTGTTTGAGAAAGGACAAAGACTATCTTTTTACAATGCGAGTGTCAATCCGTCCACTAATCGTCCATCCATCGTTCTATTAGGGCTATTTTTGACATTTTGAACAATAGTGACTGCTGCGTCCGGCCAGTACAATGCGCCGGATCGCGGTCCCGCATACCAGGCACGATCCTCCCTCGCGGCCATACACGCGATGCTGGAACTGGAAAAATCCTTCTTCTCCATCGGCGTCCACGTAATCGGAAATCGAAGATCCTCCCAGCGCAATCGCCTCGCGCAGCACTTCTCGCACCGCCCGGTGCAGCTTACCAAATTGCTCGCGCGTGATCGTCGACGCCCGCCGCCGCGGACGGATTCCCGCCCGAAACAAAGATTCATCGGCATAAATGTTGCCCACGCCGCGCAGCAGCTTCTGATTCAGCAGTGCGTTCTTGATCGGAGTCTTGCGTCCGCGAAACAGCGCGACGAATCGCTCCTCGTTCACCTCCAGCGGCTCCACGCCGCCCGGATCGAAGCCTCCCGCAACAACACTTAGCTTGCCAAACATCCGCGGATCGATGAACCGCAGTTCACGCCCCGACGAGAGTTTTGCAATCAGGTGCGTGTGCTTGGCAATTTCCGCCGCAGGTTCCGAAACCACCATGCGCCCAGTCATGCCAAGATGGACGATCCACTGCGCCGCCTGCGCATCGCCCTCCAGATCGAACACGATGTGCTTGCCCACGCGTCGCACGCGCGCGATGCGCTTGCCCTCAAGTGTTGCAGCAATCACGCCCGCAGGTGACTTGAGCGGTTGTCGTTTCGAACCGATCCAGACAGATTCGATGGCGTCTCCGGCGACGCGCTGGTCAAGGCCCCGCACAATAGTCTCGACCTCGGGGAGTTCGGGCACGCTGTCAGAATACAAGATCGGCGGAGAGAGAATGCTCTTGGCTCTTAGCTAAAAGCCAAAGGCCAAAAGCTAAAAGCGATTTCCGGTTTGCTCCTGCACCGCCCGATTCGGTATGCTAATGGGTACACACGGTTCCGCCGGTCTTCCCAGTTTTCCAGTCATTTCAGCATCAGCAGCGGCGCGACGAGTGTGTGCGACCCTGGGGCGGCCTGACGGTCGCGCAATATTCCAACTGGAGTTCGCGGAGTTCGCATTGATCGGAAATAATACGGGCAGAGGTAAGACGAGCAGAGGCAGGACCGCGGTCATTGTCGGGGCGCAGTGGGGCGACGAAGGCAAAGGCAAGATTGTCGACGTACTCACACGGACCTTTTCTGTCGTGGCCCGCTACGCCGGAGGCCATAACGCCGGACACACCGTCATCGTCAACGGGAAGAAATTCGTCCTGCAGCTCGTGCCCGGCGGCGTTCTGCGGCCCGAGTGCACCAGCGTCGTCGGCAATGGAGTGGTGATCGACCCTTTGTCTTTTCTGAAGGAAGTGGCTTCCCTGCGCGCCGCCGGCGTGAAAGTGGACGGTAACCTTTTCGTCTCGAACCGCGCGCAGGTCATCCTGCCCTACCATCGCATGATGGAACTGGGATCGGAAAACGCGCCGGGCCGCGTGAAAATTGGGACGACTTCGCGCGGCATCGGCCCCTCCTACGAAGACAAAATGGGCCGCCGCGGTCTGCGCGTCGCCGACCTGCTCGACACGGAATTGCTCCGCATCCACATCGAAAACGCCTGCCGCGAAAAAAACACGATCGCGCACGCCCTCTTCAACTCTGAACCGCTCGATGCCGACCAGATGTTCCGCGACTACACCGCCGCCGCCCGGCAGCTTGCTCCTTTTGTCCGCGACACCGCCCTCCTGCTGAATCGCGCCCTCGCCGAAGGTAAGTCGATCCTATTCGAGGGTGCGCAAGGCACCATGCTCGATATCGACCATGGCACTTATCCGTTTGTTACTTCTTCCAGCGCCACTTCCGGAGGCGTTGCCATCGGGACCGGCGTGCCCCCGACGGCGATTGACACCGTCATCGGCATCACCAAAGCTTATTGCACCCGCGTCGGCAGCGGCCCATTCCCCAGCGAGCTTCTTGGCGCCGAAGGCGACGACCTCCGCCAGCGCGGCAACGAATTCGGCGCCGTCACCGGACGCCCCCGCCGCACCGGCTGGCTCGATCTGCCTCTGCTCCGTTACTCGGGCATGATTAACGGTATTTCCTGGCTCGTAGTTACTAAGTTGGATGTGCTCGACCATCTCACCGAGATACCAGTCTGCGTGGGTTATAAGATGGACGGCAAGGAAACGGACGAAATTCCGGCCCAGGCATGTGGCTACGAAAAAATAGAATGCATCTACCGGAAGATGCCGGGCTGGGCCAGCCCAACCCAGGAAACTAGGACGTTCGAGGCATTGCCCAAGGCCGCCCGCGATTACCTCGCCTTCATCGAAAAGGAAACTGGAGCGCGAGTGGGAATGATTTCCACCGGCCCCGATCGTGAACAGACGATCCTGGTGCCCAGTTTCATAGAAGAGTTGGGACTCGCAGGCTGTTAGAGCGTGTTTCATAAATCGGTTTTTGGGTAGGGCACGGCTTCAGCCGTGCCGTTTGGGCTGGGAAAAATGCGGGCTTTAGCCCCTGAGGGACGCGCCTTCCGAGCTGAAAAGCATTTATGAAACACACTCTAAACCCAAGTTTTCCTAGCCGCTCAACCGATAGTTTCTGATATCCACAGCTTTTCCTACTCGCTTGAGATGCGCTTTAATCGAATCAGCGGTTTTCTGCCTCATAATCATCATGGGATTAGTGTGTGCCCTCAATGACATCGCCTTCAACTTCGTCCGACAACTTCAAAGAGACGCTCAAGCAGCAGGCCGACATCGTCCGCATCGTGGGTGACTACGTCAAGCTGAAGAAGGCTGGGGCGCAGAATTTCTCCGGGCTTTGCCCGTTTCATTCCGAGAAGACGCCTTCGTTTTCCGTCCATGCCACGCGACAGTTTTATCACTGCTTTGGCTGCGGAGAGTCGGGCGACGTCTTCACCTTCATCCAGAAGGTCGAGAACATCACCTTTCCCGAGGCCGTCCGGCTCATTGCCCAGAAGCTCGGCGTGCCCATGCCCAAGGTCACCTTTTCCAGTCCGGAGGAGGCCCGCAATTCCCATCTCCGCATGGCGCTCCTCGACGTGCATGTTCGCGCGACCGCGTTTTTTCAGGATTGCCTGCGCCGTCCCGAAGGCGCCAATGCCCGCGACTACCTCAAGGGTCGCGGCCTCGATGCGGAAACCATTGCCCGCTTTCGCATCGGCTACGCTCCCGACTCCGGCTTCCTGCTGCGCGACGCCCTGCGCCGCGAATTCGACGAAGAGTTGCTGCGCGAGTGTGGCCTCTTCTCGTGGAAGGAAGACAGCAGTCAGCAGTCAGCACTCAGCACTCAGCCACAACAGGTCCTTCGCTCCGCTCAGGATGACAAGTCGGTTGATAACAATTCAGTTGAGGTCCCAGACGCGAACGAAGAACAGCCAACAGCGGACGGCGGTCCTTCGCAGCCCGTAGCTCGCAGCTCGCAGCCCGCGGCCATTTATTCCAAATTCCGCAATCGCGTCATGTTCCCGATCGCGAACGACCAGGGTAAAGTGATCGCCTTCACCGGACGCACGCTCTCGACCGATGAAAAGGCTGGGCCGAAATATCTGAATTCTCCGGAGACGCCGATTTACTCGAAATCGCGCGTGCTTTTCAATCTCGACCACGCCAAAGAAGCGATTCGCAAGCTCGAATACTCCATCCTCGTCGAAGGGCAGATGGATTGCATTTCCGTCTACGCGGCCGGATTCCACAATGTGATTGCCAGCTCGGGCACGGCGTTCACCGAGCTGCAGGCGAAACTGCTCGGGCGATTCTCCAAGAACGTGGTCGTCAACTTCGATCCCGACACCGCCGGGGCCAAGGCCACCGAGCGCACTCTCGGCCTGCTGGTCGAAGAGGAATTCAACATCAGGGTCCTCTCGCTTGAAACTGGATTCGACCCCGATCTGTTCATCCGGCGCAAAGGCAAGGACGCTTACGGCGCGGCGCTCAAGAACTCGCAAAAATATTTTGATTATCTGATCGACCGCGCGCGCGCGCTGTTTCCAGCGCGAAACGCGGACAGCAAGGTCAAGGCGGTTAACCATCTTTTGCCGCACATTCAGCGGGTGCCGAGCCGCATCGTGCGCGATGAACTGGCGCTCGAGATTTCGCAAAAGTTGGGTATCGATTCCGCGGTGCTGCGCCAGGAATTGAAACATGCCGCCACCAATCGCTCCGCGACCGAGATTAAAGCTCCGGCGGAAGCGCAAATCAACGGCGCGGAGCGCATTCTGATCCGGGCATTGGCGTCGGCCACCGAGATGCAAACCGGCGGTGCGCGGGGTTCGGCCCGCCACGGCGCCGCCGGGAAAGACGAGGAATTCGATCCCGCCCGCCAAGCGCAATTCGCGCTGCAATCGGAACATCTGTATGAGGGCCTGGCCTCGCAGTCGCTGATCGAAGCGCTGTTGGAAGCTGGGATCGAATCGGTGGACGTGATGGCGCTGCCCAAGACGGAAGAAGACCGGCGCCTCTTGGCCTCGATCCTGATGCACGAGGAAGAACCGCTAACGCCTGAAACTGTCGAAGGCGCGGTGCGCGCATTGCGCAGGATTTATCTGCGGCGTCGGCTGGAGGAAGTGCAGCGCTCATTGCAGCGTCCGGTGCTGCCTCTCGAGGAAAGACAAGCGCTCTTGCAGGAAAAAGTTCGCTTCAAGCGCGCCCTGATGGATCCCGGACTGGGGGAGGCGGATGGCCAGGCATCTTAGTCCCCTGTAGAGACGCGGCTTGCCGTGTCTCCGGACTTCGCGTGGCTCATGCATAGCTCAAGCGTGGCTCGTATCAGGGTATCGCTTCAGCGATACCGCAAGTTCTTCGAAATCGGATGCCCCCTTTAGGGGCTGCGGCGCCTGGGCCGGAGATCGGAGTTTCGCCACCGGCGCCTTAACTTTGTAACGAAACGGCCTCCATCGCCATCTAATAGAATTAGCGGAAAAGGAGATACCGGCGGCTGAGGACAATCGGAAACAGTCGCACCCTTACCCTTGCGCACGGCGGAAACACTCTCCGGCGTGCTATACTTCTGAAGTCTGTGCGCTTCGCGCACAACTCCGTAACATTTCCCACCGCTGAAAAGTTGGCGTCCGCGAACCGGGGTCCCCAGCAAGCCCGGTTTTGGCTTGGTGGGGTGGGAATCGGCGGACGACCTGAGGATATTCTGGCTTGGCACTTGATGACAAGTACGACGACATTAAAAAGCTGATCGACACAGGCAAAGAGAAGGGATATCTGACCTATGACCAGGTCAACGACCTTATCCCGCACGATGTGCACTCTCCTGAAGACCTGGAAGATCTGCTGACCACGATCGGAACCCAAGGCATCGATGTACTCGAAAGCTCGAAGACGCCTTCGACCGATCTGGAAAAAAAATTCGAGGAAGTAGATGAGGGCTCCGAGGACGTCGAACTCGATTTGACCCCCGGCGCCATGGAAAAAACCAACGACCCCGTCCGCATGTACCTGCGCGAGATGGGCACCGTGCCTTTGCTTACCCGCGAAGGCGAAGTTGAAATCGCTAAGAGGATCGAGCGGGGGCAAAACCGCGTTCTGAAGGCGCTTTCGCGCTCGCCGATTGTGGTTCGTGAACTCCTCGCTCTGGGCGAGGATCTCGAGAAGGGCGTCCGCTCCATCAAAGAGCTGGTCACCTTCGACGAAGAGGAAATCACGGAAGAGATCGTAGAAAACCGCCTGAAAGAATTTCTTGCCAAGATCCACGCGCTCGACAAGCTTTACAAAAAAGTCATGCCCTTCGTCGAGAAGCTGGCGGCGGTGAACCAGAAGAAACGTCCGCGCGACTATCGCCGTTACCGCTTCAATCTGGCCCGCGCCGTGGTGCGCGTGTCGCTCGCCGTGCGCAACCTCGGTTTCACCAACAACGAACGCAAACGTCTGATCGACCGCGTGAACCGCACGGTGGACGGCATGCGCTCGCTCGACCGCCAGATCCAGAACCTGGAGAAGCGGGCCGAGGCGACGCGCAGCGAAGAACAGCGCAAGGAATATAAGAAGCAGTCGCGCACCGTCCGCGGCGAGCTGGAAAAGCTCGAAGCCGAAGCGGGCCTGTTGTTCCAGGAACTCAAGCGCACTCAGCGCGAGATCATCCAGGGCGACATGGACGCCGAGCATGCCAAGCGCGAGCTCATCGAAGCCAACTTGCGCCTCGTCGTCTCGATTGCAAAGAAGTACACCAATCGTGGATTGCAGTTCCTCGACTTGATTCAGGAAGGCAACATCGGACTGATGAAGGCCGTGGACAAATTCGAATACCGCCGCGGCTATAAGTTCTCAACGTATGCCACGTGGTGGATTCGCCAGGCCATCACCCGCGCCATCGCCGATCAGGCCCGCACCATTCGCATCCCGGTGCACATGATCGAAACCATCAACAAGCTGATCCGCACCTCGCGCCAGTTGGTGCAGGAACTGGGACGCGAGCCCACGTCGGAAGAAATCGCCAAGCGCATGGACATTCCGGTGGCCAAGGTCCGCAAGGTCCTGAAGATTGCGCAGGAGCCCATCTCCCTTGAAACGCCAATCGGCGAAGAGGAAGATTCGCACCTCGGCGACTTCATCGAAGACCGCGCCGTCGTTTCGCCGGCCGAAGCCGTGATCAACGTCAATCTCAAAGACCAGACTTCGCAGGTGCTGCGCACGCTGACTCCGCGCGAAGAAAAAGTCATCAAGATGCGCTTCGGACTGGAAGACGGCTCCGAGCACACCCTCGAAGAAGTCGGCCAGTCGTTTGCCGTCACCCGCGAACGCATCCGCCAAATCGAAGCCAAAGCCTTAAGAAAGTTGCGCCATCCCTCGCGCTCCCGCAAGCTGCGCGCGTTCATGGATGGGGTAAGGGACTAGGGCATGTGTGGGGACGGGGCTCTGCCCCGTCCTGCGGAGCGAAGCTCCGCAGAATTTTTGGGCGCGAGCAAACCACCACCTCCAAGCGACACCATGAGAACCCCGCAGCGTCAGTGGGGTTTTCATTGTGCAACTCAGGCCAGCTCTTCGTCTTTGATCCTCCCCACCCCATGTGTTAGCATCGGAAGTTTCGCAGGTAATGTGGGGTTGGACTGTACCCTGTACTCATCCTCATCCCGGGCCGTATCACCCTTCCCGTAAGCCTGCGGAAGGAGACCATCCGTGAAAGTGTACGAAGCCGCTAACCTTCGCAATCTTGCCCTGATCGGACACGGGCACGCCGGAAAGACCACACTCGTGTCCGCCATGCTCTACACCTCCGGCGGCGCGCCGCGCCTGGGACGCGTCGACGACGGCTCCGCCACCACCGATTACGACGAAGAAGAAATCGCCCGCCAGATGTCGATCTCGACCGGCCTCGCTTTCGTCGAGTGGGGGAAAACCAAAATCAATCTGCTCGACACGCCCGGCTTCAACATGTTCGTCCACGAAGCCAAGATGATGCTGCCCGTCGTCGACGCAGCGCTCGTCGTGGTGGATGGCGTCGCCGGCGTCGAGGTCGTGACCCAGCGCGTCTGGAATTACTGTAACGAGGCCGACCTGCCGCGCATGATTGTCGTCAACCGCATGGACCGCGAGCGTTCCGACGCCAACCGCGTCCTCGAATCGCTCACCACCGCCTTCGGCCGCGCCGTCACTCCGCTCCAGCTTCCCATCGGCTCCGAGAAAAGTTTCAGCGGCATCGTTGATCTCGTCCGCATGAAGGCTTACACCTATGAGATGGGCGGAAACGGCAAGGGCAAGGAAGGCCCCATCCCCGCCGACATGGCCGCTGCCGCCAAGGAAGCCCACGAAAAATTAGTCGAGCTCGTCGCCGAGGGCAAGGACGAGTTGATGGAAGAATTTTTTGAAACCGGCACCATCCCCGAGGAACATCTGGTCCCCGCGCTCCACGAAGCCATTCGCGAAGACAAACTTTTCCCCGTGCTCTTCACCTCCGGCCTCGGCAACATCGGCGTTGACGAGCTCATGGATTTCATTGTGGACTACACGCCCGCCGCCAGCGAGCACCACGCCCTCACCGGCTGGACGGCCGATGGCAGCGCCGAGCCGGCCGTCCGCAAAGGCACCGACAACGAGCCGCCTTCCGTCTTCGTCTTCAAGACCATATCCGACGCCTTCGCCGGACGCATATCCTACTTCAAAGTTTTTTCCGGCGTGCTGAAGAACGACGCTTCGATGCAAAACTACAATCGCAACACGCTGGAAAAGTTCGCCCACATTTCCCTGATCCAGGGCAAGCAGGCCGTCCCCATTCACGAGCTTCACGCCGGGGATATCGGCGCGGTCGCCAAGCTCAAAGAAACTCTTACCGGCGACACGCTCGGCGATAAGGCATCGCCCATCCGCTATCCGGTGGTGCAATTGCCCGAGCCGGCCATCACTTTCGCCATCGAGCCCAAGAGCCGCGCCGACGAGGACAAGTTGGGCGTTGGCCTCCACAAACTGATGGAAGAAGATGCCATGCTGCGCTTCTTCCGCGATCCACAAACCAAGGAATTCCTCATCGCCGGCACCGGACAGCAGCACATTGAAGTCGTGGTCTCGAAAATGCGCAAGCGTTACCACGCCGAAGTCGTGCTCAAAGCGCCCAAGGTGCCGTATCGCGAGACGATACGCGGCAAAGCCGACGTTCAGGGACGCCACAAGAAACAGACCGGCGGCCACGGCCAGTACGGCGATTGCAAAATCAAGATGGAGCCGCTGCCGCGCAACTCCGAAGTCGAATTCGAGTTCGTCAACGACATTTTTGGCGGAGCGATTCCGCGCAACTTCATCCCCGCCGTCGAAAAGGGAATCAAGGACGCCGCCGCCCGCGGCTTTCTCGCCGGATATCCTGTCGTCAACTTCCGCGTCATCCTCTACGACGGCTCCTACCACGACGTCGATTCGAACGACCTATCCTTCCAGATGGCGGGCCGCATCGCCTTTCGCAAAGCCATTGAAGCGGCCAAGCCCACGCTGCTCGAGCCGATCATGAACGTCGAGATCACCATCCCCGACGAATTCGCCGGCACCATCATGGGCGATCTCAACAGCCGCCGCGGCCGCATTCAGGGCATGGATAACAAAGCTGGCAACACCATCGTCAAAGCCGAGGTGCCGATGGCAGAGATGCTGACCTACGGCGCCGATCTAACTTCCATGACGCAAGGCCGCGGCAGCTTCTCCATGGAAATGCACCACTACGACACCGTCCCGCAACAACTGCAAGACAAGATCATCGAGAAGGCAAAAGCCGAACGTGGCGAAGTAAAAGAAGAAGAAGAGTAATTTCGCGTGTTGACATTTCGTGTGGTGACGGGGCTCTGCCCCGTCCCGCTCGCGTAGGGACAGCCGCCCTCGGCTGTCCAGCGAAGCAAAGCTCCGCAGCAATCCGGTGCGGAGACGGGGTTCTCACCCATCCATCTGCACTCGCTCCCTCCAGAATTCAGAAACATATTTACCCGCAGGCGCATTCTGGCGTACCATTCTTTTTGCTTCGTTCTTTGTTCTAAGGAGGCGCGCATGTCCAAGCGGAATTCCCCGATTTACTGCGGCTTTTCCTTCGCGACCATTGTTGTCTTATTAGTCTCCCAACTCGCGATGACCCAGGAAAAACCCCCGGAAAACAAGAGCTCAACCCTGCAGCTCGACCACGTTTCGATCTGCGGATCGGATCTTGACGCGTTGCGCAGGGCTTTCACGGATGTGGGCATGACTCCAGACCTCGTCGGTCCCCAAGCCAACGGCATTACCCAAATGGCTGTCCTTGGTTTCGATGACGCAACTTATATTGAATTGATTGCGCCGATTAAGCCGGGCGTCACCGAGGGTTCCGCTTGGGCGAAGTTTCTGGACGCGGACGCACTCTCCTGCGCATGGACGGTGGGGACGAATGCTTTGCCGGAGGAAATAGACCGCCTGAAGCAAGCCGGAATTCCCGTCAAGGCCCCCGAGCATGGCAACCGCAAGCGATCCGACGGCATGTCGATCGAATGGGTGACCGCCGACGTTGGCTCCTCAACCCCGGGCGCCACTCTACCCTCCATTATTGAAGACCAGACGCCGCGCATCTGGCGCGTCCAGACTTCGGCCAGCGTAAAAGGTGCGCCGCTTAGCGGCATCGAGAACGTGGTCCTCGGTGTCACCAACCTGGACGCCTCGATTGCCCTGTTCCGCAAAGCCTACGGCTGGTCCGATCCTCTCATCGAGACTCAGAAAGACTTCGGCAAACTCGCCTACTTCCCCGGCGAGCCCGTGATTCTGGCCGCTCCAACCGGCGGTGGCTGGCTCTCCGACCGCATCGGCAAATATGGCGAGTCCCCGGTCGCCTACCTCCTCAACACGCACGACTTCGCGGGGGCCACCAAGAAGTACAAACTCTCCGGCAGCAAAACTTGGTTCGGCCAAAAAATTGCCTGGTTCGATGCGGGTAAGCTGAAGGGCGTCCGCCTCGGAGTGATTGGGCAATAGAAATTGGGCAATAGAACTTAGAGCGGTTTTCAGGGTTACTGTAAGATCCGGCTGGGTCCGGGAAGGGCACGACTTCAGTCGTGCCGCTAACGACCGCCAGAAATGCGGGCTTTAGCCCCTGAGGGATTGTCGGCGGTGAGCCAATAACAACCGTGAAAATGCCTTGCATTACACTATCGGTGAAAATACTTTATCAAGGAGAACTTTGATGATCGTAAGACTAAGGCAGATTGAATACAAATTGGTGTCGGGAGTTTTTGTATTTACCTTGCTGCTGGGATTTTGCTCGGCAGTGCTAGCTCAGCAGAGACCTGAACATCTGGCACAGCAGTCCTCGGACGCGTGGCTGGCCTTAGTCGACTCCGGAAAATATGCGGATAGTTGGCAAGAAGCTTCACAATTTTTCAAGACCGCCGTCACCAAGGAGAAGTGGCAAGACGCGCTGCATGGGACCCGCGATCCGTTGGGCAAGATGCTGTCGCGAAAACTCAAGAGCGCTACTTATACCAAAACGCTGCCGGGCGCACCCGATGGCCAGTACGTGGTGATCCAGTATGAGAGCAGCTTCGAGCGCAAGCAAGCGGCCGTGGAGACGGTCACTCCGATGCTCGACAAAGATGGAATGTGGAGAGTCTCCGGTTATTACATCAAGTAGCCAACTACGCCAGGTATCGCGCTTTTAGAGACCTGGGAGTAGTCGCATCACTGTCCGGCGTTACGGCCAGTTTCCACTCCATATTCCGAAATTCGCACGCGCTCTGGCAACTAGCAACTAAGAACTGCTACCATCCCTTTCAGTGTCCGCCGCCAAAGACAATCCCGCTCTTAAAGACCGCCTCGTCTCCGCCGCCCCGGTCGAGGACGATTCCTCTTTCGAACTCAAGCTCCGCCCGCAGCGCCTGCAAGAATTCATCGGCCAGGACAAAGTCAAAGAGAATCTCGACGTTGCCATCCAGGCCGCCAAGTCGCGCGGCGAGGCGCTCGATCACGTCCTGCTCTACGGCCCGCCCGGCCTCGGCAAAACCACGCTCGCCAACATCATCGCCAACGAACTCGGCGTCGCCTTCCAGCAAACCTCCGGCCCCACGCTGCAAATCAAGGGCGACCTCACCGCCATCCTCACCAACCTCCGCGACCGCCAGGTGCTTTTCATCGATGAAGTCCATCGCCTGCAGCCCGCGCTCGAAGAGATCCTCTACTCCGCGCTCGAAGACTACAAACTCGACATCATGATCGGCCAGGGCCCCTCCGCGCGCACGCACACGATGGACGTGAAGCCCTTCACCTTCATCGGCGCCACCACGCGCGCCGGACTTGCTCTCCGCGCCCCTGCGCTCGCGCTTCGGCCTGCTGCTGCGCCTGGAGTTCTACACTCACGACGAACTCCGCGTCATCGTCGAGCGTTCCGCCGAAATCCTGGGCGTGAAAATCGACCGTCCCGGAGCCACCGAAATCGCCAGCCGCTCCCGTGGAACGCCGCGCATCGCCAACCGCCTGCTGCGCCGCGTGCGCGACTACGCCCAGGTGCGCGCCGCCGGCTCCATCGATCTGCCCACCGCCCAGTCCGCGCTCAGCATGTTGGAAGTGGACCGCCACGGCTTCGACGAAGTCGACCGCAAACTCCTGCTCACCATCATCGAGAAGTACCAGGGCGGCCCCGTGGGCTTGAACACACTAGGCGCAGCCCTCGCCGAAGAGCCCGACGCCATCGAAGAAATCTACGAGCCCTTCCTGATCCAGATCGGCTTCCTGAACCGCACTCCCCGAGGCCGCGTAGCCACCCAGCTAGCCTACGACCATTTCGGAATCACTCCCAACCGCCGCCAAAGCTCGCTATTCTAGCCTTGCTTGTGTGGGGACGGGCGACCTCGCCCGTCCAAGCCGAGCAAAGCGAGGCAACCGCCGACGCTCTCCGCAACCGTTTGACTTCCACCGCCGCAATCTGCGTTAATCGTACTTCTTCGTCATTATTCGCAGGAAGGCAGCACGCAGGAGGAATCATGCGCGAAGTCATCGCCACCGAGCAGGCCCCGCAAGCCATCGGCCCGTACTCGCAGGCCATTCGAGCCCAAGGCCTGATCTTCACTTCCGGACAAGTAGCCCTCGATCCCGCCACCGCGCAGATCGTCGCTGGCGATGTGAGCGCGCAGACCGACCGCGTGCTCAAGAACCTCGCCGCCATTTTGCAAGCCTCGGGCAGCAGCCTGGAGAAAGTTTTGCGGTGCACGGTCTTCCTCAAGAACATGGGAGATTTCGCCGCCATGAACGAAGTTTACGGCCGCTACTTCAAGCAGTCGCCGCCGGCCCGCTCCACCGTAGAAGTGGCCCGCCTTCCGAAAGACGTCCTGGTAGAAATCGATGTGATAGCGCTGGCCTGAAAGCACGTGTGGTGACGGGGCTCCGCCCCGTCCGACCAGTGTGGGGACGGGCGACCTCGCCCGTCCCAGCCGAGCGCAGCGCGGCAGCTGCCCGGCGTCACCGTAACTCTGAATTCGCAATAGAAGTGAAGTTCGAACCGAGAAAAAAAGGAGGCACTATGAAGACTTTCATCTCGCTCATCACTCTGCTAGCCCTAGCCCATCCTGGCCATCGCCCAGACGGCTCCCGCCAGAAGGCCCCGGCCAGCCCAGCGGGCCCACCAAGGTCACCGGCGCGCCCACCAAAACCGCCAGCGGCCTCGAATACTGGGACATCAAAGTTGGCGCCGGCGCAGTCGCCCAAACCGGACAGCACGTCAAAGTCGATTACACCGGCTGGCTCACCAACGGCAAAAAGTTCGACAGCTCCGTCGGCACCGGCCGTCCGTTTGAGTTCATGCTGGGCGCCGGCCAGGTCATCAAGGGCTGGGACGAAGGTGTAGCCGGCATGAAGGTAGGTGGCAAGCGCCAGCTCCGCATCCCGCCGGATCTGGCCTACGGAGCGGAGTGGTTATCCGCCGGTCATCCCGCCCAACTCAACCCTGATCTTCGACGTGCAACTTATAGATGTGAAGTAGCACGGCTCGTGTGGGGACGGGCGACTCGCGGCCTGCCCTGAGCGTAGTCGCAGCCCCGTCCGAGCGCAGTTCAGGCAGACTGTAAGAGCACACAAAAGCCCGCAGGGCTTCCAAAAATCCGCGGGTCTCTAATATACTTTACGCTTTAACCACTTTGCCGCTGCGCAGACAGGAAGTGCAAACGCGCATGTGCTTGGTAGCGGCTCCCACCTTGGCGTGAACCGGGCGCAGATTGACGTTCCATCGCCGTTTGCTCACATTGTGGGCGTGGCTGATGGTGTTTCCGAACTGCGGCCCTTTGCCGCAGATATCACAAACTCGTGCCATAACTCTGAAATCCTTCCAGGCCTGTTGCCGAAACATTGATTTTACAGGAATCCGCCGAATTTCGCCAAGGCTGCCAAGCTAAGCGGAGCTGCGGCAGAAACTCACGGCTTCGTATCAGGGCATCGCTTTAGCGATGCCGTAAGCTCCGCCACAAGAACCGCCCCTTTAGGGGCTGGGCATCGCTACGCCGCCTTGCCCGTCACCGGCTGCGCGCAATGGCTGCACCGCCGCGCATCCAGCGGAATCTCGCTCAGGCATTCCGGGCACTTCTTCGTGGTCGGATCCGCCGGCGCTGGGTCCTTCCGCGTCCGCGCCATCAGCGCATTGATCGGCGTCACCACAAAAAAATAAATAGCTCCCGCAATCAGCAGAAACGATGACCCCGGCGTTGATGAAATCGCCCATGGGAAACAACGTCCCGTGATGGTGAAATGGATGCCGAGAAATCCGGCTTGCCCACGATAGCCGCAATGAGGGGCGTCATCAGGTCCTTGGTCAGCGCCGTGACCACGCCGCCAAACGCCGCGCCAATCACCACGCCCACCGCCAGTCCACCACATTGCCGCGCAAAATAAACTGCTTAAAGCCGGATAGCATTTCGTCTTCCTCTGCCCGTCATAACAGGCCTGCACTGTAAATATTCAGATCCGCATCGGCATCACAATATACCGGTACTTGTAATCTTCGCCTTCGGCGGGACGGAGTTGGCCGGCCGACTGCGCGTCCTTCAGCTCCAACTTCACTTCGCACGAGCCGGTCGCTTTGATGAAGTCGATCAGATATTGCGCGTTGAATCCGATCTGCGATCGGCTCGCCGTCGTAGGCGATTTCGATGGAATCCTCCGACTCGCCCATCTCGGTTGACGACGCTGAAATCTTCAACTCGCCCTTTCTCCAATCGCAGCCGCACTGCCCGCGACCGCTCATCGGCAAATTGCGCCACGCGCGCGATCGCCGCGCCCAATTCCTCGCCATGCAGCGCGATCGACTTCGTGATGTCCTTTGGCAGCACCGCCTCATAGTTCGGAAACTGCCCCGTAAGCTGGCGCGACGTTAGCAGCCGCGGCCCCACGCGGAAGAACAGCGTTGACTCGTCCTTGGCAAAGTCAATGCTCTCGACATCGGAATCGAGCAGCGATTTTAATTCGTCCATCGCTTTCTTCGGAATCAGCGTTTTCATCTCGCCCGACACGCCTTCAAACTTTTCTCCCCCGCGCTCCACATGCGCCAGACGGTGTCCATCGGTCGCCACCATCGTGATCGACTCTGGCTTTAGCACCATCAACGCCCCATTCAGCGTGTAGCGCGACTCCTCGTTGGCAATGGCAAAGCCTGTCTTGGTAATCATCGACCGCAGCACCGCTGCGGGAATCTTGATCGCTCCCGTTGCTGGAAATACCGACAGGCTGGGAAAATTCGACCGCGCCATCCCCACCATCTTCGTGTTAGATCGTCCGCAGCGAATGCCAACCCAGTGGTTCTCCAGCAGCTTGATTGTGATGTCGGCATCGGGTAGCAGCTTCACGTAGTCGTGAAGTTTGCGTGCCGGAATCGTGCATGCCCCTTCTTTTTTTACTTTTGCGCTGCACGATGTCCGCAGGCTCAGGTCAAGGTCCGTTGCCGTCAGCGACACCTTGTCTCCAGCCGCCTCAAAAAGATAATTAGAGAGAATGGGAATTGTGGTCTTCCGCTCTACCACTCCCTGTGTGGCTGTCAGTTCACGCAGAAGCTCAAATTTACTGACCGTAATTTCCATGGTCGTTGCGGATACCGCAGGAGCGACTTCCACCGGCATATTGCATCTCCTGACTTAGAAATGGTTGATCTACAAGACAGCTTTGCTGCGCCTTCCACCTAAACTCGGTTTGGGTAGGGCATAGCTTTAGCCATGCCACCAAATTCCGCCCAAGAGGAGGGCTTTAGCCCTGAGAGTCGTTTTTCTTAATCCTCTCAAAAACTGTCCAACCATCCCTACTTCTGTTCTCTTCTTATATCAAATACAAATACAATAAAACCAGTAGTAACCGTAGGTGCTTCGCAAAAGTGGAAAACCGGTCCAAACTCCCATACTTCAATTGCTTCTGTGGTGGATCTTTATGTGAACAATCACTCTCTTGCTCAGTGTATGCCATTGCATCCCACGGATCATCCTGTAGTTTCTGTCCCGTCTCCCACAGTTTCCACAAACACTCCACAGTCGTGTGATAGGAAGAATGGCCTGCAAAGTGGATAAAGCGCTCGAAACCTCTGTTTATGCGCCTAATTGCTCGGTCACTTTATTCAGCAACCTATTCAAATCCTTGTCATTCTTGCGGACTTCTTCAATCTTATTTACGGAGTGCAACACCGTCGTGTGGTGCTTGCCTCCAAACTGTCTTCCGATCTCTGGCAGCGATGCATCCGTAAGTTGCTTGGCTAGGTACATTGCAATCTGCCGCGGATACACAATCGACCGCGAATTATTTTTCGACTTGATTTCTACCAGGCGCAGCCCAAACTGCTCCGCCACTGCCTTCTGTATGGACTCAATCGTCACCTTGCGCGCCTGCGAATCGATGAAATTCTTCAATACCTGCTGCGCATAAGCCAGCGTAATTTCCGCCCCAATCAGCGAAGAGTGCGCCACCAGCCGGATCAGCGCCCCCTCCAGCTCGCGCACATTCGACCGGATGTTCGATGCGATAAACAGCGCCACATCGTTCGGCAGCGCCACCCGTTCCTGCTCCGACTTTTTTTGCAAAATCGCAACTTTCGTCTCCAGATCCGGTGGCTGTATGTCCGCAATCAGGCCCCACTCGAACCGGCTGCGCAACCGGTCCTCGAACTCCGCCAACTCCTTCGGAGGGCGGTCGCTCGCAATCACAATCTGTTTCATGGATTCGTGCAGCGCATTGAACGTATGGAAAAATTCTTCCTGCGTCCGTTCTTTCTGCGCCAGAAACTGTATGTCGTCGATCAGCAGCACATCCATTGTCCGGAATTTATCCCGGAAGCTGATCATCTTGTCGTAGCGCAGCGAGTTAATCATCTCGTTGGTGAACTTCTCGCTCGACACGTAGCAGATCGCCGCCTGCGGTGTCCGCCGCTTGATCTCGTGCCCAATCGCCTGCATCAAATGGGTCTTGCCCATCCCCACGCCCCCGTACAGGAACAGTGGGTTGTACGCCTTCGATGGCCGCTCTGCCACCGCCTGACAGGCCGCGTGCGCGAACTGGTTCCCACTGCCGATCACGAACGCGTCAAACGTGTACCGCGGATTCAGTTGCGCCGCGCTGTCCCAGTCGAACCGCCCCTGCGCCGGATGCAACCCCATCGCCGTCTGCGGCCCCGCGCTTCCAGCCGACAGCCCTCCGTTGTGCCGCACCGGCGTGTTCGATGGATCGTCCTCGGCGGTCACGAATTTCACGTCCTCGTACCCCAGCCCAAGATTGTCCACCGCTTCCTGGATCAGGTCCGCGTATTTGTCGCTGACCTGACGGAACTCGGCCGTGGGTATCCGCACGAACAAAACTTTGTTGCTCGCGTGGCTGTACCTCGTCGGCTTCAACCAGGTGTCGTAGGAGTGGCGGTTGATTTTCTTTTCGAGGGCGTCAAGTATGCGCGCCCATGGATTCGGGATGAGGGCAGAACTGGAAAGAGACATTTTTTATCACAATATGCAAAGCGCCGGCGCAATGCGTCCGGGAAAAAGCAGTTCTTGAAATTATGTGTTCGTCGTTTCCTGCAGAGCAGCTTCTGTTTTGCAGTACGGATTGTCTGTGAATTTTATTACGAGACGTACGGCATACTAGCACAAAAATTTCGCCGCGTCGGTGCGGTGCGCATAAAAATTTTTCGCGCGAGCAGCCGATCGAATCCCGATTTTATCGCGCTGTCAAGTATCGAGAATCTAACTGCCGCGTAAACTGTGCAACCGAGATTCTCGTGGGGCGACGGGCGTCCTCGCGAGCCTGCCCTGAGCGAAGCCGAAGGGTCCAGCCGAGCGCAGCTCGGCCCTCAAACTTGCGGAAAAACTCCGGTAGTAACTTTGTTTTGCAAGGGCGCGGCTTCACCGGCCGCGGGAAACCCCCGGTTTCGTATCAGGGTATCGCTTTAGCGATACCGCAAGTCCTTCGAAATCAATCGCCCCTTTAGGGGCTGCCGTTGCGTGATCGAATTTTTCCGCAGCCTGTTCAGCCGCCGTCAACTCTAGCCGGGCAAGATTTTACTGCCGGCTGACAGCTCACCTCTCCTTATTTACTCCGCCCCTACGAAATCGTCCGCCGCCCTCCCGCTGCGCCGGTGCCGTCGTCTTGTAGTTTTCCGGATACACCACCACCGACCGTCTTCCTCCCTCGCCGTCGCTCTCCGTGCGCAAATCTTTTTCCTCGCGCAGCGCCAAGTGTACGATCCGCCGTTCCCGCGACGACATCGGCCCAAACCGGTACGGCGCGCTCGTCCGCCTCACTTCCTCCGCCGCCACTCGCGCCGCCATCTGCAACTCCTCGATCCGCAGCGCCCGGAAATTCTTGCAGTCGAACCATATCTTCTCGTGCTCGTTCCCCTGCAGCCGCAGCGCCTCCGACGCCAGCAGCTCGAACGACCGCAGCAACTCCCCGCCCCGTTCCAGCAGCAGCGAAGAATCCGGACCCGCAAACTCCACCAGGATCTCCGGGTGCTCCCACTCGCGCTGTTGCGCTATCGGCGGGTCCACCGTGATTCGATACTTCAGCTTAAAGCCGCCATTCGATATGACGGCCTGCAAAAATTCCCCAATCTGTTTCGCGGCGGCAACCTTGTCGGTGATCGGCATAGTTAGCTCTTAGCAACCTGTGCTGTAGATGTATGTGTGCTTTGTATCCGTGTATGCCTTCCGGCATACCGTATGTCGTGTTAGGAGAGCGTTTTTAGGGAATCTCTGATTCAGTTCGTTTCCAGATAGCATTGGGTAGGGCACAGTTTTATAGGCTGCGGAAAAACTCAGATCCACAAAGGTTTTTGGGAAGGGCACGACTTCAGTCGTGCCGTAAGCCGCAGAAAATATGTCGCGCTTCAGCGCCTGAGGTGAGCTTTCCACGGCATCGGCGAATTTTTCCGCAGCCTGTTTAGCCGCTGCGGTCCGCTCTCTCCCATCATCATAAGTCTCTTGCCCCTCGGCGATCGCCTGGATCCGGCGCATTCCGGCCCCGCGCCCGGCCTGGTTCGCATCGAATCCGCATCTGCGCGAGCCGTCCATCCTCCCAGCATCGGCCGACGGAATTCTCACCGCGATCTTCAAGCTCAACCCGCTCCAACTCTGGACTTTCAAATTTTCACGTCCGATTCAGGATATAGGGACTGGCCTCTCCAATCAACTCCCGAAAAGCGGGCCGGCGAGAACATCACCGGCTGGACCCCCGAACAATTCCGCTCCCACTACCACGACCCCTCCATCACCAAGTGGGACATCTTCCACTACATCTACGCCGTCCTGCACCACCCCGAGTACCGCGAGCGCTACGCCGCCAACCTTCGCCGCGAACTCCCCCGCATCCCCTTCGCCACCGCCACCACTCTCAATAATTGTCATCCTGAGCGCAGCCGAGCCATACGCGAAAGCGTATGGCTCGGCGAAGTCGAAGGACCCCTACCCTCCCGAAGCTCTGTCCCAGAAATAGGGGTCCCTCGCTCCACTCGGGATGACAAACGAAAAGAAGGCTCCGCGAAATCCGCGTTCTCCGCGGTTAAAGATGTTGACGTTTTCCGCGCCCTAGCCAAAGCCGGCAAGCGCCTGGCGGAAATCCATGTCCACTACGAGGATCAGTCCGAATACATCTACGCCGTCCTGCACCACCCTGAGTACCGCGAGCGCTACGCCGCCAACCTTCGCCGCGAACTCCCCCGCATCCCCTTCGCCACCGCCACCACTCTCAATAATTGTCATCCTGAGCGCAGCCGAGCCATACGCGAAAGCGTATGGCTCGGCGAAGTCGAAGGACCCCTACCCTCCCGAAGCTCTGTCCCAGAAATAGGGGTCCCTCGCTCCGCTCGGGATGACAAACAAAAAGAAGGCTCCGCGGTTAAAGATGTTGACGTTTTCCGCGCCCTAGCCAAAGCCGGCAAGCGCCTGGCGGGAATCCACGTCCACTACGAGGATCAGCCCGAATACAAGCTCACCAGAAGAGAAAAGGCCGGAAAAAAGCTGGATTACCGCGTCACCAAAATGCGTCTGAGCAAAGACAAAACCACCCTCATCTATAACGATTTCCTAACGCTATCCGAAATCCCGAAAGCAACCTACGACTATCGCCTCGGCAACCGTTCCGCCCTCGAATGGGTCGTAGATCAATACCAGGTCTCAACCGACAAGCGCAGCGGCATCACCAACGACCCCAATCGGGAAGACGATCCGCAATATATTTTGCGTTTGATCGGCCAGGTCGTCACCGTCAGCCTCGAAACCGTAAGCATCGTGAACGCCCTGCCAGAGTTGCGAATTCCAAACCCTCCCGAGAGCTAGACCATTTTCATGGATAGTGTAACCCGTTGCTGGTTTTGGGAAGGGCACGACTTCAGTCGTGCCGCTAACGACTGCCAGAAATGCGGGCTTCAGCCCCTGAGGGACTGTCCGTGGCGTGGGGTACACTATCGGTGAAAATGCTCTAAACTCGGCCATGCCTCGCGGATAAAATCAAACGTGAACTCCCAGCCAGAGGTGTTACCTTTTTACTAAGAACCGGCAACCGGCAACTGCTCTCCAATGGACACTGCCCAAATCTCCGCCCTCCTCGAACCATTTCTCGAGCAACCGCTTTCCCCACCCCATCTCGATCGAATATTGACGTACATCAATCTATTACAGCGCTGGAACGCCCGCATCAACCTCACCGCCATCCGCCACGAAGATGAAATCGTGACCCGCCATTTCGGCGAGTCCTTCTTCCTCGCCCGCCATCTCTTCCCCGCTTCCTCCTGCTGTCCTCCAGGCAAAGCTCTAGTCGCCGGGGGAAAAATATTGTCATCCTGAACAAGGATCTCTACCCTCCATCCCCTCCCGCCCCTCCCTACTGGCACTGGCAACCGGCAATTATCCAGCCCTCGACATCGGCTCCGGCGCCGGATTCCCCGGCCTTCCCCTCAAGCTCTGGGCCCCGCACATTCACCTCACCCTGATCGAGTCGAACCACAAGAAGGCCGCCTTTCTCCGCGAAGTGGCCCGCGCTCTTACATTGACGAACATCAATGTAATTTCCGATCGCGCCGATACCGTTTCCGCCCAACCGAATTTCCCCCGCGCCGAAGTAGTGACCCTCCGCGCCGTGGAGAACTTCGAAAGAATCCTCCCCCAAGCCGAAGCTTTCCTGGCCCCGAACGGAACCCTGGCCCTGCTAATAGGTGCCGCCCAACTCCCCCGCCTGGTCGACTCTGACCGCCATAAAATGGCACCCACCAATTAGTATCCCTGAAGTCACATTCCAGAGTGTTGTCAATAGGTGTACGTGGTCTAAAGTGGGAAATAAGAGTCTTGCTAATAGCGACATAGTGGAAAATTGGACCATATATTCCCGAGTAGTGACGAACAAAGTGGTAAACTTATCGTTAAAATTCTCATCGCAAGACACCACCTGGAAAAGTGTTTCACGTGAAACACTTCTCCGTTTTGCAACCCGACCCATCTTCCGCGGCTCGCAGAGTAGCGATGTGTTCCATGTGAAACATCCCCATTTTATGATTTCTCCCCACCCTGCCGGCAAAAAACCGATTTATGTTTCACGTGGAACACTTGACCCAATTGCACAATAATTTGGCATTGATTTCGCCATCCCATTCTCATATCCTGACGCGCAACACTACACGAAGAGAAAACAATGGGACGTGTCATCGCAGTGGCCAATCAGAAGGGCGGCGTCGGCAAGACCACGACCGCCATCAACCTTGCCGCCTCACTAGCCGCCGCCGAGGTCAACACGCTTCTGGTGGATTGCGATCCGCAGTCGAACTCCACCAGCGGACTGGGCTTGGTAAAAAATCCGGAGCGCATCAACATCTACGACGTACTCATGGGCGCGGCCTCCGCCGAGGAGGCGCTGCAGCTCACGGAGCTCGAACAGTTATGGCTGATTCCCTCGCATAAGAATTTGATCGGCGCGAACCTCGAGCTGGTGGGGGCGGAGCGGCGCGAGTTTCGTTTGCGCGACGCGCTCGCCAGTTTGCTCGATCGCTTTCAGTTCATCGTGCTGGACTGTCCTCCGGCGCTCGATCTGCTGACGCTGAACGCGCTGGTCGCGGCGGAGGGAGTGCTGATCCCGATGCAGGCGGAGTACTTTGCGCTCGAGGGTGTGTCGGAGCTGCTCGACACCATCGAGAGGATACGGGTGCAGTTGAACCCCGCGCTGGCAATCGAGGGAGTGGTGCTCACGATGTTCGATGAGCGGACGAACTTGGCGCAGCAGGTGGCGGAGGAGCTGAAGAAATTTTTTGGCGAGAAGCTATGCGCGACAACGATCCCGCGGAACATACGGCTGGCGGAGGCGCCGAGCCACGGGCAACCGGCGCTGGTGTACGACGTGCGGTCGCGCGGGGCGGAGAGCTATATCAGGCTGGCGAAGGAGATCCTGGGGCGGCAGGCGGGCGCGGCAAGCGGGCCGGGGGAAGCGGCTTAGATTTATGGTAATAAATATTTATGTACGTCGATATATGAGGCGGACAGAAGGATGAGGCGCTTGCGGATGCAAATCCATAAGTCCTTCGCTCCCCCACCCCAGAACGCGCAAAGGACGCGCGTTCCGGGGGCCCCGGCTGCGCTCAGGACGACAGTGTGAGTTTGTAACGTGAAATAGCGGCGGGGCCGACAAAAAGCAGGTCCTTCGCTGCGCTCAGGATGACAATCGGAGAAATAGAGAAATAAAAGACAGATCAAGGGAGAGAATTCGATGACAACCACGAATGTGGCGGCGGTGGAGAAGACGGCGGCGAAGAGCACGGAAAAGGCCGGCGAGAAACTGGCGGAGAAACGGCGAGCCTTGGGGAGGGGACTGGAGTCTCTGTTGCCGGGGCCACGGGTGGTACCGGCGCCGATGGTTCCCACCCTTCCGCAAAATGCGCGGAAGGATGGGGCAGCCGAAGCTGCGAATTCTCAGTACGCAGTTGTCAGTTCTCAGGGGAACGAATCTTCGCTTGCTGCTACTGAAGGGGGACAGCCGGGGGCGGCTGACGCTACGCCGGAGGCGGAGGTGATTGACGAGTTGATGGCGATGGCTGCGGGGAAGACTGGGGGTGGGGGGACGGTGTATCAGCTGGATCTGGACCGGATTGAGCACAATCCGCACCAGACGCGGAAGGAATTCGAGCGGGAGGCGATGGAAGAACTGGCGCGTTCGATCGAAGTGCAGGGAGTGTTGCAGCCGATCGTGGTGCGTCCGGGAAAGGAGGGGCGGTTCATCCTGATCCTGGGGGAGCGGCGGCTGCGGGCGTCGAGGATGACGGCGAAGACGACGATCCCGGCGATCGTGAAGCGGGTGTCGGAGCAGCAGGCGGCGGAGATGACGCTGGTGGAAAACCTGCAGCGGGAGGACCTGGATTGTCTGGAGCAGGCGGCGGCGTTCGCGCACCTTAGCATCGAGTTCAAACTGACGCAGGAAGAAATTGGAAAGCGGGTGGGAGTGTCGCGGGAGCAGGTGTCGAATTATCTGCGGCTGCTGAAGCTGCCGATCGATATTTACACGGCGCTGGCGAAGGGATACCTGACGTACAGCCATGCGCGGGTGCTGCTGTCGTTGCACGACGAGAACCAGATCTCGAAAGTGGGGCAGATGGCGATCCGGCAAAAAATGTCGGTGGCGCGGCTGGAAGATGTGGTGCTGGACATCAACGTTCCGGTGGGGCGTCCGGAAGAACGGAAGTCCAGCGGAGGGCGGTGGGTGGATCCGAATGTGAAGGCGGCGCAGCGGACGCTGGAGGCGGCGTTGGGGATGAGGGTGCGGATCCGGGACCGGCGGGGAAAGGGAAAGATCACGATCGAGTATGGGACGCTGGAGGATTTTGACCGGGTGGTAAGGATGTTGAAGGGGAAGTGATCTGTCAGCTATCAGCTATCAGCCATCAGCCATCAGTAAAATCTTGTCCGGCTAAGGTTGGCGGCGGCTGAAGAGGCTGCGGAAAAAATCATCTATGGCGTAAAAAGTTCACCTCAGGCGCTGAAGCGCGAGCGTATTTCCAACGACTTTCGGCACGAGTCAACTCGTGCCCTTCCCAAAAACCTTTATGGATCAGAGTTTTTCCGCAGCCCCTAAAGGGGCGGATGATTTTGAAGGATTTACGGTATCGCTAAAGCGATACCCTGATACGAAACCGGAGTTGTTCCGCTCTTCGCCAGTTGCTCTCATCCGCAAGATGTGAAAAAGTTTTAAGAGAGTGGGTGAGGAGAAAAATTCCGCGCTGGCCGGACCTACGGACGCGACCACCGCGTCGCGTCCGAAATGGGCCGTGACCCTGCGCGCCTTGCGCCACCGCAATTTTCAACTCTTCTTCAGCGGACAACTGATTTCGCTCACCGGCACCTGGATGCAGACCGTGGCGCAGGCGTGGCTCGTTTACCGCATGACGAAGTCTCCCTTGCTGCTGGGCAGCGTCGGCTTCGCCAGCCAGATCCCCGTGTTTTTGATTGCGCCGTTCGGAGGGATCACCGCGGACCGCGTGAATCGCCAGCGTCTGGTGATTGCCACCCAGACCGCGGCCATGATTCTCGCGGGGATTCTGGCTTTCCTCACGCTGACGGGGCGCGTCCAGGTGTGGCACATCTTTGTGCTGGCGTCGCTGCTGGGAGTGGTGAACGCGTTCGATATTCCCGGACGCCAGTCCTTCCTCGTGGACATGGTTGGCAAGGAAGATTTGATGAACGCGATCGCGCTGAATTCCTCGATGTTCAATGGCGCGCGCATCGTTGGGCCAGCCATCGCCGGAGTTTTGGTGGCGAGAATCGGCGAAGGCTGGTGCTTTGCCGCCAATTCCATCAGCTACATCGCCGTGATCACCGGCCTGATGCTGATGCGTGTGAGCTGCGCCCCGCGCGCGGGCCAGGGTTCGCCGTTTGAGGACATCGTCGAAGGCTTTCGCTGGGTCAACCACACGCGGGTCATTCGCGCGCTGCTGTTGCTGCTGGGCTTGGTGAGCCTGGTCGGTATGCCGTACACCGTGCTGATGCCGGTCTTTGCCGACAAAATTCTGCACGGCGGGGCGCGCGGGCTCGGCATCCTGATGGGCGCGACGGGCGTAGGCGCGCTCTTTGGCGCGTTGACGCTGGCCGCCAAAACGGGAATCAAAGGGCTGGGGCGGTGGGTGGCAATTAGCTGCGCGAGCCTGGGCGTCAGCCTGTTTCTTTTTTCCTTCTCGACTTCCTTCTGGTTGTCGGTGGCGCTGCTCGTGCCCGCGGGTTATTCGATGATGCTGCAGATGGCCTGCTCGAACACGCTGATCCAGACGATGGTGCCCGACCAACTGCGCGGCCGCGTGATGTCGGTATATTCGATGATGTTTATGGGAATGGCCCCCTTTGGAGCTTTTTTTGGAGGAGCGTTGGCGCACCGGATCGGAGCGCCCGTCACGGTGGCCATTGGAGGAGCGACCTGCGTCGCCGGCGCGATCTGGTTCGGACGCGCGCTGCCCGACTTGCGCATCGAAGCCCGGCACCTGATTGTGGCCCAGGGCTTGGCCGGAGGCGAACCCGCGCAGGAACTGGACGCGCAGCCGGTGGAGGAGTAGGCGGGGACCCGCTATGGCTTGGGTGTTTCAGCCGCCGGCAACTCTCGCGCCCGGGCTACCAACTTCTTCAGCTTGCCTTCAATCGACGCATCCCCGATGTGCTGGTCCTGCAGCACTCCATCCGCGTCGATGGTGAAAGTCTGCGGAATTGCGCGCACGGCAAACAACTTCGCTATGGGTCCATTGAAGCCGCCATCGCGATATTGCAGCCAGGTCATTTCGTTTTTCGCGACGAAGTCCTTCCACTTCCGCTCATCGTCGTCAAGGCTCACGCTCAGCACCGCGAGTGGCTGACTTTGGAACTTCTTCGCGATCGCCTTCATATGGGGGAGGGCATCCCGGCAAGGCGCGCACCATGTGGCCCAAAAGTCGATCAGCACCGCCTTCCCTTTCAACTCGTCCAGCGAGACGCGCTGTCCATCCATGGTCGTGATCGAAAACGGCGGTGCCATTCTCGCCCGCGCCAACTCCGGATCGTCGATATATCGGAGCGCGCGCTGCCGATTCGGATCGTCTTCCGGCCTCATCTTCACAAACTGCTCAAACTGCTTTTTGGCCGCATCGTCCTGCTTCAGTTGAGCGAGAATCTGTCCATCGACATAAACCGCGTCGGGGAAATTTGCCACCGCTGCCAGCGCCTTGGTCATTTCTTCATGCGCCCGAGGGAATATTTCATCCTTATGTTTTTCTATCCCCTCGTCCTTCAGCACAACCCCAAGCTGATAGTGCGCGATCGCTATATCCTTGGCGTCGTGGGCCTCGGCCACCATTTCTTCCCCCGCGGTTTCAGCCGTCTTCCACTCACCCAGCTCGATCCCGTACTTTATCATCTTCTTCTGGCATCCCAGGCAGTGTCGGTCGTCCTGCTTGTCCGCTTTTTTGAAACTGTCGAGCGCGGCTCCGGTCATGCGCTGATGCAAGTAATCCAGACCTTGCTTATACGATTTCTGGGCTTTCTCATTCGTCGGACCCTCCGCATCGTTTTGAGCCAGTGAGGAAATCGCGAGCCCCGCCAAGATCAACAGCAATCCGCAAAATCGCATACCATCCTCCAGTTACTCGAAAATCCGAGTTGGTTCTATAGCGGCTCCAGCGTTGGTGTAGCCGCCGGCTGCGGTCGAGCTGCGCTCGGCTTGGATGGGCGAGGGCGGCTGTCGCTCCACTGCGGGCAGTTTGATTTTGATTTGCGAGTAAGTTGTGTTGCGCTCGGCGGGGATGCGTCCGATCTCCTGAATCAACGCCTGGAAATCTTCCGGACTGGTGTACTCTCCGGCGGTCGCTCCGGCCTCGCGCGAGATGCTTTCTTCCATCAGCGTTCCGCCGTAGTCGTTGGCGCCGGCTTGGAGGCAGAGCTGCGAAAGTTTGCGGCCCAGCTTCACCCACGAGACTTGGACGTTACGGATCGAGCCGGCGAGCAAAATTCTGGCGAGCGCGTGGATCTTAAGGTGTTCGGCGAGGGTCGGGCCGGTGCGCGCGAGGCCCTGCTTGAACAAAAGCGTGTTTTGGTGCACAAAGCCGAGCGGCACGAATTCGGTGAAGCCTCCGGTTTCAGACTGGATCTGACGGAACAAGGCCAACTGGCGGACCCAGTGGTCCGGCGTTTCGCTGTGGCCGTACATGAGGGTCGAGGTGCTGGGGATGCCGCAGGCGTGGGCCGCGCGGATGACCTCTTGCCATGCGGCCACGGAAAGTTTGTTGCGCGAAAGCACATGGCGAACTTTGTCGTCGAGGACTTCGGCGGCCGTGCCCGGCATGGTATCGAGTCCGTTGTCGCGCAGCATGATGAGATAGTCGGGCAGTTTCATGCCGGTGAGTTCGACGCCGTAGATAATTTCCATGGGAGAAAAGGCGTGGATGTGCATGGAGGGCACGGCGGTTTTGACGGCGCGCAGAATGTCACGATAATAAAACGGCGGGAGATCGCGGGGCAGTCCGCCTTGAATGCAGACCTCGGTCGCGCCTACGTCCCAGGCTTCTTTGGCTTTGCGGGCCACGTCATCGAGCGAATGGAAATAGGTGTCGGCGGCGCGCGGGCCGCGGGCGAAGGCGCAAAACTTGCAGCCCACGAAACAGATGTTGGTGAAATTGATGTTGCGGTTCACGACGTAGGTGACAATGTTGCCGGCAAGTTCGCGGCGCAGTGTATCGGCGGCGACGAGGAGCGCGAGCAGGTCGGCGTCATTACAGTTTGGCCCATCGCAGTTCGCCAGGGCGTGGCGCTCGGCATCGGTCAGAGAGGCTCCGTCTTGCGTTTCCAGCGCGCGCTCGAGGGAGCGGCGAATCGCGACTGATACTTGCGGGGCGATCTGGTCCCAGGTCAGCGCGGGGAATTGCTCGAGATCGGAAGCTTGCAATGCCATAACGTAATTTTATCAGGCGGTGGGGCGCGTTATTTACGGAGGGTCCTTCGCTTCCCACTCCAGCGCGCCAAAAGCGGGCGTGATGAGGATCCCGGTTCGCGAAGGATGACAATACGTAAAGGATGTGTCTCCTAGTGTACTGTCCCGTTTATGCGCGACATAAGTTTGGGTGGTCATCCTGAACGAAGTAAAGGACCTCTTGCGTAGCGAATTCAAATGCATAGAGCTGGTTTCATAAATAGGTTCCGCCTCAAGTTGTGGACTTATGTTGCGGAGCCGCGTTGTTGTTGGCTGTTGGCATATGCTGACAAACCAACAGTGGAAACGCATCGAGCCATTTTTCCCGGTGCCGAAGCGGCGCAGGGATCGCCGGGGAAGACCTTGGATAAGCAATCGGGCCTGTGTGGAAGGTATTTTGTGGGTGCTGCGGACGGGCGCACGCTGGCGGGATCTGCCCCAGAAATACCCGAGCGGGTCGACTTGCTGACGAAGGCTGCGGGACTGGGAAGAGCGCGGCCTCTGGCTGCATGCCTGGCAGCAGTTGCTCGCCGACATGGACCGGCGACAACTGCTGGACTGGAACGAGGCCTTCCTCGACGCCACCTTCATCGTGGCGAAAAAAGGGGCGCTGAAGTGGGCAAAACCATGCGCGGCAAGGGCACGAAATGCGTGGTGGTGGTCGACGGCGGGGGCATTCCTCTCGGAGTGCAACTGGCGAATGCCCAACCGTCGGAGCACAAGTTCGCCGAAACCACGCTGGCACTGATCCGCGTTCCGCGCCCGGGACGGGGTCGGCCCCGAAGCAAGCCCCGGCGCGTGGTGGCCGATAAGGGCTATGACAGCGACCCTTTGCGCGAGCGCCTGGGGCAGCGGCACATCGACTTCATCGTTCCGTATCGCTGCAACAGCGTTCTGCGGCGCTACCAGGACCGACGGAAGTTGCGCCGTTACCGTCGCCGCTGGAAAGTCGAGCGCACCATCGCCTGGCTGCAGAACTTCCGCCGCGTGCAGGTGCGCTACGACCGCATTTTTGCTGTGTACCAAGGCTTTGTCCATTTAGCTTGTCTCATCATCGTGCTGAGGCATTTATGAAACCAGCTCTAGGTCCTTCACTTCGCTCAGGATGACAGCGTAAATTTATGTTACGAACTTGCGGGACACGACACTAGCGAAAGCGGCGAGGTTTTTATGGGGACCGGAATCACGGCTGCTTCGGCGCAGCGGGAGTGGAGGGCTGTGGCATCGCCGCGTCGAGGACGCTCCTGGCCAGCGCGATTCGATCTTTTTTACTGTGCATGATGGTCAGAGCGCAATGCACATTCATGCCGGTCTTGCGCAACTCATCGGCCGCCGTTGCGTCTTGCGAATCGGCCACCAGCAGATCGAGAAAATCGCGATAGAAGTCGGCAACGCCGGCAATCGAAACGGCGAAGCCTTGCGCCGCCATGAGAATTCCCGCGGGCCCGTTGAGCGCGGCCCCTCCGACAATCGGGCTGACGGCGGCAATGCGGGCGCGGCTCTCGTACAAAGCCTCGCGAATTCCGGGGACGGCGAGAATGGGGGCGATGCTGGATACGGGATTGCTGGGCGCGAGCAGCACAAGATCGGCCGAGCGAATGGCCTCGACTACTCCCGGGGCAGGCTCGGCGTCCGAGGCGCCGGCGTAGCGGACCGATTCGACCGGGTCCTGATACCAGCGCTGGACGAAATATTCTTGAAAGCTAAAGTCGCCCGAGGGAGTGAGGACCCGCGTCTCGACGCGCGAGTTGCTCATGGGCAGAACGCGGGTTTTGATGCCAAGGCGGGTTGCGATCTCGGAAGTCGCCTCAGTGAGCGTCTTGCCATCGGCCAGCAGTTGAGAGCGGAAGATGTGAGTGGCGAGACCGCGATCGCCGACGTGAAACCACACGGGTTGTCCGAGCTGCCCCATGGCTTGCAGGCAAAGAAAAGTGTCGCCCTTGACGCCCCAGCCGCGCCCCTGGCTCAGTTTCCCGGCCAGCATGTAAGCGATGGAATCGAGGTCGGGGGAAACGTACAATCCCCACCAGCGCATGTCGTCGCCGGTATTGACGACGATGGTCAGTTCCTCGGGAGGGACGATCTGCCGGAGTCCATCCACAAACTTCGCGCCACCGGTACCGCCGGTCAAAACCGTGATCATGCCGTCCTCCGCTGTGCGCTCTGCGAATTCAGGATACACCGGCGACCAGCCGGTTGGTCCGATGGTCAGAGCAAACTGGTTTCACGGGGGTATGACAAGGCTGACACGGGTACTTGACATCCGAAGCTGGCCGCCGCAAAATAGCGCCAATCCAGGGTAAGGCGCCTATTCTTTATTGCGAGATGAAACCAGCGGCAATTTTATGACGCCCAGCCAGCCGTCCGAATCTCCTCAGCAAAAAGTCAGTCCCGAGCAGTGCAAGCATCCACGGGTGCGGATCGTCTCCCGCAACGTGTCTCGCAAAGACGAGGCCGAATATGTGGAGTGCCAGGAATGTGGGGACGTTTTCGAGTCCAGCGAATTTCAAGACATGGCCATTGAGGAAAAGAAAGAACCGGACGAAGAGTGAGCCGCGGTTGGCGGGGAACTGCAGATCCCCTCGCTTTCTCCACCCCAGCCAGCAAGTGCGGCTGGCTGGGGGCCCCGGGCGCTCGGGATGACAATTCATAGAAAGTTTAGTTCGCGTACTACTCCCCGACTTTCACCACGGGTGGCTAAGGTGTTTACACATTTGCCGTGAACCTCGCCGCCGACAATCCCTCAGGGGCTAAAGCCCGCATTTCTGGCGGACTTTGACGGCACGACTGAAGTCGTGCCCTTCCCGAAAATCGACGATGGTTACAGTAACACTGAAAATGCTCTCTAGCGAATCGCGCGTGGCCGGCCGCACTTGCCCGATGAGGCCCTGCGTGTGACCGAAAATAATCGCCTCGCGGCCCCGGCTGCCGTATGCTTTAAGACGTGAACACGAGAACGTGGAAAGCGTGGCTGGTGCCGGGCGGCTTGTTATTGGCGCTGGTGGCGGCGCTCGTCCACAGCTCTCTGTTTGCCGAGGTCGCGCCCTCGGTGGGCTTCTACTACTTCGGCGTGTTCGCGGGCGGATTGATTCTGGCCTGGCGTTTCCATTCCAGCCGCGTTTTGTTTTCGTTGCTGGTGCTGCTGCTGGCGCATCGCGCGGTGGATTTTTTTGCCGCCGGCCAGTTTTCGACCGGGCCGGGACGGACAGCGGTTGTGCTCGCCGCGCTGCTCGTCCCGCTGAACTTTATTGTGTTCGCCGCGATGCGCGAGCGCGGCCTGGCGATTGCGGGAGTCGCTCCCCGCTTTGGATTGCTGTTTCTGGAATCGGTGGTGTTCGCCGTGCTCTGCCGGCCGGAGAACAGCCCCGCCAATCCACAGGGTTGGGGCGCGACCGCCGTTTCACTCGTGATTCTGTCGATCTCGGTGGCGGGGGGCGCAGTGTTTGCCCGGCGTTTTTTTCAAACGCGCAAGCCGATCGAGCCTGGATTCGCGTGGTCGGTGGCGGCGGTTTATGTGTGGCTGCAATTCGCCCCGGCGGGCAAGACGGCGGACGCCTACGTGGCCACGGCCGCGCTCATCCTCGGCGCGTCGCTGGTGGAAACTTCCTACGTGCTCGCCTACCACGACGAGCTCACCGGCATTCGCGGACGGCGCGCCTTCAACGAGTCCCTGCTTTCGCTCGACCAGCAGTATGCGATCGCCATCATTGATATAGACCATTTCAAAAAGTTCAACGACACCTATGGACACGATATTGGCGACCAGGTGTTGTGCATGGTGGCCAAGCGGCTATCGCAGGTCGGCGGCGACGGCCAGGCTTTCCGCTGTGGAGGCGAAGAGTTCGCCATCGTCTTTCGCAACACTTCCGCCGGAGATGCGTTCGAGCATCTGGACGCGCTGCGCCAGACGATTGAGAAATCCACGTTTCAGGTGCGCGGCGCGGAGAGGAGAAACGAGAGAATTGCCGAGATAGAAAGCGATCGCCGGATGGTCGAGTCGGACCGCAGAAAGGCGGCAAAAAAGAAAGCTGCTGGCGCGAGTCTCAGCAGGCTCCAGAAAAACGCAGGTATTGATTTTGTTTTGAAGGGGCGCGGCTTCAGCCGCGCCGTAAGATCCGCAAAATCAGCGGCGCCTTCAGCCGCAGAGGCGCCTCCGCGTGAACAAGCGGAACTTTTTCCGCAGCCTGCGGGCCAGCCGACCGATCGTTTCTCCGATCATCAATCCGATCATCTATCGGTGACGGTGAGCATGGGAGTGGCCGAGCCGAGCACACGCTACCGCCAGCCCGAGCAGGTGATCCAGGCAGCCGATCAGGCCCTCTATCGCGCCAAGCACAACGGAAGGAACCGCGTGGAACTGGCGTCCACAGCGCCGCTGCGGCTGGCCCCAAGAAAACGAGCGAAGGTGTCGCGGCTGTGAGCGGGCGTGGGCATTAGCTGATTTTGGGAACAGTAATTTTGTCAATGAGTGAAACGGCGATATTACGCCAGTTGACCAGGGCCTTCCGCAGAGACCGTCTTGGGTCCGCTTTGCGAGTGATCGTGCAACGATGGGCAAAGGTTAGGGCAGCTAAGAAATGAAAAGGGCCGACCTTCGGCCCCCTGTCACTTGTACCATAAACGATACGAGGGGAACGCTACCGAGAGACAGCGGCGAATGATAGAGTGACCCCTGTAGGCCCCGATCGGTGAGGCTGGGGTGTTGTCATGAAAACCTATGAGCACGAGCTCGCTCACTCTTACGAGCACTCCAAGAGCATTTGGCGGTATAGTTCGGGGTCCTTCCTCCAATCGCTGAGCACTGCATTGGTCCTCGGTACAATGGCTGTGCTCATGGGAGTGGCCGCGAGCGTTGCTTTGTACTATCGCCACGTCGTGTGGTACATAAGCTTGGCGGCCGGACCTCTAGTGGACACGCTAGTCGTCATTTGCTTGGCGACGATTGCGCTCGAACAAGCCCGCAAGCAATCCATCCGGCGAACCTTGGAATTCTCCTTTCTGAACCACCACGTTCGCAACGCTCTTACCCAGATAATGCTGGTTCCGAACCTCACCGATGCCGACAGGCAGGACCACTTCATTCGGGAGGCGATCAGCCGCATTTCCGGAGCTTTATTCCGAGTCGAGAACAGTGCCGATCTAACCGGGATCTCTCTCGAAGTCGATCTCAAGGGCACAGGACTGACCCATGAAGGAGAAGAGCGAGAAAACAGTGGGGGGGGGAGAAGGGCCGGGTAGCCTGATTCGCCCACCCCCGCCTCATGACGGTGGGACACTCTCGGATCATTGTCTTACCAGGGCTGCAGCCCTCGCGGGAAAGAATCCGATGGTGGCTGCGCAGAACATCAAGCGACTGATCCGCTTCCTCAGCCAAAGGCCAAAGCCGCCGCTCCCCACCACAACTTAGTCGCCCACCCTCGCAATGAGTGAAATGGCGATTTATCGCCAATAACGCGGAAAGGCCACTCCTGACGAGTGCAGAATCAATGAAATCGCTGCACTGTCCGGGCGTGCGGCTGATCGAGCACAGTCAATCGCGCTAGGGTAGCGGTACCGGAGCAAGATATTGAGACAATCTCCATACGATTGACGGAAGAGCGAGATGTGCCGCAACTGCGGCTGAGAGAGTAATGAGTGGGCAATACCGGGCGGGAGTATCGGTACCTGAGCGAGACAAAGATGTGCACCCGCGCCCACCATGGATTGGAAAGCGGTCACGCAGGGAAGAGGTTGATGGCGTCCAGGTATTGGGCTAGAAGTTTTTCCCCATTGTCTTCGAAATCAAGGAACTTGATACCGTTGCCGAACTGGGGGTGGCGGGTGACGACCCGTCCCCGCACGCGCACGGAGCAATTGTTGAACCAGAGCGTGGCGGTGACATCGGTACCGACGGGAAGTGGCATCATCAATTCGACGTAGCAGCCTCCCCGGCTGAGGTCGGTGGTGTTCATACGGATGGGAACGTCGCTGCCATCCTCGCGAAGTTCGATCTGAACCTTAACGGAGTGGCGAGGATCGCGGCGGCGGTCGGGTGGCGCGACAACATGGCTGAAAAGCTGCTGGTCGGGAAAATTCATGGAATCGGCTCCGGTCCGACTTTGATAACGGTTCGCAGGACCTTATAACCTGACTATCGGCACATCGGTGGAATGAGGTTAGGATGGGTGTCGCTTACGGGGTTACTAAAGGTCTACCACGCCGAGCCACCAGTAAGCCTCAGTCGCTGTCGTAATCACGCGTTAGCACTCCTGCGGATCGGATACCTGTCGTTAACAGGCATTTACACTCACGACCCAGTCAGTGAGAACCCTGCTCTCAAATGACGTAGAGCGCATACCCATTCGCCATCACCACTCGACAAGATGGATTAGAAACAAGATCACCGTTGCGGCGAGCGGAAGCAGCAGGCCGGCGCGCAGGCTTCCGGTGTGGTGCGAGATGACGCCGACCATCCACGGGATGACGGCCGGGCCCACCGACGCCAGGGAAAACATGAAGGCGCCAATGCTGCGAGCGGCCACGCCAAAGCGGTGCGAAAGGCGGGCCACGGTGATGGGATAGAGCGTGGAGAAACTCAGTCCCGTAAGCAGCGCGCCGGCAATTGCGGCGGGCAGATGCGAAGCCCAGAGCAGCAGCGCGATGCCCGCCGCTGCCGTGGCAAAGCCGGTCCGCAAAACGCGGCGCTCGGGAACGCGATGGAGAAGCGCGCTTCCCAAGCCCCGGCCGAGGGTCAGCGCCGACCAGAAAAACGCCGGCATCAGGGACGCCATCGCCGCGCCGCGCGATCCGAGCCGCGAAACATAGGAGCCGATCCATCCGCCGACGGCCGTTTCCGCTCCTGGATAGAGAAAGAAGACGGCGGCGAAAAGCCAGACCGCAGGACTCTTCGCCAGGTCGCGCCAGGAAGACGAAGCAGGCGATTGCGCAGCTATTTCCGCCGGCGGAAATGGCAGATTGCGCATGGCCAACGCCAGCAATACCAGGAACAACGCCACGGAACCGAAAAAGAAGGGCAGCAGCTTGTGGGCCGCCGTCCACGCGACCAGCAGCGAACAAAACACGGCGCCGATGCCCCAGAAAAAATTCAGCAGGCTGACGGCGCTGGCGCGCGAACTTGCTTCTTCGCCCGCAGCGAGCTCCGCAATCAGCAGATTGTCGGACGGAATAATCAGGCCCATCCCCAGGCCATACACCGCGACCGAGATCATCCCCAGCCAGAGCGGGCCCAGGTAGAGCGTGGCGACGCCGCAGGCCATCGAGAGCAGACCCGCGAGAAACGCGGGACGGAAACCCCAGCGCGCCAGCAGCACTCCCGAGAGTTGCACGCCGGCGAGCATGGCCAGGAATTGCACCAGAAACAGATTGCCGGCCTGCGTGTCGTTCATCGTCCAGTGCGCAATCAGGATGGGCAGCATGGGGCCGAGCAGCGAGGTGACAATGCCAGTGGGGAAAAAGGCAATCTGCCCGGCGAGAACGAGTTTGCGGTTCGAGGACGATGGGGAAAATTCGGGTTGAGGGCTGGCCATGCGAAAAATATGTGCTACTCAAGACTAGCTTACGGTAGTCTAATTAGAATTGCATTTTGACATTGGGGTAACACCGTCTGGGGCGGGCTGCATCACAATAAGGAAGCGCGCGGGGGAAAGTGTCATTGAGTTGCATGTTGGAGTTGCATGGAGGAAGGAGAGATGGACCCTGAAGCCATGAGATGCGCCATAGATTCCGCTGGCCCTGCGCTTCCTCCGCTGGTTGAAGAAGAGATCGCTCGCCGCGTGGCTGCGGAAAGGTTGCGGCTGGAGCAGGCCGCGGGGCTCGTCGAGAAACCCATCGAGCATTTCCACCGTCCCATCGAGCGGCCCTTCACCGCGGAAGAACGCGACCGGGTGACCATTCTTTTCGGAGGCTTTACCTGGAAACACGAGCGCTTCATCGAGGCCGTGTTTCGCGGCTGCGGCTATCGCTTCCAGATGTTGCCGAACCCCGACGTGGCCGCCTTCCAGACCGGCAAGGAGTTTGGCAACAACGGCCAGTGCAATCCCACTTACTTCACCGTCGGCAACCTCATAAAGTTCCTGCAGTCGCTCGAAGCGCGAGGCCTCTCGCGCCAGGAAATTCTCGACCATTACGTTTTTTTCACTGCGGGATCCTGCGGGCCTTGCCGCTTCGGCACCTACGAGTCCGAGTACCGCATGGCGCTCGAGAATGCGGGCTTCGGCGGTTTTCGCGTCCTGCTTTTCCAGCAGGACCATGGCATCAATGCGATGACCGGCAATACCGGCCTGAAATTTTCCGTTGACCTCGGCATGGGCCAGCTCAACGCCGTCAACCTGGGCGATGTGATCAACGACCTGGTTTACCAGATTCGTCCCTACGAGGTTGTTCCGGGCGCAACCGACCAGGCCATCAAGGAAGTCGTGGACCGACTCAGCGATTTTCTGGAGCACCGCAAGCGTTACGAAATCCTCGAGCGCACGCCGGGATGGATTTCGCGCCGTCTGGCCCGGAACAAGAAACTCAAAGATATCGGCAACACGCTGGGCAAGGTCTTCGATCACCTTTACGCCGAGGACTTCCTCAAAGCGATGCGCCTCGCCCGTGAGCGCTTGGGCCAAGTCGAAGTGGACCGCACCCGCGTTAAACCTCTGGTCAAGATCACGGGAGAATTCTGGGCATCGCTCACCGAAGGCGACGGCAACTTCAATATGTTTACCTTTCTCGAGCGGGAAGGCGCCCAGGTGTGGGTGGAACCGATCGGCTGCTGGGTCACCTATCTCCTGTATCAGGCTCGCGCCAGCGCGCGAGCGAGAAAAGGCCTCGACGCTCCCTATCCCGGCGCGCGCTGGTGGGAATTGGAAGAAGCAACTGGCCAACGATTGGAAGTTCCGCAAGAAGTGGTTGCTGTTGGGGCTGAGCGAACGCATCTGGAACCGCCAGCATGCGCGCACCGCCCGTCACCTGGGAGGACTGACGCGCCGTCTCGCTCCGCAGAGCGAGCTGGCGCGCCTGGCGCATCCCTTCTACCACTCGCTCGCCCGTGGCGGCGAAGGGCATCTCGAAGTGGGCAAGAACGTTTACTACACCACGCACCGCCTCTGTCACATGGTGCTGGCGCTGAAGCCCTTCGGCTGCATGCCGTCGTCGCAATCCGATGGCGTGCAGTCGGCCGTGGTCAACCGTTTTCGGGACATGATCTTTCTGCCCATCGAAACTTCGGGCGAGGGAGAAATCAACGCCCACAGCCGCGTGCAGATGGCCCTGGGCGAAGCCAAGGCCAAGGCCAAGGCGGAGTTCGAGCAGGCGCTGGCTTCGACGGGCAAGAAGCTCGATGAGATCAAGGCATACGCCGCCGAGCATCGCCAACTGCGCAGTCCGTTTTATCCGGTCCCGCGGCGCCGAGGCGTCACGGGAGTGGCCGCCAACTTTGTGTTGCACGTAAGCAAGCTGATGGATGGCAAGGCACGACTGGCCAGGCTGCCGGGCGAGAGATGAGGAGCAGGTGGTGAAGCTCCGATCTCGGCGATTGAAGGTGCTTTTATGACGCAGCACTTACGGTACGCGTGAAAAGACTGCGGAAAGAGTTGATTTTCGGTGCCCAGCCCCTAAAGGGGCATCTAATCTTGAAGGATTTTCGGCATCGCTAAAGCGATGCCCTGATACGAACCTTACTTGATCCACAGGCTACTGAGAAGCTGCGAGAGATTCAGTGGAGACGATCACACAATACGCCGGGCTTGGCCTCCGCTATGTCGTGGGCTTGGACGTGGGATCGACCACGGTCAAGGCCGTCGTCATCGAGGCGGGAAGCCGACCGCATTCTCTGGCACGACTACCAGCGCCACGACACCCGCCAGCCCGAGAAGCTGCTGGAATTTCTCCAGCGCATGGAAGCCGAAATCGGCGTTGCTCCCGGCAACTGCCGCATGTTCATCACCGGCTCCGGCGGCAATGCGCTGAGCGATCTGATCGGCGCGAAGTTCGTGCAGGAGGTGAACGCGGTCTCTCTGGCGGTCGAGAAGCTCCATCCTGAAGTGAACTCGGTCATCGAGCTCGGCGGGCAGGACGCCAAGATCATCATCTTCAAGGAGGATGGCGCAAACGGCCGCGGCAACAGAAAAAAAATCCCTTCGATGAACGACAAGTGCGCGGGCGGCACCGGCGCGGTCATCGACAAGATCAACGCCAAACTGAAGATCCCGCCCGACGAGCTGTGCAACCAGGGTTATAAGGGGATCAAGGTCCATCCCGTCGCCGGCAAGTGCGGCGTATTCGCCGAGACCGACATCAATGGCCTGCAAAAGCAGGGCATTCCCGCCGATGAACTGATGGCCTCGCTGTTCGACGCCATTGTTTTGCAGAACCTCACCGTCCTCACCCGCGGCCACACCCTGCGCCCGCATGTGCTGCTGCTGGGCGGGCCGAACACTTTTATTCGCGGCATGCGCGAGGCTTGGCAGCACAACATCCCGCTTATCTGGAAAGAGCGGGGGATCGAGCTGCCGCCCGGTGTTACTGCCGAAGACGCGATCAAGACTCCGGAGAACGCGCTGTATTTTGCGGCCATCGGCGCGGTCGAATTCGGCAAAGCGGAAGACGCGGCGATTGGCCGGTATCTGGGGACGGAGTGCCTCGAAGCCTACATCCACGAAGGCCGCCAGCCAGGAAAAAGCGGCTTCCGGCAATCACGGGCTGGGCGCTTCCAAGAAAGAATTGGAAGAGTTCAAAGCCCAGTACTGGCGGCCGAAATTCGTTCCGGCAAGCTTCCAGCCGGGTGAGCGGGTGCGGGCTTTTATCGGCCTCGATGGCGGCTCGACTTCCACCAAGGCCGTGCTTTTGTCGGAGCACGGCGACGTGCTCTCGAAAGCCTACCAACTCTCGAATGGCAACCCGATCCAGGACACGATCGATCTCTTCGAGAATCTGCGCCAGCAGGTGGAAACCCAAGGCGCGGCGCTGGAAGTTCTCGGCGTGGGCACGACCGGCTATGCCAAAGACATTCTGCAAAAGGTGTTGCGCGCCGACGTCGCCTTGGTCGAAACCGTGGCGCACACCGAGTCGGCCCTGCGTTTTTATAAGGACCCGCACGTCATCGTGGACGTCGGCGGACAGGACATCAAACTCATCGTCCTGAGAAATGGCCGCGTCAAGGATTTCAAGCTCAACACGCAATGTTCGGCGGGCAACGGGTATTTTCTGCAATCCACGGCGGAAGGATTTGGCATCCCGGTCGAGAACTATGCGGACGTTGCTTTCAGCGCCAGCACCATGCCGGTCTTCGGCTACGGCTGCGCGGTGTTCTTGCAGTCCGATATCGTCAACTTCCAGCGCCAGGGCTGGCGCGCCGAGGAAATTCTGGCCGGCTTGGCGACGGTGCTGCCCCGGAATGTTTTCTTGTATGTCGCCAAGGTGCCTAATCTCGCGGCGCTGGGCACGCGTTTCATTTTGCAGGGCGGCACGCAGAACAATCTCGCCGCGGTCAAGGCGGAGGTGGATTTCCTGCGCGCCAACTTCCGCGCCATGGGGAAAGAGCCGGAGATTGTCGTCCACCAGCACTGCGGCGAATCGGGAGCGATCGGCGCCGGCATCGAAGCCATGCGCTTGTGGCGCAACGGACACTCCACCACCTTCATCGGCCTGGACGCCGTCCGCAAAATCCGTTACCGCACCACGCACAGCGAAGAGACGCGCTGCAATTTCTGCAAGAATGCCTGCCTGCGAACTTTTCTCGATGTGCAGATCGGAGATGCAGAGATCGGACTCGCGGAAAGCGGGACGCCAGCCGTCTTTCCAAACGTCGTTTCAGACTTCTTTTCAAGAGCAAGGTGCCGCTCCAGCCGGGTGAGCAGCGCGTGATCGTCGCCAATTGTGAAAAAGGCGCGGTGGAAGATGTTGAAACCATGCGCGGCATCAAGGCCAATCTCGACGCCACCAAGGCCGCCAATCCAAATCTGGTGGAGATTTCCGCGCGCGAAGTATGGCGCTCGCGCCATCCGGAAAGCGTGGCCGACGCCATCCCCGACCCGCGCCTGGACGGCCGCCGCCCGCCGCCGCATCGCGCTCATGAAACAGCGCGGCGCATCTTGCGCATCGGCATTCCTCGCGTCCTCAACCTGTATGCCTACGCGCCGCTGTTCAGTTCCTATCTGGAAAGCCTGGGCGTGCGCGCGGAAAACATCGTTTACTCGGACTTCACCACCGGAGACATGTACCGCGCCGGATCGAGCCGTGGTTCGATCGATCCCTGCTTCCCCTCGAAGATCACCATCGCGCACGTCCACAACCTTATCTTCAACAAGCACGCGCACAAACCGCTGCAAGTGATTTTCTTCCCCATGTTCGACGTGCTGCTCTCCCCGCTCGTCAACGCCAAGGGACACAACGCCTGTCCCACGCTGGCGGTGACGCCGGAGACCGTGGAAGCGGCTTACACCAAGGAAACCGACCTCTTTGCCGAACACGGCATTCGCTACGTGCATCCGCTGGTGGATCTTGGCGACCGCAAGCTTTTTGCGCGGCAGATGTTCCAGGCGTGGGAGCCCATTCTTGGCCTCTCGCAGGAAGAGAATGAACGCGCCATCGAGATCGGCTACCGGGAGTTGGGAAAGTTTGATTCGAGCATTCGCCGCCGCGCTCGCGAAGTCCTCGACCAACTGGAGTCGGAACAGAAGTTGGGCATCGTCATGCTGGGACGCCCCTATCATCACGATCCCGGCGTCAACCACGAGATCATGGAGCAGTTCCAGAAGCTGGGTTACTCGATTTTTTCGCAGAGCACGTTGCCGCTGGATGAGGATTTGTTGGAGCGCCTGTTCGGCGACGAAGTCCGCGCCGGTGTAATCGGCCACCCGCTTGACATCTGCGATGCGTGGAAGACCGCCAACTCGGCCAGCTCCAACCACAAGATCTGGGCCGCCAAGTTCACGGCCCGCCATCCCAACCTGGTGGCGGTGGAAATTTCCAGCTTCAAGTGCGGCCACGACGCGCCCATTTACAGCGTGATCGAGCAGATCGTGGAGCGCTCGGGCACTCCTTATTTCTGCTTCAAAGACCTGGACGAGAACCGGCCCGCCAATAGCATTAAACTGCGCGTGGAAACCATCGATTACTTCTTGAAGCGTTACCGCGAGGACCTGTTGGACCGGAAGAAAAAGCAAGCGGAAATCGGCCGTCAGCTTGCCGAGTACGAGCGCGGGCTGCGAGCGAGCGCGACCGGAACGGATTAGTTCTCGAAAGAAAACACTTGACATGGAGCCGGTAACGTTTTCCACTGGCGGCGTCACCCGCCGGGCGGTTCGCTTTGGCGTCCACTGATTTCTAATATCCGCCGATCCGTTAAGGGCTTCTGAAAGGGGGGCCGAAGAATTCATAAGTTTTGACTTGGAGGAAATGAGGATGAAAAAACGATTACCGCAGATTTATATTGCAGACCGCCGGCGGCTGCCGGGCACTCGATCGCCAATACTAAAAGCTGTGCCGTTTCTGCTGCTAGCCGCCCTGCTGTGCGTTCCCGCCGCGGCGACTGGCAAGAGCGAAAATGGTTCTCAGGACCCGTATGCCACGGCAGAAAGTGAGACGGCCCCGGCCGTCAACGCGGCGGACTTGGCCTATCGCACTATATTGTTCGAGGACTTCACCATACCCCTTGAATGGGAGGCGAAAGCCAGAAATCTGGCGACCGCAACGGAGGATCGTGCAATTAGCCGCCTTTCCAGCACACACGCTTTCACCTCCATTGGAAAAAAACAGAACACACTGCCGGAGGAGCCATATCTTCTCGTCAAATGTACGCTCTCGAATTATCGAATGGTGGGGAAAGCGACCCGCTTCTTCGCAGGCTGGCATTCCGGCACTTCCCACTTTACATACCAGGTGCAAGTTTTCGACGGCAAGAACGGCGCTCTGCTGTTTCAACGGGAGATTTCCTCCGAGAATACCGCCATCGCTGCCGGGTGGACGTTTAATGACGAGAACCTTCCCGCGTATCTGGGCAATGTTCTGGCCGACTATCTCGCGCTACGTGCGCGTAAGGATAAGGGTGTGAACGTGATTCCCCTCAAGAATGAGGCCCAGACCGGGTCGAGCGCGCCGCCAGCACAACAGCCTGCCCCCGCTGTGTCCGCGTCCCAGCCCGCCCCTGCCGCCTCCCCGCTGCCTCAGCGAGGGGCCGCGACACCAGCACCGCAGCCCGCTGTCCCTGCGTCTCAACCGTCCAGCGCCGGCCCATCGCTGGAAGTAACGATGAGATTCATCCAGAACAAACTGAACAATCAGGGTCCGTTCAGTTACATCGTTTTCGTGCGCGATGAAGTTAGCGGACAGACGTGGAAAAACAGTTGGCAGACGGAGGAAAGCAACTTCGTCGCCGATCCCGGCAACTGCCGTATCGGCTATCACAACAAAATCGTACGAAATAGCACGACCAGACAGAACGAAGTTACAAGCATCTCTTTGAAGGCGGTGGAAAGCGTGTCGGTGATAACGGCGGAGCAAACATTCCAACTGGCGCACACTCAAGCGGGAAGCCACAACTTGAGCTACCGGGTTGAACCGGCCTTCTTCGTCCTACGGATCCAGAGAGAGGAGACGCTGTTCGACGACCTCGCTTTCCACGACGAAGGGATGGCCAATCGCGTCGCTAAGGCCATGCTGCACGCCGTAGATCTGTGCGGCGGCGGCCGCCAGGAGGAGCCGTTCTAGGCGGCGTAGCCCCGCTTCCACACAAAAAGGCCTCCCGTTTTCACGGGAGGCCTTTTTTCGGGGGAGGGTACTGCTACTACTTTTGCTGCGGTTGATTCTGCGATCGAAGCAAGCTGCTCCAGATTGTTCTTCAGGAGGCTGATTTCCACGCGGCCTCCGATGATGCGCTTGGGCTTGGCAGCGCTCGACGAAGCCGGGACGGGCGCATTGCCCATGCCCACGCGGTAAATCCGGTAGATCGGAATGTCGTGGTTCAGCACCAGATAGCGGACGACCGACTCGGCCATTTTTTGCGAAGTCAAGATCGCCGCCTGTCCCTGGCCGGAGGAAAAGCCCTGGACTTCGACGACGTAGCCGCGCTGGTTCTTCAGCGGAGTGGCCATTTCATCGAGAGCGTTCTTGGCGTTCTGGCTCAGCACGGTTTGTCCGGGCTTGAAAACGATTTCGGTTTGGGTCGCGGGCTGGTACTGATCGATGTTGGTGACCACCTGCTCGACCGTGGTGAGGCGGGTTGTGGGCCTGTTGCGCGGTCTGCTGCGCGGCCTGGGCCTTGTTGCCAGCCTCGATGGCATGTTGATCGGCCTCGGTGGCTTTGGCCGAAGCGAGCTGGATGCCCTGCTGCGCGCGCGCATCGGTATCTTTGATCGCCCTGCTGTTGGAGGCGGTCAACTCATCGAGTTCGTTAATGCGGTCGCGGATCGGCTGGGTCTGGCGCGCAACGTATTTCTTGCGCGCGAATGGATTCATGTGGCCCCAGAAGCCTTCGCGAGTTTGCGGTTGCAAAGGATCCTTGCCGGTGGCGCTGTCGGCCTTGGTGGCCGTCTGGGCCGCAGGTTGAGCCGACGAAGTCGAGGCCGGCGTGGGCTGAGTTGCGGAAGTGGGACTCTGCTGCGCGAAAACTGGCAGCGCCAGGATTACGGTCAGCAGCAGCGCAAAGATGAAGATGGCGCGGTTTTTCATTTTGAAATTCCTCCAAGTGGGGAGTGGGAGATCTACCCCGTACGCCTTCCGGCGCGATTCTGATTGCGTCGTTTCAATAACAGATCCTATAAACTTCGGAGGCAAGCGTCAACCCATCGCTTGCCGCAAAAGCTTGCCTCAAAAAGGCCGTCGTATCGCGGACCCGCATTTCTATGAACAGTTTGCGTGCCAAACAGCCAGATGCGGGGCGTGCAATGCAAATGCTTTACTTTCAATAGTATTGTACTCCGTCGTGCCCCCGCAACGCACCACGCCCAGCGGTAATTTTGGCGCGAGTTGGTATAAAAACTGCGTGCAGGAGTTTTTCCACGTAGTGACAACCGCCCTCGGCTGTCTCTACGTTCCGCAATACTTCTCATACTGCTGGAAGATGAACGGGTCGGTCATGCCGGCGATGTAGTCGCAGATGACGCGGGGCAGCGGCTCCTTGGCGGCATTTCTCGCGGTAATTGCGCGGGAGGTCGCCGGGTTCTTCCATCCAGTGGGCGAAGAGCTCTCCGATGATGCGCTCGGCGTCTTCTTTCTCCGCCGCCAGCGCCGGACTGTTGTAAAGATTTTCGTAGAGAAAGTCTTTCAGCTGACGGCGTTCTTCGTCGGCGGGCGGACTGAAGGCGGCGAGCCGCTCGCTGTGGCGGCGGACATCTTCGAGAGAATGCGCGCTCGCAGCTTTTACGCGCTGCGCCGTGTTCGTAATCAGGTCTCCGACAAACGCGTCAAAAATACTTTTCAGCGCTTCGTTAAAGACAAGCTTCTCGGCGGCATTCGGGTAGCGGCTTTTTGCTTTGCTGTATTGGTGTGCGAAAAGGTCCACGCTGTCCGCAATCTGCTCGACCGTGAGCAAGCGGGCTTCGTAGCCATCGTCGAGATCGGCGGTGTTGTAGGCAATCTCATCGGTCAGATCGATGAGCTGCGCTTCGAGTGGCGGACGCTGGTCGAGCAGATACTCGGCAAGTTCGGGATATTCTTTGGCGTCGTAATCGTGCGAATGTTTGACGATCCCCTCGCGGACTTCGAAGGTCAGATTCAATCCGCGAAACGCGGCGTAGCGGAGTTCAAAATCCTCGACCAAGCGCAGCGCGTGCAAGTTGTGATCGAAGGAAAGCCCGTGCTGGCGCATGGCGGTGTCGAGTGCTTTTTCTCCGGCGTGGCCAAACGGAGGATGGCCGAGGTCGTGCGCCAGGGCGAGGGCCTCGACCAGATCGGCGTTGAGTCCAAGTTGTGCGGCGATGGTGCGCGAAATCTGCGCAACCTCGATGGTGTGGGTCAGCCGGTTGCGGAAGTGGTCGGAGTAACGGCGGGTGAAAACCTGCGTCTTCGCTTCCAAGCGGCGAAAGGCGCGCGCATGGACAACACGGTCGCGGTCGCGTTGAAAGTCGTTGCGGTAGGGATGGGGCGGCTCGGAGTGGCGGCGTCCTCGGGAGTCTTCTACGCGCACCGCATAGTCGGCGAGCATGAGAAGAGTTTAGCAGCGTTTGCGGCGGGCGGAAATCTTCACCGCCGAGACGCCGAGATCGCGGAGAAAATCTTTTAGCAGTTATTCCTATCTACATGGGACGGAATCGGAAGATAAAGATCTTCTCGGCGCCCTCGGCGTCTCGGCGGTGAAAATTCCGTCTACCGCTTCGCGCCTTCTTCCTTGGCCAGCTTCATCTTTGCGGAATCGAGTTTCTTTTGCACCCGCGCCACGTCCGCCGGATCTACTTCCACGGCGAGGGTGCGGCCCCACTCGGTCAGCGCGCGCTCCCAGTTGGTCGCGGCCAGCTTCAGGCGTCCGGTTTTTTGATAGAGATCGCCGAGGTGTTCCAGTACGGTGGGATCGGCGTTGATTTTCTGCGACGCTTTGACCAGGTTGTCTTCCGCCAATTCAAATTTCCCCAGGCGGAAGTAGGCCCAGCCCAGGGAATCGAGATAGGCGCCGTTGCTCGGATCGAGGTCCACGGCGCGCTTGATGTAACCGAGCGCTTCTTCCAGCTTCATGTTCTGGTCGGCCAGCATGTAGCCCAGATAATTCAGCGCCGATGCATGTCCCGGATCGCTGGCGATGACCTTCTTGAACTGTTCTTCCGCTTCGGGGTAGCGCTTCTCACGCTCCAAAGCGGAGCCGCGCAGAAACCAGACAAACTCCTTGTCGTCCGTCTTGCTCGATAACTGCTCGGCCTTGTCGAGCGCCTGCCCGGCCTCGCTGAAACGGCGCAACCGGGTGCACATCTGCCCCAGGGTGAGATAAACCTGGCGGTCGTCAGAACTAGAACTAGAACTAGAATTGGAATTGGCGTCGGAGCTGGAGTTGGCGTCGCCTTTCAACATGGCGCGAACGTCTTTGATCGCCTGGTCGGCGTCGCCCATATCCGCCTGCTGCAACGCCAGATCCATCTTCAGGTCGCGGCTCGTGGGCAGCTTCCGCACCGCTTCTTTGGCGGTGTCGAGGGCCTTCTGCCATTCCTTGGCTTCGCGCCAGGTATCGACGATCTCCTGATAGCCGCGCTCGATGTTTTCATCGCCGCCCAGCGCGACGATCTCACGAAAATTCTCATTGGCGGACTGATAGTTTCCCTGGTCGCGGTAGATCGTCCCCAGCCTTTCGAGAAACACCGCCCGGTTGCTTTTCTCGCCGTTCGAATATTTGCCGTCGTCCTTCTCCGATTTCTTGAGCAAGTCGCGCATGATCGGAATGGCCTCGTCGTAACGGCCCTGCGCCTGGTAGATGGCGGCAATATTGTAGGGAACTTCATCCGATTCCGGCACCATGGTCTCGGCTTTCTTCAGGCTGTCGAGCGCGAGATCGAATTTGCCCTGCTTGCGGTAGATTTCGGCGATGCGCACGTAGGTTTGCGCATCTTCCGGATTTGCGTCGGCGATCACCTTATATTGTTCGAGAGCGGCATCGGCCTGGCCGTCGTTCAGCAGGTTCTGGGCGAGGCCGCGAATCGCATCCAGATTGTCGCGGTCCATTTCAATCGCGTGCCGGTATGCCTCAATGGCTTCCTTGTACTGTTTTTGCTGCTCGTAGGTGTAGCCGAGCGCCGAATAGAGCTTGGCCGAGCGCCCCGTGTCCGGCACCGAACTCAGCACCTGAGCGGCGCGGGCCGTGTCGCCCAGTTCGTTGTAGAGATAGGCCAGCGTGGTGACCGCCTCTTCCGAGTCGGGCTGGAGCTTGACCGCGGTCTTGAATTCGCTCTCCGCTTTTTGCAGATCGTTGTTCAAGCGGTAGAGCCGCCCGAGGAGCACGTGGTCGTCCATGCTGTCGGGTTGCAGGCGGACGATCTGCTCATATTGCTCGATGGCCTGCTTCAGTCTGCTCTCCGAAGCGCGGCCGGCTTGCAGGCCGCCGAGCGAGCGCAGATAGATCCTGCCGAGCAGCCGCCGCGCCTCGAGATTGTTGGGATCGCGCTTGATGATGTCCTGCGCCTCGACCACGGCGTCGTCAATGCTGCCGATCTTGGCATAAAGCTCGGCGAGCCCCGAGGTCAGGAACGCGGAGGCCGGGTCCGCGTCTATAGCGGCGCGATATTCCTCAATGGCCTTTTCCGCGGCCTTGTCCGCCAATTCGCTGTGGCCGTACGTGACCACTTGTTCCTCGTACATGTGCGCGAGGACGAAGTGGTAATAGGCGGCGGCGCGGTCCGGGGTCTTCGCCTTGGTGGCAGGCTGGGAGCCGGTGGCAGCCGACGAATCCGCCGCGCGCGCGGGCTGATTCTGCGCCAGTAAACTCTGGGCCAGCAAAAAAGTCCCCGCCAGAACCACCCACACAATCCAAATCCGTTTTTTCATGAAAAATCCCGAAGCCAGCGAATTGCAACCCTCACAGCCAGATTAGATGCTGGTCCGCAGCCATCCGTATTTTCTTATTCTACCCTTGGCAGGCCTTCTGGCGGCGGGAAAGCGCAGGCCGGCGCCGCAGCCGAAAGTACAGGGGCTTTGGACGGTTGCTCGTGTGGGGACGGGGTTCTGCCCCATCCAAGCGGGGCGAAGCCCCGCTTCCACACCGTCAATGTCTGAAATGCCTAACCCCGGTAAAGATCATCGCCAGCCCCAGCCGGTCGGCGGCTTCGATCACCTCCTGATCGCGCACTGACCCTCCAGGCTGGATAATCGCGGTCGCTCCCGCTTTGGCGATTTCCTCGACCCCGTCCGGGAACGGAAAAAAGGCATCGGAGGCGGCCACCGTCCCCTTCAGCGGCAACTGCGCCTTCATCGCGCCCAGCTTGCACGAATCCACGCGGCTCATCTGCCCCGCGCCCACGCCCACCGTTTGCCCATCGCGCGCATAAAGAATGGCGTTCGACTTCACATGCTTCGCAACCTTCCACGCGAAGAGCAGCGCCCGTTTTTCCTCCGCAGTCGGCGCGCGCTTGGTCACAACTTTCAGATCGGATTCGGCCAGCTTGTGCAGATCGGCGTCCTGCACCAGCATTCCTCCAGAAATATTTTTCAGCACCCAGCGGGTGCCCCATCCTAACGTCGCGTTTTCTGCGACGTTAGGGTGAGCCTGCGGCACTTCGACCAGTCGCAGATTTTTTTTGGAAGCGAACGCCGCTTTCGCGCCTTCGTCGAACGCGGGCGCGGCGATCACTTCCAGAAAGAGCTTTGCCATTTCTCTCGCCGCATCCTCATCCACCGCCCGGTTCACTCCAATCACTCCGCCAAACGCCGACACCGGATCGCATTCGAGAGCCCGCAGATAAGCCTCGGCCAGCGTCTTGCCGGTCGCAGCGCCGCAGGGATTTGTGTGCTTGATAATGGCGCACACCGGCTCCTCAAACTCCTGCGCCAAGTCCCACGCGGCTTGCAAGTCAACGATGTTGTTATAGGAAAGCTCTTTGCCCTGCACCTGGCGCGCATTCGCCACGCCCGCGCCGGAAGCGTCCGCATACATCGCGGCCTTCTGGTGCGGATTCTCTCCATAGCGCAGGTCCGTCACTTTTTGAAACGCCAGCCGCAAATTTTGCGGAAAGCCTTTGGCTGGTTTCAACTCGAATGGCTGCGACTCGCCGTCGCCCTCCACCCGCTCCAGCGTCGAAGCGATGGCCGAATCGTAAGCCGCCGTGGTCGCAAACGCCTTCTGCGCCAGCCGCCATTTCGTGGCCCGCGACAACCCGCCGCCCGAGCGCGCCATCTCCTCGGCAATCGCCTCATAATCGGCGGGCGAAGTCACCACCGCGACATCCTGAAAATTCTTCGCTGCCGAACGGATCATCGAAGGCCCGCCGATATCAATGTTCTCAATCAAATCCTCGAAGCGCGCGCCCGGCTTGGCGGCAATCTTTTCGAAGGCGTAGAGGTTGACCACAACCATATCAATGGGCAAAATGCCGTGCTCGGCAATCGCCGCGCGATGGACGGCGTCTTCGCGGCGATGCAGGATGCCTCCATGCACTTTCGGATGCAGCGTCTTCACGCGCCCATTGAGCATCTCAGGGAACCCGGTCAGCTCAAAAACATCTTTCACCGCGATGCCGGAGTCGCGCAGCAGCTTGGCCGTGCCTCCGGTCGAGACGAGCTCGACGCCGAGCGCGGCGAGTTTGCGGGCGAAATCCACCAGCCCGGTTTTGTCGGTGACGCTAAGAATGGCGCGCTGAATTCTAGACATAAGCCCCTCGAGAGCGGATTAGTGAAGGGAAATTTTAGCAGGCGCGGGCAGTTGCCAGTACCCAGTACCCAGTACCCAGATCTCATCACCAGCAGCTCGTAATGAAAATAGGTTCGTATCAGGGCATCGCTTCAGCGATGCCGTAAGTACCGCGTTACGAGAGCGCCTTCAGGCGCTGAGGGGGGATTGGAGTTTCACCACAAGCTGATAGCGGTGCGCCCGTCACTTTTGCGCAATGCCCGGCGCCGCCGCTTCGTTCGGCGGAGCTTTGCGCAGAGTCTGGACGATGCGATTAATCTCAGGCTGCGTGACCCAGGCGGAGTTCTTGTAGTTCTTCTGGGAGAAAATCATTTCGACACTGCCGTCGTCCGAATAAAGGTTAATGAGAATTCCATCCTGCCGGACTTGAGGATTACCTTGCTGAAATCCCTTGTAGTTCTGATTCTGCACGTTGAAGATCCCAGTCTCAGCCGCTTTCACTGGCATGATGGATTTGATTATCAGAACCATTTGCTCGCGAATGTGAACACTCGGCGACAGCGACCAATAGTGCATCTTGCTCGGGGTGAACTCGTAGACGGCCTTTTCAAGACTATAGTCTGATCTTACTGCCTCGCGCCCGAAGGCTGATGCGACGATAAGTACTGTGTCTTTGTCCACATCAGTGGTGCCGTTGATCCACTCGCGAGCAGGAATGGCCTTAACCAGTAGCCGCAGTCCCGAACGGAAGTGAATATCGACCATAGTTTTCTCCGGTTTGTCCTTGGGACCCAGCTTGGTCTGGGTCTCGTCGAGGTCGTTCCATGGAACCTCGAACTCATAGCCGAAGTACGACAGCTTCGTTCCCGGAGCATCCGAAACGGACTTGTCCTTCAATTCGGTCGGAACGATTCTGGCGACCGGAGGAACTTTCCTCGCTGCATAAAAAGAAAGAGCCACCGGAGCGACCCAGTACACGCCCACGAAAATCACGGCAAGCGTGACCACCACCGTAATCAAAATCCGTCGTAGTATTCTCACAATTGCACTCCTGATTACTGGCAACTGGCAACTGGCCACTGGCAACTGGCAACTAGCAACTAGCTTTTCGCCTTGGCCGTCAGCTTGACGTGTCCGTTCTGCATCTCGACCGAGTACACCACTGCATCGCAATGGTGCTGTTTGCGAAACTCTCCGGTCTTTTTCTGGACGAAGGCCGCGAAAGAATCGAAGCTGCCCGAAACTTCTTCTCCCAACTTTCGCTTGGCTTCAGTCAGCGCATTGTAGAGGGATTCGACTTGTTCGCGTTCGACCGCCGCGCCCGAGCACTGCACCGAGAAAGGCCGATCATGGACCGGCCGATTGTCGAAAGGCCGATCAGCCCCCGGATCGTCCTCCGGCTGTGTGTGGGCCTCCTCGGCTTTGCCGTGGTGGCTGAGGCCATACGCCGTATGATGTTTCGTTTCGCGCTCTTCGCCGCCGCGCACACCCTGCACCGCAAGGAGCGCATCCTGCGGCCGGCGATAGCCCTCTTCCCGGATCCGCGTCTTCTTCCGCCACAGATCGCTTTGGATGGCGTAGCGCTGCGCCATCTCGTTGTACTTAAACCGTTGCGAAAAACTCAACCGCGAACTGTCGCTGAACTTGCGAAGTAAGGAGAGCACTTTCCATTCAACGTCGGTGGGAGGCCGTTTGGCGGGGTTATTGAAGAACACCTCGTACTCGATCTTCAGCCGGCGAAGTTGCTGATCGAGCAGGACCAGTTCTTCCTCAATGGTCACAGGAATCCCCCAGCTATCAGCTTAGCTTTGCAGGATGGGATTGGCGAGGTTCCCGCCGGTCACAACAGGGATGGTACGAAAGTACTGTAAGACCAGCTGTCAGCACTCAGCTTTCAGTGCGCCCATCCCCCCATGTTTTTGACGGACGATCCTGCACATGGTTGATTGGTCAAAATCCGATAGCGGACGGCTGATTGCTGAATGCTGACGGCTAAAATCTACTTCGTGCTCGACGCCATTTTCTTCACCATGGCCAGCACCAGCTTCCGGTCGCTGTCGTTCAGGTTCGCCGAATAGCGGCGCATCTGGCTCAGGAAGCGCACTTCATCGTCGGAAAGCTGCGGCAATCCCTTATGGCCGTTGCTGTGGCCTTCGGCAAAAAATTGCGACAACTCCAAATCCATCGCCCCCGCGATTTTCGCCAGCGTGTCCAGCGATGGGATGGTGTGGCCGTTTTCTACCCGCGACAGGTAGCAGCGCAACAGCCCCGTGCGCTTCTCGATGTCGCCCTGTGACATGTTTCGTTGCAGCCGGAAATTGCGGATGGTCTCCCCGATATTCATAAATACGCCATTGACTCAGCCAAAATAAAAGATGCGTGCATAGTAACCAGAGTAGTACGGTCTGGCAAGTGGAAATTCTTTGTGGAAATTCTTTGCATCCCCCGCCGCAACCGTTTTCACGAATGCTTTTGGCGCTCCAGTCTCCTATCGTAACATCGCTGTTCGACCGGTGGAGACGGGGCTTGCCCGGTCTCTAAAGAGAATCAGCGTCTCCAAGACCTGAGACCTGACACCTAAGACCTGACACCTGATTTTACGGCGTGCCCTCAAACAGCGGCCACAGCCGGTCGGCGGCGGCGCGATAGATCGCATAGGCGCTCCCGCTGTCGAAGGTGCGCCGGAACAGCAGTTCGCCGCGGCCATCGCCATCGGCATCGACTGCGTCGATCAGCTCCATCCGCGGAGTGACGTCGAGGTGTTGCGAATCGGTCTCGGAGAAAAATAATTTTTGCAGCTCGTCTTCGAGGTTGGTGCGGACGACGAGCGTGATCTCCTTGGGCGCTTCGAAGTTTTCGCCAACAGGCGGGCGCGTTTTCGCGGAGAGCACCAGCACCGGCTCATTCGAATTGGAGAGATCGAAAATGCGCAAGTTCACGTCGTCGAAGGCAGGCTTGGGAGTCTTGCCGGTGGATTTGGCGGTGGATTTTCCAGACGATGATTTTTTGGGCGCCGCCGCAGCCTCTTTCGCCGCCGCGCCTGCTTGTGCGCGAAGCAGTGTCGCAGCCAGATCGAGCATCTTGCTGCGATAGACGGCTTCTTCCTCCGGTTTCACATCGTAGGTGTAAGGACGCGGATCGGGCCCGCCCGCATCGGAAATCGCTGGCATGGCGACGACGGCGATCTGCGGCGAAGACGCGGCGGAATCCTTCGCCGTCTTCGCGTTGGGTGTCCCTGTGCCTGGCATGGCGTCCGCCAGAGGATCGAACGTCGCAAACGGTTCCTGGCGCACCGTTGTGTCCGGCTTCCCGCGCCGCAGCCGGGGCCGATTCGGATCGTCCATCGGTTCGTCCGGCGCAGCAGCGGGCGGAGATGCCTTTGCAGTCTCCGGCGCTGGAGCGGTCGCGGACTTTTGCTGGTCCCCACTAGACTTATCTTTATTCGTGTCTTTGTCGTTGTCTTTGTTCTTGCTGTCGGAGTCCGCCAGTTCGCTGCGGCGGTGTAGCACGGGCGGCCCCTCCGTATCTTCGATCACAGGCGCCGCGTACTTCTTGCTTTTCTCCGGGGCCTTCGCTCCCGCCGGATACCACGTGCCTTCCGCGATCCAGACGTGGTTCAGTTGTCCCGGTTGCGTGATCGTGAAGACGCCCTGCGACACACCCGCGCGAAAACCCTCATAGACAATTCCGAAATCGAGCGCCATGGGAACGGGCGCGGCCTTATACGAACCCGCGTCATAAAATTTTCCGTCCACCATAATGGCAATGGGAATGATGCGGCCTTTGGCGCCCTGGGGTGACAGTTTCGCGGAAAGCTGGACCAGGCCCAGCGCGCGCGGCCCCTTGGTGGACGCCGGCTTGTGCCCGTACTGCGGCGTCAGGACTTGCGCCTCCAACCAGGAACTGCCGAACCAGATCGCGGTGGTCGTCGCGGCGGCGAAGGCGACGGCGAGCATCCCGATGCGATATAACTTGCGATAATATGACGAACGGCGAGGAGAGAATTCCATGGAAGTCAATATCAATATCAATATCAATATCAATGATAAATCCCCAGACTTCAGTACGACGGACGAAAACGGCAAAGAGGTTGCCTTAAAGGATTTTCGCGGCCAGACCGTGGTGCTTTATTTCTATCCCAAGGCCGATACGCCGGGATGCACCAAGGAAGCGTGCGGCTTTCGCGATAGCTATGCGGCGATCAAGAAAACCGGCGTGGTGTTGCTGGGAATTTCCGCGGACACAGCGGCCGCGCAGAAAAAGTTTCAGGGCAAATTCAGTTTGCCGTTTCCGCTGCTGGCCGATGCGGACAAAAAGATCGCAAACCTGTTCGGCGTGGTCAAAGAAAAAAACATGTATGGCAAGAAAGTGAAAGGCATCGCGCGGACCACTTTCGTCATTGCCCCCGACGGCAAGATCCAGCACATCTTCCATAACGTGAAGCCAGAAGGCCACGCGGAAGAAGTGCTGGCCTACCTGAAGGGCGCGGCCTGAAACGGCTCGTGTGGGGACGGGCGTCCTCGCTCGTCCCAGCCGAGCACAGCTCGGCCAATGCCGGTGGCCATAACAACTCTGGATTCGCTGTAGTCTGGTGCCGATGACTTCGCCCAAGCGCATCACTTTCCTGAAATCTGACTTCTTCAATCGCGATCCGCGCCGGGTGGCGCGGGCGTTGCTGGGGAAATTGCTCATCCGGAAAACGCCCCGCGGAATTCTCGCCGGGCGCATTGTCGAAACTGAAGCCTATCTCGGCCAAGGCGACGCGGCGGCACACGCGGCGGCGGGCCGGACGGCGCGGAATGCGGTTCTCTTCGGTCCTCCAGGCCGCGCCTATGTGTACTTCATTTATGGCAACCACTACTGCCTGAATGTATCCTGCCTGCCCGCGGGCGTTCCCGGATGCGTTCTCTTTCGCGCGCTGGAACCAGTCGAGGGCATCGAGCGGATGGCGGAGGCGCGAGCGATCGAGCTAGCCGAAGAATCCGGCCCCGGAAAAATTTCTTTTCTCAAGAAGATTTCTTCCGGCCCAGGACGCCTGACCGAAGCTCTCGGCATCACCCGCGCGCGCGACAACGGGAAAAGCTTGGTCAGCGCGCGCTCCGATCTCCGCATCGCCGGTGACAGGCATCGCGTGCGGCGCGTGACGGTCACGCCGCGCATCGGGATCGCAAAGTCCGCCGAGCAGCGGCTGCGGTACTTCATCGCCGGAAATACATTTGTCTCCGGACGACCGTCAGGTCAGTGAAGCGGCTGCGGTCAGCGAAAAAGCCAGCGCGGGACCTTTTTACAAAACGGAGATGTGTTCCACGTGGAACATTTTGTACGTGTGATATTGTATGTATCTATATATATGTATAATCACCGTATCTGCAAGAACGGAAACGGGTTGTGGCGATACCCGCCCACCCTTCGCAAACCACGCGAAGGATGGGGCAGCCTCAGTGTGATTGTGCTCGCGGAAGGCTGGGCCAGCCCCCTTGTATCATGAAATTAAAGGCCACCATCGTCGGTGGCCTTTTATTGCTTCGCTACCGGACGCGGTCGGCGACAGTCGCACATAGCAAAGCCGCAATAGGACGTGTACCAACGGACATTGCGGCACGCTCCCAAAGACTATTACCCTCGAAGTTGCAGCAGTGGATGTCGTTTCCTGATGAGATTCGCCGGGTGAGAATTGCCTGTTGAAGGCGCACCGGTGCAGCTCGAGCGGTTGAAGCCAATGGAACCAAGACCGGCAATGGGCCTTCCGGCGAGCCAGCGATACCCAGCGATACGATGACCACAGGTTTTTCGTGGTACTGACCGCGCAAGCATGAGTGCCAATCCAACCCACGCTGACTGGGAAGCGACGACGCCCAACCTCGGCTCTCCGCTGCAGGTGGGCAACCGCGTCCTCGAATCGATTGGGCGCCGGGAAGCGCTGCCCGCGCTGCGCTCTTTCTCGGAACTCCACGAGCAGATTCGGGACCGCCGCATGGCTACAGGACGCGCCCCGGACCGCGACTTGTTCGAAACCGAACGCTTCATCCTCGACGAAGTTCTGCAATTGATCTGCGACCGCGCCCAAGCCATCACTCTGGCCGATGGCATCGTGGTGGCGCTGGCGGAAGCGGAAGAGGAAGAGAAAAGACAGGGGCCTGCGCGCTCCGCTGGAATGGTGTGCCGCGCCAGCTCTGGACCGCTCGCCGTGGCGCGCGGCGTTCACTTGATCGGCGAATCCGAGTTGCTGCAAGACTGCTTGGAATCGGGGCGCATTCTTCATTCGGACGATTGTGAAATTGACGCGCGCGCCGAATTGGACTTCGCGCGCGCGATGGAATCCCGCTCCACCGTGCTGGTCCCGTTCGGTGGCCAGCGCGGGCCCATGGGTGTGCTGCAGGCGTTCTCGACCGCGGCCCGCGCTTTCTCGGACCACGACGTTCGCTGTCTCGATCTGTTCGCGGAACTCGTCCTCTCGGCGCTCAAGCCCGAAGAGCAAGACCGGCGCATCGACTGGCTGTGCGGCGTGACCAACGAAATTCTGCGCGCGAACCCAGCCGCCGCGCCGGTTGTAGCGGAAGCGGCGCCCATCGAGGTTCCCCAAAGTGTAGAGACTGGGCTTGTCCCGTCTCCTGTGCCCGCAACTTTTTCCGCAACGGAGCCAGATCCACCTGTGGCGCTTCCAATTCCAGAAGTCATTCCAGAACTACCCGTGCTGGCGCAGCTGCTTGTCATTCCCGCGTCCTTGGCCGAGGCGACCGGGAGCGGCGTCGCGGACGAGCCATTGGAGGGCGAATCATTTACGGACGAATCGGCGGACGAACCATTGCCGGACGAGTTGCCGGTGAGCGCGGAAGCGGCGCGCGCCACTGCGCCGTTTCCCGTCTTACCATTTCTGCACCGGCTTTCCGTTCCCGAAAGTTCTCGTCCGGTATTGAATGTGGTGATGGGCCTGATCGCGGTGGCCGCGCTATTTTCAGCCGGAGCGTGGTGGGGCATGCAGGTCCGTGGGAAGACGGCGGGCACAAGCATCGTGGCCGCAAATACCGCGATCTCGCCACCCTCGGTGACGACACCGCCCGCGCCTCCGGATGTTCTTTCTCCCGCCGTCTCCGACAATCTGACGAATCCAGCGCAGGCCGGTTCTAATTCCAATTCCAGTTACGATGTGCGCCACTTACCGCCGTGCCGGAAGAGAAGTTGGCGGCACTGCCGAAAATCACAGGTGTGCGTCACTGGTCTTCGTCCATCGGAAGCACGGTGGTCATTGACATGGACGATCAGGTCCCCTACGAAGTGCATCGTTTGATGTCGCCGGAGCGGATTTACTTCGATCTGCACGACACGGTGCTGGCGCCCGAATTGGATGGAAAGACGATGGAAGTCGGCGATGCGTCGCTGGTGCGGGTGCGAATGGCGCAGCCCGTCGCCGGCGTAACGCGAATCGTGCTCGACACGAAAGATGGATCGAACTTCTCCGTCAGCATGGAGTCGAGTCCTTATCGCCTGGTGGTCGAGCTGCGCGGCAGCGAGAAAACTTTGGCGGCGAACCAGTTCGCTCCGAAAAGCCCCACTCCGAATTGGACGGCTGCCTCCGTGAACGCGGCGCCGGCCGCGGTGAAAGCGGCTCCGGTAGCGGCGATTGGCGGCGAAGGCATCCGGGCAGCCTTTGCCGGCAAGACTTGGCGACGAGAACGGGAAAATTCCGCATCGTGCTCGACGCCGGGCACGGCGGCTGGGACCTGGGCACGGTCGGACAGCAGGGATTGCTGGAAAAAGATCTGGTGCTCGACGTGACCGCAGCGCCTGGGCAAGTTGCTGCAAGCGCGATTGGGGTCGGAAGTAATGTTCACGCGCACCGACGACACCTACCTGCCCCTCGATCAGCGCGCCGATATCGCCAACCAGGCGCAGGCCGATGTGTTCGTCTCGGTGCACGCCAACTACAGCAGTTCGGCGTCGGCGCGGGGAGTTGAGACTTATTACACCAACGTGTTTTCGGCCCCGGGGATCGCGGGAATCGGAAAAGCACGACGATGGAACCTCCGCCAAGCTGACTCCAGCATCGTTATCGGCGGAGCGTTGCGTGAAAAGATCGAAGAGTCGCGGCGTCTCGCGGAAAGTGTGCAGCGTTCTCTCTACGGCACGCTGGCCGCGAGCAGTCCCGGCATCCGCAACCGGGGCATCAAAGACTCCGCGTTTGCCGTGCTCACCGGCACGACGATGCCCGCCATTCTTACCGAGATTTCTTTTGTGAGCAGTCCCGCGGACGAGCGCAAGCTGCAGAGCGCGGCATATCGCGAGCAAATCGCGGAAGCGCTTTACCAGGGCATCGCCCGCTACCAGCAAACTTCTCCACACGCGAAAGTCGCGCAACTGCAAACCTCTGCCGCACGGCGGTAAGGACAGCCGACCCTCACTGGAGCGGATTCACCGCATCCGCCAACCGTGCGCTTGCTCGGACGCGTACTCTGACTTCCGCCTATTACTTTGAGGGTATTAACCAGTTAGTACGGGTGGGTACCCCCCCCCCCCCCCGGTCTATCTGGAATCATAGACTTAGGGAGAAATTCCCGCCAGGTCTTTGGGTATAAAGGACTTAGAGGCAAAGTATTCCAGAATAATGAGTTAGCTGCCAAAAGCGCTGAAAATGGGTTTGGGGCAGCTTCGAGGGCCGTCTTGGTGACGGGTACACCTCTTCACTGCCCCAATCAGATCTCCATTGTCGCGGAGGGCGAGGCTAATGTCTGTGATGGCGGTCACAGTTGGTTTGTGATGAAAAAGTGCGCTAGCTGCTTGGCCCTACGCTGCCGCCACTTTTTCTTCCGCCGCTACGGTATAGACCACAACCGCTTTCCGCCCGCCTTTCGCGGCGGTGGCGCAGATCGAATTCAAGTTGACGCCCTTAGCGGCGAGCTTGTCCAAACACTCCGCCAGCGCGCCGGGCTTGTTGGGCAACTCGTGCTCCTCGGCGGTGGTTTCTTTGTACGTGAGCCCGGCTCCGTCCAGCGCTTGCTTGGCTCGCCGTACATCCTCGACGACGAGTTCCACCGTGCCAGTCGTCCCTTGCGCTGTTCCGAGGAGAGCGAGAATGTTTACCTTGGCGTTCCCCAGTGTTCGAGCGATCTCGGCCAGTGTACCCGGCCGATTCTCAATCGAGATTGTGAACTGCTTGGTTTTGGCCATGTTGACTCCTCCTATGGCTTTCTGGGTGCGAATTATACGCCTGGGCGCTTGACTGGTGTGGGGTGGACACTCTGGCCCGCCAAATGGGTGCTAGAATTTCGGAATGCCGACGGTGCTGCGATCTGGCCCGTATCGCTTCTACTTTTACAGTCACGAGCCTAACGAGCCGACGCATATTCATGTTGACCGCGATGATCTGTCGGCCAAATTCTGGCTTAGTCCCGTCCAACTGGCGGGAAACTTTGGATTTCGCGCCCACGAACTGCGCGAGATACAATCGATGGTGAGGGATTCGCATCACCGGTTTCTGGAGGCATGGAATGAATTTTTCGGCATCGTCGGCGCATAGCAACACGGATGAGCGCGTGCTGGACGTCCAATTCACCGACGACGCCATCAGCGTGAGCCTGTGCGACGGCCGCGTCATCGCCGTGCCGCTCGTCTGGTATCCGCGCCTGCTCGACGCCACAGCCTCGCAGCGCAAGAACTGGAAGATTGCCGGCGGCGGCTACGGAATTCATTGGCCGGACATCGATGAGGATCTGAGCACCGAAGGATTACTGCGAGGCGCACCCGCGCCCAGAACGTCAGTTCCCGCGAAATAGAACTGTGCTTTCCGGCGGCGCCAGAGCAAGGTCTCCAAAATCGCCGGCTGTCGGGTAGGCCACTTCTCAAAAAGCGTGAGAAGTGGCGCACCCGGCCATGTTGCTGCTCCTAGGGCTTTCTGGGTGGGGATTATACGCTTGACCGTGTGGCGCTGCCTTTCCGCCTGAGCCCGAACGCAATCCGCCGCATCCAATCCTTGAATGGAGGTAAATATGTACGTCGTTCTTGGAGCAAGCGGCAACACCGGACACGTAGTGGCGAAGAATCTTCTTGCCCGCGGGCAGAAAGTTCGCGTCGTTGGCAGAAACGTAGCGCATTTACAACCTCTGGCGGCGCAAGGCGCGGAGATATTCATTGGCGATGCTGCCGACGCGTCCGCTCTGGCCAAAGCCTTCCACCAAGCAGACTCAGCCTACGTCATGATTCCACCTGACGTAACCAGCAACGACTTCCGAGCTTTTCAGGATCGCGTAAGCGACGCCATCGCCAGCGCCGTACAAAATGCCGGAGTCAAAAATATAGTCTCGCTCAGCAGTTTCGGAGCCGACAAGCCCAGCGGGACCGGCCCCGTAGTCGGCCTTCACAACCTGGAACAGAAACTCAACCAGATCGGCGGTGCCAACGTACTCCACCTGCGCGCCGGCTACTTCATGGAGAATACTCTCGCGCAAGCCGGTGCCATTCGCATGGCAGGCAGCGCCGTCGGACCGGTCAGCCCGCATCTTAAACTTCCCATGATCGCAACCCGCGACATCGGAGCCGCAGCCGCCGACGCTCTCCTGCGTCTCGCCTTCCGCGGCAAGCAGACGCAAGAGCTGCACGGACAGCGCGATCTCGACTACACCGAAGCCACCAGCATCATCGGCAAGGCCATCGGCAAGCCCGATCTCGGATACGTTCAGGCCCCCGACAATCAGGTTCGAGCCGCGATGGTTCAAATGGGGATGTCCGACAATTTCGCCGGTCTAATCCTGGAGCTGACCGCCGCCCTCAACTCCGGACACATGAAGGCACTGGAACCGCGCACCGCCAGCACCACCACTCAGACGAAGTTTGAAACCTTCGTAGCCGAGGTATTCGTCCCGGCCTATCAACAACAAGCAGCAGCGTAACTAGCAAGCCGGGAAAGGCCACGCTCATTTCTGAACGTGGCCTTTATTTATGCCGGCAACTTGAGGCGCTTTACGGGCGTGAGCGAATCCGGGGTCCCCGGCACGCGCGCTTTTCGCGTGACGGGGTGGAGGAGTGGGAGCCCGCAGCCGAAATCCCGAGCGTTCGCTGCGAGGGATCTCCCCGGCGAGCCTGGTTTTGGCTCGCTGGGGTGGAAGCGACCTACTCTCCCACACACGTGTGGGGCGGACACTCCTGTCCGCCGCCTTTGATCCCGATGGGAGTCGTAGTGAGGATAGGAAATCAAAATCCCCGCCCTGTCGCAAAAAACGCGACAAGGACGGGCCACCCTCCATCCACCCTATTTCTCTTTGGGCAGGTGGCACTTGACCGGCTTTCCTTTTGGACACACGACTGTTTTGGGTTCGAATTCCGGCGCGTTTCCCTTTGGCTTTACTTTTTCGGTGCAGTTCACTTGTGTGGCTGGTTTGACCACGGTGACGGTGTGCTCCGTAAGCGAGGCCACAAACGTGCGGCACGTGTAATGGTCCATCTTCTCGTTGTCGATTGTTACCTCGGCTCCAGCCGGTTCGGAGAGTACGCCCAGTTCTCCGACCTTGTCCTGGAAGATCAGCGTAAACTTCGCCAAAAACTTTGATGGCGAGAAGTCGGTCACGTCTGAAAGAGTAATGATCAGCTTTGCGATCTCTTGCGGGTCGTACTGTAGAAAACGATTCACGTTGAGGGCGGGAACGGACTTCGAGAGCTTCGCTAGTTTCATGTCTCTGACGTCGTACAGATACTGCGCTACAAGCGCATCGGTGAGATCGGATTTCTGTTCGGGTGAGGTTAGGCTTTGCTTCTCATACGCCATCTTCAAGTGCGATTGTTCGTCTGAGAACCCTGCAGCGATTCTTGCTTGTGCTTCTGGCTCTACCGGAACGCCGGTCGCTTTCATCCAGCGCTCTACCATGGTATGCACCTCATCGCGGATGCTGAGATTCTCGTATATCGTTCTCTCGTGTTGGACCTGCGCCTGACTCACTCCTGATAGGCCACAAAACATCAGGACTCCCGTGACAATCGCGATACTTGCCTCGACCTTTGATTTGGCGTTAGTGCCGTGTTGCGTCTTGATTGCTCGGAAGAAAAAGTCGGCGAGCAGAAGGAGTGCAATGAGAAAGGTCCAGGCCTGGGCGAGGTTGCTCCATATCAGTCTAGCAATATCCATCTTCAAGAACTTATGCCTTAACATCCAGAGCACTGTGTCATGGGCCAAGTACCCGCAATAAATAGAGACTGCCGACAAAATAACGCTTGCCGTCGCACGCACCCGCTGCCTAGGCGGAACCTCGTTGTCTTTGTACCGATTGAAGAGAAGGGCTCCGATCGCTCCGATTGCCGCCGTCGCGAGCGTCGATAGGAGCGCGTTAGATTCTCGGAATAGTTCGATCTGTTTCTCTTGCAGCGGGGTGAGAGATCCCTCTTCGTTCTTGGATGCGGCGAAAGGACGAGTGTTAAGAAACAACTCAAATCCGAACAACGCGGCAATTACGACAAGCAGAACGATGTAGAAGCGCATGCGAACCTCCGACGCTGCCGACAATCATAGTGCTTAGAGTAGGAAAAGCAGCAAATGCGTCCAGGCTACATGATTCACGCGAGTCGGGTCAAACGTCAGCATCGTCGCCCTTTGAGACTCCGAGACCTTGGACAAAAAGGAAAGAGCCAGATTGATCTCTCAACCTGGCTCTTATTTATGCCGGCAACGACCTACTCTCCCACACACTTTCGCGTGCAGTACCATCGGCCGAGCGGGGCTTAACTTCCGTGTTCGGGATGGGAACGGGTGGAACCCCAGCGGTAAGATCACCGACAAGTCGGAGCCATCAGCTATCAGCCGTCGGCTTTCAGCAACGCGGCTAAAGCCCACATTTCTGGCGGGCGTTAGCGGCACGGCTAAAGCCGTGCCCTTCCCAAAACCATTTATGAGACCAGTTCTCGTGCCCTTCCCAAAAACCTACGCGAATGAGAGTTTTTCCGCAGCTTGTGAAGCCGTGCCCTGATACGAAACAGACTTTTACCACAGGCAGTTAACGATGTGCCGCTTGTGCGCTCTGATACACTGATGCAGCCGATGCTGACAACCGCTTCCGCCGCCTTGCTGGCAGCAAGGCGGGTTGCGTTGCTCGTCCCTCGGTAAAGGACCAGGGAAATGGCGGAAATAGTGACGTTCGGAGAGCTGCTGATCGAGTTTGTCGCGACCAGAATCGGACAGACCTTCGATTCGCCCGGAACTTTTGAGGGTCCGTTTCCGAGCGGCGCGCCGGCGATCTTTGCCGACCAGGCCGCGCGGCAGGGTGCGTCCGTCGCAATCGCCGGCTGCGTCGGTCAGGATGCCTTCGGAGAGGCCCTCCTTCGCCGCCTGACAGACGACGGCGTTGCGGTCGGGAGGCGTTGCGCGATGCGCAGACCGCCCCACCGGGACCGCCTTTGTCGCATACCGTGCCGACGGCGAGCGCCAGTTTGTTTTCAATATTGCGCAAAGCGCGGCGGGGTTGCTCGACCAGAGCGGCATCAGCCCTGATCTGTTCGAAGGGTGCCGCTACCTGCACATCATGGGGTCCTCTCTTTACAATCGGGGTGCGATCCTGGCGGCCCGAGCGGCCGCGGCAGAGGCCAAGCGGCGGGGAAGCCGGATCAGCTTCGATCCGAACATCCGGCCGGAGTTAATGGGCTCGCCCGAGGTGCGGGAGGCGGTGTGGGAGACCCTGGAGATCTGCGACATCTTTCTGCCCAGCGAATCCGATCTGCGTTTTTTCCATCCGGGCCTCAACGCCGATGAAGCGATCAAGAGGATCCTCGACCGGCCGTCTCTGGAAGCGGTAGTTCTGAAGCGGGGGGCCGCGGGAAGTTCGTATGTTGACCGTAAGCAGCGTATCGAGGCGCGGGCTTTCGAGGTGACGGAGATCGACCCGACGGGGGCTGGCGACTGTTTTTGCGGCACTTTTCTCGCGTGCCAGGTACTCGGCGTGCCCGTTGAGCAGGCACTCGTGCGCGCGAATGCCGCGGGGGCACTGGCGGTACTTCGGCGCGGGCCCATGGAAGGAAATAGTTCGAAGAGCGACCTGGACGGTTTTATCGCGGAGCGTTCCGCCAGCCTTCCGGCGATGCTCGTCAGAGAGCGAGTCTCATGAAACTGAGTGCCGATTCGGAAAAGGCGCCTCTCGTCGCACCCGGGAATCTCGCGCCATTCATTCTGGTGACGGTCCTGTTTTTCCTATGGGGCGTGCCCAACAACCTGAACGATGTGCTGATTCGCCAGTTCATGAAATCTTTTGCGCTCAATCGGTTTCAGGCCGGCCTGGTGCAGTCCGCTTTCTATCTGGGCTATTTTCTGTTTGCGCTTCCCGCCGCGCTATTCATGCGCAGGCGAGGTTACAAGGCCGGATTCGTTACCGGGCTGATGCTGTTTGGTCTGGGCACATTTCTGTTCTGGCCCGCCGCCATTGGCGCCAGATACTCGTATTTCCTGTTCGCGCTCTTCGTGATCGCGAGCGGGCTGGCGTTTCTCGAGACGGCGTCGAATCCGTTTATCGCTCAACTCGGGGACCCGAAAACCTCGGAGCGGCGGCTCAATTTTTCGCAGGCATTTAACCCGTTGGGTTCCATTACGGGGATTCTCATCGGAACGGTGTTTATTTTTTCCGGAATCGAGCTGAGCCCGGAGAAGGTGAGCGCGCTCCAGGCCAGCCATCAGTACGGAGACTATCTGAGGTCCGAGATGTTCCGCGTGGTCAGGCCTTACATGATCCTCGGGGTGGTTGCCGTGGCGTGGGGAATCCTGATTCTCCGGACGAAGTTCCCGGCAATTCAGGCGGAACACGAGAGAAACGGCGAGGACCACGGACATGCCCGGGAGTTGCTGAAGTACCGGCACTTTCTTCTGGCCGTTCCGACCCTGTTCGTATACAACGGAACGCAGGTTGGTACGTGGAGTTACTTCATTCAATACGTCCAGAGCTACACGCACGAGCCGGAGAAGATTGCCGGATATCTGCTCACAGGAACTCTCGCGGCATTCGGAGCCGGCAGGTTTTTCTCTTCGTGGCTGATGAAGTTCTACCAGGCGAACCGGGTGATGGGCGTTTACGCTCTGGTGAATATCGTTCTCGTGACTCTTGGGGTGCTCTTCCCAGGATGGCTGGGTGTGTGGGCAATACTGCTGACGAGCTTTTTCATGTCCGTCATGTTCCCGACGATCTTTGCGCTCGGTGTGAAGGAATTGGGCCCGAACACAAAGATTGGCGGATCATTCATCATCATGGGAATCGTGGGCGGAGCGGTCCTGACTCCGGTGATGGGACTCATATCCCAGGTTTTCTCCAGTCTCGCGGTCGCATACCTGATTCCACTGTTTGGTTATGTAGTGGTCGCGTTCTACGGGTTTAAGGGATCACGTGTGTCTCTGCCGGCGACGCGCAGCATGGCGAGCGACGACGTGAGATAGCAGAAGGTCCCCAGCCGTTAACCGAGATTCGCATTGCAGGATTTGACGGCTTGGGGCACCGCTTATCAAGACTCTCCTCCAGCGGATTCGTTGCCGATTGCTTAAGCAGCCGGAAAACTCCAGCGTTCTAAGAGCTAATAGCCGTTTCCCGAAAGTGTTGGAGAATCGCTTCGGCTTGGGATTTGGTCACGACCGCCGACAGCGCGGCGACATCCGCTTGCTTCACGGCTTGCAGGCTGCCGAAATGTTCGAGCAGGCGGCGCGTGGCCGATTCGCCGATGCCGGGAATTTCTCGTAACTCGGTGGCGCGGTCTCTTATCTGGCGGCGCTTGCGATGGAAGGTCGCGGCGAAGCGATGGGCTTCGTCGCGGATCAGCTGCACTAAGTGTAAGACGGGCGAATGATGGTCGAGAACTACGGGGTCGTTTTCCTGTCCGTGGACATAGACGATCTCTTCTCGCTTGGCGATGGCGGCGAGCGGCTGGTTGATGATTTCCAGGGCCTCGAGCGACTGAGCGGCGGCGTGGAGCTGCCCCAGTCCGCCGTCAATCAGCACCAGGCTGGGCAGGGGGTTTTTTTCTGACCGCAAACGCTGGTAGCGGCGCGTGACCACTTCGCGCATGGAGGCGAAATCGTCCACGCCTTCGACCGTCTTGATGATGAACTTCCGGTAATCCGATTTCTTCATCTTGCCGTCTTCCCACACCACCATCGAGGCCACGGTTTCCGCTCCCTGAATGTGTGAAATGTCGAAACACTCGATGCGCCGCGGCAGCTCGGGAAGTGTGAGCGCGTCTTGCAAGGCTTCCTGAATGGCGCGCGCATTGGGCTTGAGCACGCGGAAGCGCTGGTCGTAGGACTGTTTGGCGTTGGCGCCGGCGAGATCGACGAGCTCGCGCTTTTCTCCGCGCTGCGCCACGGCGATGTGGACGCGCGTGGCGCGTCCGCCTGCTCCGGCCAGTTGCTCGCTGAGAACGTCTTCCAGTTCTTCGCGCTCTTCGAAATCGACGGGGATGTAGATATTCCGCGGCACGTAGGGCTGGGCGAGATAGAGCTGCTTGACGAGAGCGGAGAAGAATTCGCCGGGATGAAATTCTGGTGTGGCGGCGGGGCGGAGCCTGTCCTGAGCGGAGCCGAAGGACCCCGCCATGCCCGGGTCAGAGACCCGGGCCCACACGAACTCGGGCAGGTCTTCCCAGAAAAACTCGCGGCGGTCCAGTACTTTTCCGCCGCGCATGTGGAACAGGTTCACGGCCAGCATCCGGTTCTCGTAGTGATAGCCGAAGACATCGGCGTCGTCGCCTTCAACGGTGGCGATGCGCTGCTTCTCCTGCAACTGGTCAACGGTGGAGATAAGGTCGCGATAGCGGGCGGCGCGCTCGAACTCCTGCGCTTCGGCGGCTTCCGACATGCGTTCGCGCAGAGATTTGACCAGGTCGGTTTGACGCCCTTCGAGGAAGAGCTTCACGTCGCGCACGGCTTCGCCATAGATTTCCGGCGTGGTCAGTTCCTTCACGCACGGACCAAGGCAGCGCTTGATGTAGTGTTGCAGGCAGGGGCGCGGATGGAAGCGCGTCAAATCCACTTTGCACGACGGGACCATGAAGTGGCGATGAATGAGGTCCACGATGCGATAGGCAAGGGGGGTAGGGAAGTAGGGGCCGAAGTAGACGCTGCCGTCTTTGCGCAGGCGGCGAGTTACGTACACGCGGGGAAAGCGCTCGGCCAGTGTGAGCTTGACGTAGGGATAAGTCTTGTCATCGCGCAGCAGGATGTTGAAGCGCGGCTTCTTTTGCTTGATGAGGTGGTTTTCCAGGGCCAGCGCCTCGTGGTTATTGGCGACCACGATGTAATCGACGTCGGCGGCCTCGCGGACCAGCGTGCCGGTTTTCGCGTCCTCCCAGCGGCCTTCGTGAAAGTAGGAAGAGACGCGGGAACGCAGGTTCTTCGCCTTGCCAACGTAAATGACTTCGCCTTCGGCGTTCTTGTAAAGATAAACGCCGGGAGAAGCGGGCAGGGAGCGGATTTTCTCGGGGAGATCCATCGCAGCCATTCTTACTTGTTGCCTTAAATCAAGTGTAAGGTAAAACAGGAGTGCCGGTCGGCCGATTGGTGCGTGTGCAACTGGAACGCGCGAAGCGGGTTGCCCGCTCGATTACTCTGTGTGGATTAACCAAGCAGCACAGCGATGTAGTCGTGCGCCGTTTTTTCGCGGGAAAATTTATTGACGATGTATTGCCGTCCGCTAGCTCCCATTCGTTGCCTGCGCTCGGGGTCCACCGCCAGGTCGAGGACCGCATTCACCAGGGCTTGACTGTTCTCGGGCTCCACAAAAACGCCGGCGCCGGCTGCTTCGGCAATCTGGCGGGCTTGCCCGTCAACCGCGACAATCACCGGACGCTCGCACGCCATGTATTCGAGGAGCTTGGTGGGTATGACCGTCTTGAACAGCTCCGATTTTTTCAGCATGACCAGGCAGAGATCCGCGGCCGAAACATAAGCGGGAATCCGTTCGTGCGGCTGCTGGTCAAGGAAGCGGATGTTCGCGAGTCCGCACGCGGCGGCGAGTTTCACGATGCGTTCTTTTTCCGCTCCTTCTCCAATCAGCAAGAACATGGCGTTCGGCAACGCAGACTGTAGTTCTTCGGCAGCGGCGATCAAGGTGTCCAGTCCATGCGCATTGCCCATGGTGCCGATGTAGCAAATCAGAAAGCGATCTTCGAGCTGCAGTTGCTTTCGCACTTCCAGAGCTGCCGGATCGAGCCGGAAAAGATCGGTCTCCACTCCATTCTCGACAATGGAAATTTTTTCTGCGGGAACATTCCAATACCGGATCAGTTGATCTTTGAAGGCTGGCGACACAACCACAATGCGGTGGGCGTGGCGATAAAGAAATCCGGCGATTGTGCCCAGGGTGCGATGGAGCAGGCTTCCCTCGCTGCACGCGCCGACGGCGGCGAGCGATTCCGGCCAAAGATCGCGCACTTCGAAGACGAAGGGGACGCGCTTCGAAAACGCCAGCCACCACCCGGCGAGCGCGCACAGCAATTGCGGAGACGTGGCAATGATTACATCCGGCTTCGGCAGAGCCATGCCGCTGACGGCTGCCGAAATACAGAACGACGCGTAATTGCGGATTCTTTCGTGTGCCTTCCGGTTGGGCAGCGGCCAGAGCCAGGTGCGTATGACGCGCACTCCGTCAACGGTTTCCGTGTAGTGAAGGCGGCGCAATCGCGGGCGCCAATCCTCGGGCACAACGCCGGTGGGGTGGTTCGGAAATCCGGTGAGGACAGTTGCTTCATGACCCATGCGCGCCCAATGCTGCGACAACTCCGCGGCGCGCGCTGCTGGCGCTCCCATCTCAGGCGGAAAGTATTGTGAGACGTAGAGAATTTTCACGATGAGTGCTAAAGCGATCAGTATTAAGGCGATCAGTAGTGCAACAATTTGAAAACCATTTTTTCGAGCAGGGCGCGGGTCCGATTGCCGCGGCGCCGCGAGTAGTCTTCCCAGCGCTCGGCCACCGCCGCAAAGCGCGCGTCGCCGGTCAGCTTCGACATTACTCGCAACTGTACGATATGCAAGCGGTGATAGAAAGGGCTGGCCAGCATTTTCAGCCGCGTTCCCGATTGTTCATAGAGCGACCAGTATCCGGTATCGAATCGCGCGAGATTCTGAAGCAGCGTCTCGATCCCGCGATCGAAAATTTCTTTTGCCGGAGCGTCCGCTCGCGTCAGCCAGAAATCGAACACTCCCCAGAGCGCCCATATAAAGCCGTTCAAAATGTGGGTCGGGGGATCGACGAGATATTCTTCGATCCAAAGATTTTTCTGTTCGTCCTCAAAGAGCACGCCGCCATCGGCAATGGGCCGCGTCAGTGCGACAAACGCTTTTTCAGCCGCACGCCGATACTTTTCGTCTTCAGTATGAGTATGCGCATCGGCCCGCAAGAGAAGTGAAACACCCTGCCCTTGCGCGAGTCCCGAATACCATGGCGCTTTGAGTGTGTCGCGATACTCCCAATCGAAATGATGGTTCCAGACCCAAAGCCCGTGGGAATTTTGTTCCAGGTTTGCGGTGAGCCAATCGGCGGCCTTGAGAGTTTTCCGCCAGCGATCTTCGTCACCGGTTTCGCAGAAACGGTTGTAGTTGGCGAGCCCCCATTGCGCAATCGCGATGGGGTTGTACTGCAGGCCGATGGCTCCGTGGTAGTCGAGCATGGGAATGCCGGCAGCATCGTAGTGGCCGGCGTAATCCGCCTTCTCGCGAAACAACATGTAGTACTCGCCGAGCCGGTCGGTAGTGGCGCGCGGATTGATCTCTGGCGTCTCGTGCCAAAACGTCAAATGGCTTCGCTCAAAACCGAGGTAGGCGCGGAAAATACGCCGGTAATAATGCCAACGCGCGGCTATGTTCTTGCTCATGCCGATTCGACTTCCCAGAGTGTGGTGACTAGATCGTCCGTCTCGACGGCGATGGTGGTCGCCGCCAGAAAATTTGTGGCGTTCTCGCCATCGGGGAGAAAAGCGTTTCCGTACTGAAAATAACGCATCGGTAAACGGTCCTTCTTCCAGCGAGCCAGCACCTGCCAAGTTTTTCCATCTCTCGACCCAACGATTTGCACTTCGCGGCTGGTGTTCACGGCGCTGGGCTCGACCATGGTTGAAAAAAACTTGGCTGCGCCAACCTTACAACCAAAGATCGAAGAACTGGCGAGGTCGCCGACTTGCTCGACATTCCCTAAGTGATCGAGGCGGTAAATGTGGTTCGTTTCGAAGGGCGTGTCGGTCGAAAGGTACAATCCGCTTTGGGTTGGAATCGCAGCCACGGCGCGGGCTTGCTGGCTACCCGAGAGCACCACTTCCACCGAGCGCAGGTCGCATGAGGCGCGCAGCACCTTGCACTCGGCGCCGTCATCTCCCGTCAGTATCCAAAGGCAATCGGCCCAACGGTCGTAAACAATGTTGTGGACGTGCCGTACGCTTCCCGAGGGAAAGGTGTAGGCGATCTGCCAGGTGCGGCTTCGATCCGAAGAAACGTAGATGTGCACTTCCGCGCGCTCGCGATTGTCGAAATATTCGCCCCAATAAATGTTTCCCGATGGAACGGCGGTGATGTGCAGGGGCCGCGTGCCGCGCTGGATCCGATGAGTAACATGGAATGCATTGCTGCCGGGAAGGCGAGTTACCAGTGCGCCCGAAACGACGCCGACTATCGTCGGGTCGCTTGTCTCGCCGCCGAGAATAGCGAGCGCATGAAAGCCATCGCGCACCAGGCGATAAGTCAGTGCGCTGCGCGAGGTGAGGTTCCTCCACCAGACTGGACGAAAGCGCGCGACTGCTTCCCAGGGTGCGCCCTTGCCGGCTTGCAGACGCGCGTTCATGCGCACGATCTGATGGCCGCGGCATCCGTAGAGAACGTCGCCATCCCACGCCAACGCTCGAATGCCGTGCCAGACGGCGACTTTCCGCAGCGCTAGCGCGGAGGATGCGACCACCGCAATTGGGGTTTCAGGCATGGCGGATTATGCCGGTTCCGATTTACTCGCGAAAAACGGGCCGATGGCGAGCACATCCATCTTGGTGCGCTGGAAGCAGTCGAATGGCTTCTTGCGGAGTGCACACGATCGGCTCATTCTCGTTGAAGCTGGTGTTCAGGATCACGGGGATTCCGGTTTTCTTGCCAAACGTCTGGATCAGATCGTAATAAAGCGGATTCTCTTCCCGCGCCACGGTCTGCAATCGTCCGGTATTGTCCACGTGGTTCACGGCGCAGAGGCTCTGCCGCTTCTCCGGACGAATCTTATACACATGGAGCATGTAAGGCGATGGATGATCGTGCTCAAAATATTCGTGCTGCGCTTCCGCCAGAATGGAGGGAGCAAAGGGACGAAACCACTCGCGGTGCTTGATGCGAGCGTTGAGCACATCCTTCATGTTGGGCAGGCCCGGGTGCGTGACGATGGAACGATTGCCGAGCGCACGCGGGCCCCATTCCATGCGCCCCTGGAACCATCCCACAACATTGCCCTCGACCATTTGATCGGTAACCGCGTCAAGCAGCGGAGCGCGCTCCAGCCGCCGATACTTTACGCGCGCGCTTTTTAAAGCGGATTCGATCTGCGCTTCGGAAAACTCCGGGCCGAGGTAGGCGTGATTCATCTGCGCTTCGTCCCTGCGCGGCTGTTTCAAAACCGAATGATACGTGTGCAGCGCAGCGCCAATTGCCAAGCCTTCGTCGCCCGCGGCCGGTTGAATCCAAGTGCGTCGGAACGGCGTTCGGGAAAATATTTTGCCGTTGACCACGCTGTTGAGCGCGCAGCCACCCGCCATCGCGAGATTCTCCTCGGGAACGCGCTGATGCAACTCGTTCGCAAGATGGAAAAATACTTCCTCGAAACAATATTGCATGGCATACGCGAGATCCATGTCGCGCTGCGCAATCTCGGCGTGCGGCTCGCGGGGCGCGCCAAAAAGTTTTTCCATCTTATCGGAGAAATGCCGTGCCAGGCGCACCGTTCCGTCGGGCAGCACCTGCATTCCCTGATTGCTCCCGAGCGGCTTGAAGTAACTCAGGTTGAGCTGAAAGTTGCCATTCTTGAGCGTGACAACCTTGCGAATCTCATCCATATACGTGTCTTTTCCATAGGGCGCAAGCCCCATGACTTTGCCTTCATCGCCATATTTTTTGTAGCCGATGAAATCGCAAATCATGGTGTAGAAGCTGCCGAGCGAGTGCGGAAGAAACACGCGGTCGAGCACATGGATTTCGTGGCCCTCGCAGCGCGCCATCATCGTGGAAACAAAATCTCCCGAACCGTCGTAGCTGAAGCCTGCCGCTTTTTCCCACGGCGAACAGTAGTAGGCGCTGGCAATGTGCGCGAGGTGGTGCTCCAGATGATGCTCCTGAAACTTCAGCGTGGAGGCATCCACATCGAGCGCCTGCCCGAGCAGCGAACGCACATTGCGCATCGCCTCTTTTCTTTGGCGCATTTTGATGAAGTTCAGGACCTTCGCCGGATTCGCCAACGCATATTGAACTTTTTTGGCGAGGTTGGCGTCGCTGTCCTGGCCCACGGCAACGTGCTGAACGTCGGTAATCTTCGCACCCGCCGCATCCAGACACGCTTTCACCGCCAGCGAAGGAAAGCCGCCGTAATGCTTGCGCCGGTTCAGCCGCTCTTCGGCCACCGCAAAAAGAATTTTTCCGTCTTCGACAATCGCGGCCGAAGCGTCGGCGTGAAACATATTCAGGCCCAGAATCAACATTTACGGCTCGTTCCCTTCTGTTGTTGCTCTATATTTTCCGAGCAGCCCGTTGCGAAAGTGAGATCCCGCTCTTCAACTCTCAATTCACCAGAGTTTGTTATCCCGAGCAAAGCGAGGGACCTGCATTTTGCAGCGAACTGCAGATCCCTCACTTCGTTCGGGATGACAATTCATTAAAAATGTCGCTCGTGTACCCACCCCCGACTTCTACCACGGGCGCTCAACGCGTGGGGTTCTCCTGCAGGGCGGAAGTGACGAATTCGCTCAGTGCGACCGTCAGAGGCTGCCCGGTTTGGCATGAATTCTGGAGTCGAAGGGTCGCGAGCATCGAGCCGACGACCTGTTCAAACGGGATAGGCAGCGTCTTGCCCCGAAGCGCATCCACGAAGACCTGCATCTCCGCTTGGTGTCCCTTGTCTTTGTTCCTTCCCCAGCGCGCGCGCGTGATTTGTTTGCGCCCGTTGCGAACCAGTTCGAGCCGCCGAAAATCTTCGAGGATCGCAATCAAGCCTCCGCCGAAAACTTCGACGCGCTCCTTCGCAGCTGACTTGTCTCCGTTGGCGAGATAGCTAATCGTCCCCAGCGTGCCGTTCGCGAACTTAAGGGAGGCGACGACGTTATCCATGCTGTACTGGCCCGGATTACCCACGGCCTGCGCTTGCACTTCGATGGGACACGCCTCCGCGAGAAAGCAGAGGAAGTCCACAAAATGGCAGACCTCGCCGAGGATGCGTCCGCCTCCCTGCTCGGGATCGTTTACCCAATGATCGGCAGGAATATAGCCCGCGTTCACGCGGTAGTGGATGGCCAGCGGTTCGTGGACTTCCGAGACGAACTTTTTTAGCTGCACAGCCATGGGCGCAAAGCGGCGATTGAAACCGACCATCAGGAGCGGGGCTAATTGCTTGCCGTGATTAGTCGGCCATGCAACACGCACCAGCGCCGCCAGTTCGCCCTCATTCAGGCAAAGCGGCTTTTCGCAGAAAACCGATTTCCCCGCGCGCAGGGCCGCGAGCACCTGGCTGGCGTGAAGGTTGTGCCGGGTGGCGATCAGCACGGCTTTGATTTTTGGATCTTGCAGAAGGTCGTTTTCTGAATTGGAGCAGTAGGAAAATCCAAATTTCTCGGCCGCGTTGCGGCTGCGCGGGCCGGTCGCATTGCAGACACCAATGAAAGAAACGCCGGGGACCGCTTGCAGCGCGGGCAAGAGCGTATTCTGCGCAAAATTTCCAGCGCCCAGAACACCCAGACCGATGGAGCCCGACGAGGGCGCAGATGTGGACACCGAAATTTTCCCGGATAAGTTCGGGGTGGTCCCAGATTCAGCGCCCGCGTAAGTAATGAGCGCGGCTAGAAAAGGCTCATGCGTGCCGCCTGTAATCAGGTCGTAGGCGCGCGTCGCCTGTTCCATGGGAAAGCGGTGCGTGATCAGCGACGGCAGGTTAAATTTGCCATCGGCGATGAATTGCAAAAAGGCTTCCAGATTGCGCGTTTCCGTCCAACGCACATGGCCAATCGGATAATCGCGGCCCTTCTGCTCATACGCGGTGTCATACCGGCCGGGACCATAGGAGCGTGAAATGCGAAAGTCCAATTCTTTTTCGAAATACAGTTTGCGCTGGAGTTCCATGCCGACGGTGCCGACGGCCACCACGATGGCGCGATCGCGGGCCAGTTCGGCGGCGAGGTTCACCGGCTCGCTGCTGGCGGTCTCCGCCGTAATCAGCACTGAATCCACGCCCACGCCGCCCGTTTTCTGAAAGCACAGGGTGCGAAACTCGTGCGCGCTGGCGCACGCGGCTTCGGCTCCACTTGCGATAGCAAGGTCAGCGCGCTGCCGCAGCAGGTCCATTCCAAAAACGCGGCAACCGGCGGCCATCAGCAACTGGACCGTGATCTGTCCGAGCAGTCCCAGGCCGATCACTGCGACCGTGTCGCCGAGCGCGACTTCGGCGGTGCGAATGCCGTGCAGGCAAATCGCGCCCAGCGTCCCGAAGGCCGCTTCTTCACAGGACACTTTGTCGCCTTGGGGAATCTTCGCGAGCAGCATGCGCGGCACACAGGCAAACTCGGCATGCACCGCGTATCCCGCGCCAGCGCAAGCGACGCGGTCGCCCACGTTGATGTCGCTGACGCCATCGCCAACCGCAATCACGACTCCGGCGCTGCTGTAGCCCACCGATTGCGGCTGGTCCAAACGAGAGCGCACGGTTTGCACGGTGGATGCCAACCCATCGCGCCGCAGCTTGGCGAGCACGTCGCGCACAAGATCGGGGCGGGCCTTTGCTTTGGCCAGCAAACTCTTACCGGCAAATTCCGCGGAGGCGCGCTCCGTGCCGGCCGACACCAGGGACGCGGCCACTCGCACCAGCACACAGCCCGGCAACAGTTGCGGAGCGGGAACTTCGGCGACCTTTAATTCACCCGTGCGCGCGTCTTGTAGGAGTTGCTTCATGCGGTCGTCATTGGAAACGTATTTTTGGTAGTAGGTCGGGGTTTATTTTCTTTAGGTTGCACAACTAGACAAGGTTCCCCTAACATTTTCACGTCATCTATCCATCCGGTACGCAAGAGCATTGCGCCTAGCAGATTCAAAGTGGATGTCTCATCTATGTCGCTCTTGAAGGCTTTCCTTTCCTTCCATCCTTTGGGGAACTGATCGACCGCCTTCTCCGCGCATTCGATATGATTAGATTTGCCCTCATGAGTAACAAATGCCTCAAACAGCAATAGATTTCGGGGGTATAATGGTTTACGCCATTTGAATGTTGGTTTCACGTCAATAGATTGCTGCCGGAGTCCTTTCCAAAGATTTTTAAGGATGTATGGGACGATCACCAGCCCCTTGGTTAGAACACATGCCCCGGGTGAAGCTGAGAACGCACGATCTCCTTCGTTTTTGCGAGCTTTGTCCAGTTCGCAGACCTTCCTGTCGTATGGGACAAACATCGGGGCCTCAAATCCCAGCGCCAGAGGGCCAGCCTTCATCGCGCTCGTAAGAGCCTTGATGCAACAATCGATGTCTGTCCCAGATTTAGTGACCGATGGTCCCTTGATCACCCATCCGAGATTCTCTAACTTGCCAATATCGACCACAGCGACGTGAAGCGATTCGTCTGTCATTCTCGGCGTCCCTCCGATTCCCTTTCGATAATCCGGCTTCTATCACATGGGTAGTACGACGGTCGCAGGACATAAGAGCATTATGATTCAAACTGACTCACTACCATATTTCGCGGGCGCTCGATCTGGCGTTCGGCGAATGATTTTGCACCGCCATCGAGAAAAAGTTGCATCCAGATTTCCAGCGTCAGCAGTTGCCAGATTTGCATGGACCAATCTTCCGCGCCCCGGCGGTGCTCGTCAATGTAGCCGCGCACTACTTCCGGACGGAACAGCCCGCGGCGCCGGACTTGCGTTTCCGAAAGAAGATCGTCAACCATGGGACGCAAATCGCGGGCCAGCCAATAATCCACCGGCGCGGCGAAACCCGCCTTCGGCTGCCGCAGGACCTCTTCTGGCAGCATACTACGCATGGCTTCGCGGAAGATGTGCTTCGTCACGGGACGCCATTTCCCTTTTAGTTTCCACTCCGGGCGAACATTCCAGGCGACGAATTCCGCAAACTCGCGATCGAGGAACGGCACACGCACCTCGACCGACGACGCCATGCTCATTTTGTCGTTGTAAGTCAGATTGAGCGTGGGCATGAAAATCTTGGTATCGAGATATAACATCTGGTTGAGAAAATCCGCATGACGTACTTTGTCGAACGCCGCCAGATGCCGGTCGTCAGCATTAGCATTAGCATTAAGATTGCTGCTTGCTAACTGCGGCGATCTTATAGCATATAAATCCGGAGCATATAAGTCTGACTTCTGCTGCGCGTCGAGATAGGTGCAGTTTCTAATGAAAGCTTCCTCTGGGCTGAGTGCCGCACTGCGCGCCATTTTTTTCGCCAGACGCACGGGACCTTTCATGCGCGTTCCGCGCAGCGACGGCAATGCCAGGAGAGCGCGCTCGACGGCGGAGCGAGCAAAGGCCGGGACGCGCCGAAATTCTTCCGCCCACACGTGAGCGACATGCTTGCGATATCCGGCGAAAATCTCGTCGCCGCCCACTCCCGACAAGAGCACGGTCGCTTGTTTTCGCGCCTCGCGGCACACCAAGTAGGCCGCGATGATTGCAGGATCGGCCGTGGGCTCATCCATGTGCCAGGTTAGATTCGGCAACAGGCCGACCACATCGGGCTCGACTACGATCTCGTGGTGCTCGCAACCCAGCTTGCGGGCGAGGCGGCGGGGAACGGCGGGATCGTCAATCGTGGTCTCGCCCACGCGATATTTTTTGGGGAAGGTAATCGTGTACGTACGCACGGGCTGCTTTCGCGCCATGGCGGCCACCATGGCCGTAACTATGCTTGACGAATCGAGGCCCGCGCTCAAGAAGGCGCCGATGGGAACATCGCTCACCATTTGCCGCTCGACCGAGGCGCAGAAGCGCGCGCGAATCTCATCCGACAGGTCCGCTTCGGTGCGCGCGAAGCGATGGCCCGCTGGAGGGAAGGTCAAGTCCCAATACGGTTCTATCTTGAATTCACCGCGCTGCCAGAGCGCGTAGTGGCCTGCCGGCAGCTTGCGGATTCCCTCGAACATGGTCAGCGGATCGGGCACCCAGAGAAAGGTCAAGTATTGGTCGAGCGCCTCGAGGTTCATGCGGGCTTCGATTCCGGGTACTTCGAGCAGAGCTTTGATCTCGGAGGCGAAGGCGAGTTTTCCACCGCGCTCCCAGTAATAGAGGGGCTTGATTCCGAAATGATCGCGGGCCAGAAACAACTTCGGCGAACGGCCGCGCAAGTCGCAGATGGCGAGGGCGAACATACCGTTCAGGCGGTTGAGGCAATCTTTGAGACAGTCGGGGCCATATTCTTCGTAGAGATGAACGATGACTTCGGTGTCGGAGTGGGAGCGAAAACGATGCCCCATATTTTCAAGTTCGCGGCGCAGATCGGCGAAGTTGTAAATCTCGCCGTTGTAGGCGATCCACACCGAGCCATCTTCGTTGCTCATGGGCATGTGGCCGTGGGGCGAAAGGTCGAGAATGGAGAGACGGCGGCTGCCGAGGCCGATGTATTCGCCGCCGGGGAAACGCCGCTCCCAGAAGCCGAAGTCGTCGGGGCCGCGGTGGGTCTGCACGTTCGTCATACGAACGAGCACTTCCCGGTCGCCGCAGTTCACGAGGCCGCCGATGCCGCACATACGTCAGTTCCTCCCGGTCCGCAGTTCGTCGGTCCGCAGTTCGTAGATTTTGGCCTTGGAATGGAACATCTGCACCGCTTGAAAGACGCAGTAGATCAGCCCCGGCACGCCGTCGAGAAATCCCAGACGAAAAATATAACGATAGAGGAAGAGCAGGGCGGGAGAGCCCGGCAAGCGATAGAGATTGCGCTTGAGCCATCTTCGGCGCTGCGCCTGAGAGCCGAATAAATCGGCGCTCACTTCTTCGGGAACGCCTTCCGGACGCAGAAGCACGCGCGCTTCCCAGTTGGAGTATTCATTGTGCTTCAGGATGTAGCGCGACAAAGAGTCGGCATTGTGGTGGACCAGGGCATGGCGCAATTTCGCGGTGGGCCCATTGACGACCACGTGTTCGTGGACCTCGATGTCGGCCATCGAAACATCCTGGTCCTTCAATCGGCATTCAAAGCGGCCCCGTCCTTTGCGGAACAGCGAGAGCTTCCAGAAACTCGCATCGCAATGCCGCAAGACCTTTCCGAGAAAATACATTCGCAGGCGGATGAAATATCCGTTCACATTGGGGTCTTGAATTGCGCGTCGGATTTCTTCCACCAGTTCCGGGGGCAAAACTTCATCGGCATCGAGCAGCAGAATCCAGTCGCAGGCGAACGGCAGCGTGTCCATGGCCCATTGGCGCTTCTTCGGCCAGCCTCCCGCATAGTGAAACTGGACCAACTTCGCGCCGTGCGACTGGGCAATTTGGGCCGTGCCGTCGGTGCTCTGGGAATCGACGACATACACTTCGCCGAAGCCCGTGAGCGATTGCAGACAGCGCGGCAGGTTGCGGGCCTCATTGCGAACCGGAACGATCACGCTTACGGGCAGCCGATCAGCGGCGACGATAGAGTTCGACATCTCGGACCCCGATTTTGTTTCGATCATTTTTGTTTCGATCAGGTCCATTCCGTTGGCGGGTGGAAGGTCCCACCATTTAGCTGAACATTTTTCTGAACGATTAGCTGAATATTTTGCTGAACTATGGTAGCTGAATCGAGGGCATTGTTAAACGCAAGATCGTGGGAGATGCGCTTCACAGGTTCTCGTCGCACCAGCGCTTCAATACGAAAAGCGACCAGGGGCGCGACCAGGAAGTTTCGCCCGCAAGAAAGCGGACCCACACTTCTCGCACGGCGCTGGCGTCGATCGAAGTCCGGTCCCAATTACTTTTGAGCAGCGCGTCTTCGACGGCTGGCCTCAGGTCGCCACGCAGCCAGCGTTCGAAGGGCAGTGTGAATCCGCGTTTGGGACGATTGACGACCTCTCTTGGCAACTCGACGCCCGGGCCCAGACTCGCCAGCAACAGGCTCTTGGGCAAGTCGCCTTGTAATTTCTTTTCTCCCGGAATGCGGAAGCAGGCTTCGACCAGCGTCCGATCGAGGAAGGGCACGCGCAACTCGAGACCATGCGCCATGCTCATGAAATCGGAATCGCGGAGCAAGGTGTTGCGCATGTAGAAGCGCGATTCAAGATAAGAGACGCGGTTGACGGGATCGAGAGCTTGGCTCTCAGCGACCGACTGTTGCAACATTCGATCGAGAGAATGGCGCGAGGCTTGGTAATCCGGTGTTGAGAACAATGACTCGCGACCCTCAGGCCCGAACAACATGCGCACGAGAAAATACGGATGAACGAAATTCGGATGAACCAGAGAATCGTGGCCCGCGGCTAACAGGGCCAGCTTACGGCTGCGATCTCCTTTGCCTGCCAACAGGGCCAGGGCAGCGGCAAGCGGACGCCGCGCCAGCTTCGGCAATCTTCCAAATCGCTTGGAAAGGATTTCCATTTTCGGGACGCGGCGAAAATTCGAGTAGCCCGCGAACATCTCGTCGGCGCCGAGACCGGTCAACGCAACTTTCACTCCCGCGGCCCTGGTCTTGGCGGAGACGAGATAGGTATTGATGCCATCCATGGTCGGCTGGTCCATGGCACAGAGAGCTTCGGGCAACACCGCGAGCGTGTCTTGCTGCGAGATGGGAATCTCATGATGTTCGGCGCCGAAGCGGCGGGCGACTGCACGCGAATACTGCCCTTCGTTGAACTCCTCTTCCGCGAAGACCAGCGAGAAAGTGTTTGCGCGCACGCCATTGTGGCTGAGGACGGCAACCAGCGCGCTGGAATCGATACCGCCGGAAAGAAAAACTCCGACGGGCACGTCACTGACCAGGTGAGACAACACCGCATCGCGCAGGATTGCGGGCAGTCGAGCTGCGGTCGAGCTGCCACTTTCCTCAGCGCTTCCACTTTCCCCGGCTGGTGAAGAAGATGGCAGCGGATTCCAGTATTCACGGCAGCCGACCGATCCGTTCTCCAGCGTGAGCACATGTCCGGGAGGAACGGCCCTGACTCCTTCCACGATCGTCCACGGCTCGTAGACGGAGCCGAAGGCCAGGTAGCTTAATACGCCGGTGGAATCGGCCTTGCGCGGCACGAGGCCGGTGCACAAAAGGGTCCGGACCTCCGACGCAAAAATAAAAGTCTGCGCCGACTGGTGGTAATACAGCGGCTTGATGCCCATGGGATCGCGCACCAGGAGCAGGCGCTTTCGCGATGCGTCCCATAGGGCAAAGGCGAACATGCCACGCAGCCGCGTCAGGCAGGCCTCGCCCCAGACGCGATAAGCGGCCAGGATGACTTCCGTATCGGAATGACTTTTGAACTCGACGGCAGCGGCTTCAAGCTCCTTGCGAAGTTCGCGGAAGTTGTAGATCTCGCCGTTGAATACGATCCAGTTGCCGGTGACCGGATCCTGCATGGGCTGATGGCCGAGCGGCGAGAGATCGAGAATCGCCAAGCGCCGGTGACCCAAGCCGATCTCCAGCGGCTGGGGTTGGGTTTCTTTCAGCAGCACGGTACCGGAATCATCGGGGCCGCGGTGGGCGAGCGAACGGGTGGCATGTTCCAGGATCGCAAGAGGGACCTGGGTGTTATGCGCCACGATGCCAACGATGCCGCACATGTGAAATGTTCGCTCGCTTTCTTGCGACAAGTGCTCGGCCAGGACCAATACTTATAACGATGTCTTTATCGCGCTGGTGAAGCAACCCACCCCCCGCTAACGATGAGCGCAATTATAGAGCAGACTAACCAGTCATCTTTTGAGATGGGCCAGCCATTCATGCGATGGCTTGGCGGTAAATCCTGGCCAGGTGTTGCGCCTGATGGGAGAGCGTCAACTTTCCGAGGATCGTCTGGCGCGCTGCCGTCCCAAGGCTGGCGCGTAATTCGGATGACCCGAGTAACGCGGAAAGCCCCTGCACAAGCGGTTCGAGTCCATCCACGGGGATGAGCCATCCATTTTTGCCATGGTCAATTACTTCCTCGATTCCCTGCCCACGGCATCCAATCACCGGCTTGGCGCACGACATGGCTTCCAGGTACACACAACCCAAGCCCTCGTTGCGGCTGGGCAATACGAACACGGAGCAGCGCCGCATGGCCTCGGCTACTTCGGAACGGCCTTGGCGACCGGCAAAAAAAATTTGCTTCGCAATATCCAAGTCGCGGGCCAGCGCTTGCAAACGAGCGCGGCCGTTTCCTTCTCCGATGATGCGGCAGCAGAGCTGGGGAAAAGAAGGCCGGAGATCGCGAAGCGCCCGCAAAACAAGTTCGTGGCCTTTGCTCGGCAGCAAATTGCCGACGATCAGAATCTCCGGATCGGACGGTCTCACCTCCGCAGGATTTGGTGAAAAGAAATTCGGATTGACTCCGTTGTACACGATGGCGCTGCGGATTTCCGCTGGCGTTCCGGTTTGCAGAATATCTTGCACCTTGCCGCTGATACAGATTACGGTCCGCGCTGCGCGGTAAACGTCGAGCGAAATCTTGCGGCGCCAATCCGCGGGCATTCCCGCAAGAAAGCAGGTGTTGAACACATCCAACCCGTGAATCGTAACCACGAACGGAATATGCAAACGCCTGGAAAGCAGCGCAGCCGCGTGGCCGCAAGGCAAGGCCGCGTGGGCGTGAATAACATCAAACGGCTGTACGGAGTGCAGTTTCCGTATTCGTCCGAGGAGACGGGCGTAGAGCAGCTTGCCCGCGCTGGAAAGCCCGAAATTTCCAGGGATTTGCGGATAGCGCAGCCATTGCGCCGGGGCCGATGAACTCGGCCGTTTTCGAGGATAGTAAAGCGGGGCGGCGGCGATCACGCTGGAAACGACACCAAGCTGCTTGAGTGCTTTAATTGGTTCCGCGATGAAGCAACCGTTCACTTCATTTTCGCGCGAGGGAAAAAATGGGGTGAGGGTGAGAACGCGCAGCGATGAATCCACCTCCGCGGATCGGGACATCAGTTTCTCTCCCTTTCAGGACTGATGGTTGCCTGTTTATGATACCTTGAGTGAGCGATCACTCCTGGGTAGAGTAAAAATCAGTCTCACTGGAAGAGCACACTACCCCGGATGGTCGCGTGCCTGTACGATGATCGCGTCCGCAAACCTGAAGTCGCGTCTTCTGTGCTGCGCGTTGTTCGCAGTTTGCCTCCTTTACATGGCCCAGCTATGGACCCCCTTGCGCCTGACTGGGGATGGGATCGAACTGCTTTCGGTGGCATCGTCGGCAGCCGATGGGCATGGTTTTCTAGACCACGGCCGCAAGACCCACTATCCTCCGGGCTACCCAGCCATGGTGGTCTGTCTGGATCGCGCGGGCGCGGCACGTCCATGGGGCCTGATCGGACTGAACGCCCTGTTCCTGTTGGTGGGCTTCGTCAGCGCAAAGTACGTGGCCCGTCACTATTTTCATTTGAGCGGTAATTGGGGAACAGCGGCGCTTCTGTTTACCGCCTTAAGCTTCGCGTTGATCAAACATTTCACGCTGACGTTGACCGATATTCCTTTTTTCGGCCTGAGCATGATCGCTATCGCGCTGACGGTCAGGGCGGAAAGAGAATCGAAGGCTTTGTATTATATTTTTTGGGCTGCGGCGCTTTCGATTTCAATCGTTGGTGTGCTGGTACGACCGGTCGCCATCGCTTTATTTCCCTGCCTGGTGTGGTCTTTGGGGGCGTACCTTGGCTTGGTGGAGATTCTGCGGTCCAATAGAAAAATCCTGATCGGATGTGCCGCCTTGACTTTCGTCGTCGCTGGCGTAGTTTCGGTGTTGTTGCTGCACACAAAATATGTTCAGGAAGCGCTCACGATTCTTGCCAGCCAAGGCTTGGGTCGTGACTTCCGCAACATTCTGCTGTTCCGTGTGCACGAGTTCGGCGAACTGTTTCTGAATGCTCCAGCCAGTAAGCTGGGTGTCCTCGCGCCACTGGTATGGATCTCTGGAGTGGCTGGGATTGCAGCATTGGTGGCGTGCGCGCGACGTTCGAAGACCGGCGTGATTGAGGTCTATCTGGCGGCGTACTTATTGATCATGCTGCTCTGGCCTTACAATGACACACGGTTCTGGACCCCAATATTGCCGTTGATGTTTGCGGAACTCTTTTCACGGGCGCAGCCTTGGACGTTCACCGGATGGAAAAAGTATGCCGGCGTATTGTATGCAGCGGGGTACGCGCTGATGGGCCTGGCGGCGCTGGCCTACTCGACGCGAATTACATTCTCCGGCCGGGAATTTCCCCGCCGGTTTGGAGACGACCACCTTCGCGCCACCTATGAATTTTTCTATTCCGATCCGCAAGCCGACCGGTCAAGAGTTAACGAAGCGGCGCTGGAGTTGTTGCAGCGTTATTCCGGTCAGCCTCGGCACGAGTGAGCCGGCGCAATCTGCGGCAGGCAGGACATGGATTCCGATTGACAGCCAGCGCGACCGGCACTACGTTTGTGGTTGACCCTCCCTATGCCAGTGTTTGAGGAAGAACTCCTGAAGCTCGTGGTTTGTCCACGGGACAGGCAAGATCTTCGCCAGGAATTCGATTGGCTCTGTTGTCCCTCGGGTCACCGCTACCGGATCCTAGAGGGCATTCCGATCTTGCTGGTCTCCGAAGCCGAGCAAACGCACATTGAGGGAACTCGCGCCTTGGCCGAGGCCGAGGAAGGTGAGCGGACGAATCCGACCTCAATCGAGTTGCGGCCCGGCGAGATCGATCCGTTTGTAAAAGACTGGATTGGCGCCACCAACGGCAGCCTCTATCAGCATTTGGTGGGCAAACTGACGGAATATCCCGTGCCGGCGCTTCGCCTTCCCGCGGGTGAGGGCCGAAGCTTTCTGGAAATCGGTTGTAATTGGGGACGGTGGTGTCTGGCCGCCGCGCAATCGGGCTACCGGCCAGTCGGGATTGACCCATCGCTCAAAGGCATCCGCGCTGCCCGGCGGGTAGCGCGGCAGTTGGGAATCGAAGCCACTTACCTGGTGGCGGACGGACGCTACCTGCCATTCCGCGACTCAATTTTCGACCAGGTTTTTTCTTACAGTGTCGTGCAGCATCTCTCGAAGGAGAACGCCCGTACGGTGCTGGGGGAAACTCATCGCGTTCTGCGCCAGGGTGGGCAGGCCCTGATCCAGCTTCCCAACGTCTTCGGTATTCGCTGCCTCTATCATCAGTTCCGCCGGGGCTTTCGCGAGACCAGGGACTTTGAAGTCCGGTACTGGACGATCCCTGAACTCCGGCGCGTATTCGGAAGCGCCTTCGGACCTGCTTCGGTTGAGGTGGATGGTTTTTTTTCGCTCAATGCGCAAGTTAGCGATTTGCGGTTTTTTCCATGGCAGTACAAGCTGCTGGTTCTGCTGTCCCACAGCTTGCAGCGGCTTTCGAGGCGGGCGCCGGCCTTGGCCTATCTCGCCGACAGCCTCTACGTGTCCGCTTCCAAGTGAAAACAACCCCAATCAATGTGCGGATGAATGAATCACGCGGATCGGGAGATCAGTTTTTCTTCCTCTCAAACCGCGCCAATTGCCGGGCCAGAAGCAGCAGGCGTTCCACATGCTCGCTCCAGCTAAAGTCGCGAGCGCGCCGCAGGCCATGGCGCGAGAGTGTTTGCGCCAACTCCGGAGATTGGTGAATTTGCATTATCCGTTCCGCCAGCGCCTCGGGAGAAAAACGGGGGAAATAAATTCCCGCGTCCCCGCAGATTTCGCGATGCACGGGCAAATCGGACGCCACGACCGGCAAGCCGCTCGACATGGATTCGAGCAGCGGGTGAGCGAAGGATTCGGCATAAGCCGGAGTTACATAGATGTGGCAGGCGCGATAAAGGTGATGAAGCGAGCGATAGGGAACCGTTCCGAGCTCGACGATGCTCTGGCTTTCGCGAAGCTGGTGGGCGAGCGATGCCGCGGATTCGGCCCGGTATGTGCCTGGATTCTCGCCCGAACTTAGCCGGCAGGTGAGAAAAAGTTTGACCTTCTTTCCTTTCATACGGCGGCTTAAAATCGGCAGGGCCCGGAATAAGGTTTCGAAATTGCGGTAATAGTTGTAGTGGCTGACAAAAAGCAGGCGGAGAGCGTCTTTCCCTTGCTCAAGCTGGGTTTGCGCTGCCGCTGGCAACGGTGTTGCATCGCTGGTAAAAACATCCGAATCAAATCCATGGTGCAGCGAAAGCACCTTCCTGCCACTCCATTGGCTCAGTTCCTGGGCAAACGCGTTACTTGGGGCGACGGTGATGTCGGCGCGGCTTATGGAGAGCCGTGCCAGCCAGCCTTTGACTAAAGTGTCCGCCCATATCGCATAGTCTCCGCGAGCGCGAACATCGCGGAGAAAATCGCCGGAAGTATAGAGCGAGTTACGAGAGAGGAGTATTTGCGGAACGGGAGATTTCCAAAACGCAAAGTTGCCGGCGGAAATCAACACCTGCGCGCCGCTCTGCCGGACCAATTTCGGCAGCAGCGTCTGCTCGCGAACGAAACGCCGGAACACCCCGGAACTTTCCGGAATTTCGACCAAAGAAATGTTCGGAAGCCCGTCAAATTCGCAGTGCATTGACGGATGCAACAGGACCGTAGTTTCGGCGTCCACTCTGCGCGCGAGATGGGGGACCACATTGCGCAAATAGGTTAGGCCTCCACCGGCGCTGGCGGCCAGGCCATTGATAAACAATTGGATCATCGGTCGGGCACAGCGGCCCCAAAACCGGCGGGCAACGGACGGGAAGCTCGGGAAACAACGCCGGCTACTGGGACCACGACCGCGCCAGGGACAAGGTCGGCGAGTACAAATGCAAAAAACCAAAAATACACGCAGACATAATAACCCACCGCAAAAAGCCAATCTTCGAAGCTGGCGTGGACCAGACCCGCCAACACCACCAGGGCCAGCGGAATGGAGTAATGGCGAGGGTCGCCGGTCCGCATCATCCAGGCGCAGGCTTTCCACAGGTTCGACACCGTCAACCCCAGGAGCAAAACGAAGGGCAAGACTCCCAACAGACCAACCCACTCCGCGATGGTCATATAGCTGCTGCCGTGCTCGCGCGAAGTCTCGGCGCTGGAAGCAAAGGTCCCGAAATGCAAGCCGGGGTCTTCGCCGTTCGGGCTTGTGCCATATCCGGTCCCGAAAAACGGATGCTCTTTAATCGTGGCGATCGTCTTTTTCCAAGGTGAAAGGCGCGAACCCAGGACGCCTCTTTCCTTGTTTCCCTTGTAGAGCACGGCATCCTTCAGGTCCCCCAGCCTTTGGTTCAAGGCTCCCGGATCGAACATCCCAGCGACCGCAACCAGGAACAGGACCAGAGCCACCGCTTTCACCAGCAATTTGTACTGCCGCAGGCAAGAACAGAAGATGAGGGTGACAATCGAGATCGCGACCATTCCAGCGCGCGCCATGCTGAAATAGACCATGTGCGTACAAAGAACGAGGGCGACGAGCCGCCGGAACTTCACCCCTGGACCATCGCTGGTAAACCAACCCCACAACAGGATGGGGAATATTCCGACGCTCATGACAGCGCCAAGGGAGTTGGGATTCCCCCAAACACTCAGACCCAGACCGAAATAACAGATCGCCGTGAAATAGACCGCTATCTCGCATCCCCAGAGCAGACCGCGAAAAAAGCGGTGCTCGCGGCCCAGAACGGCCACGCGAGCGCCCGAAGCACAATAGAGAAAAAGGAGGAACAGGCTGACAGCCTTGAGGGACGCCATCTGAATCCAGGGAGAAACGGTGGCGGAAACAAACGCGGCGCAGACGCAAAAGAAAGCGATCAGATGGACCGCTCCGAAAGGTTTGCGCGGAGACTTGATCCAAACAATGTAACCCGCGATTGAGCCAACAAACAGCACGACCCAGCGTCCAGCGGTCCAGGAGCCTTGCAGGGGGACAGCCATGCCCGCCCAAGCAAAGGCGACAATCATTAGAATGAAAAAACGCCGGTCATATTTCCAGAGGCAGATGACGATGACTTCCAGCATCAAGATCTCGCCCAGGAAAGACATGCTGCCGAAGTATTGCAAATGGGAATAAACGAAATACATGGCCAGGCACAGGCCGAGCACGATGCCAACCCATTGCAGCGGTCTCACGGAATCCATGGGGCCTCCGTAGCGGCGGAGATGGCGGCCGCGGCCAGACCGTCGGCACAGGCTTCCGGTGAGAAGTTTCGAATTCGTTCCGAGCTGCGCGCACTCATCCGCTGCTGGAGCTCAGGTTGCCGCAGCAGAGAATCGATGGCCAGGCTGAGTTTCTCAGAATCGCGCGGCGGCACGATATAACCATTCCACCCATCTTCGACGAGGTCGGCCGAACATCCCGCGACACTGCTCACGATAATCGGAAGTCCACAAGCCATCGCTTCATTCACCACCAGACCCCAAGTGTCGCTGTGCGTGGGCAGAACCAAGATTTCCGCCAGCGCATAGAGACGCGCCAGATCTTCCCGCTGCGTGAATCCCGGAAAACAAACCGTGCCCGGACCGATCCGCTTCGCCTGTTGCGCCAGTTGCTCTCTGGCAATACCGTCGCCTGCAAATACCAAGCCCACCTCGGAGCGCAGGCCGCTCTCTAGTTTGGCATAGGCTTCGAGAAGATCAAAGACTCCTTTTTCCGGGACTAGACGGCCCGCAAAAAGAATAAATCGCGAAGGCAGTTTGAGTTTCGCTCGAAATTCAGCCGCATGAGTCCTGGTGTGCTCCGCCTGCGCCGCGAATAAACCGTTATCAACGGCATTGGGAGCGATCAAGATGTTCGCTTCCGGAAATCCCAGCGACCTCAGATACTCGAGCGAAGCCTTGCCGGGCACCACGGATTTGTCGCAGTTTCTCAGAAAACGACGCTTGAGGAACTCCACCCAAGCCCGTCCTCGACGAGCGTCCTGGCTGTTGCTTTCCGACCACAACACAAATTCAGCCCCGTGGCGCCGCGCCCACAGCAGCGCTTCCCAGGAGGCGGCATAACTGTAGCCGCCACAGACGATCACTTGCGGATCCACCACCTTTAACGCAGACCACAAGCCCCAATTGATGAGAAAACCATGCTTGCCCGCGCGCCACCGCCAAGAGGGCAGGATCTGATGAGAAAAACAGATTTCATTTTTATAGACACGCCACTGCCGCAGCGACTCATCCGTCTCGGCCAGGAAAATGACGTGCAGATCTAGTCCCGCGCGGCGCGCCAGAACATTGAAAACGGGGATGCGGTATGGAGCGATGATCTCAGTAAGGACCACAAGCCGCCTGCTCATTTTCAACATTCCACCCGCTGTTCATTCAATGCACATGCAACGCGCATTGAACTCGATGTTGCCTCTGCCACATCGCGACTTTGACAGGGCCGCCCCATTGCATTTTTTTACCTGTCGCCGGCGCCCATAAGACCCGCGCGATACCAGGCAACAAAATTCCGCAGACCTTGCTCCATGGACGTCTGCGGTGAATATCCGAGCAGGCGTTTCGCTTTGCCGATGTTGGCCCAGGTGATGGGAACGTCTCCCGGTTGATTGGGCAAGCGCTCCTGGACCGCTTTTTTTCCGGTTGCCGCCTCCAGTTGCGCGATCAACTCCGTGAGGGGTACCGGATGCGAGTTCCCTAAATTGAAAATCTCGAAGGGCGGCTCGGATTCTGGAACGTACTCGAGAGACGCGATCACTCCCGCCACGATATCGTCCACGTAGGTGTAATCGCGGCCCATCGAACCGTCGCCGTAAACCGGGATGGGCTTTCCCGACTCGAGGAGTGCGGTGAACTTGTGGATGGCGAGGTCGGGCCTTTGCCGCGGGCCATAGACGGTAAAGAGCCGCAAGCAGAGGATAGTCAAGCCATACAGATGGGAATAGGTGTAACCCAGTGCCTCGGCCGCAAGTTTGGTGGCCGCGTAGGGCGAGATCGGCCGGGTCCTGAGGTCGTCTTCGCAAAAAGGGACGGTGTTGGTAATGCCGTACACTGAACTCGACGAAGCCAAGATCAGCCGTTGCACCTTAAACTCGCGGGCGATTTCCAGCAGGTTCAGTGTCCCCGCAACATTCACACTTTCATATAAGGCGGGCTGTTCAATCGAAGGCCGCACCCCGGCGCGGGCCGCGAGATGGACCACAATTTCAGGTTGGACGCACTCCGCGATTTTTCGCATCGCATCCAGGTCGCGCACATCCGCCTCGAAGAATTCGTAGTTGCCGGCGAGGCGAATCTCTTCGAGATTGCGCCGCTTGCGGCTGAGGGCGTAGAAATTGTCAAGGTTGTCCACAATGGACAATCTCGCCCCGCGGCGAACCAGCGCCTCGGCCACATGGGACCCAATAAAACCCGCGCCTCCGGTCAGTAAAATCCGCTTTGGATTCGATCCCACTGAACACGCCCCGATTTCGTAAGAACGGAAAAACCGATTCTAGCGCACTGCGACCACGAAGTAATTACTCGCGAACTGATCGCCCCGGTAAACCTTGCCCGCCAGCAGGCCGGCCAAATTGTTCAAGGGGCAGATGGTCCAGCGCAGCAATCCTTGGAGCCACGGCCAAGGGCCGGCGAGCAATTGCAAATACACGTTGAACACCAGAAAAATGCTGGGGACCGTCCCCGCTTCTCCCTGGACCGTCACACTGTGAAAATCGCGCAAGATCCATTCCAGGCCCTGGGGCATATATCTCCAGTAATCGCCGGGCGACCCGTGCTGCGGAAAGATGGACGGAACTGTCAACAAGAGCGTTCTGCCGGGTTTCAGCACGCGCCGAATTTCCCGAATCACGGCAATCGGATCGGGAATGTGCTCGAGCACCTGAGTCGCCAGGACCACATCGAACGACGCATCGGAAAACGGCATGAGGCGAGCGTCGCCAACCACATCCACGGAGGGCGCGGGAGCAACGTCCAGCACATAATGATGGGCGATGCGGCCGGCAAAAAAACAAGCGTACGGTTTTCCCTTCCCACCCACATCCAAAAGGCTGTGTGCTTGTGGAGACAGTTTGGCGGCCTGCTCGGCGATCAATTGGGCACGGCGTTTACAGTCGAGATAAGTAAAGTCTCGAAGCGAGGGCCGGACCAAATCCATGCCGCTGTTTCTGGGTTCAGTCACAGATCGCCGGACGCTGGGTTGGCGGACGTCGTTAGTATTGGACTCGCGATGGACATGGACCGTCATGCAAAAGCTGCGACCTCTTTTTTCAGCAGATTGCGGCCGATCGCGGCCCAACTGATGACATAAACTGCGCATCCCAGACCGACCAAGGCCAATGGGGGCAAATGCATGGGAAGCGCAATCCATACGGCAGTTGCCCATGATCAGGCTGGCAATCACGGCAACGCTCAGCAGTGGAGTCTTCGCGGCTGCACGCACTTCTCGGGGACAGAGCAGGAAGGCACAAAGCGCAACTCCCACCTCGCCCAGCACAAAGGCCACACAGGCGCCGGAGACTCCGAACCACGGCGGCAGAATCAGATTAAGAACGACGGCAGTGACGGCGCCAGCCAACGTGGAAACGAAATAAGCCCGATGACGGCCCATCGCATAAAGAATGGTTCCCGCGAACAGCGTCGCCGCCGGCGCCGCAATCATATACAGAGCGACCCATTGAAAAGCATGCACCGCCTCATGAAACTGGGCGCCGAGCAGCCACGGGACAACCACTGGGGCCGTTACCATGCCGCCCACCATCAACGGAACGCCGAACCAAACCAGGATGGAAGCGGCGAGCCTGGTAAGCCGGGGAAGCCTCTCGGCGGAATTTGCGCGCAAGGCCATGCGCGGCATCAAAACCGTCTGGGGAACCGCAAGAAAGTTTCGCAGCACATCGGCCAACCGCGTTGCGGCAGCATACAAGCCCAGAGCGTGCTCACCGAGATACCAGCGGACTGCGATATGTCCGCTGCGATGATAGAGAGTTGACATCAGTGAAGATCCCGCATAATGCAGGCTGGGCCCAAGGATCGCGGCCCAGCGCCGCGGCGCAATCGAAAACCGGAACCGATAGCTCTCCCGCCATAGAAACATCCAGCCAATCAGGCTGGTCAAAAGCGAAGAACCCAGAATACTGACAGGCACCCAAATCACATCCTTGGGAGAGCGGACCATGGTGAAAATACCGATAGCATAAAGACTCTGCTGCATGATCGAAATAAGCGACTGCACATGGAACAGTCTCCAGCGAAGACAATAGATAGTCCAGCGACAGACTGCCGATTAGTACCGCGGCCACTCCGTACAACTTAAGAAGAAAGCGGACATCCTGCCGAACTTCAAAATGGGCAACCACTAAGACAGCGATCGCCGCGATTCCGCCCGCAAGAACGCGAAGCACCAAGACATCGGAAATGGTCTGGAAAGCCGCCTCCCGGCGGGCCGCCACCTGCTGGGCTGCGTATGAGGTAAGCCCTGGATTCGCTACCAGCCCGGTGAAGCCGCACACCGCAACCACGTAGCTCCACAGCCCATAAATATCGACACCGAGACGCCGCACCAGAAAAGGGAAGGTGGCGGCCATGAGCACGGTGCCCACAACGCGAGCCGTGGTGAGAGAGAGCAGCAAACCCTCCGTAACGCAACAGCGACTTAGAAACGCTCAATGACCCATCCTATGTCCATCGAAGCCTTCTTAGTTGAGAACGGCGTCGTGGCAGCGGCGCGAAAGTACCAGCCAACGAAACAACGAATTACTCTGATCGAAGCCCGCCAGATGCTGGCGGAAGAGTTCTCTCGCCGGCAGCGGATCCAGTAGGTGTGTAAGTGCTCCCCTATCTCCGTCGAGACTCTTCCGCATTTCTTCCTTAAGTTCACCGCGAAGCCAGTTGTACAGTGGGGGAGTGAAACCGCGTTTCTGGCGCCAGCGAATTTCAGGAGGGACCCAGGGCGGAAGCGCATCCCGCAAAATCGCCTTGCCCATGCCCGCTCGAAAGTGATACTCGACGGGCAAGCTCATGGCAAAATGCATCAGATCCGGATTCAGGAAAGGCGCGCGGCATTCCAGGGAAGTGTGCATACTGGCGCGATCGACCTTGACCATGATCTGCTCCGGTAAATAGGAGGAAGCCGTGGCCTCGAACGCGGACAGCGGATAAGGAAGACGCGCGTGTTCCAGCGCTCGCGCCTCCAGTTCGAGCAATCCGAGTTCCGCCGCGCTCCGATGGCCGGGCAAAAAATATGAAGCGATTTCATTCCTCCGCCCCGCCGGATGCAACAATTCCCAATCGTTCTTCGACAAGAAGTCGAGCAGGCCAACGCCTCTCCAGTTCCTTCCCCAAAAATGCCGGAGGCGCTTGGCTGCGGCGCTAACCCAAGCGGTCCGCCGCACTCTGTGCCAGCGATAATAGCCAAACATCTCTGTATATCCGCCGAAGCACTCGTCGCCTCCATCGCCGGAGAGCATCACTTTGCAAACTTGCCGCGCCGCCTGGCAAACCGCAAAGGTTGGGAACATCGAGACATCGCCAAAGGGCTCATCGTAATGATCGATCAGTTCGTCGAAAATCGCCAGAAGATCGGCCGATGAAAAACGCACTTCATAGTGGTCGGTTGCCAAATGTTCAGCGACCAGACACGCATAAGGCGCTTCGTCTAACTGCTGGTCGTCAAATGAGGCACAGAAAGTGCTGATCTTAGCTGCCGGCTGTAACTCGCGGATGGTAGCTGCGATGTAAGTCGAGTCCACGCCTCCGGAAAGAAACGCTCCAATGGGCACATCGCTTCGCAGACGCAAGCGAACGGACTCGAAAACACGGGAGCGGACGCTCTCCACGGCAGTTTCCCGACTCGGAGGTTCCATTCCATTCGGTTCAATTCTGGGTTGCCAATAACGCCAGGTCCGCAGTCCCGCGCCCGGATCGAGCGAAAGCGCCTCACCCGCCATGAGTTTGCGCACGCCTTGCAGATGGGTGCGCGGCGCGGGCACATATCCCAAAGCCAGAAACTGCGCGATGGCAGGCACATCGAGGTGGTCGTCAAGACCGGGAAAAGGAAACAGCGCTTTCATTTCCGAAGCGAACACCAAGCCCTTGCCCGCATGCAGAGGCGAGTAGTAGAGGGGCTTTTCGCCGTAGCGATCGCGGGCCAGAAATAGCCGTTCATTTTTCTCATCCAGAATGGCAAATGCGAACATTCCATCCAGATCGTCCAACAACGAGTCGCCCTTCTCTTCGTAGAGATGGACCAGCACTTCGGTATCACTGTGGGTGCGAAAGCAATGTCCTTGAGCGATCAATCGTTCGCGGATCTCGATGTAGTTGTAGATCTCGCCATTGAGAATGACCCAGATCGTGTCGTCTTCATTGCCAATGGGCTGGGCCCCGCCTTCAAGATCGATGATGGCAAGACGGCAATGGCCAAGCAGACAGCGTCCGCCTAAGCGCGACAAACGCGCGCTTCCGTCAGGCCCGCGATGGCGGAGAAGGCGGTCCGCTTCTTCCGACCACAAATTTCCCGACGACGCCCGGCACTCGGCGACACTGTCCGGGCCGCCGTACACTCCATAGATTCCGCACATTTAATGTTTCTTGCGACTAATGTTTCTTGCGACGTTTGCCTACCGCCTCCACAAACACAGTCTCCCAATCTCGCGCGACTTTGTCCCAGTCGAATTGCAAAGCATGCCGAGCGGCAGAGGCGGACATCCTGAGCCGCAAATCCCGATCGGACAGCAGCGCACCCAGTTTTTGCGAGAGTTCGCTGTCCGATTCTACCAAGTACCCCGTTTCGCCGTTGACCACGTAGTCGGGCCGATACTTTTCCATGGCCACCGCCGGCAATCCGCAGGCTGCCGCCTGTCCGAGAACTTGCGGATGACCTTCCAATACGCTGGGGAAAAGAAACACATCCGCCTTGCGCATTTCTTCGGCCAACTGAGGCTGCGAAAGATGGCCCACGAAAGTCACGTTGCGGCACCGCAGTTCGTTCACCAAAGCGCGGCACTTATCTTCCTCTTCGCCTTTTCCCACCAATCGAAATTCAACCGAAGGCCAGTTTGCCGCCTCGCGAATGACGACATCCACTCTCTTCCGCGTCTGAAATGAGCCGGCATAAAACACGGTGAGCTTTGACCCAGGCCCGCGAGCTTCCGTGGGCGGATGAAACAACTCGCGTTTGATCCCGCTGTGAATTGTTCCGGTCGCAACTCCGAAGCGGTCTTGGACCGTCTGTGCGACAAAGCGCGAATTTCCGACAACACAATCGGCCTCGCGAATCGATCTTGTCATGGTGGGTCCGACCGCGATTTCATCGAGAGCCATCACGATATAGGTCACGAGAGCGACCGGGAGATTCAAGGAGCGCCGGCAAAACAGGAACAGAGTATCGAGCGGCCCCTGGCGTGGGAAAAAATAAATATCGATTTTCGAAAGCAGCACATGCATGAGCCACCGCGCCGTATTTCCATGCTGCGACCACGGCAGGATTTCTGTGTTTTCGCGGGCGAGAATTCGCGGATCGGGCGCACCCTCGCCCAGAAGCACCACTCTGAACCGGTCCGCCGGAAGACGACTTACGATCTCTTTCGCGGTCAGGTTCTGTGCGTTGGTGTTCGCTACATCCGCGAACGATGGGGTGAATATCGTAATCATAGAGGTTCTTCGTCACTCTTCATCATTGGCCGCAAACCGCTCGCCTGTGGCTGGCAGAGAACTTCCGACAACGCTTCTGGAGAAATCGCCTGCACCAGCCGGCGCGCGCTGTCCGGGCCAGGCATGGCCGCGCCCAACATATCTGGAATACGCAGCAGGTCGTCGGGAAATTCGAGCAACCGTCCCACACCAAAGCGCACATATTGAGGAGCATATCCGGCGTAAGCGTGGCGCAGCCATCCGCACAGAAACGCGGGGACCCCGGCTGATGCGCATTCGAAAGCCACGGTCGATTCGACCGTCACCGCACACCATGTATTCTCTAGAATCTCGCGAGACAGTGGCGCATCGGTCAAGCTCACCAATTTGCGGTCGTTCTCGCTCAAAACCCGTTTCACCAACCGCAGCCGCTGCCGGGCGCTCTCAAACGGATGCAGTTTCAAAACCACGGTCTTGCCCGACCCGCGGGCCGCCGCACAAAGGCGCGGCAACATTTCTCGATAAATCGCTTCCACCCGCCAGAAATCCGACTCATACGGCTCGGTGAAAAACGCGATCCAGGGAGCGCGTTCACTCCAAAATGAAATATTCTTCTGCGAAGAAGACGCCGCCGCCCCAATTCGAATCCGGTGGGCATCGACTCCGCAGATGCGCTCCAGGTAGTCGTGCTCCATCTCGCCTTTGGCCAGATAATTCGAAAACTGCGGATTCTTGAAAGCCATGCGGCAATCGAGCGCTCCATGATGGCACGCGACCGCCGGAATTCCCCGCTGCCCGGCCAGCAGCAGAGGAATCCGCGTGTATGGATTCGAATCGTCGCCGCTCAGGCAGCCCACCACCTTGCGCGTTTCAAAGACCCGGACCCAGGCATCGCGAACCGCAAGTCCCCAGCGTAACCAACGCGGCCCCTTTTTCAAGATCCCAAGCTGAACTGGCAATCTGAATTCCGGATGTTCTTCGAGCGACTGCTCCATCTGCTGCCAGCAGGCTTCCAGTTCCTGCAATTCATTCCTGTCGTGGTTCTTGGTTGCAAAACTTGCCAGACGCACCGCCTCCACATTGGCCGGGACCGGCGAGACGGCCCCAGATTCGCGGGCGAGCACGAGAAGAAATTTTTGCGCGGGCAAAATTCCGGCGTAAGCGAGCGCAGTTTTTGTGACATTCGAATAGGCCGACGGAAGCAGCACAACCGGCCCCGATTCCGAATTACCTTTCGATGCCTGCGCCGGTGGTCCCGCCAGATGCCTGCGCCAGATGTAGTGCGGATCGTACTTGTCGTAAACCACCTGCAGCAATTGCTCAAAGCTCAGGTTCGCGGCTGCGGTGGCGCTGCGACGCAAAATGCTGGGCACCAGCTTCCGCAGTCCCTGGTCGAGCACTTGCAGCGGTATTCCCAACTGCAGTCGCAAAGCTTCCGACGTCAGCGACGGCCGGCTTGCCTCCAGCGTACGACATCCGCTGAGCTTCTCGGCCAGCCGAAGCGCGAGCCGCACGTCCTGCAATTCCGGCTGCAGCACCACGCTGATCACATCCCACCAGTCGAGGCCAAAGCGGTCCACCACGCGACCCATACCGAGTTCAAACAGGCCGCGCCAAATCTGCAGATCTTCAACTTCGACGGCAAGGTCGAAAATGCTGAAGACCGGGCAGCCCAGCTCCGCGCTCCGTTCGTCATAAAAAGATTCTGGCGCCCGTCCCAGGTCAACGACCGAATCCCAATGCCTGGCGTGTCCAAGCGCCGTGAAAGTCATCGTCGGGATGTAAGAGGAAAACTCGCATAGAAGCAGGGGTCAGGTGCTAGGTGTCAGGTGCCAAGAAACTCACAACTCCCTGGGACCTGGCACCTAAGACCTAAGACCTGGGACCTGATCCACCAGCGCCCAACTGAGCGGAGTTCCCCGCTCCACATCGCAGGCCGCGCGTTTTCCCAGAACTTCGTTGAGGTGCCGCGGATGCAATCCGTCGGCTGGACGAATGGAACGCACGTTCTGCTTCGTAAACAGCTCGCCCTTCTTTACATCTTCGACCACAAATAGCGAGCGGCGAAACTTGAGGCTGTTGGCCTCGCGCGGTCCGGGGGCAAACTGCACCGAGCCGAGAGCTTTCTCCGCTGTGCGCACCGCCTCCACCATTGCCCTGAATTCCTGCGGTTCGAGTGAGAACGCGCCGTCCGGCCCGCCGTCGGCGCGCCGCAGACAAAGATGTTTCTCCAGGATGCAGGCTCCCAGCGCCACGGCGGCGACCGGAACCGCGATGCCCATGGTGTGATCGGAAAGCCCTACGGGACACCCGAAACGCCGCGCCAGTTCCGGGATCGTGAGCAGGTTCGCTTCTTCCGGCGGCGCCGGGTAGGCGCTCGTGCATTTCAAAAGCGCAATTTGTGTCGCACCGGCCGCGCGCGCGGCCTCGACCGCTTCGGAAATTTCCGCCACGCTGGCCATGCCCGTGGACATAATCAGCGGCTTGCCGGTGCGGGCCATCTTCTGAATTAGGCCGATGTCCACCAGTTCGCACGACGCCACCTTGTGCGCGGGAACATTCATCTGTTCAAGAAAGTCCACGGCGCTATCGTCGAACGCGCTGGAAAATAGTTGCATCCCCAGTTCGCCTGCGATCTCTTTGAGCTTCGGCTGCCACTCCCAGGGCGTAAACGCCTCCTGGTAAAGGTCGTGAAGAATGCGGCCGTCCCATAGCGTGCCGCCCGTAATCTGAAAACATTCTTTGTCACTGCGCAGCGTGATCGTATCCGCCGTGTAGGTTTGGAGCTTGACCGCATCCGCACCCGCGTCCTTGGCAGCGTGAAGGATACGGACCGCCTGATCGAAGTTCTGGTTGTGATTGGCGGAAAGCTCGGCCACGATGTAAGTGAGACTTCCTTTTCCAACCGCTCGTCCCGCAATGTTCACGTTTTCCGCCACTCGATCTCCAAAACTTTCGTCAATCGTTGAATTTCCGCGAATTTCTGCGAAAACAATGCCGCGCTTTACCTCTTTAAAAAATTTAGGTCTTTGACCTCAACATTTTTTCGAATCGCGGACGCAGCGCCTCCCACTCCTCTTTCAGTATTGCGAGGCAAACCACGTCGTGGAATGCGCCTCGTTTCCATATATGTTTCCGGAACAATCCCTCCTGCACAAAACCGAAGCGGCGGTGCATTTCAATCACACCCCGATTAAACGATAGGACCGGGCAGCAGAGCTTTTCAAACTTCAATTCGTCAAACACATAATTCAACGCCGTGTATTCCACGTGGCTGCCCACGCCTTTCCCTCGCACATTGGGACTCACGACGTAAAAACCAAAGTAGCATCGTCGATTCGTCGGGTCGATTTCGTAGAGATTGGCCACTCCTACATCTTCTCCATCGCAGGTAACGATCCAATACTTGCAAGCGGGATCTTTGAGAACGCGCGCAAACCAGGCGGCGTGTTCCTCTGGAGTAATCGTGTGGTCGGTGTACATATAGTCGGCCACTTTCGGCAGATTACGCCATTCGCGAATCATATCCCTGTCGTCCGGACGGACATCCCGCAGTGAGATCACCGTTCCTCCTTGAACTTACGAACCACCTTCGGCCATAAGTATTGTCATGACCCGGGCCGCTCCTCCGCCGTCCACCAAGTTGCGCGCGGTCTGCGATAGAGCTTGCCTTTCCGGGACCGAATTCGCCAGGCGGGCGATCAGCTTGCGCCATCTCGCCGATCGAAAACCTTGATCCGCCTGCTACTAGCCGCGCAGCTCCGGCGGCGTGCAAGGCCTCGGCGTTGGCGATCTGATTTTCCGCGACTGCCACCAGGACTGCCGGAAGGCCCAGCGCACAGTATTCCCAACAGGCGCCGCCAGCCGCCGAAATCGCGAGATCGGCCCAGGAAATCAGTTCCCGCATGTTAGTCACATTGCTTAGAATGCGGCAACTGTGACGGGATTTGGCAACCGATTCTGCGAGAGGACGCGAGATGCGGATTGCTCCCTCCGGCGACCACGGCCACTTGCAAGTCCGCGACGGCAACGTGCTCAATGGCTTCTAGGACTCGGCACGTGACGTTATCCGGGTCGCTTCCGCCCATGCTCACGAGCAGCTTGCGGCCGATGGATGAAATCTCCGCGGGGCTCGCGCGGAAACAAATTCGCGCCGCAGGAGCGCATATTTTGTCCCGAGAAGAAGCCTGGTGTGCGTTTCCCGGTCCCTATAAAGACATTCCTGGGCATGAAGGTTCTGGTTCAGCACGACATCTGCTGCATAGGTTCCCGAGCGCCCGATGATCATCGATCAACACAACCTTGAACCGTTCATGGTTCAGCGCCCGCTGATAGCCCGGCCCAAACTCGTAGCCGTCCACAACTACCCACGCCGGACTACGGGGTCGAGCGAGCGCAATGAGTTGTTCGCCGTCGCAGTCGCTTCCCGGCACACCCTCGATTCGAACCAGGCCGGCACTCTCGCTGCGCAGGCGTTCCTCAATCGCCGGCGTCGACTGGGCCATCGCGAATGTCACCGCGCCGCCCGCGTCCTGCCATGCCTGCGCCAACGCCAGGCAGCGCATGACGTGCCCAGTCCCGATCGCGACCGACGCATCGGCGCGGATCAAAAGTACATCGTCGCCTGACAGCCTGTGATGAAATTCGAACGCCATAGTTCAGCGCCTAAAGGCGCACTCGTCACGCGGCACTTACGGCATCGCTAAAGCGATGCCCCGATACGAATCTCACATGCACCACGGGCTGGCAGTCGTTCTGGCCCTTGATCGTCAACGTACACGAAATACCGGCTGGATGATCGGTCCTTCCAAAAAACGTTCGGGACTTGTGTCGCTCAGCCAATTCGCTATGGTTTTACAAACTTCGGCATAGACCTTGAGGGTCTCTTCAATGTCGAGGGGGCCATGCGCCGCCGTCATGTTGTGCGTTGCCAGCAGCAGCACTCCGCGTTTCACGCATTCCTGCGCGAACAAACTTCGCACCAGCAAACTGTCTTTGCCGTCGCCATCGAGGAACTTGATCAACGACCATGACGGATAGCCGATGCACTGGATACGATCCTGCAAGCCCGCCTCTTTTGCCAGCGCGTTCAATCCCTCCTGTAACACGAGCCCGTTCTTATCCATCCGAACGAACGCTTCTTTTGTCTCCAGAATATCCAGGACCTTCATGGCGGCAGCCATCGAAGCGACCTCGCCTCCGAAGGTAAAGCTGAAGAAAATCTCTTCGAAGATCTTCATCACATCGGCGCGTCCGACAATACAAGAAATGGGAAACCCGTTGCCCATCGCTTTACCAAAACAAGCCAGGTCGGGAGTGACACCGAACTTTTTCTGTGCGCCGCCGAGTCCGAAGTGAAAACCGCTGCAGATTTCGTCGAAGATCAGCAACGCGCCGTGCTCGTGGGCGGCACTCTTGACTCCTTCGAGAAAACCCGCCGCCGGAGGCCAGAAATTGATGGGCTCCATGATCACCGCCGCGAACTCGCCCCGGTGTTCACGCAAGAGTTTCTGCGAGCGATCCCAGATCGTTGTACACGAACGGATGGGTCAACGCTCGCACCGCTTGCGGAACGCCCGCACAGCGCGTCGTGCTTCCGATGTACCAATCCTGCCAGCCGTGATACCCGCAGCACGCAATGCGTTCGCGGCCAGTGAAGGCCCGGGCCGCTCGCACCGCTCCCGAGGTCGCGTCCGATCCATTCTTGCCGAAGCGGACCATCTCGGCGCAGGGAATGAGCCGGGTCAGGCGCTCCGCCAGTTCCACTTCCAGCGGATGGGGCAAGGAAAAACTGTGCCCTTGCGCCAACTGCTCCGCTATCGCCGCATTGACCCCTTCGTGCGCGTATCCGAGAATGTTCGGCAGCAGTCCCTGGATGTAGTCGATGTATTGATTCCCGTCCACATCCCAAACTCGGCTACCCTTTCCTCTGGCTAGAAATACCGGGGCGATGCCCTGCACATGCTGGTTGTACCCTTTGCTGAAGGTCTGCGCGGAACCTGGAATCACTTTCGTGGCGCGCTCCAGCCACGCCTTCGATTGCCCCTGGGGCCGGGCGGCAGCCGGCGCCGGCGATGGCATCTTCATACAGGCTCTTGTAGTACCCGCAATTCGAAACAATCTGTGAATTGAGTTCTTCCAGCTCCGGCCGGTCGCGGAGAAGCTGCAAGATGTCTTTCATGAGAAAACTCTCTCGACCGCGAAATGCGCTGTAAACGGCGCGCACGAACTCAAGGTCCTCCCGTTCGTCCACCGTCCAGCGGCAGTGCAAGTGAGAAAACTCCAAGTCGTTCTCAACGTTGGCGGTGCGAAATTTTTCCGAACGCAGATACGGAGTCACATGCTCGCGCTCCGAGACCTTGCCCGCCTCGTGCCATGCCCGTTCCAGCGCGGAAAAGGAAAAGATCTCCGTGTCCAGCCCATCGGGATAGGTCCGCACCATGGCATTGGAGGCGTAATCGAGATCGCCGCGTTGAAAGCGGCGCACCACCTGATCGATCACTTCGGGATCGATCAACGGGCAATCGGCGGTGATGCGCACCACCTGCGCCGCTTTCTCCGCGCGCGCCGCGTGGTAGTAGCGGTCCAGCACATCGTTCTCGCTTCCCCGATGACAGGGAACGCCGATTTCCTCGCACATCTTTTCGATGGCGGCGTCCGCCGGAGCGGTGGACGTTGCCACCACCACCCGATCCACCAGGCGGGCCCGTTTCACGCGTTGAATGACGTGCCACAACATCGGCCGTCCTTCGATCTCCGCCAAACTCTTGCCGGGCAAACGGCTCGACCCCATGCGGGCCTGAATGATCGCCACCACCGGCCCCTCGCTCGGTTCGCTGGTCCAGTTCAGTGTCTGCGGCCTTCCCTCTTCCGACGACTGCTTGGCTGCCTCCACCACCCGAATCACATCTCGTCCCTGCTCAAGATCGACCATGGGCCCGGTTCCGTTTCCCAGAGATTCCAGAAAGTGGCGCATCTCCGCCACATACATGTCGTTCGTTTCAAATACGTACGGAATACTTTTCCAGCCCGGCTGCTCGGCGGAAAACCAGCGCACTTCCTGAAGATCGAAGTCCCAAAACGCGGTGCCCGTCTCGCCCACCACTTTGCAGGTGCGGGTATAGGCGCGCTGGACAAAATCCAGATGCAGTTCCGCGCGCCGCCGCTCCGGAAAACTCAAATAGATCCACGCCGAATCTTCCACATCCACCTCGAGATTGCTGAGGCGCTCAGCCCGGCAAGTCACTTCCGTGGGCCGCCCCAACAGCCAGCAAATGTAGTCCAGTTCGTGGGAACCGTCGAGCATGATGCCTCCGCCCATTTCCTGACGCGCGCTGTAGCTTTCGCGATAGTTCTGCCACGGGCGCCAATCGGGAAGGTATTGACCCGCTTCCGCGTTGAGCCAGAGCACGCGCCCGATCTTTCCCGAATCGACGAGGTCCTTCAATATCTGCAAGCCGGGATGAAACCGCATGTTGTAGCCGATCTGAACGTTGCGGTCGTGGCGGCGCGCCTCGGCAATCAGTACCTGGATTCCACTCGACTCGTGGGAGAGAGGTTTCTCGATGAAAACGTGCGCCCGGGCCCGCAAAGCGGCCAGCGCCTGCTCCACATGGCACACCGGCGGAGTGCAGATCAGCACGATGTCCGGCTTGAATTTTTCGAGCGCCTCACCATAGTCGCCGAAGGTTTCCCCGCCCAGTTCCTCGCGGCACTGCTGCAGCACTTCGGGGCTGGTGTCGCAAAATCCAAGCTGCTGCAAGCCCAGCGCCTTGAGGTTCCTCGCGTGCCGGCTCCCAATCGAACCGCAACCCACCACCAGTGCCCGATATCCTACCCAGTCGGAGGTTCTGGACATGACTTATTTTGATTGCCTAAGCTCGAGCCCATACGAGCGCTCGCCTTTCCCTTGATAGTGGATCAAAACTTTACCGAGCGCGTGGATCACGTCTGCCACATCCTGCGCCGTCATGGAATGAAACATAGGCAGGCTGATGAGCCGCTCATACGCGTCTTCGGCCACCGGATAACTCTCTTGCGACCGGAAGCGCTCGCGATAATACGGATGCCGATGCACCGGAATGTAATGAACATTTACGCCGATATTCTCCGCCCGCAACGCTCGAAATATTTCTCCCCGTCCCGCCGAAAGCATTTCCAGTTTCAGCCGCACCGGATATAAGTGCCAAGCCGGATTGGCACCCTCGCGCACCGTGGGGACCAATATCCCCGTCAAATCCCGGAATGCCGCCGTGTACTGCGCCGCAATTTCCCGCCGCCGCGACAGGTTGGCCTCGAGTTTTTCCAGTTGCGACAGACCCAGCGCGCAAGCAATATCCGTCAGCCTATAATTGAAGCCGAGCAGCACCATCTCGTAAAACCACTGTCCCGCTTGCTGCCGCTCGCGCGCTTCGCTCGATATGCCGTGATTGCGAAAGCGCCGCAGCGTCTCGGCCAGCCGCGCATCGTTGGTCGCAACCATGCCGCCTTCTCCGGTCGTCAGGTGCTTCACCGGATGAAAGCTGAACACGGTCATGTCGGCAATGCCGCCCACGCGTTTCCCTTGGAATTCCGCGCCCAGCGCATGACAGGCATCTTCAATCAGGAGTGCTCCGTGCGTCTTCGCCAGTTCCGCCAACTCATCCAGCGCAGCGGGATGTCCCGCGTAATCGACCGCGATAATCGCTTTTACGCGAGAGGTAATTTTTTTGGAAACTTCGTTGGGATCGAGATTCAGCGTGTCGGGTGAAACGTCGGCGAACACCGGCGTCGCTCCCTGATACAAAATGCAGTTGGCGGTCGCGCAGAAAGTCATGGGGGTGGTGATTGCCTCGTCCCCCGGCTCCAGTCCGGCGGCAAACGCCGCGCCGTGCAGCGCGGCCGTACCCGAGCTGAAACTGACCGCGTGTTTCGCGCCGACCCACGCTGCGAATCGTTCTTCGAACTCGCCGACCTTCGGCCCCGTAGTCAGCCAGTCCGACTTCAGCGCCTCGACCACCGCCTCGACATCGGCGTCATCCAGACTCTGCCGCCCGTACGGCAACAATTTTTCACGCACAGGCGTGCCCCCGTGGAGGGCAAGCGTTTCCAGTTTTGTGGGTAGGGCGCTCATGCTACGCCGGTGTCGGTGCCGCCTCCGCCGTTTCCGGCGTTACCAGCTCTTCCAACTCGCGCCGCGTCAGCCATTGTTCGTTGGTGTCGCTCGAATAACGAAAGCCTTCCGCAAGCGGCTTGGCATTCACCCAATTTTCCGACTTCCACCACGGATGCGATGGCTGAATAATGTACATGTCTTCCGTCTCCAGCGTCTGCCGCGACTCATCTTCGGAGACCAGCACTTCATGCAGCTTTTCTCCCGGACGAATCCCAATGGTCTCCACCTCGCATCCCGGCGCAATGGTCTCCGCCAGGTCCAACAGCCGCATGCTGGGGATCTTCGGCACAAAAATTTCGCCGCCGTGCATCTGCTCGATACACCGGATGACAAACTTCACGCCCTGCTCCAAAGTCAGCCAGAACCTGGTCATGCGAGGATCGGTGATGGTGATCTTCCCGCGCCGCCGTTGTTCCAAAAATATCGGGACCACGCTCCCGCGGCTGCCCACGACGTTGCCATAACGCGCGCAACTGAAGCGCGTATTCTTCGCACCCGCATAGGCGTTGGCCTGCACAAAAACTTTTTCCGCGCACAATTTCGTGGCGCCATATAGATTGATCGGATTCACCGCCTTGTCGGTCGAGAGCACCAGAATGCGGCGCACGCCCTGATCGATCGCCGCATCAATCACGTTGCGCGCGCCCATGATGTTCGTCAAGATCGCTTCGAACGGGTTGTACTCGCAAGCCGGCACCTGTTTGAGCGCTGCCGCGTGCACCACCACCGTTACACCCGAAAGCGCGCGCTTCAACCGCTCCACGTCGCGCACGTCGCCAATAAAATACCGGAGGCTCGGATGATCGAAGCCCGACGTTCTCATTTCATGCTGCTTCAACTCGTCGCGGCTGAACACCACCAGCCGTTGCGGATGGTAGTCACGCAGCATGATCTCGACAAACTTCTTCCCGAACGACCCCGTGCCGCCCGTTACCAGTATCGATTCCTGCGCCCAATTCACCATTCTTTTCCCTTCGAAACTTCATCCGCCGAGTTACGCGCCGAAGAAAAACGCGGGCTTCATATCAAGACATCGCCTTTAGCAACGTCAGTTTCGTATCAGGGTATCGCTTGAGCGATACCGCAAGTTCTTCGAAATCAGATGCCCCTTTAGGGGCTGGGTGTCGCAGCCTGCCAGAAGACTCTTCGCTTTCCGTGTGACTTCTTGTGCTCGATAGTATAGCCGAGGAAAGTGCCGAAGCACGTATCGCTGCGGATTCATCGCCGCGTCTGTGTCTGCCCATCGAAAACCAGTACCCGAAGCAACATCTCCAAACCGTAATTTCTGGCTGCTTCCCATGCTAGAGATGCTAAAATCAGGCAATTCTCTATTCATAACAGCCCGCTTCTGTCGGCCCGGTTTGCCGTGAAGGCTGGCCGTGAAAAGTTCCGGCTGGAGCGGGAGCTTGTGTGTCATACGCGGCACGCTGCCATAGCTGGCTGGTGGCGGCGGAGGAGTAGCGATGTCATCGGGGCCCCTGGTTCCACGAAGTAACGATCCACGAAGCGACGTTTTGCGAAGCAACGACGGATTGCGCGAGCTGCAACCGGGCGAAGCGGCGGAATTTCTCAGGCCGATTTCCGCGCTTTATAACGAGTTGCCTTCGCAGGAATCCACACTGCGCGAATACCTACGCGTTCTGATCAAGCGCAAGTGGATGGTGGGCGCGGTGGTGGCCGGGATCTTCATGGCCGTCGCCGTTGCCAGCCTGCGCCAGACTCCCATCTACGAAGCGGTGGGCCGCATCGCCATCAACAAAGCCGATCCCAGCCTCATTACCTTCAAAGACTCGGGGCCGGTCATGGATTACTACGACCAGAGCGATCTCGATACCGAGGTCCGCATTCTGCAGAGCGACTTAATGGCGCTGCAAGTGATCCGGCAACTGAATCTCGACCGGCGTCCCGAGTACGGCGGACGTTCCGATCAAAAACAAGCCAACCTGACCGCCGATCTACTGCAGACCGACTCCAACCGCGCCTCGGCGCTGCTGGGAGGCTTTCATGGAAACCTCCACGTCACTCTGATTCCCAACACCCGTATCATCGAGATCCATTACACCAGCACCGACCCTCAGATCGCCGCCAGCGCCGTCAATACCCTCGCCGCCACTTATGTCGAGCAGAACTTCAAGACTAGGTTCGAATCCACCATGCAGGCCTCCGACTGGCTTTCCAAACAGCTCGTCGACTTGCAAATGAAAGTGGAAACCTCGCAGGAGAAGCTCGTGCGCTACCAGAAGGAGCACGAGATCCTGGGGACTGACGAAAAGTCGAACATCATCACCGAAAAACTCACCGAACTGAACAAAGAAATGACCATGGCCGAATCCGACCGCATGCAGAAGGAAGCGGTCTACCGCCAGACCCAGACCAACGATCCCGACGCGATCGCCGCGGCCATCATTGCCGATACCACGGGGAATGGGAGCACCGCGACCTCCGGGCTCCTGGACAAGTTGCGCGATCAGCAGGCCAGTCTCAGGATCCAGATTGCCGAACTCAGCTCCCAGTTCGGCTCCTCGTATCCGAAAGTCGTTCAGCTCAATAACCAGATCAAAGAAATCGACCACCAGATGCAAACGGAAACGAACAAGGCGGTCGACCACCTCAAGGGACAATACTTGGCCGCTTTGCAGCGCGAAAATATGTTGCGCGACTCCTTCGAGAAGCAAAAACAGGAGGCGAACAAGCTCAACGAGAGCGCCATCGAGTACAGCATCCTGAAACGCGACCTGGACAGCAATCGCACACTCTACGAGGGGCTGCTGGAAAAACTGAAGGAGGCCGGCGTCACGGCGGGATTGCGCTCCAATAACTTTCGCATCATTGATGCGGCCCGCGTTCCCACCTATCCCAGCGAACCCAATATTCCGCGCAACCTGTCTTTCGCGCTGGTGCTGGGCGTCATCTCCGGCGTCGGCTTGGCCTTTTTGCTCGAGAACATGGACAACACCGTCCGCATTCCCGAACAGGCACAGGCGATCTCAGGCCTTCCCTCTCTCGGGATGATCCCGCTCGGATCCAGATCCACCAATCGTGGAGCGTATGGCAAGCGCATGGAATTGGCCGCCTCCCCGGAAGTGGTAGAGACCGTGACCCAGATCCGCCCCCAGTCGCAGATGGCCGAATCGTATCGCGCGCTGCGGACTTCGCTTCTGCTCTCCAACCTTGGAGCTCCGCCAAAAGTCATCCTGGTGACCAGCGCGCGTCCGCAGGAGGGCAAGACCACCACCAGCATCAACACCGCCATCGTGCTTGCGCAAAAGGGGGTCCGCGTTCTCCTCATGGATGCCGACTTGCGCCGCCCCAGTATTCACAAGACCCTGGGCATGGGACCGCGCAGCGGTCTCAGCAATGTGCTCACCGGAAGCGCCACCCTGCAGCAAACGATTACAACCTCTCCCATTTTGCCCAATCTTTCCATCATGCCCGCGGGCTCGCCGCCTCCCAATCCCGCCGAATTGCTGGCCTCCTCCAACATGAGGGACTTGCTCGCGGAGTTGCGGCAGCAGTTCGATCACATCGTGATCGACACTCCTCCAACCCTTTCCGTCACCGACGCCGTAGTGCTCTCCCCCCGCGCCGACGCCACCATTCTGGTCATTCGATGCGGCCGGACCACGAAACAAGCGCTGCGCCGCGCCCGCGATGTATTGATGCAGGTCAATGCGCACGTCGCCGGCGTGTTACTCAACGCCGTCGACCTAACTTCCCCGGATTATTATTATTACTACGAGTATCAGGGAAAATATAGTCACTACTATCAAGAAGAAGCTGTGGGCGCGGGAAAAGGAGCGGAGCCGAAGGTGGGTTGAAGCCGGTGTGTTTCCCGGCAAGAGTAATTGAGTTACACTGTTCAGACATTTCCGTCGAATCGCAGATCCGGCTGGCAGCGTGAGGATGACAATTCCACTTTCAAACCGGCGACGTCGGCAGGCCGCTGCCGGTATGGCCTTTCTCGGCTTCGTTTTTCTTTATCTGACCGGTAAAGAGTTTGCTGCCAGCGTCTTTGCTTCTCGCGCGGAGCTGCCATCGCTGCAGCGCGCGGTGCGGCTCTCGCCAGGAAATGCGGACTATCGCCATCGTCTGGGACGCTACTTGGCATTGGTTGCCGGTGACGCCCAGTCCGCCATCCCGAGCCTGCGCAAGGCCGTGGAACTCAATCCCCACGATGCCCACTACTGGCTCGATCTGGCCGCCGCCTATCAGGTTACGGGAGACATCGCTGGCCAGCGAGCGGCGTTGGACCGCGCGTTACAGGCCGAGCCCACCGCCCCCGATGTAGCGTGGGAAGCGGCCAATTTTTTTCTCATTGACGGTGACATTGATCGCGCGCTCGGCGAATTCCACGTCGTTATCGAGAACGACAATGAACTGAAGGACGCTGCCTTGCAAGTATGTTGGCGCGTGCGTCCCGACGCGGACGCGCTGCTCCGCAATGTGGTGCCGGCCCGCGCCGATCCCCTGATCTCTTTTCTGAGGTTGCTGGCAAGCAAGCGGGAAACCGAGGGCACCATCAAAACTTGGGAGCGGCTGGCCCAGTTGCACGAGAAATTCGAAAACCGGTATTTATACGACTATGTGCGCTATCTCATTGATGCACACCGTCCCGACGCCGCCATGTCGGCCTGGGTGCAAAGCGCCGACGTGCTTGGCCTCTCCGCCTATCTGCCCACGGAAGGCAACCTGGTGGTGAACGGGGATTTCAGCCTCGACATCCTCAACGGAGGCTTCGACTGGACTTATGTCAATCGGACCGGAGTGCGGCCGATACTCGATGCGAGCGACTTCCGCGAAGGCTCGCGCTCGCTTTTCCTCACCTTCGAAGGCCCGGGCATCAACGACGCGGGGATTCAACAACTGATTCCGGTGCATGGCGCAACCAATTACGATTTTTCCGCGTACTACAAGTCGGCTGACTTTGAGGGAGTGGGCGGTCCCCAGATTGTTCTGCGCGATGCCTACACAGGCACGCCGTTGTATGCCAGCGACACACTCAAAGATGCGGATTTCTGGAAAGAAGTGCATTCCAAAGTGACAACTCCGAACTCTACCACGCTGCTGCTGCTGGCCATCGAGCGCTTCCCGGCGGGTTCCCCAATTCGCGGCAAGCTTTGGCTCAACGATTTCGAGCTTTCGCCCGAACTTGCTTCCGATAATTCGCCCGATAACTCCGAGGACAACCCGTGAGTTCCACCCTAGCAACGCCGACTGAACCCGCGCCCACCGCTAAAGATAAAGAGAAAGAGAAAGCTCCGCTGCCGCGACTTACGAACACGGCGATGCTGGCCGGTGCCTGCGCCGTGCTGTTGCTGGGGCCGCTGGCCTTTGGAGCGGTCGAGCCCTGGGCGATTTTTGCTTTGGAGGCGTGCGCCCTGCTGCTGCTGGTGGTTTGGACATTCCGCCAGTGGACGAATCATGAACTCAACCTTCCCGGCCACCCGCTCTACCGCCCCATGGCTGCCTTCTTTGCGCTGGTGCTGGCGCAGTGGGTGATTGGAACAACCGCCTACCGTCAAGTCACATACTCTCATCTACTGCTCTACGCTGCTTACGGCATGCTGGTGTTTGTCGTGACTCAGACCCTGCACCGGTCTTCTCAGTTTGAGCTGATAGCTAACCTGCTCACGGGTTACGGAGCGGTAGTGGCTTCGTTTGCGGTGTTGCAAGGCTTGGCGCCGAATGGAAAGCTTTACTGGATCCGGGCCCTGCAACAGGGTGGGGGGATTTATGGACCCTATGTTAATCACAATCATTATGCCGGGCTGATGGAGATGCTCACGCCTTTCCCCTTGGTGCTGGCCGCGACTCGCTTTACGGAGGGGAACCGCAAGATTGCGATGGCGGGAATCGCCGCCCTGATGGCAGCTAGTATTTTTCTTTCCGGCTCGCGAGGAGGCATGGCGGCCTTTATGGCGCAGATGGTGGCGCTGAGCGTTTTTCTGCTCCGCCAGCAAAAACGAAATTGGAAACAGCCCCTCATGCTAGGAGCGTTTCTGGCGCTGGTGATTATTTTTCTTGTCTGGATGGGAGGCAACGAAGTGACGCGCCGCCTGACCAGCATTCACTCCGAAGCCCGTGAGGAGATCAGCGGAGGGACCCGCCTCAGTATCGATCGCGACTGCTTGCGCATGCTGATCAAGAGGCCCATCCTCGGTTGGGGACTGGGGACTTTTCCTATCGTCTATCCGGAATTTCGCAGCTTCTACACCACCTTCTTCGTAAACGAAGCGCACAACGACTATCTGCAACTGCTGGTGGAGACGGGCTTGGCCGGATTTGCGATCGCTGTCTGGTTTCTGGCGTTGGTCTTTCGCCGGGCCTCGGGCAAGCTTAAGAATTGGACGGAGACCGCGAGCGGCGCCCTGACGGTGGCTGCGCTGCTCGGCTGTTTGGGAATACTGGTACACAGCTTCGTCGATTTCAATCTGCAGATTCCGGCCAACGCCGCGCTGTTTTACGTTCTCTGTGCAATCGCCGCCTCCGCGCCGCTGCTCGAATCCCAGCGCCGCCGCGGGTCCCGCCGCCACAATTTGATTGTGCAAGCGGACTTGGAAGCGGAAGCCGGGAAAGCGGAAACCACAGAATCATGAGCGGCGTTGGCACGGTTATGGCGCGGCAAAACCGGCGGCGCAAGACCGGGGACTACCTTGGTGCTGGCTGTCCGGCGGCCCGTTTCACACGGCAAAAATGCGGGGTTTTCCTCGCCCGGGGGCTGCTCCCGGCACCGGGTTTGGGGAGGCACCTAGTTGCTACCCGGATTACCGCGGAAATCTAGGCTTCTTTTGTGGTATTTTCCGTGATATAACGCCGTTAGCTGCTCGTCCGGCTTTGGGCTGGGAGTTCCGTGGTTTCCCAGCTTGGTCTTCTGCCTTGGTTTTCTGACTTGGGGTAGAAGCGCAGAGCGAGAGTGGAGGAGGGATCGTGTCCGAAGCGCGTACCGGGAAAAGGTTTCCGCTGCATTTGCCGATTAAGATCCATAGGGAAGATAGCGTGGCGGGTGAAGCCAGTGGCATGACTGGCAATCTGAGCGCCGCTGGCGTGTACATCCGGGCCGACGCCTCGCTTGAGGTCGGCTCGCCCGTGGAGTTTGAAATTACCCTGCCTCCGGAAGTAACGGGCGGCAAGGAAGATGTAGTGATCCAGTGCCGCGGCCGCGTAGTGCGGACCGATGAGCCCGATGCCAGCGCCGAATCCGGGGACAGCCGGGGCGTCGCTTGCGTAATCGATTCTTACGAATTTGTTCGCAACAGTTGACCGGGAGCCTGAACCATGCTGAAACTTATTTTGGCCGACAATCAAGCGATTTTCCGAGCGGGCATAGCCAAGGTGCTGGCCGTGGAAGACGAAATGCGCATTGTGGCCCAGGCGCAAACTTCCGAACAGATGTTCATGGCGCTCGACAAGTTTCGCGCCGCGGTGCTGATCGTTGCCGGAGGTTTCCACTCCGAATTCACCTCCGTCCTCGCGGCTGCCCACAAGAACAAGACCCGCGTCGTCGTGCTCGCCGACACCGGCGAGAGCGCGCAACGCTACATGGCGGCGGGTGCCCATGGGGTCGTCTATCGCAACGTGACCAGCCCGGCGCTGGTGGATTGCGTGCGCAGGATTGCCCGTGGCGAAAATTGGGTGCAAGATATGGCCGTGCCGAGCGAGTTGACCGAGAACGATATGGTCGGGTTACGCGTCCGCGACCGCTTGACGGCCAAGGAATTGCGCATCGTGGCCCTGATTGTGCAAGGCTATAAGAACAAGGAAATCGCCACCCAATTGGGTACGACCGAACAGGTGATCAAGAATTACCTGCGCAATGTCTATGACAAGATTGGCGTGTCGGACCGGCTGGAGCTGGCGCTGTTCACCATTCACCATCGCATCCTGAACGAAGCCGCGGCCGCCACCGCAGCCGCCGCCATCCCGCAACCGCCGCCCAGCGCGGCGCTCAGCACCTAGGATTTTTTTCTGAAAATGGAAGGCCGCCCGCAGGCGGCCTTTTTTTGCTGATCGAACTGTGGATCGATCTACGGCGCGCTTCGTCCAACATGGACTGCAAGCTGAAACCAGAATGCATTACCGCGCGGCTGATTTTGCGTCAGAGTATCGCGGTAGTACTTCACCGCAAACCCTCCACGCTTGCCGAGCGGAAACCGCAACTGCGGTCCCAGGGCCAAGTCTCGTCCGCGAAACCCATCCAGGAAAAGCGAGCCGTTCAGAAAATCGCTGGTGGTTTGCTTGAGAAAATACCCATTGAAACCCGCCGCCACTTTTTTTGAAATCTCGTAATCGGCGTTGTATTCCCACAAGAACTGGTTCCCACTATGGTAGTGCGTGGCCTTGTCGTAACCGTTGAAGATGTAAGTAAAACGGGAACTCATCTCGCCTTTCCCGTGTTTGGGCAGGTAGGTGAAACCGGCCACCGGCGCGGCCGCCAGGTAATGCTCTCCAACATTGAGGGCGCTCGATTCCGAATAGCCGCCACCGGGCGAAAATAAGTCCGCCTCGTAGTACCAGTGGATATTGTTTTTCGCGTAGGTGACGCTCAACGGAACCATGTCCACATTGCCGATGCCAAATTGGGTGAACTTGCCGGCCCCGACATGCAGTTGCTCGTAGAGGAACGGAACGGCAATCTGGCTCTCGACCGTCCCGCCCAGAAAACGAATTCCCCAGTTGTGAGTGATCTTGAGAGCGTTGGCGAAAACTCTGAGCTTGAACTCCGGGACTGAACTCTTGCCTTTCGCATCGTCAAACTCATTGGCCGCGTAAAAGCACATGTACTCATAAATCCCCGTTTGACCGGGGCGCGGTTGCATTCCCGTCATCACCGTTTCCACGCCCGAGGGATAAACGCTGGCCCCATTTTCCGTGGCGCTCGCGCCGCCGATCATGGCAATAACGAGCATGGCCGCAACCATCGCCACACATGAAAATGCCCTTCGCCAAAACCTTACTGTGAACATTGCTCTCCGTCGTTATGAAAAAATTGGACCCCAAAACATGTTGGCACAAACCAGAAGAATTCTCAGCGATTTCATTCATGCGGGCGCGCGATCAAGCAGACTACCACAACAGAGCCGGAGGCGCGGACTCCGGCCCATGATGGAAAGGCGCTCTATACGATTTTTTCGCCGATGCTTTTGGCTTGCGTAAAAAGCAGCAGGTAGTCCGGGCCTCCGGCTTTCGAATCGGTGCCGGACATGTTGAAGCCTCCGAACGGGTGCGCGCCCACCATCGCGCCCGTACACTTGCGGTTCAGGTAGAGGTTGCCGACGTGGAACTCGCGCACGGAGCGATCGAGATTTTCGCGCGAGCTGGAGTAAACCGCGCCGGTCAGTCCGAACTCGGTGTCATTGGCGATTTCGAGGGCATGGTCGAAGTTGCGCGATTTGATCACCACCAGCACCGGACCAAAAATTTCTTCCTGTTCGAGCGTTGACTTCGGCGCGATGTCGGCAATAACCGTCGGCTGAATGAAGTAGCCGTCTCCAACATCGGTCGCGCGCGCGCCGCCGGCGATGAGGCGTCCTTCTTTTTTGCCAATCTCGATGTACCGCAGAATTTCGTTCATCGAACCTTCGTTGATGACGGCAGCCATGCTCGGGTCCGCCGTGGGATCGCCGACGGTGATGCGCTCGACGCGCGATTTCAATTGCTCGAGAAACTTGTCGTAGATGCGTTCGTCCACGATGGCGCGCGAGCAGGCCGAGCACTTCTGCCCCTGGAAGCCGAAAGCCGCCGTGGCAACGCCTTCTATGGCGGAATCTATATCGGCGTCGGCCTCGACGACGATAGCATCTTTGCCGCCCATTTCGAGGATGGTGCGCTTGATCCAGAGCTGGCCCGGCTGCTGCTGCGCGGCGGTCTGGTTGATGCGCAATCCAACCTCGCGCGAGCCGGTGAATGCGATGAAGCGAACCTTCGGATGCGCCACCAGCGCGTCGCCGAAGCTCGCGCCACCGCCGGGGCAGAAGTTCACCACGCCTTCGGGCATTCCGCATTCTTCCAGCAGTTCTACAAACTTCGCCGCCATCGTCGGCGAATCGCTCGACGGCTTCAGGACAACGGTATTGCCGCAGACGATCGAAGCGGCCGTCATGCCGGTCATGATCGCGCAGGCGAAGTTCCAGGGCGGAATCACAGCGCCGACGCCGAGAGGAATGTAGGTCAGCGTGTCGCGCTCGCCCGGCAATTGCACGGGCGGCTCCGCTTTCGCGAGGCGCAGTGCTTCGCGGGCATAGAACTCGCAGAAATCAATGGCCTCGGAAATGTCGGCATCGGCCTCGAACCAGTTCTTGGAAACCTCAAACACCAGCCACGCCATGTATTCGAGCTTGCGCTCGCGCATCGCATCGGCCACGCGAAATAAGAGCGACGCGCGCTCTTCGACCGAAGTGCGGCTCCAGTGCAAGTACGCGCCCAGAGCGGCGTTCACGGCGGGTTCGACGTGCTCCTTGCCAGCCTTCTGGTGAACACCAACCACCTCCGAAGGTTTGGCGGGATTGATGGAACAGATCTTTTCAGATGTCTTGGAACGCTTGCCGCCGACGATCAGGTCGTACTCGCGGCCCAGTTGGCCACGCACTTTCTCGATCGCGGAGCGCATCTTGCGCGCATTTTCTTCTTTCGTGAAATCGACGAACGACTCGTTCTTGAACGTACCTTCGTGCAGGCGAACTTGCAGACGCAGCGGGGCTTCCATGATAGCCACAGGAATTCCTCTCTCGACAGGAACTTAAGAGCAGGCTCGATAACAACGTATTTTACACCGCGCCAAAGGCAGCGGGAGCGGAGCGGAGAAAAACGAAAGGTATCGAGCCTCGGAAGCTGTGGCGAACTTGAATCTTGAGTTCCACATATCGGTACTCACAACCCGGCCTCAATCCTAGACCTTGGGTCGAGAAGGTCGCGCAACGCGTCGCCGATAAAGTTGAAGGCCAGCACCGCAAACATCACCGTCATCGCCGGAAAGAGCACGAGATGAGGAGCGTCGAAAAGATGCGAGCGGGCGTCGTTGAGCATCGATCCCCAACTCGCCGTTGGCGGCGGCACGCCCAGGCCAAGAAAACTCATTGTCGCTTCTGCCAGGACCGCTCCGGCCATGCCGATGGCCGCTTGCACGATCACCGGCTGAATAATGTTGGGCAGAATGTGGCGGACAACAATGTGTAGATCTCCGGCGCCGAGCGCGCGCGCCGCTTCGACAAATTCGCGTTCGCGCACGGCCAGCACCTGCGCGCGCACCAGGCGAGCGTAGCCGACCCATCCTCCGAGCGACAAGGCAAGAACGAGATTGAAAATGCCCGGGCCGCGAAAGGCCACGAAGGCGATCGCAATGAGAATGCCCGGGAACGAAAGAAACGCGTTCATCAACACGACGTTGACGAAGCGATCGATGCCTCCGCCGTAGTATCCGGCAAGGCTGCCAATGATAAGGCCGAGCAGGAGCGAACACGCCACCACGCTGCTGCCGACGAACAGAGAGATTCGCGCGCCCCAGATCAAGCGGGAAAGAATATCGCGTCCCAATTCATCGGTCCCAGCCCAATGCTGCGCCGAGGGCGTCTGCAACCGGTGAGGCAGATCGATGCGCGCGGGATCTTGCGGGGCAATCCAGGGCGCGAAGACCGCGGAGAACACGAAGATCGTAACCAACAAGACTCCCACAGCCGCCAACGGATTGTGGCGGGCGACGCGCGGGAGCGAGATGGCGAGGGTGGACACTTTATCGGCCCGTACCGGACTACCATATCTCAAGCTGGAGTTTGCGGTAACTATTGATCATTTCAAAATCGGCGCGGTTGGATGTAATCAGGCAGGCTCCGTAAGAGCGGGCCGTGAGCGCGATGAGCACGTCGAAATGCAGATCGCGCAGCTTGTCCGGTGTAAACCCGAGATCAGCGCGGATTTTTCCGAGTATCTCGCCCGACTCCAGCCAGTTCTTTTCCGTGGGCGTCAGCATAGGATGATTCCTGCCAAGGGCCCGCAGAAACTCCCGGTCCGCAGGCTTCGCAACTCCACGCCACAGTTCGGCCATGACCACGGAGGAATTCCGGAGCAGCCCATCCAAGGTCTCGATTCGCCGCCGATAACGGCCTGTGCGTATATCATCGACCAGAACCGACGTGTCGAGGATGATGATGTCACTCATCGAGACCGGCGAATGAAAGCTTGCCTTCGTACTTCTTCATCAAGGCCTTGAACCGCTTCAGTGCGACAAGCTCACGAAGCGCGACATGGACGGCTTCGGTGCGGGATTTTACGCCGAGAAGTTTCTTTGCCTCGTCGGCCAATTTGGTGTCCAGGCGGATCGATGTCATGGTCGCGGCCATAGGATTCTCCTTGATTCCAACGTATATACAGAATAGATGATTTGTATATATGAGTCAAGCGGATTTTTATACATCCTGCGGCGTTGGTTGATCGGCGCGTCATGATTGAGTTGGTTTGACACTCCTGCTCCAGCGGGCGGCCGCAAGCCCCTCTTCGCAAAGAACGCGAAGGATGGGGCGCCCGGCCCTGAAGGAACCAAAGCGAAGAGCTTCGCGTACCATTGATGCATGCGAAGAAGGGCATTGGGATTGGCGGTGTGTCTGGCGGTGGTTGCTTCGCAGACTTCGGCGGCACAGAGCAACAAGCGGGCTGCAATGCCGGCGGAGGCACCGAAGGCGCAGCCGTCCAGCGACTTGAGAGTGCCGTCGATTGCCAAGGGATTGCGGCTCTCCGACTTCGCGGGCATGGAACCGAGTCCGGAGTGGAAAAACAAGCTGCTGAAGATCGCCGGTTTTATTCAGAACACGCCGCGCGACGGCGAGCCGGCGACGGAGAAGACGGAGGTCTGGCTGGGACATACGAAGAGCACCTTGTATCTCGTCTTCATTTGCCACGATCGTCACCCGGAAGAGATTCGCGGACATTTGGCGCGGCGCGAGAATGTGCACAACGACGACAACGTGTCGGTGCTGCTCGATCCGTTCCAGGACCGCCGAGAGGGCGTTCTCTTCACGGTGAATCCGGCGGGGGTGCAGGCCGACGCGGCGTGGAGCGAGAACAACGGTCCAGATTACAGCTATGATCAGGTTTGGAACTCGGAAGGGCGAGTGACGCGCGACGGATGGTTGGCGCTCATGGCACTCCCCTTTCGCAGCCTGCGCTTTCGCTCCGATGGCTCGAACTGGGGCGTGGTATTCATGCGCAACTTCCCTCGCAATAGCGAGGTGGATTACTGGCCGCGCGTTTCAACCAACATCTCCGGCGTTCTCAGTCAGGAGGGAACGCTGCATGACATCGAGGGAGTGACCGGCTCGCATAATGTGCAGATCAATCCTTATGTGCTGGGGCAGAACGAGCGGACCCTCGAGACCCTGGACCCGCTGAATCCTTATTTCAGCTCACGACACTTGGAAGGCACGGAAGGCGGCGAGGTCAAGGCTATTCTCAAGGACAGTTTAGTGTTCGATATGACCATCAACCCGGACTTCAGCAACATCGAGTCGGACCAGCCACAGCTTACCGTCAATCAGCGGTATCCGGTTTACTTTCCGGAGCTTCGCCCATTCTTCCTAGAGAATGCGAACTACTTTGCGACGCCGCTCCCGTTGCTCTATACGCGCAACATCGTGCATCCGGAGTACGGCGCTCGCGTGACCGGAAAGATGGGCCATACGAATATCGGCTTGCTTGCGATCGACGATCGGGAGCCGGGGCAGACGGTGGCGTCCGGCGATCCGCTCTACCACAAGCGCGCAACCGTAGCCGTGGGCCGCATCTCCGAAGACCTCGGCAAAGGATCGAGCATCGGAGCGATTTATACCGACGAAGAGTTCGGTCGGGGCTGGAACCGCATCGGGGGCGTCGATTTCACGGCGCGGATAACAGACAAATGGACTGCGCTGGGACAATGGGTAGAAAGCTCGACCAAAGGCAACGTCGACAGCGGAACACCGCCGACTTATGCCGCCGGCCCGGCGAGTTATTTCGAGTTGCAGCGCACCGGACACGCCTTCAGCCTCGACACGGTTTACAAGGATTTGAGCGCCGGCTTCCAAAGCCAGGTGGGGTTTATCCAGACAACGGACATTCGCAACAACGACACGCACGTGGCCTATCAATGGTTTCCGAAGCACGGAACGATCCAGAGCATTGGGCTGCAAACGGACCAGAATATCGCCTTCGACCATCAAGGCAACCGCGTCTATCATTACTCGAACTTCAACCCGTTCTTTCTTCTGCCGCGCAACATTGTGCTCGCGCCGATCGTTGGCCAGAACTCCGACACGCTGGGTCCGCAGGACGGAACCTTGCTCACGCGAAATAGAAACTTCACCGAGAACTATGGCGGGTTCATGGCGCGAGGCGCTCCGTTCCCTCAGCTTAACTTCAATATCACCGCGTTCCGCAGCGGCAACGTGAACTACAATCCCGGTGGCGGGCCAAGTGCCGTCTCTGTTGAACGAGGAAAGGGGCAGGTATTATTTACGTTGCGGCCGCTGCGTCAACTGACAGTGGACAATACGTATTTGTTGGATCGCAACCACTCGGTTGCGAACGGCGCGCTTGTCTTTGAATGTCAAACATTTCGCACCAAGATCAACTATCAGTTCACGCGAGCGATCTCCGCCCGCGTAATTGTGGAGTACGACTCGACGCTGGCCAATCCCGCGGAAACCTCGCTGTTGCGGACCAAGCAGGTTAGTACGGAGGCGCTGCTGACATGGCTTCCGCATCCGGGCACGGCGATCTATATCGGATATAACAATGATCTGCAAAATCTGGACCGGGCGCTCTGCAATCGCGTGCCAAACGGTGCGTGCGATCCCAACAATACGGTGGCGCCGAGGTCGTCGCAGTTTTTGAACGATGGGCGGCAGATCTTCATCAAGGCCTCTTATCTATTTCGCTTCTAAGCAATCGCAGCCTGTTGAGCCCGTGCATAAAAATAAGCCTGTTATCGCAACGCAAAGTGTTGCGCCACTCAAAATCACATACAACACAAATCCCGTGCGGACACTGCCTAACTTTTGTTCGCTGCTATTTACTAGAAAGGGCTTCGACCAGGTGCGCGGTATGGACTTGGCCGCTCCACCCGCTAAACAATTACAACCCAGGTTGCCAGTGCAACGTAACCTCGGGAACCGCGTAACGTGTAACCGATGTGACGTTTCACTTTTCGGCGTTCGTGGTTATGATTCGCTTGTATCGTTCCGCAGAAACTCGGAGCGGAAATGGATCGGCTTCTCTAAAGTTTGTGAAATAGTGGGGACCGGACAGGCCAACGCCGAACGGCACTTATCGGCCAACTAACGTGGATTCACGTGACCGGTTCCCACTTTTTCTTCGGCAAGAAATCTGGCAAAGACTTCATTGGACAGGAGACGACCGCGGGCGGTGAGACGCAGGATTGTGCTTTGCCGTTCGAGCAGGCCCTCTCGCACACATTGCTGGATGGCGGGTTCCCAAACAGCAGGTCCTTCCCCTTCGACAAGTTCAGGGGCAGGATGACAATCCTTAAATGTTTTCACCAAGCTCTTGAGATCGATGCCGCGGTTTAGGCGCAGACCCAGGAAGAAACTTTCTTCTACCGCTGCTTGCGTGGAAACTGGCGTCACCGTATGCGGCGCGCGATTCATGTAGGCGTCGAGCGCGTCGGGGGTTGCAAAGCGGACGGCCTGGCGATGGTCGTCTTTCTGGCCATCAGCAGCTAGCATCGAGTGGGCATCAACGCCGAAGCCTAAATAGGGCTGGCGCGTCCAATATTTCAAGTTATGACGCGATTCGTTATTTTGTAACTCGCCGTCTTGCGCATGCGCGGCGATGCGAGCGAAATTTGAGATTTCATACTGTCTGAGTCTGGCGGAGTCTAGCGTCTCGCATGCCTGCGAATAGAAATCCGCGGTTGCGTCGTCGTCGGGGACGAAGTGGGCGTGGTAGCGGGCGCCTCCGGCAATTAGTTCCCGGCCCAGGCGAGAATCCTGGTCCACTTCCAGCATATAAACGCTGACGTGCGGAACACCTGTCGCAATCGTTTCCGACAGCGAGCAGGCCCAGCTTTCCGCCGTCTGGTGCGGCAATCCGGCGATCAGGTCGATGTTGATGTTGACGAGACCGGCTATCCGCAGACGAGCGATGTCGTTTAGAACAGTAGTGCGTTTGTGCAGCCGCCCCACGAACTGCGCTTCCCGATCGACGAAGGACTGCACACCCAAGCTCACGCGGTTCACGCCGCATTGCAGCAAGGTTTCGATGAGAGCGGGAGTAAGCGTGCCCGGAGCGCATTCGACCGTGATCTCGGCATCGGGCGTAACCGCAAATTGAGCGCGCAGGGCGGCGAAGATTCGCAGTAACTGCGGGGCATCGAGGATCGTTGGAGTTCCTCCGCCGAGATAAATGGAGTCGGCGGTGTCATTGAACGTAGCTCGGAACGCACATCCGAGTTCCGATACGAGCTGGCGCGAGTTGGCGATATCTTCGAGCAGGCGAGCAACGTAGTCTTCATAAGCCGACTTCGAGAACACATCGGAGGCGAAGTTGCAGTAGCTGCACTTACTCCGGCAGAACGGGACGGAAATGTAAAGACCAAGAGGCATGCTGCTGTTGATTATAGGGGACGCGCCAGACGTGTTACCTCTCGGCTTCGCGATAGGTCCAGTCTTCGTAGTGCATGAGGTAGTGCATGAGGCATAAGACCGCCAGCCGTTGAGGCTGCGTGAACGGATGTTTACGGAAGCAAGGGTACCGTGGCTTGCGCGACCTCCAGGGCGACCTGCGCAAACCGTACCCAACCGACTTCGGCCATGGTGAAGGCAGATGGTCGCTGAGCTTGCGTCCAGCATAACTCCACCGGCCCGACGTCAGAAGCCTGGGGAAATTTAGGATGTCAACAGAGCCACAGTCAGTCCAGGCCGGGCCAATCCCCAGAACGCGGTGGGGGTGGGGTGGACGGGGGCTTTCGGGCGCCCCTCCGGGGCTGAATACTCCGGTGTTTCGTTCCGCCGGATTGTTCGAAGAATGAGTTTTCACGCACACACCGGGCGCGTTTCCGGAGACGGAGCAAGCTCCGTCTCTACAGGCGACCAAGGAAAGCAGCATTTGGAGTGGCCCATGGGCTGCGGAAGACTGAAGAAGCGAGCCGGTGTCATGACTTTCGTAATAGCGAAGCGGGGGTACTGCGTTGCTGGTGCGGGGGTGGAATCCTAGAATCAAAGCGGGACTCTCTGTCTCCCCGACCATGCCGGAAAATCCAAATCGTGCCGAAATAACCCGCCGCGTAGAAAAGGCGGAGAAGCTTTTGCAGAAGGGGAAGACGGCAGACGCGCTGGCGGAATACCTGCAAATACTGGCGGACGATCCGGAAAACGATAATGTGCGGCAGATGGCGGCGGAGCTGTGCCTCTCCTTGAACAAGGGGGCGCAGGCGGCGCGGCTGCTGGGTGAGCTATTTGAGCGGCAGGTGGCGGCGGCGGATGCGACGCGAGCGAGCCTCACCTACAAGAAACTGGCGCGATACACCAACCCGACGTGGGAACAGAAAGTGAGCTTTGGGCAACTGTTGGAGCACTCGAACAAGAAACTAGCGATCGGGACCTATGAAAATGCGCTGGAGGATTTGCAGCGGCAGGGGAAAAAAGAAGAAGCGTTGCTGGTCTTGCAGCGGATTGTGAATCTGGAACCATCGCAGGCGAACCATCAGCGGGTAGCGGAATTGTCGTCGGAAATGGGCGAGCATGGGATGGCGTCGCAGGCGTTCTTGCAATTGGCGGAAATGGCGGAAAGCGCCGGGGGAAACGCCAGCCAGTGGTTCGAGCGGGCGTACACGGAGAATCCGGCGGATTCGAAGATTGCGGTGGCCTATGGCAAGAGCCTGCTGGCGCACGGCGAGTCGGGGGCGTCGATTTTTGTTTTCGAGCCGCTAGTGAGTGCCGGAGATGAATCGCTGGAGCTGCGCGACCTCTATTCGCAGGCGCTGCTGGCAGCGGGCCGGTGCGTGGAGAGCGAGCCGCTGGTCTGGCAGTTGTTCGAGCAGAATCCGGCGCGCATGCACCAGGTGGTGGCTCTGATCGGAAAGATGATCGATTCCAAACTGGACGGGGCGGCGGTGACGCTGGCACGGAAGCTGGAAGTTTTCCAGCGGCGGCGCGGGGAACGGCGATCGCTCATCGCGACCATGCAGGAACTCTTGGCATCGCATCGTCCATCGGTGGAAATGCTGGAGTTTCTGGCGGAGCTATTCAACGCGTCGAACCGGGAAGCAGACTATGCGCAGGCGCTGGTCAAGCTGTTCGATCTGCACTGCGAGAAACAGGATTACCCAAAAGCGGGCGAGTGTCTGGACCGGGCGGCGGAAGTGGATCCCTACGAGCCGGGACATCAGAAACGGCTGGAGGCGCTGCGGGGCAAGATCGACGACCGGCACTTCAACGCAATCGCCGCGCGCTTCACGGCCGTCAAGAAAGATGAGGAGCCGGTCAAGGTCACGGAACCGACATTGGGAGCGGCGGCGCTGCAAGACTTGATGCTGCAAGTCGAGATCCTGGTGCAGTACGGGATGCGCTCGAAGGCGATCGAGCGTTTGCAGCGCATTCAGGAACTGTTTCCGCGCGAGGAAGAACGCAACCAGGATTTGCAGCGGCTGTATATGTCGGCAGGCATCGAACCGCAATATGCGAAGTCCATGACGCCGGGCGCTCCGGCGGCGCCAGCGGCGGCGAGTGGCGATCAGGCGGCAGCGGCGGCGGCGAGCGAGGCGGTCGACGTCAGCAGCCTGGCGAGAGTGGCGGAAATCACGCGCAAACTCTACCAGCAGGGGAATGCGGAAGGAGTTTTGAAAACGGCAGCGAACGAAATCGGTGCAAACTGGCGCGCTGCGCGCTGCATTGCCGCCTTGCGTAAGCCCGGCCTGCCGCCCTCGAGCGTGCAGGAATATCACATGGAGGGTCTGATTCTGGCGAGCTCGGCGGCGCTGGTCAGCCTGGTGGAAACGCTGCAAGACCTGGCGGTGGCGCGGGGCACGGTAACGATCGGCGATGCGAAAAACGCTCCGGAGTTGATGGGCGTGCGCCAAGCGGTCGAAGAGTTGCAGATCGAATCGCTGCTGGCCCTGCCGCTAACCGAAGGCAGCGACAATGACCAGATCGGAGTGCTGGTCCTCGCCCAGAACACGGGCCGGACATGGCAGCCATCGGAGGTGCTGGTGGTCCGGACGTTGAGCGACCAGGTGCTGATCGCGCTCAACAATGCCGGGCTGCGGCGGCTGGTGAAAAATCTTTCGGTGACGGACGAGAAATCGGGGTTGCTGAAGCGGGCTTCGTATCTGGATCTTCTGCAAGCGGAAACCCGGCGCGGGTTGCAGCAGGGGACGGCGGTGACGGTCTTGCTGGTGCAGTTTGGACGGCGCAGCGCGCTGATCAAGGAACACGGCGAACAAGCAGTGACAGCGATGATGGAACAGATCGGGCAACTGCTTTCGGCGAACATTCGGACGAACGATCTGGCGTTCCGCTATGAAATGACGACGGTCGCGCTGGTGCTGGGCGACACAGGCGAAAGAGAAGCGCTGCTGGCGGTGGAGAAATTGCGGCGGCTGCTCGGGGAAGTGCGCTTCCCGGGCAAGGACAAAGACAAGGCGGTCGAGTTCAGCGCCGGGCTGGCGCAGGCGGTGATGCGGCAGCATTTCGATCCGGTGGACATTGTGACCGAAGTGGCCAACCGCGCCGATCACGCTCTGGAACAGGCGGTGGCGCAGGGCGCGGGGAAGGTCGTGAGTCAGGCGCCGCAGTTCGCCGCATCGGCGGCCGTGGCGTAGGCGCTTTTCGCCGCCGAGTCGCCGAGATCCCGAGAAAATCCTAAAGCTGGAACCGCTCCAGTGCCCCTCACTCAACCTCAATCTTTCACGTCATAACGCTACATTAGCTTCTTGAGTGGAACCGTCCGGCTGCGTCCCGAGCGCACTGCCTGCAATTCCCTCTCGACCAGGTAGATGTCTTCCAGATCGTTCAGATACTGGAGGATAGCTTCGCGGGCGTAGTAAGTCTTGGTGCGTCCTGTCTATGTGGCGAGTTGGTCGAGGCGTTTTTCGATGGTTTCGGGCAGGCGGACGACTAGCACGAGTCCGCGTGCTATACATTTATAGCAAGTGGACTGAAAACCCACCACGGAGGCAAGCTACGAAAGAAAAAATAAAACTCGAAAGTATTCCCGAACCGGCGGTTCCGGCGATTGAGGGTGGGCTGAGCGCGGCTGGGAAGCGGTTTGCTATTGTCGTATCTCGCTTCAATTCATTCATCACGGAACGGCTTTTTCAGAGCGCTTATGACGGATTGTTGCGCTCGGGCGCGAAGAAAAAGGACATCGCGCTGGTGCGGGTCCCTGGGGCCTTTGAGATTCCTTCGGCGGCCCGTTTTTTGGCGGAGACCGGAAAATACGACGCCATCATCTGCATTGGCTGTCTGCTACGCGGCGATACGGTGCACTACGACGTGATTGTCAATGAGGTGACGCGCGGCATTGGGCAGTCGGCGCAGGAGACTGGAGTCCCTCATGCGTTTGGCGTGCTGACTTGTGAGACGCTGGAGCAGGCGATTGACCGCGCCGGGTTGAAGATGGGGAACAAGGGGGCTGAAGCGGCCCTAGCGGCGATCGAGATGGCGAATCTGAGGGGAGCAGTCGTTGGCAAAGGCGCCGTTCGCCATTCGCCGGTCGCTGTTCGCAAAGGCAAGGGCAAAGGCAACAAGCCGAAGCATTGACTTCTCTCGCATTACAATTTCAGCCTGTACACTAAGAGCGAATAGCGAACGACGAACAGCGAACGACCGCCATGGGCACTCGACGCAAATCCCGCGAACTCGTTTTGCAGATGCTCTTCCAGTTCGACATGGGGAAGCAGACGCCGGAACTGGTGCGGAAGACATTCTGGGCGGAGCGGACCAACGTGGAGGAAGAAGCGCGCGGATTTGCCGACGATCTTTTTTGCGTGGCCAGCGACCGGATGGCGGAAATCGACGCGTTGATTGGGAAACACACGCAGCACTGGCGGATGGACCGGATGGCGACGGTGGACCGGAATGTGCTGCGGGGGGCGGTAGCGGAGTTTCTGGGCTATCCGGCGACGCCGCGCGCGATTGTGATCAACGAGGCGCTGGAAATTGCGCGGAAGTTTTCCACGCCCGAGTCGGTGCAGTTCATCAATGGCGTGCTGGATAGTGTGGGGAAAGATGTGGGGCCGTAAGACTATTACCTCTCGCTTTCAAGCACCAGAGAATCCAGAAGCACCGGCAAATCCAGCCCCGGGGGGAGGCGGACCTGTAACTTTTTCATCCCAGACATCGGCATCAGAATCTTCCGCACCCGCAAACCGCTAGCCAGCGGCGAAAAGCCAAAGACTCACTTCTCTTTCTTCCGCGCCCGCTTCGCCATCATCTCCCGCATCTCCCGCCCCAGCGACGTGCGATTCATCACCGATTGTTGCACGATCCCGATCAATTGCCCCGCCGACCAATACAATCCCAGCCCCGACGGCAGGTTCCAACTCATGAGGCCGAGCATCCCCGGCATCATGATGTTCATCATCTTCTGCTGCGCCGGATCCATCCCCGCCTGCGGCGTCATCCGCTGCATCACCAGCATGGTGACGACGATCGCAACCGGCAGAATGTGCCACGGATCGGGCGCCGCCAGATCTTTGATCCACAGCCACGGCGCATGGCGCAGATCCATCGCCACGTTCAGCATGCGATAATACGCAAACAGAAACGGCATCTGGATCAACAGCGGCAAACATCCACCGGCAGGATTTACGCCTTCCTTCTTATATAGCGCTGCGACCTCTTCGTTCATCTTCGCTTTTTCAGGATCGCGCAGGCTGTACTTCTTGTACTTCTCCTGGATCTGCTTGATCTGCGGCGCCACGCGCTGCATCTTCAGCATCGACTTCATCTGCGTGAGGCGCAGCGGCAGCAGCGCCAGGTTGATGACCAGCGTCTGCAGCAGGATTGCCCAGCCCCAGTTCGGGACGATGTGCCCGTACATCCACTTCAGCCAAAAAAACAGTGGACGCGCGATGATTCCCAGCCAGCCAAAATCTACAATCGCCCGCAGGTCCGGATCCGCACCCGTGATCCCCGGCACGTTTACCGATTGCAAATCCGCCAGCGATTTAGGCCCCACATAGATCCGAGCTTCAGTCGGGCCCTTCAAGCTGCCCACCGCCGCACCGAACACGTCCACCTTGTCCATCTGCTTCGGATCGGATCCGCCATGCGGAATTTCCATCGGGTTGCGCAGCGTTACCAGCGCCGCGTTCTGCGGATCGGCAGGCAAGAAAGCCGCCGCGAAATATTGATCGGAAACTCCCGCCCAGTGGAGCGGCCCAGGAACGGTGTTGCCGCCAATCACCTTGATGGAAGGCAAGATTGTCCAGCTGCTCGTCGTCAACCGTTCAACTTTGCTGTCGTACTGGTAAGCCATCTGGCTGGTCGCATACTGCAATCGGTCGGTTTGGTCGCCAAACCCAGCCGGCCACATCGGAAACGCCGTGACCTGATCCCCCTTCCGATACACCGCCGTCTTCACCCCAACCACATAGCCGTCACGATCGAACGTGAAGCTCTTCTCCACTGAAACGTTGCCGTCGGAATACACAAACTTAATTTCTTGCGGAGAAGAAGGAAGCGGAGAAGACGAAGCGGGTTTCTGAGAACTGAGAACTGGGAACTGAGAACTCGTAGTCGCCACATACAGCGCCGAGTTCACCTGGTTCCGCAGCCCCTCGTCATAAGTCCACAGCGTCAGCGGATACCCATACTTCTCCGCCGCCGCGCTATTCACCAGTTCGAGCTGCCCGCCTTTGTCGTCGGTGTATTTCTTCAGCACCCACGACCGCACCCGCGCACCGCGATTGGTGAATACGATCCGGTAAACGTCGTTCTCAATCACCGTCTCCGATTCGCTCGTAGCCTGTAGAGATGGAGCTTGCCCCGCCGCCGCAGGCGAAACTTTTGCGGGAGCCTGCGTAGCGTCGGCCGCCGTAGAAACTGGCGAAAGAGATTGTGTGGGGACAGGCGACTCGCCCGTCCTCGCAGCGTTCTCCTGCTGCGCCGGAGGCTGCGGCCCATATTTCTTCAACAACGGCTGGAAAAGCATGATGACCAGGAATGTCAGCGCAAACACCACTAACAGCCTGCGCTCCATCCCTGGTTCTTGCTGCGGATTATGAAATTCTGCCAATTCAGTCGCTCGCCATTTCTGAGTGGGTCGCTGGGGTTAGGCGCTGGGGTTAAAACCGGGTGCCCCACTCATTCGCGTTTTTTGAATGAGTGGGATTCCCCAAACCATCCTTCTCCACCAAATCCAACCCACCCTTAGCCAACGGATGACACCTCATCACGCGCCAAGCCGCTATCGCCAAGCCGCGCCCTGCCCCATACCGCTCCACCGCTTCCATCGCGTATTCCGAACATGTAGGCACATAGCGGCAAGCCGGCGGGAACCCCGGCGAAATCCACCGCTTATAAACCCGCAACCAAGCCAGCGCCACAGCCTTCACGAAAACCGAGAGTGCCCCATTCATTCGCGTTCTTTGCGAATGAGTGGAATTCCCCAAATCGTTCTTCCCCACCGCGGCAGTCAGACTCTTCATTTCTCCACCAGCTTCTTCGCGATCGCATCCAGCGCCCGGCCCACTTCGTCGAGCACCACGGAAAACTCCACCGTCAGCACCGACTTCTTAGGATTGATCACCACATCAATGCCGCCCGCGCCCTGAAGCGCCGCGCGCCGCAGCCGCACCGCTTCCCGCAGCCGCCGCTTGATCCGGTTCCGCTCGACCGCGCCGCCCAGCGCGCGGCCCACCGTGAACCCGACGCGCGCGCTTCTTTCCGGTAAAGAAGACTCCGGTGAAGTACCCTCTGCCTGCCGCAAATAAAACACGGTCATGTGTGAGGAAAATTGCCGCCGTCCTTGCTTATACACGCGCTCGAAGTCGGCGTGTTTCAGCAGCCGCGCCGCGCGAGGGAAACTCGCCTTCGCCGCGCTCTGCTCGACTCGCTGTTCGGAAGCGTCGCTACTCACCAGCTCACCATCCTACTGTGCCCAGTTGCCGGTTGCCAGCTACCAATTGCCAGTACGCAGCCCCGTTTTTTCTGGTAACTGGCAACCGGCAACTGATTTACGGGGGGAAGACTACTCGCGGAAACCCGGTTTCACCGAGACGCGCTTGCGTCCCTTGGCCCGGCGGCGCGACAGCACTGCGGCCCCGCTCTTCGTCTTCATGCGAGTCCGGAACCCGTGCTTCTTCGAGCGCTTGCGCCGGTTGGGTTGAAATGTACGTTTCGGCATCGAAAATCCCTGCTCCCTAATTGAATCAACTTGCGTGAGGCAAACCGTAAGTATAAATGACGCGGAGCGCCCCCGGCAAACCCGCAACCTAGCTACAATATTTAACTGGCCACTGACCACCGCCCACTGACCACTGCTTGAGATGAATCTGGACGACACCATAGTCGTCATAGCCACACCGCCCGGACGCGGCGGCATAGGCGTCGTTCGTCTCGCCGGCCCCGAAGCGCGAGCAATTGCCAAGTCCATGCTCCGCCTAAAACGCGACCTGGAACCCAACCAAGCCCAAGTCTGCGACCTAATCGAACCCTCCCCAACAATTGTGGGGACGGGGCTCCGCCCCGTCCCAGCGGAGCGAAGCTCAGCAACCTCCGCCGAAATGAAAGACGGGGCTTCAGACCCCGCCGCTCGCATCGACGAAGTCGTCGTCACCTACTTCGCCAAGCCCCATTCCTACACCACCGACGACATCGTAGAAATCTCCGCCCACGGTTCCCCCGTAGTCCTCCGCCACATAGTAGAACGAGCGCTCGCCCAAGGCGCTCGTTTCGCCCAGCCCGGAGAATTCACCATGCGCGCTTTTCTTAACGGACGCCTCGATCTGACCCAAGCCGAAGCCGTCCGTGACCTGATCGACGCGCAAACTTTATTTCAAGCCAAAGTTGCCGCGCAGCAACTCGAAGGCGCGCTCTCCCATCGCCTCAAGCCCATCAAGCGGGAGTTAGTCGGTCTCATAGCCCTGCTCGAAGCCGGCATAGATTTTGCCGAAGACGACATCTCCGTGGCCCCGGACACGACCATCCTGGAGCGCATCGCCCAAGTCAAAGCCCCGCTCCAGCAACTGGCCACCACCTTCCAATACGGCAAGCTAGTCCACCAGGGATTGACGCTGGCCATCGTAGGCCGTCCCAACGTAGGCAAGTCGAGCCTCTTCAATTGCCTCGTCGAACGCGAGCGCGCCATCGTCACTCCCCAGCCCGGCACCACCCGCGACTTAGTAAGTGAAACCGTAGCCATAGGTGGAATCCCCGTCGAACTAATGGACACCGCCGGAATCCGCCAGGCTCTCGACGAAACCGAAAGTATTGGCATTAAAAAATCAATGGAAGCCCTGGCCGATGCCGACCTGGTCCTGGTAGTAATCGACAAGAGTCAGCCCCCAACCGAAGAAGACGAAGAGCTACTAACCCAGATAGAAAACCGCCCAGCGATAGTAGTGGAAAACAAATCCGACCTGCCAACCAAGTGGAGTGACGGGCGCCTTCGCCCGTCCAGCGGAGCACAGCTCCGCGTCGCCCACGTAGGGACAGCCGCCCCCGGTTGTCCAGCCGAGCGTAGTTCAGCAGTTCGCATCCCCACCTCCGCTCTCACCGGCGAAGGCATCCCCGCCCTGCGCGCCGCCATCCTGAATCACGTTGCCGGAGACTTCTCCACCCAGCAAGAATCCGGCTTCCTAACCAGCGTCCGTCACCAGAAACTGGTCAACGACTCTCTAACTCAGCTCGACGCCGCGATCGCCGCCGTAACCGCCCGAGCCCCCCACGAGATGCTCCTTCTCGATCTCTACGAGGCCCTTCGCCCGCTGGACGAAATCACCGGAGCCACCACCACCGATGACATTCTAAACCGCATTTTCAGCACCTTCTGCATAGGAAAATAAGGCAAACTCCAAGGGTTTCCTCTGTGGTCCGGAGCCTGCCCTGAGCGAAGCCGAAGGGTGTCCCCTGTGGTTACGCCTTTGCTTTTTACCGCAAGCCACTCTGAGATACACCAGACTATACTTTTCATGAAACCGCTTCTAATTCCCCATGTCCTCCGCCGTCAATCTGTGCGATGATAATCCCGATTTCCGAAAGGAGCTTTTCCCATGGCCGCCGAAACCCCGCAGAATTTTTCCAATCACAGGCGTCACGACCCGCTCTTCCATTTTTTCATTCTGCCCGTTTTCACCATTACCCTGATCGCGACCATCGTCTGTCTAGTGCGAAGGCCAGGTTTTCATTTGGCATGGCTGGTTGTCGTCGCGCTCGCGGTGCTGTTCGCCATTTTCAAAATCCGCCTCTATGCTCTCAAGGTGCAGGACCGCGTCATCCGCCTCGAAGAAAGATTGCGCATGGCGAACTTACTCGACCCAGCCCTTCGTCCCCGCATCCCAGAATTTTCCGAATCGCAACTAGTCGCGCTGCGCTTCGCTTCTGACGCCGAACTCCCCGCCCTGGCCGCCCGAACGCTGAACGAAAAGCTCTCTTCCCAGGAAATTAAAAAGTCTATCCACAACTGGCGCCCCGACTATTGGAGAGTGTGAAGTAGTGTGGGGACGGGCGAGGGCGCCCGTCCAGCCGAGCGCAGCTCGGCAGCCGCCCTTGCCAGCCCGCCCCCACCCAGACCCAATCGCACAACGATATATAATGACGCTCAAATTATGCTGCGGGCCAGCGCAACCGCCATTCTTGCGGGATTGACCTTCGCCGTAGTATCCGCCCTGTGCTCCATCGCCCAGTCCGGCGCGGATACCGCTGCACTCCCCCCGCAACCAATCACCGAACCTCCCATCACCTTCATGGCCGTCGGCGACGTCATGTTGGGATCGAGTTTTCCCGACGAATCGCGCCTCCCTCCCAACGATGGCGCCGATCTTCTCCATGAGGTCACGCCCATCCTGCAAAAGGGAGACATCGTCTTCGGCAATCTCGAAGGCCCCCTCGTTGATGGCGGCTCCACAAAAAAGTGCCGTGGCAAGCTCGCCAACTCCTGTGCCTCGCGCGCCTCTACCCGCCACGGTAAACATCGTAAATTCGCAAAGAAGTGCAGCCCGAAGCCCGTCACCTGTTATGCCTTTCGCGTCCCAACCCGCTACGGCAAATATCTTAAGTCCGCCGGCTTCACCGTCATGGGGCTGGCCAACAATCACGCACTCGATTTCGGTCTGGAAGGCCGCGCCAGTTCCCGACGTGTGCTCGATTCCCTGGGCATCGCCCATTCCGGCGAAATCGGCGATATCGCACATCTCACCGTTCGAGGCACTAACGTCGCTTTGATCGCGTTTGCCACTTATCCCGGAACTTACAACCTCTTAGATCTCGATGATGCCGTCGCCACCGTCCGCCAAGCGAAGTCCGAAGCCGACATCGTGATCGTGTCGTTTCATGGAGGCGCCGAAGGCGCAGCTCACCAGCACGTCGCCCCCGCCGACGAGCGCTTCGTCGGCGAAGACCGCGGAGATCTGCGCCGCTTCGCTCACGCCATGATTGACGCCGGTGCCCAACTCGTCATCGGCTCCGGCCCTCACGTCGTCCGCGCCATGGAAGTCTATTGCGGCCGGTTGATTGCCTATTCCCTGGGCAATTTCGCAACCTATGGCAGCTTCAATTTGAACGCCGAGAACGGCATCTCCCTCATCCTCGAAGTCCAACTCGCTCCCGACGGCTCTTTTCTTGGAGGCCACGTCTATTCCGTCAAACAAGAAAAGCCCGGGGGCCCAAAGCTCGATCCCGACTTCGCCATTCTGCCCGTGTTGCGCTCTCTTTCCGCCGCCGACTTTCCTTCCACCCACATCGCTGTCGGCCCTCAAGGAGAACTCTCCGCCCCCAGCCCGGCCAGTCGCCCTTGTCCACAGCCGTGGAATTACATTGACTATCTGTTTCCCCGCGTCCCCTGTGGTATCTTCTCCTATCGCTCCTGCGGCGAGCTTCCGGCCTGTCGTTTCTGAAAATAGTTTCTGAATCTGGCCCCTGAAAATCGCAGCTAATAATTATGATTAAGAGAATCATGAGAATGAGGTCCGCGATAGCGATTCTCCTATTCGCCCTGGCTGGCGCCCTCGCCTGCTTCGCTCAGCCCGGCCAGGTCTCCAGTCTCGAACCCGGCCTACGCGATGCCATCGTTCGCGATGCCTCGTGCACCCCCCAGCCCGCCGCCCGCATCGCCGACGATCCTTCCGCGCACTTTCTCCTGAGCCATGTCAGACTGCAAACTTTTCGTGGTGCTCATCCAGGTTCGATCGTGGTTCTCGATGGCGCGTGTCATTGTTCTGAAGGAGGTTCGGAAGGCGGTGCGGACCACGGCAACTGCGCGACCTATGTTTACCTGCGCTCGGGCGACACCTATCGCCTGGCGCTCCACGGCATTCTCGCATCCTTGCGGCCGTTAAAAGGATCGCGCCACGGAATGCCCTCCCTGGCCGCACGCTTTGAGGCTGACGATTCCAAAACCGAGACCGTCATATTCGAATGGACTGGCGCCGAGTACAGCCCCACCCTTTGCGCCTCGACTGTCCAAAGCACCGGCAAGCGCAGGGCCGTCATTGTCAAGCACGATTGCGCCAACTCTCCCGCCATAGCGGCGCAATAGACTGCTCACGTAGCGGCAGCCGCCCTCGCCCTGTCCACATTCACTACCGTCCCGCCGCGCACTCCACGCACGGACAAACTTCCCGCAGATAAGACCACGAATAGATTCCCAGATCGTGCCGGTCGTTCCAGGAAAACTTCAGCGCATACTTGCCCACCGCCTCCGCCGCCAGAGCTTTCACCGCCGACTTAAACATGGGTAAAGCTCCCGGCGCGGGCTTCGCCGCCTCGCCCGCCTTTCGCCCCGACTTCCCCCGCTCCTCGTCGCAAAGCGCGCAAGGACAGGCATCTCGCAAGTACGCGAACGTATAGGCGGACCGGTGCCCATCTTTCCACTCAATCTCCATCCCCGTCCCCGTCGTCAAATGAATCACCACCGACCGAGGATCGTTTGACCGAAGATCGTTCCCCACCCCAGGCGAAAAATCAGCCAGCGCCATAAACCTCAGTATCGCATGTGTGGACGCGGGCCGGACTGGCAATGCGAAGCAGCTTGTTCGCTTCTACGCCAACCACACCGAATGAAACCAAATCGTGCCGAGAACCAGAAGCCCGCAACTCGCCGGATACAGCAAGGCGCTTCGTATCGCTGGTGTGACGATCTGGTGTCCGGCGATCTGAACTCATGGCTCCGACCGAACTCCCTCCTGGTGCACATACTTGATCACTTCGACATCGGAGATGGCGATCAGTCCCTCGTCAACCATCCGATCGAGAGTCGGTATGAGTTTTTGGATGTTTTCGTCCGTGTCCACAATCGAGACCATGATCGGGGCATCGGACGAGAACGCAATCAGGTGGGGACGATGGATGAGCGTACTGGCCCCATAGCCTTCGATGCCTCGATACACAGTCGCGCCTGCGATGTCCAGTTCACGGCACTTCTCGACGATGGCGCGGTAGAGAGGTTTGCCGTGCCACTTATCGTCCTCGCCAAAATGGATGCGCAACATCTTTGCCTTGCCTTGAAGTTTCACTCGCGTACCTCCTGCCTGCGGTCCGTCTCTCTGCGATCTGTGCTCTTGTAGTCGTGCGTGTACTTGATGACATCTACATCCGACATAACGACGAGGCCTTGCTGCAACATCTGGTCAAGAATGGGAGTAAATGCGGCCAGCTTTGCTTCCGTGTCGATCACGGCCAACATGATGGGACGGTCATGCGACAGACTGAGGGCCTTGTCCTTGTGGATTCTCCGGTTTGCGCCATAGCCAAGAATGCCGCGATAGACCGTGACGCCTGCAACCTCATTGGCGCGCAGGGCCTCGACCAGAGCTTCCTGCAACGGTTTGCCGTGCCACTTGTCGTGCTCGCCGAAGTAGATACGCATGAGCTTCGCCCGGCTTTCTGTCTTGAGCGGGTGAACGAACTCCGCGTCAGGCTGCTTCTTCGAGGTCTGGGCTGGCTTGATCACCGTGGTGTCCTGGATCTCGATCAGTCCCGTCCCCGCGAGTTCCTGCAACTTGGGCAAAAGTTCCTCCACCCGCTCGGGGGTTTCGACGAACTCGATTTTCACGGGCAGGTTCTCGGCGAGTTCCACGAGACGAGTGGTGTGGATGTGGTGGTCCGCTCCGAAGCCGGCGATGCCGCGCATGATCGTCGCGCCCGAGACGCCCCGGTAAAAAAGGAAATCCAGGATCGCCGCGTACACACTGTGGCCGTGATACTGCTGGTCTTCCCCGACGTAGATGCTGACTTTCTTGGCTGCTCCAGCTTTAAGCACAGGGTCTCCTATCCGCTAACTCTACGTTGTGAAATCTGTCTGTAACACGCCTACAACCTCGATGGGTTTGCGCGTCCCATAGAACTGCTTTATACGACCACCTTTCCCACCATTGCACCCGTCCACACCATCAAAAAGCCCACCAGGACGCTCAGAACAATGTTCAGCAACCCGATGGTGAATTGACCATCCTGGATCGCTCGAAGCGTCTCGTACTCGAAGGTCGAGAAGGTCGTATATCCTCCGATGAAACCGATGGGAATGAGATAACGGTAGGTGGGGCTCAGGTGCGTTCTCTCGGTGAGTATGGTCATGACCAAGCCGATGAGGAACGAGCCGGAAACATTGATGAGAAACGTGCCATAGGGGAAACGCGTCCCCATCCGTTGCCCTATATAAGTGGCCAACCAATAGCGGGCTATCGAGCCCATGAACCCACCGACGCCAACAGCGAAATACTTTTCCACGCACCCAAACCTTTCTGTGCCAGCGGCCCAACGCACAGCTTTCATGCGTTCGAAGCCGCGGCTTAACAACCTGTGGTGAAAGTGTAACCCAACTCTTCAACGCTAAATTCTTCAGATTCTGTCATCCTGACGAAGCAAGAGATCTGCATTTTGCGGGGAGCTGCAGATCCCTCGCTTCGCTCGGGATGACAATTCATCGAAACTTTGCTCGCGCACTGCTCACCAACTTTTTGCCACCGGCTGCTAATCCACAGGCGTCGAAGACGGCTGCGAAACCGATCCGGGCGCGTCCTGCTCTGCCCGCCTGGCCAGCAGATGCTTGGGCATAAAAAATGAGTTGGCAATCATCGTGGGGATGACCGCGCTGCCAATCACCGTGGCCACCAGGAACGAATATTGTTTTTGGTCGATGATCCCGTGGTTGAGCCCGAACAGGGCTGAGATCGTCCCGAAAGTTAAGCCCGTGGACATCATCAACGTGTAGTAGAGACCCTCGGTCCGTTCATATTTGAATGCCTTCACCGTCGGGAGCAGACCCACAATTTTCGTCACCATCTTGGCGAAGAACAAAACTACGAAGACCAGCGGCGCTCCAACCAATGCAGGCACGGACACGAAAGACCCAGCCCTTATGAAGTAGAACGGGGTCAAGAACCCGAAAGTAAGTGTTCGCAGACGACGGATGAGAGCGTGGTCTTTGCCGACTGTGCCCGCCAAGACCATGCCGATCATATAGGCGGGCAGCACAGCTTCACTGCCCGACCATACCGCCAGCCCACCCATTCCGAAGAGAAAGAAGAGAATGTACTTCGCTTCCAACTCCGACACTCTGCCCCCGTAATGGCGAAAGAACCAAGGCGTCAGAAATGGAAGCCCCACAAACACGGCCACCGAAATTACAACAAACGCCAGCGTCCGAGAGGTAAACGGAGAAAAGATCAGACCCAGAGCAATGACCGTTCCCAGGTCGTTGATGAAGCAAGCCGCGAGGATCGCCTTTCCGAACTCTGTGGTGTTGAAGCCGAGTTCGAGCATAACGGCATAGACCACCGCCACAGAGGTTGTGGATAGGGCTACACCCGCCAGCCAACTCGGGCGAGCCGGCCAGCCTAAGATGAAGTGAGCGATCGCCGTGCAGCCGAGAAATGGACCGAAGAATCCAACCAGCCCCACCACGCTGGCCTCTTTCCACTTCATCCTGAAAATCACAGGGTCGAGTTCAGCGCCTGCGAGAAACGTAAGAACGATCGCGCCAGTGCCCGCGAGGAATGAAATCCATTCGGCCTTGGCTCCGAGACCGCCTTGAATCAAAAATGCGCCAATCACAAGCTGGGCAACGGTGCCGACAACGATCTCGGACAGGGCGGTAGAGATTTTCAGCCAGATAGCGAGCAGGGTGGCAACCAGAGCCAGCCCGACCCACAGCGATGCCAGGACCCAGACGTTCTCCAAGGGTAGCAACTCCAAACTCTGATTTCAGTGGGATCGTTGTCAGGAATGGACTCCGACAGGCGATCCTGTCAGGAGTCATCATCTGCCGGGCAGAAAGCGGGCAGCGTTTAACGGCGAACTCCATCGCCAAAATATTAGTATAACGCAGAGGCCCGGCGCGAACGGAGATGACTTCGGTGCGTTACTTCAATGCGAACTCTTGTGCGAAGTTAAACGCGAGTATCTGCTTGGAAAACTCTCAGCCAGCGAACAGGGAAGCGGCTTCCAAGAGCGTTTACCAGTCGCTCGTCGGCAGTAATGAGTTCAGTGTTGGTGGCCCCGGCGCTGCGCCACCCAAGAACAAGTGCAACGCCGAGTTTTCAGCAGCCTGTGATGCCGGGTTTGGGGAGGCCCGACAACACGGCTGAAAGCCGTGCTCTTCCCGTTTCGTGGACTTCACCCCATCAGCATTCCACCGTTCACGTTCAGGACATGGCCCGTGATGTAGGACGCTTCCTCCGAAGCGAGGAAACACACCGCGCTGGCGATATCTTCCGGCGTGCCCACTCGGCCCAGCGGGATCTGCTTCGCCGCAGTTTGTTTGAATTCCTCGCTCAGCACCGCCGTCATGCCGGTCTCGATGAATCCCGGAGCGATCGCGTTGCACGTAATATTGCGCGACGCCACTTCGCGCGCCATGGCCATCGTCAGGCCGATCAGCCCGGCTTTCGACGCGGCGTAATTCGCCTGCCCCGCCTGTCCCGTCTGTCCGATGATGCTCGTGATGTTGACAATCCGTCCCCAGCGCTGCTTGAGCATCGAGCCGATCGCTTGCTGGATGCACAAATACGCAGACGTCAGGTTCGTGTTGAGCACCGCGTCCCAGTCGGCGCGCTTCATGCGCATCAACAGTTGGTCGCGCGTGATGCCGGCGTTGTTCACCAAAATATCGATCTTGCCGAATTGCGCGAGCGCCGACTTGATCCCCGCCTTCACCTGCTCTTCGTCCGAAACGTCCATGATAAAAGCCGCCGCCTTGCCGCCCGTCGCCGCGATCTCGGCGGCCAGTTCGTCTAGCTTCTGCCGATTGCGCGCGGCGAGCGCGAGCGACGCGTCCTCCCGCGCCAGCGCCAGCGCGCAGGCATGACCAATGCCTTGCGACGCTCCCGTAACCAACGCGACTCGCCCTGTAAGTTTCATGCATGCTCCTTGGGAACCGAAGTTAGGAAGGGAAGATTATAAACGTCGCGGAAGCGTGAGAGCAGGTTTTAGCTGTTAGCTATCAGTTCTCAGACATCAGCCTACGAGTCCGTGGCGAAAGTGAGCTCCGGCTCTTCAACTCTTAGTCCAACAGACTTTGTCATCCCGAGCGCAGCGAGGGATCTGCAGTTCGCCGTAGAAAACAGATCCTTCGCTTCGCTCAGGATGCCAATTCATGGGAAGATGCCAATCCATGATGAGGACGACAATTCATGGAAGGTGGCGCTCGTGTACCGTTCCCCGACTTTCACCACATGCTGCTAGCCGGCTTGCGTCGCTGCGCGCCCCAGCGACGGCGCACCAAGGATCTTTTCAATCTTGTCAACCAGCGTCCGCTTCGAATACGGCTTGGCCAGAAAATACGTGCGCGACTCGGGCGCTTCCGTCTCGTACTCCGGGTTCATGTAACCCGACGTCACCAGCACCACAACCTCCGGTGAATGCTCCCGCAGATCTTGCCCTAGTTGCAGTCCGGACCGCCCTGGAAGCACCATGTCCGTCATCACCAGAGCGATTTCTCGCTTGGATTCCTGGTAAATCTTCATCGCATCTGGCGCATCCCCGGCTGGCAGAACTGCAAAGCCCGCACGTTCCAGGATGCTGCACGTGGCCGCCCGCACAAAAGGCTCGTCCTCAACCAGAAGAATGGTGCGCCGTCGTGGCCGATTATTCGTGAATCCATAGGGCTGAAGAGTCATACCATCCTCCGATTTACTTTCCCGACAATCTTCCAGCAATCGCATGGCCTCGCCGCCTTCGAAAATCGGCGCGCTCCGCACGAACTTCTCTATCGTTGAAAATATCATGCGAAATATCGTTCGGACTCTGCTTCGGCGCACGCAGGATCGTCTGCTTGGGATCGAGCACAATCTTGCGCACGGCACTGGGCGCGGCCTGCCGAAACCCAGTCTCCGCACCATCCGCCAGCACTTCGCCGAGAAAAACCAGCGCGTTTCCCGCCGTCATCGCGTACACCGGAATCGCCTTCACCAGATCGTCGGGCACGTCCTTTTGTACGAGCACATCGGTAGCCGTGGTCACGCCGTTTTTCCTGGTAAGGTGAATTTGCCTCCGGATTCGCCCGCCCTTTCCGGGAACGGGATGCCGCTTCGGAAACTGCCGAGCTTGCGCTCGGCTTGGACGGGCGAGGGCGCCCGTCCCCACACTCACGGACTACAGCAAAACTGGATCCACTCTCGACATGGAGCACATTCTGTAAAACAGCCACGGGCCGATGGACTTTTCCTTCGCGATCTTTCTGCTGCTTGTGTTTGGAAATTGTGTTTAGATGGTCTTCTGATGAAATACTGCCGATTCCATCTCAACGGTTCCACCCACTACGGACTGGTCGAGTCTGTCGCGGGCAAAGACGACGAAATCACGCGCCTGCTCCTCCAGTCTCCGCAGTCGAGCGAGGGCGACGTCGAGGGCCTTCCCAGCCGCCGCATGGACCGCATCCCGCTCGCCGAGGCATCTCTCATGCCGCCGGTCGAGCCTTCGAAGATTGTCTGCGTCGGCCGCAACTATCGCGAGCACGCCGCCGAACTCGGCCACGAAGTTCCGCAGGAGCCGCTCATATTTTTGAAACCGCCGTCTTCCCTGCTGCCGCCGGGTGGAACTATCCTGCGCCCACAAGTTTCCGAGCGCACCGACTACGAGGGTGAACTGGGCGTTGTGATCGCTCGCCGCTGCCACCAACTCACCGAGAGCGACGACGTGCGTCCGTACATCCTCGGCTACACCTGCGTCAACGATTTCACCGCCCGCGACCTGCAGAACAAAGACGGCCAGTGGACCCGCGCCAAAGGCTTCGACACCTTCTGTCCGGTCGGTCCCGTGGTCGCCGACGGCCTCGATCCCTGGGCGGGCGTCCAGATCGAAACGCGAGTCAACGGCGAAGTGCGGCAGTCCGGCAACACCAAGGATTTTATTTTCCCGCTCGACGTCGTCATCCGCTACATTTCGCGGATCATGACGCTTGAACCCGGGGACCTGATCGCTACCGGCACGCCCAAGGGCGTCGGCCCGGTAGTTGCAGGCGATGGGATTGAGGTTTCCATCGAAGGCATCGGCCAGTTGCACAATCTCGTCGCCAATCGGACTTAGCTATCAGCTTTCAGTTCTCAGTTCTCAAAAAAAGTATCTCTTGCTCTTTTCTTTTCTTTCGCTGCTGCTGTGTACTGGCTAAGCAGAACACATCTTTGGACGATGCAAGCTTTCCCTACGTTACCGACGATTTTGCCGCTGGAAGCTTGCTCCCCGATTTGTGCATCTAACCATCTATAATTAGGGAACGGTTCTCCGGGGAAGCCCGATCAAAAGAGCGAAGAGCAAGAAGCGAAGAGTGAAAATCAAATTATGTCAACGAAATTGAAGGTCACTGTTATTGCCAGTTCGCTGGCCATTCTGCTGTTCACCATTGTTGGCGGTTATGTCAACGTGCGCGCGTCTTCGAATGAGGGCGCGTATCGCCAGTTGTCGGTGTACGGCGAAGTGCTGTCCCGCATCCGCAACGATTACGTGGAAGAGCCCAATATCGCCGGCGTCACCGACGGCGCGCTGCACGGCTTATTGGAGTCGCTCGACGCGAATTCCAGCTACTTGTCGGCGGACGAGTACAAGCACTACAAGCAGGCGATGAAGAGCGGCGGCAAGGCGGACATCGGCGCCGCCGTCTCGAAGCGCTTCGGATACGCGGCCGTGGTCGCGGTGGTTCCGGGAGGCCCGGCGGACAAGGCCGGGGTCGAGAACTCGGACTTCATCGAGTCGATCGAGGGCAAGAGCACGCACGACATGTCGCTGGCTGAGATTCGCAGCCTGCTGCCTGGGCGAGGTCGGATCTACGATCACCGTGGCGGTGGTGCGGCCACGGAAGGCCGAACCGCAGAAGATTGCTGATCACGCGCGACGTGGTTACCATTCCGCCCGTCAGCGAAAAGATGCTGGCCGACAACGCCGGCTACATCAAGGTGGACGCGTTCCCCGAAGGCAAGTCGCAGGAGATCGCCGCGAAGATCCGCGATTTGCAAAAGCAGGGAGCGAAGAAGCTCGTGCTCGATCTGCGGAACTGCGCCGGCGGCGAGGAGTCTGAGGGCGTCGCCACGGCCAATCTTTTTCTCGACCATGGCACGATCGCGTATTTACAGGGGCAGAAGTATCCGCGACAGGCTTTCAACGCCGATCCCGCTAAGGACATCACGAAGCTTCCCGTGGCGGTGCTGGTGAATCGCGGCACGGCGGGCCCGGCGGAGATTGTGGCGGCGGCGATCCTCGAAAACGCACGCGGCGACGTGGTCGGAGACAAAACTTTCGGCGACGGCTCGGTGCAAAAACTGATCGAGATGAAGGACAACTCCGCGCTGATTCTTTCGGTCGCGAAGTACTATTCGCCGGGCGGAAAAGCGATCCAGGATGTGGCCGTGACGCCGAATGTTCTGGTCGCCGACGCGGTTGAGGACGACGGCGGATTGCCCGACGAAGAACAACCGGCGGCTCCCGAGGAAAAGCCCAGCGACAAGAAAGACGTGAAACCGAAGAGCCAGCAGGACGACCAACTCAACAAAGCGTTGGAAGTGTTGAAGAACAGGGAAACGAAGGGATAGAGGTTTCAAAGTTGCAAGGTTGCAAAGTTTACAATCGCCCGCTTTGGCGGGCGATTTTTTTCACTTCAGAAGACTCGTGCCGCAACCGCTGACGCTTCCGTGGAACATTGAAACCTTGAAACTCTGAAACTACTTGAAACCTGGCCTTTGCGATAACATTGAAGCTTGAAACTCTGAAACTTTGAAACTTGCGCTTTGAAATCTCTATCAAATCTTCCGAGTGTAGAGATTGCCGGGCGGAAGTTGGTCGGACGCGTCCTGTTCGGGTTCCTCGTCCTGCTCTCCGCCGTAGTGGGCGCGGCCGTCTGGGCTGCTGCTGGTCTATTCGACGGACCTGCCGCAGGTCGAAGAACTCGAACGCTATCGTCCCAGTTCCGTCACCGAACTCTATGACACACAGGGCAGAGTCATCGGCACCTTCGCGCTGCAGCGCCGCGTCATCGCCAGCTATGACGATTACCCGGAAGTTCTCCGCAACGCGCTGGTCTCGATCGAAGACAAGGATTTTTACCGGCACTCGGGCATCAACCTCTGGCGCATCGTGGGCGCGGCGTATCGCGACATCGAATCCGGCGGAAAAGTGCAGGGAGCGTCCACGCTCACCATGCAACTCGCCCGCAATTTGTTTCTCTCTCCCGACCGCTCGTTTTATCGCAAAATGCAGGAGGCGCTGCTCGCCATCCAGATCGAGCGCCGCTTCACCAAGCCGCAGATTTTCACGCTTTACGCCAACCAGATTTTCCTCGGCCACGGCGTGTATGGCTATGAGGCCGCGTCGGAATACTATTTCAGCAAGCCGGCGAAGCGGCTGAAATTGGAAGAAGCCGCGCTGCTGGCGGGACTTCCCAAGGCGCCGCAATATTACTCGCCCATCAACCACCCCGAGCGCGCCATCAAGCGGCGCAACCTGGTGCTTAATGCCATGCTTGAGGATGGCAAGATCACCGCGGCCCAGGCTGCGGAGGCGAAGAGCAAGCCCATCGCGCTCGACTTGCAGAAAGATCCGAATTCGCTGGCCCCGCACTATGTGGAGGAAATCCGGCGCTACCTCGAAGCGAAGTATGGCAGCGACCAGGTCCACGAAGGCGGGCTGCGGGTTTACACCTCGCTCGATATGGACCTGCAGAAATCGGCGCGCCAGGCGCTGCTCGACGGCCTCGCCGCCTACGAGCGCCGCCACGGTTGGCACGGAAAACTCGTGAACGTAATTGCCCTGGGTCATAAGCTCGACCAATACGAAGACCCGGATTGGGATGAGGATCCCGAAGTGAACGGATACATGCACGCGCTGGTGACACAAGTCTCGCTAGGCGCCGCTGTGGTCCGCTTCGGGCAACAACGCAAGGCCACTCTCTCGCAATTCGATGTGGCGTGGACGAAGCTCAAGCTCGCCGACATTCTGCAAGCCGGCGACATCGTTTACATCAAAGTGCTCGCGCTCGATGCCGGAGGAAAAGCGCGCGTCAGCCTGGAGCAGGATTCAGGCGCCGAAGGAGCGCTCGTCGCCATTGACAACGCGACCGGAGAAATCAAGGCCATGGTCGGCGGCCGCGACTTCAATCTTTCCAAGTTCAACCGCGCCACCCAGGCCCTGCGCCAGGTTGGATCGTCTTTCAAGCCGTACGTCTATACCGCCGTGATCGACCAGGGCGCAAGTCCCGACGACACGATTCTGGACGCGCCGGTAACTTTTCAAACTGCCTCCGGCCCTTATTCGCCGCACAACTACGACGAAAAATTTGAGGGCACGATCACGCTGCGGCGCGCGCTCGCGCAATCCAGAAACATTCCCGCGCTCAAACTGGCCGACAGCATCGGCATCAAGACGGTGATCGAATACGCGCACCGCTTCGGCATTACCGCTAACATTCCCGCCTATCTTCCGGTGGCGCTGGGTTCGGCGGAAATCACGCCGCTGGAGCAGACCTCGGCTTTCACCGTGTTTCCGAACGATGGCGTGCGGGTCGCTCCGCGCTACATCACCCGCGTGACCGACTACGAAGGCCGCGTTCTGGAAGAAGATTATTCGGACGTGAAAGACGCCGTTAGTTCGCGCACTGCGCGCATCATGACCTCGATGCTGCGGGAGGTGGTGCTGCACGGCACCGCGGTCACCGCCGCCAGAATGCCGTATCCGCTGGCGGGCAAGACGGGAACGACCAACGATTTCACCGACGCCTGGTTCGTGGGCTTTTCTCCGTCACTGACCTGCGGCGTCTGGATCGGTTACGACGAGAAAAAATCCCTCGGCGGAAAAGAGACCGGGGCCCACGCCGCTCTGCCCATCTGGATGCAGTTCATGAACGTCGCGCTAGCCGGCAAAGATCCCGGAGAATTTCAGCCAGTGCCGGTTCCCATAAACTCAGCCGTCATGCAGAAAGTCGATACTCCCGATGTCGCCCCCGGCGACGGCGAATTGCATTAGTGGAGCGCTGGGTGTCCCCGCCCGATAGGACCGGCACCCGCCATTAAGGCCCTGTTCCGATCATCTGTACTTTATAAGACACCAGATTCATAGCGGCGTCGAACCTGAAGATTATCTGAATGTCGGTAGTGACAACCCCCGAGGAAGCCGTATCACGTATGAGAGCGATTTCACAGTTGTAATAACTGCTGTCTCTGTAAATGTCCGCCCCATAATATCCATGGACGATCTTTCTTTCATCCAAGTACGCTACGACGTTTGCTCGCGGACTGCCAATAGGAACATGCTGGTTAATATCAGCTTCCACCTGCGCAGGGGTAATTCGTGTCCAGAAGGTCCTGTCATATCTGTGTTTCATGACGAGAACGAAAACTGACACTGATGTCAATATCAGCACCAAAAGTATGATCAAGAGAGTTTTGAATATTGTCTTCTGTGTCATCGGATCAAACTTCCCCCAAATTAATGCCCTTCTACCGTATGACTTATCAACCAGTCACGGTACCAGCGAATTCGGTGTCCCCGTCACCGGATCAGCTTCCGCAACAGTCGTCCTATCCTAACGATTCTATAAAGGGGAAAAAGCGCTTCCGGCAATCGCAGCGCAGCTATATCTCCTACGCCTGGTGTCCAAAGCAGACGCCAGAGATATCGTATGCGGTCGCCGCGCCGCTCGCGCAGTTTCAGGATTAGGCGAAAGTATTCCGTGGATTCGAAATCATAAACTGCACCGCGAGCCAAACGCACGGCGAATTCGCCGCCCAGTACGGGCACCTGAGGATCGGTCGTAATCATTTCTTCCGCGGGCTTGGGAAGCTCCGCATGAAGCATGTTCTTCACCAGCCAGAAACTTACGCCGAGAATGCGCGCGATTCCCAGCGCGCGCGCCTGGGAAATAACCTGCACGAAGTCGATGGTCAGGTTTCGGTATTGAGACTGAGATTGTGGCCGCAAAGTCTCCGCAATGTCCGACAACCAGATCAGCCGCGTCCAAAGATGCTTGGCGGCGTGCAGGCACAGCACCAGCAGCGAATCTTCGGGAGCGAGGCAAGGCACCTCGCACCCGCCGACAACGGTGCAGCTGGCGCACGCCAGCAGGTCTTCCACGCGCAAATCGACCGCATAGAAACGCGGCAGCAATGCCCATTGCAGTTCGACCATGTGCTTTCCGGCGGTGCCGTCAAACGAACGCTCGTAGCCTGTACTTAGCCAGAAGCGCTCGATGGCCGGAGTAAGTTCCGTGGAAGGGCGATATCCGATTTCAGCAAGAGCTTGCTTTGCCTTCTCGAAATCTGTGGGCGAAATTAGCAAATCGAGATCGGAGAAACTTCGCAGCCCAAGATCGCCGTAAGCCGATTGTGCCAGCACCGGCCCTTTGTATGGAACCGCCCGCAACTGCCGACGTTCGAAATGCTGTAGGATGCGCGCCAGTTCGGCGCTGAACCACAAGCTGCGCCGCAAGTTCGCTTCGTACAAGGATCGTAACGAGCGCTCGATTTCCGGTGGAAGACCGCGAGCGTGTTCTATCAGGTTGCGCGCCGCCAGCGGAAGAACTCCGTGGCGCTCAGCCAGGCGAACAAGTTCACTCCAGTCGAGGGTGGAAAAATTCCAATTCGCAATGCGCTCGATCCGCTCCGGAACCAGTTCCGCGCTAGCCAGTGCGCACAGGAGACTAAATTCGTCCGCTCTCTGTGGCGCGGCGCTCGACATCGAAGACGAAGGTAAGTGTTCGGTCATGGCAGCAATTTTTGACTAGCTGGCAACCGGTCGCAATCGAATATGAAGTGGAACGCGAATCGCAACTATAATACAGAGTCTTCAGTGCGCGCCTGAAACTTCGTTCGCACCTTGCCGTTTCACTTATGGACCGAGTCGTATTTGAATCCGTCCGCAAGATCTTTCGCCATCGTCCAGTGCTGTTCAATTGGTTGGGACGGGAGCGGGGCGGCGAAACCGTGGCCTTGCAAGACGTTTCTTTTTCGGCGTCGCGCGCGGAGGTTTTGGTGCTGCTCGGCCCGAACGGCAGCGGAAAAACTACGGCGCTCAAGCTGATCTCGACTATGCTTCTACCCGATGCAGGAGCGGTGCTGGTGGGCGGTTGCGATGCGCGACGCGACGCCGGCAAAGTGCGGCGGCAAGTTGGCATCGCCATTGCGGCGGAGCGCTCGTTCTTTGCGCGTCTTTCGGCGCGCGAGAACCTCGATTTTTTTGCCAGCCTCGACGAAGTTCCACGCAGCGAGCGGGCGCAAAGGATCGAAGAAGTTCTCCGCGATACCGGACTCGAAGAGCAAGCCGATACGCTGGTTATGAAGTTTTCCAGCGGCATGTATCAGCAGCTGGGGATTGCGCGCGCCCTGGTCAAGCGTCCCAGCGTGCTTTTGCTCGACGAACCGACGCGCAGCCTCGACGCCGCCACTACGGCGCACTTCTGGGCGACGATCCGCGCCCTGGCGCGGCAAGAGACTACCGTTCTACTCGCCACCCACAACTTCGCGGAAGCGGCCGCCGTCGCGGACCGCCTGCTGCTGCTCGATCGCGGTGAATTGCTCGCGGACCGCCCAGTGAACGACGGCGATAACGCGGAGGCGTTGCGTTCTTTTTATTTCCACATGACGGGCGAGATCGACGAGAAAGATTTGTAATTTCTAATTTTCAATTGTGGTTCGGGATTTGTCGCGCAGAGGGGCTGGATTTGAAATTACAAATTACAAATCGCAAATTATAAATCTTGTTCTAGCTCATGATTTCGACACTCGACAAGCTATGCGCCATTCTGCGGCGGGATTTGCTCACGGCCATCCGTCATCGCAGCGGTTTCGTCGTAACTCTCGTCGGAGTCTTCACCGAACTGGCGGCTTTTTATTATCTGTCCCGCGCCATCGGCCCCGGCTTTCGGCCGAGTGGGGTCGAGTACTTCCCATTTCTTCTGGTGGGCACGGGCGTTTACACGTTTTTCGTAATGAGCGCGCAAGCCTTTCTGAGCGCGGTGCAGGAAGCGCAGCAAACAGGAACGCTGGAAGTGCTCATGACGACATCCACCGCCCAGGCTGAACTGGTCATCCTCAGCTCCATTTCCGCGTTTGGCGGAAACCTGGTCAATCTGCTGGTCTATTTCGTCGCGGGAGTGGCGGTTTTCCGGGCGGCGATCCACGCCAACTTTTTCTCGTGCTTAGCGGTATTGATTTTTTCTCTGGCCATCGCCCTGGCCCTGGGGATCGCGGCGGCCACGCTTCAGGTCGCATTCCAGAAAGGATCGGCGCTGCTGTGGCTGCTCGGTTCCGGGCTCTGGTTTCTGAGCGGGACCATGTTCCCGATCCAGAGCTTGCCGCATCCTCTTGAGCTTCTCGCCAGAGCGGTCCCTCTCACGTACGCCATTGATGGAATGCGCCGAGCGCTGTTGGAGGGACAGTCCATGATGACGATGGCTCCGACACTGGCTGTGCTGGCCGGGTTTGGCGCAGTCCTGCTGCCGCTCGCGCTGACCGGCCTGTCGCTCAGTCTGCGCCGGGCGCGGCAAAATGGGACGTTATCGTTCTATTGAGGACCTCGATTCACCTTCTTCGTTGTGCCACCAGCTCATTACTGGCAGCGGTGAAATTCGTGTAGTACACTGCCTTTACTCCGATCGAAGCTGGGGGACAAGCCAGATTTTTTATACCGCTTCCCAATGCCAGTTCTCGCACAAAACTTCGTGACGCTGGGAAACGACGCGAGCGCAGCGCATTCGAGTTGGAGCGCGGAACGTTCAGCTTTGGTGGCGGACGCTTTGCGTCGCAGTGGTCAGTTGCATGTACGTCTGCGAGTTTACGGAGAAAGCATGTTGCCGGCCCTTTGGCCGGGCGACGTGGTCGAGATCGAAAGCTGCTCGCTCGAAGACGTCTGGCCTGGCGAGATTGTGCTCGCCCGGCGTGAAGGCCGCCTCTTCCTGCATCGTTTCGTCGCTTTCTGCCCACCGAACGGCTTTTTGCTGCGCGGCGATTCCATGCCTGGTCTCGATCCTCAGTACCCTCACGAATCGCTGCTGGGCCGGCTCGTGCGCAGGATCCAATGCCCACCAGCCCTTCAAAGGGCATCTGATTTCGACGAAGTTGCGGTGTCGCTAAAGCAAGACCCTGATACGAAACGATATTCCGATACGAAGCGGGGGTTTGCCGCAGCCTGCACGGCCGCTCTGCGTCTCGATTTTGGCGCTCGATGGTTGGGCGTGAAGTGGTCGCGCGCGCTGGGAATGGTGTTCTGTCATTGCGGAGTGGCACGGCGTCTCGCTCTGAAACTTCACAGCCATGGAAAGGGAGCGGCACGCGAATTACAAAACGTGGAACACGGCGAGGATTTTGGAGCTCTATGACAGCCACGCCCCGCAAGGTCACATGTGTCGAGATCGGTGGGATCCCGATTGCTTTGTCCACTTGTGACGAGCGTTTTTTCGATCTGCTGCGCCAACGCTATAAAGGGTTCTTGAGTTCTTCGCGTCCCGAGTTTGAACTGGAGTTCGATCTCATGGACACGGGATCGGCTTCCGATCGCGAGGTCCGGGTCCGTCGCGAGGGTGACGAGTGGCTTCTGGAGCGTGGGGACTTCCACGCTCGCTGGGACCCGCGCACGGGACGAGGCAGAGTGCGGCAAAATGCCAACCCATATTCTCTCGATTCGGTGCTGCGCATTCTGCACAGCCTGATTCTTGCCGAGCGCGGCGGATTCCTGCTGCACTCGGCCAGCGCGATTTGCGAGGGCCGAGCTTATCTGTTCTCGGGCGTATCGGGCGCGGGCAAAACCACGATGACGCGGCTCGCGCCCGCGGACATCACCCTGCTTACCGACGAAATTTCCTACCTGCGCCCGAGCGCTGGCGGGTACCGGGCTTTCGGCACGCCGTTCGCCGGAGAGCTGGCCAAGTCCGGTGAGAACTGCGCGGCCCCGATCTCTGCTCTCTTTTTTCTGGAGAAGGGTCCGGAGAACCGGGTCGAGGAGTTGCCGCCCGCCGAAGCCGTGCGCCGCCTGATGCGTAATATTCTCTTTTTCGCCGAAGACCGCGGTCTGGTGGAGAAGCTTTTCGCCACGGCATGCGACTTCGCTTTAAGGGTTCCAATTCGCCGCCTGACGTTCTATCCTGATGCCAGGGTGTGGGACGAAGTTCGCAATTTCGAACGTAACTTCGCACGCAACTTTGCTCGCAACTCGGAGGGGGTGCCCGAGCATGCCTGAAAATTGCATTTACATTGCGCGCAGTTCCGCCATAGCCGCGCGCGCGCTGGCCGGCGAAATGATGGTCATGAACTCGGCCGATTCTACCTTCTTCACGCTGAATGAGGTCGCGACCGCCATCTTTCAAGCTGCCGACGGCCGCACTCCCCTGCACAAAATCGTGCGCGACAATATCTGCGAGCAATTCGAAGTCGAGTTCGACGAGGCCCAGGCGGACGCCGAGCAGTTCGTCGCCGAACTTTCCAGCCACGGAATCCTTATCGTTTCAAACCAGCCGCTGGCTTCGGAGGCCCGCCGATGACCCTGATGAGCGAAGTGGGCCAGAAGGCATTTAACCTGGGCGTGCCCCTCGCCGTGCATATGGATGTCACGTATCGCTGCAACGAGCGCTGCGTGCATTGTTATCTTGATCACGACGACCACGGCGAGATGACGACCGCCGAGATCAAAGGCGTGCTCGATCAACTGGCCGAAGCGGGTGTTTTCTTTCTTACCTTCAGCGGCGGCGAGGTTTTTATGCGCCGCGACTTTTTTGAGATTGTCGAACACGCGCGGCGTCTCATGTTCAACGTCAAGATCAAGACCAATGCGGTGATGATCCACGAAGAGGAAGCGAGGCGGATCCGCGCACTGGACATAGACACGGTCCAGATCAGCGTGTACTCGCATCGCCCCGAAGTGCATGACGCCATCACCAAACTGCCGCACTCGCTGGAGCGCACCATCAAGTCCATTCGCTTTTTACGCGAACAAGGACTGCGCGTGACCATCGCCAACGTTCTGATGACCGTGAATCTTGCCGATCAAAGCGGGGTGCAGAAACTGGCCGCCGAGCTCGGTGCGCATTACACGCTCGATCCCACCATCACGCCCATGATGGACGGCGACCTCTCCGTTCTCGCACTGCGCATTCCGGGCGAAGAACTTCCGGAAATTTTCCACAATCCGGCGCTGGTTGACAGCCAGGAAGAATTCTGCGCTCCTCCCAAACCTCCCTCGCCGGAGGACCTTGAGGGTTACTCGTGCAGCGCGGGGCATTCTTTCTGCTACATTTCGCCCTACGGCGATGTCTTTCCCTGCGTACAATTTCCGCTTCCCACGGGAAATATTCGCCAACAAAAGTTTTTAGATATCTGGAATCTTTCCCCACAAATGAAAGAAGTTCGCTCGATCCAGGCCAAAGACCTCGCCATCTGCTCGTCGTGTTCGCACGTCACCAGTTGCTCGCGCTGTCCGGGATTGGCATACGTGGAAGGAAGTATGCGTGGCCCGTCCACTGCGGATTGCGAGAAGTCGTTCTATCGGACAGGCGTGCCGACGGCGAACATGCTGCGGCAAGGTCTGTCGAAGCCACGCGCTTTGTCAGGTAACACGGCGCCGCTGCTCCAGATTCGGCCGATGGCCGTGACCGCATGATGCGGGAGCGCCGCCCGACTCCGAAAGGTGCACACAATTCTTGAAGCGCTTACGGTATCGCTCAAGCGATACCCTGATACGAAACCGGAATTCCCCTCAGAGTGTGCGACCTACGGCGGCGTTGCGGCTGCGTTTTAGATCGAAGTCTGCGTCCAAACTGACCAAATGCTCCAGGATGCGCTGCAAGGCGGCGCGGGTCGGGTGCGTCGCTTCGCCGAATTCCAGCGCCGCGCCAATACCCGCATCCATGCGCACCACCTTGCTTTCAATCGTAACGTTCTCCTGTTCGTGCGATAAGGTTAGTTTGCACCGCGATCCGGGTAACAGAAGATCGCTGGTTTCAACATAGCAGCCGCCTTGGCTCAAGTTGGTAACGATGCCCAGGATCGGGTGTTCCCGTTCGCCTCCAGAAATTTCCGTAATGAGCCGGCCTCGCACCCGCGGATACAGACGGCGGTTCTTCTGGCCCGACTGACTCTGTTTCTGCAGGTACATGCGTTTATCGGCTTCAGAGAGGAGCTTTTCGGCATCCATCCCGTCTTCGGGATACAGGGCCTTGCCCACGCTCAGCGATAGAATGTCCTCGTTGCAGACGTCCTTCCCGGCTTGCTTGGCCAGATCTCGCATCTGTTCCGCCTTGCGCGCGGTTGCTTCAGACGTGAGTCCGGGAGCGATGACCACAAATTCGTCGCCGCCCATGCGCGCGACATAATCGTACTCACGGCTGGTTTCCTTGAGGAAGCGCGCGAAGAGGCGCAGCACGCGGTTCCCTTCCAAATGCCCGAATCGGTCGTTGATCTGCTTGAATCCGTCCATGTCGGCGACCATCACGGTCAGCGTTTTGTTGTCGCGTTTGCAGCGCGCCAGTTCGCGGTCGAGTTGCAAAAAAAGCGAGCGCGCATTGGGCAAGCCGGTGAGATAATCGGTGACCGCCGAACTCTCCGCCTGCTCATACTTCATCGCATTCTCGATGGCGAGCGCCATCTTGGAACTTATGGCCAGCAAAATGCGCAGGTGGTCAGAGGTAAAGAAATCTTTTTCCGCGTGGTACAAAGCGACCACGCCGGCCACGCCCTGCAAACCCTCGAGCGGAACGGCGAGCGCCGAGTTCAGCGTGCTGTACTTGGAAGGATCGTTCAGATAACCGGGTTCGACCGAAGGATTGCCGTTCAGGATCGGCTTGCGGTTTTGCGCCACCCACCCCGAGAGCCCCTGCCCCATCGGGATGCGCAGCGAGGCAAACAGCCGGAAGTTGTCGCCATTCACGTATTCCGGCACCAGTTCATCGCCGTGGCGAACATAGATGGCAATCGCATCGTAGGGCATCGCCCGGCGCAGCTTCACTGCAAACACCGAAAGCGTGACGTCCAGACTGAGCGAAGCTCCCAAATCCTGGCTGAGTTCGAAAAGGGTCTGCGCCTCCTGGCGCGCGGCCGCAATCGAACCGAGAAAACTGCGTTCCGGCAATGGCCGCTTCCCTTGCGCCTCGAACCCGGCTGCCGGCTTGATGGCCGGCTCGAACGCTGTGTCCTGGTCTTTGACTCCGACTTCCGTGGACAATCTCTGCTTGCCCAAGCTGTCGGTGCGTTGATGGACCAGTTGCTCCATATCCACATATTTTCTTTCCAGCACTCTGACCACTTGCGGATCGAAGGACTTGCCCGATTCATCTACCAGCCGCTTCATCGCTTCATGCAGAGGCAGCGCCCGCCGGTATTGCCGGTCTGAAGCCAGCGCGTCCAGATAATCCACCGCCGCCAGGATGCGGGCGCCAATCGGAATCTCGGCCCCGCTCAATCCCAGCGGATAACCCGTGCCGTCGAACTTTTCGTGATGGGCCCGTACGATGGGGACAACCGGATAGGGAAAGCGCACCCGCTCCAGAATTTCCGCTCCCACCAGCGGATGGATTTTCATTTTGTCGAATTCTTCCGGCGTCAGGCGCCCCGGCTTCGAGATGATGTGCTCGGGAATCGCCAGCTTGCCGATGTCATGCAACAAGGCGGCAGCCTGCAACGCCTCCATCCCCCCCCGGTCAATCTTAAGTTCCTTGGCAACCTCGACGGCGTAGACGCGAACTCTCTGCAAGTGGTCGTGGGTGGTCTGGTCCTTGGCTTCGATGGCGAGGGCGAGTGCCTCGATGGTGCGCATGTGCAAGTCGGCCATCTCTTCCACGTGCCGCTTCTCGTCTTCCAGTTTGCCGAGGTAAAGACGGTAGGAGCGATAGAAGAGGTACACCACCGGAAGCGTCAGCAACGAAGTCTGCCAGTCGGTGAAGCCGTGCAGCCAGCTCATCATGCCGGCCACGCCCGCGCCCACCAGGTAGTAGGGGAAGCTCCAGAAGTAGCAGTTGCCCAGATCTTTCGCAGCGACTTTCGCTCCGTCAACGAAATGACGGCCGCTACCGGAAGCGTATTGGCCACGAAGTAAACCGACGCCGCCAGAAATAGCAGGGTGGAGGGGTTCCTCACGGCACGTATGCACGAAGGAATAGCGATACGTGACGAAGGTGACGGCGATGGCCAGCGCGGTCGAGCAGACGTTGAAGACGACTTGAATCGGAACCGGACGATTGCGGTCAAAGCACTGCACCACCACCGCCGCGCAGCCTAGCGCCATGGCTTCCGACAAGCTCAGTTCCAGCACACCCAGCAGCAGGAAGAGAAAGTTGACCGACATCGTCCCGGTAATGCCGGGCAGGTTCACCTTGAGCCGCGAGGCCGCCAGCGCAATGACCAGATAACAGAAAAATTTGAGCGGATTCTCGCTCCTCCCGTGCCAAACCGAATAGGTCAGCACGGTTGTCCCGCAGATCACGACCACGGCAATAAAGAAACGCGGCGCCGCGCTCATGTCCTTCCAGGATTGAGGGCGAATTTCCATTTCGGGCGAACTCCTGCCCGGAAAGCCGGGTGGCAATTCCTAGGCGCAGAAACACGACAACACTCATTGATAACAGGCAGGGAACGGGCAGGAAAGGATTCGGAGACCTGGCAGTAAACTTCAGTAATGGGGAGCCGCATGGCTTTGCGCTCCAGATGTTGGAATGTAGCTCTCAAGCCGTAGAAAAGACAGTGCCAACCAACGCCAAGGCGAACCTGAACTGGTCGCCCCGCCGCATTGTATAATCAAAAAATTGGCAATGAGCTGTCTTTGAGAGGCCGTTTGTGACCAATAATCACTAGGGGGCGCGGCCTGGTTAGTGTTCCTTGCGATCAATCGGCAAGATACGCTGCTGCAATGCATAATCCACAACAGGTGGATCGGATTTATCTACTTTGTGAACTGAGGAGCCGTAATGTCACAGAACAACGGCAACAACGATGAGAAGCAACAGCACTTTGCAACTTTGGCTATCCATGGCGGCCAGGTAGTTGACCCTACCACGAAGTCTCGCGCCGTGCCGATTTACCAAACCACGTCGTACGTATTTGACGATGCCGACCATGCGGCGCGCCTGTTTGCGCTCAAGGAATTCGGAAACATCTATACCCGGATCATGAATCCGACCACCGATGTTTTCGAAAAAAGAATCGCGGCCCTGGAAGGCGGCGCCGCGGCGCTGGCCACCGCTTCCGGACAGGCTGCCGAGACCCTGACTGCGATTACGCTCGCCTCCGCCGGAGACGAACTCGTATCCACCACGTCGCTCTACGGCGGGACTTACAATCTGTTCCACTACACGCTGCCCAAGCTGGGAATCACCGTGCGCTTCGCCGATGGCGACGACTTCGACGGTCTGAAGAAGGCGATCAATCCGAAGACCAAGGCGCTCTACACCGAGACGCTCGGAAATCCAAAGCTCGACGTGGCGGAAATCGAGACCCTGGCCCGGATCGCCCACGAAAATCGGCTCCCTCTCATCATTGATAACACGTCCGCCTCGCCGGCGCTGGTTCGTCCCATCGAGTGGGGGGCCGACATTGTCATCAATTCGGCGACCAAGTTTATTGGCGGCCACGGCACGTCCATCGGAGGCGTGATCGTGGACGCCGGGAAATTCGACTGGAAAGCCTCGGGGCGTTTTCCGGACTTCGTCGAACCCGACCCCTCGTATCATGGAATTTCCTACACGGAAGCGTTTGGGCCATTGGCGTTCATCCTCAAGGCCCGGGTGCAGGGCCTGCGCGACACCGGTGCGGCGCTTTCGCCGTTCAACGCCTTCCTGTTGCTGCAGGGCACGGAAACGCTCCATCTCCGCATGCAGCGCCACTCGGAGAATGCGCTGGCCGTGGCCAAGTTCCTCCAAACCCACCCCGGCGTCGAGTGGGTCAACTATCCCGGCCTCGCTTCGAGCAAGTACTATTCACGGGCACAGAAGTATCTGCCGCATGGCTCGGGAGCGCTGGTCACGTTTGGAATCAAGGGCGGATACGAAGCGGGACGCAAGCTGATCAACTCTCTGAAGCTGTTCAGCCTACTGGCCAACATCGGCGACGCGAAATCGCTGGTCATCCACCCCACTTCGACCACCCACCAACAGCTCTCCGCGGACGAGCAAAAGGATACCGGGGTCACGCCAGAACTGGTACGCTTATCGGTGGGAATTGAAGACATTCGCGACATCGTCGCCGACCTGACTCAGGGTTTACAGAAGGCCACCGGGCTGTCGCCAACAGCAGGAACGACTAAGTAGACTAAGTTAGAAGTAGACTAAGTAAGATGATTATCACTCCGGCGGTCCGGGCGAAGCACTCTTTTGCTGAAACGGAGGGCTTCGCCCTGGAATGCGGTGGCGAACTGCGTCCTGTAACCATTCAGTATGCCATTTACGGCGAACTCAACCCGGCGCGCGACAACGCGATACTCGTCTGTCACGCCCTCTCCGGCTCCGCCGAAGTTGCCGATTGGTGGCCGGAGCTGTTTGCCGACAATAGCGTTTTCAACATCGACCGCTATTGCGTCATCTGCATGAACATTTTGGGATCGTGTTACGGCTCGACCGGCCCACAGTCCATCAATCCCACGACCGGGAAGATCTACGGGCCGGATTTCCCGCTGGTCACGGTCGGCGATATTATCCGCACTCAACGAGCCGTCCTCGATCATCTCGGAGTCGATCGCATTCAGCTCGTCATCGGCGGCTCGATTGGCGGCATGCAGGCATTGCAGTGGGCCATGGATTTCCCCGGCCGCGTCGCCAACTGCATCAGCATCGCGGCGGCGCCGCTGGGGCCGATGGGACTTGCCCTCAATCACCTGCAACGGCAGGTCATCCGGCTCGATCCCAAGTGGAAAAATGGGGAGTACGGCGGCGATCCGCCGGTCGGCGGGCTGGCCCTGGCGCGCAAGATTGCCATGTGTTCATACAAGACGGCGGAGTTGTTCAGCACCCGCTTTGGGCGCAATCCCAACCGCAACGGCGAAAATCCCTGGGCGGAACCGAATGCTCGCTTCGATGTGAGCGGCTATCTCGACCATCAGGGCGAGAAATTCGTGCAGCGCTTCGATACGAATTCCTACCTCAGCATCACGAGGACCATGGATACCTTCGATCCGATAAGGAAGTACGGCTCAATCCACGCTTATGAGCGCATCAGAGCGCGCGTCACACTGGTGGGAATTTCCTCCGATTGGCTTTTTCCCGCCGCCGAAGTGCGCTCGTTGGCGGGCGAGCTAAGAAGCTGCGGAGTGGATTGCAACTACTGCGAAATTGAATCCTCCCATGGCCACGATGCATTTCTCGCCGAACCGGACAAACTCGCCTCCATCCTGGCCAGCCGAATGTCGCCGGGGCATACGCCGGAGTAACTTTTCAGTGGAGCGCCGGGCGTCCACGAGCCCATTAGAAGTGAAACCCAATCTGCGCCGTCAGCGCGCGCGGCGTCACATAATGCGTCCCGCTGAAGGTCGAAAGGAAGTTATACAGCGCCAGTTTGTTGGTGATGTTGATGGCGGTCAGCGTGAGACTCCACTTATAACGGTCGCCTTTGAACAGATTGTCGTCGCCCGCTACAACATCGAACAGATTACGCGGCGCGATGCGCGGTGGATTGTGGTCGTCGTTCTCGGTCCCGATCGCCGGCACCTTGATAAGATTCGATCCGAACAGCGACGCCAGGCAGGTGGAAGGCACCGAAACGGTCGGAGTTGCATGCTGGGATCCGCAAAAGAACCCGGCCTCGAACTCCTGGTCCGCACTCAGGGGGTTTCCGAAAGCATCTTGCAACCGGACGTATTGTTGTCCGTTTAGTAAGAGTGACTGTGTGCAATCGTTGTCTGCATTTTCCCCGTAACAGGGCGCATTGCCGGCCACGAAGCCGCTGTCGTACCGCCAGTTAAAGCCGAACCATGGCCCGCGCTTCCAGGGCTGATATTGCAAGTGGGTGGTCTGGTTGAACTTTTCGTCGTGGTCAATGCGGAACGGGAGGCCGGCACCAGTCGACACCGTCGCGCCCGCTCCTCCTATCTGTGGTTGGAAGAATCGCGCCGCCACGCTGGAAAAGACCATCTGCGCCGAAAAGCCATGCAGGTTCGGCACGCTTACGCGGCCCGCATATCCGGGAATCTTGGCGTTGTGCCATTCAATGGGGAATGTGATCGGAGTGTTTCCGAGCACACTGAAATCGTAGCCATTGTGCGTGTACTTGGTGATCCACTCGCCGGAAAAGACCAGGTAGCGTCCGAAAGCTTGCTCGATCCCCGCGTGGATTTCATTGCGAAAGCCGGGACTCAAGGGGTTGGCGACATCCTTACCGGGAGAACAGGACAGCAGTGGTTGCAAGACAGAGTTGCTGCATCCGATGCTCGAAAGCACCAGGTTCTCATTGAAGGGAGATTCCAGCGTGCGCGCATAGGACACGCGAAGAATCGTGTTCGTCTTCTTGACGTTGTAAGAAATTCCAATCCGAGGCTCGGCTTGGCGCGCAACGGTAAGACCGTTGTAGAGATCGCCGCGCATGCCAAGGTTCAAAGACCAGTGCCCAACAGTGATCACGTCCCGAAGGTAGAGCGCAAGCTCCTTCACGTCAGTGTGGCCGTTGAAGGTGTACGGGTTCCCGCCGCGGGTCAAGTCGTAGGGAAAAAGGACCGGGTTGAAAGCAGGATAGAACGTGGTGTTGGGTGCATTGGGATTAAAGTACGGGCTTGTAGGATCGGCAACATTTGGCGCGTTACCAGCGCCGGTGCATTGCGAGGGATCGGTGTAGCCCGGCACGGGAACGTTAGGGCTCGCAGCATTTGCTAGAGTTATACACGGTGCGTTGTAAGCTGGATCGACAATCCCAAGAGTGTCGTTTTCATCGAGGAACGTTTGTTCGTAAGTAACACCCGCCTTGATGTTGTTCACGCCTTTAACATAGGAAAGATCGGAGCGAATTCCCGTGTTAGTGAGCGTGCGGTTCTGACCCACCGACTGCCGTTGCAAACTCGGCGGCCCGAGGTCCGCGAAAGCATCCTTGCTGGGGTAATAGTTGTAATCGTCGCGGCGCACGAATGCTCCCAAAGTAAATACAGTGTTTGTGCTCGCCAGATGCGTCCACGACGGCGCGATGTTAAAGCTGCCAATCTTGGAGCGTTGATCGCTCGCTCCGACGGTAATATTAGTGCCGGGAACTACACCCCCGTAGTTCTCCACTGCCGGAAGAACCCCGTTCAGTCCGCTCCATGCCGTCGCGTTCTGGGCATCGAACGAATTCGGCGTCTGGAACCAGCTTCGGCTGTAGCCGAAGTTCAGGTGGATCGAATCGGCGGCCGAGAGTTGCCAATCCACGCGGTCGAAAAGATTTTGTTCGTTGCCCTTGTCGTGCATAACCGCAAACTCCGGCGCATCCAGAAACCGTCCGCTATTCAACCCACCCACGGAGATAAAGTTTCCCCAGTTCTTGCCGCCGTACGCGAGATCGGCGGCCACGTTCGACGACCCAAACGACCCGTAGGAAGTGGTCACGCTGCCGTGGGGCGTGGTCATGCCCTGGCCCGAGCGTGTGGTCGCTACAATCACCACACTGGTCTTGCCTCCGTATTCCGCGGGCGGCGCGCCGGATATGACTTCCATGGATTGGATGGAATCGACGGGGACCTGGTTGGAGAAGGTCTTGCTGGTCTGGTCGGTCATGGGCTGGTCGTCGATGTTGAACGAATTCTCCGCGTGGTCGCCCAGTCCGTGGATTTGGCCGTCGGAATCGGAAGTGATTCCCGGCGTGGCTGCGCTAACCATCGAACTCATCGAAGACGACCCGCTTCCCATGGGAATTCTGTCCATCAACTCCTTATCAATGTCGGAGTGGAAGGTCGGATCGTTTTCCACCAAATCTCCCGCATCCTCGACCGTAACCGTGGTGGTGGTGCCCGATACTTCAAGGCTGATCTTGACCGTAGCGGGCACCACCGACCGCACCTCCACATCCTGCGCGGTTTGGGCGAATCCCGCGGCCGTCACCGTCATGTGATACGGACTGAATGGCACATTCGTGAAACTGAACCTCCCGTTACTGTCGGTGGTGGTGGTCCGGTCATAGCCGCTGACCGGGTTGTGAATTTCGACGCCCGCATTCGGCACCACCGCGCCCGAAGGGTCAAGCACGGTGCCGTTAATTGATCCCGAGCTTCCGCCCGACTGCGCCTCCGCAATCCCCACACTCAATACCACAGCCACGGCCACAATGGCCGCAACCCGCCAGCTCTTATGAAACAAACGCATGATTTCCTCCAATAATGGGTTCTCGCGCGAGTCCGATTTCAAATCGCAGATCGTAAATCGAAGACGGAAGCTCGCAGCCTTTTGGGAATACTTGCTTGATAGGGAGCGGAATCAGCGCGCAGGCGGAGGACGAATAAATTGGGTGGCAACGGGACGGAAGATCGGGGAAACTTCGGGAACCACAATCGCCAGGACTGCCGTAGCCAAAACCGGCACGGACGGCACTGGCGTGGTATTCAACCCAGCGTGCGCCGTCGCGCAAATCGAGCAGGAGTGGTGCGATGTGGCTGAGTTCTCATCGGAGTGCGAGTGGACCGCCTGCGCCGTCCCCATCACGCACACCAGGGCAACCGAGAGCAAGCACACCGCTCTGACCCATCCGCCCCGATTTGCCAATACTTTCAGCATGTCATTCCGCTGCCGATTCCCCAGAGGTGTTGCCTAATACGATTCTACTGTTAGATGGCGAATTACGGTAATACGATGCGCGGAGAAAGGCGCTTTTGGCTTTTAGCTCTTGGCTCTTAGCTAAAAGCCAAAGGCCAAGAGCTAAAAGCGATCCTCTCTCGGGAAGGCGTAAAGCGGGTTTGCGTCAGGAGCGCAGTTCTTCCACGCGCTCTCCGCGTCCGACCAACGCCAGCTTCGCCAGCCCTATGAACAGGCCGTGTTCGACGATGCCGGGAATGTTACTCAACGCGAGCGCCAGCGCCGCCGGATCGGCGATTTTTCCGAAATTGCAATCGAGGATGTGATTGCCATTGTCGGTCACGAAGAGTTGGCCGTCGGATTTGGTGCGGAGCTGCGTGGTGGCTCCAAGGGCGGCGATTTTTTTCTCGATGACGGCCCGCGCGAATTCGATGATCTCGACCGGCAAAGGAAATTTGCCCAGCACGGGAACAATCTTCCTGTAGTCCGCGACCACGACCATTTTTTTGGATGCGGACGCGATCACCTTCTCGCGCAGCAACGCGCCCCCGCCGCCTTTGATCAGGCGCAATTGCGGATCGAGTTCGTCGGCGCCATCAATGGTGATGTCGATTTCCGGATGTTCGTCGAGCGTGGTCAGCGGAATGCCAAGTTGGCGCGCCAAGCCGGCCGTCTGGAGGGAAGTTGGGATGCCAACGATTTTCAGCCCCGCTTTCACGCGCTCGCCCAGAGCGACGACTGCAAAGTAAGCGGTCGATCCCGTGCCCAATCCCACAATGTCGCCGTCGCGCACCAGTTTGGCGGCAGCGCGCCCGGCGGCTTCTTTTTCCCGCGCTTCTTCCTGCGTATTTTTCTGCACTGTTTCCTGCTTGTCGGTCATCTATCTCCTGTTGAACTCTACTGCATGTGAGCAATACGGTGTAGTGGATCGCGAGTTCGTGACGTAAGTACATCCTGTCATCCTGACCATGAGCGGAGCCGAAGGGGAAGAACCTCTGCATTTGCATCCGCCCGAATGCACAGGTCCTTCGCTTCGCTCAGGATGACAATTCACTAAATGACAATTCATGAAAAGTGCAGCTCCGAACGTGGGCACCCTCAGCCATTTCTTCCAGCTAAATCGGGCACACCGGGCGACTCATCCGTTATTCTATAGAAACCCTCTATGGCGACTTCAACTCAAAATACTAGCAGGGGCGCGGCCCCTCCAAGCATGGAAAACAGCATTGAAAACTACGAGCGCGAACGCGTGTTTGGGCTGTTCCGGCAATTTGGATATCTGGAGGCCGAACTGAACCCGCTCGGCCTGCTGCCTCCGCAACCGCATCCCGACCTTGAGATTGACAACGAGTGGGCGCGGGAAGCGCGGCGCATCTATTGCGGCAGCGTGGGCGTGGAGTTCATGCACATCGCCGACCCGGAGCGGCGGCGCTGGATCCAAGAACAAATAGAAGAAAAGATCGAGGCGCAGCCGTCGGCGATCGCGTCCGACCGCGAGCGCGCACTCGATCTGCTGATGCGCGCCGAGCTGTTGGAGCAGACACTGCAAGCGCGCTATCTGGGCAACAAACGATTCTCGCTGGAAGGCAGCACGTCTTTGCTGCCGTTTGTGGATGAGGTCCTCGACGTGGCCGGCGAGCGCGGCGCGGTGGAACTGGTGATGGGTATGAGCCATCGCGGACGGCTCAACGTCATGGTTCATGTGGCCAGGCGTCCGGCGGAGCAGGTGTTTGCCGAGTTTGAGGATGTGGATCCGCGCAGCGTATTGGGCTCGGGCGACGTGAAGTATCACATGGGCGCGACCGGCGAGTACATCACCCGAAGCCGGAAAGAAAATTCATATCCACCTGGTGTCGAACCCCAGCCACCTCGAAGCGGTGAATCCGGTGACGGTGGGGCGCACTCGCGCCAAGCAGGACCGCGCCGGCGAAGGCGGCAAGGCAAAGTATCTGCCGCTGCTGGTGCATGGCGACGCCGCGTTTGCGGGGCAAGGCATCACGGCGGAGACGCTGAATTATGCCGATCTCGCCGGCTACACGGTGGGCGGAACGATCCACGTCATCGTCAACAACCTGATCGGGTTCACGACCAATGCCCGCGAAGAGCATTCCTCGCGCTTCTCGGCGCAACTGGCGCGGCGGCAGGCGATTCCGATTTTTCATGTGAATGGCGAAGACGTGGATGCGGTGATGCGGATCGCGCGCATCGCCACCGAGTACCGCTACAAATTCGGCGCCGACGTGGTCGTGGACTTGATCGGCTACCGGCGCCACGGGCATAGCGAAGTGGACGATCCCACAGTGACGCAGCCGCTGATGTATAAGGCGATCAAGGAGCATCCGCCGCTGTATCGGATTTACGCCAAGCAAATCGGCATGAATGATGACAATGTCGCCGAGCGAGTGGGCGCGATCAAGAGCGAATACGAAGCCGCGCAGAAGAGCGCGACGCAAGTTCACCAAGAAGCAGCTCATGCGCGATCTGCCAAATTACTGGGACGACTATTTCGGGGGCCGCTACAAACCGGAGTACGAACAGCCCACTGGCGTTTCGCGCGAAGAGCTGGCGGAACTCACCGCACGTTTGACCTCGTATCCAGAGGGTTTCCACATCCATCCCAAGGTGAAGAAGTTGCTGGAGCAGCGCGAGGAGATGGGGACGGGCAAGAAGCCGGTGGACTACGGCATGGCCGAGGCGCTGGCTTTTGCCAGCCTGGTCAAGCCTAATTTGGGGAAGCAGGGGATTCCCGTGCGCCTGAGCGGACAGGACTCGCGGCGCGCGACCTTCAATCAGCGCCACTCGGTGCTGATCGATACCGAGGATGAGACGGAATACGTTCCGCTGCGCCACATTGCGCCGGGGCAGGCGGCGTGCGACATCTACAACTCGACGCTTTCGGAAGCGGGCGTGATGGGATTCGAATACGGCTACAGCCGCGATTATCCCGAGGCGCTGGTGCTGTGGGAAGCGCAGTTTGGCGATTTTGCCAACGTGGCGCAGGCGGTGATCGATCAGTTTGTGTGCGCGGGCGAGGACAAGTGGAACCTGCTGTCGGGACTGGTTCTGTTGCTGCCCCACGGCTACGAAGGGCAGGGGCCGGAGCATTCGAGTGCGCGCATCGAGCGATTTTTGCAATTGGCGGCGCGCGACAATATTCAGATTTGTCAGCCTTCGAATGCGGGGCAATATTTCCATCTGCTGCGGCGGCAGGCGCTGCGCAAGTGGAGAAAGCCGCTGGTGGTGTTCACGCCGAAGAGCATGCTGCGGCATCCGGATGCGCTCTCTCCGCTGGAAGATCTGACGCATCGGAAGTTTCTGCCGGTGATTCCGGACACGGAAGCGCAGGACGCCAAGCGGATTCTGCTCTGCACCGGGAAAATCGGGCACGAACTTCGCGCGGAACGGCAGAAGCGTCAAAACAAGGATAAGGATAAGAACAAGAACAAAGACCTGAGCGTCGCCATCGTTTTCCTCGAGCAGATGTATCCGTTCCCGGAGGCGGAACTGGCCGCGGAACTGCGAGCGTCACAATGCAGCGCGAGATATTGTGTGGGTGCAGGAAGAGCCGTCCAACATGGGCGCGCTTTCCTACATGCTGCCGCGCCTAAGGTACATCGCCAATGACCGGCCCGTGCTTTCGGTGAAACGTTCCGGGAGCGCGAGTCCGGCAACCGGTTCGGCCAAGGCGCACGAGGTCGAGCAGAAGACGCTGCTGGCGCTGGCGTTCACGCAGAGACTGAAAACGGCGGGCATAGCGAGAGAAGAAATAGCCCAGGAGCGAATTCCGATCCTGGGCTATTTCGATAACTATTTCGTCGCCTGTTTCGGCGGCAAAGAGACGAGGCAAGCCCCGTCTCTACAGCGGCGAACGATTGGCTTACGGCCAGCGCTTGGCCGCATCTTCCCAGCCGGCAACGCGTGACTGGGGAGGCGTAACCTGGGCGGCAACCACCGGCGAAATCCGGACCGGCTGCGGCGGTGCGGTGGCGGTTATGCTCGGCTTCGGCACTTCAGCCAACGTCTCTTTTTCGTCCGAAAGCAGCGGGGCGGCGACGCGCAAGGCTTCAACTTCTTTTTCCAGCCTGGTCAGTTCAAGTTCCTTCTGCCGTAAAACTTCATACACATTTTTCATGCTTGGGCACCTGTGGGTTGGAACAAGGGATCAAGCGCAGAGTATGGGCTGGACCGGCGATTTGTCAAGGAAAACAGCGACTACTGTCGTTAGCAAGAGTGGTTATCTGAACACGTCATCGGAACACGTTATCTGAACACCACGACGGCAACCAGGATACCCAGGATCAGGACGGCGACCGCCAGCAGATTGACGTGGTCCGCCAGCCACGAATCTTTTGCGGGCACTGAATCCGCGAGGAAGGCCGGCACGAATTCCTCCGGCAACGGCGCGGCGGAGGCGGCTGCTGAGTCGGACGATGCCGTCCTGCTCCTGCTCGCGTGGCTTGATCTCTTGTTCGACTGGTCGTATCTGGCCCTGCTCCCTCTCAAGCTGCTGCTTCTCGCTGTCCTTCTTCTCGGCTATTCTTCTTATCGCAGTCGAGGCAGAGCGTTCTCCCCTCGGAAACAGGGAATCCGCAGGAAGCGCATTTTCGCACGCGGAGCATGGCCTCGGGAACGGAAGCGGGCGCGGGCGCTAACGGCGATGGCGAAATTGCCGGCGGCTCGGCGGGACGCAACGTGGGCTCGGCGCATTAACGGAAATGTCAGCGGAGAATGCAACGGGAATCGCGGGTAGCCTGTCGCGCACCGCTTGCCGTGGAAGATTCGACGGGCGTTTCCGGTTCTCCCCTGGGCGCTGGCGCGGGTGCGGAGTTCTGGCGCTGCTCGGCCAGATCGAGGGCCGTCAAGGTAAGGCCGGCCATGCGTTCGAGTGCGATCAGATCGCGCTCTTCGAAAGCGTAGGGATGATCGGAAAATAGTTCGAACAGGCCGCAAACTTCGCCATTACTCCGCAGCAGCGGCAAAACCACGATGGATGCAATGCCCAGCGCCCGGCAAGCTTCCAGATTCACGCGCGGGTCGGTTTCCGCGTTGTCACAGCGCAGCAACTGCCGGCGGGAAATGCTTTCGCCGGTCAATCCGGAACGGACCTGCAGGCGCGCCCCGACCGCCGGCGCCGACGAACCGGCGCTGGCGCGGCAAACCATCTCCTCACCCTGGGGCAGAGCCAGGGCAGTGCCGGTCGCGCCGGTGATGTACTGCGCGCGTTCCACTAACAACTGGAGCGCGGAGTCCAGTTCCGTTTCTTCCAGCGCGCGGCTGCCGTTGGATCGTCGTCAACTGCATCGCTGGCCCGCGTCCGACTGGACGATTGATCCGTCCCAGCGATCGTATCTCGCCTCGGTGTTCGCGGACGGGAATTGATCTTCGGGTTGAATGGATTCGTGCATGAAATTGCTGTCCGTTTCGGCAATCGAGAAAAGTGAAAAGATGATTCCGAAAGGGCTGAACCGAGTCTCGCCTTGGAGACTCCGGCTGTCAAGGGCTGGTAGGTACGATTGCCAATGGAGAGCCGGGCGTCTCCGTCCGACTGGAACCTTCGTATTCACGCAGGGCAGGCTCGCGAGAAGCCCATCCCTCCACAGCTCGGAAATTTTCGAACTTATGCGGGAGTTATTACTGCTATTTTTCGTCTTTGTGCCGCAGCCATTCGATAAACATCTGTTCTTTTGACTTGTCGTAGGCCATGAGCATGTGGCGTATGCTGCGCCCGCTGACAAAGTGGCAAACTTCTTCCGCCAGGTTCTTGGCATGGTCGCCGGCGCGTTCGAGAGACTGCGTCATGAAGATCACCTGCAGGCTGGCGTGGTGCGCGACGTTCTCCGGATTTTCGATGTGGCGCAGGAAGATGATATTGCGCAGGCGGTCCATCTCCGCATCGGCGCGGAGCACGTGGATGGCTTTATCGACGTCGTGCTGGGAAAAGGAATGGCCGACATCGGCCAGCATTTTTTCCAGCACCGTGGCCATCTGGGTCAAGTCGCGCGCGATCCTGCGAATCGAGATGGCCTCCCGCCGCTTGCGCGCTGGTGGCAAAGCTTAACAGCAGGTCGCCGATGCGCTCCAGTCCGATCATGACTTTCATGCACGCCAGCAGTTGCCGGGCTTCGGCCTCCGGAACGCCGGTGATGGTCGAAGTCACGCCGGTGTCCACTTCCACGTCAATGGCATCGAGTTCTTTTTCGCACTGCCGGATGGCGTTCAGGCGGGACATGGATCCGGTGGCAATTCCCTCGGCCGCAATGGCCGCGGCTTCGCGGGCCAGTTCGCAGGCTTCCACCGTCCGCTGCATCAAGCCCGAGTGCGAGGGCTCAGGCGAAGGTGTTTTCACGCTGGCTGTGCTCATACGTAAAACCTCTTTTCCTTGATGCCGGGTTTGCTCGGTTGGAGGCGAGCGGTGTCCCTTCAGAGTGTGCCACAAAACCCCAAAAAAGCATAACGCCCAGCGTCACAGAACAGGTTACAACGCGGTGAATATTTCGTTGCCGCCGAATGAAAAAGTCAGGGAATAGCTCAGTTTCCTTGAGGCCGGCGATTTGCCAACAACCGGCTCGGTTCTGGGATTATGAGTGTAAACGCGATTTTTCGACAACTGCGTGCCTATCCGCTCACCGGCTTTGCGGTAAACTTCATGCTGGCTTTGTACATCATGTCGAGATGATCATAGCCAATACTGAACTGATTAGAGGAGCTGTATCGTGAAAACATACGTTGTGAAAGCATTTTTGCTGTGGCTTTTGTTGAGCACGCCCGTGTTGTTCGCCCAGGCACCACCGGAGGGGATCTGGCAGGGATACGATGGAGAGTGGAGGCATGTTTCCCAGCAATTGATTGCACTGGCCGAGGCGACGCCAGCGGAAAAATTCGCATGGCGCCCTGCGGCAGGAATCCGCTCCACCAGCGAAGTGTACATGCACATTGCGATTTCGAATTTCGATCTGTTGAGCGTAACAGGTCCCAAGATGCCTGCGGGCCTCAAGGAGGACATGGAAAAAACGGTTACGTCCAAGGCCGAAGTAATCGACTGGCTGAAACGTTCGCTGGGCGCAGTTAAAGAGGCTCATTTAGCCGCAAAACCCAACGACCTTGAGCGTAGAGTCCACATCGTCGACAGAGATGCGACGGTGGACGGAATCTATCTCCGTATCATCATTCATGCCAACGAGCATATGGGACAACTGATCGCGTACGCGCGCATGACTGGCGTTGTGCCACCCTGGTCAAAAAACTGAAGACGAACCATCAGCTTTAATTGCTTTTGTGAAACCAGCGGCGTGTGCACACCATACTCTCGCTCGTACACAGTCCAAACCAGGCGTTTGCACTCACAACCGGATTGCCGGTGAAATCGCGATTCTTCGACAACCGTCGGCCACTGCCCCGCTATACTTGTCCGTGGAATATTGCTGATCTTGAGGCATTCCTGCCAGATAGTATTCTGGCGAAGGATAGCTCATGTATTCTACAGAGTTCCGCTCAGCATTGGGCGGACTGGACTATTTCCCCTGAGGCAGCTATGAACGATTCCACCCTTCATGTAAGCCTTCGTGGTATGGATCTTCTCGATACACCCATTTTCAACAAAGGCACCGCTTTCATTGATGAAGAGCGGTCCGCGTTCGGTCTGCATGGCCTGTTGCCACCGCACATCGAATCGCTGGACGAGCAGACGGTACGCGCTTATGAAGCTTATCGCCGCAAAACGGACGATCTCGAACGTCACATCTACCTCCGTGCGCTCCAGGATACGAACGAAATCCTGTTTTACCGATTGCTGAACGCCCATATCGAAGAAATGATGCCCATAGTTTACACGCCGGTGGTCGCTCTGGGCTGCCAGCAATTCAGCAGGATTTACCGCCGTCCTCGCGGCCTTTTCATCTCCTATCCACTCCGCAACTCGATCCCCAGCCTCTTGCGGAACCGGCCGAACCTGGAGGTCGACGTCATTGTGGTGACCGACGGCGAGCGGATCCTGGGAATCGGCGATCAAGGTGCGGGAGGCATGGGGATACCGATTGGCAAACTTTCTCTCTATTCGTTGATCGGCGGCATTCACCCGGCCCGAACCTTGCCGGTCGCGCTTGACGTGGGAACCAACAACGAGGACCGCTTGAAAGCGCCCGAGTACCTCGGTTGGCGGCACGAACGTATCACGGGCGATGCCTACTATGAATTCGTAGACCTTTTCGTCCAGGCCGTGAAGCAGGAGCTGCCTCAGACCTGCCTGCAGTGGGAGGATTTCGCCAATCCCCACGCCCGGCCCCTCCTCGACCGGTACCGCGATCAACTGCTGACCTTCAATGACGACATTCAGGGGACAGCGGCGATCGTTTTCGGCGCACTCACAGGGGCGATCAAAGCATCGGGCAGAAGCTTGAAGGACCAGCAGATTGTCTTCTACGGAGCGGGTGGTGCGGCCATTGGCGTGGCGGATTATTTGCGCATGGCGCTTGTGGACAGCGGCCTCTCTGAGGAAGAGGCCAGGAGCCGGTTCTGGATTGTCAACCGGGGCGGTATCCTGCACGCGGATCGGACCGACCTGGCTCCCCAACAACGTGTCTACGCGCAGCCCGTGGAACGCCTCGCGCCGTGGCAGCGGCCTTCGTCCGGCACCATTGATCTCGAGACTGTCATCCGCAATGTCAACGCGACGATTTTGATTGGCCTGTCAACCCTCGGCGGCGCCTTTACCGAACCGATCGTGCGAGAAATGGCACGCAGGGTTGACCGGCCGATTATTTTCCCCCTGTCGAATCCAACGGAACGAAGCGAAGCCGTTCCGGAAGACTTGATGCGGTGGACTGACGGCCGCGCAATCGTCGCCACAGGTTCTCCCTTCGAGCCGGTAAACTTTGCGGGCCGGAAGATTCCCATTGCCCAGTGCAATAACGTCTATATCTTTCCGGCAGTTGGTCTGGGTTTGATTGCCTCCAGAGCGTGGAGAGTGACGGATCGAATGATGCTGGCGGGCGGGCGCGCACTGGGTGAGAACTCGCCCGTGCTGTCCGATTCTGAAGCTGCGTTACTTCCTTCGTTGAAGGACCTCCGGGCGACTGCGCGACAGATCGCTTTTGCGGTAGGCATCGAAGCGCAGCGCGCAGGCGTTGCGCCGCCCACATCACCCGAGGAGTTGCGCGATCGCATTGCCGCCACGCAATGGACTCCTGAATACCCGCACCTGGTTAGAGCCATGCACTAGCCCTCACGCAACTCTTGGGGGCCGCGGGCGCGCCGCGCGAGTTAGCCGTGCACGGTGAGAAGCGGGCGGGTGGCGTGCGTAACGACGAGCAGTTGCCAAGTGTTTGCCGATGGAACGCGCGGACGTTTGTTGATTCAGCCCGGATGACGGGCAATTCGGAAACTGCCCCATGACTAACATCTACGCGAAATCGGGCTCGGAAGCGGGCAGCGTAAACAAAAACGTCGAGCCGTGGTTGAGCTCGCTCTCGGCGCGGATCGTTCCCCCGTGCGCCAGAACGATGTGCTTGGCGATGGCGAGTCCCAGCCCCGTTCCCCCGGATTCCCGCGAGCGCGCTTTATCGACGCGGTAGAAGCGCTCAAAAAGACGGGGCAGATGCTCGGACGAAATCCCCGGCCCGAAATCCTTGACGTAGAATTCGACGCCGCTCTCGGCCGTGCGGGCTCCGAGAATGATTTTCTTTCCCGACGCCGCGTACTTCAGCGCATTCTCAATCAGGTTGGAAAAAACCTGGTGGATGGCTTCCCGATCCGCATTCACATGGGCGGCTGGAACCGAGTTCTCCATTGCCAGCTCGACGACAAGCTCGACCTCATACGACCGCGCCACTTCGCGGAAACTTTCCAGCGCATCACGCAGCAGTTCTTCGGCGCTGACCCGCTGCATGCCGAACCTCTGCTCGCCCGATTCGACGCGGGCCAGCGTGAGCAGGTCTTCCGTAAGGCGCGACATGCGGGCCGCATTCTTGCGGATGATTTCCAGAAACTCGCGCACGCTATTATTTTCCAGAGGACTGTCGAGCAGCGTCTCGGTGTATCCCTGAATGGAAGTCAGCGGAGTGCGCAGCTCGTGGGAAACGTTGGCGATGAAATCGCGGCGGCTCTTTTCCATGCGCTCGGCCTCGGTAAGGTCGCGGAGCACGGCGACCGCGCCGCCTCCGGGCATGGGCGCCGCCGTGACATCGAAGGTGCGTCCGGAAGCGATGGTGTTCGAGCGCGCGGAAGTTACGACCTGGCCGAGCGCCGCTTCGTGGATCGCGGCGAGGAAGTCCGGATCGCGGACGCTGTCGATCAGCGGCGCATTCAGGCGCGGAGCGCGAAGCAGCAGACGGTCCATGCCGCGATTCGCCCACTGCACGCGCCCGTCGGCGTCCACCGCAATCACCGCGTCCTGCATGCTGTTGAGAAGAGTTTCCAGCTCGCGCTGGCTGGTTTGCACGCGCGCGTAACTTTCTTCCACGCGGCGCGCCGTCTTATCGAGCGCCGCTGCCACCTGCCCAATCTCGTCCGTAGAAGTGGACGCGATCCTGGCCGTCAGGTCCCCGCCCGCCACGCGCTCGGCAAACGTCACGATCCGCTGCAAACGCCGCCCAACATATTGGGAAGCAACCGCCGCCACCAGCACCGCGAAAATAAAAGCGCTCAGCGATCCCCAGAACAGCGCCTTGCCCAGCGGACGGTCCGTAATTTCGATCTCGGGCAACGGATACGCCAGGCGCACTGCTCCTCCAGCGACCGGCGCCGCCACATAGACAAAAGGAACGCCAAGAGTATGACTGCTGCGTTCATCCATGCCGACTTTGCCGGCGAGGGCAGCAACGAACTCCGGGCGATGCGCGTGGTTCTCCATCGTGCTGGGATCGGCCTCCGAATCGGCCAGCACCTTGCCGGTGGGATCGATCACCGTGGCGCGCGCCCCCGCCGCGTGCCCCTCCTCGCGAGTAATCTCGGCGAGCGAGTGCGGCCCGCCCGCGTCCACGCGGTTGGCGAACATCAGCGTCTTCTCTTGGAGGTTGCGTTCGATCTGTTCGCGCAGCGTGCGTTCCCAAACTCTGTGCACGGTCAACTGCAAGGTGATCGCGGTTGCGCCAATCACCAGCAGAAACACAAACATCAATTTAACGAAGATGCGGCTTCTCAACGCGCGGCCTCAAAGCGGTAGCCGGCCCCGCGCACCGTCTTCAAGTAACGCGGATTCTCCGGGTCGGGTTCAATTTTCTCACGGATGCGCCGCACATAAACGTCCACCGAACGCGGCGTGACGTATGCCGTATCGCGCCACACCGAGTCGAGCAACTGGTCGCGCGTGAAAACCCGTCCGGCGTGCCGCATGAAGTAGTCGAGCAGCCGGAATTCGGTGGCCGTGGTCGGCACGTGCTTGCCGCGAACGGTCAGCGTCATCGCGCTCGGGTCAATGTGGATTTCATCAATCTTGGTGGGCAGCGGCGGCAGCGGACGCTCAAAGCGCCGCAGCACCGCTTTGACGCGCGCCACCAGTTCGCGCGGACTGAAAGGCTTGGGGATGTAATCGTCCGCGCCCAACTCCAATCCCAGCACGCGGTCCGCCTCGCCGCTCTTCGCGGTCAGAAAAATCACCGGCACCGGCGCCAGCGACACCGATTGCCGGATCTGCCGGCAAAGTTCCAGCCCGTCTTTTCCCGGCACCATGATGTCCAGCAGAAACAGCGTCGGACGCTGGCGCTCGGCATCGGCAATCACCAGATTGCCGGTCGAATAGAGCCGCACATTGAAGCTCGCCCCCTCCAGATGATGGCGAACCAGCCGTGAAATATCCGGATCGTCTTCCACTACGTAGATAGTCGGCTTCACGCCATTATTGTAGCTGGGAAATGTTTCAATTCGATGACAGCCGCGCCAAGCCATGTTTCGAGGCGACCCATTCACCGCAGAAGCATCCCCGCATCGGCCGAAAAATCCATCGCTACAAATTCTCCGCGCAGAAATTTCGGAAACGCCGCGGCTGCGATCATGGCCGCATTATCGGTGGAAAGCGCGCGCGACGGAAAGAAAACGGGCAGGCCCTCGGTCCCCGCGTCGCGCTCAAACGCAGCCCGCAATTCCCGATTGGCCGCCACTCCCCCGCTAACGAAAAGCGTGCGAACGTCATACTCGCGCGCCGCCGCCAGCGTCTTCATGACCAGATCGTTGACCATCGCACGCTGAAAAGAAGCCACCAGGTTGAGAGTTTGCCGGTCGCAGAGTCTAAGTGTGTCTTCGACCGTCGGCTTGCCGATTTCCGCGAGCGCCCACCGCCGCGCCTCAATCGCAGGTTTCAACTTCTCGGTCTCGACGTATCGCAAAACCGCCGTCTTGATTCCGCTGTAGGAAAAATCGAAGTGCGGCCCGTCCTCCTCCGCTGGCAGTTGCTTGTGATCGCGCCGGTCCGCGTGCTTGATCTGCGACGTCTGGAACTTGACCGCAAGCGCATCGCCGTGCGGCACCAGCCGGTCGATGATGGGGCCTCCGGGATAGCCCAACCCCAGCAGCTTCGCGACCTTATCGAACGCCTCTCCGGCAGCATCGTCGCGCGTGTGGCCGATGTTCCGGTAGGTCCAAAGATTTTCCCGCAACTGCACAAGATAAAGATGCGTGTGTCCGCCCGAGACCACCAGCGCGAGCACGGGGAAATGAAGCTCTCCATTTTCGCTTTGCCGCTGCTCCATTTGCAGTTGATGCAGCAACACAGCATGGATGTGTCCTTCAATATGGTTCACCGCGATCAGCGGCTTCTCCAGCGCAAACGCCAGCGCCTTGGCAAAGCTGATGCCAACCAGCAAAGCGCCCGCCAGTCCTGGCCCTTGCGTGACCGCGATGGCATCAACGGATTCATAAGTCTGCGCGGCCTCAGCCAGCGCCTGGCGCACCACCGGAACAATCGCGCGCAAGTGCTCGCGCGAAGCCAGCTCCGGGACCACTCCGCCATAAGGCTGGTGCGTGGCGATCTGCGAAGCCACGACGTTCGACAAAATCCGTTCCCCCGAGCGCACCACGGCCGCGCCTGTCTCATCGCAGGAACTTTCGATGCCGAGGATCAGCGCGTCAGGCATAATGAATCTCTTGGCAGTTGGCTCTTAGCTTTCTAGTTTAGTCGATTTACATTCTGTGATCGGAGACGCATGGGACGATTGCTGCAACACGTGGTCGCATCTGGGTTCCCGCATTGTGAGCGCTTGGTCCATGTCTTTGTGGGTGGATCGGAGCTTCACGGCGCGAAAGTGCAGGGAACGGATGATCTCGATATCTATGGCACATACATCGAGCCGCCTGAGATGGCATTGGGGCTGAGGGGACTTCCCCACTATGTGTGGTCCACAGCAGGCGACGACCGGCGTAACGGGCCCAACGATGTGGATGTAACTCTCTATTCGCTGCGTAAATGGGCTGGTCTTGCATGCAAGGGAAATCCCACCGCACTACATTTTTTATTTGCCAAGGGAGAGATTGAAAATGCGGTGTGGGCGAAAATCGTCGCCAACAAAAACGTCTTTCTTTCGCGGAAGTGCGTGAAACAATTTCTTGGGTTCGCAGACGATCAACTCAAGCGCATGACCGGCGCTAAAGGACGCGGCAAGAAGGGCACGCGGCCGGAAATCGAAATAAAGTACGGATATGACGTGAAGTCCGCAATGCACGTGCTGCGGCTGTTGAATGAATGCAAGGAACTGGTTTCCACCGGGCACATTACTCTTCCGCGACCGGAATGTGATTTTCTGATCCGCGTTCGCACGGGGCAGTTCTCCATGAACCAGGTATTGCAAATGGCGGACAAGTTGTTTGTCGAATGCAAGAAGGCAGGGGAAGAGACGACGGTTTTGTCTGAAGCTGTGGATCTGGATGCTGTATCGAAACTTGTGGCTAGCTGTTATCGCGAATCGTGGGCGTCTCAGGAATACGTAACGACAACCTAACTGTAAATGCCCAACGCCAAACAACACGCCGCCGAAATCGTCCGCGCTCTTCGCGCACGCGGGCACCAGGCCTATTTTGCCGGAGGATGCGTCCGCGACCTCCTGCTGGGCCGCGAGCCCGCCGACTACGACGTCGCGACCGACGCGACTCCGCGCCAGGTCATGCAAATCTTCCCCCAGACTTTCGCCGTCGGCGAGCAATTCGGAGTCGTGCTCGTCCCGCTCGCAGAAACTAATGGAGCGACGGGCGTCCCTTCGACAAGCTCAGGGCAGGCTCTCGCTCGTCACGGCGAGCACAGCAACGCCACAGTCGAGGTCGCGACTTTCCGTTCCGACGTGGGCTACTCCGATGGCCGTCATCCCGACGAAGTCCGCTTCAGCCAAGACCCCCGCGAAGACGTCGCGCGCCGCGATTTCACCATCAATGGCATGATGCTCGATCCGGCAAACAACGAAATTCTGGATTTCGTCGGCGGCCGCGACGATCTGCAAGCCGGAATTATCCGCGCCATCGGCGATCCCGAACGCCGTTTCGCGGAGGACAAACTCCGCATGTTGCGCGCCGTGCGTTTTGCCGCACGCTTCGATTTCAAGATCGATCCTGCAACCATGGCGGCGATCCAAAAGCTAGCGCCTCAAATTCATCAGGTCTCCTCGGAGCGTGTGCGCGAAGAACTGACGAAGATGCTCACCGAAGGCCGCGCCCGCCGCGCGTTTGAACTGCTGGATACGAGCGGCCTCTTGCCCGAAGTCCTGCCCGAAATCGCCGCCATGAAGGGAGTCGAGCAGCCTCCACAATTTCATCCCGAAGGCGACGTGTTCACGCACACGCTGCTCTTGCTCGACAAACTGCCGGCAGGCTGCTCGAAAACGCTCGCCTGGGGAGCGTTGCTGCACGACGTAGGCAAGCCGCCGACCTTCCGCGTCGCGCCCGACCGCATCCGCTTCGACGGCCACGTGGAAGTCGGCGTGAAGATGGCCGCCGAAATCTGCCGCCGTCTGCGCTTCTCCAACCACGAGACCGATCGGATTCTGGCGCTGGTCGAGAATCACATGCGCTTCGCCGACGTGCAGCGCATGAAGCAATCCACGCTGAAGAGATTTCTGCGCTTGCCCGGATTCGACGAGCATCTGGAACTGCATCGCATGGACTGTCTTTCCAGCCACGGCCAACTCGACTCGTATGAGTATTCACGCGAGCAGTTGCAGTCGTTGCCGCCCGAAGCGATTCGTCCCGAGCCGCTGCTAACCGGACGCGATCTGATTGCAGCGGGATATGAACCGGGTCCGCGCTTCAAAGAAATCTTGTCGGCGGTCGAGGACGCTCAACTGGAAGGCCGACTCACGTCGCAGGAGGCGGCGATGAAGTATGTGCGGCGCGAGTTTCCCGATGTAACTCCGAAGAGTTAAGAGAAATGGGGCGACGGGCGTCCCCGCCCGTCCCCGCGCGCTTCGTATCAGGGTATGCCTTCAGGCATACCGCAAGTCGCCTAAAATGATTCCGTCTTTAGCCGCTGAGTGTCGCACTCTACACCATTACGAGAACAGCTCAAGTTACCGGTTGGGTGCCGTACCGGCATACGACAACACCGCCAACGCACTTGTCAAGAGTGTTGCCGTTTGTAGGCTTTACGGATGGCTTGTAGTAGATCTGTAGAACGTGTCTCGTACTTTGCAAATTCCTTAAGGTTGTCTCGCCTGAGGTGTAACTGACCCTCTCCGACGTTCCCCCGGTGTTGACCGCCCGAGTAATACTTGTTGCGGGAAACTTCCTTTGACGCCAACACCCAATACCGAATTTTGTCTCGCCAAACACCTAGCCAGATGAAAACGTCACAACAAGCAGGCTTCACCTGTTGAAAATTCATGTCGAAATCCTTGGGTGAATCCGTAGCCAGCGCTTTGACGTATAGGGGTTCAGTTGTGTCGAAATCTACGGCGCGGGACGCCTTTACTTCGATTTTGATAATTCCATCCAGAAAAAAATCGTACTCGCCACTATAACTATTATCCAGCTTTTTGGAGGGTTTCACCAGATCGGGAACCAACTCCGAAAGATGGCCCTGTGCCCAGGCCTCACCGAAACCACGCGGAGCGCTAATCTCAAAGATGTAGAGAAACCGATTCCGTGAAATGTAGTCGTCTCGCAGCTCAACGTAATCGTCAAATGTCAACTGGTCGGCACCTAACAACGCCGAAATGATGTATTCGTATTCGTTGAACGGATAAACCGAGAAGAGGTCCTCTAACTTTCTACGGAAATCTGCTTCGTTAGGTAGCGCCGCAATCAGCCGGTTTAATTCCTGTTTGAGTTTTTCCATGATCAAAAAAGAAGGGTTTGAGCGGCAGGAGGTGTCGCCGACGGTTCCGCACTGACCGGCTCTTCTGGGACTCGTTCAAACTCTACCTGGATATTGTCCTCGAAAGCGTGGCTGTTCTGCCAACCTAACTGGCCAGTCTTGCGGTAATGTTCAAGACGCCGAATTGTGATCTCGCAGAAAACCGGGTCCGTGTCTATTGTGAAGCACCGCCTCTTGGCAATCTCACAGGACAGCAGCGTAGTCCCCGAGTGAGCAAAGAAATCAACAACCAACTGGCCGATATTTGACGACGCTCTGACAATTCGATCAATACACTTCAAAGGCTTCTGCGCGTAGCAACCACTAACATTCTCCTCCATCCTGTAGAAAACTTGTTGAATGTCCACCCACACGTTACCCGCACGAATGTTCTCAGATTTACCGCGCTCCATGTTTTCAGTGATTATGCCATTGACCTTCTTGTAGTAACCTCGAAGAATTTTTGGGATGTCGGTGTATTCGGCTTCTACATTGAAGACTGGGCTGCCAATCGTGTAGTAAAGCAACTCCTGCCGGACGGCCATCCAGTTTTTCTGCGTACCGTAGCCACGTTGGTTCCGCATAGTGATAAAGCTGCGGGCGGTCGCCGGAAGCGACCGCATCATAATCATGAAGTCAGGCAATGGTTGGAACCCATCCGTCTGGTCTGCTCCAAGCCAGACGTAGAGCGAAGCGTCTGAATCCAGCCAGTCCAGTGTGCTTCGTACCCATCGCTTGCACCACTCGATGAATTCGTTGATGGTCCTTTCTTTGAAAGCGACAAGATTATAGGGCGGGTCGTGGATAGCTAGTGCCGCTCTACTGCCGTCCATGATTTTTACTATGTCGTCAGGGTTCGTTGCGTCGAGGCAACCCACCTTGTGGCCGGAAAGCGGGTCGATCCAAAGATCGCCGCGACTGAGACGACAATACGGTAGCAGCAACTTCCGGACTTCGGGCCGTTCATCTAATCGGGGCAGAGGTTTATTCTTCATCTTTAGCCATTACTCTGCGGGCTTGCCCAGCACGGGATTCAGATATCAATTCATGCCTGAAATCCCTGTACCGACTATCAAATCATAGCAGTTTTCCTGGTCGGCTCGGAGATCGAAACAAACGCTGCGAAGTGCGAGCCACCGACCGCTCCATATCCTGCGGTTTTCGAGACGTGGGCAGCCGCGAACCTTCCCACTTCCGCAATCTGCCCCCGACATTTTTTCATCACAAATCATCTGTGACCACCATCACAGACATAAAACCCGCCCTCCGCAACAATAGATATCTGATTGGGGCAGTGAAGAGGCGTAGCCGTCACCAAGACGGCCCTCGAAGCTGCCCCAAACCCATTTTCAGCGCAATTTAGGAGCTAAGTCCTTATTCCGAAATACTTTACCTCTAAGTCCTTTATACCCAAAGACCTGGCGGGATTTTCTTTCTAACCCCATGATTCCAAAAGACCGGGGTGGAGGGGGGTGTAGTCAACACGGGTTAATACCTTTTTAGTTAACACCTAGGAGAAGTAGTGGCACGGCAGGAAGAGAAGAGCACTGGAATTTCACCACAAAATCAGCGGACGTCGCGGATTACGAGGATCATGCCTGGGCGCAGGGTGGCTACGTTCCGGTTGTCGTGTTGCAGGGCTTGCACGGTGGTTTTGTACGAAGTGGCAATCGAATACAGGGTCTCGCCGCGCTTGACGGTGTGGTGCTTGACCGCGGCATGATTCGTCGTAGCCTGATTCGCCGTGGATCGATTCGTCCTAATATGACCGGCTGGGCTGGCTGAGGCGGTTTCGGTTGCGGCTTTGTGGTGGGGTTGGGTGGAATGCTTGCTGGCGGCCTGCGCTTCGCCCGTGCTGCGAGTTACGGGCAGGTGGAGATACAGGATTTTTCTTCCGGCGAGGCTGCTGCCTTTGATGTGGTTCCATCCGCGCAGCATTTTGGGAGAGACGCCGAAATTTTCGGCGACCGACTCGACCGTATCGCCATGGCGAACTTTGTAGTGTGTGATGGCGCGGGCGTAGGTGCTGGTGTCAGATTGTTTGCTGGCGGCAATGGGGATGATTAGGCGAGTTTCGGGCGCGAGCGTGTCTTTACCCAGATCATCGTCCAGATTATTGGCGGCGGCGATGGACTTCGACGGGATGCGATAGGTGCGCGAGATGGAGCTTAGAGTCTCTCCGGCTTGGACTTTGTGATAGCGCCAGGAGACGCGCTTGTCGGCGGGAATCGTGGCAACCGCAGTTTGGAACTTATCGGCGGTCCCGGCAGGCAGGTGAAGATCGAATTCGCGGTCTTTATTGCTATTGCTGTCAGTAACTTTTGGGGTGGTCATGCGCAGCAGGCTGGGGTTGAGGTCGAGTAAGTCGGAGGCGGTGGCGTCCACGCACTCGGCGGCTAATCGAAGATCGATGGCGTAGTCGATCTTGACCGTGTCGTAGGGGACCGGCTTTTCCTTGACCACGGAATCGAGGCCGTATTGGGCGGGATTCTTGGCCATGATGGTGACGGCCAAAATGATGGGGACGTAGTTACGGGTTTCCTTGGGCAGCACGTTGCGGTTGTAGAGCTCCCAGAAATCGGCGAAGCCGGTGCGCTTGACCGCGTTCTGGACGGTGCCGGGGCCGGAGTTGTAGGCGGCCATGGCCAGGTACCAGTCTCCAAATTCGTTGTAGAGGTCTTTCAAATGATGAGCGGCGGCGCGGGTCGCTTTTTCGGGGTCCTGGCGGTCGTCAACCCACCAACTGCGTTCGAGGCCGTAGCCTTTGGCGCGGCTGCCCATGAACTGCCACATGCCGCGAGCGCCAGCGCGGGAAACCGCCAAGGGATGGAATCCGGACTCAGCCTGGGCAAGATAGATCAGGTCCTCGGGCACGCCCTCTTCACGGAAGGTGCGGCGAATCATGTCTTCGTAGCGGCCGGAGCGGGCAAGCGCGTGTTCGACGGTGGCGCGGCCGCGGGTGGAAAAGTAGTTGATGTAGCCGGCGACCTGGTCGGTCATCATCAGCGGCAGGTCGGAATGCGTGGATTTGATCTCGGCTTCGGCTTTGGCTTTGACGCTCTCATCAACCGCGGGAGTGATCTCGTTGGCCTCGTCGATCGGGGCCGGTTCGGACTTCGGTTCGGCGAAACCGTCGCCTTGCTGCAAGGCGGCGAGTTCGAGGCCGTTGATGCCGTCAAGAATGCGGTCGAGTTCGCGCTCCAGGCGGTCGTCGGAGCTGAAGATCGAATCCGCTGCCGAGCAGCAGGTTGAAGGCGGAGTCGAAATTTTGTTTCGCGGCTTCGAGGTGCCCGGCGCGGTAGTTGTCCTGCCCTAGCTCGTATTGTTTTTCGACGCGCGCGATCAGGTCGCCAATGGGATCGGCTGGGAGCGCCTGCGGGACTTGCGGCTTCGTTGGGGGTCGCGTGCATGGGCTTATGCTGGTGCGGATCGGGCGGGCGGCGGCCGCGATCAGGGCTGGGGCCTGGGCCTGGGCAGGAGGGGAAGACGGTTTCTGGGTATCTGGCAAGCAAGGATCGCCCCGAGAGCCGCTGACAATGCGGCGGAGAGAACGGTCGCCCGATACGGGTGAGAATAAGATCTCATATTTTCAAAAACTTACCGCAACCGGTCACGGGCCCGACCCACGTCCCCGATTAATGGTACTATCGCAAAATTCGTTGGGTCAACGCCACGGAAGAGCTCGTGAGATCCGGTTACTTTGGGAACCGGCTGGTCATGTTACCCGAGACGGTAAAATCGCGGCTCGCTTTTCGCTATTGGCTCTTCGCGAATAGCGAAAAGCGAAAAGCCAACCGCGATCTTCCATGTCGTATCATTAAAGGCAACTATGAAAGCCATACAGATCAAGCAAACAGGTGGGCCGGAAGCGATGGAGTTGGTGGACTTGCCGGTTCCGCAAGCGAAAGCGAACGAGGCCGTCGTCAAGATACAGGCGGCGGGCGTCAACTTTATTGATGTCTATAACCGGGAAGGGCGCTACAAGGCGGCGCTGCCGTTCGTGTTGGGACAGGAAGCGGCGGGAGTGGTATCGGCGGTGGGCAGCGATGTGCGCAAGGTGGCGATCGGCGATCGCGTGGCTTACACCATGACGATGGGGAGCTACGCCGAGTACGCGGCGGTGGCGGCGGACCGGCTGGTGAAGATTCCGGCGGGAGTGGGAGAGCGCGAAGCTGCGGCCGCAATGTTGCAGGGGATGACGGCGCATTATCTTTCTCATGATACTTATCCGCTGAAGAAGGGCGAGACGGCGCTGATTCATGCGGCGGCCGGAGGAGTGGGGTTGCTGCTGGTGCAGATGGCGCACAACATTGGCGCGCGTGTGATTGCGACGGTTTCAACCGAGGAAAAAGCCAAGCTGGCGCGGGCGGCGGGAGCCGACGAAGTCATTCTTTATACGCAGGTGGATTTTGAGGCGGAGACGAAACGGCTGACTGGCGGCAAGGGCGTGGATGTGGTGTATGACTCGGTGGGCAAGACGACGTTCGACAAGGGTCTGAATCTGCTGCGTCCGCGGGGGATGATGGTGCTCTATGGCGGGTCGAGCGGGGCGGTCGCGCCGCTGGATCCGCTGGTGCTGACACAGAAGGGATCGATCTTTTTGACGCGGCCTTCGCTGGGGAATTACATTGCTACTCCGCGGGAATTGCAGCGGAGGGCCGGCGGCGGTGTTCGGCATGATTGGCGAAGGCAAACTCAAGTTGCGGATCGAACACGTGTATCCGCTGGCTGAAGCGCAGCAGGCGCACCGCGATTTGGAAGGGCGGAAGACTACGGGGAAGTTGCTGCTGCTGCCGTAAAGTTGAGAAGTCGCAGAGATGCGGATTGCCGCGTCTCTGCAGGATTTTGTCCGGCGGGGTCAGGTCTGCACCAGACTTACCGCCCCGAAAGATGGAAGTTCACAATGATCTGCGTATCGACCGCGACGGCACTGCCGTTAAAGGAATATGGCTTGTATCGCCACTGCTGAACCGCACCCATCGCCGCCGGAATCAGTTCTTTCGGTCCGGAGATAGGTTTCAAGTCCGCGACCCGTCCATCTTTGCTAATCTCAGCCTGTAGAACGACGGTTCCTTGAACGTGATTCTGCCGCGCGTACTCAGGATAAATAGGCTGTACTTTGTGGATCAGCAATCCGGTCATGACTCCCAACGATACCCGCAGTCGCTGTTCACTCCCGCCATTGTCCGTGGCTGCATCTTTTGGTAGTGGCGTGTTTTTGATTTTGTCGCTAAACGCGAAATCGAATGGAATTTGGGTGGCGACCTTGACGGGCTTCCCTCCTCGAATAAACGGCTTAAACTTCCATTTCTTGGCTGCGCTGACCGCTGCCTCCGCAAGAATTGGGTCTCCACGAATAACCTCAACGCTTCCGACGTCGCCAGTCTCAGAGATATGCACTTTCACCACTACTTGGCCTTGAAGACCATCCCGTGCTGCCTCCAAAGGGTATTCTGCCTTTTGTACCTTGATCGGCTCCAGCTTCGTGGAGTCTCCCGGAGCGGCTGTTGGAATCGGGGCCGGTTCCTGACCGCTTGGCGCGTTCGAAACTTCCGAGGTTTGAGTCGGTGTTGAATTCGAATTGCCGGACGGCAGCGGCGTGCTACCGGATTGCGCAACTAACAAGGCTGATACTGCAAGTAGCAAAAACATCAGAGCTAGAAGTTGGCGCGTCATGAAGGAACCTTAGTCCTTTAAGAAGGCGTCGCCAAAAGTGGTGACGGAGGATTCTAGCACGTCGGAGGTCGCAATGGGCGCTCGCTGCTACAACAGGCCACCGGTCTTTATTGCCAGGATGTTTAGCGCCATTTCCAGTTTGGTGATGGCCTCGCCGAGTTCGGGATGATTTCCGATCTTCTGCTGTAGTTCCGTCAGAATCTGGTGAGCATTGGCGACGTGCTCGGCGGCTTGGGCTGAATTTTGCTCGGGCTTTGGTTCGCTCTGTGTTGGCATGGTCGTTTACTTCCCGTTACAACTTATTCTATACAGAACCGTCGCATTTCTTGTAGCGAATCCAGAGTTGCTGTGGCCACAGGGAACGGCCGAGCTGCGCTCGGCTTGGACGGGGCATAGCCCCGTCCCCACACAATCATTTGCGGCGGCGTTTCCCTGACGGCTTGGCCTGTTCTTCGAAGACCGCGAATTGAATTTTCTTTTCAACCGGATCAATGCGGTCCACTAACACACGGACGCGGTCGCCCAGGCTGTAGGTTTTGCGGGAGCGTTGGGCGATGATTTGGCGGGTGGTTTCGTGATAGATGTAGCGGTCGTTTTTTTCGGAGCTGGTTAGCGAGTTGAGTGGGACGAGGCCTTCGACGAAGAGGTCGGTGAGTTCCACGAAAAAGCCGAACTTGGTCACGCTGATGATCAGGCCGTCGAAGTCTTCGCCAATGCGGCGCTCCATGAATTTTACTTTCTTCCATTCCATGAGGCCGCGCTCGGTTTCGTCGGCGCGGCGTTCGGACAGGCTGGATTCCTCGGCAATGTTGTGGAGTTCTTCGAGCGCGATGGGGCCGCCGAGGGGTGTGAGTGCTTGTTGATGCGCTTCGCGGTCGCGGCGCTTGGACCACGGGGATGGCGGCGGGCCCTCGGGGGCTAAAGCCCCGGCCTTTTTTGTGTCGCTAGTCGGCACGACTAAAGTCGTGCCCTTCCCGCTCGTTTTCCTTCGACGGCTCGCGAGACGTTCCCACCGGCACTTCTTTATCCATTTTTTCTGGCGATTCGCGCAGCACTTCTTTCAGGATGCGGTGCACGATCAGGTCGGGATAGCGGCGGATGGGCGAGGTGAAATGGGTGTAGGTGGTGGCGGCGAGAGCGAAGTGTCCGCGATTTTCCTCGGAATAGCGCGCCTGCTTGAGCGAGCGCAGCATCAGGAAACTCAGGATTCTTTCTTCTGGCTTGCCAGCAATTTTATCCGTGAGTTTTTGATACATGCGCGGGGTAATGTGGATTTCCTTGGGCACTTCGATTTCACGGACGCGCTTGCCGGTGCCGCGGGCGTCGCGGCGGTCGGCTTTTAATTGCACGCGCTGAATGGGCAACGAGCCGACGCCGAGCGAGTATCCGAAAGTGGCGGCGATGACTTCGAAGTCGTAAACGCGCTTGGCGTCGGGCTTTTCGTGGATGCGGTAGAGCGAGGCGATGCGTTTATTTTCGAGATAGTGCGCGACGCATTCGTTGGCCGAGAGCATGAATTCTTCGATGAGGCGGTGGGCGATGTTGCGCTCGGAGCGGGCGATGCTCTTCATCATGCCGAATTCGTCGAACTCGATAACGGCTTCGGGGAGATCGAAATCGATGGAGCCGCGGCGTTTGCGCTTGCGGTTCAAAATCATGGCGAGATCGCGCATGCGCTCGAAGTGTTCGACCTGGGTCGCGTATTCTTTGCGCGCGGCGTCGCCCAGGTTAGCGCTCAAATGCGAGCGCGAACCTGGGGCACCGTCGCCTTCGACGATGGCATTCACGGCGGTGTAGGTCATGCGGTTAGCGGAGCGGATGACGCCTTCGTTGATTTCATAGGCGGCGATTTCGCCCTGGTGGTCGATCTCCATGGTGCAGGAGAGAACAAGGCGGTCGAGATCGGGGCGCAGGCTACAAATGTCGGTGGAGAGTTCCAACGGCAGCATGGGGACGGCGCGGTCGGGAAAATAGACGCTGGTGCCGCGCAGACGGGCTTCCCGATCGAGCGGCGAGTTGGGGGTTACGTATTGGGCCACGTCGGCGATGTGGACTTGCAGTTCGTAGTTGCCGTTTTCGAGTTGGCGGACGTGGACGGCATCGTCGAAATCGCGCGCGGTTTCGCCGTCGATGGTGACGATGGGGAACTGGCGGTAATCGCGGCGATGGCGCAAGGCTTCGGCGGGGATTACGTTGTTCGATGGCTTGTGCTTCTTCGATCACCTCGGGCGGGAAGCGGTGGGGCAGGTGAAACTTGCGGATCATGATTTCGACATCAACGCCGAAATCGTTTTCTTCGCCGAGGATTTCGATGACGCGGCCGCGCGGATTTTGCGTGGCGCTGGGCCAATCGGTGATTTCCACGTCCACCACCACGCCTTCGAGATCTTGCCCGCCGGTGTGGACTGCGGCCTCGCCGCCGATGACGCGATCATGGGATTTCTTCTTCTGCTGTCCGGTTGGTTCTGCCGGAGAAATCTTTACCACAGGGGGCACAGCGGATTGCGGATTCTCCATTCCTGGCGGGATTACGATTTCCTGGGTCACTTTTTCGTCGAGGGGCTGGACGTAGTTGTGGCGATGTCCGCGGTGGAAGATGCCGACGACGGTCGGATGCGCGCGCGCGAGGGAGCGGACGATGCGGCCTTCGGCGCGGCCATCGCTGCGGACGGCGGAGACTTCGACGAGGACACGGTCGCCGTGCATGGAGGATCCGATGGCGTGCGGAGGAATGAAGACATCGCCGGCGAGGTGGGCCTTAAGATACGGATCGAGCGCAGCGGCTTCGGGGATGACGAAGCCGAAGCCGTCGCGATGCATGGTCAGGCGGCCGATGAGAAGGTTGCGTGGCATCAGGGTTCAGGGTTCAGGTCTTAGGTTCCAGGTGTCAGGGTTAGAGCAGGCACTGTTTTCATGCGCTCCCGTGCATTTCCTGAGACCTGATAACTGCGACCTGAGACCTATTTCAAGTACTTCTCCTCGATCATCTTCCGATGATGCAGTTCGTGTCCGGCGATGACGTAGGCCATGGCACGCACTGTCACTTCGTTTTTGTTGGCTATGCCGCGGCGAACCCAGGCGGCTTCGTCCAGATTACGAAACAGAGAGATGGTGGCGCGTCGGACGGCGATGTAGTCCTCGATCAGGTCGGCCAGGGGACGGCGCGGGAAAGGGCCATTGCGGACGTAGTCGTCCTGCTCGAAGCCTGCGAGGGGAGTATGGTCGCCGCGCGCAATACACAGGGCGCGATAGCTCATGATGCGCTCGGTGTCGTTGATGTGGCCGAGCACTTCCTTCAGGCTCCATTCTGGGGCGCGTAGCGGAGATCGCCGTCGGCCTCGGCGCGTCCGGAGAGCAGGAGAAGCATCTGGCGGCGTTGTTCGTCGAGAGAGGCAAGAATGTCGTTGCCCGGGATCAGCGAAATGTAGCGGTCGTAGTAGGGAGCGAATTCTCCGGGCTGGGGCCGGAGGGAGGCGGTCGCGGTTGAGGTGGCTGAAAGTGAAGTCATGGATTCCTCGTTCAGGTTGCACAGGGCCGGTTGTGTCCCACGCTCCATACTAACGCGGAATTACCACAGGCTGGGCAGAGCTTACACAATCGGAGACAGGGGCGATCGCGCGGGCGGCGGTGGAACCATGAGGAGAACTATGAGAATCAATAAGAAAAGGCGGATTTCCACAGCATAGGGTGTTTACTCGGGAGTACAATTCGGTTTGGAACCCGAAATGCGGCGGAAATTGAGAATCCGTCAACAAGGAAAGGATTTTTACGATGTGGAAGCCCACGAATCAACCTGCCACACCTGGCCGGCCAGTTGAGCCGGAGCGTACGAGCACGCCGAATGCGACGACGGCGCCGAGCATCACTATGACACGAGCGAGCCTAGTGCCATGCCGCGCCCGGTTGTCACCACCACTTCGGACCAAGCCACGATCGGCAAGTCGTTGGTGATCAAAGGTGAAGTCACCGGTTCCGAGTCTTTATACATTGACGGCCGGGTGGAGGGATCGATCAACCTCTCCGGCAATCGAGTGACCATCGGCCGCAATGGAGTGGTCGCGGCCAACATCAGCGCGCGGGAAATCGTGGTGCTGGGCAAGGTGCGCGGCAACCTGACCGCGAGCGACCGGGTGGATATCCGCAGCGACGGTTCGCTGACCGGCGACGTGGTGGCGGCGCGCATCTCGATTGAAGACGGCGCCTTCTTCAAGGGCGGCATCGACATCCGCAAGAGCGGGATCGAAGCCGGACTTGAAGATCGAAGAAGTGCCGAAGAATATTTCGGCTGCGCCGCCGGAACCGATTGTGGCGCGGGCGTAGAAGCGCTGTTCGTCGTTCGCATAAGACGCCGTTCGCTATTCGTCGTTCGCTTTTCGCGGATTTCGTAGCGGCACATGCAGGACCATGGAACGGGCCTTTCGTGGGCCCGTTTTCTTTTTTGGGCGCGGCGGAGGCCGAGAGCGCGAACCGCGAACAACGTCTTACGCGAACGACGAATAGCGAACAGCGCGCTTTACGGCACCGATTTTTTCCTGTGCAGGTCCGCCGGCAACTCCGAGCGCAACAACCAGAGCCCGGCGGCGACGGCTGCGGCCCAAGTCAAACTGCCGAGCGCGAGGGCGAGGAGATCGGCGCGGCGGCTGCCATCAAGCGCAATGGTGCGCATGACTTCATAACTCAATCCGCCGGAAACGGCGCCCACCAGCGCGGACTTCCCCAATTCTTTCCAGTTCAATCCGCCGAGCGGCACCATGCCGCGAATATGCAGGAGCACGGCGATGGCGATGGCGTTCGAGGCGATGCCGAGGTCGGAGGCGATGGCCAGTCCGGTGACGGAGAGAGTGTGGAACAGCAGCTTGTAGAGCGGCAACGAAGCGAGCGTGATCAGGCTGCTGGCGACCATGGGCGTCAGCGTGTTGCCCGAGGCGTAAAACGCGCGCGCGTAAAGCGCCTGGCAGGACCACAAAGCCAGCGAAAGCGAAAACACGAAAAAGTAGAGGGCGGTGGATTCGGAATCCGCCAAGGTGAAGCGCCCGCGGCGATAGACGAGATCGATGAGCGGGACGGCAATGGCCATCATCCATCCGGTCATGAGCAGCGAAGCCGCCGTGATGCGATAGACGGAAGCATTCACGGTGGCGGCGAACTCGTCAAACTTTTTTTCTCCGAAGAGACGCGAGAAGAAGGAAGTGACGCCTGACCGGCGGCCTGTCCGAGAATGGCGATGGGAACGGCGAAGAGGCGCTTGGCATAGTTGAGGCGGGCGATGTCGCCGATGCCGCTGGAGGCGAAGTAGCGCAGGATCCAGTCGTCGGCGGTGACCAGCGAGACGCCCAACATCAGCGGGATGGAGAGCCGGACCCATTCGCGGAATGCGGGATTCTTCACGTCGAACGAGGGCCGGTATCCGATGCCGATTTTGCGCCGCGCCGATGGCAGTGATCAGAAATGGTCCGGCAATCATGCCGGCGAGCGCGCCGTAGGCAAGGGACGCGATTCCCATCTGGCGTCCGGCGATCACACCTCCGGCGATGATGAACACGTTGTAGATGAGCGGACCGAATGCGGGCAGCAGGAACAGCCGGTGCGAGAGCAGCACCGCCGAAAGCACTGCGCCCACATAAAAGAAGATCTGCGCCGGGAGCAGGATGCGCGTCAGATGAACGCAAAGCCGCATCTGATCGGGCGAGAAACCATGGCAGAACCAAGCGACGAACTGCGGGGTGAAGATCTCGGCCAGGATCGTGCCGGCGGCGAGCGCCGTGGTCATCACGGTAATGATGATGGAGAAAGTTTTCTGCGCGTCCTGCTCGCGCTTTTCGGCGAGAAACCGGGTATAGATGGAGATGAATGTGATTGACGCGGTACCGCCGGCCAGGATGTAGTTGAGCAAATCGGGCAGGGTGAAGGCGGCGACGTAGGCGTCGGTCAGCTTTCCGGCGCCGAAAGCGTAGGCGATGTAGGCTTCGCGGATGTATCCGATCACACGCGAGAGCGTGATGGTCGTCATCAGCAAGAGCGTCGCCGAGAAGGCGGTGTGCTGATGCGATGGCCGGAAGAAGCGCAGCAGACGCATCTCTCGAAGGTTAACGCATCTGACGGCTGTCGAGACCGTGGATCACGGCCAGGAATCGCGAATGACACTGCCGTAATATGGAGGGCTCCAGGGGAAAACCCATGTCGCAACGATGCCAAGACGTTGATGAGACAGATTGTCCTGTGTTTGCGGTCAAAAGGGGCATACAATTTCTTCTTCTCGAAATCAAGAATAAGTTCCAGCTTACGGAGGATGTTATGAGTCCAGTTGCGGTCCCTCCAGCGCCTCTAAGTTCTTCCTTCTGCTCGGTCATGCTTTCCATCCTGGCCCTCTTTGCAGTTAGCTTCATGACTGCTTGCGGTTCTAGTGGAGGAAGCAAGACTCCGCCACTGAGTGGGAACACCGAAGTTACGGCTGTGCTGACGAGCACGGCCAACGATCAGTTGTCCGAGTTCGATATGGTGCTCAACAGCATGACCTTAACCAGCCAGTCGGGCAAGACGGTCACTTTGCTCTCAGCGCCGCAGGGATTCGAGTTTATTCATCTTAATGGGCAGCTTGCGCCTGGGTTCACGGTTACCGTTCCGCAGGATATTTACACTTCCGCCACCGCAACGGTTGGACGAGCTGATTTCGCTTGTGTCACGTATATCCCAGATTCCGGCCTGACATCCGCAACCTATTCATACGGCCACACACCAGATTCCAACGTAAGTGTGAATTTGCCGTCGCCGATCACCATTACGGGGTCAAACATGGGCCTGGCGATCAATTTGCAGGTTTTGCAGTCGGCAACATTTCCCAGCAGCTGTTACGTTGAGGGAGCGTCTTGGTCGATCACGCCTACCTTTAATGTGACCCCAGTTGTGTTGTCATCGCAGCCGACCAACGCAGAAAATGGCAAGGTGGTAGCGATGGACGGAGAAATCACCGCGATTGCACAGTCCGGCAACAGCTTTACGCTGGCTGTAGCGGAGGGCGAAGCGACCGCGGACAATGTCACCATCAGCACGGGCAACAATACGGTGTACCAGAGGATAGGAGATTTTTCTGCGCTGACGGTCGGAACGTTTGTGGACATGGACGGCGCGCTTCAACCGGATAGTTCGGTTTTGGCATCGCGAATTGCAGTCGAGTATGCGTCCGCAGTCGATGTCGTGACGGGGCCGGTGATAAATGTGGCTGCAAGTGAACCTGCGCTGTACATCATGGGACGCGACCAGCAGGGCAGCGATTTTTCCAACGGCTATTTCATTGGAGGACTAATTTACAGTTTCGACAATGCCACTTTTCAAATTTCTGGCCAGCTTACGAACTTGCAGAATCTGCCGTTTGTGCCTAGCTTCACCGGCTCGAATATGGTTGCAGGGCAGAATGTCTATCTTTCTTCCCCGGCACTCAGCGACAGCTCCAATCCGTACACTGAGATCGAAGCGATCACGCTCATACCGCAAACCGTCAATGGGACGGTCGTGGCTTCGGTTCCGAGCGGCAGTTTTACCGACTACTCGGTTTCGCTTGCGCCGTACGATCTGTTCCCGAACCTAGCCGTGCAGCCGGGGCAAACTACGCTGCTCAACAATCCATCGGATGTCGAGGTCTACGTCGATAACAATACGCAGTTGTTAAACAGCCAGCCTCTTGCTCCGGGCAGCACGCTGCGCTTCTACGGGCTGGTGTTCAACGATAACGGCACGCTGCGGATGGATTGCGCGCAGGTGAACGACGGCGTGGCCGAGACGGCGCAATCGTCAGTCTCGCAGCAAAGTCACTTGGAAAGAGGCGGGGCACAGGTTCGTCGCGAGAGGGTCGGCCCGTTGCAGCAAACGATCAGCGTGATTAGGCAGCAGCCGCAGCGCTAGTCGACCGGTTGGAGATCTCCTACTGCATCTTATTGGCAACAAAGAAGATGCTTGTCGATATTCATTTTACCCGTGCTGCATTGTCATCCTCAGACTTGTACCGCATAGTGCCGCCAGTAGGGAGGCAATTATGGCTGCTTCACTGGCAGACTTTGCGGAGCAAATCAATCCCAAGATTTTGGCCGAGGCCCGGCGCGCCGATTTCCGGCAAGCGACGCGCGTCCACGGAAGTTTTCTGGCTGTCGTCGAAAAACGCACCCTTATCTGGATGGCCGAACGCATGCCCGCGTGGGTCAATTCCGACCATCTGACCGCGCTCGGCTTTGCCGCGCAGATTGCGACTGGCGTTTGCTATGCCCTCGCCGTCCATGATCGCCGAATGTTGCTGGCGGCCATTGGGTGTCTCTTCGTGAACTGGTTCGGCGACAGCCTCGACGGAACCTTGGCGCGTGTGCGGCAGCGGCAGAGGCCGCGTTACGGGTTTTACGTGGACCACATCTGCGACTCCATCGGCGCAGTGGCGATGATGGTCGGCCTCGGGCTTTCTGGCTATATGCATCCGGCGATTGCGATTGGATTGCTGATTGCATTTCTGTTGCTTTCCATCCAGTCATATCTGGCGACCTATACGCTCGGAGAATTTCACCTTTCGATGTGGCGCTTCGGCCCGACCGAGTTGCGCGTTCTGCTGGCGGTAGGAAACTTGGCGCTGTTTCGCTGGGCCTGGGTGATTCACGGGCGCTATCGGCTGTTCGATATTGGCGGCGCGATTGGATTGGCTGGGATGCTGCTGATGCTGGTGGTCGTCAGCCTGAAGAATACGGTCCGGCTTTACCGGGAAGAGAGAATCCGATGAGCAGTTCTCCGTTCCCGGTTCTCAGTTCTCAGAAAAATCGGATGTTTCGCTTCAGGATTTATTCCCCAGTTTGTCGAGCGCGTCAATCTCGCGTTGCAGCTTGCGCGCCGCCCATTGATTCAGTTTGCCAATGACGATAAACACGAGGACGCATCCGGCAACGGCGAGGCCGAAAGTGACGATGATGACGCGAGCGTGGGCTGGCGCGTGCGGCAGTTTCATGACCCACCGGAAAAGCCCCAGAAGAAAGACGGCCATGCCCGGAATAAAGGGCAGCAGGTACCAAGTCCAGACGCCGCGCAGAAGGTCGCGCTGCCGCTTGAGCTCCTGACGGTGGAAGTCGAGGCAACTGCGGAACGTCATCTCCGCCGGAACGGGCCGGGCGGCGCCTTTTTTGTGAAGCTGATACACCACAAACAAAACGCCCGCAATCACCAGAACGCACCCGAAACGGACCATCGGAGCGGAGAATTTCCAGATGTAATATCCGAAGCACGCGATCACGAACGCGCTGGTTGCGTACTCCCCCAGATTCCTCCAGAGGATGCGCTTCTGAAGCTTCTGAGCTTTTTGGTGAAGTTCGGCTAGCGAGATTTGGACGGGTCCTATTTGCTGATTCTTCCCAAGGCTTTTTAGGCCATCGCCAGTTTCACTTTCCATGATTTTCTCCTTTGTGAAATTTGTTTGCAGCGTGTTCTTGATGCGATGGATCTTGGTCGCGACGTCCCCCGGCGGCTTCCTGGTAAAGCTCGTTCTGCCGGGAGACGGTTGTTGGTATGGATTCGACTTTCATGCTCACGATCATAACCCCCGTCCCTACGTGGTTTGTATAGGCGTTTTTTGGGGGTTCCGTTGCGATCCTAGCGGGGTTATAATCCACCTAGTTGCTATGCGTTCGAACAGTCATATTTCGCCTCTTCAGACGTGCTGGATCGAGGGACGCGCTTGTCCTCGCCGATATCTTTCGTTGTTGCCTTCGCATGTACGCGCCAATCTCTTTGGCAGCGACTAATTCTCTTTCGTGTTTGTTGCCTCGCTAATAGCTATGGCGCTGTTTGCTATTCGCTTTTAGCGGCTGGCCCCAGCAGCCTATCTCCGTGGACGCTGCTCGATATCCGGCCTATAACCACTGATAACTGATAACTGGCAATTGATTCTGGAGGATCTCATGATCACCAAGACTTCGACCACCGGCCCCAAGCTCAAGACTGCGCTTCCTGGCCCTAACGCACAGCGCATTCTGGCTGGCGATGAGAAGTATATTTCACCTTCCTACACGCGCTCCTATCCGTTAGTTGCAAGGCGCGGCCACGGCATTGTGGTCGAAGATGTGGATGGCAATGAGTTCTTCGATTTTTCGGCGGGGATTGCCGTGACCTCGACCGGCCACTGCCACGCGGAAGTGGTCGCCGCCATTCAGCGGCAGGCGGCTGAACTGATCCACATGTCGGGCACAGATTTTTATTACGAGGGCATGGTGACGCTGGCCGAGCGCCTCTCGAAGATCGCGCCCATGCCTGGGCCGCACAAGTTTTATTACGGAAACTCCGGGGCCGAAGCCATCGAGTGCGCTTTGAAACTGGCGCGCTATCACACCAAACGGCAGAACATCATCGCTTTCCTGGGCGCGTTCCATGGACGGACGATGGGCGCGCTTTCGCTGACCGCCTCGAAGCCGCAGCAGAAGCGCCGCTTCTCGCCTCTCGTGCCGGGAGTTACGCACGTGCGTTATCCCGATGTGTATCGCGGCTGCGCGGGCGGTGCGCAGGATGCGGAAAAATTCGCGCTCGGCTGTGCGCGCCACATCGAAGACAAACTGTTTAAGACCGTCGTCGCGCCGGAAGAAGTGGCGGCCATTTTTGTCGAGCCGATCCAGGGCGAAGGTGGATACGTCGTCGCTCCGGCGATTTTCATGCAGGAACTGCGCCGCATCTGTGATAAACACGGCATCCTGCTGGTGGTGGACGAAGTGCAGAGTGGCGTTGGCCGCACCGGCAAATGGTTTGCCGTCGAACACACCGGCGTACAGCCCGACATCGTTTGTATTGCGAAGGGCATCGCCTCCGGGATGCCGCTCAGCGTGACCATGAGCAAGGCCAGTGTCATGGACTGGGTCCCCGGTTCACACGCTTCGACGTTCGGCGGGAACCCCGTCTGCATTGCGGCTGCGCTGGCCACGCTCGATGTGATCGAGAAAGAAGGGCTGCTGGAAAACGCGCAGGAGGTTGGCGGCCACATAATGAAACGCATGGCCGACTGGCCGAAGAAACACAAGATCGTCGGCGACGTCCGCGGACGCGGCCTGATGATCGGCGTCGAAATTGTGAAAGACCAGACGACCCGCGAATACGGCGCGAGCGAACGCGACCGCATCGTGAAGCTGGCGTTCGAGCGCGGCTTACTGTTTTTGGGCTGCGGGCCGAGCACGATTCGCATCGCGCCGCCGCTCATCGTTACCAAGGACGAAGCCGACGTTGCCGTTGGCGCGCTGGAAGAGTCGATTACAATCGTCGAAGCTGAAAAGTACGCGTAAGCGATGCCGCGCTATACATCTCGCACGTTCGCTGCGCTGGCGTTCTCGTTGGCGATCTGGGCCTCCGCGTTTGCCGGCATTCGCGCCGGACTGCGAGCTTATTCGCCGGCGAATCTCGCCATCCTGCGCTTTTTGGTTGCGTCCGCAGTGCTCGCCATCTACGCCGGGATCACGCACTTTCGTCGTCCGGATAGGCGCGACATTCCCGGACTCGTTCTGAGCGGCGCCATCGGGATTACCTTCTACAACCTGGCGCTCAATTACGGAGAGACGCGCGTGACCGCGGGCGCGGCCAGCCTGCTGATTGCCTCCACGCCGGTCTGGACCGCGCTGGCCGCCCGCTTCTGGCTGCGCGAGAAGCTGACGGCCATCGGTTGGTGCGGAGTGCTGGTGAGCTTCGTGGGAGTCGCGCTGATCGCGAGCGGAGAAGGCGAAGGCATCCGCCTCTCACCGCAAGCGCTGATCGTTCTGGCCGCTGCGGTCACGTCCGCGCTCTACATGATTCTGCAGAAGCACTATCTGGGCAGGTATAGCGCGCTGGAATTTACCGCGTACTCGATCTGGTTCGGCACCGCGCTGATGCTGCCCTTCGGACATGGACTGGCGCAGACCCTGCGCGCCGCTCCCGGATCGGCAACGCTGGCGATCGTTTATCTCGGAATTTTTCCAGGAGCGCTGGCCTACGTGGCCTGGGCCTATGTGCTTTCGCACGGAGACGCGGGGCGCACCTCGACGCTGCTCTACCTGATTCCAATCGTGGCCATTGGCATTGCGTGGATCTGGCTGGGCGAAGTGCCGAAGCTAATCTCGCTGGCGGGCGGCGCGGTCGCCCTCGGCGGCGTGGTGATGGTGAACACGCTCGGGAAAAAACGTTGACTGAGGGGAGCCGGACGAAGCGGCGGTGTAATCGGCAGCCGGTGGGATCTAGGCAGGCGTCATAAGTGGCGCGGCAATTTTGATCCAATCGGTATGGTTGATTCCCCAGCGTCACCCCGGTTCCCACAACCCTCTCCGGCTGTGTAAAATGAATTGTTAATTCCAAGTGCGGCGGAAGCCCTCGCGAGCTCCACCCCAGCAGGCCAAAAGCGGGCTTGCCGGGGGCCCCGGCCCCGCCCCGCTGCCCAGAATTCCAGTTCCAATTCCGAAGAGAAGCGAAGGAGATGTAAACCAGCAATGTCGATTCCAGCGACCCAGCTTCGTCCCGGCATGATCATCAAGCACAACAACGACTTGCATTCCGTGTTCAGCGTCGAGCACCGCACGCCGGGCAACCTGCGCGCCTTTATCCAGGCCAAGCTGCGCAACCTGCGCACCGGCGCCATGTTCGAGCACCGGTTCCGCTCGCCCGACCCCATCGACAAGGTCAACGTGGATGAAGTCAACATGGAGTTTCTCTACGCCGATGGCGACAACTATTACTTCATGGACACGGAAAACTACGAGCAGACCCACCTGACCCGCGATATTCTCGGCGATGCCGTGGATTATCTGACGTCGAACCTCCAGATCAAGGTGGAGTTTTTCGATGGCAAGGCCGTCGGTATCGAGCTGCCGCAGACCGTCGTTTTGACCGTGACGGAAGTCGAGCCCGGCCTGAAGAGCGCGACCGCATCGAGCGTGACCAAACCGGCCAAGACCGAAACCGGCCTCATTGTGCAGGTGCCGCCGTTCATCAATGAAGGCGAGAAGATCAAGGTGGACACGGCGGAAGGAACGTATTTGTCGAGAGCGTAGTAGTTGAAGTACGAGAAATTTGTAATTGGTAATTGAATCCGCGGGTCGGCCCGCTTTCCCAATTGCAAATTTCCAATTACAAATTACCAATATTTCCCATGGTTTCCACTGAGCGAACTTCCATCCAAGCTCGCTGCTTTCTGGTGCGCGGACGCGTCCAAGGCGTCGGCTTCCGCTGGTTCGTCGAGCGCGAAGCGCACATCTTGAAAATTGCGGGATGGGTGCGCAACAATCCCGATGGCACGGTGGAAATCCTGGCCCAGGGAACGCGCGACCAGTTGGCAGGTCTGCACTCGCGATTGCGCGAAGGCCCGCGCGCGGCGCGCATTGATGACGTGGACGTGTCCGAAGCTCAACCGGTCGCCGGCCTGACTTCATTTCAAGTTCGAGGATCGTAACTTTAATTCGAGGAGCCCAACTTTAAGATGACAACCCCAATGTCAACCAAGACGCCGGCCAAGCCAGTGGATTGCGACGGAATGAAAAAGCTGATCCGGGAGGTCCCCGACTTTCCGAAAAAAGGCATCCTGTTCTACGACATCACCACGCTGCTTAAGGACAAAGCCGGTCTCGCGCGTCTGATTGACGCGTTCGCGGAACACTATACCGGCCAGAAGATCGACCTGGTGCTGGGCATGGAGGCGCGCGGATTTATCTTCGCCCCGGCGCTGGCCTACCGGTTGAAAGCGGGATTCGTTCCGGTGCGCAAGCCGGGAAAGCTGCCCGCCGAAACGGTGAGGATCAGCTACGACTTGGAGTACGGCAGCAACACGCTGGAGGTCCACAAAGATGCCATCGGAAAAGGCCAGCGCGTTTTGATCGTGGACGACCTGCTCGCCACCGGCGGAACGGCGGCCGCGACCACCGAACTGGCCGGCGGCCTGGGCGCGGAAATTGCGGGGCTGGCGTTTGTGGTTGAACTCGACTTCCTGAAAGGCCGCGAGAAACTGGCGAAGTACGACGTATTCTCGCTGCTGCACTATGCGCGATAGTGATCGGTAGTCTTGCGGAGCGTTAGAGCATTTTCACGGATAGCGCAGCCTTTGATTGGAACGGGAAGGGCACGACTTCAGTCGTGCCGCAAGGAGCAAAAAAGGATCTGGGCTTTAGCCCCTGAGCAGCCCGTGGTGAAAGTCGGAGAGCGGCGGATGAGCAACACTTTTCATGAATTGTCATCCCGAGCAAAGCGAGGGATCTGCAGTTTGCCGCGAAAATGCAGATCCCTCGCTTCTCTCGGGATGACAAAATCTGGCAAATTGAGGATTGAATGGTGAATCCTCACATTCGCCACAGGCTATGAGGGTAATCGAGCTACTTAGAAATGGTTTTTTGTTGCGGACCCGTAATTTTGCGGATCTTCCCGTCGGCAGCTTTTCCGGGTAGCCCCGCGCCGCGCTGACAGATGTCAGTCTTCGTATTCACTTCACTTCTTAAATCTGTCTAAACTTCTCGTTCTACTTCACCAGCAACTGCACGGCCCGGAATAAACCTCTCCAAATCGCCAGACTCACAGCCAGCGACGCAGTGAAGGAAAAAATAGCAGTCCAGTTCCAATGAACATATGTATCGCTTTCACGGATCCACATGGGGGAGGGCTCCTTGTAGCGTTTAATTCGATTGCAATTATGCGACCGTTTTTTCTTTTGCGCAAGTGGTTGAAAACATTATTTTGGCTTCGCGGCATGACTACGAATAGTGGGTGAAATCGCCACGGCGTCGGAGAAATACGCCCGGTCGCTGCCAAATATCTGGTGCCGAAATATTGACACTTGCGCCGGCGGCCCGTCTGCCACGCCCGTAATTCGTCGGCAGCGATTGTTTACGCCTGGCTGGAGTGAAGATTAAAAAGGCAGAGACTGTGGAATCAGGATGCGGCAAGACTTCCCCGAATGGATGCTACAGGTACTCTGCAATCTGCGTTCTACGCCGCCTTGGCCGCAATCTGCGCCAGTGTCTTTTGCAGCGACGCTTCATCGCCCACCGTCAGGCAGGTCTTCGAGCGGTCGATCTGCCGCATCAGGCCCCACAAAACTTTTCCCGGACCGACTTCAATAAACAGGCTGGCGCCTTTTTCGATCAGCAGCCGCAAGGACGGCTCCCACTGCACCGCGCCGGTAACTTGGCGAATCAGGGCTTCGCGCGAAGCCTCCGCCGAAACGACCACCGCCGCATCTACATTGCACACCACCGGGCACGACGGATTCTGAAAACTCAGCGCGCTCAAATCCTTCGCCAGACGGTCTTGCGCCGGCTGCATCAGTGCGCAATGGAAAGGAGCGCTTACCGGCAGGCTCACGGTCTTCTTGGCTCCGCGATCGGTCGCGAGCTTGATGGCGCGCTCCACGGCGCCGGCGTGGCCCGAGATCACGATTTGCTCGGGCGAATTGATGTTCGCCGCCTGGCAAACTTCTCCCTGCGCCGCTTCGTTCGCAATGTCGCCAACCTTGTCGAGCGTCATCCCAAGAATCGCCGCCATCGCGCCCACGCCCACCGGCACCGCTTCCTGCATATACTTGCCGCGATTACGGACCGTCCGCACCGCGTCGGCAAAGGTCAGCGTGCCCGCGGCCACGTGCGCCGAATACTCGCCCAGACTGTGCCCGGCAACATAGTCGGCAGCATAGTTGGAAACAAGGTCCGGCTTCACACCTTTTTCCTGCAGCACGCGCCACGCCGCCACCGACGCCGTCAAGATCGCCGGTTGCGTGATCTCGGTCAGCTTCAGCTTTTCTTCCGGCCCTTCAAAGCAAACCTCGGAGAGCTTGTAGCCCAGTGTCTCGTCGGCTTCTTCAAAAGTTTGACGCGCAATCGCGTAGTTGCTGGCCAGCTCTTTGCCCATGCCCACGGTTTGTGAACCCTGGCCGGGAAATAAAAAAACAACAGGAGAATTTAAAGTTGTCATTGAAATGTTCACAGTATTTAGCAATGAGCACTTGGCCGTTAGCCAAACTCCCCATGCCGCGGAGGAGCTAAGTGCTAAATGCTAAATGCTGTAGTCCCGCCAATTCCCGCTCGATGGCTTCGTTGACTTTGCCCTCGGCGAATTCCGCCGCCACGCGCACCGCGTTCTTGATGGCATTCGCATTCGACGATCCGTGCGTGACGATGCACACGCCTTTCACGCCCAGAAGCGGCGCGCCGCCATACTCGGTGTGGTCCAGCCGCTTTTTGAAATCGGAAAACGCGTTGCGCGAAAGCAGCGCGCCCATCTGCCGCGTGATCGTCGCCTTCAAGGTTTCTTTCAGCACGGTCTGCACCAGCCGCGCCAGGCCTTCCGAAGTCTTCAACGCAACATTGCCGATAAATCCGTCGGCCACGAGCACATCCACCTGCCCGTTATACAAATCGCTGCCTTCCACATTACCGATAAAGTGGATCGGAAGCCGCTTGAGCAGCGGAAACGCCTCGCGCGTCAGCTCGTTGCCTTTGACTTCTTCTTCTCCAATCGAAAGCAGCCCTACTCGCGGATGCTCCACGCCAAAAATCGAACGGCAATAAATGTCCCCCATCACCGCGAATTGCTGAAGATTATTGGGGGTGCAATCCACGTTCGCGCCCACGTCGAGCAGAACGGCGGCCGTGTTATGGATCGTGGGAAACGCCGCCGCCAGCGCCGGACGGTCCACGCCCGGCAGCGCGCCCAGCACCACTTTGGCCGTGGCCATGGCGGCGCCCGTGTTGCCCGCTGTCACAAAGCCCGCGGCGCGGCCTTCGCGCACCAGGCGCAGCCCGACGCGGATGGACGAATCGCGCTTGGCGCGGATCGCCTCCACTTTGTCGTGCATGGCGATCGTTTCGCTGGCGTGAACGACTTCAATGGGCAGCAGCCGCGCGCCGGGATAGCGCGCCAGTTCGGTCCGCAATTGCGGTTCCGGTCCGACGAGCAGCACGCGCACGCCGTGCTGGCGCGCCGCCTGCATTGCGCCTTCAATCTCCGGCTTCGGCGCCTTGTCGGACCCCATCGCATCCAGTGCGATTACGCTAGGCATGTAAGAAATTTAGGACTTCTCTGCAACCTCAATAACTTCTCGCCCCTTGTAGGTCCCGCACTTCGGGCAGGCGCGGTGCGGCATCTTCCGCTCATGGCAGTTCGGACACTCCGACAGCGAGTGTTTCGATAGCGAGTCGTGCGCGCGCCGCGTAGCGGTGCGCCTTTGTGAATGTCTGCGTTTCGGATTCGGCATGATGTTCCTTTTCAGTTGCCAGTTGCCAGCCGTCAGTTGCCAGTCAACCCGGCGCACAGTGACAACTGGCAACTGGGTACTGGCCACTGGCAACTGGTTTCTACAGCTTGTCCCGTATTTCTTTCAGCGCCGACCAGCGCGGATCTTCTACCTTGTCCACGCACGAGCACTGAATTTCATTCAAGTTCTTGCCGCAGTGCGGACACAAACCTTTGCAATCTTCGCGGCAAACCGTCTTCAACGGCAGCGCCAGCAAAACCTGCTCGCGCAGCGTGTCTTCCAGCAACAACCCTTCGCCCTCGTAATACCCGATCTCAGCCTCGGCGTCGGTGACCGAAAGCTCTTCGTGCCCCGAGTCGGCCCCCAGCGGACGGTACAAAAGATCGAAACTGCGCGACACCTCGTGTACGACCGGATCGAGGCAGCGCGCGCAAGCCACTTCCAGGCTCGTCTCCAGCTTGCCCTTCAGCCGGATGTCCTGCACCACCTTATGCTTGCCGTGGTGCTCCTCGACCAGGTCCGCCCGGCCCTCGCTGCAGAGCGGCGACCGTTGCCGCATCTCCGCGCCCAGATCGATCACGCCCGGTTTGAATTCCTCCCGGAAATCTACCGGGTGAATTTCCAGGTCCTTAAGTTCGATGAACATTGGAACTTGGAACCTCCGCCGCCCCCACTCCAATTACCGCAAAGGCCCGCGGAAGTGCGCACGGAGACGAAAGTCTCTCAGGGAGCAATGTCTAAGAATAATGGGCTGAAAACGGGGTGTCAAGGAAGGGCTTGGGCGCCCGGCAATTGCCCCTGCCAGCCGTCTCCTGGAAGCCGCTGCGGAATTGCCCATGTCGAGGTTTACACTAACGATGAAAACGGTATAGGGTAGTCTTAATCAGGGTAATTCCGGGTCTCGTTTTCTTAACTCCACCGATGGCCTCCAATCAGGAAGAAGAAGTATTAGGCAAAGCGTACGACGGCCGGCTGATGCGGCGGCTGCTGACGTACCTGCGTCCCTATAAATGGCACGTGGTGGTGGCGCTCGCGGCCATCATTCTGAAGTCGGGGTTGGACGTGCTGGGGCCGTTCCTCACCATGATCGCCATTGACAAATACCTGGCGAAATCGCCCAACTCACATTCCTGGATTGGCGACCGGCTGAGCGGCACTCCGCTGACCGGCATCGCGCAGATTGGCGGGCTCTACGTCGGAATTCTCATCTTCACTTTCGCGCTGGAGTTCGTCCAGACCTACCTGATGCAGTGGACAGGGCAGAAGGTGATGTTCGATCTGCGCCGGCAGATTTTTCGCCACCTGCAGCACATCCACGTCGCGTTTTTCGACAAGAATCCGGTCGGGCGCCTCGTGACCCGCGTGACCACCGACGTAGATGCGCTGAATGAAATGTTTACGGCGGGCGTGGTCTCCATTTTTGAAGATGTCTTCGTGCTGGCCGGCATCATCGGCATCATGATGTTGATGAACTGGAAGCTGGCGCTGATTACCTTCACCGTGCTTCCGCTCATCGTGTACGCGACCCTGATTTTTCGCGACAAGGTGCGCGATTCCTACCGGCGCATCCGCACCGCCATTGCCCGCATCAACTCTTATCTGCAGGAAGCGGTCTCGGGAATGCTGGTCTTGCAGCTTTTCAATCGCGAAAAGCGCGCCTTCAATAAGTTTTCCGGCATCAACGCCTCGCACATGAAGGCATTTAAAGACGCCATCATGGCCTACTCCGTGTATTACCCAGTGGTTGACTTTTTGTCTTCGATTGCCATTGCCAGCATCATCTGGTTCGGCGGGAATGATATCCTTCGGCACGCGGCCGTTTCCAGTGTGGCCTTTGGATTCTCCAGGAAGAGCCTGATCGCTTTTCACGTCGTGCAGGATGTGGCGTCGATTGGCGTGCTGGCCGCGTTCATACAGTACGCGCTGCGTTTCTTCCGTCCGATCCTGGATTTGAGCGAGAAGTACAACATCCTGCAATCGGCGATGGCGGCGGGTGAACGCGTGTTCAAGCTGCTGGATACGAAGATTGAGATCACCTCGCCAGCGATCGCGAAACAACCGCGGGGGCCGGGACGAATTGAATTCGATCACGTGTGGTTCGCGTACAACGCAGGTGTGGTGGCGGGGCTCCGCCCCGCCGGGACGGGGCAAAGTCCCGTCACCACGCAAGAATCCGATCCCGACTGGGTCCTGCGTGACGTAAGCTTTGCGCTCGAACCGGGCGAGACCATCGCTGTCGTCGGACACACCGGGGCGGGCAAGACCACGCTGATCTCGCTGCTCATGCGCTTCTATGACGTGCAGCGCGGAGCGGTCCGCATCGACGGCGTGGATATCAAGGAGATGGATCTCGACGACCTGCGCAGCCGCTTCGGCGTCGTCTTGCAAGATCCGTTTCTATTTAGCGGCACGGTCGAGGGCAACATCCGGCTGGGGACGGCGCGCATTCAAGACGCGGACGTGGAGCAGGCGGCGGAGGACGTCAACCTCGCCGACTTCATCCGGACCTTGCCCGGAGGATTCAAAGAAGAAGTACGCGAACGCGGCTCGACGCTCTCGACAGGACAGAAGCAGCTCATCAGTTTCGCGCGCGCGTTGGCGCACAATCCGAAGATTCTGATTCTCGATGAAGCGACTTCGAGCGTGGATACGGAGACCGAGTTCCGCGTGCGCGACGCGCTCAACCGCATGGTGGAAGGCCGCACGGCGCTGATTATCGCCCACCGGCTCTCGACCATCCAGCGCGCCGACAAGATCATCGTGATGCACAAAGGCCAGGTCCGCGAAATGGGATCGCACCAGCAACTGCTCGCCCAGCGCGGAATTTACTACAAACTCTATCAATTGCAATATAAGGACCAGGAGATGCCGGCGGGGGCCCCCGCAGTCACTGCGAACGCGGACGACTAGACCCAGCCGAATGGGCATCGCTGGGAACCAGTGAACTATAGCGGCATCGGACTTGAACTGCGCTGCACTTGGGTAACATAGGCTGAGACGAGTGTATGGCCTAACATTATTGGCATGGCGCTCTTACCCATTCCCGCGTTCCGACCGTTTACATGTAGAGTACTTGCACTCATCCTCGTCGCCCTTGTCGGCGTCTGCTCGGCACAGGAATTACCGAAAGGTTGGCACACCCCGCCGACCAATCTCACCGGTCAAGATTTCAGACGAAAGGACGCAAACCACTTTTTGGTGGCGATCGGCGACTTCAATGGGGACGGAATCAGAGACAAAGCATATCTTCTCGTCAATAAGGAGATGTCGAAACTCGGTTTCTTTGTCTGTCTCACGACCCCTAAGGGTTGTGATTGGCATTGTCTTGAAGAAATGGACATCGCCTTTCTTGACGTGATGGGCATTGCAGCCGTAAAGCCAGGAAAATACGAAACGGCATGCGGAAAAGACTATTGGGAATGCGGGAAGGAAGAACCTAAAACTCTTGTGATCAAGCACGCGGCGATAGAGTTTTTCAAAGATGAAAGCGCAAGTTCTTTCTACGTTTACGATCCAAGGAAACACGACTTCACGCCCGTTGCGATTAGCGACTGACGTCGTGAGGCTGGTCGCGCCTTTTACAATACTCTCTTGCACATCCTAATCTCAGCCGGTGAAGCTTCGGGCGAAATGTATGGCGCGCAGCTAATTGAAGCGCTGCGGCGGGCAGCGGTCAGTTCTGCTCGTGTGGTAACGGGGCTTGGCCCCGCCCCGGCGGGGCAAAGCCCCGTCACCACACAAGGCTCGCAGCTTGAATTTTTCGGCGCGGGCGGAGAGCAAATGCGCGCTGCAGGCTGCGAAATTGTTGTGGATGCGAAAGACCTGGCGGTTGTCGGCATCACTGAGGTTCTTAGCCGTCTGCCGAAGATCTTGGGGCTCTATCGGAAATTGATTCGCGCGGCCGATGATAACGATAAACGCCCGGCGCTGGCCATTGTCATCGACGCTCCGTCCTTCAACTGGCGCGTGGCGCGGCAGATGCGCAAGCGCGGCATTCCCGTGGTTTACTACGTCTGCCCGCAGTTTTGGGCGTGGCGGCAGGGGCGCGTGAAGTTGCTGCGCAAGTATGTCAACAAGGCGCTGGTGATTTTTCCTTTCGAAGAAAAGTTCTATCGCGATCGCGGAGTGGACGCGACCTTTGTTGGCCATCCGCTGGCCGATTTGCCCGCGCCTGCGATTACTCGCGACGCGTATGCGACCGAGAATCGGCTCGACGCCGCGAAGCCCTGGATCACGCTGATGCCGGGCAGCCGCCGCAAAGAAGCGGGTATGAACCTGCCGACGATCCTTGAAGCGGCAGATCGTTTGCAGAAAGATTGTTTGCAGAAAGATCGACTAAGCGGCGGCTACGAATTCCTGTTGCCCGTGGCGCGCACGCTCGACGCAGCGTTTTTCAAAAAATGGATAGCTACGCAGAAAGAGACGCGGCAAGCCGCGTCTCTACAGGGGAAGATTCATCTCGTCCCCGATGCTTTGCCTGCATTGTTTCACTCGCGCGCCGGGATCGTTGCCAGCGGCACGGCCACGGTTGAAGCCGCGCTCATGGGCACTCCCTTTGTCATGGTGTACCGCGTATCTCGGCTGACCTATGCGCTGGGCAAGCCGCGCGTGAAGGTCCCTTACTTTGCCATGATCAACTTGATTGCCGGGGAAGAGGTTGTCCCAGAACTGGTGCAGCACAAGTTCACAGTGGATAACGTCGTCGCGGAGATGAACAAGATCATCCCCGACGGCGGGCCGCGGGCGCGCATGATCGAGCGATTGGCGGCGGTGAAGGCAAAACTGAAGCAAGCGAGCGGCGGAGCGCATCCTTCGGAAAGGGCGGCGGAGATCATCCTGAAAATGCTCCGCTGATAACGATCCGATAAGTTCCGGCCAAACAAATTTCCCCCGCCCTTGTCCTTACAGCATCTTTTGCGGGAAAATTAACATCTTAGAAAGTGTTGTGCTCGCCAGGAGACTCTACTTGAAGCTCTGCCACTCTCAACCGGCGCGCCGAGCGCTCGGTTCATCGGTTGTTTTTTTACTGGGTTTGTTTCTTACCGTAGCTGCGGACCGGCCGGCGTTGGCGGCCGAGAAGACGCGCCTGCGCGCCGACGACTACCAGATCGACGTTGAACTCCTGCCCCAGACGCACAAGCTCACCGCGCGCGCCACGGTCAAGGTCACGGCGCTCGAAGACCTCAACGTAGTCACGTTTCAATTGAACAACGCACTCCGCATTACGAAGCTCACGGACGCCGACAACCAGCCGCTCACTCCCGAGCGCAACACGCAGGATTCGACCGTGCGCTTCTCCCTCAACAGCGGGATCGCAAAAAATGCGAGCACCACTTTCACCTTCGAATACGAAGGCACGCTGGAAAACGCCGACGACAGCCCGGTGGAGGGATTGAAGCTCGCCTACGTCGGCCCCGATACCAGCTACTTGCTTTATTCTGGACTGTGGTTCCCGGTTGCGGGATACGGCGTCAACCGCTTTACTGCGACCATCAACGTGACCGTCCCGGCGCACATGGTCGTGATCGGCAGCGGGAAGGAGCAGTCGGCGGCAGCGGCAAACGCAATTTCAAATTCAAATCCAAAGAAGCCGCCCGCGACCGAGCTCGCAAGCTCCAAGACCTTCACCTTCACTTGGGACAAGCCGAGTTTTCCCGGCACGATCGTTGCCGGCACGTTCCAGGAATTCAAGAGCGATGAGGCGGGCGTCGATCTGCAGGTGTTCTTCAAGCCCGATAAACAAGTGCTGGGCGCGGAATACGCGGCGACGGCGGTCAAGGCGTTCACTTACTTCGTCACGCAATATGGGAACGCGCCCTCGACGCGGTTGAAAATCGTTGAGCTTCCCGATGACACGGTGCCCTCGGCATGGGCGCCGGAAATCGCGGCGATTTCGGCCCGCGCCATTACGGAGAAGACCAACTACCGGCTGCTCGCCAATACGATTGCCCATCAGTGGTGGGGCGTCTCGGTGAGCCCGGCATCGAAAGACGACTGGTGGATCGAGGACGGTTTCGCGCGCTACTCCGAAGCTCGCTACGTGGAAAGCGCGGCGGGCGCGGCCGGACTCGAGGAAATGGTGAAGGACATGTCGGTGGGCGCGCTCGCCTATGACAGCGTGCCGCTTTCGAGCGCCGCCAAACTCGACTATTTTTCTCCCGAATTTCAGTCGCTCGTGACTGACAAGGGCGCCATGATCCTGCACATGCTCCGCTGGGTTGTGGGCGAGAAGAATTATCTGAAGATCATGCGCGATTTCGCCACTAATTATGCGGGCAAATCCGCAACCACCGACGATTTCCGCGAACTCAGCGAAACTGTGTACGGCGAAAAGCTCACCTGGTTCTACTCGCAGTGGATGGATTCGACCAGCGCTCCCGAGTTCAAGGCGAAATACACGTGCTACCGGCTGGGCAACAACAAGGGCTTCCGCGTTGTCGGCGCCATCACCCAGGACCTGGATCTGTTCCGCATGCCAGTGGATCTGAGAATCGACACCGACGGACGAACGGAAGAGAAACGCATTGAGGTGGTGGGCACGGACTCTCCGTTTTCGGTGGAAACCTTTGGACGCCCGCGGCGCATCTCGGTCGATCCCGAACACCGCGTGCTGACCAATTCTGCCGACATCAAGCTGCGCTCCGCCATCGTGCGCGGACAGGGCCTGATCCAGCAAGGCGATCTGGCGGGAGCGCTCGGCGAATTTAACAAAGCGCTCGAAGTCAACAAGAACAGTTCGCTCGCCCACTACCGGATTGCCGAGGTGTTCTTCCTGCAAAAGAATTATCAGGCGTCGGCCAACGCCTATCGCGAATCGCTGAATGGCGACGGCGAGCCGCGCTGGACCGAGGTTTGGAGCCACTTGCAACTGGGCAAGATTTTTGACGTGACCGGCCAGCGCGAACGCGCCGTCAATGAATACCGCCAGGCCATCCAAACCAACGACGATACACAAGGAGCGCTCGAGGAATGCCGCCGCTACATGCAGAAGCCTTTCGAACGGGAAAAAGGAAGCTAAGCCCTAACCTTTGAGTCAAGCCATTGCGGCCGAAGCGTTATTTGTGAGAACGTAGTGGCCGTGCCGCGCTACATCATCTCCCGCGTGCTTTACACCCTGCCGGTCGTCTGGCTCGTCGTCTCCACCGTTTTCCTGCTGATCCACTTCGTCCCCGGCGATCCCATTCAGCAGATGCTGGGAGAAGGCGCCGCCGCCGGAGACATCCAAGCCGCTCGGCACGCCTACGGACTCGATGTGCCGCTCGGCCGGCAATATCTGAATTACTGGCGCGGCGTGCTCCACGGAGACTTAGGCAAGTCGCTGCGCTTCAATCAGGGAGTTACGAAGTTGATCGTCCAGCGCTATCCCTTCACCCTGCAACTTACTTTGGCGTCGTTGTTCGTAGCGATTGTTCTGGCCATTCCGGCGGGAGTGCGCTCGGCCCAGCGCCGCAATCTGTGGGACGACCGCGTGCTAAGCGTGGTCAGCCTCTTCGGCCTGTCGTTTCCAAACTTCGCGCTCGGCCCGGTGCTGATCTTGTTATTCGCGGTCAAGCTGGGATGGCTGCCCGTCTCCGGTTCCGGCAGCCTCGCCCATCTCGTGCTCCCCGCCATCACCATGGGCGGAGCGCTGGCCGCGATCCTGACCCGCATGGTCCGCACCTCCATGCTCGAAGAGTTAGGCCAAGACTACATCCGCACCGCCCGCGCCAAAGGCCTGCCCGAACGCACGGTAGTCTATCGTCACGCCCTGCGCAACGCCATGATCCCAATCCTAACTGTCTTAGGATTGCAATTCGGCGCTCTGCTGGCCGGAGCCATCGTGACTGAAACCATCTTCTCCTGGCCCGGCATAGGACGCCTAACCATCCAAGCCATCGCCAACCGCGATTACTATCTTGTGCAAGGATGCATTCTGGCGATTGGCTTGACCTATGTCGCGGTGAACTTTCTGACCGACTTACTGTACTCGGCGGTGAACCCGAGGATCAGGCAATAATCCCGTGTAGGGCGGACACTCCTGTCCGCCTTTTTTGGCTGTCGTTACGGACGGGAGGGAATTATTTTGACCGTTGACCTTATCGGAGCCGGGTTGTACGCTTCTCTCTTGTATGGATGAAGAGGAGCGGAGCTATGGCCGGCAAGAAAGCAGTTACGAGCGCCCCGGAAGAGAGTAAAGAGACAGCGGCGAAGCGCGCATATTTTAGGCAGGCCGACTTTCCACAATCGGAACTGCAACAAGCTCAAAAGATTGCCGCTGCGTTGGTTGATAATTTTGCAGCAAGCGAAGCATCGCCACCCGATATCGCCCTCGCAATTGGCATTAGCCCGACGAGCAGTGGTTGGCAAAATCTGACAGGAAGTTCCATCGCATATGGTCTGACAACTGGCGGGCTAGCCGCAAACAGGATTAAGTTGACGCCACTCGGACGCAAGCTTGTGGCACCCGAGAACGAGGGCGACGACATTGCCGCCCGTCGTGAGGCTATCATGAAGCCTCGCATACTAAAGGAGTTCTTTGAAAAATACCGCCGTGCCAAGTTCCCAAACGACACGATCGGCGCTAACGTCTTGAAGTCTCTCGGCATATTACCGGAGCGAGCCCCATCGGCGCTGGAGATTGTGAAGGCAAACGGAAAGTACGCTGGGATCATTCGGGATACTCCCACCGGGCCATTTGTGAATCTAGACTCACCAGGCGTGCCCGCACCAACTGCCACCCCCGCACTGCCAGAGCACGACATGAGCGCTGAAGGCCCGGGCGAGGAAGGGATTGCCCCGGCGGCGGTATCGACAGCGCCACGCCCCGCTACGGCGATTCCTGATCCTAAGACCAACCGAGTTTTCATTTCTCACGGCAAGCAAAAGGCTATTGCGGCTCAAATCAAGGAACTGCTCGCATTTGGCAACTTTGAGCCGGTTATATCTGTCGAACGTGAAGCAACCGCCATTCCAGTACCAGAAAAAGTTTTCGAGGATATGCGTTCGTGTGCAGCCGGAGTTATTCACGTGGGTGCAGAGGGGGAATACACTGATCGCGACGGCAAAAAGCAAAACAAGATCAACGACAACGTCCTAATCGAGATTGGCGCTGCGATGGCACTTTATGGGAAGAAGGTCATCCTTCTCGTCGAGAAGGGCGTAACGTTGCCAAGTAACCTGCAGGGTCTCTACCGGTGCGATTTCGATGGAGATCGATTGGATTATGAGGCAACAATGAAGTTGCTCAAGACGTTCAGCCAATTCCGGTAGGGTTTAATAGCCGGGTGCCCCACGTCTCGCGGTTTTCGAGACGTGGGATGCGAGGACCAGACTATTCGGTGAGCCATTTGCTGAAGCGAGTTTCCACTTCCTCCTGCGACAAAGTGCCATTGACGCGGGCATCGTCCAACCCGCGCCGCACCTTGTCGAGAACGTAGAGGTGGTACTGGATGTCTTCAACCGACACGTTGTCCGGCAGCCTGTTCAACAGCGACTCAACATCCTGTTTGACGTTACTCATCGTTCACCTTCCGAAAAGAATACCACGCTGGCACTCTAGCCAGTTCGCCAAGAATGCACCAAACTGGTGTATAATGATGCCATGCCGGTGACAAAACATGTCCGACGGAGCGTTTCCCTCCCCGCTCCCATTGCTAAACAAGTAGATCGTATGGCCAAGAGCCAGCGCTTGAGCGATAACCGTGTTCTGGTGGAACTCATTGAGTTGGGTATCGAAGCGCGAAAACAGAAAGAGAAGGCATTCTTCGACCTTGCCGAACGCTTCCGCGCCGAGAGCGATCCCGAACAGGCGAAGCGACTGGGCGACGATTTGGGCCGTCTGGTTTTCGGTGAATAATGCCGCAGATTGAAATCTGGCCGCGAATTCCCGCCGCCATCCGCGACCATCTGATCGAGCGAATGCGCGACCGTAATATCAGCCTCGACGATCTCAACCAACTTCGGATTTGGCTAGAGACCCGACCGAATGTCCCCACAGGGCCGTGGTATAAGGATTTCGGCTCTTTCAAACTGTGCGGCGAGGGCGAGTATCCCAAAACATTTCTTCTCGCCAGCCAAATAGCTACGGGCGAAAAACTTTAGTAGCAGGAACCATTCTCTTCTTCTGCACCGCGAACTCCGGCGGAAGCTCGTCCCCCTCCACAGGCGGATTCCCCTTCCCAACCCGCTTCAGAATGCGAGCGATCTTGGCAGGGTCGGCGCTGCGCGCCCGCGCCGTGAAGTATGCTTTTGTACGCAACGCAAAATTGCTTTTTCTCACCACACCGTTCCTCATAAACATTTTATAGGTAAGTAAAGGCTGTGATCGAATTCCGTTGACTTAAGACCCGCCGCACGCGACCATAATTATTGAACATCTGATTGGGGCAGTTCCGAGGCGTGCCCGTTAACCAAGACGCCCCTCGAAGCTGCCCCAAACCCATTTTCAGCGCAATTTTAGGAGCTAAGTCCTTATTCCGAAATACTTTACCTCTAAGTCCTTTAAGCCCAAAGACCTGGCGGGAATTTCTTCCTAAGTCTATGATTCCAGAAGACCGGGGGGGAGGGGGGTGTAGTCAACACGGGTTAATACCTTTTTAGTAAATAGGCGAAAAACAAGGAAAAACGCCCTTAGAAAAAGCGCCGTTTTAACTGAAAGCTGAGAGCTGATAGCTGACAGCTAATCTCCCGCAGCCTCGACCGCAGGAAGCTCTTCCGTCGCTGTCCGCTTTGAGACCTTCGCGCTCGTCACCAGCACCACCGAAGCTACGATGATCGCGCTTCCCATCGCGATGTAGCGGTCGATGCGCTCGTCGAGAACCAGCCATCCGAGAAAGACCGCGACCACGGGATTGACGTAGGCGTAAGTGGAAACCTTCGAGATTGGGACGTGCTGGAGCAGCCAGATATAAGCCGTGTAGCCGATCCAGGAACCGCACACCACGAGATAGAGGATCGCGGCCACTCCGCGGTAAGTCCAGGTTATGCTCGAAGGTTTCTCGACGAGCAGCGCGAAAATCAGAATTCCGATCCCGGCGAAAGTCATCTGCCACGCGATTGCGCCGAACGGATCGGTCGCCGCAGGCTGCCATTTTTTCGAGAGCACCGAGCCGAGCGCCCAACTGAGCGATCCAAGTTGCAACCCGAGCGACCACCAGAGTTCGCGATGGCCCAGGGAATTGGAATGCGAAGTAGACTGCAAAAGATCGGGCCAGATGAGCACAACCACTCCGGCTATGCCGATTGCGATCCCGATCTTGCCGCGCCGCGAAATGTGATGATCGCCCAGCAACAGGCTGTCGAGCACTAGAAACCAAAGGGGAGTGACCGCGATCAGCAGCGCTGCCAAGCCAGTAGGAACGACCCGCTCCGCGTAAGAAAGCGTGAGATTGCCGCCCATCAACAGCAGAATGCCGACGGCCGCAAGATGACCAAGCTGGCGCGCGGAAAAACGAATGCGGCGTCCGGTCAGCGCGCAGTACGCGAGCATGACCACGCCCGCAATCAGAAAGCGCGCGGCGCACATAGTGGCCGGAGGAATCTGCTCCACTGCGATGCGGATACCCAGATAAGTCGAACCCCAGAAGACATAGACTAGACCGAAGGCAACAACGATCTTCCATCGGCTCGTGGACGCAACGGTCATGAGAGTAGGAGTGTGAAGAATCCAGAATATCAGAGTGGGCGGAAGTGGCTGCGGACTTCGAGCTGCGAGCTTCTAGCAACCCCCTACATTTTTTCGCTCGCAGCTCGCGGCTAGAAACTCGCCACTGATTTTCACGCCGCCGACCACATTCCCATCTCAGCGAGGATTTTGCCGGCCGCTTCGGCGCCGGAGCGGACGCAGTCGGGGACGCCGATGCCGCTATAACCGTTGCCGGCGAGCGCCAGACCGGGAAGTTTCTGGCGGAGCGATTCGATGCGCTGCAAGCGTTCGAGATGGCCGACCGAATACTGCGCCATCGAGGACTTCCACTTATAGACGCGCGCAAACAGAGGTTCGGCAACGAGGCCGATGATCTGCCGCAGTTCGTCGTGAACGATTGCGAGAATTTCTTCTTCGCTCGCTTCCAGGATCTGTTTGTCGCGCACGCCGCCGAGAAAGCAGCGGACGATGGCGCGATTCTCTGGCGCACGGTGAGGGAATTTGTTGTGGACGAAAGTGGCCGCGAGCATGCGGCGTTCTTCACTGCGCGGCACCAGAAATCCAAAGCCCGGCGGAAGCGAGCGGCGTACTCTTTCGTTGTAACCGAGCGTGACGGTCACCGAAGAGCTGTACTGAATCTCGCCCAGCTCGCGCGCCAGATTTTCATCCGCAGCTTGCAGCACGTCCGCCGCGACGTGCGCTGGGGTCGCGACGATCACTGCGTCGAAGCGGTCGCTCTGGTATCCGGCAGAAACAGTCCAGGCCTCATCCTGCGGGATCGCCGACTGTACCAGCGACGACGTCTTTAACGCGTTCGCATCCAGACGCGCGACCAGGGCATCGACCATCTGCTGCATGCCCTCTTTCAGCGAAGTGAACAGCGGCCGCGTTGGGACGTTTGCCGCCGCGCCCATTTTTTTGCGCGCTTCCTTACGAGCTTCCTTGCGAACTATGAGCATGGCGCGGCCCAGACTGCCATATTTTGATTCCATGTCGGCGAAGCGAGGCAACACGGCACGCACGCTCAAATCCGAAGCTTCGCCGCCGTACACCCCCGAGAGAAGCGGATCGGCAAGCAGCTCGACCATCTCAGGACCGTAATGGCGTTCGACCATCTCGGCAACGGTTTCATCTTCGGAGGCCTGGTTTGGCGGATGAACGCGCGGCGGATGAAACCATTCCGCAGCCATGCGAATTTTTGTGCGCAAGGAAAAAAGCGGCGAGAACACGGTGGGCATGATCTTGGTCGGCACCATGAACATGAGCCCATCGGGCATCACCCGCAGTTTGTTCTTCCTTACGATGTAGGTCTTGCGTTTGGAGTCGTTCGATCCGATGAGTTGGTCGCCCAATCCAATCTTGCGGCAGAGGTCGGCAGCCCAGGGCTTCTCGGTGAGAAAGGAATCGGGCCCGGCTTCGACCAGGCAGCCGTCGCCGTCAATGCGGTCGGTGACCATCACGCCGCCGAGGCGAGGGCTGGATTCGAATAACACATACTTGACGGAAGCGCCAGCTCGACGCTTTTCTTCGATCGTGTGCGCGGCCGAGAGGCCGGAGATCCCGCCGCCGATGATGGCTATGCGTTTCATGTAATACAGCTATTGGCTGCTGGCTCCTAGCTCTTAGCTAAATGCCCAGTGCTTTTACTCGGCTCGTCACTACTTCCGCCAGGGCTGCCGTCAATATTTTTGAACCGTTCAACGACTCGGCTCGCCACAGGCGCATGCCTTCTTTTTCCGCGAACTGTTGGAAGGCTATATCAATATCGTAGAGCACTTCGACGTGATCGCACAGAAATCCTATGGGCTGCAAGAAAACGCCGCGATGGCCTTTTGCTTTGAGATTTCTGATTGTGTCCTCTACCGTGGGGCCGATCCACGCGCCTCCGGACATGCCTTGACTCTGGAAGGCGAAAGTCCAGTCGTCGGCTTGCAGGCCAGCCTCTTTCTCTACTAACTCGGCGGTTTCTTTGGCTTGGCTCTCGTAAGGATCGCCTTCGGCGATGGTGCGCTCGGGGACGCTGTGTGCGGTGAAAATCACGGGTAACTTCGCTCCACTTTCGGCGTTGGCTTTTTCCCAGCCCGCGCGCAGTTTCTCGGCGAAGGCTTTTATGAGCAGTGGATGATCGTGCCACTCCTCGACGAAGTCCAACTGGAAGGGAAGATTTCCTTCGCCGCTGGCGTCGTTACGAACGGCGCTGTGGTAGAGGCCGACACTGGTGCGCGAATTCTGCGGCGCGAGACAGATGGCGATGACGCGGGCGTATTCGCGATTTTCAATCGCGTCCACCGCATCGGCGATGAAGGGCTTCCAATTTCTCATGCCGACGAAGACCGGCATTTTCAGCAACTGCGAAAGTTGGTCGGCTTGCAAAAGTGTCCAACAAGGGAGCGGCGAAAAACCTATTAGCGAATAGCGACGGCGGATCTCTTCGACCACCGCTGGCGGCAGCGGGCGTCCGCCGGTGACATAAGTTAGGAACTCGGGGACCTGATCGGAATTTTCGGGGCTGCCGTGGGCGAGCAGCAGCACGGCGGTCTTCGCGGGCAATTCCGAGACGGTAAACGAACTCACCCGATTGGCGCAATAGCATTGGCTGGCGAGACCCAGCGGGCAGAGTGTCATCTATTCGCTCCCCCCAGCGCCTAAAGGCGCTTTCGTAACGCAACAACTACGGCATCGCTAAAGCGATGCCCTGATACAAACCTTACTTGCTCTCCGTCTTGGGTTTTGTCTTGAACTCCGCCGAGCACTCGCGGATGTAATCGCAGAGGGCTTTCACGTTCTCCACCGGAGTTTCGGGAAGAATGCCGTGGCCTAGATTGAAGATGTGGCCGGGACGACCGGCGGCCCGACACAAAATATCTTCGGCGCGCGATTTGAGTTCTTTCCAATCGGCGAAGAGCAGCACGGGATCTAGATTGCCCTGCACTCCGCCTTTCAGGCCAAGGCTCTGCCATCCGGTATCGAGCGGGATACGCCAATCCAGGCCAATGACATCGGCTCCAGTCTCCTGCATCGAGGGTAGAAGAGTCGAGCTGTCGGTGCCAAAATAAATCACGGGCACTCCGGTTTTTTGCAGGCATTTGACTAGATCGGTCGCGTGCGGCAGAACGTAGCGGCAATAATCTTCCACGCTCAGGCAGCCCACCCAGCTATCGAAAATCTGTATGGCGTCGGCCCCGGCGCGCACCTGCTCGGTGGAATACTCGGCGGTCACGGCGACCAGCTTCCGCATCAGTTCGTTCCATGCGGCGGGCGCGGAGTACATCATCTTCTTGGTGAAAAGATAATTGCGCGAGCCTCCGCCTTCGATCATGTAGCTGGCGAGCGTGAAGGGCGCGCCGCAAAAACCGATGACGGGGAGCTTGTCGCCGAAGTGCTGGCAGACGAGCTTCACGGCTTCAGAAACATAGCCGAGGTCGGCGGCGCGATCGGTGCGGAGGCGGGCAACGTCTTCGGCGGCGCGGACGGGCTTTTCGATTTTCGGGCCCTCCCCGGCGGAGAAGTGAAAGGGCAGCCCCATAACTTCGAGCGGGAGAAGAAGGTCGGCGAAGATGATGGCCGCATCTACTTTGAGTATCTCGGCCGCTTCGATGGTGACCTGGGCCGCGACCTCCGGCTTCTTACAAATCTCAATCAGGGAGTATTGTTTGCGGATGGCGCGATACTCCGCCATGTAGCGCCCAGCCTGGCGCATGAACCAGACCGGAGTCCGTTCGGTAGGTAGGGCCTTGGCGGCGCGGACAAAGAGAGAATTGGGTGCGGACATGGACGTTCTAATTTAGCATTATCGAGGGGAGTGTGGCTGATCTGGATTGAAGGTTGAATATCAAAGGCGCGTTGGGGAAACTTGTTCCCGGATCTAAAACAGGCTCGGGCGGGTGACCGAGATCACCCGTCCGTACAAGTGTTACCGCTGTGGGAGCTCCATAATGCAGCCGGAGTTTATTGTTTCTCGATCACGACAATTTTCAAGTCGTCCCGCATTTTTTGGATCTTTATGCAACGAGCAACGGTAAACAGCGTCGCTTTGACGTAATCGCTCGTGTAGACCGGAGCCTGGTACTTGATGGTAATCGTCCTTGCATCCTCGCTAATGGTGCCGTTAAGGGGTTGTTCGCTCTGAGTGACATCACAAGCGCTCTTAGACTCCACAGACGGAGGTTGAGTGAAGGTGCCTGTCAACTCGTTTCCTTTCAAAGCCGCCTTGATCAAAAATTGTCCTGAATAGGTCCACCCGTCCTGGCTGTATCCGGGCTTGTGGGCAGTGAACATCCCATCCTGGATCGCAGCCTGCCAAATCATGCCGTTTCCTTTTTCCCGCCATATTCCCTGCAGGCCTTGGGTTCGTGCGGCCTGTTGTCTTTGCGACATGGATTTTTCGATTGCCCGCTTCTGCTCGCTCTCTACCGCGAACTCAAGTTTGTAAATCTTGTTCTGGATCTCCTTGGCGTCGGTCGCGTTAGGAGCCGCCAAAAGATAGAACTGGTAAGCTTCAATCGCCTGCTGATAATTGGCGGCTTTCTCGCGGGTCAGTGCCAGTCCTCGGTAAGCATCGGGCCACCAGGGGGCAAGGCGAATGGCCATCTCGAACTCAGCGGAAGCATCGGCGAAGTCGGTGGGGGATTGGCCCATCTCCATACCAGCCTGTCCGCGTGCCACATGACGTTCGGCTTCCGCCGGAACCTCGGGCTGCTTTGGACCCATCTTCTGCGCGGCTTTGATGCAACGGTTTCTCAATCGCCGTTCGTCTGCGCTGCCGGCTTTCGACGCTCGCCAGATTCGCTATGCAACTCTGGAGCACGCTTTCCGGATTACCAGTGATTTCCTCGGCTGGTTCGTGTGCGGCTGCAGCGGTTGCCAGCTCCGTGGCGTCCACCTTGGCGCGTGGCAAGGTCAGCGCTCGATTCGCCAACTCCATCGACTCCGTGGGAAGGCCGAGCGTCTCCAGCATATCTGCCGTGTCCGCATAGGCAGCGCTCCACCACGGCGCTAACCAGATCGCAGAATTCATGTAGCCATAGGCTTTGGACAAGTCGGTGCTGTTGCTCGCCACTTTTTTGAGAGCGCGCGACATTTCAGCTTTACGTCGCGCCGGTTGAGAAACATCGAGCGAGGGGTTTTCGCGTAAGGTCAGGTTCGCAACAAACTCTGCCAAGTCTTTCGAAGGAGGCGTGTCACGGCATTCAGCTTCGTCGTTTGCGAAGGCCGTGTAACGGTCCAGCGCCGTCCGAATCTGTCCCTTTTCGGCAAGGTCCTTCATCTCCGACTCAACATTAGCGTCCATGCCTGCAAATGCCTGGTCTTGAGCGCTCCGGAAATCCTTCATCAACTGGTCCGCCTTGTTCCACAGTTCCAGGTAGTCCTGGCCTATCGTGTGCCGGCCGAGAGCATGATTCGCAAAAACGTCGGGACACATGGGGCATGACGCCTCAGCAGCTGCGAAGACGTTCTCCCCCTGTTTCACATGACGGTGGTAGTAGTCGGCGAGCCCGCATCCACTATGTACGAAGTATGGGTTCGGATTGCGCAACTTTTCACATTCGTTGATCACGGCCTTGAAATCGTTCCGCGTCCAACTGGCGTTGATTCGCTGCGAGGCATCCATCTCCATGGCATAGCCGGGATCGAAATCGGGCCGATTGACTACACGAAGCTTGGCCGTCATGATTCGGCCGGCGCGGGCATAGGTGAGCGTTATCTCAGTACCAATCCCGCTCGCGGCAATCAGTCGCGGGGCGTCGCCGTCCTGGCATATGCGTTTTCCGTTCACGGCGAGCAATACGTCGCCGCCACGCAACCCTGCCGCAAGTGCTGGACTATTGGGCTCGGCACCCATGACCACGACAGCACCGGACCTGATCATAGTGGTCTTGACTCCATCCGAGAGCTGAAATCCCGAATAAGGCGAGATAAATCGCAAGCCGATGGACGGATACACGGCACTCGCAGATTGGGCATTTACAGATGAGGGAGCTGCGAAAAGAAACACTACAAGTGCTGCAAATAGAAGAGAGGAGAAGAGCCAACCGCTAATCCGAAACATGAAAGTGTAGCCTCCTTGGGAGTCTTACTACGGGCTGGAGATGTGGCTGGCACGGAGCGGCAATATGTGCGTACTCCGCCAAAGTTCCAGTCAATAGTGATCGGTGATTGGAAACTAGGTACTGATGAATAAAAGCCGAGTCGTAATCGCCTCTTTTCATTCCGCCAGATATATGAGGCTGGATTCCAAGATCAAAACGATGACTCAAAGAGACGCGCATCATTCTTAGATTGAGATTCACACGAACAGGCGATCGTATCTCTTACAACCCCCGGCAACAAGATTACGTATGTAATCCTTTGCCGCCGCGTATTAGAAGGGAAAGTAATTTGCATTTTGCGGAGAATTGCATGTCCATTTCCTTCGGCTTCGAGCGCGACGTCAGTTATTGCGGTTTCGAGAAATCCGTGGTCCTGTGTAAGGCAGAGTGATTATGATAAGAGAGAAAGGCTTAACCACAGGGAACACAGTGGAACACAGGGGAAACTGGAGAGCAAACTCATTGTTCATGTGTCACAGACTTCCCGAAAATAATCGTGCTATATTTCGTTTGCAAGCTGGGGTATGGCGTCGGCTGCGGACATGCTGGTGCAGGAGTGGCGCATGCCGGGAGTGAGCGACAAGGCTCCGCGTTTGGTTTTGGCCGCGCTTCTGTGCGTGTTCCGGGCAAGCCCTGCCCCGGCGCAGCAGATTGTCCCTCCTGAAAAAGTTCCCTCCACTTTCACCGCGGACGCCGTATTCGCCGCGCGGGTCCGGTCCCTGCTGCTTCCCTACACTGCACCCGCAACCGGCCAGTATGCGACCGGCCAGAAAGTCCTGGAAACACTTCTGCGGCAGCTCCCCGTCGAGCGCGCGAATTTTTCCTGGAATCTGCGCATCGCAAAGGGCGCGGGAAATATTTTTTCCTCCCCCGACGGAACTATTTTCGTGGACGAGGAACTCGCTCAGACGCTGGGACCGCGGGCAGGTCTGTGGGCGGCGGCGCTCTCCCATGAAATCTCTCACATCGTCCGGCGCGACTGGGCGCGGCGGTATTTGTTCCAGAAGTCGTTAGACGAGGCCGCAGGCTCGCAAATCATGCTGGGCGACACGGGCGTGATTGCCAATTCCTGGATGGACGCGCGCGGCGCATCGAGCCAGCTGGCCAGTTTCTGCCAAACCATGGAATTGGAAGCGGACGCCGAGGGTCTGATGTTGATGACGCGCGCGGGTTTCGATCCCGACTTCGTGCCTGCACTGCACCACTTGCTCGAAGGCCAGCCGGGACAGTCGGAGGGAAAGTTTTTCGATCCCTCGCACCCGAGCTGGGACGAGCGCGAGCAAAAGCTGCAGAAACTCTATGTCGCGGCCGGCAAGGAGTACGATCGGCTTTGGCCGGAGCGCTATGCCTCTCCGGGAGGAAATTCGCCCACGGTGGTGTACACCGGATTGCCCAGCGCAAAACGCGTCAGCGGCGAAGATGTGGAAGTGCTGGTCCCGCTGCACTGTCAAAATCTCATTGGATCGGTGGAGGTGGTGCTGCGTTTCACCGCCCCGGATTCCAAATCCGAAACGCCCACCGAACTGCGCCAACTCACCGGTTGCACTTCGGACCGGACGTTGATTACGTTTGATTTGCCGCAGCCTAAGGTCCGCAGAGGCAGCTCGCGCGTTCGGACTGAAATCCTGGTGCTGGACAACAGCGGCACGCTGCTGACTCACTCCCTCGCTCCGATACCCGTGCGCTGAATCGGCGGCTTATGGCGCCGGATTTCCTTCGGACTTCTCGTAGAGATGCGGCAAGCCCCGTCTCTACGCGAGTATCTGATACGCGATCAGGATGCTATCGGTTGGACTTTGGAATTGGAATTGGACTCCGCTGGAGTTTCGAGGGCGGTTGCTTTCGATTTCAAGTAAGCGTCCACGGCAGCGGCGGTCTTGCGGCCTTCGGCGATTGCCCATACGACTAGCGACTGGCCGCGGCGCATATCGCCCGCCGCGAAAACTCCGGGCACCGACGACATGTTATTGCGATCGGTGGCGACGTTGCCACGCGGGTCAAGGTCCACTCCCAACTGGGAGATCAGGCCATTCCGCACCGGTCCGACAAAACCCATCGCTAGCAACACCAGGTCCGCTTCCATGGTGAATTCCGTGCCGGAAATTGGCTCGAACTTTGGCGGCGGGCCGACGCGGACGGCGTGAAGTTGCTGGACTTTCCCAGGCTTGCCGGTGAATTTTGTGGTTGCCAAGCTCCAGTCGCGGACGCCGCCTTCTTCGTGCGCGCCTTCGCTGCGCAGTTGCAGGGGCCATAGAGGCCAGGGCGTTAAGGGCGAGCGCTCGACGGGAGGCTTGGGCATGATTTCGAACTGGTGCACGGAAAGCGGTTTTTGCCGATGGCTGGTGCCGAGGCAATCGGCGCCGGTGTCGCCGCCTCCGATAATGACGACGCGCTTGCCGGTCGCCAAAATTTCCGTATTCTGGCGCGATGGTGTCGCCGAGATTGCGATGGTTCTGTTGCGCCAGAAAGTCCATCGCAAAATGGATCCCTTTCAACTCGCGTCCAGGGACGTTGAGATCGCGGGGCTGCTCGGCTCCGCCGGCGAGCACAATCGCATCGAAGTCACGTCGCAGATTTTCGACGGCAACATTTTTGCCCACCTCGGCGCCGGTCACGAATTTCACGCCCTCGGCGGACATCTGTTCCAGGCGGCGATCGATGAGGTGCTTCTCCAACTTGAACTGCGGAATGCCATAGCGCAGCAAACCGCCGATGCGGTCCGCTTTTTCGTAAACGGTGACGGAGTGTCCCGCGCGGCAAAGTTGTTGGGCCGCGGCCAATCCCGCGGGTCCAGAACCTACGACGGCCACTTTTTTCCCGGTGAGAAATTTTGGCGGCTCGGGGCGGATCCAGCCTTCCTGGAATCCGCGCTCCACGATATTTTTTTCGATCTGCTTGATGGTGACGGCGGGCTGCGTGATCCCGAGCACACAAGACGCTTCGCACGGCGCTGGACAAATGCGGCCGGTGAATTCCGGGAAGTTGTTGGTCGCGTGCAACTGCCGCAGCGCCTCTTTCCAACGCCCGTGATACACCAGATCGTTCCAATCGGGAATCAGGTTGTTGACGGGACATCCGGTCTGGCAAAAGGGCACGCCACAATCCATGCAGCGCGCGCCCTGCGTGCGAAGCTTCTCTTCGGGAAAATTGAGATAGATTTCGAACCAGTCGTTGACGCGCTCGGTAACTGGACGCCGAGGGGCAAGCTCGCGCTCGTATTCCAGGAAGCCCGTGACCTTACCCATGTTGCACCTCTTGCAAGCTGGGCCAAGGCGGCGATGGGCGGACCTGGAATGTAAGGCTGGCGGCTGCGTTCCACACCGAGCACTCGCTTGTGCTCGTGGGGATAAACTTTGATGAACCGAGTCAGCGCATCGGCCCAGTTATCGAGAAGCCATGCGGCACGCGGGCTGCCGGTGAGTTTCAGGTGGCGCGCGATAAGATCTTTGACAAGCTTCGACTTCGGCAAGCTGGTTTTCGAGAATGGGCTCGAGGTCAACCGAGTCCAGATTGCAGCGCTTTTCGGTGAAGTCGCCGCGCTCGTCGAAAACGTAGGCGATGCCGCCATTCATGCCGGCGCCAAAATTTCTGCCGCAGTCCCCGAGCATCACGACCAAGCCCTTGGTCATGTATTCACAGCCGTGGTCGCCGACACCTTCGACGACCGCGGTGGCTCCGGAATTGCGTACCGCAAAGCGCTCGCCCGCGACGCCATTGAAGAACGCTTCGCCGCTGGTGGCGCCGTAGAGCGCAACATTGCCAATCAGAATATTGTTTTCGGGTGCGAAAGTGGAACCGTCGCGGCGGATAGACGATCAGTCTTCCTCCGGACAATCCCTTGCCTACATAATCGTTGGCCTCGCCTTCGAGGGTGAGCGTGACGCCCTTGGCCAGAAACGCGGCGAGGCTCTGTCCCGCCGAGCCATCGAGATGAATCTTGATGGTGTCGTCGGGCAAGCCGTCGGCGCCGTGGCGGCGGGCAATCTGTCCGCTCAGCATGGTTCCGACGGAGCGGTGAACGTTGCGCACGGGCAGTTTGATTTCCACCGGGGTAAGGGTTTCGAGCGCAGGCTGCGATTCGGCAATCAGGCGATGGTCCAACGCCTGTTCCAAGCCGTGGTCCTGCGCCTGTATGCAGCGGCGCGCCACGCGCGAGGGCACGGACGGATTATAGAGAATGGCCGACAAATCCAGGCCGCGCGCCTTCCAGTGATCGACGGCGGGCTGCACGTCGAGCATGTCAACGCGCCCGATCATGTCGTCCATGCGGCGGAAGCCCAGTTCGGCCATGTAGCGGCGCACCTGCTCCGCCAGGAAAAAGAAGAAGTTGATGACGTGCTCGGGCTTCCCTTGAAATCGCTTGCGCAGCACGGGGTCTTGCGTGGCGATGCCCACGGAGCAAGTATTGAGATGGCACTTGCGCATCATGACGCAGCCCATGGCAACCAGCGGCATGGTGGCGAAACCGAATTCTTCGGCGCCGAGCAGCGCGGCGACCACGACGTCGCGGCCGGTCTGGAGCTTGCCGTCGGTCTGCACTTTGATCCGTCCGCGCAGATCATTCAACAAGAGCACCTGCTGCGTTTCCGCCAGCCCCAGCTCCCAGGGAATGCCGGCGTGCTTGATGGAACTCAGCGGCGAAGCTCCTGTGCCTCCGCTGTCGCCACTAATGAGGACGACGTCGGCGTGCGCTTTGGCAACGCCCGCCGCCACCGTGCCCACTCCGACTTCCGCCACCAACTTCACCGCGATGCGAGCTTGCGGATTTGCATTTTTCAGATCGTAGATCAGTTGCGCGAGATCTTCGATGGAATAAATGTCATGGTGGGGCGGGGGCGAGATCAAACCCACGCCGGGAATGGAATGGCGCAGGCGCGCGATGACCTCATCCACTTTGTGGCCGGGAAGCTGGCCGCCTTCGCCGGGCTTTGCGCCCTGGGCCATTTTGATCTGTAACTCGTCGGCATTGACGAGATAGTGGGCAGTAACTCCAAAACGCGCCGATGCGACTTGCTTTACGGCGCTTCGCCTCAGGTCTCCATTCGGATCGCGCTTGAAGCGCTCTTCATCTTCGCCGCCTTCGCCGGTGTTGGACATCCCGCCGATGCGGTTCATGGCGATGGCCAGAGTTTCATGCGCTTCTTTGCTGATCGAGCCAAAGGACATCGCGCCCGTGGTGAAGCGCTTTACGATCTCTTTGGCGGGCTCTACTTCTTCGAGGGGAAGTGGCTTGGCGCTCGTCTTCAACTTCATCAAACTGCGCAGCGTGGCCAGGTTGCTGCTTTGGCTGTCAATGAGGTCGGTGTATTCCTGAAAGGTCTGGAAGCTGTCCTGCCGCACGGCCTGCTGCAGCTTGCCGATGGTCAGCGGATTGAGCAGGTGATACTCGCCGTTCACTCGCTGGTGATAATTGCCGCCGACCGCGAGTTCGGTCTCGGACTCGGTCAGCGGACGGAATGCGTACTCGTGCTTGAGCTGGGCCTCGCGGGCGATCACTTCGAGGCCGATGCCTTCCAAACGCGACGCTGTGCCTGCGAAATAGCCATCCACCAGTTCCTTGTTCAGTCCGATGGCTTCGAAAACCTGGGCTCCCTGGTAACTCTGTAACGTCGAGATACCCATCTTCGAGAAGGTCTTGAGCAGGCCCTTATTCACCGCTTTGATGAAGTGCTTCACGGCGAGTTCGGGAGTTACTCCGTCCGATAACTCTCCTCGCCGCGCCAAACTCTCCACACTCTCCAACGCCAGATACGGATTGATGGCGCTCGCGCCATAGCCGCTGAGCAGGGCAAAGTGCATCACCTCGCGCGGCTCGCCCGATTCCGTAATTAAAGCGACCTGGGTGCGCGTCTCTTCTTGCACGAGCAAGTTGTGCACGGCGGCCAGCGCCAGCAGGCTGGGGATGGGGGCGTAATCCTTGTTCACACCCCGGTCGGAAAGAATCAGCAGCGTGTAGCCGGCTTTCCCCGCGAGCGACGCGCGCTGGCACAACTCTTCGAGAGCGCGCTTCAGTCCCGCTTCGCCTTCGCTGGCGCGGAACAGCGCGGGCAGCGTGATGGCCAGCAGATCTCCGGTGGAGACGCGGCGCAATTTTTCCAGCTCGATGTTGGTGAGAAGCGGGTGGGCGAGCTTCAGCATGTGACAGTTCTCGGGCACTTCCGAGAGAATGTTGCGCTCGCTTCCGATGTAACTGGTGAGCGACATCACGATCTCTTCGCGAATCGGGTCAATGGGAGGATTGGTGACCTGCGCGAAGAGCTGCTTAAAATAGTTGAACAGCGACTGGGGGCGGTCCGAGAGACAGGCGAGCGGGGTATCGGCCCCCATCGATCCCACTGGCTCCATACCCTTCGATGCCATGGGGGCAAGGATCATGCGCAGGTCTTCATCGCTGTAACCGAACGCGCGCTGCCGGCGAAGCAGGGTCTCGGTATCTGGGTGGTGCATGCGCGTAGGTTCGGGCAAATGATCAATGGTGATCTGATTTTCCTTGAGCCACTGCGCGTAGGGCTGCCGCGACGCCAGCCGGTGTTTGATTTCTTTGTCGGGAACGATGCGGCCTTCGACCGTATCCACCAGAAACATCTTCCCCGGCTGCAAGCGGCCTTTCATCTTTACATTTTCCGGCTCGATGTCGAGCACCCCGGCTTCGGAGGCCATGATGACGAGATCGTCGTTCGTGACCAGGTAGCGTCCGGGGCGTAAGCCGTTGCGGTCGAGGATGGCGCCGATGACCCGGCCGTCGGTGAAGGTGATGGCCGCCGGCCCGTCCCATGGCTCCATCAAGCACGCGTGATATTCGTAAAATGCGCGCTTCTCCGGCTTCATGTGGGGGTTCCCAGCCCAGGCTTCCGGAATCATCATGGCCAGGGCGTGAGGCAGACTGCGTCCCGCCTGCAACAGCATTTCGACGGCGTTGTCGAAATTCGCGGAATCGCTGCCGTCCGGCGCAATGATGGGATAGATCTTTTTGATATCGTCGCCAAACAGAGGGGACTGCAGAATCGACTGGCGCGCGTGCATCCAGTTGACGTTGCCCCTGAGCGTGTTGATCTCGCCATTGTGCGCTATGTAGCGATAGGGATGCGCCCGTTGCCAGCTCGGAAAGGTGTTGGTGGAAAAGCGCTGGTGCACTAGGCACAACGCGCTGGCCAAGTCGGGATCGGAAAGTTCCTTATAGAAATTGGTGATCTGCGGGGCGAGCAGCAGGCCTTTGTACACAATGGTGCGGCAGGAGAGCGAAGGGATGTGAAACACGCTCGCATCCTGAATGCCAGAGACCAACATTTCACTCTCGGCGCGCTTGCGCACCACGTAGAGCTTGCGTTCAAAAATGTCTTCATCGGTGAAGGCGCCACAGCCCACAAAAATCTGTTGGATGTAGGGTTGCGAACCTCGCGCCACGCGGCCGATGGCGGCAGGGTTCACCGGCGTATCGCGCCAGCCTAATACCGTCAATCCTTCCTCGCGGACAATCCGCTCCAGGATCCCTTCGCAGAGCAGGCGCTCGTGTTTCTCCACCGGCAAGAAGGTCATGCCCACGGCATAGGCTCCGGGCAATGGCAGTTCGAACCCCAACTTGCGGCACTCCCGGGCAAAGAACTTGTGCGGGAGCTGAATGAGAATACCGGCGCCGTCGCCGGTCTCAGGATCGCATCCGCAGGCGCCTCGATGGGTCAGGTTGAGCAGCACCTGGATTCCCTTGCTTATGATTTCGTGGCTCTTCTGGCCGCGGACGTTGGCCACAAATCCGATGCCACAGGCATCGTGCTCCTGCGCCGGATGGTACAGCCCCTGGGCGGGTGGAGGACAGATCGTTTTTTTTCGACGCGTCGTCATGGGCAGATAGGCGGCAATAGCATCGTTGCGGCGTGCTCGACCGCTTCCCGATTAATTGTTCTTGAGTTGGGAGCTTGCCCGCAAAGGCTGCGGGGTATAGCGCACTTCGGCTCAGGAACAGACTTCTCTACCCTTTTAATTTACCGCCAGGCGGGCGGTAAAGCAAAATTCAGAATTTCGATACGAAGCATTCAAATTTCAGAATGTCACGGTTTCCAAGCGAGTTCAGCCTAATGTTCCGCTAGACCTGCCTCGTCCGATATAATCCCGGCAGCAACGCCATGGACTTCGATCAGCTCACCACGTTTTTGGAAGTGGCCAAACAGGGCAGCTTTTCGCGCGCGGGCGAGAAAGTGTTTCGCTCGCAATCGGCGGTCAGCGCCCAGATCCGCCAGCTGGAGCAGGAGTATGACGATCGGTTGCTCGACCGCTCGGGCAAAACGGTAAAACTGACCCCGGCTGGACAAGTGCTCTTCGACTACGCGGAGCGGCTGAAACGGCTGCGCGAGGAATCGCTGATCGCGGTCGCGGACCATAGCAGCACGCCCCGGGGCACGCTGCGCGTCGGCGCCAACGAGGCCACCTGCCTGTACGTTCTGCCGGAGGTGTTTGCGGAATACTGCCGCCGCTATCCGCCCGTGCAGATTGATATTTACCGGAATTTCAGCTACAAGATCACGGAAAAATTGGAGAACGGCTCTATCGAAGTGGGCATTGTAACTTTACCCATCCAGTCTCCGAGCCTGGAAATCCAGCCTATCTTCCGCGATAAGCTAATGTTGATGGTGGGCTCCAACAATCCCCTGGCCAAGCATAAAACGGCGACCGTCCGCGAGATCGTCAAGCACCCTCTGCTGCTGCCCAAGACCGGCCACAGTCGAAGGCTCATGGACAAACTGCTCCGCCCTTATCGCGACGAACTGCGAATTCGCATGGAACTGCCCAGCGTCGGCATGATCAAGAGCTTTGTGGCGGCCGATCTCGGAGTCTCTCTCATCAGCGCGTCGTTCGCCCGCGATGAAGTGGCGTCGGGCAGAGTCAAGCTGATCGATTTGGAAGATGTTGAGCTTTTTCGCGAATTGGGACTGGCCTACCGCCGCGACCGGACGCTTTCCTGCGCCACCACGGCATTTATCGGCATCTTGCGCCAATTGACCACGTCGGCGAAAAAAAACACGCTCCACCTCAGGCGTGAATTGCTTGCTTCAATGGCGTCGATCGCTTCCGCAGTTGAGGCTCCAGTCTGTGCGCTCGTCACTTTGAGGTGTGCCGCTCGTCACAGATCGCGGTAACGGCTAGTATTGTACTGACTGTGGGGAGAGCTGACGTGTGCCTTGCCATACCAGGAAAGATCCTTGAAATCCAAGAAGTGGGCCCGCTGCGTTCGGCCCGCGTACAGTTCGGTGGAATCGTGCGCCAGGTGTCCCTGGACTTTGTCCCCGAGGCTGGCCTGGGTGACTATGTGGTGGTCCATGTGGGCTTCGCCATAAGCCGTATAGACGCGTCCGAAGCTGAGCGTACCTACCAGCTTCTCAGAGAGATGGGAGCGCTGGAAGAGGAATTGCCGCCAGCGGAATTGTAACTTTGCGCTGGGTCTCATTTTATGAAGTATCTTGACGAATACCGCGACCATCGCATTGCACGCGCCTTGGCGGCTGAGATCGTTGCGTGTACAACCCGGCCCTGGGTGCTGATGGAGATCTGTGGCGGCCAAACCCACACCATCATGCGTTACGGCATTGATGAACTGCTGCCGCGCTCGATCGAACTCGTACATGGCCCGGGATGTCCAGTCTGCGTCACTCCGCTTGAAACCGTGGACAAAGCGATTGCGTTAGCGCTGCGGCCGGAAGTCATCCTGGTTTCTTATGGAGACATGCTGCGCGTGCCGGGCTCCGGTTCGGACCTGTTGCGCGCCAAAGCCCAGGGCGCGGACGTGCGTATCGCGTACTCCCCGACAGAAGCGGTGAAGATCGCCCGCTCCAATCCCGATCGTAAGGTCGTGTTTCTGGCGATCGGTTTCGAGACCACGGCTCCCGCCAATGCGATGGCCGCATGGCAAGCGCGGCGCGAAGGTCTTACCAACTTTTCCATGCTGGTTTCGCACGTGCTGGTCCCGCCGGCGATCCGCGCCTTGATGGTTTCCAGCACCAACCGCGTGCAGGGCCTCATCGCGCCGGGGCACGTTTGCACCGTGATGGGATGTAAGGAGTATGAGGACTTGGTTCGCGATTTTCGCATTCCGATTGTGGTCGGAGGATTCGAGCCGGTAGATATTCTGGAAGCGATCCTCATGCTAATCCGGCAACTCGAGGCGGGAGCGGCGCGGCTGGAAAACCAGTATGTCAGATCGGTGAGTTACGAGGGGAATCTGCCGGCGCAGCAGATCATGGCCGAGGTGTTCGAAGTCGCAGACCAAAAGTGGCGCGGAATTGGGCCGATCCCGCGGAGTGGGTTGCGATTGCGCGAGGAATACGCCGCTTATGATGCCAACCGGGTCTTTGAACTGGGCGAGTTTACGGTGAACGAGCCCGCCGAGTGCATCAGCGCCCAGGTTTTGCAGGGATTGAAGAAGCCGACGGATTGTCCCGCGTTTGGCGTGAAATGTACTCCGGAGAATCCCTTGGGAGCGCCCATGGTTTCGAGTGAAGGGGCATGCGCGGCGTACTATCGCTATCGGCGCCATTCGGTCGCGAGTTAGGAGAGACGGTGCAAGTGCGGTTCGTATCAGGGTATCGCCTCCACACGCTGCCGAGAAAGTCGGGTTTCGTATCAGGGTATCGCTTCAGCGATACCACAAATTCTTCGAAACGGAATGCCCCTTTAGGGGCTGCGTTTCGGAATTCAAGTCTCACCGCAGACCGTTAGGGGGCGCGTGCCGGCGAAAACAAATTTCGAACTTATTTGCCCGGCGCCGCTCGCGGCCAAAGATACAATTTTGCTGGGGCACGGCAGCGGCGGCAAGTTGAGCGCCGAGTTGATTCGCGACATCTTTCTGCCTGCGTTCCAAAATCCTGTGCTGGCGCGTCTCGACGATCAAGCCATCGTCAATGTGAACGGACAGCGTCTCGCCATCACCACCGATTCCTTCGTAGTGAAGCCGCTGTTCTTTCCCGGAGGCGATATCGGCTCGCTCGCGGTTCACGGCACGGTCAACGATTTGGCAATGGGCGGCGCAACGCCGCTGTTCTTAAGCGCCGCTTTCATCATCGAAGAGGGCTTCTCGATGAACGACCTCCGGCGCGTGGTAAATTCGCTGCGTCAGGCGGCGGCGGACGCGGGTGTGCAGGTCGTTACTGGCGATACCAAGGTCGTCGAGAAAGGCAAGGGCGACGGGCTCTTCATCAACACGACAGGAATTGGACTTGTGCCCGAAGGCGTCGAGCTTTCCGCCGACCGCGCCCGCCCGGGAGATAAAGTGCTGCTGAGCGGTTCGATTGGCGATCACGGCATCGCGATTCTGGCGCAACGCGAAGGGCTGGAATTCGAGACAGAGTTCAAAACAAAGATCCAAAGCGACAGTGCCGCCTTGCACACGCTGGTGAACCAGATACTTGGTGTAACTCGCGACATTCGCTGCATGCGCGATCCGACGCGAGGCGGAGTTTCTAGCACGCTGAACGAGATCGCGGAACGTTCGCAGGTTGGGGTCGAACTGGAGGAAAGTTCCCTTCCCATCCACGAAGAGGTTCGAGGCGCATGCGAGTTACTCGGCCTCGATCCTTTATATGTCGCCAACGAAGGCAAGCTGATCGCAATCGTAGCGCCCGAGTCCGCCGGCGCAGTGCTCGAAGCAATGAGGAATCATCCGCTGGGAGCGGAGGCGCGGATCATCGGCACGGTCAAGCAAGAGAACCCGGGACTGGTGACGATGCGAACGCCACTGGGCACGACCCGCATCGTGGACATGCTGGCGGGCGATCAATTGCCGCGCATCTGTTAACGCTTGTGTGGTGACGGGGCATGCCCCGTCTCAACGAAAGATTATGCACGAATTGGGAATCGCGAACTCGGTGCTGGAAGCGGTCAGGATCGAGATGGCCCTCCATCCGGGGACCTATCCGTGCAAAGTCGGTGTCCGGATTGGCGAGATGGCGGCCATCGATCGGGAATCATTGCGCTTCTGTTTTGAAGCGATCGTTCAAGATACCGACCTGGCGTCGCTTGAGTTGGGGATTGAGGTCTGTCCCCGCCGCCATCGTTGCCGGATCTGCGGACGCGAGTTCGTCGTGCGCGACTACGACTTTCGCTGCCCGCAATGCGCGAGCCTGGAATCCACATGCATTAGTGGAGACGAGTTGGAGTTGGCCTATCTGGAGGTGGAAGAACATGGATCGAGTCCCGTTGGAACGAAAAGTTCTCAGTGAGAACGACCGCATCGCCGCTGAGTTGCGCGCCCGATTTCAGGAGCACGGAATCTTTTGCCTGAACCTCATCAGCTCTCCCGGCTCGGGCAAGACCAGTCTGCTGGAGCGCACTCTGGAGGCCTTGCCGCTGCATGATCGTGTGGCCGTGTTGACGGGCGATATTCAAACGGACAACGATGCCAACCGGTTGAAGCGATTTCAATTCCCGGTAAAGCAAATCACCACCGGCGGCACTTGCCATCTGGATGCTCGCATGATCGAACGCCACCTGGCGGATTGGGACCTGAAAGACCTCGATCTTCTCCTCATCGAAAACGTCGGTAACCTGGTTTGTCCCGCCAGTTATGACTTGGGTGAAGCAACCAAGGTCGTGGTGTTGAGCGTTACCGAAGGCGAAGACAAACCGCTGAAATATCCTTCCATATTTTTCAAGTCTGACTTACTCGTTCTGAATAAGATCGATCTGCTTCCCTATGTCCCGTTTGACATCGAGGTGGCCGCGGAGAATGCCCGCAAGGTGCATCCAGGGATGGAGATTGTGAAGGTGTCTTGCCTGACCCGCAACGGATTGCACGAATGGATGATGTGGCTGGAGCAGCGGCGCCGGGCACATAAACCGCTGCCGCAGGAGACTGCGAACTGACGTTGTACTGACACGATGTACTGACAATGTATGGAAGTTCGCCGCCAGATCGAAGTTTCCGGCATTGTGCAAGGAGTCGGGTTCCGTCCCTACGTCTATCGTCTTGCCATCGCCCGGCAACTTAGCGGCACGATCCGCAATACCTCCGCCGGAGTTACTATCGAAATCCAGGGCCCGGCGGAAACCGTCCAGGATTTCGTCGAGCGATTGCCCGCTGAAACGCCGCCCCTGGCACGGATCACGAGCCTCGTCGTCCGCGACGTGCCTTGCGTTTCTGTGCGGATCGGCGGCGATCGAGGCTTCCGCATCGTTCCGAGCCGCGAGGGAGAAGAAGTTCGCACCCTCATTTCGCCGGACATCGCGGTCTGCCCCGACTGCTTGCGTGAAATGTTCGACGCAAATGACCGGCGCTATCGCTATCCGTTCATTAACTGCACCAACTGCGGGCCGCGCTTCACCATCGTTCGCGATATTCCTTACGACCGGCCGAGCACGTCCATGGCGGCGTTTCCCATGTGCCCGGCTTGTCTCGTGGAATACGAGAACCCGCTGGACCGCCGCTTCCACGCCCAGCCCAACGCCTGCTGGCAGTGTGGGCCGCAAGTCGAGCTCTGGGATAAGTCGGGGGATAAAATTGAATGCCCCGACCCAGTCGCCAAAGCAGCCAGCGAGTTACAAGCCGGATTAGTTGTTGCGGCAAAAGGTCTAGGCGGTTTTCACTTGGCAGTCGATGCGACAAACCCCGCCGCAGTAGCTCTGCTCCGTCAGCGGAAGCGCCGAGTCGAAAAACCGTTTGCCGTGATGGTTCCGGATTTACAAGCTGCTCAGGAATTCTGTGAATTGGACGAGGCGTCGAGCGCGGTCCTGCAATCGATGCAGCGGCCGATTGTTTTACTAGAAAAGATTCTTTTGCCGAAGAATAATCCCAGCACAATTTCCGGCGAGGTTGCCCCTTGCAATCGCTACCTGGGGATTTTTCTGCCCTACACACCGCTTCATTACTTGCTGCTCGCTGAGGGACGATTCAAGGCCTTGGTGATGACCAGCGGCAACCTGAGCGAGGAGCCGATTGCGATTGATAACCGGGAAGCAGTCCATCGCTTGAACGGCCTCGCCGACTTTTTCCTCGTGCATAATCGCGACATCCTATTGCGCTGCGACGATTCGGTAGTGCGCGTCGCCGGCGGCATCGCGCGCCAGTTGCGGCGTTCCCGCGGTTTTGTTCCGGTGCCGGTTTTCCTGAAGGACGATCAGCCTCCGGTGCTGGCCGTCGGAGGCGAACTCAAGAACACCATCTGCCTCACCAAAGGAAAACACGCTTTCTTGAGCCAGCACGTCGGAGATTTGGAAAACGTAGAAAGTTACAGTTTTTTCCATGAAGCCATCGAGCACCTTGAGCGAATTCTCGAAATACGTCCGGAAATCGTCGCCTATGACCTTCACCCCGGCTACTTCTCCACTAAGTGGGCGTTGCAACAGAGTGGAGTGAAGTTAGTCGGAGTGCAGCACCACCACGCGCATATTGCCAGTTGTATGGCGGAGAACCACCTTGAAGGCCGCGTGATTGGCTTCGCCCTCGACGGCACTGGCTACGGCACTGACGGAAATATTTGGGGCGGAGAAGTGCTCATCGCCGGGTATGAAGACTTTGAACGCGCTGCTCATTTCGAGTATGTGCCATTGCCCGGTGGAGCGGCCGCGATCCGCGAGCCATGGCGGATGGCAGTAAGTTACCTGGCACATCATTTCGGGCGCGAGTTTCTGAAGCTTGAGTTACTGAAGCTGGATATCCCGTTCGTGCGCCAACTAAGTCGGCCAAGGATTGATCTCCTTTTGCGTATGATGGAACAAGGTGTAAACTCGCCGCTCACGTCTAGTTGCGGGCGTCTGTTCGATGCCGTGGCTGCGCTGATCGGAATCCGTCAAGAGGTCAATTACGAGGCCCAGGCCGCGATCGAACTGGAGATGGCGATGACATCGTCAGAGACGGTATCGCCGGAAGAAGACATTGCCTATTCGATGAAGCTGGTGTCCGCAGGCGACCACTGGATCATCGGCACTCGTCCGCTGTTTGAATCATTGCTGGATGATCTCGGCCGAAATGTTCCGGCCGGAGCAATCAGCCGGCGTTTTCACAACGGGCTGGTTGAGGTGTTCGTCGAGCTGGCAACGCTCCTGCGAAAGAAAACCGCGCTTAACCGTGTGTGTCTGAGCGGCGGGACATTTAACAATATCTACCTGTCCAAACGGCTCGAAGCGCGCCTATCTGAAATTGGTTTTGAGGTGTTCACGCAGAAAGAGGTGCCATCGGGCGACGGCGGTTTGAGCTTGGGACAGGCGGTGGTAGCCGCAGCAAAACTTCACGCGTAGGGATGCGTGACAGCAACCTCGCGCAGGGCGCATACTTCGGTATCGGTGGAGGCGTTCATGACGAGCGAACAGACTGGAGCTGGGGAAAGTTCAGTTCGTGGCGCGCATTGGCCGGCAACCGTTGCTTCGCTGACCGTGGGCGCTGCATTCTTTGCGTTGTGGTTCTGGTTGCTGCCGTCCTGGCTGGGCTTTCGAGTTGACACGGCGCGATGGCGCTGGATTGCGGCCGTGCCCTCGGTGCTTGGTTTCGCAGTGGCGCTGCGGTGCGTGTGGGATTTCGGATGGACGGGACACGGAACGCCGGCGCCAGTCGCTCCGCCCAAGAGGCTGGTTGTAGTCGGGTTCTACCGCTACGTGCGTAACCCGATGTACCTGGGGTTTTGCGCGGGCTGGATCGGGCTGTGGGTGGTCTTCGGACGGGCGACCCTGCTCGCAATCGCGGTGGCGTGCCTGGTGGTGTTGGGCACAACTTTGTTTGTGCGGTTGTACGAGGAGCCGACGCTCAAAAAGATGTTCGGCGCGGAGTATGAAGAATACTGCAAGAACGTCCGCCGATGGATACCGCGGATGCGCGCCTGGAACAAGTAAAACGGCTCGAAGCGGACACACCTGCCGGAGTAATCATGGCCAAATCGAGCAGTTTAGGCTCAATCTTCAAAATGATTACGATCTGAGAATCGCGGAAGGTAGCGGAATCGGCAAAGGCATTCGGACTCGCAAGGTCGCTTACGACGCCGCAATTGCCAGCACGCGCTAGAGTACACTCACACCACGGTTTCTGATTGAATATGCGGAATCGATGGAAACTGATCCTGCCGGTTGTCGGGCTGCTCCTTTTTGCGGGGGTGAGCTTCGAATCTCTGGAGAGACGCCAACATGAAAAAGCTCACGGTCAGTATTTCTGGTGGGAGTCTATTCGTCTCGATACTCACCACGTCAACCGTGAACCAAACACGGTAACACCTTGCAAGGTAGGGGAGGGCGACTGTGTCGTATGGGACGTGGCGTCCTTACCCCGCTCTCCCGGACTGTTAGGCGCGATGCTGATAATCACGGCCTTTCCCGCATTTCTCATTGGAATACCAGTCGTTCGAGGCCTGGGGAATTTTGGGGTCAGCGAAGTCGCAACTTTCATGATTGTGATGCCAACCCTCATCGTTGGTTGGTTTTATGCTCTCGCGTGGTTGGACGAGCGCTGGATTCGTAGACAATCACGGACGTCATTGAAGGCGAACAACGAACGACCAACGACGAACGACTAACGACCGACCGGCGCCTTCATCCCCAGCTCCTTCATCACCATCTGCAAGTCCTTCCACGCCTCGCCCTTTTGCCGCGGATCGCGCAGCAGAAACGCTGGATGATAGGTGACGGCCAGCTTGCATCCATCCCAATTGGGATCGTTGCTGCGCACGCCTGCGGGCTTGAAGTCATAAAAACGCCCGCGCAGTTGCATCATCGAAGCACTCATCGCCAGCAGTGTCTTCGCCGCCACCGCTCCAAGCGCAACCACCACCTTCGGCTTGACGACCGCAATCTGCCGCATCAGAAACGGAGAACAGGTCGCGCACTCGTCGCGCTCCGGCGTGCGATTGCCCGGCGGACGGCACTTCACGATGTTCGCGATATAGACTTGCTCGCGCTCAATTCCCATCGCTTTGATCATGTTGTTGAGCAGTTGCCCGGCGCGCCCCACGAAGGGCTCGCCTTTTTCGTCTTCATCGGCGCCCGGCCCCTCGCCCACGAACATCAACTCGGCGGTTGGATCGCCTACGCCGAATACAATCTGCTTTCGTCCCTGCTTGTGGAGCACACATCGCGTGCAGTCGCCCAGGTCTTCGCGTATGATCTTCAGCGCCTGCACCGGATCGCCAACACTTTGTTCGGGCTTCGGCTCGATCGCGTCGAAAATGTTTTCTTCGACAATCGGCATCGCGACCGCCGCGGCCTTCCGTGGACTCATCTCTTCTCCTCTTTCTTCACTTCTTTTTTCACCTCGGTCAAGTGCGTGCTCCGAAATATTTGCTTCTGGTTCGTCCACTGCAATCGCCGCCGCAAATTCCTCCGCGCGATCCGACAAAGGCCGCCGGTAAAAATCGTAGATCCCCATCTCGTTGTAGTAGCGGATGCGAGCGGCAAGCGCGCGTCGAACTTCAGGATCAAGAGTGCGGGGCATTGGGGATAAGAATAGCAACTTTTCACCACGGAGACACAGAGACGCGGAGAAACCAAAAAACTCTTTTGCTTTTCTCTGTAACTCCGTGTCTCCGTGGTGAATAAGATTTGCTAACGTGAGGCAACGCCGCTGTGTTTTCGCAGCTTCACTGCTTGGTCGAGCACGCGTTGCGCAACTTCCCACTTCGAGGTCTCGGGGACCTCGACCGCTTCGCTCGGAGAGATGATCGTGACCGCGTTCCGTTCGGAATCAAAGCCAACGCCCTCGCGCGAAATGTCATTGACTACGATTGCGTCTAACGACTTCGACGCCAGCTTCTTGCGCGCATTTTCGAGCACGTTCTCCGTCTCGGCGGCAAATCCAATGACGATCTGGAAAGTCTTCCGGCGCGCCACCTCCGCCAGAATGTCCGCTGTCGGCTCCAGTTCCAGCGTCATTTCGCCCTTGCGCTTGATCTTCTGGATCGCCGCCGCTTTCGGGCGGAAGTCCGCCACGGCCGCCGTCTTGATCACCACCGTACTCTGAGGCAGTAATTTCAGGACCGCCGCCAGCATCTCTTCCGCCGTCTTCACTCGCGTCAGTTCCGCCGCAGCCGGAGCGGCGATCGCAGTCGGTCCGCTCACCAGCAGCACGCGCGCTCCGCGGCGCAGCGCCGCTTCCGCAATGGCGTATCCCATGCGCCCGCTCGACCGGTTGGTCAAATACCGCACTGGATCGATCTTTTCGCGCGTCGGTCCCGCCGTCACCAGAAGCGTTTCGCCCGCCAAGTCCTGCGATGCGCCCAGCGTTTCCAGCACCGCCGCCACAATCGTTTCGTTTGCCGCCAGCCGCCCCGCGCCGGTCATTCCGCAGGCCAGATATCCGCTGCCCGGCTCCACAATGCGAACGCCGCGCTGGCGCAGGATTTCAAGGTTCGCCTGCGTGGCCGCGTGGTTCCACATGTTGACGTTCATCGCCGGAGCCACTACCACCGGAGCGGTGGTCGCAAGATACAGAGTGCTGAGAAAGTCGTTCGCAATTCCCTGCGCGAAGCGCGCCAGCACATCGGCCGTCGCCGGAGCGACCACCAGCGCATCGATCGCCTGCGCCAGCCCAATATGCTCGATCGCCGGCTCGACGTTCGCCTGCCCGGCTTCAGAGTCAGTCTCAGGGCCGAACATGCCGATGATCACTTTTTCTCCGGAGAGCGCAGCGAATGTCAACGGACGAACAAACTCCTGCGCTGCGGCCGTCATCACGACTTGCACGGAAATACCGCGGTCTTGCAAAAGACGCACGATTTCCGCCGCCTTATAAGCTGCAATGCCACCGGAGACGCCCAGCGCAATTTTCATAGGAGGAAGGCGGTGGCCACCCCTTTAAAATCGAGACCCGCCTACAGATGAATTGTCATCCTGAGCGAAGGATGACAAAGCTAAATAATTATTAACGGCGCAACAGCCTACGCGTCTTCCGGAAACACCTTGTTCAAAATTTCGCTGGCGGCATCCACGGGCAATTTCGGAACTTCCGGAATCAGCCATTTCACCTTGCCTGCGATGATTTCGTCCTGCGCGATGCGGCAGGGTTTGCGCGATCCGGTGTCAATCACCGGAGGCGCGCCGCCTTGCAGTTGCCGCGCCCGCCGGGCCGCCACCAGAATATAGCGGTAGTTGCTGTCGAACCCTTCCACCAGCTTCATACTCTCTCCCCTGGAACTTCAAGTACGCTTTACTGCCTGCGAAACGAAGCCAAAATCGGCTGCACCCGCTCCCGCGCCTGTTCCAGCCGGCAAGCGTGTGCGATCTCAATCAGTTGTTTTTCTTCTCCGGAAAATTCCACCCCGCTGTGCCGCAACCGCTCCGCCAGCACGATGTCCTTCAGTTCGTCCGCGGATTGCTCCAGCAGGTTGTTAACTAAAATGTAGTCGTATTTCGAGTAATTCTCAATCTCTCGGCGGGCCGTGTCCAGGCGGCGGCGAATGACTGCCTCGGAATCCAGCCCCCGGTGCCGCAGCCGCCATTCCAGTTTCTCCCGGTCCGGCGGAAGAATAAAGATGCTCACCGCCTCCGGAATCTTCTCTTTGATTTTACTCGCACCCTGCACATCAATATCGAGCAGCAGGTCGTTGCCGCGCGCCTCGGCCTCGCGCAAAAACCGCCGCGCCGTGCCGTAATAGTTCCCGAAAACTTCCGCGTGCTCCAAAAACTCATCGGCGGCGATCATGGTTTCAAATTCTTCGCGGGAGACGAAGAAATATTCCTTGCCGTTCTGTTCGCTGCCGCGCGGCGCTCGCGTGGTGTAAGAGATCGAGAAGTCCAGATGGCGGACCATCTTGAACAATTCGTTCACCAGCGTGGATTTACCCGAACCCGATGGGGCGGAAACAATATAGACGATGCTCATTCCAGATTCTGCACCTGCTCCCGCGATTTCTCGATCTCCGACTTCATCAGCAGGCCCATCTCCGTGATCTTCAATGCCTCGCCCGCCAGGCCCGAGGTTTTCGAAAGCAGCGTATTGGCCTCGCGGTTCATCTCTTGCAGCAGGAAGTCCATCTTCTTGCCTACCTCGCCGCCCTGGTCGAGCAATCCCAGAAAATGCTTCACGTGCGCATTCAGACGCACCAGTTCCTCCTGGATGTCGCTGCGATCGACCAGCACCGCTACTTCCTGCAGGATCCGTTCTTTGTCCATCTGCGCACCGAGCAATTCCTGCATGCGTGCCTGCAGCCGTTCCGAGTAGCTGCGCAGAATAGTACTGCGATGGGTTTCCACCCCCGCCGCCGCTTTTTCCAGATTCGCCATGCGCGCGCGCAATTCCGTGCCGATGCTTCGGCCTTCCTGTTCGCGCATCTCATTGAGCTTGGAGAGCGATTCTTCCACTCGCGCCATCACCGCGATCTCCAGTTCGTCTCCCAATTTCTCCGCTCCCGCGTCCATCGCGCCCGGCATCCGCAGGACCACGTTCAGATCGGGCTCGCCCTCAACCTCAAATTCATTGGCTGCCGCGCGGAACGCCTCCACGTAGCCGGCAATCAGTTGCCGGTTGAGCGCGACCCCGTTCGTGCCCGAGCGATCCAAGCTCAAGATCACTTCCACGTGCCCGCGCGCCAGTTTCTCTTTCAGGATCCGGCGCAGCTTCATTTCCAGCGCGTCGGTATCGGACGGCATCCGGAAGTGAAGATCGAGGAAACGATGATTGACCGATTTCAGCGACAGCGCAAACGCCAACTGGGCATGGACCTGCCCTTTGATCTGCGCGAATCCCGTCATGGAGCGAAGTAGCATAGAGTTCATCAATCCAGGTTTCAAAGTTTCAGGGTTTCATGGTTCCAAGGCAGAAAACTCCGCGGTCGATCTGAACCGCTGCAATTTCGGATGCTTCACCTTGAAACCTTGAAACTATTTTTACCTCGGCTGCCCCTACAAGGGCGCCGCTGTTTTCGGTGCGTCGGCTTCGGCAAACTGCAATTCGTAAAGCCGCCGGTACGTGCCCAACTTTTGCATCAGCTCTTCATGGGCGCCAATATCGCCGATGGTACCGTTTTCGAGCACGACGATGCGGTCCGCTCGCCGCACGGTCGAGAGCCGGTGAGCAATAACAAACACAGTACGCCCACTCATTAAATTTTGCAGGGCCGATTGCACCAGCGACTCCGACTCGCTGTCAAGCGCTGACGTCGCTTCGTCCAAAATCAGGATTGGCGCATTTTTTAGGATCGCTCTCGCGATGGCGATGCGCTGCCGCTCTCCGCCCGAAAGCCGCACCCCGCGCTCCCCAATCATCGTGTTGTAGCCTTCCGGAAGCCCGCAGATGAATTCATGCGCCCGCGCCGCCTGCGCCGCTTCTTCCACCTTCTTCTGCGATACATGCGGCTGGCCGTAGGCGATATTGTTCCGCACCGTATCGTTGAACAGCACCGTCTCCTGCGTGACAATTCCGATCTGCGAGCGCAGCGACTCCAGCGTCACATCGCGCACATCGCTGTCGTCGATCAAAATCCGCCCGCCGCTCGCGTCGAAGAAGCGCGGGATGAGGTGCACCAGCGTGCTCTTGCCCGCGCCGCTCGATCCCACCACCGCGAGCACCTCGCCCGCCTTCACTTCCAGATTGATGTCATGCAGCACCAGCGGCGACTCCTCGGCATTGTCATTGTCATTGTCATTGGAATAAGAGAAAGACACATTCGCAAATTGGACCGCCCGCGTAAACTTCCCCATCCGTTTCGCGCCCGGCTTCTCTCGCACCTCGTCTTCCATGTCCATGAAGCGAAAAATTTCCGATGAGGCGCCCACCGCCTGCTGAAAATTGTTGTTGAAGAGCGCGAATTTCCGCACTGGATCGTAGAGCTTGAAGACGGCGAAAATAAACGTGCAGAAGGCCCCTTCCGTTAACCCGTGCTTGTTGATCTGATCGCGCCCCAGCAAGAGCAGCAACGCTATGGCAATCGAGCCCAGAATGTCCATCAGCGGAGAGCTGATCGCGAACGCCGCCACCTGGCGAAGGTTGGCCCGGAACAAGCGGCGCGCGGCCACGCGAAAGCGGTCAACTTCCCAGTTCTCCATGGCAAACGCCTTGACGATCCGGTTGCCAGTGATGGTTTCGTGCAGAATGTTCTGGATATCGGCCAGCTTATCCTGTCCGCCCCGCGTCGTGCTGCGCACTCGCCGCCCGATTCTTCTCGACGAGTACAAAATTGCCGGAATGAAGAACAGCAGCACCCACGCCAGTTTCCCGCCTTGCGAAACCACTACCACGACCACAAAGATCAAGGTGAAAAACTGTTGCAGAAATTCCGACAGCACGCTCGACATCGCGAACTGTACCTTCTCGATATCGTTGACCATGGTCGAGAGCAGCGTGCCCGTGGTGTGTTTCGTGAAAAACGCCGCCGAACTCCGCAGGATGGCGTTATACAAATCGTCCCGCAGGTCGGTGATCATGCCAAAACCCGCGTAGTTCACCAGGTAGGTCCCGGCATAGTCGAAAATGCCCTTCATTACCGTGGCCGCCACCAACGCAAAGGCCACCACTGTCCATGCATTGTGAAAGTGGGACGGGACCAACTGCTCGAGATTCAGAAAGCGTTCGCTGCCCGGCAGCTTGAACAATGGGATGGTTTTTTCCGGAGAGCCAGGATTCAAAACGCGATCGAAAATCGGGCGGATGAGCAGCAGCCGGCCCGCCTCCAATAGCCCCACCAGCGCCATTAGTACAACCGATGCGGAAAGCGGCCACCAGTACGGCAACACGTAGCGCAACAGGCGGGTAAGGGGATGGGGCTTGGCCGGTGTTCCATCCATCTTCGCGTCCGCCACTGTGGAGGTTGCCATGCGTATAAGCTTCAATTCTACATGGGCGGAGCGCGCCAAAGAATCGAACCGGCTGCGGAAAAAGTTAAACGTCGATGCCCAGCCCCTAAAGGGGCGGGTGAAACTGACGGCTTCCGGCATCGCTAAAGCGGTGCCCTGATACGAAACACGCGTTGTTTCGAAGCTGAGTACGGACAACACCCTCAGGGTGAGAAGCTAAGAGCGAAAAGCGAACAGCGAGCCGCGTCTTTCCTACTTCGGACTGTCGCGATGCGCGACCTTCACTTTGTATCCAGCCTTCCGCAGCCGCTTGCCCACATCCTCGGCGATCATCACCGAGCGGTGCTGTCCGCCGGTGCACCCGAAGCTAATGGTCAGGTAGCTCTTGCCCTCGCGAATGTAGTGTGGCAGCAAATAGACCAGCAGGTCCGAAATGCGGTGAATGAACTCCTGCGTCTGCGGAAACGACCGGATATATTTGGCGACCCGGGGATGCCGTCCTGTCAGCCCGCGAAACTCCGGCACGAAATGAGGATTGGGCAGAAAGCGCACATCGAATACCAGGTCGGCATCTTCCGGCACGCCGTGCTTGTATCCGAAGCTCACGCACGAGACCAGAATCGACTGTTGGCTCCCCGACTGCTGTTGGAACCGGTCGGTCAAGTGCGCGCGCAGTTCATGGACATTGAATTTGGAAGTGTCGATGACCAGGTCGGCAATCTTGCGGATCGCCCGCAGATGCCGCCGCTCGGCCCCGAGCGATGCCCGCACCGTCGTCCCCGTCCCCAGTGGATGCGGCCGCCGCGTCTCGCTGTAGCGCCGCAGCAACGCCGCATCGCTCGCTTCGAGATAGATCACTCGAGTCGTAATCGTCCGCTTCACCGACTTGAGGATCGCCGGCAGCTTCTCCAGTTGCGAACCCTCGCGCACATCCACCACCAACGCGGTGCGCGGAATCTCTCCCGACTGCAACGCCAGTTCGGCAAAGCGCGGAATCAATTCCACCGGCAGATTGTCCACGCAGTAGTAGCCGAGATCTTCGAAGGCCTTCAGCGCCGAGGCCTTCCCCGACCCGCTCATGCCGGTAATGACGACCAGTTCCGCCGCGGCGTGCGGCCCGCCTTTACGCCCGCGAACTTTTCCCGTCGCGGGCTTTTCCGCCGCGTGGGTTGCGTCCTTGATTTTGCTGCGCAATGCCATTTCTAAAATCTTAGCATTTCAGAGGGTTTGCAGACGGGAGGGAGAATGAACCAACTGGATACGGTCTGACCTGCGGTGTGCGCTGGGTCCTGTAACGCCAGCTGGTAAATGGTGGGCGCTGTAGGATTTGAACCTACGACTTCCACCGTGTGAGGATGGCACTCTACCGCTGAGTTAAGCGCCCAACGCTTTCTATTCAAACAGTTACAGCCGTTCCCGTCAACAGTCTGGGAACGTTTGGGAACGGAAGCGCCCGCACGATACGCGCTTGCGCCGCACGCTTGCTCGCGCCGATGGCTTGAACGTATTTGTCCATCGTCACGCTGACATTTGCATGGCGCATAAGCGCCCGCGTAGTAGCTAGGTCCACGCCTTATACCATTTTCATATTTGTTGTAAACTTCTCCATCGGCAATCCTCAAGGGCTAGCGGTACGCAAACAGCATCGCATAGATGATCCACAGGACAATGCTGAATCCCACCGCGAGCGCTGCCCAGGCGAAGGCCCGAATCGTACGGGTGACGATCGCCGGATAAGCCTCCTCCATGTGTTCCTCCAGCTTCCCGCTGGCGACCAGCGCTTCATACTCTCTCGGCTTGTCCCTTTTTAATTCTTCCAGCGCCATGCGCCCGGTGAACACCGTGATGTCCATAGGGAACTTTTCGGGCCGCAAGTGGGTATTGAAGAAATGCACGGTAAAAATAAAGCCCGTGGCGAGCAGCGCCTCGTCGCTGTGAATGATGGTAGCGACGTTGAGGAACGACCCTGGCAAAAACCGCGTGAAAAACACCGGGAACCACAGCGTGAGGCCGGTAGAACCGATCACCGCAATCCCCCAAAACACCGCAAAATAGTCGAACTTTTCCCAGTACGTCCAGCGGCCATAGGCAGGCCGTTCGCCCCGGCCCACAAACCACTTCAACGTGGCCACCAGCTCAGCCCAATCCCTTCGGTTGGGGACCATGCTGCCCGGACCCAGCAGCAGCGCGCGCCACGTACCGTACTCCCTTTTCTTCAACCGGTACAGGTCCACGAGATGGGTAATGAAAACTCCAAACATCACAACGGCGGCGCTGCGGTGAATGTAGCCCGCGCTCTCGAATCCTCCGAACAAATGAGAAAGCACGGCGGCCCATTTCGTGTAGGAGAACTTCAGGGTCAACCCCGTCAGCGCCAGACTGATGAAGCTCACGATCATGCAGATGTGCAGGATCCGCTGCAGCCGGGTGAAGCGGACAAACTGGCGTTCCGCAACTTCGCGGTCAGGCATCGGCGCTCTCCTTCTCCTTGGCGGGGGGAGTTTCAGTGGACGCGGCGGCTTTCGCTTCGGCGGCACGCAACTCGCGGCGCATCTGAAAAGCTCGCGGCAGCCAGAGCATTGTATGAAGGCCACTGACCACGAATGTCACCAAGAGCAGCGTGGTCATACCCCAGAAGGTGTAGAACACGAACGGGTACTTGCGTGGATCGTGGTGCGTGGCGTGCGTCAGGTAACCGGCGAAGCGCCGTGTCGCGCCCGCATGGCACTTCTGGCAGGTGGCCGCCACGTTTGCCCGGCTGAGGTGGGAGCGTGGGTCCGTCACTCTCAGCACATCGTGAGCTCCATGGCAGTCATAGCACTTGGCCGCCTTCGTGTACCCCAGCCGCGAGACCTTTCCGTGATAAGTGTCGAAATAGGTCTTGGCAATTTCCTCGTGGCAGCGTCCGCACTTGCCCATGATGTCGAGCCGGAAATTGTCCTCATCGGTGCGGCGGATGGCATGAGCGGTATGGCAATCGTTGCAAACCGGAAGTTCCTGGGTGGACCCGCCCGCCCGCTTGGCGTGGATGCTGTTCTCAAACTGCTCCTCGATGCCGTGGTGACATCGTCCGCACGTGACCGGCACGTTGGCCGCGTTGACGCTCGATTGCGGATCGCTTCGGGGTAGGATGTGGTGAGCGGTGTGACAACTGGTACAGGTCGCTGTCACGGTCAGGCCGTTCTTCAGTAATGTTCCGTGAATGCTCTCCGTATAGTTCGTGATGATTTCATGCTGCCTCCCGGTGTAGCGCACCGCGGCCTTCTGGCCCTCGCGGTGACAGCGGGCGCAAAGCCCGGGAACATTGGTCGCAAAAGTCGCCGACTGTGGGTCCTGTTTGCCAAGCACTCCATGTGTGCCATGGCATTCCTTGCAGCTCGGAGCATTCGGATCATTCTTGGCGGTAAGTTGTCCATGAATGCTGGTGATGTATAGCCTGCCAATTTCATCGTGGCAGGAGGTGCAGTCCACTCCGCGGGTGATCGTCTCGCAAGGGCGCACGCGGGAGGCGTTCACTTCCGAGTGGCACTGGCTACAGGCAATCTTGCTGTGGCGCGAATGGCTGACCTCGCCGACGCTGACGTACATGGATTGGGCGTCGCGCGCACGACGCAGTTTCTCGTCCGCGTGGCAACGCATGCAGTCCGCATCGGCCATACCCTGGGAATAGAAAACGTTTCTGATCTTATGCGGCTGATGACAGTCCGGGCAGGCAGGCAGAATGTCGGCCTGTTTTTCCCACAGCTCTCCACGAATAACCTTTCGGTGGACGGTTTCGATTTGCGAGTGGCATTTCGTGCAGGTGGCGGCAATGTTGCGGCGATTGATCGAGGAAGCGGGGTCGGTATGCGGCAAGATCGAATGCGCGGTGTGGCAAGTGGCGCAGGTCGGGGCCACCGACAGCCCCTTCTTCAGCAAAGCCTCGCCGTGGATGCTCTCGGAGTAGTTTTCCAAAATATTGTCCTGGGCAATGGGGCGATTGCGCGAAACAGGAGTGCCTTCGCGATGGCACTGGCCGCAAACGAAGGGCACTTTCAGCGGCGCCAGCGCCGACCGCGGGTCTTTCACGGGAACGATGTCGTGGTTCCCGTGACAATTCACACAGCGGGGCGCGAGCGGATCGCCGCGAGCGACCGCCTTCCCGTGGAGCGACCGGGCATAGAGCTCCTGCTCGGCAGTATGGCAGGTGCCGCAGTTTACCCGGGCCGGCGTTGGGTGTGGAAAATCTTTCCCTTCCAGATCGGCGTGGCAGCCCGTGCAGCCGAAACCGGCATGCACGGAAGCGGCAAATTTCTTCCCTTCCACGAACAGCGAAACCATTTTGCCGGCATGCGTGGTGGTCAAGCTCTTCTCGCCGTGGCAGGCGAGACATTCCGCCCCCGGCGGACCGGTTTCTTGCCCGGCGGCGCGCGTGGGGCGTTCCGGAAGCAGCAGGGAGAAAACTATGGCGAGGAGCGCGAGTATAACTCCCCGCGCAATACGGTACGTCCCTTTCCATCGCACAGTATTTATTTCAGCCATGTCAAACCTTTGGCAATGCTTACTTCATGCCAATCTCGGCAAGCACTTTGGGGTTATCCTCCTGGACCGCCAGCAGGTTGTGGCAGGCACTGCAATCGTTGGTGATGGTCTGGCCATCGGCGCTGGTGTGGCTGCCGTCGTGGCAGCGGAAGCAGCCCGGCGAATCGTTGTGCCCGATGTTATTCGGGTGCGTGCCCCAAGTCACGCGCATGTCGGGAAAAATGTTGCGCAGGTAGATCCTTGCCACCTCCGCGCCCGCTTGCTCGACCAGCGCGCGCCGCGCCTGGTAGATAGACGGGTAATTATCCCGATAGAACTTACTAACTTCGGCAGTAATGCTCTGCTGGGCCACATTGCGGGTGGGATAACTCACCTTGAGGACCTCGACCGCCTTTTTCCTGATGTAGGGAAGCTCCGGACTAATAAGTCCAACCGACATTTGCTTATCCACTGCATTTTCAGGCAAGTCGAAGGCATGCGTGGGGCGGTTGTGGCAATCCACGCAATCCATCACGCGATGCTCTCCTTTGTCCAATTGTTCTTTGGCGGGCTTGGCATCGGTGGAAATAAATTCGGTGGTCTTCCCCTGATCGTCGGTGTAATCCACGACTGGGATCGTCTGCCGCTCGGCGTCGGTCGAAATGTAGCGGATTCGGGCGTTGCCGGCGAGGTGGTGCCCGTGGATGCCGACCGAACCCTGCCAGGTGCGGCCACCCACTTTCAGCACCAGAACGTCGGTCTGAGGCGTGTTTCTTTCGTCGTCTTTGTAACTGGTATTCACCAGGAACTTATCGCCGGTAAAGCGCTGTGGCCAGTGGCACTGCTCGCAAGTCTCGCGCGCCGGACGGAGATACTTGACCGGCGAAGGAACCGGGCGTGAGTAAGTATGAAATGTTACCGCGAAGACCTGGCGCAGGCCGGAAAGCTTCGACTTTACAAACCAACCGGCCCCGGGTCCGATGTGGCAATCGACACAGGCCACATGCGCGTGCGGAGAATTCTGATAGGCCGTATATTCCGGATCCATGACGGTGTGGCAAGTCTTCCCACAAAAGGTCGTCGAGTCCATGTACGCGACCCCGCGGTACGATGCCGTCCCTAGGATGAGAAGATTAAGCACGGTTGCCGCGGCCACGTACTCCAAAGTATGCCGCACCACGGGAAGTTTTAGGTCGATGGCGGGAAAAATCCCAGGCAGTCCCCCGCTCGCGACCAGACTTCGCCGCCTGAGCCAGATGCCAATTGGAATCAGGAGCAATCCCAGTACAAAAATGCCCGGGAGGATCAGATAAACCAGAAGCCCTATATAAGGATGCGGCGGTCCGGGCAGGATGATGTCATAGAACCAGAAGGCGATGGTGGTAAGAGCCGTGCTCGTGGTGACCACGGCTCCGATCAGTGTGATGGGATTCTGGCCCAGGAAATAAATGGGCTGCAACCGGTCTCGAAAGCGTTCTCGCAGATTCATTGGCAACCGCTACTCTCCCTTTTTATGCGCTGCTGTGTAGACACACCACGCCTCCCCGCCGGATCATCCGGCGCGCTGGAGAACCAGCCTAATCTCGATGGCAAGAACGGCCCAGGACTACTTTTTCAACGTGCGGATGTAGGCCACCAGTCCCTTGATGTCTTCCGGCTTCAGAGACGCACCATACTTGGGCATCTTGTTCTTGCCGTTCGTAATGGTCTCGGTGAGTTCCGCGTCCGACATTTTCTGCACTTCGGCCGTCGTGAAATCGTGAGCGCCCATTTTCTTCCCTATCGCCGAACCGCTTCCGTCATCGCCATGGCACATGGCGCATTTTGACTTAAAGAGTGCCGCGGACGCATTTTGCGCATGCGCCGGCAGGGAAACGCTGAGAACAACCGCCAATACGGTTGCGACGGTCAAGACTGCGATATCCATTCTCTTGATCTTCATTTTCATCTTGTTCAATCTCCGTTCGAGTTTAGTGGGTCCAACCGTGGTACGAAAACATATCAAGCCGCATATTGAACTTCTTGCGGGCGGAGTTCTGTGACCCTGGTCACAGGTGCTTGTAGCCATAATATCTTAGGAATGCCCCCGTACAGCGACCGCATGATTGTTGCCGCTGTCAATCCATAGTCTTATCCAATACAATGATGAGCCCGACGGGGACATTTTTACGAGCGAGTGTGCACTCCGTATTTTATCTGCGGATACACGCGGTCAAACACGATCCACAGCGCCGCGATCACGGCGAATACGAGGTAGCTTCCTTCCGGTCCGACTGAGCCGCCTGTCAGCCACGCGGGACCGTTAAAGCTCGAGCGGAACAGGTGCCCGGGCACGATCGCCCCGCTGTCGGGAACGGAGTAGAAATAACTCTCGCCCCAATCCCACGCCATGTGGAAGCCGACGGCCCACCACAAATCGCCCGTCCGCCGCAGCGTGAGGCAGAAGAAGAATCCGATCAATGCCGCCGCCACGAGGCCGGTCTTCGCTTCGCCGGGATTGTTGCCGTGGATGGCGCCAAACGAAATAGAAAGCAGGGCCGCCGCCGGCCAGAAATTCATTCCCTTGGTCAGCACCCACTGCGAATATCCGCGCACCAGAAATTCTTCAAAAAATCCCACCAGCAGGAACAACGCCGCGTAATACATCGCGAACTTGACGATGCGCGCGCCGTGCAGATCGAGCGAGCCGAAAGTGAAGGCCCCGGCTGCGCGCAATACGAGTATGAGGACCGTGAGCGAAACGATTCCCCACAGCGTCCCCACCCAGAAGTTGCGGCCAAACGCCCCGCGTGCGGGAAGGCCAAAGTCGCCGAACCGGCAGCCTTCAATTTTCGCCATGACAAACCCTGGTAAGATCGCGGCCAGCATCGTGGCGGCTTCCGACGCCAAGCCCAACCCCACCGGCCCACCCGCATGAGGATGAGGATAGACAAAGTGCATGATCGCGCCTTCGATCACAAGCACGATGCCGGCCATGACCAGATAAATCAGCCAGCGGGTTCCCGCATACATGCCGCCGGGGCCGACGAAAACTTCGCGGAATGGCGACTCTCGCCGAAGTTTTGCGCTCGACGCCAGTGCCGGAGAAGCGAGCGGGACAGAGTCCAAAGCGGGCTGCAAGGTTGACGGTTCAATCGAGGGCGGGAGAGGATTGGTTTCCATTGGCGTTCCGAACATGGTAAAACACTCGGTCTGACCTTGCTACGAAGATTTTTTCATTCCGACGCTTTCCGCGCGCCGCAGTTTGCCGCGGCGGCGCTGCTGCTTGTCTATCTTTTGCAGTGCGTTTGGTTGGTCCGTGTGCAGATGTTGCATGACTCGGTGCCGGATTCAGGCCAGGCTCTGCGCATCTATCAAGGACTCGAACAGTGGGAAGGCCGCGCCATTGCAGGAACTCCTGGATCTTTATCCTTGTCCTTGCGCTCGAAAACCGCCAGTGGCACGGCTTCCGCGGGTTGGGCCGGACATCTTCGCGAGCGCGACGGTTACGATCTGGACCGCTCGCCGCTCTACTACCTTGTCGCCGCTGTGCCGCTTCTGGCGAGGCCCGGCGCGTGGTTGCCGCAAGCATTCGTTCCCTTAGTGGTTGTGGCCCCGTATCTGTTTTTCGGCGTCATGCTTGGAGCTTCGCTCTGGTACGTCACGCGCCGTCTCTACGGCAATACGGGCGGATACATTGCGCTCGCACTCTACTGCTTTTCGCCGGCCATGATTGTGAACGTGGCCGGAGCGCAGAGTCTGGGGGAAATGGGTGCCGTATGGGGAGCGTTCGGGACCATCTTCACCGCCATCGCCGTCGCGCACACGCTTTACGCTCCGCGCGAAGTTGTGTTCTGGAATTGGCGGCGCATTCTGCTGCTGGGGTTGTCTCTCACACTGGCGGCGGGCAACCAGTTTTCCCTGGGGGTGATGGCGCTGGTGATTCTGCCGCTCATGCTCTGGGTGGCTCCAGTCCGGCCCCGCAGCGTACTTGCGATCTGGGTCGCCGCAGTGGCAGTTGGTAAGGTGCTGTTGTTTGCCGTCTATTTTTTTGAGCCAGCGTTGTTCTGGCAAGGAATGCTGCACGCGCGCTGGATCAATTTCGACCCCGCCGCGTTTAGAATGTCCGTCTCTTACCGCAACGCTTGGCAAACGACCTTCGCCGGCAGCCCGCCGCTGATGCTTGCCCTGCCCGTGGCGCTCGCCGCATACCTCGGATGGAAACGCGCCCGCTATTTCGGCAACACCGCGCCGCTCCTGATCGCATTACCGATGCTCATCCTGGCCTTCGGCGCTCCCAGTTTTCCGGGACAGGGATTCCATCTGACCATGCTCGTGTTCCTCTTCGTTTTCGTCAGCGGAGTGTTCGCCGATCTGCTGGAAACCCAGCACAGCTTGTTCGTGACGGCGGGCCTATGTGGAGTGTTGAGCGCATCCGCCGTCTGGAACCTGTGGCGGTTGTGGCGCGCCTGATTTTTCGTAGTAAGGCGGCTGGCCGCGTCTTCGGCAACGGGGAGGCGCGCCAAGCCCCGTCTCTACAGGTTAAAATGACTGCTGGCAACATTCGCTAAAAGCAACCATGAGCACCTCAATCCAACCTTCCACATCGAAGACCATCTATGTAACTCGCACGGGTCTGCCGCTCAGTTTCAAGCTCGAATGGCCCTTTCGCCACGCCACGTCCGGCGCGGACTTTGACGTTTTGCACACCGCGATCACGCTGGAAAATTCCGGCGGCCTGTGCGCGCTTGTGGCCGTAAACCTTTCCGCCACCCTGCGGGAAGTGTTGCCTTCGCTGGAACCGCAAGACACGGAAGCTCCCGTCATCAACGCGCTGCGCCAGGAGATTGACCACAAGCAAATGGAGTTCGTGAAATCCGGCAAGCTGGTGCCGCTGCTTCTCTCCAGCCGCCACTACAACTTCAAACTCAAGCAGTGGGTCTTCGGCATGGCCAGCGGCGCAGAAATCGCCCGCATGATTGAACGCAAGGTGTACTGGCAGACGCGTTTGCTGGGCGGAGAGGTGTGGCTGGGTGACCCGGTTGAGGCCCTCTACGTGGATACCTCCACCGATCGCATCGCCGAAATCGCCGCTGGACTTGCCAAGCAGGAACTCTTCACCCTGGCCCGCCGCTACGCCACCGCGCTTCCCTTGCTGATGGATCAAAAAAATCGTTTTGAATCCGAGATGGCTGCGGCGCGTCGGCAGTTGGAGGAAAAGCACGCCTTCGAGCGCGGCTAGAGTAGAGACGGCGTGCGACAGAAGCCCGCAACCGCTCAACCTTCCGGCGCGCCGTAACCCGTTTCCGTGGTTGCAGATGCGGTTATTTTACGTACATATTAATACGTACAATATCACCAATACAAAGTGTTTCACGTGGAACACTTCTCCATTTTGTAGGCCCCGAACGGCACGTTCTACGACATGGACGGCGGCGGCGATAGGACCCAGTACGTCTGGCAACTGGTATTCTCCCGCTTAAAGATTTGCCAAACTAGCCGTCCATGCGAAACAGTTGGCGCTGCAGCAGTGAGCGTGCCACTGCCATTACGGTTGGCTCGCCCACGCCGAGATCGCGAAACATGCCAATCAAATCGGGAACAGGGATGCGCTTTTCGCCATCCATGCGACTCAGTATCTTTCGCTCGACCGGGTCAATCTGATGTTCAATAACCACCTGCGCCATGCCGCCCGGCGCAAGGTGATGCGGCAAGCCGGTGACGATCCGTTTTTGAAGATCTTTCCCCGACCGGCCGCCGTCGCGAAAGCGGAGCGTCTCGAGCGGCGAGGGCACAAACGGGGGATTCGCCGTAATCAGGTCGAAAGGCCCGCCGCGTACGGCTTCGAAAAGATCACCCACCACAATTTCCAGATTGGTTGTGTCCGAGGCCTGGGCGTTGAAGCGCGTGCAACGGGCCGCTCGCGGATTGATATCAACGGCGAGCACTTGACTGGAGTGGATGGAAGCGAGCAGCGCATGAATGCCCGAGCCAGTGCAAAGGTCGAGGGCGGCGCGAAACGGTCGGCGTATGGTACAGCGCGCCAGACGGCGGCTATCGGAACCGATCGCCATGACGTGATCGCAGGGAACGGTGGCGTATCCCGGATGCGGAAGTTCGGGCCAAGCGTGGTCGGAAAAGATCAGGCGGTCGCCGACGGGAAACAGCGACGCACGCGCCCGGGCAAGGCCCGTCTCATCGATTACGAGCAGCCCGACTTGGATCAGAACATCGCGTTCAGGCAAAGCGAACAATCGGTCGAGTTCATCCGCTAGAAGAGACCCTTGCAAGAGAAATAAATCAATCGCTAGCGCCAGCGGATCGCGGTTGGCCAATCGCTCCGAGCGCTACATCGGCAGGGAACGCCACTGGAGATCGGCAAGGCCCTCCAACCCGAGGCACTCTCGAACGAGATTCTCGGAGTATCCGGAGGCCGCAAGCTTCGAAACGACATCGCGAAGTTTGGGTACGTCGGGAGGGTCGACCACGAAGGTGGCAGGCTCGGTCATAGCCTAAAGTACGCCGCAATCTAGTGGTCAACGGGGCTGACTGGTAGAGAGCCGGGCGACCCCGCCCGGCCGAACGGGCGAGACGCCCGTTCAGCCGCCGCATAACCTATGACACGGTCGTTACCACACCCGGCAAGCGTTCTCGCGCACCATGGGCTGGCCCGGCTTGCAGTGGAACGCGGCGCGAAATTCCACCATATTCGAGACCACACCATTCGCCCGATATTTCTCGGGCGAGTGCGGATCGACCGTCGCCCGCAGCCGTTTATTTTCCTCGCGCTCGTTTGTGCACCAGCTCTGCCCGTAGGTGACGAAGAAGCGCTGCTCTGGCGTTAACCCATCCAGCGGTTCCAGTTTTTGATCCTTCGTATCCTCCTTCCACGCGAGATACGCCAAGAGTGTTCCGCCGAGATCGGCCAGATCCTCGCCGTTCGTCAGTTTGCCATTGATCTTGATGTTGCTAACGATAGAGTATCCGGAATATTGGTCAACCACACACTGGGCGCGCCGCTCAAATTCCTTGCGGTCGGTTTCCGTCCACCAGTTGCGCAAATTGCCCTCGGCGTCGAACTGACTGCCTTCATCGTCAAAGGCATGCGTGAGTTCGTGGCCCATGGTGGCGCCGGTGTTGCCATAGTTGGGAGCGGCGTCCGACAGCGCGCTGAATAGCGGCGGTTGCAGAATTCCCGCGGGAAAGTTGATGTCGTTCTTTTGTGGGTCGTAATACGCGTTGACGGTGGGAGGCGTCATTCCCCACTCCTTGCGGTCTACCGGCTGGCCGATCTTCGCGAGTTGACGGTGGAACTCAAACCAGGATGCGCGCTGCGAGTTCCCGATCTCGTCTTCGTGGACGACTTCCAGCGTGCTGTAGTCGCGCCACGTGTCGGGATAACCGATCTTGTTCGCGATGGTGTGCAGTTTGGTCAGCGCCTGCTCCTTGGTTGCGGCGCCCATCCACGGCAGCGCCTGGATCTCGTTCTGCATGATGGCTTCGATCTCTTTCACAATTTTCAGAGCTGCCTGTTTCGCCTCCGGACTGAAGTACTTCGCCACATAGGCCTGGCCCAGCGCTTCTCCCAGGTCGTTATCCACGTCATTCGTGCAGCGCTTCCAGCGTGGAGGTAATTCCTCCTGTCCTCGCAGAGTCTTGCCGTAGAAATTGAAATTTTCTTTCACGAACGCGGCGGAAAGATCCCTGGCCGCATCGTGTGCGGCGTGCCAGCGCAGATAGGTTTTCCAGTCCGCCAAACTCTCCTTTTCGATTTCCTCGCTCAGGACATGGAAATAGCCGGGCGTCATCACGTTCAGCGTGCTCAGCGATCGCATGCCGGTTTTTGTGAAATACGCGTTCCAGCCGAAAGACGGTGCCAACTTTTGCAGTTCCTCCACGCTCATCTTGTGATAGAGGCTGAGCGGATCGCGGCGTTCGACGCGGGTCATCTGGCCCTTGGCAAGTGTCGTCTCGATGCGCATTACCGTCGCTGCTTCCGTGGCTGCATCGGCGGGCGTGTCTCCCAGCAGCTCGAATATCTTTGCGACGTGCGTCAGGTAAGCCGTGAGCAATTCTTTGGACTTGGCGTCGTCCTTCAAATAGTAATCGCGATCGGGCAGGCCGAGTCCGCCCTGATCGGCCTCGGCGATGACCTGCGACGAGTCCTTGTAGTCCTGATTCGAGCGGAAGGCGAAGAGCGTTCCCCCTTCGTCGAGCGCAGGCGGGAACTGCGCGGTCGCGGCATATTCCGCCAGATCTTGCTTCGATTTTAGAGCTGAAATGCGCGCCAGTTCGGGCACGAGAGGCTTGGCACCAAGCTTGTCGATGGCCGCCTCATCCATGCAGGAGGCATAGTAATCGCCGATCTTTTGGGTGACGGCATCGCGCGCGGCGCTTGGCGTTGCCGCTTCCTCCAGAATTGCCCTCAACTGCGCGCGGTTCTCGTCCTCCAACTTGCCGTACGTGCTCCAACTCGACTGATCGGGTGGAATCGGATTGTTTTTCATCCACCCGCCGCAGGAGTATGTGTAGAAATCCACGCACGGGTCAACGGTCCTGTCCATGGCGGATACATCGAGCACCGGTTCGGAAGAATGTTGGGCATAGGCGGACACAGCAACCGAAAGCGTCGCCAGAAGAAGAGCGAAAAGTTTCCAGTTCATAAAGGTTGTATCCTCGAAATTGCTCCCCGAAATTAGAGCTACGTTCAGACTATATCCGGCGTTGTCCGGCCCTTTGCCGACAAGTCAACAGCGGTCATGTCCACCTTAGTACCCCCTACCTTAGTATCCGGCCGAGTTAATCCGCCTACTTAGTTACTCCCTACGTTTCTATCCCCGCGTGGCACACACGGCCTATGATGTAGTCGCCCGGCTTCCGGCCGTCTTCCAGGGACATAACTTCAATCGGGTAGGATGGATTGTGCGGACGCAGGACCAAGTGGTTGTCCGTGGTTTCGACATACTTGATCGTGCAGGTTTCATTCTTACGCACGGCGTACATGTTACTTTCGCCCTTGCGATAGGGCGTCAGCGAGTTATAGTGGCGGTCCAGCAGCAGGGTCGCGCCAGGCATAGTGCGGGGATACATGCTCATTCCCTCCCGCGCATCCAGCTTGATGATAACAAAACGTTCCCAGCCGCTTCGATCGCCTTCCATTTCGGCCTTCAATCGCTTCAGGAAGGCCTTCCTGTACTTCAGCATTTCCCTGATGTGCATGCTCATAATCGACGCTTCAGAGGCCGCGATATGCGGGTCGGCGACCGGCACGTTGTCGAATTCATCATCGCTGGGCGGGACGATGGAGGCGCGCTTGTTGACTTCGGCAGGATCGATAAGGTCGAGCACCGAGAGATGCTGTACGTGCAACACCTTGTCCATCCCATCCAGGCTGAGCCCGCGTTTGCGGTTGAGAAAGTTGGAGATGTGGGCCTGCTTGAAACCGGTCTGTTCCGCCAGACGCAAGCCTGTCAGTTCCCCTGCGTCGATGCGCTCCCACAGGGCCTTGCGGAGATTTTCTTGAAGCATGCGGAATTTCATCGCCGGAGTATAACACGCTGCAATAGCCGGGCGCTATTGTCAATTCAAGTGTAACATCCGCAAGGGAATAAAGTTCTTGACTTAGCAGTTGTTGAACCATAGGATACTTTTATTATATGTATCCTTATGCACTTATTCCGCAGGAAAGGTTGTCAGCCATGATAGAAGTACAGTGTCCTGAAAACGAAGAAAGAAGCTTCGGGGAGTTTCGCCGGAAGGTACGCGCGGCAGAAGTGCTCTCCGCGGCCATGCAACGGTTGTTGCAGGCCATCCACTTTAACGGGCGTCTGAGCGTCGTTGTCCAGAACGGGCAGGTGCTCAAGTCCGGGTATGAAGAGGGTTACTTCCGGCAGCCGGAAACGGAAATCGCCGCCAGATTGCAGTAACCGCTTCCTTGTTAACTAAATAGCGCAACAGGTCATCGTAAGAGAAACGAGCCCTGGACCGAGAAATCGGTGCCGGGGCTTTTTTAGTTTCAAATATTTTCATTTCATACGAAGAGAGGCAATTATGAACTTCATAAGCGAGATGGAAGGCCAGGGAATCCATGTTGAACTGAAATATTGCGAGCGGTGCGGCGGATTGTGGCTGCGTCCGCAGGGAGCGGACGGAGTGTATTGCGCTAGTTGCCGTGAACTTTTAGCGGCAATGCCCAATTCTGAGGAGGCCCCCGCCCGCAAAGCGCGGCGTCGCAAACCGCGCCTGCCAGGCGCAAGCGTTCAGGAAGGCGCTTCAAGAGAGGACCTTCAGTACCCGGCCAGGATCGATTATATCGAAGGCGTGGCCGCGATGGAGGTGTGCGTATGACAAGCGCACAAACGACGAACGTAAACATGCAAGCATGGAGCCTGATGGGGCAGGCGGAACTGCCGCCGCCGGCGCTGTTGGGTGGAACTGAAATGGAGCTTTGGCCCTACCGCAGACGCACGGTGGCGCTGCTGCGGCGATATTCCCGGGCCTCGGTCGAAGTGGGGAGGCTGCCGTCGTTGCTGGGACGCGAGTTCTTTCGGTCGCGTGTTACGTCTTACACGATGAGGAACTTTGAGGACGTCGTGATCTTTGTCACCGACATGGAGCGGGCGATCGAGAAGTTGAGCGGCATCGAAAAGAAGATGTTGGCCATGAATATTTTCGAAGAATACACCATACCCGAGATCGCATGGCTGCTCGGCAGTACGCAGAGAACGGTCGAACGGTTTCTCCAGAATGGGCTTGACCAGCTCTCGCGGATCTTGCTTGCGGGCGGTTTGATGGAGGAATTGCCTCGGGTCACGAGAGGACAAAAAACTTGTCAAGAGGGTAATAATTACAATTTCGATGTAAGTAACTCAAAAGAAAGCAAAAATAAATATCGAAAATTTGGCGGTACACCCCCCTCTGATTTGATATCCTAAACTTAAGAGTCGAGAAAAATAAAAACTCTGAAGGGCGCGACGCAAATCGCGCCCTTTTTGTATGTAGGCGGGCGGATGGCTAAGGCAAAGAAGAGCAGGTCGAGAGCGCGAAAGTCGCAGGCGTCGAAGTCGAAGAGGGTGACAGCGGTCCCGAAGCAGCCCGGCGAACTGCAGAACGCGCGGAACCGGGTCACAAACGTGATTGTGGATGCATCGGTCGATATGACCAAGCGAGTGGTGCGGTCGGTGAATGAACGCGGAAGCATTTTGGCATTGCGCTTTCTTTGGGAAATCGCGGGAATGTTCCCGGCGCCATCGGAGAGCGGGAGCGAGGAGCAGGAGTCGGTGGCAAAATCGCTCATCGAGAAACTGGGGTTGTACGAAGAGTTCCCCGCCGTCCATGGCGATGTGGGCGACGCGAAAGGTGACGTAGAATCAGAATAATAATAAAACGCGGGTTGCGGATTGCGCCGGGAAGGCAAACGGAACGCGGCATGGACATGACTTGGGTCACGGAACGAGTTGCGCTGGGCGGTGGGATCTGGAACGCCCGGAACATGGAAGAACTGGCGCAGGCCGGCGTGACCCATGTACTTAACATGCAGATCGAGTTCGATGACCGGCCGTTGGCGGAGCCGCGCGGGATCCAGGTGCTGTGGAACCCGACCGACGACGATTTTTTGCCGAAGCCGCCGGAGTTGCTGGAACGCGGCGTTGATTTTGCGCTGGCAGCGCTGGACGATCCGAAGGCGCGGCTATATGTTCATTGCGCCGCCGGGGTGCACCGGGCGCCGATGATGACGTTGGCGGTATTATGTGCAATGGAGTGGGAAATGGAAGCGGCCATGGCGCTGATCGAAACGCGCAGGCCGGCGGCCGATTTCGCGGACGTGTATGTGGAGAGCGTGCGGCGATTTCTGGAATGGCGAGTCGAGAGCGCGCCACGGAGTTTAGAGTAACAACCGGAATTGAGTGGGGAGGGAATATGCGAAAGGGGCGCCGCTCGGCAGAGCGGCTTTCTTATTGGCCCGAATTGGGGTCGAATGCGCTCACGAGGAGAGAACAAGAAATGCCCAGATGGTTCGCGGTGAATGACAAGTGTTTCAGGATGGCGGCGAAGACGGCGATTTCTCTGGTGCTGGCGCTGCTGCCGGCGTTGACGTTATCGGTCAAGTTGCAGGCGCAGGGGCCCGCGCTCACTACGATCAGCGACACGGTGTATCGGGCTGACGGAAGCGCCGCAGCGGGTACGGTGCTGATTGCATGGCCGTCGTTCCAGACCGCAGAGGGAGACGGGGTGGCGGCGGGCAATCTGGCTGTGACCATAGGACCGCTAGGCGCATTTACCGCGCAACTGGTTCCGAACGTAGGCGCAACTCCGGCGGGAACTTACTATGTCGTAGTTTTCCAGCTGGATGACGGGACCGTTCGGACGGAATATTGGGCGGTACCAGCAACATCGCCGGTGACGATTGACGAGGTGCTGACGACACCGGGCACAGGGCTCGGGAACATGGCCGTGACGCAGGGGTACGTGGATGCGACCATGGCGAATGTCAACGCAACGGTGGTGCACCTGGCGGGAACGGAAACGATCACCGGCACGAAACAGTTTGCCGCACCCCCAGCGCTTCCAATGCCAGTCGGAGCCAATGATGCTGCGAACAAGGGTTATGTGGATGCGGCGGTGGGGAACGTAGGCTCGGGAGCGTACGTTTCCATCGCGGGCGGGACTATGACGGGTCCATTGAACCTGCCCGCAGATCCGGTCGCGCCCAACCAGGCTGCCGACCAGCACTATGTGGACAGTGGGCTTGCGGCGAAAGCGGACCTGGTAAGTGGGAAGGTTCCATCCGGAGAATTGGGAGCGGGAGTTGCCAGCTCGGCTACTTGCTTAAACGGTAACTCGACGTGGGGATCTTGCGGTGGCGGCGCGCCGGCCGGGATCACTTATGCCACGACGGCGCTGAATTGGACACAGACCATTTCCAGCGCATTAACTGGCGGGTCGCAGGCAACCGTTACACTTACTCCCTGTCCGGTTGGCATTGACACGACGAGCGGAGCCGGGTATCAGGTCCTTGTTTCCGGGGGAGGAAACAGTGAAGCTGTCAGCGTAATTACCACGCCCGGAGGATGCACCTCAGGAGCGGCGTCGGGAACTATTAAGTTTACCCCGTTCTATTCCTATGCGGCTGGATACACGATTGGTTCGGCGTCATCCGGTATTCAGGAGACGTTAAATGCGGGCTGCGGAGTTAACGCGGTTGCATACAAGAACAGCCTGTGCAATGTAACCATTCCGGCAAACGGACCTAGCGGCACGGTCAACACTTATAACGTCTTCGGAACGATCTATTTGCATACCAACCAATCTGTCTTAAATGCATATGGAACATCGCTGAACTGCCTTGGGCGTGGCGCCTGCTTACAAATTGGCGATCTGCAGAATTCCAACGACTATACAAGTAATACTGTCGCCGGGGTGAGCTTTCGCTCGCCGGTGAATCTCGCGGGCAACGCGGCATTTGCGGGAGTTGCGATCACGCAAACGCAAAGGACTTCACAGGTCGCGACCATTACGACGGCCAGCGCGCACGGCTTTCGAGTGGGAGATATGGTGACGATCCTGTTTACCGACAGCAGCAGCTATTGGGGCGATGCGACGGTCACGGCGGTGCCGAGCGCAACGACGTTCCAGTACGCACACCCCGGCGGCGACATCGCGGCACAGGCAAGTCCCGGCGTAGTGGCGTTAGCGTATGTAGCGGTGTTAGATAATGGCGAGAATACCCACTTGATCGACATTTCCTACGATAACGTGGGGGAGAATGGAGCGTTTAACAATTTTTTCGATTTATGGGACGACGAAAACGCCACCATTGAGCATTTCACCAATCAGGCCATCAAACTGAACAACAATGCAAACTGGACGGGCTCGTTTGTGTTCTCCGCGGGAAACCAGAGCATGCAGATCGCTCCGGTTATTACGCTGCGCGATTCGAGCATCACGGCGAACTACGCGAACTGCGTCACCGACTACAACTCGAACGGGCTTTACATCGAAAATACCGTCTGCCAGGCGTCGGGGTTGTGGGAGGTGTATTCATCGAACACTACAGGGAACTATCAAGGGGCTTATCTTAAGAACATTTACTCCGAAAGCAGCATAGCACAGAATCCACCATCTCCTCCCCGGTCACCCTTCCCTGGTCTTGGAATTGCAGGCTTGATTGCCGGAATATCGAGCGGGGCCGCAAGTTTTCAGATTGCCGGGAGTGGCGGAATGGGTGGAGAGTTTGCGACGGGAGGGACAGGTGCTACGCCGTACTCGTACTTCATCGTAGCCAACGACTGTCCATCCGGGCAGAACTGTGTGGCGAATCCGAACTCCATGACCCACACATCTCCGCTGCAAGTCCTAAACTGGCGATCCACGGGAAGCGATTCCATCCCGGTGCGCTGGCCGAGAATAGCGAATGGAACGGATGTTATTACCTACGACGTTATCCGGACAACGGCACCAGTTCTCGGGCCGGGGGCGTATCCTGCCCCTTACAACGGGGGGTGTTCCGGAGGACCAGGGGGGACATGCGGATATGTAGCGCAAGGAATTTCGCAGGCAGCCGCGTGTTCTGGCGGGTTGGTCTGCACATATACCGACAGCGGATCTTCGTCTACTTCGTCCTACACTATCAATCAAGGTAATTACGCCGGACAACTAACTTTCTGGCCGGGCGCACTCGTATCTGTGAATAACACCATCCGGACGGACAAAGAGAGTTATCCAGTTGTTGGGTTGGGACTATTTGGAAACCCGATACAAGTAGCAAACCAATGCACTAACTACGGCGCGTCCTCTTCTGGAGCATTCACGACGTGTTTGTCGAGTATAACGACTAGTAACAACAGCGTCCCGTATCAAACGGCTACGCTGCTGACAGACGGAAGTTTTATGCCAGGAGTTACGAAGGGACGACTGAATGTCGTAACGAGTCCCTTCGCAACCCTTGTTCCTCACCATATCGTTACACTAATTGATTCCCAGCCTGCTCTTACCCAAGCGACATGGGGCTATCGGCCATTGGCGAGCGCGAACGATACGTGGATCGGAACGGATGTGCCGAGCGGCGGAGTGGGACTGAGTTCGGGGCAGCTTGCGTTTGGAGCGCCGGTTTCGATTACGAACTACATCGCTCAGACCGGTGATGGCATCCACGCAAACTGGCTGGAACGGCTGAACGCATCGCTGAAAGAGTTCAACGTGCCGGTAAAGTTCGATCAGAGCGTTACGCTTGCCGGATTGTCAAATGGTTGCCTGAATATTGCGTCCGGCGTGATTACATCCACGGGAAGCGCGTGCGGAACTGGCGGTGGTGGAAATGTGAGTTCAGTGTTTGGGCGCTCGGGGACGGTTGTGGCGGCGAGCGGCGACTACACGGTATCTCAAGTTACAGGGGCGGCGGTGGATGCATCGGTTGTTCACCTCGCAAATACTGAGACGGTCACTGGAGCGAAGACTTTTACAGGCAATGTCACGGTGAGCGGGAACTTGCTATTGCCGCAGGGGAGCGGCTATGTTCCCGCAGTAGGCGGCATTGGACTGGATACGGCAGCGGGGTTGCCGGTGGTGAACATTGGCGGCACAACGGAACAGGTTGCGCTTACGAGTTCGAATATCAGCGGACAGGCAGGGACGGCGCTGGCGCTGGCGGCCGTTCCGACGCAGTGCAGCGGATCGTTTGCCACGGGCATTGCGGCGAATGGGAATGCGAATTGCGCGACGGCGGATGTGATCCAGTTGACGGAAACTACGCAGCCTGGCGGGATTCCCAACTGGGGCGTGTTTTGGTTTGACTCGACGAAGCACGCGCCGTTCTTCATTGACAATAATGGGCAAGCTGTGCAGCTGGGGCTGACTAATTTGTTTAACTCGGACCCGGGCGGGGATGCTGCGGACAATCTGGAGGAGCGCAACGGGACCAACCCACAGAACTTGCGGGTATATTCGAGTTATACAAACGGCGGCACGACTTGGCAGCGAACGTCGTTGGGCTATGATGCGACCGACGGTACTCCGGCCGGGTATGCGGTGGTACGCAGTGAGAGTTCAACATCGTCTTCGGCACCTGGATTGGGATTTTGGATTGGAAGCGGACTAAAGTGGGTGGTGGACGCGGCGGGCAATTTTAAACCATGGCCGGTCTCCGGGCTCGGGGACAATCAATTCAATATTGGGAGTGACAGCGGCAATGCTGTGAAGAATATTTTCGCCAATACCTCTTTCAATATGAACAGCAATGGGCGTCAGGATTTTGAGTTCCTCAACGATGCCACGAACGGTACGACGCTAAACCAACTTGCGGTTTACAACAGCAGCGCCACAGGGGTACAGACAGCGGCGACTACGAGCACGGATGGAGTGGTTGGCGTCGTCAGCGGCGGGGCCGGAACGTCTAACAAAGCCGTGGTCACATGGGCCGGGTTCGCGGCATGCAACTTCGATGCTGCCAATCCGATCGCAGGAGACTATGTGATTGCCAGTACCACGCAGGCCGGGAAGTGCCACGACACTGGATCAACGACTCGCCCGACTATGGCGCAGGCGATCGGACGGATTGAGAATGGCGGAGTGCGAGTGAGCCTTGGACCTCCGAGCGGGAGCGGCGGGGGTGGGGCGGTCAGTTCGGTTTTTGGACGCACGGGAACCGTGACGGCGGCAAGTGGCGATTACTCCGTAGCACAAATTACAGGGGCGGCGACGGACTCTGCGGTCGTCCACTTGGCGGGCACGGAGACGATCACAGGGGCAAAGACATTTTCCAGCAACGTAACTCTCAGCGGGAATTTGAACGTGGCGGGGAATATCAATCAGACGGGCACCGGGCCGACGCAATGGTCGGGCGTTGAATGGTCTGGAACAACGGTCACGGTACCGAGCGGGATGAACTTCTCGCTGGGAGTTGGATCGGACGGCACGTTTCGGTGTCAGTTGACGAGCGGAGCGTCGTGCATGCCTGCAAGCGCGGTCACGAGCGTGTTTGGGCGTACCGGGGCAGTGGTTGCAGCGAACGGCGATTACTCGGTGGCGCAGGTTACGGGAGCAGCGCCACTGGCGTCGCCGACTTTCACGGGGACGCCGATAGTACCGGGATACGTGACTAGCGGCACCACGGTCAACGGACACGCGCTCTCTTCGAATGTAACTGTTGCTGCGTCCGATATCACGACGGGCACATTGCCGCACGCACAACTGCCGGCGCTGGTAAGTGGAGATATTCCGAACAACGGGGCGAATACTACGGGGACGGCGGCGAACTTGAGCGGAACACCGGCGCTTCCGAACGGGACGACGTCGACGACGCAAAGCGTGGGCGATAACTCAACGAAATTGGCGACCACGGCTTATGTAAAGAGCGAGACCTATTTTAATTGGACTTGCCCGGTGGCTGGATCTACATCGGCCTCCCAAAATTGCAACTGGACGATTCCTGCCGGACTGACCATTACCGGTTTCGATTTTGCGGCGAACACCGCTCCCGCCGGTTGCACGACTTATCCGGTGGTACAGGTATGGGATGGAACAGCCGCGGCCGAGGTTGGCAGTTATTCGATCACGCTTTCTTCGGGTACAAATTTCTATACCGAGGTCACGGGCAGCGCGAATGTTACTTCGGGCCATCTGCTCAGAATCAAAGTCACGACGGCCGCATCGGGCTGTAGCACGAACGCCGCCGGCATGGTCGCGACCGTGACCTATCAGATGCAGAACTAGCAGAGCCACGGAATCAAAAAAACCATGATCAAACAAGTGCTATGGTTTCTATTTCTAGGAGCGCCGCTGGCGTGTGCCTCGAACTATTACGTCGATTGCAATTACGGATCGAATGGAAATGCGGGGACGAGTCCACAACAGGCTTGGCGCACTTTGCTGAAAATCGGGATCTCGAGCTTTCAGCCGGGGGACACGATCAACCTGCTGCGGGACTGCACCTGGAACGAAACGCTGACGCCGGCGTCAAGTGGGACAAACCCGGCGGCGGGTGGGGCGCTCATCAAGGTTGACAGTTATGGAAATGGGAAGCCTCCGCATCTTACGGGTTATTTGCCGATCGGGGCACAGTGGTGGACCGAGTTGGGAAACACTAACATTTGGTCGGCGACACTGTATTCGGCAACGAGCGGGCTAACGAATGTAGTGCAGTGCGGGATTCGTGGGTTTTACTGTCTGACGCAAGCACCGTCGCAATTAGAGTATGTACGGTTTGGGACGGTGTGGGGAACGGCGCAGGCAAGTCAGGCGGCACTTAGTCAGGACAGGGACTTTTGGTATGACTCGACGAACTACATTCTGTATGTCTATAGCACCGAAGGAAATCCGGCGTTGAATTCGGCGTATTCCTCGACGGTTGCGCCGATTGTGCTCAGCGGCGAGACGGTGCTGAATTTGAACGGCGTCTCATGGCTGGAAATTCAGCACTTGCAAATCGATTGGTTCGACAGTTACGGAGTGCAGATACAGAACGCGAGCGACCATATTTGGCTGGCGAACATGACCGCGAACAGTGAAGTGGAGAACAGCACGGTGGCCTTGGGATTCTATGTGCAACCAACAGGAACGCCGGTGGACATCCATCTTTACAACACCGACGCAAATATGAATTATGTGGGTTACCACTTCAATCAATGTGTCAGTGGTGGATGCGCATTCGAGATCAAGAACTGCCGCGCATACGGGAACCGCACTTATGGGATCATGGACAACACGCCGGGGACGGTAAGTTACGACTATTGCCATCTGTATGGGAACTACCTGGCGACAGCGATCGCGGTCGATGTTGCGGGAACGCCGGGACCGGTGGCGGGGACGCACAACATAGCGGCCGAAACGCCGCCGTGGATCCGGGGATGGCGGCGATGGCCGGCCTATACGACGGTGACTTTTGACGATCCCGGCCTGGTAATGTACAGCGACACATATGTCAGTGCGCTGCTGCCGATAATGACGGCGAAAAGGATACCGCTCTCGATTGCGGTGGTGACGAACGGGACTTATTCGCAAGCGATTATCGGCGAGGTGCAGGGCTGGATCAATGGGGGATGGGACATCAACACGCACTCCGTCTCTCACCAGTACTGGAATCCGCCTTCGACGACAGCTTGCGACGATGTCAACGGCCCAATCCCCTGCGATGCTTTTCTGTTGGCATACGTCGGCGCGGGCACTTACAGCATGAGTATCACGCACAGCGGTGCGGGCGGAAATCTCACACTGACTACGACGTCCTACAACGCGACGTGCTATCACTCATGGGACCTGACTCCCGTGGCACCAGGGGGAACGGCTGGGGTGGGGCAAATTGACACGCTCGCCAATATCATCGCCACACTGCAGGCACAGCCCGCTTGCTATGCGGTGGGTGCGACCGCATACAACAATCAGTTCGCAAAAGGGCGCGTACACGCCTTTTCGCTTGCGAACACGTTCTTGAGCCCCGGCGTACCCGGTCCGATGACGCTGCCCAGCACGTTGCCTGCGGCTTCGAGTTGTACCACAGTTCCCTCGACGCCTGGCTGCGTGCTGTTCGACGAAACGAACCTCGAGACCGACGAGATGACCTGGGCGTTGAACTGGTTCCAGCAAAACCTCTCGGGGCTATCCGGCCTGAACCTGAGCAACCTGCTCTATATCATGCCCGGCACATATGGCGACGCGCTGACGGAAAACATCGCCAACAGTCTTGGATTTAAGGGCGTGCGAGGCACGGGCTCCTTGAGCTCCACATGGGTAAGAGGCGGTGCCGACGCGACACTCGCGAAGGGATATGACGTGTTTAATATTTTGAGCCAGGGGGTAGTACCTAACTACCAGGGTCTTAGTTATCAGCAGATGCGAAACCTGGTCAGCCAGGATTTATTCAAGAACGCGCTATGGGGAAGACCGATCGGGTATTTCTGGCATGTTAACGAGTTGCGGCCGGATGAAGTGGAAAATTTTATGGACACGCTGGTCCAGGGGGGCGCGACGCTGAAATCGAACACGCAGATGATGAATCTTCTGTTGTCATGCCAAGCGAACGATGCGGTGCCTTCGGGTTATGTGGTTGGGAGTTACTACGTTTGTCCGTCAAGTGGGACTGAGGCGGATTTCCGGCCTACGGTGAATTCACCGGTGAGGAATGCGGGCGCGAATCTTGGGGTGGAGTATCAATACGATCTGCTGGGAGTTAATCAGAACTCGTATGGGGCGGGATGGGAGATAGGGGCGTACGCATATGTGCCGGAGAACTTTAGCGCGACACGCTGAACAGGCCGTTGTTGTGGGACGGATGTCTTGAGCAGGAACGTGGGATTGGAGACGCTGGAGTTTTTGGGGCGAGTTTTGGATCGGCGTCCGGCGAACCGGCGACGGAAACTGGGGGAGCGCGAGGCCGGGGACTTGTGGGCACCGACGGTGCGGGATCTTCTGATCGAACAATGGTTGAAGATCCGGACGAAGACGGGGAACCGGACGCGCTTCACGTTGAACCGGGCGCAGCGGGAGTATTCGCAGCAGTGCACGAAGCAGAACGTGGTGCTGAAGGCGCGGCAGTTGGGGATCACGACCTATATCGCGGCGCGATTGTTTGTGCAGACGATCACGAGGCGAGGGACGTTGAGCGTGCAAGTGGCGCAGGACCGGGAATCGGCGGAACAGATATTTCAGATCGTGCGGCGATTCTGGGACAAGCTGCCGGAGGCGTGGCGGGCGGGAGTGCTGCGAACTTCGCACTGTAATGCGCGGCAATTGGTGTTTCCGCGGCTGGATAGCGAGTACTGCGTAGCGTCGGCGGAAGAGAATGCGGGGAGGGGATGGACGATCCAGAATCTGCATTGCTCGGAAGTATCGCGCTGGGGGCGAGGAGGCAAGGAAGCGCTGGCGTCGTTGCGGGCGGCGGTGGTGCCTGGGGGCGAGATTGCGCTGGAGTCGACGGCGAACGGTGCGGCCGGACTTTTTTACGAAGAGTGGCAGCAAGCGGACGAGACGGGATATACGCGTCATTTTTTTCCCTGGTGGTTTGACGCGACCTATGTGGTCGAACCGAGCGCATCGTTTTCGCCGTTGACGGAGGAAGAGACGGAACTAGCGGCACAGCACGGGCTGACCATGAAACAGATTGCGTGGCGGCGAAAGCAGTGGGCAGCGCTGCGGGGATTCGCGGTACAGGAGTTTGCCGAGGATGTAGTGTCGTGCTTTCGGGCGTCGGGGGAATGTGTGTTCGATCTGGCGGCGGTGGAGCAGGCGCTGCGAGGCTCGGGCGAACCGGTGGAAGTACGCGACAACCAGCGGCTGACAATCTGGTTGCCGGCCCAGCTGGGGCGAGAGTATGTGATCGGAGTCGATCCGGCGGGAGGCGGGGTGGAGGGCGACTACTCGTGTGCCGAGGTGATCGATCGTCAGCTAGGAACGCAGTGCGCGGAGTTGCATGGACATTGTCCTCCGCGGGACCTGGCGCAGAAGTTGGTGGAACTGGGGAAGGAATACAACACGGCGCTGCTGGCGGTGGAGAAGAACAATCACGGGCACGGGGTGCTGGCGTGTCTTCGGACGCTGGAGTATCCACGGGTGTTTGTGCAGAAGGGGCAGGATGGATGGTTGACGTCGGCGGTGAGTCGTCCGGCGATGATTGAGAATTTGGCGTCGGTACTGGTGGAAGAGCCGGGACGGTTCAGGAGTCCGCGGTTGCTGAACGAGTGCCGGACGTTTGTAAGGGATGGGGACGGAAATACGGGGGCGGCTCCGGGAACGCATGACGATTGCGTGATGGCGCTGGCGATCGCGTGGGCGGTGCGGAGGGCGGAGGCGGGGCGGGAAACGAAACATCCGCTGGAATGGGACAGTCTGGGAAAGTGAACATATTGGATGTGGCGGCGGTCACAGGCATGGGGTGGGTCAAGGGGTAGAGTGATTATGGCGGGCTCATGGAGAGTGCCCTTCGGTTAGTCCTAAGTGCAGTTACTACAAAAGACAAGAGCTTGAGCCACAGGGGACACAGAGAAGCACAGGGGAAACCTGTCCGGACTTATGCCAACTAGCGCGGTCCAACATGTGAAGAGGATGCGGGGCGGAGCGCAGGGGCACTTGATGCGCTGCGATGATGGGCACTATTACGTGGTGAAGTTTCGAAATAATCCGCAGCATGAGCGGGTGCTGGCGAATGAATTTTTGGCGACGCGTCTGGCGGAACAAGTGGGATTGCCGGTGCCGGCGGCGGAGGTGGTGGAGGTCCCGCGGTGGCTGGTGGAGCATACGGCGGAACTGACAATCATGTTGGGCAGCCACGCGATTCTGGTGGAGGCGGGGCTACAGTTTGGATCGCGGTACGTGGTGAGTCCGGTGGAAGGGCAGGTGCTCGATTACCTGCCTCCGGGAATGCTGGAGCGGGTGCGGAACCTGGACACGTTCACGGGAATACTGGCGCTGGATAAATGGACGTGCAATGCGGATGGGCGGCAGGCGGCGTTCTGGCGTAAGTTGCGGGAGAAAAAATACTCGGCGTCGTTCATCGATCAGGGATATTGTTTTAATGCGGGAGAGTGGACGTTTCCGGATTTTCCGCTGCGCGGGGTGTATCCGATGAATGAAGTTTACGCGCGGGTGGATGGGTGGGGGGCGTTCGAGCCCTGGTTATCGCGGATCGAGAAGCTGGATGAGGACGCGATCTGGAGAGTGGCGGGAGAGATTCCTCCGGCATGGTATGGGGGGTTGTGGGATGAGTTGGAGGCGCTGGTGCAGCGGCTGATTGAGAGAAAGACGCTGGTGCGGGAGTTGATCTTGGCGTTTCGAGGGTCGCCGCGGAGACCGTTTCCGGAATGGATGGAGGAAGCTTAGCTATCTTCTATTTGACCGCAGAGTACGCTGAGGCCGCAGAGAAGAGCTTGGCCCCTAAAGGGGCAATGATTTGGAAACAGTTACGATATCGCTAAAGCAATACCCTGATACGAAGCCTCACTGATGGCGGAGAAGCGACAACTCAAACTTTATCTATTGCGATTTTTGCCGCATGCTTTGCGAGACGATTTCGTAACGGTAGGAGTGTTGCTGCTGGAGAGCGACGGCGGTTTTGCCGAGGTCCGGTTTACGCGCGACTGGAGGATGCTACAGTGCGTGGCTCCAGACGTGGAGTTGGAGTGGTTTGAGATGGTCGAGAGTGAGATCCGAGGCAGGCTGGGAAGCTTGCGGCGGCGCGAAGAACTGATGGAGCTAATGAACGAGAGATTCGGGACGATGATTGATGTGGCACCGACGAAGGCGGTGCTGACGGAAGATCCCGCGAAAGAGATGGAAGTGCTGACTTCGATGTACCTGGTTCCCATGGAACGAGGGGAGCGATCTCAGCAACGCACGGGGCGGGTGGCGATTGTCAGCAAGATGAAAGAGGCGTTCACCGAGGCGGGCGTGTTGGAGCTGATGCAACGAGATTTGGATGTGGTGAAGTACACGGGGTCGGGAGATCCATTTCGGATTGATTTTGGCTATCGGGCAGGGAGCGCGGTGAAGATGTTCCATGCGGTATCGCTCCATCCCATCAAGCCAAAACCAGGCTTGATGGGGGCCCCGGTGGCGGCGGCGGCGAATGTGGACCAGGCGCTGGCGCTGGCTTATCGTTACTCGCGGGTTGAAGCGGGGATGCGGCAGGAGCAATTGCAGGCTTCGTTGACGGCAGTGGTGGACCAGGAGATGGCGTTGCGGGAAGAGAAAACGCGATTTGCGATTGGGATGCTGGAGCAGGGTTCGGTGCGGGTGAGGACGGTGGGGGAGATGACCGAGATCGCGGACGAGGTACGGCGGGAGTTGCTGGCGTGAGAGTCAGATTGTAGAAGCGAAATTGGCTGAGAAGTGAGCAACGGCACGGCAAAAAGCTGTGCCGTTTTGTTTTGGCAAGAAGGCTTCCTAACAGGGGACACCCTTCGCTTCGCTCAGGGCAGGCTCCGGTACACAGGGGAAAGCGGCGAACTGCGCTCGCTGGACAGCCGAGAGCGGCTGTCCCTACGCGATCTCGGCATGGACGGGCGAGGGTGTCCGTCCCCATACAAGACGAGGAGATCATGAACATACGAGAAAAAGTGCGCGGCGCGATGCGCCGGGTGGGAGAAGTGTCTTTACGAGAATGGCTTTCCACAAACTTGTTTGCCGGGCGCGATGGGCGGCGGACGGTGGGAGCGGGGTCGAACCTGGCTCCGTTCTCTTCGCCGAGTTTTCCGCGGGCTGGTATGCCGGCACCACACACTCTGGTGCCGAAGCCGACGCCGGCGAATCTGCGGCGGTTTGCGGAGACGCCGGTGGCACGGCGGGCGATCAATGTAATTAAGGACCGGATTGTGGGGATGCGGTGGCGCATCCAACCGCGGCGCGGGCGGGTGCTGGAGCAACTTCAGGATGGTGCACAGCGGATACAAGTGCTGACCGAAAATTTTGAGGCGCCGAATCCAGATGATTCTTTCCGTTCGCTGGTCGAGCAGGTGTTGGAGGATGTGATTGTTGGGGGATTTGGGGCGATCGAACTCGATTTGGTTGAGGGATGGTCACTGGATTCTGCCGACAAGCTGCCTCTAGTGATGTGGCCGGTGGACGGGGCGACAATTCGAATCATGACGGATTGGGATGGGCGACCCGACTCGCCGCGATATGCGCAGGTGACGGGGTTGTATGGCGCGGATGGACAGATCGTACTGAACGATAACGAACTGAGTTACATCCGGCTGAATCCGCGGACGCACACGCCGTTTGGGCTAGGGAGGTTAGAGGTGGCGTTCGAAACAATCAATTCATTCTTGGCCGCGTATCGGTATGCGGGGCGGCTGGCTTCGAATTCGGTGGTGCAGTACGCGCTGTGGCTGCAGGGTCTGACGCCGGCACATCATGAGCGGCTGATCCGGTGGTGGCAGGACGAGATTGAGGGCACGGGGCGGGTGCCGATTTTGTCGGCGGAGTCGAAGCCGGAAGTGCTGCGGTTCGCGGCCGGGACGGACGCAGACCTCCGGCTGGCGTGGCAGGAATTTCTGGTGCGGATCATCGCAAATGCGTTCGATCTGCCGGCGCAGTTCTTGGGATTAGAGCAGGACGTGAACCGGTCCACGGCCGGGGAGATGAGTGATTTGGGGTTCCGGTCGGCGATAGTTCCGACAGCGCGTTTGGTGGCTGAGTATCTGACTCGGGATGCAATTGCGAAGAGGCTCGGGTGGACGGACCTGGAGTTTGTATTCACCGACGTCGATGCACAAGACGAGATGGAGCAGGCGCAGATTGACGAGATTCTGCTGCGCAATGGGGTGGTTACGGTGAATGAGGTAAGGCGGGCGCGAGGGTTGGCCGAGATCATCTGAAACAGGTCGCAGGTGTCAGGTCTCAAGAGCAAAGCAACACCGCCGTTGATTTTTCTGACACCAGAGACCTAGCACCTGAGACCTAATTTGCGAGGAGACGAAAAATGGGATTGTCACTGGAGTCGATGGCGATTGAGATGCCGGCGGTACATGGTCATCCGAACCGGGCAAAGTTTCGGGGAGTATTGACGATCGTCGATGTTGCGTCGGACAAGTCGCCGTCGGGCGCGCGGGGACATCGAGTGCTGCTGACGCGGCGGGCAGCGGAGGCGGCAATTCCGTCGCTGATAGGGATGGGGCTGGATTACTCGCCGGCGCTGGATCGCCACGACGCGCGGCGGAAAATTGGGGTGATCACACGAGCGGAAATTGTGGGGCGGGTGATTGAAGTCGGTGGATTCTTGTATGCGCGGGATTTTCCGGAGATCGTGAAGGAGATCGGCAGGCCGGGACGGACGGGTGCATCGGTCTCCGCCGGGCCGGAGGGAGTGGACAGCAATACCCGCGCAACCCGCGCGGGGCTTGGGATGTCGTATGAGATTGCGGATGCGCTGGTGGAAGACATCACGGCCAGCGTGTGGGTGTTGAACCGCGTGACCTTTACGGGTGCAGCGGTGCTGCGGCGGGACAAAGCGGCGTATTGCTCGACGTGGATCGAGCTGGGGTAAGTAGCGGTCGTCTCAGCGGCTAAAGCCGCCAATCATTTTGCGTTAGTTACGGAGCGGCTGGAGCCGCACCCCTTCAAAGCAAAGTCGGGCCGGATCACAAATTGAAATGCATGAAAACCTAGGAGGTTAAACGAAATGAACGAAGAGATGGTGCAGCAGATGATGGCGGCGGCGGAGCGATTGGCGGCAGCCACGGAGACGCTTGATCGCGTATTGGGGAAACTGGACGCGCAGCAGGAAATGCTGAATGCGAAAGTGGACCGGATCGTGGCGGCGGTCGAGGAGAGCATTACACAAACAACCGAGCGGCACCAGACGGAAGAGACTGGGACTGACTTGCAGCAGCGTGTTGTGCAGCTCGAGAAATCGAATTCGGACCTGAAAGCACAGGCGTCGCGGATGGCGAGGAAGACGCTGTCGCCGGTGGTATCGGCGCTGATTGGAAAGAACGAGATCGAAGGCGAACGGCTGGACCCAGCAGTCCTTAATAAGACGCTTGCGTCACTGAGCGTGGAGCAGCGGATCGCGGTGAAGGCGGAGTTGGCGCGGGCGGGGATGATCGAGTAAGTCAGAGCTGGCCGTTAGTCGTTAATCGTGGCATTAGTCGTTAGGGGCGCGAGTTAGTTCGCGCCTTTTCTATTTGGGCGAACAGAACCCACTCATTCGCAAAGAACGCAAAATGAGTGGGGTACTCAGCGTCCTGCACTGACTGCCACAAAAACATTTTTGCGCGCTTGACGCGCACAACCGGACAACATTTCCCAATAGGAGGCCCATCATGGCCAACAGCACACAGCTCATCACCGACCTTCACACCTTAGCCGGATCAACCTTCACCGCAGCCAGCCTCACCAAAGTGCACGCCACCGACAACACCGACCTCGCCGGTATGGCTGGCACGACCGCAACGGTCGGCGCCGATCTAAAGCGAACGCTGCAACTCATCGCCGCCAACCTCGACGCGGCCGACCCAGCGCTCACACTCACCAACAACATCCTCGGCACGCTTTCCTGAAGGGGGCCGGAAGACAACGAGCAAGTGGCGGACCCTGCGCTTCGCTCACAACGGTAGCTGAAACAAATGCGGGTAAGAACGGCAATGAAACTCAATTGAGGAGAAGACATGAAAGCGAATTTTCTGGATTTGCATGCAGCAGCGGATTTTCTGGGGCCGGGCGCGATCGAGATCAATCGGTATCAGACCGAGATCACGGACATTGTGCGGCGGCGCGGCGTGTTCGGACAACGGATGAAGCAAGTGCCGGCAACGGGACAGCCATCGCGGTTTTTTGAGGAAACGGCGATTGCTTCGCCCACGGCGACCCAGGCGTTCGTCGATCCGCGCAACATTGTGCCGACGCTGCAAACGCCGACTCGGTTGGAGCGCACGGTCCCGCTGAAGGCGCTGGTCTCGCAGATCAACTACAACCTGTTTGACATGGAGGTGGGGACACAGCAAAGCCAGTTCGCGTATCTGCAAGCCAAGGACCTGGCCGATGCGGTGGACGGGGTTTTACGCACGCACGACGTGGCGCTGTGGAACGGCAGCGACACTTCGTTGAGCACTCCAACGACGCCGCAGTATTTCGGCGCCATCGGACAGATCGAGGCGGGAGGCAACACGCACCACCATCGCAGTCGGGGCCAGCATCGTGGACGGACTGAAGAGCACCATCGCGCAGATGGTCTCAAGTTCGTCGTTCGACGTGCGACCGACGGCGATCTATGCGAATCCCGTGCTGCTCGACCTGATCGACTGCGAGATGAAAGCGGAATTCAACGTTGTACTCGCGACGGCGGCAGATCACGGGCGGGCTCACCGTGAAGACCTTGAGCACGCAAGCCGGCGATTTGCCGCTGATTCCGGAGTGGGCCCTTCCTTATACGGGCACACCGGGAAGTGGCAATGCTGTGTTGCCGGCGTACATCGTGACTGAGGACTTGATCGAGTACCACTGGCTGACGAGCCCGAATCCGCGGGTATTCAAGCTAGGACTGCCGAGCGCACTGACGACGCAAAGTGTCGTGGTGAAGTTCGGCGGCGTGGTGGTGAAGGGCGCGGCCTATGCGCACTACGAAGTGAAAGTGAACCGGTAAAACGAAGGTCTAGTGCTCGGTTCTCAGTTCTCAGTGCAACAAACGCGAAATGAGTGGGCACCCGGCTCCTGACTATTGAGAACGGGGAACCCATCATGAATTATTTGCAGCCATCGGAATATGAGTTGTATGGGCTGGAGCCGACGACCAATGTGGCGTGGGTGACGGCGGCGTCGGCGATGATCGATGCGCATTGCCGGAGGATCACGCTGGCGATCAATCAGTACACGGAGCGGTTGCGCACGGAGAACGGGCAAAGGCCGGTGCAGCTTACGTATCTGCCGCTGAATCACGGTGGCGCCGGCAACATCGCCGATCGTTGCGGCGCGGGCGCGGTATGCGACGCCGCGGCGGGGCGAGTTGGATTACGAGGCTGAATTGTGGGACGTGGCACTCGCGTTTGGGATTCCGGGAACGTGGGTGGACTTTGAACGTGGCGGACCTGGATGCATTTGCGGAGACGGGAGAAGTCACGCTTCCGGTGAATGTGATGGGGTGGGCGTTCACTGAGATAGAGATTGTGTATACGGCCGGGTTCGATCCGTTATCCCGACCCGGTCAAGATTGCGTGCGCGCAATTGGTAAAGAATGCGCAGGCAACTCCGGCGCTGAATGTGAAGAAGAATGTTGTCCCTGATGGAATGCAAGTTGTGGTACTTCTCCGATTCGCTGCTGGATGCAACGGTGCAAGAGCTGCTGGCGCCCTTTGTGGCGCAGAGAGTGGGATGACGATGACTGGAATTTCTGGGGCAGCGGCAGTGCGGGCAGCGGATGCCATGTTACGAACCCTGGGCGGCACGGAAGTGATTCTGCTGTTTGCAGCAGCGGGACTGCCAGCCGACGCCGTGGCGGAACTGGGCTGGTAGATCCGGGAGTCGAACAGGCGTTGATTGCGCCGGTAGTTGTCCGGGAGTTGACCACGGAGAACGACGGTCCACGACGACGCATCGAGTTACTGGCCGGACATGAGGCGATGGCGGAGCAGGTGAGCCAGCGGAACGTGGCGTCGGCGGAGGTGTTGTTCGAGACGGCGCTGGGTTTGGTGTACTGCGGCGAAATGTTCCACATCCAGGGGTTCGTTGTCGAACGGCTCGGAGGGGTGGCGTATTTATACCGGGTGGCGGCGGTGGCTTAGTAGCTGTCAGCTATCAGCTCTCAGTTAGCAGTTAAGGCCGATTTCTCGAATCAGCCCCGGTTATCGCGAGGGCGGAGACTTACCACGGACTAACAGGAGAAATATGCAAGCAGCGAAAGACAGTTTTTATATGGCGCTGCGGGAACGGCTGACAGCGTTGAATCCGAGCGCGCACGATGGTGATCGACGGAGTCACGGTGCCGGCGATCGTGGTCCGCGAAAACATGGAGCCGCGATTTGGGGAAGCGCAGCCGGGAGCGTTCTACGTGGACTTTGGCGAAATCCTGATTGCGGAGAGCACGCGTCCGATGCTGGGCCTGGATTGCCATATCTGGTACGGGAGCGAAGGCAGCGGCGGTACGGGAGTGGATCGCGGGCGCATGCTGGCGGAGATGGATGTCGAGTTACTCGGAATCTGCGATCCACCGCATACCGAGATGCTCGATTACAGCCAGACTCCAAGCGTTGATTTGGGATCGGGAATTTTCTGGACGGTGCCAGTGATGGGTAATTCGCCGGGAGATGTCCCGATCCAGAAGCAGCAGTGGAGTGCTGGCACAGCGCGAGTGGACCGGTATGCGCAGCTTAGAATTTATTTCTTCCTGCCAGAGGTGGAAGTATGACGCGAGCGGGGTTACGACCAATAGCACGGCAGACGCGCGCTTATTTCGCGCCAGTGGATCGAGTGAACGGACCTACAGCGATTTTTGATCCATCGCAAAATAACGGTTTCCAACTGGATGCTCCGCCGGCACCGTGGATTGACTTGGGATGGATTGAAAACTTTCAGCGCACCAGCACATCGCAAATCGAGGCCTTGATCGGTGGGACAGCGGGTGCGGCGTCGGGACAAGCGCGGCACGGATTGGGAGCGCGAGTCGATTTCGAATTTCGCGATTGGGGAAAGTTGCAGATGGTCGCTGGCGGGAGGAGCGGAGCACATGAATGTGCTGGCCACGGATCCGAGCGCATCGCCAGCAGGATCGGGAGGAATCCCGTTGACGGCGGCACCTTTACTGGCGGGCTCAACTGCGGCACAACTGGTGTTGGGGGAGGGCGCGATTGCCGGGTTCCAGCCGGGGGACCTGGTGGCATGCGATGTGGATTACGAGCAGCAGGTTGGGTATGTGGGCACCGGCATTGCGGCGGCCTATGTGCAAAATCCGGTGGACGTGGGGCGGGATGCAAATTATGTGCGGCGAGTTACGTTCAACGTGGGCCAAGTCGCGCAGATGACGGTGACGACGTTGCTGCTAACGCAGGCGTTGCCGGGGGGAATGCCGGCGAGCTGGGGCGTCTGTGCAAAAGGTGATGGCGTTTGTGGACCGCGAAGGTGGGGCGTTTCTGCAACAGTGGTCGGGGTTATTCATGGCGGAAGAGGAATCTGGAGGACGGGTGTGTTTCTACTATCCGATTTTGAGTCCGTGCACGGTGAAGCCAGAATTTAAACGGGAGAGTCTGATCGAGATTCAAAAGCCGATCGGAGAATTGGCGTTGCAGGCGTCGTTTACGGCACTGCCAACCGTGGATAGCAACGATGGGGCGGTTGTGCTTTGCTACCGGAGTTATTTTCCGGCGAGTGGAGCGGCAGTTTACTAAAAGTCTGTGATGAAAGTCAGGTTCGGAACAGTGAACGGATGACATTTTTTGTCAATTGTCATCCCGAGCAAAGCGAGGGACCTGCATCTTGCAGAGAACTGTAGATCCCTTGCTTCGCTCGAGATGACAAAGTCTGGTGATTTGAGAGTGGAAGAGTACAAAGGGACGGCTGAGTTTTTCGACAAACCATGAAATTACTGATTGATAATCTCGACGGTCTCGGAGCGCAGGACTACACGGCATTCGTGGATTCAAGCAAGAATCCTAGCCTGGTGCGCAAGTTGAACGGCCCGGCCGAATTGAAGTTCGGTCTGGTAGCTGGACAGGGAAGCTTGGCGGTGCCAGCGATCGGCGGTCGCGTCACGCTGACCTTGAACAACGGGAACGATTTGTTCACGGGTTATATTGTCGAGACGCCGACATATCAGTATGCGGGCTGGGCAGATCGCGGGTTAGTTTACCGGTACGAGATAGAAGCACTTAGCGACGTGATGTTGATGGATAAAAAGGCGCCTCCGCCGCATCCCCCGTTTGTGGATCGGAACGCTGGTAGCGCGTTCGATCAGTTGACGGCGGAGGCGCTGCCGGGATGGTTTGATGTAAGCGGCGTCGAGGCGGGCGATGCGATTCCGTACTACAGCGTCAACCCGGCGAAGAAATGGACCGCATCGGCGGCGGAAATTGCGCTCTCGGCACGATGCGTTTACCGGGACGACAACGGCAAGCTGTTTTTTGCGCCGCTGGGGGCAAATACGTATGCGCTCGCGGAGAGTGCAGTTACGTTTTCTCCCGGCGATCTGCAATTGCAGAGCGTGAACCGGCTGGTCAATGACTTGACGATTCTGGGGCCCCTGGAACCGAGCGCGCATGTGAAAGATTACTTCTGCGGCGACGGATACACGACGTACTTCTACCTGTCGGAGAAACCGTTCACGCGCAGCAGTCAGGTGGCACTGTATAACCGCACGATTCTCGATGAGATTTATACGGAGTTGGATCCGACGCATTGGATCGTAACCGATCCGCAGCATGCGATTAGCGTGAGCAACGGCCAGTTGCAGGTTGCGGGAGGAACAGGGATCGATGGGCAAACGCTTCTGAACTTTATCGAACAGGTGGAATTGGGCGGAGCTATGGTGTTGGAGCACGGCGACGTCGTGTTCAACGCGCCGTCGAACGGAGTGATCGGCGGACTGTACGCCGGTGCGGTCTCGATTGCGGGCTGTTGGGCGGGCTTTCGCGTAACGCCAGTGGGCGCCAACTGTAACATCCAGGCGCTGGTCGAAGGCTCGGTCACGGGCACGGCGCTCGCCACGCAGGCCGGACACCATTACGTATTCACGACGCGGCTGTATCCGACAGAGACGTACCGAATACATCAGGTGTTTCATTCTTCGCTGCATCCAAGTGGAGCGGCGCGAGGCGGAGACGCAGTGGCCTGCGATGTGCGAGTCGTGCTCACAGTGCATGACATCGATCCATCGAATCCGGCTACGCAGATCGCGCCGGCCACCGTGCTGTACGACAACGTTATTACGAACGCGCCCGGGTTTTGCACGTATGCGCTCATCAACGCCGGCAGTATTAGGTGTTCGCTCGCGTTCACTTACATATGGCTGCCAATCGATGCACTGGTGCGCGGCACAATGCCTCAGCAAAACACGGCGACGGTGCTGACGGGATCGTTACTGGATGGGGCCGAGTGCCAGCTTTCGACCCAGTCGGAACTAAAATTCTATCCGGAGTACATACCGGCGGCGAATGAGTTGATCGAGGTGAGTTATCGCGGCCAGGGCCATGCAATGGCGCGAGTGATCAATGCGGCGAGCATTGTGGCCCATCGGCGCGGCGGCGACGACGGGGTGCGTGGGAGCGTTCGGGAGATTGGGCTGCCTGTTCCCCGCACTTCGGCGGATTGCGAAATCGCGGCGTTGGCTTTGCTGGATGATGCCGGACAGGGATGGAGCGGGGAGTATCAGGCATGGAGCCAGTTTCTGCCGGGCGGGGCGGCGGATATTTTTCCTGGAGATGGACTGACTGTGAATGTTCCATCGCGTTTGGCTATGTTCACAGCGATCATCCGGGAAGTGGATGTGGAGATCGTCGACATTGCGGGCGAGAACAGCCGATACATCCTGCGGTTTGTGGATGCGGGAGATCCCTCTTTGGATTTTGCTTTTGTGACGGCGCTAGTGAAGCAGACAGAGGTACTGACGCCGATCGATGTGAGTATGGTGGGGAATGTTTACCTTGCCGATCTTACCGACGCGGAGGTCACGAATGTGACTTCGACGACGGTGACGGTGGACGTGGGATTTACTCCGGTGGCGGGGAGCGGGATCGAAGTGCGGTATTCAGACGCGGGATGGGGAGTCGGTTACAACGGCAACCTGGTGGGCCGTTTCACGGGCAGCAGCTTTACGCTCACGCGGTATGCGCAATCCCAAACCTATTTTTTGAGGAGCTATGACGGCAGCGTGCAGCCGAAGTATTCGCGGTATTCGGCGGCGCTCCATGTTGATTATCCACTATGAAACATCGAAAAGATGAGATCGAAGAAAAGGTGCGCCAAATGGGCGAACACGATTCGCAGCAAACTCGGCTTGTAGAGTTGCCGTTGGTTGAGTTTGTCGATCAAACCCTCGAGACCGAGCGGAGGTGGACGGAGGCTGAGTTCCGACGTCGGGATGCCGCGCTGGAAGCGCACGCCCGAATGAACGATCTGCGGCACGAGGCAGGAGACGCCAAAATCCAAAAGGCGGACGCAGTCCTGGAGTACCGCCTGGAGGAGATGAACAATTTCCGCACGCAAATCAATCAGGAGCGTGCGGAATATCTTCGGCGTGAAATGTATGACCGCGAACACGGCGCCTTGGCGGAGCGGGTGAAGAACCTGGAAATCGTGCGCGGAGAACAATCGGGAAGGACGGCAGCCTATGCCTCGATGGTCGGTTTTGTGGTGGTAGTGGTGCAGATCGTGTTGCACTTCTGGAGATGAGAGATTACAGAAATCGGGTCATCGAAAATCAAGAGCCTCCGATGGTCGGATGATCCGATCGAGAAACACGCCCTGGCAAAACGGCTAGCGGCACAAGATCGAGAGGAAACGCTGTGTTTTTCAAGCATCCAAACGTGCATCGCGAGTTCGTGGAGTACTCCGAGACCCAGAAGTTGCACATTGTTTCAGTGTATTCAAACCCGTACCGCTGGCAGCGCCGGCGAGAAACCTTCCATAATTTCCGGCTTCACATGGAGGCCAGCCCGAACGTCGTACTGCACGTTGTTGAGGTTGCCTTCGGAGACCGTCCGCACGAAGTGACCAGCCCCGACAATCCACTGGATCTGCAACTGCGGACCGACTCGAGCCTTTGGATCAAGGAATGCGCGATCAATGAGGGCGTGCGCCGCTTCCCGGCGGACTGGCAGTACGGTGGTTATGTGGACGGCGATTTTCACTTCACGCGACACGATTGGGCGCTGGAGGCGATCCATATGCTCCAGCATTATAGCTTTGTCCAACTGTTCAGCACCTATACCGATCTGACCGGCGAAACCGCAACCAGCCATTCCGGCCATCGCCCTTACCGCATGAGCACGAGTTTTGCCTGGAACTATCTGCACCCTAGTGAATTCCTGAGTTCCCGGGAAGCCCGGCGCAGAGGTGCGGACAGCTATTACGCACCGGCAGCGGCCCAACCGTCGTCATCGTCATCGAAAGAAACATTATCAAAAGAAGCATTTCCTTTTGGTCATCCTCCGGGAGCAACCGGAGGCGCATGGTCGTGGCGCCGGGATGCTTTCGATACGGTGGGCGGGATGCTGGATACTTGCGTCCTCGGCAGCGCCGATTGGCACATGGCCTTCGGGCTGGTGCAAGCAACAAACATGGCTGCGGAAATGAAGCGGTGCACGCAGCCCTACGTGGAATCAGTACTGAACTGGCAGGCGCGTGCCGCAAAACTGGATCGCATCGAAGGCCGCTCGCCCATGGGCTGCATTGACAACTTCGCCACTCATGCTTTCCACGGCAGCAAAGCGCTGCGCGCCTATGGAGCACGGTAGATGTTGCTGCGGAAATGGGATTTCAATCCCGCCACCGATATCGCACGAGATTACCAGGGACTGTGGCGCTGGACAGGAAACAAACCGGGACTCCGCGATGACGTGGCCCGATATTTCATCGAACGCTCGGAAGATGGGCCTTTACTTCTAGGGGAAATGCCATTGGTTTGACGGTGAGAAATCGGGTCATCGGACCATCTAAGTACAAATGCCAAAGCTTTTGACTTTCAATCACCCGATGGCTCGATGATCAGATGACCCTATTTCTGTTAGCCGACTTCTTCACCCCAGCTTTCTAAAGTCTTCTTCACGACGATCATGAACTGGTCGGCCAGGGCGCCATCGATGATGCGATGGTCGTAGCCCAGCGTGAGGTGAACGATGGAACGGATGGCGATGGAATCCGCGCCGTCCGTGTCGGTGATCACTATGGGCTGTTTGGCGATACCGCCGACTCCCAGGATGGCGACGTTTGGCTGGTTGATAATGGGCAACCCGAAGACGGCGCCAAACTGGCCGGGGTTGGTGATGGTGAAGGTTGCGCCTTCGACGTCAGTTGGCATGAGTTTTTTCGAACGAGCGCGCTCGCCGAGGTCCGTGATGCCGCGCTGCAGTCCGAGGAAGTTGAGGTCGTCGGCGTTCTTGAGAACGGGGACGATGAGTCCCCCATCGAGCGCGACGGCGATGCCAGCGTTGACATGTTGGTGGTAGCGAACGCTGTCGCCTTCGAGAGAGCTGTTGACGATCGGGTATTGCTGCAAGGCAATGATGGCGGCGCGCACAAAAAACGGCATAAAGGTAAGCCGCGCGCCATGGCGCTGCTCGAAGCCGTTCTTGAGCTTGTTTCGCAAATTGACGATGCGAGTCATATCTACCTCGAACATGCAGTGGACGTGAGCGCTAGTGCGGCGCGATTCGATCATGCGCTGCGCGATAATCTTGCGCATTTGGGACATGGGTACAAGGTCACCGGGAACCGCCGCCGGTGCAGGGGCTGAGGCTTGACGTGACGCGGGAGGCGCAATCGGAGCAACCGTGCGGTGCTCGACGAAATCGAGGACATCCTGTTTGGTGACGCGCCCGCCGGTTCCAGTGCCACTTACTTTTGCAAGATCCACATTGTGCTCGCGGGCAAGCTTGCGAACGAGCGGGGAAGAGCGGACGTCGGAATCTTCTTCGTCTTCGTTCTGGGGAGCGCTGGCGGCGGGAGAAGTCGGAGCGGTTTTCTTTTCGGATGTTGAAACGGCAGGAGCAGCGGTCTTGGCGGGGGTGGAAGCAGAAGCGCCGTTGCTGTCGCCAATTACACCGACGACGGTGTTGACCTGAACGGTGTTACCTTCGGAAACCTTGATTTCCTGAAGGATGCCGTTGGCAGGCGCGGGGATTTCGGCATCAACTTTGTCGGTGGAAATCTCGAACAGGGGTTCGTCGCGCTGGACCTTGTCGCCGGGCTTTTTGAGCCACTTCGTGATGGTCCCTTCGAAAATCGATTCGCCCATCTGGGGCATGACTACGTCAGTCGGCATAGTTTCCTTTCCATAGAGCCCTGCCGCAAACGGCGGGAAAGAGCGAACCAACATTATAGCGAAGCGAGAGCAGCAGTACTCGCCCTCACGAGCGACACGGGTTTCAGGCTTCCGGCAGGGCGCGATCTCGCCCTTCAGCAGCCCCTTACCCGAGGGTAGTGCCGGATCACCTCGATTCACGGAGCAAAGAGCGATGAAAAAGTTTTTGGTGGTTGTAGTGTTTTGCCTTCCTGCCTTCGGGCAAGCGGCATACTCCGGTCTTGGGTTGTACTCGGGATCGGCCACATACGTGGACTCCAGCAGCAGTTGCGCAGCGCCAAACTTTTGCGCATACGACGGCGTGGATCTTGTTCCCACACCCGATCCGCCGGACGTTGGTGGTCTAATCAACAACGGGGCCACGGTCTATGACACGTCTTTTATCGGTCATACAATGTGGAACGGGAGCATATTCAGCAACTCCGCGTATCTCAGTCCCGTCACGCGGCTTACGGATTCAACTACCAAGAACGCTGCTCAATCTCCAATGGCGGGTGTGGGAGGCAATGGCAATAGAATCTTGACCAACACAGACACAAGTCTGGTTGATATCGAGATTACGGGAAACCGAAATCTCTGCCGCTTCAACACGACCACTGGACACTGCTCGTCAACCGGATGGTATAACAACGGATCGTACAGCAATACTGGCATTCTGATTACTACAGCCCAAAACACTGCCACTCCTTGCAATAGCGGGTGCGCGACAACGAATTTCGGGGTACCCGAATTTTCGAGAGTCAACCGGCAGCTAGACATTGTGTTTGGGCCGATGACCGGGACTTCGACCACGGCACAGCTTGCCGTTTATCCGGTCACAATCGTTCCAGAGACGGGAGCCTACACCATCGGCTCTCCCGTCGCCGACTTCATCAACGCGCTGCCAGTAGGCAGCAATGCTCCAAACTGGGCTCCGAACACGAGTTACAGTCAGGGGGCCTACGTCACGCACGTTTTGACTTCCGCCGAGATGTCGAACGGCGGAGTATGGCAAGCGTCCACCGCTTACAACTTGGGAGACATTTCCAATAACAACGGCAGCGTCGTGGACTGCATGTACAAAGTCATCAAAGCGGGAACGTCCGACACATCGGCACCGGCATTTCTTCCCGCGTCGAGTGGGTGTACCGCAGGCAGCAACCTCACCGACAATGGTGTGACTTGGCAGAGCACAAAGTTCACGGCACAGATGATCTATCAAAACATTGCCTCTGGGACGCGCACCTCGGCCTCGTCTTCATTCCAGTGGGTTGCCACGGCGCAGACAATCGGCACAGGCTGCTCAATTTCCCAAAATTCCCCTGCCGTCAATTGTCCCGGAAGTTCGTTCACATCGGCGATAGTGGGGCAGGCAAGCTCTTTGACCGGAGCCTGGAATGCTAACAGCACAACCACGCTGTACACCACTATTGCGAGCGTCCAAAGCACGACTCAATTAACCTTGACTGTTGCCGCTCCTGTCGCTGTTTCAGGCACCGGAACCTTGGCTCTCACCGGGCATCCCGACTTAGGTTCCTCGACCGTGGGCGATGCAAACGGACTGGTTTGGGTCGCCATTAGCCCCAACTACGTTCCCACGACAGCAACGGGCTTGTGGACAGGTGGTCCAGGCATCAGCGGCGACGCGGCATATAGTGGCTACCCCTCCCGCTACGGATGGTCGGTAAGCACCAACACCTACGGCGATCCTCCGGACTATAAAGCTGACACGGAACAGGGGTATGGGACTTGGGTGCCCCGATACGACGGGATCACAAATACCTATCACCTCTTGAACACCGCGACCGGAATCTGGACAGACTGGAATTGTTCTGGCGGCACAGGCCCTTACTGCACTGGCGGATCGTGGACGAATAATTACGTCACAACTTTGCAAGCCATCGTCAACCCACTGGGGAACGGCACGGTGTGCTCGCAGTTCCTGCACGGCGCGGGGTTGGTCAACGCTGCGGGCTATATTGGGCCAATAACAACGAATAACACAGGCAACACCTATGGCGTGAACTACCTGAATCCCGCCTGCTCCAATCTCTTGCAGTATTACATATGGAACTCCGACACCTCCACCGCCGATCCCTATGCCTCGCTCGAAATCACGGCCTTTGGCCTGAGCCATGACGCCTACGCAGCGAACCACCTGGTTGATGAAAGCAGTTCGGGCTGGGGATACACCGCCGCAGTGTTCTTCTCCGAGTACCCCTTGAACAATGTGAACGGCAACGGCACGGGAAATCCCGTCGTCAACAGTCCTATCTATCCGCCTCCATTCAGTGTGTACTTGCAACCCTTGGCAAGCCAGAGCACGGTCCAAACCGTTCCCCCCGGTTGCTATGTGACCGTGGGCGGAGTGATGAAAAACCCGGACTGCAATCTGTCCGAAGTGTTCGGCTCCCATTTAAGCTGGGTCAACGATCCCGGAACCGACACTTGGCCGGCGTGCAGCACGTTCTATTCGGCATTTCAGACAAACGCTTGGCAGAACGTGATGGCGTGCGCCCAGACCTATCCCACCTACCCGGCAGGGTACTCGGCAACACAGGGCGGAGTGTCCTTGGCCGGACAGCCCAGTGTCGGGAGGATTTGGTCATTTACGCACACCTTCAATACCGGGACGAGTCTGTTGTTCTCCACCCAATTCGGCGTGAGCGAAATTTCGCAGGACGGCAAGTGGGGCTTCTGGGGAAGCGATTGGGGATGCACACTCGGCTCGACGACTGGCAGCGGGCCGTCAGTCTGGTCAAGCGGCACATACTACCAAAAGCTGCTTCTTAGCTGGGTTGACCCATTCACTATGACCGGCGGAACGCCAGCCGCCTTGTGCGGTTGGCAGTGGGTCGCAAACAAGCCCTACGTTGCGGGGCAGACGGTCAATCCGATAGAGGGGCTTAGTGGGTCGGGTGCAGTTGACGATGTTTTTCAGGCGTTGACCAGCGGCACATCGGGGCCTTATACCGGCACAATCACGGCAACCGGCGCGATTGGCCCTAAATGCGGATCGGCGCATTGCTTTGCCATTACGAATCCTCCCTCGCAGACGGCAATTGCAGCGACCGCAACTACGGAGTCGGGCACCACGGCAACGGTCACAGTGGGCACGGGAATGCAGTTAAATGACGGGCAATTTGTTACGCTTGCGGGCTACACGCCGAGCGGCTACAACGGCACGTTCGCAGTGACGGGCACGGTAGGCTCAGGATGCCCCGGAGCATCGTGTGCGAAAGTTACGACGTTCCAGCTTGCCGGGTTGCCCAGCGGACTTGGACCAGTGACGACGCTGGGCACGGCGGCTTCGCAGGGGGACACGGTTTGCGACCTGACAACGCCAGGATCGGATTCGCTCGACCCAGCGTTGCCCTACTCGTCAAGCTGCGCAACGGGCGTGGTGTGGCAGGATGTCGGGACGCAAACACAGCGCGGGGATGTGTTTGCGGTGGAACTTGGAACCAACTGACGATCTTATGAAAATCTCAGAGCATTTCACACTGGAGGAACTCTCTTTCTCCGAAGCAGCGGTCCGGCTCGGGATCGACAACACTCCGAATCCGATTGTCATTACAAACCTGGGTCTGGTGGCGGCGGTGATGGAAAGAATTAGAACGCTGCTTGGGGACAGACCCATTGTTGTGCACAGCGGCTATCGTTCGGTAGAAGCAAACCAGGCAGTGGGCGGAGTGGCTACGAGCGCCCACTGCCACGGCTTGGCGTGCGATTTCGTCTGCCCCACATTCGGCACGCCGGGGAAAGTGGCGCTCGCCATTTTGAAATCCGACATCGAATACGACCAATTGATTCTCGAGTACGGATGGGTCCACGTTGGCCTGGCGCAAGAGGGATCGTTGTCCCGCCGGGAAGCCCTGACGAAGCGTTCGGCAGGGGCGGCGTATGAGTTGGGCATCGAGGCTTGACCGGTTTCACCGGACTAAGACAATCGATGTAAGTCTAACGATCCGTGGTGAACTCCAGCGCCCCAAGCCAACACCTAAAGGCGTCCTCATAACACAGAATTTACAGCATGCCTAAAGGCATACCCTGATACAAATTGCACTTATACCATGGGTTGTTATCGTAATTACAAGGAGATACTATCTTGAAAAAGTATGCTGCCTACTTACCCACTGCTGTGCTACTGCTTACTACGCTTGCAAGCGCCGCTACGCCGGCGGTTGCCGCGTTCTGGATGAACCATGCCACCGCCGCGGCGATCATTGCGCCGCTGGCCGTCATTGTGGCGCATTGGCTGCCTTCGCCGACGGGCGGTATCAACTCGAAGTAAGTAACTCAATTTCCAAGTACTCAGAGGAGAACTAATTATGAAGAAGGTCTTTATCGTTGTGCTGTCTCTGCTAATGTTCTGCGTCGCATGTTCGACGGCTTGGGTGTCGACACTCGACTCCATTCTGGCGGCGGCGGCGCCGGCGCTGATCAACATTCTGCAGATCGTCGCCGTGGCCAACGGCCAACCGCTCAACAGCGGATTGGCCGCAAAGATCAACACCGATGCGTCGGACATTAAGACGCTTGCTGGGGATTTTGCCAAGGTTTCGTCGAGCTCCGCGCCGGGCGTTTGCCAGCAGTTGCAAGCGGCGGTGAGCACATACCAGGCCGATCAGCAACTTGTACTTCAGGTGGTGCAGGTGAGCGATCCAAACATACAGATGAAGATTACGCTGCTCGCCAACTTGGTGGCAGGCACGGTGAATGCAATCACAGCGGTGATTCCGCCGTGCCAGAATGCGGCTGCGACACGAAGCGTGAGCAGCGCGCCGCCTTACAGCGTCTCCACCTTCGCGGAGCGTTACAACAATATTCTGGTGTCGCCGACTGGCAACGTGGCTGTGGACACGGCAACCAAGAAGCTGAGAATCCATCCACACTCCAAGTTTGTGCGGGCGGTGACTTTCGGACGGCTGCAGTGACCATCCGCAAGCTTGGCGCACTCCGCGACGTTCACGATGTGCGGGATCGGATGTACCGGGCTTCGCCGCGAGCGGATCCCGTCCCGCAACAGGTGGACCTGCGGGAGTGGGGCGGACCGATCAAAGACCAGGGCGAGGAAGGCAGTTGCACCGGACATACTTTCTCGTCCGCGCGCGAGTGGGTTGCGCGGAAATATGAAAAGTCCTCGCCGCTCCTGAGCCCGCAGTGTCTGTATGTCGAGGAACTGATTGCCGATGGTTCTTTCCCGCAAGACGCTGGCGCAATGCCGCGCACCGGTTGCCAGGTGCTAACAGCGAAAGGTTGTTGCGAGGCATCGCTATATCCCTACGTCGCGGGCAAGTTCACTGTCCCGACGGCGCAGCAAGCGCAGAATGCGCTCAGGTATAGGACGGGCGCTTATCACCGCATCGGAAGTTTATCGGACTTCCTCCGGTGCTTGGCCGACCCAACGCCATGGCCGGTTGCAGTCGGGTTCACGGTTTACGAGTCGTTCATGTCGCAACAGGTAGCGGACACCGGCGTCATGCCGGTTCCTAAACCCGGAGAACAACAACAGGGCGGCCATGAAGTACTCTGTCTCGGTTACGACCAGACGAAGCAACTCGCGCTTATCCAGAACAGTTGGGGCGACGATTGGGGACAGCGGGGTTACTTCTGGATGCCGTTCGGCGTGATTAATGCGCCGAACACAGATCTGTGGATGGTGCACACTGGCGGACCGTGGAAGTAATTCCGCACATTAGCAGTGCGCGGTGATTCCGGCATTATGTGCCTTCTTGTCCTCTTACTCATCGATCTCCAATCTTTTGCTGGTCTTTAGCATCTAAGATACTGGTAAAAAACACTGAGGAGGAACGATGACACAAACGCCAGACGACGCGCCCCCGACCAGAACCTCCAGCGATGCTCTTGACCAGCTATTCCGCCAGGCCCGCACGCATTCGGTGTGGCTTCCCAAGCACATCCCCATTGAAACGCTGCGCGAAGTTTATGAACTTGCACACATGGGACCGACGAACGCAAATTCCAGTCCTGCCCGTTTTGTATTTCTCGCAAGCGAAGCGGCGAAGGCTCGCCTCCTGCCGGCTCTCGCTCCGGGCAATGTCGAAAAAACAAAAGCAGCGCCGGTCACAGTCATTGTTGCTTGGGACACCGAGTTCTACGAAAAACTTCCCCAGCTATTTCCCCACGCCGACATGCGTTCCTATTTTGTGGGGAACCAGCCGTTAATCGCTGAAACGGCCTTGCGTAACAGTTCGCTGCAGGGAGGCTACTTCATACTCGCGGCGCGGTCCGTGGGCCTTGATTGTGGACCGATGTCAGGTTTCGACGCGGCGAAGGTGAACGCGGAATTTTTCCCCGATGGCAAATGGAAGGTCAACTTCCTCTGCAATCTCGGCTATGGCGATCACAGCAAGTTGCATCCACGGAACCCGCGGCTTGAATTTGAGGAGGCGTGCCGGGTGCTGTGAGGATTCCGCGCTGGGAGACGCGGCTTGCCACGTCTTTACCTAAGTGTTGGTGGAGAGCCGGGCGTCCCCGCCCGCTGGACCGGCAAAACGCGCTTCCCTCTACCATATTTATCATGCACTCGCTTTTTTCTCGACTTTGGCCCAGGTATCTTTCAGCGCCACGGTGCGGTTGAATATGAGACGTCCGGGCTTGGAATCCAGATCCACGCAGAAATACCCAAGGCGTTCGAACTGATAGCGGACTTCGATCGGCGCATTCCCTAGCGATGGCTCCAACTTGGCCTGCGCGATCACTTCCAGCGAGTTTGGATTCAAGTTCGCAGTAAACTCCTGACCCTCCTCAACCTGATTCGGGTCCTCCTTGGTGAAAAGCTTGTCGTAGATGCGCACTTCGGCATTGATGGCATGCGCAGCCGAGACCCAGTGGATGGTCGATTTCACCTTGCGTCCATCCGGAGCATTGCCGCCACGCGTGGCCGGGTCATACGTGCAGTGCACCTCCACCACTTCTCCTTTGTCGTTCTTCACCACCGACTTTGCGGTAATAAAGTAGCCATAACGCAGCCGCACCTCGCGCCCCGGCGACAGGCGGTAATACTGCTTAGGCGGGTCTTCGCGGAAATCGCCCTGCTCGATGTAGAGGATTTTAGAGAATGGCACTTTGCGCTTCCCGGCGCTTTCGTCCTCGGGATTATTGACCGCATCAACCTCCTCAACCTGATCTTCCGGGTAGTTATCGATCACGACCTTCAAGGGTCGCAGAACGGCCATCACGCGCGGCGCGCGCTTGTTCAAATCTTCGCGGACAAAGTGTTCGAGCATGGCAAGTTCCAGCGTGCCATTTGTCTTTGAAACTCCGATGGCCGCGCAGAAGTTGCGGATCGCCTCGGGCGTGTAGCCGCGGCGCCGAATGCCGGAGAGCGTGGGCATGCGCGGATCGTCCCAACCCTTGACGCGATTTTCCTGCACCAGAGTGAGCAGCTTGCGCTTGCTGAGGAGCGTGTAAGTCAGGCTGAGGCGGTCGAATTCCATCTGCTGTGATGGAAAAATACCGAGCTGCTGGATAAACCAGTTATAAAGCGGGCGATGGTCCTCAAACTCGAGCGTGCAGATGGAATGGGTGACGCGCTCGATGGAATCGGACTGCCCGTGCGCGTAGTCGTACATCGGATAGATGCACCACTTGCCGCCGGTGCGGTTATGTTCTGCGTGCAGGATGCGGTACATGACCGGATCGCGCATGTTCAGGTTCGGCGACGCCATGTCGATCTTGGCGCGCAGCACGCGCGATCCGTCCGGAAACTCGCCTTTGTGCATGCGCTCAAAAAGATCAAGGTTCTCTTTCACACTGCGGTTGCGATGCGGACTGTCGGTGCCGGGCTCGGTGAGCGTACCGCGATGCTTGCGAATTTCTTCCGCGCTTAGATCGTCAACATACGCTTTGCCTTCGTTGATGAGCTTGATCGCCCACTCGTAAAGCTGATCGAAGTAATCCGAAGCATAGTAGAGGCCGTCCCACTCGAAGCCCAACCAGTGGACGTCCTTCAGGATAGAGTCCACATACTCCTGCTCTTCCTTCTCCGGGTTGGTATCGTCGAAGCGCAGGTTGGTCTTGCCGCCAAACTCGTCGGCTAATCCAAAGTTGAGACAGATGGACTTGGCATGGCCAATGTGCAGGTAGCCGTTGGGCTCGGGAGGAAAGCGGGTCTGGATGGCGGCGTCGCCGTACTTCTTCGTTTTCAAGTCCTCAATAACGATGTCGCGGATGAAGTTCGAGGGGCGGGGATCGGAAGGCGAGTTCCCACCAACGTCGTTAGATGATGAATATAAATTTGTAGCACTCATATCTCTTTGTATTTTATATGGGAAGAGTGGATTCGCGGCGGCTGGCTGCTGGTCGATCGCCTCACCGGACGCGTCTCCCAACTCAACCTGCCCGAGTTCGATCCCTTCTATTCGACCGCAAGCTGGTATCGCGACTACATCGCCTACTGCGGAGTCTCCGAAGACGGCAAGAAACTCTACGCGGTCGTGGCCCAGGTAGGACGCCGCAAGCCGATTCTGAAAAAGGAGGCTGGCGAACCTGTAGCAGCCGACAATCCCGACTCCGAATGCCCGCCTCCAGTCTGGGAGCGCACCCCCATCCGAGTAACCTTCCAGCCCGGAGACAAACAGAAGCTAGTGTTCTCCATCCGAAGCCGCGTAGTGGACGTAGTCAACGACACCGAAGAACCAGAAGAATAGCCGTCGCTTGTAGAGAGACCGGCGTTCTCGCCCTTCCAGCCGCGCAACCTTCGGCAGTCACTAGCACCATCGCCATGACCTGGGCTTTCGCAAGTCCCTCAAACAAAGTATCTATGAGAACATGTTCGGTCCTGAGCCCGGTTCTGCTACGATGCAGGGTTGTAAATATCTGGGCCGAGATAAGGTGAATCACATGGTAGGAACTAACCGCGAAGGCATAGAACTCCAGCGTAGCTTCGACGGAAGAAAGGCTGGGCTGCTCACTGCTTACGAAATTCTGTGCTCCCTGAATATCGCGTGGGCCTTCGGGAATGCGCTTTTCGTTTATGCCCTTAGGAGCCTGGCGGTGATGTCCCCACAAAGCGACGCGGCCTATTACTTCCGCCGAAGCGCTGTCAGAATCAATGACCTGTTGCGTCTCAGCCCAATCAACGAAGTATCAATCGAGAGGGTCGCTAGGCAAACCACTTCACAATGGGGGCAAGTTGGAGAGGAACTGACGTACTTCGTTTCTATTATTGGCACAGCCGTTTTCGTTTTCCTACTATTTCGGCTCAACGCCAGAAGGTTCGCATGTCATGCCTTCCTCACGCGCATGGCTGGGGCGGTCGTTCTCTTCGCAGCGCCAGCGTGCTATTTACTGGTAGAGAAATTAACCTGGGGCTGGGAGTACGGAGAGGTTCTCCCAAATTCCTACTGGCAGAGTCTTCACGTCGCCGTCTTCGGTGGAGAGATACTTTGCTTCTTGATTCTCTTGATGGTGGGGCGAAAGCGTTCTTTCTCTGCATGGGCGTTGGGTGTTATTCTCGCCCTTCACTACATGTATTGGGTTTCTGCTTTATGGCCAAGAGACTTGGCGATGTACCCTTACAGATTCTTCTCGCCCTATCTACTTGTTCTCGTGTTTCCGATGTCGGGCTTCGTCTGGATGCTTTATGCGAAAGCGCGGAAAGCGGGTGCTGTCGGGAGTCCAACTGGTCGGAGAGCGGGGAAGTGGACAGTTGTGACTGCGATCATCGCTGTCCTGGCGCTCGCGTTGATCTGGCTTCCCCCAAGGGGGCACAACCTTGCCCACCCCGCAGACCTCAGATCGCTCACAATCCAGTTGTTGCGAGGGCCCTGCTACGGAATGTGTCCCAGGTACACAATGACGATCCACGGGAACGGGCTGGTCGAATTTGTCGGCAAAAGATTCACGAAAATAGCAGGTTCTCAGACGGAGATGATTAGCAACGAACAGGTCGCGACTATCCTACAGCAACTTGATCGCGCCCACTTTTTCGCCCTCGAAGACAGGGCCTTCGTGTGGTGCTTCGACACGTCGAGTGTCGCTATTTCCGTTTCAGCGGACGGCAGGAGCAAGAGTGTCGTCAGCGATGCGGGATGCGTCGGCTGGAAGTCAGGGCAACAAGCTCAGTTCGTCCGAGCCGCAAATGAGATCGACACCATTGTTGGATCGGAGCGTTGGGTAAGATGCGACAACGCAAACTGTTGGAAGTAGATTCGGGATCCACTCATTCGCGTCCTTTGCGATTGAGTGGGTGGATGGCCGGATCTCGGGCCAACGGCAATCCCATTTGACATCATTAGCTATAATAGAAGTTAGCCTATAGCCCAGCGTGACCGTAGCCGCATTTACCACTAAGTTCTTTGAAATCTAGAGGCTGTTAATGACTTTGCATAAGTCTTGCTTATTCAATCAGATGCAGCGCATGACAAGACATCACCAAATCCATGCAAGTCACTCGTATTCAATGACTTACATTCTAAGTTAATAACAGGCTCTAGATAATTTTGATGAAAAAGATCAAAGACTCCGACCCAGCGGCATGAAATGGAGGTTCATGGTGCAATCCGACCTCCGCCCGCCCTTCGCAAAAAACGCAAGGGTGGGGCAGCCTCAGGAGTGGAGATGCCAGAGGTTGGACCCGCCCCCAAGGATTGCTCCTCCCAGGTTAGCGCCCAAAAGACGGGCGCGAACCTGGGGCACCGTGCACCGTGCGGTAGGATTCTCATCGGGACCGAAAAAGCTTCCTACCAACAGCCCGGCGCTGCCTACATCTTCTGAACACGCCGAGCATTTGCCGAGCATTTCAGGAAAAACCTGGCAGTCCTCCAACCCCGTTTCGCTCCGCGCGTCTTCTGGGCGCAAAACGCATCTAACTAAGATAAACTTCAGATGGAGTGTTTGCCCTGATTCTTCGCCGACTTTTTTCCTCTGTGCTGTTTCTTTTGGTGCTGTATGGCGTCCAGCAATTTTGGTTTACGCGGGCGTGGCGCTCGCTGGGCGCGATTTCGAATAGGCGCTGGCGAATTGGGTTGCGGGCCCTGCTGATTGTGCTAGCCGGCACGCTGGCTGCTGCGCTGCTCTATCCACTGCTTGTCCATGCGGTCTGGCGTTTCGGCTTCGGCGGCATTCGATACGGACGCTCGATTCTGCGCATTCTGGATCCAGGCAACACGCTCACCACATTTTCCCGCTTGTGGTTGCTGACTTCGTTTTTCGCATTTGTCGCGGTGAAATCGGTGGGAGCAATTGAGTGGATCACGAACGTGGCGGCGCGGCTTCGTCCTGGAGCTCGGGCGGGCGGGTTCAATGCCTCGCGCCGGACTTTTTTCCAATACGCCGCCTGCGCCGCGGGAAGCGTTCCCTTCCTTGCCGCCACCTACGGATTTGCCGACGAGCGGCTGCGCCTGACAATTGAGCGCGTTGCTGTGCCCATCGCCAATCTTCCGCCGGAGCTGGATGGGCTGCGCATCGCGCAGCTCAGCGACATACACATTGGCGACTACATGCCGCCGCGCGAAATCGCGCGCGCCGTGGCCATGGCGAACGGGTTGCAGCCCGACATTTCCGTGGTGACGGGAGATTTCATCAGCAGCGAGAACGATCCGCTCGACGCCTGCATCACCGAGTTGAGCCGGCTGCGCGCGCCGCTCGGCGTCTGGGGATGCAATGGCAACCACGAGGAATATGCGGGGTTGGAAGACGAGGCGGAACGGCTCTTTCGGGAAAAGGGAATGCGGCTGCTGCGGGCCGCGAACGCGGTCATCGAGCACAACGGAACCCGCTTCAATCTGCTGGGCGTCGATTACCAATCCGATCACCCGGGGAGCGACGAACCGCCTGGTCCCAAGTTGCGCGAGATCGAGCAGCTGGTGCGGCGCGACATGCCGAATTTTCTGCTCTCGCACAATCCGAACTCGTTTTATCGCGCCGCCGAGCTGGGTATCGAACTCAGCCTCGCCGGTCACACGCATGGCGGGCAGGTGAAGTTTGAGATCGTGGACCACAGCGTCAGTCCGGCGCGCTTGTTCACGCCGTTCGTCGCCGGGCTTTATCACTTGCCACTTTATCGCACAACGAACCCGCCAATTCCAAATCCAAATCCAATGAGCGGTGTGGCGGGCACGGCGTCCGGGGATGGTTTGCAGAAAGCTGGCCCCGAGAAAGCCGCGCTTTATGTGAACCGCGGGTTGGGAACGATCGGCTTCCCGGTACGGCTCGGGTCGCCGCCGGAGATCACGCTGCTGACGCTGTGCAGAGCGTGAAGGAAGAGCCTGAAAAACCAATGGTCGCACACCCCCTGGACGGCACGAGCATGGTATAATTCTGGAGTAAATCCCATCAGATAATGCCTGTAGATGCAAGAGTTTAGCGAGATTTGCGCGAGGACAGAGCGGGCGGAGCTACGCTCCGCTGGACGAGCGGGGACGCCCGTCTCTCCACGTGGTTTTACTGAGAGCTGACAACTGAAAGCTGAGAGCTAATTTCATGGCTGACGATCCCCAAAACCCTGAGCTTCCCTTAACTCCTCCTCCCGGAGGCGACGGACTTTCTTCGGACGGACATTCTCCGACAGGTCCGGGCGCCCTCAACATGCAGCCCGTCAATATTGAAGACGAGATGAAGCGGTCGTATCTCGACTATTCCTTGTCGGTGATTATTGGCCGCGCGCTGCCCGATGTGCGCGACGGACTGAAGCCGGTGCATCGCCGCATTCTTTACACCATGCAGCAGATGGGGCTGGCTCCGGGCCGCGCCACGCGCAAGTGCGCCCGCATCGTCGGCGAAGTGATGGGCAAGTACCATCCGCACGGAAACCTCGCTGTTTACGATGCGTTGGTGCGGCTGGCGCAGCCGTTCGCCATGCGTGCGCCGCTGGTCGATGGACAGGGCAACTTTGGCTCGGTGGATGGCGATCCTCCGGCGGCCGACCGTTACACCGAAGCGCGCTTGACGCGCGTCTCGACCGCGCTGCTCGAGGATCTTGACAAAGAAGCGGTTGATTTTTATCCGAACTACGATGGCACGGAAACGCAGCCCGCGGTTTTGCCAGCGCGGTTTCCCAACTTACTGGTCAATGGATCCGACGGCATCGCCGTGGGCATGGCGACCAAGATTCCGCCGCACAATCTTGCAGAAATTGTCGATGCCACGATCACGCTGGTGAATAATCCTAACGCGCAGTTGGCGGAAATTCTGAAATTCGTGCAGGGGCCGGACTTCCCGACGGCAGCCATTATTCACGGCCGCGCCGGAATCTTCGAAGCGTATCGCACCGGCCGCGGACGCTTCATGATGCGGGCGCGCGCCGCCATCGAAAACGTCACCAAGGAAAAGCAGGCGATCATCGTCACCGAGATTCCTTATCAAGTGAACAAGGCGCGGCTGATCGAGCGCATCGCCGATCTCGTCAACGAAAAGACCATTGACGACATCTCCGACGTGCGCGACGAAAGTGATCGCGACGGCATGCGCATCGTGATTGAACTCAAGCGCGGGGCCGAGCCGCAGATCGTGCTCAACCAGCTTTTCAAGCACACTTCGATGCAGGAAGGCTTCAGCATGATCCTGCTGGCCGTGGTCAACGGGCAGCCCAAGGAAATGGGGCTGATCCAGGCGATCAAGTATTTCATCGACCATCGCGTGGATGTGGTGCGGCGGCGCACATCGTATTTGCTGAACAAGGCGAAAGACCGCGAGCACATTTTGGAAGGCTACCTCAAGGCACTCGATCACCTCGACAACGTGATTGCGATCATACGGGGCAGCGCCAATCGCGGCGATGCCAGAGAAAATCTCGTTACGTATTTCGGCGGCAAGAAGATCGACATCAACATCACCGGACGCGCTCCCAAGCTCGATCCCGAGAAGCCTTTCACCGCGAAGCAGGCCGACGCCATCCTCGAACTGCAGCTGCATCGGCTGACCAAGCTCTCGATCGACGAAATATCGAACGAGTTGAAGCAGGTGCGCGAGAACATCGCCGAATTCGAATCGATTCTCGCTTCCGAGACGAAGCTGCGGAAAGTCATCATCAAGGAACTGGAAGAGGTCAAGAAACTCTACGGCGACGCGCGCCGCACGGTCATCGAAGACGAAGCCGCGGAAATCATGCTGGAAGACCTGATCGCCGACGAGCAGGTTGCGGTCACGGTCAGCCATTCCGGCTACATGAAGCGCACTCCGATCTCGACCTACCGCATGCAGCGGCGCGGCGGCACCGGACGCACCGGCATGAAGACGCGCGATGAGGATTTCGTCGAGCATCTTTTCATCGCCTCGACGCACGCTTACATTCTGATTTTCACCAACACCGGGCGCGTGTATTGGCTGAAGGTGTATGAGATTCCCGACATCGCCGCCGCCGGCAAAGGCAAGCACGTCGGCAACCTGGTCGGCTTACAGCCGGGAGAGACGGTGCGCACCATGCTCGCCGTGCGCGATCTGGAAGAAGAAAACCGCTACGTTTTCTTTGTCACGCACAACGGCACGGTGAAGAAGACCGCGGTGAAAGACTTCTCGCATGTCATGCAGCGCGGCATCATCGCCATCAATATCGAAGAGGGCGACGAACTGGTCGCGGCCTCGCTGACCGACGGCAATCAGATCGTCTTTCTCGCTTCGCACGATGGACAAGCGATCCGCTTCGACGAAAACGACGTGCGCCCCATGGGACGCAACGCCACCGGCGTGCGCGGCATGAACCTGGCCGAGAAAGATTACATTGTCGGCATGGCCACTACGATCAAGCCGGAGGTGCAAGCCGTGGCGAAAGAAGAAGAAGGCGACGTTACTGCCGACATCGCCGATTTAGTCCCGGAAAAAGGCTCGCTCATTCTTTCCGTCACTGAGAACGGGTATGGCAAGCGCACTCCCGCCGACGAGTACCGCCTCACCAATCGCGGCGGCAAGGGCGTGATCAACGTCAAGACCACGGCGCGCAACGGCAAAGTTGTCGGCATTTCGCAGGTGACGGAGAAATCCGAGGTGATGCTGATCAGCCAGTACGGCAAGATCATCCGCATCGAATCGAAGTTCATCCGCGAATCGGGCCGCTCAGCCCAAGGCGTAAGGCTGCTGAACGTCGAGCCAGGAGACCGCGTCGCCGCCGCAGTGGTGATTCCGCCGGAAGAGCCGAATGGGAATGGAATGCTGATACAGTAACGCAGGCGAGGCGATTTTTCGAATGATGGGTTTTTTCTTCGGAATTAGGGACAATTCCAATTATCAGTCTAGAGCTGGTTTCATAAATAGGTTCCGCCTCAAGTTGTGGACTTATGTTGCGGAGCCGCGTTGTTGTTGGCTGTTGGCATATGCTGACAAACCAACAGTGGAAACGCATCGAGCCATTTTTCCCGGTGCCGAAGCGGCGCAGGGATCGCCGGGGAAGACCTTGGATAAGCAATCGGGCCTGTGTGGAAGGTATTTTGTGGGTGCTGCGGACGGGCGCACGCTGGCGGGATCTGCCCCAGAAATACCCGAGCGGGTCGACTTGCTGACGAAGGCTGCGGGACTGGGAAGAGCGCGGCCTCTGGCTGCATGCCTGGCAGCAGTTGCTCGCCGACATGGACCGGCGACAACTGCTGGACTGGAACGAGGCCTTCCTCGACGCCACCTTCATCGTGGCGAAAAAAGGGGCGCTGAAGTGGGCAAAACCATGCGCGGCAAGGGCACGAAATGCGTGGTGGTGGTCGACGGCGGGGGCATTCCTCTCGGAGTGCAACTGGCGAATGCCCAACCGTCGGAGCACAAGTTCGCCGAAACCACGCTGGCACTGATCCGCGTTCCGCGCCCGGGACGGGGTCGGCCCCGAAGCAAGCCCCGGCGCGTGGTGGCCGATAAGGGCTATGACAGCGACCCTTTGCGCGAGCGCCTGGGGCAGCGGCACATCGACTTCATCGTTCCGTATCGCTGCAACAGCGTTCTGCGGCGCTACCAGGACCGACGGAAGTTGCGCCGTTACCGTCGCCGCTGGAAAGTCGAGCGCACCATCGCCTGGCTGCAGAACTTCCGCCGCGTGCAGGTGCGCTACGACCGCATTTTTGCTGTGTACCAAGGCTTTGTCCATTTAGCTTGTCTCATCATCGTGCTGAGGCATTTATGAAACCAGCTCTAGGTTCTGGAATTACTCATGCCCGAGAAACCCGCTCTTTCCCAACTACGTGTTTGTGTGTATGACTGCGCGGGAGCGCAGCGCGCAGGATTTCTTCCTGCAGCAGTTGCTCAAGTTCGGGCTTTCGGATTTCAATCGTCATCGCGGCAGTCCTCTCTGCTTTCTCTAGGTTGTCCCGCGCCCTTTATCCCATACACCTCACAGTCCGCAGTTATTCACGCAACCATTTTTCCTGTCTTGCTTCAAATAGTGGCCCCGTATTGCTTCGACTCTTATAAAGCGCACAAACTTGGGCCCAACTTGGGTCCCAATGCTGCTAGGTTCAAAACCATGCACAACGACACAGAGAAAAACTAGACGGGTCAACAAGAAGATTTCCTGTCACTGCTTGGGCGCAGGGGACTGCAGTTCAAATCCGCGCGACCGGCCGAATTTCACCATCGATTTTCGCTAGTTGCCAGCGCCAGCCGGTTTCAGGACTGCCGTGTTCCGCTCGTCCGTGGCGATCATGCGGTAGAATTTTTTCAGTTCGTCCATTTTGCCGACCGGCACGCTAAGCTCCTTGATTTCCAAGCTGCGCGTATAGTGCAAGACGTTCCCGCTCGCTTCGGTCTTACTGTGATAGCTGCCAAAGCTGTAGTCTACATCCATCGAAGGCGGTAACTCGTCCACCTCATAGCCCGGCGGCAGCGCGATATCGAAGCTGTCGGTGTCCCGCACCGGCCCTTCGAATTCGTACGGGAACTTACGCGGCTCCTTCGTCTCCAGCACGTTCGACGACTTGCTTCCCAGCACCCGCGGCCGCACCAGCAGCAGATTGCCAGCATGCTTGGCGTAGTTGTCAGACTCGAAAGTGTAGTTGAAGCCGAAAGGCTGATCCGTTTGTTCGCGGTTGACTACGCTTGCTCGCACAATTTGAAAGCTGGAAAGCGATCCAGCCAGAAGGCTCTCGATCGGTTTGATCCGGTCCGTGTCTCTCGTTACCGTCCGCAATCGCCAGCGTTCTAATGAAGCTTGATCGCCCAGCCGCACTTCTTCGACATCGCCCTTCAACATTCCGTGGGCGTCGAGCGTCAGCTTGCCCACGCGCTGGATACTGTTCATGGCCGACGGCTGTTGCGGCAACTCCACTAGATCGCCACCGTCCGGCGTTATCAGCAAGCCATAATTCGCCTGCAGGTATCCTCCAATCTGGCCAAAGGGCATTACCTCATTGGTCGGATCGAAGAACAGAACCCTGTCCAACTTGGGGTGCTGAATCACGGCGATCAGCGATGGATCCTTCACCTCATCCGGCAACTTGATCGCCAGGATCTCGTGGTTAAACCCGTAGTGAGCCGGAGCATCGCGGATAACCACGCCCCTTTGCGCGTTGATGACCACATGGTAGGATTCCACGCCAATTACGCGCAGCATGGTTTGCATCAGCGTTACCTTGTCTTTACAATCACCGTACTTGTGCGAGAAAACATCTGGAGCGGCATGCGGCTGCCAGCCCCCGATTCCCAGTTCGATTGCGACATAGCGAATATCGTGCTGCACGAACCCGGCGATGGCTTGCATCTTCGCTAGCAGCGAAGTCCTTCCCGGCGTTAAGACGTTCACCTCTTGCTTGATCGCTTCCGACGCGTCCATTCGCCCGCTATATAGATTTCCATACCAACTTCCCATGCCTTGCCAGTTCGCGAACTCGTTCTTTTGCGACGTTCCGCCCGCTGGAAAAAAAGAAACGATCATCTGGCTTACCACGCCCTCCAACGGAGGCATCTCCGGCTCAGGCCTGATCCCTTCCACGTCGCTCACCACCCATTGCGAAAAATTGCCGCCCCCTACGGTTGGCTTCACCTCCGGATAGGAGAGCCACGAAACCTTGTACTCCCAGCCGGGAGGCAGTTGCAGCGAATAATGGCTCTCCCGCACCGGATCGAGTTCCTGGAAGTACCAAATATCCTGCAACCAGAAGGGCTGCTCCTCGACATCATATTCGTAGCCAATGATGTTCCCCGGATCGGGCGCCGGGATTTGCAGCACTCTGCGCTTTGCGTCGTCGATCAATTCACCGCCTTCGGCCGGTTCGGCAACATCGAAGGCGTCTTTCTCCTTCACCTCGTAGTCCTTGCCTTGCGCGGGGATGCACCAGCCATGCAGACTCGTGATTTTATTGCTTGGATTGAAGTCGATACGTACCGTGCCACGCTCGCGCCCTTCGGGCCGCAAAATCTTATAAGCCTCGCGCACGTGCTTCCTGATTTTATCCTGCGAGAGAACGGCCACGTTTGTTTCGGAATACAGCAACACGGCGTCGGTCTTTTCGTCATAGGAAGGCAGCGTGACCCCGACGAGCGCATGCATCCACGGTGGAGCGTCCCCGCTGGCCGCAGCGCGCGGCGCGATGCTCACGGCGCAAATGGCAATCCAAAAGAAAAACAACAGTGTTCGCCGGTTAGTTACTCGCATGGATTTCCCCTGGTTGCAAAACAATTTGTGCCCCGTCGCCGGTCTGCACTCCCTGAAAGAAGTTCCGCAACGCCGGGTAGTACTTCACCTCCAACAGCAAAATATCGACGCTGAATCTCCTCGTCAGCCGCAGTGTTCCAGGGCTCTTTTCCACCTTTAAGGTATAGCGAATGATATGTCCATCCTGCTCCTGCGGCGGTGGCACACTGCTTACTTCCCACCCCGGAGGAAGCTCGATGGTCACGTCATCCGCTTTCATCGTGGGGATATTCAAAATAGATGGGATGTACCCGGTTGGCATGTTCAAAGATTCCTTTCTCGGCGGCGGTAAAGATTGCCGCAGGAACCACCACCCGCTTGCCGGCATTCGAGGCCCAGCCCGGAATCTTCAAGTTAAATTCCGCAACCAGCGGGGTTTCCGAACTGGTCCAGTCCGGCTTGTTGGTCAATTCCACCTCGGTTCCGGCCTCGATTTGCGCTTTCAGTTGCTCTTCCAGATACTTCTTGCGCGCTACTTCGTCCTCGTGCCGCTCTTCCAGCCGCCGGTACATTGCTTCCAGCCCGATGTAGGTTACGGTCAGCTTCCCTTCCAGATCGCCCGTGTCGGAGAGCTTCAGCTTCCCCACGCGCTCGATCCTTGACTCCGCGGCTTGCGGGAGCGTGGTTTGAATCCAGGTCCCACCGTCCTTATCCAGCCGCAACCCCGGCACTCCTGTTTCCGACCATTCCAGCAACCCAAACGGCGTGAAGGCTCCTCCTGGATCGAAGTAGAGATCTTTTCCATTCAGCTTCACGAGCACAACGTTCGAGTCCAATTTCCCGCTTTGCATTGTGACCGGAGTAAAAAAATATTCACTGCGACCCGAAACCCAGCATCCGTAGGCTTCAAAACCCGCAGCTCGCGCCAATGCCGAGGAAGAGCCATGTGAGTTGCACCCCGTTGCCATAGCCTCGCTTCCAGAGTTCCTCTACATTTTCAACCGGCTTCTCTTTGGCACGCTTTTCTTCCTGCTCGGTCTTCTCCACTTCGTACGACGTGTTCCGGATCTGCTGCACCCGGTCATAGATCTTTCGCAGTTTCGACTCCTGCGGATCGTTGGGCGAGACAATTGCAGCCACCGCCTGCTCCATAGCCTTGCGCTTTCCGAGGAAGCTTTCCAGTTGACCGTTCCGCCGCTTCCCAACCTGCTTCCAGAAACTGGTCTGGTCCTTCTCGGATAAACCCTCCTCATAGATAAAATCCACTCGCGACTTCAACTCGTTGGCCGGAGGCATGTAGTCTTCCGTCTGGAACGCCGGTATGTTGTTCGCTTCCATCCGCACGATCTGGTCGGGCCCCTCTTTAGGGGAAGAGTGCCGGAGGGCAAGTCATGCCAGCTCCAGCGCAGCGAATAGGTCACATAGCTGTTGCCCAGGAAGGGTTTCAGCGAAAATTGCGCTTTTCTTGTGAATAGCTCATCGCTCAGGATCCAATGGGAATCGAAGAGTTTGTATTCATCAAAATCGATGGTGTAGGAGTACTCGATGATGCCTCCAACCTGCACATCCGGGAGGGTAAAAGTCTTGGCCAGATATTTCACTCCCCTCCCCTTGACCAGTTCCTTTTCGAAAACTTTACCGTCAAATTTCACGATCGAGCCGTCCGGCTTGATGGTCCGAGCCTGTTACATGCACAACGTTCTGGCTCGCCTTCAGAAATGGGATCTCGACATCGGCATGCTTCCGTCCCTCTTCGGTCAGGATCTTGATGCGAAAGTAATTGTCTTCGTGTGGAGTGTGGATATTGTCGTCCCGGTCCACCTGCCGGTACAAAATAATCGCGGGCGCTCCCGGCGCTTGCGGCTCGCTGGTCATTTTGAGCTCATCGGGTGAAACCGGCTGGAAGCCAACGGCCTAAGCCTGCACTGCCAACATACAAATCGCAATTCCAGCCAGCACCCACTTGCCGAAGCGGAACATAGTCATCGTCATCTCTCCCAAGGTGAATGCAGACTTAATAAAGTTGTCGAGAAACAGGATATGTTATGGGGAAAAAACACGAACTCCAAGGGAACACAGAGCGATCTCCGCGGCGACAGCATTTCCGCCTCCTCCGAATACCAGCCCCCTCGATCCAGAATTCGGTAAGTGAAGTAAACGCTTGAGTATAACTGCAAGCGATCATTCGTCAAGGACGGAAATCACAGGCTCACGGGGAAACAGTTCGGCGGGAAAAATCGATTGTCAACGCCCAGCCCCTAAAGGGGCGTCAAAATTTGAGCGCTTACGGTATCGCTGCAGTGATATCCCGATACGAACCGATAGCTGATAGCTGAATGCTGAGTGCTGTTCTACAGCTCGTACTTCTTCATCAGGTGGCGGAAGGAGCGGTAGGAGATACCGAGAACGTCGGCGGCGCGGACTTGCACGCCATGGGTTTGCCCGAGTGCGGACTGCAACAGCGAGCGCTCGATCTGCGCAACATAGTTTTCCATGTTCACGCCCTCGGGCAGAATCGAGCCTCCGGCCACGGCGCTTAAAGCGGTTTCCGCGCCCGCGGCCACGGCATGAGCTTTCGGACGCTCCGCCGGCAACTCGACGTGCAGTTCGCTCGTGGTTTCGAGCGCCACCGCGCGTTCAATCGTGTTTTCCAGCTGCCGCACGTTGCCCGGCCAGTCGTAACCAATCAGTTTTTCGAGCGATGCCGCGCTCACGCCGTGAATGCTCTTTCCGGCCCCAGGCGCATATTTTTTCAGGAAGTGATTGGCCAGGAGCGGCACATCTTCGCGGCGCTCGCGCAGGCCGGGCACGCGAATGGGAATGACGTTCAGGCGATAGTAGAGGTCCTCGCGGAACGTGCCCTCGGCAACCTGGTGGTCGAGATCGCGGTTGGTGGCGGCGATGACGCGCACATCCACCGGAATTTCGCTGGTGCCGCCCACCGGGCGCACGGTGCGCTCCTGCAAGACGCGCAGCAGTTTGACTTGCATGGGCATGGTCATGTCGCCGATCTCGTCGAGAAAAATCGTGCCCTGGTCGGCGACTTCGAAGAGTCCGCGGCGGTTCTGGTTCGCGCCCGTGAAGGCGCCTTTGACGTAGCCGAAGAGTTCGCTTTCGAGCAGCGTCTCTGGAAAGGCGCCGCAGTTGACCGAAACAAAAGCTTCGGCAGCCCGAGGCGAGCAGGTGTGCACCGCCCGCGCGACCAGTTCCTTGCCGGTCCCGCTTTCGCCGTAAACCAGAATTGTGCTGCTGGTGGTAGCCACGGTGCGGATGGTGTGCTTCAGCTTTTCGAGCGCGGGACTGACGCCGACAATGTTGTCGAGCGAGTTGCGCGTGGCCGCGTCGCGGCGCAGGGCGAAATTCTGGCGACTGAGCGAAACTTTGGTGAGCGAGCGGGCGATGGCGAGTTTGACTTCGTTCACCAGTCCCGTACTCTTGCGGATGTAATCGGTCGCGCCGCCCGCCTTAACCGCCTGCACGGCGGCTTCGTAGTCGTCGACCGCAGTCATTAAGATTACCGCGGAATCGGGCGAGATCTGGTGCGCGTGGCGCAGGACTTCGACCCCATCGACGTTCGGCATCTTGATGTCGGTAACAATCACATCGAAGAGCGCGCTGTCGATTTTGCGCTTGGCCGCTTCGCCACTGGTGACGGTTTCGACTTTGTGGCCATCGCGGCGCAGGGCAATATCGAGCAGTTCGCAGATGGAGCGTTCGTCGTCGCAGACGAGAATATTACCCACGCGCACCCCCTTCGGCGGCCGCCAGCGCGGCACCGGGGGACGCGGAGGAGGTCCCGCCAGCGGCGTACTCTTCACGATCCATGCGCCGCAACCGCACCACAAAGCTGGTGCCCTTGCCGGCTTTCGAACGCGCCCACACCTTGCCCTCATGCGCCTGAACAATCTGGTAGACGATGGCCAGACCGAGGCCGGTCCCGCCTTCGAAGTTGGATTGAAAGGGCTCGAACATTTTCTCCGCCTGCTGCGGGTTGATGCCCGGGCCAGTGTCGGCAAAGTTCATCTCCCAGTCGGGACCGCGCTCGGTGAGGGTCACGGTCAGGCTTCCACCTTTGGCTTTCATGGCGCGCACCGCGTTTTCCGAGAAGTTCCAGAACACCTGTTTGAGCTTGTCGCCATCGGCCAATACCCAGGCTTCGGACTTCGGAAAGCTGCGCTGGAGTTGGATGCCCGCGTTCTCGGCGGTGAGGCGGTGTTCGAGCAAAGTGAGAGTGTCCTCGAGCAAAGGAACTAGGTTCACGCGTTCGAAGCGATATTGTTTGTTCCGGGAGTAGGCCAGAAAATCGGTGACAATGTTGTTGAGGCGATCGGACTCGCGGATCACAATCTGCAAGAGGTGGCGCTCTTCGGAATTCAGCGTAGGCGCGTCCGACAACATGCTGACCGAGCCGGCAATGGAGGTCAAAGGATTGCGGATTTCGTGGGCGATGGCCGCGGCCATGCGGCCCACGGCGGCGAGGCGGTCCTGCACGCGCACCTCGCGTTCCAGGCGGCGGATCTCGGTGAGGTCGTCAAAGGAATAGACCAGGCCCAGTTCGCCGCGCTCGCTCAGGTTGAGCGGGGAAACCAGAACGCGAAAAGTTTTGCGGAAGCCATTGCCGGCGACGTAGCGGATTTCGGCATCGCCGCGGGAAACGCCGAGGTGGGGCAAAGGGTCCTGAAAGAGGCCGGCCACGGAACGTCCGCGCAACTCGGCTTCGGAGATCTCGAGCAGGTGCTGGGCCGCTCGATTGACCAGGGTGATGCGTCCGTCGAGTCCGGTGGCGATGACGCCGCCGCTCATGGACTGCACGATACTTTCGTGGAGCGCCTGCAAATTTTCGAGCGCGCCGCTCGTATCCTTCAGTTGCACATCCGCCTGGCGGAGCTTGCTCACCAGCAAGCCGGCCAGGTAGGCGATGGCGAAGTAAGGCAAACAGGTTGACGAAGATCACTACCTGCAGCGACTCCAGCTTGGGATGCGAGCTGGCATACGAGGGAATGACCGAATAGTAATCGAGCTCGAGGATGGTACCGAACAGGATGAAAGCCAGCGCCGCGCTCAGATATCCCCAGGACCGCGGCAGGAGCATGCAAGCGACCACGATGACCAGTGGGTAAAGGAAATTCAGCGAACTGTCGATGCCGCCGGTCACATGGACGACCAGCGTGACCATGGCCAGATCGGCGAGCACCTGCAAAATGGCCTGCAGGCGGTGTTCGCTCCAGACGGAAACCAGAAAAAGGAAGAACAGCGAGAGCACGAACCACAGCATCATCCCGGTGAGAAAGGGCAGGATGGGCAGCGGGTTGGGAGTGAGGCGGATGACGGCCAGTTCAATGGCGAGCAGCACTAGCAGGATCAGGATGCGAACCTTCACCAGCCAGGTCAGCCAGTTTCGCTCATCGGAGATGGAGTGCATAGGTTTTGTCGGTAGTTCGTAGTTCGCGGGCCGTTGCTACGAGCTTCGAGCTGCCCCGGCTCGCTTGTCTGCTCGTACTACTCTTCAAGCCTTTGCTTGCCCGCAGCTCGTAGCTCGCAGCTCGCAGCCTCTCTCTATCCCGCCAGTTTTGCGATCATCGCGAACAACGGCATGTACAGAGAAATCACGATGCCGCCGATGCTGATGCCGAGCATACCGATGATGACCGGCTCCAACAGGGCCAGCATGTCTCTGGTGGCGGCGTCAACTTCGTCTTCGTAGAAGTCCGCGATCTTCTGCAGCATGGAGTCCATGGCGCCGGTGGCTTCGCCCACGCCGATCATCTGGGTCACCATGTTGGGAAAGACGCCGCATTCGCGCAGCGGATCGACGATGGTGCGGCCTTCTTCGATCGCCTTGCGCACCTTCATCAGCGCTTCTTCGAGCACGGCGTTGCCCGAGGTGCGGGCGGTAATGGCCAGGCCTTCGAGAATGGGAACGCCGGAGGTAATGAGCGTGCCCAGGGTTCGGGTGAAACGGGCGACCGCGATCTTGCGCAGCAGCAGGCCGAAGACGGGCAGCTTGAGCAGCATGGCGTCGAACAGATAGCGGCCACGCGGGTGCTTGCGAATCGACTTGATGCCGAAGACGGCGCCGACGCCACCCCCGATAATGACCCACCAGAAGTTGCTGATGAAGCCGCTCATGCCGATGACGATTTTAGTCGGCAGCGGCAGCTCGACTCCCAATCCGTCAAACATGTTGGCGAAGATCGGCACCACAAACTTGAGCAGCGCGCCCACGATCACCACGGCGAGGGAGACGACGGCCACCGGGTAGATCAACGCCGACTTGACCGCCGAGCGCAGCTTGACCGCTTTTTCCACGTAGATCGCCAGGCGCTGGAGGATGATGTCGAGAATACCGCCGGTCTCGCCAGCCTCGATCATGTTGGTCGTCAGGTCGTCGAAAATGACCGGATACTGGCGCATGGCATTGGCCAGCGTGGAACCACCTTCGACCGTGGTCCGGACCCCGAGCAGCGTTTTCTGAAAGGCAGGGTTCTCCTGGTTGGCGCCGAGAATCTCCAGGCACTGCACCAGCGGCAGGCCGGCGTCAATCATGACGGAGAACTGGCGGAAGAACACCGCCACTTCCTTGACCTTGACCTTGCCCGTGCCAAACGTGGGCATGGAAAATTCCTTGCCCTTCTCCCGGATGGGGCCTGGCGTGATGCGCTCCTTGCGAAGCTGCGCGGCAAGTCCGTCCTTGTTGGCGGCTACGCGCTCTCCCTGAACTTTTTCGCCCGCAGCGGTCTTTCCCGAAAACGTGAATACCGGCATGATGCTTTCTCCTTATTCTTGTCCTTAATCCTTGTCCGTGTTGTGCCGGCGTGGGCCGCCGATCTGGCAGGGCGGCCCGCGCCTTCTGGTCCTCCTTTGTCTCTTCGCTCTTCCCTTTTCTTCTCTTCGCCTGTCTTTCTGCCAACCTCTCTTCTCTGGTCTGGCGGTCCGTTACACTGCCGGACCTTTCTTGATTTCACTGCTTCATCGGCGCCGCGCCCTTGGCCATCGGAGCCGGACTGCCCCGGTTCACAAAGGTGGCGCCGCGCGAGATCATTTCCTGCAGTTCGTCCTGATTGCTGGAGCGCGACAGCGCCATTTCCAGTGTGATCTGCTTCTGGAAATAGGCGTTGGCGAGCGACTGGTTGAACGTCTGCATGCCGAACTTTTCCTGGCCGGACTGCATGGAGGAATAGATCTGGTGGATCTTGTCTTCGCGGATCAGGTTGCGCACCGCCGCATTGGGCACCAGGATTTCCATGCACATGGCGCGTCCCCGGTTGTCGCCGCGGGGCAGCAGGCTTTGACACAAGATGCCTTCGAGCACCAGCGAAAGCTGGGCGCGGATCTGCGACTGCTGGTGCGACGGAAACACGTCGATGATGCGGTTGATGGTGGAGGACGCCGAATTGGTGTGCAATGTGGCGAAGGTGAGGTGGCCGGTTTCGGCGATTCGCAGCGCCGACTCGATGGTTTCGAGGTCGCGCATTTCGCCGATCAGCACCACGTCCGGGTCTTCGCGAAGCGCGGCGCGCAGGGCGTCGGTAAAGCTCTTGGTGTCCGAGTGCAATTCGCGCTGGTTGACCACGCAGTTCTTGTTCATGTGCACGAACTCGATCGGGTCCTCGATGGTGAGGATGTGCTCGTGGCGCTCGGTATTGATCTTGTCGATCATGGCCGCCAGGGTGGTGGACTTGCCCGAACCGGTCGGCCCCGTCACCAGCACCAGCCCGCGCGGTTTGTCGCACAGCTTGCTGACCATCGGAGGCAGGCCCAGCTGGTGGAAGGATTTGATCTCAAACGGAATCAGACGGAAGACGCAAGCCGAAGCGCCGCGCTGGTTGAAGACGTTGGCGCGGAAGCGGGCCAGCCCCTTCATGCCGAACGAGAAATCCAGTTCGAGGCTTTCCTCGAAACGGTGCTTCTGCGAATCGGTCATCACGCTGTAGGCCAGTTGCTTGGTCTCGGCGGGCGTCAACTGGGGCAGGTCGAGCGGCACCAGATGCCCGTGCACGCGGATTTGTGGCGGCGAGTTGGTGGTGATGTGGAGGTCGCTTCCACCCATCTCCAGCATGCGGCGGAGCAGATCGCTTAATGAGAGTGCCATAGTTTTTTTCTTCCTCATGCCGTTCTTAGTGGATCGTTTCGCGAGCCACTTCTTCGAGCGTGGTCCAGCCTTGCGCGACCTTGATCAGCCCGCTGCGGCGCAGGGTGATCATGCCGCGTTCAATCGCTTTCTTCTTGAGTTCGATCGCCGAGGCGCCGACCAGAACCAGTTCCCTGATCTCATCATCCACTTCCATCACTTCGTACAAACCGGTGCGGCCCTTGTAGCCGGTCTTGTTGCAGGTGGCGCAGCCTTTGCCCTTCATGATCTGCACCGTCTTGGCCTCTTCGGGCGTGTAGCCTTCATCGATCAGGGCCTGCACCGGCATTTCGACGGGCTCGGCGCAGTCCTTGCAAATCCGCCGCACCAGCCGCTGGGCGCAGATCAGATGGACCGAAGTCGCCACCAGGAATGGCTCGATGCCCATGTTCATGAGACGGGTGATGGTTTCGGGCGCGCCGTTGGTGTGCAGCGTGGACAGAACCAGGTGGCCGGTGAGCGCGGCCTTGATGGCGATTTCCGCGGTTTCAAAGTCGCGGATCTCGCCGACCAGAATGATGTTGGGGTCCTGGCGCAGGAAGGCGCGCAGGGCCGCCGCAAAATTCAGGCCGATCTGCTCCTTCATCTGCACCTGGTTCACGCCTCCCAGTTGGAACTCCACCGGGTCTTCGGCGGTCATGATGTTGGTATCGATCTTGTTGAGCTGCGAGATCGAGGAATACAGAGTGTTGGTCTTGCCCGATCCGGTCGGCCCCGTGACCAGCACCATGCCGTAGGGCTTGAGGATGGCCTTCTCGAACTTGTCCAGCGACTCCTGCTCGAAGCCGAGCTTGGTCATGTCGAGGCGCAGATTTTCCTTGTCGAGCAGCCGGAGCACGATCTTCTCGCCCCACAGCGTGGGCAGAGTGGAGACGCGGAAATCGAGCTGCTTTTTCTTGCCGCCGATCTGCATCTTCAGCATGATGCGGCCGTCCTGCGGCAGCCGCTTTTCGCTGATGTCGAGCTTGGCCATGATCTTGAGGCGCGAAGTGATGGCGTCCTTCAGTTTCAGCGGCGGATTCATGATCGACTGCAGGACGCCGTCAATGCGGAAGCGGACGCGGAATTCTTTTTCGTAGGGCTCCATGTGAATGTCGCTGGCGCCGCGCTTCACCGCATCGGTGAGCACCATGTTCACCAGCTTGACGATGGGAGCTTCGTCGGCCGCTTTCTCCAGCTCCTTGAGTGCGAGTTCCTGCTCTTCGGACTGCACCTCGATATCGGCGCCTTCGCCGAGCATCGTTCATCGACTGCATGACCTGCTCGAGCTCTTCCTCTTTGGAAGTGCCGTAGGCCTTGTCGATGCCCTCGATGATCGAGCTTTCCGAGGCCACGACCGGCTCGATATTGAAGCCGGTCATGAACTTGATATCGTCCATGGCAAAAACGTTGGTGGGATCCACCATGGCGATGGTGAGCGAAGCGCCGACCCGGCTGAGCGGCAAAATCTGATAGCGTTTCGCGGTTTCGAAGGGAATCAGCTTGACGACGGCGGGATCGATTTCAAAATACGAAAGATTGATGGCGGGCACGCCGTACTGGCGCGAGAGAAAGTTGGTGACATCCTCATCCGAGAGGAAACCCAACTTCACCAGCGCCGAGGCGAGCCGGGTGTGCGACTCCTTCTGGAGCTTGGTCGCCTGTTCCAACTGCTCTTGGGTGATGACCTTTTCTTTGACGAGCAGGTCACCCAGCCGCTGAGACATATCTCTCCTGTATTCCCGCGAAGTCCGGGGTTCGATGCGAAGCCGCTGATTTCCGGGGAGATCAGCGAGGATGCTTTCGCACTGACACAAATTGTCACCCCAATGGGGATTTCGAAAAAGTAACTTAAGTACCTGTACTTCGCTGGAGGTGCGGTTACGCTCGCCAGGAGCGGCATTTCTGCCAGAAATTCGCGGTATTGGCGAAGGTCACCACGCGGCAGACCATGTTCTTCGGTGCCTGGGATACTGGTTTCTTTGGCTGGGAACAGTCAGTCGTTGGTCGTTAGTCGTTGGCGTGTAAGTGCCTGCTTTCCGCCGGATACGACGAACCGCAAACGACCAACAATTAACGACCAACGACAGCCCTACAATAATGACGACCGTGCTCCAACCTGCGCGCCATGAGCAAAACCACACACCACGCAATCCGCGCTTACTACCACACGTTGTTCTCCGCCTGGGGACGCCAGCACTGGTGGCCTGCCAATCGCGCTTTGAAATGATTGTTGGGGCGTATTTGACGCAGAACACCGCGTGGACAAATGTGGAGAAGGCGCTCGCCAATCTTCGCCGGGCGCGGCGGCTGACGATCCGCGGAATCCGGCGCACGCCTCTGCCTGAGCTTGAGCAATGGATTCGCCCGGCGGGTTACTTCCGGCAAAAAGCGCAGCGGCTGAAAACATTTGTAAATTTTCTCGACGAGCGTTATGGCGGATCGTTGACGCGAATGTTCGCGCGGCCCACGGCGGAACTCCGCATCGAACTGCTCGCGCTCAACGGTGTAGGGCCGGAGACGGCGGACTCGATCCTGTTGTATGCCGGCAATCATCCGGTCTTTGTGGTGGACGCTTACACCCGGCGCATTCTGGAACGGCACCAGATTGTCGCCGCGAGCGCGAGCTACGATGAAATCCGCGAATTGTTTGAGCAGGCACTGGCGCCGGCTGCCGCTGCGGAGGGCTTTTCACCGTCGAGACGCCGAGAGCGCCGAGAAGATCCGAGGTCAAATTTGAAACCGAGTGGGCCTGATGGTCTTTCCAGAAATCCTACTTATATTTCCCGGGATCAAACAGTTTCTCTCGGCGTCTCGGCGGTGAACAAGTCTCCGGCGGGCCCGCCAGGCTCTTCGCATCCGCCCTCTGCCATGAGTGAAGCCATGCGTCCTCCACTGGTCCAGGTATTCAACGAAATGCACGGGCTGCTCGTTGGCGTGGGCAAGAACTACTGCCTAAAGTCACAACCGCAGTGTGAGCAATGTCCTTTGCAGAAAGTTCCTTCCCAAGACAAAATGAGCTGATGGGAGTAACACCATGAAATGGCGAGCTCTTGTTTTTGTTTTGGCGACCGCAGCTTTTTGCCTGGGATTTGGCGCTGGCTACCCGGAGCAATCGCTGCGTGAAACTGCACGAGGTGCTGGACTGCTCATCGGTGCCGCAGTGAGGCCAGCTCAACTTTCCGAGGTGGCATACGCGTCTACGCTTGCCCGCGAGTTCAATATGTTGGAGCCGGAAGACGCGCTCAAGTGGGAAGTCGTGCATCCGGCGCCGCAATCTTTCGATTTTTCACAAGCCGACCAGATCGTGGATTTTGCGGCGCGGTACGGCATGAAGGTCCGCGGACACACGCTGGTCTGGCACCGGCAGAATCCAAAATGGCTGACGGAAGGAAAATACACTTCCAGCGAACTGGCTGAAATTCTTGAGAAACACATTAAGACTGTGGCCGGGCATTACCGGGGCAGGATATTCGCGTGGGACGTGATCAATGAGGCCTTCGACGAGTTGCGGCCGGGAGAACTGCGCAGCACGATCTGGCGAGATCAGCCGGGAATAGCTTCGAGCTCCGAGCTTCGAGCTTCGAGCAATCCGGTTCGCTCGGAGCTCGCAGCTCGCAGCTCGGAGCCTCGTAGTTCGAAGCAGAGTTACTCGTATATTGAACAGTGTTTCCGCTGGGCGCACGAAGCCGATCCGCAGGCTCTGCTGTTTTATAACGAGGCCGAGGCGGAGGTCGTGAATCCCAAGTCGGACGCGATCTACGCTATGGTTCGCGATTTTCGACAGCGCGGCGTCCCCATCGACGGCGTGGGATTCCAGATGCACATCTCGAACCTGCGCGCCGACATCGCCTCTATTTCCGCTAACATAAAGCGCTTCACTGCTCTGGGAGTGCAAGTCCACATCACGGAGATGGACGTCGCGTTGCCGGTCGACGCCGACGGCAACGCCAGTCCGATAGACCTGCAACGGCAGGCGGACATCTATCGTGAAATTGCCGCCGCTTGTCTGTCTCATCCCGGTTGCAAGGCAATCCAAACCTGGGGTTTCACGGACAAATATTCCTGGATCGGGTCGCACTCGAAGCACACGCAGGGCGCGGCGCTGCCGTTTGACCGAACCTATCGGGCCAAGCCTGCCTATGAGGCGCTGCGGAATGTGCTGGCGGCAGGGCGTCGTTAGTCGTTCGCTATACGCTGTTCGCTGACCGCTATTCGTCGTCGGGCGGACAAGCCGCGAACAGCGAACGACGAACAGCGCTCCTGCCCGCTCTATAATGATCCCCAAGGTTGAACTGTCCGAGCCGCCTTGTCCACGCCCAATCCAATTCGCGACGAACACAAGACCTCCGGCCGCCGCAAGGCTCTGATCGGGCTTGGGGTCGGGGCTTTTCTGCTGCTTGCGGCCGTGGTGATGCAGGGATCGTTCAACCTGAAGTTCATCAGCCCCGACAGCAATCAGGAGGTCCTGTTTTTTGCCGCACTCAGCGGGTTGATTTTCTTTGCGCTCCTCGCCCTGACCATCGTTCTCGCGCGCAATCTGCTGAAGCTCTATGCCGAACGCCGGCAGGGCGTGGCCGGTTCAAAGTTTCGCACGCGCCTGGTGGTGGTCAGCCTGCTGCTGTCCTTTTTGCCCGTGATTGCGATGTTCTGGTTCTCCTACGGGCTGATGAACCGCTCCATTGATAAGTGGTTTTCGCAGCCGGTCGAGGAAGTGCGCGCGGACACCGCGGCCATGTCGGCCCTGCTCTACGATTACGCGGGCCAGAATGCGGCCTCGGAAGCGCAATCCATCGCGCAGACCGACGAATTCGAAAGTGCGTTTGCCAGCGGAAATTTTTCCGCAGCCACCGCGGAACTTCGCGAGCACATCCCGACGCTCGAGGGCGGATTCGTTCTGGTCCTGGCGAACGGCAACGCGGCGGCCAGCCTGAACACTCCTGCGCTCTGGTCTGAGATGAAGGACCATTTTCCATTGCAGGCGGCCCTGCGCGGAGAGCATCCGCATTTCCAATGGGGCCCATCGGACTACCTGGTCGCGGCGGCCCCGCTCCACAACGGCGCTGTGCTCGTCGCCATGCCCCTCCCGCCAAAGTTTGCCGAAACGGCCAAGCAGATTCAAGACAGCCAGAAGCGCTACCTCGAACTCGCCGCAAAACGAAAACTATTCCGCCGGACTTACATCGGCTATCTGCTGCTGCTAACGGTGGTGGTTCTGTTCGCTTCGACCTGGCTCGCGCTCCTGCTTTCGAAACTGGTCAACCGTCCGGTAGCTGCGCTGGCGGCGGGCACGGAGGCGATCTCCAAAGGGCAACTGGACTACCGCGTTGATATCCGCGCCACCGACGAACTGGCCGAACTGGTGCAGTCGTTCAACAGCATGGCGGAGCAGCTCGAAACCAGCCGGCGGCAGATCGAAGCTTCCAGCCGCGACGTGGGCGCCGCCAACGAAGCGCTCGAAAGACGGCGCCGGTATATCGAAACCGTTCTCGAAAGTCTTCCGACGGGAGTGATTTCGATCGACGCGGCGCGCCGTGTGACGCTGGCCAACGCCGCCTTCTCCCGAATGTTTTACCTGGAGCGCAGTGAGTACATCAGCCCGGCGTCGCTGGTGGACCTGCCGCTGCGCGAGGTGCTGCCCGCCGATGTGCTCGCCGACCTGGAACCTCTGTTGCGCCGGGCGGACCGCATGGGCATGACTGCGGCCAACCTGGAACTCGCCTTGCCCCGAGCGAACTTGAATGTCGCCGTGACCGTATCGGCCCTGAGCCACGCTGCCGAGAGACTGGGATACGTGTTGGTGTTCGAAGACCTGTCGGACTTGCTGCGGGCGCAGAAACAAGCGGCTTGGCGCGAGGTGGCGCGGCGCGTGGCCCATGAGATCAAGAACCCGCTGACCCCGATCGCGCTCTCCGCCGAACGCATTCATCGCCATCTGACGCGGGGCGGCGCGCCCGATGCCGCTTCACTCGAAGTGGTCCGGACTTGCGCGGAGAGCATCGGACATGCGGTGGAAACCGTGCGCACGCTGGTGGATGAATTCTCGGCGCTGGCGCGTTTTCCCGCCTCCCGCCCGCAACCGGCGAGCTTGAATAGTCTGGTGGAAGCTGCGCTTATCATGTTCGATGGACGGCTGGAGGGCATTCGTGTGCGCACGGAATTGGCACGCGATCTGCCGCCGGTGATGGCCGACCCGGAAGCGATCAAGCGCGCAATCGCGAACCTGGTGGATAACGCGGCGGAGGCAATGCAGGACGCGATTCTGAAAGAGATCACGATTTCAACCTCGCTCGTGGCCAGCCGCGATGCCGTCGAACTGGTCGTCTCCGACACTGGCCAAGGAGTTTCGCGCGACGTGAAAGAGCGTCTGTTCCTGCCCTACTTTTCGACCAAGCAGCGCGGCACGGGACTTGGTCTGGCGATTGTCAGCAGAATTGTGGAAGACCATCGCGGCTCCATCCGCGTGGAAGAAAACAAGCCAATGGGCAGCCGCTTTGTAATCGAGCTGCCCATCGCGGTTGAAACCGTAGGCACTCCGGCGGCAAGCTGAGCGTTGTTAAGCTAGACGTTGTTAAGCCAACCATGTCACACATTCTGATCGTTGACGACGAATCCGGAATCCGCGAATCCTTGCAGGGCATTCTCGAGGACGAGGGCTATAAAACCAGCGTCAGCCCGAGCGGCGAAGACTGCCTCGAATTGCTGCACAAGACGAGCTTCGACCTGATTCTGCTGGATGTGTGGCTGACCGGGATCGATGGCCTCGAAGTGCTGGAGAAGATCCGCGAGATGGCGGACCCGCCCGAGGTCATCATGATCTCCGGCCACGGGACCATCGAAACGGCGGTGCGCGCCACCAAGCTCGGCGCTTACGATTTCGCGGAAAAACCGCTGTCGCTCGAAAAGACGCTCATCCTGGTAAAAAATGCGATCGAGGCGCGGCGGCTGCGTCATGAGAACCTCGACCTGCGGAAGCAACTGCAGTCGAAGAGCGTGATCGTGGGCGACAGCGTTCCCATGAAGGCGCTGCGCCAGCAGATTGCTCTCATGGCGCCCACCAACGGACGCGTGCTGATCTACGGTGAATCGGGCACCGGCAAAGAGCTGGTCGCTCATGCCATCCACATGCAGAGCCTGCGCAAAGAAGAAATGTTTGTCGAAGTGAACTGCGCCGCGATTCCCGAAGACCTGATTGACAGCGAACTTTTCGGGCATCGCAAGTCGTCGTTTCCCGGAGCTACGGCCGACAAGGAAGGCAAGTTTCAGAAAGCCGATCGCGGCACTTTGTTCCTCGATGAAGTCGGCGACATGAGCCTGAAGACGCAGTCCAAAGTTTTGCGCACGCTGGAGCAGCAGCGCTTCATCCCGGTTGGAAGCGACGATTCCGTCACCGTGGACGTGCGCGTGATCGCTTCCACCAACAAAGACCTGGAGGAAGAAATCTCCAAGGGGAATTTCCGCGAAGATCTTTTTTATCGCCTGAACGTGGTTCCGTTCGTGGTGCCGCCGCTGCGCGAACGCAAGGAAGACATCCCATTATTTGCGCGGCACTTTTTGAAGGAATTTGCCTCGGCCTACGGACGGCGTCCCCGGGAAATCACCGACGATGCCATTGATGTCCTGATGCGCTATGCCTGGCCGGGAAACGTCCGCGAGCTGCGCAATGTGATCGAGCGCATCGTCATCATGAATCCCACCACGTCGCGCTTTGAACGCAAGCATCTTCCGCCGCTCGTGCACCGCGACGGCAGCCGGAAAGTCGCGGGCAGCGAGGGATCCACGCTCTACCAGGCGCGCGCGGCCTACGAGCGCGACTACATTCTCAAAAAGTTGGATGAGAACCACGGCAACGTCAGCCGCACCGCCGAAGTGCTCGGCCTCGAACGCAGCCACCTCTATCGCAAGATGAAAAGTTTGGGAATTGCGGTAAAGGAGTAGTGCTCGTCGTTCGCCGATCGCTGACCGCTTTTCGCTATTCGTGGTCCGGCTGGCGAATAGCGAACGACGAACAGCGATCAGCGCTTCCGCATGTGGATCTCCGTCCCGTTCTTGTAGAACTGGACTTCGTCCATCAATTGATTGATCAGGTAAATGCCACGGCCGTGACTGGAATAGATGTTTTCGCCTTGGCAGGGATCGGCAATCTTGGCGGGATCGAAACCGGGGCCGGGATCGCGCACCACAATCAAGATGCCATGGCGATCATCACCCGCCACATCGCATTCAACAACTTTGGATGGATCGTTTTTCGCTCCATGCACAACGGCATTGGCCAGCGCTTCGGCCAGCGCCAGTTCGATGTCGTCTTCGCGTCCCACGGCGTATTTCATTTCCCGCACCACATTCATCACGCTGCGGACAACCGGATCCACGGCATTGCGGTCGGCGGCCAGCGTTACGCTGAGCTTGAGCTCGAGCTTCTCCGCGTCGAAGGCACAAGATGGCGATGACGATGACGGCGGCTCAGACGATGTAGGGGAATCTGCCATAAACAGCGGTGGGCTTTGGTTCCAACCTCTCCTTTTTATAAGATACAGCGAGGTGCCGAAAGATTCCACGGAGTCAGGGCCCGATAGGCAAACTTTAGTTGGAACGCCCTGCCCGTTACGAACAAACTCGCGTGGAGACGCGGCTTGCCCCGTCTCAGCCGCGTCTCTACCAAGAAGCCAGCTCACTTCTCCTCATCCGGCGGCCCACCGATCTGCTGCAGTTGCCGCCGCCAGTCGAGTTCCTCCACAAAGCTCCGCGAATCGCGCCATCCCGCCTTGATCTTGACGAAGAGTTCGAGAAAAATTTTGCTCCCCACCATCTTCTCGATATCGAGGCGGGCCGCGGTCCCAATCCTTTTGAGCATCTGTCCTCCTTTGCCGAGCAGGATGGCCTTTTGCCCGTCGCGTTCGCAATAAATCACCGCGGCAATCCGCGTCAGCCTCGGACTCTCTTCGAACTGCTCGATCAGCACCGAGACCGCGTGCGGCACCTCTTCATGCGTCTGCATTAGAACATGCTCGCGGATCAATTCCGCCGCCATGAAGCGCACCGGCTGATCGGTAATCTGATCTTCGGGAAAATAGCGCGGGCCCTTGGACAGGGCCTTCAGAACGCAGGACAACAATTCGTCGAGCCCCTTTTTTTTGAGAGCGGAGATGGGCACGATCTCCTTGAAATCGTGCAGCGTTTGAAACTCTGCAATCAGCGGGAGCAGTTTGCTTTTGTCGGCGAGTAGATCGATCTTATTGAGCAGCAAAAAAACCGGAGTGCCAGCCTTTTTCGCCAGGTCGAGGACGAAGCCGTCTTCGCGGTCCCACTTTTTCTTGGCATCGGCAATCAGCAGAATCAATTCGCAGCCTTCAATCGCCTCGCGCACCTCGGACATCATCTTGCGCCCGAGCGACGAGCCGGACTGGTGGACTCCCGGCGTGTCAATCAGCACGATTTGCCCAGCCTCGTGTCCCTTCTGCTTGGGGGCATTGATATTGATGATCCCAAGAATGCGGTTGCGCGTGGTCTGAGGCTTGGGCGAAATGATGGCCAGCTTCTCGCCCACCAGCGCATTCAGCAGCGTGCTCTTGCCCGCATTCGGGCGTCCAAGAATGCAAACGAATCCGGAGTGGAAGGACATGGGAATAGGCTACTAGCTTCTAGCTCCTGGCCGCTAGCAGGCACCTCGCGTCATCATCGAATAACATGGATGCGAACGCCGAGCTTCAGGTTCTTCCACGACTTGTCCGTCGTATAGACAGGGGCTTTCAAAGCCAGGGCGAGCGCCAGGCAGGCGCGGTCTCCCAGCGACAAACCGAGGGCACGGGTCACGGCTACGAGACCGCCAGCGATTCTCGCTTGCTCCAAGGTGAACGGAACGGGATCCTCGACCACACTGAGCGCGTCTTCCCATGCTTCATCGGGATCGCCGCCGCGACTCACCAGTTTTGTATGGACTTCGGCCAGATTGACCGCGCTGGCAGCAGCGTGGCTCAACATCTCGGGAGTCAGCTTCTCCGAACCCGGCTCACGATTGAGCACAGCGAGCACAGCAGACGCGTCCAGAACGATCTTATTCACGTTTCGCGCTCACGTTTTGCGGCCTCGCGCCGTTCGGCGATGAGTTCGTCCGCCAGAGATACGCCCTGCTTCACGTACTGCCGAATCCGCCGCTGTGCGCGCTCCAGACGACGCTTCATCGTCGTGATCCGCAGCTCGTCGTCTTCCATGCGCAAAATCACTTCGTCTCCGGCCTTGATCCCCAGTGCTTTCCGATACGAAGCGGGAATGACGACACGTCCGTTTTCGTTGACCCGGGCAAAAGTTTCGGTATCCATGTGTCACATCTCAATATATATGACCTATTGTACATAAATGTCATCTTGCACACAAGATGACACGCAGATGGCCAGCAATCCTGGCCGTTTCTATATCATTTTCATCTGCTTCGGCGCGGCGGTGGTGATGCGGACGCGCTCTACCCGACGATCGGTTGCGTCCAGGACTTCGAACTTCAGGCCTTCGTCTTCGACGACTTCGCCTTTTTTTGGAATGCGTCCGGCGAGTTCGCTGACCAGGCCGGCTATGGTGGAGGATTCGTGGCCTTCGGGGCGCATGCCGAAGAGTTCATCGAGGCGGTCGATATCCATGTTGCCGGGGACGATGTAGGAATGGTCGTTCTCCTGCACTACCTGTGCTTTCTCGTGCTCGTCGCCGATTTCTCCTACGATCTCTTCGACTAAGTCTTCTATAGTTACCAGGCCGGCCACGCCTCCGTATTCATCCACTACAATTGCCATGCGGATGTTACTGCGCTGCATCTCACGCAGTAGATCACTTACTAACTTGCTTTCCGGAACGAAGTAAACGTCTTTCCGCATCAGGGTCGCCACCGTGCGCGCGTGCGCTTCGGTGTCAGGGACTTGTAGCACATCCTGGGTGTGGAGGATGCCTTTGATATGGTGGATCGAACCTTCATACACGGGGATGCGCGAGAAATGCTTGCCGCGGAGTAACTCGACGATCTGTTCGACGGTAGTATCGGAGGGGACGGCGACCATCTCCGGGCGCGGCTTCATGGCCTCGCGGACCGTCTTGCCGCTGAACTCGACCGCCGACTGGATCAGGTCGCGGTCGCCTTCCTGAATGATGCCTTCTTCCTGTCCCGCTTCAATCAAGGCATCGACGGCTTCAGAGGGAGTTTCCGGTTCGGCGTCGGCGCGCTCGCGGGTGAGCGCGGTGACGGACTGGCAGAACCCCAGCACCAGCGTCACCGGCAAAACCAGGTAGATGAGCACACGCAAGAGCACGGTCCAATCCGCCAGCCAGCGTCCCTGGGTCCGCGAAAAAAAAACGAAGGGCAGCAGGCGATTGAAAAACACGATGATCAGTACCAGGCTGAGCGTGGCTTCGAGGACTTCGGAAACGCTCCAGGCGCGGTCGCGGAACACGGTGAAGCCGACGATCATGGCAATGGCCGCCGTGACCAGTTGCGTAAGAATGGCCATGGAGAGCGAGGCGCGGGCGCGGGTGACGCCGAGGCCCGGCTCGACGATCTGCTCGAAGGCGTCAATGTTGTCCTGGAAATCGCGGGAGAGGAATTTGCCGATCTCCTGGTAGAGACGGTCCACGTAGGAGACCAGCGTGAGCAGGCCGAACAGGAGCACGAGAGTGAGGCCGACGCCGATCATTGAACGCTCAGTCGCTTTTCTTTCCACAGTCCTGTGGCGGCGGCGTTACCCCGATTCGTCTCAGGGCAACCCGAGCCGCATCTGCCGGTATCACTCCTCCTACCACTTCAGGGCAGCCTGATTCACGGATGAATCTCATCAGAGCAGGGACAGCCATTTTCGCACGGGGGCCAAGGTATCCTAGCGCCCCTGCTACCCGGCCACGTATCGAATCATCCGAGGTATCTAACAGAGACACCAGATCCCCTAGCGTCTTATCGTCAACTTTATTCGGATCAATCTTGCTTGTCAGTTGAGATAGGTGTGCAGCCGCATCTGCTCGCTCTCTAGACGGTCCGCTCATTGTGCGCACCTTTGATATCGTTTCCCGAAGGTCTTTTAGTATTCTTGCGTCATCCGCTCCATCGGCCATAGCTGTCAGCGGCGCTAGGCAGCTGACGCATGCAAGTAGGCAACCAATTCTGAGCCATAGCTTGTTCATTAGTTATTTCTTCCTCTGGGCGCGCTCTATCAGGCCGAGCGGCAGGTGAAGTTGCGCGCGCAACTGTTCTTCGCGCCGCGCCATTTGTCCATGGTCGCACTCGTGATCGTAGCCGCGCAGATGCAGGACGCCGTGCAACACGAGAATCTTAACTTCCTCGGCGGGCGAGTGCCCGAGGGCCCGCGCATTTTTCGATGCGATCTCCGCCGAAATAGCGATTTCGCCTGCGAATTGCTTTTGCGCGCCGGGCTCGGCGGGAAAGGAAAGCACATCGGTCGCCTTGTCTTTTCCTCGGAAGCGGCGGTTCAAGGATTTCATCTCGGCGCTCGATGTCACGAGCACGTTGACCGCGCCTTCCAATCCCGCCGCGCGGCGGGCGCGGGCAATAAAACGGCTGAGCGCTAAGTCGGTCAGGTCCGCGACACGCTTTTGAAAGATGACCAAGCTCCCATCCTAATTGTCATCCTGAGCGAAGCGAAGGACCTGCTGTCTCGGGCACAATCAAAAAAGCAGGTCCTTCGCTTCGCTCAGGATGACAAACCAAATATTGATCCCGCCTAATTACGCAGGCGCGGTTCTTCGGGCAATGCTGCCGGCGCTACCGGCTTCGCTTCGAGCGCTCTCGGATCGAGCGTTCTTGGATCGAGCAGCGACAACTGCTGCTCCGCCAGCCGCGTTTTGTGCTCGTCGTAAGCGCGGATGATGCGCTGCACCAGATGATGACGCACCACATCGCTTTCGTCGAAGTTCACGAACGCCAGCCCGTTTACCCCTTGCAGAATTTCGCCCGCTTCGATCAGGCCGCTGCGGCGCGCGCTGGGCAAGTCGATTTGCGTGACGTCGCCGGTGATCACCGCCTTGGAACCGAATCCCAGGCGGGTCACAAACATCTTCATCTGCTCCGAGGTGGTGTTCTGCGCCTCGTCGAGGATGACGAACGAATCGTTCAGCGTGCGTCCGCGCATGAAGGCGATGGGCGCGATCTCGATGATATTTTTCTCGAGATAGCGCTCGACGCGCTCGGGGTCGAGCATGTCGAAGAGCGCGTCATACAAGGGCCGCAGATAGGGATCGATCTTCTCCTGTAAGGTGCCGGGCAGAAAGCCGAGACGTTCGCCGGCCTCGACCGCCGGGCGCGCCAGAATGATGCGGTTGACCTGCTTGTTGAGCAGCGCCGAGATGGCCATCGCTACGGCGAGATAGGTCTTGCCCGTACCGGCGGGGCCGATGGCAAACACCATGTCGTGCTTCTCGATGGCTTCGAGATAACGGCGCTGGTTGGGGCTTTTCGGCTGGACGGTGCGGCGTCCAAAAGAACGCTGGCGTCCGGCTTCGGCCAGTCCGCGGAGAGTCACGTTCGGATCGCCGACCACCACGCGCAACATGCTGCCCAGGTCGCCGTTCAGGAACTGGTGGCCGGTGCGGCGCAGATGCTCGTAGTCGGCGAAGAGCTGTTCGGCGCGGGCCACGTCGCGGGGCGCGCCTTCGAGCTCAATGCGGTCGGAGCGCAGATCAATATTGATGTTCAGGCCGTCTTCGAGCACATGGAGATTTTCATCGCGCGTGCCGAACAGGGTCTCGATGTCGGGCGTGAGTTCAATGCTTTTTTTCATTCAGAATATGGCGCTGCCTCCAGCAGCTAGAACCGGGCTCACTCTGGGATGGTGATCGAAACGTGTTTCGCCGGATTCAGGCAAACCTGCGCCGGCGTTTTTTGCACGCAGAAAACTGGATATAAGAGTGGAACAGCCCGGATTGCGCACCCCAACGACGGGGCGGTTCCCAACCATTTGAATCCAGCGTAGCGCGGGCGGGCGGGCGAGTCAATGTAACTTGCAGCGTCGTTTCCATATCGGGTTTTTATCCGGCCCCACTGTTAGAATGTTCCGCATGGAACCGACCCAATACAGCCTCCCCCAAAGCCGCATCCCACAAGCCTGGTACAACATCATTCCCGATCTTCCAAAGCCTATGGCGCCGGTCTTGCACCCGGGCACGCTCAAACCCATCGGCCCCGACGACCTGGCCCCGCTGTTTCCGATGAGCCTGATTCTTCAGGAAGTCAGCACCGAGCGCGAGATCGAGATCCCCGCAGAGGTGCGGCAAGTCTATGCGCAGTGGCGTCCCTCGCCGCTATTTCGCGCCCGCCGTCTGGAAAAGGCCCTCGATACGCCGGCGCGGATTTACTACAAGTACGAAGGTGTGAGCCCGGCGGGTTCGCATAAACCGAACACCGCCGTCGCGCAAGCTTATTACAACAAGAAGGAAGGCACGAAGCGCCTCGCGACCGAAACCGGGGCGGGGCAGTGGGGATCGGCACTGGCGATGGCCTGCGCGTTCTTCGGCCTGGAGTGCAAGGTTTATATGGTGCGGGTCAGCTACAACCAAAAACCCTACCGCCGCGCTTTGATGGAAGTTTTCGGAGCCTCCGTGACCGCCAGCCCCAGCCCCGAGACGGAGTCGGGCCGCGCCATTCTGGCACAACATCCGCAATCCAACGGATCGCTCGGCATCGCCATTTCCGAAGCCGTGGAAGTGGCCGCGAAAGATCCTCAAACCAAGTACGCGCTGGGCAGCGTATTGAATCATGTGTTGCTGCATCAGACCGTGATCGGCCTCGAGACGATCGAGCAGATGGCGATGGCCAACGACGAGCCTGACGTGATTGTCGGATGCGCGGGCGGCGGATCGAATTTGCCGGCTTGGCGATGCCGTATCTGGGCCGCAAGATCAAGGGACAATGTACAGCGCGCGTGGTGGCCGTCGAACCCTCCGCTTGCCCCAGCCTGACCAGGGGCAGATTCACCTACGATTTTGGAGACACCGCGCATTTGACGCCGCTGGTCAAAATGCACACGCTGGGGAGCACGTTCGTTCCTCCGGGAATTCATGCGGGCGGGTTGCGCTACCATGGCATGGCTCCGCTGGTGTCGCACGTCATGAGCCTCGGATTGATGGAAGCCACTGCGGTGCAGCAGCTCGACGCCTTCGCCGCCGGAATTCAGTTCGCCCGCGCCGAGGGCATCATTCCGGCGCCCGAAGCCAACCACGCCATTGCTGTGGCGATCGGCGAAGCCCTGCGCGCCAAGCAGGAAGGAAAGCAGCGCACGATCCTTTTCGTTCTCTCCGGCCATGGCCATTTCGACATGCAATCCTACATTGATTATCAGGCGCAAAAGTTGCAGAACTACGACTATCCAGAGGAAGAAATCGCCATGGCCTTGGCGGGCTTGCCCACGGTGGCGTGAGCTGCGAGATGTTCGAAACCGTGGATTCACCACGGAGACACGGAGGAAGGCTTTTGCATCTTGGCAGTAGACCATCTCGCCGGTTATTGCCAAATCAGCCTCTCGTGATTACAATGTAATTACATAGGTGATTTTGGATATGAGAACAGAGCTGGTTCGGATCGGCAATTCCCGTGGCATCCGCATACCGAAGCCATTGATCGAGCAATGCGGGTTTGGCCAGACCGTCGAAGTGCGCATCGAGCGCGATTGTTTGATCGTCTCTCCGGAGCGGCGGCCACGCCAAAATTGGGGCGAAGCCTTCCGCGCAGCGGGTCATGCCGCATACGATGAACTCTTGCTTGAGACTGCGGGATCGAATGAATTCGACCGCGAGGGATGGCGGTGGTGAACGCGCCACAGCAGGTTCCACAACAGGATGAGGTCTGGCTGGTGACGCTCGATCCCACACATGGAATGGAGATCCAGAAAACGCGCCCTTGTTTGGTCGTTTCTCCCGATGAAATGAACCGGTATCTGCGGACTGTCATTATTGCTCCCATGACCACGGTCATCCGGCCGTACCCAACACGCGTAGGGCTACGCTTTCAGGGAAAACAAGGGCAAGTGGCGCTGGACCAACTCCGCGCCGTGGATCGGCAGCGTCTGGTGCGGAGACTGGGAAAGGTCTCCGCTAAAACCGCGCAGGAGATTTCCGTCACACTTCTCGAAATGTTTGCGCGGACGTGAAGATGTTGACCGAGAAGTAGATCTGGCGGAACGGTTCGTGTGCCGGAGTCGTTAAAGGCTATCTCTGATGGGTAAAAATCTGACTGTCGAAGATCTATTTGGCTCTGCCAGCCTTTCGCCTTGTGGCCCCGTCTCGTGGGACAAGACATGCCCCGAGTATCGAAAGGGCGTTTACGTCGTAGTGATTGATTCTGAAGTCGTCTACATCGGACGGACGAAACGGTCGCTAGCGCGACGGATCCGCGAATTCTACCGACACAAGTACGGAGATAAACGGCCACATCGAGGCGGACAGGAAGTCCTGAACATGCCAGGGCCCCGCTTCGTGTATTGGTGCGCGGCTGAGAATCCAACCGAAACCGAGAGCAAAATGCTTGATGCTTTCAAGAACATCTATGGTCGCCTACCACGCGCAAATCGACGGCGCGGTGATCGAATGCCGACACTCAAATAAAGTCCAGAATTGCTGTGGCCAGAGGCAGCTGCCGAGCTGCGCTCGGCTTGGACGGGCGAGGGCGCCCGTCCCCACACGAGTGAAATACCATCGAGACAGCCGACAAGGACTCAGACCCTATGGTTCGGCTTCCGGCGCCGACGCCCACACCGCTCTATCCTTGGCCCAGGCGCGCAGTTGAGCAATTTCCTCCGCCCGCGTGACCGACAGCGGCACGGTGGATGAAAGCGCGGTGAGCAGGTCTTCGGTGCTTAAATCTTGCTTGCGGGCAAAGGCGGCGTAGAGGGCGGTTTGTACGGCGGATTCGATTTCGGCTCCGGAGAAGCCTTGGGCCGCTTCCGCAACTTGATCGAGATCGTAGCGGGCTGGATTGCGTTTGCGCTTGGTTAACTGAATGGAAAATACCTGCTTGCGCTCGGCGGCGCTGGGCAGGTCCACGAAAAAAAGTTCGTCGAAGCGTCCCTTGCGAATCAACTCGGGCGGGAGCACGGTCACGTTGTTGCAAGTTGCGGCCACGAAAACGGCGGGCTTGCGCTCCTGCATCCAGGAAAGAAACGACGCCAGCAGGCGCGACGAAACTCCCGCATCGGCGGAGGCGGAATCGGGACCGCTTCCGGCAAAAACTTTTTCCAGTTCGTCGATCCACAAAACGCAGGGGGCGAGTCCCTCGGCCACTTTGAATACTTTCTGAATGCGCTTTTCCGTTTCGCCGATGAATTTGTCGTACACGGCGGCGGTGTCGAACTTCACCAGCGGCAGTTTCCATTCTCCGGCAACGGCGCGGGCGCAGAGACTCTTGCCGCAGCCTTGCACGCCGAGAATAATGACGCCTTTCGGCGGATCGAGGCCGAACTGGCGGGCTTGGTCGTCCCACGAGCCACGGCGCTGCTGGAGCCAGCCCTTCAAATGTTCCAGGCCGCCGACGCTCGACATGCTGTCGGTCGAGTCGATGAACTCCAGCATTTCGGAGCGCTTAAGAAGGTCCTTCTTCGCCTCCAAAACGTCGGTGACGCACTGGGGCGAGAGCGCGAGGCGGGCAACGATCGTCTGCGAAATGGCGCGCTCGGCGGCTTCCTCGGTCAGACCGCGGAGGTTCGCGGCCATCGCGTCCACGCCATCGGCATCGAGCTGAAGCTTCAGCGTATGGGTGGCGGCCAGACGGGTGTAGGTTTCGCGGATGATCTCGCGCAGGCGGGCGCGGTCGGGCAGCGGCAGATCGAGAAACTCCACCAGACTGGCAAGTTCGGGAGGCATTTCGATGGAGGGGGCGGTCAGCACGAGCGTTCTTCGATTGGCGGAGAACTTCTGCCCCACGTCGCGCAAGCGGCGCACCACGACCGGGTTCTCCATGTGGCGATGAAAATCCTTGAGCACATACACGGCCTCAGTGGTCATGGCCTCGAGGTTGGCCAGCGCTTGCACGGGGTCGGCGGTGTTGTAGATGGCGTTGCCGGTGGTAGTATTCGGAGCGGCATCGGCGGCGTGGAGGCGGGTCTCCGACCCGCCTTGGCCGGGTCGGAGACCCGGCACCACACCGCTGCCGGAGCGGACAAGACCATCGGCGATGGTCCATTCGAAAACGGGTAGATTCAGATCGGAGCAGGCGGTGCGCACGAGGGCCATGGCGCGAACTTCTTCGACCGTCTCCATGACGACGATTGGGGTCGAGGAATTGATGAGGATCTTTAAGCGTTCGATTGGGTTGGCGGGCGAATTCATATCTATATTTGACCGGGCGCGACTTGCTCCCGTACAATATTATCTTCGGTTCCTACCGGAATATCTTCCTGGCGCAATCCAGGACAAACAAAGGTAATCAAGCCGCATGGCGAACCATTTTTCGGCGCTGAAACGCGCCCGACAGACAGAAAAGCGGACCGTCCGCAACCGGGCCAACGCTTCGCAACTGCGCACCGCTCTCCGGAGCCTGCGCGAGAGCCTGGAAAAAGGCGACAAAACCGCCGCCGAGCAAACCTACCGCGAGACCGTCTCGGCGCTCGACAAGGCAATCCAGAAGGGCGTTTTGCACGAAAACACCGCTTCACGCTACAAATCGCGCCTGTCGGTGCGCCTCAAGGCGCTAAAGTAAGTATCGGAAAGGTTACCGGCAAGGCAACCCCTGCCAAAAATTCTTCTTGACCTTCCCCAGCGCTTTGTTATACTTAGAATTCCTCGGGACATGAGAGTTTTCTGACGGCCCCGGCGAACCACCGCCCGTGTAATGGCAACTCCTTAAGAGATCGAGCAACTTTCGGGTCGGGCGTGGCATCTATTTGGGTAATTCTGGCAACTCCCTTTGCACCTGGCCCGAATTGCGGTTTGGCTAGCTTGTAGCCGTCCATCACCCAGTGGGCGAGCGGTGGGGTTTCGGCCTAAATTATTCTTTTCGAAGGAGAACGTACACAATGCGATCCGATCGTGTATTTGACGCACTACATACTTTGCGGAACCGGTATATGCTTTGCCAGCTCGCTTCCAAGGCAACGCGCAAGTTTCACCGGCCGAATACCCGCATTCAGGAAACTATGAACGATGTTTTTGACAAGATCGCCGATGCGGAACGTCATGACATCCTGAGCGAACCCGAGAACTTTGCCGAAGCACAACGGCGGGCTGCTTAAAGCGGCCCCGCCGTGTGCCCGCACGGCGGCAAAGAAATCCATCCCCGCGAGAGAAAACGAGAATCCCTCCCGTAGAAAAATCCACGTAGGTAAATATGACCATCGCCGAACTGAAAGAAAAAAATATTACCGAGCTGACCAAGATCGCCCGGTCCTTGGAACTGCCCGGCGCCAGCGGCCTTCGAAAGCAGGACCTCATCTTCAAGATCCTGCAGGCGCAAAGTGAAAAAGAAGGGCACATCTTCGCCGAAGGTGTGCTGGAGATCCTCCCCGACGGCTACGGCTTCCTGCGCTCGCCCGACTACAACTACCTGCCCGGGCCCGACGACATTTACGTGTCGCCCTCGCAGATCCGCAAGTTCGATCTGAAAACCGGCGACACCATCAGCGGCCAGGTGCGTCCGCCGCATGAGGGCGAAAAATATTTCGCGCTGGTCAAGATCGAGGCGGTCAATTTCGAGTCGCCCGACGAGGCCCGCAACAAGATCCTGTTCGACAATCTGACGCCGCTCTATCCGCAGGAGCGGTTGAAGCTTGAAACCGTGAAGGAAAACATCAGCGCCCGCGTCATGGACCTGCTCACCCCGCTCGGCAAGGGACAGCGCGGCCTCATCGTCTCGCCTCCACGCGCCGGCAAGACCATGCTGTTGCAAAACGTCGCCAACTCCATCACCGCGAACCACCCCGAAGTCGTGCTGATGGTCCTCCTGATCGACGAGCGCCCCGAAGAAGTTACGGATATGCAGCGCTCGGTCAAGGGCGAGGTCATTTCCTCGACCTTCGACGAACCCGCCGCCCGCCACGTGCAGGTCGCGGAGATGGTGATTGAAAAGGCGAAAAGATTAGTCGAGCACAAACGCGATGTGGTCATCCTGCTCGATTCCATCACGCGCCTGGCCCGCGCTTACAACACCATCGTTCCGCCCTCGGGCAAGGTGCTCTCGGGCGGCGTTGACTCGAATGCGTTGCAGCGTCCCAAGCGTTTCTTTGGATCGGCGCGCAACATCGAAGAAGGCGGATCGCTCACCATCATCGCCACCGCGCTGATTGATACCGGGTCGCGCATGGACGACGTGATCTTCGAAGAATTCAAGGGCACCGGCAATTCGGAAATCATCCTCGACCGCAAGCTGGTGGATAAGCGCACCTTCCCGGCCATTGACATCCAGCGCTCGGGCACGCGCAAGGAAGAGCTGCTGATTCCGAAAGAAGACTTGCAGCGCATCTGGGTGCTGCGCAAAGTGCTGAACCCGCTGTCTCCGGTAGAAGCCATGGAGCTGCTAATCGAGCGCCTGGCCAAGGCCGCGACGAACAGCGAGTTCCTAGCCAAGATGAGCCAGTTGTAGGTTGTGCAAGTGTGGAGACGGGCGACCTCGCCCGTCCAAGCCCGCGTGTGAACGGGTCTCAGTCCCGTCCAAACTCACTTGGGGACATCCGTCCGGCGTGAAAGTCGAGTCCCATAAAACCTTTAAGGTCGTGTGGTCAGAGCAGCAAGCCGTATTGCTTTAGGAGTTTGAGTTGTTTCTCTAGCTTGTCGGGGTCGCTGCTGGAATCGACGGTGAGATTCACGGTTACGGCGCTCTTAGGTGCACTCGCCTGACCGCGTTGTTGTGCGTCGCCATTATTGACAGCTTCCGCTTGCGCGGCACCGGCTTCGTTCCCCTGCACCGTTTCCTCGACGTGCTCCTCAAGCTCTTCCGCGTCTTGGCCGTCCGCGGATGGCACGACCGCCGCACCGGCATTCACCAGCGCGACATTCTCCCCATCCAGGCTCCCCAGACCGGAGTGCACTGCACCACCGATGAAGCACGCAACGCATTCATCCGCGCTGTCCGGGTGCACCTTTGCAGTGACCACAACTTGGCGCACTCTGGCGCGGCTCGCTGTGTCGGACTGAAGCGTGTCATAAACCTGCTTGAACAACTTCGGCGTGAGAAATGCCCTTTGAATCAAAGCAGGTCGTTCCTCGGGAATGGCGGCTTCGATTTCGCGCGCAAGCAGCGACGCGGAATAAGCCGCTGCGTTGCCTTCCATGAGGCCGTATTGTTTGAGCGCAGACGCTCGCACCCCACCTTCTGGCCCCTTGTTGTTGAAAACACCGACGAGGATCGTCTGCTCAGGCTGCGGCCCGTTGTGAGTCTTGCTCACGAGCTTCTTACTGTATTCCAGCGCCTTTTGAAGATCGATTTTCGGGAATAGCGTTCCGCCCCTACGTCCGCCTCTCGGCATCTTCTTCTTTTCAGGTTTAGCCGCTTCGGCCATCAGTCACCACCTCACGAGCCTTGATCGATCGGATCAACTTCTCCAACCCGTCTTCATAAGATTTGGAGAAGTCTGCGTAGAGTTTGTCGTTGATCGTGTCCGGCATCTTCGCGCTGTCGAGTTTGATCGGGAGCACGGTCACTTTCCGTCGCTCAATCTCATGCACGATAGCGCTGTTGAGTTCCCTCTTTACCCATGCCGAGTTCACCGAGTTCTCGCTGACAACGATGAGAAAGAAGTCAGATTCGGCGAGACCTTGAGCGATCTTTTCTGGGATGGAATCGCCGACAAGGATGTTCTGCTCGTCGAGCCAGACCTTTACGCCACTCGCTACGAGATCGGCCGCGAGCTTCCGTACGAACGGTTTGTCCTTCGTGCTGTGAGAGATGAAGGCAACGCGCTCGTGTTCGTGCTCGGCGTGCCGCGCCTCCTTCGCCGCGACAGCCTCGTTGACCAGCACTTCCACCCGAACGCCCAAGTCTAGCGCTTTCTCGGAGTTAGCCCATGAGATGAGCGGGGCAATGGCGCTCTTGTCGTAATTTGTCTCACCGTTCACCGTGGAGGCTTTTCGCATCGCGTCCTCAAGGTTATTCCCGAGACCGATGAATTGCCTGATGCTGCGGATGAGCGGATGCTTGAGCAGCGCCTCGCGCACTACGTTCCGCTCCTCGTCCAGCGTGCCTTTGTAAGGATAGGGTTGCGCGAGAACGTAAGCGTCGTCTCCAGGCAACTGTACGACTCCGATGAGCCGAGCGTTCTTGAGGATTTTCCCGGCCGTCCGAGGGTCGATGTCGGCGAATTGCGCGATCTCTTTTGTACCAGGAGAATCGAGCCAAGCGACAGCATCGAGCACCTCGAAGAGTGAATCGATCTTCACCGGCTCGAAGCGCAGAGCGGGTTTTTTCTTGTTAGTGGCGCGTTGTTTAGTCACTTCGCAAACATTATCCGCCTACTTACTCCGTACAGCAAGGCGTGTGGGCCACTTTAACAGCGAAGTATAACGCGGGTTTGTCTTTTAACATTGGCTGAAACGACTGGGAATGTGCCGCCCTTCGACTCGCTTCGCTCGCTCAGGGCAGGCTTCTCGCGCTTTTTGAGAAAGCTTGCCCTGAGTGATAGCCGAAGGGTGGCCTACCGAACCGCTGGCACCGTTCGACTCCGCCTTACGCCGGAGGTCGGATCTTCCTCTCCAGCACTTCCCACTCATTACCATGCAAAGGGATTTAAGGAAAAAATTTTAAGGCCAATCCTGCGCGCCGTGATAGATGCGCGAGATTTCAACGGCGTACTCCTTGACCTGGTAGACGACGATGTAGCGGGAGAAAAGACCAATTCGCGCCGCCCGCTCATGCGTCCGGGACGGCCACTGTGGGGGAAATTCTTCAATACCCTGCAGCCGCCATAGATGGCTTTGACTGTTTCACGAGCGGCGGCCGGATTGTCTTTCTCGATGCGCCGAAATATGCGTTCCAGGTCTTCTGCGGCGAGTGGTGACCACCGGATCTCCATCGGCATCAGGGCTGGAACAGCCGGTCGAGCCGCTCTCCCACTTGCTCGTGGGTGAGATATTCGCCACGCTGCAAGGCTGCTTCGCCCAGCTGGACGGCTTCAATAAATCGGGCTTCCTCGGCGAGATAACGGCCGATAGCCTCCTGCGCAAGCATATCCGCGTCGCGACCTCGATAGGTTGCCAGTTCTGCAAGCTGGTGCTGCTGCTCAGGCGTGAGATGTACTTCCATAAGGGCAGTGTAAGGGCGCAATTTCGGCCTGTCAACGGGCCTAATAGGGCGGCCCTTATAGTGCGAGTGCGCCGCTTCTCGCGCTTTTCGAGAAAGCTTGCCCTGAGCGATAGCCGAAGGGTGGCCTGCTGCACAGCCGCCACCGTTCGACTCCGCTATACGCCGTCGGATAAAGCTTGTCCCACTCATCGCGTTCTTCGTTCTTAGCGATGAGTGGGACACCGCGAAACGAGCATCTAGACGCCAGCCAACGGCAACTGCGACCCCTCCCCCAGCAAATCGAGAACTGAAAACTGAGAGCTGAGAACTGCAAGCTGACCGCTGTTCCACTCCTCGGCGCACGCCTGAATGGACCGGACCCGCCCACGCTTTGTCTTTGTTGTTGTCCCTGCCGGCTCTCCCGGCAACAAGTGCCAGGCTTCGCGAAAGCGCTCACACTTCGACCACTTCGCCCCGGGATAGAGCCCGACGTCGCCTTTCCCGCTCAAGATCTCGGCGGGAATGATGTACCAGATGTCCTCCGGGACCAGATACGCGGCCACAAAATCGAAAGGGTCGCCCTCATACGCACGCCCAGAACAATCGTGCACCGTGCACCTGTATCCGTTACTGTACCGGTAAGTGGTGGATTTCACCTGCACCCGCGCCATCCGCTGTGCACTTTCGACAATGAAGTCATAGCTCGCCGATTCACCCCAGGGCTTGCTCACCTCCAGCCCAACCTCGATGGCCCGTTTCAAGAAGCATACTTCCGCCCATTCCCCTCTTCGCTTGGGGTGTTGAATTCCTGTCCCGCGTTTTGTCCCGCTGTTTTTTGTCATGAACCGATCACCTGATAAATCCCCTGTCCGGGGAAATCTCGATTGAGAAATCCCGAAAAATTGGCAGCACGAAAAACGCGGCCCTGGAGAGGCCGCGCTTTTCTTTTAAGATTTACTGCTAATTATATTGGATCACGATTTTTAGCTATGTCAAGCTTTTATCATTTCCAAGCTTGCCCAGGGACAGCCGAGGGCGTCTGTCCCCGCGTGAGCGACTCGCTTACTCCGACGTGATTCGCATGCCGTAGAACGACCGGTACACGAAAGAGACCGAGACCGCGAAGAAGCAGAGCGCCAGGATGTGCGTCAGCCGGGTGCCCTGGCTGTGGGCCAACGAGACGGCCAGTTCGACCGCCAGCAACCCGAACAGCGTGGTGAACTTGATGATCGGGTTCATGGCCACCGAAGACGTGTCCTTGAAAGGATCGCCCACCGTGTCGCCGATCACCGTGGCGTCGTGCAGCGGCGTGCCTTTCTGCTTGAGTTTGGTTTCGACGATCTTCTTGGCGTTGTCCCAGGCAGCGCCGGCGTTGGCCATGAAGATTGCCTGGTAGAGACCGAAGATCGCGATCGAGATCAGGTACCCGATAAAGAAGAACGGTTCCACGAAGGCAAAGGTCAGCGTGCCGAAGAAGACGGCGACAAAGATGTTGAACATGCCCTTCTGCGCGTACTTGGTGCAGATCTCGACCACTTTCTTGCTGTCGGCGACCGAGGCCTTTTCCGCGCCCTCGAGATGGATGTTGGCCTTGATGAACTCCACGGCGCGATAGGCGCCGGTGGTCACGGCCTGCATGGATGCGCCAGTAAACCAGTAAATCATCGCGCCGCCGGTAATCAGGCCCAGGAAGAATGGAGCGTGCAGCAACGAAAGCTTCTCCACATTCGCGGTCAGCCCGTTGGTCAGTGCCATGATGATGGAGAAGATCATGGTGGTGGCGCCGACTACGGCGGTGCCAATCAGCACCGGCTTGGCGGTCGCTTTGAAGGTGTTGCCGGCGCCGTCGTTCTCTTCCAGCAAGTCTTTGGCGCGGTCGAAATTCACGTCGACGTTGAAGTCCTTCTTGATTTCCGCCTTGACGTTGGGGACCTGCTCGATCAGCGAAAGTTCATAGACGGACTGCGCGTTGTCGGTGACCGGGCCATAGGAATCGACCGCGATGGTCACCGGCCCCATGCCGAGGAAGCCGAAGGCAACCAGGCCGAAGGCAAACACCGGCGCGGCAATCATGGTGGCCGCCACGCCCAAGCCCATCAGGCTGAAGAAGTAGGCAATCGACATCAGAGAGACCATCGCCAGCCCCAGCCAGTACGCGGAAAAATTTCCGGCGACAAAACCGGAGAGGATGCCGAGCGATGCGCCGCCTTCTTTGGCCGAGGTCACCACTTCGTTCACGTGGCGCGATTCCACCGAGGTGAAGACTTTGACCAGCTCGGGAATCAGCGCCCCGGCCAGCGTTCCGCAGGAGATGATCGAAGCCAGCTTCCACCACTGGGTCGTGTCGCCACCCAGGTCGGGGATGATGAAATGGGAAACGATGTAAGTGGCAACGATCGAAACAATCGAGGTGATCCAGACCAGCGAGGTAAGCGGCGTTTCAAAATTCATTTTGTCCGCTTGCCGTAGCGGGCCTTGGCGATGGCGCCATTGATGAAATACGCCAACGCGCTGGACACGAGCATCATGATGCGCATTACGAAAATCCAGACCAGCAACTGCACTTGGATGGAGGGATCTTTGACGCCGAGCAGAATGAAGGTAATCAGGGCGACGCCGGTGACGCCATAGGTTTCGAACCCATCGGCGGACGGGCCGACCGAGTCTCCGGCATTGTCGCCGGTGCAATCGGCAATGACGCCGGGGTTGCGGGCATCGTCTTCTTTAATTTTGAAGACAATCTTCATCAAGTCGGAACCGATGTCGGCAATCTTGGTGAAGATGCCGCCGGCGATACGCAGCGCGGCCGCGCCCAGCGACTCGCCAATGGCGAATCCGATGAAGCACGGGCCGGCGTAGTCGCCGGGCACAAAGAGCAGGATGAAGAGCATGATGAGCAGTTCAACCGAAATCAGCATCATGCCGATGGACATTCCGGCTTCAAGCGGGATCTGGTAAATCGGATAAGGCTTGCCGGGCAGGGCGGCGAAGGCGGTCCGCGAATTGGCGAAGGTGTTGACGCGAATGCCAAACCACGCGACGCCGTAGCTGCCCGCGATTCCCACCAGGCTGAAAGCCAGGATGATGATGACGCGGGGAACTTCGAAATGCCGCAGCACGCCAAAGTAGAGCACGATGACAGCGGCAATGAAGGCCCACAACAACATAAGGAATTTGCCCTGGGTGATGAGGTAGGTCTTGCAGGTTTCGTAAATCAGTTCCGAGATTTCGCGCATGGAGCGGTGCACGGGAAGAGTCTTCAGTCGCCAGAAGATGGCCATGCCGAAAGCCAAGCCGAAGGCGCAGAACAGCAACCCGATCGTGAGCAGGCGATGGCCGTCCACGCCGAGGAAGGAAACGGAAGAAAGGTCGGGCAGTTTGAGGGCCGCTTCACCGCCTTCTTCTGTAGTTTGGGCCAGCGCGCAGCCGGCGGTCAGAAACAGCAGAGTTGCAAGCATTGCCGAGATTTTCGCAAACTGGCGTCCGAGGGACGCAAGATTGGCGGTATAAGTACGCATCACATTCCTCCTCAGGATTCTATTCAGGGGTCAAGACGTGTTGCTATGCGCGATTTTGCTCCGGCGCGTTATGACGGCCACCAGAGTTTCAAACACGCTCCGAACACGCTTCCACCGCAAGGCGTAACCATTTAAAAGATGAGTGCCGATTTAGCGGCCGGAAAACTTGTGCCGTTAGCATGTAGTCCCAGCTACAGACTACACACTTCCATACAAAACATTTGTTTATAGCATCTTGGCGGAAGCCGGGTCAATGACGGGCATCACATGCTGGCTGTGACAATGATGGGGACCACGGCCTCGGGTCCGACCTGGAGATAGCTACGAGCTACGAGCTGCGAGCACCCGACTTCGAGTTCGGCGATGACTCGGAGCTCGAAGCACGGAGACGGATGCAGAGATTCTGCCTGAATCGAGCTGCTTCCGTATAATTAAAAAATTGTCATGCCAGCCTCTCTAGACTCGATTGTCGCGGCCACGCGCCAGCGCTTGTCCCAGCGCATAGCCGACAGCCGGCAGAAGTATGGCCTGCGCGAGATGGAAGGCGCGGCCGCCGCACACACTCCGCGCGGATTTGGGAAGCGGCTGCGCCGGGTCGCGCAAGACGGAACCGCAATCGCCGTTATTGCCGAACTGAAAAAAGCTTCGCCTTCAAAAGGCTTGATCCGCGCCGATTTCAGGCCATCTGAACTGGCGCGCGATCTGGAGCGGGCGGGCGCGGCGGCGCTGTCGGTGTTGACCGACGAACAATTTTTCCAGGGCTCTCTGGAATATTTGCGCCAGGCCTCCGCCAGCAGTTCGCTTCCCTGCTTGCGCAAGGATTTTATCGTTGACGAATTCCAGATTGTGGAAGCGCGGGCCAATTGCGCCGACGCCATTCTGCTGATTGTCGCAGCGCTCGATCAGAAAGAATTGGTGGCGCTGGCCGGGACCGCACGAGCGCAGGGCCTCGACGTTTTGTGCGAAGCGCATGACGAGCGGGAACTCGAACGCGCCGTGGATGCAGGGTGCGACCTGATCGGGATCAACAGCCGCAATCTGCGGACTTTTGCAGTCGATCTCGGAACCGCATTGCGGCTGGCGGAAAAAATACCTGCGGGATGCGTCCGCGTAGCCGAGAGCGGAATCCATAGCGGCGCGGATTTAGCGCGACTGAGGTCCGCGGGCTACGAAGCGTTCCTGATCGGCGAATGGTTGATGAAAGCGGAAAGGCCAGGCGCGGCGCTGGCGAAGTTGATGGAAGAAGCGAGGATGATGGGTAGTGGCTAGTGTACTGTCCCGTTCATTCGCGACATAAGTTTGGGTGGTCATCCTGGACGAAGTAAAGGACCTCCTGCGTAGCGAATTCAAATACATAGGTCCTTCGCTTCGCTCAGGATGACAGCGTAAATTTATGTTACGAACTTGCGGGACACGACACTAGCTCATAATGAACCAAAGGAGTTTGCCGCGGAATCCCTCAGGGGCTAAAGCCCGCGTCCTTATTGGCTCTAGATGGCACGGCTAAAGCCGTGCCCTTCCCAAAACGATTTATGAGATAGCTTCCGGGTGATTTTACTGACAACTGATAGCTGACAACTGTTCTTATGACGTGGATCAAAATTTGCGGGATCACGAACCTCGACGACGGGCTCGCCGCGAGCGATGCGGGCGCGAATGCGCTGGGCTTTGTGTTCCATCCGAAGAGCCCGCGCCACGTTACGCTGGAGACCGCGCGCACGATTGTTGCCAAGGTCCCGCAGCAGATAGCTAAAGTCGGGGTCTTCGTCAATCAGACCGTGGACAGTGTCCGTGACACCGTGAAACAAGTGGGGCTTACCGCCGTGCAATTGCACGGCGACGAGAGCACGGAATTCAGCCGCGAGCTTTTTCAGAAACTCGCCAACGGACCGCCGCGCCCGCTGATTTTCCGCGCCTGGCCAGCCAAAATTTTCGACGCGCCCGCTGAAGAATCGATCGGATGGGACCCGGTCGCGGCGGGACTGGTGGAACCCGACGAGGCTTACAAAGGCAAACGCGTGCACAAAATCCACGTCGCGAAAAACGGCGACCTATTTCTTGAAACTCACGGCTTCCGTCCCGGCGTGATTTCGGGCGTGCTGCTCGATTCCACGAGCGCGGAAGAACGCGGGGGCACGGGACAGGCATTCGACTGGGAAGGCGTGCAGCCGTGGGCGGGAGTGATCAACAGCATCAGCAAGCTGATCGTCGCCGGCGGCTTGCACCCGGGCAATGTGCAGGAGGCAATCCACCTGCTCCATCCGTGGGGCGTGGACGTTTCCTCGGGCGTGGAATGCGAGCCGGGGAAAAAAGACCACAGAAAAGTCCGCGCCTTTGTCGAGGCGGTGCGGGCGATGGAAGAGGCAAGCTGAAGATGGCAAGCGCAAACAGAAGACACCGCGCAAAAATACTTACGTCAAAAGCCGCCACTGCCGGGCGTTTCGGCGTTTACGGCGGACGCTACGTTCCGGAAACGCTGATGGCGGCGCTCGATGAATTGGAGCGCGAATACGAAAAAGCGAAGCGCGACCGCAAATTCCAGCAACGCCTCGACGAACTGCTGAAGACGTACGCGGGACGCCCGACGCCGCTGTTCTTTGCGCGGCGCCTGACGGCGAAGCTTGGAGGCGCGAAAATTTATCTCAAGCGCGAGGACCTGCTCCATACGGGCGCGCACAAAATCAACAACTGCCTGGGGCAAGGTTTGCTCGTCGAACGCATGGGCAAGCGCCGCGTGATTGCGGAAACTGGCGCGGGGCAGCATGGCGTCGCCACGGCCACGGTCTGCGCGCTGCTCGGCTTCGAGTGCGTGGTGTACATGGGCACCGAAGACATGCGCCGCCAGGAACTGAACGTCTTCCGCATGAGGCTGCTCGGCGCCGAAGTGCGCGGCGTAGATTCCGGTTCGCGCACCTTAAAAGATGCCATCAACGAGGCCATGCGCGACTGGGTTACCAACGTCGGCACCACGCATTACCTGCTCGGCAGCGTGCTCGGAGCGCATCCTTATCCGACCATGGTGCGCGACTTTCAACGCGTGATTGGACGCGAAGCGCGCGCGCAGATTCGCCAGGCCGAAGGCAAACTTCCCACGGCGATCATCGCCTGCGTGGGAGGTGGATCGAATTCCATCGGAATTTTCTACGACTTTCTAAAAGACAAAAAAGTTCAACTCATCGGAGTGGAAGCCGGTGGACGCGGCGAAGCGCTGGGCCAGCACGCGGCGCGTTTCCGCGGCGGATCGCCGGGCGTTTTGCAAGGAACTTATTCTTACGTGTTACAGGATGCGGCGGGCCAGATCGCGCTGACTCATTCCGTCTCCGCCGGTCTGGATTACCCGTCCATCGGCCCCGAGCACGCCATGCTCAAAGATACGGGTCGAGCCGAATACGTTCCCGCGTCCGACGCCGAAGCGCTTGAGGCGACCATGCTGCTGGCTCGAACCGAAGGAATAATTCCCGCGCTCGAATCCGCGCATGCCGTTGCCGAAGTGATCAAGCGGGCTCCGAAGATGAAGAAGTCGGAAGTTGTGATCGTCAATATCTCGGGGCGCGGGGATAAGGATATTGGAATTTTGCGGGAGAACCTGAAGCTGGATTAGCTAGCTACGCAGATCGTTGAGGGGCGCTTTGGATGAAATCCTCTTCACATTGGGCGAGCGGGGGAAACGGATGTACACTTACTCCCGTTATTGCACTCAAAAAAGGAGATTCCGGGTTAATAGAAGACCTACCCGCGGGTCTTAAAATACGGAAGCACCGTGATGGACAAAGTCATAGCAAACCGCCTCGAGCACCTCAGAGATCATGCAAGTGATTCGATAGGGGTGGCGCAAATGACTCTATCGCTTCTCTCAATATTCCTGGGCTTTGTGTTCGCGGCACTACTTTACGTACTGGCGACATCTGGAGTTAATGCTCCGCCCGCTGTGGTGTGCATATTGGCCGCGTCTTTGATGGTACTTATGACAGCCTTCTTGGGCTTCGTTGTGACGGCGCATCAAGTCATGTACTTTTGGGCCTTTTTCATGCCGGAAAGTTGGTCGAGAATCATAGCCAGCATCACCACAAGCGTTGGTTTGTTCCTCGTCCAACTTGTGGTAGCAGTGTTGCTGATCGGTCGAGGATTTAAGCGTACCGGCTGGATTACTGTTATGCACGGCGCGATACTCGTCATTTTTGCCGGGGTGATGTTTTACAGAATGAAGAAGAACAATAAATGCACGGCTTGGGTGGGTGAAGGCGCTGTTAACTACACGTTCCCGAGCATGAGACAAGCGGAGGATGGTACCGCCAAAAGCGCAGTAGGCAAACCTTAGATAGAGGCGTATCGGGATCGGAATGTACCCACCGGCACCCAACCGAATACTCAAGGGGGTAGAAGGGTTAGGAGCGCAAATGCTCTCAGCCCACTCGCAAATTGTCTTGTACTCGGCGGGTGGCCGGTGGCCCACTCAAGCCCTCCTTTGGCTTGAGTGGGGCAGTTCCAATGCTCTCCACGGTTCCACGCTACTTCGTCGCCGTGACTGCCTGTTCCAGCGTCAAACGAATGAAACGTTGATAGGGCAGGCCCGCGCGGGCCGCTCACTTGCGCGCACGCTTTCAGCTCCTCGGCTAAGGTCCTCCCGAGTGGATGCGTTCAAATCCACAACAACCCCCAGTCCAACTTTTGCTGGACGCGGCGGCGCTATGAAATCAGCTTGTCATAGGTTTTATGATCGCCAATCCAGAACCACAAATACCCGTCCGCCCGTTTGATCGCCAGAGCGCGATAGTTGAGCGTGATGCGGACCGACCATATTTCCTGCCCGTGGCGCTCTCCCACTTTCTTGAATTGCAATGAAGGATGCTGCGGGTTTGCTTTCAGCAGTGAAAACTGTTTATCGGCGCGGGCCCGCATTTCCTGTGGGAGCGCAAGGTATTCGCGCCAGAAATCGGTGGCGGCGTTGTGTTGCATGGAAGGCTAGAGCGGCCGAACGTGTTCGTTCTTTTCGTCATCCAACGCACGATGAATCGCTGTGTCGAGGCGTCCCGCCGCAAGGTCGGCCTGAATGCGAGCGTCGATCGGAAGCGGAAAGTGTTGGTCAAGCCACAGGTACAACTCCTGTACCTCTTGCAGTGTAAGAGTTCCTATCGCGCGTTCAATCTCTTGGATAGTGTTTGGCTTCATAGATCTCTCCACTATTTTACCCGCGCTGGGATCAATCGCCAAGTTCACCGTCGTAAAGTACCGCCGGTCGATTTCTCCGCGCCGAGAGCCTGTTCCAGCGTCAAGCGAATGAATCGTTGATAGGGCAGGCCCGCGCGGGCAGCGCGTTCGCGCACAGCGTCGTAAAGCTCCTCGGACAAACGCAGATTGATGGACTTGTCTTTGCGCTTGATCTCGAAGCGCAGCAACTGCGCGCCCGAAAGATCGTATTGCGACAGGTCGGCTTTATCGACGAAGGCCGCCGCTGCACGGTCGCTCCTAAAGGTCGGGATTTTCTTTTTCATAGGTCTCGATCTCCTTCTTGTGCATGTACCGGGCGCTGATGGGCCGGATCAGAAGTTCATCGCCCTCGCGCCGAAGCGTGAATATAATGAACACGCCGCGCCCTTTATCCGTTCGTCCGATCGCGCGCAAACGCCTTTCCCGCTGCGAGTGGGCCGCGTCCGGGAGAATGGCCAGCGCATGTGTAAAAAGGCTTTCGATAGTGGCGATGGAAAGCCCATGTTTTTCGCACTTGGCTTGGTTGCCCTTGTCCCAGTCGAAGCCGTTCGCCTGTAAAATCACAATAGCACAAAGATATGCAATTATATATACAAATGTCAATCGCTAATTTCACAGGAATGGCTAAAATGGATACGCCACTGCCTAAACGGCTGTTTGTGAGATAGTTCTATTGAACCCTCATGCCCTTTCATTTCGAAAACAAGCCATCGCTCATCGCCTACGTAACCTGTGGCGACCCCGATCTTGCGACCACGCGCGAGGTCATTCTCGCGGCCATTGACGCAGGCGCGAGTGTGATTGAACTCGGCGTGCCCTTCAGCGATCCTCTTGCCGATGGCCCGGTCATCCAACGCGCCAGCGAACGGGCGCTCAAAAATGGAACGTCGCTCGAACACGTGCTCACGCTCGCCTCTGAAATCCGCGAGCATTCGCAATCCGTCGGGCTGGTGATTTTTTCCTATCTCAATCCCATCTTGCGCATGGGTCTCGGGAAGTTCTGCGCGGTGGCGCGGCTGGCGGGGATTGACGGAACGCTCGTCACCGATTTGCCGGTCGAAGAATCGGCCGAGTATCTGCGCGAGGCGCGAAAGAATGGCCTGGCAACTATTTTTCTGGCTGCGCCCACTTCGACCGATCAGCGGCTGAAATCGATTGCCGAGGTTTCAACGGGATTTATTTACGCGATCTCGCGCACTGGAGTCACCGGCGCGCGCCAGCAGATGTCCGGGGACGCGCAGGCATTGGTCAAGCGCATTCGCCGTTTCAGCAAGCTTCCGATTGCCGTCGGCTTCGGAATTTCAACCCCGGCGCAATTCGCGGCGGTGGGAAAATTCGCGGAAGGCGCGGTGGTGGGCAGCGCCATCGTGCAGTTGATCGAACAAAATCCGGGACGGGAAGCCGCGACTGTGGGAGAATTTGTAGAGCGGCTCTTAGCTCCTAGCTCCTAGCTTCTGGCTTGTACACAGTGAGGCGCGGAGTTCCAGCGCCAATGCCTGAGCTAGAAGTTAGCAGCCAGTAGCTAGCAGCTTTCTATGGACATATCCGATTGGCGCAAGAAAATCGACGACCTGGACTGCAAACTGGCGGCGCTGCTCAACGAGCGCGCTGCCGCAGTGGTCGAAATTGGGCGGCTGAAACGCAATACCAAAATGCCCATTTACGAGCCGGACCGCGAACGCGAGGTGATTGCCAATGTGCAGCGCAGCAGCGCCGGGCCATTGGCCGAACGCGATCTGGCGCAGATCTACGAGCGCATTATGGACGTGATGCGCAGCATCCAGAAGCACGAGATCGTTCCCGGCTCCGAGGTCATGGCCCGCGAGACGGAGACGGATTCGCAATTGAACGACTAGGACCGGGTTCATAAATGATTTGTTGGGTGGACTGCTCGGCCCTCAGGGGCCAAAGCCCACATTTCTATTGGCCAGTAGTGGCACGGCTGAAGTCGTGCCCTTCCCAAAATCATTTATGAAACCAGTTGAAAATTTTCGGCTGGGGGGCGGCGGACACGACACGCGCGCTCCGGCCGGGCAAGACGGGCGTACACATGATTGTCGCAATGCAAGATTCGGCCAGTGAAGATCAGATCCGGCGGGTGATCGATCAACTGGTGCAATTCGGCTTTGAAGTCCACCGCTCCACTGGAGCGCGGCAAACCGTACTCGGCGGAGTCGGCGTTCCCCATGATTTCGATACGGGCGAACTCGAAATGATGCCGGGGGTGCAGGAAGTCCACCGCATCACTTCGCCCTACAAGCTGGCCGGCCGCAGCTTTCGTCCCGAAGGCACGGTCGTCAAATTTGCGAACGGGATAGAAATCGGCGGCAAGAAAATCGTTGTCATGGCCGGACCCTGCTCGGTCGAATCGCGCGAGCAACTTTTTACCGTTACCGAGTCGATCGCCAAAGCCGGAGCCCGCGTGTTGCGCGGCGGCGCTTACAAGCCCCGGTCATCTCCCTACTCATTTCAAGGGCTCGGGGTTGAGGGACTGAAATTGCTGCGCGAAGCGGGCGATCGTTTCAATATGCTGACGATCAGCGAGGTCATGGAGATTTCCCAGATCCAGCTGATGTTGCCGTATGTGGACATATTCCAGGTGGGCGCGCGCAATATGCAGAACTTCAATCTGCTGCGCGAGCTGGGCAAGGTGCGCAAACCGGTGCTGCTCAAGCGCGGGATCGCCGCCACGCTCGAAGAGCTGCTGCTCTCGGCGGAATACCTGCTGGCCGGCGGCAATTATGAAATTATTTTGTGCGAGCGCGGCATCCGCACCTTTGAAACTTACACGCGCAATACGATGGATATTTCCGCGATCCCGATCATTCATAAACTTTCGCACTTGCCGATGACCGCCGATCCATCGCACGGCACGGGACGCCGCGACAAAGTGGCCCCCATGGCGCTTGCATCCGCTGCCGCTGGCGCCGATGCCCTGCTCATCGAGGTCCATCACCAGCCGGACAAAGCGCTCTCCGACGGAGCGCAGTCGCTTTATCCGGAACAGTTCGCGGAGTTGATGGACGAATTGCGCATGATCGCGCCCGCGGTGAGACGGGAGATCGCGTAGATTTTCCGCTTTAGAGGAATTGTCATCCCGAGCGCAGCGAGGGACCTGTAGTTCGCCGCAAAATGCAGGTCCTTCGCTGCGCTCAGGATGACAAAGTCAGTTTTTCGTCAAGCCCGAAGTTAATTTTTCGTCAAACCCATGGCGTTTAAACAAGTCACCATCATCGGAGTCGGCTTGATCGGAGGCTCGCTGGGCCTGGCGCTGAAGAAGCGGCGGCTCGCCGGACGAATCGTCGGGTGCAGTCGCGCCGCAACTTTGGAGAAGGCTGAGCGTTGCGGCGCCATCGATGCGGGAATGGTCAACCCCGCGGACGCCGTGCGCGGAAGCGATCTGGTGGTGCTGGCGGCACCGGTGATTCCGATCCTCGACCTGATCGAGCGGCTCGGGCCAGCGCTGCCGGTCGAGACACTGGTCACCGATGTCGGCAGCACCAAGGCGGAGATAGTCGAACGGGCCGCGAAATCGTTCGGGAAAAACGCGGGACAGAGATTTCTCGCGGGGCATCCCATGGCGGGCAAAGAAAACTCCGGCGTGGAGTTTGCCGACGCCGATCTTTTCGAAGGCGCGGCCTGGTTGTTCACGCCGCTGCCCGGACAGGATGTTCACGCCGGAAGGTGCGGAGAATTTATTCAGTGCGCGGAAAAGATGGGCGCGCGAGTGGCCGTGGTGGAACCTGCGGAACACGACCGCTTCTGCGCCTGGATCAGCCATCTGCCGCAGATGATCTCGACCGCTCTGGCGGCGGCGCTGGTCGATGAATTCGGCCCCGGCGCGCCCGCGCTCGACATTGGAGGACGGGCACTGCGCGAGATGACCCGCATCTCCGGCAGCCCGTATTCGATGTGGCGCGACATCGCCATCACCAACAAGAAAAACTTGAGCGACGCGCTGCAAAAGTTGGAGCAACGGCTCGCGCACATCCGCGAAAATCTCGACACGCGGGAGCTGGCGGAAGAATTCGAGCGGGCGCATGAATTGAGAAAAAGTTCACCACGGAGACTTGGGGACACGGAGAAAGGCTGTTAGCTGTTAGTACCGCTCCTTAGGGCGGTGACTTCAGTCGCGGGCAAAGATGAACAAAAGCGCTGTCGAGCTTTGCTCGGCTGGACGCCGGGGAAGGCTGTCCCTACGTGAGCGAACGCCGGACACGGACCTGCTGTCGGTCGCGCAACTCAGTTTGCTAGTATTGAACGTGGATGAAAAGCCGATTGTGCGAAGGTCACAACCGTGTAAGCATTGTAATTGCAACGTGGCGGTGTAGCTCAGGTGGTTAGAGCGACGGTCTCATAATCCGTAGGTCGTTGGTTCGAGTCCAACCGCCGCCACCAATACCTCAAAAATCCAGTCACTTCACCGGAGTCCCGGCGATTTTCGGCGAAGGCGCCAGGTCCGGCGGCGGGCCGATGTCGCTTGGCAGCTTTCCATTCAGCGAATCGAGAAACTCCAGCAGATCGTCGCGCTCCTCAACGGTGAGGAAGTCGAGCGCATGCATATCCTTGTCCAGGTGCTCGTTCGTATTGCCGCCGCCAATGTAATGCGCGAGCGCGTCTTTCACTGTGGGAAAGCTGCCATCGTGCATGAACGGCCCGCGATGCGCCAAGTTGCGCAGGGTCGGCGTCTTGAAGCATCCCATGTCCTCGTCTTTTTTTGTCTGGCTGAAGCGGCCCACGTCGCTCAGATTGCCGTGCGTGTCCGCTCCGATGCCGAGGTTGTGGAACTTGTTATCGGTGAAGAGCGCGTTGCTCTTGCCAATGGTGTGGCAACCCGCACAGTCGGCTTTCTTGGGATCGGTGAAGATCTTCAGACCGCGCTGCGCCGCCGGTGAAAGCGCCTTCTCGTCGTGTCCATAGTAAAAGCGGTCAAAGGGCGAATCGCCCGCGAGCACGGTACGTTCGAACGAGGCAATGGATTTCGCCACCATGTCAATATCGATCCGGTCCGTGCCCCAGGCTTTCTTAAAAAGCGCAGCGTACTTTGGGTCCGCCTGGAGGCGCTTTACCACGCCATCGAGCGTGTGGGCCATTTCGACCGGATTGGTCATTGGCCCCTTGGCCTGCTCTTCGAGACTGGGGGCGCGGCCATCCCAGAATTGCAGCGTGTTGTAGGCGGAATTGATGACCGTGGGCGCGTGGCGCGTTCCCGTTTTGTTGCCGACGCCGATCGAGACCGGGCGTTCATCGGCAAAGGCAAACTGCGGCGCGTGGCACGAGGCGCAAGAGATGGTGCCATCCACCGAGAGTTGTGGATCGTAGTAAAGCCGGCGGCCCAGAGCGATGGTATCCGCTGTCGGAGGATTATCCGCGGGAATCGGCACCGGAGGCAGGCCCAGAGGGACTTTGATCTGAACGGTCTTGCCCACCGGCAGAATCGGGCCACCAGCGGACGACTGGGCGCTCGCCCGCAATCTGAAGTTCGCGGCAAGCAGCAGAGATAGAACAATCGGCAGACCGATCACGCACAATTTCCCGCCGCGGTTTTTCATCGAAATATAACTCCTGAATGACTTCTGCCAAATCTCAAGGCCAACGCTTCCATCCACTCCATTAAAACACTGTGAGGCAACGATCGGGCGTTGAAATTAAGGCAGAGCCCTCGGATCAACCCTCGGCGATGTTATCCTAAAGTGGAATCACGCCGCAGGTGCTCTAACCTCTTCATGACCAATCCAGAGACGCCCGATCCAGCCACGTCCAACCCGGACGCGCCCGAACTCACGTCAGCCAGCGAGCCGGCCGAATCGCTCCCGGCCGAATCGCTCCCGGTTGAATCCTTCAAAGATGTTTTTTCCGAGTACGAGCAGAGTCATCCCCGCAAGCGCGAGCCCGGCGAGCAGGGCCGCGAAGGCACGGTGATTGCCGTGACCGCCGACTCCGTCGTTCTCGATATTGGATACAAGACGGAAGGCGTTCTGCCGCTCACGGCGTTTCCGGCGGACAAGCCGCCCAAGCCCGGCGACAAAGTGCAGGTCACGATCAAAGGTCGCGACCCCGAAGGCTACTACGAACTAACTCGCGGCAAGGTCGAGCGCGTGACCGACTGGGAATCGCTGGAAAAAGCGTTCGCCGAGAAGTTGACGATCATCGGCACCGTGACTGGCGTGGTCAAGGGCGGATTGAGCGTGGATGTAGGAGTGCGCGCCTTCATGCCCGCTTCCCGCAGCGGCACGCACGACGCCTCCGAACTGGAGAAGCTGGTCGAACAGGAAATTCGCTGCCGCATCATCAAGCTCGACGTGGCCGATGAAGACGTGGTCGTTGACCGCCGCGCCATTGCCGAAGACGAAGAGCGCGCCGGCAAGGAGCGCCGTTTCTCCGAACTCAAGGAAGGCGATACCGTCGAGGGCGAGGTCCGCAGCCTGACCGATTACGGTGCGTTCGTTGACATCGGAGGCGCGGATGCGCTGCTCCATGTCGGCGAAATTTCCTGGCGTCGCATCAACAAGCCCTCCGACGTGCTATCCGCCGGCCAGCGGATCGAGGCCAAGATTATCAAGATCGATTCGGAGAAGCGGCGTGTTGCCATCAGCATGAAGCAGCTTCAGCCTCATCCCTGGGACGCCGTCGCTGAAAAATACAAGCCTGGCGAACGTGTGCGCGGAGCCGTGACTCGCATCGCCGATTTCGGCGCGTTCGTGGAAATCGAACCGGGCATTGAAGGCCTGATTCATATTTCCGAAATGTCGTGGGCCAAGCGGGTGAAAACTCCCAGCGACATCGTGAAGCCGGGCGAGACCGTAGAGGCTGTGATCCTGGGAGTGAACGCGGCGGAGCGCCGCATCTCGCTGGGATTGAAGCAGGCACTGGGCGATCCCTGGGCCGGGGCCGCGGAAAAATTCGCGCCGGGCACGGTGATCGAAGGCCCGGTAACGAATCTGATGAAGTTCGGCGCGTTCGTGCAACTCACTGAAGGCGTTGAAGGCATGATCCACATCAGCGAAATCAGCGCGGAGAAACGCATCAATCATCCGCAAGAAGTGCTGAAAGTCGGGCAAGTGGTCAAGGCGCAAGTGCTGGCGCTCGACACGGAAAAACGGATGATTCGCCTGAGCATGAAACAACTGGTTCCAACCGGCCTTGATGAATATCTGGCCGAACATAAAGAAGGCGATGTGGTCACGGGCCGCATGGTCGAGATTTCCGAAGGAAGCGCCCGCGTGGAGCTAGGCGAAGGCGTAGTGGCTACCTGCCGGTTCCCCGAAGAGCGCCCAGCGAAAGAAGACAAGGCCGTGGAACAGAAGGCGTCGTCTTCATCTTCATCCAAGCCAGATCTGTCGTCGTTAGGTTCCATGCTGCAAGCACGCTGGAAGACTGGCCCTGCCGCCAGCGAGACGAAGCCGGAATCCGCAAGGACAGGCCAGATCCGCAAGTTTAGGATTGCCAAGCTTGATCCGGCGGCTAAGAAGATTGAGTTGGAGTTGGAGTAGTCGCGGCCAGATCGAGGCCTAACCCACCTCACGAATTGTCATCCTGAGCGCAGCGAAGGACCTGCTTTTGTCATCAGCAATTGCACGCTTTAAGTTCATTCCTCAATGGCTTTGCAAGCTAAAGACCTATGCGAGACAACTTAGGATTCACGATTCAACCGGCTTCTCCTGCGATGAAACAGAGAAAAGTTTCACCTGCCTAGGATCTTGAATTACTATGCGTCCATAATCCACATCAATCATAATGTTTCGGCATTTACAGTGAGTGCTGTCCTCGGGACGGGAGGGCACAATTGCGCTACACCGCTGGCACTCATAGAAAAGGTTGCTCGCAGCCGGGTAGCCCACCGTCGGGTTAAAACTGTGGTATGTTCTGTTTGTATTTCCCTTGTTCATAGTATTATTGTAAGCGAAGGACGTCCTAGCACAGACGCTGGTTAGGCCTATCAGCCTGCGGAAAAACTCGAATTCGGGCAGGTTTGGGGAAGGGCACGAGTTCAGTCGTGTCGCTAAGTCGCTGAAAATGTGCCCACGCTTTAGCGCCGGAGGTGAGCTTTTTGCGCCGTGGACGAATTTTTCCGCAGCCTCCTAGAGGCAGATGGCAACGAATCGGATGAAACCAGCTCACCTTCCCGAGTTAGCCATCATCAGCGCAAACAGCGCGGGCAGATAGATGATCGTAGCCCGCAGCAACCGTCGAGCCGAAGGTTTCGATGCCGCCGCCGTGGCCGGCAATTGCGGCCACGCCATTCCCATGGACACGCGGAACAGCGCCGCACCCATTAAAATCGCGCCTACCAGATACAAGCGTCCCGCCATTCCTAACGCCACCGGCATAATGCTCACTGGGATCAGCGCACCCGAATAAGCCAAAATCCGCCACACCGTGGACTTCCCATCGGAATCCACCACCGGTAACATGCGAATCTCGCCCTGTGCGTAGTCCTCGCGATAAAGCCATGCGATCGAGAGAAAATGCGGAAATTGCCACACGAACATAATGGCAAAAAGGATCAGCGTCTCGGCTTCCAGTCTCCCGCGCGCCGCCGTCCAACCCAGCACCACCGGCATCGCTCCCGGAAACGCGCCCACGAACGTGCACACCGGAGAAACTTTTTTCAGCGGAGTGTAGGCCGCCAGATACACCAGCGCGGTCAAGAACACCAACAGCCCAGTTAGTAAGTTGGCATAGATCGCCAGATATGCCGAACCGCCCAGAGTCAGCGCTAATCCCACGGCCGCCGCGTGCGCCCGGCTCATGCGCCCCGCAGGCAAAGGACGCAGCGCCGTCCGCTGCATCCGCCCGTCCACGCTCGATTCGAGCACTTCATTCAGCGCCGCCGTTCCGCTCGAAACCAGTGCCACACCCAGTAGCGCATGGAACAATCCCATCCCCATCGTCCACGACGACACGCCCGTCCGGTGCGCGCCAAAAAAGTAGCCGCACCACGCCGTCAGCACGATCAAAGTCGTGATGCGCGCCTTAGTTAGTTCGGCGTAATCGCGCAGCAGAAAAACCAATTTTTGCAGCATATTTCGCAACACGACCCCACACTCGCCCGTTTATTTCTTTTTGAAACCTTGAAACTATGGGGCCTTGGAACCTGGCTCCTCAAAGGCAGCATCGCTCGCGCCAGTGGTTCAATCTCAAACCAAAACCCAAAATGACCCCGCATCTCGCCTATTATGATGCTCGCATCAAACGCCATCCTTGGCAACTGCCTGCGGCAACCTTGCGGGTTAAGTTATTGCCGCGAAACTCTTCTCCCGCGCAGCACCCGGCGATGCCGCGCCACGCGCCCTGCTAAAATCGAAGTACCTTAATGGAAGCCTCTCGCATCCGAAATTTTGCGATTATTGCGCATATTGACCATGGTAAATCCACGCTTGCCGACCGCCTGCTGGAACTGACCGGGTCGCTCGCCATGCGCGAAATGCAGGAGCAGGTCCTCGACTCGATGGACCTGGAGCGCGAGCGCGGCATTACGATCAAGGCCCACGCCGTCCGCATGTTATATCCCGCGCAGGATGGCCAGATTTACCAGCTCAATCTGATAGACACGCCGGGCCACGTGGATTTTTCCTACGAAGTCTCGCGCTCGCTGGCTGCCTGCGAAGGCGCGCTGCTGGTGGTGGATGCGTCGCAGGGGGTGGAAGCGCAGACGCTGGCGAACTCGTATCTGGCGATCAATCATGGCCTCGAGATTATTCCGGTGATCAACAAGATCGACTTGCAGAGCGCCGACATTGTGCGCACCAAGGAGATGATCGAGGGCGCGGTGGGCCTCGATGCGACCGATGCGTTATTGATCAGCGCGAAAACCGGGCAGGGCGTGCCCGATGTTCTCGAAGCGATTGTGAAGCGCATTCCGCCGCCGAAAGGCGCGCCGGAGCGGCACCTGCAAGCCTTGCTCTTCGATTCCTGGTTCGATCCTTATCGTGGTGTGGTGGTGCTGGCGCGCGTCTTCGAGGGGCGGTTGCGCAAGGGGCAGAAGATCCGGCTGTGGTCGAACGGGCACGTTTTTCAGGTGGAAACTCTGGGCGTGCTCACGCCGAAACCGGTGGAGATCGACGAACTAGTGGCGGGAGAAGTTGGATTCATCATCGCGAATATCAAGAACGTCGCCGACACGAAGATCGGCGACACCATCACCGACGACGACCGGCCTTCGCTGCAAGCGTTGCCGGGATTTGAAGAAATTAAGCCCATGGTTTTCGCCGGACTCTACACCGTGGACTCGCACGAACACACGGCCCTGCGCGAGGCGCTGGAAAAATTGAAGCTGAACGATTCGTCGTTTTTTTTCGAGCCGGAAAGTTCGGTGGCGCTCGGATTCGGCTTCCGCTGCGGCTTTCTCGGCCTGCTGCACATGGAGATCATCCAGGAACGCCTGGAGCGCGAATACAATCTCGATCTCATCACGACCGCGCCGGGCGTGCGCTATCAGATCACCAAGACCGATGGCGAAGTGATCGAGGTGGACAATCCTTCGCGCTGGCCCGATACCAGCGAGATCGCGAAGGTGGAAGAGCCGGTGATTCTTGCCGTGATTTTGAGCAACGAAGAATATGTCGGCGGCATTCTCAAACTGGTCGAAGAGAAACGCGGCAAGCAGAAGAGTTTTGAATACGTCAGCTCTTCGCGCGTGATGCTGCAGTACGAGCTGCCGTTAAACGAAATCGTGCTCGATTTTTACGACCGGCTGAAGACGGTGTCGCGCGGGTACGCTTCGCTCGACTATCATCTGTCGGGCTACTGGACTTCTCCTATGTCCAAGCTCGACATCATGGTGGCGGGCGAGCCGGTGGATGCGCTCTCCACCATCATCCATCGCGACTTTGCTTACGACCGCGGGCGCGTGCTGGCGGCGAAGATGAAACAGCTAATCCCGCGCCAGATGTTTGAAGTGGCGATCCAGGCGGCGATTGGAGCCAAGATCATAGCCCGCGAAACCGTGCCGGCAATGCGCAAGAATGTGATCGCCAAGTGTTACGGCGGCGACATTAGCCGCAAACGCAAGCTGCTCGAAAAACAAAAGGAAGGCAAAAAGCGCATGAAGCGCATCGGCCGCGTGGATATTCCGCAAGAAGCGTTCCTGGCGTTGCTGAAGGTGGGCGAGGACAGCAGCTAATTTTTCGGTAGAGAGCCGGGCGTCCACGCCGGTTCCTCCACGGTGTGAATGTCTCGAAGCTTTACACCTGAAGGGCCACTTTCGCGGCGATCTTAAGACGCCGGAATTTTGTGAGCGCCCTCCTAACGAAGCGGACTCGCCGTCACCAAGGTGTAGCGTTCGGGAGGGACGCGGCCAAATGTGAATGGTAACGGGCCGAACCCTGACGAGTAGAAGCCGGCGCCCAACTGCCAGCTCAGCGTTGCTACCAGCGAGGGATTGGGAAATTCCAGGTCCGTTTCGTTTTGGAAAGACAGATTCTTCGGAAATTTAAAGAATTCGCCGAATCTTTCCGATACCACAACGTGGTCGCCGGGGCGAATCTGGAAGTCGTGAGGATCTATCGCCAGGCCTCCCAGTTGGTCCATGTAGTACTGAAAGCCCCAATGCCCTCGATACCAGAACCTTCCCCCTTCGTTGCCAGCCTGCCGCTGGACGCTGTAGGCAGCCTCACGCGTCAAGTTGGCTAGACGCGCATCGCCGATTGCAACCCAGATCGACAGTACGCCAGAGACCATCAGCGCGCCAGCAATTCGCAGTTTCAGACTTCGAGTCCAAGCGCTGTGCATTGTTTCCAACCGCCGCGCGGTCAGTATCCCCACGGCCGGAATCAGAGGAAGCATCGACCGGGCGTTGACCGTCCAGTTTAGAAAGCTGTCGAAGACGAATGTGCCGATGACCCAAACCAACAGCAGCAGCGAGTCCACGTCTCGTCTCTTCCAACAGTCGGCAATCGTCAAGGCCAGGGTAAGAAGGCCGCCGGCAATAAAGATAGTTAACTGGCTGCCTACCAACCCCCAGTGTGCGCGGAGGGAATCGAAGGCCAGCGCTCCATGGTCCCGTCCGTGGTAATCTAACCATCCAAAAATCAGCGCGGAAGCAGCCAGGGCTCCGATCGCGGCAACGATGCCTGCCGCTTTGCGGGACCACGTAAGAGGAGCGAGAGTAAGCACTGAAAGAGCGCAGCCCCCGGTGAAACTGAGACCAACCCATACCGACACCCACGACTCCAGGCCGCGGTCCCTATTCGCATAATCAACGGCGCCCAATAGCAGATTGTGCCCATAAAGAGCGTGTGTCCAGAAATGATAGCCCAACAGCGCACCCACTGGAATCAGCAGGTACCATATCCAGTTTCCCAAGCGGCGCAGGCGCGCAAAAGAATAGGCCGCCAGCAGGGGAATCAGCGATGCCCCGAAATACTTCGCCAGAAAGGCCGCCGCCATCAAAGCTCCCGCTCCGGCCAGATACCAGCCCTTGCGCGGCTCCAGGCCTTCGATCCACAGAATCATCGCCCAAACCCACAGCGCCGCCATCATCGTGTCGCACATGACGGTAGTTGCCGACACCAGGACCCCAGGGGTTAGAAGCGTAGCCAGCGCTGCCAAAAGTGGATAACGCGTGAAATGCTTGGCCAGGCGGTAGGTTCCGAGAGCCAGAGCCAGCGCGGGCACAAGGAATGCCAGATGGAATGCGCGCTCCGACCAGCCCGCAACCTCTCCGACAACCGCGCCGTAGTAACAAGCCAAGGGAGGATTCTGGGTGACGTTCGCCATCCGTTCCAAGCTATCGTTCCAGACGAGGCTGAAACCGTAAGGGTCGAGAGGATGCTGGGTAATCTGACGCGCGGCCATAATAAAAAGCGTGTCGTCCACATGAAACGCGCGGCCTGAAAAAGGCAGAAGGCACGCGATCGTCAGTACGCCCAGGAAGGCGTATGAGTAATATGAGTAAGAAGATGACCTGAGTGGGACGGCCGCAATATCCTTTTCAGGGACATCGTAGTCAACGCGGTTTGGCGTTTCCAATACGCTAGAATTCATGAATATGGCTCGCGGAAAAAACCCCAACTGTAAATATTAACAAAGTCTCTAATCCCAAAAAAGTAAGATGCTGAATAAAGAGCGGATGAAGCGAATTGGCCTGGGAATATTCCGCAGGAACTCTTCTAGGGGTGCTTAAGGCCGGCGGGGGCGGGGGCTTAACGGCTCCGAAAACCTAGCGTAGCCCTGCAGTTTCGTTGCATATGCCCGAACCATCATCCTGAACGATGCAAAGAACCTGTTTCTTTGCAATGCGCAATGCATTGGTCCTTCGCTTCGCTCAAGATGACAGCCCAACCTTAGCGTATATCCGTATTAGCGAGATCGTGCTCCGGAGCCTCCTCGTAGGCGTGTTCGCCGTGGATGGATTCATCGAGTCCGATTTCCTCGCTCATCTCGTCAACTTTCACCGTCGTGAACATATCGATGATTCGTAACATCGCATAGGTAAACACGAAGGCCCAGACCGACGAGAAGGTCACGGCCACGACTTGTTTCAGCAGGAACGTCGGATCGCCGTAGAGCAGTCCGTTCGCGCCAGCGGGGTTGAATTGCTTGTTGGCGAAAATGCCCAGCATGACAATGCCGAGGAATCCGCCCACCCCGTGTACGCCCCAAACATCCAGCGCGTCGTCCCATTGCAGCTTGTTTTTCATCTCGACGGCGTAGTAGCAAACCACTCCAGCTACTAAGCCGATGATGACTGCAGTGGTGGGAGAAACATATCCGGCGGCGGGAGTGACGGTCGCCAGTCCGGCAACTGCTCCGGTGAGCAAGCCGAGGAACTTGGGCTTCTTCTCGTTGATCCATGCCACCAGCAACCAGGCGACAGCCGCGAACGACGCTGCTACATCGGTATTGAGAAACGCGGTCGCGGTGACCGAATCGACGCGCATTTCGCTGCCGGCGTTAAAACCGTACCATCCAAACCACAGCAGACCGGTCCCCAGGGCAACCAGCGGAATGCTGTGCGGACCACGATCCGCAGTGTGGCGCTTCCCCACATAGAGCACGGAGGCCAGTGCGGCGATGCCCGCGATGTTGTGGACCACGATGCCGCCGGCGAAGTCGAGCACTCCCCACTGCTGCAGAAAGCCCCCACCCCAGACCATGTGGACAAACGGGAAATAAACAAAGGTGAGCCATCCGGTGAGGAACAGCATGTAGGCCTTGAAGGTGACCCGGTTGGTGAACGCGCCCGAGATGAGCGCGGGAGTGATGATGGCGAACATCATCTGGTATGCGATGAACACAAACGCCGGGATCGTGTTGTTCGGCGACGGGGTGTTGAGATCGACGCCGCGCAGAAATGCGTTGTGGAAGTTGCCGATGACCCCATGCCAGTCGCCGCTGAAACACAGCGAATAGCCGTATAAATACCAGATCACCGTCGTCCAGCCCATCGAGACAAAACTCTGAATCATGATGGCGAGCACGTTCTTACGTCCCACCAGGCCGCCGTAGAAAAATGCGAGGCCGGGTGTCATCAGCATGACCAGGCTGGTGCATAGAATCATAAAACCTGTGTTACCAGTATCGAGATGCAGCATTGAGGGTTCTCCAGGAAAAGAGATTAGAAGGCACACGAGAATCTGCGGTTCGAATCAAGCAACCAAATCCTTCCACAACCTCATAGGCCGATGCGGCGCGAATGGCCGAACCTGCCCAGAAGTTTTTGCCGATCACTACAAAACGGAAAGACGAGGAACTTGCGCGTAGGCCGGGATGGAATTGAAGAAAACGCCAGCGCTCTCCGGCGGCGCGCTGACTTAGACGTTGAGTGTCCGCCAGTTCCTTCTTCCCGTAAGAGCGTATGGATTGGCGAGAACCAACGCCGTGAGGTGCGTCACGGGTATTTGTGACGCAAGCCACTAGGGTCGGAATGGGCGCGGGCTGGTGCATAACCCCCATTTCTTCGCACTATCGAAGCGCTCGCAAGGAGACTACCGCGAGCGCCAGCCGCGAGCGATGCCAGCTACAGCCTTTCGGTTAATGTGCAAATCTCAGATTTTGTGACGAAAGTACTGATTCGTAAGAGTTTCCGTCACCTGCCGTTAACATTCGAGTTATCCAACTTAGAAACATAGCTTTAGGAAGATGCCGCCGGTGCCGAAATATCTCTGTCAACTGGGCGGTGCCGCTGGATTCCGAATTGCGTGCATCGCATCCACAAAGTTTTCCACAGGGTAAAAGTGTCCGAGGGTCGGATTTTGGTCGGAATATGGGCAGGCTTTCGCAGACTTCATCGCAGAGGCCGGACAGCCGAAAGCGGCTGTCCCGTAAGCAAAAGCATGGACACCCGCGGTCAAAACGGCATCGCGGATGACAAAGTGGAAGGGCAAGACCAACCACTACAAAGAATGGAATCGTCCAAAAGAAGGTTACGACGAGCGGCATGGATCTGGCAAAGAACTTGCTACAGATCCTGCTAAGAGCTGCTGTAAACTCTGGGCACTCTCTGTGACAAACCGCAGAGAATTTCGTAGGGGACGCTTTCGCACAGGCGAGCCAGTTCCACGGCGTCCACGCTCTTGCCGCTGTTTTTGTCTGCGACTTTACTTGCGCTCTTACCTATTAAGACGACTTCATCTCCCACCGCGACGCTGCGGATGTGGCTGACGTCCACGATGGTCAAGTCCATCGAGACGCGCCCCACAACCGGCGCGTATTCGCCGCCTACGATCACGCGCGCGCGATTCGACAGCAGCCGCGGATAACCGTCGGCGTAACCGACGGGCAGCACGGCGATGCGGCTCCGCGTTTTGGCCACGAAGGTGCCCATGTAGCCGACGGCTTGTCCCGCCGCAACTTCCTTCACCGTCAGCACGCGCGTCTTCCACGAAAGCACCGGACGCAGCGGCAGTTCCGCCACAGCGGCGGGCTGGCCGGCGCGCGTAAAGGCCAGCGAGTATCCGTAGAGCGCGATGCCCGGACGCACCATGGTTTTCCAGGTGTCGGGGCGCGCGCACATGGCAGCGGAATTTCCCATGTGCACCAGCGCTGGCCGCAGCCCGTAATTCCGCAAGACCGCAAGTCCCTCATCAAAGCGCTTCATCTGGCGCACGGCATCTTCGGCGTCGAGCACTTCCGCCGACGCCAGGTGCGTGCTGACTCCTTCGAGAGTCAGGTGCTGGCATGCGCACAGCATCTCGCACAAACGCGGCAACGCTTCTTGCGGCGCGCCCAGACGGTTCATGCCCGTGTCGAGCTTCAGGTGCACCGGTAGAATATTCTGCCGTTTCCGCGCCGCGCGTTCGAGCGTTTCAATGTGCCATGGTTCCCAGAGGGTGGGCGTGAGGTTCTGGGCGACGATCCCATCCTCCTCGCCCTTCCAGATTCCGGTCATCAGCAGGATGCGGGCCTTGACGCCGGCGCCGCGCAGAGCCAGGCCTTCGGCGGCATCGGTCACTCCCAGCCACTCGGCGCCCTCGGATTCGAGCGCGCACGCGCATTCCACCGCGCCGTGGCCGTAACCATCCGCTTTGACCACGGCGCAAATGGTGACGTTCTGGCCGACGTGCTTCTGTATCGCATGGAAATTTTCTCCCAGCGCGGCCAGGGAAACTTCCGCCCAGGTGCGGCCGTCGAGAATCAACGAGCGGCGGTCGGGTATTTTCGGCAAATCAAGACGCGGCGCGTTCACGTAGCCGATTATAGCGAGTGAGACGCGCCGCGCTGTTTACTTCTGATGTTAACTTTCGATTTTACCCGCCCGACAACAAGAAATTCACCGTGATTTCGGTTTCCACTTCGACGGGCTCGCCGTTCAGCAGGTAGGGACGGTAGCGCCATTGCCGGACCGCTTCAACTGCGGATGTAACCAACATCGGATGCCCGCCGACCACGGCCAGATTTTCAATCGTTCCCGTCTTGCTAATGATCGCCCGCAACTCGACCGTGCCTTGAATGCGCGCCTGACGCGCGATTGGCGGATAGACGGGCTGCACGCGGTAGATAAGGTTGGCCTCCGCCATGTGCGAGACCTTCAGCGGATGCGTGGACGCAGGAGGCGGCAAAGGTAGAGCGACCTCAACCGAAGGCCCGACCGATCTCCACACTCCGCGTCTGCCCGTACCGATTCCTCCCGGCACGGCGGCTTCGCCGAATTCAGGCGCCGGTCCAACCTGCGGTTCGTTCACCTTTGCGATGGTGCCTGGAATCGTTGCGGGTTGCTGGAGTGGTCCTCCGTTGGAGTTCGGTGAATGAATCGGCCGCTGTTCGCCTGTTAACGGCGCTGGCGCTGGCGGTGGCGCGAGAACCGGCCCTTCGAACCACTCTAGCTTCGGTGGTCCCTGAATCACGAGTAGCGGAATAAGCAGCAGCAAGCTCAGCCCAAAGGCTTGCATGGTGAAGGATGCGAGCGTTGCCCATCCGCGATGGGCGGAATGGTCCCAGGTGCTTTCCAGCGTGCTGAACATTGAGGTGTTGAGCGTCGATGTGCTGAGTGTTGATGTGCTGTGCATGGTGTCCTCCTCCACAAGCCTGCTATCGGTACAGACACCAGCGGCTGACGATTTGATCCTGAGTAATGAGGGGAAGCGAAAAAAAGACCGCGTCTGCACGCGGTCTAAAAAACAAATTCGTAACCAATCCCTGGAACTAAAACTGCCCCAGCGGTGTCGCTACGGTTTCGGCGTAGCGCTCGCGGGCGCAGCGGGTTTGGCGGGCGCCGGTTTCGCGGTGGGCTTCGGGGCCGTGCTGCCCACCGCGGGCGCCGGCACGCCAGATTGCGCGTTATAGGCTTCCACGATCGGTGGTGTGATGTCCACCGCCGGTCCGTACCAAATCACCGGGCCGCGCGGCCACTGTTGCGAGGTATCGAGGATCATGCCGTAGCCGTTGTCGCTGGCGTACTTCACGATGAGCGGGGCCATCTTGGTGAGGACTTTATTTCCGATCTCGCCCTGCTGGTTCTGGAAATCCTCCTGCGCGTCCTGCGAAGCGCGGTCGAAACTCTTCTGTTTCGTCTCGATCTGCTTGACCAGCTTCTCGCGCGACTCGTCGTTCAACTTGTCCTGCTGGGCGTTGAGCTGCTTCTTGAGGCCGTCGATTTCGTCGGCCAAGCCCTTCAACTCGTTCTGCTTGGGTTCAAACTTCTTGTAGAGCGCTTCCAAATCGCGCCGTCCTTCGTTGGAGGCGGCGATCGCCTGTTCGATGTCGATGGTGCCGACTTTGGTGCCGGTAGCCTTGACCGCCACCGCCGCAGCAGCGGAGGGAGCGTCAGGCGTAGTGGCAGCCGCGGGAGCGCCGGCAGCCGGAGCGGCTTGGGCCAAAGCGAAGACGGAGAGGCCGAAGACCACGGCCACAGTGACGGTGACGCGCACAAACTTGCCAGTCGTTAACATGCCAATCATTTGGATCCTTTGAACTCCTTCGGATTTTAGGAATGCCGGAAGCTTCCAGCTCGCCGGGTTCAACGAAAACGATCGCAACCCGAGCCTATCAGTCGTAGTCGTCAGATCTGAAATATGACCTGAAACACAGACCTGAAAATGGACCTGAAAACCGGCGCGGCGTGCGCGCGAGGCGCATACGACGCCCGCCTCTCTTCACGCTAGACCGCAGCGTGACGATCAGGGTGTGGACGTAATGCATTATACGGAGCGCACCGGAGCAGCGTCAAACCATCCTAGCCGCCGGCAGCGCCTATCCCCAGAGTAATGGCCGATTGCGTGAGGCTTGAATCCTTTTTCCCAGACTACCGCTCTTCCCATATAGGAGGAAACTTGAGCCCCACTGTAACCGTCTCCGAACTGCGCAATGACACATCCACGCGGGCCCTGCTGGTGGACGTGCGTTCCGCCACCGAATTCGCCTCCGGCCACATTCCCGGCGCGGTCAACATTCCGATGGACCAGATCGAAGCGCGCCTCGACGATCTCGGCCGCAATTTTCCCCTCGTCCTCATCTGCCAGTCGGGCAAGCGCGCACGCATGACCGCCGCCTGCTCGAACCCTGTGGGTGGCAGATTACGGTCCTCGAAGGCGGCACAAAAGCTTGGATCGAAGCCGGCCTCCCCGTCGTGGCCAGCGTGAAGACACGCTGGTCGCTCGAACGCCAGGTCCGTCTGGGCGCGGGCTTGCTGGTACTAGTCGGCGCCATTCTAGCACTGACTGTGAATTTGCATTGGGTCTTTCTTTGCGGATTCGTAGGTTTGGGGCTAAGTTTCGCCGGACTCACCGATATCTGCGCGATGGGGATGCTCCTCGGAAAAATGCCCTGGAACCGCCAGAGTCAGTGCAAAATCGGCGGGCCGAATAATAACGCGGAACAATCCGGGACTTGCCCGTAACAATGTGTTGTCCGTAGGAGCCTCAGCAATGCCACAATGGAAGCATGGACTTCGACGCATTGGCCAGGGAGCACAAGGACGCCGTCTATCGGCAGATGATCCGGGTGTGCGGCAACCGCGAAGATGCCGAAGACGTGCTGATCGAGGCCCTGCTGAAGGCATACCGCCATCTCGATCAATTGCGCGAATCGGCGGCCTTTCGCGCCTGGCTCGCGCAGATCGCGAAACGCGTGTGCTGGCAATTGAAGGAGCGCGAATCGTTGCTCCCGCTCTTGCAGCTTTCGATGTTAGAGGACGAAGGCCGCGAGGTCCCCGGATCGGAGCCTCCTCCGGACGTGCAACTGGCCCGGCAACAGATGAAGCAATTGCTGAACGAAGCCGTGGACGCGTTGCCTGCGCTCTACCGCCCGGTTTATGAGTTATGCGATGTCGAAGATCTGCGCGGCGACGAAGCCGCCAAAAAGCTGGGAATTTCGCGGGCCGCCATGAAATCGCGGCTGCACCGGGCCCGCGATCTGGTGAGAAACCACCTCGACGCCGCACTCGCTCGTCAAACTTTGAAGTAGCCGTTCATTGAAGTTGAATTGGAGGAACTTATGGAAGTCACCGTGGAACATCTCGGAGCGTTGCAGTTTGAAATCAAGGCGCGTCAGCACACCATCGCGAGCGACCAGCCGCCGGAGAATGGCGGCCACGACGAAGGCATGACGCCGCCCGAACTCCTGCTCGCTGCGCTGGGCTCGTGCGCCGGATTCTACGCGGCGCAATATCTGCGCAAGTTTAAGCTGGCCACGGAAGGCACGCGCGTCCGCATCACCGCCGACAAGCTGAAAGATCCCGCGCGCATGGACAACTTTCACATTGAAATCGAAGCGCCCGCTGCGCTCACCGATCAGCATCGGAGCGGGGTCGAGAACGCGGTGCATCATTGCCTGATCCACAACACGCTGTTGCATACGCCGTCCATAGCGATCAAAATCACCCACCCTGCGCCGGCAGCGCAGTAAGTGAGCGGGTGGCATAGCCTTCCCTCTTATCGAGGGTCACCCACTGTTGTGTTATAGGTAAGGAAATCAAAACCGAAGGCTGGGCCACATGCCCAATCAGCCGTTTTGTGCTTTGGGTGGTCCTCGATCAGACCTTCCTTAGATCGGTTTCATGGTTACTGTAGACTGCTGGCGGTTTGGGCATATAATGTTCCTGCTTCTCGAAGTCAAAAAGGATATTTCGCATTGCTGCCTCGATGGTTTATCAACGAGGGTACGGTGTGGCGCTGGCCTCGTTCCATAGCTCTCGTGGTCATCAGTGTTGGCATCGCTACCTTGCTGACCCTTCCCTTTCGTACTGTGACACCCCATAGTCTTGGACTGTTTCTCATCGCTGCGGTGATGTTGAGCGCCAAGTACGGAGGCACCTGGACAGGTATCGCCAGCGCACTGCTGTCAACGGTCGTGTTCGACTTCCTCTTTGACGAAAGACCCTATCATCTGGAGTTCGATCTCCCAGCGTGGATCCGGCTACTGTTCTTCTGCTCATTTTCTCTTCTCGTCTCATCTATCGAAAAACAGCGCCAGCATGCACTGCGCTCATTGCAGGATATGAACCATGCCTTGCAACATGCCTTGGATGAGGTCAAAACGCTGCGCGGCATTTTGTCGATTTGCGTTTACTGCAAACAAATCAGGACTGCCGACGGTGCCTGGATCCAGATGGAAAAGTACTTACACGAGCACACTCATGCGGACTTCAGCCATGGTATGTGCCTAGAGTGTTACAAAAAAAACTATCCGGACATCTATAAACAGAACAATCCAAACGTGTGACCCGGTCCCCGCGTCCATCCCAATTCTGAAGTGTGCCCCGCCGGTGCCCCATACTTCGCGCATTTTGGCGTGTGGCACAGCCTTCCGTCGGCACAACCAGTACAGGGGGTGCCCCATCCTTCGCGTTTTTTGCGAAGGGTGGGCCGCGATGCTGCCGGAGTGTTTCGCTCAAACCATGCGGACGCGAAGGCGCGGGCCCGTTGACTTTTTTTCATCACACCTAACCTGTGACCACCATCACAGACTTAAGCCTCGCCCTCCGCGACAATAGAGATCTGATTGGGGCAGTGAAGAGGTGTACCCGTCGCCAGGACGGCCCTCGAAGCTGCCCCAAACCCATTTTCAGCGCAATTTTAGGAGCTAAGTCCTTATTCCGAAATACTTTGCCTCTAAGTCCTTTAAACCCAAAGACCTGGCGGGAATTTCTTCCTAAGTCTATGATTCCAGAAGACCGGGGGGAGGGGGGGGGGGCACCCACCCTACTAAATGGTTATTGCCTTAGGAGTAAATAGCGGAGTAAATAATTAAAGAATTAGGAGAAAACGAGGTTCCCGGCTCATCGTGTTCATCCCGATGAGTGGATCTCACCTCAAAGCGGCAACCCGCTCGCGGGCATTTTGCAGGGCGCGCTTGACGTGACGAGGCGCGGTGCCTCCGGGGACATCGTGCAGCGCCAGCACTTCAGTTAGCCCAAGGCGGGAGTGGAAGGCCGCGTCAAAACTGGCGTGGATCGCTTGCAGATCGGCGAGGGGAAGTTTCTGCAATTCGCATCCGCGCTCGACGGCCAACTGCACGGCCTTGCCAACCGCTTCGTGGGCGAGGCGCGAGGGGACGCCGCGTTCAACGAGGTAGGCGGCCGCGGCCCAGGCGTTCATGAAGCCCGAACTTGCGGCCTGATTCATTTTGGCGTCGTTGAATTCGACGCTGTTCATAAATCCGGTCACCAGCGGCAACATGGCAATGACCGTGTCGGAGGCGTCGAACACCGCCTCCTGCGTTTCCTGAAGGTCTTTGTTGTAGGCGAGAGGCAAGCCCTTCATCAAAGTTTGCAGCGTAGTGGCGCATCCCATGACGCGCGCCGCTTTGCCGCGCACCAGTTCCAGCAAGTCGGGATTTTTTTTCTGCGGCATGGCGCTGCTGCCCGTGGAGTAAGGCTCAGGCAGCTCGACGAATCCGTAAGCTGGAGTCGAGAACAAGATCATCTCTTCGGCCCAGCGGCTGAGATGAAGCGCGAGCATTGAGAGCGCGCCGACGAATTCAATGGCGAAATCGCGGTCGCTGGTGGCGTCAATGCTGTTCGCCGTCGGCCCATCGAAGCCCAGTTCCGCGGCCATGGCTTGACGATGGAGGGTGAGCGTGGCTCCGGCAACGGCGCCCGATCCCAGCGGACAAACGTTCACGCGCTTGCGGCAGTCGGCAAGGCGTGAGGCATCGCGCAGAAACATTTCCACATAGGCCAGCAACCAATGCGCGACCAGCACGGGTTCCGCCGGCTGCAAGTGCGTGTATGCAGGCATAGCTAATGGAGAAGAAGCGTTGCCTGCGGATTCGGCGCGAGAGAGAATCGCCTCGACCCAATCGGCGATCAAATTTTGCAGCGTGTCAATGCTCTGGCGCACGAAGAGGCGGAGGTCGGTTGCGATCTGCTCGTTGCGGCTGCGGCCGGTGTGCAACTTGTAGCCAGTCGCACCGATCAGCGCGACGAGTTGTTTTTCCACGAAGTGATGAACGTCTTCGGCTTCCGGATCGTTCAAAAATTCCGGGTCGGATTCGGCGCGGCGGGCAATGTCTTCCAGCGCCTTCACGATCTTGGAAAGTTCTTCGGAGGAAAGCACTCCCGCGCGTTCGAGCGCGTTGGCGTGGGCGCGGCTGGCGGCGAGTTCGAAAGGCAGCAGCCGTTGATCGTAGGGAAACGACCGCTGCCATTTTTCAAATTCGGCGTCCAGCGGCTGCCGGAACCGGCCGGACCACATCTTCATTGCGCGACCTCTACCTTTGCCTTGGCCTGCGCTTGGGCGCGGCAACGCGAGGGCAATCCCAGAATGCGGATGAAGCCTTCGGCGTCTTTCTGATCATAACTTGCACCCATGGTAAAGGAGGAAAGGTCGGTGCGGTAGAGCGAGTAATCCGATTTGCGGCTGACGATGCTGACGTTGCCTTTGTAGAGCGACAGCGCTACGGAGCCGGTCAGATGCTGTTGCGTAGTCTCGACAAAGGCGTCGAGAGATTCGCGCAGCGGCGTGAACCAGAAGCCGAAATAAACCAGCTCGGCATACTTGAGCGCGACGTGCTGCTTGAAGTGCAGCAGATCGCGATCCAGACAGAGGGCCTCGAGTTCGCCGTGGACAGTAAGCAGCAGCGTGCCTCCGGGAGTTTCATAGCAGCCGCGCGACTTGATGCCGACGAAGCGGTTCTCAACCAAGTCAATGCGCCCCACCGCGTTGCGTCCGCCGATTTCGTTCAGCAGTTCGACCAGCGATACGGGATCGAGATTCATGCCGTTCACCGAAACAGGCACGCCTTTTTCGAATCCAATTTCAACCTGCTCTTCGCGATCGGGCGCATCTTGCGGCGACTTCGTCATCTGCCAGGTGCTCGCGAACGGCGCGTTGGCAGCGTCTTCCAGCTCTCCGCCCTCGTGGCTGACGTGCCAGAGATTGCGGTCGCGGCTGTGTATCTTCTCGCGGCTCGCGGCGACGGGAATACCGCGCTTCTCGGCGTAGTCGAGACAGTCTTCCCGGGACTTCAAATCCCACTCGCGCCAGGGCGCAACGACTTTCAGCTCGGGAGCGAGCGCCTGGTACGCCATTTCGAAGCGGACCTGGTCGTTGCCTTTGCCCGTGCATCCGTGGCCAACGGCCGAAGCTCCTTCGCGCAGCGCGACTTCGACCTGATGTTTCGCGATCACCGGACGGGCAAGCGAGGTCCCAAGCAGATACTTGTTTTCGTACACCGCGCCCGCTTTCAGCGCGGGCCAGACGTAGCCGGTCAGAAACTCTTCACGCAGGTCCTCGACCACTACCTTACTGGCTCCAGTCTTGTAAGCCTTCTCGACGACGGCCTCGGCGTCATCTCCCTGGCCCACGTCGGCGACCATGGCGATCACTTCGTAGGCATAGTTTTCCTTGAGCCAAGGAATGATGATGGAAGTATCGAGCCCACCGGAGTAGGCAAGAACGATTTTTTCTTTTTTAGGCATGTGCGCTCCTAGTTCTGGAAAACGGCGAGCCGGGAAACGGCCCACGGCGCCACCGCTTCCGGCTGCAAGCGCGGCGGGTTCATCAGTGCCGTGGGACCAATTCTCATTTGCGTTCCGTAACACTCCACTTGCGAAAAATTCTGACGCGGTCCGAGGGGTTGGCCCCTGCACCCCGCCTATGACAGCTCGCGAATACGCCGGGCGAGCGCTTGCGCTTTCTTCTTGTCGGCGGCGATGAGCAGCACGGTATCGTCTCCGGCGATGGTGCCGACGACCTCGGGCCAGTGCGAGGCGTCGAGCGCGGCGGCGACAGGCTGCGCGCTGCCGACCGTGGTCTTCACCACGAGCAGGTTCTGGGCCTGGCGGATTTCGACCACAAACTGGTGCGCGAGATGCACGACCGAGGGCAAAACGCTTTCCGCGCCCAGGCTCTCGTCCGCCCGCCGATAGCCCTCGGGGCCCTTGACGAGTTTCAGTTCATGGATGTCGCGCGAGAGCGTCGCCTGGCCCACGTCGAAGCCCTTGCGCTCCAGACCGTGCTGCAGGGAGTCCTGGCTTTCGACAGGACCCGCGTCGAGCAGGTCGAGGATCGCTTTGTGGCGCGCTGTTTTCGACATGAATAAAAATGCAACTCAATGCATAAGTATCCATACAGAGGAAGGGCAATGTCAAGCGGGAAATGCCGGGGGGTACAAATTCATGCAAAAATCCAAATTGTCATCCTGAGCGAAGCGGGGCCCCCAGCACGCCCGCTTTTGGCGCGATGGGGTGAGGGCCTGTGCATTGGCGCAGCTTCAAATCCATAGGTCCTTCGCTTCGCTCAGGATGACAGAGCAGAGTTATACCCCGAAGTTGCGGGACGCGCCGCGGTCCAAATCGCCGGGCCCTTCTATTGCCGGGCAGTGGAGTTTGCCGGAATCTGGAAGTCCACGCCGCGGTCGTCGTTGGCTTTTTGGGTGGCGGGAAGATCGAGGTCGGCGAGGAGAATTTTGCGAGTGCGGCCGTCGCCGAAGTCAAAGAGCGTGTCGCCCACGATGGCGTAGTTGACCACGTCGGACTTGTGGCCGTCTTTGAACACCAGCACGGTGGAGGGCTGGGCGGCCACGGATTTTTCTACTTCATCCGGAGCTGATTCAACCGGAGATATTTTGGCGGAAGCGTCCGCTTGCGGAGCGGGATCGTGGTCGCCGGCGTGTTTGACGGGAAGATCGGGGTTTCGCGGGCCAGCAGCGTGCGCGTCGTCAACGTCGAGTGAGTCATCGTCAGCTTCCGGGGCGTAAGGAACGGCGTACGGAATGAAGACCGGTTCCAGGACGCCGACGGCGAAATCGGCATGGTCCTTGTCTTTGTCTTTATCCTTGCGGTGATGGTGGTGCTCGGAGAACAGCGGTGGATTCGGGTTCGCCGGCATGAAGAGGTTGGCACAGCAGTTTCCAAAAATCGGCCAGGTGTTGCCGTAACCGTTTGGCCCCAGCGACGTCACGCTGGGCCGGATACCGGGATTGAGGTTGTTTCTCCCGCCGAAGCCAATGGACGTGACGGAGGGCGGGACGCCGTTCATCTGAGCAGCAACGGGCAAAGAGGCAGCGAGGGCCAACGCCACTAAGAAGGACAGCAGGAAACAGGATCGCATACCGGCCAGCATGGGAAGCCTCCCCGCATAGGGTACAACAATTTGGGGTCTAACTCATTAGAACTCGCGGTGGCGCGAAAGTTGCGCGAAAAAATTTGCTCAGAGGGTGCGAAAGTGCCGGTTACGCTGCGGTGAGCGGGGCGCGGGAAACGATCTGGCGCAGTTCAAGCATACGATGGCGAACATAGCCGTCCTCGGTCACATGGGCGGAAGCAGTGGCTTTGCGGCTGGTGGCCACCATCTGGTCGGCGGGACGGCGCTGGGGGAAGTGCGGGTCGAGTTCCCGGCAGAATTCGCAAAGCCGGCTGGAGCGGGTGTCGAAGCGATAGACGACGGGATCAATGTGTTCCACGAGAGACGGCTCCTAGCTGGGGCGAGAAAAACCTCACCCGATTTGCGAGGCAGCGCCGCAACGTTCCGCCTCGGCTGTTGATTGACTTTATGAGCGACGCCCTTTGTACTACAAGGGAAGGGGCCTACGCAAGTCTTTTGTGGAGGGCTCAAGTTCCCTGCTTTCGGGATGCTTCAAGTGTACAGGAAGCGCGGCCGTGGCGTGCCGTGACCGCTGCGACGTTGGGCTGTGATTTCTGGCATGATAAGGCCACTCTTTATTATTGAGACATTATTATCGAGACATTCTGGAGAATCCCGTGGACCGCGCCGATGCCAACCCGAGCACCGTGTTCTTGTTCGACGTGGACAATACGCTGCTCGACAACGATCGCGTGGCGGAAGATCTGAAGCTGTACCTCACCAATAAAGTAGGCGACACCTCGGAGCGGCGCTATTGGGAAATCTTCGAGCAGTTGCGCGCGGAGCTCGGATACGCGGATTATCTGGGCGCGCTGCAGCGTTATCGCGTCGAGCGGCCGCGCGATCCGAAACTTCTGGCGGTGTCGCATTTCATGGTGAATTATCCCTTTGCCAACCGGCTGTTTCCGGAGTCGCTGGATGCGGTGGAGTATGCGCGGCGGTTGGGGCGGGCGGTGATCTTGAGCGACGGCGATGTGGTCTTCCAGCCGCGCAAGGTGGACCGCTCGGGCCTGTATGAAATCTTCGAAGGGCACGTCTTGATTTACATCCACAAGGAACAGGAACTGGACGATGTGGAGGCGAAGTATCCAGCAGCGCGCTACGTGATGGTGGACGACAAGGTGCGTATTCTGGCGGCGATCAAAAAGCACTGGGGCGCGCGGGTGACGACTGTGTTTCCGCGTCAGGGACACTACGCACTGGATGCGGCGCTGGTGGCCGAGTATCCGAAGCCCGACATCACGCTGGAGCGGATTGGGGAGTTGCAGAAGTATTCGCTGGAACAGATTTTGGCGGCGGGAAAGTGAGCGCCTACTCGGCTTCTTCCTCTTCCTGGGACGCGCCGGCCTTGACCAGGTCTTCCAATTCCCGGTTCAGACGGGAGCGGTTGGCCTCGGGCAATTCCAAAAAGCGGAAAGGCTGAAGGCATCCCTGGGTAGCCCAGACGGGAAACAACATTTGCGCGCGACAGCGGATGTTGGTCGCTCCGACGTGAAATACGACTGTTACCCGGATGCCTTCGTCGAGCGGCTGTTCGAGAGAGACCAGTCCGCCGTTGACCGAGAGTTGATTCATGCGGCTGCGGATCTGACGCCCGTTTTCGAGCACTACCAGCGCAAGAATGGAGCCGCCGAGCTTGACGCGCGAGCCTCGAGTTTTCTTCTGCGTGGTGGCAGTGGAGGGCATAACTCTTCTAGCAGTATTGCATCAGGCGGCGTCCATAGGGCAGATTACGAAAGTGCGTGATTCGGCGTTGGTGTCAGTGGTAGCCTCGCCAAAAAAAGTACATGGTCATCCCCGTTCCTACCACCATGACGAAGCCGCGTATCCACGCGCCCGGAAGTTTCTGGGCGTAGTGGGCGCCGAAGTATCCGCCGAAGAGCGCACCCACGATCATGACACTACCCTGTTTCCAGACCACCGCACCAGCCAAAACGAAGGTAACGACCGCGACGCCGTTGATGATCCCGCCGAGCACGACTTTCAAGGCGTTCATGGCGTGGATGTCGGTCATGCCGAGTGCGGCGAGCATGGCGAGGTTCAGGATGCCAATTCCGCCGCCGAAGTAGCCTCCGTAAACCGCAACGACCAGTTCGAACAGCGCCGCGACTGCCAGGGCCGAGGTGGAAGCATCTCTGGTGATGGAGCCTCCGGAGCCGCGAGCCAGGCGGCCGCCAAACATAAACAGCAGCGTGGCTCCCAGCATGAGCCAGGGCAGAACGCGGAGAAAAGTTTGCGCGGGCGTGTGCAATAAAAGGTAGGCGCCGGCGACGGCCCCGATCACGCTGGTCGCGGCGAGCGGAACCATGACGCGGCGCGAAATATCGAGGTGCTTGCGATAAGCTCCGCCGCTGGCCGTCGTTCCCACCCAAAGCGCCACGGTATTGGTGGCGTTGGCCGCGATGGGAGCGACACCGCTGAAGAGCAGCGCCGGGAAGGAAATAAAGCTGCCACCTCCAGCGACGGCATTCAGCGCGCCGCCGAGAGCGCTGGCGAAAAACAGGAAGACGATGGTGTGGAGTGCCAAATATCAGGTTTACCACATCGGCGGGAGAAACGGCGCATCGCTTCAGCGCCGCACTACCCAAAATCGAGTGCTACATGGTCCGGGCGGTGAAATAGATTTTCCCCTGCGTTAGAATCAAACATGGCAACGTTGCGTCAACAGATCGCGACCAACGTGCTCACGGTGACCCGTTTCCGCGAGCTGATGCGGAAGCTGCGCAGGAACCGCCCCAACGACGACCTCACCCTGGTCAAGAAAGCCTACGAATTTTCCCAGAAACACCACGCCGGGCAAACCCGCGCTTCGGGCGAGCCCTACCTGGTGCATCCGCTCGAAGTCGGCAACGTGCTCGCCGACATGAAGATGGATGCCGTTTCGATTGCCGCCGGGCTGCTTCACGACTCGGTCGAAGACACCTCGGTCACCACCTTTGAAATCACCGAGGAATTCGGCGAACAGGTCGCCCACATCGTCGAAGGCGTCACCAAGATCAGCCAAATCGATTTTTCCACTAGGGAAGAAGCGCAAGCCGAGAACCTGCGCAAAATGATGCTCGCCATGGTGGACGACATCCGCGTCGTGCTGATCAAGCTGGCCGACCGCCTGCACAACATGCGCACGCTGGAACATCTCGATCCCGAACGCCAGCAGAAAATCGCGCGCGAGACGCTCGAAATCTACGCCCCCATTGCGCACCGTCTCGGCATGGGAAAAATTCGCGGCGAACTCGAAGACCTCGGCTTCAAATACCTCGATCCCATCGGACACGAGCAGGTGCGCGCCGCCGTCGAGTCGCGCCGCAAAGCCGGCGAAGCTTTCATGGCGCGCGTCGAAGGCGTGCTGCGCGACGGCCTCAAGGAAGCCGGCATCGCCGGCCGCGTCGAGAGCCGCATCAAGCGCCTCTACAGCATCCACCGGAAGTTGCAGCGTCAGCACATCGGCGTGGACCAGGTTTACGATCTCTACGCCATGCGCGTCATCACCAACTCCGTGCAGGACTGCTACGCCGTTCTCGGCATCATCCACAACCTTTGGCGCCCCGTGCCCGGCCGCATCAAGGACTTCATCGCCATGCCGCGGCCCAATCTTTACCAGTCGCTGCACACCTCGGTCATCACCGAAACTGGCGAGACTTTCGAAATTCAGATCCGCACCGAAGAGATGCACAAGATGTGCGAGGAAGGCATCGCCGCCCACTGGAAATACAAGGACGGCCCCGTCTCCGCCGAAGACGAGCAGCGGCTTGCGTGGCTGCGCCAGGTGGTCGAGTGGCAGCGCGATGTTGCCGATCCCAACGAATTCCTCTCGACCCTAAAAGTCGATCTCTATCCCGAAGAGGTTTACACCTTCACACCCAAGGGCAAGGTGTTGGTGTTGCCGCGCGAATCCACGCCCATTGATTTCGCCTACTCGATTCACACCGAGGTGGGCCACAGTTGCACCGGCGCCAAGGTCAACGGACGCATGGTTCCGCTGCGCCACAAGCTCCATTCCGGCGACATCGTCGAAGTTATCACCCAGCCCGGACACAAGCCCAGCCGCGACTGGCTCGCCGTGGTCAAGTCTTCGCGCGCGCGCAACAAAATCAAGCACTGGCTCAATGTCCATCAGCGCGAGCGCGCCATCGAAATCGGGCGCAAGCTGATCGAAAAAGAGGCGCGCAAATACCGCGTCTCGCTCAAGGACATCAAGGACGCCGACCTGCAACGCGTGGCCACCGAATACGGACTCGGCCGCGCCGACGACCTCATGGCCGGCATCGGCTACGGCAAGTACTCGGCCCGCCAGGTGCTGGCGAAATTCGCCCCCGCCGCCACCCAGCTTACGTCCGGTAGCGGAGAGCAGACCGCATCCCACGGCCTCACCAGCGGCATATCGAGCGGCATTTCAAGTGTGGTGCGCCGCGTCTTTGGCGGAGACGCCAACGCTATCGTCGTCCGCGGACACGGCGACCTGCTCGTTTATCGCGCTCGCTGTTGCAACCCCATTCGCGGCGAGGCCATCGTCGGCTACGTTACCCGCGGCAAAGGCGTGGCCGTCCACTCCATCAATTGCCCCAACGTCACCAATCTTCTCTACGAACCCGACCGCCGCATTGACGTGGAGTGGGCCGGCGACATCGAAGGCCAGCCCGTTTCTTATCCCGTCAAACTCACCCTTCTCTGCGACGACCGCTTCGGTATGTTGAAACAAATCATCGCTGTCATCAGCGACACCCAAACGAATATCCGCAACATAGAGTCCAACAGCCAGAACGGTCAAGCCAGGGTTGAGGTCGTCCTCGAAATCGCCGACCTCAAACATCTGCAAAAAATCGTGGATGGTGTCCGCCAGATCCCCGGCGTCCACGACGTGCAGCGCTTGCAGAAAATCTAATGGAGCGCCGGGCGTCCCCGCCCGGTGAGACGGGGCAAAGCCCCGTCCCCACACTTTCTACTTGCTACTTCTTCGTCCACTGGTCCACCCAGTCGTTGACCGTCTTATACCAAAGCTGGGAATTCTGCGGCTTCAGTACCCAGTGGCCTTCGTCGGGGAAGTAGAGCATCTTCGACGGCACGCCCATGGTTTGCAGCGTAGTGAAAAGCTGGAGGCCTTCGCTCAAATCCAGGCGGTAGTCGAGCTGTCCGTGGATGACCAGCGTCGGCGTCTTAAATTCTTCGCCGAATTGCGCGGAGACCACTTCTCGTACATCTCCGGGTTCGTGTACGGAGTGCCCTTGAACTCCCAGTTATTGAACCAGAGTTCTTCGGTCGTGCCCCAGGCGGACTCGGTATTGAACATGCCGTCGTGCGACACGATGCACTTGAAGCGGTCGGTGTGGCCGAGCAGCCAGTTGGCCATGTATCCGCCAAAGCTCGCGCCCAAAGCGCACTCGCGGTCCTTATCGATAAATGGGAAAGTCTTCTCCGCGTAGTCGAGCCCCTTCATCAGGTCTTCAAACGGAGCGCCGCCCCAGTCACCGTTGATGGACTCAACGAACTTCTGTCCGTATCCGGTCGAGCCGTGGAAGTTGATCATGATGACCACGTATCCTGGGCCAGAGAGTTAGTGCAGCAAAGAGTTCGGGATTCCAGCGATACGACCAGTCGTCTCCCCAAGCCCCCTGCGGCCCGCCGTGGATGAGGAACTTCACGGGATATTTCTTGGAAGCGTCGAAGTTCGGCGGCTTGACGAGGAAGCCTTCGACTTTGTCGTCGTTCGCTCCTTCGAACCGGAAAGATTCGAGCGGAGACATGGCGACCTGGGAAAGGACGGCGTCGTTGAGATGAGTGAGTTGGCGTACTCTTGGATTTGCACGTTGCGGCAGCGGTTCTTTGGACTCTCCGAGGAGCATTGCCTTCAACTTATCGGTACCAATTGACCAAGAGCCGGGCGTGGCGATAAAGATCTCTGTCGGCGCGTGGAGAGACATTTGCGTGAAGAGAGTAATGGGTTCCCAGATGGTGACATCCTTATAAGGTTCAGGCGTCGTCCTACTAATAGCAATGTCGTCGTTGTAGCCATCGACGAATTTGATCGGATGGCAGCGTTCGAGACAGATTTCCGGTGTGATCATGTAAATTGGGGATTCACCCTCGTTCTCGGCGGTGAAAAGAATGTCGTGTCTGTCCCAAGCGAACGACCCAACCCAACCATCGAAGTTCTCCATTAGATTGGTGGTTTTTTCCGTCTTGCGGTCATACAGCATCAGTCGGAAGCGGTCGCTCTCGTATCCCGGACGCTGCTGGGCGCGGTAGGCGATGTACTTACCATCGGGCGAATAGAGCGGAGTCGAGTCGCTGGCCGGATTGTCGGCGGTGATGTTCTTCGTCTTGGCCAGCACGTCGGTAGGAGTGGCGTTCGCGGGCCAATTCACCGGGACGGTCCAGAGATCGTTGTTGGTGGATGTGGCTTCGACCTTGTCGTGGTTCGAGGTGTAGCAAATCTCCTGCCCGTCGGGCGAGAAAGCGTAGTCATCCTGCCCGCCCAGCGAAAATTCGGGCGCGTCGTAATCGCCGGGCGTGAGGTCTCGGTAGCTAACGTAGAGCGGCACAAAGCCCACGCCTTTTCGAAAGGATGGTGACGAGTTGGCGTCGACGACAAACATATGCGTCCGTTTTCCTGCTTTGTAGGCGTTCCAGTGGCGATAGAGCAGGCGATCGAAAATCAGTGCCTTTACCTTCGACTTGTTGGTTTCGTCTAGCTTCTTCGCGTTGCAAGCGTCTTCTTGCGGCGGGCGCGCCGTCGCAATCGGGATAGACATCCGACGTGAACAGAATGTTCTTGCCATCCGGCGACCAGAGTTCGCCTCCAGCTTCGGTCGCGATGTTCGTCAATTTGTGGACGCCGTCACGGTTCCCGCAGCACCGTCGAAATCGGCGATCCAAACCTGTGATCCGCCTTCCTTGGTCGAGAGAAACGCAAAGCGCTTGCCATCCGGAGCCCAGCGCGGACGGTCGCCGTCCTGATCGGGGATGAGGATGCGCTCGGCCGGTGTGGTGGCGGGGCTTTGCCCCGCCTGGACGGGGCGGAGCCCCGTCTCCACACTTTCCGTATTCAGCGGCACGATCCAGATGTGCGGCGTCTTCGTATTCGCGGCCAGATCCACATCGACCGCGCTGAAGAGCACCCACTTGCCGTCGGGCGAAGGCACGGGCTCGCCGACGCGCTTCAGCTTCATCATGTCTTCGAAAGTGAACGGGTGCTTGGCTTGAGAGAAGGCTGGAACGGAGAAGAGAAGAACAAAAAGAAAAGCAAGACGGCGCATGAAGTTGCCTCCGCGGAACAAGAAAGTGTAGCAGGAAGTCAGAAGTCAGAAGTCAAATTGAAGAAGTAAAACCGAACGGCGACTTTGGCAGTATTACTTCTTCAATTTGACTTCTGACTTTTGACTTTTTCACCTCAACTCTTCCAGCATGGCGGTCATCTCCGATTGTGCGTGAGCGTTGCCGGTGCGGCTTGCGCAGGAGATGCCATCCACGAGCCATCGCTTGGCCTCATCGGCGCGGCCCGCGCTGGCCAGCGTCTGCGCGGCCATGAAGTACGCCGGCGTGTAATCGGGATTCTTTTCGATCAGCGTTTTATATTCGTGAAGCGCCTGCTCGATTTGTCCGGCCTTCGAGTACTCCATAGCCAGTCCATAGCGGGCAAATGAATCCTCGGGATTCGCGGCAAGAATTTCGCTCAGCATGGCAATGCGATCCATAGGGAAGTTCTCGGGTGTCAGTTCTCAGTTCTCAGGTTAAGGTTTTAACCGAAAGCTGAGAGCTGAAAGCTGACAGCTGCTCTTCCCATTCATATCACGCCCCGCGTTACAATGGCTTGTCTTTAAGGGACGACGTTGGCTTGCCCATTTTTTGTGCCGCTTGAAATTGTGAACGACGGCGCTTGGCCGCATCCTTCGCGTCTGCCGCTGGGCGCGGGATGGACGGGGAACTGCCGCGCCTCGGGGCAGGAACTCGCGGCATCCAACGCCCACCTGCGGGAATTCTGCAATCTGGGTTACACGACCGCCTGTCCGCATCTTCCACCGGGCCGCGATTGGGATGCGGTGCGTTTTTCGGTTGCCCGCGCTGGCCGGGAGCAGATTACGATCTCCTTTGTCTGCGAGTTGGACCACGCTCCGATCGAGCATGGGAAATTGACTTTCGATCTGGCGGGCGAAGCTTGGCTCAACCCACACCCGGATCCGCGCGTGCTCAGACTGGCGACCTGCTATCTCCAAACTTATCGCGCCCGGCAGAACACTGTTCTCATCTGATACTTATGAGCGACGACTTATGAACGACAACGACAAAACGAAGTTAATGCGCGCCCGGCCGGTGCGCGAATCGATCTCGGAAATGGCCGAGATCGTTTTGCCGAACGATGCCAATCCGCTGAACTCGCTGCTCGGCGGACGCCTCATGCACTGGATCGACCTCGCCGGCGCCATGGCCGCCCACCGCCACTCGCGCCAGCTCGTGGTGACGGCTTCGATCGATCATCTGGATTTTCTCGTGCCGGTCCGGGTGGGAGATCTCGTGGTCCTGCGTTCGTCGGTGAATCGCGTCTATCGCACTTCGATGGAGGTGGGCGTGAAGGTCTGGGTGGAGCATTACCGCTCCCAGGAGGACATTCACGTCAGCTCCGCCTATCTGACCTTTGTCGCGGTGGACGCCGAGGGAAATCGCCTGGCGGTCCCGCCCGTCATCCCCGAGACCGAAGAGGAAAAGCGACGCTACGAAGATGCGGCGCGCCGCCGGGAGATGCGCCGCGTGGAATCGGCGCGCAGAAACGAGGGCCGGAGTTAGCAACTCGCAGTGAAAAATAAGGCTGAGACCGGCGCTTCCGCCCTCTACACGCCGACGGGGAATGGTTTGGTGTGGGTTTCCGAACCCACCGAGAGGCCGGCGAAGCGCCCCTGCAGCAGCGACATCAACCCCGTAACCCAGTAACCGACCACGAACAACAGCAGGAAGGGAACGGTGAAGTAGTTCTCGTTGTCAATGGCATAATAGACCGCCAGCGCGAAATAACTCCCGATCAGCAGTTCAATCCACGGGACCCATCCCAAACGCTTGCGGTATTTTTTCGCGCCGATCTTGTCCTGCTTCGATTCGACGCGGTACTTGGGAGTGCGGGCGAAGGCGGTCTGCTTGCCCACCAACGCTTCGAGTACGGCAATCGTATTGGTGATGGTCAGCCCGATTCCGAGAGACATCAACAGCGGCATGTAGAGCAGCGCTCGCCACCAGCTTTTCGGAAACAACTCTCTTTGCGAAACCAGATAGAAGCTGGAAATCGAGAACGTCGAAGCCATGAACAAGGGCATGTCAATATAGAGCATCTGAAACCATCCCTGATAGAAGCGAATGATCATGGCGGGCAACAACAAGACCGAGAGCACGATCATCAGCGGATAGCTGAGATTGGCGGTCAGGTGATACACGGCTTCGATTTTCTGGTGACGCGAGGCGTCGCTGGCCAATACCTTGGGCAGTATTTTTTTTGAGACCTGGATCAGACCCTTGGCCCAGCGCGCCTGTTGCGTTTTGAATGCGGTCATCTCGACCGGCAACTCGGCGGGGCATTCCACATCCTGCAAATAAAGAAACTTCCATCCCTTAAGTTGCGCGCGATAAGAAAGATCGGTGTCTTCGGTGAGCGTGTCATGCTCCCAGCCGCCGGCGTCGTCAATGGCGCGGCGCCGCCACATTCCGGCCGTGCCGTTGAAGTTGAAAAAAACGCCGCTGCGCGACCGTCCCGAGTGCTCGAGCACGAAATGGCCGTCGAGCAGAATGGCCTCGACCTCGGTCAGCAGCGAGTAGTGGCGGTTGATGTGCGTCCAGCGCGTCTGCACCATGCCGACCTTGGGATCGGTGAAATGATGGATGCACTTCATCAGAAAGTCTCGTGGCGGAACAAAATCGGCGTCGAAGAGAACGACGAATTCCCCCTGCGCCGTTTTCAATCCCGCTTCCAAAGCGCCCGCTTTGAAGCCCTCGCGATTGTCGCGGTGCAGGTAAGTCACTGGATTTCCCAAGGCGGCGTAGCGCTCCACTAAAAGGCGGGCGACCTCCATGGTTTCGTCGGTCGAATCGTCGAGCAACTGGATGTCGAGCTTTTTTTTTGGATAGTCGAGCTGGCATACGGCGTCAAGCAGACGGCCCACCACATATTGCTCGTTAAAGATGGGTAGTTGTACGGTAATGCGCGGCAGTTCGTCGAGCGGAAAATAGGCCGCGGGTTCGGTCGTCTTGTTTTTCTTGTTCTTGTAATAAAGATAGACCATCCAGTAGCGGTGGCCGCCGTAGGCCGCCAGAATAATCAGCACGGTGAAATACGGGATCAGCAGCGCCAGATCGAACCCATTGACCTGGTAAAGGCCCACGAAAGTCTTGTCCAAAAAATGGTGGCGAAAGTAGGGCACCAAGCCCTTGGAGGCGAGGACCAAGGCCAGAGAAGAAGTTAGTTTTAGATCCATGAACACAACAGCACCACGAACAAAAAAGAAAGAAGGCAGCCCCAGAATTGTACTTGATCAGTCGTTGGTCGGCAGTCGTTGGTCGTTGGCAAACCCGCGAGCAACGAACACCGAACGGCCGGCGGTTGCCCGCAGCACATACGATCCTGAACCGACCCCGCGCAGCAATTCAATTCAAAAAGTATTGCCGGTACAACGTATCTCGCTGCGCCGGACGGAACCCCGCATCGCGTATGATGCGCCGCAATTCTTCTTCGGTTGTGCAGTTCGTGACGCCCGCCGCGCGCACGACATTCTCCTCCAGCATCACCGAACCCACGTCGTTGGCTCCAAAACGCAAGCCCATCTGGCAGACTTTCAATCCCTGCGTCACCCAACTCGACTGCACGTTCAAGAAATTCGAAAGATAGAGCCGCGAAATCGCCAGCACTTTTAAGTATTCCACGGCGGTCGCCTCATCCCAGCCGCGTCCGCCGAGCGCGGTGTGCGCGGGCTGAAAACTCCACGGGATAAACGCCGTAAATCCGCCCGTCTCCTCCTGCAAATCGTAAAGGCATTGCAGATGATTGATGCGGTGTTCGATGGATTCGCCCACGCCAAACATCATGGTCGCCGTGGTGCGCATCCCAAGCTGGTGCGCCGTGCGATGCACTTCCAACCAATCCGCGGTCAGGCATTTCAGCCGCGCGATTTTGTAGCGGACTTCATCGTCGAGAATCTCCGCGCCGCCGCCCGGAATCGAATCGAGCCCCGCGTCGCGCAGCCGCACAATCGTATCGCGCAAGCTGAGATTGCTGTACTCGGCAATCGCCAGAATCTCCGAAGCCGAGTAGCAGTGCAGATGAATTTTCGGAAAACGCTGCTTGATGCCGCCGAGCATCCGCTCGTGCCAATCGATCTTGAGATCGGGATGCAGGCCTCCCTGCATCAGCACGCCCGTGCCACCGAGTTCCACCGTCTCGCGAATTTTTTCGTAGATGGTGTCGAAATCGAGGATGTAGCCTTCCGCAGCCGCCGGCCCTTTCAACGGACGATAAAACGCGCAGAACGTGCAATATTCCGTACAGAAATTGGTGTAATTAATGTTGCGATCGATGATGTAAGTCACGACGCCCTCAGGATGCATCTTGCGGCGCAGCGCGTCCGCCTTCATGCCAATCCCAATCAGATCGTCGGACCGAAACATCTCCAAAGCCTGCTGCTTGGTCAGGGACATCCCCTCCACCCCACGGTAATGGCTATTTTAGCTGGTGAGGTTAGCATTCAGCCAATCTACCCAAAATTGTCATCCTGAGCACAGCGAGGGATCTGCAGTTCGCCGCAGAATGAGGGATGTAACGCCGCAAGCAACTAGGCAGGCAGCCGAGTTACTGCCCCGGTCGCTGAGGATTTAGTGCGGCCCCATCTGCCGTAGCCTCGTCGCTGGCCAATTCTTTTGGCTGTTGCGTCAGTAGTTGCTGCAGAAGTGTCAGATCGCTTTCCACATCGGCGCGGGCCGTTTTGCGGGCGGTGGCGGGTTTCAATTCCTCGCGCAAGCGCGCCTTCACCAGACCTGCGGCAAAGTCGAAACCCTCCGGAACGCTCAGAATATTGGCCCGCGCAACGCCCACGGGCGTGACCTCGCCGCCTTCGCGCACTTGCAGCCGGGGTTCTCCGGCGGCATCGAGCGCCGGCTCGGCCGCGGCCCGCAAAAACGCCCAGCCAGTGCCATCCGCGGCAGCGACCTCCGCAGACGTTGTCCGCAGCAGTTTTTGCAATTCGTCCTCGGCGGCGCGGCGATCCATGCGCGTCAGCGGCGCGTCCAATTGCTGCTGCGAATCGAGGACCCGCGCGTTCCGCGACGGGTCGAAGCTCCAGTGTCCCACATACGCGGCGATCATCGAGCCCGCGATGTAAGGGTGCAACACGAGCAGCGGCAGCATGTATTTCTTCGCCGTCAGCGCGCACTCCACAACATTTTTCACGCGCTTGGAGCGCGGCACCGTGCCGGGGACTTGCGGAATTACGTAGTTCGATGTCCGCAGCTCGGGATGATGGCGTTCGTACGCGGTAAGCGTCCTCGCCACCTGTTTCGGCGCGGTCACGCCGAGGTCGGCGACGATGCTGCGATGCACGGCATGCGGATGGTAAAAATCGATGATCTCGCGCGCGAAGTCCGCACAGTTCGCCGTAAACAGATTCCAGCGCCGGCGATTGGGCCGGTGGTTGAGCTTCTCGATCAGCGCCGCGTCCTGCTCCGGGCCGGTCTCAATCTCAAAGGCGTAAATGGTGCGGATGTAAGAGGCCCCGACCAACTCGTACCAGCTTCCATCCGGCGTGCCGCCATTGGGAAGGTCAGGGACGAGCGCTTCGAGATGATCGCGCCGGTAGCGGTCGCGCAGAAAAGCCAGCAGCTTGGCGTCGGCAAAGAGCGGAATGTCTTCCGGTTTTTCTACGGCGTACAGGTACGGGATGAGAGGAATTGCGATCCAGTCGTATCCCGCGACACTGCGATAACGCGCGAGGACGACTCCGGTTTCGCCCGGCGCGCACAGCCGCAGCACGACCGGAGACGCGGCGCACACGCGGCTCAGATAGACCGCGGAATGGCCGGTGCCGTAGAGAGCGCCGTCGTAACCATAGGGCTCTCCCAAAAACAGCGTTGCCTCGGCCCGCGCGCGTGCGATCGAGCACAAGCAGAAAAGCAGAATGGCACTTAGCTTTCTCAGTGTCAAACGAGCCTCTATGTCCGCCGTGTGCCCATCCTTAGAAAGACACGCACCTTCGTAAAGAGATCGGCCTCGTGGCACATTCTACGCGAAGACTGACCTTTGTGAAATCGCGCTTTCACCAGCGACCTATCTGGTGAAGTGCCGGGCGTCCCCGCCCGGCTGGACGGCCTAGACGAGCGAGTCGATGCATTCTAAACAAACCTTAGCCCCGGCACCAGCGGCAGCGCTCCCACCTCCGCACCCAGCCGACAGTAAAGCTCAAGACCCTCCAGGCACGGAGGGTCGAGATAGTAATGGATGTTATCGGTCAGATAGGCGCGGACGGCCTCGACGGTTAGGCCGAGGCGCGGGGCCCACTCCTTGGTGATAACTTCTAGATTTTTCGGCGACAGGCCGTGATCGCGCGACTTCTGGAAGACCTCCGCAATCGCCGCGCCATTTCGTCCATCAAGCGCCTGTTTGCGAATCGCCCAGAAGGCGAAGACGAATGACTTTCCCGTACGTGCCCGCCACTCCTCGGCCAGGTCGAGCGTGAAGTAGCGCGTGCGGTCAACTTGAAGCGCCGGGTCTCCAATAAGCACGGCCGCATCGCACGCGGAGAGCATGGCATCGAGATCGGGAGCCATCGGCTTATAAACGTGCGCTCCGCCCAGCCATTTTGCGAACAGAATTTTGGCCAGCGCCACCGACGTGAGCGAAGAAGTGTCGAGCGCAACCGTGCGCGCCTCGGCCCACAACGCATCCACGGGCCTCTTGCTAACCAGCAAGATCGACCGCACCGCCCGCCGCGCCGCAATCGCCACGCCGGGAATGATGACGAGATCAGGGACGGTGGCATAAGCCGCGGCCGGAATAATGCCAACATCGGCCGTTCCCGCGCGCAACGCCTCGGCGCAGGCTGAAGGGATGGTGTAGGAAATATCGAAGTCGAAGCCGGATTTCACACCGGCCTCTCCATGCTCAAAATCCCATAGGAGCGGCGCCGTATTCAGATAGGAAATGGCCGAGATCTTTAACCGGCTCATCACTTTACGAATTCTACCAAAAGTGGTGTGCGCGCCGTCCTTGACAGCGATTTGAATAGCGGCTAATGCTGAGTTGCCCGGCACAGAAGCTGCGAGCTGCGGGCCACGAGCTACGGGCAACCGTTTGCTCGCAGCTCGTGGCTCGAAGCTCACAGCCCAGCATTTTAGAGTCAACCAATATGTCGAATCTTGCCGTTGCCGCCCAGAGCCCCGCGTCTTACCAGGGCATTTACTGGCTCGCGCTGGCCCTGACTCCGGGACTTGGCCCGTCGCGCATCAAGAAACTGATCGAGCACTTTGACACGGCCGAGCGCGTCTTCCAGGCCAGCCTGACCGAACTCGAAGCCATGGGAATGCGCGCCGTCTCCGCGCAATCGCTGGCCACGGGAAAGTCGCTCGAACTCGCGCAGCAGGAGTGCGCGAAGGCAGTCCAAGCTGGCGCCAAAATTATTTCACTCAGCGATCCCGAATATCCATCGCGTCTAAAAGAAATTTACGACCCGCCGGTAATCTTGTTCGTGAAAGGAAGCGTCGAAGTGCTGGCCCAGCCCGGCATCGCCATGGTGGGAACGCGGCATCCCACGCCCTACGGCAGCGGCATGGCTGAACGCCTCTCGACCGACCTCGCCGCTCACGGCCTCGTGATCATCAGTGGACTGGCGCGCGGCATTGATACTGCGTCGCATCGCGGAGCCGTTGCGGCCAAGGGAAAGACTGTTGCCGTCCTCGGTACCGGTATTGATGTCATGTATCCCAAGGAGAACACGCGGCTCACCGAACAGATCGTGGCCCTGGGCGGCGCGCTGATCACCGAGTTTCCCGTCGGGACCTCGCCAGCCCCGCAAAATTTTCCCATCCGCAACCGGATCATCAGCGGCATGTCGGCCGGAGTGTTGGTCGTTGAAGCCGCGGAATACAGCGGCACGCGCATCACCTCGCGCCTTGCCCTTGAACAGAACCGCGACGTTTACGCCGTCCCGGGCAACGTCACCAACAAAAATTCCTGGGGCCCGAACACGCTGATCAAGCAGGGCGCAAAACTCGTCGCCACGTGGGAGGATGTGTGGGAAGAGCTGCCAACCGACGTGCAGATCGCGCTCAGTGCCACACAGAATGAATCTCCCGGCCCCGAATCCGCATCTCTATTCCCGGACGAGGTAACCTCGCCCCACGAAAAAAACATTCTCAAGTTGTTGAAGCCCGATGAATCCACGCATATAGATGAGCTGGTTGAGTCGCTGGAAAACGAAATGTCGTCCTCGGAAATCTTCGCCGCGTTGTTCGAACTGGAGCTGAATGGAAAAATCAGGCAGTTGCCGGGGAAGAATTTTGTAAAGAGCTTCTGAGAGGGCTACGAGCTTCGAGCCGCGAGCTACGAGCAGTCCTGAAAGCCAAGGCCCCGCAAGAAACTGGTTTTGGAAGTTGATTGCTCGAAGCTCGCAGCTCGTAGCCCGGCGCAAAAGGAGGTTTCCTATGAAAGATTTTAAAGACCTGAAAGTATGGTCCAAAGCGCATCGCTCGACGATCGACGTATACAAAGCCACGCGACAATTTCCGAGAGAGGAGTTGTTCGGAATAACCTCCCAGATGCGCCGTGCCTCGTCCTCGATCGGCGCAAACATTGCGGAGGGGCCGGACGCAAATCTGATGGGGAATTGACACGTTTTCTGCACATCGCCCGCGGTTCGGCCGCGGAACTTGAGTATCATCTGTTGCTCGCGCGCGATCTGGAGTTGCTGTCGGAGGGCATGCACATCTTGCTCGCGAAGCGGACGGATGAAGTTCAACGGATGCTGACTGCGCTGATTCAGCAGGTTCAGCCGATCCAGTTCATCAAAAAAGCGGCAATCCGGTAGCGGTTTTGTATGCTCGAAGCTCGCGGCTCGAAGCTCGGAGCTTGCTCGCCACTTCGCGCAATTTGCCAAATCGTGCTAGTTTCGAGTGAAATAGCACTGAAACTGAGGAACCATTGTCCAAAGGTCTAGTCATTGTCGAATCGCCCGCCAAGGCGAAAACCATCCAGAAGTATCTGGGCAAGGGATTCACCGTCGATGCTTCATTCGGCCACGTGAAAGACCTGCCCAAGAGCAGCCTCGGGGTTGACGTCGAGAACGATTTCAGCACCGAATACGTCGTCATCCCGGGAAAAGAAAAAGTCCTGGCCAAGCTGAAGAAGCTGGCGCTGGCAGCCGACCACATCTACCTCGCGCCCGACCCGGACCGCGAAGGCGAAGCCATCGCTGCCCATCTCGCCGACGAACTCGGCGAGGATTCGAGCAAGAAAAAGAAGGGGAAGAAGACAAAGGCAAAAACGGACGACATCGGCGACGACGCGCGCATCCGCCGCGTCACCTTCAACGAGATCACGCAGCGCGCCGTCAAAGCCGCCTTCGAGCATCCCCGCGACATTGACCGCAAACTAGTGGACGCGCAACAGACCCGACGCGTGCTCGACCGCCTGGTGGGCTATCAGGTCTCTCCTCTTCTGTGGGACAAAGTCCGCCGCGGTCTTTCCGCCGGACGGGTGCAGACCGTCGCGCTGCGCTTGATCGTAGATCGCGAACGCGAAATCAAGGCCTTCGAGAAAAAAGAATACTGGACCATAGACGCCAATCTCGCCGCCGCGAAGCCTCCCGCATTCGACGCCCGTTTCCTGGGCAAGGGTGAAGAGAAAATCGAAATCGCGAACGGCGGGGACGCGGAAAAAATTCGCGCGGCGCTCGAAAAGGCCGATTGGGTTGTCCGCTCGGCGGAAAAGAAAGAGCGCCGCCGCAACGCCACTCCGCCGTTCACCACCAGCAAGCTGCAGCAGGATGCCTCGCGCAAGCTGCGCTTCAGCGTGAAGCGCACCATGATGATCGCGCAGCGCCTCTATGAAGGTGTCGAACTCGGCGACGAGGGGCTGGTCGGCCTGATCACCTATATGCGCACCGACTCTGTCCGCGTTGGGGCCGAGGCGGTCGCCGAAGTTCGCGACTACATAGGCAGCGAGTACGGCGCGCAGTATTTGCCCGCTTCTCCCAATACATATAAGGAGAAGAAAGAAGCGCAAGCGGCCCACGAAGCCATTCGTCCGACGTCGGGGGTGCGCCATCCCGACCAGATCAAGAAATATCTGCAGGAAGATGAATTCAAAGTTTACAAACTGATCTGGCAGCGCTTCGTCGCCTCGCAGATGAATCCCGCCGTCTTCGATCAGACCTCGGTTGACATCGACGCCAAGTCCGCCAGCGATGTCTTCTGGTTCCGCGTCACCGGATCGGTAATGAAGTTCGACGGCTTCCTCAAAGTCTATGAAGAGTCGAAGGACGCCAAGGACGAAGAAGACGAGGAACTGAAGCACAAGCTCCCGCCGCTCGAAGCCGGACAGAAGCTGACGCTGAAGTCCCTGCTTCCGGAGCAGCATTTCACCGAGCCGCCTCCGCGCTTCAACGAAGCGTCGCTGGTGAAGGAACTCGAAGAGCGCGGCATCGGCCGGCCTTCCACCTACGCCACCATTCTCAGCACCATTCAGGAGCGGCAGTACGCGCAGAAAGTCGGCGGCAAGTTCGTGCCCACCGAAATTGGCCTGGTCGTCACCGATCTGCTGGTCGAGAACTTCAAGGACATTTTCGATTTCCAATACACCGCGCGCCTGGAAGAAGAACTCGACGAGATTGAAGAAGGCAAGCAGACGGGCAACGACGCGCTTACCGAGTTTTACCAGAAATTTTCCAAGGACCTCCGCTACGCCGAGAAGCACATGGAAAACATCAAGCGTATGGAGAAGCCCACCGACGAAAAGTGTGAACTCTGCGGCGCGCCGCTGGTCATCAAGTGGGGCAAGCACGGTTCGTTCTACGCGTGCAGCACTTACGACAAGGAAAATCCCGATACCTGCAAGTTCACCAAAGAGAATCCCATCAACCTGCCCGACCTCGACTCGGCCGATCTGCAGGAAACGGCGCAAGAGGAATACTGCGAAAATTGCGGCCGCGTCATGGTACTGAAGCGCGGACGCTTCGGCCAGTTCATGGCCTGCACCGGATATCCCGATTGCAAAACCACGCGGCGGCTCGATCAGGGCAAGAAGGTGCCCGACATCCCGCTCGATGAAACCTGCCCGCTGTGCAAGCGCAACCTGATCCTGCGCCACGGCCGTTACGGCGAGTTCACTTCGTGCAGCGGATATCCCGATTGCAAATATGTGAAGCAGAATTTCATCGGCGTGAAGTGCCCGGAGTGCAAAGAAGGCGAACTCGTCGAAAAACGCGCGCGCAAGGGCAACACTTTTTATGGCTGCGGAAACTATCCGAAGTGCAAGTTCACTTCGGCGGCCAAGCCCGTCCCCGAGAAATGTCCGGATTGCGGGCATGAATATCTGGTCGAGCGGATCCGCAAAGATGGATCGGTGCTCGCGTGTCCGAACAAGGAATGCGATTACGAGCGCGCAGTTGAGGGCGTAACTGGGAACGCAGCAAAGGCCTGACAAAGACCATGCTCTTAGCATGAAAATTCAGAAGCATATCAATTTTCATTTGTCATCCTCCGCTTCGCTCCGGATGACAAGCCGGAAAGGAACAAATTAAGGAGATAAGAATATGGCAAAGAAAGCGACCGTACACGATGCAAATGTAATTCTGAAACTCTACGACCTTCGCCGCGAAGCGGAGATGCGCAAGGCTAGAAACTGGTACATGATCGAATTCTGGCCGCAGAGCGCCGACGACATCTTGAAAGTGGCCAACGCGTTCCCCAGCCGGGAAAACGCCTGGATGCGCCAGGTCGGCGGCTACTGGGATATGGCCGCATCGCTGGTATTGCACGGCGCAATTAACGAAGATCTCTTTCTGCAACCTGGCATTTGCGGTGAAATGTTTTTCATTTTCGCCAAGATTCATCCCTTCCTGAAAGAACTCCGGGAAAAGATGAACAACCCCGAGGCGTTCGCGAATATTGAGAAGGTTGCCACGGGGTCGAAGCTGGCCCGCAAGCGCCTGGAGCGCGTCTCGAAGCATGTTGAGCAGCGCCGCAAAGCGCAGGCCAAGCCGGCGAAAAAGGGATGACCGCGGCCGGACGCTCTTCGTAGTTCTGTGATTCGCGCCGCCGCCCATCTGCTATCCTAAATGGGTTGTGTGGATGTTCTCGTTGTTCCTCATCTTGGGAGTCAGCGCAGCGGTAGTCGTGTCGGTTGCGCTTGCGCTCTATGTGCGGGTGCGGCGCCAGATGAAGCGCTCGGCGGCCCAACGAACGGAGCCCAATGGCACGGAACTCGACGACCCCGGCCTTTCGCCGCCGCCTGAGTCCTGATTCGCGCAAAGAGTTTGATCTGCCACCAGGAGAGAAAGACCATGTCTAAAGCAGCGGCCCAAGTTTTCGGCCAGCCGCCCCGGGCCATAAATCGGGGAGTGGAATGGACGAAGCAAGCGGTCATCGTCATCTCCGCCAGCCTCTTCGTTGCCTTGTGCGCGCGCGTGACCGTACCCCTGCCCTTTACGCCGGTGCCGCTCACGCTGCAAAACTTTGGCGTGCTCACCGTTGGTTTGCTGCTCGGTTCGCGCCGCGGTTTCGCCGCTCTCTCGCTCTACCTGTTCGAAGGCGCCTGCGGAATGCCCGTATTTAGTCTAGGGGGAGGGTTTGCCTACCTCCTCGGCCCGACTGGCGGATTCCTTTTGGCCTATCCACTCGTGGCCTTCGTCGCGGGCTATATCTTCGAGCGCAACTCGGAGCGCAACTCGAAGTACGATCCACACCGATTCGGCTGGGCCGCACTGTCGGCCCTGACCGCGGAACTCGTGCTCTTCGCCGGTGGGCTTAGTTGGCTTGCCGTACTTACGCACTCCGTTTCTCTGGCCATTCGCTTTGGTCTTTACTGGTTTGTTTTTGCGGAAGTCATCAAAGTACTGATGGCCGCCGCCGTCGCCGCACGCTGGCAACAATATCTTTCACCGCAACGCTGAATAGAACCAGACGAAACGATTCGGGCCGAGCACATAACAAATTGGAGTTGTCATCCTGAGTGAAGCAAAGGATCTATGCATTGGGCCGAACGCAAATCCAGAGGTCCTTTGCTTCGCTCAGGATGACAAAGTTTGGATTTGAATCTTATGAGTACAGCATCTTCTTCCATGCATGAAATCACCGTGGCGCACAGCCCCGACTCCGACGACGCCTTCATGTTTTACGGTCTGGCCACGAACAAGGTCCGAGTGCCCGGCCTGAAGTTTAGCCATACCCTTTGCGATATCGAGACGCTGAACCGCCAGGCCCAGGAGGGTGTTTACGACGTAACTGCGATTTCCTTCCACGCCTTTCCCTACATTCAGGAAAACTACGCGCTGATGCCGTGCGGCGGCAGCGTGGGAGACGGTTACGGCCCCATGCTCGTTGCCACCCGGGCGTTCACGCAGGACGAAATCAAGCAAAAGAAAATCGCGATTCCCGGCAAGCTTACCACCGCTTATCTGGCGCTCGAACTCTTCGCGCCCGGCATTGCCGTGGAAGTTATTCCCTTCGATCGAATCATCCCGCAGATCCTCGAAGGCAAGTACGAAGCCGGCCTCATCATCCACGAGGGCCAGCTCACTTACGACAAGTCCGGATTGCACCGCGTCGTAGATCTCGGCAAGTGGTGGCAGAAAGTCACCGGACTGCCGCTGCCCCTCGGCGGCAACGCCATCCGCCGCTCGCTGGGCAAGGAAACGATGAAGGAAGTCACCCGTGCGCTGCGTGAAAGCATCCAGTACGCCATCGATCATCGTGAAGAAGCGCTCGCCTACGCCATGCAATTTGCCCGCGATCTCGACACCCAGCTCGCCGATAAATTTGTCGGCATGTATGTCAACGAACGCACCCTCGACTACGGCGACGACGGCCGCGAAGCCGTCAAGCGCCTCTTAGACATGGGCCACAAAGCCGGCATCATTCCCCAAACGCCGAGAGTCGAGTGGGTGTAGGGGCGCTACGGGTCGCGAGCTTTGAGTAGAGGCACTTGTTGCCCAAGGTTCAACGAAGAATTTCAAGGAATCGTATCCCGAGCGAAGCAGGGGATCTGCATCTGGGTTTCCCCGGCTAGCAAAACGCGGGTGCCCCACTCATCGCATTCCTTGCGATGAGTGGGATTCGGGCCGATGGAAATGTCCCCCGAACGACACTAGGCGTGATAAACCTGCTCGTGCCGCCGCGCTTCATACCACAGCGCCAGTTCGACGCGGTTCCACAACCCCAGCCTGTCGTAGATCGATCGCAAATAGTTTTTTACCACGTGCTCGGTGGTCCCGAGAGAATCCGCGATCTCCCGGTTCTTGCAGCCCTCGGCTACGCGCTGAATGATGATCTGCTCGCGTGCGCTGGGCCCGCGGCCGTTTGTTGTCTCTCCAGCCATAATTGCCTCCTATAAAGTAACGTCGCCAGCTTGACCCGCTTGATCCCTCCCTTGATTCCAAATCGCAGAAACAGGCGGTTGAAATCGGCTTTGACCGTGCGCTCGGCAATGTTCAGATCGCGAGCGATTTCCGAGTTGTCGCAGCCCTGTAGAAGCAGCTCGATGATCTGTCGTTCGCGGGGCCCTACCTGGCTGAAATTTTCTTCCATTGGCACTTGCATAAGCACTGACACCTGACCGGCGCGCCTCGGTCGCCGCCAGTGGCCAAGCGGATCCCAGGACGCATCTGGATTCGGATCGTTAGATTCCCAACTTGCACTCACACGGCCAAATTGCGCTCCCATGTGTCAACGAAATGTGAAAGCTCCGGTTGCCCGTTCTTTCCTTGGAAAATGGTGGTTTTGAAAGTCTTTGCAGTTAGGTCGACGGCAGACATCCACAAAAGTTTTCCTCAGCTCCTAGGGTGAATCACTTAGTACAAACTTCCGATGCCCTCCCCCACCAAAGCAGCATTTACATACAAGCGCGTCCACAGCGGATCCGTTGCCCCTCCCAATATGGGTCCTTCACCCCTCCCACTATAATGAGCTGTGGACTTCAAGCTCGTCAGCAACTACAAACCTCAAGGCGACCAGGCGCAAGCCATCGAAACCCTCACCCGCGGCGTCTTCGATCGCGAGCAGCATCAAGTCCTGCTCGGCGTCACCGGATCGGGCAAGACCTTCACCGCCGCCAAAGTGATCGAGGCCGCCAACCGCCCTACCCTCGTCATGGCCCACAACAAGACCCTGGCCGCCCAGCTCTACCACGAGTTCAAAAGCTTTTTCCCCCACAACTCCGTCGAATACTTCGTCTCCTACTATGATTTCTTTCAACCCGAAGCTTATATTCCGGCGGCGGACCTTTATATTGAAAAGGAAGCGACCGTCAACGACGAGCTTGACAAGTTGCGGCTCTCGGCCACGCGCTCGCTTTTTGAGCGGCGGGATTGTTTGATCGTGGCTTCGGTCAGTTGCATTTATGGACTCGGCTCGCCCGAAGCTTACTACGGCATGCTGCTGTTCCTGGAAAAGGGACAGAAGATCAAGCGCGCCGAGATCACTCGCAAGCTGGTGGAGATTCTTTACGAGCGCACCGAGGGAGATTTTCGGCGCGGAACATTTCGCGTGCGCGGGGATGTCATCGAAATCTATCCCACTTATGACGATAACGCTTATCGCGTGGAGATGTTCGGCGATGAGATTGAATCGCTTTCGCAGATCGATCCTTTGTTTGGAACGGTCAAGCAGCGTTACATGCGGCTGCCGATTTATCCGAAGACGCACTACGTGATGAAGGAAGAGACGCGCGCTTCGGCCGTTGCTTCCATCAAAACCGAACTGGCGTGGTGGGAGGCGGAACTGGAAAAGCAGGGGCGGCTGGTCGAATCGCAGCGCATTCATCAGCGCGTGATGTACGACCTGGAAATGATCAAGGCCATGGGCTACTGCCACGGCATCGAAAACTACTCGCGCCATTTCACCGGACGCCTTCCTGGCGAGCCGCCGCCTACGCTGCTCGATTATTTTCCGCGCGACTTTCTCATGTTCATCGACGAGTCGCACCAGACCGTGCCGCAACTCCACGGCATGTATCACGGCGACCGCTCGCGCAAGCAGACACTGGTCGAATATGGATTCCGCATGCCCTCGGCGCTCGACAACCGTCCGCTTACCTTCGAGGAATTCGAGCATCGCACCAATCAGATCGTCTATGTCTCCGCCACTCCGGGCCCTTACGAACTTACTAAGTCGGCGGGTGTGGTGGTGGAACAAATCATCCGGCCCACTGGTTTGATCGACCCGCCGGTCGAGATACGTCCGGTCAAGGGACAGATTGACGACTTGCTGCACATGATCCGCGACCGCGTCGCCCGCAACGAGCGCGTGCTGGTGACTACGTTGACTAAACGCATGTCCGAAGACCTGGCCGAGTATTACAGCGAGGTCGGCGTGAAGTGCCGTTACATGCACTCGGAAATCGAAACGCTGGAGCGAGTGAAGATCCTGCGCGACCTGCGCAAAGGCGAGTTCGATGTATTGATCGGCATCAATCTTCTGCGCGAAGGCCTCGACCTGCCCGAAGTATCGCTGGTGGCGATTCTGGACGCCGACAAAGAAGGTTTCCTGCGCTCCGCCGGCTCCCTGATCCAGACCATCGGACGCTGCGCCCGCAACCTGAACGGCCAGGCGATCCTCTATGCGGACCGCATGACCGACTCCATGAAAAAGGCGCTCGACGAAACCAACCGGCGGCGCGCCATCCAGCAGGCCTACAACGAAGAAAACGGAATCACTCCCGAATCCATCATCCGCCCGCTCGACATGACACTGGTCGCCATCGTAGGCGCCGACTACACCGACCTGACCGGCCCCGAAGCCGAAGGCATTCCGGAATTCAAGACGCAGGAAGAGTTGGACGCCTATATTGGAAAGTTAGAAAGCGATATGCGAGAAGCGGCCAAGCGGTTTGAATTCGAGAAAGCGGCCAAACTAAGGGACGCAATCAAGGAACTAAGGACGAAGGAATTTCTGTTTGCGTAGCGAGAGGTAGCCACGGGTGAAGCTTTGCCCCTTCAAGGCAAAGTCAAGACCCGAGTTTTTCCGCAGCCGGTGAAACCGCGCCCTTCCCAAAACCGATTTATGAAACACGCTCTACTTCTTTCTTTTTGCCTTGGGCGGCGGAAGGTAGTCTTCGATAATGCCGTAGAGGTTGAAGGTGCCGGGCTTTCTTAGTGGGCAGGGGGCGCGGTCTTGAAGGAGGTGCCAGGCTTCGCGGTAGTGCTCGTATTGGTTGAGCTTATCTCCGGGGCAGACTCGGATGGCTTGCCTGCGCGCGGCTACTGCGGATGGAATGATGTACCAGATGTCTTTTGGGATGCAGTAGACGGCCAGATAGTCGAAGTCGGACCGCTGGTAGCGATGGTTCGGAGCGTTGACGTGGAAGAGACTGGCCACGAAGTTTCCGGGCTTCAGATTGCTGGCCTGGTAGAAAGTGGATTTGACCTGGACGCTGATGAAGCGTCCGCCCAGGTCGAGGACTACGTCGTATTGGGCGGCATCTCCCACGGGCTTGGCGAGCTGAAATCCCAGTTCGGTGGCTTTGGTCATGAAACGAAGCTCGGCCCACTGGCCGCGCTTTTTGTGGTTGCGAATGTCCATACCGGAAGTTTTCACTGATTCCTCAATCCATGTGTGGTAGAGAAAGTGTGGCCCATGAAAAAAGGCGCAGCCGGTGGACCGCGCCTTATTTTGACTCTATATATAGGGTAACATTTCCGAGGGAGTAACCCGCCAAGTTTGGCGGATTTATATTTGGAACGGTTTCATTGAGTTAGACGGAATTGTGTACTTATTAGCTATTGACAAGATTTTGGAGAAAGCGAGTTATGGAGGTTTCAGGAGAGCGCATCAGCGGCTGGCGGCGGATTGGGCGGTTTTCTTGCCCGTCTCGCGAGCGGTTACGGCGAGTTCTTTTTCAATGGAAGAAAAACGCTGAAAAACTTCCGGCGATCCAGCGCGCTTCCAGTCGTTCCTGTGCCGTCGCAACTCCGCTATCGCCGATCCGTCTTTGCGCACGGCGATCCCGCAGTTCGAGGAACATGGGATCGCAACGTAAGCCGCATGGTCGCGCATTCGGACGCATCGAACATCCACTTTGAAATTTACACCAGCATCGCATGGAGCGGCGTCTCGGGCAGTTTGTAGAAGTACACCACCTCGAAGTGTGCGCCACTCGATTTCCCCTCTCGGCCCGGTTCCCGATACAATATCGGTTTCCGTGTAAGACCAACTTTTTCCATGGAGTTTGCATGAAGCGGTTTCTCTGGCTGGGCTTGGCGCTGTCTGTTTATCTGATTTGCAGCGGCTGTGGCGAAACGTTCCGCCCGATTATCATCCCGAATCCTCCAACGTTTCCCAACCCGGCGGCGTCCCACAGCGTGGTGGCGATCAACGATAATGAAATCGAAATCAACGATACTCCCCCAACATTCGTGCCCGGCACCGGCAGCGCCATGGCGATCGACGTCTCGGGCGACTCGGACATGAGCGTTGTCAACGTGGGGCTGCGTCCCGTTCACGCGGCGCAGCAGAACGCCAACACCGTTCTAGTCGTGAACCAAGCGGTGACGGGAGCGGCGGCCGATTCAATGACCGTGTTGAGCTTCAGCGGCACCAGTATCATCACCAGCCCTACTCCCCCCACCATCAGCCTGCCGCCGAATTCAGCGCCGAACTTTGTGGCCATTGCCCCGTCGGACACGTGGGCGTATGTGACGTTGCCAGGCTACTCACCTTCCTCGGTCGGCGTAGTCAACACCGCGAGTAACGCGATGGTGGCGACGATTCCGGTCGGAAACAATCCGTACGCCTTGGCCGTTACACCCGACAAGAGCAAGCTCTATGTGGCCAACCAGGGCGACGGCGGCACAATCAGCGCCTTTACCCTCGTTGAATCCGCAAACACCGTTGACCTGACGCCGCGCAGCATTACCTTATGCATTATCAAAAACAAAACACAAGTGTGTACGCCCAATGGAGCGCCGACTTCGCCGCCGATCTGGTTGTCAGCGCGTTCCGACAGCCAGCGCGTGTATGTGCTGGAGAATAGCGGCATACTCGCCTATATGGATACAACTTCGACCGCTGGCCCCGATGTTCTGTACGAAAACGACGACACTCCAATCAGCGTGCCGGGCGCAACCACCATGACCTACGACCCCAATCTGAACCGGCTTTATATCCCCGGTGGAATGCAGATGGCGATCGTTGATGTTTCGCAGTTGGCACCACAGCCTCTAGCGACGATTACCATCCCGCCGTTTACCCTGCTTAATATTCAGCAGCCGGTGCCCGCCACTGCGACTGCTGCTGCGGCCCTCCCCGACGGAAGCCGCGCGTATGTTAGCTCCTATGCTGTGCTACCCAGCCAATTCAATATCTCCATTGTCTCGGGCGACGGAACCACCGCGACTTACGCCTACACCTTGACAGCAGGGCACGACCTGAACCCGGGCGTGACGGTTACTGTTACTGGCACAGACACATCCCAAGTGAGTGGATTCGACGGAACGTATATCGTTAGCGCGATTGTGAGCGGTACGCCCGCTTGTCCGGGTACGTGTTTCCAGGCACCTAATTCCACGAACACCAATGGGACGACGTATCCCGTGTCGGGTTCGGGCACGGGCAGCAACATCTTCCCGCAGGTCAGCGTCGTGAATCTCTTATTGAACAACTCCATCACGAAGACAATTGGTCTGCCCGGTTTTCCGGACGCGACCAACCCGAATACCCTTCCGTACTACGCTCCGGTCTGCGCCACGACGAATTTCCGCTTCATGATGGCGGCCGGCGGCGACAGTTCGCGCGCGTATCTGTCCAGTTGCGATGGAGGTAATGTCAACATTATTGATACCTCCAACGACACCTACATCGAGAACCTGCCGGCCCCGGTCGGTTCGCGCGCACCGATTCCGCCGAGCTCGTTCAGTCCGCCGCAGAATCCGGTGTTTTTGCTGGCCGGTCCGTAAGGGCGAGTAGTTTGGAGCGCGCAGCCCGGAATCCGGATGGCGATGTTCTCGACTGGCAGCGCAGGAGTCCTCGGAAGATGCAACACGCAGCGTCTCCACAGCCTGTTTTTCAGAGTGGCACGACTGCGGGGCCCAGGGAATTGCAGTGCGCTCTGCTAGCTTTGACGCGGCGAAAACGCCCTGTTACTATGAATTCCGGCAGCCAATTATCATCTCACCGAGAAGCGTCCCCGTCGTCTAGCCTGGCCTAGGACATCGCCCTTTCACGGCGGTAACACGGGTTCAAATCCCGTCGGGGACGCCAATAAAATCAGGCACTTGCAGGAATCCCAGTTTCCGACGCGGTACGCATTACGGTACGATCCTGTTTGCGAGTGACCAGACGAAGCACTTTGCGGTGCGCCATCTACTTCTCGTCCGACATCGCTTCATCGTAGATGTCCATGGTCACTTTGATGGAGTTGTGCCGCAGCAGCTCTTGAACGACTTTTGGGTCACCGTTATTCTGCCATAGCAATGTGGTATAAGAATGGCGCAGCGTGTGCCATCCCTTGATTTCGATCCCTGCCTCGGTTGCAACAGGCTTGATGTGCTACTGCATGATGCGACTCATCCAGTATGGTTGTTTACCCTTCATCTTGGGGCTGGCGAAGATGTAGTCGCTGTCTGCGGCATAGGGCGTTTCCCTTCGCCAAACCAACAGCTCTTCAAGGAGGTCATCGTCGAGGGGAATTGAGTTCTTCGACTTTCCGTCTTCACTGGTCCCACGTGCTGCTTAATAATTGAGCGCCTGGGGTGAGCTTCTTTTCCCCGAAGTCGATATCTTCCCATTTGACGCCACTCAACTCTCCTCTGCGAAGTCCCGTACCGAAATCGAGCAGCACCATGACGCGCTCTCGCGGTTTCAGGACTTCGAATATGAGCTGGGATAGCTGATCGACGCTGAGACGGGTCGGGGTTGACAAACGCTGTCCACCCTGGCCAACGGCCGAGATGGGATTATGGTCGATCCATTCGTAGCGAATGGCGTGTTCGTAGAGAACGTGCATGAGGTCTCTGATTTTCTTCTTGGTTCCTGAAGCCAGAGGGTTCCCGTTCGGCTTCTTGAGCGTGGACAGCCAGTCTTCTGTTAATTCGACCGGCACGACGACCTGAAATTGGCTTCACCCTCACAGGACCGGGCAACTTCACCGGTTCGGGAGTGCCGGCTATCTGCGCGGCTGGCGATCCGTTCTGTCCTACACCCTGCTATTAGGACTGCATTAATGCCCATTCATCGACCCAAACAACGGCAATGTTATCCCGGCATTCAACGACGGCATCGGCGCGCCGATCATGAACCAGGTTGCGATGCTGACGGACTCACCTGGCTCATTTCAGCCACAGGGTGGAGTGGCAGGCTGGTACCCGGACACAGGCACAAACTCCAAAGGTATCCAATTGTTGGGAAAGTTCGCTAGGTACGCCCCGCCGAATTTACTCCGACAGCAGGCGCTACAACCGGGCCGCCAGGTCGATACACTCAGGGCCGTTTCTTAAACCGGAACCAAGGGCCTCTTGAACCGGTACTTGCTTTCAAGCCACGCATGCAGAACATGGAGGTCACCCGGAGAAATGTGGGCAAACTCGCATCCCACAGCACCATACTCGCCGCGAGACCATAGAACACGAGCTTGGACGCGAAGTGCGGTACCCAAACCTGGCAACGGCACCCGAAACGACACGATGCTCCCGACTGCCAGTTTCTCCTTACAAGTGAGACCAATTCCACCCTCCCCAATATTGGTGACGGTCACGCTGAGTATCTGGTCGTTCTCGTCGATAGCCAGGACAGGGGTCATAATAGCAAACCTGGTGTGTTGCCGATAATCCCGCAGCATTCTCGAATAAGCCGCTTTCATTGACTTCGTTCCAGATTCAGGCGTCACAGGTTTTCGGAGAATGACGTGAACACCGGGCAGGACGCAATCCGTCGCCGAAACGGCAAGAACTGTCGGTTTCTGGTGCATACGTGACTCGAACACCTGATGCATCAGTTCCGAAGTATGCTCGGAATCCAAGTCAATCACAAGGAGATCCGTACTACCATCCGCCAAATAATCCCCGGCTCTTGAAGGATTCTGGCATAAATTCGTGTGGATTGAGAGGTTGTGCATAACTCGATCCATGGTGCTGAACACCGCTGGATCTTGGGATACGATCAAACATTCAAATGCCATGTCAGATGTCATATTTCGTTTTCCCCCGCAGCGTAGGAAGATCGAGGCTTAGGAGTTCGGCATCGCCGTCTTCCTCGGTCTGTTAGTTCAATATTCGCTTCACGATCTGAATCAGAGATCCCGAATGTTGGTGCAGTCCGAGTTTCGATTTGTCGAAGTAGGCTGTAGTGTCGCCCTTTCTCGATTGACGCTCGTTGCTCTGGGGAGGGCTGCTGCTCACAATAATGGAAACTGGGGCGGTTTGTGGGGCTGTCCGAAGTGATCGAAGAACCTGCGGTCTTGTCAACTTTGGCAGCAAACATGTCTAAAAAGATCAGGGCAGGTACGCTTTCGCGAGCTAACCCCAAGGCGTGATCACCGTCACAGGCAGTCACCAGACAGCAGCCGGATCGCGCCAGGGTTCTTTCGTACATTATTCGCAAGAACCAGCGGTCCCCGACCAGAAGAATCGTATTCACCGTCATCTCCGTTTTTTTTGTATGCACTTTAGGTTCCACACCGTCGGCAGCTTAAGTTATTGATCCCCCAGGCAGTTAAAGGACGATGATAAGTCAGTGATGTCTCGTAATTGGACGATTGTCCAGAAACCAAACAGCTATATGCCAACATTGGCTAAGATGCAGCGAAGCACGCGGCAGGTCAGCGCAGCAAGGCTTTCCACTCGCTATATCCGTACTTATTGCATTGTTTTAGGCCTGTCATTGATCGGAATCATTACGCCAGTAATGGGTTTCCACTTCGAGTGGGACACAATTTCCGGGTAAGGATTTCGAGTTATACAAGTGCCGACATTTTGACAACGCGAACGCCAGTTTGGCAGTTCCACAACGACGAAGTGGCCCGGCAGTCTCAGCTAGGACTCGACCCGGTTGCTGCAACTGATCTCTTGAGCACGCTTTCGACACTTTGGATTAGGAGATCCGCATTTTGCCCCAGGTCTAAGAATGATTTCTCAATATATGCTGCGGCGCCATCGTTCTTCAGCTTCGCTTCATTCATCTGGGACAGCCCTGTCAATACGATAACGGGGATTTGCGCGGTTGATACGTCTTCCTTCAATGCCTTCAGCACACTCGTGCCTTCCAGCCCTGGAAGCATCATGTCCAAAAGAATGATCTCTGGGGGGCTGGTACGAGCTGCCTGTAAACCATCGCGACCGTCCGCAGCGCCAGTCACAGAGTGTCCTGCCCTGGTCAAGACCCTCTCTATCGCAATACGTAGAAAGCGGCTATCTTCGATCACGAGAATCTTCATTTCAGAGTCACCTCTCGAGTTTGATTTGACCCGCCGACGCCCCTAGTGTTCTTAGTCTGAGGGTTTGCATAAATATAAGAAACTAGCGTTCGGGATGATCGGGAGAGAGCCACCATACTCGTCGCCACTTGCGGTTCACCGGCTGTCATGTTCAGTTCTCCTCCTGATTCTTGCACCGGATCGATGGTAGGGCCATATTGCTCAGATTACTCAAAGGTCCCACGACGTCTGTATTCTCGTCGTTCTCCGAAACTTTCGCTTGGCGATCGGGCATCTCCGCATTTTCCAATTTGGCCAACTCCGTTGCCAGCCAGCTTTCAAGCAAGGTGAGATCGTCCTCGGGAACAAAAGAAAAACGAACGCCAGCTCGCCCTGTTGCGTTGTCATTGACTACCCGGCCGACTACGCGCACCAAGCCATTGGTGCTGGGAAGCGAGAACGCCAGTGAAACCTCGCAATCGATGTGCAGTGCCCGTGCACACTGTAGAGCCAACCCACCTACACTGAGATCGTTGATTCGGCCTTCAACAATTCCGATTTTTGAGGCTCTGACGGTCACGGGGATGTCGACCGAGATTCGAGCAACCCGTCGACGTTCTTGAAGCATGGTTCCATACGCTGCCCGGATGCACCGGCTCGCGTGGTCGAGGTCGACGGGTTTGTAAAGCATGAAATTAGCACCGACCAGAAGAGCGCGCGTTTCCGAGTTCGAGTCGACCATCGCAACGATGGTAGAGTTGCAATTGGGGGAGGATTTGCGGGCACCGCGCACGACGCGGGTTGGATCGTTTGTAGCGTTCCAATCCACAACTACCGTGTCAAGTCTTCGGTGAGTGACTGCCTCAAGAGCTGGCCCAATCTCAGTGCAAACCTCAGTTCGGATGGCAAAGCGGTTCAGAATGTCATTCATGACACCGAGAACCTGTGCGTCATTGCTGAACAATAGACCGTCGAGCCGGATCTGTTCTTTCATAAGCCCCCTTTGATCTAATGGCACGTTGTAAACCAAACTCGATCATGACACCTAACTCCTTGCCTATGTCTCACTTGCCGGAAGTTGGTCCATCTATGCAGAACAGAGGTACCGTATGAATTCTGGACTAGTGTCTGCCGCGTTAACACCTGCAACGAAGATAAAATAGTCATACCGAATCATTTTTGTAGGCACTTCTTCTGGCAGGACAGGGTGGCGGCAGATACCTTAGTGCTCGTGCGTAGACTGGACACTGCGTAAGTCGGACAAACAGTGGTGGCGTTCAACTTCAAGAACGACAAAGCCTCATAGCGACGCCGACCACTTGCCCGATCACTTCGGCCTCCTGGAGATATTTGAGAATTCGCACCGGCGTTGGAGAAAGAGGGTGTGATTGCAAGACCAGCGAGTTGAGTCGAAATGAGCACCAGCAGCATGTGAATCCATCTCGGGTTTCCACAAAGTAGATCGGGCGTTCGTACTCTGATCGCCACTGGCCTTCCATCACCACCCTCTTCGACTCATCGACCTGAACAAACGTTCCCGGCTGCAGAATCGGATACATAGTGAAGTCTTCATTGCCAATGAAACCGAATGAAACCGTAGGTGAAGTCCTGACCAGCCAAGTGGACTAGTAAAGAGAACGGCACCGCGCCCCACTGCTTTACCATGCGACCTATGTCGGAGGTCTCCCGCAAATCGAATCCCGGATCCAGTTTGACGGTCATCTCGCAGATGCCCCGTCCGTTCTCTAATGCGACCAGGTGTGAGTTGGCTGGCCTCGACGCGTTCCAATCGGTTCCTGTCCCATCCAAATCTATCCCATAAAACTGCAACAATTTCCGCACGGGTCTGTGATAGATGACTGCCAAAGAATAGAAACGGAACACGCTGGGGACAATTTCCTTCGTTTCTATATCGAACAGTCTGCGAGGAGGGATCACGTATTCCCGACTGTCGTGTAGTTGCGAAACAATCGCGCTGGCTTTCTCGACATCCCTCATGATGAGGCCAAGGGATTCGCGAATTTTGCGTAACGCCATCCCAGCAAGCGACATTTCACGCTCCTGGCGCGTCTGGGACTGTTCCGCGAAAGCTATGCCCCCATGTGGTGCTTAAAAGGGCGACAAGCTAACACGAACCAAAGTGGATGAAGCTGCTCGCACACCCACTCAATTACTTCATACCAAAGTTTTTGTCGAGTTTTCACCTGTATTGTTCGGATTTTGTAACAGAGTGGAGCGCCTCCGCTTGTGGTTTGCACCTGGGGTTCCACCGAGCTTCTCCTTAATTTGCAATGTGAAATCAGACGTACTCGTGTTCGGATTTTTGGGGTCCAGGTCAGCAGTTCGAGGGGTTCAGGTGGACATTTTTCGGATTTCGTAAACGCTGGGACTCCCGATCGGCAAATTCTCCCCTCATATAGTAGCTTGTAGTCATCATGGCGTTGGTCTTCAATGCTTCGATGCATGGCGTTACATTCTACGCTTGAAAAATGAAGTGGCCGGTCTTTGGGAAATGCTCGGTCACGACCACCGGTAGTGGCGTCAACTGATGGATGCATGTTCGGGCTGAGTTTTTTGAACAGATTGCGGCATCTTCTAGATAAGATAATCTTATGGTACGATTAGCGGCAGAGATGGGGTTTTCACTGCGTACCGGCCGCAAATCGTGCCTTTCAATCCGCGCACGGCGCAGCCTCTGAGCGATAACGGGCAAGCGAAGGTCTAGAGATCGCGATTGTTTGGTTCAGTGGGGCGCGAGCAGGTTCTGGAAAGCGTATCGGTGTGCCATTTCGTTTATGTCTGACACTCATTATTCCGCGTTAGTGATTGATAGTGACGTTGGAGTGGCGGCAGACTTTGATCGCGCAGTCTTGGGTTTGCCCGTAGCAGCGTTGAGGGCAGGCGACTTGACCACGGGAATAAGCATTTATCGCGATTTTCTACCCCAAGTGGTTCTCTTGGATTCAGGGTTGTGTGATGGGAAAGTGCCGTTGCACGATCTGTTTGAGAGAGATTCAGCGCTCGAAGTGGTAATTATGACGGATCGCTGGTCCCAGACCGCGGCTCAAGCTGCGGTTGCAAGAGGAGCCAGTGAATTGCTTGCAAAGCCGTTAGACCCTTCCAAAGTGCGCCAATTGGTTTCGGGCCTTATTGCGCAGGCTGAAACGCGACGACTCACCCAGGAACTCGACAACGAACTGCTGGAAGCGTACCAGTTTCAGGGTATGGTGGGTCGAAGTCCAAGAATGCTGGAAGTGTTTTCCAGGATCCGTCGTGTTGCCCCCTTGTTTCAGACAGTGCTGCTAACCGGACCCACCGGAACCGGGAAAGAACTGATCGCCAAGGCGCTTCACAACCTAAGCCCTCGTTCCCGCGAAAAATTCGTGGTTGGGAACTGCTCGGCCTTGGCGGAAACTTTGATGGAGACTCAACTCTTTGGGCATGTGAAAGGAGCTTTCACCGGTGCGACCCATGATCAAGCAGGCCTCTTTGAATACGCCAACCATGGCACCCTATTCCTGGATGAGATCGGCGAATTATCGTTAACGGCCCAGGCCAAGTTGCTTCGTATCCTTCAAACTCAAGAATTGCGGCGGGTTGGATCACCCGTGACCAGTACAGTCGATGTTCATGTGATCGCCGCCACCAACCGCAATGTGCGAGAACTAGCGGGCAAAGGGAAGTTCCGGGAGGACCTGTTCTACAGACTATCCATGATTGAAATCCAACTCCCACCTCTCGCCGACCGAAAGGAGGACCTGCCGTTGTTGCAGCGGCACTTCCTGCAAAATTTTTCAGCCGAATACGGCAAAAAGTTCAACGGGATTTCGCGACGCGCCCAGATTCTCCTGTCCCGACACTCGTGGCCGGGAAACGTGCGGGAATTGGAAAACGTGATTGCGAACGCTTGCATGATGGCTCAGGGCAAGGTTATCAATGATACGGACTTGCCTGAGGCCATACGCATGCAGACGGCCGGAGCAGACAAGGCTTCCGTTTTCATGACGCTCGAAGAAGTCCAGTCACACCACTTGGAATATGTTCTAAAACTGGTTAACGGCAACAAAGCCCGGGCAGCGGAAATCCTCGGTATCAGCCGGGCAACGATGTACAGCATGCTGGCCCGGCGCATTCGTCAAGTCGATCAACAAAACAACCTGTCCGTTTGACGGCAGCGGCAACGTCTGCCAGGTGATTTCACTTGTTGTCGCCGTGAAATACCACCGGCGAGCCTAGGCATCACTCTTCGCCCAAACAGTGCGAGATCCACTTCAACTCCGCTCCTTTTTGGTCGCCATTCCATCTCGGGAATGGCGGCCTCAGTCGCTATGTCCGGATTTTGTACATATTTCCAGCTATTGTTCACGGATTAAGCTATCCCTCATCACGGTTTCAGAACATAAGCCCTTACTTTTGATAGAGATCAATAAGTCGTCTGATTAAGGAACACTAATTGCCGTAGTAGCTTGTGTGGAATTTACTACAAAACAGCAGCAAGCTCTTGCAGTGTTATTGCTGCAAGAGGTGAATCCATCTTCCCAGATGTCATGGCTGCTGAAGAGACGGCTACAGTGAGGACAAGAAAATGAGATCGCCAGTACTCTCACGTGCCCAAGCATCGCTTATCCTTAAGAAACGCGACGAACTTGTTCTGAATCACCTGAACGAGGTGCATTTCATTGCTCGGCGAATCCATAAACGCCTCCCCGTGTTTGTACCCCTTGAGGATCTTGTCCATTCTGGCGTTCTGGGACTCCTGGGCGCGACAACGCAGTACGATTCCACAAGAAAAGTCCAGTTCAAGACATTCGCACAGTTCCGTATTCGGGGTGCAATCCTCGATGGCCTGCGAATTCTTGACCACGCATCACGGCGAATGCGTGACAAGAGCCGCAAGCTAAATGCAGCTTCAGAACAACTCTCGCGGAGGTTGGGTCGCCAACCAACGGAAGAAGAAATCGCTCACGAAGTGGGATTGGAGTTGGCAGATCTAAGGAAGCTTGCCAGCACTCTTCACGGCCTGGAATCAGTCGACCGGCAAGCCGCATTCGGCCAAGATCGTGTGGACACTCGCGATCTAATCGAGTCTGCACCTGCTAAGTCTGAAGAAAACCCGTTTGCACAGTGTCTGCGGTCGGAGATGAAGCAACATCTGTCGCAAGCGATGTCCAACCTCTCCCAAAGAGAAAAACAGATCCTATCGCTGTATTACTTCAAACAACTGACGATACACGAGATCGCTTCAATGTTGGATTTGAACAGTTCAAGAATTTCGCAGATACATTCCGCTGCACTTATGAAGCTGCGCGCTCACCTTGAAGCGAAGAAAATCAGCGGAAATATTGAGACCGGGGTTGTTTCGAGCATGAAATCGAGGTAGTGCCTGAGGTCGGCACAAATATTGCGATGGCCAGTAAAGTCCAATGCGAAATGGTTCTAAGCAGCGGGTCCCAATCGGGCCGCAACAATACTCGGCGCATCCCATGTTGTTCTTGTCGGTTTTGTTTTTCTCGGCGACCCCGGAGCTTCAACCCGCAGCCTGTCAGAACCGCTGCGTCCCCCGAGAACTTGTACCACGGATTTGACAGTACCAAGATTATGTTATCGTGGCCATTTATTTTTCCGATTGCGCTCTGCGCGCCGACAAGAACTTGACGGATTGCTCGACGTTCGCATTTTGGAATCGGAATAGAAAACTGGTTTAAGGCGAGGGACCTATGAAAACTAAACTTTTTTGGGTTGCGTCACTCTTGTTTGTGGTGTTCGGTTTAGGCAAGGCCCTTTGGGGCCAAATACCATCGCGGGATCAACACATCCTCTCCAAGTCCGAGTATGTTGTCGAACCGTCGCAAAGCAGAAGTGTGCAATTCTCAAATGGCGCTGTAAACTCAAGGAAGCAGTTGCGCCCCAAGCCTGACGAGCCGCCGCCGCTACCGACGCCCCCAGCAGTAACATTCCTTTCCGCGACGAAGTTCGCATCGGACGGTGCAGCTAGCTATCCCGTGGTTGGCGGTGACTTTAATGGCGACACGTTACCCGACGTTGCTACGCCTATCCAGGATTGTGAATCGCCTACGGGTGTTTGCCTCGCTGTTCTACTTAATAACGGTCTTGGAGGTTTTGACGCACCGATTCTAACCCCGGTGTCATTTGGGGCGAAAGATCTCATCATTGTGGCAGACGTGAACAACGACGGGTCAGACGACGTCGTCTTGGTACATTCGAACTCGATGGATGTGCTGATCTCGAACGGAGATGGAACCTTCGCCGCACCGCAGACATTCACGACCGGAATAAATTCTCCGGTTGCAGCGGCCTTCTGGGACGTTAACCATGACCAGATATTGGACGTAGTAGTTGTTGACGGTCAGTCATACCAGGCTGCTTACCTTTTGGGCAATGGACAAGGTGGGTTTGGGTCTCCCCAAATGACATCTTTCCCCGCACAGGTATCGATCGGCGTGTTGGCAGACGTGGACGCGGACGGCAACCTCGATCTGGTTACGAACAACACGCTCTATCCTGGAGATGGTAAAGGCGGATTTCTGGCTGGCATTCCTTTTCAGAGCAGTGACGGGAAAAATGCGGGCGCAACCGTTTCCAACTCTGTTGCCGTGGGCGACCTAAACGGGGATGGACTGCTCGATGTGGCCACCGCGAACGGAAACTGGAACACCGTTAGTGTCTTCCTCAACCACGGCGGTCGAAATTTGGTTCAGCAGGGAGCTTCCCTCTGGAGCGGCAATGACCCAATCGCGCTCGCGATTGCAGATGTGAACTGGGATGGCAAGGCAGATCTAATCGTCACTAACGCGGCAGAATCAGATCTGTCGGTTTTCCTGGGAAAAGGTGCCGGCACATTTCTTGCTCCCACCACAGAGTACGCAGTCGGGGGATCGCCATCTACCAGGCCGGTGCTGGCGGACTTCAACGGCGATGGCGATCTTGATGTCATTCTTTCAGATAACCGGTCCTCAGTGGTGTTGGCGCTTGGCAACGGCGATGGGACGTTCCAGGCGGCACCTGTAACTAACATCGTTATGCCTCCAGGATCGAACAGTTTAGGGGGCGCGTTCAGCATTGCTTCGGCTGATTTTAATGGCGACGGCGTTCCCGACTTTGTGGTCGGGCAAAGCTCCACGTCGCCCGGCTTGGGACTTGTGGTGTTTCTGACACAAAGTAACGGGAGTCTCGGCAAGGGAGTCGTTTACGCTCAAAACCACGCGTTCAGCTACGTCGCTGTGGGGGACCTATACAAGGATGGCAAAGCTGATATTGTAGCCTCCAACTGGGCAACCGGAGCCGTGGAAGTTTTGCGCGGCAATGGCAACGGCACGTTTCAATCGCCCACGTCAATACCGCTTCCGGGTATCACGAACGGCCTCGTCGTAGCTGACCTGAACGGAGACGGATGGCCCGATGTCGCTGTAGTCGGACAAGATTCGGTAGTTTATATCCTGCTCAATAATGGCAAGGGCTCGCTGGCGCTCGCGGGAACATACACTATCTCAGGAGTCGGCTCCGAAATTGTAACCGCTGACTTCAATAACGACGGTAAACCGGATCTCGCCATTGCGATGGCGAACACCTCACGGGTTGCCATCCTCTTGGGCAATGGGAACGGCACATTCACGGCAGCGCCCGATTACGACACGACAATGTCTGGAGTCTACGGGATAGCGGCCGGTGACCTTAATAACGACGGGAATATCGATCTCGCCGTCACTTCTCCTAGCGCCGGTAACATTGCGGTTGCGTTCGGCAATGGAGACGGTACCTTCAATCCGCCGAGCATTTACCCCGCGAGTTTGTTGCTGTCCCAATGGAATATATCTCCTGGAGAAGTGGCCGTGTCCGATGTGAACAAAGATGGCTACCCGGATATTGTTTATGCCAATTCCGGCTATGGTTCAGTCGGAGTTTTGCTGGGTTCCGACGGGGGTAATTTCGTCGGACCTACTGAATTCCCCGCGGGCGGCGGTGCGTTGGCGTTGGCGATTACGAACCTCAACAACAACGGATGGCCCGATGTCGTCACCGCCGATGCGAATTTTACTGGGGTCTCTGTTTTGTATAACACTACCGCTTCGCAACCAACACCAGACTTTACCGTCACAGCGAACCCACTGGCTGTGAATGTAACTTCGGGTGGAACGGTCACGACGGCAGTCTCATTGTCCCCAATCAATTCGTTCATCGGTTCGGTTCATCTCTCGTGCCAAAATCTTCCGACAACACTGTCCTGTGCCTTCACACCGAGTGTCCTGCACGTGGTAAAGGGGGCAGCGACCTCGTCACAACTAAAGGTCACCGCTACCAAATCGAGCGCCTCCTTGCTCGGTCCTGGACGAGGTCTCATGGCTCTGGCAATAATGCCAATCCTCGGAGGAATGTTTTTCTGGCGCATTCCACGGGCAACATGTAAAGCAGCATTACTCGTGCTTGTGGCGAGCCTGGTTCTGTTTAGCGGGTGCCAGAACGCGGTGCCCGGCAACAAAACGCCGCCCACGAACCACACTTACACGATTACGGTCACAGCGACTGCGTGGAATGGCACTTCTCATTCAGTTCAGATGCAGGTTACTGTGCAGCAGTGATAACACGTCAGAACTTGCTAAGTGTTACGTCAGCACTGATTAGGAAGACGAGCGGATGAACGAACAGTACGTGCCGTCCCATTCCGGCCATCCCGATGACCAAACCTTATGCGCAGAACTTTTTGTGCCGAACGATGGTCCAAAACGAATAGCACTTCTTTCGTAACTCCCATTATGTCTTTCTGCGAACTAAACTCTGTAAAGGTCATGGGTGGATAGTCGAACGGCATGAGTCAGCAATCATTCCAACACGTAAGCTCGAGCAGCCCCGAGACGATTCCGACTGAGATCGGCCGCATCGAAAATCATGAATGGTGGCTGTGGGGATTCGCTGTTGTGGTAACGCTGGCATTAACTTTGGGGATCATCTCATTTACCCTTCCCTGGTTTAATCGGGAGACCGACGCTTCGTACTGGTTAGATCTCAGGGAATGGGTACGCGGGCTGGCAGCACTGGTCTTGATCTTCGACATTTACGCGGTCTATCAGCACCTGCAGCTCCACCGCATTCGACGACAACTGGCGGAGCGCGATCAGCTTTTTCAACTCATCAGTGAAAATGCCGCCGATATGATCGCGCTCGTCGACAGCGATGGCCGCCGACTGTACAACAGCCCCGCCTATCAAAAAGTCCTCGGGTATTCTCCCGAGGAACTGAAAGACGCTTCGTCTATCGAGCAAATTCATCCTGACGATCGCCCGCGAGTTTTGAAAGCAGCGGAAAAAGCGCGCGTGACCGGCCAGGGAGAGCGGGTGGAATACCGGATGCGCCACAAAGACGGTTCCTGGCGCACTCTGGAGTCGACTGCGAACGCGATCCGAAATGCAAAAGGCCAGATCGACAAGCTGGTAATCGTAAACCGCGACATCACCGAGCGGAAGCGGGCCGAAGAAATGCTGGCCCACCATGCACTCCACGATGGGCTCACCAACTTGCCCAATCGCGCGCTGTTTCTGGACCGGTTGCAACACTCGCTGACACTTTCCAAAAGACAATCGAACTACAAATCCGCAGTATTGCTCATTGATATGGACGAATTCAGAATCATCAATGACAGCCTGGGACACACGGCCGGGGATGAGCTGCTGATTCAAATTGGGCAAAGATTAAGAGACTCTGTGCGGCGAGACGACACGGTCTTGCGTCCGCGCGCGAGCGAAGTGCATGGCACGCCTACCAACGACGATACGTTAGCTAGAATCGGAGGCGATGAATTCACGATTCTTCTGGACGACATACGAGACCCGATTGAAGCCGTGCGCGTTGCGGAGCGAGTGCAAGCGGAACTGGCGATTCCTTTTGTTGTGAACCAACAGGAAATAGTAATTTCGGCGAGCATCGGGATTGCTTCCAGTACCAGCCCTCACACACGGGCGGAGGACCTGGTGCGCGACGCGGATCTAGCTATGTACCGTGCCAAGCGGGCGGGAAAGGCCCGTTGTGAAGTGTCTGACCCTGCCATGCATGCCAGCGCGGTGAAGCGGTTGAGCCTGGAGACGGACCTGCGCAAGGCCCTCGACCAGGGAGAATTCCGGGTTTACTACCAGCCCATTGTGTGTCTGCAAACCGGCAAGATCTCGGGCTTCGAGGCCCTGACGCGGTGGCAGCGACCGGAGGGCATACTTCCACCGATTGAGTTCATCGCGGTTGCCGAGGAAATTGGGCTCATAGTCCCCATGAACCGGCAGCTGTTGCTTGAAGCCTGCCAGCATCTCCGAACCTGGCAGTCTGAATTCCCTTCAAGGCCGCCTCTGACCATGAGCGTGAACATGACGTCCAGGGAGTTCGCCCAGCCCGATTTGGCCAGCGAAATCCGCCAGTCCCTTGAGCAGACCGGCGTTGATCCGAGCTGTTTGCAACTCGAAATCATAGAAACGATAGCCATGGGGGATGCGGAGAAATCCGGTCATGTGCTCTCGCAATTGAAGGCACTCGGCGTTCGCATGAGCATCGATGATTTTGGCACTGGTTACTCCTCACTCAGCCGCTTACGCCGGATTCCAGTGGACACCTTGAAAATCGACCGGGGGTTCATTTCGAACATCGACAGCGATCCGGAAAGTTACGAGATCGTACGGATCATCATTATGCTTGCCCACAACCTCGGTTTGAAGGTAGTTGCCGAAGGAACCGAGAACGAAGAGCACATCAATCTACTCAAGCAGCTCAACTGTGAAATGGCACAGGGGTACTTTTTCTCCAGACCCGCTGACGACCAGGCTATGTTGAAGCTATTAGAAAGCAACCACAGCACTCGTGCCGCGTCAGTCGGTGATTAGACAGCGGAGGCATCGTCGCGTGGTTCATCAAAACCTCAGGCGTTGGTAAGAGCTTCCTTCCGCGTGGCGTGTAGCTTTCTGGTTCGTGGATCGTTACTTCGGTCAATATTACCCCGGAACACGCCGCATCAAGCTCGCCGCCAAGTCGTTTTATTGTGCGAGTGCACAAGGCATTAGCAAGGGACAACAGAGATAACCAAGGTAACAGTTACTAACGGGCCTTGGACGTTCGTTCAGACAACCATCCCGATCTCATTTGTGCTACAAGTTCCGCAGAATCAATTGATAAGCCGCGAAATAACGCGGATTCCTTCTGCCAGGCATCACAAGTAATCTTTCCACAGGCCTACAGTTACCCTTACCAAAGGACCACTCACCCTGCGAGATTGGGCCATGTACTACCGTATTCGTCTGACCTACTCTGAGCTTACCAAAGCTAATAATCACTGGAGGCCATATGAAATACTTCTTCTCGATTCTCCTACTGAGCATCGCCATGCAGGGGCAGAGTTTCAAGGTGAACCGCTTCGCGCTTCCCGATGCGCCCCGCCAACATCCCTTCTGGACGGTCGAGAACAAGGCGAACTTCAGCATGTTGGCCGGACTGATCACCGCCGATGCCATCACCACGCAGCGCGCCCTGAACCAAGGCTTCCGCGAGGGCGATCCGCTCATGCGCCCCTTCGTGACACGTGGTGCCTCCGGAGAGGCTGCCGGATCTGCTATAGGTTTTGGTGCGGGAGTTGGCGTCGGGTACCTGTTGCATCGTACCCACCACTACAAAGCAGAACGCATCACGATGCGGATGATCGTCGCCGGTGAAGGTGCGTGCGTTGCCAGCAACATCATTGCGATTCGTTAAGAAAAAGGACAGCGAATCGCGCCGCCAGCCCGGGCGCTATGGTCTGGATTGTGAACGCCCGATTTCGTTGGGTAACACCACTCCCACGTTATAGTTCCACTCTGGAAGACCAACTTTTTCGATCATTGAACTGTCGGAAAATTCCCCGACTCTTTGTGCCGAAGGAGTCTGCATGGCGATTGACTAGACGGGAAAATCTGGCACAACAGCAAGCTCATCGCTTGGGACGACGCTATCCTTCCCGTAATGTTTCACGTTGTGCACTGCGGCTCTTCGGTGTTTGAAAGCATTCGTTGCTACGCGCCGCCTTCCGCTCCTCGGATTCCGGGTTGCGGGAAGGGCCCTAACCTCTGCGGAAGAGTTCGCCCGCGACTTCGACTCCGTTCTGTGGCCGGTCACTCAGCCGAAATCTTATTCCGATGACACGACAAATCTGGGCACCTCGGAATGCCACACCTGTCCGGGATCTTTATCACAACCTGCAATATCCTCGCTTCTTGCCCGGAAGCCGCACAACCGCATAACTGCAGTGGCCAGTCTACGCACGAGTACTAAAGTACCTGCCACCACCCTAATCCTGCCAGAAGAAGTGCCGATAAAGAAGATCGGGCATGGCGGTCCTTATTGTCTATGCCAAGTTTCAATGCAGCGAACACCAGTCCAGAATTCATATGGCACCTCCGTTTTCCACGGATGAATGAACTTCCGGCAAATGGGACGCATCAGGAAGTTGGGTCTCACCATCGAGTTTGATCTACGATGTGCCATGCGATCGAAAGTGTTGTTATGAAAGAGGAAATTCGACTCGACGGTCTGCTGTTCAGCAGTGACGCAGAGGTTCTCACTGTCATGAATGACATTCTGAACCGCTTTGCCATCCGAACTGAGGTTTGCACTGAGATTGGGCCAGCTCTCGAGGCACTCACTCACCGAAGACTTGACGCAGTGATCGTGGATTGGAACGCGGCCAACGATCCAACCCCCGTCGTGCGCAGTACCCGCAAGTCCTCCCCCAATGGCAACTCGACGATGGTCGCGATGGTCGACCTGGGATCAGACACGCACGTGCTTTTGTGTGGAGTCAACTTCATGATTTACAAGCCCGTGGATTTCAGCCACGCTCGCCAATACACGCGGGCGGCATAGGGAACAGCCGGGCCGGTAGCACGTTGAGGGTACGGATAGCAAACCGTAAGTAGAGTTTGATGAAGATCTTTTCACGCTGTCGCGGACGGACAAGATGCGTATGCACTGGGCGCTGTTCCTGAAGTCAACAAGAAAATTCCGGTTAAAGATTGTTGGCAGAAAGGTCCCATATGGCGAAGATTCTGATAGCCGATGACTCACGCTTTCAAGTAGGATTACTCTCCAAGTCTTTGGAAGAAAGTGGATTTGAGGTGGTATCTGCGCTTGATGCGCTGCAGGCCTGGATGATTGCCCTGCGCTCCGCACCGGATGCAATAGTTCTTGATATCAACATGCCGGGTGGCTCGGGAATTGAGGTACTCAGAAGGCTAAGGATGTCGATCAAGACCCAGCGCATCCCGGTGGTGGTCGTCAGTGGCAGCACGGAAGACTCCATCGAGGAACTGGCCAAGCGCCTGGGTGCGGCTGAATTCTTTCCCAAGCCTGTTGATCCGGGCCGGCTGTGCGACACGTTGCTTCATCTGTTGTCCCCAACGCGTTGATTTTGGTTTCCGCACCATGAGGGAATGATTCCATGGGCTCTTGTGGTCTGGACCCGACGATTGGGAGGAGATTATGCTCATCCACATAATACATGCGAGTTGGTCATCCAATTAAAAAAGTCAAACGGAGACGAGGACAATTTCAATGCGCAAATAAAAAGGCTTCCCACTCATCGAGCTTCTGATCGTGGTCGCGATCAACCTGATCATCGCCGCCATTGCCATCCCGGACCTACTGCGCGCACGTATTGCGGCGAACGAATCGTCTGCCGCGGCTTCCACTCGTACCATCGGTACGGCTCAGATATCGTATTCAAACTCTTATCCCACTGTGGGTTATTCTGCAACCTTGCTCGCCCTCGGAACGCCCGCTGCTGGTTGTACTACGGCAACTTCAACTTCTGCCTGCATCATTGACACCGTGCTAGCTAATGGCACCAAGAGCGGTTATGTGTTCACCTCTGTTGGCGCCGTCTCCGGCGCTAGCACTACGAATGTCGTGTTCGTTACCAATTCGGCGCCAGTCACCGTCCAAACCACGGGTATCAAGGCCTTCTGCGGTGCCGAAGTTGCTAATCGGAGCATAATATAAATGACATGCAGCGAGTGACGCGTTAGTGTGTTGGGCATGAGAAAACAAGACGCTCGTTCATTATCGGCGGAAGCGCAAGCAGACCTTCGCCGGCGGGTCGTTGCGGCAGTGCAGATGGGCCTTTCACAAACCGAGGCGGCGCGGGTTTTCGGGGTGGCTCGCGGCACGGTGAGCCGCTGGATGGCCCTGGTGAAGCGCGTGGGCCGCCGGGCGCTGCAAGCAGGGCGTCGAGGCAGGCCTCCGGTTTCGCGATTGGCGCCGCAGCAAGCGGCCACGACGGTGAGTTGCATGGTCAGCGGCAAGCCCGGACTGGGTACGGCCCAGGGCCTGAATCTGGCTTTTCGCGTCCACGCACAGCACTAGCGCGTGCTCGGGTGGATGGAGATAAAAACCGACGATGTCTTTCAGTTTCTCGGTGAACGCGGGATCGTGGCTGATCCTGGAGGTCTCCACGCGATGCGGTTTTAGACCATGGGCGCGCCAGATGCGGCGCACGCTGGCTTCGCTGATGCCGACCGCTGCCGCCATTGTGCGCGTGCTCCAGTGAGTGGCTATAGGTGTATCCTGTTGTTTAAGCAACTGAACTTCAGGGGTGTTCAATGAGCGAACCGACTGTCCTCAAGCTGTTGGCCATTGATGATGACCGACAAACCCTCGACCTGATTACCGCAGCACTAGAGCAGGAAGGACTAGAAATACTGGCGTCGGAAGACCCTGAACTTGGCCTCGAGATGTTTCTGCGGGTTCGTCCAAGGATCGTCCTCCTTGATCTGGTGATGCCGAAAATGAGCGGGATGGAGGTGCTGGAACGGATTGTGGCCGTTGATCCAGGAACAGATGTGATCCTGCTTACCGCTCACTACTCTTCGGACTCTGCAGTCGAGGCAATTCAGAAGGGCGCATGCGACTACTTGACGAAGCCTCTTAATATTGAAAAGCTTCGCGACCGAATCACAAGCTTGCTGATGGAAGCCGAGAGACGACAGAAAACCCTGCACCTAGACCTCGAACTGGTAGATGCCTACCAGTTCGAGGGCATGGTGGGCCGTAGCCCCTTGATGCTGGAAGTCTTCGCGAAGATAAGGCGCATTGCGCCGCACTTCCGAACTGTACTACTTACTGGCCCGACAGGAACGGGCAAGGAACTTGCGGCTCATGCACTGCATCGGCTCAGTCAGTCGGCGCGAGGCAATTTCGTGGTCTGTAATTGCTCTGCCCTGGTTGAAACCTTGGTGGAAACTGAATTATTTGGCTATGTGCGCGGAGCTTTTACGGGTGCAAACCAGGACAGGGCTGGAATGTTCGAGCACGCGGACGGCGGAGTCATATTCCTGGACGAGATTGGGGAATTTTCTCTCCAAGCCCAAGCCAAATTGTTACGGGTTCTGGAGGACCATCAAGTGCAAAGGGTTGGATCGCCTACGCCTCGCAATGTCGACGTGCGGGTAATCGCCGCCACAAACCGCCACCTCAAAACTATGGTGCAAGAAGAACAGTTTCGGGAAGATCTCTATTACCGATTGGCAGTGGTGGAAATCGAGCTGCCTTCGCTGGCGAACCGCCGGGAGGACTTGCCACTCCTGGAAAGACATTTCATCAAACAGTTTTCATCCGAATACAACAAACCAATCGCAGGACTGACGCGAAGGGTGCAGACTCGAATGGCGACCTATTCCTGGCCTGGCAACATCCGCGAGCTTGAGAATGTGCTTGGAAATGCCTGCATGATGACGGATGGGAACTTGATCGACATCGCCGATCTTCCTGAAAGTTTTCGCAGCCAGCTCGGTGAAAACCTGTCTGTGGACGAGACTTTCTTGCCGCTTGAAGAGATGGAGAGGCGTCACGTGCTGCGCGTGCTGGAGGGAGTCGGCGGCAACAAAGCCCGCGCTGCAGAAGTTCTGAGGATTAGTCGGGCGACCATTTACCAGATCCTCTCAAGGATGAAAATAGCAGAATAGGGAAAAATTTCACGAAAAGTGCCCACGCTGGGGCGTGTTCTATAAATTTGGCCCGCCAGAGCGAACGCTACTTTTGTCGTGCTACTACTTTGCCGATTATCTTCCCAGGATGTGTTTCTTAAATGTCTTTCAGATCGGAAGTCGTACCCCTCAGAGCTAAAGCCGCATTTCTGGCGGTCGTTAGCGGCACGGCTAAAGCCGTGCCCTACCCAAAGCTATCACGAAACGAACTTAATCAGAGGTTTCATAACTAACTTCCGTGTCCAGTTCGACAGCGGTGAATTACACTCTTAGTGCGATTAGTGCGATTGCAATTTTGCAGACTTGCTGTGCAGGGCCGAGTAAACCTTCGTGAGCAGCGAACTCTGGTTGAACGGCTTCTCCAGGAACGCAGCTTCTGGCATCAACCCGCCGCGCAGAGCAACCAGACCGCCGGGGTACCCCGACATGAATACCGCACGAAGATTGGGACAGAGTGCTTTGGCCTGTCCCAGAAGCTCAACCCCGCTTTTTCCGGGCATGATGACATCCGTAAGCAGCAGATCGATTCCTGGTTTGACCTGCAGGATGTCTAGCGCGATCTCCGCATTTGTTGCTTCGATGACTTGGTAGCCGGCATCTTGCAGCAAGCGAACCGCCAGTTCGCGCAGAGTCTCATCATCTTCCACCACCAAAATTGTCTCTGATCCTCTTGGAAGTTCGGCTTCTTTATGGGACGGCACCGGCTCTTCGGCCCTTCCGGCCACTCTTGGGAAATAGATCTTGAAGGTTGTGCCCTTGCCGGGTTCGCTGTAAACCCAGATGTAGCCCCCGCTCTGCTTCACAATTCCGTACACGGTCGAGAGTCCGAGGCCAGTCCCTTGCCCAATTTCCTTGGTGGTGAAGAAAGGCTCGAAGATGTGCGATCTGGTGTCTTCGTCCATGCCGCAACCCGTGTCGCTGACCGTCAAAACTACATATTGTTCCGCACGGCTACCCGGATTGTGGGTAGTGAAATGCTCGTCAAGTTCAGCATGCCCGGTCTCGATGGTGATCTGGCCCCCGCTCGGCATAGCATCTCGCGCATTCACCACCAGATTCATCAGGATTTGTTCAATCTGGCCTTGATCGGCGTTGATGCTGTCAATCGGGGTAGTCGGCTGGAATGAAATCGCAATATCCTCGCGGACCATTCGCAGCAACATGGTGATCATGTTATGCACTACCGCGTTCAGATCCAGGGGTTTGGGAAAGACAATCTGCCGCCGGCTAAACGCCAAGAGTTGCTGGGTGAGTGAGACGGCCCGATCCGCAGCTTTCTTGATTTGCGCCTGGTATCTGTTTACTTCATCTTCCGGTGCAAACCGACTGAGCGAGAGATCGGCGTAGCCAATGATCACGCCGAGGATGTTGTGGAAATCGTGTGCCACACCCCCGGCCAAACGCCCTACAGCTTCCATCTTCTGGACTTGGCGCAGTTCTGCCTCCAAAAGCTTACGTTCCGTGATATCCATGTACGTGCCTTCGTAACCTATCACTACCCCATCTTTACGCACAGCATGGGCATTCACAGAGATCCAAATCTTGCTGCCGTCTTTGCGATAGACCTGGCGCTCAAAGTTCTGTACGACTCCTTGCTGCTCTACCAAAAGTTGGAACGCCTTGCGACTTTCGGGATCGACATACTCTTCCCGGGAAATATCAGTGATGCTGGTTAGCAGCTCTTGGGGAGAGCCATAACCAAGCATACGTGCCATCGCTGGATTTACGCTAAGATAGCGCCCGTTTAGGTCACTTTGGAAAATACCAACGACAGCCGACTCGAAGATCCCGCGATATTTCTCTTCTGCCTCGCGCAGGGCTTGTTCCGCCCGCTTGCGGTCGGTGACGTCCCGGACTATCCCCAGCAGTTTTCCGTCGGGCAATTGTCTGGCTACAAGTTCACCCTCATAGCATGAACCGTCTTTTCGCAGAAATCTCCACTCGCTCGTCACTACTTCACCGCCCGCCAGGCGAGCGACCGCCGGTGCGATCCGTTCGATCTCCTCGGGAGCGACGATATCGGCTATCGTCATACCTCGAATCTCGTCCAGCGAATGACCCAGTGTTCGCACACCAGCGAGATTGGCATCCAGAAAGTGGCCCTGTGCATCGGCGAGAAAGATGCCGTCAGGAGCTTGTTCGAAAAGCAGCCGAAAGTTCTCCTTCAGCCGCGTCATCTCCTGGTATGAATGTGCGTTGGCTAGGGCCAACGCCACCTGGGCAGTAAGGGTCTCGAGGAAGGACGCCTCTTTTTCGAAGTCACGTTGCGTACCTGACGCTACTCCAAGAACACCGATTACCCGGTCTGCATTTTTCAAGGGCAAGGCAGCAAAGGAACGGAGTGCGGCCTTCTTGCACTCCTCCCAGGTGCAGCGTGGATCGTTAAATATGTCGATGCAATAGATCGGCTCTCCATCCCGAGCTGCTAGCCCGCAAAGGCACTGACCTACACAGTGTGTGAGTGGAGCGTCCGGTGTGAATCGAGGGTCGCTTGACCCAACTGCCTGGAGCTGCAGGGTCTCGCCTTCTTTCTGGAAAAAGAGCGCCACGTCACAGCCAAGATGTTCTGTCGCCCCGTCGACGGCGGTATGCACGACGTGATCCACAGACCGGCTGCCGCTGAGTAAACGGCCGATCTTCCAAAGAAAGGTCGCTTGTTGGAGGTTCAACCGCAGTTGTTCCTCTGCCCGCTTGCGCTCGGTGATATCGAGCACGGCGCCGATGGTGCGTACCTTATGGCGCGCTTCACCTTCTCCTTCGAAGAAGGTTTGCGCCCGGGTGGTGAGCCACCGGAGACTACCGTCGGCGCTTACGATCCGATGGTCAACGTCGAACAACCCGTCACCCGCCGGATCGTGGGCACGCCGGACAGCCGCCGCCATTGCCTCTCGGTCCTCGGCGTATACATGATCCAAATACACTGGCAAGGTCACCACCTTGTCGGGGCCAAAACCGTACGTTTTTCGTTGCTCTGGCGACCAGTAAATTGTGTCGGTGATGTGGTCATGCTCGAAGATGCCGATCTGGGAAACACGGGCGGCTTGCCGCAACCGGCGCTCGCTCTGGCGCAGGGCTTCTTCCGCTTCTCTGCGTTCGGTGACATCTCGCACAGTTGCGAGCACCTTCGTTATCTGCCCAAACCTGTTGCGCAGGGGAGAATGCCGCCCGGACACCCAAAACGTCCGTTCGCTCTGGGGACGCCTTAACGGAAGGTCGTCGGAAACATTCGCTCTGCCGGCCAGCGCCTTTCTCAGCCCCGGTTCCGCGCCTAGTTTGGGGAGGAAGGGAAATTTTTCGAAGGGAAGGCTGCCTACCACTTCCTGGGCCGGGATGCCGGTGAGTTCCTCCATGTACGGATTCCATAGCTGGCAACGAAGGTCCTGGTCGTAAACGATGATGCCCTCGTGAGCGTCGGAGATGACCTGCTGATTGAGTTCGCTGATTTCCCTTAGAGCAAGCTCGGTCTGTTGCCGTTCACGAAGGCTCGTAATCCCAAATGACAAGATTTCGGCAAGGTTGGTCAGCGACTCCATTTCAGCCGCGCCGAAGACACCCGGTTGGTCGGCGTAGATCGTAAGCGCCCCGAAGGGTACTCCGTGGGCCATTAGGGGCAGAGCAGAATTGGAACGGTATCCTCGTTTAGTAGCCTCTGTCTGCCAAGGGGAGAAATCTGGATTGCCTGCAAGATCCTGGAAGACTACAGGCTTTGCCGATCGGATGGCTCTCCCTGTCGGACCTCGACCATGTTTCGAATTAGACCATGTAATTTTTACGCTGGACAGATATCCATTCTCGTATCCAGCCCACACAAGTGGACGCACTGATTTTTCGTCGTTTTGTTCAGCGACTCCAACCCAGCAAAAGCGGTATCCTGCGCCTACGATAATGGAGCATACTTGCTCCATGAGCACGCTCTCGCTGGTGGCTTGCATGACTGCCTGCGTGCAACGAGTAGTCGCCGCCAAAGCTGTCCGGAGGTTGCTCAGCTTTTTCTTTTCTTCAGTTAACGGCTTTGCAGATCTCATGTCGCACCTCTATGTGGATGCGTGGAGCCTGGGCCCGGATTCTCCTATGAAGCCATCTATGCCGTTTTGATCTAAAGCGGAATTCTCCCTTGGTAGAAAGCAACAGCTAATGATACACCCATTGCCGGAAAATGCATGAACCGGCGACGGTTCGGGGCGACGCTAGAGCCGGGATGACAATTCATAAAAGGATGACAATTAACAAAAGAATGAAAAAAAAGGCACAGCCGGATGGTTGCGGCTGCGCCTTTTTATTTTAACTGGTTACTGGTTACTGTTTATGTTTCAGTTTAGTTTTCGCCGCGGCTTTTTTCGCCGCAGCTTTTCTTGCCGCAGACACTGGCAGTTGGCTTAGGTCCCCCTGCTGCTGGAGGGTCCCAAGGAATACGTCGGTCGTCGGATCCTCATTCGTATCCACATCTACCCAGAACAACTGGCTGGCACTGGCCTGATAGATGACCGTGTTGATTGGTACCGATGTGTTGTCGCCGACAGTGACGGTAAGTGGATAATCTGCCGTATCTGTCGATAGCATGGTTAAGCGCCCAACATTGCCCGTGTCGGGAGTTGCAGTTCCCGCAAATGAAACATTCAGATTCTCCCCGGCGGCGGCGAACCAGCCGCCCGGATCGCTGAGAAGTCCGGTTCCGGTCAAATCAAGGTTTGTTGCAACCGTCGCATCCGGCGCAACTGCTCCCTGCCCGACCAAGTCGAATTCCCAGAAATTATCATTGGTGTCGAAACCCTGCGCTCCAAAGGCATAGTTGCCTGTGAAGTCGCCAGGTGTGACGTCGGTTTGCGGAACCAGGACGCCGGTGCCGCCGGCGAGAATCGAAGAATCCATGTCGGCAATAAGAGCGCCTCCCATTCCGCTGGTCGTGTTATTCGGATCTAGCAGATTGAGAGCTGGATCCGTCATATAGAGCCCAAGGTAGTAGATGTCTCCCAACGGGAGATCCATCCAGCCGTATCCATTGACAGGGGTCCCTCCAAATTCAACGTCTGGGTATCCCGCAACGGAATATGTGCCTCCGCTAATAGCAGCGGACACGACAACTCCCTCTTCGTTGTCATCCCCAACACCCGTTAATGTGCCGGTGGGCCCGTTTACACCCGTAGGCGTCGGATCCGGAGTTGCGACCAACTGGCCTGCCGCAGCATAGCTAAACTCCTCCGACGAGTTGCCTTCGATACCAAACACGGCGTTTCCGAGAGATCCGCTGTTGAAGGTGCCAGCGGCAGTGCCCTGCCCGAACGCTGAGCCAACGGCCGTATCATAATAAGTATTGTCATCCACGGGAGTAGTATCCACATCAATGATCCGTATAGCTTCTGGACCAACGATGTAATAGCTGAGGTTGGCTACAGTGGTGCTGGGGCCGATGTCAGGCTCGTTCAAACCTATGCCGGTGATCGTGCCCCGGCCGTAAGCATCGGGCGCTGAAATCGCTATTCCGTTGGGGAAAATAAATCCCCCCCATACATCTCCATAGTCGTTGACGTCGTAAACGCCATGCAAGGTGGTGCCAGTGGCGTCGATCGTGAATACGCCTCCGTAGGCAACCGGATCATAGTAGGCGTCCACTCCGGAAAGGGTGAAGGCATAACTCCCGCTGGGCGCACCCGGTGTCTGTAAGTCCAGGCTTCCACTGGATGTAGCCGACCCATCAAACTGAGTGATGAGTGCGTGATTGTTGTTCACAAACTGGACGCCGAGGGTTTCGACTCCGCTCACGCCCAAAGCCGTGTTGTTCGTGGTCAGGGTGAGTGTCCCCTGGCCGGTTGTAGGATCCACCACCAGCGCGGCAGTTCCCGGCAAGATCGCGTCGCCGGTAGGCTGAGGTGACGTGAGTCCATAACCATCGTTATAGTCTTGTTCGCCGCCAGTGACGTTGCCATTGGCGGCGATGGCTACCGACCCCGCGAGGGCGTAAAAATTCGGGCCGTCATTCACGGTCTCCAGTCCACTCAGATAAAACGCAAACGTAGGCACTGCTGTGTTCGTCAGACTGAAGCTGGCCGGCGTCATCGTCGGCACTGTAGTCGTGACCGTCACCGTAAAACCGCCAGCCGTCGCATTCGCTGTGAGTGTTAGCGCGGTGGTAGCCACGCCGTTCGAGTCGGTCGTCTCCGTGTCCGTGGTCACTCCACCAGTGAATGTGCCGCTCGCTCCGTTGGCCGCCGGAACCACCGTGAACGTTACCGACGCCCCGGTCACCGGCAATCCGTTCGACGTCGCCGCCACTGTCACTTGCAGTGGCGTCGCATACGGCTGGTTGATCTGCGCGCTTTGCGAGTTTCCGCCCGTCACCGCGACGACCACTGCCGAACTCGAATTACTACTGCAACCCGTCAAGCAAGCGATGGCAAGAAAAACCAAGCTGAGAATGCTCGCGTAAACTTTGAACTTCATAGTCCCTCCCCTGCCGACTTGCGGCTGGCGCGCTCACGCGCCTGCGGCGAGACGGGAATCCCGTGCTCGTTCCGGATTGTATAGATATGCCCATCCACTGCCACGGTGCGGGCCAGGAAGACTTGCTTGTTCTTGATGGTCTTCATGACGCCGGTGATCTCAATTTGCCGGCCTGCGGCGACCGAGAGTGCGCCCTTGCCCCGCAAACCGAATCTCCCCAAGCTTGCATCCACTGTGCCGGCGGGAGTCGTTAGCAGAAGGTGGGATCCCATAATCATTCCCGCAGCGGGTTTCGTGAGCACACTGGACACCGTGCCGTGGAGCGTGACTTCCTGGGCGGCGTCATAGCTGAATGGTCCTGCATGCCTTGTCGCGACCGCCGCTGTTTGCGCCTGCGCAAGCGGAACGGACACGATCAAGGACAGCAGGGCCAATGCGAATAGTCCTGCGAACAACCGTTTCATCATTTGCCTCCAAGTTGAGTTTTGAATCGAAATCTCCATGAAAACAACTAGCGTTCAACAGGGTACCCTTTTTCCGCACGGGACACAACAATTTTTTACAAGAGCGGGTTTCCAGTTAGAGTTCAAGGCCTAGTCGGCGACGCGGCCGGCCACGGCTGGGGTTTGCTTTTTTGCCGGGTCGGAGGGCGGCGCAGTGTGTGCGGCCGGATGTTGTGCTCCGGATCGGAATCGCCCGACTGGCTTTGCTTGGGACGCAGGACCAGAAACGCGCCCCCCGAGCGGCACAACTACTGAAGTCGTGCCCTTCCCAAAACCTATTTATGAAACCAGCTCTAACCACAATCCGTTTGGTAAAGGCAAAATTTTTTGACGCGGCAGGCAAACAGCAGATCCTTCGCTTCGCTCAGGAGGACAAAATCTCAATAAGATGACAAATCTCAACGGGGAGACAAATCTCATAAGATGATGATTGCCAGATTGTCCGGCAGACCGCTTACAGTATGATCGAAACGGTATGATCGAATATGGCCGAACCGTGGTGACGAATCGCATCGCAAAGAACCAACTGCAACTTTTGCGTTCCGAGAAGCTGGGGAAGCTGGACTGGCTGGTGCATGGCTTCTCGACGCGGCCGGGCGGGACTTCGCGCGGCTACGGCGGAAATGCGCTGAATCTCGGCTTCACGAAGCAAGACACGCGCGCGGCGGTCGAACGCAACCGCAAGCTTTTCCTCGCGGAACTGGGCGCTCACAATGGACACGGAAGCTGGGCGCTGGTTACGCTGCGGCAAATTCATTCCGATTTGATTCATCGAGTTGACGCTACGCCGGCACAGCCTCTGGCCGGCGACGGTTTGATCACGGATACGCCAGAGCTGGTCCTGGCCGTGCAGACGGCCGATTGCCTTCCCATCATTTTGGTGGATCGGAAACGGCGGGCGGCTGGCGTTTTTCATGCGGGCTGGCGGGGCACGGCGCAACGCATCGTCGAGAAGGGTGTCGGCGAAATGCGAAAACATTTTGGCAGCGATCCACGGGACCTGGTGGCGGCGCTGGGGCCGGGCGTCGAGAAGTGCTGCTACGAAGTGGGCGAGGAAGTGCGCGCGAAATTTGAAACGCAGTTTGCCTACGCCTCGAGCTTGTTCCGCGAGGTCAAGGAATCGGACCCGGTGCGGGAGAAATATCCGCTGCTGTTTTTGACGGCGCGGGCGCCGGGACACAGCGAATTGCCGGTGAAAGTTTTTCTCGATCTGGTGGAAGCGAACCGGCGGCAACTGCTGGATGCGGGTCTGCTGGCGCGGAACATTGACGCAATCGGGCAGTGCACGGCGTGCCATAGCGATCTGCTCTTCAGTCATCGCGCGGAAAAAGGCGTGACCGGGAGGATGATGGGGGCGGCCGGGATCAGAAGTAAAGCGATCGGGTGATCTGGTGATCGGGTCATCGAAAACCGATTCGCTCTACGCCAGATCGAATAGTAGAACCTCAGCTTCTTCCGTTGCTTTGATCGTCAGCTTCTTTTCTTTACTGAGGGCGGCGCCGTCGCCCTGGCGCAACTTTTCGCCGTTCAGTTCGACTGCGCCCTTGGCGATCTGCAGCCAGGCATGACGCTGGGCTGCGAGCGGCTGCGTGACTTCTTCTCCTGGCGCAAGCAGAGTGACGAACAGCTTCGCATCCTGATGGATCTTTACCGAACCCTCAGCGCCGTCGTTCGATGCGATCAGGCGAAGCAGGCCGCGTTTCTCGGTTTCGGGAAAATTTTTCTGCTCGTAGCCGGGTTCGTACCCAGGCTTGTCGGGGAGAATCCATATTTGGAGCAGATGAACGGGTTCGGTCGAGGACGGATTCATTTCACTGTGGCGGATGCCGCGGCCAGCGGTCATGCGCTGTCCGTCGCCCGGAAGAATCACCGAGCCGGTACCGAGGCTGTCTTTGTGTTCGAGCTTGCCGGATAGGACGTAGGTGATAATCTCCATGTCGCGATGAGGATGAGTGGGGAAACCGCCGCTGGGCGCGACCCAATCTTCGTTGATCACGCGCAGCGAGCGGAACGACATCCACTTGGGATCGTGATAATCGTTGAAGCTAAAAGTGTGGCGGGTCTTCAGCCAGCCGTAGTCGCCGCCGCCGCGCTCCTGGCTGCGCCGAATGGTCATCATGAGAGAAGCTCCTGTGGAGTTGTTGTAACTACTATCTCAGTTCGTACAGATGTGCCGGGAGCGGGAAGGATTCAGAGGGAGAGTCGCCGCTGGTCGTTGGTCGTTAGTCGTTCGTCATTGGCAAAGGCTGCTATGCTTCGTCTTTGAGTGGAGCTACGGGGAATGGAGCGACGGGCGTCCTCGCCCGTCACCCCATTCTCAACTTTAACTTTCACTTATGTCTTATCGCGTGGTTTCTTTCACCATGGCGCAAGTGCGGCAAGGGGCGCTTGAATTCCAGCGTCAACTGGGCGCTGTGCTGCGCGAACATGCCGAGATCAAAGTGTATTCGGTGAGCCCGTTCGACCTCGATGAACGCCGCCGGATGAAGGACCGATTTGGCGGAGACATCGTGTACTTTTTTAACGGTGCGGCGTGTGAGGAGTGCGCGCGAGTGGGGATCGAGTTGCAATTCCTGGCGGAAATTTCCGATGACGAACTGCCACGGCGGCGGACCTTGGTAGTAGGTATGCCAGAACGGAAGGGCTGAGCGGCGGAAAATTCAGGTTGCTGACCTGGGAATACGTATCATTAATCAAACTGTCATCCTGAGCGAAGCGAAGGACCCCTGCATTTTGCGGCGAACTGCAGATCACTCGCTTTGCTCGGGATAACAATTGTTGAAAGGGGTTGATCGTCTACCGATTTCGCCGCGAAACCTCTAGTCTTTCTTGTGTTTCTTGTGCGAGGTATCGGACTTGGGCTTGTCGTCTTTCTTGGTGTCTTTCGCTCCCTTAAGTTCTGCAGAACTGCTGTCGCCTTCCGAGGAAGCGGAAGAGGACGCAGCGCCCTTCTTCGCGTAGTCGTTCACATACCAGCCCGAGCCTTTGAACTGCACGGCTGGAGCCGAGATCACTTGCTCGATCACGCCTCCGCATTCGGGGCACTTGCGCAGCTGCTTATCGGAGAACTTGCGGATTTGCTCAAAGCGGTGTCCGCACTTCTTGCACAGATATTCGTAGTTGGGCATGAATGATCTGATTTTAGAGGCCAGGATTGATCGCCGTCAATTTCGCGGAGAGTCCGGTAGTGGTGCAATCTCCGAGTTGCCCGTGACCCAGGAGCAATCCGACACCAAATTTGCCATCGCCTGACCACGTTCCACAAGCCGACATATGAGGACTAATGGGGACACGAGGCGGCAGGCCGTTTGCCGCGGCTCCGAGGTAAACATCTCTTTGAAAGACATGTTTACTGAAATGGCGCAATTCCACAACGGATTATTGTCAAGCCTACATGATATTATTCCACCGATGAGATTCCTCACTGCACTTTGCCTTCTAGTTGCATGCGCTGCACTCACCATGGCACAGGCGGAACAGCCTGGGATCTACCATGACACCGTTACTGGTTTGACGTTGCGCTTTCCTGTCGAACTTGTGGTGCGTGATGCGCAAAAAAGAATCGACGAGGGGATTATCGCCGTGTACGGTTCCATGCAGAACCAGGCTAAGGAGTATCAGCTTGCAAGACGGTGCATGAAACCAATCCTGCTGGCCGAGCTCCCCGACGGATCGCATGAGGGAAATCAGAGCTCTGGTGCGAGCATGGCAACACTCTTAATGTTCGAGTTCGTCTCTAGCAAGGACTACAAGGCAGACTTTAAACACAAGGATGATGAAGCGGTGGCAGGGAGTATTGCCCAGACGGCAATCCATCTTCCAGGAGTAACTCCTCTTAGTTCGCCACTCTGGTTTGACTTAGGCAAACAGAAGCTTCACGCAACGTTCGCAGCTTTCGGGCTTCAGAGTACGTCACCCGATCCACCTCATGCCCTGATTGTGATGGCTGCGATGCGGTATCGCGGGCACATACTTGGTTGGATGATGTCTGCAAGCCATTTGAACACCTTCAATGACCTTACTAAGTCCTCCATCGAACTGGATGATGGGAAGATTTATCCACTGGTTCCGTTCAATCTAGATGATCATTTGCGGCTTCCGATTAACATTGTGAAGTGAGGAGCATTATTGAGTGAATTCGGAGCGCGTAAAGTTTTGCGCTTCAAGTGGTGATTCTAGGAGCATAAGTCCCGAAAAACGAGCTTGCATCCAGCGGCCCGGCTGGCTCCTGAATAGTCAGCAATCCGGAAACTGCAACACTACCAAAGCTCCGGCAGTTTCCAAATCGGTCACCATCAAGGACACGAAGAATTGGGTCCGCAAGCATTTTCCTTCGTGCAACAGTTCAGCGTTGGAGCAAATCCACCGGCTCCCGCACATCATGCACCCGAAAATATTTCCTCAGCGTCGGATATTTCGCGGCGACAGCTTCGTACATGGCATAGGCCACGTTGCGATAGGACGCGTGTCCGGCAGGGGTGGTGCGCAGCTCGGAGATGTAGACGGCCTCGGCAAAGTCCATCTTAAACAGCGTCCGCTTGCGGAAGGCGAGCGGGATAGCATACTGCGCGTTTTGCGCGGCTTCCGCGTTTTCACTTTTTTCATTGCCAGCCGCGGAAAGTTTCCGCACCGCGGCTTCGGCGCGCTTCATTGCGGATTCATAGTCGGAGCGGACTCCGGCGGCTTCGACCTCGGGCGGAGTGTCGAAGCCGTGGACGGTGGTGAAATCCTGCATGATCTGGACGCAGCGGCGATGGCGGTGCATGTCGCGGAAGCCGCCGATATCCATGAGAATGTCGAAGCGGAATTGCTGACCGGCGGAGAAGGGACGCAGCAGTTCGTCGTGCGGGCCGCGATGACGCAGGCCAAGGTCGATAATTTCGCGGCGGCGCGCCTCGCCGGCCGCTTCGACCGCCCGACGAATCTGGCGGTAGGAATAATGACAGTGGCCGTAGAGAAGCGTGGTGGCGAGATCGATCTCAAATGGATCCTCATCGACCAGATCAACCAGCGGCGCGGGCTCGATTGAAGCGCCTTGCATTAGTTCAGAGGCGGCTTGCTGGAGTTCGCGGCGGGTCTCGATTTCGTAAAGGTTCGGGTCGGCGTACTTGACCAACGTGGGCGCGACCCGCACTTCGCGCAGGAGTTCGCGTTCGGCGCGCTCGGCGATTTCGGGCGATACGGCGCGGATCTCGGCAATCAGGGCGCGCAGCGATTCCTCGTTCGCTTTGTAGGCCGGAGAAACGGCGGCCTGTTTCAGCAGCGCTCCCAGATCGCGGACTTCCTGGTGAGGCTGCGAGAGCAGATGCGCGACCTGGTTTTCCAGCGTGCGGGCGTTGACGATCTCACCGATCGAGGTGTTGGTTGCGAGCGGCAGCAGATAGCGCGCAACATCGAAAGCGCGGGCGCGCAGCGTGCGCTCGTAGGCGTCCGGCTTCATATCGGCGGGTCGAGGCGTGATGCTGGCGAGATACTCGAACGTCCGCTGGGAAACTTTTTCGTAAGTTGCGAACAGGGACTCGATGGTTTCGCGATAGAGCGTTGTCGCGGAAGCATCGCCTTGAAAGTTAGGTGTGAAGTATCCGCTCTTCCTGAAATCCTGATAGCGAGTGGAGCGCTCCTGCCCGTCCCAACGCTGCTCGTCGGCCACGGCGATGGCGGCGAGGATGGAGAGGCGCTCGATGGCAAGCGCGATGTGGGCGAGGTCGGCGATGGAACGGTGTCCGTATTGGAAGTAGAAGGTGTTGAGAAATTTTTCGGCCTTCTGCAGCGTGATTTCCTTGAGCGAGTCTTTCATCGAGAGCGCCGAGCGCGAATACTTGGCCATGGCGTAGGCCAGGATTTCGGGCTCGACGCCGTAAACGGCGAATACCTCGACGGAAGTTGAGGGGGAAGTTGCGGGATCGGTTGAAATGACTTCGGACATGGGAGTGAAGGAATCTTAATTGTCGCGGCGAGTTGGGCGCAAACGGTTGCGCAGCTCTTATGGAACCCGCGCTATGACAAATCCAGAATTACTGTGACTGCCGGCGGCGGCCGAGCTGCGCTCGGCTTGGACGGGGCAAAGCCCCGTCCCCCACACGAGCGACAGCGGCGGCGGGCGGGGGTTTCGCGGTCTTGTTTTCAGCTGGGGCCGCGGCCTGGTCAAGCGGAGGCGGGGCCGGGCTATGGCCGAGGATAACGATATCAACGCGGCGGTTTGTGCCGCGGCCTTCCCGGGTGAGATTGGTTGCTACAGGATGATAGTCGGCGAACCCGGCGGCGCTTAGACGATCGGGAGCGAAGCCGTCGCGGACGATGAGGAGGCGCACGATTTCCGTTGCCCGGGAGGTGGAGAGCTCCCAGTTCGAGGGAAACTGGGCGCTGTGAATGGGGGTGTTATCGGTGTGGCCCTCGATGCGCAAGCGATAGTCGTGCTGTCGAAGCATGATGGCGATGCGGTCGAAAGCGGCATTGGAGGAGGACTTCATCTGGGCCGATCCACTTTCGAAGAAACCCACCTCGCGCAAACTGATGACCAGGCCGTCGGGCTCGATGCGCATGGCAATTTCGTTGCGCTTGATTTCGCCGGCGAGGGCGGTTTCCAGTTCGGCGCGCAATTCGGTCAGATCGCCGTTCTCCACGCCGGTGCCGAGCGAGCCCAAGGGATGCGAGACGAGGCGGCCCAGGCTGGCGGTGCGTTCCGTGTTTTCGATGGCTTGCGCGATGGCGAAGGGCATGGGCTTGGATTCATCAATTGGCACTTCGGTAGTGGAAGCCTGAAAGACGCCCATCTCCTGGAAAGCGACCTGAATGGCCAAAGCGAGTTTTCCGACTTTTCTTTTGTCCACTTGCGAAGAGGCGTAGAGCACGACAAAAAAAGCGAACATCAGCGTGATGAAATCGGCGTAGGAAACCAGCCAACGGTCCCGATTGGAGTGAGTGGGATGTCGCTTGCGGCGTCTCATAGGTCCGGCTCCTCTTCAATAGCGACGGCGGCGGGTTCGCGGGCCTTGACCAGGAAGCCGAGCAGCTTCGCCTCCAACATGCGAGGGTTCATCCCTTCGAGAATGGAAACCACACCTTCGAGCGTCATTTCGCGAATGATCTGTTCGTCGCGGATGCGGATTTTTAGTTTTCCCGCGACCGGCAGCAAAATGAGGTTGGCGGCACCCACTCCGTAGAGGGTCGCCACGAAGGCAACGGCGATCCCTTTTCCGACTTCGTCGATTTTGTCCAGATGCTGCATGACTTGGATCAAGCCGAGCACTGCCCCGATGATGCCGATGGTGGGAGAAAATCCTCCGGCCGATTCGAAGAGCTGGGGGATTTTCTCTTCCTGTTCTTCTTTGTTGTCCAGTTCGAGTTCCATGATTTTGCGGAGTTCCTGGGGGTCGGTGCCATCCACGGCCAACATGAGGGCGCGATGCAGGAAAGGTTCGTGGATGTTGGCGAGTTCCTTGTCAAGTGAGATGATGCCTTCGCGCCGGGCCTGGTTGGCGTAGTCAACCAGAAGTGCGATCGTCCAGTGCGCATCCTGCGAGGGCTCGACGAAGACCTGTGCCAGCCGCCGCAACGCGGTGAGCGCCACCGTCAAGGGATACTGAATAAGAATTGCGCCCAGCGTACCGCCAATAACAATCAGGGCCGCGGTGGGCTGGACCACCTGGCTCAGATTTCCACCCTCCAGCATCAAGCCGACCAGGATGCCGCCGATGGCCAGCAACAGGCCGATGAGGGTTGCTATATCCACGAGGGCCCCTATTCCTCGCCGGCCGCGTGGCTAATAACTTCAGCGGCGTTTTCCAGGACGGGCGGAAGAGCGGAACAGAGCATGATTCCTTGCAATACCGAGCGGCGAAACTGTATTACTTGCGCGATAACATCGTGCGCGCTTTCGCGAACGACAATTTTTTCGCCGCTCACCAGCGTGATCACGGTATCGGGGGACTGCTCGACGAACTTAATCAGGTCGCTGTTGACGACCAGCGGGTGGTTGTTGAGGCGGGTAAGTTGGATCATGTTTTTCTCCTGATGCTTGACTGCTGGACGGAAGAAGGCCCGCCACTTATGGCTTCATCTATAAAGATCGGCAGTAATGTGGAAAGCGGGGAGAAAGGGCTGAAAAGAAGGCATGTTACTTACGGGCTATGCCGTTTGATACTTGTGGAAATAAAGCCCAGGCGCGGTCTGCCGATGAACCTGAGTGAAACGCAATTGGGTTCCGCAGGACAAACGGAACGAGCTCCGGGAAGGTTTCGGGGACGGATCCCAAAATCGGAACCAAAAAGGAGCATCACAATGGCACTTACCATCCTAAATAACATCGCTGCGATTGCTGCGGAAAACCAGCTGAATATCACCAGCGGCAATCTTCAGTCAACTCTAGAGCAGTTATCGTCAGGGTCGCGCATCAATAGCGGCGCTGACGATCCGGCAGGCCTGGCCATCGCCAACGGCCTATCGGCCAACATTGCCGCCCTCACCCAGTCGTCGGCCAACGCCACCGGCGGAATCGGCGAACTGCAGGTAGCAGACGGCGCGCTGTCACAGGTCACCACGCTGCTCAACCGCGCCGTTACGCTGGCCACCGAATCCGCCACCGGCACGGTTTCCGATCCGCAACGTATCGCGCTGGACAACGAATATCAATCCATCAAATCGGAGATCAACAGTATTGGTTCGACGACCAATTATAATGGTGGGCAGGTCTTCACCGCGAATACTCTCAATGTGTTCCTGGGTGATGGCAGCGCCACCGGCAGCAGCCAAATCGGTGTAACCACCGGGCTGTTGTCAGCCGACGGCCTTAACTTAGGCGGATCGACCGCTGCCACCGGCACTCTGGCCCAAGCGGCGGGCACAACTGCAGTTGCTGCCTCCGACCTTCTGACCGGAGCCGCTCCGACGAATGCCATCGCTGCCTCCAGTACGTTGACCGCCGCCGTTGCTACTGCTATCGTTGCCGGCAACACGGCGACGGTGGGTGGCACGGTCTACACATTCGTGGCCCTCGCGGCTAACCTTACAGGAGCCGCCAATCAGGTTGTCATCGGTGGCAGTAACGGCCAAGCCATCACTAACCTGGCGGCTGCGATCAACAACACAAACGGTGGCGCGGGAATTGAATTTGGAGGCGTAACCGCCGCCAATAGTAATGCCACGGCAGCCGTCACAACCGCGGGCAACTCGGGTGTGATAACCGTCACGGCAAACATTAATGGAGTTGGCGATGGAGTCGCCACTGGTAACTCTGTCGCCTTGGCGGCGAGTGTAGGTCTAACCGCAGGCGCAGCGCACTTAGCTGCCGGTTCCGCTGGCAGCACCGTAGCGGTGGGCGGAAAAACCTACACCTTCGTGCAGTCCCTCAGCAACCTTACGGCGGCACAGACGAATGAGGTGATCGGCGGCGGTGCCTCAACTGTCGGCGTCGAAGCTACTGCCCTGGCGAACTTAGTACTTGCAGTCAACCAAGGGACTGGCTCCGGAACCAATTACGGCGCTGGAACTACGCAAAATACTCAAGTCTCGGCGGGCCCAAGTTCGGGAACCACGGTCCTCTTCACAGCTAATACCGCGGGCACCACCGGCAACACTATCAGTGGTGTGTCCACAGGCGCCGGTGCTTTTGCTACCCTGGATTTCACTGGCGGCGCCAATGCCGGAACCGCTCCGGTTGCCGCCGCTGGCGACAGCGTTACCGTGGGCAGCCAAACCTACAACTTCGTGTCCGCCCTCACCACTCCAACGGCCAATCAGACCCAGGTCCTGTTGGGCGCTACGGAAGCCGCCAGCCTTACCAACCTGGCGAATGCCGTTAACGGCGGATCCGGTCTGGGTGAAAGCTACTCCTACGGAAGCACCATAGCCGCCGATGCCACCGCAGGCGTCAATGCCTCTGCCTCGGCAAATGCTGGGGTCAACGCAACGACTGGGAACAACCAGATCGTATTCACCGCATTGACCAAGGGTACCGTCGGCAACACCATTGCAACGTCGGCAACAGGGTCGGGGGCCAATGTTTTCAGTGGCGCGCTCTTGACTGGTGGCGCGGCTGGATCGGTCAACGATCTGTTGACCCAAGGTGACGCTCAATCCGCTCTGTCGCTGATTGACGGCGCGGTCGCCCAGGTTGCCGCCCTTCGCGGCAATATTGGCGCCACCGTCAACCGCTTGCAGAGCGCTTCCAACGTCATCAACAACCAGGTGCAGAACCTGACGGCGGCGGAAAACAACGTTACGGCGGCCGACATTCCGACTGCCGTGGCCAACCTCACCCAGTACTCGATTCTGGAGCAGACCGGTATTTCCGCTCTGGCCCAGGCCAACCAGCAACAGCAGCTTGTACTGAAACTGCTGTAGGCTTGGTTGCAATAAATCAAAGGAGGCGGGCAACCGCCTCCTTTTCTTTCGCTGTAGAGACGGGGCGTGCCCCGTCTCCGCTTGCCGAGCGACACCTTTTATGAATTGTCAATAATGGATTGTCATCCCGAGCGAAGCGAGGGATCTGCAGTTCCCCGCCAAATACAGATCCCTCGCTGCGCTCGGGATGACAAACTTTGAAGTGATGACAAAGTTTGGTGGAATCTCCCACAGCCCGTTTCGGGAACTCTGCCAAAACAAGAAAATACCGTCGCGAAAAATGTCTTCTCAACCTTCAAAGTGCCGCAGGATGCAGTCGAAGTGCATGAGAATCCTGAGGCTAAGAACCAGATAATCATCGGGCGCGAAAGCGTAGGGAGAAGAAACTCATGAGCATCAGTTTTAACGCCGCGAATTTGTTGAATGGAAACGGTATTGACGTGAATTCAGTTGTGTCCGAGGTCCAAGCCGCCCAGAGCGGCCAATTGACCGTCTGGCAGGGGGATGTGACTAGTCTGCAAACCCAGGCGACTGCCTTGGGCACCATCAATACCGATTTGCAAAACCTGGCCACCGCCGCGCAGGGGTTCACGGGTTCGGGCGGAGCGCTGACGGCGGTGACAGCCAGCTCCTCGGAGTCGGCGATTGTCAGCGCCACGGCGCAGGCTGGAGCCACTGCCGCCAACTACACCGTGGTGGTGACTGGTCTAGCCTCCACCGGCACACTCTACACGGACGAGGTGGCGAACGCGACCACATCGATTCTGCCTACCGGCCAAACCACCGGGGAACTGAACATACAGATCGGAGGGTCGAGCGGCACCACGGCAGACATTGCCATCACGGCAGGCAGCAACGACACGCTGACCACCCTCGCCGCCTCCATCAATTCACAGAGCGCCAGCAACAAATGGGGTATCACGGCCAGCGTGGTAAACGACGCCACCGGTTCGCGGCTGGCTATCTACAGTAATGCGACGGGCGCTTCGGGGGCGCTGGCCATTCCCACCGGCGCCAGCAACAACACCACCAGTCTGACCTTTGAGCCGCCGGTGGGCGGATTGAACGCCGAAATCACGATCAATGGCATCCCCTATGCTAGCTCGACCAACACCGTGACCGGGGCCATCCCCGACGTGACCCTGACCCTGACGAGCGCCTTGGCGGCCACGCCGGTAACCATAACGGTGGGTCCGAACACAGCCGCAATCGCCAACTCCATCAACAATTTCGTGGTGGAATACAATACGGTCATCGGCGACATCAACGCCCAGTTCGCCGTTAACGCCGCCACGAACACGCAAGGGCCGCTCGGATCGGACACTTTCTTGCGCAATCTGCAATCCAGTCTGGCGGCGGACATGACCTACACGACCACCGACCCGACTTCTGTCAGCAGCGGCTTGACGAGTCTGGCTTCCATCGGTATCTCCATGAATCAAGACGGAACTCTGACCCTGAATGTGGCCCCGATCGATACCTCGACCGAGTATTCCCCCGGGTTCACGGATGTGCTCAACACCAACCTGAGCGCGCTGCAGAATTTTTTCACCAATGCCAACTCGACCGGCTTCGCCGACAACCTCAACTCCGACCTCACCAATCTGACCGACCCGTCGTCCGGCGTTCTCAACTCTGACCTGGCCGCGAACCAAAGCGAACAGGCCAGCCTTACGACCGAGATCACCAACTTTCAGACCCAGATGGCGGCCCAAAAAATACAGTTGGATGCGGAGTTCAGCCAGGTCAACGCAAATCTTGAGGAATATCCCTTCCTGCTGCAACAAGTCAACGAGATACTGGGGTCAATGTCCGGCGGTTCGACCGCGACCACGGCCACGAGCACGAATACGACTCCGACCACCGGGCAAAGCACAGGCGGGTAGTAGTAGCGGCACGAACAGTACGAGCAGCTAATCGAAAGGCGGACGGTCATGAACATCCAACAGTCGTATCGAGAATCTTCGGCCATGGGCGCGAGCCCGGTGGATCTGGTGGTGCGGCTTTACGAGCGTATGATCGAAGACCTGCGGCAAGCGGCCATCGCCATTGAGCAAAACGACATTCGGCGGCGGACCAAGCACATCAACCACGCGATCCTGGTCGTCGGCCATCTCCAATCGCCGCTGGATTTTGCCAACGGAGGCAAGGTCGCCAAGGACCTCGACAATTTTTATAATGTTCTGCGCCAAAATCTGGTGCAGGTGCAGTTCTATCCTTCAAAACGCGGGATCGCCCAGCTGATCACGGACTTGCTGGTGGTGCGAAAAGCATGGGTCGAGGTTGGCCGGGCCGAGAACCCATCGGTCGCCAGCACGGCCGGCATGGTCCCCTCCCGTGCCGCGGACCCCGAGCCCGAGTCTGATCATGTTCGCATGAACTGGCAGGGCTAATGCCAACGCCAATACCGATGCCGCCGGACGCGCTCGAAACCTTGCGCCAGGTGAATGAGAATCTGCGTTCCGCGCTGGTTCGCTTGCGTCCGGAACGAAAGCATTGTTCGAGCATTAGGCCCCAGGACTTCTCCGACTTACTCGGCCAGCTTCTGCGGGCAGCGGAATGTTTGCGGCGCCGTCCGAAGCATTCCGAAGCGATCGTGGCCGAAGTAGCCGTGGTGCTGGAAAAAGAATCGCTCGAATATCGCGGCAATCTGGAAAAACTGAAGCATTTCCTGCCCGATCTGCACATACGCCTCCTGGCCGAGAAGTTACGGCTAGAAACTGCGCGCACCCACGTAGCCGCCAAAGCAGCCTGGGCCAGGGCCAGCAAGCAGTCGCTTTAAAAACGACTGGATGGTTCTAGTCTCGCGACCGCGTGATGAGTCATACGCAGGGAACTTGCACATCCGCGTCGCCAAAAACTTCGGCGGTGAATGCCTCGATGTCGGCGTCCTTGCGCCACGCATCCGGTGGCAGGCCCGCTTTGTGGCAGGTTTGCTTCAGAAAAGTTTCCCGGTCCCAACCATGTTCGACGGGGACCTGGGGCAGCAGCAGGCCGCGGCGCCCGCCATCGGAGAGCAGCAGCCCGTGGCGTCCGACTTCCACTGCCTCGGGATGAATCGGAAACAGCCGGGAAAGCACGCTCAGAGAAACTTCCAACTGCAGAGCTTCTTCCTTCGTCACCGGCAAGAAACGGTGATCTTCGAAAGCGGCGGCGCGGGCTGTTTCAGCCACGGCGCGATACAGAGGTGCGATGGGCGCGACATAACCGACGCATCCCCGCAATTCACCTTGCAAATAAAGAGTGGTGAAGACGCCGCGCGGCTCCGACAACCCGGGCAAAGCAGGCGGCGCATCCGGAAAAGACTGGCGCTCCAGAAAGGAAAGTATTGCCCGGTGCGCGATGCCGAGCAGCGTGCGGCGTTGCCCAAGAGAAAATTCCGGAGATTGAGGGCCGGCCGCTTTGCTCGCGGCCAGATCTCCCGTCGGCTTTTCAGACGGCTTGGACATCGCGTTTTCTCCTCCGCGAGAGGACGAAGGCCCGGCGCCGCCGCTTTTCCGAGGTGCGGTCGATCCGCGACCAAAAGGCTACGAAGTAGTCGAGCGCCGAAACCAGCGAAAGCAGGACCATGAACCAGATCGCCAGCCACGCCACCCAATAGACCGGGAAAATATATATGCCGGCGACCGGCCACTCGTGCCAGCGGCGGGCCAGAATCACCGCCACCACCGAAATAATCTGCACCAGCATCTTGAACTTGCCCAGTTCGCTCGCTTGGATCGTAAATCCTTCCGAAGCCGCAATCGAGCGCAGCCCGCTTACCAGAAACTCGCGGCCGATAATGACCACGGCCATCCACGCCGGCACCAGCGCCGGATTGAACTGCACCAGCGTGATGAAGGCGGCGGCGATCAGCAGCTTGTCGGCCAGCGGATCGAGCAGCATGCCCATGGTCGTGATCTGGCCGCGCCGCCGTGCCAGATACCCGTCAATGCCGTCGGTGATCGAAGCCACGATGAATACCGCCGAAGCCAGGATTTCCCGCTCCCCGGTCCGCTCGCCAGAGAAGCGTGGCGTGCATAGTATCCAGATGAGCAGCGGAATGGCGGCGATGCGGGTGAGCGTGATGTAGTTGGGAAGATTCACGCGATGACTGAACCAGGGCCGCGAAAGCGGTAAGGTGATTATCCTCCACATTACAAGCCAAGGCAACGGACACGAAGAACGGGTAGTGGGCCAGTTTGAAAATAGTTATGAGATCGAATTCGATGGAAATCTGCCGAGTCCAAAGAGGGTTTGTTCCGTTCGCGCATACTGATCCACCAAGGGCGGATGCGACCGGGTTTCGAGATCGGGCAATACGATTTCGGTCAGCAGACGGAAGCTGGCTCCGATGGTGTGCAAGCGAAGCTGGAAAGCATTCTCGGCAAGCTTGACACCGGACGCGGCGATGTTTGGGTCGGAGCTCCGTTGCGCGGCTTGACCAACCTGGGCCAGCGCGGTCGCGGCCTTGCCCGCTTCCCGGGCGTAGAGGAGCGCGGCCCAGGCGCGCTGCCGCTTGATCTTACGGAACTTATTGGGCGGCAAATTATTGCGGAGAAACGCTTCTTCGTCGGAGTCAACCAGATTTCTGAAGGCCTCAATGTCGAGAGAGCGGAAGGTCTGGACAGCTTTTTCCAAATCGGCTTTTTCCAGACCGATCGGGCGGGCGCGGCCGCGGAGGGCGACATACATCAAGATCGCCAGCGCGCAGAACGCGACGCCGACGAGAATCCAGGCGACGATCATTGCTTGAGACATCATGCTTGACAGCCTGTAGTAAAACTCCGGAGCCCAGAGCCAGCGCCTAAAGGCGCTCTCCTAACACCGAACTTACGGTATGCCTAAAGGCATACCCCGATACAAATCATACTTCAAAAATCATGCTTCAAAAATCATTGCTTGCGAAATTGTTGAAACGCCCGGCTCCATGTCTCCACCTCATCACGGGGAATCATCGCATCACGGGGAACGACCGTGAGGGACGCAGATTCAACTTCGGGCGCCAGCAAATATCGCATCCAGATCGAAACACAAACGAGGCCAGCGCCGGTGATCAGCAAATTCAAGAATTCCCTCGCTACACCACTGGAAAATTCCGTGCGCAGAGCGTAAACGGCAAGATCAATGCTGGTCAGGATCCCAAGACCCAGCGCGATCCCGAATGCAGGGCGACGCCAAGACACACCCCAGAAACGGGAAAAGAGCAACAAGGTAAGGAGCACGCCGGCTTGAACCATCGCCGCTCCCCGGTTGACGACGAATACACCAGCATGCCACTTGGCGCTATTGTCCCCAGGCGCATAGACAGCGAGCAGAACAGCCACTCCAAGCAGCAAACCGGTTACGCCTTGCAGCGTTCGCCGCGCCGACACCTTCAGAAATTGGGAGTCGCGAAACAAATCTTTAACAACCTCATCAATCACCCCGAAACGCAGAGCGATACTAATCATCAGCGTGGCGGAAAAAGCATACGCATACCGCTCGTTCGTTACGCCCAAGACGTAATACAACGAGAACAGCAAAATGAACTTAGCAATCTCGTAAAGCACATAAGCGAAAAAGCACGGGAATTCGCGGTACCAGCGGCGCTTGTAAAGAACGACCGCGAGCACGCCGAGAAGCAGATGTGGCGTGATCCACAGGAAATAGAACAGTGCCTTGTGCCAATTCATAAGGAGCATTCCAAAGCACTATAGCCCTGGCATTGCTCCCTTTCAAGTGAAAATCCCGCCGCAATTCTTTTGCACTTAGAGCATTTCGCGTGATGGTGTAGAGTGCACACCCTCAGCGGCTAAAGCCGGAACCGGTTGCAGCCCTGGCGGCACGGCTGATGCCGTGCCCTACCCGTTCCCTGCCATCCCCACACAGTAATTCGGGGAATGCTCTAGCGTTTCCACCGTTGGTGTGCGCCGCGATGGGGAGTGGAAGCTGGAGGCCGCACAGGTTGACTCCGATTTCGACTATGTTTACCAGTTGGTACTGGTGGGGGTACCCCCCTCCCCCCTATCTTTAAAAATCATAGAGTTACGGGGGGATTTCCGCCAGGTCTTTGGTTCTAAAGGAGTTAACTTATAAAGTATTCATAACAAAGGAGTTACTGGCTGTTTTTGGGGGTCTCAGCCTTTAGAATCAAGGAGTTGGACTTACTAAGTCGCTCAAAGTCTAGATTTCAAAGAACTTAGCGAAAAATTAGGTGCGACCGCACTGGGCAGCTACCTAGGTTTATTATAACTCTTGTGTCAAGCATCGCGTCGAGGATTCAGAGTCTCGCGCGGCAGAAATGGGACAAGCCCCGTCTCTACACAAGCGCTCTCTAGCGAGGATGAATCCGCTCTGGACTTTGTCATCCCGACTAGAGCATTTCCCGTAATAGTGCAGAATGCACACCCTCAGCGGCTAAAGCCGGAACCCGTTGCAGATCTTAGCGGCACGGCTGAAGCCGCGCCCTACCCGTTCCCGGCTTCCTCTAAAGCCGACAATCCCTCAGGGGCTAAAGCCCGCATTTCTGGCGGCCGCTGGCGGCACGACTGAAGTCGTGCCCTCCCCGAACCTGGCCGTGGCTTACAGTAACCCTGAAAATGCTCTAAAGCCGCGCCCCTGCAAAACAAAGTCAAAATCCGAATTTTCCCGCCGCCTGTGAAGCCGTGCCCTACCCAGAACCAGACCCAAGCCTCCGGTAACCATGAAAACGACCAAGCCCTGACATTGCTACTTTTCAAGACTGTGCGACATTCGCGTGGGGCCCGGGATCGCCATAGCCCGCGCCAAGAGCCGCACTATATACCTCCGACATTGCTACTTTGCAACTACCTTCGGAAATGGGATGGGCGTGAAATCGGCCATACTGGGAAGCGCGGCGGTGGTCAGGAACAGAGTAATTGCAGCTACGGCCAAAAGAATTCGCTTCATGGTTGATTCTCCTTGCGAAAATGTTCGCAGGGTGATATCTTGCACGACGCGAGCCGGTGTTTAGCAGTTAGTAAAATTACGATTCCATTTCTGGAATCGTAAAAAAATGCGATTAAAATCCGCTCTCGACGACTTTGCAGCGAATACCCTAAACGCCGTCCCAGGGTTGTTGGGCAGACTTGCCTATGTGGGCAGATTGCATGATGGGAAGGGAACGTACGGGCACTGGGGATTAGCGAAGGTGTATGGCGACGACACCGCACAATGCGCAATCCGTGCGTCGCATCGGGAGTTAGTCGCGGAAGTTTTGAAGAGACCTTTGGCTTTTCTGCTCAATGACTTGCAAGTGTCATGCGCGCACCGCCAGCGAAATGAGCGACTCACGGAAGAGGAGTTTCTGGCGGCTCTGGCGCAGGCGAACTTACCACTCAAGTCCCTCTCGCCGGCCGCCCTGGCGCATCTCAGGACAGTGCTGGGGGCTCTTTCGGCGTTGACTGAGAGTCGGGATGGTGCCAATCCCCAAGGCGCAGCGCAACCCCGATAACCTGGCCAAGAACCTCGGCCTCCTGCGGGAATTTAAGGACCCGCACCGGAACGGGCGAGAGGGGATGAGGCTGCAAGACGATGGAGGTGCCCTTGACGGAGCACCAGCAACAGGTATAGCCATCGCGCATTTCCACAAAGTAGATGGGACGCTCGTATTCCGAACGCCATTGTCCATCGCCTACCTTGCTTTTGGTTTCATCCACTTGCACGAAACTGCCGGGCGGAAGAAGGGGATACATGGTGAAATCTTCCGCTCCAATATAGCCGTAGGTATAGCGGCCATCGGCCAACATCGCCAGGTGGGCCATGGGTACAATTCCCCATTGCTCGATGGCACGCCCCAAGTCGGTGGTTTTCTGGAGTGAGAATCCGGGATCGAGCCGGGTCGGTATCTTCACTTGGGTGAGGTTGCTCAAAACTTCGGAAATATGGGACTTCGGCGGATGGCCAAAGCCGATGTCGGCTGAGATGCCATCCAGTTCGAGACCATAGAAGGACAGCAACTCCCGGTAATCGCGGCGATAAATCGCGGCAAACGAATAGAGCCGGAAAATACTCGGGATCACGCCTTTGGTTTCGATGTCGGACAAACGGCTGGGGGGAATGGAGAATTCCTCGTTCTCAAATCTCTTCGCGATCCGATCACTGGCCAGTTCCACGTCCCGCATGCGATATCCGAGGGTCGCTCGCAATGCCCGAAGCCTTTGCCCACCATTGAGTTGCACAGTCACCGACCTCTTCGGTGACATTTTACCACCGGTTTCGAGGGCCAAGAAACATCTTTTTTCACCTGGATTTCTGGTTTCGGAACAGAAAAACCAGCGTGGATACAGTGCGTTTCGCTCGGAGCGGATGCGGACGGACATCGCCGGCCGGAGCGAGCGGAGAGGATCCCATCGGCGTTTATCCGGTTTTCGTAACAAAAAATTCGCCGCGTTCTCTGTGATCCGGCGGGGGAGTAAGAATCATTCCTGCCGGGAAGGCACTGTTCCGGAAAAAGGATGTCGCAGAACCTGCGTGGCTCCTTGATCCGGAGAGATGAGATTGGTTCCCAAGTAGAAGGAACCGGCACCTGCGGCCTCCCGCAATGCTGAACGGTAGCCGCGCACATGGCAAACTGCGATGGTTCCCCAGTCGCTGCTCAATAAATCTGTTCGAAATTTGCACTCGGCAGGCGTGGGAGGTGTGCGTCATGGCAGAAGCAAGAGTCGTCCCCTTTCTGGAAGATTCGCCGGAACGCGACCGCTATCGGCTGCTGCTTGAAATCACCGACATGGTGGCGCGATCCCAAAGCCTGCCCGACGCATTCAAAGAACTCGCTCCCCCGGTGCTGGCCCTGACGGGAGGGGAACTGCTGAATCTTTCCCTCCACGACCCGCGCCAGGATTGCATGCGGACTCAGTATTGGAAGAAGAACCGGGAGAGTGGAGAGTTCGACGCTGTCCCGGTGGACGAAACGGCAAGCGGGTGGGCATGGAAACATCAGCAGCCGCTTGCGATTCCCGACATCGAGCGCGAGCAGCGCTTTCCCAGCATCGTGCCCGAGTTACTCAATCATGGCGTCCGATCCTATACCGTCCTTCCCGTGAGCACGCCTTCCAGCCGTTTTGGAGCACTGGGCGTGGGCAAGAATGTTCCCGAGGCCTTCGATCATGCGGACGTGGAGTTCCTCTCGCGCATCGCGCTCATGGGAGCGCTGGCGCTGGAGAAGGAGAGAGCCAGCCGCGCTCTTGAGGAACAGCAGAGCCTGGTCGCGATCAGCCGTGAACTGAGCTCCAGCCTGGAGTTGGAAAAGCTGCTGCCGCTCATTCTTTCGAGCGTTCGCAGCATCGCGCGCTACGACCGGGCCATCTTGTGCCTGCTGGACGAGGATGGCAAGAAGGTGCGCGTGTATGGAGATGCCTTGGAATGGGAGCCGTTCGTCAACCACGGAAGTGCGATTTCGGTGGAGCAGTCACTCTCGGCGCGGGCGATCGAGACGCGAGAGGTTGCCTTTCTCACTGCGGACGATTTGCGCGACCGGAACGAAGCCCTGGCGAGGGCCATGTATGAGGGCGGGGTCCGGTCGGTTTGCAGTGTGCCCTTGATCGCGGGCAATCGGATGTGGGGAACACTGAATCCGAGCAGCACGATGGAGAATGCTTTCGGCCAGCCGGAGGTTGAATATTTGCAGCAAGTCGCCAACCAGATCGCGGCTGCGCTGCAGAACGCGCATGCCTATCGCGAGATCGCGCAGCTTAAGGACCGGCTGGCCCAGGAAAAACACTATTTGGAGTACGAAATCCGGAGCGCGAACCGGCCCGACGACATCATCGGCGAGAGTCCGGCGTTGAAACGCGTGCTGGATTACGCTGCCATCGTTGCCGACACCGATTCCACCGTCCTCATCACCGGCGAAACCGGGACGGGGAAAGAACGGATCGCGCGCGCGATCCACAGCATGAGCCGGCGCAAGGAGCGCAACTTTATCAAGCTGAACTGCGCCGCGATCCCCACGGGACTGCTGGAAAGCGAGCTGTTCGGCCACGAAAAGGGAGCGTTCACGGGAGCGGTAAGCCAGAAGGTGGGGCGGCTGGAATTGGCGGACAAGGGCACGTTGTTGCTGGACGAGATTGGAGAAATTCCGTTGGAAGTGCAGCCCAAGTTGCTGCGCGTTCTGCAGGACCAGGAGTTCGAGCGGCTGGGTGGCACGAAGACGATCCACGTGGACGTGCGGCTGATCGCCTCCACCAACCGCGACCTGGTGCGCGCCGTGGAGGAAAAGGAATTCCGCGGCGACTTGTTCTACCGCTTGCATGTGTTTCCCCTGCATCTGCCGGCGTTGCGCGAGCGGCGCGAGGACATCCCGATACTGATTCACCATTTCGTCGAAAAATGCGCGGTCCGGCTGCACAAGCGGATCGATGTCATTCCCGATGAAGCGGTGCAAGCGATGATGCGCTGGAAATGGCCGGGCAACATCCGGGAACTGGAGAATTTTGTGGAACGCTCGGTGATCCTTTCGGAAGGCAACCGGCTGAGTCCGCCGCTGGGCGAGTTGCGCGAGGAAATTTTGCGGCTGCCGTCCGAGTCCGACGGCACGCTGCGCGACAAAGAGCGGGAGCACATCATCGAAATTCTGCGCCAGACCCGGGGAGCACTGTCGGGCCCGGCAGGCGCGGCGGCCCGGCTGGGACTGAAGCGGACCACACTGCAGTACAAGATGCAGCGGCTGGGAATCGCACGGACGGATTACCTGCGTTAGGAGCTTGTTTCAGATTTGCTGTATTGGGAAGGCGGGAACGGGTAGGGCACGACTTCAGTCGTGCCGCTATGGGCTGCAACAGATCACGGCTTTAGCCGCTGAGGGTGCGCCCTCTACACCATCCCGAGAAATGCTCTACAGAAGTTGCAAGTGTTATTTTGCAGCGAGAAGTGGAACGGTCAGCGCTCTCGTTTTGTGAAATTGGAAGCCAACTCGGATTGGATTCACAGCTAGCCCCCTCGGCGATGTGCTTGCGTCCAACTGAGTACAAAGAGTCCGAAGTGCGCGTCACTTGCGTTCAGACTCCGGTTTCCAATGCAATCCTCCGCGTCGTTACAGGGAAGTACGACGCGGAGGTTTTTTGTTTTGTGCGTGGGTTTATTTTCTTGCGCAAAGAAACGACAAGGCGTTTCATTGCCCCGAGTCACAGCAGTCCTCCAACTGCACAGGATGAGAGTCCCGGAACTGTCTGGATCTGAAACTGCTGGAGCGGCCACTGCCGGACTGTCGGCAGGCGGGCCAGCGCTCCGGCACCTCCTTTCGCGCGCTGCCTGTGGAAATCATCCTAAGCAATGAAGTGGAAGCTCCTTAGTCCATGGGGCACATATGGCCGTCGGTGTGCGTTGTTTTTGGACGTGGCGTATTCCCGCTTTTTATGGCGGAGGGTTCCGCCAGCCGAGTTTTCTTGGCAAGCAGGAGTTTTTATGGGCGTGCCCCGGCGCTTCGCCATCCCGCACGACTGTCTGAGCTGCGAACTGAGGCGGAGCTGCGACTTCTGCAATTTGCCGCAACCTCTGATGAGTGAGTTCAACGCGCTGGGGCATCTGACGCTGTATCCCGCTAATGCCACACTGCTGGCGGAAGGCCAAGCGCCGCGGGGCGTGTACATCGCCTGCTCCGGGCGCTCCAAGCTCTCCATCACGGCCCGCGATGGCAAGACCATCATCCTGAAAATTGCCGGAGACCGCGAGGTGCTGGGGCTGAGCGCGGTGGTCGCCGGAGGACCCTCGCCGATTACGGTCACGACCATCGAGCTTTGCCAGATTAAGTTCGTGGAGCGCGACAGCTTCCTGCGCCTGATCGAATACAACAGCCACGCCGCGCTGGCGTGCGGGGCGCTGCTCGCGCGCGAGGTCACGACCTCGTTCGACGATGTATACGAGCTGCTGCTGGCCCGCAGTTCGACGGAGAAGCTAGCCCGCCTGCTGCTTTCCTGGGTCTCGGGCGAGCCGCGCAACCGGGAACTCCGCGTATCCACGGAATTCACGCACGAAGAAATCGCGCAAATGATCGGATCTTCGCGGGAAACCGTGACCCGGCTATTAAGCGATATGAAACGGAAAGATTTGATCCGGTTGGAGGGTGCAACGCTGGTGATTCCGAACCGGATCGCCTTGCAAGCCATTGTGTCCTGAGAGATCCCTCCCCCGGGCGGACGAAGCAGTCTCGCGTCCGCCCCCTTTTTTAGTTCTCAGTTCCCAGTTCTCAGGGACTGGCCCCGGCGCTTTTCACTGGGAACTGAGAACCGAGGACTGGTCTTTACAGGTTGAACAGTTCCCGCAACCGCCGGGTCTGCGCCCGGCTCACCGGGACCTGCATCTGTTTCTTGTCGTCCATGCGCAACTGGTAGGAGCTCTTGAACCAAGGTACGACTTCACGGATGTGATGGATGTTGACCAGAAACGACCGGTGCGCCCGCCAGAACGAATTGGGATCGAGGTTTTCGAAAAGTTCCTCCAGCGTGCGGCAGTTGGAGTGGCCTTCCATGCCCGCATGGCCGCTGGTAACGACCGTGATCACGCCATCTTCGATGGTAGCGTAACAAATATCTTTTGCGTCGGTCAGGAACAATCTTCCCGCCGCCTTGATCAGAATCTTTGCCATCTGCGGTTTCTGCGCTTCCAGCATCCGCACCAGGGTCTCGAATTTTTCTTCCGGTCCGGTGCCCGCCTCAATTTTTGCGCGTGCTTTCTCGATGGACTGAGCCACGCGCTTTTTATCGAAGGGCTTCAGGACGTAGTCCACCGCGTTCACCTCGAAAGCTTTGACCGCGTATTGATCGAAGGCGGTTGCGAAAACAATCTTGGGAAGGGCAACCTTGCGGTCGAGCAGCTTCTTGATGACGCCGAAACCGTCGAGGCCCGGCATCTGCACATCGAGGAATACGAGGTCGGGATTGTGCTCGCGAATCAGGCTGACGGCTTCCAGCCCGTTCTTGCCCTGCGCGACCACGTTCACGTCGCCCAGTCCCTTGAGCAGGAAGGCGAGTTCGTCGCGCGCCAGTTGTTCGTCGTCCACGATGACCACGGAGAGGGGCAGCGGGTTCCGGGCTGCGCTGCTGAAGCCGGTCGTTGCTGCGGCAATCGCCATATCCTTAATATCCTTAACTAAGGAGTATAGCTAGCGCAGCGGGCACGCCGCCAGTCGCAAGTCCTTTACGAAAATCGTGTGGAAGCGGGACTATGCCCAGCTTGGATGGGGCATAGCTCCGTCCCCACACGAGGTACACTAAACGGCGTGAACATACTCTACGGAATCAACACGGTTACGGAGGCCCTCAAGGCGCGCGGGCGCAACTTCGAGTGGGTCGCTGTCGCCAGGGAGCGGAAGGATATTCGCCTGAAGCGGGCGATTGACGAGTGCCGCAAGATCGGCGTTCCTGTGCGCGTTCTGTCGCGCGTGGAGCTCGACGAAATTGCCGGCAACGCCGCGCATCAAGGGCTGGTGGCCGCGACTTCGGCAAAACAATATAGCGATCTTGACGACCTGGTGGCCGCGCGGCGCGGCGCGCTCTCGCTGATCGTGGTGCTCGATGGCATCGAAGATCCGCACAATCTGGGAGCGATTCTGCGCACCGCCGACGCCGCCGGAGCGGATGGCGTCGTCATTCCCGAGCGCAGGTCGGCCGCGGTTACGGGCGCGGTGGCCAAGGTTTCGGCGGGAGCGAGCGAACACCTTCCGGTTGCGAAGGTCACGAATATATCGCGCGCGCTTGAGGAATTGAAGGCGAAGGACCTGTGGGTGGTTGGACTAGACGAGCGCGCTGAGCAGACTTACGATGCGGTGGATTACAACATGCACTGTGCCATTGTGCTCGGCGCCGAAGGCAAGGGAGTCCACGATTTGGTGCGCAAACACTGCGATTTTCTGGTTTCGATTCCGATGCTGGGGAAAGTGCCGTCGCTGAATGTGTCGGTGGCGGCGGGCGTGGTGCTGTACGAAGTTGTGCGGCAACGGAGGCTGTGCGCATCTAAGAAATCATGAAACTCCTCTGTATCCTCTGTGTCCTCTGTGGTTTCGCTTCGGCGGCGTGGGCCCTGGATCGCGAGGCCTTTACCATTTCGAAATATGATTTGCAGATTCGCCTGGAGCCCGAGCAGCAGAGGCTGGGCGCACGCGGGAAAATCACGCTGCGCAACGATTCCGGTCAGCCGCAGAAGATCGCCGTTCTGCAAATTTCGTCAACTCTCAATTGGCGTTCGATTCGGGTGGACGGCAAGACCGTGCAATATGTTTCGCAACCCTACACTTCGGACATCGACCACACCGGCGCGCTTTCCGAAGCTATTGTGACACTGCCCGCCGCAATCAAGCCGAAAGATTCCGTGGGACTCGAAATCGGCTACGAGGGCGTCATTCCGCTGGATACGACGCGACTGACTCGGGTCGGCGTGCCGGAGGATATTGCCAAACATTCAAGCTGGGACCAGATCGGCCGATCATTCACGGCGGTGCGCGGCGCGGGGTATGTGGCGTGGTATCCGATTGCGACCGAGTCGGCGGATTTTTCCGAGGGCAACAGTTTGTTTGAGGTTGCCGATCGATGGAAGGCGCGGGAAGCGGCGAGCGAATTCAAAGCCCACATTAGCGTTCCCGGCGAAGGCGGAGATGGCCCTCCGACTCTTCTCTGCGGCGCCAATGGCGAAATCTCCTCAGAGTACGGACGGCTTTGGTCCTCAGATACTTTTTGCGACTATAAGCAACTGGGCACAGTTACTCCAACCTTCGTGGTGGCGAAGTATGTCGCCTTGTCAAAATCTCCTTTGAATCTGTACAGCCTGCCGGGCCACGAAGAGGGAGCGGCAACTTACTCCAACGCGCTTGAACCGGCGATGAAGTTTGTAAGTGGATGGTTTGGCCAGCCGAGCGCGCCGGTTGCCATCGCCGATTTTCCCGATCCAAATTCCGCTCCGTTTGAAAGCGGTACATTGTTGATGGCGTCGTTGGCCGCGGAGGATTCAAAACTCGCGGGCATCAACCTGGTCCACGAACTCGTCCACTCCGCGTTGCCATCGTCGAGGCCCTGGGTTTATGAGGGTTTGGCACACTTTGCTGATGCGATGTACCGGCAAGAGCAAGGCGGACGCCAGGCCGCGCTCGATTTTCTTGGCGTGCACCGGACGGAGTTTCTCGATGCGGAAAAGGAAGTCGCGGCCGCGCTGCAGAAGAACGTCGAACGGAAGACCGTCGAACAAAAGCTCGCCCAACAAACGACCTTAGGCCAACCCCTGGCCAGTACTTTCGATGAAACTTACTATCGCAGCAAAGCTGCGTACGTCTGGTGGATGTTACGCGACATGATCGGCGACAATGTACTCAAGCAGGCGATCGGTAAGTATCGGGCCGAGGACGACAAGGATTTGAAGTATGTGAAGCAGTTAGTCGAAGCTGCCGCCAAGCGCGACTTGAGCTGGTTTTTCGACGACTGGGTGTATCGGGACTGCGGCCTGCCGGATATTCGTGTGCAGTCGGCGCATTTGTGGCCGGTGGAAAAAGGCGCGCACATCGTTACCGTGACACTGGAAAATTTTGGCAATGCGGGGGCGGAAGTCCCGCTCACGATTTTTTTTGCTGGCGGCGAGATCGCGCAACGGATCGAAGTGCGCGCCAACAGCACGGCTACAACGCGAGTTCAATTGCAGGGCACGGCGACCGAGATCGTGGTCAACGACGGCAGTGTCCCGGAAAGCGATTTGACGAATAACGTTTTTAAGATTTCCGCGCCGTGAAACCGCTGTTGGCTGTTAGCTTTTAGCCCTTAGCTAGGAGCCAAGAGCCAAAAGCTAAGAGCGGTTCTTCGTGGTAGATTGTTTCTTCGCAAGGAGAGAATTTGCCCTACCTACAATTTCTTGGCGCTGCCGGGACCGTAACTGGCTCGAAGCACCTGATCGGTACCACTTACGATTCGAGTAACAAACGGGGATTCAAGGTCCTCCTCGACTGTGGACTTTTTCAGGGACCGAAAGAATGGCGCGAGCGCAACTGGCAGGATACTCCGGTCCCGGCGCGTGAAATCGATGCGGTCGTGCTGACTCATGCGCATCTCGACCACTGCGGCTGGATTCCGCGCCTGGTCAAAGCAGGCTTCCACGGCCCGATCTACGCCACCCAGCCGACCATCGATCTGTGCTCCGTCGTGTTGCCCGACTCCGGACACCTGCAGGAAGAAGACGCGGCGTTCTACAACAAGAGAAAAGTGTCGAAGCACGAACCGGCGTTGCCGCTCTACACGCTGGAAGAAGCGCAGGATTGCCTGAAGCGCTTCAAGCCGGTCGCGGTCGAACAAACGATGCAACTGAGCCCCGAGCTGGCGTTCCGCTTCGTGCATGCCGCGCACATTCTCGGCTCGTGCATGGTGGAAGTCACGCTCGGAACGGACGGACACAGCCGCCGCCTGCTCTTCACCGGCGACCTTGGCCGTGTGCGCGACAGCGTGGTTGCGCCCGGCAAGGTAGTGCACTCAGGGCCGCAGGAAAACGAGACTGCCGACGTGCTGATCATGGAGTCGACTTACGGCAACCGGCAGCATCCCAACACCGATCCCCGCCCGGAACTCGCCAGCCTGATTCGCGAGACAGCCGAGCGCGGCGGCACCGTGATCGTTCCCGCCTTCGCCGTGGAGCGCACGCAGAAATTTCTTTTTATCCTAAAAAGACTGATGGAGACGGGACAGATTCCGCGCCTGCCCGTTTTTTGCGACAGTCCGATGGCCATCAAGGCGGTGGAAATTTTCATGAAGCATTCGGAAGAGTACACGCCGCTGGCCGCCGATTTGATAGCGAAATACGGGTCGCCGGTCGAGTGGCCCGGCTTCACCTTCGCGCTGACCGCCGAGCAGTCGAAAAAAATCAACGATAACCAATATCCGTCGATCATCGTATCGTCGAGCGGAATGGTTACTGGCGGCCGAATACAACATCATATGGCGCAGCGCCTGCCCGATCCCAAGAACCTGGTGATTTTTATCGGCTTCCAGGCGCCCGGCACGCGCGGCGCAACTATCAAGAACGGAGCACCTGAGGTAAAGATCTACGGCCAGTTTATACCGATCCGAGCGCAGGTCGCGGCCCTCGAACAGTTCAGCGATCACGCCGATCCTCCGGAAATGTTGGAGTGGCTGCGGACATTCCAGAACAAGCCAAGCGCGACATACTTAGTCCACGGCGAGCCCGCCGCCTCGTCGCAACTCCGCGATCTGCTGAAGAAAGAGCTGGGATGGAATGTGCAGGTGGCGGAGTATATGGAGCGGGTGGAAGTAAAGTAGAACAAGGAAATTACTTTGAGAAAAATGGTAAGTATGTCGAAGAAAATAGCCATCTGGAGCTTCGCGCTCTTCCTATCCGCATCCTATTTGCTCTGGGCACAAGAGAAAAGTCCCCAGTCTTCGAAAGAGTCGTGCCGGAACTTCGTGCAGGGATTTTACGACTGGTACCTTCCCAAGGTGCGCGTATTGAGTGGCGACCCACTGCAAGACGCCTTGAAATACAAGCATTCCGTATTTAGCCGGGAGCTTCTCCGGGGGTTGGCCGAGACTAAGGCCCGAGAAATCGCAGACAAGGATGCGGGGTTGGATTTTGATCCCATCCTTAATACCCAGGACGCTGGTGATCCCGGCGACCCTCCCTACTCGGTTCGAAATGTTGCGCGAAAGGGGGACAAATATTGGGCCGATGTTTATCTCTCCGACAAGAAGACCGAAAAGCCTTGGGTCGTTGCCGAGTTAATGGTAGATCATGGGCACTGGGTTTTTACTAATTTCCACTACCCGGACAGTCCGTATCCGCAGAGCGAGAACCTGTTAAGCCTCATAAGAAACTACCTTGCGCCTCGCCCAGGAGCACCCAAAAAACAGCAATAGAATCGGCCTCATAAAAAAGTAGCCGGGCGGGCTTTTTGGCCCTCAGGGGCTAAAGCCCGCATTTTTATTGGCGGATAGTGGCACGGCTGAAGCCGTGCCCTTCCCAAGACATCCACGAGGCCAGCTTTAATGGGCGACGGTAAAGGCAACAAGCGCCTGCAACTTCGCGAGGGCTGCGCCGGAGTCTATCGCCTCCGCCGCCAGCGGCACTGCATCGCGCAGATGATCGGCACGTCCAGCAGCTACGAGGGCGGCGGCGGCGTTTAGCAGTACTACGTCTCGGCGGGCGGATTTCTTTCCTGCGAGTATTTCGCGGATCAGGCTGGCGTTTTGAGCGGCGTCGCCTCCGGAAATTTCTTCGAATGTGGCGCGGCGCAGGCCGAACTCCTCGGGCGTGATTTCGTAGCTACGAACTTGTCCGTCGCGCACTTCGGCGATGCGGGTTGGGGCGGTGATGGTGATTTCGTCGAGGCCGTCGTTGCCGTGAACGACCAGCGCGCGATGCAGTCCTAACATGCTGAGCGCTTCGGCAAGTGTCTCGACCAGGTTCGCGGAATAGACGCCTACTACCTGGCAGGTGGCGCGCGCCGGATTCGTCAGCGGACCTAGCAGGTTGAACACCGTGCGCAAACGCAACTCGCGGCGGGCGGTCTGCACGTGCTTCATCGCCGAATGCATGGCGGGAGCAAAAAGAAACGCAATCCCCACCTGCGCGAGGCAGGCCGCGATCCGCGTGGGCGGCAGGTTGATGTTCACGCCCAAGGCTTCCATCACATCGGCGGAGCCGCACTTCGAAGTCACGCTGCGGTTGCCGTGCTTGGCGACGCGCACCCCGGCTCCGGCGACGACGAAGGCGGTAGCGGTCGAAATATTGAACGTGCCGCTGGCGTCGCCGCCCGTGCCGCAGGTATCGACCAGTGCATCGCGCTCGGTGCCGCTCTGGTCGAGCACGGAGTTGGCGTGAAGTTCAAGCGGAACGGCGGCGCTGCGGATGGCTTCGGCAAATCCAACTATTTCTTCGACCGTCTCGCCTTTCATGTGCAACGCCACCAGCAGCGCCGCAATTTGCGCGTCGGAGCACTGGCCGCTGAGAACTTCGCTCATCACCGCGCGCGCTTCTTCGCGCGCGAGCGACTGGCCGTGGTTGGCAATACGATCGAGGGCGTCGAGGATCACAAGATCCAAACTACAGCAGAGACGAGATTTTTCAAACTGGAGTTCCGTCGCCGTCATTGTCCGCAAGGCGTATCCGCGAGGCGGGAGCGAAAGCGGTCGCGCCAACTTTCGGGCAGGTTCTTGATCTCGAGCGATCGTTGCAGAATTTCGCGGTCGGGCGATTTCGCGGTGTAGAGAGTGTTGAGTTGGGCGACGCTCAGGGTGATCTCCTCGCGCCCAAGGAGTACAAATTCATCGCCTGCGCCGACTTCTCCTTCTTCGACAACAGAAAAATAGAACCCGCTGCGGCCGCTGCGTGTGAATCGCTCGACGATGTCGTCTCTTTGGAATTTGGCCGCGAGTTTGTAGCAAGGCTGCCGTGGCGTCGTGACCATGACCACGGCGGAGCCGATGCGGTAGCGGTCACCTATGAAAACGGCGGTCTCCAAAAGGCCTTCGGTGGTGAAATTCTCGCCAAAAGCTCCCCAGGCGCGGACTGCATCGGGGAGTTCGGCGTTCCAGGTTGCGTAATGTTCGGAAGGATAGCCGTAGGCGGCTTTGTTGCGGCCGCCATGAACGGAGAGGTCGGCTTGGCGGTCGCCATCGAGGTTGGTCGTCCGCAACATGACTCGGCCCGCGACGGGATGTTTAAAAATTCCGGTTTGGAAAGTCGCGCCTCCCCAGTTGAGCGTACGAGGCAAGCCGACGTTGACCGAGACGAGCTTCATATCGGATGAGACTACGCCGATGGTTTAGACGGTGCAGAATTATGAAATCGGCGGCAGCGTGCGTCACTGGCTTTGCCGATTATGTTTGCGTCTTATAGAATCGAGAGTTTGCTGAATGCTGTCTGAAGCTACATGCAGGGTCCTCTCGGGAGTATCCATTAACGGCGGTTGCTGCTGCATGGAACCGCGAACGACTAACGACTAACGGCCGGCGACTAACGATGACTTTGGAATCACTATGAAAATTCATGAGTATCAGGCAAAAGGAATCCTGAAGAAGTATTCCGTCGCCGTACCTCGGGGCGCGATGGCGGCCACACGCGAGGAAGCGGAGGCGGCGGCGAAGGACATCCTTGGTTCTGGCGCCACCGGAGTGGTGGTGAAGGCGCAGATTCACGCTGGCGGACGCGGCAAGGGTGGCGGCGTGAAAATCGCCCGCTCAGTGGAAGAGGCGGGCGAGATCGCCAGCAAGATGCTGGGCATGAAACTGGTGACGCATCAGACCGGGCCGGAAGGGCGTGTGGTGCATCGGCTGCTGGTCGAAGAAACGCTTCCCATCGAGAAGGAACTTTATCTTGGCATTCTGGTGGACCGCGGCGAGGGCAAGCCCGTGTTCATGGCATCGGCGGCGGGCGGCATGGACATTGAGCAAGTGGCCGCCGAGAAGCCGGAAGCGATCCTGAAGCAGTACATTGATCTCGGCATGGGCCTGGAGGCGTTTCAGGCGCGCAAGATCGCGTTTTCGCTGGGACTAAAACCGGCACAGATGAACGACGCGGTCCAGTTCTTGACCGGGCTTTACCGCGTGTTTCTGGAATCGGATGCATCGCTCGTCGAGATCAATCCCTTCATTAGCTGCACTAATGGCCGTTTGTTCGCGCTCGACGCCAAGTTGACCTTTGACGATAACGCGCTCTTCCGTCATCCCGAACTCCACGAGCTGCGCGACTTCGCCGAGGAAGATCCGCTGGAAGTGGAGGCGTCGAACTACAACCTCAACTACATCAAGCTCGACGGCAATGTGGGCTGCATGGTGAATGGCGCGGGCCTGGCCATGGCCACCATGGACATTATCAAGTATGCGGGCGGCATGCCGGCGAATTTTCTGGATGTGGGCGGCGGGGCAAGCGCCGAGCAGGTGGCGCAAGCGTTTGAAATTCTGCTGAGCGACAAGAGTGTGCGCGCCGTGCTCATCAATATTTTTGGCGGCATTCTGCGCGTGGATACGCTGGCTGCCGGAGTGGTCGAGGCGGCGCGGAAAACGCATATCCAACTCCCGGTAGTGCTGCGCCTGGAAGGCACCAATGTTGAGGAAGGCAAGAAAATCCTGATGGAGTCGGGGCTGAACTTCACCATCGCCGAGACCATGAAGGATGCCGCCGACAAAGTTGTGGCGGCGGCGAAGAGCGCAGCTTAAGCGCGAACAGCGAACGACGAGCAGCGAACAGCGTTTTTTGAAAGTGAGCATTCATGGCAATTCTGGCCGATAAAAGAACTCGACTAATCGTGCAGGGTCTGACCGGGCGCGAAGGCACTTTCCATGCCAAGGCTTGCGCCGCGTATGGTACGCAAATTGTAGGCGGAGTCACACCCGGCAAGGGCGGGACGACACACGAGGGCTGGCCGATTTTCAATACCGTTCAGGAAGCCGCCGATAAGACGGGCGTGAATGCTACGATGATTTTCGTTCCGCCGCCCTACGCGGCCGATGCGATCATGGAAGCGGCCGACGCCGAAATCGAACTGATCGTCTGCATCACCGAGGGCATCCCTACTCTGGACATGGTGCGGGCGTGGGAGTTTCTGCAGGACCGGCGCTCACGCCTGATCGGGCCTAACTGCCCCGGCATTATTTCGCCGGGTAAGTGCAAGATCGGCATTATGCCGGGACATATCCACAAAGAGGGAAACATTGGGATCGTATCTCGCTCCGGCACGCTGACTTATGAAGCGGTGCATCAACTTACTCAGCGCGGGATCGGACAGTCCACGGCAATCGGCATTGGCGGCGACCCGATCATCGGCACAAATTTCGTGGACGCGCTCGATCTTTTCAATCGCGATCCGCAGACCGAAGCGGTCGTCATGATCGGGGAAATTGGCGGCAACGCGGAGGAAACCGCGGCGGAGTTCATCCGGAGGCACATGAAGAAGCCGGTGGTGGGCTTTATCGCTGGACAAACAGCGCCCGCCGGGCGGCGCATGGGCCACGCCGGCGCGATCATTTCCGGCGGCAAGGGCACCGCGGCCGAGAAAATTGCCGCCATGGAAAAGGCCGGCCTCAAGGTGGCGAAATCGCCAGCCGAGATAGGCGAAACGTTGGCTGCCGCGCTGGGAGTGAAAGTGTAAAAGTTGGCACTTAGCATTTAGCAATTGGCAATTAGTCTTGCGGGTGGGCGATCTCGAACGTGTTTTGGCTAAATGCTAAGTGCTAACTGCTAAATGCATCACCTGAGATCTGACTTATGAAAACACTACAACGCACACTTACCATCATCAAGCCCGACGCGGTCAAGAAGAACGCTGTCGGAGACATTATCGAGCAGTTCGAGAAGAATGGTTTCCACATCCTGGCCATGAAGATGCTGGAAATTTCCCAGCATCAGGCGGAGCAATTCTACGCCGTCCATGCGAGTCGTCCGTTTTACCACTCGCTGACCAACTTCATGTCGAGCGGACCGATCGTGGCGCTGGCGCTGGAAAAGGAAAACGCCATCGCCGATCTGCGCAAACTGATGGGCGCCACCAATCCGGCCAACGCCGAAGAGGGCACCATCCGCAAGAAATGGGCCGAAAGCATCGAGCACAACGCAATCCACGGCTCGGATGGGGACGACACGGCGCGCTTCGAGCTGAGCTTCTTTTTCGCGGGTTACGAATTGGCGCAATAAGCTGTCGGCTCTTAGCTATTAGCCGTCAGTAACCACTGCGCGCTGAGCCTTTACTGATAGCTGACGGCTAATAGCTCCGCAGTCATCCCAGCGGTTCGAACAAGTGCCCCTCGGTGCGGTCGCCGAGTTTGGGCAGTTCTTTTTTTGCCAGCTGCAGAAAGTGCGGAGAGGCGCGGTGTGCTTCCAGGGCCGCGTCGTCCTTGTACTGTTCGTAGATGAAGAACCGGCGCGGATCGGTCTTGTGCTTGTGCACTTGATACATCAGGCAGCCCGGTTCCTTGCGCGATTCGGCGGAAAGTTTTTCAAAGACCGCGGCCACTTCGGACTCGCGGCCGATTTTTGCCATCCAGGTTACGGCCAACACTACCATCCTTCTCTCCGTTCTGTTTCTGTGAAATGCAGCCCCTAGAGGGTGACAGTATAGCAAGCGGAAGCGGGCTCTGCTGGAGAGCAACCGGCCAGGAATAACCAGCTGGAGACTCCTCCACGGCGATGAGCGGGGACGCGTTGGTCGCGTCCGTCGGTCAGGGCGTCGCAGAATTTTTCTCCTCACCCACTCCGTTAAAACTTTTTCACATTTTGAGGATGAGGGCAACTGGAGGAGAGATGCGGCGATCCGTCCAGCGCGATCGAAGCGCGCAAAACATCAAAGTGTTCCACGTGGAACACTGTACGGTTTATATTGTACGTATAAATATATACATAAATAGCTGCATCTGCAACAACAGAAACGGGTTACGACGACGCCCGCCCAAGTGGAGCTTCCACCTCATCACGCGAAAACCGCGCGTGATGGGGGCCCCGACTTGGATGAGGCCGGTATATCATTCAGACGACAATGGAAGCTCTCGATCCGGCAGAAGAATGGCGGTACCTCGCCGAGCGCTATCACCAGATGAGCGACGAGGAACTGCTGGTCCTCGCCCGGCAAAGCTCCGAGTTGACCGGCGTTGCACAACAGGCTTTGGCGTCCGAGATGTCCCGGCGCGGGCTGAAGTTGCAGCCCGAGGAGCCTGCCGTCCCGCCGCAGCCCGCAACGCAGCTCGATTCCTCCTACGACGAGGACCGGGAATTGGTCGAGATCCGCACGGTGTGGAGCTTGCCGGATGCGCGGCAGTTGCAGACGCTGCTGGACGGGGCGGGGATTCCGTTTTTAATGGGACCGGAGAAAGCTACGAGCGCCGACGCGGTGACCTCGAATTTCGCCAATGGCGTCAGCGTGAAAATCATGAGCGTTGGTGTACCTTGGACATACCAGCTGCTACGGGATTACACGCCAGAGAACGAGCCCGCTCCAAAACCAGAAGAAGAGCTTAGCGAGTTTCCGGTGCGGTGCCCCAAATGCCATTCCGAGGAGGTCATCTTCGATGGTTTGATCAGTGATGGTCAGATCGGTGAGCCGGAAACCGCGACGGACAACTCCCAACCTAAATTTGAATGGACCTGCGATTCGTGCGGTCACCGATGGAAAGATGACGGCATCGTCGAAGAGTAAGAGCATCGAATCTCGGGATGAGTAACTAAGTCCTATGCCGTTTTCACAGTTGGGATAGACCTCGACATGGGCAGTCCCTCAGGAGCTAAAGCCCGCATTTTTGGCGGTGGTTAGCGGCACGACTGAAGTCGTGCCCTTCCCAAAAGTCAACTACGGTCTACACCAATTGTGAAAACGCTATAGTCACCCGCTACTCGAACGCCGTCCTTAGAAAACTTACTAACTGCCAGCCGTCCATGTATTTGTACGGGGTTTCGCCCATGGTGTAATGGCCGCAGGGGAGCACGACTACTTTGTGGTCCAGATTGCGTCTCTCGAATTCCTCGACTACCTGCTGGGAAAATTCCGGCAGGAAGGTCATGTCGTACTTGGCATAGATGATGAGCGAGCGGCGCGGCCAGCGGGAAAATTTGTCGAAGTACACCATCGGACTGCCGGCGCGCCAGACCTGCCGGAGATTTTCCAAGTTGATGGCCGGTTCCAGTCCTTCGCGAATGTGGCGGGTGGACTGGCCGTGCCAGACCACGTCGGCAAAGTAAGTCGAGGCGTGATTGAAGGCAGCCACCTGAATGCGCGGATCGTGCGCGGTGGCGATGAAGGCGTAGCACGATCCGAGACTAGTGCCGACGATGCCGAGGCGGTTGTAACCCTGGGCTTCAAGCCAGTCGAGACAACAACGCGCGTCCACCACGCCCTGGCGCACGGAATCGAGGGTGCGTCCGATGTTGGCGGAGACGGCATAATCGGCGCGGTCGATCTCCGCCGGGCGGCGAATGTCGTGATACGGCATGGAGAGCCGCAGCACGGCAATCCCCATCCAGTTCAGCGCCTGGCAGAGGATGTTGTAGGAAATCGCATCGGAATTCCAGTGTGGCAAGAGAACGAGGGCGCGGCGTCCGCGGGCCGGGAACCAACGGGCGTTCACCAGATTGTTTTCGGGATAAGGCGTGACGACCGGCGAGGTGAAGCGCAGAAAATCCGCGTGCGTGCCACGAACTTTTTCGTCGAGGCGCGGGTCGGGCACTTCGCGGGTGCTGAAGACCTGGACCTCGCGGCGCTCCAGGCGGAAATCGGCGGGCTTCTGGTAGGAATAAAAATTATCGCTGTCGCAAATGATGCGCTCGTTCAAGCGCGAAAAATACTCCAGCAGGTCGCGCGAGCTTTGCCCGGCGGGACCGCCGTTGCGGCCGGGCCAGCCCCGCGTCCAATCGAGACCCCAGTCCAGCGGACGTACCACGCGGTTATTATCCACCGAGGTGAGCCGGGTCTCCCAGTCGTACATCCATTGAGCGTAGCGCGAAGGCATGGAATAAAAAGTTTATAGCAAAGTCGGCGGGAAAACTTGCCCGGCGGTCAATAGTGAAACCGATAACGCACTTGCACATAGATTTCGCGCGGCAGGTTCCAGTGGAATCCGCCGAAGGTCACGCTGTCGTCGTAGATCACGCGGCGGTTGGAGACGTTGAGGGCGGTCAGTGAAGCGGTGAAGCGTTCGCCGAAATCTTTGCCGAGCGATAGATCGAAGGTCGTGTGGCCGGGGAGATACTCGCCCGGGTATGGCCAGCCGGTAATGCCTTGTTGTCCGTTGTCGAATCCGGAGCCGTAGTAAACGTTGGTCGAGGCATAGGAGCGCCAGGGGAGAGTGATGTCGCCGCCCAGGTTGAGCGTGTTGCGCTGATCGTGGTCGAGCGGGCAAAGTTTGGGGAAATGCCGTCAGGGTTTTGCGAGCAGAATCGGTGTTATTCAGCCCTCCCGTGATGACGCCACCGCCCTCGGCAATCTGATTGGAGTAAGCGAGGTGAATCTGGGCTCGGTGGGCGATGCGGGGAGAGCGCAGCGTAAGTTCCCATCCGCGAATCAAAGCTCTAGTATCGGTGAGCGGAAGGAAGATGTTGGAAGCTCCGATGTTGTTGTGGTCGAGGAAATTGGCGACATCGGTTTTGAAGTTATCGGCGTCGAGGACCCATCCGCGGTAAGGAATGGTGACACCAAACTGATGCTCCTCGTCGCGCTCACCGTGGAGAGAGATGATGGACGCGCCGGTTTGATTGACATACTGCAGCAGCGGTCCGGAAACGGTCTCGAGCGGAGGCGCTTGATAGTAGTGTCCGTAAAAGGCGCGGAGCGTCCAGCGAAGTTTCGGAATGGTGACGGTGGCGCCGAAGCGTGGGCTGATGGCGGACTCGTCGACCGGCTGCGCGGGCGAAGTGGCCGCGAAGTTGCCTTCGGCAAAACGCGTGGGGCGCATGCCGGCGGATAGAGTCAGCCACGGAAAAGGATTGAATCGGTCGTCGATGTAGAAGGCTTCGAGATTCGCAGTGGGGCACTCAGAGTCCGCGACGGGGTTTGCGCTGGGGCTATTGAAGATGAGGCCAAAGAGCTGGTTATCTCTCTGGTAGAAGCTGAGAAATCCAACTTGCAGATCGTTCTTCTTATAGTTGGCGGCAAGGGTGGCTTGGCCTCCGGCGTAGGTAGAGGCGCGGTCTTCCGTGGTGGCGACGGGAGTGTCGTTGGGATTGCTGGCGTAGTCTCCGCTGTTGTAGTGGTAAAAGGGAGAGACCGTGGTCAGGAGATGCGAATTGAAAGTGTGGAGCCAGGTGAAGAGGACGCCCGTATCGACCTCAGTCTGGTTATCGCGAAGTCCGATGCTGGGGTAGCCGTTGGAGTTTGAGTTTTCGAAATCGTTGGGATCCGGATCGTAAGGAATCTGGAAATAGTCGCGGCGGACGGAGGTCATCAGGCGAAGCTGATTGGAAGGATCGAGGTTGTAAATGAAGGACCCGAAACCGCCGACGCCGTTGACCGCATCGTGCACAACTCGGGGAACAGGCGGCTGCAGTCCTAGATTGCTGCGATTGGCATTGACGCTGGCGTAATACGCGAAGCGTTCGGTGTGGCTGCCGAAACTGAGGGCGTCGTCGGTCTGGTAGAAGTTGCCGGCGGTCATGACGAGTTCGGCTTGGCGATTGCGCTCGAAACCGGTGCGGGGCACGACGTTGAAGACGCCGTAAGTACGGTCGCCGAATTCGGCGCCATAGCTGCCGCGATTGACTTCGACGTAATCCAAGTCCTTGGGATCGAACTGGGGGCCGAGATTTTGCGCGATGGCGGTGTTGACGATGGGAATGCCGTCGAGGAGCCAGGTGGTCTGATGGCCGCCGCGCATGTGGAGCATGTCGTGCGTGACGTAGGCTCCGGGGACGTAGTCGGTGATCATGGCCATGCTGTTGGTGCTGTCGGCACCGGGAGTGCGCTCGATGTCTAGGCGGCTGACAAGAGTGGTGGGAGTGAAGCTGTCGGTGGCGACAACCGCGGGCGATGCGGAGACACTAACTTTCTCATTTGTCACGGCCACTTGCAACTGAAAGTGGACGACCGGCACACTTCCCGAAATCACGGTGACATCCTGTGAAATCTGCGCGAAGCCCTGACTGGCGACGCTGACCGAGTATTCACCGAGCGGAACGGCGTTGAACTGGAATTCGCCGGTGGCATCGGTGGTGACGCTCTTGGCCCAGTCCGACGATTTCGCTTTGAGCATCACCATGGCGTCTTGAATGGGGCGATGCTGCGGGTCGTGCACAACACCGCGGATGGCGCCGTAAACATTGGCGAAGGCGGCGGGGGGTGTCGTTATCAATATCAATATCAATAGCAAGGCGGCGAAGGTTAGCAGCTTGAGGCGGGTCATATTTTTGTGTGTCCTTAGGTTATCAGCACCAGTACTCAGCTTTCAGCTATCAGTTGCCAGCTCTCAGTAAAGCACTTTCACTGTAAGCTGATGGCTGACAGCTAAGCACTACTTTCCGGTACCATTTCTCTGTGCATATCCTAGCGGAACGGCTGTTGTATCCAATTCGGAAACAGGATTCGATTCGGGCCGGAGACCGCTTGGCGGTGGCGGTTTCCGGTGGAGCGGATTCCGTGGCTTTGCTTGACCTGCTGCTGGAACTGCGGGCGGAGTTGGGGACCGTGCTGTCGGTTGCGCACGTAAATCACAAGCTGCGCGGAGAAGAGTCGGACGAGGACGAACGGTTTGTCGCGCAGTTGGCGCAGCAACACGGGCTCGAACTGCATACGCGTGCGGCTCCGGTTGACGGGAAGAACGGTTCCGGCATCGAGGCGGCGGCGCGAGAATTGCGCTACGATTTTTTTCGGCAGCTTGCACGGGAGGGTCGTGTTACGAAAATTGCGACGGCGCACACGCTCGACGATCAGGCGGAGACGGTGCTGCTGCGCATTGTTCGCGGCACAGGAATTCGAGGACTTTCGGGCATTCATCCGCGGATCGTGTTCGAGGAGCAGGGGCGCGCGCTGGGCGAAGTGGTGCGGCCGCTGCTGGGCTTTCGGCGCGCCGCATTGCAGGAGTTTCTGTGCGAGCAGGGCCAGGTCTGGCGGGAGGATTCGTCGAACCGGGACATCGCCTTCCTGCGCAATCGCGTGCGGCACCGGCTGCTGCCGATCATCTCGGAGGAATTTGGGGAGGCTGCGATCGAACACCTGGGTGAGCTGGCGGAGATCGCGCGGGCCGAGGAGGAGCATTGGTCGGTGGCCGGTGGTCAGTGGCCAGTGCAAACCGCGTCTCTAGCGGTGGGGCCGCTGCTGGAGCTTCCTTTGGCGGCGCAGCGGCGGCTGGTGCGCGCATGGATGGAAACGAATGCTTCCAATTTGAATATCTCGTTCCGGCTGATCGAAGAGGCACTGGGATTGGCAGGCGAACCAGCAGGCGGAAAAGTGGAGATGCCGTCCGGGTGGAATCTGCGGCGGGGACGACGTGAGCTTCTGTTGGAATCGGAATCTTTCAGCGGCGGAAAAGCGGCGGATTATGAGTATGCTTTGCCGGTGCCGGGAGCGGTTGAACTTCCGGAGCTGGGCACGATCATCGAAGCTCGGGTGGTGGATGCGGCGGACGTTCCTGAGGATGAACACGGGCAGTTGCTGGATATTAGGCCGATGCCGAAACAAGTTCTGATTCGCAGCTGGCGGGCGGGAGATCGTTTCTGGCCGGCGCGCACTGCGGCGGCAAAGAAAGTGAAAGAACTGTTGAGTGACCGGCACGCGACGGGAGCAAAGAAAAAGCTCTGGCCGGTTGCGGTCGCGGAAGGTTGCGGACTAGTCTGGATGCGGGGGTTTGCGGTTCCCGCGGCTTTGCAGGCGCCGGCGGGGGCGCGGAAAGCAATTTGGATTCGTGAGATTGCGGGCATGATGTAACATGCCATGGTTGGACGTTCAGTCCCTAAAGGAGCGTCCGATTACGAGAAAAGTACGGCATGGCTTCAGCCATGCCCCTTCAAAGCTACGACGCCGGAGGCGCCTACTTTCGCTATGAATGTTTCACCGAATTCCGGGTTGCGCCAGGTGATCTCGGCCGATCAGATCCAGAAAAGGGTCCGCGAACTGGGACGGCAGATTTCCGACGACTATCGCGGCCAGACCGTGATTGCGCTGGGGATCCTCGAAAACAGCTTCCTTTTCATGGCCGACCTGGTGCGGGCGGTCGATGTCCCCGTCATCTGCGCCTTTATCAAGCCGACCTACAAGCAGAGCAAGCAAGGCGAATCTGCTGTGTTGGAAATTTTTTTCAGCCACGAACTGGCGATTGCAGGCAAGCATGTGCTGCTCGTCGAGGGGTTGGTGCACTCGGGGGTGACCAGCGAGTTTCTGATGAACGACTTGCGGGGACGGGGCGCGGCTTCGGTCAAGCTGGTTACTCTGCTCGATCGCCAGTCGGCACGCCGGGTGCCGCTACAGCCGGACTATTTCGGATTTCTGGTGGACGATGCGTTTCTTTGCGGCTATGGATTGGGAAATCCGGAGCAAACCGGACGGAACGTGCCGTATCTGGCGGCGACTACGTAGAGCTGCGAGCCGCGAGCTACGACCCGCGAGACCAGGCTGCTCGCAGCCCGAAGCTCGTAACTTGTCCCCGTGACTTCTGTTACTTTCTTTGGTTTCCCCGTTTTCTTTGGAAAAGGTCTAAAATCGAAGAGCGGTCTTTCCCCGGTCGAATTTCCGGCTCCGGCATCTAATAGATCAAAGAGGCGGCGTCTTTCTTTGGCAGGAATGGGGCTGCACTTAGAGGAGTTTTGAGTGAATTCTACGATTAAGACGGTACTTTTCTGGGCGGTCATCGTGCTCTCGACCTTCCTGCTCTGGCAGGTTCTGAAAAACGGGAGCACTGCCCAGAAGGAAAAAGAAGTTACTTTTTCGCAATTTATGTCGGATGTGGACCAGGGCGCGGTCCAGAAGGTCAAGGTCATCGGACAGGAAATCCGCGGCGAGAAGAAAGACGGCTCCACCTTCCACGCCATTATTCCGCCGCCGCTGGGCGATACCGAGATGTACAAGACGCTGCGTCAGAAGGGCGTAGATATTGAGATCAAGGACATCAGCAACGGCACCTGGCCGACTTGGATTGCGACGGCAGCCCCGCTGATTCTGTTCGGCGCGCTCTGGTTCTTCATGATCCGGCAGATGCAGACGGGTGGAAACAAGGCGCTGTCGTTCGGCAAGAGCCGGGCGCGCCTGCTCTCCATGCAGCAGAAAAAGATCACGTTCAAAGATGTGGCGGGCGTGGATGAGGCGAAGGAAGAACTGCGCGAAATTATCGAGTTTCTGCGCGAGGCGCAGAAATTCCAGAAACTTGGCGGGCGCATCCCGAAGGGCGTGCTGCTGGTGGGGCCTCCGGGAACGGGCAAAACTTTGCTGGCGCGCGCGGTCGCGGGCGAGGCGAATGTTCCGTTCTTCTCCATTTCCGGCTCCGACTTCGTGGAAATGTTTGTGGGCGTGGGCGCGAGCCGCGTGCGCGACCTGTTTGAACAGGGCAAGAAGAACGCTCCCTGCATCATTTTCATTGACGAAATTGACGCGGTCGGACGTCACCGCGGCGCCGGACTCGGCGGTGGACACGATGAGCGCGAGCAGACTTTAAATCAACTGCTGGTGGAAATGGACGGCTTCGAATCGAACGAAGGCGTGATCCTGATGGCGGCGACTAACCGTCCGGACGTGCTTGATCCGGCGCTGCTGCGGCCGGGACGTTTCGACCGGCGCGTGGTGGTCAATCGGCCCGATGTTCGCGGACGGGAAGAAATTCTGCGCGTGCATACCCGCAAAATTCCTCTGGCGGACGATGTGGATTTGTCGGTGCTGGCGCGCGGCACGCCGGGATTCTCCGGCGCGGACTTGGCCAACATGGTGAACGAAGCGGCGCTGGCGGCGGCGCGGCAGAATCGCAAGGCCGTGCTGATGTACGACTTCGAAGTGGCGAAAGATAAAGTGCTGATGGGCGTGGAACGCAAGTCGCTTCTGCTCTCCGATGAAGAGAAGAAGAACACCGCGTACCACGAGGCAGGACACGCGCTGGTGGCGGCCATGCTGCCGTACTCCGATCCGGTGCACAAGGTCACGATTATTCCGCGCGGCCTGGCGCTCGGCTTGACCATGCAGTTGCCGACCGACGATCGCCACAACTACTACAAAAATTATCTCGACACGCAGATCTCCATCCTAATGGGCGGGCGCATTGCGGAAGAGCTTTTCCTGAACCAGATGTCGACGGGCGCGGGCAACGACATTGAGCGGGCCACGGAACTGGCGCGCAAGATGGTTTGCGAGTGGGGGATGAGCGACCTGGGGCCGGTGACTTTCGGCAAAAAAGAAGAGCAGATTTTTCTGGGACGCGAGATCTCGCAACACCGCGACTACAGCGAAGCCACCGCCATCCAAATTGACGAAGAAGTCAGGAAAGTGGTGAGCACGGGGTACTCGACCGCGAAGCGAATACTTTCCGAGAATCGCGAAACGCTGATCCGGATCGCGAAGGCGCTGATCGAACGCGAAGTGCTGGACGCATCCGAGATTAAGTTGCTGGTCGATGGGCAAGACCTGCCGCCGATCAAGCCGCTGCCCGCAAAGACCGACGACGGTGTGCAGCAGGTGATCAAGCCGGAACGAGCTCCTGCGAAAGGCGGCGAACGTCCAGCCACGGCGTAGGGATCAGTTGTCAGCTATCAGCTTTCAGTTATCAGTTCTTAACGGGCGGCCGATTGGGCCGCCTTTTTTCTGTGTTTGGCGTGCGATACTATAACTTGCCTCATGAAGAGTTCCGTGGGCATCACGGACGATGTTTTCAATCACACCCTGGTTGAATAAGGAGGAGCACATGAAACTTGCTTGGTTCCGACTTGTTGCATTCGTCATCTTGACCCACGCTCTCGTTTGGGCACAGCATTCTAGCGATGGCTCGTCGCCTGCGCTGGCGTACGAAGATGGTCGCATTGAAAACAATATCTACATGAATGAGTGCTTCGGTTTCTCGTTCGCCATACCCGACGACTGGGAAATGAATACTCAGCTCGTCGGCGCCGATGGAAAGGCTGGATTCACCGCCCAATGGCAGCTTTACCTCCTGCAGCTTGAGCATCGGGAGCATGAGGGCGGCCACAGTTTCTCAAGCGAGGTAACCCTCAAAGCCCGCTTATCGGTCCCTTCCAATATGACAGCTCAAGAATTCGTTTCGAACACGGTGCATGCACAAATCGACGTTGTCGACCGAGAGAGCGGACACAGTTGGAAACTGGTTCGTGATACCTACGAAGTCGAATACGGTGGCCGGAGCTTCTCCCGAGCCGATTATAAGGAAATAGTGAAAGGGGACAATAAATATACGCCGATTTACTTCGCATTGGTCTATACGAAATTCCGAGGGAACTTCATCGGCGGCGCCGTTAGGGCTCTTTCGCTCGAATTGCTGGATCACTCTGCGAACATCTTGGAGAACATTTCGTTTCAGAAAGATGAGCCAAATCCGAAGTGCGTAGTGGCCGGGGGCCGCGGTTATCCCCCAGGCTACAACTTCCCTGCGCCGGATACGTCGCCGTCCAAGTGAGAGTTTCCGCAGCGCGTGCACGTCTCATCAGGGGTTGCGACTGGCTTGCTGGTAACGAAAGTCGAGCCTCAATATCCAGATGACGGGAAACGGGCCCGGGATCAGGGAAAGATTGTTCTGCAAGCCTTGATCAACTAGAACGGAGACGTCGAGAAGCTCACTCTGGCTTCGGGCCATCCCTTGCTTGCCCCAGCCGCCATCGAAGCGGTCAAGCAATGGAAATACAGGCCCTACATGCTCAATGGTGGAGCGATGAAAATGGAAACGCAGATTGTGGTTAATTTCCAATTGTCGGGGCACTAAGCCTCAGGGGACGAGCTTTGGCGGACGGACGAATGCGTCCGTCGCCACATGTTCCGTGGTACAGCTAAAATCGTTCTGTGTGCTTCTAACCCGATAGAACCATGAAGTGTCTTTTCTTTATCTCGCTGCTTTCTGCGCTGGGCGTTGCCCAATCCGGCCCCGTACTTACGCCAACGCCCGCTCCTTCTGCGCCTGCCGCCGCTGCGCCCGCCGTCAACCAGACTGCTATCAATCTGAACGACTCCGAGAATGCCCGCCAAGCGCGGGCGCTTCTCGATCGGACGATCGAAGCGCTGGGCGGACAAGCGTACCTCAATTACGAAAACAAGAGTGAGGAAGGCCGCTACTATCCCCTCTATCACGGGCGCACCGAGAGCACCGGCATTCCCTACAGGTATTATGTCGAGTATCCGGACAAGGATCGCTTCGAAATCCTCCGCTTGAAAGACATTCATATCATCCCAGGGCAAATCGACATTGGTGGCGTCAAGTCCAAGGAGTCGGAAATTGTCTTGATTCACAACGGCGACAAAGGATACGAGACGACTTACAAGGGAACGTCGCCGCAGGAGCCGGAGGATTTGCAGAACTACCTTCGCCGCCGCCAGCATTCGCTCGAATGGGTGTTTCGCAAGTGGATACGCGATCCAAATGTGGCGCTTTTCTACGATGGCGCGTCGGTAGTGGATGGAAAGGTGACCGAAGGAGTTACGCTGCTCAACAACCAGAACGATTCGGTGGGCGTTTACCTCGACCAGAATACGCACTATCCGGTCAAGATCAGTTATTCGTGGCGCGATCCGAAGGACAAGCAGAAAAACGTGGAAGATGAAGTTTACGACAGTTACAAACTGGTGCAGGGAATCTGGACCGCCCACTCCATTACGCGTTATTTCAACGGAGAAACTTCGCAACAGCGGTTCATCAACACCGCGAGCTACAACTTGAAGCTGCCCGATTCGATGTTCGAAGCGGCGGTGACGTACGACCCGAAGGTGCCGCTGAAGAACCAGTGAGACTGCAGAAATCCAGCAAAACGCAGGCAAGTTCTTTCCTGGGCACTCCCAAACATCTATAGCTGCCTGAACAAGTTAGCAGTGGTTACGGTGGAAGAAGCCACGGAGTGTGGCTGTTTTGCCACAGGCGGAAGTCCGCTCATCCCTATAAGCTGATACACAGCAAAAGACTTACGCCGTCCCCCGTTGATTCACGAGCAAACAATTCGTGCTGCGGTGACCTGCACAGGAGTGGGGCTGCACAGCGGCGCTCCGGTCAGCTTGCGGATTCTTCCCGCGCCTGCGGGAACGGGTATCGTGCTCCACCGCACAGACCTCGACGGCTTCGCCATCGAAGCTAGCGGACGCAACGTGGCCCGCGTCAGTTACGCCACCAGTCTTATGAAAAAGGGCGTGCTCATCTCCACCACCGAGCACTTGCTCTCGGCGTTTATTGGGGTCGGCATTGATAATGCCATCGTTGAACTGGACAACCTCGAGTTGCCAATTCTGGATGGCAGTGCTCGTCCGTTTGTCGAGATGATTCAAAAGGCCGGGATTCGGCGGCAGCGCAAAGCACGCACCTATCTCCGGATCGTGCGCGAGATCGAGTTGCGCGAGGGCGATAAATTCATTGCCGTATATCCGGCGGACTCTTATTCGGTTTCGTATTCCATCAACTTTCCTCATCCACTGATTGGCAAGCAAAGTTTCTGCGTACGGCTGACGAATGGCAGTTATCTGAAGGAAATTGCGCCGGCGCGGACTTTCGGATTTCTGCATGAAGCCGAGGCCATGCGACAGCAGGGATTGATTCGCGGCGCGTCAACCGAGAATGCCATTGTGCTGAGCCGCGACGAAGTGCTAAACCCGCCCTTGCGCTTTCCCGACGAGTTCGTGCGCCACAAAGTCCTGGACTTGATCGGCGACCTGGCGCTGATTGGGAAACAGATACTGGGATCGGTGGTGGCCGACCGCGCGGGCCACGCCATGCATACAGCCCTGGTGTCGCGCATTTTGCGCGACAAGTCGTATTGGGAAGAAACCACGCTGGATGATGAAACGGTGGCGCCGACGCTAGAGTCCGCAGTTGCTATTGGCGTCTAACGACCCGCGGAAGATTCGGATGCAAGATCTCCCCCCAGCCCCTACAGGGAATTTCCCGTTTCTACAGAGCCACAGCCGTGGCCGGGCGCAAATCAAAAGCTATCCAACGACCGGTTAGGAGAGGGCCACGTAGCCTTGCAGTTGCTCGGGCATTACGCTTTGCAGACGGTCGGTCAGCCATTTGTCAAGCTGAAACTGTGCACTCTGCGGGACATCCAGGAAGCGGATACCGGCGTGTCCAGTCCCGTCCACCCAAGCGACTTGGCCTTTCAGTTCGAGAGAAACGTTGACGGAGGGAAGCGTGAAGCGAAACTTCGCTTGCGCCTCCTTGGGCAGCTTGCTGAGGATGCGGATGGCCATTCCTCCCTCGCTCAGGTTGGTCGCGGTGGCGGTCAGTTCGCGATTGTACGACAAGCCTATTCGTAATGGCATCTCCACTGGATGGCGGAAATACCGCCGTCGTTCCCGCACCATAAAACTGAGAGCTGCATTAAAGCAGCGCGAGGCATGCAGCGTGGCGAGCGGTTTCTGCAGGACGAAATTGGCGCCGGATTGGAATGCTTCCTGCGTGGTCGTCTTCCCATTCACCACGGCAAAGGACACGGACAGGGCATTACTTTGGGTCTGGCGGAGCATCCGCAAAAGATCAAAACCGTTCCGCAGGTCGTCGCAGTCAATGATGACCGCGTCGAACTTGCGCTTCAACAGAAGATTGTTGCCCGACTGGGATTCTGCGCAAACCTTGACATCAACCGAGACTTTCTCCAGTGCTGGCCGCAGCACATCGAGCAACGCGGCGTCCTGACTGATGACGAGAGAGTCCAAATTCATGACATTTTCATGCTAGCGGCACGGGAAAAGTTAGGAAAGTAACGTAGGTACCGGGCGCGAAGATATCTCAGGTCACAGCGGGAAATTCTCAGCGTCGATTGCCGCGGCTGGTTGGCATGGCTGATTGCCATCCAGGCGGGCCGCTTTCCGAAGGGCGGAGAATCCAGAATAATCACATTCCCGTCAGTTTTTTCTGGATTCTCGCGCCGTTCCCCGCGAAACTGACTCCATGCCTGAAACCGCTTATCTGTCGTTGGGATCGAACCTGGGAGATCGCGCGGCCAATCTGCGCGAGGCGGTCAAACAATTGGAAGCAGCGGGACGGCTGCTGGCGGTTTCCGCATGGTATGAAACCCAGCCGGTGGACGTTCCCGACCAGCCGTGGTTTCTGAACTGCGTGGCGGCGATTACAACGGAGAAGACACCGAGAGAATTGCTCAAACTTGCTTTGCAGGTTGAAGCGGCTATGGGACGCCTCCGCCTGCGCGAGAAAGGCGCGCGCAAGATTGATATCGACGTGGTGCTGTTTGGGGACCGCATCGTGGATGAGCCGGGCTTGAAGATTCCGCATCCGGCCATGCATCGGCGGCGGTTTGTTCTGGAACCGCTGGTCGAGATCGCTCCCGAGGCGCGCCATCCTGAACTGGGGAAAACGGCGCGCGAACTTCTGGCGGCGTTGGCGGGCGGACAGAGGGTGCGGCGTTTCTGAGATACTCCCTTGCTCATGGAGGGACGTCCGCCCTCGGCCGTCCGGTGTTACCCGATCCTACGAAATGATGATCCGGCTGCCTGCCTCATCTGGATCGGCGATAGATGAATTGTTTTTGGGGTACTGCGCAAAAAGAAAATCGATGAACGCCCGCGATTTCGGCCTGCCGGAGGTGCGTCCCAAGCCCAGTTGCAAGAGGAATACCAGCACTTTCAGTACGTCGGAATCCGGCAGCCGCGCATAGCTTGGTATTTCGACAATGTGTTCCCTTTCCTCCTCTCGGAATTCCAGGATCATGCTCTCGACTTCGCGGATGATCGCCTGGTGCGCCACGTTGGCAATCGGCTGCTCGTAGATGATGAGGTTGGAGTTCACCAGCGTTTGATACTTTTTCGCGAGCGAACTGAGGGCCGCGAGCAGATCGCGGTCCGTGAGCGATCGGTCGGCGCGGGCGCTCTTTACCAGCGCGAAGCCGAGTCCCAGGATCAGTTCCTCGCGTTCGTAGAGAAACTGCTCGTTAATCTCAAAGTTGGGGATCTCCACCTCGGGAAACAGAGCCTCCCGATCTCGTTTGCCCGGGCGCTCATTTTGCGCTGTTGTGTGCTCGCGCGCCTGCTGGAGGTAAGGACAGTCGCTCGGGCAGTCGAGCGTGACCTCGCGCTGCTCGCCACAGCACTGCGGACAGATTTTTCCGTGCACAGCCGGGCAAAACCGCTTTTCTCTTCGTTCTTCACAAATCGCGCAACTCAAGTGCATTTCCTCGGATTCGATTATTTCATGGCGCGGCTCTGCCAGCGGGACGCTTCGAAGTAAATCTGGCTACGAGCTACGAGCTGCGAACGATCTGGTTCTGGCTTGCTCGAAGCTCGGGACTCGTAGCTCGAGGCAGATTTTGCACCGTTCCTGATGCAAATTTGACCAAAAGATAGGATAAACGGCCGCTAATCGTTGCTATAACCGATTTCTATTTGTGCGCTTGCGCCGGACGCGATAGCCTATCTTGTCAACCCCAGTAAATTCAAACCGATTTACGGGCTGCGCCCGAACAAGGAGAACCATGTCAACTGAACTGCGAAACTTCCTAGCCATTCCCTACGACGAACTGGAAGAGATCAATCTGAAGGCGAAGAAGCAGCGCCTGGACCGCACCGATCCGCACAAGATCCAAGAAGAGCGGCTGAAGTATCTGACGGACGAGTCGCGCATCAAGGCTGTGACCGTGATGTTCAGCGACTTGGAAGGCCGGCTGCACATGCTCGATTACGACAAGAAGTTCCTGCTGAAGAGCTACGAAAACCTGACCTTCGACGGCTCGTCGATTCGCGGCTTCACGGCGCAGCGGGAAAGCGATCTGCGCTTGGGCATCGATTGGTCCGCTTTTTATTGGGGGCCGGCGGATGTCTTCGGACCCGGCAAGGTGCTGGTGTTCGGCGAAGTCATTGACAAGGGCGGAGAGCCGTACGTGGGCGACATGCGCGGAGTCCTCAAGACTTTCGCGGACGGATTGCACAAGAAGCATGGCTACATCTTAAACGCGGCCAATGAAATCGAAGGCTTCCTGTTCGCAGGGCCGGACGCCGAGCGCACGCTACCACGAGACGGGCAAGTTCGAGTACGTCAATACGGGCGGCTATTATCACTCGTTGCCGGGCGATCCACTGCGCACGTTTATCGATACGACCGCCGAAGTGCAGCGCGCCATGGGTTTCCAGAACGAGAAGGACCATCCGGAAGTCGCGCCCTCGCAGTTTGAAATCAACTACAGCTACGCCGAAGCGGTGGCCGCCGCCGACCAAATTCAGCTCTACAAGCTGATCTGCCGCCAGGTGGCCCGGAATATGGACTTGACCGCCAGCTTCCTGCCGAAGCCGGTAGTGGGCGTGAACGGCAGCGGCATGCACACCAATGTCTCCGTCAGCCAGAACGGCAAGAACTTGTTCTGGGACCCCAAGGGCGAGGAGAAACTCAGCAAGCTCGGCTATGAGTTTCTGGACCGCATTCTTACTCACGGGAACGACCTCTGCCTGGTGTTCAATGCCAGCGTCAACGCGTACCGCCGGCTCGATCCGCACTACGAGGCGCCCAACCAGCTCAGAGCGTCGGCGGTGGACCGGGGCGCCATGGTCCGCATCCCAATCGGCAACGAGCGCAGCATGCGCCTCGAGGTGCGCGCCGTCGCTCCCGACGCCAATCCTTACATGGTGCTGTATTCCATTTTCAAGGCTGGATTGGAAGGCGAGACGGCCAACATCAAGAACATCCGCACGGCCGAGCGCTACCTGCCCGACAACATCTATACGGCGATCGAGAACTTCCGCAATGCCGAATGGACAACCAAACTCTTCGGCGAAGACGTGAAAGGCCGTTACGCCGACCTCAAACAAGCATCGGCCGACCGCTGCCCGCGCCTGCTGGGCACGATTGTCAAGGCAGCCGAAGTGCAATTCCACCATGAGGTGTACAACCAGTTCCTGTGGAACATGTTCTAGAAGTGCCTGATGCTCGTGTGGGACGGGGCTATGCCCCGTCCCTGCCGAGCGCCGATCGCTCCCCTCTTAACACTCAATAAGGACCGTCTTGGCCATGTCCCTTTCGGGACTATGGCCCTCGGCTGCCACTTGAGATAATTGTATTTCCTATGGAATTCACATTTTTCGACGAACGCTGGCTCTCCAAATCAGTGGGAGGTCGTGCGGACCCAGAAAAAGTGCGGCCGCGCGTAGTTTCTTTGTGGCGCCAGGGAGCAGCCGTTAAAACTGATTCAGGAGACGGAATTTGAGGAATTGGTAGGCCCCGAAAACATTTGCGACAACGTGCAGGACGCCTTGCGTCGGGCCGAAGAGGCTTTCAAGAGGGTGTGAACGGCGGGGAAAGCGACGGCAAAGAAGTAAATTCGTGACATATCTTTGGATTGTTCTCGGATTGTTGTCCTCGGCTTCTCCCCTGCTGGGGCGGGGAAAGACGGGAATGAACAATGAACAAGATATGCCGCGAATTTGCCATCACCACAGGCCGGTAGAAAAGCAACCGCCGCCTATTGCTGTTCGACTTCTTTCAGCCGCGCGGCCTTGCCCTTGAGCTCGCGCATGTAGTACAGCTTGGCGCGGCGCACTTTGGCGGAACGCACCACGTCAATCTTGTCGATGACCTTGGAGTCGATGGGGAAGATGCGCTCCACGCCCTGTCCGAAGCTGATCTTGCGCACCGTAAAGCTGGGTTGCGCGCCGCGCTTCCGGGCAATGACGATGCCTTCGAACGCCTGCAGCCGCTCTTTTTCGCCTTCTCTGATCTTGACCTGCACCTTGATGGTATCGCCGGGACCAAACTTCGGAATGTCGGTGCGGCGCGATTTCGCCAACAGTTTTTCAATAATCGGATTGCGCATAACGTTTCCTTCCTAATTCTTTCTATTAATCTTTTGTTGTAGAGACGGGGCTTGCCCCGTCTCCGTCAGTATGTGCCTGGGCCAGCTTGATCTGGACCAGCAATTCCCTGTCTTCCGCCGTCAAATCAACTCGTTCCAGTAAGTCGGGACGGTTGCGCAGCGTTTTTGCCAAAGCCGTTTTGCGCCGCCAACCGCGGATTTGCTCGTGGTTGCCGTTCACCAGCACTTCCGGCACCGCCATGCCGCGAAAATCCGCGGGCCGCGTGTAATGCGGATAGTCGAGCAATCCGCCGGAAACGCACGTCGAACTCGGCCCGTCGCCCTGTGTGGCGCGGGCGCCCCCGCCCGCGAACTCCGTGAACGATTCCTGCCGCGTCGATGCCTCGTTGCCTACCGCGCCCGGAATCAGCCGCGTGACCACATCTAAAATTACCGCCGCGCCCAGTTCGCCGCCGCTTAGCACATAATCGCCAATCGAAACTTCGCGGTCCGCCAGGTGCTCGCTGATGCGTTCGTCCACGCCCTCGTAGCGTCCGCAAATCAGGGCGATCCGGTCGAGCGCGGAAAGTTCCGCCGCCAGCGTTTGGTCGAGCCTGCGACCCTGCGGGGAAAGCAGAATCACCGACTGCTTCGCACCCGGGCTTAAGCGTGACTCACGCGAGGCCACATCGCCGAACGACTCCAAACATTCAAAGATCGGTTCCGGCTTCAGGACCATGCCTTCGCCGCCGCCAAACGGGCGGTCATCCACGGTGCCGTGCTTGTCTTTCGTAAACGCCCGCAGATCGTGAATGCCAATTTCCACCAGGCCCGTCTCCCGCGCCCGGCGCACGATTCCGTAATCCAGTGGTCCGCTAAAAAAATCGGGAAAGATCGTAAGAATGTCGATCTTCATCGCTAAAACCGCTGACCGCTGTTCTTCGGCCCGTTCACTTCCAGCAGGCCTTCCGGCAACTTCATCCGGACTTGCTTCCGCTCCAAATCCAGTTTCTCCAAATACGCCTCAGCGAATGGAATCTCATACGGCAGCCCCGCCGCTTGCTCTTTATTTCGCACCACCAGCAGCGGCGCTTCTCCTGCGCCGAACTGTACGTCCTCGATCTCACCGATCTCGCGCTGCCCGTCGAACACCGTGCAACCGATCAGGTCGCTCAGGTACGTCCAGCCCGGTTCCAACTTGGCGCGTTCACTTCGTGGAAGCTGAAGTTCGGCGCCGACCAGCGGCTCGGCATCGGAGATCGTCTCGATACCCTGAAACTTCAGCACCAAAAAACTTTTATGCGGCCAGATGTCCTCGACCGTTACTTCGCGGCGCTGACCGTCTTTCCGAAGCGCCCACAGCCGCATGTCTTGCCGAAAGCGGTCCGGAACATCCGTGTGCAACTCGACCGCAATTTCTCCGCGGCGTCCCTGTGTCTTGATGACGACCGCCAGGGTGATCCATTCGCCGTTTCGGTCCGGTGCCGCCATTCGCTGATCTTCGATTCGACGCTCTGCTACTCGATGATCTCTAAAGCGTAACGCTTGTCCAGCTTCGAACCTGCCGCGCTCAGCACGTTGCGCAAGGCGCGGGCCACGCGGCCCGAGCGGCCAATGATTTTGCCCAGGTCGGCCTCAGCCACTTCGAGCTCGATGACGGTTTCGTCTCCGTCTTCGTACTCGTCGGTGAAAACCTCGCCCTTGGCGTCGACGATCGCCTTGGCGATGTGCTCAATCATGGCGCGCGGGCTGGCGGCAGGCTCGATCATTGACTTTGCTCCTGAATGTTATTTCGGAACTGTACTTCGGACTCCGCTCCACAACTCGGTTCCCGAATTGGCGAGTGTAGTTGCGGCTAGGCGACCGGAGCGGCCGCAGCCGGTGCGGGGGAATCCAGCAGTTTTCTGACGCGGTCCGAAAGTTGGGCGCCTTTCCCAACCCAGTGCTCAATGCGCTCCCGTTTCAGATCGAACGTGGCTGGATTGGTGCGCGGATTGTAGGTCCCCACCACTTCCACCGGGCGGCCATTGCGGGCCCGCTCCTTTTCAATCACCACCACTCGGTAATACGGTTGTTTTCGCGCGCCAAAGCGCGCCAGTCGGATCATTAACACAGACTTCGGTATCCTTTGCCCGGAAGAGTCCGGCGAAGTAAAGACAAACCATTATTATGCAGGAGCTTAACCCTTTTTGCAAATGGGACTTCCATGCCCTGCTGGACGGGCGAGGCGCCCGTCCCTCCACCATAGGACTTATCGCGCGGTCGCGGCACTAGGAGAGACTGGGTAGACATTGGCCTGTCGCATTCCCCGACAAATTGCACTGTCATGCATGGGAACGATCCAACTTGCCTCCGGCCCCCTCAAAATACGCTTCGATCTCTTCCAGAGTTTTCCCTTTGGTTTCCGGCAGGAACACGGCGGCAGTGATGAAATAAAATACAGTGCAGGCGGCAAAGCCAAAAAACATGGCCGAGTAACCATGCTTGCCGACGGTCGGCAGAAACATGGCGGCGATGCCAGTGGAAACCACCTGGTTAATCAATAGCGTAATGCTCATGCCGTTGGAGCGAATCCGGGTCGGCATCAACTCCGAAAGCGCCAGCCACACGCACACTCCGGGGCCGATCGCGTAAAACGCCATGAACGCGAAAAGTGTCAGAGCAACCAGCATACCGCTGCGCTGGCTGGGCAGGGGCGTAATGAGCGCATTGTCGATTCTCAGCGGAGCCAGGCGCGCGACATCGAGATTGCCGAAGGGGTCCTTGAAGAACGCCACTACCTTGTTGGCGGGTACACAGCTTTCGCGCGTGATCTCGATCGGAGTCGCGGCGGTGTCGTCGGAACGCACGGCTTTGGTCGAGGCGCGGAAGTCCCCATACGAATAGATGACGACCAAAGACGTGGGGCGGCTGCCGATGTGCTGGGTGGCGTCTCCGGCTGGACCCAGCAGCGTCTCGGCCAGTTTCTTGTCATAGGTGAACGCAATCTTCTGGCCGGCTGTGACCATGGACTGGACCGCGCCCCTGGAATCCACGCGCAAGCTTTCCGTCCGGCGGAAAAGCAGGCCGGTCGAGACGAGCGAGAGAATAATTCCGGCCGTTCCCACCGAGAGCAGGAACTTACGTCCCTTGCGGTCCACCAGCAGCACGCTGCCAATCGTCGCAAGAAAATTAACGATGGTGAAAGTAACGTAGCCCCAGTGCGCTTGGAGATCGGAAAGACCGCTCTGCATCAGGATGTTCGTGTTATAGCCAATGATGGAATTGACGCCGGTGGCTTGATTGCAAGCGAGAATGGCACAGGCCAGCACAAAGGGGACCACGTATTTGCGGCGCAAAAGCGATTCCTTGGCCTTCGCTCCGGCTGAAGTCTTCGCTTTCTCCGCAACAGAGGCTTGTTCCATTTCCGCCAGCTCGACATCGGCTTGCTGCTGGACGCGCGAGCGGAGAAGCACAGTGTAAGCGGCATCGCGTTTGCCGCGTAGGAACAACCAGCGCGGCGACTCCGACACCAGGAAGCCGCCGATCACGAACAAGATGCCAGGTGGCAGCGAGACCCAGAAAATACTGCGCCAAGCCGTATCTTTGAAAGCGAAGAGCCGAGCGGCATCGCCCAGCTTCGCCACCTCTTCGACCCGAAAGCTGAAGAACATGCCGACGATGGACGCAGCAACGATGCCGAGTGTCAGCAGCCACTGGAAAATGCCCGTCCCCTTGCCGCGGTTGGTCGCCGATAAGCACTCCGCCAGATAGAGCGGTACAACAACGCCGATTAAACCGCCGCTAATGCCCTGCAACAGGCGACCAATAACCAGCGACTCATAACCATTCGAGAGTGCAATCATTGGAATGCTGCAAACAAACAGAACTCCGCTGAGGATCATCAGAGGCTTACGTCCCATCCAATCCGCCAGAGCGCCCGCAAACAGGGTTGAGATCACAGTACCGAGAAGAACGGCGGCGACAACGATAGAAAGCTGGCCCGCATTCAACCTGGAGGTCGCCTCCAGATAAGGCAAAGCTCCCGCGATAATACCCACATCGACGCCGTAGAGTAATCCGCCAAGACCCGCAACCAGTAGGAGGAACCGGTTATAGCCAGCTTTATCGTTGCTCATTACAGTATCAGCCCTTCCGCAATAATAATGAAAAAGGGAAATTTTATCAGAGATGAATGCGAATCACTGTGACGATTGATCGGCAAGACAAGGAAAACGATCGGGACGAGCCTCGCCCCTATGCGTCCGCTTCTGGCAATCGCAGCGGTTCGATGATGTGCAGGCCGCATTCGGTTTTGCCTGAACCCGGCCAGCGCCCCGCCCTGGGATCTTCCCCCGGGCGGATGGCCCGCGTGCAATGCGTGCAACCGATGCTCGGATAGTTCTGATCGTGAAGTGAGTTATAAGGCACGCCGTGTTCGCGGAGATAGCGCCAAACTTGTTGCGAAGTCCAGTCGGCGATCGGATTTATTTTCACCAGCTCAAATTTCACGTCCCACTCGACCTTACCGGCGCTCTTGCGGAACGAGGTTTGGTCGCGCCGAATGCCCGTGATCCACGCGCCCAGTTCACGCAGCTTGCGGCGGAGTGGCTCGACCTTCCGCAGGTTGCAGCACTGGTCTGCATTGCGGGCCCAAAGCTCCGGGCCGTGGGCGCGCTCCTGCTTCTCGGGCGAGAGCAGCGAAAAAGCCCTTTCCACTTTGATTTCATATTTCTCTTCGATCCGGTCGATCAGGTTGTACGTTTCGGGAAAAAGGAATTCGGTGTCTACCGTAAAGACGCGGAAATTCTTGCTCACGCGCGAAGCGATATCGATGATCGCCATACCCTCGGCGCCAAAGGCCGTCGAGATGGCAACTTCATTGCCGAAAGTCTCAAACGCCCAGGTCAGCGTTTGGTGCGCACTCCATGTCTCCGCGTTCAACTGCACGTCAGCGATCTTGTCTTTCACGCAATCGTCTCCTTATTGTTGTCGTTACTGATATCGTTCGCTCCCCGGCGCGGGGCCTGCGCGATGGATGGTTTGAAAAGTGCCGCGGAAGAACGAAGAACGCTGTCCTTCTTCGGCAAAAAGTTTGGCGCTACGAATTCATCTACTATCGCGGCAGGATCGGACAAACGAACGACCTCACCGACGATGAGCAGCGTTGGAGACGCGAGTTGCGGTGCGCGATGCAGGTCGAGCACGGTCGTGCGATGCGTTCGCTGATATCTCGTAGTGGCGCGTGAAACGACGGCGCACGGTGTCTCGCCGGCCAGCCCCGCCGCCGTCAGCCGCTTGGCAATGTCTGGATAGTTTTGTCCGGGCATATAAATCACCAGCGTGGCTCCACTGGCGGCAAACTTGCTCCAATCGGAGGCGTCTTGTTCCGAAGCTCGTTCTTTGGACGCCCGGCTTCCGGAAGCTCGATGCGCGGTAATCAGCACGAGCGCGTCGGAGACCCAGCGATGCGTGAGCGGAATCTGGGCCGCAGCGGCCGCGCCCAGCGCCGAGGTCACGCCGGGTACGATCTCGAAAGGAATATTATTTCGGCGGAGGGATTCGATCTCTTCCCCGGCGCGTCCGAAAATCAGCGGATCGCCGCCCTTCAGCCGGACGACGCGCAGTCCCGAAGCCGCCAACGCAACCATTAGGCAATTGATCTCCCCTTGCAGGATTTTCTTTTTCCCGCAACGCTTACCCACGTTGTAAGTCTGGACGGAGGACGGTATTAGCTCCAGTATCTCGGGCGCAACCAGGTCGTCGTGCAACACAGCTTCAGCCGTTCGCAGCAGGCGAAGGGCCTTCACGGTTAGTAACTCAGGATCGCCCGGGCCTGCTCCTACCAGATAAACCTTTCCCTTCATGCTCCCTCGCTTTTCGTGTTCACTGCCGAGATCTCCGCCAGCGCCGCTTCGACCGCTTTTCTGCTGACCAGCGAGTGCAGTAACTCCGACTTACTCACTTTGTTAAGATCGCTCGCCAGAATGAGCCGTCTTGTCTCTCCAAGCTGCTCAACCCATTCCGCGTATTCGGCCCCGAACTGTTGTTCCAATTGCTGCCGAATTTTCTGCGCCAGCGATGGGCTCTGCCCAGCGGTTGAAATCGCAATCTGCAAGTCGCCTCGCCGCACCACCGCGGGGTAAAAAAAATCGCAATACTCCGGAACATCCACCACATTGCACAGCACGCCGCGCCGTTGCGCCTCGCGATAGATCAGTTCGTTCAGGCTCGGCGAAGCCGTTGCCACCACCGCGAGAAACTTGCCGTCGAGATCACCCGCCGTGAAAGCGCGCAGCTCCAGTTCGATTTTCCCTACTTGCGCCCATTCGCGGACTTGGCCGCTAGCCTCAATCGCGACCACCTGGATAAGCGCGCCCGTAGCAATGAGCCCGCCGATTTTGGGCCCGCCAACTTTTCCCGCGCCGACAACCAGGCAATGCTTCCCGGCCAGCTTGATAAACATTGGGAACAGATTAGGCACCGTCTCCTCCGGCAAATTGCGTTAGACTTCCGGTTGCAATGGCGCTCACCGCGGGCACATCGCGGGTGACCGCGTCCACCGGTTCTCCAGCCAAGAATTCCCGCAACTCCGTGTCCGTGTGCCGGGCAAAGAACTGACGCAGGTTTTCGCCTGCCTGACGCTCGGCGAGATATTGCCGAAGCAAACGCTCGATCGCATCCGGGACCTCGGTCGCGGGACAGCGATATCCCACGGGCCGCGCCGTCACCTGATGCAGGCCGAGCGCTCCACCTACGCAGAAGTAATACGCGTCAACCAGACGTCCCTCGACCTTTATTTTTTTGCCGTCAATGCCAATGTCGGCAATCCAGTGTTGTCCGCAGCTATTGGGGCATCCCGTAACGTGCAGCTTGAGGTGCTGATCGAAACCCGGCAGACGTTCTTCGAGTTCTCCCACCAGCCAGCGGGAAAAACTTTTCGTCTCCGTGATCGCAAGCTTGCAGAACTCCGTGCCGGTGCAGGCGACCGTGCCGCGATAGAAGGGCGAGCCGCCCACCCGCAACCCAATCGCGTCCAATTCCTTGGCCAAGTCGTCGGCATTGAGCTGCGGAACGTTGACGATGAGCAGGTTCTGCATGTTGGTCGCGCGCAATTCGCCGGACGCGAAGCGATCGGCCAGATCGGCGGCCGCCTGCATTTGCTCCGCGGTAATGCGCCCGCGAAGCACTGCGGCCCCCACATAGCAGTGCCCCGGTTGCTTTTGGGGATGAATTCCCACGTGGTCACGATAAACATCGGCGGGCGCTTGTTCCTCAACCGCGGGGTCGAATTCGAATCCAATCCGCCGCTGCAGTTCCTCCAGAAAACTTTCCGCCGTCCATCCATGCCGCAGGAAGAGAAATTTCAGCCGCGCGCGCTCGCGATGTTCGCGCAACACATCCGAATCGCGAAACAGTTCGGCAATTCCTTTAATAGCAGGCAACACCTGATGCCACTGCACGAACGCGTTCAATCGCGCCCCAAGATAAGGTTCGGTGGAGAGTCCACCCGCAACTCGCAGCGAAAATCCCACTTCGGACGCCCCGCGTACGACGCGAGTCGTCGCGGTCAAGCCCACATCGTTGATCTCCGGATACGGGCACCACACGCGGCATCCCGCAATCGAGATCTTGAATTTGCGGGGCAGGTTGTAGAAGTCGCTATTCCCCGCCAGCATTCGCGAGGCTTCGAGCGCCAAAAGCGAGGCGTCGCAAATCTCGTCCGCGTCCACTCCCGCGGCCGGGCAGCCGGTGACATTGCGCGTGACATCGCCGCAGGCGCCCGTTGTGTTCAATCCCACTTGCGCGAGTGCGTCGAGCAGTTCGGGAAGCGCCTCGATCGTGACCCAGTGCAACTGAATGTTTTGGCGCACAGTGATGTCGGCGATTCCGTGAGCATAGCGGCGGGTGAGTTCGGCAATGGTGCGCAGTTGTACGGAACTCAACAGCCCGTTGGGAATGCGGATCCTCACCATGAAGCGTTCGAGCGACCGGCCTTGCCCGCCCTGGCCGCCGGTTACGCCCGCTCCGTCGCCCTGCGTGTACACGCCCCACCAGCGAAAGTAGGTCCCAATCCACTCTGGCGGAATGGACGCGAACCCCTCGCGTGCAAAGCGGCGAATTTCTTCCAGCCCTTCCCAGGGATTTTTGGAGCGCTTAAGGCGCTCGACTTTTTGTGCCTTGGTTTCTTTCGCTGCGTTTGTCATCGCCTATTTGTCCCCTAAAATGAAAAACCCACCGCCAGGTTTACCTGGCGGTGGGTTATAAGTGCCGGTATTAGAAAAAAATCTTTAGGTCGGCAACCTCCCCGCGCCAGTGCACACACATGCGCAACAACAACACATGCACATACACATGACCATCGCGGAAAGATTTTGCTCTACCATGGTTTGCATTCTAGGTGGGATAACTCTCGCGGTCAACAAACTTCGTCACTAATTTGGATCGATAATTTCGATTGTACGCATCGAAATTCCAGCACTAACTTCCGTGCCATACGCTAAAAGCCGGAAGCCAGCAGCGCATCTTCCATATACCACACGCCATCGCGAAACGTAACGTTTTTCCCCGAGATCGCCGGGATGCGCTCGCCGGGAACAACGATCCCCACCAGGTTCAGCGGATCGGCGGCCACGATAACGACGCGCTCGGCATTTGCATTAGGGGGCAGATTGCGGTGGGCGCGCAGGGATTCGACCGCGACCGGAAGCGCGAACTGCTCACCCAGGAATCCATCGACGAACCGGCCGCCGCGCACTTCGCCGCGGTCTTCGAGGCGGCGATAGCCGATCTGCAACTCACGCCATCTCGGCAAATTCGTTTCGCGCGCCAGCAGATCGCGGAAGACCACGCCATAGCGGCGCAATAACATCCAGCAGCAGGATTCGACACTGCGGTCGCGGTCCACGCCTTCCGTGCGCAAGAGCGACCAACGTCCGGGCGCATGGCGCGGGCGGCGGGCTTTGCCCATGCCGCTGCCAGACGCGCCTTTCGGCGTCACCAGTGCGCGCAGGTTTTCGAATCCGTCGGCGGTCACCAGGCCGGCTGCAACCAGTTCCCACAGTCCGGTTTCGATTTCCGCTTTCAGCCGGCCCGTCGCTCGCACCATGTCGGGGAAAAACAGCGCGCCCCGCTGCTTCAAGAGTTCGAGCACCGCTTGCGCCACCGGGCTTAAGAACGAAGTGGCGGAATTTTTCGCCCCAGGTTGGTGTGGGCTAAGCCAGTCGGCATCTTCGCGCACAAAAAATGCAATCGGCGCGACTCTCGTGGGAATAACCCGGCGGCGATTCTCGCGTCCTGTAGCATCGCTTCCCGTCGCTTCAAGAGTCGCGGGATGCGGCGACAGGCGACCCCATCCGACCACACCTGCCAGACACAACTGATCGAGGTGCGCGGGATCGAAGTCCGAAATTCTGCGCGCCAGCACAAAACGTTCCCACGCGCTTGCCGGAATCTCGAACCCCTGCAACTGCCGAATCACTTCGAGCGTTCCGTGCTCGCCCCGCACCTGTGTGCCGGGAGCGAGATGCTGCCAGCGTAAAAGCCAGTTCATGAACTGAGCCGGCGTGACGGGCTCGATCTGCTTGCGCAAGGTTGCGACCGTCAGGCGGTGGATGCGGGCCAGCAGACGGCGCTCGCACCACTCGGTCTCGGGTGCCGCTTCTACGTGGGGACAGCCGCCCTCAGCTGTCCGGGCGAGCGCAGCTCGCCTATCTCCTGCACGCGAATCAACGGGCCGAAATTTGCCCCGCAGTATTTCTCCGCTCGCTTCGATACGCAGCAGAGCTTTCTCGATCTCGGAAGCCGGCAGTCCGAGCAACTCGCCAATTTCCGTTGCGGTGGTTGGGCCGAGATGCGCCATCCATCCCTGCACCGCAGTCAATACCGCATCGTCAAAGCTCATCGTAGAAACGCCGCTTGCCGCGGTTCCTGCTTGTGTGGCGGCGGGGCTCCCCGTCCCCACACGATGGATTGCCTGGAACCATTCGACGCGCTCGGCGGCTACCCAGTATTTTTTGCCTACGGCTTCCGCCGCGACGGCGCGATTATCGCGCTGTAGGCGATCGAAAAATTCAATCCAGTTGGCGGTGAGCGTCGAGTCACGAGCTTCGAGCCGAGTGCTCTCCACCGGCATCATGACCAGCGTATGCAGCGCGTCGTGCAGTTCATCGGCGTCGCGCACATCCGGCCACGCCTCCTGCTGCACCTGTTCGATGGCCGAGGGATCGAGCGCTCCGACTTCTTCTAGCACCAACGCCGGCAACACCCGCCGCATCTCGACCGCTCGCGCCCGGCGCTCCTCCAGCGGCGCATCGTCGAGGTACGCGTTCGGATTCGCATTGAGAATTTCGTGCGAGAATTGCGACGGCACCGGAGTGTCCACGGCGAGGCAACGAATCCGTCCCTCTTCGATCCCGCGCAGCACGTCGCGCAACCCATCTATATCGAGCGCTTCGGTGAGGACGTCTTTCATTACCTCGCGCACCAGAGGATGATCGGGAATTTTGATGTCGCCTTCGATGTTCTCGAAGCACGCCGCTGCATCGGGAAACACCGAGGCCAGCAGATCGTCGGAGCGCATGCGCTGGATCTGCGGCGGCACTTTCTTCCCGCCGCGAAAACGCAACAGAGCCAGAGCGCGCGTCGCATCCCAGCGCCAGCGGGTTGGAAAAAGCGGAGAAGCCAGCGCCGCTTGTTCGAGAATCGCTGGCATGGTCTCGGAATGCAGGAAATGAAAAACATCCGCGAGCGGAAAACTATGCTGCTCGGCGAGCGCGATGTTCAGGCCGTTGTCGGTGGCCGCCGCTTGCAGTTCGAAATTGAAACCGCGGCAGAAGCGCTTGCGCAGCGCCAGTCCCCAGGCTTTGTTGATGCGGCCGCCAAAGGGCGCGTGGATAATCAACTGCATCCCGCCGCCCTCGTCGAAAAATCTTTCGGTGATGATGGTCGTCTGCGTGGGCACATCGCCCAGCACCGCGCGGCCTTCGATCGTGTACTGAATCAGTTGCTCGGCGCCGGACGGATCGAGTCCGCATTCTTCGCGCAGCCAACTTGCGGCGGCTACGACTACGGGCAAATTTCGCCATCCTTCTACCGGAACCACGCCGGGCAATCGCTTGCTGATTTCTTTTCGCAACTCGCCAAGTTGAAGCGAGAGTTCCGAAGTCCGCGCCAGACCCTCGCCCAGCCAGAAAGGAATGCCAGGCGCTGCGCCATGCGCATCTTCCACCAGCAAACGCCCCGTCCTGTACTCGATCCGCCGGATGCGCCACGACGTGTTTCCCAGCAGCATGACTTCGCCGGCCATGCTTTCGGTGGCAAAGTCTTCATCCACCGTCCCCACGACCACGCCTTCCGGTTCCGCGACAACGGTGAACAGCGCGTTGTCGGGAATCGCGCCGCCGCCAGTGATCGCCGCCAGACGCGCGCCGCGCCGCGCTCGCAGCTTGTGGTTGATGCGGTCGTGATGCAGGTACGCGCCATAGCGGCCTCGCTGCGAGGCGATTCCTTCCGAGAGCATCGCAACCACGTCGTCGAAAGTTTCGCGCGAGAGATTGCGATAGGGATAGGCGCGCTTGACGAGCGCGAACAGCTCGTCTTCGTCCCATCCTTCATTTGATTGATCGCCCGATTTGTTAGCCGTCGCGGCGCTGCCAGAAGCCGCGCAGCAAGCAACAATCTGCTGCGCCAGCACATCGAGCGAAGCTTCGGGAAAAATCAGGCGGTCGAGTTCGCCCCGGCGAATCGCGCGCACCAGCACGGCGCATTCCGCCAGATCGTCGCGCGTGGTGACAAAAAATCGTCCCTTGGGGACAGCGCCTCGCCAGTGGCCCGACCGCCCCACGCGCTGCAACGCGACCGCAATCGAACGCGGCGAACTGATCTGGCAAACGAGGTCCACCGTTCCCACGTCAATGCCAAGTTCGAGCGAAGCGGTCGCCACCAGAATTTTTATCTGGCCTTCTTTCAGCTTGCGCTCCGCCTCCAGGCGCAGCTTGCGCGACAGGCTTCCGTGATGAGCGGCGACGTTCTCCTCGCCCAGCCGCTCGCCCAGGTGATGGGCAATGCGCTCGGCAAGGCGCCGCGTGTTCACGAACACGAGCGTCGAACGGTGAGCGTTCACCAGTTGCACGATGCGTTCGTAAATCTCGTCCCACATCTCGTTCGACGCGACCGGGCCCAGTTCGGAAGACGGGACTTCGACTCCGAGATCGAGCTTGCGCTTATGTCCAATATTGACAATGAAGGGATCGGGGCGGGCTATTTTTTGAACGAACTGAAGATCGGCGTTGCCCGCGAGAAAATGCGCGACTTCCTCAATCGGCTTCTGCGTGGCGGAAAGGCCGATGCGCACCGGCGGACGCTCGGTCAGCGCTTCCAACCGCTCCAACGAAAGCGCTAGATGCACGCCGCGCTTGTCATCGGCCACAGCGTGGATTTCATCCACGATCACGGTCTCGACGGTGCGCAAAATGGCGCGGCTCTTTTCCGCCGTCAGCAAAATGTAGAACGACTCAGGCGTGGTGACGAGAATATGCGGCGGACGCTTTAGCATGAGCCGCCGGTCTTTCATCAAAGTATCGCCCGTGCGCACCGCCGTGCGGATCTCCGGCATCAACAGGCCGCGGTCTCCGGCCATTTGCAAAATTTCTCCCAGCGGAATTTCGAGATTCTTCTGAATGTCGTTGCCGAGTGCTTTGAGCGGGGAAATGTAGAGAACTTCAGTGCGGTCGCGCAGTTCGCCCGCCAGGGCCTTGCAGATGAGGCGGTTGATGCAGGCAAGGAAAGCGGCGAGAGTTTTGCCCGATCCGGTGGGAGCTGAGATCAGCGTGGTATGGCCGGCGAGGATGTGCGGCCAGCCTTGCTCCTGCGGTTCGGTCGGCGTGGAGAAGCGCGCCGTGAACCACTCCTGCACCAGCGGATGGGCCCAGGCCAGCGAAGGAGAGACTGCGGACGACATGGGAGTGATTGTAGCGAGAAACGGGGGCTTCGTAAAATGTTCGCCCGGTGCGGTAGCAGCGACCATCTACCTCATAAACGGCCAGCCGGGGTAGTTGGTGCAATCGCCTGATACCGTCAACTATCTTTCGGGTGGTTTCAACAGCAACATCAGTCCTCCCGTAAACAGGCAGGTGCCAAGCCATTCAACCAGTAGAAGTTGGATATTCACTTCCGCAGATATCTCAACACCGCCGCCTGGAACAGCAAATATGGATTTGGGGGCGACAGGCCGCCAGAAAACCCATCCGTAGCGGGTTTCTGAGGGAACAGCCAAATGATATTCGAGATAGTGCTCCGTATCCGTTTTGTGCACGAACACCGATTGATAATAGCGGTGTTCCCATGGCACATAAGCACAACTCAGCAGAAACAGAAGCATCCCCAAGCCGAGAATCAACCGCTGTTCATTTCTTAGTGTCGGCATTTCACCTCCGCGCTAAGTCCGATGCTTGCAGTGAACCTGTTGCCGCGTGACAATACTTTACATGAAAAATCCAAAGGATCGCCCTACGTTCCATAAAGAAAAGGCTGGCCCATGTCCCAAGTGCGGTTGGCCGGAAACGGTGGCTCGAAAATCGCGCACAACAGGCGAATTGTACTTCGGATGCTCCCGTCCGAAACGGGGTCGGACTGATGGCTGCAATTTCAAGGGCTGTCGAAGCCATTAAGGTACACGAACGGAGGAACACCTGGAAGATGTGACCCGCGAAACTCCACGCGAATGACGAGCGATAAATCGCTATTTCACCAGTAACACTCGGCGGCTTGTTTATGAGGCGAGTGGGTGAGTTCTACTGATTGGCCTAGCCCTTCGTCGAGGCCAAGTGCAGGCGCAGGGGCAGCACTGAAGCGTAATTCTGGAAATCCCGGTCGGTGGTAAGGATGGTCCAGCCGCAACGGTGAGCGGCGGCGCAGATCAGAAAATCGACCGCCGATCCGGCGATACCTCGGGTGCGGCAGCGGTTGTTCATATGAGCGGCTTCCTCGTAGTCCCCCGCTTCCAGCGGATGCTCCTGGAAAGCCCGCAGATAGTCACGCAGCTTGCGAAACTGGGCCTCCTCGCGAATGCCGGATAGCAGCTCCTGACGGATCGGCCCCAGCATCTGCACGCGTCCTTCACGAATCAACTCGGCCAGGGCTTGGGTTAAGTGCTGCTCGTGAGCGTTGAGATGCTCCGGTTTCCGCCGCAGTGCCAGCGACCAGACGGGCGTATCCACGAGCACCATCATGAGTGGCGCCGCAGACTTTTATTGGAACTATCGCTGGTACTTCCGCGAGCATTCCGCCGCCGCTCGGCTTTGTAGTCGTAGGCGGAATCCACCGCGAAAGTGCCGAAGGCTTCCAGGATGCGCATCTGCTTGCGCTTGCGGACGTACTCATCGAGAGCGGCGGTGACCGCCTCTTTCTTCGTCTTATGTTTTCCGGCCCGCTGCGCTTCTTCGATGAGCCGGTCGTCTAATGCCAGATTGGTTGCCATGTGTAAAGTATTACACATTTCGATGTGTGTGTAAACGGCAAAAAATTAAAGGCCGGATTCAGGGCGTGCCGGTGCTAGTGCCAGCGTGGAAGCCGAGCTGCGCTCGGCTTGGACGGGCGAGGGCGCACGTCCCCACACGAGCTCGGCTGCACCCTGCTAGAATCTCGGCGATGGCTAAATCATCCGCTACCGCTCGCGCCCGCAAAATCAAACTCATTCTTTTCGACGTTGACGGCGTTCTTACCGACGGCAAGATCTGGATTTTTCCCTCGCCTGGAGGCCCGCAATCCGGCCTTCAGCAAAGCGTGCTGGAAAAGTCCGCCCAGCATGGCGGACAGGGCGGATTCGGGCTCCAGAGCGCCAGCCTGATCGAAGCCAAGGGCTTCCATGCCCACGATGGCACCGCCATTTCGCTGGCTCGCTTGGCGGGAATCAAGACGGGGATCATCACTAAACGCATCTCGGAAACCGTTGCCCTGCGCGCGTGCGATCTGAAGATTGACCACGTTTACCAGGGCATTCAGGACAAGCGGTCGGTGTTTGCGCGGATTCTGGAGAAAGACGGAATCACCGCCGCCGAGGCCGCTTTTGTTGGCGACGACGTGATCGATCTGCCGGCGATGCGCAAGTGCGGCCTCGCGATCGCGGTGAAGAACGCGCGGCCCGAGGTCAAAGCCGAAGCGCACTGGGTCACGCCTCACGCTGGCGGAGATGGGGCCGCGCGCGACGCGGTTGAGTACATCCTGAAAGCGCAGGGCAAATGGAAGCAGGCGGTCTCGGAATATATTTCCGAGAGAAGCTGAGAGCGGGCAATCCACAGTTGTCAGTAGAGCAGTAGTTACTCTTCTTCCGCATCGATCTTGATGCGGAGGGACTTGAGAAACTTCAGGTCCTGATCGCTGATCTTGAGTTCCGCATTGGTGCTGAGAGTGGAGACCAGGGAAGTCTTGTCGGTGGTGTGTTCGCCTTGCTTGCTGACGCCGATGGTCGCTTCGAGGACCAGGAAAATGTCGTAGCCGCCTTCCTTGATGCGGGCAACCACTTCCGCGATCGATGCGGAATCGGACAGGGACTCATTGATCGCTTCTCCGAGTTCCTTCATGAGCTGCTTCAGTTGCTGGTCCACGAGTCCCTCTGGAATCGGACGCCGCCAATAGGTGACATCACGAGTGATTGTGATGCCGCCCACCGCCATTGTACGCCCGGTCGCTGCTAAAATCGACCATGGTGACCGAGTCATGATTGACGGCCAGTCGCTGAAAAAAATCAAGGTGATTTTCCGTGTAGCCGCCAACATGTTGGAGCGCAGCCGGACGGGCGGGGCCGTGCTGGCCGGGGTCCGCGCGACTGCGCGTTCCTTCGGACGCGTGTTGCACCAACTTTGGCTGGAAGTGACCGGATTCACATTCCTGGCGATGGCCGGGGTCGGAGCGCTGGCCGGAATGCGCGAGTACGGGAAGTACCAGGCTGGCCACGCGTCAGGCCCGGGCCGGTTGGTGTTAGCGGTATGCTTTACGGCATCGTTCGCATGGTTTGGGGTGAGCTCGTTCTGGAGAGTGAAGCGAAGAGCTAAATGCTAAGAGCCAAATGCGGAACATGAAACCGCAGCCGGTTCAGTCTGCCGGTTTGAAGTCGCAGGCGGAGCGGCAGGCTTCGCAGTACATGAGGCCGTCAGTGCAGAGGCGCACGTCGAGTTGAGACTGGCAGTACACACAGTATTTGTCGCACAAGCAACCTGTTTCAGGCCGCTCGCATTGGGCGCAGACGACGCGGCTTGGACCCGATTCAGAAGACATGGATGGAGTGTAGTTCGCCCAAGGCCGAGAAGGAACATAACGGAAGTCACCGGAAAACAGGTGTCAGGTGTCAGGAGTCAGGTGTTAGGTCTCAGGAAAACCCAAGCGAAAAATGACAGGCTCGGCGCGGATGCGCGGGGTTGCTCTTTCTGAGCCCTAACACCTGACACCTGGGGCCTGCCTCTGACACCTGCCTTTCGATTTGCCGCTCTTCCTGCCCGGATGTTAAGTTAATCAGTCCGAGATTCCGGCAGCACAGCCACTGTCTGAACGATTGTCTGACCAATATCTGGTCGAGGTTCTTTTTGTCCATTGTGGAAGCCACTCCGCCCGTTGTCCCAAAAACCGTCCGCAAAACTGCGCTGAACGCCGTGCATCGCCAGATGGGCGCGAAGATGGTGGAGTTTAACGGCTGGGACATGCCGGTGGAATATCCCGCATCGATCGGGTGTGGCATTGTGGCCGAGCACATGGCGGTACGCGCGGGCGCCGGAATTTTTGACGTCAGTCACATGGGGGACATCCGCTTGGCCGGACGTGAAGCGCTGGCCGCCGTGCAGCATATTTCGATGAACGACGCGGCGCAACTGGCAATCGGGCAGGCGCAGTATTCGGCGTTGCTCTATCCGCAAGGCACTTTTGTGGATGACGTGATCGTTCACCGTCTCGGCGAGAACGAGTACTTGCTCGTGATTAACGCGGGCACGCGCGAGAAGGATTTCAACTGGGTGCGCGATAATACTCGCCAGTTTGACTGCGCGGTCGAGCATCTCTCCGACGACTTCACACAGATTGCCATTCAGGGGCCGAAGGGCGTGGACGTGCTGCAAAAGTTGACGGATCGGGACCTGAGCGCGGTGAAGTTCTACTGGGTGACGCGCGGAACTTTATGCGGCCTGAAGAACATTTTGATGGGCCGTACGGGTTATACCGCCGAAGATGGGTTCGAAATTTACATTCCATCCGACGAGGAAACCAGCGCGCGGGTTTGGCATGAAATACTGGAGGCGGGGAAAAAGATTGGCGTTGTCCCCTGCGGCTTGGGCGCGCGCAACACGCTGCGGCTGGAAGGCAAGCTGCCCCTCTACGGACACGAAATCTCGGACACGATCAATGTGTGGGAAGCGGGACTGGATCGTTTCTGCAAGATGGAGAAACCCGATTTCATTGGCCGCGCGGCACTCGCAAAAGCGAAAGTCGAGGGCGTGAAGAAAACGCTGGCCGGTCTCGAAATGATTGAGCGCGGCATTGCCCGCGACGGCTACAAAGTTTTGGACGAGGGCGGGCGCGAGATCGGCTGCGTCACGAGCGGTTCTCCGGCGCCATTCTTGAAGAAGAACATTGCGTTGGCCTATGTACCGTCCGAGCAGGCCGCGGTTGGAACGACAGTGAAAGTGGAAGTTCGCGGACAAGGCGTGAAAGCGCAAGTGGTGCCGACGCCGTTTTATAGGCGTCCGAAAAAACCGTAACGCCGCCGCGCCAAGGGCTGGATGCCCATCAGACAGCGGCAAGATGCCGGCGCTACAAGGGAGCAAGAAGACAATGACTTATCCAACCGACCGCAAATATACGAAAGAACATGAATGGATCACCGCCGATGGCACGATCGGCATCACGCACCACGCCCAGGAATCACTCGGCGACATTGTGTTCGTCGAACTGCCCAAGGTGGGCGCGGAGATCGCCACGGGGAAACCTTTCGGCACGGTGGAGTCGGTGAAAGCCGTCTCCGATTTGTACGCGCCGGTTTCGGGGACGGTGACCGCCGTGAATGAGGATCTGGGCACGGCGCCAGAGAAGGTCAACAAAGACGCGCACGGAACGTGGATGGTCAAGATCAAGTTGAAGGATCCATCGGAGATGAATGCGCTGCTATCGGCGGCGGACTATGAAAAGTTTGTGGGCGAAGAGGCGGGACACTGAAAATCGTCAAGAAATTCCTGTTCAGTTGGTGTCTGGCTAGCTTTGTTTGAAGGGGCATGGCTTCAGCCATGCCGTCAAACTCCGCTTCCCAAGCGGTTTTAGCCGCTGAGGGGAGATCGTTCCTACTAAAGTAAGTGTCTATGAGATATCTGCCTAAATCTCCCGCGGACCGCGCCGCCATGTTGGAGGCGATCGGGATTCGTTCCGTGGATGATCTTTTCTCGCCGATCCCCGCCGAGTTTCGCCTGACGCGCGATCTCGCCGTGCCCCGGCAAATGGCCGAGTCGGAAATCGTGGATTGGTTCAAGCAACGGGCCAAAGAAAACGGCGAAGGTTACACCAGTTTCCTCGGAGCCGGGGCTTACTCCCATTACCGGCCGGTGGTCATCGACGCGCTGGTGCAACGCGGCGAATTTCTGACCTCCTACACTCCTTACCAGGCAGAGTTTGCGCAAGGCACGCTACAGGCCATCTTCGAATTCCAGACCATGATCTCCGAGCTCACCGGCATGGATCTGGCGAATGCCTCGATGTACGACGGCTCGACCGGCGCGGCTGAGGCCGTGATGATGGCCGTCCGCATTACAGGAAGGCATTCGGCGGTGATTGCGCGCAGCCTGCATCCCGAGTATCGCGAGGTGCTCAATACCTACGCGACGCACCAGGCGATTCCGCTGAAACAAATTTCGTTCGCGGATTCCGGGACAATCAATCTGAAGGAACTTGAGCAAGCAGTGGGCGACGATACGGCGTGCGTGCTGATTCAGTCGCCGAATTTCTTTGGGACGATTGAAGACATCGAAGCGATTGCCGGGATCGCGCACAAACGCGGAGCGCTGCTGATTGTGTCGATCGCCGAGGCAGCGTCGCTCGGGATCGTCGAGCCGCCGCGCGCCGCCGACATCGTTGCCATGGAAGCACAGTCATTCGGAGTGCCGCTCGGGTTCGGCGGCCCTTACTGCGGCGTGCTCGCCACGAAAGAAAAACTCGTCCGCCAGATACCGGGCCGCTTGGCTGGTCAGACCGTGGACAAGAACGGCAAGCGCGGATTCGTGCTGACGCTGGCCACTCGCGAGCAGCACATCCGGCGCGAAAAGGCGACTTCGAATATTTGCACCAACCAGGCGCTGGTAGCGCTCATGGTGAACATCTTTATGACCGTGTATGGCAAGATCGGCTTGCGGGAACTGGCGAGGCAGAACCTGGCGAAGGCGGCGTACGCTGCCGGCCAGTTCAGTAAACATGCCAAAGTGCTCTTCGAGGGTGCGCCGCGATTCAACGAGTTCGTGGTCGAGACCAGCGAAGATCCTTACGCCATCAACTCCCGGCTGCTCGGACACAAGATCGTTGGCGGTCTGCCGCTGAAGAAGTTCTATCCCGAACTTGGCCACGCGGCGCTTTGGTGCTGCACGGAATTAACGACGCGATCCATGATCGATACGGCCGTTGGCCTCGTCGCCGAGAGCGAACGCTCGGTGCGAAGTATGAAGGAAGTCGAGCCGGAGGCGACGCGATGAAGCGCATGACTCGCAAAGCGACGCGTCACATCAGCCAGAACGAAGGATTGATTTTCGAAAAATCGTCGCCGGGAAAAGCGGCCTGGAAGTTGCCGCCGCTCGATGTCCCCGAAGTAGATATGGCGAAGCTGCTCGGCAAAGCGGAGCGCAAGGACCTCGGCGATATGCCGGAAGTCAGCGAGATCGAAATCATACGCCACTTCACGCGCCTCTCGACGTGGAACTACGCCATTGATCTGGGAATGTATCCGCTGGGCTCCTGCACCATGAAGTACAACCCGCGAGTGAACGAATTTGTCTCGCGCATCGAAGGCCTGGCCAATGGGCATCCTTATCAGCCGGAGAAGATTTCGCAGGGTGCGCTCCGCATCCTCAAAACGCTGAGCGATTGCCTGATCGAAATCACCGGGATGGACGCGATCACGCTGCAACCGGCCGCCGGCGCGCACGGCGAACTCACCGGCTTGCTGATGGTGCGCGCGTATCACCAGTCAAAAGGCAACGCGCGCAAGAAGATCCTGATTCCAGACTCGGCGCACGGGACGAACCCTGCGACAGCGGCCACGGTGGGCTACGCGGTTGAAAATTTGAAATCCAACGACCGCGGCATGGTTGACGTCGCGGCGCTGGCTGCGCAGATGAATGAAGAGGTCGCGGCGCTGATGGTCACCAATCCGAATACGCTTGGCGTTTTCGAGCAGGAGATCCACAAGATCGCCGATCTGATGCACGCCAAGGGCGGGTTGCTCTACATGGACGGCGCCAATATGAACGCGCTGGTCGCAAAAACACGGCCGGGAGACTTTGGTGTTGATGTCATGCACCTCAATCTGCATAAGACTTTTTCCACGCCACATGGCGGAGGCGGTCCGGGATCGGGTCCGGTTGCGGTGAAGAAAACTCTTGAGCCGTTTTTGCCGAAGCCGGTCGTCGTGACCAAACCGGATGGCACGCTGGGCTTCGAATACAACCGGCCGCAGTCGGTGGGGCGCGTGCGCGCGTTCTACGGGAATTTCGGCATGTTCATTCGCGCGCTGGCCTATATCTTCGCCAACGGGCCGGACGGCCTGCGGCAGACGACGGAAGACGCGGTGCTCAACGCGAATTACATTCGCAAGGGACTCGATGGAATTTACGATCTGCCCTACTCGACACCATCCATGCACGAAGTCGTCTTCAGCGACAAGCTGCAATCGAAGAAGGGCGTGAAGACAATGGACCTGGCCAAACGCCTGATCGATTACGGGTTCCATCCCTACACGACGGCGTTCCCGCTGATCGTCCCCGGCGCGCTGATGATCGAGCCGACCGAGAGCGAACCGAAAGAAGAACTGGATCTATTCATCGAAGCGATGAAGTCGATCGCGGAAGAAGTGGAAGAAGATCCGCAGTTCGTGCTCGACGCTCCGCATAACACGCGCATTTCGCGTCTGGACGAGACCGCGGCAGCGCGCAAGCCGGTGCTGCGCTGGAGGCCGGAGGGCAAATCGGGTTAGACGCGTCGCACCAAAAAGATGTGGCCCGCAGGTAACCTCCAACGCCCATTTGCATCGAAGTAAACAGGCGCTTTCGCATGTTATACTGCGCTCATATGGGGTGACGGGGTCCCTCCACGTCCCTGCCCGAGGATTTCGACACATGGCCGGTAGTTCGCGTCGTTCACTTTTCTCGATTATTTTCGTTCTTGCTCTGTTCGGTCTGCTGGGCATGCTGTTCGCGCAGCGAATCAGCCCGGCAATCACGCCCAGCAGCGATTCCGACGTCCGCGACAACGTGAAGCAGTTCACCGAAGTCTATGACACGATCGAGCAGAACTATGCCGACCCGGTGAATGCCGACAAGGCGATCTATAACGGCGCCATCCCCAGCATGTTGCACCAGCTCGATCCCCATTCGAACTTTTTCGATCCGAAGTCTTACTCCGCGCTTCGTGAAGAACAGAGCGGCAAGTACTACGGCGTGGGCATGACAGTTGGCCCGCGCAACAATAAGGTCATCGTCATCGCCCCCTTCGTCGGCACACCGGCCTATCGCGCCGGCATCCGGCCGGGCGACATCATCGCAGCCATCGACGGCAAGCCCACCGACAACATGAGCACTTCCGACGTGGCCGATCTGCTCAAGGGACCGAAAGGCACCACCGTCCACATTACCATGTTGCGCGAAGGCTCCGACCGTCCGCTGGAATTCGCCGTGGTGCGCGACGAGATTCCGCGCTACAGCGTGGACCTGCACTTCATGATCAAGCCCGGCATCGGTTACATGCACGTCTCCGGGTTCCAGGAAACCACCGAGCATGAAGTCGCCGAAGCGCTCAATCAGATGGGCGATCTCAAAGGCTTGGTCCTCGATCTGCGCCAGAACCCCGGAGGCCTGCTCAGTGAAGGAGTAGGCGTAGCCGACAAATTCCTAAAGAAGGGACAGTTGATCGTCTCGCACCACGGCCGCTCGTCTCAAGAAAAACAATACTTCGCAGCCCACGGCAACGGCGGCAAGGAATACCCGCTGGTGGTGCTGGTCGATCGCGGCACTGCGTCCGCCGCGGAGATTGTAGCGGGGGCCATTCAGGACCATGATCGCGGCCTCATCGTCGGCGAAGTGACTTTTGGCAAAGGCCTGGTTCAAACCGTATATCCGCTAATCGAAAACACCGGCCTTGCCCTGACCACCGCCCGCTACTACACTCCCAGCGGACGTTTGATCCAGCGCGATTACTCCAACCTTTCTCTCTACGATTACTATACCCAGCGGGAAAACGAGGAGAACAACGCCAACCACGAAGTCAAACTCACCGATGGTGGACGCACGGTGTATGGCGGCGGCGGCATTACTCCCGATGTGAAGCTGGCGCCTTACAAATCCACCAAGTTCCAGGAATCGTTGTCGCAGCACTACGCGCTGTTTAATTTTGCCAAGCGCTACTCGATCACCCACAAAATCGCGCCGAGCTTCGAAGTGGACGATACGCTGTTGCAGGATTTTCGCAAATTCCTCGACGAAGAGAAAATTTCCTATACCGAAGCCGAGATAATCGAGAGCAACGACTGGCTGCGCGCCAATATCAAGAGCGAACTTTTCATTGATGCTTTCGGTCAGGAAGAAGGATTGAAGGTACGCGCCGAAACCGATCCGGACGTGATCAAGGCCCTGGATCTGATGCCGCAAGCGCGCGCCCTGGCCGACAATGCCAGGAAAGTGATTGCGGAACGAAACTCCGCTCCAGTCACGCGCTGAGGCAAGTCTTATTTAGCTTCCATAGCAGGGTCCGGGCAACCGGGCCTTTTGCTTTGTTGAGAAGCAGCACTTTCCCTCCCACGAAAGCGACTATGTTTATACCGATTCCCTTAAGGACTGAGAAACTGAAAACTGAGAGCTGATGGCTGAAAGCTGAGAACCGAACTTCGCGCTTGAGTGTGGCCTCGGAAAGCCCTAAAGTTACAGTGAGAAACGCGCGGAGACGCTTGTCTGGCAGCGGCAATCATGCTTCAATCGGACCCATGGATTTTTGTGACGTGGATTTTCGTGCCTTGGATTTTCGCCCCGATTTTAGTGCCTTGGATTCCGGCGGTGCTGCTGGCGATGGGCGCGGGAGTTCTCGACTGGCGTTACCGGCGGATTCCGAACTGGCTCACGGTGTCGGGCCTCGGGGCCGGCATCGCGGTCAACACGATTTTGTTTCGCTGGCCGGGACTGAAGTCCGCGTTGCTGGGGGCGGTATTGGGCTTGGGGCTGCTATTACCTTTCGTGCTGGTGCGCAGCCTCGGTGCCGGAGACTGGAAGCTGGCCGGCGCTTTGGGAGCTTGTCTTGGGCCGCGGCAAATGCTCTCCGTGCTCATGAGTACAATTCTGATTGCGGGAGTCATGGCGCTGGCCGTGGTGATCTGGAAAGGGCGGCTGAAACAAACGCTCTTCAATATCGCGCATTTACTGGCGGCGTTGTTCAGCCTGCGAATGCCCGGGGCCGAGATGTCCCTCGACCATCCGCAATCCACAAAGATTCCGTTCGGCGTGGCCATGGCGCTTGCGGTGTTGTTTTACGGGATGGGAAGAGCGATGGGGAATTTGTAATCTCTGATTTGTGATTTGTAATTGCGTTTATGCTTTGTCGTTTCATTTATGATTTGTCATCCTCATTTATTCAGCGTTCGTCATTCCGAGCAAAGTGAGGGATACACGATTTGCTAAGAATAAAACAAATCACGCGCCAGCTTGCAAGCACTGACGGCGCGGAGATTCTCGAGGCCGCGCTCGTGCTGCCGCTGGTATTCACGATGCTGTTGGGCATAGTCTGGTTTGGACGGGCCTTCAACATCTACTCCACCATCCAGCAGGCGGCGCAGCAAGGAGCGATCGCCGCCGCACGCCCGTCGTGCGCCACTTGCGGAAACGCATTTTCCAGAAGCAGGACTGTGGACACTGCGATTGATGCGGTGTTACAGGCGTCCAATCTCAGTCCCACCCAGATCCAGCCCTCGGCCAATCCCGCCCTGTCTTTTTGCTCGTCGCCGCCCGGGCTGCCCGCGCTATCCGATAGCGGGTGCACCGAGCGCAGAAGAATCTGGGTCTGCCGACAGGTGCTGCTGAATCTCCCGGCAGGCGGGACCCAGCCGCAACAATGTGGAAGCGTCGTGAGCTTTCAATATCCGTTCCAGTTCTATCTGCCATTCACATCCCTCAACATGCAGACAATTACGTTGTCAGCGCAAGCGCAAAGCAGGATGGAGAACTAGATGCTTCGCTTCCGGATTCCGCATTGTCGCGCGGCCAGTCTGCTGCGGGATGCGCAGGGCTCGGCTCTGCTGGAGTTTGCCATCACCTTGCCGCTGCTGGTGGTGTTCGTCGTTGGCATTTACGATTTCAGCGGCGCATTCAACCAGAAGCAGAAGATCGAGCAGGCCGCACAGGAAGGCGCCATCCTTGCCGGCGCTCAACCGATGAGCGACATTGCGCAAAACGGTTCCTCCACTTCCACCAACCCCAATTCTCTGCAGCCGGTGGTCACCGCAATTTTTAATTCGCTGGCCGGCAGTGGAGTGCTGCCCAACGCGAACCAGGGAAGTTGCAAGCCTCCGTTTACAGCATCCTTGCAGACTGGCCTAGCGTGGACTTACACGATTTCCGGGTGTTCCACCGCTTCTAGCAGCGACCAACTGCTCATCACCATCAACCGCGGATGCGTATGTGGATCATGCGGCCCAGCCTGTGCATCCGGGCCTCCTTTTTCCGTCGGCACTATGGTGACCATACAGTACCCCTATCATTGGCGATTCAATAGTGTGATTCAATTGTTGTTACCAGGCGCGAACTATGCGGCTACAACGCAGTTGAGTGAGAGCGCCACGGTCCACAACCAAATGTGAGGATGCTTGCGACGTCATCGAACTAAATTACGAACCAGCTTACGACCGGACTCGCGGCGCAACCGCGAGCAAGGCATCGTCATTGTGCTGGTTGCGGTGTTCATGCTGTTTGTCGTGGGAGCGATGGCCGCGCTTTCGATCGACGTGGTAACGCTCTACACCGCGCGCAGCGAGGCGCAACTGGCCGCCGACGCCGCAGCCCTGGCGGCCGCGCGCGTACTGGCCAATTCCGGGGCGACCTCGGATACGACGGGATCGTCGATGGCGAGCGCGTGGAACCTCGCTACAGCGGTCGCTCTTCAGGTCGCGGAGCAGAACCAAGTGGGAGGAACGAACCTGACCGCCTCCCAGGTCACTATTCCTGCTGCTCCTGGTGGAACTAATACGAACCCGACGGTCACTATTAGCGTGCAAGTCACCAATCTGCCAACTTTCTTCGCCCGCATCTGGGGAAAGACGCAGCTCGCGGTGTCCGCGTCGGCCACGGCGGAAGCCTACAATCCTTCGGGCGCGAGTGCTTTGGGTGGAACGACGACCCCGGTCGCGCCCATGTGCGTGAAACCGTGGCTGCTGCCGAATTTGGATCCCAGCGGTGTCGCACCGGACATTTTTAACACCACTACCGGTGTGATAGATGCCACGTCATTGCTGGGATGGTCCTCGGTCGGTACAACCCAGCCACTGACAGACGCCTGCACTGGCGGCGATTGCAGCACGGGGCTACCCACGAAAGTAAATCCTTGGCAGTATTTTCCCGGCGATCCAAACACTACCTTCCCGCCCCCGACCAACTCGCTGCCAAATTGCAATCCGGCACTAACCACCAATTATCAGGAGAGTGTTGCAGGTTGCATTCAGATACCGATCTCGTGCAGCAGTCCCGCAGGCAACCCCGCCAATATCGACATGAACCCTTACCCCGGCTCCGGCCGAAATCCCGACACGGTCGCTGCGGTGAATTGTCTGACCCATGCGACCAACAACCAGGGCGATCAGGTTGACCCCGCCGCATCGGTCCCGCCTTTCCAGTTCCTCGCGGGTGCCGACAATCCGATTCCCGGTACAGCCGGAAAAAACGTGCTGGTCAGCGATTCGCTGGTCACGGTGCCGGTATTTGATAGTAGCGGCGGCGTGTCGTCGTCCGTGAATATCATAGGCTTCGTGCAACTATTTCTAAATCCGGACGGCAATGCCGCTACTGGCCCCGTGAATACCACCGTCATCAACTTGGCCGGTTGCGGAACCAATGCCAGCGGACAGCCGATCCTTGGCAATGGCGCGTCTCCCGTAGCGGTGCGGCTGATCTCGCCGCCGTAGACTTCGCGAGGCTGCGAAAGGAGTCGGCATTTCATGCCCAGCCGCTAAAGCGGCGATTGTTTTCGAGGGGCTTGCGGTATCGCTAAAGCGATACCCTGATACGAAACCGGAGTTCTTCCGCAAATTGTGAAGCCGTGCCCTACCCGTTGCTGGCTCCCTCTACAGCAAATCGAGAACTGCTCGAGTTGAAAAATGCTAGCATCCATGTGCTGACGGACTCCCGTCGAGCCTTCAGACTTCGGCAAAATCTCGCAGGCGGAAAAAACCTAGGGGTGCGCTGGCAGGGCCTCAAGAGTCAGGACTTCGAAAGGCTGCAGCGTGAAGGCGTGTTCCTGCCCCGCTTCTAATGACACTGGAGTTGCGGTGCTGTCCAGCTTCCAGGGGCTGCGGGCCAGGAATCGGCGCGGCGTTCCTGGCGGCAGCTCAAATGCATGGCCCACGTCGATCGAGATGCTTTGGCTCTTGTCACTCGGGTTGCGCAGCGTGAGTATGGCTTTTGCCGGCGACCAAGCCGCCCAGCCGTAGACTTCTAGCTTGCCCGGGTCGCCGCCTACCCAATGCGTGTCCCTGAGGACTTCCGCATTGCGCCGCGACCAGTTCGCAGCTTCCGCCAACAGGTCCCAATCGTTGTTGGAAAGCAGAGCGTGTGAAATGTACAATTCCTGGAGCTGCGTTCCGCTGCCAAAGTACGAGTGGATTTCATTTTTGAAGTCGTTTCCCGGATCGCTGTCCAAATGTTCGGCCTGCCTGGCATAGATCAGCCCATGCAGCATCAGGGAATTCAAGGGAAAAAGTGGACCCGCTTGCACCACATTCTGATAGGTCTGCGCGTCGCGATACGTGGTCCATTTCTCGCGCCAACTCCCGACTCCGGCAAAGTTGTGGTCGTCTCCTCCGCGCCAGATCGAGTCTGCATAGCGCAACCAAAACGGCGAAGGATAGGTCCCGGTGGTGAGATTGACGAAGAGGTCAGGTTTTTCTTCGCGCCAGTCCTCGATCAAGCGGATGGCCGCTGCAAAGTCGCTATCGAAACTGCTGCCGGGAAAAACGCTATCTACATTGCCGGTGCCGTCGATTTTGAACTGGTTGATTCCGTCCTTCCGGATGAAATCGAGAGATACTTCCCGGAACCTGGCGTAGTACTTCGGGCCGGAGAGGGCAAACCCTCCTTCATTGGTTTCAAAGCCGAACTTTTTGCCAACGTCGAGCCGCTCCTTTTTGGCCTCTTCGTAGCCACCCCACGGAGACATCCATATCCCAACCGCCGCCCCATATTTTTGCGCAGCGTGGCTCACCGGAGTAAGCCCATCGGGGAAACCCGAATTCAGATGCCAAATCGACTGGGGATTGTCCCACCCGTCATCGAGGAGAAAAGAATCCAACTTCACGTCTCGCTTGCGAACCAGCTCGGTCCCGAACGCGCCGACGACATCAAGCACGGCGGCCGCGTCGAAGGGCTTGCCAAAACCAATGTCATACCAGGAGTTGTAATGGAGAAATGTGCGGTAGGGATGAGCGCGCTCCCGCTCCACGTAGTTTAGGAATCCGCGACGCATTTGTCCGGGAGGCGACACCCCGATGATCAGCGAATAACCGACCGTCTGTCCTTTTTTCAACGGCAGTTCCCGCTTCATGCTGCAGGTCACGGTCTCCGTTGTCTGGCATTGGGCCAAGGGGTCTTCGAAACCGAGAAACAAATCTCCGACCGTCACCGGAGAACCCTTGACGCTCCCGATCACCTTCGCGCCGGGCAGACTGCCATTGAATAAGTAGACCTCGGCAATGGGTTGATCGCTATCAGGCGCAGAAAGCGTGATCTCCTCCCGAACATAGTTGGAGCCGTCGCGCAGCACCGCGCGCCAGACGACAGAGATCCTTTTCTTCGGGTCCTCCAGGCGCAGGCGAATGGCCTGGCCGGTGAAATGTTCGGCGGCGCGCGAGGCTCCAGAACTCGAAGGCAGCGCCTCGATTCGCGGACCATCGGTGATCGTCATATCCGAAGCGCGGACTGATGTCCCGTCCTCGAACGAATAACTGAAGGGATCGTGCGGAAGAAACACTTCCGCACCAGTCCCCCGGATTGCCAATTTCAGCCCTATCAGTTTGCCTTCGGCTACCGACCATTGAGCTTTCATCGTCTGGTTCGACAACGAGAGGACTGCGCCCCGGATCTCCGCCTGCGCTTCACCCGCGTATGCTCCATAGGGCACGGGACTCTGACCCGCCGCCGAGGAAGCGGTAAGGAGCAAAGCTGCGAGAAACGCCGATCCAAGACTCGTGGCGATTTTTGAAAAGGAGATTGACATTGTGCTCATAAGTATTCTCCTAAGAAAAATGTCCGCGAGGGAAGCAACCCGGCTGCTGGCGCCAGGCAACTCCTGCAATCCAGTCCCGGCGCAACAAGCGCCGCCGGACTAAGCACACCGCCCAGCGTCGCGGCGCTATATCCACGCGAATCTGTAACTCCTACCGGCTTGGGGCCACGGGGTTACCTGGACGCGCCGCATGAATTTTGACACCCTGTACCACTCGGTTAATCACACCGTCGGGGCTGGGGTTGTCAGGATTTATTCCGACGCTCAGGCTGAGATGATACCCGATCAACTGCGGAATCGGGATCTCATACGGCGTGCGTAGAGCGTCAGGCGCATGCGGGGAAACGGCAGGAATGACCTCGTCGAATAAGCCATCCGCTTCAGCCGGGTCCACAATGCCAACTAAATATCCGATCTGCTTGGAACGCAGTTCGCGGACCAGATCCGCCTCATACAGGCGCCGCACGGGATCGCTGGACATCAGGCACAGCACAAGCGTGTCGGGCTTGACGAAAGACATGGGGCCATGGCGAAGCCCCAGATACGTCTCCGCGACGACAGGAAAGCGGCCGGCCGTCATTTCGAGCGCCTTGAGTCCAGCTTCAGTCGCCCATCCGAGCAGGGGCGACGAGGACAGCACCACGATTCGATCGCGGACGCGACTCGCTGCGCGATGGCATGCTTGATCGATGCCGGGCAGCAACGCAATCGCGCGCTTGCTGAACTCATCCACGGTGGCCGCCACGGTATCGGGCTGGGCCAGAACAAATCCGCCCAGCACCAGATTGGAAAACGCGCTAGTCATCACAAGACTGCGGTCATTGGTGCGCGGGTCGAGGGTAATAAGCCCGTCAAGGCCAGAGTGAGACAAAGCGCCGGCTTCATTGCAGACAATGGCAAACTGCAGGATGTTTGGCGCGAGGGCACGAACGCACTCGACGACCGCGGCGCTCTCCGGACTATTGCCGGAACGGGCCAGGGAAATCACCGCATCCACGTCGAGCAGGTAACGTTCAGCGTCGATCAGCAGGTCGGTCGTGGGAACGGCACGTGCCCGGGGCCATGCGGCCGCAACGGAACTCGCTGCGTAGGCCGAAGTCCCCGCACCCGTCAGCAGGACGCGGGCCTGGTTAAGCTTTGCCGGCAAACCCAACCGTTCCGCTGCGGAGCGAACCCGCTCCAGCGTGGTGGGCCAAAGAATAGGCTGTTGGAATATTTCCTTCAACGTATCTACAGGTTTGACAGGGTGACCAATTTCTGGGGATGCATCCGGAGCTTGTGACATTTGAGATCCATTCCTCGTTGACGCAACTTCAACGGCCAACGGCAAAACCCGTTGCCGTAAATCGATCAACCATAAAAATTTTGTAAGTATACAGCCGTCATACTTTCAGCAGGCGAGAAGCACACTCCAACTCCGCAGACCGATAAAGCACACGCATGGCCGGTTTTCGCAGGGAGCTTACCAAACGGCCTTCATTCATCGCCAGTTGCACTTCGCGTTGAACGTTGCTTTGGCCCCACGGACCTCTTTCGATTGTGCCCAAGTATAACATGTTAGTATGCCCCAGAATTCCTCAGTGCGCAACACATTTTCATTTTATACAGATTCTGGCGCACTCCTCCCTATCAAGCACACGGGCGGACGCCACTGCCGCCCCAGCTTTACCTTTATCGAAGGCGCTTCAATAGCAAAGCCACGATCAGCGCGGCAATGCCGATAAGCATCCCAATGAAACGAGCCTTGCTTGTTTTCTCCGGCATGATTTTCCGTCACACTCCGCGCTTTGTTTTCCTCTCGGTTGGTAACTCCTCGATGCGGTCTTCTCTTCTCCTAAGCGGCGAGGCGGTCTTCCACGTCGTCGGCACAGGACTTGGGCTTTGGCTCCGCTGATGGTTCCCTCGCTGGCCACCATCTTCATGCGGTCGAAGAGTGGCGGCGAAGGAAAAAAGTCAAGCCGCACGCTCTTTCAAGAGGTTTGACTGCAATTAGTGCACGGTCACTTGCACCGGAACGCTGTGCGACGCTCCTCCCGATCCCGCAGAGCCGCTGATGGTGATCTTATAAGTGCCAGCCAATGTGCCGGTGGTCTGGAGCGAGCTGCTGCTGGCCCCGCCACAGCCTGGCTGCAGCAGGATTACGCTGGCGATGATGCAGAGAACAACTCCAATCAGCCAGCGGCGGCGTTTGCGACTTGCGCCGATACCGAATCCGGCCAAGCTCAGTCCTCCGATGGGGAGCCAAGTGGCGTAGAACGAGCCGCGGCGGAGCAGGCTGCCGGTGCTCACGGGGCGGGCCACGGTTTGGATGCTCAGCGTCGTGCTTCCGCAAGCGCTCCCTCCGGGAAGCGTGACGCTGGCGGAGGGGGTGAAGCTGGGAGTGGGTGAGGTCACCATCGAAGGCGAGATGGTGTAGCTCGCGGTGATGGTTCCGTTGTAGCTGTCGGTATTATTATCACTCGCGGCAGTGGGGCAAAAAGTGATTTGGATATAGTCCGGGTCGCCAGCATTAATTGTAGCGCTCTGGGCCTTGGCTTGAACCCCGAAATCCTCGGTGTATACTCAGCGGCTGCGGCGGGTTGCTGAGAACTGGAGTCGGATTGTTATATGCGCTGGCCGCGCCCGCGACATTGATTGACGTGAGGGGTTGCGTAGCCGTAGCCGACGCGGTCACGTCAACTTCAACCGTGGCTGGGGTGCTGCAGGGGAGAGGCGAACATACAGTCAAGGTCGGAATATAGCAAGCGATGGTAGAGTATTGCGGCCCCTGCTGCCCTTGTTGCCATGCGCTGCAGCTACCCGTACCGCTGTTGACTTTCGCCTGAACATTGGACAGTCCAGCCGGATTTTGCACTGTGGCAACAAAGTTCACGCCGTACGCAATGTCGGGTCCGGTGTTGGCGATGTTGAAAGTAAACGCGACCTGTTCTCCGAGCGGAACCGGGCTGGGCGATGGACTGCCGCTGGCAGGTGTCACAGTGAGCGCACTAAGGGAGCCGATCTGACTTACGAAGGCATTCTGCGCCCCATTTAACTGCGGCTGGAATGCAGTCGTTGCAGTAATGGGGAAGTCCGAGGATCGGGTGGTACCGGCCACGTATGTGTTGCCGTAGTTGTCGAGTGCAATTCCAGTGCCCTGATCCAGTCCGCCCCCGCCCAGATAGGTCAAGTAATCGCCAGGGATGACTCCCGACGTTGAAATCAGCGCGACGAAGGCGTCTCCCCCCGTACCGCTGTTTTGCCCGTTGTCCGTCGGATTCTCCGGGGGAAGAGGATTAGTGATGACACCAGCAGGGATATCCGAATTCCCAGTGTTACCCGCCACATGGACCGTCCCCACGGAATCCACCTGGATGGCATTGCCGACGTCGGGTCCGGTGCCTCCCAAATAGGTGAAGTAGGTCAGCGGATACGTCGATGTCGTGCTGTTCAGATTACCGATCTTGGCGATGAACGCGTTAGTTGCTCCGCCGACCCCGTTGTACTCGCACGTAGGGCCAAAACTATTGCAGACATTCCAATCGCTCGATGTGGTCGAGCCGGTGACGTAGGCATTGCCAGATGTGTCCACGGCGATGGCGATGCCGCTATCGTTGCCGCTTCCACCTAGATAAGTGGAGTACACCGGATTGGAGTTAGAAATGTTAGGGTTGATCTTGGCGACGAAAGCGTCCGTATCGGTCGAGTGGTCGAGTGGGTTGCAAGTGCCCGTATTACCGGCTTCGTTGAGGCAGGACTGCTGCGCGCCGTAGAGGGGAAATCCGGCCACGCCGTTCGCCCTGGGAAGCATGTTGGTCGTGCCAGTGATGTAGATGTTGGGAGTAGGGTTCGGGGCAGGATCCACGGCAATGCCACCGCCCTGATTCGCCGCTAGGACAGCGCCCACGGGAAAAACTCCGCCACCGAAGTAGGTGGAGTAAATCATGCTCGCGGTACTGCTGTAGTTGGTGTTGATCTTGCTGGCGAAAAACTGCGGGTTCCCGGAAGAGTTCGACGACGTCTGATAACCGTTGGTGGTCGCGGGGAAGCCTGCGCTGGCGGGGTTGGTGGAAGTGGTGTCGCCGGTAACGTAGGCATTTTGGTTGGCGTCAATGGCCAATCCGGTGACATGATCTACGCCATTGCCGGCGAGATAGGTGGAATAGAGAAGGCCGTACTCATTGAGGTTACTAGGGTTCAAGCCAATCTTACTTAGGAACCCGTGGGTCCCGGGGAGAGTGGGGGCGGATTGGAACGGAATCAAGCCAGTAGGAGGTTGGCTAGTAGGAAAGTTGGGAGAAGTGGTCGTACCGGAAACATATATATCACAGGTATTGAAGGCCGGAACATTACAGGTTGTGTCAACTGCGAGTCCGGCAAGGTTGTCGGTTCCCGAACCGCCAAGATAGGTCGCCCAAATCAGTTGCGCAGCGTTGGGCGTCAAACTCGGGTTGATCACCGCAATGAAGATGTTCGTCGCCGTGCTGGAGGTACAGCTATTAGCTGCAACTCCGGGTTCGCCGAGACAGGGCTGGTACGGTGGGTTAGACGTGTTCACCGTGCTGAACGGAAAGTTCGCTGAGTCGGTCGAGCCCGCGACATAAATGTTCTGGGCGGAATCGACCGCGACTTGTACTACACCCGTCAGACCCTCGCCGCCGCCGCCGAGGTAGGTCGAATAGACCAAGACCGGGTCAATGACGAGTTCGCGGCTGTGGTCATAGTCTCCGATGGCGAAGCCGATTTTGTTGCTTGCAAGTTGGCGGAAATTTCCCGTGACGGTTTTCTCGGCGCTTCCAGATTGCGGCGTGGCAGGCTGATAAATGCGCGGCGCGTGGAAGCGCACGTCTCCGTTGGCAGTGGAGAGGACGAGATCGCCGGAATCGCCGGAACCCTCAGGAACAATGTGCGCGGAAGCGCCCTGGAAGCTCAGCGCGATCTGGTTCGGATCGGCGGCTGGCGCCACGCGGAAATCGTATTCGAGCTGTCCCTGATTGCCGTAGTAAACCAGGTCAACGCCGGGATACACGCTCTTGTATTCCACGCGGGCAAACTGCGGAATGCCGCTCCGCCACTTGGAAGGATCGTTGCCAATAAAGTAGTTGCTCTTGCCCGGCAGAGGCGAAGCGCCCGAAACGCGGGCGGAAGCATTCGCCCCATCGAGCTTCATGCGAATCACGGGACTGGAGGCGAGCTGCGAGCTAGGCCCTGAATGCTGAAGTCTAAGTACCGCTTCGTTGGCGGTCAGAAACAGGCCGTAGCCGGAGCCGCGCGCGAGGAACTTCACTTGAGGATCGGTCTGACCCTGGTTGGGTTCGAAGAACATGGGCAGCGAGAACGACTTCGGCAGGGAACGCGACGCCAGCACCTTAGGGGCGGAAGGCTCATGCCCGCTGGCTTTGGCGGCATATACCGCCGTCCCAGAATAAAATGCAACGCTCGCGACGGCGAGCACTGCCGAGGCCAGAAACGCGGCCTTCATCCAATTTCCCTTCGTTTTCACTGATACTGAACCTCTCACCGAACCTCCTACCGACACAGGGTAATTCCGATTCACGAAGCTCCTCCGATTTCCCAATTTCGCGGGGTGAGAACAAGCATGACACACAAACTCCGCTGCCGCCTAGCTCCCTTAGCAGCCCGTGGCGAAAGTGAAACCTCGCTGTTCAACTCTCTATTCCCAGACTTTGTCATCCCGAGCGCAGCAAGGGATGACAATTCATGAAAGGTTTCGCTCATGCACTCCGAAGCCGACTTCCACCACGAGCCCTTAGGAAGCGGATGCGTGCCTGCCGCCAGAATTGGGATTAAACCAAACAAATACTTTTACATCCAATAGATACGCTGTCAAGCCGGGAGACACAGGGGCCGCTCTAGTGAGAAGCCAAAAGAGGGGGAAATGGTTGTAAAGAAATCAAGGTCTCAGGTGTCAGGAAAAACTCGCGTTCAAATCTTGAGCTTAATTGTGAGACCTGGAGCTGGCGCCTAAGATCTGACACCTGGTTTTGTCATCTCCCGCTTCAGGCGCGAATAGCGCGACACAATCGTCCTGAGATAAACGATGTGGATGATCCAGGTAATGGCGTAGGCGGCAAAGAGGTATCCGTTTCCGCTCATCGCACACTCCCGCGAGGGGCCAACAGCGATTCGAGGGCGTGGGCTTGGTCAACGTCACGCTGCAACTTTTCCAGGCGATAGCGCGACCAGCAAACCAGAAATGCGAAGCAGGAAAAGGCCAGCCAGTTGATGAGCAGCACGTGCAACATGCGCGGATCGATCGATCCGCCTCCACCCATCACCGGTCGCGGATGCTGTCCACGGTAGCTGGAAACCCTGATTGAAAAGTAAACGAATGGCACGCACAGCGCGCCCAGCACGGCCAGCGCGGCCGCCAGCGCAGGCGTTTGTCCGCCGGAAGAAAAGCGGCGCAGGAAAAGATAGCTGACGTAGATGAGCCAGAGAATCAGGGTCGAGGTCAGGCGCATGTCCCACGTCCACCAAATGCCCCAGACCGGACGCGCCCAGATGGGGCCCGTGATCAACACGACGGTGCAGAAAACCACGCCGACCTCAGCCGTGACCAGCGCGACAATGTCGGCAGCCGGTTTGCGTCTGACCAGATAGACAAGCGAGGCTATGAAATTGATGAAGAAGAGGAGGAACGCGGTCCAGGCGGAAGGCACGTGGTAGTAGAAAATTCGCTGCACGTCGCCCATGGTTTGTTCGGTGGGCGCGCCGAACCGGCCGTGGCTGAGCGCCATGTACATCGCGCAGATCAGCAGGACCGCGGTCAGGACTCCGAAGATGGGGAAGGCGCGTTTCATTGAGTTATTGAATCAACAAGTTAAGTGGCTACGAGCTTCGAGCCACGGGCTGCGAGCAACCGGACGCTCGTAGCTCGAAGCCCGTAGCTCGCGGCTCTCATTCCGCATTCAACACGATTTCAAACAAAAGCAGACACACCGTAGTAAACACCAAATCGTAGGTCGCAAGCAACACCATCCAGAAGCGGGCGCCTTCTCCATTCAGTATAGCCGTGGTGCCCTGCACCATGGCGAGCAGGGCCGGAATCGAGACGGGGAACAGCAGCAGGGGCAGCATGATCTCGCGGCTGCGCGTACGTATAGACATGGCGGCAAAAAATGTTCCGTTGACAACCAGGGCCCAGGTCCCGAGCGCGGCGACCACGAGCAACTGCCATGCCGGGCCGAGCGACCGCAGTTGATAGAACACGATGAAGAGCGGGGTCATGAGCGCTTCCAGCACGCTGACAAAAATAAAATTGCCCAACACCTTGGCGACGAACAGTGAGTTGGCAGGCGCGGGCGATACGCGATAGGCGTCGAGCACCTGGTTGCGCAACTCGCGCGCCCAGGTTTGGTTTAGCGCCACGACCGCCGCGAACAGGAACGCCACCCAGATCAACCCTCCCGCGATCTGCCGCGATTCTTCCGCCGTCGGATCGAACGAAAAACTGAACACCACCACCACCAGCAAAGAAAAAAACAGCATGGAGTTGATGGCGTCCTTTGACCTCCATTCGAGGCGAAGGTCCTTGAGCAGTGTGGCGCGGGTGATGCCGGTGGGCTCGGTCATTTAATATTCGCCCCCACGTTTTCTCTTAAATATTCTTCCGTAATATCCGGCCGCTTCAGTTCCCGCGTGCGCCCGATAATTTTGCCAAATTCCATCCAGACGAACTCGTCGGCCGCGTCTTCGAGCAGCGAAGCCTGGTGCGTGACGATGAAGATGGTTGTGCCCCGATCACGTCTACGGGCCAGCAGGTGGACCATGTCGGTCGCGGAATGAAGATCCACATTCGAGAAGGGCTCATCGAGCAGCAATATTTTAGGATCGTTGAGCAGCGCGCGCGCCAAAGACATCCGCTGCTTCATGCCCTGCGAATACTGGCCGACGGGGCGGGCGAGATCGGGATCGAGGCCGACCGAGAGAATGACGGCGCGGATCGCCTCGGCGCAGCGCGTGCCGCTCGCGATTCCGTAGAGCCGGGCAAAGTAAGCGAGATTCTCCATCCCGCTCATTTCGTCATAGAGCAAGGACGGATGCGCCATGTAGCCCACCTGCTGGCAGATGTCGTGAAACTTGCCAGCCCCAAGAATTGTGACCTTGCCGCTCGACGGCTGGCTGAGTCCGGCCAGAGTGCGCAGCAAAGTAGTTTTGCCGGCGCCGTTATCGCCGAGAATGGCATAGAGTTTTCCGCCGGAAAATTCCGCGGTAATCCCGCGCAGGGCCGCAAAACGGCCAAACTGCTTGATCAGGTTCGTGACGGTGACGACGTTGGCGGGCGCGGGTTCAGTCACGGGGTTGAGAGTTAATTCGACATCCCGCTCGATCCGGAATTCTGGTTCTGCGAATTCTGATCCTGCGAATTCTGGTTCTGCGACATGCTCTTGCCAGCCTCGGCGGACGGAGCGGCTCCGGGCTGGCCTTGCTGGGGCGCGTACTTCGACGCGCACTTGGCCTGCAATTGCTTGGCGTGGAAGACGCCATCGCGTCCGAAACTGCCGTCGGCCAAGGCTTGCGAGTCGTCCTTAAAAGTGTCGGGAGGAGCTTCGGTCCCGGTGTACGAAACAGGCAGCGTTAGATCGTTTTCCTTCAGTAGGAAGTCCACGCGAGTTCCGGAGCGTTTGATCGAGCCCGGCACCACGTTGCCCGCCACCCGCAGGCGTTTTGTGTAAGCCTCGTTGCCCATGCCATTCAATTCTTTGATGGTGACATAGTAGCTCTTGCTGTCCTGTACGCCGGTGTAGGCAAGATAGCCGAGCGAGAGCACAATCAGCACGGTGACGGAACCGAATTTCAAATATTTACTGGCTTCGCTGGACGTTGTTTCGCTTGACATGGACCACCCCACCCCTGATTGAAAACTGTACGCGCTGGCCGGGTGCGGGTCAAGACGGGCGCTGGTGTGGGGACGGGGCTCCGCCCCGTCCCAGCGGGGCGAAGCCCCGCCGCCACGCATCCGCCGGGCGCGGCAACTTGGGCTGCGGATACTTAAATAAAGTCTATAGACGTACTTGACATTGACGAGAAACTATTCTATGCTTTGAATCGTTCCCTTCCTGGCCCGTGTCGCCATTCGCCTGGCGGTGCGGGCTCTTTTTTTCGCTCGGCGAAACTCCGATTGAATCGAACCTGGCTTGGATTATTCTTGAACCGACCATACCCGTGGCGAGTTGCGCCCGCCTGGGCAGCCGGGGGCGGCCGTTCCTACGCCAGCGCTCTACGGCTCCATCACCCCGCGCGCCGCAATCCCAATATTATCGCGGGTCGTGTTCTTCACCATATACATCATCTCGTCCGCCCGCCGGATGATGTCCTGCGGCGTCTGCGCATCGTGCGGAAAGGTCGCCAGCCCCATACTGGCGCGCACGCTCAGGTTCAAGCCTTGTTCGGTGCAGAAGCTCCCCGCGCGCAGGCCATCCTGCAAACGCTTGGCGACCACCACCGCCGGATCTTTGCTGGTCTGCGGCAGCAGCACCACGAACTCGTCTCCACCGTAGCGGAAGGCGAAATCGATCAGCCGCAATTGCGCTTTGATCAGGTATCCGACTTCGGCCAGCAGCCGGCTTCCCACCAGATGTCCGTGCGTGTCGTTGACCAGCTTGAAGCGGTCGAGGTCGATGAAAATCACGCTGAACTGATAGCCGAAGCGCGCCGAGCGGTAAACCTCGGTGGCCAGCGTTTTGTGCAGATGACGCGCATTGAACAGCCCCGTGCAATCGTCGGTGATGGTCAGTTCCTGGATCTTCTCCACCGCCTTCGCATTTTCGATCGCAATCGCGGCGTAATCGCACAAGGCCTGCAGGAAGAACAGCTCCTGTTCACTCAGGCTCACGTTGGCATTGACCAGTTGGATCACGCCCAGCACGCGGTGTTTCGAGCGCAACGGCAAGCAGATGACGGACTGGGTCTGCAACCGCGTCAACTGATCCACCCGAGATGAGAATCGCGGATCGGACTGAACATCGGGCACAATCAACACCTGACCGCACTTGGCCACCCATCCGGCAATTCCCTCGCCCACCTTCAAACGCGTCTTCGCCAACACCTCCGCCGCCGCCCCCACCGCGATGGCAAAATAGAGTTCGTCCTTTTCCTCATCCACCATGAGCAGCGACCAGGTATCCGGGCGGAAATATTCCGCCATCTTTTCCATGATCGTCTGCAGGATCGCATCCAGGTCGAGCGACGAGGTCAGCGCCTTCGCGACATCGTGAAAGATGGTCAGCTCTTGCGACAGGCGAATTGGGGAAGCACCCGCTGCCTCCGGCATGAACTCCTCTAGGTGAATACGAAATTATAGGTTTGGCCGCGCCGTTGGAGCAACGAACCTAGGTAACCGGTATCCCCTCCGCCAACCCTCCCCCGGGGAATTTACAATTTCGCAATCGGGTAATTTTGCCTAGGAAACCACGGTCGGGACGTGAAACCGGCTGCATATTGAAAACTAATATACTATCCAATCACCAATTTCCTATGATCTTGCTTCCCGACAGAGTAAAATTTCGTTCGCTATCCGGTGAACGCGGGAGACTATATTGCCTTCCTTTGGCGAAAAACTGAAACTGGAGCGCATCAAGCACAAGACCACGCTGGAGCAGATTTCCGCCTCCACCAAAATCGGGGTTCGCATGTTGCAGGCACTGGAAGAGGACAAGTTTGACCAGTTGCCCGGAGGCATCTTCAACAAGGGCTTCGTCCGCGCCTATGCCCGCTTCCTTGGCCTCGACGAAGATCAAACCGTGGCCGACTACCTCGAAGCTTCTGGGGACGCCCCTCCCGTTTCCACTGAAATCGCGCCTCGGGAAGACGGAGAGCGCGAATATGCGGAGAACGTCAGCCGCCTGGAAGCGATTGCCGACATCCCTACCCGCCAACTGCCCTGGGGCCTGTTCGCCGCCGTTCTGCTCGCAGTGGCAATCGCACTCTCCCTCTGGAGCTGTTACCAGCGCGAGCATGCGAAACAATTGCTTCGTCCGACTCCAGCCACGGCTGCGGCACCGGTACCAGCGTCGCAGCTATCAAGCAAAGGATCCGGCAAAGGGTCGGGCGGACAGCCAACGGCCATTCCCGCCAGCCCATCCACTGCCGAGACCTCGCTCGTTGCACCCACCAAACTTCAGGGCGTAGCACCTCAGGATCGAGCCACTGTCCCAGCCCCCGCCGCAACTCCCGGCGAATTTACGGTTGTCGTCAAGACCCGCGAAGAATCCTGGATCACGATCGCCGCCGACGGCAGAACGCGCGCGTCCGAACTTTTGCCCGCCGGCGCCGTGCGCACAGTCCGAGGCCGCAAAGAAATCATCGTCAGGGTCGGAAACGCCGCCGCCGTCGACTTCCTGTTCAACGGCAAGAAGCTCGACCTCGGGGGAGAAATCGGGCAGGTCATGACCGTTACTTTTGGCCCTCAAGGCATCGCTCCAAATGCCCCGGAACCGCCTTCGACTCCTTGACAGCCTGCGGAAGAACTCGATCACGCACTTGATTTTGGGTGGCGCAGCGCCGGGGACCCCATCACGCCCGGTTTTGGCGTGATAGGGTGGAGCGCTTCAGCGCTGCAATAACCGGCTTGTTTCAGTACTGGTTCTGGTACCGTGACCGCATGCTTATTGTTGCGGTCGGTCCACGCTTGCCGGTGGAGAGCCGGGCGGCCCCGTCCGTCCCTCCACAAATTAGAGGGCTGATCTCGACGGAACCCTCGCTCGCGACAAAAAAATACGGGCGGCCGCGAGGCCGCCCGATTCGCAGTGTTGGCTTGCCGAGCTAGTTCGTTGCCTGCGGCGGAGCCGCCACATAACCGGCAAAAAATCCGAGATTGCTGGTGACCGGATCTTCGAGCAAAAGACCATGCGCGATCAGCGGCACCGCAGTGGTGTCGTTGGCCAGTTCGCTGAGGCCAGTCAAATTGAAGAACACTGTATCGTTGCCGGTGTAAACGGTCACCGGTCCGCCGGCAGCGTAGCCGATCAAGCCGTCGTTTGAAAGCTCGAAACTTCCGGCGGTGCCGCTGATGATGGTTACGGTTCCCTGCGGCGGTGGCACGAGCGTGCCGTAAACGCCCTGGCGGCGCAGCGAAATCATCGTCGGCGTAAACGTGGAATTGTCGTAGCTGCCGCCGATGAAGATCCTCTGGCCAACTTTCAAGGTCGTGTCGTTGAACAACACGTTGGTGAGCGGGCCATCGAGGAAGCAGATGTCATACTCGGTTACCGCGCTGATGTCGATGGTCATGATGGTGTCTACATCGCTGACCATATCCGCGCCCGTTTCACCCAACCACATCGTCACCTGCTGCGCCGCGCCAGTTGTAGGCGTCACCTGCAGCACGCGCCCGGAGATGAACGATTTGGCGGTTGTGATGACCTCCACGCTGTCGGCCAGCAAGCTGCCGTCGGCTTGGAACCTACCCTGCACCCCGACAATCGCCTGATCCGGAAGATCGTTGATGTCATAGCCGCTGTTGAACTGCGTGTTGCTGTTGACGTAAACCGTCAACTGGCGGCCATAGGGCCCTTGAATGATGAATGAGTCATTGTTGGTATCCACCGAAATGAGGCCGCTGGTCAGGTCCGTAACTCGGCCGTCGGGATCGCTCGCCTTCGTGGCTTTGATATAGATGACAGGGGTCACGGCGCATGCGGCTTGTGTGCAGTTAACAGGCAAGGACTGCCGAATGTCGAAATCCATTTTCAGTCCGGCGAGACCATTGCTCCCTACAACCATTGGAGCAGGAAAGGTGACGGTCATTGAGTAAGTTGGAGACTGGGGTAGCGTGCCGTTGATCGTACTCAACGCCGGCGGATTCTGAGTCATGTCAACATAAGAAATGACGACCGGGCTCGCCAGCACGAAGGTCGCGCTGCTGTACGTATCGGGTGGAACGGAGTTGAAAGCGAGCGGCGACCGCAGGCCTATGAGGCGCGCGAAGTCTACCGTTGTCGGAGTCGAGACAACCTCTGGCGAATTGTTCACTCCATTCAGGGTGATGGAGTTGATAGTGACGTTAAGTCCTACGACCGAGGACAAGGGCGCATCTTCGCCGGTGACGAACACGTTGCCGGACTGCGACTGAGTTGGCGGTGTGGTCGAGGTCGAGGAATTAGACCCGCAACCAATGAGCACGATGATTGCGAGCAGGGCTGCGGTGGTCAATGCAAAAAATCTTTTCATGCCAAGCTCCGTGTAAAGAATTTTTTGGGACGCAAACTATTTGTCTTACGTACACGGAAACACGCCCGCTCGCAGAATGTTGCGTAACCATAAGTGCGTTACCGTGCATTACCTTCGGGGATTCGGTCCGCAGTCCGCGCAATTGCCTTAGTTTCCAGCAAGTTAGTGGCGTATGCGAGGAGAAGATCCTGAGGAATATGTACCGCCAGTTTCCTTTTGGATGTGACCCGCAGCGGCGTCCTAAAGTGTGGGAGCGAGAGTGCCGATGGGATAGACAAGCGGGGGTAGGTCATGGCCCCTGGGAGGGCGTAATTATGACAGTTGGTTCGATCTCAGCCGCAAGCCTCAGTCAGGACGTTCTCGCGTCCAGCAACTCCACTCCGCTGCAGCAGGCATTGGCGGCCCTGCAGAATAGTCTTGTCTTGGGAGACCTGAATGGCGCTCAGTCGGCGTTTCAGACACTGCAAAATCTTAACCAGAGCCTCGAGACCGCCAGTGGAAGCAGCCCGTCCAACAGTTCTCTACTTAACACCGATCTGACGACGCTCGGCAGCGCACTGGCTTCCGGCAATCTATCCACCGCCCAGACCGCTTTCACGACAGTCCAGAGCGACCTGAAGAGTTCTGCCTCGCCCTCCCGAACCATCGAGACCAACGTCGCATCCCAGTCCGAACAGTTGGTCCAGGAACTGCTCGTCTCGTTGAATTCCAGTAGTTCCTCTTCCAGCAGCTCTGACAGCACTACCTCCGTCTTGGAGCGGGTCTATGGAAACCCAAGCCTGAGCGTCTTCGGATAGAGATATAGAAGAAGAGAAGAGAGAAGGAACGTGATTCCCCGTAGAGACGGGTCGCGCCCCGTCTCCGCAAACGGAAAATCTAAAATCGGTTTTTTTGCTCCGTATCGTAAACCAGGGCGACGGTTGGAAGACGTGCGTGCCCCCTTTCGGTTTTTGCCGGCGGAATCGGGCGCGCGGCGCAAAACTTCTCCCACGTCAACCGCAGCGCCCTGCACCTGCTTCAATAAAACAGACCCGGTCAACGGAGCGACCTGGGCAAACGCCTCCAGTCCGGATGGGACCCGGATGGGACAATGACGGCTTACTCCAGTTGCTCGCAATATAGATGCGTCGGCCCGGCTTGGGCCGCCTATGGGCTGCTCAGGTGCGCGAACGGGCGGAATTCGCTACCATAATAGCGATGGTCTTAGTTCAATGTTCAATGCGCATCTAAATAAAACTATGAAGATTCGACAATTGTTTCCGCGCCTCATGCTGGCGTCACTCGCTCTGACTTTCCTCCTTTCGCCCGGCCTGCCGGTTTTCGCGCAGGATGTGCCGGAGGCCCTCCGTCCGCCGAAAGGGGCGCAACTTGCCCTCGTTGTTTTCGAAGATTTTCAGTGCCCGCAATGTGCTCGCGTGGCGCCGTTGTTGGCGCAAGCCTCACGAACCTATAAGATTCCGCTGGTGCAGCACGACTTCCCCTTGCCCATGCACAACTGGTCGTTCGACGCCGCCGTGCTAGCGCGCTACTTCGATACGCATTCCTCCAAGGAGACTGGGAACGCATTTCGGGACTCTGTGTTTGAGCACCAGCTGGAGATCAACCCGCAGAATTTGCGGGGATTCGCCGAGAAGTTCGCCAACGACCACAAAATTGGTTTGCCGTTCGTGGTGGATCCGGATGGCAAGCTGGCAGGGCTGGTCAAAGCGGACAAAGAGGTGGCCGTGGGTCTGCACCTCCAGCACACGCCGACCATTTTTGTGGTCAGCAACAAACATACCGGCAAGCCTTATGTCGAGGTGACAGATACGAACCAACTCTATGTGCTGATCGACGCCATGGAGAAGGAGTAGGAGAGTTTCATGTGGAGGCGGGGCTCCGCCCCGTCCCCACATGAGTTATTCCGTCCACCTGCGGAACAGCAGCGCGCCGTTCGTCCCGCCGAAGCCGAACGAATTCGACATCGCGTATTCGAATTCCGTTTTGCGGGCGTGGTTGGGAACGAAATCCATGCCCTCGGTCTCAGGATCCTGATGGTCGAGATTGATGGTCGGCGGCAGAATCTGATCGCGCAGCGCCAGCACCGTCACTCCCGCTTCCAATCCGCCCGCTCCGCCAAGCAGATGGCCGGTCATGGACTTGGTGGAACTGACCGGAACTTTCTTTCCAAATAAATTTCGGATGGCGTGCGCTTCGAGCGTATCGCCGATGGGCGTGGAAGTGCCGTGGGCGTTGACGTAGCCGACGACGCTCGGATCGAGCTTCGCGTCGCGCAGTGCGTTGCGCATGACCCGGAAACCGCCTTCGTGCTCGGGGGCGGGTTGGGTCATGTGATAGGCGTCGGCGGACATGCCGTAGCCAACGATTTCGGCGAGTATGGGAGCGCCGCGGCGGCGGGCATGTTCGAGTTCTTCGAGCACCATGATGCCTGCGCCTTCGCCCATTACGAAGCCGTCGCGGTCCGTGTCCCAGGGACGGCTGGCGTGGGCGGGGTCGTCATTGCGCGTGGACAGGGCGCGCATGGCGGCGAACCCGCCGACACCCATGGGAGTAATAGCGGCTTCCGCGCCTCCGGCAATCATTACATCGGCATCGCCATGCTGGATGATGCGACAGGAATCGCCGATGGAGTGCGCGCTGGTAGTGCAAGCCGTCGCCGTCGCTTCATTCGGGCCCTTGGCGCCCGTCCTCATGGAAACGTGCCCGGCGGCGAGGTTGACGATGGTGGCGGGAATGAAGAAAGGCGAGATCTTGCGCGGCCCTCCTTCGAGCAGCGCGCTATGTTCGCGTTCAATCACGTCGAATCCGCCGATGCCCGAGCCAATGTGCACCCCGACGTTCTCGGCGTTTTCCGGCGTGACCTGGAGCCGCGACATCTTCAACGCTTCGTCCGCGGCCGCGATGGCGAAGTGGATGAAGCGCCCCATCTTCTTCACTTCTTTTTTCTCGATGAATTTGAGGGGATCGAAGTTGTGGACCTCGGCTGCGATCTGGCAGGCAAAGGCGGTGGCGTCGAACCCTGTGATGCGGGCGACGCCGCTTTTGCCCGCCAGCAGATTTTGCCACACCGAGTCGGTGGTGACGCCGACGCCGCAGATCAGTCCGATGCCGGTGATGACGACCCGTCTTTCGAAATTACAGGTCAAATTATTTGCCCGCCTTTGCGTTCTTGCCGATGTACTCGACGGCATCGTTCACGGTGCGGATCTTTTCCGCATCTTCATCGGGGATTTCGATATCGAAGGCCTCCTCAAAGGCCATCACGAGCTCGACGGTGTCGAGCGAATCGGCGCCCAGGTCGTCCACGAACGACGCGCTGGGCGTGACTTCGCCCTCGTCCACACCCAACTGCTCGACAATAATCTGTTTCACTTTTTCATCTACGGCTGCCATGTTCTCCTCGTTTCTAATTCTGGGAATCGCGGATCCGGGTTCCGGACCGGCGTTTGCTGATTTAAGACTGCATGTCGCTCAATGGAACGAATAGAGTCGAATTTCATAGTCTAAAAGGGATCGGAAAAGTATGCAAAGGGAACTGCAAAAAACTGGCCCGTGTCGAGATCACTACCGAATCCTAACTGGCGGCGGGGAGGTCGGTCAACTTCCGCATCGCTATCGCTCGGCATTGCAGGAGCTGTGGCGAATAGGGTCAATGTGGTTTCGAGTTTCGCGCTTGCTCATTGCGCTGAACTCATGTCACGATTTGGATGTGCAAATCTTAGCCCTGCTCGCTGTCGTGCCAGCGCTCGCCGGACGCGAGACGCATCTCGGCCAGGTCGGCCGTTAAATGCGCGCCGTGGTGCAGCGCGTGAGCCGCGCCCGAGTCAGTGTGAATAGCGAGATCACCGGCGAAATCGGTCTCGGCCTGCTGGTGCTGCTCGGGGTAGGCGCGGGAGACACGCGCGCCGACGCGGATTACCTGGTCGAGAAAGCGGTCGGCCTGCGCATTTTTGAAGATGCCGGCGGCAAAATGAATTTGTCGGTTGCAGAGGTTGGCGGCACGCTGCTGGTGGTTTCGCAGTTCACCCTCTACGGAGACGCGCGGCACGGCAAGCGTCCATCGTTTGACGCGGCCGCTCCGCCCGCCGAGGCACGCGAACTCTACGAATATTTTGTGGAACGGGTCCGCGCCGCCGGCCTGCGCGCGGAAACTGGACGCTTTCAGGAAACTATGCAGGTGGAACTGGTCAACCAAGGCCCGGTTACCATCCTGCTCGATTCGGCCAAAGTTTTCTGAAAGGTTTTCTGAAGGGAAGGCCGCCAGTTCGGTTGTGCTAAATTCCCTTCGGCCTGCATCGCGATTCCCTCGTTATAATCGAAACGCATGGCTAACTTTAAACCGGTTGACGAACAACTGGCCTATCTCAAGAAGGGCGCGGCGGAGATCGTCAAGGAATCCGAACTGCGCTCGAAGCTCGAACGCTCGCTCGCATCGGGCAAACCGCTGCGCGTGAAGGCGGGCTTCGACCCTACTGCGCCCGATCTGCACCTTGGCCACACCGTCCTCTTGCGTAAGCTCAAACATTTTCAGGACCTCGGACATACCGTCATTTTTCTGATCGGCGATTTCACCGGCATGATTGGCGATCCGACGGGGCGCTCGGCGACGCGGCCCCCGCTGACGCGCGAGCAGATTGTCGAGAACGCGGAGACTTACAAGGCGCAGGTCTTCAAAATTCTCAGCCCGGAAAAAACGGTAGTGGACTTCAACAGCCGGTGGTTCTCGAAATTTTCTGCCGAGGATTTCATCCGTTTGACGGCGAAGTACACGGTCTCGCAGATGCTGGAGCGCGAGGACTTCCACAAACGCTTTCACGACGAGAAGCCGATTGCCATGCACGAGTTGCTGTATCCGCTGGCGCAGGGATACGACTCGGTCGCGCTCGAAGCCGACGTGGAACTGGGCGGCACCGATCAGAAATTCAATCTGCTGGTGGGCCGCGAGTTGCAGCGCGCCTACGGTCAGGAATCGCAGGTGGTGTTGACCACGCCAATCCTCGAAGGCCTCGACGGCGTGAACAAAATGTCGAAGTCGCTGGGCAATGCAATTGGAATTCACGAGCCGCCGCTGGAGATGTACGGCAAAGTGATGTCGATTTCAGACGAAATGATGTGGCGCTATTACGAGCTGCTGACGGATGTGCGCGTGGAGCAGATCGCGACGATGAAGTCGGATGCCGCAGGCGGGAAGGCGCATCCGATGGCGTTGAAGAAAGAGCTGGCGCGGGGGATCGTGGCGGACTTCCACTCGGCCGGGTTAGCGACGAAAGCGGCGGAGGATTGGGCGAAGCAGTTTCAGAAAGATCAGGTGCCGGAAGAAGCAGAAGAAGTGTTGGTTGAGTTTGCCGAGATCGCTACCACGGAGCGGGATGGCATTCAGCTAGATCGGCTTCTTGTCCGCTGCGGCCTTGCGGACTCACGCACCGACGCGGCGCGGAAATTAAAACAAGGCTCCGTGCGGGTGGAGGACATCGTCAGAAATCACCACACCTACGAATTGAACTTGGAGCGACTTCCCGTTCGATTGCCAATACGGGTTGGAAAACGCATCAAAGTCGTCGTCGTTCGATAGCGCCATATCCAACTATCATCCTGTGCGCAGCGGAATCTTGACTGGTGGAGCATTCTACGTAGGCCCGGACACCCCTGCCCGGCTGGCCCCTCCGACTTCGTTCAGGACCCGTCCAGCCGGACGAAGCCGACCGTGTTTAGGTGCGCGCCAGCAATGTATAATATCGGAACCTGTAGCGCATATTTTTTGAGGAGGCGAAATGCAAAAAACTATAAAGCGGATACTGGTCCTTGGATGCAGCCTGTTTTTAGCGCTGGGCGCGAGTGTCTACGGCCAATCGACAGCCCCCACCGATTCGTCCACTGCGACACCAGCAACGGCGCCGCCAGCTACTACGGCGCAAGCAACGGCCACGGAAACAACGGAGCCGCCAGCGGCAAGACCCAACCCGAGACCCGCGGGCCCTATGCTTGCCAGTAGTGGCGGACGGGTCGGCGTGGGCGTCAAAATGTCCATGCTGGGAGCCGGCATTGAAGTGGCGACCCCGGTGACCCACCGCACTAATGTGCGTGCCGGTTTCAATATGATCCAATACAGCCGCACCTTCCACAATGACACCAATATCTATGGCGGACAGCTCGACTTCAAGACCTTCGAGGCCCATTACGATTTTTTTCCCTTTGCGGGGCGTTTTCACATCAGCGCCGGCATGCTCGCCTATTTCGGCGATCCGCTTACTGCGAGTATCTCGACGGACAAGATCAAACTGAATGGACAGGATTACTACAGTACTACCCTAAATGGGCTAATTACGGGTACCGGAAAGATTGATTTTGACAGCGTTTCCCCTACGGTTACTCTGGGCTTTGGCAATCTCGTTCCCCGCAGAAGAAACAAGCACTTCAGCGTTCCATTCGAAATCGGCGTGGCGTTTCAGGGACCACCGAAAGCGACTTTGTATCTGCCCACGGAGCTATGCCTTAATAATTCTGGCTGCAGCACGCCTGTCACCAGTACCGCCTTGCAGAGCGCTGTTCAGGCAGAGCAAACCAAGCTCAACAACAGCATGTCGTTGTTCAAGGAGTATCCGATTATTTCGATTGGCTTCGGTTATAAGTTTTAAGCATTTCGCGTGATGGTGTAGAGTGTGCACCCTCAGCGGCCAAAGCCGCTTGTATGGCGGGTTCTAGCGGTATCTTTCGCTTCGCTCAGGGCAGGCTCTTGAAGCCGTGCCCTACCCGCCGTACCCTACCCAAAGCTATCTGGAAATGAATTTAATCGGAGATTCCCTAAAGCGATGTCCTGATACGGACCTTATTTACACCCCAGGCTGCTCTACCGATTGTGGTCAGATATTTACTCACTGCATCAGCCGCCACGCGCCGTAGGCCCACACGACCGGGACGGCGAAGAGCATGGCGTCGATGCGGTCGAGGATGCCTCCGTGGCCGGGGAGGATGGCGCCGGAATCTTTCACTCCAGCGCCGCGCTTGATGAGCGACTCGACCAGGTCTCCCAACTGCGCCGCGAGGTTGACCACGGCCGACAACAGAACGATGGGTCCGAGATGCGGCTGTTGCAGACCCCACATGCCATCGCGGCGGGCAATCAATCCCATCCGCAGAAGCGCGGAACTGATTCCTTGCGCGTGCTGAATCCAGAGCGTGCCGACGATCACACTGGCCAGGATGGATGCGACCGCGCCTTCCCAAGTTTTGTTCGGGCTGATCCGCGGCGACATGCGGTGGCGTCCCAGCGACTTGCCTACGAAGTAAGCAAAGATGTCTCCGGCCCACACGACGAGCAGCGTGTAGATGGTCCAGATCGCGCCCGCGGGCAACTGGCGTAACTCGACCAGGAGCGTCATCGGGATGGCGATGTAGGCGAAGGCAAATACGGAAGCCGCCGCCGCTAGATAGCCGGTTGCAAGGTCGTCTCGCGTCTTTGTCATTGCTACTGTCAGAAATACGAAAGGCGCCAGCGCTGCCGCCACAGCGAGTCCGTAGAGAATGGCTGCCGTCTCGTCCAGTGGCGTGCGATTGGTGGAAACGAGAATCACGAAGGCAAAGAAGAGCGCGACAAAAAGGTAAGTCGCCAGCGTTAGCGGCTGGACTTTGTAGTATGTCGCGAGCTTCAAGAATTCAGCAATGGCCAGCAGCGCGATCGCTGCGGCCACGACGGCCAGCAGGTATAGCGGCGCCTTCAGCACCAGCAGCAGAACCAGGGGGATTAGAACGACGGCAGTTGCGATGCGTTTGATCATCTAGAGAGCGTTACGGTTCGGCTAAAAGCCGGGGTTAAAAACCGCAGAACGGCACACCGGCGACACCCTTCATCAGTTGTCATCCTGAGCAAAGCGAAGGACCTGCTTATTGCGGCGAACAGCAGGTCCTTCGCTTCGCTCAGGATGACAAAGTTTTTTTGAAAAGGCGAGGTTTTTCCAGCATGACAGAGTTCTTCACCCGGGCCTGTCAACGCTTTGCCCCGGCGTGTTTTTTGGCGTGACCGTTGTCCGGCCCCAGGCCGCCGTAGCGGCGATCACGCGTCTGATATTCTTCGATGCCCTCGAGCAGTTGCACGCCGCGGAAATCGGGCCACAAGGTTGGGGTCACATAGATTTCCGCATAGGCAAGCTGCCAGAGCAGGAAGTTACTCAGGCGCATCTCACCGCTGGTACGAATGACTAAGTCGGGATCGGGCATACCGCGGGTGTAGAGATGGTCGGTGATCGCCTGCTCATCGACTGCCAAATGATCGAGGCCGCCATTGCGGGCGGCGGCCTCGGCGAGCGAGCGGAAGGCGTCGACGATTTCGCTGCGCGCACTGTAATTGAGCGCCAGGGTCAGCAGCATCCCAGTGTTGTTCGACGTGGCGTCGCTCGCTTCGGCCATCTCGCGCTGCACTGAGGCCGGTAACTCATGCTGACGGCCGATGTATTGCAAGCGGATATTATTTTCGTTGAGCGTTTTGAGTTCCGCCTTGAGATAGCGGCACAAGAGGCGCATCAGAAAATCGACTTCCGTCTTAGGACGTTTTTTCCAGTTTTCTTCGGAGAAGGCGTAGAGCGTCAAGGCGGGAATCCCGATGCGGGCCGCGGTTTCGACCGTGGAACGCACGGCAGCGACACCGGCGCGGTGTCCCGCGACGCGCGGCATGTGCCGGCGCCGGGCCCAGCGCCCGTTTCCGTCCATGATGATGGCGATATGCTGGGGAAGACGCGCCGGATCGAGCCGCAGATAAACGTCAGCTTCCTTGCGGTCAAATTCCTTAAGGTCGATCCCAGCCGGAACCGTGTGTCGCAAGCAAATCTCTCCGAGTCGAAACTAACACACGAAATCCTGTGTGCGCAATGAGATAGGATCGCTGGTTTGGCGATGAAATTGTATCGGGTTAACGACAACACGGCGCGCGGGCAACGAGGATGTTGCGGCGCAGTCAAGCTTTAGGCTTTATTGTCTGGCGGGTTCTCGGGCTTGATGGTGGACTTTGTATCGTGCTCCTTCATACCATCTTTCAGCGCGCGAATGCCTTCGCCCAGACCCTTGCCCAACTCCGGCAGTCTCTTGGGGCCAAACACCAGCAGCGCGATGAAGAAAATCACTAGCAGGTGCATGGGTTGAAACAAACCTTCCATAAAACCTCCGAAACGGACGCGCCAGCGGCAAACCGGAACGGCGCAACCATCTTTGTATAGTGTATCCCAGACAATCGCCGCGAGTCTCGCGGATTGTCGCCGTGATCGCGCGCCTGAGTATTTGGGACATGTCCCAAAAAATTACTTCGGTGACCTATCGGGGATAGCGCAGGCGGACTATTTTGACCAGAGGGCAATCTTCGTCCGTTAACTCGCTCGTCGATTCGTCCGTCAAAACCGCCGGGGGGCTTTGTGAAACGCTGGGTTCTGAGATGGCTATGGCTTGTACTGGCGGCAGGTTCGTTGCAGGCTGAACAAGCTGCGCCCACGACCGGGCCGGACGCGATTTTCCTGTGGCTGGCGGGTGGGATTTCGAGTGCGCGAATCGAGCGCCTGATCGAAAGCCAGAACGCCCAAATGGGGGACAAAGCCGGAACGCTTTCATGCCTGGCCACGCCGCAATGCGTCCGCGCCCTGCAAGAAGCGGGGGCTGACGCGGACTTGATTCAGAAGCTGGTGCGCGAGCCGAGTCACGAGCCGAGTCGCGCACAAAATCGCGAGCCAAGTCCAAGCCGAAAGTCAGCCAGCAGCGCCTCCTGCGCGTGCTCCAGCGCGGCGGCCCAGATTGCCGCTCTAGTCCATGACAAGAACTTCGACGCCGCTGAAGACAAGCTCCGCGCCTTGCTTCGCGACGATGCGGGCAAATTTGCAACTGGCGATGCGGGCGTCGTCGCGAACAAGGCCGCGGCGAATCGCGCTTTGCTGCACTTCGTGCTGGGCAGGGTGTTGGGCTGGCAAGAGCGGTTCGACGATGCGCTCGACGCATTTACGGAATCTTCACAGCTAATGCCGGGTTTCCCCGAAACGCACAGCCAGCTTTCTTACCTGTTTTACCGGACCGACGATGCCGGCGACGCCCTCGCCGAAGCGCGCACCGCCCTGAGCATGGATCCGGCGAACGCCGAGGCCTACCGTTATCTGGGACTTGCGCTCTACGCCGATGGCCAATACGCGGCGGCGCTGCACGCCTTCGAGGAAGCGCTTGCCCGCGAACCCGAGGGCTCGCTGGCGAACGCCGACGTTTACTTCGACATGGGAATCACGCACCGCGACCAGGGCGATCTACGGCGCGCGGCCATCGCCTACCGGCACGCGCTCAGCCTGCGTCCAGATTTTTGGGAGGCGCACAGCAATCTGGGCGTGGTGCTGCACGATCAGGGCAAGCTGGATGAGGCGATCGCGGAATATCGCGCCGCCAAGCGGCTAAACCCCGGCGAAGCCAGTGTGCGCAACAACTTGGGAAACACGCTTTGCGACAAGGAAGATTTTGACGGCGCCATCGCGGAATTCAAAGATCTCTATCGTGAGAATCCGGAGTGGGAAGGCGGACACAACTGCCTGGCCCGCTCCTATATGGCGAAGCGCGACTATGGATCGGCGATCCGCGAGTTAAAAGCTGCGATCGCCGCCAATCCCTCGGGAGCGGCCGAACACCGCGTCCTGGGACAAGCCCTGCTGCTTTCGGGAAGGGATGAGGAAGCGGTGGAGGTGCTGCGCAAAGCGGTTGCGCTCAATCCCGAATCCGGCCTGGCCCACCACTATCTCGGCACGGCGCTGGTGAATACGCAGCAACTGGCGGAGGCGGAAAAAGAATTTCGCCAGGCCCTCCACCTCGAGCCCAGCGCCCAGAACCACTATTCGCTCGCCGCTTGCTTGATGGCCCTGAATCGGTACGAAGAAGCCCTGGGAGAACTCGAAATCGCTTCCCGCATGGATCCCAGCCAGGATCTTTACCGGTCGCGCATGCAGGAAGTTGTGCGGCTGATGACCACATCCAAGTAGGGCGTGTTTAACCAATGCCTTTCGGGCTGGAAGGCGCGTCTCCCCATCGGTGCCCGGCCCTCCATCCGTTGTGCGGTTAGCAACTTTCTCGGCCGTTTCACATCTTATTGCTGGAGACACGTCATGACCGAAAAGCCCAGCGGCAAGATTGCCAAGAACAAGGACAAGATAACGAAGACCGAAGCCGAATGGCGCGAGCAGCTTACTCCCGAGCAGTACGAGGTGGCGCGCGCCTGCGGCACCGAGCCCGCTTTCACCGGCGAGTATTGGAACAAACACGACGATGGGACCTACCACTGCGTGTGCTGTGGCGCGCTGCTGTTTGGCTCGGAAACAAAATTCGATTCAGGGACGGGATGGCCGAGTTTCTATGCTGCCGCCGACCGCAAGAACATCGCGGAACACACAGACACCAGTTACGGCATGACCCGCACGGAGGCGCGCTGTGCCCGCTGCGATGCGCATTTGGGCCACGTGTTTCCGGATGGCCCTGGGCCCACTGGGCTGCGCTACTGTATGAACTCGGCGTCGCTCGACTTCAGGGCGAAGCGATGATCTCAGAAGAAGAAATCAGAAAAAGTAGCCGGAAAAAGAAGAACGATGGAGCACCAGGCGTTCTCGTCAGGCTAGCCCCTTCGCTTTCGCTCAGGGCAGGCTCGCGAGGCGCCCGTCCCTCCATCGTCATCTTTTAGTTCAACTTTATAATTCAACTTCGAATTCAATTTCGCGAAACTACGCGTTGCCTGCGACCGCGGCCATGGCCTTGGGTGGTTCCGGCTTGTTTTGGATCTGCGGTTGCGTTTTCTGCTCTTTCGTTTCGCTATGGCGCACTTCGACGCCGCCCTTGAGGACCGCGCCTTCCTCGACGCTGATGCGGTGCGTGATGACGTCGCCCGTGAGCAGTCCTTCGCTGCGGATGTCGAGCCGGTCCGCGCAATCGACGTTGCCCTGCACCTTGCCCATGATGACGATTTCCTTGGCGGTGATGTTGGCCGCGACATTTCCGTTGCGGCCGATGGTGACCCGATTGTCGGGAAAGTGGATGGTGCCTTCGACGCGTCCGTCAATGATAATCGATTCCGCTCCCGTCACTTCACCCTTGATGACGAGCGTGCGCCCGATGTGGGCCTGATCCATGGGTGAGGTGGCCGGCTTGACCGGAGTGTAAGTGTTGAGGGGCGCTGCGTTTGGAGAGTACTTCGGTTCCGGAGACTGCAACATGAATGGACCTCACTTAAGTTCCGCAGCCGCAGCGGGAGTTGGCCCCACGGTTGCGGTCGATAGAATTCTAACGGCAAGAAGAGAATGGCACGAAAGGGTAAGGCACGACAGGTAACCGAAGGGTGTGTACGTTGGCTCAGCGATTAAGAGCGGGCGTGAAGGTGAGACGCCGATCTTCAACGCTCCATTCGCCAGACTTTGCCTCCCGAGCCAAGCGGGGTACACCTGCGGCGACAACTGGATTGCGCATTAGTGAGGTGTTGGGTCTGAAGTGGATGACATCGCTTGGAAGACACTGCAAATGAATGTCGTGCGGTCGGTTGTCGATGGAATTGTGGGAAAGTGCAAGGCCGAGGCTTCTCGCAGGCCCGTGCCCCTTGATAAATTCAATTCGCCAAGCGGTTGAGTTGTTTGGTGGACCTGGCCGGGATCGAACCGGCGACCTCTTCCATGCCATGGAAGCGCGCTCCCAGCTGCGCCACAGGCCCACTGCTTTAATTTTCGCTTAGGTTCGCCCCCGCGTCAAACTCGACTGCGGCGGTCGAACTCAAATAGGATAAGATTGGCAAAATAGTCGAGATAGAATCGGAGGCCCATATTGAAATCTCGGAACATTGCGGCGTGGTCGGTGCTTGGTTTGATGGCCGCGCTTGCGCCGTTGGCGGCGGGCGCGCAAGAAGCTACGGGCGCGTCCTCTAGAGCACAGCCGGCGGTGGCTTATGCTTCGGTGAACGAATTGAATTCGACCCTTTCCGAAATGCAGCAGACGGCCGAGAGTATGCAGACCGATCTCAAAAACACGCGCATCGAAAAATGGAAGACGGACGGGGCGAGCAAGCGGCAAACGCTGGGGAACGTGGAATCGATCGAACGCAACCTGCAATCGGCGCTGCCAGAAATCATGGCGCAACTGAACAACGCGCCGGAAGATCTGGGAGTGAGTTTCAAGTTCTATCGCAACCTCGATGCGCTGTATGACGTTTTTGGATCGGTAGTGGAAGCGGCAGGGGCGTTTGGATCGAAAGACGAGTTTCAGGCTCTGAGCGGCGACATGAACGGACTGGAGAGCGCGCGTCGCGCGTTTGGCGAGCGCATGCAGAAGTTGACGGCGAGCAAGGAAGATGAGTTGGCGCGATTGCGGGCGCAGGTCAAGACGCTGACTGCGGCGCCGCCTCCTCCACCGAAGAAGATCGTAGTGGATGACACCGCGCCGCCGAAGAAGCCAGTGAAAAAGAAAGTGACGACAGCGAAGCCGACGACGACAACGACGACGAACGCTCCGCCGAGTGGTTCTCCGGCGAAGTGAGGCGGTAGACATGGGAATAGACGGGACCGGCCCATGGAAATGATGAAAACAAGGAAACCGCCGCCACTGATGTAGCCATGCGGGACGCTGCTGCCGGTCTAACTGTGCCTGTAGGTGAAGTGCGATCCCTTCCCAAAGCGCTATTGGCGTCGAAAAAGTGGAGGCCGGGAAGAGCGCCCGCGCTGATACCATACTTTTTGTGAACTTGTTGCTCGACGTTCGCGACCTGACCATTGAGTTTCCGCAGCCGCGTGGCGCCCAGCCGCCGAAGGTGGCTGCACCCGTGGCCGCCGTGCGCAGCTTGTCATTCTCTATCGCGCCCGGCGAAGTCCTCGGCCTGGTGGGCGAATCGGGCTCGGGAAAATCCATCGCCGCGCTTGCCATCATGGGGCTGCTTCCGGCGAGCGCCAGGGTTGCGGGCGAAATTGTTTTTCAGAATGGAGACGGCGTCGCCACTCATCTCACCACCCTGCCCTCGGATGAACTGCGCCAGCTTCGCGGCTCACGCATCGCCATGATCTTTCAGGAGCCGATGACCGCGCTCAATCCCGTGATGCGTGTGGGCGAGCAAATCGCCGAAGCCGTGCTGGCCCACCAGCGCGTTTCGAAAGCCGAGGCATGGCGCCGAGCGGTCGAGGGCATGCGCGACCTGGGCATCGGCGAACCCGGCGAGCGCACCCGGAGCTATCCGCACCAGCTTTCGGGAGGGATGCGGCAGCGCGTGATGATCGCCATGGCCATCGTCAACCGTCCGCAATTGCTCATTGCCGACGAGCCTACCACGGCGCTCGATGTCACCATTCAGCGGCAAATTCTCGACCTGCTCAACGAACTGCGCCGCAAATTTGGATTGGCGATGCTTTTCATCTCGCACGATCTCGCCGTGGTTTCCGAGGTCGCCGATCGCGTGGCTGTGATGTATGCCGGCAACCTGGTCGAGCTGGGCACGAAGAGCGATATTTTCCAAGCGGCCGCGCATCCCTACACCCATGGCCTGCTGCGCGCGATTCCTACGCTGGCGACCGGGCGCTCTCTTCCGCTCGCGACCATTGAAGGCGCTGTTCCTTCCATCGCAGAACTTCCCGCGGGATGCCCTTTCGAACCCCGCTGCCCGCATCGCATTGCCGCCTGCGCGGTTGAGCTTCCGCCGCTGGTTGAAGTGGGTCGCGGGCACTGGGCACGCTGTCCAGTTGTGAACGCCCAGCGAGCTTGACTTCTGCGCTCAATCATTATCTTTGCCTTCAGCCCCGTTCTTTTTTTTACAAAGAAGCTATAATTTTCCCTCGGTGCGCATCCTTCTTCTCAGCGATATTCACAGCAATCTCGAAGCGCTCGACGCTTGCGTTGCCGCCGCTCCGGCGCACGACCTCGTGGTGAATCTTGGAGACACGGTCGGCTACGCCGCCAATCCCAACGAAGTCATTGCCCGCGCGCAAGCTCTGGGACGCGTCTTCGTCCGCGGCAATCACGACAAAGCCGCCTGCGGCCTCAAGGACATTCAGGACTTTAACCCCGAAGCCGGTTCCGCGACACTCTGGACCCGCAACCAGCTCACTCGCGAGAATCTCGACTGGCTGCGCGCGCTGCCTCAGGGGCCCGTCCAACTCGACGAACTCCCTGGCATCCAGTTTGTGCACGGGTCGGTGCTCGACGAAGATGCATACGTGCTCAGCGTCCGCGATGCGATTGCGCCGCTCGCTGTTAATGTCAATGTCAATACCGTCCCGGTCACATTTTTCGGGCACACACATCTGCAGGGCGGATTCTCGCTCACCGGCGAAATTGGCGAAGCCTACCTTCCCGAATATCGCAGAGTGGGCCAACCCGAGTCGTCCGATTGGCCGTTGCACAAAGACAACGACCACCGCTACCTTATCAACCCTGGCTCCATCGGACAGCCTCGCGATGGCGATTGGCGGGCCGCGTTTGCCGTGTTCGACTCCGATGCGTGGGGCGTGACTTTCTATCGCGTGCCCTACAACCTGCGCGTGGCCCAGGGAAAAATCCTGGCCGCCAATTTGCCGCAGCGCCTGGCCACGCGTCTAGCCACCGGAAGATAGGAGATAGAAGAGAAAAAGTGGGCCGGATTTCCCAACCCTGCAACGTGACCTCGTCCCCGTTGTAAACTCACTGCATGCCTTCACGCTCTTCCGAATCCCGCAATCTTTTCTCCGCGCCGAAATCCGCGCCTGCCGCCCACACGGCGCACGTAGATGGCGGGGCCCGCGGCAATCCCGGGCCTGCCGGATACGGTGTCGCCATCACCGACGCCTCCGGCCACACGGTCGCCGAGCTCAGCGAATATCTTGGGCACCGCACCAACAACTATGCCGAGTATCACGGGCTGCTCGCCGCTCTGCGCTACGCCTGCGAAAACCAGATCAAGGCGCTCAAGGTGATCAGCGATTCCGAACTGATGGTGCGGCAGATGAAAGGCATCTACAAGGTGCATCATCCCGAACTGCGCAAGCTCTACGACCAGGCGCAGCAACTGGTGCGCCGTCTCGAGCACTTTGAAATCCGCCACGCCTTGCGCGAACACAACAAGGTCGCCGACCGGCTCGCCAACCAGGCGATGGATAGAGGGCGATAAAGAAAAGTCAGATCTATCTATTTCTACGCCAGGCCTTTTTTCGACGCTGCGGCCGCCTTGACTTTTATCGTTTCCCACGGGCGTTTGGGACGCTCGACATCGGGCTGATCGCGGTCTTGGATGCGATCGTAGTGGCAGGACTCGCTCACCGTTCCGAGCGACTCGTTGTAAAGGCTGGGCAGCGCCAGCGCTTCCTTCATTTCTTCGGAGAACTGCTGCAACGCTTTGAGGTGGTCGGCCGTGGCCGCCACTTCGGTTTTGCTCGTCTTCAAAAATTGTTGATAGCCGCGATTGACCAGCTTCGAAATCTCGTTGGCAATCAGGTATCCAGGATAGGCAAAAATTTTCGCGCCGCCGTCGTCCGTCTTCTGGATCGCCGCCGAGCAGTTGTACTTTTTCAGGAACACGCGAATTTGCGCTCCCGGAGCTTCAATCAGGTCAAAGCCATGATCGCGCAGCCAGTTGACTGCGTCTTCGTAGGTCCGTTGTTCGACTTTCGCTGTCATTTTATAAACTCAATTCCGGTTGCACCTAAATTAGATGCGGCCCTCACGGTTTCGACGGAACGAAAACCGTCCGCCGCGAATCCAATGACACTCGGATTCAGTAACGCTAGTATAGATATACCTTTTTAAGCTTGCGGGCACATTACTCTAGTCATGAGGGTATCGTATTCGATGACACGAAAGGCTCTAGGCTGCGCGCCATCGCCTCCGGCTTGTGAGGATGAAGATCACCACGGAGGCACGGAGACACGGAGGGAATCAACAACAGAAAATCTAAAGAAGAAGGTTTTCTCCGTGCCTCTGTGTCTCCGTGGTGAAATGGTTTCTGATTTCTCATGCTGAAGCTTTCTCAATCCGCCTACATCTCTCTTCGTCAACACGGAGAGGAAACCTATCCTCACGAGTGCTGTGGCGTGCTGCTCGGACAGTTCGGCGACGATGGCTCGAAGACCGCTTCGCGTATCGAGCGTTGCGCCAACACGCGCGCGGACTCGCCCTACAACCGCTACCACATCGATCCTCGGGACCTCATCCGCATACAGCGCGAAGGGCGCGAGCGCGGCGAGGACATCGTCGGCTTCTATCACTCCCATCCCGACCATCCCGCGCAATGGTCGCCCACCGACCTCGCCGAAGCCCATTGGTTCGGCTGTTCGTACGTGATTACCAGCGTGGAAAAGGGCGTGGCGACGATTACGAATTCGTTCGAGCTCACGGGTAGCGGCGAGGACGACAAAAAATTCGTGGACGAGAAAACGAAAGTGGTCTGACGATTGCCAGCTTGCATTTTTCGCAAGGGCGATAGCATTTTTTTCACACGCCACAGTACCCGCAGCAAGAAGCCCCCCGCGTTCAAAGTCGGTGATACCATTTTCATTGCGCCGCCGATTGCCGGCGGCGGCCGATCCATAATCCAAGGAATTTATGGCCACCCTTGCCGATATCAAATCCGCCGAAACTAAACCTGAGGCTGTTTTAAGCAACGACGAAATCCTGCGCTACTCGCGCCATCTGATCCTGCCCGAGGTGGGCATGGAAGGGCAGCGCAAGCTCAAGGCCGCGAAAGTCCTGTGCATCGGAGTGGGCGGACTGGGTTCGCCGCTGGCATTTTACTTGACGGCCGCGGGCGTTGGCACGCTTGGCATTGTGGACTTCGATGTCGTGGATTACACCAACCTGCAGCGCCAGATCATCCATACGACCGCCGACGTTGGCCGCAAGAAGCTTGACTCCGCCGCCGACAAACTGCATGCTCTCAATCCGTTCCTGAATTTGCGGACGTTCGACATGAAACTGACCAGCGCCAACGCGCTGGATTTGTTTCGCGAGTTCGACATCGTGGTTGACGGCACGGACAATTTTCCCACCCGCTACCTGGTCAACGACGCCTGTGTGCTCACGGGCAAGCCCAATGTTTACGGTTCTATTTTTCGTTTTGAAGGGCAAGCCAGCGTGTTTGCGACCGAAGACGGCCCATGTTACCGCTGTCTTTATCCGGAGCCGCCACCGCCCGGCCTCGTGCCTTCGTGCGCCGAGGGCGGAGTGCTGGGCATTCTGCCTGGACTGGTGGGTGTGATTCAGGCGGCCGAGACCATCAAGCTGATCCTGGGGCAAGGCGATTCGCTCGCCGGACGGTTGCTCTTGGTCGATGCGCTGGGCATGAAGTTCCGCGAACTGAAGCTGCGCAAGAATCCCGAGTGCCCCGTCTGCGGCACCCACCGGACGATCACGAAGCTGATTGACTATGAGCAGTTTTGCGGAATCCGCGGCCAGGAAGAACCCGCGGGAAACGACGTGCCGGCGATCTCGGTGGAGGAGTTAAAGAAGAAGTTAGATGCAAAGGCCGACGTATTTATTCTCGACGTGCGCGAGCCGCACGAATACCAGATCTGTAACTTGAATGGATATCTTATCCCAGTGGGCGACTTACAAAAGCGTGTAAGTGAACTCGACGCGAACCGCGAGATCGTGGCCCATTGTAAGATGGGTGGTCGCAGCGCAAAGGCGGTAAACTTCCTGCGACGCTCGGGATTTACAAAGGTCTATAACCTGACCGGCGGCATCTTGGCGTGGGCGGACCGGATCGATCCGAAGATGCCGAAGTACTGAGGGCAGCTGCCAGTCGCCAGTGGTCAATTGTTAGAGCGTGTTTCATAAATCGGTTTTGGATAGGGCACGGCTTTAGTCGTGTTGTTTAGGGCCTGGAAAAATGCGGGCTTTAGCTCCTGAGGGACGTGCCTTAAGAGCTGAAAGGCATTTATGAAATACACTCTAGGATAGTGACCGCGTGATGAGTCGCACGGTAGAGCGGTTGAGTCCCGGAGCATAAGAAGGAAACGATCCAGGCTATTCGCATTTTCAAGTCAGTTCTGGGAAGTTGGCTTATTGGAAGTCCACTTACGATGGCACCGATTATCGGCGGACCACGGCTAACCCGGTTAGTAATTCTTGCATAAGTTAGAGCTTATGGGGACAAACATCGTCGAGCTCTTTAGTACAGACTGAACATACGAACCCCTGGGCGAACTGCGCTCGCCTGGATAGCCGGGGGCGGCTGTCTCTACATTCTTATTTTGTAGGTTCGACCAGCACAGCGGTGCCGTAGGCAAGAACTTCCGTGACACCCTGCATCACTTCGGTGGCGTCATAGCGGGCGCCGACGACGGCGTTCGCCCCGAGTTGCGCCGCGTGCTGCAACATCAGATCGAACGATTCGACCCGTGTCTTCTCGCAGAGATTGGTCAGCAACGTGATGTTGCCGCCGACCAGCGTCTGCAGGCCCGCTCCGATGGTCCCAAAGATCGACCGCGAACGCACCGTGATTCCGCGCACAACGCCCAGCGTGCGCACTACCCGAAAACCATCGAGCTCGAACTGCGTGGTCACCATGTTATGCGCGACCATCCGTCCCGCGGGTACGTCATAATTGCCCATAACTCCTCCGAAAAAATTTGCCGTTATAACAACGCACTATTCTACTTCAGCGATGATATTGCCAGTTATAAAATCCTCACTCGACCACCCACTCCCGCATGTGGCGCAGCAGCGAGGTGGGCGCTTCCGCTTCCAACACCACCGAGCCGTCCTGATACTGGCGGGAATAGATGCGGGCGCGGGCCTCCAACTGAGACAGCATCTTGCCCTCGGTTTGCGGGATGCGCAGGTGCACGCGGCTGGGACGGTCTTCCTTCAGCAGCGCATCGACGCGATCGAGCAGCGTGCCTAATCCGATTCCCTTCGCGGCCGAGACGTGGATGGTCCGCTCATCATCGCGCAGCGACTCGCGCCGATTGGGAAGCAGCAGATCGATCTTATTCATCACGCGCAGCTGCGGTTTTTTATCGGCTTCGAGTTCCTTGAGAACGCTTTCCACCTGCGCGTCCTGTTCGACCGAGACCGGGCTGCTCGAATCCGAGACCTGGATGATGAGCGTGGCGCGCTGCACTTCTTCCAACGTGGCGCGGAACGCCGAAACCAGCGTATGCGGAAGATGCCGGATGAAACCCACCGTATCGGAAAACAGGACGGTGCGTTTCGAGGGCAGAGCGGCGGCCCGGATGGTCGGATCGAGCGTGGCAAACATGCGCGGCGACGCCACCACGTTTGACTGGGTAAGGGCATTGAACAGCGTGGACTTTCCTGCGTTCGTATATCCCACGAGCGCAACCGTTGCCACGGGGACCGCTTCACGCCGCTGGCGCTGCTGCACCCGGATGCGGCGGACGTTTTCAATTTGACGTTTGACGTGCCGGACGCGGCGGTAAATCTTTCTCCGGTCGGTCTCCAACTGAGTTTCGCCGGGCCCGCGCGTGCCGATGCCGCCGCCGAGCTGCGACATTTCCACGCCGCGCCCCGCCAGCCGCGGAAGCATGTATTCGAGCTGGGCCAGTTCCACCTGCAACTGGCCTTCACGAGTACGGGCGTGGCGCGCGAAAATATCGAGAATGAGCTGCGTGCGGTCAATGACGCGCGTCTGGACCACGCGTTCGATGTTGCGCTGCTGCGAAGGCGAGAGATCGTGGTCGAACAGAATTACATCCGCGGAAACCGAAGCCGACGCGCCCGCAATTTCCTCCAGCTTGCCTTTGCCGATCAGCGTGGCGGGATCGGGACGGTCGCGGCGCTGCGTGAATTCGCCGGCGATCTCGGCGCCCGCGCTTGCCGCCAGCGCCCGCAGTTCGTCAAGCGAATCTTCGGAAGTAAAATCGGGGCTGAAATCCGGTGAATCCGCCGGCAACGATGAAGATGAAGATGAAGAGAAAGCCGGAGACGACGAAGCGGCCACGCTCGCGGCATGATCGCGTGCCGCCTGCGCGCCGGCGGTGATGGCGGCGGAACTTTTCTTTCCCGACTGGCCCGCGCGGACTCCCGCATGGCCTCGGGCGCGAAATTCCACCCCCACCAGAAACGCGCGTTCCCGGCGCTCCGATGGATTCACGACCGCCTTGGGCTCATTCCGCGAACTTTTGTCCGAGCTCTTGTCCGAACTTTTCCCCGAACTTTTTTTCGGACGATCGCGGGCGCTCAATCTGGATTCGTCTCGGCGCAAGTCAACTCACTTCATCCTTCAGTGCCGGAGGCTGGAGCAGGGACCGCCGCATCCTCATGGGCCACCACCGCCGGCTTCGCATCCGTGTGGCTGTGGATCCCGCGCGCGATGACGACCGTCGAAATCGCGTGCTTGAAGATGAGCTGCTCCTGGTTGCTGGTTTCGAGGACCACCGAATATTTGTCGAACGATCGGATGCGGCCCGTCAGCTTCACTCCGCTGACCAGATAGATCGTAACAGTGTGCCGTTCCTTTCGTGCCGTGTTGAGGAAGGAATCCTGAATGTTCTGTTGTGCCGGCTTGGTTTCCATTTGCCGATCTCCTTCGTGCGGGTTCGAGGCTGCGCCGCCACAAGTTTAGGGAAGGGCGATGGGCAGCAGCTCTTTTCTATCGGCTCTAACAATACGGCCTTGTCTCGCGCTTTTCAACTTCCCGATCAATAAATTTTTTCGGGGCCGTCCCGGCGACGAGCGTCCCCGCCCGTCCTGGGGAGGGCCTGGCGGGACGGAGCTAAGTCCTTTGTTTGCGTGCAAAAGTGTTCCACGTGGAACATAACTGCGATTTGTCATATCTTTTGGATATATTAAATATACATACAATAGCTTATATTGTAGCTTCACTCCTCGTGAGTGAGTGCAACTGCCGGACGCCCAATAAAAAAAGGAGCCGGGAACCCGGCTCCTTTATCGAGCAATCCAGATTTAGAAATCGAAGTGAACACCCAAGCGAATGTTGCGTGAGAGCTGCCAGATATTCGGCTGCCCGTACTGGGAGTTCTTGATCAAGCCAGATGCCGTGGCTGCAGCCTGCGGGTTGTATCCGGTTTCAACCTGCTGGTAGAAAGAAGCACCACTGAAGATCCCGTACTGAAAGAGCGAGTTTCCGAAGTTGTTGGAGTTGAAGGCCTCCTCGTACGAGACGGGGGAGTGCTGGTTGAGCAAGTTGGAGATGGTTGCCTGGAACCCAAGCACCTGGCGCTCGTTGTTCTTGTTCACTTTGATCGCATGCGCAATGTTGAAATCGGTCTGAGTGAACCAGGGCGTGCGGCGATTATACGGGTTGCCGAGCGTGACGGCTCCGGTCGCCGGGTCCGCGGTTACGTCGGCCCACTTGCCACGACCATAGATGTACGTTCCCTCGATGGGCTCTTGGCAGCAGCCCAAGCCCACGTCCGTGAACGAGCTCAGCGGACTGCCCTGGTAAGCAACCTGGAAGAGACCGAAGGTCGTATTCATACCCTTCCAAGGCAAATTGTAATAAACATTGCCCTTGAAGGTATTGGGACGATCGGTCGGCAACGGCCCGTCGTTGGATTTGCCGTTGGCGCCGAAGTAATAGAAGGGCTCGTCGAACGCGCGAGTGGTGTCAGGCGAGTTGCGTCCGGTCGCGCCGCCATCGATCTGGTCGGTGGTGGTCAGGCCGGTATAGTTGCCCCACAGGCTGCTCCAAGTGTAGCTGAACATTCCGGCCCAGCCGTGGCTCGTAGCCTTGGTGATGCGGAACTCCAGGCCGTCATAGTTGCGGATAGCCTGGGGGTTATTGGGGCACGTGGGACAGGTGCCAAACGGGGCAGCGGGATTGGCATTGAACGCAAACGCCGGAGCGCCAGGCGCTGTCTGGACGCCGAATACGTCACCGATGGAATGCAGGTAGTTGGCATAGCCGTCGACGGTCTTGTTTACCCCTTGGCCAGGATTAACCACGGTGTACATCTCGAAGTTGGTCGGGTCGGCCAAAGACGCATCCTCAATGGCGTGGTCGAGACGGCGACGGTCATAGCGGGCTTCGAATGCCCAGTCCTTGGCGACCTGGTAGTCCACGCCGAAGACGTACTCGTGCTGGCGATAGGGCTTGAGTCCGGGCGCGACCGGCTCCCACGGACGGTAATTCACATTTTCAATCAGCGAAACGGTGCGGCCTTCATAGGTATCGGTCAGGGATTGTGGGACGACGCCGTTGGCGAAGTTGGCGCCCGTGGTGGGCGGGCCAGTTACGCAAGAGCGGTTGTTAACGAAGACTGCGGTCAGGTCGGAAGCGCTGAACCCTCCGCTCGCATCGGGACCCAGAGCATAGGCGCAGTCGTCATACCCCTGCGCGCCCCACGACGTCTGGGCCAGCAGCAGCTTCATGACGTCGTTGGTGACGCCATAGCTGCCGAAGATCTTCAGCTTGCCGTTCGCCGATCCCCATGCAGCACCCAGTCGCGGCTCGATCTTGTCGCTCCACGCGAAGTTGATGGATCTGGGAGCGGTAAATCCGGTGGGAATAATCCCGGAAGGCACAGGCAGACTCTCCTTCTCGACACGGATGCCGAGGTTGAGGGTCAGACCGTGTCCCACGGTCCAGGCATCCTGCGCGAATAAGGCGTGGTTCCAGTCCACGGCCGGCTTGGTCAGGATGGTTGCAAAGTCATTGATTGAAGCATAGCCGTACTGGCCGGCGCAGACTCCCCACTCTGCTTCCAGCGCGGCGCAGTTGGCTCCGCCGGTCATTGTGGACGCACCATAGCTGTTGCCTTGGCCAAGATCCAGGGCGACAAAGGGTACGTTGCCGTCCTGAAAAATCACGTTCGACAGACGGTTGAGCTGGTAGCCGACCTTGATGTTGTGGGTGCCCCACCAGCCGCTCTTGAAGAACGCCACGTCTTCATCGAACTGGTAGTGCTTACTGGCGTTAAACTTGGTGTAGCTCTGATTGTAGGGGGCAGTGGTGGCGTATTGAGGCTGCTGCAGATTGGTTGGAACGGGATTACCTGAGTTATCGCATACCCCAGGCAGCGGGACATTATTAACGACGCAAGTCCCCACGCCGCCGGTGTCCCAGTCGACGGTCGTAGCCGAGGTCGGCCAGCCGAAGTCGTGATAGTTCTGAAAGAAGTAGCCGAAGCGGGTGGTGGAGACGACTTTCGGATTTATGGTGATGTCGGCGCCGAAGTTGTAAGTCGAGTTAGGCGCAGAGAAGCCGAGGCCGTGGGAATACTCCGTCATGGGGCGGAAGATCCGGCTGTTCAGGTAATTCTCTTGCGAGATCGAATCGGCCAACGGCATGCTGTCTCCGGACTCGCGTTGATACTGATAGAGCCACGAAGCGAAGACGCGGACTTTCTGCGTCAAAGTAGCATCCAGGCGAGCGGTACCGTAGTACTGCTGGCTGTCCCGGGTAAAGAGCTGGTTTCCAAGGGCTTCATTTGGACAATCTAGTCCTGCAACTGTTTGACATAGAGATGGACCGAAGTTCACCGTTCTGGCCGTTGAGTTGTACTGCGGCGCAAAACCCAGGAAGAACCAGAGACGATCCTTCACGATTGGGCCGCCAACGACGAAGCCGGGCTGAGCGATGCGGAAATGGTCTTTCTTCGGGGAGTAGATCTGAGGAGTAGGATCCTGACCAATGCCAGCATTCCCGGCTGAAAGCGGATCGTAACGCAAATTTTCATTGGGAGAACCGTCCATTCCGTCGGATTCGTAAGTCATGAAAAGTGAGCCGTGGTAGGCGTTGCTGCCCTTCTTCATGACCACATTAACCACGCCGCCCAGAGCGCCACCGTGCTCGGCTTCGATGCCAGAACTCTTGACTTGAACCTCCTGAATAAACTCGAAGGGAACATTGGCGTTCGAATAGCCAGCGGAGACGTTCTCGGTATCCTGGCCTTCCACCAGGTACGTGCTCTCCGAATCGGCGGCGCCACCGACTGAGTAACCGACGCCCACACCGTTACCGCTGCTGCCCGGAAGCGCCCCACCATTGCCGCCATTTGGGGATCCATTGACGTAGTAACTGGCAAGAGGCTCATTGCGGGCCATGGGCGCGAACTGAATCACCGACTGGAAGCTGTAGCCATGGGGAGTGGCGTTAAGCTCTTCACTGGTGACGTTGGTCTGGTTCTGGGTCGTGGTCACGTCGATCGTCGGTGCCACGCCGGTCACTTCAACCACCGTTGAGCTGGCGCCCACTTCCAGCTTGATGTCAATCGTGGGAAGGTGGCCGATTTCGATGACCAAGCCATCGCGTTTCATGGTCGAGAAACCCTGGGCGCTGATCGTCATCGAATACGTGCCCGGCGGCAGGTTGGCAAAACGGTAGTATCCGTTGCTGTCCGTCTCCGTTTCTTTCTTGCCCACCAGTGAAGAACCTGTCAACTCCACCTTCGCGTTCGCTACCACCGCGCCCGATGGATCCTTTACCACGCCCTGCAAGCCGCCCGTAGTTTCCTGGGCGAACGCGCCCGCTACCACGAATGCGACCAGAAAGAATGCCAGCAGAAAACGAGTCCATGTGCTGTGGAATGCAGATTTCATTTGATTTCTCCTGTCTGAATCTGGAAATCTAAATGCGGTTGCTCGAGTTACGTCGTTTGCTTGTGGAGGGCCTGACATCGGCACACCACCCCCTAAGTTCTTACCAAAGTAACCAGCCGCTGGATGCAATCGATATTCCAAAACAGAACCTAATAACACCCTTAATTTTCAATAACATAGATTTATCATGCGATAATTTTACTTTTTTCGGGAGGCGCGCCATCGATTGTCTATGAAAATCTGTAGATTGCCAGACGGGGCAACAACTATGTTGCGCCGCTGGGTTGCGCACGGATTGTGCCTGCAATGATCGCGCCTGCTAGAATCTTCTTCTGGTGAAATCCAGTCTCTCATCGCCAAGCAAGACGCCACTGAGCGTCGCGTCCGAGTGCGTGCCACCCGGCGTTCCTATTCTGGATCTGCGCCGGCAGTACAATGGCATTCGCGAAGAAGTGCTGGCCGCGATTGTGCGGGTGTGCGATTCGCAAAGCTTTATTCTTGGGCCGGAGGTCGAAGCGCTGGAGCGTGAGATTGCCGCGCTCACGGGAGCGGACGCGGCCGTCGGCTGCGCGTCGGGAACGGAGGCGCTCTGGCTGGCGCTGGTCGCCGCGGGTGTGAGACCCGGAGATTCCGTCATCACCACCGCCTTCAGCTTTTTTGCTTCGGCCAGCGCCATTGTGCGGGCAGGCGCTACGCCGGTGTTCGTGGATGTCGAAGCGGACACGCTGAATCTCGATGCGAAACTTGTCGAGCAGTTACTGCGCGCCCAGCCGCCGGAAAATATTCGCGCGATTCTTCCCGTCCATCTCTATGGACAGTGCGCCGACATGGACGCGTTCGACCGAATCGCCGCGGAATTCGGAATCGCAATTGTCGAGGACGCTGCCCAGGCGATTGGCGCCGAGTGGAGCGGACGCGGCGCGGGCTCGCTCGGCGTGACCGCTGCCTTCAGCTTCTATCCCACCAAAAACCTGAGCGCCTACGGAGACGCGGGCATGGTCACGACGAGCCGTCCCGAGATGGCCGAGCGCATGCGGCGGCTGCGCAACCATGGCAGTTCGCGGCGCTACTACCACGACGAATTTGGCTGGAACGGACGCATGGACGCCATTCAGGCAGCAGTGCTGCGCGTGAAGCTCGCGCACATCGCGGACTGGAACCGGCTTCGCCAGCAGCACGCCGCGACCTACAACCGGCTGTTTGCCGGCTCCGGACTAACTTCCAATCCTGGTTCGAACGAAGGCAGCGCGCCGGTGCGCTTGCTCTCGCGGAGTCCGCAGGCCAAACATGTGTTTCATCAGTACGTGATTCGCGCCCAGCGCCGGGACGATCTGCGCAAATTTCTCGCGGATCGAAAAATTGGATCGGAAATTTACTACCCTCTGCCGCTGCACTTGCAACCGGCCTTTTCCTGCCTCGGATTGAAGGCGGGAGACATGCCTGTATCCGAACAGGCCGCGCGGGAAGTGCTGGCCTTACCGATGTTCCCAGAGTTGACTCAAGCCGAGATCCGGTGCGTGGTCGAAAGCATTGCGGAGTTTTATTCGTGAAAAGCGTCTCGGCGGTCAAAGATTTTTCCTACCGTTTGCGCTGGGATTTCTTCGTTACATTCCGCGGCGGCTCTTCTCCCGGCGCGTACACGCGCCGCACCATCGGAGTGTTGAGCTTGTATTTGCGCTCGCTGACGTTGCCGTTGTCGTCCTGCACGCGCAGGGTGAACACCGGCAACACGCCTTCCTTGTCGAAGTTTTCTTGCGCAACGATCACCGGCAGTACACCTTTCATGCGCTCGCGATAGGCCGTCTCATAGCGATGGCGCTTCACGTTCCAGGTGAAGACGCGGATCTGATTAAAGTCAAACGGCAAGCCATCCTTGGGTTCAGTGACGACGGTCAAGTACTGCGCGACTTTCTTGTCTCCATCCTGCACTTGATCGAGCACGAAGAATGCGACAACGCGCTGTCCTTCCGCATATTGCGCGACGTCGAGCGGGAGGTCGAGATCCACCATGCGGGCCAGCACCCAGCCGACACGGTTGTGGGAGTCGCGCACCAGCCACCAATCCTCGATCAGCGGCGCGGGTTTCTTGTCCGGCACATTCTCATTCTTATTGCCGTCCGGCGCATTGTTGCGCGAAGCGGAGCGCGGCGGCGGCGCAAACGCGCCCGGTTTCGCGGCCGTGCCGCGCCGCAACAGCGACAGCTTCTCGCCGGAAGAAATCTGATAGAGATGTTCGGCGTCGCGTCCCGGCTCGACGTGCAGGTTCGTGTCGTTGCGCGTCGTGCCCTGCGCTTGCACGGGATCGTCCTGGTTGTCTGCGGTCAGCTTTTGGATGCGATCGAAGACCTGCTGGCTGGCCAGAAAGCGCTGCTCGATCCATCCCGTCGCGCCGGTTGCGGTGCGGACTTTGGCGAAGCGGCGGTCGTGGTCGAGCACTTCCACGCGCTCGCCGTTTTTCACCACTCCGGTTTTTTCATATACCGCCGCGACGTGGTCGCGCAGGTTGGCCTGCACTCCGGAAACGTAGGCGATCTCGAGCACGCGCTCGCGCCCGCGATTGCATGCTGGCAACAACAGGAGAAAGAAAAGTGGAACACGCAACAAGAGTCGCTGGAGGATGCGTTTCACGGGTTTGCTAGAAGCTGTTTCATAACCGGCTTCAGAGGACACGGGCAATTCCCTCGGGGGCTAAAGCCCAACACTTATGCGGATCGTAGCGGCACGGCTGAAGCCGTGCCCTTCCCAAAAACGAGTTATGAAACAGCTTCTATCCAAATATAACGCGATCCCGTTTTCGCCGATACTCATTCGGACACTCCGACTACAGTTTTCATGCTGCTCCGGCCTCTATTTCCGCCTGTTTACTCATAATATAATAACCAGTTAGTACGGTGGGTACCCCCCCCTCCCCCCGGTCTATTGGAATCATAGGGTTAGGGGGAAATTCCCGCCAGGTCTTTGGGTTTAAAGGACTTAGAGGTAAAGTATTCCGGAATAAGGAGTTAGATTGTCAAAGAACGCTGAAAATGGGTTTGGGGCAGCTTCGAGGGCCGTCCTGGTGGACGAACCTCAAAACTGCCCCAAACAAACTATATTGTCGCGTGCGATGGGTCTTAAGTCAACGGATTTCGATCACGGAGACTGGTCACGGCGGAGGTGTGCATTCGCGGGGCTAAGGTGGTGCGGACTCTCGGGTAGTTGCGCACCCGGCGCGAGTCAATTGGATGAAACCGTCAGCTCCCGGAGTGAACCCAGGTTAGCGCCCAAAAGACGGGCGCGAACCTGGGGCACCGTGCCCCCGCACCCACAATATTATTTGTTTGTGAATTGTGTACATGCGAGCTTGACCTCACCCCCCCCGCAAGTAAAATGCCATCGCTTCCCTAAATTCAAATTGATTAGGAGAATCAAAATGCTCAAGAAAATACTTCCACTGTTCGTGCTCATCACCCTAGCCGCTTGCCTGTTCAGCTACAAGCTCGGGTCCGCGCCCGTGGCGCTAGCCAAGGCAGGACCGACAACGGGAGAGGTGAACGAGCTGGCCACCCCGGCCTTGTCTGCACCGCCAGCGGAGTGGGTGATCCAGGCGGTTACTTCGCCCGGCACCATCGCTTCGGTTACGAGAGCGGCGGGCGGCGCGGGCGTTCAGCACGTCGTGGACTGCATATCCGCCACTCTTTGGGCGAGCTCTAGTGTTGGGGCCGCCGTCCCTCTCCAACTCATCGACGGGAACGGTACCCAGTGGCTGAGGTGGTCGCTTCCGGCGGCCTCGTCCAACGGCCCACCCTCGCAGATCAGCATCTGTGGTTTGAACGTAGTGGGCGGCACAAACGAAAGCATGATCCTTGAATTCCAGACCAACATAGGCTATCAGTCGGTCGAATTGATAGGCCACGACGCTACCTAGTCAGCCATGTCGATAAAACAGCCCTGCGTTCCTGATAAAAGGAGATCGCGGGGCTTTTCCCTTTAGCGAGGCATCACCGGACTTGATCCGTGTAGCGTGTCCCGAAAACCGCGAGATGGGGTTCCCCACCTGGCACCCGGCCTTAATTCGTTACGACTACGTTCACTGTGGCTGTTAGGGTGGGATTCGCGCCGTATGTCACGGTAACAACATAGGGGGAACCGGCTGGGCTCGCCGTCGTACCCGACTCAACGGTACAAGTCTCTGGGGACACACCGCTATTCGTGCAAGTGATCGATCCGGTTGTCGGAGTTGGCGCGACTGTCCAACTTGCCGCAGTTGTAAGGTCATATGTTGTGCCGCCAGAATCACCTTGCGCGACGAAGGGCTGGTTCACTGTATTCGTTGCGTCTGCGCTCCAAGTGGTGGTACAGGAACTAACTGGGACTGATATACCCTCGCACACTTCAAAATTGGTGACGCTACCAAGATACGCAGTTGCTGTCGCGGTCGTGCTGATACCCTGCGCGGCGACCGTAATTGTGGCTGTGCCGCTGGCAACCCCCTGCACGGTAGCGCTTCCGCACTCTTGTGTAGCGCAAGGGCCGACGATTTCCACGATCGTACTGGGACTACTCGACCATGAGACCCCGCTTGTGATCTGCGCTCTCGAGTTGTCACTGTAAGTTCCCCAAGCTTGTAAAGTCTGAGTCGTGGTTGAACCAACTTCGATCTGCGGGCTCGGAGGCTGGATCGCGATCGAGGACAGCGTGGGGGACTGGAAGAACCCGTTGCAGCTGACCCCGGCAGCCAATCCAATCAGCACAACAAAAGCAAGCGTCAATGCCAGTTTGCGTCCCGTCAACATAAATGAATGCCTCGAATAGCGTAATTTTAGCAGAACGCGCGGCCCTCGCTCGATCTTCGACGATAGATGCGCAGGGCTTGGGCCGTCTCCCCGCTTGCGCGGCTCGAAGCGTTCTCGAATAGGCGTCTCGAATTAAGGAACGGGGCGCACTCCGAAACTTGCATGGTGTTTTCTGGCACGGTGAAAATGCATGGGTCCTTCGCTGTGCTCAGGATGACACCGGGTGGGGGAATGACAACCGTTGGGGGCAGCGGATCATCACAATTTCGGTGTACAGCCCTCACTGATTTTCGCGTTTTCTCGGAGCACCATTGAATCCTGTCATCCTGAGCGAAGCGAAGGACCTATGCATTCCCGCGACCATCGGCACTACTGCGTTTACATTCTGACCAACCGATCCCAGACGCTCTATGTCGGAGTCACCAATAATCTTCACCGGCGCGTTTGGGAGCACAAGTTTGGAAACGGATCGGCGTTTTGCAAACGTTACAAGATTGATCGGCTCGTTTACTACGAGAGCTTCGATGATGTGCGCAATGCGATTGACCGCGAAAAACGCATCAAAGGCTGGCTTCGGATCAAGAAAATGCAGTTGATTGTTTCCGTGAATCCGACATGGATCGATCTAAGTGAGGGGTGGTACGAGCGGCATCTCTACGCGCCGGACAAATGCATGGGTCCTTCGCTGCGCTCAGGATGACAGTATAGTGGATGACAAGAAATTGAGGAAGGATGACAGCTTTAAGAGTGAATGACAAATTCGTTGGGGAATTGGCAGTGGTGGAGCGGGTAAAAATGCAGGGATCCTTCGCTGCGCTCAGGATGACAATATTTAGGAAGGATGACAAACTCGCTGGCGTTCTTCGGCCAAGGGTTGACTGAAAGCTGAGAGCTGACAGCTCCCCTACTTCGGCCGCTTCTTGCCAGCGTTCGCGATGCGCTGGTCAATCGGCTTGCGCGCGGCGAAGCCTTCGTTCGATCCGTGCCAATGCGCGATGGCGGGCTCGCCCAGTTTCCAGCACAGCAGGAGGACCTCTCCCTCGACCTTGCAGGGGAAATCGAGCAATCCGATGTCGAGGTCTTTCACCTGCGTTCCGGTTGCGTCAATTTCGGCGAGAGCGTCCTTGATGCGGCGGATGGCGCGCTCGCGCTCCGCCTTGCGCCGCGCCAGGTGGACCACATTGAGCAACATGCCGCCGTTGAGAAAGACGCGGTGCGCCGTTTCTTGCAACTCGGCGTCCACATCTTCAATCAGCTTTTTGCCGTTGATCGCCTGCCGGAGCAGCGACCCCAGAATCGGCAAGAGCATTTGCGCTTCATCGAGGCTAAAGGTGCGGTCGGACATGTAACTCTATTCTACATTCTGGGCGAAGGTTTCAAAGTTTCAAGGTTGCAATGTCATGGGGCGGCCACTTTCAGGACGAGCGAACTCCCGGGGCAAGTGCGGCGAGCTTCTACAGCCAGGTACCGGAGACCGAGGGCCGTTACGGCCACGACAACGAACATGTTCCGAAGGTTGTCCAGGCGGGTGGGGCCGACTCCGAGCAAATCGACCACGATTAGAAACAGCACGGAGGCGGCCAATGCCATACCGGCCTTCGACCGCGACGCCACCGAGCGCGCCACGATCAGCGCCATCGGCAAGGCGATCGGTTGCACATCATAATGCATGATGCGCGGGTTCAGCAGGATCGTTCCAACCATCAGCACCGGTATCCAGCTCTCGGCGGAAATACGGCCTTCGTGGTAAAGCCTGCTGAAGCGCCAGAGCACAACGAAAAGCACGCCGCCATAGATCAGGAACGCCACCGTGGACGGTGTCGAATAGGGCAATCCGCGCCGGTAGAGGGCGCGCCCAAGAACTCCCGCGGGGCTTAATCCGAAATCGCTGTTGAACTGGAACTGCAGGCCGATGCTGGTCAGATATTCGCGAAACTGGGCGGGCCAGAGCCAGGCTTGCATGGCGAACAGGCTGAGGCCGGCGACCCCCAAAACCGTGGCCTTGAGCCACTGCCGCTCTCCCGCAAGCGCCGGAATTGCCAGCAGCGTGAGAAAAGGCGCCTTGAAGCACGAAGCCACCAGCACCGCCAGGTAAAACCAGCGCCAAGCGCCACGCTTCCAGCCAGGTATGGTTGCGGCAAAAAGCAACCCATAAAAAATGCAGGCAACATTTCCGCTCATGATATTGTCGCCCGGCATTAGCCCCGGGAAAAAAATCGCGATCGGGACCGCGTACCGCATGACTGCCCGGTCTTCCGGACGGAAGTATCGGGTCACGGCCCACACTACCGACACATAGCCCGCGCCATACACCACCCAATACAGGATCGCGGCAAGCCATATTGGCGGAAGATTGAACGCCCGTAACGCCACAAGCGTCAGCGGCGGATACACGTATGTAAAGGCGTGCTGCCCGGCGGCGTGCGCCGCATATTGCCGCGCCAATCCCGTAGCGTAGGGATCCAGGCCCGCGCGCACGGCTTGCATCGCCCGGTAGTAAATCGCCACATCCCAGAATCTGCGGGGGCTGTTATACGCCAGCGAGTACCCGCTGGAACAAAGCATCATACTGACGAGCGCGATGAACGAGGACAAGTAGACAAAACGAAGAATAAATCCACGTTCTTCCCAACATTTTAGACTGCGATATAACGACAAGAAGCCCCGTCCCCTTTTCAGACTACGACCCTATGCGACGCTCTCTTTTTCGCTTCCATCGGGAAGCGTATCGGCCAGGTCCGGAAGCGCTATCTCTAGACGCTCGGAAGACTGCAATCCTCCGCTCCTCGACGCCAATGCGTTTAGCGGACGGCTCCGTTGCCAATTCAGGAACTGATTGGCGGCATAGTTCCAGACTGCGCTGACCGCTGCCCCGGCCAACCCTGCCATATACCAGGGCATGTTCATCCGCAACACCGTGCAAGCGCAACTCACGTTGGCCAACACCCCTAAGGAGCATGCCATCCAGCACTTGACCAGCTCAGCCCACATCTGGAAACCGCGCAAACGCCGGTCGTAATACGTGATCAGGTTATTAAGAAAAAAATTCCCCGTCATCGCCGCAAACGTGGCCAGCGTCTGCGCGACACTAAAGCCGATCTGCTGCTCCCGGTACAGCAGCGCCAAACAAGCCAGATGCACCGCCAGTCCGGTGGTGCCGACCAGCGCAAAAGCGGCAAAGCGTGGCGGCGCCAGCCCTCCCAGCAGCTTGTTGACGATCAAAAACAGACACTCGACGGAGGCATTCGCGTCCAGTTTGCTTTCTCCCCAGGTCCGGTTGCGGAACCTGTAGCCAACCTCTCCCAGCCGCACTGGACGGTCGCTCGACGCAAGCATGTCCATCAGGACCTTAAAGCCCCCGTCATACAATCGTTCGACAACCGTGTGCAAGTACTCGCGGCTCACCACGAAATATCCGCTCATGGGATCGCTGACATTGCACCGGCACACCAAACGGCTCAGTTTCTTCCCCAGTCCGCTCAGCCACACCCGCTCACGGGAAAAGTCCCCCATGCAACCGCCTTCGCTATTTCGGGTGGCCACGACCACGTCCAGTTTCTCTTTACGCAGCCGGACGACCATCGCGGGTAGAATGCGTTCGTCGTGCTGCAGGTCGGCATCCATAATTGCAATGCAGTCGGCGGGCGTTGCCAGCATGCCTTCTATGCATGCCGAAGAGAGTCCTCGACGCCCAATGCGATGCAGCAATCGAATGCGACGGTCCCTCGCGGCATAATCGCGAATCAACTCCGCCGTGCCATCCGGCGAGTCGTCGTCAACAAAAATTACCTCCCATTCGAACCCGTGCAGCACCCGCTGCAGCCGCGCAATCAGCTCCGGTACATTCCCGCGCTCGTTGTAAGTGGGAACCACGACGGCAAGATCGATCCGGTCGTTGGGCCGCTTCTGGACAGGCAGCATACGGGTCTCAACACCGGTTGTGTATTCGACGGAATCAGACATCGTTTCGTTAGGAAACATCTAAACCCCGCGTCGAAAACCGCGGTCAGTTGTGTACGTAAAAATTGTGTGTTGCCATTTTAGCCCGGCAGCAGCGGATTGCCCATGCTATTTTCAATGGACGTACATGGATACGCCGTTGCCGCGTCCCCCTGCTCGCCTACCGTTCGCCCACGCGAGAATGATCTGTAGAGATGGGGCAAGCCGCGTCGCTACAGGAAATCACTTGACCGTTTCACTTCGGCGCAACCAGAAATACGCGGCCAGCAGAAACGCGGCCCCGGCGGCGCTATCGAGCATGACATCCCACACCGAGCCCGTGCGCGACGGAATGTAGCTCTGGTGCCATTCATCCATCGTGGCAACGAAGGCGGTCCCCAGCCACGACAGCCACGACGGGCGCCACCACCAGGCATGATTTCGACTGAGCGTGGCCCGCCAGCCGCGCAGCAGGAGGAGACTCAACATACCGTATCCGACGACGTGTCCGGTCTTGCGCAGATAGTGATGGAAGACGAGGAACTTGTAGAAATTGACGTGCCTGAACAGGTGCGTCAAAATCGTATAGAGCATTGAACCTGTATTCTGCGATGAGAAGAAATCGGTGGACTCAAACATAATGAGGCCGATCCAGACGAAGGCTGGCCACCAGGCGCGCGCAAGATTGGGACGGGAGGCGGTCAAATCGGAAGCTTTCATCATTCGGCCGCGTAGTTTGGCGCTTCGCGCGTGATCATGACGTCGTGCACGTGGCTTTCGCGCAGGCCGGCGGCGCTGATGCGCACGAATCGCGCCTTCTGTTGAAGGTCGGAGACCGTTTGGCATCCGCAATAACCCATGCCCGATTTCAGGCCGCCCACCATCTGGTGCACGATCATCGCCACCGAACCGCGATAGGGCACGCGCCCTTCAATTCCCTCCGGCACCAACTTGCCCAGGCGGTTCGACTCTTCACCCAGCACCGGCGATGCCGTCGAAGCGTCTCCATCCGAGTTCTGGAAATAGCGCTCGCTCGAACCCGCCGCCATCGCTCCGAGCGACCCCATGCCGCGATACGCCTTGAATGAGCGGCCCTGATAGAGAATCAATTCACCCGGGCTTTCATCGGTGCCCGCGAACATCGATCCGATCATCACCACGGAAGCGCCCGCCGCCAGCGCCTTGACGATATCGCCGGAATACTTGATGCCGCCGTCGGCAATCACGGGAACGCCCGAGTCGCGCGTGGCCCGCGTGGCCTCCGCAATCGCGGTGATCTGCGGAACGCCCACGCCGGTCACGATGCGGGTGGTGCAGATCGAGCCGGGCCCAATGCCGACTTTCACTCCATCCACTCCCGCGCGCATCAGGTCGCTCGCGCCATCGAAGGTGGCGACGTTACCGGCAATCAGGTCAACCTCCGGCAACTTCGCTTTCACCTGCTTGACCGCTTCGAGCACCAGCGCGGAATGGCCATGCGCGCTGTCGATGGCCAGCACGTCTACTTTCGCCTTGGCCAATTCCTGCGCGCGCTCCAGGAAATCGCCGGTCGCGCCGATGGCCGCGCTCACTCGCAACCGCCCCTTGTCGTCCTTGGCGGCGCCGGGATATTTCAGTTTTTTCTGGATGTCCTTGACCGTGATCAAGCCCTTCAGGATGTACTTGTCGTCGACGACGAGAAGCTTTTCGACGCGGTGCTCGTGCAGAATTTCTTCCGCTTGCTCCAGCGTCGTTCCCACCGGCACGGTGATCAGATTTTTCTGGGTCATCACCTTGCTGATGGGAACATCGAAGCGGGTCTCGAAGCGCAGATCGCGATTGGTGAGAATGCCGACCAGCCTTCCATCTTTCTGTGTGATCGGCACGCCGGAAATTTTGTATTTCTTCATCACATCGAGCGCATCGGAAACCTTGGCGTCCGGCGACATGGTGACCGGATCGACGATCATGCCGCTTTCGGAGCGTTTCACCTTGTCCACTTCATTGGCCTGCTGCTCGATCGTCAGGTTGCGATGAACGATGCCGAGACCGCCCTGCTGCGCCATGGCGATCGCCATGTGCGACTCGGTCACCGTATCCATGGCGGCGCTGACGATTGGGATGTTCAGCCGGATGTTGCGCGAGAGCTGGGTCTGCGTGTTGGTGTTGGCGGGCACGACTTCGGATCGCGCTGGCAGAAGTAAAACGTCGTCGAATGTGAGGGCTTCGGGAACGGGAAAATGGATCATAGGATTTGGATGAAACTTCTATTGTAGGGAGGGCGCGGGCATCAAGCAAATGCAGGCAACAGTTGGGTGGTGGGCGGTTTTGAAGTTCAGATCAGCTTCCAGCCCATTTGTTCTTTCAGATCGTTGAAGCAGTCGGGGCAAATCCAGCAGTCGTTGTCCGGCGTGGTGTAGCCTTCGCGAAGCGCTCCTGAAGCGGTTTCGGAAAACTCTTCGCTGCATACTTCACAATGAACGTGCTCCCATTTCTCGCCAGTATGCACGTACTTCTTCAGCGTAAGGGTTGCACCCTTTGTATGCTTTGCAAGGTCAACGCGCCAATCGGTCATGCCGCCGCTCCTTCTACCGATAGCGCAATGATCCCACCATTCTTCAAAATTCCAAATATGATTCGAGGTTCCAGTCTCCATTACGGGCTAAGCCGCACACAGAAAGGGCGTCCAAAATGGACGCCCTTTGTGTTTCGAAAATGTCAGTCGCGCTGAATCTACGATGCGGCGAGCCGCGCCTCTACAGTTGAATTACTCTTTCTTGCCCTCAGCCTCAACGGCGGCGCTGTCTTTCTGCACCTGCGCTTCGGCGTCGGCATTTTCCATCGCTTTGCGGGTCTCTTCGGCGCGCTTGGCGCGGATTTCGGAGCGCTTCTGGCGCTTTTCGTCGAGCACCTGCTCGCTGCCCAGCAATTCGATGAACGCCTTCTCGGCGCCGTCGCCCTTCCTCCATGCGCCGCGAACGATGCGCGTATAGCCGCCCTGGCGGTCGCCGAAGCGCGGAGCCACGGTATCGAAAAGCTTGCGGACGGCTTCGTCCGTCATCAAATAAGACGCCGCCTGACGACGCGCCGCCAGATCGCCCTTCTTGCCCAGAGTGATCATCTTCTCGACCTGCGGACGCACCGCTTTCGCCTTGATCGCGGTCGTCTCAATGCGCTCTTCCATGATGATCGAAGTGACCATGTTGCGCAGCATGGCGCGCCGGTGAGAAGTGGTCCGTCCTAACTTGTATCCTGCAATTTTGTGACGCATGTTTGAACCCCAGTTGTCAGTTGCCAGTGGCCAGTGGCTTGGAAATCAGCGGTCATTGCCCTCAGGGGCCAAAGCCCGCATCTTTAATTGGTCCTGGGCGGCACGGCTAAAGCCGTGCCCTACCCAAGACAAGCTAGTTCAAAACAATTTATGAGCAGGTTCCAGTTGCTCGGGGTCAGATTTTGCTGGCAACTGACCACCGGCCACTGACCACTGACCACATCGTTCTATAGATCGTTGTCGCCGTACGCCGAAGCGGGCAAGACCTGGTTCGAAGTCGGACCTGGCACAGCGTTCCCGTGCTCGTCGATCTTCATCCCCAGGCTCAGACCCATCGAGGTGAGAATTTCCTTGATCTCGTTCAGCGACTTGCGGCCGAAATTCTTCGTCTTCAGCATCTCGGCTTCGGTCTTCTGCACCAGCTCGCCGATCGACTGAATGTTGGCGTTCTTCAGGCAGTTATAACTGCGCACCGAGAGTTCGAGTTCCTCGACCGAACGGTTCAAGTTCTCGTTCTTGATTTCCGGACGGCGCTCCTCACTCGAAGACGCTGTCTCGATCTCTTCTTCAAAGTTGATGAAGATATTCATGTGATCTTTAATCAACTTCGCCGATAGTCCCAGCGCATCGCCCGGAGTGATTGAGCCATTGGTCCAGACCTCGACCGTCAGCTTGTCGTAATCGGTGATCTGCCCCAAACGCGCCGCTTCGACGGTGTAGTTGCATTTACGCACCGGTGTATGCACGGAATCGATGGGGATGAACCCGATGCCCAGATCGTCCTCGAAATTCTTGTCGGCGGAAACGTAACCGCGGCCGCGCTTCAGGCGCATTTCCATATCGAGCTTGCCGCCCTCGCTCACCGTCGCGATGTAAACTTCCTTGTCCAGCACTTCCACATCGCCGTCGGCCTCGATCATGCCGCTGGTGACCACTCCCGGCTGATCGGCGCGCAGGTAAATCGCCTTCGGACCGTCGCCCGCAAGTTTGAACGGGACCTGCTTCATGTTGAGAATGATGTCGGTCGCATCCTCGACCACGCCGGGGATCGACTGAAATTCGTGCAGCACGCCTTCGATCTTCACCGCGGTAACAGCCGCGCCTTCGATCGAACTCAGCAGCACGCGCCGCAGCGCGTTGCCGATGGTGGTGCCAAATCCGCGCTCAAACGGCTGCGCCCAGAACATCCCGTATTTATCGGTGAGCGAACTGGTGTCGCTCGCCAGCCGTTTCGGTTTTTGAAAACCTCTCCAAAGCATTCTGTGTTTCTCCTCTCGGCCATGTGGCTCCACTGCAACTCTCTGAACCGGCCCAGGTTCAGATCGAGCGCTGCAGCGGGCTGATCTGGCGCGAAAAAGCAGGCCGACAAATCAGTCGTTGGTCGTTGGTTGTTCGCGGATCGCTGCTTGCCAACGACTACCGGCTAACGACTTCTATCCTCTACTTACTATACAGTTCCACAATCAACTGCTCATTCACCGGCAACTGGATGTCTTCGCGTTTCGGCAGGGCAAGCACGCGGCCCTTGTAATTTTCGCGATCGATCTCGAGCCACACCGGCGCCGGCTGATGACTGGCAAAATCCTTCGCGATTTCGAGGATCGGGACTTTTTTACTGCCCTCGCGAATGGCAATTTCTTCTCCGACGGCGACTTCGTACGAAGGTATGTTGACCTTCTTTCCATTCACCTGCACATGTCCGTGACGCACCAACTGGCGCGCCTGGCGGCGGGAAATGCCGAAGCCCAGACGAAAGACCACGTTGTCCAGACGACGCTCGAGTTGCTCCAACAGCTTGGCGCCCGTCACACCCTTGAAGGTGACCGCCTTCTCGAAATAATTCCGGAACTGGCCTTCCTGGGTGAAGTAAATGCGTTTGGCTTTCTGTTTTTCGCGCAACTGCAGACCGTAGCCTACGACCTTGGTCTTCCTGTCTTTCCCGTGCTGTCCGGGAGCGAAGTTGCGTTTCTCAATGGGACATTTGTCGCTAAAGCACTTGGTGCCTTTGAGGAAGAGCTTGATCCCTTCCCGGCGGCAAAGACGGCAGACTGCATCGGTATAACGTGCCATTTTTCTCCTTTTAGAAATCGGTTTACGGGGTGGCAACCCTTTCGTCCCGATTGAAAAATTAGTTCTCAGTTGTAGGTCTCAGGAGATCTCGATTGCCGAGACCTGACACCCGAAACCTGACGCCTGGTTCCTACACTCTGCGCCGTTTCGGCGGACGGCATCCGTTATGCGGAATCGGAGTCGTATCCTTAATGGAGCGCACTTCGATGCCCGCCGAAGCCAGTGCGCGCACCGCCGATTCGCGACCCGATCCCGGACCGCTCACCCGCACATCCACCGAGCGCACGCCGTGATCACGCGCCATGCTGGCCGCGTTCGACGCCGCCTGCTGCGCGGCAAACGGAGTCCCTTTGCGCGACCCGCGAAAACCCAGCGACCCCGAACTCTTCCACGCCAGCACATTGCCGGTCATGTCTGAGATGGTCACGATGGTGTTATTGAAAGAGGCCTGCACATGCACGAGTCCGTGCGGAACGTGTTTGCGCTCTTTCTTCTTGAAGGTCTTCTTCTTGCCTTTTTTCTCGGGCGCCGCGGCGCCGCCTGTTGCTGTTGCTGGTTTTGCCATGTTTGGAGTTCTCAGTTCTCAGTTCTCAGTTCTCAGTAAAACCGTTCTCGGCGACACCTGAGAACCGGGAACTGGTATTACGCTTTAGCCGTCTTCTTCTTTTGCGCGACCGTGCTTTTGCGCGGACCTTTGCGGGTGCGGGCGTTGGTGTGGGTGCGCTGCCCGCGGACCGGCAGGTTCCGGCGATGACGAAATCCGCGATAGGACCCAATTTCGATGAGCCGCTTGATGTTCATCGAAACGTCCTTACGCAGATCGCCTTCCACCGAGCCTTCCCCTTCGATGACCTGGCGGATGCGGTTGACCTCGTCTTCTGCAAGGTCTGAAACTGTCTTCATCGGATCCACTTTCGCCGCGTCCAGAATGCGGGCCGCGCGCGCCGTGCCGATGCCGTAGATGTAAGTGAGCGCGATATTCGCGTGCTTGTTACGCGGAAGATCGACGCCTGCAATACGTGCCATAGATTCCTAATCCTTCCTGCTAACTTTCAACCGCTACGAGCTTCGAGCCGCGAGCTACGAGCAACCCGTATTGGCCCGCAGCTCATAGCTCGTAGCTTCTTCATCCCTGACGTTGCTTGTGTTTCGAGTTCTCGCAGATCACCCGCACTACTCCCTTGCGGTGGATGACCTTGCACTTGTCGCAAATTTTCTTGACCGATGCCCTTACCTTCATAAATCAGTTCTCAGTTCTCAGTTGCCAGTTCCCAGAAACGGCAACTGCAGATCCCTCGCTTCGCTCGGGATGACAAACCTAAAGATGACAAACAAAAAAATCATTTGTAGCGGTACACAATCCGTCCGCGATTCAGGTCGTACGGAGAAAGTTCGACCGCGACTTTGTCTCCCGGCAGTATCCGGATAAAGTTTTTCCGCATCTTGCCGGAAACGTGTGCCAGTACCTGGTGTTTGTTTTCAAGCTCCACCTTGAACATGGCATTGGGCAGCGGTTCGACCACCACCGCCATCACTTCAATCGCGTCTTCTTTGCTCATCGACTCCTTGAAATCAGTTCTCAGTTGCCAGTTCTCAGTTCTCAGTATCCAATCCCGGCGTTTCTCACTGAGAACTGAGAACCGAGAACTGAGAACTACTGGGTCAAAATCACCGGCCCTTGCCGAGTTACCGCGACGCAATGCTCAAAGTGGGCGCTGTAACTGCCGTCGAGCGTTACGGCCGTCCACTTATCGCTCAAAACCTTGCTCTCCGGACGCCCCGCGTTCACCATCGGCTCAATCGCCAGGACCATGCCTTCGGTCAACTCCGCGCCCTGGCCCTTCTTGCCAAAGTTCGGAATCTGCGGCGCTTCGTGCAGCTTCGTCCCAATGCCGTGCCCTACAAACTCCCGCACCACGCTGAAGCCGTTCGCTTCCACAAGCTTCTGGACCGCCGCGCCAACGTGCCCAACCGTGTTGCCAATCTTCGCCTGCTCGATGCCCTTATAGAGCGAAGCCTCGGTCACTTCGAGCAGCTTCTTCAATTCAGCGGCCAGCTCATCGCCCACGGGCACGGTGATGGCAGCGTCTCCGTAATACCCGTCGTAAACAACTCCGCAGTCGATGGAAACGATGTCGCCCGCCTTCAGCAACCGTTTTTCCGACGGGATGCCATGCACAATCTCTTCATTGATCGAAGTGCACAGCACACATGGGTAATCGTAGTATCCCTTGAACGCCGGCGCGGCCCCGAGTTCCGCGATCATCTTTTCCGCGGCCTTCTCCAGATCCATCGTCGTAACGCCGGCCGCCACTACACCTTTCAAGTGGTCCAGAACCTGGCGGACCATCTTGCCGCTGCGCCGCATTTTTTCGATCTCTTCCGGCGACTTGCGGACGATCCGGTCTTCTCCAAAACTCATAATCAATTCTAACTTCGACTACTCTAACGTCGCCGCCCTCGGCGGCTAAAGCCGCTGTTGATTTGCGGCACTAGCGGCGCGGCTGAAACCGCGCCCCTTCAAAACAAAATCAAAATCGCACAACTCGCCGGCGAGAGGTGGATGAAAGTGGATGTTATAGGGCCGTCCACAGGTGGGACACGAACGCCGCCCAGTAAGCCGCAGCAGTAATTCAGTATAGTCCACGAACAACTGGATCACAACCGGCGGACACTTCTCCGAATTTTCAAAGACCTTTTTTCCAGGAAGGCATCCGGCCATCCTGCACAAATCCGCACTCACAAAACCAGTTCCCAGTTCTCAGAAAAACCCAAAATTCCGCAGCTCTTACTGAGAACCGAGAACTGGGAACTGAGAACTTTTTCTACCACGTCCGGCGGCCGCGAATCCGTCCGCTCTTGGGCGTGAAGCCATCGTAGTGCCGCATGATCAACTGCGCCTCAATCTGCGTGACTGTATCCATCGCAACTCCGACCACGATCAGCAGCGAGGTCCCGCCAAAATAAAAATTCACTCCCAAGCCGTTCGTGACCCAGGTAGGCAGGTTCTCGAAGTAGCGGCCCACCAGCCACAGGTGGTTCAGCCTGGTACCCGAAATCATCCATTGCGGAATCAGCGAAATCAGAATCAGGTAGGACGCGCCCACCAGCGTGATCCGGGTCAGAACATCGTTGATGAAGTCCGCCGTCCGCTTCCCCGGCCGGATGCCGGGAATAAAGCCTCCCCACTTCCGCATGTTGTCCGCGACCTCGTTCGGATTGAACACGATCGAGATATAAAAGTAGGCAAAGAAAATGATCCCCATGCAATAGAGGAAGGTGTATAAGGGATCGCCATATTTCAGCCAGTCGAGAATCGGGCCAATCACCTTGTTGTTGTGGAAGGCCTGGCCCAGCATCATCGGCAGAGCCAGAATCGAAGACGCGAAAATCACCGGCATCACGCCGCCCGCATTCACCCGCAGCGGCAGGTGCGTGGATTGCCCGCCCATCACCTTGCGTCCGACCACGCGCTTGGCGTATTGCACCGGAATCCGGCGCTCACTGCGCTCGACATACACGATGAATGCCACCACCGCGACCATCAGCACCAGCAGCAGGATGAGGGCCGGGGCCGTGAACACTCCCCAGGCGTTTGTGGCCGCCTTCTGGTACAGATCCATGACGCCGCGCGGCAGGCCGACCACGATGCCGGCAAAAATCAAAAGCGACATGCCGTTGCCGATGCCGCGCTCGGTGATCTGCTCGCCCAGCCACATGATGAACGCGCTACCCGTGGTCAGCGTCAGCATGGTCATCAGGATAAAGCTCGGCCCGGGATTGTTGACAAAATCGCCCGCTTTCTCGAGGCTAATGGCGATACCGAACGACTGCACCGCGCTCAACAGCACGGTGAGATAACGCGTCCACTGCGTGATCTTCTTGCGGCCCATCTCGCCTTCTTTTTGCAGCTTGGCGAGAGGTTCATAGACCACGGTCAGCAACTGCAAAATGATCGACGCCGTAATGTACGGCATGATGCCCAGCGCGAAAATCGTGAGCCGCCGCAGGTTGCCGCCGCTGAACATATCCACGAAGCCCAGCGCTGTGCCCTTATTCTGCTCGAAGAACTGCGCCAGCCGGTCGCCGTTGATTCCCGGTGTCGGGATGTGGCCGCCGATGCGGTACACCGCCAGCAGGCCGAGCGTGAACAGCACCCGCTTGCGTAGATCAGGAACCCGGAAGATGTTCGCCAGCTTTTCCAGCATTACTGCAAGACCTCGAACTTGCCGCCCGCCTTGGTGATCTTTTCCTGCGCCGTCTTGGAAAATTTGTGGGCATGGACCGTAATTGCCACCGTCAGTTCGCCGGTGCCCAGGATTTTGACCGGAGACTTGCCATTGACCACGCCCGCCTTCTTCAGCGACTCGGGAGTGATTTCAGTCGCGCCCAGCGCCGCCAGCCGGTCGATGTTCACAACGTCGTATTCTTCACGGAAAATATTGGTGAATCCACGCTTCGGCACGCGCCGGTGCAACGGCATCTGCCCGCCTTCAAACCCGCGGATCAGCCGCGCACCCGTGCGGGACCACTGCCCCTTGTGACCGCGCGTGGAAGTCTTGCCCATGCCGGACCCCATGCCGCGTCCGACCCGCTTCTTCTTTTCCGTCGACTTCTTCGGTGCCCGTATTGTCGATAAATTCATAATCAGTTCCTGGGTGCCAGGTCTTAGGTCTCAGAAAAAACTCATTGCGCAGAAATGCAAAATCCGCTACGTATTACCGTCCCAGGTCTTCCTGATACCTGAAACCTTACTTCACAATTTCCACCAGATGCGGAATTTTCTTCACCATACCGCGGATTGCAGCCGTATCCGGGCGCACAATCACCTGGTTCAGCCGGGTGAATCCCAGCCCCTTGACCACTTTTCTGTGTTTGACCGGAGTGCAGATCATCGACCGCACCCACTTCAACTGTATCTTGCCGCTCGCCACCGATTTCGCTGTCTTGGTTGTCATTTCAATCCTTAAGGTTTCACGGTTGCAAAGTTTCAATGTTTCAAGGTGAAACCAAACGTCGCTGAGGCTAACTTTGAAACCTTACAACCTTGAAACTTTGCTATAACTCCTCCACCGGCTTGCCGCGCAGCGCCGCGACGGCTTCCCGGCTCTTGAGTTTCTTCAGCGCCTCGAACGTCGCCTTGATCACATTGTGCGGATTGTTCGTGCCAATCGATTTGGTCAGAACATTCTGAACGCCCGCCGACGTCATCACCGCCCGCACCGCTCCGCCGGCAATCACTCCCGTGCCTTCCGGAGCCGGCTTCAGCAGCACCATGCCCGAGCCAAAGCGTCCGAGCACCGTGTGCGGCACCGTCGTCTGCGTCAGGTTGATCCGCATCAGGTTCTTCTTGGCCGACTCGATCCCTTTGCGGATGGCCTGCGGAACTTCCTTCGCCTTGCCCGATCCGAAACCGACCACCGCCGCCGAAGGATCGCCCACCACCACCAGTGCCGCGAACGACATGTTCTTGCCGCCCTTGACCACTTTCGTCACCCGGTTAATCGAGACCACCTGGTCTTTTAACTGGAACGAAGCTGCATCGAGTTTTTTTGTAACTCTTGACATTCTTAAGTCTCATTTCCTGATTTCGGCTTCCAGCTTCTGGCGGCTGGCTTCTAGCGATCCACTCGATTGCTAGTAGCCAGCAGCTAGAAGCCAGCAGCTCGATCTAGAACTGCAATCCCGCCTCGCGCGCCGCATCAGCCACAGCCTTGACCCGGCCATGGTAAATGTAGCCGCCACGATCGAACACCACTTTGGCGATGCCTTTCTGCTTGGCCAGTTCGGCGATCTTCTTGCCAACCATCTTCGCCGAGGCCACGTTGCCGCCCGTTACTCGCGCGCCCTTGCGGTCGTCGGCCGTCGAAGCTGCCACCAGCGTGACACCCTTCAGGTCGTCGATCAACTGCACATAAATATGGTTCAGCGACCGGTACACATTCAGCCGCGGACGCTCCGGCGTACCCATCACTTTCTTTCGGATACGATCGTGCACCCGCTGCCGCGTCTGGTTCTTTGAAGCGATTCTCAGCATGTTAATAAGTCCTCAGCTATCAGCCATCAGCTAAACCTTTCAGCCCGCAGACTTCGTTAGAAGTAACTGACGGCTGAGGGCTGACGGCTATTTTGCTCCCGTCTTGCCAACCTTCTTCTTCAACCGCTCGCCGGCGTAGCGCACGCCTTTGTTCTTATAAGGATCGGGCGGACGCAGCGACCGCATCTCGGCTGCCACCTGGCCAACTTTTTGCCGGTCGATTCCGTTCAGCGTCAGTTTCGTCAGCTTCGCATCCACCGCGCAATCCACGCCCGTCGGCAGCGGATACTCGATGGGGTGCGAATATCCAAGGCTAAAGACTACCGTCCCCTTGCCTTTCATCTCCGCGCGATAACCGATGCCGACGATTTCCAGGTCCCTCGTCCAGCCCTTGGTCACGCCCTCGACGGCGTTATTGACCAGCGCGCGCGCCAGTCCATGTACGGCAGCATGCGCATCGTCCGGGCGCACCGCCACCAGGTTGCCGTCCTTCTGCTCCATCGTGATGCCGGACGGAAGAGATGTATCCAGCTTGCCTTTCGGCCCCTGGACCATCACCGTATTGCCTTCGATCTTGACCGTCACGCCTTTCGGGATCGCGATCGGCTTTTTTCCAATTCGTGACATATGTCAGCTCTTAGCTTCTGGCTTCTAGCTTCTAGCTAGAACCTTGTTCCTGTGGTACTTACCGCTTCCAACCGCTCGATCTGCATTGCAACTTTTAGCTAGTAGCCAGAAGCTAGTAGCTAGCAGCCGCCCTACCAAATCTCGCAAAGCAATTCACCGCCCAGACCTTCGCGGCGCGCCTGGCGTCCCGTCATCACGCCCTTTGGCGTGGTCAGGATATTGATTCCCATTCCGCCCAGCACGCGCGGGATCTCGGTGCGGCGCACATAGACGCGGCAGCCCGGACGCGATACGCGCTCCAGGTTCGTAATCACCGCCTCGTTGTTGTTGCCGTACTTCAGATACACGCGCAGGACCTTGTGGCCCTCTTCTTCCGTCGGCTTGAAGTTCGCGATATAGCCCTCTTCTTTCAGGATGCGGGCAATCTCCGTCTTCAGCTTGGAAGCTGGAATATCCACTTTCTGGTGCCGGGCGCGGATCGAGTTGCGGATTCGCGTCAGCATGTCTGAGACCGGATCGGTCAACCTCATCGTTTGCTTCTCCTCGAGCCACCCGTTCGCTCCGCGTTCCGCGGAGAACCTGCGGCAGCTTGCTTGCAGTCGTTAGTCGTTGGTCGCTAGTCGTTGGCGAACAACCACTGACAAACCGATCTTCCTACTACCCTTGCGGTACGCCCACGCGCCTTAGTCGTCCGTCGTCGCGAACGACCAACGACTAACGACCAACGACGCTTTACCAGGACGACTTCGAAACCCCGGGGATCTCGCCCCGCAGCGCCAGTTGCCGGAAACACAGACGGCAAATGCCAAACTTCCGCAGAAAGGCCCGCGGGCGTCCGCAAATCTTGCAGCGGTTATGCTTGCGCGTCGAGAACTTCGGCTTCCTAGCGTCCTTCACTCGCTTTGCTGTAGTGGCCAAACTTAGCTCCTAGCTTCTTGCTTTTAGCTTCTAGCTGTCAGCTCTCAGTCAAACCTCAATTCCGAATTGGCGATGGTCAGATCACCCGATGGCCCGATCACCCGATTCGATCACGCCCGAAACGGCATTCCCAGGTGCTTCAACAGCGACCGCGCCTGGTCGTCGGAACGCGCCGTCGTCACAATGGTCACGTTCATGCCCTTCAGCTTGTCGACTTTCGAGTAATCGATCTCTGGGAAAATCAACTGATCGTGCAACCCCAGCGTGTAATTGCCGCGTCCATCGAACGATTTCGTCGAGACTCCGCGGAAATCGCGCACTCGCGGAAGCACAATGCTCACCAGCCGGTCGAAAAATTCGTACATGCGGTCGCCGCGCAGCGTCACCATTGCCCCAATCGGCATGCCCTCGCGCACCTTGAACGCCGCGATCGACTTCTTCGCCCGCGTGACCACCGGCTTCTGTCCCGTAATTTGTCCCAGTTCATTGACCGCCGGGTCGATCAGTTTCGCGTTCTGGGTCGCTTCGCCCACGCCCATGTTCACGACGATCTTGTTTAACCGCGGCACGGCCATCGGGTTTTTGAGTTCAAGTTCCTTCATCAGAGCGACGGCAACTTCCTTCTCAAACCGCGCCCGCAGCCGAGGACGCTCTTTCGCCGCGTGCCGAGGGGCCTCCGGCTCAGCCTTCGCCTCGACCGGCGCGTGTCCTTTGTCGCCCTTGGACGCTTTGGGTTTCTTCGGCTGCTCGCCCTTTTTTTGCTCGTCTGCCATTGCCTATGCTGCCTTGTCTCTTACGGTTTCGGATTGTCGGTTCTTAACTCGACGTATACCGGTTCGTAAGTCTCAAATTTTTCGCCACTGCCGCTCATACCACATGCACAAACTGAAAACTGATAACTGAGAGCTGACAGCTACTTGTCCAGCGTCGTCCCGCACTTCTTACAAACTCTTACTTTGCGCTCGCCACGCACCTCATGCCCGACCCGCACCGGGCCGCACGTCGCACAAACCAGGGCCACGTTCGACAGAGGGATCGCCCGCTCCTGCTCGGCGATTCCGCCTTTGATGTTGCGCTGCGGATTCGGCCGCACGTGCTTCTTCACCATCATCACGTGCTCGACCAGCACCCTACCCTCGTCGGGAAACACGCGCAGTACGCGCCCTTCTTTCCCCGTGTCCCGCCCGGTCATCACCTTCACGGTGTCGTTCCGGCGGATATCGACGCGCTTGTGTTCAGTCGTAGTTGCTGTTCCCATCTCGAATCCTCAATCCTTGCTCCGTGAGCAAGCTCGCTCTTCCTGAGACCTAAGACCTGACAACTGACACCTAAAGTACTTCCGGCGCCAGCGACACGATCTTCAAAAACTTTTTCTCGCGCAGTTCACGCGCCACCGGGCCGAATACGCGGGTGCCCACCGGCTCGCCCGTCTCGTTGATGAGCACGGCCGCATTCTGATCGAAGCGGATGTAAGTCCCGTCCCGCCGCCGATGCTCTTTCCGCGTGCGCACGATGACCGCCTTCACCACTTTGCCCTTCTGCACCTGACCGTCGGGCGCAGCTTCCTTCACGCTTGCCGTGATCACGTCGCCCAGCCCCGCGCGCAGCCCGGTCGAGCCGCCCAGCGGCAGGATCATCTGCAGCTTGCGCGCGCCGGAGTTATCGGCGACCTCGAGCATGGATCTCATCATTACGGCCATGTTCGTCTCCTCTTCCTTACCGCTTCCTAATTCTTTGCGGAAACGCCCGTAGCGGCGTCCACGTCGGCGTCAATCTCCGGCACCAGCGCCGTTTTGCGCACAATTTCCTTCAGCGTCCAGCGCTTCAGCTTCGACAACGGCCGCGACTCTTCAATCCGCACCGTATCGCCGGGATGCGCTTCGTTCTTTTCGTCGTGTGCGTAGAACTTCTTCCGGATTGAAATCACCCGCTTGTAGAGCGGATGCGCCTTCTTGCGCGTCACTTCAACCACGATCGTCTTTTGCATCTTGTTCGAGACGACCGTGCCGATTAATATCTTGCGGCCGCTGTGCTTTTCGGCTGGAACGTTTTCAGTTTGGCCCGTGATTTCCGCCATTATTTTTTCTCCGTCTTCGCCGAGGCCAGTTCCTGCTCGCGCAGGACGGTCTGGACGCGCGCGATGTCCCGGCGCAGCCCGCGAATCTTTTTCAGACTCTCCGTCTGTCCCATGTTCATCTGGAACTTCAGCTTGAAGAGCTGGTCCGCCAAGTCCCGCTCCTGGTGCTTGAGCTCGACGTCGGTCAAGTTGCGAATCTTTTCTACCTTCATAAAGTCAGGTCTCAGTTCTTAGGTCTCGGTTCTCAGTAATCGCCTACAGCACGTCTCGTTTCACGAATGTCGTGCGCAGCGGAAGCTTGTGCGATGCGAGGCGCATGGCCTCTTTTGCGTCCGTGATCGTGACGCCTTCCATCTCAAACAAAATTTTTCCCGGCCGCACCACCGCAACCCAGTGGTCCGGCGCGCCTTTGCCCTTGCCCATACGGGTTTCGGCCGGTTTCTTCGTGACCGGCTTGTCCGGAAACAGCCGGATCCAGACCTTGCCGCCGCGCTTCACAAAACGCGTCATGGCGACCCGGCTCGCTTCGATCTGCCGGTCGGTGATCCAGCCCGGTTCGAGCACCTTGAGCCCAAACTGACCGAAAGCCAGCGTGCTCCCGCGCCAGGCCTTTCCCGTCATGCGCCCGCGCTGCTGCTTGCGGTACTTAACTTTCTTCGGCATCAACATAAATCAGCTCTCAGCTTTCAGCTCTCAGTTGCATCGTGAGCTTTGCTTTTACTTCCGTACTCTGATCCCTGCAATCCTGGGTACCGGGTACTTGGTCCTTAGAACGCTCCCGTCGTGGTCGCTTCCCGCGCCGGAGTCGCTTCACGCTTTTTCGCCGGCAGAATTTCGCCTTTATAGACCCAGCACTTCACGCCGATTATGCCGTACGTCGTGTGCGCTTCGGTGAATCCGTAGTCAATATCGGCGCGCAGCGTGTGCAGCGGCAACCGCCCCTGCAGATACCACTCCGAACGCGCGATTTCGTTGCCATTCAGCCGTCCGCTTACGCGAACTTTAATCCCCTTGCAACCGAAGCGCAGCGCCGAGTCCACCGACTTGCGCATCGCCCGCCGGAAGCCTACGCGCTTTTCCAGTTGCAGCGCGATCGATTCCGAAACGAGCTGCGCATCCAGCTCCGGCTTGTGCACTTCCTGGATATCTACATGCACTTCGCGCGATGTTCGCTTCTGCAGGTCCTGCTTCAGCTTGTCGATTTCCGCGCCCTTGCGCCCGATAATGATCCCCGGACGCGCCGTCTTGATGATGATGCGCAGCTTATTGCCCGGACGCTCGATCTCGACCGCGCTCACACCCGCCGACTTAAGCTTTTCCTTCAACTCGGTCTTGAGCTTATGGTCTTCGAGCAGCAGCTTGTCGTAGTCCCGCTCGACAAACCAGCGCGACTTCCACGGCTTGGTGTAGCCGAGCCGGAATCCGTAAGGATGAACCTTCTGTCCCATCGTGTACTCCTAAACTTTCGCGGTACGCTATTCGCTGCTCGCCATTCGCTGTACGCTTTTCGCGAACGACGAGCGACGATTCTATTTCTTTGCAGCCGCCTTCTTACCGACGGCCTTCTTCTTCGCTGGCGCCTTGACCTTGGCCTTCGCTTTCGGCTTGGCGGGAGCCGCGGTTTTCGCCGCCGCCTCGCCTGCCGCCGCCGCCGTTCCTACCACCGCGCCGTTTCTGTTCTTCTCCGCCAGCACAATTTCAATATGCGCGATGCGCCGCACATAATGGTAGGCGCGCCCCATCGGCGCCGGACGAATCCGCTTCATGCGCGGCCCGTCGTTGGCCACCGCGTGTTTCACATACAGGTTATCGAGATCGACGTCCAGGCCCTTTTCGGTGCTCAGGAAGTTCGCATTGTCGATTGCCGACTGCAACAGCTTCGCGACCGTCGCCGCCACGCGCTTCTTGGTGAAGGCCAGCGTGTTCCGTGCCTCTTCCACGCGCCGTCCCTTGATCAGGTTCAGCACCAGCCGCGCCTTCTGCGGCGAGACGCGCATGTATCTTGCTTCAGCTCGAAATTCCATAGTTTGTCTCAGCTCTCGGCCCTTGGCTCTTGGCTTTTAGCGAACAGCCAAAAGCCAAATGCCAACAGCCGCTTTTATGCCTTCGGCGCCGCTGGCGCTGATGGAACGATGGCTCCAGGTCCGCCGGGCACGCCCGCCGGTTTGGCCGCAACTTCGGTCGCCGCTTTCATCGAGTGCCCCTTGAACTGCCGGGTAAAGCTGAATTCGCCCAGCTTGTGCCCCACCATGTTCTCGGTCACATATACCGGAATGAATTTCCGTCCGTTATGCACGGCAATCGTGTGTCCCACCATCTCCGGAATAATCGTCGAGCGCCGCGACCAGGTCCGCAGCACCTTCTTCTCGTTGCGCGCATTCATGGCTTCCACTTTCGTCGCCAAGTGCGCGTCCACGAACGGTCCTTTTTTTGTTGAACGTGCCATAAAGTCAGCTCTCAGCTTTCAGCTATCAGCTCTCAGTAGTCCGGACTGAAGCTTCGGTTTTCCTTGATACCCTGAAACTTAGTTCTTAACCTTTCTTTCTCCGGTTCACGATGAACGTATCGGTTCGCTTATTGTTCCGCGTCTTGTATCCGCGCGTCGGCTGGCCCCACGGGGTCACCGGATGTCGTCCGCCGGAGGTCTTGCCCTCGCCGCCGCCATGCGGGTGGTCCACCGGGTTCATCGAAACGCCGCGGTTGTGCGGACGCTTTCCTGCCCAGCGCGTTCGTCCCGCCTTGCCCCAGGTGACGTTTTCGTGGTCCGTGTTCCCGACCTGCCCAATCGTCGCCAGACAATCGAGCAGCACCTTGCGGATTTCGCCCGAAGGCAGTTTCACCAATCCATAGTCGCCTTCTTTTGCGACCAACTGCGCCGCGCCGCCCGCCGAGCGCACCATCTGCGCGCCTTTTCCAGGCTTCAACTCCACATTGTGGATCGTCGTGCCGGGAGGAATATTGCGCAGCGGCAACGCGTTGCCCACAAGAATGTCTGCCTCGGGGCCGCTCAAAATCTTCTGCCCAACTTTCAATCCATCGGGCTGCACAATGTAACGCTTCTCGCCATCGGCGTAACTCAGCAGGGCAATTCGTGCCGAGCGTCCAGGATCGTATTCGATGGTCTCGACCGTCGCCGGAATCCCATGCTTATCGCGCTTGAAATCAATCGTGCGCAGTTTACGCTTGTTGCCGCCGCCCCGGAACCGCATGGTCACGTCGCCGGAATTGCGCCGCCCGCCCGACCGTATCTTGCCCTCAACCAGCGGCTTGTGCGGCCTCTTCGACGTAATGTCGTCGGTCACGAGCGTGGTGCGATAGCGCAGCGTCTGCGTTGTCGGTCTGTAGGTTTTTATGGCCATATCTAGCTCACTACCTTTGTCGTTGGTCGTTAGTCTTTGGTCGCTAGTCGTTCGCTATTCGATTTTCCCAACGACTAACGACCAGCGACTAACGACTGCATTACAGGTTTTGCGCGTACTCCGGCATCTTCTCGCCCGTCTTCAACCGCACGTACGCTTTCTTCCAATCGGGACGGTAGCCCGTGAACTTGCCCCGCCGCCGTTCTTTTCCCGGATAATTCGCCGTGCGCACCGATGCCACCTTCACCTTAAAGATCGCCTGCACCGCTTCCTTGATCTCGGTCTTCGTCGCCTTCGGCGCCACCTGGAATACCAGCGTGTTCTGGGTTTCTTTAATGCCCAGGCCCTTTTCGGTGATCACCGGCTTCTGGATAATCTGATACGCGGATTTCATCAGGCCACCTCCGTCTTAGGCGAACGCCCGGCCGGTTTCTTCTTCTTGGCTTTTTCATGCACCGGCTCCACCTCGTGCGAACGCCGCGTTGCCGACTTCTTCAGCGAATCCTGCAACTTCTCCAGCGCCGGCTGCGCAAACACCACATGCGTGTAGCGCATGATGTGGTAGGGATGCACTTCATTCGCCCGCACCAGTTCGAGCCCGTCGATGTTGCGCGAACTCAATGCCAGGTTCTTGTTCTCCACCGTCGAAACATCCACCAGCAGCGCCGTGCCTTCCACCTTCAACTTGTCGAGCGCCTCGCGAAACAGCTTCGTCTTCGGCTCTTTCACATCGAATGCCTTCACCACCAAGAGCTTGCCATCGGCAAACTTCGAGGCCAGCGCCGAACGCAGCGCGCCCAAAAGTTTTTTCTTCGGAAAGGCGTAGTCGTAGGAGCGCGGCTGCGGTCCGTGCACCGTGCCGCCGTGGCGCCACAGCGGCGAACGGATCGAGCCGATGCGCGCCCGCCCCGTGCCCTTCTGCTTCCACAGCTTCTTGCCCGATCCGGAAACCCGCCAGCGGTTCTTGGTCGCATGCGTGCCCGCGCGCGCGGAGGCGCGATAATGCGTGACCGCCTCCCAGAGCAAGTCTTCGTTGACCGCGCCGAAAACTTCATCGGCCAGATCCATCGTCCCGGCCTTGGCTCCGCTCAAATTGTAAACATCAATAGTTGCCATAGATCTCTCGTCTTCGTGCTTACCTGTTGGCCGAACGACTAACGACCAACGACTAACGACTAACGACTAACGACTAACGACCGACTTACACCTTCTTCGAAGCGCGCTTCGCCGCCTTCAACGGATCGACCGTCGCCGCACCCGCGAATCCGCGGCGCTCTCGGGGCGGCTTCTTCGCCTTGTTGATCACGATATATCCGCCGTTCGCGCCCGGAACGCTGCCTTCGACCACCAACAAATTCTCGTCTTTGTCCACGCCCAGGATCCGCAGGTTGCGCGTCGTGATCCGGGCATCGCCCATGTGGCCCGACATCCGCATTCCCTTGAACACGCGCGACGGAAATGCCGACGAACCAATCGAACCCGTGATCTGAAACATCGAACCGTGCGACTTCGCGCCGCCCGCAAAGTGGTGCCGCTTCACCACGCCCTGAAAACCGTGGCCCTTGCTCACTCCGATCACGTCCACAAACCGCTCGCCTTCGAAAATATCCACCAGGATGCGGTCGCCAGCCTTCAGCACGCCCTCGGTCGTCTCGCCGGGAGCGTCCACTTCCACTTCAACCTCGCGCAGAAACTTCACCGGCGGAAGGCTGTGCTTGGCGAAGTGTCCGCGCATCGCCTTGGTCAGTTTCTTTTCCTTCACAAACTCGACCAGGCCAATCTGCGCCGACTCGTATCCATCCTTGGTCAGGGTCTTGTGCTGCGTAATCACGCACGGCCCCGCCTGCAACACAGTCGCCGGCCGCACATCGCCCTTCGAATCGAAGAGCTGCGTCATGCCGACCTTCTTGCCCAGAATCCCTGTAACTCTCGCCATTTCCTTCTCCGTTCCCAGCTTGGCCTTTGGCTATTGGCTGGGGTGTTTCGGGTTTACGTTTTCGCTATCACCAAGTAGACTTATGTGCTCCAAACGGCCTAAGCCATTCTTGTCATTTCTGGATCTCCTCCAGAGCGATGTTAGGCTGAATAGCAGAATTGCAGTCATAACAATCAGCCTGTACTCCTCTGGCTTCCACGTCCCGATAAGCAACGTCAAGCAAAGTCCACTGGACACTAATAACCGGATAAACACCGGCCAATCTCGATAGCCGCATTTCGGACACTTCAGCACGATTTTCCTCGCTTGCCAGTAGCTAGAAGCTAACAGCTAGGAGCTACTTATGCTCTTTGCCGAATGCCTTGATCTCAACATCCACGCCCGCCGGCAGATCGAGCTTCATCAGCGCGTCAACCGTCTGCTGCGTCGGCTCCAAAATATCCAGCAGCCGCTTGTGGGTGCGGATTTCGAACTGCTCCCGCGACTTTTTGTCCACGTGCGGCGACCGCAGCACGCAGTACTTGTTCTTCATCGTGGGCAGCGGAATCGGGCCCGCGATTTGCGCGCCGGTGCGCTTTGCCGTCTCCACAATCTCGCCCGTCGACTGATCCAGAATGCGGTAGTCGTAGGCTTTCAAGCGGATGCGAATTCTTTCTTTTCCAGTCACTGTTTTTCTCTCTTTACCCCTCCCGGCTCACCCGGAAGGAAAGATCTGGCGGCGAGTTACAAGCCGCGAATTAAGTTCCGCTACGTAATGATCTCCGCGATCGTGCCCGCGCCCACCGTGTGGCCGCCTTCGCGGATCGCGAACCGCAATCCTTTTTCCATCGCCACCGGCGTGATCAGCTCGATCACCAGGCTCACGTTGTCGCCCGGCATCACCATCTCCGTGCCCGCCGGCAGCTCCGCGATCCCCGTCACGTCCGTCGTCCGCAAATAAAACTGCGGACGATAGCCCTTGAAGAACGGTGTGTGCCGCCCGCCTTCTTCCTTCGTCAAAATGTAAACTTCCGCCTTGAACTTCGTGTGCGGAGTAATCGATCCCGGCTTCGCCAGCACCATCCCGCGCTCCACGTCTTCTTTCGCGACGCCGCGCAGTAACAGCCCGGCGTTGTCGCCCGCCATGCCTTCGTCTAACTGCTTCTTGAACATTTCCACGCCAGTTACTACCGTCTTACGCGTCTCGCGGAAGCCGACGATCTCCACTTCCTCGCCCACCTTCACCTTCCCGCGCTCGATCCGGCCCGTCACCACCGTGCCCCGCCCCTGGATCGAAAAAATATCCTCGATCGGCATCAGGAACGGCTTGTCCAGCTCGCGCGCCGGCTGCGGCACTTTCTTGTCCACCGCCTCCATCAGCGCGTCAATCTGTTTCTCCCACTTCTCGTCGCCGTTCAGCGCCAGCAGCGCCGACAATCGCACCACCGGCACATCGTCGCCCGGGAATTGATAGCTCTTCAGTAACTCGCGCACCTCGAGCTCGACTAAGTCGAGTAACTCGGGATCGTCCACCGCGTCGCACTTGTTCAATGCAACGACAATGTAGGGCACGCCCACTTGCCGCGCCAGCAGCACGTGCTCGCGCGTCTGCGGCATCGGACCGTCCGTCGCCGCCACCACCAGAATCGCACCGTCCATCTGCGCCGCGCCCGTGATCATGTTCTTGATGTAATCCGCGTGACCGGGGCAATCCACGTGCGCGTAGTGCCGGTTCGGCGTCTCATACTCCACGTGCGCCGTGGCAATCGTGATGCCGCGCGCCTTTTCTTCCGGAGCGTTGTCAATCGAATCGAACGACCGGAACACGATCTTCGGGTTGTGCTTCTGCAAGACCTTGGTGATCGCCGCCGTCAACGTCGTCTTGCCATGGTCAATGTGACCGATCGTCCCTACGTTGCAGTGCGGCTTCGTCCGTTCAAATTTTTCTTTCGCCATTGCTCTTCGCTCCGTCGCTCATCCCTAATTGGGACTTAGCTCAGTTTGTTTCCGCTGTTTCAGCGAACCATTGTTTCAGCAAACCATCCACCACAAACTTACCTCGATGCCGTCTTGCCCTGCGTCTTGGCGATGATCTCTTCCGCCACGTGACGCGGGGCCTCTTCGTAGCGCGCAAAATGCATTGAGTATTCGGCGCGTCCCTGCGTACTGGAACGCATGTGGGTCGCGTAGCCGAACATCTCGGCCAAGGGAACGATGGCTTTGATCACCTGCGAACCGGCGCGATGCTCCATGCCTTCGATGCGTCCGCGACGCGAACTCAGGTCGCCCATGATCGTTCCCGCGTAATCTTCCGGCGTCACGACTTCGACTGCCATCACCGGCTCGAGAATTACCGGACTCGCCTTGCGCGCCGCTTCCTTAAAAGCCATCGAACCGGCGATCTTGAACGCCATTTCGTTCGAATCGACATCGTGATAGCTGCCGTCGTAGAGCGTCGCCTTGATGTCAACCATCGGATAGCCGGCGAGAACCCCGCCTTCCATCGCTTCCTGCATGCCCTGGTCGATGGGCTTGATAAATTCCTTGGGCACCGTGCCGCCCACGATTTCGTTGATGAATTCGTAGCCCTTGCCCGGCTCGTTCGGATCGATGCGAATCTTGGCGTGTCCGTACTGACCGCGGCCGCCCGTCTGCCGAATGTACTTGCCTTCCGCTTCCGCGTGCTTGCGGATGGTCTCGCGATACGCCACCTGCGGCTTGCCGACGTTGGCTTCGACCTTGTACTCGCGCATCATGCGGTCGACGATGATTTCCAGATGCAACTCGCCCATGCCGCTGATGATCGTCTGCCCACTGTCCGGATCGGTGTGCACCTTGAAAGTTGGATCTTCCTGCGCCAGCCGCGCCAGCGCCATGCCCATCTTTTCCTGATCGGCCTTGGTCTTCGGCTCGACCGCGACCGAAATCACCGGCACCGCAAACACAATCGATTCGAGTGTAATCGGATGTTTTTCGTTGCAGATCGTGTCGCCCGTGCCGACGTTTCTAAGTCCAACCACAGCGCAGATGTCGCCGGCGAGAATTTCCTGGATGTCTTCGCGCTTATTGGCGTGCATCTTGAGCAGGCGCCCAATGCGCTCATGTTTCTGCGTTCGGGAGTTCATCACCGATTCGCCCGAGTTCAACTGTCCTGAGTACACCCGGATAAACGTCAACTGACCGACAAACGGGTCGGCCATGATCTTGAAGGCCAGCGCCGAGAAAGGCTCATTGTCGTCAGCCCTGCGAGTGATCGGCTTTCCACTGTCGGGATCGAGCCCTTGCGTCTCTTTCGCGTCGAGCGGCGAGGGCAGGTAATCGACTACGGCATCGAGCAACGGCTGCACGCCTTTATTCTTGAACGCCGTTCCCACCACCACCGGAAACAACTTCAGCCCAATCGTGGACCTGCGCAGCGACGCCTTAAGTTCGTCCGCCGAAATCGCTTCGCCTTCCAGAAACTTGTGCAGGATGTGGTCGTCATTCTCGGCGACGGTTTCGACCAGTTGCGTGTGGAACGCCTCGGCCTTTTTCCGCAGGTCCGCAGGAATCTCGCCGACGTGAAACTCCGCGCCGATGGTCTCGTCCTGCCAGATGATGGACTTCATGGCAACCAAGTCCACTACTCCCTGAAACTTGTCTTCTTGTCCGATGGGAATTTGAATGGCGACGGGCTTGGCGTTGAGGCGCTTGCGAATAGTGTCGATGGCATGCTCGAAATCGGCGCCCATCTTGTCGATCTTGTTGATGAAACAAATTCGCGGAACGCCGTACTTATCGGCCTGCCGCCAAACTTTTTCCGACTGCGGCTGCACTCCGTGCACCGCGTCGAACACCGCGACCGCGCCGTCCAGCACGCGCAGCGAGCGTTCCACCTCGGCGGTAAAGTCCACGTGGCCGGGCGTATCTATAATGTTGATGCGGATGTCGCGCCAGGTACAAGTCGTTGCCGCCGACGTGATCGTAATGCCGCGCTCCTGCTCCTGCTCCATCCAGTCCATGATGGCCGTGCCTTCGTGCACCTCGCCGATACGGTGCGTCCTGCCCGTATAAAACAGGATGCGCTCCGTCGTCGTGGTCTTCCCGGCATCGATGTGGGCCATGATGCCGATGTTCCTGCAACGTTCTAATGGGACTGCTCTAGGCACGGCTCTTAACTCTTTCTATGGCTCTGAAAATCTGTCTTTAGTTGTTCGTCGTTAGCTTCCTGCTCGCAGCTCGCGGCCCAAAGCTCGCAGCCTTTTCCTACCACCGGTAATGCGCGAATGCCTTGTTCGCTTCCGCCATGCGATGCACATCTTCCTTCTTCTTGATGGCAGCGCCCTTACCATTCGCGGCGTCGAGCAACTCGTTCGTCAACTTCTCGATCATTCCTTTTTCGCCGCGGCCGCGCGCATAGCTCACGATCCAGCGGATCGCCAGCGACGTCCTCCGGTCGGGAGCGACTTCGATCGGCACCTGATAGTTCGCTCCGCCCACGCGCCGCGTCTTCACTTCCAGCAACGGCTTGGCGTTCTCGACCGCCTTCGTGAACAGCTTCAGCGCCTCATCGCCGCCCTTTTCCTGCAACTTCTCCAGCGACTTATAGAAAATGCCCTCGGCAGTCGACTTCTTTCCCTGCCACATCATCGAGTTGATAAACTTCGTCACCAGATCCGATCCATACACCGGATCGGCCTCGGTCTTCCGCTTTGCGGTATGTCCTTTTCTAGGCATTCAGCTTCTAGCTCCTGGCTGCTAGCTTCTAGCTAGAGCCGCGGACGCGGCAAGCGCGTCCCTACCATTCTTCTTGACTAAGCCTTTTTCGCGCGCTTTGTTCCGTACTTCGAGCGCCCCTGGTTGCGGCCGGCCACGCCGGTCGCGTCGAGTGTTCCCCGCACCACGTGATAGCGCACGCCCGGCAGGTCCTTCACGCGGCCGCCGCGGATCAGCACAATCGAGTGCTCCTGCAGGTTATGGCCAACGCCCGGAATATACGTCGTCACTTCGATTCCATTGGTCAGGCGGACGCGCGCCACTTTGCGCAGCGCCGAGTTCGGCTTCTTCGGCGTCTGGGTATACACGCGCGTACACACTCCGCGTTTCTGCGGACACGATTGCAGGGCCGGACTCGCCGTCTTATACTTCGTCCGCTCGCGGCCGAATTTCACCAGCTGATTAAAAGTAGGCACTCTCGCCACTCCCAGACGCGGCAAGCCGCATCTCTACCGCACATTTCCAGAACCACATGTCGCGAACCCATTTCGCAAACACGCCTCGCAAACCACACACTTCCCGTAGAGACGGGGATTGCTCCGTCTCAGTTCTGGCACAGGCCTGTCGCGCCCAGCCATACTCTCCCGTGCTAATGCCGGTGAGAATTCGTTCAGTTTCCCGCTCAGACTAATCGCCGACGACGGTGACGCCACGCCTAACCTCAACCGAACTTCCGATTCCGATCCGGAGGCGTTCCGTTTCGTCCGCTTCCTCCTGCATAGCCTCGCGTGAATCCCAGGCTTCTACTTCATGGCCCGGGCGCCAAGGTTTTCGCAGGACGTTTCAGCGAGGGCGTCCCCGGTTCCACTTCCAACCGGGCACGTATTTCTTCAAAGCTCAGCCAAAATTTTCCCGGAGCCTGTCGCCAACGCAGGTTGCGCATCCTACAGGACTGCCGTACACAGGCAAGCCAGACTTAACTCGCGGAACCGTTTGATAATATCAACTACCTTGCACATCGTCAACCACTCTTCGACGCATCGAAGAAAAAAGAAGAAAAGGCCAGGTTTCAAGGTTGCAAGGTTTCAAGGGCTCAAACAGACTGTAAGCATTGATCGCTGCTTCCGCCCTTGAAACTTTGAAAGCTTGCAACCTTGAAACCTGACCCCTAACCTTCTACACTAACAGCTTTCCACCCATCCACATTATGCTCGCGCCTGCTGAACGGACGCGAGGAGGTTTCATGCATCGTTGCGGTCCCGTTTTTTTGTTTACGTTGACCATCACCTTCGTCTTTGTCCTTGCCCTCACCGGCTGCCTCGGCAAGAGCAGCTCCAACTCCGGCAATGAAGGCGTAAAGCTCATTTCGCTGAGTCCCAAACCCAGCGTCTCTCTCGACGTCGGGGCCACTCAAGTCTTTACCGCCACCGGCTATGATGCCAACGGACGCGGCATCCTCGGCCTCGACATTCAATATATAGTCGTGAGCGGCAACCCGAACGCCGCCGCGCCACTCTCCATTGCCAGCAACGGCAAAGCCTGCGCTGGCACATGGGACAGCAGCGTCGCCATCTGCAATCCCGGCACTCCCGGTATCGCCCTCGTAACCGCGGTCAGCAACGGCGTCAGCAGCCCGGTCACGACTGTTTACGTTCACCAGCACATTGATAGCATTCAGATTGTCCGTCTCCCCCCGGTCTCGCCGCAACAATTATATGACTGTTTTCCCCAAGGGCAGACGTGGCTGTTCCAAGGCGTCGCCTACAACAATATCTATGGGGACATTACTGACAGCGTTGGCCCCATGATCTGGTCGTCGAGCAATTCCGATGTGGTCACGACAGCTCCCTACACGTCCCCACTTCAGCCCAACGTGCTTAACCAGATCCAGACCACCGCCCAGACGCCCGGCATCACAAACCTTTTTGCCAGCGTCGCCGGAACCACGAGCAGTCCCTACGCGTACACGACCTGTCTGGTCAAAGCCATCTATCTCCAGATCGGGGGCCAGGGAACGGAGGGAAACTCGATCACCGTAAACAGCGGCAGCAACGTAGTCGTCACAGCCACCGCGATTGATACCCTTTACGGGATAGCAGATTTCGCCCCGCTGTCTGCTCCGCCCCTCACTTGGAGCACCACCAATCCTGAGGTTGCAGCCTTCAGCACCACCACCAATAACTCTGGAACCAACACTGCGGCCGTCCGCTACAACCTTGGCGGCGCTACCCTCACCGCTTCCTGCACTCCCCCAAGCTGCAATATCGGGGTTCTACCCAGCCTCCCCATCTACGCCAGCGACGGAACTTTGCCGAACGGAACCAAGGGATACGGCACGATCTCGGTTGACGCAGTATTAGGCACTACCGCCAAGCCGCCCACCTACACTGCATGGGCCGCGACCACCGGCTGCGGGGACGCCACCGGCTGCACCAGTGCGCTGTTCTCGGTGACGCCGGGAACCAACCCCATCGGCTCCACCATCCTGAGCCTGCCTCGCACTCCCAATTCCTTGATGTTCAATCACGTATCGGCGTCGCGCCTCTACATCGGCAGCGATCAGGGTCTGATGTACATGGATGTTAGCGGCAGCCCCACCGTTGTTTCGGTCTCCGACTCCTCCACTCCTTGCAATGTTGCCCTGTGTGGCAAATTGCTCACCATCTCGAACAATGGCAGACTGGTGGTCGTTTCCGACACTGTTTCCACCCCCAGCCAAGTCTATATCTACAACGGCGGCGGTGCCCCCGTGGATCTCATCCTTTCCAACCCCGGAGAAACCGCCACCGCCGCCGCCTTCTCTCCCGATCAGTTGAAACTCTTCATCCTCACCCAAATTCCGGCGCCGCCGCCAGCGCTAGCTGGTACGTACATAGGGGGGAATATGTACGTCTACTCCACCGTCGACGGACTCACCTTGATTTCGCCACTTTCGACAGGAAATTTCACCTTCCCGGCACCGGCAAACGTTGTCGTCCCGTCGATGGATGGCAGCTTTGCCTACGTAGCGGTACAGCCCGTGCCGACGGTATATGACGTGCCACCTATTACTCCCCTTATTCCCGGTTTTGTTTCCGGCTTCGCTAATTGCGACACTCCCACCAGCGAAGTCCTGAGTGATGTTCTAATCGCGAATTTTTCGGATCCATCGGCCCCGACGATCAACGCCAACCCGCTCGCTCTCTACCCATTGCCCACCCTGCAACCCGACATCAATGGTAATCCGACCGAGGTCGTGCTCGCGCTAGACACTCCCGTACAGCAGGAACCCGACAAGCAGAACCCCCAGGCCCCCACACCGCCCCCACCGCCCCCTACTACCGTCGATATGTTCGGCGTCAATGTGGAGCAATTTCCGCTGCTGTACAATCAATTCGCCTGCACACCCCCGTCGGTGACCGTCGACACCAATTTTCCCCAGACCTCCATTGACCTCGGCCAAGGCAACTTCACTCCGCTCTACTCCCAGCTCATAGGCGACGGCACCGGACTCCTGATTGTCGCCCAAAACATCCCCGCTGTCCTTCTCTTCAACGTGAGCAGTGGACAAACCAGTTCCATCCCGCTCGCGCGATCCGGCTTCGGCAGCAGTTATCCGCTCTGGGCCTCCGCCTCCACCGATGGCAGCCAGGTCTTCGTCGCCGCTTGCGATCAGTATGACCCGAACGTGAAACCCCCAAATCCTCCAGTCTGCGCCGTCGGATCCATACACATCGTCAACACCGTCAACATCGCCGGTCAGGGCTACGGCGACGTCCAGCAAGTCCAGTATTCCAACAGCAACGATAACGACAACCGCAATATGTGCAACAACGAAGGCAACCCCGCGCCGCAGTGCCTTCCCAACCTGGTGGCCATCAAGCCGCAGTGATCGCAGGTTCGGCGAAAGGCCCAGGAAGGTGGTTGGAGGTCAAGGCGTAGCAACACTAGTTAGAGATTTCGTAATAATTTCGATTCCTGGGGTTTACCGGGGCGCAGTATCGCCGCCAGTAATTCCACACGCAAAAATGCCCGGGATTCTTGCGAATCCCGGGCACTGTGATACCTGAAAAGCGTAGTACCCCTAGACAGCGGTAACGTTCTCCGCTTGCCAGCCCTTGGGCCCCTTGGTCACGTCAAACTGCACGGTTTGGCCTTCTTGCAGGCTCTTGAAGCCGCCCGCTTGAATAGCGGAGAAATGCACGAAAACGTCTTCGCCATTCTGACGGCTGATGAAACCATAGCCTTTGGCGTCGTTAAACCACTTTACTGTTCCTTGTTCTGCCATTGATATTCCTTTTTCTTGTTTCTTGAAATGTGCTGAGAAGATTCGCTGCTGTAGAGGGGGTGACGCTGGTTGGCGATACCGGCCTGCAACTAACTGTGAGTCAAACTTAGCAAGAATAGTGTAGCACAACATGCAAGAAAAAAGACGGAAATTTTTGGTCGGGGGTGATGAACAGCCGGCAAGATTCCGGTAAGTCATTGCGGATCAATCGAATAGGGTCGCTTCTTTGTCATAATTTGCGCTATAAATTGCTCATGATCGCTTTCCTCACTCTCGAACTCCGCATCGAAGCGGCGCACTCGCTCAAAGACAAGCGGCAAGTCACGCGCAGCCTCAAAGACCGTCTGCGCGCCTCCTTCAACGTCGCCGTCGCCGAACTCGAACCTAGCTTGCTCTGGAACCAGGCCACCATTGGAGTAGTCAGCGTCTCCCACTCTCGCGACTACCTCGACGGTCTGATGAAAAATGTGGAGCGCGCCGCCACTCGCATCGCCAACAACGCTGGGGCCGAAGTTACCGACTCGTTTGTGGAGTTTGTATGACGAAATCAAATCGGGTCATCTGACCATCAGGTCATCGGGTGATCGAAAATCAAGGACCAAAAGGCAATTACCGGATCGCACCGATTTTACGGTAGCGGCGCCACGCACCCGGATCCGACTTTTCTGATATCCTCAAACGTTTTCCTCCATTCGAGGTGTGCCGTGGAGCATCGTGGGCAGAAATATCATCGCGGACGGCTGAGTGCGGCCATCCGCGAGGAGATCGAAACCATCCTCGAAGGCGAACTCGGCGATCCGCGCATCGGTCTGGCCAGCGTCAGTGCCGTGCTCATGGCTCAGGACGCGCGTTCCGCTCGCGTCATGGTCACGGTTGCCGGCGATGAGGCCGAGGCAGAACGCACGCTCGAAGGACTGGCCGCGGCCAGGAATTATGTCCGGCACGAACTCGCGGAACGCTTGCGTCTGCGGCGCCCTCCGGAACTTTATTTCCAGATCGATCGCGCCGATGAATTGGAGAGCCGGGTAGACGAACTTCTAGGACGCGAGAAAAAGCGCCGCCGGAAGAGTGTCGAGCCCGGCCCCTAAAGGGGCGTCCGATTTCAGAGTACATGCGGCATCGCTAAAGCGATGCCCTGATACGAAACCCAGGGGCTACGAACTTATAACTGAAGACTGAAAGCTGAGAGCTGACAGCCAAGAGCACTTCATGCTAGACCGCGTTTTACAAGAAATTCGCGCGCGTCAGCGTTTCGTCGTGACCTCGCACGCCCGGCCCGACGGAGACGGCATCGGCTCCGCCCTCGCCCTGGGCCAAATTCTGCGCGTTATGGGAAAGGACGCCGAAATTGTCATGCACGATGGCGTTCCCCGCATTTATCAAAGTCTTCCCTTTGCCGATCGCGTCATGCAATCCAATACCGTTCCCGCAAACGACGCGGTCATCCTGCTCGAATGCGACAGTACCCGTCATGCGCTTCTCGATGGACTCGCGGAGTGTTTCCTCATCAACATTGACCATCACGTCAGCGGACGCAATTTCGCCCACATCAACTGGATCGACCCCTCGGTGATGGCCACCGCCGAGCTGGTCTATCGTTTAGCCCGCCGCGCCTGCGTCCCCGTCGATCGCGACATTGCCACCTGCCTCTACACCGCGCTCATGACCGACACGGGATCCTTCATGTTCGAAGGCACCAACGAACACACTTTTACCGTGGGGCGCGAACTTGTGCTCGCCGGGGCCGACCCCGCGCATTGTGCGCGCCCTATCTATTTCGGACACTCCACCGCCAAGCTGCGGCTGCTCGGCGCGGCGCTCTCCAACCTGCATCGCGAAGGCCCGCTGGCCTGGATCTGGGTGACGCAGGAACAGATGCAGAGCTTCGGTGCCCGCGAAGAAGATTGCGAGGGCCTGGTCAACTACGCGCTCTCCATTGGCGACGTGCAGGTCGCCATCTTCTTTCGCGAACTTCCCGGCGGCGGTTATCGCGTCAGCCTGCGCAGTAAAGGAGAAGTCAATGTCTCTACCGTAGCCGAGCATTTCGGCGGAGGCGGTCACAAATGCGCCAGCGGCTGCGCGATCGAAGGGCCTTTGACCGTCGCCGTGGCTAGAATTGTCGAGTGCCTGCACGATAAGTCGAATAGTGGAGAGACGGGTGTCTCGCAAGCCTGCCCTGAGCGGAGTCGAAGGGTTCAACCGGGCGGGGACGCCCGGCTTCCCACTAGCGAAGGCAACGAATGAATCGAGCAACGAGCCCGCGAATCCGCACCGACCTGCTGCTGCTCGCGGCGTTCTGCGGATTCCTTTTCTTCTATGGCCTCGGTGCCTTCGGCCTCGTTGGCGCTGACGAACCTCGCTACGCGCAGGTCGCGCGCGAAATGCTCGATCGCTCCGATTGGATTACCCCAACGCTGCAAGGCAAGGCGTGGCTGGAAAAGCCGGCGCTGTATTACTGGCAGGCGATGCTGTCGTTTCGCGCCTTCGGCGTCACCGACAAAGCTGCCCGCCTGCCCGCCGCTTTTGATGCCGCCATCCTCATCGCCGCTATCTACTTTTTTCTTCGCCGTTTCCGCCCCGGCAGTGAACTCGATGGCGCGCTCATCACGGCCAGTTGCGTTGGTGTCGTTATTTTCGCCCACGCCGCCGCGACCGACATGCCGCTCGCCGCCGCCTTTTCGATTGCGCTGCTCGCCTGGTACGCCTGGCATGAAGACAGCCGGAAAATTCATCTTGCCGTTTTTTACATTTTTCTGGCGCTCGGGACCCTGGCCAAGGGCCCGGTCGCGCCCGCCCTCGCCGCCGTCATCGTTTTTCTCTTCGCCGCCATAAAGCGCGACTGGCACGCCATTCCGCGCACCCTCTGGCTCCCCGGCATCGTCCTCTATCTCGCCGTCACCTTGCCCTGGTATATCGCCGTCCAACTGCGCAATCCGGAATTCTTCCGTGTCTTCATCCTCCAACACAATCTCGCCCGCTTCTCCCAGGACGTCTATCACCATCACGAGCCCTTCTGGTTTTACCTGCCCGTGTTCTTGCTGGCCATGATGCCTTGGACGCTCGCGCTCATTCTTGCCGTCGCCGAACGCGTTCGCCTGATCTGGGTCGAACGTACGAACAAAGACATTTTCTCCAATCCGGAAGATTCCTGGCCGCTGTTTCTTCTCCTCTGGATGCTCGTGCCCATCCTGTTTTTCAGCGCATCGCAATCGAAGCTCCCCGGCTACATTCTGCCCGCCGTCCCTGCCGGGGCGTTGCTGGTCGCCGAATATCTGGCCGTCCGCCGTGAAGAAGAAGAAAAGTTTTCGCCGCTGTTTGCCGCCGCTCACGGAATTCTCTGCGGACTGCTGATCTTCGCTGCTCTCGCGGGATCTCTCTCCGCCGCTTCCATTGCGATCCATCGCCACCTGCTGTGGGGAAGCGGAACTTGCGCAGCCGTTGCGATTGCCGCCGTCTTTGCGCTCGGCATTGGCGCTGCCCTCGTCTCTCGCGCCGGGCCCGGACTATTGAGCCGCGTCACCCTGTTCGCCGTTGTCGTAAGCGTGGCCGCCATCCTTCGTCTCGCCGCGCCCGTGATGGATGCCACCCAATCCGCGCGCCCCATTGCCGAAAGCATCCAGGCCTTTTCGAGCGAGCCCGTTCCCATCGCTCTCTATCGCATCAATCGCGCGCAGGAATACGGACTCGAGTTTTATCTCAACCGGCCGGCGCAAAAATACGAAGCCGGAAACGTTCCGTCCGCCGCCCACGTCCTGGTTGCCGCACAAGGTTCCGAGTCCCAAGTGGCCCACCTTGTTCCCGGACGCCAAGTGTCATACTTGACCAGCATCCCCAAGCAGAAGTTGGATTTGTACTGGGTGGGGAAGTAGGTTGCAAGATTGCAAAGTTTCAAGGTTTCAAAGACTTGTCGCTTTGCTCTGAAACCTTGAAACTCTGAAACTTTGAAACCTGGCTCTTCTATGGAAATCCTCGATCTCCGACATTTCTCTTCCGCCGACCTTCGCCCGCTGCTGGAAGATGAGATCGCCCTGTGGGGAAGCCTGCTCTCCTGGGATTACACCATCTCCGCCGAGATGATCCTGCGCTATATGGATTCGAAAATCCTCCCCGGCTACGCCGCCATCGAGCGCGGCAGCATCTTCGGCTACTCCTTTTTTGTTTACGAGCAGAACAAGGGCGTCATTGGAGACCTCTTCGTCCGCGACTCTGTTAGCGACTCCGACCGCGACGGGGCACAAACCTCCCTTCGTCACGAGGCCGGCCGTCACGAAATAGAAGAACGCCTGCTCACCCACGTCATTGAAACCCTGCAGCAATCGCCCGGCATCCATCGTGTAGAGGCGCAGTTGCTGGCGTATCACGCGGGAAACGTCGCGCGCCCCTTTCTGCAACAGGGTTTCAGCCGCCATCCTCGCGTCTTCATGAATTTCGATATGGGCAAGCATCCCCAAACCGAGCCGCTCGTTCCGCCGCAGTTCGAAATCCGTCCCTGGTCGGAGGAGCAGTACCAGCCCGCCGCCGCGCTGATCACCGTTGCCTACCGCGACCACGTTGATTCGGATATCAACGATCAATACCGCACCCTCGCCGGCTCGCTGCGATTTTTGAACAACATCGTTCGTTTTCCCGGATGCGGCACATTCGATCCGCAAGCGTCCTTCGTCGTATTCGAGCGCCGCACCCGCGCACTCACCGGCCTCATTCTCTGCTCGCAGGTGCGCCGCGATGTCGGACACGTCACCCAGGTTTGCGTGCTTCCCGAATACCGCTCCGCCGGCCTCGGCGAAGCCTTGCTGGCCGCCTCCACCAAAAATCTCCGCGCCCGCGGATTCCATTCCATCTCGCTGACCGTGACCGAAGCCAACGACCGCGCCATCGCCCTTTATAAGCGCATCGGCTTCGAAACCAAGAGAGTGTTCGACGCCTTCGTTTGGGAGGGATGAGAGATGAGAGAAGCAGTCGTGGTGACGATGGACCTCTAACTTCCGTTACAATCCCTCCGTGCCTGTTCGCTTGCAGATTGAATCCACCCGCGGCGCCGCTCGCGCCGGCAAGCTCATCACTCCTCACGGAGAGGTGGAAACGCCGGTGTTCATGCCAGTCGGGACGCTCGGTTCGGTCAAGGGCGTTCCGCAAGATGTGCTCGAAGAACTTGGCGTCCAGATTCTGCTGAGCAATACGTACCATCTTTATCTGCGCCCTGGGGTGGAGACGATCCGGCGGCTGGGAGGGCTGCACCGCTTCATGGCGTGGGACCGCGCCATCCTCACCGACTCGGGTGGGTTTCAGGTTTTCAGCCAGAACGATCTGCGTAAGGTGAACGAAGAAGGCGTGTCGTTCCGCTCGCACCTGGACGGCTCGCCGCATTTTCTGAGTCCGGAAAAAGCCACGGAAGCGCAGATCGGCCTGGGCGCCGACATTATTATGACTTTCGACGAATGCACCGAGTATCCGGCCGACGCCGAGCGCGCTCGCGCTTCGATGGAGCTAACACTGCGCTGGGCCGAGCGCTGCAAGAATTATTTCGATGATCATCAGCACGAAGTTCCGTGGGCGTGTGGGAGCGGGGCTATGCCCCGCTTGGACGGGGCAGAGTCCCGTCCCCACACGCAATCTTTGTTCGGCATCGTGCAGGGCGGCATGGATCGTGAGTTGCGCCGCGAATCCGCCGAACGAACCATCGCCATTGGCTTTCCCGGATATGCCATCGGCGGCTTGAGTGTTGGTGAACCGTGCGAGCTTACCCGCGACATCGTCGAATCCGCACTTGAGCATCTTCCTTCCCAGCAGCCACGCTATTTAATGGGGGTCGGCACTCCCGAGGAGATCGCCCACTACGCCCGGTCGGGAGTTGACATGATGGATTGCGTGCTTCCCACGCGCGCCGCTCGCCATGGATTGCTGTTTACTTCGGAAGGGAAAATCTCGATCAAGCAGGCCCGCTACGCGCAGGACCAGAGCGCACTCGATCCCGCCTGCGACTGCCGCGTCTGCCGGCGTTATTCACGGGCCTACCTGCGCCATCTTTACGCCTCGAACGAACTGCTGGCCCAGGTTTTGAATACGGTCCACAACCTGTGCTATTACCTGGCGACGATGCGAGACGTGCGAGCGTGGATCCGGGCGGGCGGCGCAACTACGACTGAAGTTTCCCGAATGTAAATTCGGCATTAGGCATTCCGTCCTTGACACCTTGGCGAGCCATCCGGCATTCTATTGAACTTGGGAAGAAGGCAGTTTCTTTCTGTGTCGCTCCGATAGAAGCCGGGGCGCGGCATCGCCGGTTCTAGTCTGCTCGCTATTGGATCTCCGGCCATAGAAGAAAAGAATTCCCGTTACGTGGAGCCACGAGCTTCGAGCCACGAGCAATCGTTCGAGAAGTCGCTCGTAGCTGGAAGCCCTGCGGTCATTACATAGAGGATCGTTTTTACAGTGGAAATCATATTGTCTGGCATGTCATTGGGCGTGTTGCCTGGTACGACAGGCGTTTTGGCGTCGTGGTTGCAAATGCCCGGTAGCACGAGGTCTGCTCGGGCTGGCGCCTCTGCTCTTCATTTTTGCCATTTTTTATTTTCTGCTGATTATGCCGCAGCAGCGCAAGCAGAAGAAGTGGCAGGCCATGCTCGGCGCTTTGAAAAATGGCGACAAGATCGTGACCAGCGGCGGCCTGCGCGGGACGATCGTCAGCCTCAAGGACGATGCGCTGGTCTTGCGCGTGCCGCCCGACAATCTCAAGCTCGAAATCAGCCGCGCATCGGTGGTCTCGGTGACGACGGCGGAAGAAGGAAAGTCGTAGAGCTGCGAGTCGCGAGCTGCGAGCTGTGAGCAATCGTTCCAAGGGGTTGCTCGAAGCCCGCAGCTCGAAGCTCGAAGCCTTCTGCTTGCAGAGTTTTTCATGAATAAGAACCTCAGTTGGAAGTTGACGGTAATCATCGGGATACTGCTGCTCTGTCTGTACGGCATCTTCGGCATTCCGAAGGAATGGTCGGGCAAGGGCATGCTGGCGGCGATCACCGACCGCATTCATTTGGGCCTCGACCTCAAAGGCGGGACGCACCTGATCCTGCAGGTGCAGGTCAACGACGCGGTCAACGTCGATTCCGACAACGTGATCGAGCGCCTCAAGGCGGACCTGCGGAAACACAAGATCAATTACAACGACATTACCAAGCCCGATCCGGTGAGCCACCCCGAGACTATCGTTGTCAAGGGAGTTCCTCCGGACCAAACCAGCGATTTCAAGAACATAGTTCCCGCGGACTATGATCCGGTCTCGGGCGCGGAAAATTCCTGGACCGTTTCGATGAAGGCGCAAAGCCTGGTCGAGTTGAAGAACCGCGCAGTGGCCCAGGCCATCGAGACCATCCGTAATCGAATTGACCAGCTCGGCGTGAGCGAGCCGGTCATTCAGGAGCACGGGCTCGGCCAATATCAGATCCTTGTCCAGCTTCCGGGCGTGGACGATCCGGCGCGGGTGAAAGACATCATGCAGTCCACCGCCATGCTGGAGATCAAACAAGTGCTGGGCGGTCCCTATTCCAGTGAGCAGCAAGCCATGCAAGATCAGCCAAACGGAATGCTGCCTCCCGACTCGATCCTCCTGCAAGGCACCGCTCGCGCCGCTGGCGATCGGAGCGATCGGAATGAGACTGAGAGCTGGTACATAGTCTCGCGAGCGTCGGCCATTACCGGACGCGACCTGCGGGATGCGCAGCCTTCGCAAGACCAGAATGGCCAACCGGCTGTAGGCTTCAGCCTGACCGGCGACGGCGGACGCAAATTTTTCGCATTTACCTCCGAGCATGTAAAAGACAAGCTCGGCGTCATTCTCGACAACAAAGTCCAGTCAGTGGCAACGATTGACGAGCCCATTCACGACCAAGGCATTATCAAGGGGCGCTTCACTCTACAGGAAGTACAGGACCAGTGCATGGTTTTGCGCTCGGGCGCTCTTCCGGCCAGCATCAAGTATCTGGAAGAGCGCACGGTGGGGCCGTCTCTGGGCGCCGATTCGATTCATTCCGGCGTTAACGCGGCCATCGTTGGCATGACCGTCGTCCTCATTTTTATGCTGATTTACTACCGCTGGGCGGGCGTGAATGCCGATATCGCGCTCATCCTGAACCTGGTCATCCTGCTCGGATTCATGGGCGGTGTCGGAGCGGTGCTGACGTTGCCGGGCATTGCCGGTGTCATCCTGACCGTGGGCATGGGCGTGGATTCGAACGTGCTGATTTTTGAACGCATCCGCGAAGAACTGAGGAACGGCAAGACGCCGCCCTCGGCCGTGGAGCAGGGATTCAGCCATGCCTGGATCACGATTGTGGATACGCACGTCACCACCATCGTCTCCGCCGCGATTCTGTTTCTCTTTGGAACAGGGCCGATCAAAGGTTTTGCCACCACGCTGGTATTCGGGTTGCTCGCCAACCTGTTTACGGCGGTGTTTGTATCGCGCATGATTTTCGATTGGGTGCTGGGCCGGAAGCAACGTGGCGAAGCGCTGAGTATTTAGAAGACGCTGTTCGTCGTTCGCTATTTGCTGTTCGCGAGTATCATTTGCATGGCGAATAGCGAATAGCGAACGACGAACGACTGATTTTTGAAGGGACCGTAAGCAGCGTGGAATTCTTTCGCAATACCAACATCGATTTCCTCGGGAGAAAGTGGTATTTCCTCACCTTCTCGCTGATCTTCAGCGTGGCCGGAGTGCTTTCCATGGCGTTCTGGCACCACATCCCGCTGGGTGTGGACTTTCGCGGCGGCACGCTCGTCTACGTAAAGTACGCACACACCCCCGATACGGCCGGCATCAGCGCGGGAGATCGAGCGCGCCGGGTTGAAGAACGCCCGCGTTCAAGCCTACGATCAAGCCCACAATAGCAACGAGGTGCTGATCCAGCTCGATATTCAGGAGACCAGCGAACAGGCGCTCGACAGGGGCAAGATCCAGATTATTCAGGCGCTCGAAAGCCATGCTCCAGCGGGCAAGCAGGACCTGAACAACTCCAGCTCCTTGGCCATCAAGAATTATCTTTTGGAGAAGGACCCGCTCTTCCTTGGGGCCGGCACCGACGCCAATCCCCGCTACACGGCAATCGCTCAGGCGATTGTAGATTATCGCGACAAAGTGAAGAGCGGCGTGCTTGGTTCGATTTCCAATGATGAGCTGAAGAGCGTGGCCGATCCCGCCGTCGTTGCCGCGCTCCAGGAGAATTTTTACGTCTCGGACTTTGGCATCCGCAACGTCGAGATTGTTGGTCCCCAGGTGGGAGCGCAGCTTCGCGGGCAAGCGATCCGGGCGACTCTTTATTCGCTGGCCGGAATGCTGATCTACCTGGGCTTGCGCTTCGAATGGATCTATGGAGTCGCCGCCGTATTGACGGTCTTCCACGACACTCTGATTACCGTGGGCGCGTTCTCGCTGTTGAATAAGGAAATATCGCTGACCGTGATCGCGGCCATCCTGACCTTGATCGGATACTCCAATAACGACACCATTGTCGTGTTTGACCGCATCCGGGAGAACGTCAAACTTCTGCGGCGGGAGAAGCTGGCCGACATTGTCAACAAAAGTATTAATCAAACTTTAAGCAGAACCATCTTGACAGCGGGCCTGACTTTCCTTACTGTTCTTGCTTTGTTCCTTTTTGGCGGCGAGGTGTTGCACGGTTTCAGCTTCGCCCTGGTCATTGGAATCCTGATCGGGACCTATTCCTCGATCGCGATTGCCGCTCCGATTCTTGTCGCCTATCAGGAATGGCGGGGCGAGCAAGGTAAACGGCCGATTGCCATGCCGTTGCGCTCAAGTAATGGCCCGGCGCAGCCGAAGTAAAAAGTTAAGCTCTAAAACCGCCCAAATGGCGTAGAATCTTTACTTGCCCGGAGAGTCGGAGTTTGCAGAAAAAATAGTTTAAAAGAGCGGGAGCAAAGTGGATGCGTCCGGTGTCTAATTTGTTGTAGAAGCTGTTTCATAAATGGTTTTGGGCAGGCCACGGCTTCAAGAGCCTGCCTTGAGCGTACCGAAGGGTGCTGCTACCAGCCTCATAAACACTGGGCTTTAGCCCTTGAGGGAACCGCCAGTCCCCTCTGAAAACGGTTTATGAAACAAGCTCTAGGATCTGGTGTAGGAGGAGCTTATGTTTGAAGACAGCCTGATTGTGTCAGCCAAGAGGCGTGGAACCAAAAGGTTGGGTACCACTATCCTTTCCTTCGCGCTGCAGTTTTTGCTCATCGCGGTCTTGATCCTGATCCCCCTGATCTATACCGACGCGCTGCCCAAAACGCAGCTCATGACCTTCCTGGTGGCGCCCCCGCCGCCCCCTCCTCCTCCGCCCCCTCCGGCAGCCGCTACAGTTAAGGTGGTGAGGATGCAGACCGAACTGGACAACGGCCGATTGCGCGCCCCCGCCAAGATTCCAGACAAAATTCAGATGATCAAGGAAGATGAAGCGCCCCCGGATATGGGTGGTGGCGTCGCGGGTGGAGTTCCGGGCGGCATCCCCGGAGGTCAGACGGGCGGCGTGATCGGCGGTATTATCGCCCAGACCCATATTGATGTTCCGAAAATCGCGGTTCCCGTGCGGCAGCGCGTGTCAACCGGCGTGATGCAAGGTCTTTTGATCAGGAAGGTCCAGCCCAATTATCCGCCGCTGGCCAAGGCAGCCCGTATTCAGGGGACGGTTGTGCTCCAGGCGGAAATCAGCAAAGACGGCACGATTCAGAATCTGCAACTCATTAGCGGGCACCCCATGCTGGCGCCGGCGGCGATTGAGGCCGTGAGACAGTGGCGCTATAAGCCCTACCTGCTCAATGGCGAGCCGGTGGCCGTGGATACCCAGGTGATTGTGAATTTCAACTTGAACGGAGGCTAGACGCTCCGGGCCGGCTTGTTAGGCCTGCGGGAAAAGTCTGGTTTTGACTTTGTTTTGCAGGGGCGCGGCTTTGGCCGCTGCGGGCAACTGCGGCGCGCAACGATGCGTTTAGTAAGCATTGAGGTTAGAAACGAATTTAGAAATAGTTCCGAGGAGGAAAAGCAACTCATGGTAGTCAATCTGGCAGCACTCTCACTCTGTAACTTCCATCTCTTTGCCGCTTGGCTTGCTGACGAGGGCCAGGTCGGTTGGGACCCGATTTCGCTCTGGCATCAAATGGGCATTCTGGCGAGAGCCGTGGTCATCATTCTTTTCATCATGTCGGGCTGGTCGATCGGTGTGATGATTGACCGTTGGATGGCTTTCAACGCCGCCCGCAATCAGTCTCGCTCTTTCGCTCCCGCGGTTGCCGGAGCGCTGCGCGAAGGCAAAATTGACGAAGCGATCAAAGTCGCCGAACGCAACAAGAAAAGTCACCTCGCCAAAGTTGTCACTGCCGGCCTGATGGAATTCAGGGCCCACCAAGACAGCCCGGGTGAAATCCCTGGCGAGACCATTGAAGCCAGCAAGCGCGCGTTGGAGCGCACCGAAGCTATCGTGCATGCTGAACTCAAGCGTGGCTTGGGCGGTCTGGCGACCATCGGTTCGACCGCTCCCTTCGTGGGACTGTTCGGGACCGTGGTCGGCATTCTGAACGCCTTCAACGGCATTAAAACGGAAAAAGCCACGGGCTTGGCAGCGGTCGCGGGCGGCATTTCCGAGGCCCTCGTCACCACCGCCGTCGGCCTCTTCGTGGCCATTCCGGCCGTCATGATGTTCAACTATCTGACCGGCCGCGTGGAAGCGTTCGACGTGGAGATGGATAACTCCTCGAGCGAACTGATCGATTACTTCCTGAAGCGCCGGAGCATGCGCCGGTCCTAACGCCGCGTTTTGCGCCTATGAGTTGCTGAAGCGATGGAGAGCCGGGCGAGAACGTCCGGCCCTCCATCGGCAGGATTAACGGCGACCACGGGAGCACACGGTCGGCCAAGGGCAAGCGCACGCAGGAGACGGAATTCTATGGCATTAGCAAAGCGAGACGAAGGATCCAAAGTCAGTTCCGACATCAACGTCACGCCCATGGTGGACGTGATGCTGGTACTGCTCATCATCTTCATGGTGGTCACGCCCATGTTGCAAAAAGGCGTCCAAGTGGAGATGGCCAAAGTCAATAATCCCACGGCTATGCAGGACGCCGACAAGGAAGACGCGATGGTGGTTGCCATCAACCGCGATGACAGGGTCTTCTTCGGCAAAGATCCCGTCCAGCCGGCGGACCTGACCCAAATGATCAAGGATCGCCTGGCGAACCGGACCGACAAAACGGTCTTTCTCAAGGCCGACATGCGGGCCAAGTTTGGCTGGGTGGTTGAAGTCGTGGACGATGTTCGCGCCGCCGGCGTGGATCAACTCGGCCTGTTGACGGAACAAAAGAAGGCCGGAAACATGGCCGCACCGCCGGAAGCCACTCCGTAGGACGGGTGCGCGGACGGGTAGCAGCATGCAAAAGTAAATAGAGGAGATTCGATATGGGAATGGCAATGGGCTCCAAGGGTGGCGAGAACGCGAACATGAACGTCACGCCGCTGATTGACGTGTTGCTGGTGCTGCTCATCATCTTCATGGTGATCACGCCTCTGACGCCCAAGGGTTTGGAAGCGTTGGTGCCCCAGCCTCCAAAGGATAAGGCGCCGCCGCCCAGCACCGATCGCACCATCGTGGTGCAACTCATTGACCACGGCCCCGGCAACACTCCGGGCCTCAAGATCAATCAGGATGAGGCTACTTGGGGAACTCTACAGGGCCGTTTGGAAGATATTTTCAAGACCCGCGCCGAGAAGGTCATGTTCGTGAAGGGTGACGACAATGTGCCCTTTGCCGACGTCGCCAACGTCATTGATATTGCGCATTCGGCCGGCGTGGATAAAGTCGGCTTGATCACAGCCAAGATCGAAGCGGGCAGCTAGAAATCGTAATACGTGTGGAGGGACGGGCGTCTCGTGAGCCTGCCCTGAGCGCAGTCGAAGGGTCCAATCGGGCGGGGACGCCCGTCCCTCCACCTCAGATCTTTTTACACTCCGCTACAAGGGAGATTCATAAAGCAATGAAAATGAAAACGACTCAAAAGCTCCTACTGGTATTCGCCGCCGCACTGCTGATGCTCTCCAGCACCGGCTGCAATAAGCTTAAGGCGCGTGACCACCTCAACAAGGGCGTGCAAGCTTACAAGAACTCCAAGTTCGAGTTGGCAATCGATCATTTCCAACAAGCCGTCGCCCTCGACCCATCACTTCTCAATGCCCGCCTGTATCTGGCCACAGCTTATGCCCAGCAGTACATTCCGGGCGTTCCTACTCCCGACAATGACCGCAATGCCGAGCAGGCGATTGATACTTACAAGCAAGTGCTGCAATCCGATCCCAAGAATATCAACAGCGTCAAAGGCATCGCCTACCTCTACCTGCAGATGAAGAAATTCCCCTTGGCCAAGGAGTTCTACAAGAAAGCCTCCGAGGTCGACCCCAACGATCCCGAGCCTTATTACTCGGTGGCCGTTATCGATTGGACCCAGACCTATGTGCCGCGTCAGGAAGAGCGCAACAAGCTCGGAATGAAGCCCGATGAGTCCTTGCCCGCCAAGGACAAAAAGGTCTGTGCCAAGCTGCGGGAGGAAAATTCCGCCAACATTCAGGAAGGCATTGATAACCTGAACATGGCGCTCAAACTTCGTCCCGACTACGACGACGCCATGGCTTACATGAACCTGATGTACCGGGAGCGCGCCGACGTGCAGTGCGACGACCCGGCAGCCCACTCCGACGATCTGAAGACCGCCGACGAGTGGGTGGACAAAACCATGGCCGTCAAAAAAGAGAAGGCGGAAAAACAGCCCGGCGCCACCGGCATTGTCATGGATCAGCCGAGCAAGTAAATATTTTTGCTGGTCTGGGGACGGGCGGCCTCGCCCGTCCCAGCCGAGCGCAGCGCAGCTCGGCTCTGTCTCCTCGTTTGTCGAGCAAGCCAGCGAGCGTTAACCCCCAAGCCCCAACTCGCGTTATCGTGTAGGCATGGCGTTTGGCCGTCCCAAAAAACTTTTCACCGAAGCCGAGCTTTACGACTACGCCGTAGGCGCGCTGGCCCGCCGCATGCGCTCGGTCGCGGAACTGAAGCGCCTGTTGCGCAACCGCGTGGAAGCCGATACGGAGTTCGGCCAGACGCTGGTGGAACTGATCGTCGTCCGCCTGAAAGACCAGGGCTATCTCAACGACGCCAAGTACGCCGCGGCCTTTTCATCCTATCGCCGCGACAATGAGAAATTCGGGCGCAAGCGCGTCGTCAACGACCTCAAGGCCAAAGGAGTGCACGGCGACGTCATCGAGAAGGCAGTTGCTTCCGTCTATGACGATGTGAAGGAAGAAACCCTGGCTCGCGACTATCTCCGCCGCAAACGCCTGCAGAAGCCCAAAAATAAGGACCAGAAACAGGCGGCCCGCATTTTTCGCCAGCTGATGCGCGCCGGATTCGGACCGAAAACCATCTTCGCCATCCTGAAAAAATGGGACGTGGACGAAGAAACTCTCACCGAACTCGAGAACGAAACTCCCGAGTAGGCAAGGTTTCAAAGTTTCAAGGTTTCAGAGTTCTAAGCATTTCCCGATTTGCTGTAGAGGGAGCCGGGAACGGGTAGGGCACGGCTTCAGCCGTGCCGCCAAGGGCTGCAAGGGTTCCGGCTTTAGCCGCTGAGGGCGCGCACTCTACACCATCCCGAGAAATGCACTGAAGACGTCACGGTTCGAATCGCACAGCCTTTGCTGGTTTCCCTGTGTTCCCCGGAGCCTGCCCTGCTTTGCCGAAGCCCCGAGCGAAGCCGAGGGGGAAGTCGAAGGGTCCCCTGTGGTGAAGGTTTGCCTTTCATTTAGAATGAAGCTTCCATGCTCACCGGCCCCGAAATTCGCCGCAAGTTCCTCGACTTCTTCATTCAGAAGGGACACCGCGAGGTGCACTCCGCGTCGCTCGTCCCGGCCAACGATCCGACGCTGCTCTTCACCAACGCCGGCATGAACCAGTTCAAGGACGTTTTTCTGGGCCTCGAAAAGCGCGACTACGCGCGGGCCACGACTTCGCAGAAGTGCGTGCGCGCCGGCGGCAAGCACAACGATCTGGAAAACGTGGGTTTCACCAATCGTCATCACACGTTTTTCGAGATGCTGGGAAATTTTTCCTTCGGCGACTACTTCAAGAAGGACGCCATCGCCTACGCCTGGGAGCTGATCACGGATCCGAAGTGGTTTGGGATTGATAAGAAGAAGCTCTACGTAACGATTTTTAAAGGCGAAAACGGAGTCCTGCGCGATGCCGAAGCCTACGACCTGTGGCTCGGCCAAGGCGTGGCCAAAAATCGCATTTACGAATTTGGATCGAAAGACAATTTCTGGCAGATGGGAGACACCGGCCCCTGCGGCCCCTGTAGCGAGATTCACTACGACATGGGCGTGACCGCCAGCGATCAGGGGCACACAGACTGCAAGTTCGGCTGCGATTGCGGACGCTACGTCGAACTCTGGAACCTGGTCTTCATGCAGTTCGACCGCGACGCCAGCGGCAAACTGACGCCCCTGCCGAAGCCGTCAATTGACACAGGCGCGGGCCTTGAACGGATAGCGTCCGTGCTGCAGGGAGTGATTTCGAACTACGAGACGGATCTGTTCACGCCGCTGATCAAGCGCGCCGCGGAGTTGACGGGAACCTCACTCAAGAATGAACTCGACAAGGAAGCGCATACGAAGTCGGCAGCATCGCTGCGGGTGATTGCCGACCACTCCCGCGCTGCGACATTTCTGATTTCCGACGGTGTAATTCCCTCGAACGAAGGTCGCGGCTATGTCCTGCGCAAGATTATCCGCCGCGCAATTACGCATGGTCGGCTCCTTGGACAAATGAAACCGTTTCTGCACGAGATGGTACTCGCCGTCCGCGATCTGATGCAGGATGCTTATCCGGAATTGAACGAGACTGCCGACCGTGTATCAAAGGCCGTACTGGCGGAAGAGATGCGTTTTGCACACACGCTTGACGTCGGACTAAGCAGGTTAGACGAGTTCAGAAGGTCCTTCGAGCGATTCAGGGGATCCTCCGACAAAGACATATCCGGCTTTCTCAAGGAGCGCGGTGACAATGGAACAAAAGAGGAAGTTGATGCCTTTCGAAAGAACGCAAACACGTTCTCGGGACACGAGGCGTTCAAACTGTTTTCGACATACGGAGTGCCTCGCGATTTTATAGAGGACTTTTGCAGAGATGCAGGCATTACGTTGGATGTTGAAGGTTTCGAGGCTGCCTTGGCTGAGGAACAGTCCCGCGCCCGCGCCTCCTGGAAAGGCGCGGCCAAGCAGACAGCTAATCCTGCCTATCAGCAGCTCCCAAAATCTGAATTCGAAGGCTATCGCCAGACCCGCTCCGACAACTGCGAAGTGCTCGCCATCATCAAGGGGAATCAAGGGGCGCAGGAACTCAAACCCGGCGACTCCGGCGAGATCATTCTCGATCACACGCCCTTCTACGCCGAGTCCGGCGGCCAAGTTGGCGACCGCGGATGGCTTTACTCCGACGATCACAACACCGTCGTCGCCGAAGTGACTGGATGCTACTACCCGGTTCAAGGCGTGCGCGCGCATCAGGTGGTTGCCAAGCAGGCAATCCACGTTGGTCAGAAAGTGGATGCCGTTGTCAGTACCGAAACGCGCGCGGCCACCATGCGCAATCACACGGCCACGCACTTGCTCCACGCGGGCCTAAGAGAAGTGCTGGGCAAGCATGTGAAGCAGGCCGGATCGCTGGTCGCGCCGAATCATCTGCGCTTTGATTTTTCACACTTCACCGGCGTCGAAGACGAAGAGTTGCAGGACATTGAAGACATCATCAACAAGGAAGTTCTGCGTAACCAAAAGGTTGAGGCCATCCCCGATGTGCCGATTGACTCGGCCATCAACGATTACGGGGCGATGGCGCTGTTTGGCGAAAAGTATGGCGACAAGGTGCGCGTGATCCAGATCGGCGAATTTTCGACGGAACTGTGCGGCGGCACGCACACTGCGGCAACGGGCGAGATCGGGCTGATAAAGATTCTGAAAGAGGGAAGCGTTTCCTCCGGCGTGCGGCGCATCGAGGCCGTAACCGGCGACGAGTCGCTGAATCGTTTTCGGTCGGCCTTGCATTTGGAGAACGCTGCTGCCCAGTTGACCGGGATCACCGGCGGCCTTACTGACGTTGCGCAGTCGCTGAGTGATGCAGTCAGTAAACGAGACGAAGAAATTAAGCACCTGAAACGCGAACTCGACCGGGCGCGGATGCGCGCAGTTCAATCTCAGATAACTCAAAAGGGACCAGATATCAGGGTGGTTCGCGGTGTAAAAGTAATTGCCGAAAGGGTGGGGAGCCTAGATCGCACTCAAATGCGTTCTTTGGTGGATAAATTCCGAGACCAGATTGGATCCGGTGTAGTGGTTCTTGGTTCGGTCAGCAATGGCAACGTCTCGCTGATCGTCGGCGTCACCAAGGACCTCACCAGCCGCATACAGGCGGGAAAAGTCATTGGCCCCGTAGCGCAGAAAGTTGGCGGCAAAGGCGGCGGGCGTCCGGATTTGGCCGAAGCTGGCGGCAAAGATGCGGCGGCGCTGGACTCGGCCCTGGATGAGGCTTACAGTGTCGTGGAGTCGCTGCTAGGATAGATTTTCGCCGAAATATGATTATGCGCGCTTTCCGGAACGCAGGCGCGTTCTCAACTGGACATAGGTTTTGCGCGCCACGCCGGGCTCTTCTATGTGGGTCAGGAAGAGCTTGCGCAGGGCGGCGGTGGTCAGGCGGCCCTCGATGTAAGCGTCGTAAAGATCGGTGCCGGTGAGAGATCCGAGTTGCTCGGCGACATATTCATACTTCGGTCCGGTGAAGTCTGGGGCTTGCGCGAGCGGTCCGGAGGCGCGATGCGAACGATTTCCGCCGCGAAAATCGCTCGCGCGATGCTGAGTCAGGAAGTCGAGAGCTTCGACCGCGTCGGCGAAGGCAAGCGAAGTCTGGTGTTCGAGATCTTCACGCGTCACGTCGAACAATTCCTCCAGATCGGTATCGCGGAAAGCGGGACGCGCGGGATATAAAATACGCGATCCGAAAAATGCGAGCGCGTGTTCGAGGACCTCCAGGTAAAACGCATCGTCTTTATCGAGCGGCTCAGCCTCTGGCGCGGCGTAGGTTGCGGCGTGCTGCGCTAAAGCCTTGCCGTTCCACAAATTCGGCAGTCCGCGACAGGCTTGATGAAGGAAGCGGATGGCATCCTCGGCGGCGGAGGTCATGCGGAACTGGCGTACGTACACGGCATTGATCGGCGTGAGGTAAACGCTGCCGCGCTGGCGCACCTGGCAAAGCAGCGACCGGCGCTGCTCGGCGGTGAATCCCTTGCGCGACAACAGGCGGCGCAGCAGCGCGTCCGAGCTGCGCGAATACACTTCAGGCATGAGGTCAACCAGAAGCCTCGGCTGCGTAGTGTTTCGCGGGGAGTATTGGTCAATGCCGAGAAAACGCACCATGCCTTCAATCAGGTTGTAGAGCGTGGGGCCGAGGTCAGGCGCGCTGCGGTCGTTATCGCTCCGTCCCCAGCGGTCGAGGCAGAGGCGGTAGTTTTCATATTTCTCCAGCGGCGTCGCGTTGAAGACGCAAAAAACATTTTCGCGGACGTCTTTGCGGACCTCTTTTCGGACTTGGACGGCTTCGACGTGGTCGCCCGCTTCTCCGGCGGCGCGCCAATAGAGGGAGTCCACGTTCTGCAGAACGGTGAGCGCGGGTTCCGCGGGAAGCCGCTGCCGGAGCAGGGCTGGCAAGTGTTGCGGCGCCAGGTGCGACTCGCCTACCAGCGCCAGGATGAGCGCATCCGGATGGCGCTGGCGGAGTTCGGCGATTTTATCGGCGGTGTGGCGGTCGCGGGCCGCAATTTTGCGCAGGTCTTCGCGAGGCATGCAATCGAGGCCGTAGATAAAGGCGCCGCAGTCGCGGGCGGCAGAGAGCATTTCGTAAAATGGGGACCACTCGTATCCCCAGTCGAGTTCGAAGCGGATACGCTGGCGCAGTTCGTCCTCGTCAATCTCGCCGCGGCGCCATTCGTCGAGAATGTGCTGGTCGCGCGAAAAAATGGTTTCCACTCCCAACACTGCCGGGCGCTGGCGGAGTTCGGTCCCGCGCAGGAGCGCGGCCAAATAGCGCTGCGAGTTGGGCAGAGCGTGGTAGTCGCCGAGCAAAACCATTCCGGCGTTGATGATTTCGCGGCGGACATCTTCCGGGGCGATGACTTTTTCGTAGGAGCGATAGGCCTCGAGAAACTCGCGAAGATATTTGCATCCGGCGGCGGGATCGGCGGCGCGAATCTCACGCTCGACGTTGGCGATGGCGTGGAGTTGGGCGGCGCTGCGCCGCGATCGTAAAATGCCGGTAGTCGCCATAAATTCGTCGTTCGTCGTCGGTCGTTCGCTATTCGCTTCGCTGCATCTCGAAATTACAAATCGAAAATTACAAATTACAAATCAACCAGCTTTTCTTTCCGCCTTGACTTGCCTATCGCTCGTCCCTATCCTCAGTTTTTCGGGGCCCTGAACTCGATGGGGTCTCGTGGAGCGCCAACCTTGCCTCTTCTTCCGCCGGAAAACCTGACGGTTGCCACTACCGGCGCCAGCGGGTCGTTATTTCTGAAGCACTTTCTGCTCACCGTGGAACGCGACGCGCGTGTGAAGACGGTGAACTTCATCGCTTCCGACAGCGGCCTGCGCGTCATGGCCGAGGAACTCCGTGTCGAAGGCCGCTCCGATCTCCTACGTCAAATCATCGGCTCGGCTTCGGCAAAGATTCAGCAGCAGTCCAACGCCGATATAGGAGCGAACGTGGCCAGCGGGTCGTATCCCTCGGATGCGATGGTCATCATCCCGTGCAGCGCCGGCACGCTCGGCCGCATTGCCAACGGCACCGCCTCGCGCCTGATCGAACGCGCCGCTGATGTGACTCTTAAAGAACGCCGGCCGCTCGTGCTCTGCGTGCGCGAGACGCCGCTCAACAAGATCCACATCCGCAACATGTCGCTGGCGGCGGACGCAGGCGCCACCATCTTCCCCTTGATCCCAATGTTCTATAACCATCCTTCGAGCCCCGATGCCATGGCGCAAGAATTCGCGAACCGCGTGCTGGCCCACATAGGCCTGCCCCAACCAGATGCGTACCAGTGGAAGGGCTGAAGCCAGTTCTCAGAAAAACCCTCGTTCCGCGGTTCTACAGGTTTTTCTGAGAACTGAGAACTGAGAACTCCTTGAAAGATCCATGACTCGGGGGAAGTCGTTCCTGCTTTTGCAGGGATGCTTTCAGTCTAGGGAAGGGGCAGTAACGAAGGTAGGTATCTGCCGGGCATGTACTGTGAGTGTCAGCAAGCCCACGAACTGAGGCCGCCCCCCGCATTGCATCTTGCCGTCTTCACCCCGATTCGATATAACTAACTGTCACCTCAAAACGCCAATCTTGATTTTCTGCGATGCGGCAATCGCACAAGTTCTTTCGAGTGAGCACTGCTTCCAACCCGGCCAGGCTGCGCCTCTATTTGCTCAAAATCGTTTTGATTGGCCTGCTGCTCCGGATGTCCGGAGTGGTACTGATCCATTCCTACCGCGTGAAGCTCGACAAAGACGAGTCGGCGAACATCGCCGCGGCCATCGCCTCGGGACAAGGTTTCAGCAACCCCTTCGGAACGCCGACCGGACCGACCGCCTGGCTTGGCCCGGTGTATCCGTTCGTGCTCAGCCGATTCTTTGTGGCCTTCGGTTCTTACACCAAAGCCGCAATTTTCGGGGCATTGATGTTCAACTGCCTGGTTTCGGCCCTGACCTGCATGCCTGTTTACTTCATCGCTCTCTACACGTTCGGAGTGCGCCTGGCGGAACGCTCAGCTTGGGTGTGGGCACTGTTTCCCTACACCATGTATTGGGGAATGCGGGCGGTTTGGGACACTTGTCTTTCGACATTTCTGCTCACCCTGCTGTTCATGATGACGCTGCAACTGGCGAAATTAAGCACGCCGCGCAAATGGGCATTCTACGGACTATTGTGGGGAATTGCGGGATTGACCAATACTGCGGAACTCGCATTCCTGCCTTTTGCCGGCAGTTGGATCTGCTACCGCCAGTTCCGGCAGGGGAAGCCGTTTTTTCGCAATGCCACGGTTGGAGCAGTTCTATTTTTTGCCACCGTCGCGCCCTGGACCATCCGTAATTATCGGGTGTTCCACAAATTCATCCCCATCCGCGGCAATTTTGGGGAGGAGTTTCATCTCGGCAACACCCCCGACGCGCTCGGAAATTGGCAGGTCTTCCTGCATCCTACGACCAACCTCTTCGAGTTGAGGCGGTATGAAAAGATGGGTGAGATCGCCTATGTGCACAGCAAACTGGAGCAGACCTGGCAGTTCGTTCACGATCGTCCCGCACACTTTGTGTTTCTGACTTTCGCTCATTTCTTCTACTATTGGGCGGGCCCGCCGCACACGGAAAAATATCCCGGCATCTATGAGTTGAAGACTTTCCTTTTCCTCAGTTCCTCCGTGTTCGCATTCTGGGGCTTGACGATCGCGATACGCCAGCGCCTGCCCGGCGCGAAATTATATCTACTTCTGCTCCTGACCTACCCTTTGGTTTACTACATCACGTTTCCCCACCCACGCTATCGTCATCCTATCGAGCCTGAAATGCTGATTTTGATAGTGTTCATAGCAAGACAGTTCTCAATTTCCAGTCCCCAATTCCCAAGGTCCAGTCCCGGCGCTTCTCACCGAGAGCTGAGAGCTGATAGCTGATAGCTGACAGCTACGACCTAAGACTTGCCACCTGCCTCTTCCGTGCCGTTGACGCCAAGCCAACTTTTTTGTACTCTGCAATTACACCGGAGAGGAGGTGGTCGGATGACAAGTTCTGATAGTCACAGTAGTAACAGACCAGGTGAGGTGGCTGAGTCTTAGGGCGGTTGCTCTAAGCGGAGTTCTCGAGGAACCTTTGGTCGGGGGAATCGGGAACAATCTCTCGCAAACCATCCGTGAGTATGGGCTGGCCCGCCGGACACAAGCTGTGTCCGGTACCGGAGTGACCGGGGTCCCCGGCACGCGCGATTTTTGCGTGACGGGGTGGTTGAGCGAGGGGCCACGAGAGTGACCACCTCAGTCAATCCCAAACAGTCCACCGGGCAGCCCGCAGGCTGAAACGCTTGCGGGCTGTTCTTTTTTCAGGTGTCAGGTCGCAGGAAAAGCGGAAAGCAGATGCCCACTCATTCCTTCAAGTATAATTTATTGATTCAGCCAACATAGATCATCCTAAGGAGTTTTCAGTGGCCACAGTTTTTTATCAGAAAGATGCCAACCCCTCCGCCCTCAAGGGCAAAATCATTGCCGTTCTCGGCTACGGCTCGCAGGGACACGCGCAGGCGCAGAACCTGCGTGACAGCGGCTACGACGTGATTATAGGACTCGATCCCGAGCGCGGCTCGGCCCAGCAGGCGCGCGCCGATGGAATGACCGTGGTCGCCCCCGCCGAGGCCGCCCAGCGCGCCGATTGGATCCAGGTCCTCACGCCCGACGAGACCCAGGCCGAATTTTACCAATCGGCCATCAAGCCGCACCTGCGCAAAGGAAAGATCCTCGGCTTCTCGCACGGCTTCGCCATCCACTTCAAGACCATCAAACCTCCGAAAGATGTGGACGTGGTCATGATTGCGCCCAAGAGCCCGGGCCATTTGGTGCGGCGCGTGTATGCTCAGGGCGGCGGCGTGCCCGCGTTGCTGGCCGTCCAGCAGGATGCGAGTGGCCGCGCCCATGAATTCGGACTCTGCTACGCGCACGGCATCGGTTCGACCCGCGCCGGCGTCTTGCAGACCACCTTCAAGGAAGAAACCGAGAGCGACCTCTTCGGCGAGCAGGCCGTGCTCTGCGGCGGCTTGACTTCGCTGATGCAGAAAGGTTTCGAGACGCTGGTGGAGGCCGGATACGCTCCTGAGATCGCCTACTTCGAGTGCGTCCACGAAATGAAGCTGATCGTTGACCTGATCTACGAGGGCGGGATGAGCCGCATGCGCTATTCGATTTCGAACACCGCCGAGTACGGCGACCTCACCCGCGGCGAAATGGTTGTCGGAGACGCGACGCGCAAGGCGATGAAAAAAGTGCTCAAACAAATCCAGAACGGCAAGTTCGCGAAAGAATGGATCGAAGAGAACAAAAAGGGCGGCAAAAAGTTTGCCGAGCTGCGTGAGGCCGCCAAGCAGCACCCGATTGAAAAAGTAGGCGAGCAGTTGCGGGCCATGATGTCGTGGCTGCCCTCGGAGAAGAAGAAAAGCGCGTAAGATAACATAGCTTTTACCACGGAGACACAGAGGCACGGAGAACTTCACTTCATTCAATCCTGTTTCCAGGCGCGACTAACTGCTGGCAAACGCCTCAAAGTGCTTTCGGCGCGGCAAAATCTATCCTAGAGATTTTTCTCCGTGCCTCCGTGTCTCCGTGGTAATTAAGATTGGGGAAACTCCCATGGACCTCAAACATCGCAGTCGCAATATCACTGACGGGCGCGACCGGGCTCCGGCGCGCGCCATGTACAAATCCATTGGCTTCACCGATGAAGACCTAGCCAAGCCGCTCATTGCCGTCGCCAACACCTGGATCGAAACCATGCCCTGCAACTTCCACCTGCGCCGCCTTTCGGCCAAGGTGAAGGAAGGCATTCGCGCCGCCGGCGGCACGCCCATGGAGTTCAACACCATCGCCATTTCCGACGGCGAAACCATGGGCACCGAAGGCATGAAGGCGTCGCTCGTGAGCCGCGAGGTGATCGCCGACTCCATCGAACTCGTCTGCCGCGGACAGCTCTTTGACGCCGCGGTTTGCATTGTCGGTTGCGACAAGACGATCCCCGCCGCAGCCATGGCGCTGGCGCGCATGAACCTCCCCGGCCTGGTGCTTTACGGCGGAACGATCATGGCCGGAAAGTATCGCGGCAAAGACGTCACCATTCAGGATGTGTTCGAGGCCGTGGGCGCGAATGCGGCGGGCAAGATGAGCGACGCCGATCTGCTGGCGCTCGAAAACGTGGCCTGTCCCGGCGCGGGCGCGTGCGGCGGCCAGTACACGGCCAACACCATGAGCACGGTCATGGAGCTGATCGGCCTTTCGCCCATGGGCTTCAATGGCATTCCGGCGATGGACCCGCGCAAGGACGAAGTCTCGTTCCGCTGCGGCGAAGTAGTGATGAACCTTCTGCGGCTCGGAATTCGTCCCAGCGATATTTTGACCCACGCGGCCTTCGAGAACGCGATTGCGGGCGTGGCCGCGACCGGAGGCTCGACCAACTCCGTCCTCCATCTCCTGGCAATTTCTCGCGAAATGAGCCTCCCGCTCGATATTGATGATTTTCAGCGAGTCAGCGAACGCACCCCGCTTCTGGCCGACCTCAAGCCCGCGGGAAAATATGTGGCCGCCGATGTGGATGCGGCGGGCGGCATTCCGGTGATTGCCAAGCGCCTGCTCGACGGCAAGTTTGCCCATGGTTCGGCCATGACCGTGACCGGGAAGACCTTTGCCGAAGAAGCCAACGCGGCGCAAGAAACCGCTGGACAAACGGTGATCGCTCCACTGAGCAAGCCGCTGAAAGCCACCGGCGGATTGGTCATCTTGAAAGGCAACTTAGCTCCGGGTGGTGGGGTTGTAAAGATGACTGGCCACGAACGCGCCTCGCACACCGGCCCCGCGCGCGTCTTCGATTCCGAAGAAGCCGCGATGCAGGCGGTGACTGGCAAGCAAATCAAGGCTGGAGACGTGGTCGTGATCCGCTATGAAGGCCCCAAGGGCGGACCCGGCATGAGAGAAATGTTGAGCGTGACCGCGGCGATTGTGGGCGAAGGCTTGGGCGAGAGCGTGGCGCTGATCACCGACGGACGCTTCAGCGGCGCAACCCGCGGCCTGATGGTCGGCCACGTCGCTCCAGAAGCGGCACTGGGCGGCCCCATCGCCGCGATTCGCGAGAACGACCGTGTCACCATTGATACCAAGATCCAGAAACTCGAACTGGGAATTTCCGACGCCGAGATTGCCCGCCGCCTGGCGGAATGGAAACCCCCCGCGCCCCGCTACAAAACCGGCGTCTTCGCAAAGTACGCCGCCCTGGTAAGCTCGGCAGCCGAGGGAGCCATCACCACGCCCGCCCAGCAGACTCACTCCAAGCCCTAGACTTTGTTTTGAAAGGGCGTGGCTTCAGCCGCGCTGTTTAGGACCAAGAACAATGCGGGCGTTAGTCCCTGATGGCCGCGGCCATGACATTCAAGCACTCGCTACAATTTTAGAGAGGCAACTTTCAGAGTTGCGATGACCGCTCCAATGTTTCGAAAACCGCGAGACTTGAGGCACCTGGCCACCCGCCCGCTGTTTTTGAGGTCAAAAAGGAAATTCCGGCGTAGGAGCGTGGTACAATTCTTCCGCCTTTTGAATGACATAGAAATTTCAGTTGGAGGTGCAACATACGGGCAGTCCGCACGTTCTTGGCAGTGATTCTCGTAGGTTTTGCGGCAATACAAGCAGCGGCACAGATTCAGGTCACAGTTCAGGGAAATCAAGGGCCTTGGGATCAAGGCCTGAACCCGAAGTACGCATACGGCGTCGGTGACAACGCCGATCCGGTCGTGATAAGCGCCGCCCCCGGCTTCTCCTTTGTCCCCGGTGAAACTGTTACGGTTTCGTATGTCAGCGGTACGGTTGTCGCAGGCTTCTCCGGCTTTCCATGGGTGGATGCTGATGGAGACCTTGGCTACGTCACAAACAACAAATGCATCGATCTCGGGTGCTGGCCGAGCTATTACATGAGACCATACCCGATCTACTTGGTCGAGTTGGTAGGAACCTTTGCGCATAATGGAGTTATCGTTGGCCGTCCATTTGCTATCGGAGACGGTCCCAAAGCCTTCGTGATCCCGGCACGCGCAAATCAGCTACTATTGGGGGCCAACGACAACCAGTATGATGACAACGCTGGGTCTTGGATCCTCTCCGTCTCATCACAACCGGCGGGTGCTGACCCCGGCCAATCGTCGTCGCTCGTGCTGGTGAACGGCACGGTCAACGGACAAGACGTTTCACCCTCAAAGCGCACCGTGGTCGTCCAGGCTGGTGCCCCCATCACCGGCAGTTTCACCGTGGCTATCAATTCGTCTTGGTCTGCGGGCAACGTGATGGACATGGGGGTCACGCCCACATGGGGCGACCCCTCCACCAGTTACGTTGACCTCGGCGGGTTCTCCACGCCCGTGAGTGGACTGCAAAGCACGATTGACCTCAACCTGACCGCCCCAAGCGCTCCGGGGACTTACTACGTGATCGCCGCCTTCCGGGATGAGAATAATGCCGGACAGGTGATGTCCTGCACAAACTCGTCAGTGGGCTCTCCGAATTGGGGCACCGGTTACGCCGTCGCGGACTGGTCCACCCCCACCATCGACACCGCTGACAAGAAGGGGACTGTTCTCGTCAACTACTTGTACCCGAGCGGCGACATTCCCCAGTACGTGCCCGCCACCGCGATCCAGATCGTTGTTCCGGCACCGACGTCCCTTATTGGTGTGGAGAATACCGTGTACATTAACAACGTCAGCGCGACAAATAGTAGCAGTTGCGCCTTTGCGCTCGGTTCCAATTGTTTTTCAATTCAGCAGAATTTCTGGATTTCGACGCCTACGCAGAACATCGCGTATTGGGGTCAGAATATCGTCTGGGTCAGCCAACTAGTCCCTGACGGCCCCTGGCTTGCCGGTTCCGCATACCAAGTATGGAACAATTATAACGAACTTATTAAGTGCAAACCGGGGAAAGTAGACACAAAGACGAATACATGCGCGAATACCATTCCTGCGTGGGCACTAATTGTATTTCCCAGCCAAATCAAATTGGTGTCGAAAATTGTCCCGACTAAGATAGGAGATAACCTAAAGTTCGACACATATCTAAACGGGGTTCCACTCGAAATGTTCACGGTCTCGGGTGTGTTACCGAGTGGATCGTATGTCTCGGCCGCTCTGAATGAATCTCAGGCCGAGGCGGACGAGCCGTATGAAGAACCAGAGCTGGCAATGGTCGGCGAGATCAATGGCGAATTTGTAAATTTCTCTGAGATATCGGGTACTGTTACATCGAGTATTGAGTTCTCTGGGCAGCCTTGGCAACCCCCTGGCACAGTTGTTCCATCGATATCTGACAACAACATTTGTATAGCGACCAAAGAATCAGCTTTCAATCTTTCCTGGACGGCAGACCCTTTAGACCCATCACAGCCCGTCACATTCAACGAGAGCACGGATGGCAACCAAGAGGGGATTGTCTTTTTCCCCGCTCCAGGTACGTACAGTTACATTTTTGGCGAGCCTTGGAATTGCGACTAGAACTTGATTTGTAGCGGGGGCGCGCGTGCCCCACTCATCGCGTACTTTGCGATGAGTGGGATGCCGTGGGCGGTTTCACTCCCGCAATCTGACGCCTGACCTTTTTCATCACTAAACATCTGTGACGTGCATCACAGACACACCACCCCCACTGGTGCAACAATATTTTCAGATTGGGGCAGCCTGCCGTGTGCCCGTCTCCCAAGACGGCCAGCCAAGCTGCCCCAAAACCATTTTCAGCTCTGTTTTGGAGCTAAGTCGTTGATTTTGGAAGACTTTACCTATAAGTCCTTTAAACTCAAAGACCTAGCGGGAATTTTCTCCTAACTCTATGATTCCAAAAGACCGGGGGAGGGGGGGGTACCCCCTTCAATAATTGGTTAATACACTCGGAGTAAACAGGAAGAAACAGCCGCTATAGCGCCAAGGGTTGCACTTGGCTAAACTGCTCTTTCTGACCAAAAGGAGCAACCCATGTCCAAGGCAATCGTGCGCTTCCTCGCCATCTTAGGCGCTCTGTGGCTGGTCTCAATGATCATCGTGCTGGTGGCCGTGATCGGCGCGAAGGGAAAAGTTCCCTCCAGAACGATTCTCGAAGCCAACTTCGAGCAGGCGTTTCTGGAGAACGTGCCAGACACACCGACGGCGCACTTCATGTTGACCGAAAAACAGACGGTGCGCGACGTGGTGGATGCCATCGATCGCGGAGCGAGCGACGATCGCGTGGTCGGCATGATTGCCAAGGTCGGCGCGGCTCCGATGGGAATGGCGCAGACCCAGGAGATTCGCGATGCTGTCCAAAGATTTCGCGCGCACAAAAAATTTGCCGTCGCCTACGCGGAAACTTTCGGCGAGTTTGGTCCCGGCAACGGCGCTTATTATCTGGCGACCGCATTCGACCACATTTATCTCCAGCCCTCGGGCGACGTAGGATTAACGGGCATCATCATGGAGTCGCCGTTCGTGAAGGGTACACTCTCCAAGCTGGGCGTGACTTTTCGCGGTGAAAGCCGCTACGAGTACAAGAATGCGCTCAACTTTTACACCCAGACGAAGTACACCGACGCGCACAAAGAGGCGATGACTGCGATCATGACTTCATGGTTTACCCAGATGAAGGATGGCATCTGCCAGGCGCGGCAGATTGCGCCCGAGAAATTCCAGGCGTTGGTCGACGCCGGTCCTTATCTGGGCAAGGAAGCCGTGGCGGCGAAATTGGTGGACGCGGTGGTTTATCGTGACGAGGTTTACAGCGACGTCAAGAGCAAGGCGGGCGATGGAGCGGAGTTGCTTTATCTGGATAAATATTTGGACCGCGCCGGGCGTCCGCACGATCATGGGAAGACGGTTGCGCTGGTGTTCGGCGTCGGCGCAGTCACGCGCGGCAAGAGCGATTACGATCCCGTCGGAGGCAGCCAGAATATGGGCTCGGACACAGTGGCAGGCGCGATTCGAGCGGCGGTGGAAGACAAGGACGTGAAGGCGATCCTGTTTCGTGTGGATAGTCCGGGCGGTTCGTATGTCGCCTCCGATACCATCTGGCGCGAAGTGGTGCGGGCGCGGCAGGCGGGCAAACCGGTGATTGTTTCCATGGGAAATCTGGCAGGGTCGGGCGGATATTTTGTGGCGATGGCAGCCGACAAAATCGTCGCCGAGCCGGGGACGATTACAGCTTCGATTGGAGTGCTGGGCGGAAAAATGCTGACCAGCGGATTGTGGGGCAAAGTCGGGCTTTCGTGGGACGAGGTGCATCAGGGCGAGAACGCCACCATGTTCACAGGAACGCACGATTACACTCCCGCCGAATGGGCGCGATTCAAGGCGTGGCTCGACCGCGTGTATGTGGATTTCACCGACAAAGTGGCCGATGGCCGCAAGCTGCCGAAAGAAAAAGTGCTGGAGATTGCGAAGGGGCGGATTTGGTCGGGCCAGGACGCGAAAAACCTTGGCTTGGTGGATGAACTAGGCGGCTACGATACGGCGCTGAAATTGGCGAAGAAAGCGGCGGGAATTCCGGAGAGCGACGAGGTTAAAATCGTGGTCTATCCGCAGCCGAAAACTTTTTACCAGAGCGTGATGGAGCGCCATGGCCCGGACAGCAGCGACAAAGAAGCCGTAGGTCAAACGCTGGCGAAGATTCTAGAGGTGGTGCAGCCGGTGGCGCGTCAGTTAGATGCGGCGGGGATCAAGAGCAAGGATGCGGATCAGGACGATGTGCTGCGGATGATGGAGTTTGAAGTAGAAAAATGAGGCTGTCAGCCGTCAGCTCTCAGCTCTCAGTTAACATAGGTTTATGTTGGACGTATTGATGGAGAATAAGGGAAATGAATAAATGTGCTCTTGTGATCTATGCGATCATCCAGCTTGTAGGAACCATGGTATTTGCTTCGACATGGTGCGGCAGTCATGTGCTCAAGACCCCAGCCGTTTACTTCGAATTTGTAGGTGCGATCGACAAGCCCATTTATCCGCTCGTTATCGCGGTTCGGGAGCCAAGCACGGCCGAGCTTAACTGTTCCCTACCATCCTTTCTCCGACGTGAGGATGTGGTCTTCGTTGTTGATCAGAAGGAATTGGCAGACGTCGACAATTTGATTGAGTCTGGCCCCAATGAAAGCAAATCTAGCGAAGCAGAATTCAATCTTGTGGTTGTGAAAACGGACTCGGTTAAGAGGTTCAGGTTGGATCTTGCCGCGTCAAAAAAATTATTTGCGAATCTGCGGGCATACTTTGATGATCGCAATCCAAGATTGCGTGACTGTCTAGAAACGCTCGTAAAAAGATTGGGGGGATGAAGGGTAGAACGGAGGGATTGGCCTGGCCTAGCCTAGCCCCGTTCAGTACTTTTAGCGGACCGATCGAAGCACTGATAGCTGACAGCTGAAAGCTGATAGCTGATAGCTGGTTACACTCCCAGCTTCTTCACTTCGTCGTTGTAATACTTGCGGTAGAGGATCGACCACTCCTCGGAACCCTCGATGATGGTGCGGCGCTGGCTTTCGATTTTCTGACGCGCGGCCTGATCAATGCGGGCTTCCTGCGTGAGCAGTTCTTCGAGGATCTTGCGGACTTCGAGGCGAATGGTGTTGCGGTCCTCGATGAACTCGACCTCATCCATTTCGGCCACGGCATCGGTGATCGTGTGGGCGAGTTTGTTGACTTTGTCGCGGCTCAATCGCACGGCAGGAGAATCCTCATGCTTTCAACTTCACGCTTTCGACTTTATGCTTTCAACTTCAAAGAACAGCCTTGTATTTCTTCACCAGCTCGGTTTTCACCTTGCGAAACATTTCCTGGTAATTGGCGCCGCTCTTCTGCATTTCTTCGGAATACGCTTCGAGGATGACGCGCACTTCGTCATTGATGCGGTCCTCGAGCGCCAGTTCATCGAGCAGAGCGGCGTGCACCTTCCCGGAAAGAGCGGGCATCGCCTTGGTTTCAATGAGACCGCTTGCCACCAGTTTTTTGGAAACTTCGCGGGCCAGATAGCCCACATATTCTTTGGAAAAGAGCATGATAAAAACGCTTTTTTGTGAATAAAAAGTTTAACACAAGGCTGGCTGAAAACGGGTAGCGCCGCGAGCTACGGGCTGCGAGCTTTGAGCAAACGGGTTGCCCCGCAGCTCGCAGCCTCGCAGCGAGTTACAGTGGCGGCGGCTCGGGCCAAGCCGTACAATGATAGAACTCCATGACTCCCACCCCAATGTCTCCGCATCCAGACGATCTGACCGGCATGAAGGACGATATGACCGCCTTCATTGAAGGTCTGGGCATGCGCCGCTTCTTTGGCTATGTCGAGTGCGACGAGATTCCCTGCGTGCTCTGGGACGCGGCGCATAATCCGGATGGCTGGAAGGATTTCGTGGAGCTGGCCAAATCCACGGGCGCGCCTTTCCTGACCATGCACTCCTGGGCGCTCGACCGCGAAGAGTGGGAGCATTTGTCCGAGCAGATCGCGGACGCCGAGTACGGGAGCGACGAAGATCTGGAAGAAAGCCGCTGGCTGAAGTCCTACATCGGCAAGACCGGCTTCGTGCAGCTTGGATGGGCGTACCAGGGATGCGTCTTCATCTATGAAGCGGGCACCGAATGGTACGAACGTTTTCAGCAACTGCGCGACTTGGCGGAGGATGCCGGCGGATTCCTGTTCGATGAACCCGACCAGGACGAAGAACGGTAGGAGTCCCGCAGGAGCAGTTCCGCTACACCGACTCAATCACATTGATCTGGTCTGCGATTTCGGAGGCGAGATCTTTGGCATCGGCAGGGAAGCGTTTTCGCGCTCGATCGGGAAATGAGCCGACAACCTCGGCATAGCTTCGAGGAGAGCGGCAGCTTATGACCGCGAACCCGAGCGCATCCGCCAACGCACAACTGGGCGCAATCAATGAGGCTGTGCCCGCCGGACGCGCTTGCGGATCATGATGGTGCGCGGTGATCTCGATGAACGCTTCGGGAAGTTCCCAGGCGACCACCAGCGAATGTCCCGCCTCGCAGTGGTCGATTCCGCACAACTCTCGTTCAATCTGGAGCACGTCCTGAGGCCGGTCTGCCCCGCGCTCGATGACGCGAGCGTAGGACCCTGGCATGATCGTTGCCAGAGCTACTCTGCCGATGTCATGCAGGATCCCTGCCGTGTACGCGAAATCTTTGTCCAATGAGGTCCAACTTGCGCTCCGCTCCGCGACGATGGCGCAGGCGACGCTGTGACGCCAGCATAACTGCATGAGCGGTGTATAAGAATTGTTAAGATACGCCTTCAAGCCAACCGTCGTTACCACGTTCCTCAGTCGCCGGAAGCCGAGTAGCATGGATGCCTGAAGCACGCTGGTGATGTCCTTGGAAAAGGCGACCAGAGGAGAATTGGCCATTCGGAGGACCGCAGCCGAGAATGCGGGATCGGGACGAATGAGATTGCAAAGTTCAAGCAGGGACGTATCCGTGCCCGACATGAGTTTCAGCGCCTTTAGTGCGACTGCCGGGAAGGGCGGAAGACTTTCCGGGTCCCACAATTGTTCCATCAGCTCCGGTGCTTTGGATGTGGCCATTGTCTGAGTCATAGTATTTTCGCGATCTGGACGTCTCGCGCTCCAATACCGGAGGCGCGGCAAAGTGAGCGGAAGACTCCAGGTTGCCCCGTTTTATTTCATCGGCAGTTCGGGCGCATTCGTGAATACCGCTGGTGCGCATCCTGCTGGCGAAAGGGCGGGGCCTGTTAATCTGGTTCTTCTTGAAAGCCGATCATGCGATGGATCTCCAATCCGTTGAATTCTTCTAAAGCCCGAGTGCTCGAAGCGGCGCTGCACGATTTCAAACTGAAAATTTCTCCTTCCGCTCTGCCGGTGCTTGCCGATCTCCTTGTCAGCCGCGGAATCGAAGGGCCGGAGGCGGCTGCGCGTTTTCTTTCGCCGGCGTTGAGCGATCTCCACGACCCGCTGCTCATGAGCGGGATGAAAACCGCGCTGAACCGGCTGGAAGCGGCGTTGGAGCGCAAAGAGAAGATCCTGATTTACGGCGACTACGACGTGGACGGCACGACGGCGATCGTCATTCTCAAGACGACTATTGAGCTGTGCGGCGGAGCGGCCGACTTTCACGTGCCGCACCGCATCCGCGAAGGCTATGGCATGCGCGACGAAGTGATCGAGCGCGCGGCTGCGGATGGCGTGCGGTTGATTATCAGCGTGGACACGGGCATCCGCGCCTTCGCCGCCGCCGAAACCGCGCGGCGTACTGCAGTGGACCTGATTGTCACCGACCATCACCTGCCGGGGACGGACGGCGTTCCGCAGGCGCTGGCCGTGGTGAATCCAAACCAACATGGTTGCGATTATCCCTGCAAGTATTTGTGCGGCGCGGGCGTGGCCTTCAAGCTGGCCCAGGGATTGATGCAGCGGTGCCTCGATGCGAAAGACCAATCGCGCCTGCTGATGTCGTTCATGAAAGTCGTGGCCATTGCCACCATCGCCGATGCCGTCCCATTGCTCGGCGAAAATCGCGTGTTCGCGAAACTGGGATTGCAGGGGCTGCGCCGTCCGGTGAATGTTGGGCTGAAGGCGCTGCTTGAAGTTGCCAAGCTCGGCGATGGGCGGGCGCTGACCGCGATTGAAGTCGCCTTCCGCATCGCGCCTCGTCTGAACGCCGCGGGGCGCATGGATGTGGCGCGTGACGTGGTCGAACTTTTCTACGAGAAAGACATGGAGCGCGCGCGGCAGATTGCCGGAAGACTTGACCGGTTGAACGCCGAGCGTCAGGAAGAAGAGCGGCGCATCATGGACAGCATCGAGCGCCGTCTGGAAGAAGAGCCTGCGTTGCGCGAAGCGTATTGCGTAGTAGTGGATGGCGAAGGCTGGCATCGCGGCGTGATTGGCATCACAGCGTCACGGGTGGTGGAATGCCACGGGCGGCCAACGCTGGTCATTTCCCGTTCATGTGAAGGCGACGAAGCGCACGGCTCGGGACGATCGATTCCAGCGTTCCATCTGCTGAACGCGCTCGAATCGTGCCGCGAGCTGTTTTCGCGTTACGGCGGACACGCGCACGCGGTTGGGTTTGCGCTGCCCAGCGCCAACGTCGAAAAACTGCGCGAGCATCTGGACCGGTACGCGCGCGCCCGGCTTACTCCCGCCGATTTCGAACCGCAACTGGAGTTCGATCGAGAGCTTCCGCTTGAAGAAGTCACGCCCGAACTTTATCAGGCGCTCGTTTTACTCGAACCTTTTGGGATGGAAAACCGCGAGCCCGTTTTTGCCGCGCGAGGAGTGAGGTTGATGGCGCCTCCGCAGGCGGTGAAAGACAAGCATGTTCGGATGCGCGTGGGGACTGGGAAGAGCCCCGCCAGCACACAATCATCATCTTCATTCGGGCGCGGGAAAATCGCATTCAAAGCGATGGGCTGGGGGCTGAAGGAATCCTGCGACCGTTTGCAGTTGCTGGCCGGAGACAGCCTGGACATCGCCTACTCGCTCGGCATGAACGACCATCCCGAATTCGGCGGACTGGAACTGACGCTGCGCGACGTGGTGCGCGCCCGGTGAATGCAGTCGTTTCCGCGGTCTGCCGCTGCGTTGCTGCGCCAGCTTATCACCAGCAAAACGTTGCGTTTCCGGTTATGATTCTAGGAGTCCACTCGAGGAAAGCACTGCATGATCAACGGCAAACGCATTGCTGTCGTATTGCCCGCTTACAATGCGGAGAAGACGCTGAAAGCTACGGTGCGGGAACTGCCCGAGCTGGTTGATATTCGCATTCTGGTGGACGACCACAGCACCGATCGCACGGTCGAAATCGCGCAGCGGCTGGGCTTGCAAGCGTTCGTGCACAACCGTAACTACGGCTACGGACGCAATCAGCAGACCTGCTACCGCGAAGCTCTGGCGGCCGGCGCCGACGTCGTCCTCATGGTGCATCCCGACTACCAGTACACGCCGCTGCTGGTGACGGCGATGGCGAGCATGGTCGCTTACGGCGTCTATGACGTGGTACTCGGCTCGCGCATCATCGGCGGCACGGCGTTGCGGGGAGGCATGCCATGGTGGAAATACATTGCCAACCGCTTCCTGACGCTTTTCGAAAATATTTGTTTGGGCGCAAAGCTGTCTGAGTATCACACCGGCTATCGCGCCTTCAGCCGCGAGGTGCTGACCCGGCTGCCGCTCGCGGAAAACAGCGACGATTTCGTTTTCGACAACCAGATGCTTGCGCAATGCGTTTATTTCGGTTTCCGCATGGGCGAAGTTTCCTGCCCGACGAAATATTTCGAGGAAGCGTCTTCCATCAATTTCCGGCGCAGCGTGAGGTATGGGCTGGAGGTCGTGCTGACGTCGGTGCAATTCCGTTTGCAGAAGATCGGGTTGGGACAATTCCGGATTTTCAATCGCAAAGGCCGCTGCCTGGAGCGGGGTCTCGACGCGGGGTATTACAGTCCCGAGATTACCGACGGCCGGTCCGGCGGCTAACGGCCTGGAGTGAAACTCCACTTGCAAAACCAGCACCTGAAGAAACTGAGGAAATCCCAGCCCCTAAAAGGGCGATTGATTTCAAAGTTACGGTATCGCTAAAACGATACCCTGATACGAATCTCACTTACACTAGGGACGGCTAACATTGCCCAATAAACTCACATCGCGCACTGGGACTTCGTGGCCGGGTTGGGCCTGGCTGGCCTTACTGCTGCTCGCGGCGTTTGCCATGCTGGTGCAGGGATACCATCCGGGGCTGGAGGATGATGCGTACTACCTGGCGGCGATCAAGCACAATCTGAACCCGGCCTTGTTTCCGCACGACGCGGATTTTTTCCGGGTTCTGTTTCAGGCGACGGTGTTTGACAAGCTGATTGCGTTTTCCCTGCGCTGGACCCATGTGCCCCTGGCATGGGGGCTTTTCTTTTGGCAGTTTGGCGCGACTTTTCTGGTTCTATGGGGGTGCTGGCGAATCGCCCGGCGGTGTTTCGCGGAAGAGCATGAGCAGTGGGCGGCGGTGGCACTGGTGGCAGTCTTGCTCACCCTTCCGGTCTCGGGTACGGCGCTGAGTTTGACGGACCAGCACCTGCATCCACGGGCGTTGGCCACGGCACTGATTTTGGGGGCGATCGTCGCCGTGCTCGACGGGCGGCGGGTGCTGGCTGGGGCGCTGCTGCTGGCGGCATTTCCCCTGCACCTTAACATGACGCCGTTCGGCGTGTCCTATTGTCTGTTTCTGCTGTGGAAGCCGCAAAAAGTGGAGCTTAACCCTACCGCGATGGCTGCGATGCTCTGGCCGTTGGGGTGGATGTTCGAGCCCGCGTCGGATACATGGCGGCAAGCGGCGGCCACGCGCGGGTTCTACTCTTTGCTGCACTGGCATTGGTATGAGTGGCTGGGAGTGGTAGCCCCGCTGGCGCTGCTGTGGTGGTTTCGGGCGCTGGCGCTCGGCTGGCGCTCGGCGGTACTGGCGCGGGTGGCGGAGCGGCTGGTGTACTTTGGCGTGTTCCAGTTGGCGGTCGCGCTGATTCTTATGCTGCCTCCGCGCCTGGAGCGTTTTCGCTCGATCGAGCCGATGCGCTTTTTGCACCTTGTGTATCTCTTGTTTGTGCTGCTTGCGGGAGGATTGCTGGGGCGCTACGTGCTCAAGCGGCACGTACTGCGCTGGCTGCTGCTGTTTGTGCCGCTGAGCGCCGGGATGTTTTATGCGCAGCGGCAGATGTATCCCGCGACCGCGCATCTGGAGTTGCCGGGCGCGGCGTCGCGCAATGATTGGATCGAGGCATTCCGCTGGATCAGCCAAAACACACCAGTGGACAGCCTGTTCGCGCTCGATCCGCGCTACATGGAAATGGCGGGCGAGGACTACCATGGCTTTCGCGCCCTGGCCGAGCGGAGCGTGTTGGCCGACGCGGTGAAGGACCCGTGCATCGTAGTGCGGGTGCCGCATTTGGGGCCACGCTGGCTCCGGGAAGTGAACGCGCAAAGCGGGTGGCGCGACTTCCAAAAGCAGGATTTCTTGCGTCTCAAGGCGCAGTTCGGAGTGGACTGGGTAGTGCTAACCGAGCCTGGTGTTGCCGGGATGACGTGTCCCTACCGCAACCAGCGCGTTGCAGTTTGCCGTGTGGAGTGACGGGCGCGCAGACGAGAAATCAAGTTGGTACGCTCAGCGAAGGTTCGGGATCAGCCCTCAAAACCGGCGCGAGTGGAACTGCGGTCGTTTTGCGCGAGCAGTGGTTCCTCCGTGTGCGAAAGAGGCTCATCAAAGCCCAGAGTTTCCCGCACGAAATAGAGCGGGCGGCGTTTGTTTTCGGCGTAGGTTCGCCCGAGATATTCCCCGAAAATTCCCAGGCACAACAACTGTGCGCCCCCGAGAAGCAGGATGACGAGCAAGACCCACGCCCAGGGCGCCATCCATCGTCCGTTGGTCAGCCCGAAGCCTATCGCAGTCAAGCCCCCGAGCAGCGCCAAGGCGGAAATGGCCACGCCCAAGACGGTAGCAAGACGCAGGGGCGCAATGGAAAATGACAAGATACCGTCGGCGGCGAAGCGCGCCATCCGCAACAGTGTGTACTTCGAATCTCCGGCGAGACGGGGAGCGCGATCATAGGGCAGGGAGACTTGGCGGAATCCGACCCAGCTCACCATGCCTCGCACAAAACGGTCGCGCTCGGGCATGGCGAGCAGAGCGTCTACCACTCTGCGATCCAAAAGCCGGAAATCGCCCGAGTCCAGCGGAATCGGAACCTCCGAAAGCCGGTTAATGAAACGGTAGAACCATTTCGCGGTCAGGGTTTTGAAAGCGGTTTCGCCGTCCCGATTCTGGCGCGTGCCGTACACCACGTCATGGCCTTGCTTCCACAGTCCCACCATTTCGGAAATGACTTCGGGCGGATCTTGCAGATCGGCATCAATCAGAACTACGGCGGTGCCTCGGGCATGCTCCAATCCTGCGCTAATGGCAATCTGATGGCCGAAATTCCTGGACAGCCTCACCACGCGGATCCGAGGATCTCGCGCGTGAAGGTCGGCCAGGAGACGGGGAGTTTCGTCCTTGCTCCCGTCATCAACGTAGACGATTTCGTAGGACCGTCCGATCCGCTCCAAACTGGCAGTCAAACGTCGCGCGGTTTCTGGCAGCACCACTGCTTCGTTGAAACACGGAACAACAATGGAGATCTCTGGTTTCGGCCCGAATGACGCACAGCGCATTCCTAAAAACTCCCACGGGTGAAATGACTTTCAGGGAAACCTTTATGATACGCTAGCCCTTCGCATCTGGCGGGACAAGCCAACTCCCCATCGTCAGGCGCAGCCGCGGCTGCGAGAAGCGGAAGCGCAACATTTGTGGCGCGGTCTTCAGCGGCTGTTTTTTTGCTCCTGAAAAAAGGTCCTCGCAGCGCGCCGGATCCTCATGATTCCGTGCCCGGATTCGAAGAGTTGTAGCGCCCCCGCCGGAATACGTAAGCGGTGGTTCGCCGGATGGAGCAACGGGGGCGAACTCAGGAAGTGGAAATGGGCGAAAAGCGGGAAGCGAAAAAAAACGCACTGGCCGCCTACGGGCCCATGGTGGCTGTGGGACTGATTGCGCGCTTGGCCGTGATTCCATTTCTCTATCACGAGTGGCTGGATCCTTTTGTGGTGGAGCACTGGGCGTTCGGCCGCGTAGCGCGTTCGCTGGTTACGGGGCACGGTTTCGGAAATGTGTTTGCCGACACCGGGCCGACGGCGCTCTTGCCCCCGGTGTACGCGTATTTACTGGCCGGTATTTTCCGGCTTTTGGGGCCGCACACGCCGGCATCGGTCGTTACGGCGCTGGCGATCAACAGTTTATTTTCGGCGCTCACCTGCATTCCAGTTTTTTTTCTGGCGCACCGGTGCTTTGGCGACCGCGCGGCGAAGTGGGCGGGCTGGGGCTGGGCGTTTTCTCCCTATGGAATTTACTACGGCGCGGACTGGGCTTGGTCCACCTGTCTGGTCACGCTGCTGCTTGCTTGCCTTTTTCTCATGGCCTTGGAGCTGGAGAATTCCGGCCGGCTTCTCCACTGGATTGGCTTCGGTCTGCTCGCGGGCTTGGCCGCACTGACCGAGCCCGTTGTCCTATCGGTATTGCCGTTGCTCGGAGCTTGGACCTGCTACCAGCGCTATCGGCAGCGTTGCTCCTGGAAGATGCCCGGCTTCGCCGCGACCCTGGCGGTGCTGGCGGTGCTTTCGCCCTGGATCGTTCGCAACTACGAGATATTCCATAAGCTCATTCCCGTCCGCAGTGGTTTCGGGCTGGAGTTATATATCGGCAACAACGGTTATTCCACGCGCTGGGTGAACAGCGCCCTGCACCCGAACCACAATGACGCCGAACTCGCGGAATACGAGCAGGCCGGGGAGATCGCCTACATGGAGCACAAGCGCGAGCAGGCGATGGATTACATCCGCGCCCACCCCGCTTGGTACGCTTGGATGACGCTGCGCCGCGCGTTATATATGTGGACCGGTTACTGGAGCTTCTCGCCCACCTACCTCGCGCAGGAGCCGCTCGATCCGCCCAATGTTTTTTTGAGTACGACGATGACCGTGCTGGCGCTGGCCGGGCTGCGCCGAGTGTGGCGCTCGAATGCGAGGCTGGCCGCGCGCTTTGGCATCGTGTTTGTGTTCTTCCCTCTGGCGTATTATTTTTCGCACCCGGAGACCTACTACTTCAGGCCCGTGGACCCGCTGATTGTGGTGCTGGCGGCGTATTTCGTGACCGGGCGCTTCGGGAGAAAGGTCGAGCCAATCCTGGAGCAAGCGTTTTGGCATCGTAAGAATTATTCTGAACCGTGAACCTTCTGGACACTCAACCTGTCGTTGTGACCAACTCCGCGCCGGACGGCGGGCAGCGCAAGCCCGCGCTGGCGATGACGGAGGGGCTGCGCTTTGCCTACGACACTTTCCGCAGCAACAAGGTGCGGTTTCTGCTGACCGCGCTGGGCATGATGATCGGGACGGCCTCGCTGGTCCTGGTGGTCACGATCGGGCTTACGGGGAAACAATACATCCTGACCCTGATTCAGGGCGTCGGCTCCAACTTGATCTATGCCAGCTACGCCGGCGGAGGGCAGCGCATCACGGCGGAGGCGCTCGATGAATTGACCATCGATGACGTTACGGCGGTGCGCGAGCAGGTGCCGTCGGTGGTGGCCGCAACGCCGTTTGTGTCGTTGAGCGACCGCATCAGCGTCGGCAACGGCAAGGAGCAGTACATTTCGATCCTTGGGGTGTTTCCGGAATACCGTCAGGTGCGGAACCTGGTGTTGCTGGCGGGCCGGTTCTTTGATGCGGAGGACTCACAAGGGCGCAACAAGGTCGGCGTGATCACAGAGAAGCTGGCCGTGAAGATGTTCGGAACACCCGAGAACGCGGTGGGCCAGGTGATCAAGCTGAGCGGCCTGCCCTTTACGGTAATCGGGGTATTCAAGGAGGGCGTGGAGACGTTTGGGGAGACCGAGGTGGAGGAGAACACCATGGCAATCCCCTATTCGGTGAGCCGGTTTTTCTTGTCCTCCAATGCTGTGCGGCAAATTTATTTCACCGTGGCGAGTCTGGATGAAGTGACTGCAGCGACGGACCAAATCAAGCGGGTGCTGCAGTCGCGGCATCGGCCGGAGTCGGTCTACAAGGTGGAGAACCTGACGCAACTGGTGAGCTTGGGGGACAAGGTTTCGACCATTCTGACGATGGTGCTGTTGCTGATTGCGGCGGTGGTGTTACTGGTCAGTGGCATCGGCATCATGAACATTATGCTGGCCACGGTCAGCGCCCGCACGCGCGAGATCGGAATCCGCAAAGCGATGGGCGCCACCAACCGCGAAATTCGCCTCCAGTTCCTCTCCGAGGCCATCCTCATCTCCACCATCGGCGGCGTTGCCGGCATTGTCGTCGGACTCGCCATTCCCTATTCCGTCCACTTCTTCACTCCCTATAAAATCCCCATATCCGGGCTCTCCGCCATCATCGCCATCGTCGTCTGCTCGCTGGTCGGAATCCTGTTCGGTACCGTTCCCGCGATCCGCGCTTCGCAGCTCGATCCTGTCGAAAGCCTGCGCTACGAATAGGGGATTGGATCGTGTCCAAGCGGGGCTCCGCCCCGCTTGGACGGGGCAAAGCCCCGTCCCCACGTCGCTCCACCGAAACGTTGTCAACTGTCATACAATCGGAAGTCGGCGATTGCCTTGCTTCGCGGGCAGGTCATGGAATCGAACCCAGCACCGAACTTAAGCGGCAACCGGAGCCGCGCCGTGGTTTTGCTCAGCGGCGGTATGGATTCGTGCGTGTGTGCAGCGCTGGCGGCGCGCGACCATCAGGCGGCTGCCGTCCACGTCAGCTATGGGCAGCGCACCGAAGCGCGCGAACGGCGGGCATTTGAAAGCATCTGCGACCGGCTCGAGATTCGCGACCGGCTGCTGGCGCCGAATGAGGCTCTGCGCACGATTGGCGGGTCCGCCCTCACCGATCCGAGGATTGCCGTTCCCGAAGCGCACGCCATCGGCGCCAGCGGGCACACTGGCGTTCCCGTTACTTACGTCCCGTTCCGCAACGCGCATTTTCTCGCCGTCGCTGTCAGTTGGGCGGAAGTGCTGGGCGCGGAAAAAATCTACATCGGGGCCGTGGAGCCGGACAGTTCCGGTTATCCCGATTGCCGGCCGGAGTATTATCGGGCGTTCAATGAGGTCGTGAAGGCGGGCACAAAAGAAGGGACAATCCGGGTGGTGACACCGCTGATTGCGATGCGCAAACATGAGATTGTGACGCTTGGACTTGAACTGAATGCCCCGTTCGATTTAACTTGGTCATGTTATCAGCGCGAAGATCGCGCCTGCGGGGTGTGCGACAGTTGTGTGCTCCGGCGGCGCGCGTTTCGGGAAGCGGGTGCGGAAGATCCCATTCCGTACGCGGAAGCCGTGGCCCGATTGAGCTAGGACCGTATTCAGAAATCGAATTCGAGGTTCAGCCCCTAAAGGGGCGTCCGATCTCGGGCAACTAGCAGCATCGCTCAAGCGATGCCACGATACGAAACCAGTGCGTAGAGTTCAGTAAATTCAGAAATAATGCCGGGAGGCCAAATCATGAGGAAATATTTCATTCTGTCCCTGTTGCTGGTGTTTGCCGTGGGGCTGTGTGTTCCACTCGCGTTCGCGCAAACCACGGGCACCGTGAAGGGAGTATGCACCGACGAAGCGGGGAAGCCAATCGTCCAAGGCGAAGTGGAGTGGTATGCTGTCGAAACCGGGCATAAGTACACCCTCAAAACCAACAACAAGGGCGAGTATTTTTCGCTCGGCATCGTCCCCGGCAAGTACAACGTGAAGCTCCGCAAGGACGACAAGGAACTGTTTCACTTCAACGGTGTCGAGGTAGGAGTAGACGAAACACCGCTGGACTTCGACCTGAAGAAAGAACAGGTGAACGCAGCGAAGGCCCAGGGATTGACTCCCGAACAAGCCGCCAAGATCAAGGAGGCGGCCGACAAAGCGGCGAAAGAAAAGAGCACCGTTGGCACGCTCAACGAAAAACTCAAAGCCGCCGCTGCGTCTGCCGATGCCGGGGACTACGAGGCCGCAATCGCCACTCTGAATGACGCCAACAAGATCGACGGCACTCGCGATCCAATCTGGGCCGCGCTCGGAGACGCCTACCGCATGTCGGGGCCCAAGCAGACCGATCCCGCCGAAAAAAAGAACCGCTACGAGATGGCCATCACCAGTTACCAGAAGGCAATCGAACTGCGCAGCGGTTCTGAACTAGCGCAGAAAGACCCCGAGAATAACAGGAAAATGGCCGGCTACTATAACAACCTTGGCGATGCTTGTGCGAAGACCAATAAGATTGACGATGCCGTGACCGACTATAACAAGGCGGTCCAACTCGATCCGCCGCACGCGGCCATGTACCTGTACAACGAGGGCGCCGTTCTGACCAATGCGGGCAAGGTGGACGATGCGATCGTGGCATTCGACAAGGTGATTGCCGCCGATCCGACCAAAGCCCCGGCTTACTACTGGAAAGGCGTGAACCTGATCGGCAAAGCCACGCTGAAGGGTGACAAGATGGTCGCTCCCGAAGGCACAGCCGAGGCCTTTCAAAAATACCTTGAGCTAGCTCCGACTGGTCAGTTCGCTCAGCCGGCCAAAGACATGCTGACGACCATTGGCGCGTCCATAGAAACGGGCTTCGGAAACAAGAAAAAAAACCCGAAGAACTAGCCTAAACCCAGTACCAGTTGCCAGTATCCAGTTGCCAGTAAAACCATAGCGCCAACTGAAGCGGAGACTCGAAAGATGACGCAACGAGCGCTTGGGTTTTCGGAGAACTGACAACTGGGTACTGGCAACTGGGTACTGGCAACTGCCCTCAGGTTACCGAGGTCTATGACCTACTTGTTCTTCGCTCTTCGGCACTTCGGCGCTACATTTATTACATAGGTTCTCCGGCTGCGCGACGTTTCTCCCCTGCGGCGTCAATACCGGTGACTGGGAGTACATGAGATGGCTGCTCCGGGAAATTCCCCGATTGCGATTGCCTTTGAGGGCCTCAGCGGAACGGGCTCGATACCGACGCCGGTCCTGCTCGCCGGCATGTTGCGCGCTTCCGAGAAGGTCAGCGATCTGATTTTTTCGCCAGGGCGTCCGCCTCAAGTCGAGATCCAAGGACAACTCACGGCGGTCGAAATTCCCGGGAGCGGCATGCTTTCGGCGGATGACACGCGCCGCATCGCGGCCGATCTGATCGGCGCCAATCAGCAAGCCATCAATACGCTTCGCGAGCAGGGTTCCTGCGACGTTTCCTACGGATTAGCGGGAATGGCGCGTTTCCGCGTCAACGTCTTTATCCAGCGCGGAAGCTGCGCAATTGTGATGCGCGTCATTCCGACCGTCATTCCGACTTTCCATTCGCTCCATCTGCCGGCGCAATTGGAAGATGCCGCGAAGGTCCGCAACGGCATTATCCTGGTGACGGGAGGGACCGGATCGGGGAAGTCTTCGACACTGGCCGCCTTGATTGACCGCATCAACAGCGAACATTGCTATCACGTGCTGACGGTGGAAGATCCGATCGAATTTCTGCACCGGCACAAGAAATCGACGGTGCACCAGCGCGAGGTGCACAGCGACGCGCCGAATTTCACTTTGGCGCTGCGGGCCGCGTTGCGCCAGGCACCGCGGGTGATTATGGTGGGTGAAATCCGCGACCGGGAAACGCTCGAGATCCTGCTCGAAGCCGCCGAAAACGGCCACCTCGTTCTTTCCAGCATGAATACTGTGGACAGCTCGAAGACGGTGGAGCGCATCGTAGGCGCGTTCGGCGCCGGCGAACAGCAATCGGTGCGGGAACGTCTCGCCAAAACTTTCCGCTACATCATTGTGCAGAGGCTGATCCCGCGCGCCAATGGCGGCGACCGCGTTCCCGTAGTTGAAATCTTGAAATCCAACTCGCGCACTCGCGATTGCGTCGAACAAGGCGAACGCCCGGGACGCACACTGCTGGATGCGATCAAAGCCAGCGAGAGCGAAGGCATGCAGCACTTCGATTGCGAGATCGCGAAACTTGTCCGCTCGGGCCTGGTGGACCTGGAAACCGGCCTTTGTTTCGCCAGCAATGCGACCGTGCTGGGGCAGGAACTGGCGCGGTAGGACGGATTTCAGCTGTCAGCTATCAGTTCTCAGTTCCCGGTTCTCAGAAAACATATTGCCGTTTTCTTCTCTTCCCTCATCTCAGCGATGCCAGAGCAAAATTTGACAGCGTATGATTCTTGCATGTCTTTTTCTTCCCATTCTTTTTCAGCGCCCGTGACTCGGGTGGTTAGCTTTGAAGAGGCCCGACACATTGTTGAGCTTCATGCGGCTGGCGTCGGGCCGGGAAAAGTGGAGACGGTGGATTTGCTGGCAGGTTTGGGACGGGTGCTGGCGGAGGGGATTTTGGCGGACCGCGACTTTCCTCCATTTGATCGGGCTACTCGCGATGGCTATGCGGTGCGGGCGACGGACTTGGCGAAGGTCCCGGCGCGGTTGGAAATTGTGGGCGAAGTAAAGGCGGGCGACTGGCCGGAGGCGGGAGTGTGCTTGGTGGGGCGCGGGCAGGCGGTGGGGATCATGACGGGGGCTCCGCTGCCGGCGGGGGCGGACGCGGTGGTGATGGTGGAACACACTTCGGTCGGACAATGCTCCCACCCTAACGTCGCAAAAGACGCGACGTTAGGATGGGGCACCCTCACCGGAAAATTTGTTGACATACAGCGCGGCGTGAGCGCGGGCGAGAATTTTGTGCCGCGTGGGTCGGAAGCGCGCGCGGGACAACTGCTTTTGGATCGAGGACGGCGGCTGGATTATACGGGCATTGCGATTGCGGCGTCAGTGGGCCAGGGCCGGGTGCAGGTTTTCCGGAAGCCGCGCGTGGCCGTGCTTTCCACGGGCGACGAAGTGGTGGAAATTGACCGGACGCCGGGGCCGGCCGAGATACGAAATTCAAATTCGTATTCGCTGGCGGCGCAGGTCCAGAGTGTGGGCGGAGAGGCGGTGCGGCTCGCGATCGCTCCGGATGAGCCTCGGCGGTTGCGGAGCTTGATTGATGAAGGATTGGAATGCGATCTCCTATTGCTGACGGGCGGCGTTTCCATGGGGAAGTACGATCTGGTGGAGCAGGTGCTTGGGGAGTTGAAGGCGGAATTTTATTTTACGGGGGCGGAAATTCAGCCGGGGCGGCCGGTGGTGTTCGGCTCATGTGGCAAGAAATATTTTTTTGGGTTGCCGGGGAATCCGGTATCCACGATGGTGACTTTTGAATTGTTCGCCCGTCCGATGATCGAGGCGCTGGCGGGGATGACGCCGCAGCGGTTGGTTTTTCTCCGTGCGCGGCTGAAGTCGGAAATCCAGACTAAGACTGGGTTGAAGAGATTTCTTCCGGCGGTGCTATCGGGAGAGTTTGAGAATGCCGAGGTAGAGCTGGCGCGATGGCAGGGTTCGGGCGACATCGCCGCGCTGGCTGGGGTGAACTGCTATGTGGTGGTTCCTCCGGAGCGGGAGCGGATTGAGGCGGGAGAGTGGGTATCGTTATTGATGCGGTGAGGATGCGACCTCTAGGGCGTTTACGGTAACCTGTTGGCAATGACGAAAAAAAAGTCTCAGCTTTCGCACTACGACGCTCGGGGGCAGTCCCGGATGGTGGACGTGTCACGGAAGGCGCGAACGGCACGAGAAGCGGAGGCGAGCGCGTTCGTTCGGATGACGCCGGAGGTGTTGCGGGCGCTGCCGGAAAATCCCAAGGGCGATCCGCTCGAAGTGGCGCGGACGGCGGGCATCATGGCGGCAAAGCGGACGGCGGAGTTGATTCCGATGTGCCATCCGGTGGCGCTCGCGCACATTGCCGTGACCCTGCGCGTGTGCGAAAATGGCGTTTCTATTGCCACGAAAGTAAAGACCACGGCTGAGACGGGAGTGGAGATGGAAGCGCTGGTCGCGGCCAGCGTGGCGGCGCTGACCGTGTACGACATGTGCAAGGCGCTCGATAAGGGCATCGAAATCCAGGACGTGGTGCTGCAGCGGAAGTCGGGCGGCAAGAGCGGCAACTACCGGAGAAGCGCGAAGCGAAAATAATTTTTTCTTTATATGGCGAGCGACGTCAAAATTCTGCTGGTGGATGACAACCCGATGGTGCTGGGGATGCTACAGCAGGCGCTGTCGGCGATGGGCACGGTTGCGGTCGCGAGCGACGCGGCGGATGCGTTGCTGAAGGCGGTCGAAGACGTGCCGGATGTGCTGATCTGCGACTATCGCATGCCGGGCATGGATGGGCGGCAGTTGCTGGAGAAACTGAAAACCAGGCCGGCAACGGCGGGGATCGCGGTGATCCTGATGGCCAGCAAGGCCGACATCAGCGAACGATTGTCAATGCAGGACCCGATCGAAGACTATCTGGAAAAACCTTTTTTCCTGAAAGACGCCGTCCACAAAATCAAGCGCGTGGTGGACCGGATCGCTTTGGAGAAACTGAGCAAGGCGGAGTCCGCCGATGGTGTGTTGCGCGGCAGCCTGACGCAGATGAACGTGATCGACCTGGTGCAATCGCTGGAGATGGGGCGCAAGAGTTGCCTGCTGACCATGACCAATGGCGACGACAAATGCGAGATCTATTTCAACCAGGGGCAGGCCAAGCACGCCACGTATGGTCCGATTACGGGAGACGCGGCGGTCTTCAAAGTGCTGCGCTGGACGGAAGGAAACTTCCAGATTGATTTCAACGGCAAGTCGGAACAGGAAACGACGACGCTGAATACGCAGGGCCTGCTGATGGAAGGCTTGCGGCTGCTGGACGAGGCGCAGCGGGACGCGGCGGCTGAGGGTGAAGATGTCCTGCTCGACACCTGATGCCTCGCTGCTCGATCGCACGCCGGCGGCGGTGCTGACGGTCAGCGATTCGTGTTCACGCGGCGAAAAAGTGGACCTCTCCGGTCCGGCGGTGGCGGAAGCGCTGGGGCGGCGAAATTTCCTAGTAGTCGGACGCGGGGTGGTGGCCGACGAGCGCGCGGCGATCCAGGAAAAACTGATTGAGTTGTGCGAATCGGCCCGGCTGGTGGTGACCACGGGCGGGACGGGAATCGCTCCGCGGGACGTGACGCCGGAAGCCACGCGCGCTGTGTCGGAGCGCCTGGTGGAAGGGATCGCGGAGCGGATGCGCTCCGAGGGAGCGCACCGGACGCGCTTCGCGGCGCTGAGCCGCGCCGTGTGCGGCATCCGGGGAACGAGCCTGATCTTGAATTTGCCGGGCAGTCCGGCGGGAGCGGTCGAGTCGCTGGAGGCGGTGATGGATTTGCTGCCCCATGTGCTGGAGTTGATTGCGGGGCGAACGGAGCATGAGGGTCGTTAGTCGTCAGCGAGCCGCCCCGATTTACATCCGCAGTTTGCAGAATATGTTTTGCCAACGACTAATGACCAACGCCCAACGACCGCACTTCACTTCTCGCGTAAACTAGTCTTACTCATTTGAACAAGATCAAACATTTTCTCCACGCTTACGGCGGCTGGATCGCGCGCGCGCTTGCGCCTCTGGGGCCGTGGGGGATGCTGGCGTTTGCGGCGGTGGATGGCTCATTCCTGGGGATGCCGCTGGATGCGATTTTTGTGGGCTACGTCTACAACCATCGTCCACAGTTCTTGGTGTACGTGCTGCTGGGCTCGGCCGGGTCGGCGCTGGGAAGCATCGTTCTCTACGTGATCGGATATACGGGCGGAGAGGTGCTGTTGCGCAAGCGGCTTTCGCCGGAGCGGTTCGAGAAGATCCACGAATCCTTCGACCGCCATGAATTCTGGGCGCTGATGTTTCCCGCGATGTTGCCGCCACCCGCGCCCTTCAAGATTGTGGTGCTGGCAGCGGCGGCCTTTGAGATGAATTTCGGGCACTTTCTGCTGGCGATTTTTGCGGGCCGGTTCGTGCGCTTCCTGATCGAGGCGCTGCTGACTCTTTGGTTCGGTCCGCAGATTGTGACGCTGACGGGGGGTCTTTTCGCTCACCACTTCTGGTGGATTCTGGCGGGCGTGGGAGCTCTGCTGATGGCGTGGCTTGTCTGGCGGCGGGCGAAGCGCGTCCGAGGTGCGCCCGGCTTGGACGGGGCATAGCCCCGTCCCCACACGAGCTAGTTCTGCTAGTGCTAGGCGGCTGTTACTCCTTGCGGCTTGTTCGCGGAACGGGCTATCGCCGCGGCGAGTGCTGGCAATCCGAACATTGCTGCGGTGAAGAGCATGTCGCCGGCGATTCCACGGCGGAAGAAAGGCAGGCCGGCGGCATAGCAGGTCACGAGACCGGCGAGCGTTTTCGGATACATTGCCCAGCACGCCCAGACGGCGAAATTGCTGACCGCGAAAAATGAAATGGAACTGGCCAGCGCCGCACCGCCGACCCGCAGCCAGTTGGAGTTCTCGCGCAGCTGGCTGCCCAGCCAGAGAATCGCCGCATACCACGCCCAGGTCACGAAGTGGTCCCAGGTGAAGGGATACGAGTAGACGATCTTGGTGAGGATGACGTCGGACGCGGCGAGCAGCGCCAGGGGCGCAAACAATTGGCGCTTCGGACCGCGCGCGCCAAAGTAGAGAAGCGCCGCCGCTACCGGAGTGAGGGCCAGAGGATGGGGCATAAAACGAACCGCCACCGCAAAAATGACAAACAGATAAGCCAGCATGATCCACCTCATTGGGAGTCAATTAGATTGTTGCGCGAAGGATGCCAGCGGTCAAGAGCGGGATGAAATTAGATTGAGATTCTGAAACTTTGAAACCTTGAAACTTTGAAACCTGGCCTTCGGCAAACCAGAATCCGGTATCATTAAGACACACAATCTTCCCGGAGGGGCAATGGCAGTTCCCGTATCCCAGATGTGGACCGTGGCCTCCTACGTTCTGCGCCAGAAGCTGGCCGGACGCAAGCGCTATCCGCTCGTGCTCATGCTGGAGCCGCTGTTCCGCTGCAACCTGGCGTGTGCCGGATGCGGCAAGATCCAGTATCCCGCCCACATCCTGAAAAAAGATCTCTCGCCGGAAGACTGCTTCAAAGCGGTTGATGAGTGCGGAGCGCCGATGGTTTCGATTCCCGGCGGCGAGCCGCTGATGCATCCGCGGATCGCCGAAATTGTCGAGGGCCTGGTCGCGCGCAAGAAATATGTTTATCTCTGCACCAACGCGCTGCTGCTGCAAGAAAAGTTGCGCCTCTTCAAACCCAGCAAGTACCTGAGTTTCTCCGTACATGTGGATGGACAAAAAGAGCACCACGATTTTTCCGTGTGCCGCGAAGGGGGATACGAAATTGCGCTCGACGGCATCCGCGCGGCCGTTGCCGCCGGCTTCCGCGTGACCACCAACACAACTTTGTTCGATGGCGCCGATCCGAAGAGCGCGCGCCAGTTCTTCGACGAGATGATGGAGGCCGGTGTCGAGAGCATGATGGTCTCGCCCGGATATTCCTACGACAAGGCGCCCGACCAAAAACATTTCATGGGACGTGCCCGCACCCGCCGCCTCTTCCGCGCCATGCTATCGAACCGCAAGAAGACGTGGCGTTTCAATCAGTCGCCGCTCTTCCTCGAATATCTGATGGGCAAGCGCGACTACAAATGCACGGCCTGGGGCATGCCGACCTACAACATCTTCGGATGGCAAAAGCCCTGTTACCTGTTGCAGGACGGCTACGCCGATTCCTTCCAGGAATTGATGGAAACGACGGAGTGGGCGAACTACGGTACCGAGTCGGGCAATCCGCAGTGCGCCAACTGCATGGTGCATTGCGGTTACGAAACGACGTCGGTGGACGACATGTTCGGCTCTCTGCGCGGATTTGCGGACGCGGTGAAGGCGACCTTCTCACTCTATTCCGACCAAGAGGCGCTCGCCGATCTCGATCGCGATGTGCGCCCGGTACACTCCTACAATCCGCTAGTACAGATTGAAGCGCCTGTTACGTGTGGAGGCGGGGCGGAGCCTGCCCTGAGCGGAGCCGAAGGGCCCCGCCCGGACGGGGCAGAACCCCGTCTCCACATGAGCCAAACCGAAGCGGGCCGCGTATGAGCGGCCGCGAACATGGGCACGATCCCGCGCTACCCCATAGCGCCCAGGCCGCCACTCATGGAGCGCGCGCCACCGACGAACTCGAAGTTGTTCCCGGCTTCGAGCGCGAAAATCTTCAGGGGTGGATCCCGCAACTTGCCACCGAAGCCGATATACGAGCGGTCATAGAAAAAGCCTTCGACTATCGCGGCGACGTGACCATCACGCGAAAAAATGGCCCCGATATTGCCGGATATCTTTTCGACCGCCGCATTGGCCCAACGTTGGCGGGTTCCGTAGTGCGTCTGATGCTCGCGAACAGTAACGAGCGCCCCGCCATTCCCTATTCCGAAATTGCCGCCATCGCTTTTACCGGACGCGACACCGCAGCCGGCAAGAGCTATGAAGCCTGGGTAAAAAAATACTGGGAAAAACGCGCCCGAGGCGAGAAGAACATTTCCCTTGAGCCCGAAGCGCTGGAGTAGCCTGCGGTTGACTGAGAATGACAATTCACGAAAGGCGCCGCTAGTGCGTCGCTCCCCGGCTTGCACCACGGGCTGCTAGGACAGCGCGTTGGCGTTGGTCAGGTTGGTATTAAGGTAGCGGCTCATCGCCAAGTCAATAATTGCGCCGATGGTCTCGGTATAGGAAAGTCCGGAGGCCTTGGCGGCCACGGCAAATTCCTGGCGGCTCGCCAGCCACGGATTCGGATTCGCTTCGATCACATAAACATCGCCGTTGGGGGCGAGCCGCATGTCAATGCGTCCGTAGTCGCGGAGCTTCAACGCCCGGTATGCGGCCAGCGCCGTATCGGACAATCGCTTCGCCGTATCTTCGTCGAGATTTTCCGCGATTTGCGATTTGGTGAGCTTGTAAGCTTCGGTATTTTTCTCGAACTTCACATCGTAACTGGCGATTTTGGGAGTGCCTTCGGGCAAGCGCGAGAGGTCGAGCTCGACCAGCGGCAAGACCCGCGTCCGTTCGTAGCTGCCCAGAATTGCGGCGTAGATTTCGCGCCCCTCGATGAATTCCTCAATCAGGGCGGGCGAGTCGAATTCATCCTGGATGTACTCGATGCGCTCCATCATCTCCTTGACGTTTTTGACGACCGAGCCGGCATCGATGCCGATCGATCCATCCTCCCACAAAGGTTTGACGATGAGCGGAAAAGAAATGTCGTGGGCATGTTCAATGCGTCCGCGATAAGCGGTGGCGAAGAACGGGGTCTTGATGCCGTGAAACGCGAAGATCTTTTTGGCGACCGCTTTGTCCTGTGCGAGAAAACTGGCATGAGGGCCGGCACCGGTGTAGCGCAATCCCAGCAGGTCGAGATAGGCGACCACGTTCATTTCCTTGGTGTCGTCGCCGCCGAAAGACTCGGTCAGGTTGAATATAAGGTCGGCATCGCAGCGCGAGAGCGAGTGCAGCGACTGCGGCCGTCCATCGAGCTCGAAATAGGAAGGCTCGTGGCCCAATTTCTGCAACGCTTCGAAAATTTCCTCGCGATCGGTCTTCTCTTTCCTGACCTTTTTCACTTTTTTGAGGGGCTTGCTCGCGGGCGCCGCCTCTTCTTTGGCCGCCGCCGCGACCGGATCTTCATTCCATACGTCGTAGAGCAGCGCGATTTTCAGTTTTGCTCCGATCATTGTGTCTCCTAAGCTTGCAGGTGGAGCGCCGGGCGTCCTCGCCCGTCCCTCCACATGGTTACGGCTGAATAAATTTTCCTTTCGCCACGTAAGTCATCACCAGCGCGGTGACATAGGCCGTGACTTCGGCCAGATGTTCGGCGCCGCGGGTGTTGTCGGCGCGCAAGTCGAGCTCGCCGGCGCGCTTTTCAATGGTGTCCATCAAAGTTTTGATTAGCGGACGCTGCGCGCCGGTCCACTGCGCGACTTTGTCAATCACGGCTTTGCGGTGCCGATGCAGAAACTCGTGCGCCGACAGTGCCGTTTTCCGCCGCTTGGATACGGGAAAGATGTCGCGCAAATCCGTATCCGGCGTAAGCCCGGTGACCGCAACTTCTTCCCGCGCCGCTTGGTGATAAAACTCAGCCACCGTGGTTTCCATGTCATCGACCGTGATGTCGGCCTGTCCGCGCCGCCGCGGAGGGTCGCTCTTCCCCAATTTGCGCGCCAGCCGGTCCAGGTAAAGTAACTTCTCCATCGCGCCCCAGCCGCGATAGCGCTTGCGCCAATTCGAGCGCGGCGTCAGCCACAGCGCAAAGGTCTCGGCAAAATCTTCATCGGGATGCTTTTGCGCATACCATCCCGGTAAATGCCGCACATAGTCGCGGGAGAACGGCGCGGGCCGGTAGTTGTCGCGATAGGGGCGGCGAAACGGTCCGAAGATGTGTTTCCACTCCGGCGCATTGTGCAGCTTGTAGGCGTAGGTGAACGCGTGTCCCGCTTCATGCCGCAGGTACATCATGATTTCTCTCGCGTCTTCGAGGTCGTGCGTTTCCTTTTCCAGTTGCGCCAGTGCCGCATTCGCCAGATAAAAGGGAATCCCGATGATGGGCTCGCCCGACGGACATCCCCACTCATCGGTCAAGTAACAGGCAGGGCGAAATTTGGTCAGCCCCTTCGACTCCAGTTCACGATAGAGCTGTTCGACGAAGCGCTCCACCGGCGACCCGGCGAGCGTAAGCCCGAGCTCGCGAATCGGCCGGCCCAGAAGTTCGTGGTACGCGGGTTCAGGTTTTTCGTTATCGTGCACAAACGCTCGCTTACAAATAGTCTGCAACCGCGCGGGCACACACGGGAAAGGGCAGTGTCACTGAAATCAACAGTAATGGAAAGCGGAGCCATTGAGAAGTAACCGCGGTAATGCTGCCCATTGCGCTGTACTTGGGCCCGTAACGTAGCGCTGCTGGATCTGCCCACGCGTGTGTGACCACGATCACGTCAAACGGGCATGAGTTTGCGTAAACTGATATTAACGATGAATACACCAATCAAGAACGATCGCGCAGCGTGGTTGCAAGGGCCTTCAGCGGAAGGTAAAGAAAAAAGTAAAGTGAAGTGCTCAGCCGTTCCCGCCGAGCGCAAGCATCCGTGGCGGCTGGTCCTGCTGGGGGCGCCGGGCGTGGGCAAAGGCACGCAAGCCGAACTCCTGACCGAGCGTCTGGGGGCGTGTCACCTCTCGACCGGAGACGTCTTTCGAGCGGCCGGAAAGCTGCGCGAATGCGATCAATCTCCGGCCATGAAGGCCGCGCTGGAATACATGCGCCGCGGCGATCTGGTGCCGGACTCTACCGTGTGGGAGATGGTGCGCGAGCGGAAAGACTGCCTTCTCCACTGCGGCGGCTTTATTCTCGACGGATTTCCGCGCACGCTGGGGCAAGCCGAGTCGTTGAAAGAGCTGATGGAGAAAGAAAAAATTTCGCTGAGCGCCGTGGTGAACTACGAACTGCCGGTGGAGGAGATTGTCCGCCGCCTGAGTGGCCGCCGCACCTGCGAAAAATGCAAGTCGGTGTTCCATGTTACCGAAAGACCGCCGAAGGTCGAGGGTGTGTGCGATCGCTGCGGCGGACGGCTTTTTCAGCGCGAAGACGACCAGCCCGAGTCCATCGCCGTGCGTTTGGAAGCCTACGAACGAAGCACCGCTCCACTCATCCAATTCTACAAAGGTCTGGGCCTGCTGATGACGATTGTGGCCAAGGGATCTCCCGACAATATCCTGGCGCGAACAATGGAGGAGTTGGATAAGCTGGAAGCGCTATAGATCTTACGGGCGACGGATAAAGATAAGCTGGAGGCTCAGCCCGGCTCAGCCGGCCCCTCCCAACGTTTATTTTTTGCTCCACAAAAAAATTCTTGTGTAGGGCGTTTGTTCCGGTAAACTAACGCAAATTCCTATTCCCGAGGACTGATACGATGCTGCTCAAAAACCGCCTCTTTACTCCCGGACCCACACCTTTGCTGCCTGCGGCACAGACGGCCATGGCTTCGTTTGCCATGCATCATCGCACCGCCGATTTCCGCTCGCTGTTTTCGCGAGTATTGAGCGACATGAAGGACTTCATCGGCACCAAGAACGACGTGCTGGTGCTGGCTTGCTCCGGCACCGGAGCGATGGAAGGCTCGGTCTCGAACCTGACCTCGCCTGGCGACAAGGTGCTGGTGCTCACCGCCGGAAAATTCGGCGAACGCTGGCGCGATCTGGCCAAGGCTTTTGGCTGCGCGGTCGAGCTGATCACGGTGCCCTACGGCGAGACATTTTCGCTCGACGCGGTGCGGCAGAAATTGACGCCCGACGTGCGCGCCGTCTATGTGCAGGCGACGGAAAGTTCCACTGGCGCGCGGCATGACATTCAGGCGATCGCCAAACTGGTGCGCGCGCAGGGCGACGACACCTTGCTTGTCGTGGACGCCATCACTGGCCTGGGCACGACCCACTTCGATGTGGACATTTGGGGAATCGACGTGATCGTTGGCGGCTCGCAGAAGGCGCTGATGATTCCTCCCGGCCTTGCTTATGCGGCCTTCAGCGAACGCGCGTGGAAGCGCATGGAGACGGCGAAGTCTCCGCGCTACTACTTCGACTTCCGCAAGGAACGCAAGAACGCAGCCAAGGGCGAGTCGGCCTACACTCCCGCGACCTCGTTGTTTGCCGCGCTGGGAGCTGCGCTGGATTTTGTCCGCCAAATGGGCGGCGGCGACATGGTGGCTGGACGCAAGGCCCTGGTGAACAACGCCGAACTGGCGGCGGAGATGACCCGCGCCGGCGCCAAGGCGCTGGGCCTGACGCTGTTTGCTCCATCGTGTCCGGCGGCGGCGCTCACCGCCATCAACGCGCCCGAGGGACTGGATTCCGGCGCGCTCGTGAAGGAGTTCCGCGAAACCTTCTCGGCGGTGGTGGCCAACGGACAGGGCGACATGAAGGGCAAGTTGTTCCGCATCGCCCACATTGGCTACTTCGACTATCTGGACACGATCGGGATACTGGGCGCGCTCGAGCACGTGCTTACCCGCGTAACTGGAAAACCCGTGCAATATGGATCGGCCGTGCGCGCCGCCCAGGAAGTCTATGCTCGGAGCCAGGCGAAGCTGCAGTAGCCGGACGGGGCGTACTTCGGCAGGTAACTTCGGTTGCTTGATTTTGGGTGGCGCTGCGCTTCAGCGCTGCGATAGCTGGGTTGTTTTCAGTACCGGCTTTAGCCGCTGGTGGCAGCCGCTGGAATGCGAGTGTGCCAGTTACCCTTAATGCTGTGACGGTTATCACACTCAACTGTGACTGAGGTTCCCGCGCATCCGTCCGCGCCTGCTAGAATGTACTCTTCATTTTTTCGGACACACTTATGAAAATCATCGTAGCGGAAAAAATCTCTTCTTCTGCCGTCGATCTGCTTCGGGAACCGGAGTGGACCGTCATCACCCATGATCAATTGGATGGCAAGCTGACCGTCGAGCTTGAGACGGCCGACGCTTTAGTCGTGCGCTCCGCCGTGCAAGTGGATGCGGCGTTGCTCGAACACGCGCCCAAGTTGCGGGTCATAGGCCGCGCCGGCGTCGGCGTGGACAACGTCGACCTCGAAGCCGCCACGCGCAAAGGTATATGTGTCATGAACACGCCCGGCGCCAACGCCGTCGCCGTTGCCGAGCAGACCATCGCCATGTGCCTGGCCATGGCGCGCCATTTGTGCCGGGCCGATGCCCTCATGCACGCCGGTAAATGGGAAAAGAAATCTCTGCAAGGGACGGAACTGCGCGGCAAAACGCTGGGCATCGTCGGCTTGGGAAAAATTGGCATGGAAGTGGCCCGTCGCGCGCGCACCTTCGGCATGGAAATCATGGCCCACGATCCATTCGTCTCCGCGTCGATCGCGAAAGATCAAAATATCCGCATGGCATCGCTCGACGAAATTTACGCTGCCGCCGACTACCTCACGCTGCACGTCGGTCTGACTCCGCAAACCACCGGCATGATCAACGCCGAATCGTTGAAGAAAATGAAGAAGGGAATTCGCCTGGTGAACTGCGCCCGTGGCGAGCTTGTAGACGAGGCCGCCCTGGTCGAAGCCCTCAAGCAAGGCCATGTAGCGGGTGCAGCGCTCGACGTTTTTGTCCACGAGCCTCTTAAAGATTCGCCCTTGGCCACGTTGCCCAACGTCATTCTCACGCCCCACATCGGTGGTTCCACCCATGAGGCGCAGGAGGCCGTGGGCGTCCAGATCGCGCAGCAAGTGAAGGAATATCTGAAACACGGCGTGATCCAGAATGCCGTCAACGTGCCCTCGGTCTCGCACGAGGAATATCAAGAATTGCAGCCCTTCACCGTGTTAGCCGAGCGCCTGGGCGCGTTCCTCGCCCAAACCAGCGAAGGCACGATCGAGGAAATATCGGTCCGTTACAGTGGCCACATCGCGGAAGGAAAAACCGAGCTCATCCGCAACGCCGCCATCAAGGGCATTCTCAATCAGGGGTTGGAGGAACAAGCGAACCTGGTCAACGCCACCACCATCGCCGCCGCGCGTGGTTTGCGTGTCCATGAAGCCACTCAGCCCAAAAGCTCCCGTGGGGAAAGCGTCATCTCCGTTTTCCTCAAGACCAGCCAGGAAGAACATTTCGTCAAGGGAACGGTCCTGCACGGCAATATGCCGCGCCTTTTGCACGTGGATGGCATCGATGTCGAAGCGCCGTTGGAGCGCAATTTGATTTACATGCGCAACCAGGACGTGCTGGGAGTGATCGGCCGTGTGGGTACGATCCTGGCCGAACACAAGATCAACATCGCCAATTTTTCTCTGGGCCGCCCGGCGGAAGAAACGAATGAAGCCTCCAGCACTCCGCGCGAAGCCGTGGCCGTGGTCCATGTGGACGGACAAGTGCCGGAAGCGGTCTTGGCCGTTCTAAGAAAAATCCCCGCCGTCCAGCGCGCCAAGGCAATCCGCTTAGTCTAGGAGTCTATCGGGGATAGAATTTGTATTGCGAAGAATCAACAAATTACGAGTCTTCGCGGGCCTGTAGATTATTGATTATTCGTTCCCAAAACCTTATTCCCGACATACTCCTAGGCCGAGCTCGCGATTCCTCCCCCTTCCATCAGTCGTTGAAATCGTACATCGGAACGTAGGACGGCAAACTTTGGATCTTCGTGCGCAAATACGAACCAGCTACAGTGTTCCGCCTTCGCAGTCTCCAACCACTCCAAGGCTTCCGGACGGTCATTGAGCGCGATGTAAATGACTGCGATCCAATAAGGGCTGAAGTAACGTCTTTGCCGCAGGGACAGCAACGAATGTAGAATTTCAGCCGCTCTGGCTTTGTCGCCCCGACGGGCTAGCCCGTATGCCAAATGTGCCCTGGTCAGAGCGCTATTGTCCGAATGTTCCACGGCAATACTGAATTCCGCGACCGCCTCGTCCGTCCTCCCCATCTGCTCCAAAACCATGCCTGTGCTGATGTGGCCGATCCACAGCGACGCGTCCAATTCCATAGCGTGTTTGAGCTGAGAGAGGGCCGCTTCATGATTCCCAGCGTAGTACAAGGCCCACCCCAACATGATTCCCGTATAAGTGGAAAAGGGATCCAAATCACATGCGCGCCGCATCATGACCACGGCATCTTCATGCTTGCCCACTGCGGCCAAGAGTTGAGCATAGGCTCCCAACGCGAGCGCACATCCAGGGTCCGTCGCCAATGCCCGTAGCAGGGCCGTCTCCGCAGCATTCCAATTGTGTTCGTAGAGAAGATGGTAGTAGGCCAGTGCAGTTCTGGCCTCCGGGAGCTCTTCGATTTCGAAGGCTTTCTCCGCACAACGTTTGATTTCAGGAAAAGCTTTGCGTGACGGGACCATTCCCAATCGCGCCTGTACACAATGGGCATTGGCCAGTGCTGCCCATGCCATGGCGAACCCCGGACATTGGCGGACAGCCTCTTCGAAGAGAAGAATGCTTCTCTCAATCGCCCCTTCCGTGAGCCGGGACAGGAAATACGAGCCTTGTAGATAGTTTTCGTGCGCGGCGGGAGGGACGAGTTGCAAGTGCGAAGGGCGCGACGGAAATGGGATTGACTGCACGACAGATGCGGCGATTTTGCGGCTGGTTTCCTCCTGGCCAGCGAACAAAGCGTCGGCAGGCATGGTATAGCTCTCCGCCCACACACAGGCTTGTGCGTGGCAGTTCAAGAGTCTTACCGTAACTCGCACTTGTTCGCCAGTCCGCGACACAGCCCCCACCAGCACATAATCCGCCGCGACCTTGCGGCAAAGCGTCATGGTGCTTCTCCCCTTCGGCGAGCGTTCGGTGGTGAATTCAGGAGTGATGATGATGAAAGGTGGATCCGCCCGCCGGAGTTGCGTGATCAATTGCTCCGTCATCAGCGGAGCGAAGGAATCGGCCTGGAGTTCCATCAAGGACTTCAACGGAAACACAGCAACTCTGGGCCGGCCTCGGTTTGGCAGGTCCAGTTCCTGTGCGGGCAACCCATGTACCGCTGTGATGAAACGGTATCCGTGACTCCCTACCGTCTCGACAAAGTGTGGATGGGCGGTGTCGTCCTGCAAGGCAGAGCGCAGCCTGCGGATGGCTACGTTGAGGCACAAATCTCCCTCAACGAAAGTATCAGGCCAAACCGTCCGGATGATTTCGCTTCTTGAGACTAATTGCTTCGGTCGCCGAAGCAGAAGCGCGAGTATTTGGAAAGGCTTGTCTTGAAGTGGAACTTTCGCACTATGGTTGAAGAGCTCTCCAGTAGCCAGGTCGACTACGAACCCTCCAAACCGGAGGCGACTCGAGTTAGCTGGACCTTCCATAGGCCATCCCCGCCTTAGCGGGACCCTCTGCAAGCAGAAGTTTAACTCCGATATTAAGGTTACGGCGACTGAAATCATCGCCCGGTGTTTAGGCAGGTAAACACGAGATTAAGCGCCATTTCTGGGTAGCCTAAATGTAAGCAACAGATAATCCTTGGGTTATTGCAACAGGCGGATACTACAAGCGTCAATATCGCTTTTCCGGTTTCGTCGCAGTTCAGGGGCGCGAATCGGCCGTCGCGATCGGCTGAAGTTTCCCGGTCGCGTCCGGCACTGACGAAGCCGGGAGTTGGCGGAATGCGCTGGCGGATACTGTCCCAATGCAGGCAGAGCATTCTCTCCGCCCACTGCGGTATGGCAATTGGATCGGAACAAACGATCCCAACGTGGGAGGTCGAAGATGTTGCGCGAAGCACATGCAATTTGGAAAGACGGACCTTACGTCGGCGAAGGTGCCATTTCCACTCCAAGTGGGGTCTTGAACAACGCCAAGTACACTTTTGGGTCGCTTACAGGGCTGATGGCCGCTACTTCGCCCGCCGAGATGCTTGCCGCCGCTATTTCTTCCAGCACGTCGAGAATGGTGGCCATGGAAATGGCCAAGGTGGGAATCAAACCCATTCAGGTTGAAACCGATACCGCCTTGACCCTGGATTTCGTGGGCGAAGCATTGCGTATTGTTGGAGCACACCTCAAGATCATCGTGCGAACCAGCGATTCTGATTCGGGCCGGTTCGAAGAAGCTGTGGAATCGGCCCGCCGCGAGTGTCCGGTTTCCAGCATTTTGAACATCGACTTTAAGTGTGACGCGAAGTTGGTTTCGGCAGCTGCGCCGGCTTTTGTATGAGCCTGCGGGAGAATGAGGTTCCCTATGGAACTAAAACGCACGATCAAGTTTGAAGCGGACCGCGACCCGGAATTTGCGCGCTGGATCAGCCACACGGTTGGCGGCGAAAGAATTCGTCATTGCCTGCAATGCGGATTGTGCAGCGGAAAATGCCCGCTCTCGCTGTACATGGATTACACGCCCCGGCGTCTCATGCACCTTTCGCGGGAGGGCTTCAAGGAAGAGGTGCTGGGAAGCAGTTCCATCTGGTTGTGCACCGCCTGCTATGCCTGCATGGTGAACTGTCCCAAGAACATCAATGTCACCCACCTGCTCTATGCCTTGAAACAGCGCGCCATCGAAGAAAAACGTTATCCGCGCCGGTTTGCCATTCCCGTGATGGCCAGGCAATTCTCCGACATGGTGCGCGGTTCCGGGCGTATTACCGAGAGCTGGCTCATCGTACGGGTTTTTCTGCGCACCTCGATTTGGCGCCTATTGGCAATGAGCGGGCTCGGCCTCAAACTGTTGCGCGCCGGCCGCATGCCCCTGAAGAGAGAAAAAATCCAGCGTCGCGCGGAGATTGAAACGATGCTGGATTCGGTTGCGGCCACGCGGAAGGAGATGGCGTTATGAAATACGCCTACTATCCCGGCTGCTCGCTGCGAGGCACCGGACGCGCTTACGAGGAGTCGCTACTGGCGGTCTTCCGCGCTCTCGACATCGAGGTCGAAGAGATCGACGACTGGAACTGCTGCGGCGCGACCACTTACATGTCGGTGGACGAGTTGACTTCCTATGCGCTGGCCGGCAGGAACCTGGCGCTGGCGGAACGCGAACACAGCGAGATTATTGCGCCGTGCGCCGCCTGTTATCTCGTGCTCAATAAGACCCAGCATTACATCCGCGAGTACCCGGACATCAAGGTTGTGGTCAATCGCGCTTTGGATGCGATTGGGCTCAAGTATCACGATAAGGTCAAGGTGCGTCATCCGCTTGATGTTCTGCTCAACGACGTTGGGCCCAAGACCATCGCCGCCAAAGTGAAGGTGCCGCTTAATGGCCTGAAAATAGCGCCCTACTATGGTTGCCAGATCGTCCGGCCGTACTCCACTTTTGACGATCAAGGCAACCCGACCTCGATGGAGCGGCTGCTGGAAGCGTGTGGGGCAAAAACGGTCCACTACCCACTCAAGACGACTTGTTGCGGCGGCAGCCAAAAAGGAACGCTTCCGGAAGTCGGGCTGGACCTCATTCACTACTTACTAAGTGAAGCGCAGAAGAATGGCGCGGAGGTGATTACGACCGTCTGCCCACTCTGCCAGTTCAATCTCGACTCGTTCCAGAAGGAAGCGGGGGAACGGCATCGGCGGACTTCGATCCCGGTCCTGTACTTCACACAACTGCTGGCATTGGCCCTGGGCGCGCCGGCCGACACCATTGGCCTGCAGCGCGGCTTCGTGCCGTTCGGGCCGGTATTCGCCAATAAGGAGATCGCGTATGCCTGAGATTTCGCAGCTCTCAGGTCCCGAAGCGGTGCGGGTTGGCTTTTATGTCTGCCACTGCGGCACCAATATTGCCGGTACCGTGGATGTGAAGGCCCTGGCCGATTATGCGGGGCGCTTATCGCGGGTCGCAGTTTCCCGCGACTACAAGTACATGTGCTCGGACCCTGGCCAGGCGTTGATCGAACAGGACATCGCCGATCATAGACTGAATCGCGTGGTCGTGGCCTCTTGTTCGCCGCTGTTGCATGAGGCCACCTTCCGCCGTGCTCTCGGGCGCGCCGGCCTGAATCCATTCATGTTGCAGATGGTCAATATTCGCGAGCATGTTTCCTGGGTCACCTTAGACAAGAAAGCGGCAACGGAAAAAGCCGAAGACCTGGTGCGCGCTGCGGTGCAACGTGTTGCCTTGCACAAACCATTGCAGAAAAGACGAGTTGACATCAATCCCAGCGTGTTGGTGGTGGGCGGCGGCATCGCCGGCATTCACGCGGCCCTGACGCTGGCGGATGCCGGCAAGCAAGTTTACCTGGTCGAGCGTGAACCCACCATCGGCGGGCACATGGCGATGTTCGATAAGACGTTTCCCACCCTGGACTGTGCCGCTTGCATCCTCACGCCTAAGATGACAGCCGTGGGCTCGCACCCTAACATCAAGCTCTGGACTTACTCCGAAGTAGTTAAGGTTGACGGATACGTCGGCAACTACAAGGCACAGGTCAAGCACAAGCCGCGTTACGTCATTGACGATCTTTGCATTGGCTGCCAGGAGTGCATTACCGCCTGTGTGTACAAAGAAGGCAAGACTCCCGACGAGTTCAATCTCGGGTTGAGCAAGAGAAAGCCGGTCTATTTGCCGTTCCCGCAGGCTGTGCCACAGAAAGTGGTGATCGATCGGGAGACCTGCATCGAGTTTAAGTCGGGTAAGTGCAAGAAGACCTGCATTGAAGCTTGCGGGGACCGCCTGGCGATCGACTTCAAGCAGAAAGAAACCTTCGATGAAATAGAAATCGGGGCCATCATTCTGGCCACCGGTTTCAAGACTTTTGCGCCCGAGCGTAATCCCAACTGCGGCTATGGCCGATACCAAAATGTCTATACCTCCCTCGAGGTGGAGCGGCTCATCAACGCTTCCGGCCCAACCGCGGGCGAGGTAATTCTGCGCGACGGCAAGAAGCCCGCATCGGTGGGCATCATCCATTGCGTCGGCTCTCGCGATGCCAACACCAACCGCTGGTGCTCCAAGGTTTGCTGCATGTATTCGCTCAAACTCGCCCACCTGATTAAGGAACACACGGGGGCGGAAGTCTTCAACTTCTATATTGATATGCGAACGCCGGGGAAAGGTTACGAGGAATTCTACGACCGGCTGCTCGATGAGGGAGTGCACTTTGTCCGCGGACGCGTTGCCGACGTTAGCGACTGGGCTGTCCACCCTTCGGAAGAAGGCAAGCTGGTCATCCGCGCGGAGGACACGCTCGCCGGTTTTGTCCGCCGCATCCCGGTGGATATGGTCGTTCTCTCGGTTGGGCTGGAGCCCCAGCCCGACGCGCAGGACGTGCGCCGGCTTTTCAATATCAGTTGCGCTTCTGAAGGCTGGTTCCTGGAGCGTCATCCCAAACTGGCGCCGGTCAGCACATTCACCGAGGGGATCTACATCGCGGGCGCGTGCCAGGGGCCGAAGGACATTCCGGATTCCGTGGCCCAAGCGGGCGCGGCCGCTGCCGAAGCTTTGGCCTTGATTGACGCCAAATCGGTTGAGCTCGAGCCCTACACCGCCTCGATCCTGGAAGAGGAGTGCTCCGGTTGCAAGAGCTGTATTCCACTCTGCCCGTATCAAGCCATCACATTCCTTGACGAAAAAAAGAAGGCGTATATCAACGAGGTACTCTGCAAAGGTTGTGGGACCTGTGTCGCGGGTTGCCCATCGGGTTCGATCAAGCAAAACTTCTTCGAGGATGAAGAAATCTTTGAAGAAATCGAGGGGGTGTTGTCCTATGCTTAGCCGCCAACCCAGCGCATCCGAGACTTCCCAGTCGACATTCGAGCCCCGGATCGTGGCATTCTTTTGTAACTGGTGTACCTATCTGGCGGCGGACTTGGCCGGCACATCGCGCATGAAATACGCGCCTAACGTGCGCGTGGTTCGTCTGATGTGCTCGGGCCGCGTGGATCCACAGTTCGTTCTGGACGCTTTTGCCCACGGCGCCGACGGCGTCTTCATTGGCGGCTGCCATCCTGGAGACTGCCATTATCAGGAAGGCAATTACAAAACGCTGAAGCGGTACCGCCTGTTGAAACGCGTGCTCAAGGAAATGGGAATCGAGGAAGACCGTTTTCGCCTGGAGTGGATTTCTGCGGCAGAGGCGGACAGGGTGCGGACCGCCATCAATCAGATGGTCGAGAAGGTGCGAGATCTCGGACCGCTGAATCTGGAGTTGAAAGACGCAGAGAAGGCCTACGCCGAGGAGGTGCTGGTCTAATGTCTGGTAAATCTCCCGATAGACCGAAAGTGGCGTTCTATTGGTGCGCTTCCTGTGGTGGCTGCGAAGAAGCGGTGGTCGATTTGGCCGAGGCTATCCTCGATGTGGTCGCCATGGTGGACATTGTCTTTTGGCCGGTGGCCATGGACTTCAAGCGCAAGGATGTTGAGTCCATGGCGGACGGCTCCATCACAGCCACATTTCTGAACGGAGCTATTCGTACTTCCGAGCAGGAGTCCATGGCGCGATTGTTGAGAAGCAAATCGCAATTGCTGGTGGCCTTGGGCGCGTGCTCACATCTCGGCGGCATTCCCGGCCTTGCCAATCTGTTCGATCGCGCAAGCATTATGCAGGAAGTTTATGTTAAGCCGCCAAGCACGATCAATGCCGAAGGAACACTTCCACAAACGCATTACAAGAATAACGGGCACAGTGTGGAGCTCCCCGCGCTCCACGAAACGGTGCGCTCGCTCGATCAGGTGGTGGACGTTGACTACTACATTCCCGGATGTCCGCCCACGCCAAAAACCTTTCTCGCCGCAGTGCAAGTCCTGCTGGGCAGCGAACTGCCGGTCAAAGGCACCGTGCTGGCCCCGGACTGCGCTCTCTGCGACGAGTGTCCCCGCAAAGACACGAAGCCGGAGAAGCCGGTCTTTACTGAGTTCAAGCGTCCGCAGCAGATGCTGATTGACGAAGAGAAATGCCTGTTGGCGCAAGGCCTCCTGTGCATGGGACCGGGCACGCGCTCCGGCTGCGAAGCGCTCTGCGTCCGGGGAAACATGCCCTGCTCGGGATGCTATGGCCCAACCAGCCGGGTAAGGGACCAGGGCGCAAAGATTCTGTCCTGTTTGGCGTCTTTGGTTGAGAGTAAAGACGAGACAGAGATTGACCGCGTCTTAAGCACGATTCCCGACCCAGTGGGAACTTTCTATCGTTACGGTCTGCCAGGATCGTTATTGCGGCGAAAGAGGCCCGATGGCGTCCGGCAAGCTCCGTTACCGTCCCGATAAGGTGGCTTATGGCTGACCAGAACGAAGCAGCACCGCGCAATGCTTGGCAGGAAGGGAATGCAAACGCAAACGCCGCTTACCTGCGAAGGCGCATTACGATCGACCCCATCACTCGCCTCGAAGGGCACGGCAAGATCGACATTTTCCTGGACGACTCGGGAGCGGTCGAACGCGCCTACTTCCAAGTACCCGAACTGCGCGGGTTTGAGAAGTTCGTGCAAGGTCGTCCGGTCGAAGAAATGCCGCAGATCACCTCGCGTATCTGCGGCGTGTGTCCTACCGCCCACCATATGGCGGCGACCAAAGCGCTCGACAACGTTTACAAGGTTGACCCGCCGCCCGCGGCCAAAAAAATTCGCGAGCTGATCTACAGCACTTTCATTGTCGAAGACCACGCGCTCCATTTCTATTTCCTGGGCGGGCCCGACTTTGTGGTGGGGCCGGACGCTCCCGCTGGCGAGCGGAATGTGCTGGGAGTCATCGCGAAAGTTGGAATTGAGACGGGCAAGAAAGTGATCGCCATGCGGCGGCGCTTGCGCGAGTTGATGGCGTTGGCTGGCGGAAAGGCCGCGCATCCGGTGTTCGGTTTGCCGGGGGGAGTGGCCAAGCACATAACGTCCGAAGCGCAGAAGCAATTTCAAGAAGTTGCGGCCGAGGCCGTCGATTTCGCCCAGTTCACGCTTCGGTTATTCGAAGACGTTGTGCTCAAGAACAGCGACTATGTCAATCTGATTCTCTCCGATGCCTACACCCATCGTACTTACTACATGGGAATGGTTGACAGCCGGAATCGAGTCAACTTCTACGACGGCCCGCTTCGCGTAGTAACTCCCGGAGGCAAAGAGTGGAAGAAGTTCGCTCCCGACAAATACCTGGAAAACATAGCGGAACATGTTGAGCCTTGGAGCTATGTCAAGTTCTGTTACTTGAAGCCGGTGGGTTGGAAGGGTTTCACCGAAGGCGAAGATAGCGGAGTTTACAGCGTGGCCCCCATGGCGCGCCTGAATGCCAGCGACGGGATGGCCACTCCTCTGGCGCAAAAGGCTTATGAAGCTTACTTTTCGACGCTGGGCGGCAAGCCGGTGCACCACACGCTCGCCAACCACTGGGCGCGCCTGGTTGAGTTACTCTACGGTGCCGAACGAATGCAAGAGCTCGCTGCGGATCCCGCGCTGACCGACGACAATATCCGCGTCTTGCCCACGGAGACACCGGAGGAAGGCATCGGTATTGTGGAGGCCCCACGAGGAACTCTCATCCATCACTACTGGACCGATGCGAATGGCGTGGTCGAGAAAGCGAATCTCATCGTCGCCACGCAGAACAATGCCGCGCGCATCGCGATGAGCGTGGAGAAGGCCGCCAAGAAGCTGATCTCGGGGGCCAACGTTCCCGAAGGCGTCCTCAATCAGATCGAAATGGCTTTTCGGGCTTACGATCCCTGCCACGGATGCGCAACCCATTCCCTGCCGGGGAGCATGCCGCTGCTGGTGCGGGTCCGAAATCAGAGCGGCAACACTCTGACCACATTGCGGCGCGACTTCAACGGAAGTGTGCATCGTGAGTAGCACAACCGGCGATTCGCATGCACCGTCCGCTGCCGCCGCGCCTGCTCTGCGCGTGTTGTGCCTGGGCAACGAACTGCTGGGTGACGATGCTCTGGGCTGCGTGGTCGCGGACCTGCTTCGGCCGTTTGCATCCGAAGACGTGGAGATTCTCTGCACGGCGGAAAGTGGATTCTATCTGCTCGATTGCGTGTTGAATGTGCGCCGCCTGGTTGTGGTTGACACCGTGCAGACCGGCAACGCGCCTCCAGGCACGATCTACCAACTCCGCGATTCCGAGCTTCCGTTGGTTCCTGGGGGATCGCCTCACTATGTGGGATTGTGCGAGTCTCTGGCTCTGGCGAGAATACTGGATCTCCCCGTGGCGGAAGAAGTGATCATCCTCGCGGTGGAAGCGGGTGACTGCCTAACCATAGGCGCGGAGATGTCTCCCCAAGCGCGCGCGGCGATGCCGGCGTTGGTGAGCCTGGTTCGGGACATGATGCCCGCTGCGCAAGACCGCACGCTCCGTAGTGCGAGTGTCCAGCAAACCCTTGCGGTGTGATACACCGGATCCACAGCGAACAACTTCCAAGCGGTTCAGATGCAGGGCCAGTCTGATTTAGAACAGTTTTCGTAATGGTGTAGAAAGCCGTGCCCTCAGCGGCTAAAGCTGTGCCCTACCCGTTCTGGGTTGCCTCTATACCAAATCGAAAACTGCTCTAGTAACAGTATCGAGAATAGACGAGCAAGGTCGCATTCACTTGCAAGATGGGCGCGCCTTTCCGGACAACTACAAACAATTCATACACGGCTACGCTGTCACTGCCCATCGCAGCCAAGGGAAATCTGTCGATGCCATTGTTATCTCCGCTGATGGGATACGAAAAGAGCTGTTCTAAGTGACCGCTTCGCGGGGTCGGGAGAGCATCACGTTTGTAACGAGTGACAAGGAACTATTACGGGAGTCAGTGGCACGCTCAGATGTCCGTCAATCCGCCTCTGAGCTGGCGCGCAAAGCGCAAAGTTCTGCATTTGAAGATAAAGAACGAAGACAAACTCTGCGCGAACAAAACCTCCGAGACTTGCCGACAGCGCACAAACAGCAACACGACGCCGTGCAGAAAGTGCCGGGGCCATCGAGAAACACTCCCGCCGCCGCAGCAGAGCAGCCGATCAACCACGCCCACGATTACTTGGGGCAACGCCGGCGCCCAGTTCGTTGCGGCAGGGGACTTCAACGGCGACGGCATCCTCGACTTGGCGGTGACGAACCAAGGTGTTGGTAACACGGTGAGCGTGCTACTGGGGAACGGCGATGGCACCTTCCAGACGCAGATTCCCTATGGCTTGGATCCCGGCTCCTCTCCCAACGCCGTGGCCGTGGGGGACTTCAACGGCGACGGCAAGCTGGATCTGGCGGTGGCGAACCACGACAATAGCACGGTGACGGTACTCTTGGGGAACGGAGACGGAATGTTCACGGCGGCTTATGGCGGAGATAGTAACTTCTCGGCGCTGACCAGCACAGCCATCACGGAAACGGTGGACGACTTCGACTTAAGCATCCCAAGCGGCGGCTCCCAGACTTACACCTTGACCTTGACCGTGACCTCCGGATCGCTGTCGCACTCCAACACGGTTTCGCTCACCGTGGAGTAAGTGGGATGACCCAAGGAGCATGGAAAAATATTATACGCACAACACTTTCGGCGATCATGCTCCTTATAAGAGCGTTCAAACTCAATGTAGAAGCCCCGAGAGGAATGGACACGCGACGGATGCAAAAGCAGAAAACCACCTGCGAAAAGAAAGTCGAAATCAAAGGCAACAACTTTGCCCCTGACAGATACCAGTCGTCTCATAGAAGCCGCTAAGGAGAGTTTCGACCGGCGGCACGACTTTTCTCCGCAGCGGCAAATCGCCCGTATTACACGGAGTGCGAGACATCGTCATTGCCTGCGCCTTGCGCCGCGCTTTCGTTGGTGGAGGCCGCGCCGTTCGACGTGCCGCCACGCCGCATGGCGACGATGCCGGTGCGCACCATCTCCAGGACGCCATACGGACGCAACAATTCGAGCAGCCGGTCGATCTTCTCTTCTCCGCCGGTGATTTCGAGGGTCAGCGTCTCGGGCGCGACATCGACAATCCGCGCGCGAAACACGTCCGCCAGTTCGAACACATGCGACCTCGCTTCATGCGCCGCCGACACCTTGATTATGGCCAGGTCGCGGACGATGGCCGGCTGATTGGTGATGTTCTCCACCAGCAGCACGTTCACCAGCTTATACAGGTTTGCTTCGATGCGGCGCGCCTGGTCGCGGTCGGCGTCGACGGTAATGGTCATGCGCGACACCTCCGGTTTTTCCGTCCGACCCACCGTCAGCGAATCGATGTTGAAGGCGCGGCGGCGAAACAGCGAAGCCACGCGCGTCAGCACACCCGGCTTATTCTCGACGTACACCATGAATATATTCAGCATAGTTTTTGACCGTCTTTAACTCTTGGCTCTTAGCTGCTAGTTAGAAGCCAGCAGCCAGCAGCGCACTTATTCGTCCTCCGCCGTCTCGACAATCGGGCTGGGCCGCCGAATCATGTCGTGCAGCGCCGAGCCGGCCGCGACCATCGGATAGACAGTGTCTTCCTGTTCCACCTTAAAGTTGATCAGCATCGGCCCATCGTGCTGGCGTGCCGCTTCGACCGTGGGCACGACATCGCTCCTCTTCGATACGGTCGCGCTCCGGATGCCGTAAGCCTCCGCCAACCGCGCGAAATCCGGATTCAGCAAGGGCGTGGCCGCGTAGTTGCGCTCGTAGAAAAATTCCTGCCACTGCCGCACCATGCCCAGATAGCCGTTGTTGATGATGGCGATATGGATCTTCAGCTTTTCCTGCACCAGCGTCGCCAGTTCGCACATGGTCATCTGGAATCCGCCATCGCCCACCACCACCCAAACCTCGGCCTCGGGGCAAGCGACTTTGGCGCCGATGGCGGCGGGCAGCGCAAAGCCCATCGTGCCTAATCCGCCGGAAGTAATCAGCGAGCGCGGATGCTCATGCTTGTAGTACTGCGCCTCCCACATCTGGTGCTGGCCCACGTCGGTGACCACAATGGTTTTGCCCTCGCGCGTCTCGTGCCACAAATCGTTGATGACGTGCGCGGCATAAAGATGGCCGCTGTCGGGCAGGTTCTGGATGTCGCGCACCGCGGAATCGCCCTTCAGCTTGTCGATCGAATCCATCCAGTCACTACGATCGATGGATTCGACGTGCGGCAACAGCTCCAGCAAAACTTCGCGCAAATCGCCGACCAGCGGCACATCGACCTTGATAATTTTATTGATCTCGGCGGGATCGATCTCGATGTGGATCTTCTTCGCATTGGGCGCGTAAGTTCTCAAGTTGCCGGTGACGCGGTCGTCGAAGCGCATGCCGAAAGCGAGCAGCAGGTCCGCTTCTTGAATGGTATGGTTCACCCAGGCTTCCCCATGCATGCCCATCATGCCGAGATTGAGCGGGTGCGATGCGGGAAACGCGCCCAGGCCGAGCAGCGTGAGCGCGACCGGGATGCCGGCACGCTCGGCAAATTCGCGCACCTCGCGCATCGCTCCAGAAATGACGATGCCGTGCCCCGCGAGGATCACCGGCCGTTTCGAATTGTGGATCAACTCCAGCGCTTGCTCATACTCCTTGGGAGCGGGCGAAAGGTCGGGGCGGTAGCCTGGCAATTGCGGCTTGGCCGCTTCCCAGTCGAACTCGCACGTGCCCTGCTGCGCATCCTTGGTGATATCGACCAGCACTGGCCCGGGACGGCCCGACTTCGCCACGTAGAAAGCTTCCCGCACCGTGCGCGCCACTTCGCTCGCATGAGTCACTAAATAGTTATGTTTGGTGATCGGGAGAGTCACGCCGGTGATGTCAACTTCCTGGAACGCATCCGACCCGATCAGCTTGCTGCCCACCTGCCCGGTGATGCAGACGATCGGCGAGGAATCCATCATGGCAGTGGCAATGCCGGTGACCGCGTTGGTCGCTCCCGGCCCCGAGGTTGTGACCGCAACTCCCACCTGTCCACTGGCGCGCGCGAAGCCGTCGGCCATGTGGGTTGCGCCCTGTTCGTGGCGCACCAGCACATGATGGATCTTGCTGTGCTGGAGTGCGTCATAGGCGGGCAGAATGGCGCCGCCGGGATAGCCGAAGACGTGCTTCACCCCTTCACGCTCCAGACATTCCCAAAGAATGCCGGCCCCAGTCATGGTCGTCTTGTTCTTGCTCTTGGTTGGCGTGCTCATAGTTGGCGTGGCTTTCTGCTCCGTCATGCGATCTCCCTGCGATGGTCCTAAGGAATCTTCTATTACGTTGGTTCCCGGATGAGCTTTGAAGGGGCGTGGCTTCAGCCACGCCGTTAACCCCGCCACACAAGCGGCTTCAGCCGCCGAGGGGCACCCTTTGCACAGCGTCTTGTCTTGCTCCCGAATACTTCACTACTAGAGTCTCCATGAAAAAACAAAGCCCACCGTGCCAGTGTTTCTGGCGGGTGGGATTCAGGAGCCTGTGCGATTTCTAATTTCTCAGCTCACTCTTTCCCGCGCCCCGAGCCGGACAGACACACTCGTACTCCAGGTATTGTAAAACTAATTCGCCGGAGACTTCGTCCATTCGTCACGGTTGCACCAAAGAGTTGACGTGATAATACCAAGCCGGCCGGTCGGTTGGCAAGCGGGAAGTCGGTCGGCTCTTCCCGAAATCCATCAAGACTTGCCGATACAGAGACCTAGACCGGCCTGCACCCGGCTGGGACGGGGCAACACCACGTCCCCACACGAGCCTGCCTAAAATCCCGGCCCCTCCGGGTACGTTGGCAAATCCGCCGGCACCGCCGGCAGTTTCTTTGGATTGGCCTTGATCTGCTCCATCAGCATCTCGACCGCTTTTTCCAGTTGCGGGTCTTGTCCCTTCACGACCAGGTTCGGCGGATTGTCCACCACCACGTCGGGCTGCACTCCGCGGTTCTCGATCAGCCACTTGCTGTCGAGACCATACAGGGAAAATTCCGGACGCGTAATGTAGCCGCCATCCATGAGCGGCGTTAGCCCGCGAATGCCGCGCACTCCGCCCCAGGTCCGCTCGCCGATCAGTGGGCCCAGTTTGTAGTGCTTAAAGAAGTAACTGAAAAAGTCTCCATCGGACGCGGCGTAGTGATTGGTTACACAGGCCATATATCCATGAAAAACTCTGTCCGGAATCGTATTCGGCTCCCAGTTACGCGCCGACTCCATGCCCCCTAGCACCCGCCGCAGCCGCTCGAAAATAATCTGGTCCACGAAGCCGCCGCCGTTGTAGCGTACGTCGAAAATAATTCCTTCCTTGCGTATCTGTGGGAAGTACTGCTTGACGAACTCGTTCAGTCCCACGTCCTCCATATCGGGCAGATAGACATAGCCGATGCGTCCGCCGCTGGCCGCGTCCACCTTCTTGCGGTTGGTCTCGATCATGTTCAGCTCGCGCAAGCTGAACTCGTCCGCAATCGGTTTCACCACCACGTTGCGGGCGCCGTCCGCCGCGGGTTTGGAGTTAACGGTGAGCATGACCACCTCATTGGCCGTGTTCACCAGTAACTCGTCGGGCGTCTGCGGAGCGCGCAGTGCCCGCCCGTTGATGGCGATCAGGTAATCGCCTTCCTTGACATTGACGCCCGGCTCGGTCAGAGGAGAGCGAGTGTGAGCGTCCCAGTTCTCGCCGGTGTAGATTTTCTTGATTCGATATATGCCGCTGGCCGCGTCGGCTTCATAGTCCGCGCCCAGCAATCCGACGTTCACCGGATGCAGATCCGGAAAATCGCCGCCGCCCACATACGTGTGCGAATTCGATAACTCCCCAATCATCTCGCCCATAACATAAGTCAGCGAATAACGATCGGCGACATAGGGGAGTAGCTGGGCATACTTATCTTTGGTTTTCTGCCAATCCACTCCATTCATCGAGGCCTCAAAAAAATAATCGCGTTCTTGGCGCCAGACCTCGTTGAAAATTTCATTCCATTCCTGTGGAGGATCGACCTCAACGTTCATGCCGTCCAGTTTGAGCGCGCCGTCCCCAGCCTTGTGCGGCGCGTCCGGCGGCTTGGCATCGATAATTCCAGTCGGGCCCTCGCCTTCGGCCCGGTACAACAGCTTCGAGCCGTCCTTGGAAAGCGCGAAACGGTCCGCGCCTTCCAGAAGCACTTTGTCTTTGTGTTCTTTCAAGTCGTAAGCGTGGATCGCCGGGCCCTCTCCGGGAAGCGGTCCCGACAGTCCTTGAATCGGCGAAGTCGAGTAATAGATCGCATCTTTTGAGGCGTCCAGGCTGTGAATCACCGCCGGTGGAACGGCCAGCGCCACGATTCGGTCCGGAATGCCGTTCAGATCGATCTTGAACTCCTTGGGAGGCTCCTTGGTTTCGGTTTGCGCCGCTTTCTCATCGGTTGCCGCCTTCTCTTCTTTCTTGTTGGGCGGTTGCTTTGCATTCTTCTTGTTCGACTCAGACGCCGCTGCCGGCTCTTCGCTCTTCACCTTCACTTCGTCGCTTAAAGCGGGAAAAGGCGAAGGCTCGTCTGCCGTCAAAGTGACTACATAGACACGGGTCGTTTTCGGGTTCGCAAACTCGGAATCGATGTTATCCAGCACTTCGTTGTAGTCGCGGTCGGAAAGGAAGTATAAGTAGCGCTTGCCGGGATCGAACAGCGCGCCATAACTATTATTGAGGGTTGAAGTCACAGCGGTGACCTTCTTGTCGGCCAAGCCGTACAAATAAACAACCGAATAGGTGGACTCTAAAGCCTTATCGTAAGCCAGCCACTTACTATCGGGAGACCAGTTATAATTCGTAATTTCAGCGTACTTGCCGCGGTCCACTTCGACCGGCTTTTTCTCCTTGATGTCCACATACCAGAGTTTCAGGTCCTTGTCGGCCCAGGCGATTTTCGAGCTGTCCGGCGACCACACCGGCTGGAACATGAACCCCTTGTGCCCGCTGGTGATCTGCTCTTCGGCGGCCAGTCCGTCTTGCTGCGCGATGTAGATCTCATCTTCGCCGGTGCGGTCGGAAACGTAGGCGATCCATTGCCCATTCGGCGACCATGCCACATGCTGCTCGCGAACACCGGGAGAATGGGTCAGGTTGCGGATGCTTCCATCTTTCGCCGGAACAGTGAAAACTTCTCCGCGCGCCGCAAACACAGCCCGCTTGCCGTCAGGTGCGATGTCGAAGTCGGTGATTTGATGGCTCGCGCTCACCCAGTGTTTCATGGCCTGGTCACGCTCGCCGTCCACATAGATCGTAAGCTTCTTGGGCTGCCGCGTCTCGAAATCGAAGGTGTAAAGGTAACCCCCATTCTCAAAGATAATGGCGTCGGGGCCAAGGCTCGACCACATTACGTCGAAGTCGTCAAACTTAGTAAGTTGCTCAACCTGCTTGCTGGTCAGGTCGTAACTGTAGAGATTGAACCGATGCCCAGGTCCGCGATCGGAAGTGAAATAAATCGTGTTGCCGCGCCACATCGGAAACGTGTCAGTGTAATCCGTGTGCGGAACGACCCCATCCACAACATTGTTCTTGATGTCGTAAATCGTGATGTCCTGCGCCAGGCCTCCGGTGTAGCGTTTCCACTGTCGGAAATTGCGGAAGATGCGGTTGTACGCGATCTTGGAGCCGTCCGCCGAGAAGGAAAGAAGCCCGCTCTCATTCATGGGCATGGGTTGCGCCAGTCCACCCTCGATGCTCACCGTGAATGGGCGTTTGGTCCAGCCGTTCGAAGCGTCGCGCCGCGAAAGAAATACAATGCTCTTACTATCCGGTGTCCAGCCAATGACCTGGTTGTGCACGCCCATGCGGTCGTTGAGCTGCTGCGGCTCTCCCTGATAGAAGGTCAACTGCTTGGGTTGACCGCCATCGGAGGGCATGACATAGACGTTGAAGTTGCCATCGTACTGGCCGGTGAATGCCAGCCACTTTCCATCCGGCGAAAACTTTGGAAAGAGCTCGCGCCCAGGATGCGAAGTGATGCGCCGGGCCGCGCCTCCCGCGCTTGAAGCCAGCCAGAGATCGCCACCATACATGAAAGCAATCTTGTCTTTATATATGTCGGGAAACCGCAACAAGCGGCCTTCTTGAGTTTGCTGCGCCGCTGTCAGGCAGGCACAGCCGATAACACAGCCCACGATCGCGAACGCGAAACACCTTCGAATAGAAAGCATAATCGAGCCTCTTTGTAGATTCTTGCTGGAACCACTGCCGGAATTGGATCCATTGCGACAAGCGGGATTGTAGCAGTTTGCATGTTGCGAATTCGAATTCTCCTTGTGTTTCACTGGCCCTGCGTGTTGCCTGCCGCTCGCACCGCCTCCTGGCAAGCGGCGGCAGAGGTCAACACTTTGTCAAAAGCCATATCGGTGCGGAGTTCCGCGAGGAGCGGGTCGGAAAGCAGACTGGTGTAGGCGCAATAGTTCTGCTCAACCGCGCTCTGGAGCATATGGAGGGCCGCTTGCTTCTTGCCACAATAGGCGAAGAGCGCCCCTTGTAAATACCACGTCTCGGGATCGGTATCGGTGGGCAGATTGGTTTCCGCCTCGTGCGCGATCCGGTCAAGATCGGCGGCAGGCCGCAACTGCAGGCACGCCTCCAGCAGATCGCGGTGATAGCGCGGCGCAGTTGGCATGAGCTTTACCGCGTCAATCGCTTCCCGAATTTTGCCCTCGCGCAGAAGAATGGATGGCATGGCATACGCGGCCCACTCCGAACCGGCGTCGAGACGGACAAAATCCTCGGCCCGTTCGGTCTTGCCCAACTCCGCGAACGCCCAGGCGCAGGAACGAAAAGTGTAATTGCCGGGATCGAGCGTCAGCGCGGTATTGCACTCACTCGCCGCCTGCTCCAGCATCCCGGCATAACGATAGATATAGCCCATCACGAAATGGGCCTGCGCGCTCTCCGGACGGCGATTGACCAGTTCCAGCGCCGCCTGGTACGCCTTGCCCAGTTCGCCTCGCTCCACCCGGTTGGTGATGAGTTGTCCAGCGGCAACGATCCGATTGGGATCAAGTTCGATGGCGCGTTCACAGGCTTCATTCGACCGCTGAAACATGGGCTCGCCGCCATCGGAATAGTCTGCGTCAAAGTAGCAACGCAAGCCGAGCTGTTCCCAGGCGGGCGCGTAGGCGGGATCCACGGCAACGACATGCTCGAGGACCGCGATGGCATCCTTGTTCGGCCCGGCATCATGAGGCAGGGCGAGGCTGTGCAGGTAGAGATCGTAGGCCTCGGCGTTGTTCGGGCGCGTGCCGGTATCCAGAAAATCGCCGGCCGCGCCGAGCGCCGGCAGCAATCCCTGGCGTATCTGGGCCGCGATCTGCGCCTGCAATGCGATCAGGTCCTGAGCAGGGGCAGTCAGGTTGGTCTGCCACAAAAGCTTGTCGCTCTGCACTTGGATTGCCTCCAGCGTAATCAGAAGGTGGTCGCCTTGCTTCAGGAAGTGTCCGGTAAGAACATTGGCAACGCGCGCTTCCCGTCCGGCCCGCTGGGGATCGACATCGTTGCCGGCATACTTTCGCGTGATGGCCGAGGGACGAACGTCGAGCGTCCGGGTGTAAGTCAGCGTGTTGGCAATTTCATCGGCCAGCGCGAAGCGCAGAAATTCCACGCTGATGTCGCCATTCATGTTTTGCAAAGGCAGCACGGCGATGGTGTTTCTGGGCGCGGCGGCGCCCGCCATCTGACGCTGCTTGAACCACCACGCTCCGACCGCGGCCAGGACCGTGAGCAGCAGCGCGCTGACTCCGAGCAGAAGATACGTTGAAAACTTGCTCGAGGCCTGAAAGGTGCTGGTGGCAATGCGATATGGCAAAACTGGCCGCCGCGCCGCAGTCTTGGACAACCCCGAATCCGTTTCCTTGCGCAGCGACTGGAGATCGCCCTTCATCGCCAGCGCATCCTGATAACGGTGTCCGCGGTCTTTTTCCATGGCCCGGCCAATAATGCCTTCGAGGTCCTGGGGGAGCGCGGGGTTGAGACGAAGCGGAGAAACCGGCTTCCGGTTCAGCACCGCTTCCAGCGTGGTAATCACGTTGCCGGTGGAAAAAGGTTTCTTGCCGGTAGCCATTTCGTAAAGCACGACTCCGAGCGAAAATAAATCGCTACGCGGGTCCAGTTCTTCGCCGCGCGCCTGCTCCGGAGACATGTAAACCGCGGTTCCCGGAAGCACACCCATGGCGGTCATCGAGTCTTCCATCGCGGCGTCGCTCGATTCCGGGTCGCGCGCCGACTTGGCCAATCCGAAATCGAGGATCTTGGTTTGGCCGTTCTGCCCCACAAAAATATTGGCCGGCTTGATGTCGCGGTGAATAATCCCCTTGGCGTGCAAAGCCGCCAAAGCATCCGCCACCTGGATGCCGATGTCAAGGATCTCGTCGACTTCCATCGGCTTCCCCCGCATCCGCTCCTTCAGGCTCGCCCCTTCCAGTTTCTCCATGACAATGAAGGGATGTCCCCAGTTGTCTTCGATATCGTGGATGGTGCAGATGCCGGGATGGTTCAACTGCGAAGCGGCGCGGGCCTCGCGCAGGAAGCGCTCCAGCGACTTGGGGTCGTTGACCATTTCCTTGGGAATGAACTTGAGAGCGACATGACGGGCCAGGCGTGTGTCTTCCGCCTCATACACCACGCCCATGCCACCACCACCGAGCTTTCCCAGGATGTGATAGTGGGAGACTGTCTCGCCGATCATTCTGCGGGCCTCAGTGCCGCCGCGGTTATGGTAGGCTGCGGGCAAAGGCCGGGTCAACCCGCAGAAGCGGGTTTTCTACCGTTTTTCGCGGTCCTGCGCGCCGGCGCGTATTGGCTTGCCCAAGAACGGTTGCTGAGCGTAGTCTTTGCTTGCTTGAGTTGGGCCTCTAAATCCGGCGTCAGCCTAACTAAAGCATCTGGCATGGTTTGACGATCCTATTTAGGACGTATCTCCGGATACACGGGTTTATCTCATTGTCAGTCCTCCTCAAACAGCCTCCGGGCTTATCATGGTGGTTCAGGGTTGATGAAGTGTTGATCTGCCACGGAGGTAGAAATGGGCGGCGGTTTACTGTATGGTGCAGCGGAGGTCGGAGGTTCAAGACTGATGCAGGCCTTGGTGGTCGAAGATTCCGCTGTTTACCGCAAACTGATCGGCGATCATTTGCGAAGCTGGGATTTTGGCGTCATCCTCGCTAAGAGCGGCTCCGAGGCTTGGCGAATTCTGGAGCAGCCGGATGCTCCCAAGCTGGTCCTGCTCGATTGGGTGCTGCCCGATCTGGATGGCACTGAGCTTTGCCAGCGCATCCGTCAGGTGGGATCGGCCGGTCCTTACATTTACATCATCTTGCTGACCAGCAAGGAGGGCCGCCAGAACATGCTCGAGGCCATGCAAGCCGGGGTGGACGACTATCTGGTCAAGCCCTTCGATGAGCTGGAATTGAAGGCGCGCCTGCTGGTCGGTAAGCGGATCCTCGACTTGCAGGAGGAATTGGTTTCCGCGCGCGAGTCCATGCGCCATGCCGCCACTCACGACAGCCTCACCGGATTGATGAATCGCGGAGAAATCATCGCCATGCTGCAGCGGGAATTGGAGCGGGCCCACCGGGAACGTAAGTCGGTGGGTGTGGTCCTTGGCGACATTGACCATTTCAAGCGCGTGAACGACACACTCGGCCATCTTTTTGGCGATGAGGCGCTCCGCGAAATCGCCCGGCGGTTGCGCGCAGAACTCCGCGTTTACGACGGTGTCGGCCGTTATGGCGGAGAAGAATTTCTTATGGTCCTGCCCAACTGCGACTTGCCCAACGCTCTGCTGCGCGCCAATGCGCTGCGCGAAATCGTTGCCGGTACGCCCGTGGTTTATTCCGGCGAGGAGAGACTCATCACCATGAGTATGGGTGTCGCGGTCTCGGCTTGCGATGGAAAGGGCGAAGTGGAAGCGTTGTTGAAGCAGGCCGACGCCGGCCTTTACGCGGCCAAGGAGAAAGGCCGGAACCGCATCGAACACATCGCCCTCGCCGCCAAGAAAACGGCGCATGACCGCGGGCACAAAGCCTAGAACAATTTCACGCTCGTGTAAGAACGTCGGCGTCCCAAGTTTTTTGGGGATGAGGCTCGTTGAGATATACTCTCGACCGAAGGCCGGGACATCCGGCGAAGCTGCAACCATGGAAGGAGTATGCATGAATCGCGAGTCGGCACGGGCCTGTGCTAAAACTTGGATTGTCATCTTCGGACTTCTTACTGCAACTGGCTGGTCTCAGAAGATCACCAGCCTTGATCGCGATCGGGCGCAGGTTATGCTCCGGGAGATCTCCTCCGACATCAAGAAGCACTATTACGACCCTCAACTTCACGGCGTGAATTGGGATGCCAAGGTCGAAGAGATGAAGCGGAAGATTGACGCAACCGACTCGATGAACCTCGCCTTGTCGGAAGTGGCCGCTGCATTGGATTCCCTCAACGACTCCCACACTTTCTTTCTGCCACCAAGCCACGCCTACCACTACGACAGCGGCTGGCAGGCACAAATGATCGGAGACCGCTGCTTTGTGCTGCGGGTGCGGCCCGGCAGCGACGCGGAAAAGAAGGGCGTGAAGCCGGGCGATGAGTTGGTGGCGATCAATGGTTTCACTCCGACTCGAGAAAACTTCTGGAAGATACAATACGTCTTCAACACCCTCCGCCCGCAACCCACTCTAAGACTGGATGTGCGCGAGGCGGGCAAGCAGCGCCAGGTGGACGTGGCCGCTATCGTGATCGAAAAGAAGCGCGTCACGGATCTGACCGGTAGGGACGCTGGCAATGACATCTGGGACCTGATCCGGCAAGAGGAGAGCGCCGAACACCTTGGACGTGCCCGGTTTGTCGAGTTGGGCGACGACGTCGGTGTCTTGATGTTTCCCGGATTCTTCTTTAGCGAGTTGGAGATCGACGGCATGATCGGCAAGGCACGCAAGCACCAGGCTTTGGTCCTCGATCTGCGCGGCAACCCCGGTGGCAGTACCGACACCCTTAAGTATCTGCTCGCCGGCTTCTTTGAAAAGGAAGTGAAGATCGCAGACCGCATCGGCAGATCGGAGCACAAACCGATGCTCGCCAAGCCCCATGGTCATCCCTTCACTGGCAAGCTCGTGGTGCTGGTGGACAGCAAGTCTGCCTCGGCCGCGGAGCTGTTCGCCCGTGTGGTACAGATCGAGAAGCGAGGAACCGTTCTTGGAGACCGCAGTTCCGGAAGTGTGATGGAAGCGAAGCACTACAATTACAAGCACGGGGCCGACACCGTGGTTTTCTACGGGGCCTCGATTACGGACGCGGATCTCGTCATGACCGACGGCAAGAGTCTCGAACACAATGGTGTGCTCCCCGATGAACTTGTGCTGCCGTCCGCTGAAGACCTCGCCAATGGCCGCGATCCGGTGCTGGCCCACGCGGTGGAGTCGGTCGGCGCGAAACTCAGTCCGGAAGCCGCCGGCAAGCTGTTTCCCTACGAATGGCCGATTTTGTAGGGCCGTTCACGATTTGCTGTAGAGGAAACCGGGAACGGGTAGGGCACGGTTTCAGTCGTGCCGCCATAACTGCAATGGGTCCCGTCTTTAGCCGCTGAGGGTGCGCACTCTACACCATCACGCGAAATACTCTAATCGTTCACCAGTTAATTCACCACCAGCTTGTTCTCTGCGCTGAACGCGCCCGGCACGGAACTCGCCCGCATTCCGGCAAGAGTCTTGTCCATCGCGTTCTCGACGGTCCCGTAGAGCGTTACGTGTCCGTTGTCCACCACGATGCGGGGCGGGCGGGGAGGGATGTGGTCTGGAGGGAACTTTTACAAACTATTACACATGCGAAAATGTTCACCGCTGGTACGCCGAGAGCGCCGAGTAAGAACAACCGTTGTGGCTATTTCCGCTTGGCAGCCTTCTTCTTTGACGATGCGGTATTTTTCTTTGCAGCAGCCTTGTTGGGAAACACGCGCGCAAAAATCTTCTCGATGTTCTTGAGCTGCCGGCCCAGGTCGAAGGCGCGCTCGATCTTCGCCCGCGGCACTCGTCCGCGAATCTCGGGATCGTTCAAAATCAGCTCGTGGAAGTCCAGGTCCTCTTTCCACGCGTGCATGGCGTGGCTTTGCACCAGGCGGTAGGCGTCCTCGCGCGAAACGCCGCTCTCCACCAGGTCGAGCAACAACTGCCCGCTGAAGACCAGGCCGCGCGTGCTCTCCAGGTTCGCCCTCATGCGCTCGGGATAGACGAACATGGTTTCAATCAAGGTCGCCGTCTTGTTGAGCAGATAGTCGGCAAGCGTGGTCGAATCCGGTATGATGATGCGCTCGGCCGAGGAGTGGGAAATATCGCGCTCGTGCCAGAGCGCAACATTTTCGAACCCGGCCTGCGCGTTCGCTCGCACCACGCGCGCGAGTCCGGAGATTTGTTCGCAGGTGACGGGATTGCGCTTGTGCGGCATGGCCGACGAGCCCTTTTGTTTCTCGCTGAAGAATTCCTCGGCCTCGCGGACTTCGGTGCGCTGCAAGTGGCGGATTTCAGTTGCGATCTTGTCGAGCGTGGACGCTATCGTGGCCAGCGTCGCGAGGTAATGGGCATGGCGATCGCGCTGAATCACCTGCGATGACACCGCCGCGGCCTTCAATCCCAGGCGCGCACACATTTTCTCTTCGAGTTCCGGCGTGAGGTGGGCAAACGTCCCCACCGCGCCCGAAAACTTACCCACGCGCAGATCTTCGGCAGCGGCCTGGAAGCGCGCGATATTGCGTTCCGTCTCCGAATACCAGTTCGCGATTTTGAAGCCAAACGTAATCGGTTCGGCGTGCACGCCGTGGGTACGGCCAATCATCGGCGTGTCCTTGAACTCCCAGGCGCGATGTTCGAGCGCCTCGGCCAGACGCTCCAAGTCGGCGGCGATCAGCGACGAGGCTTGCTGGATGAGCAGTGCCTGCGCCGTGTCCACCACATCGTTCGAGGTCAAGCCGTAGTGAAACCAGCGGGCGTGCGGGCCCACGATTTCGGCTACCGCCGTAGTGAAGGCGATGACGTCGTGCTTGACCTCGGCTTCAATCTCGAAAATGCGGTCGACATTGAAGCCGGCGCGCTCGCGGATCGCCTGCGCGGCATCTTTCGGCACGATGCCGGCGGCAGCCAGTGTTTCCGTGGCGGCGACTTCGACCGCCAGCCAGGTGCGGAAGCGGTTTTCATCGCTCCAAATGCGGGCCATCTCGGGCCGGGTATAGCGTGGGATCACGGCGTCTTCTCCTAAGAGGGAACTGTGGATTGTAAATCAGGCGGGTGATTGCGTGCAGCGCAAAGAAATCGGGTCGTCGGGCGATCGGGTCATCGGCTCATCTAAGTTCAAGTGCATCTGACTTTCGATGGCCCGATCACCCGATCGCCCGATGACCCGATTGCCTGTGCCTACTCCACCGTGTGCTTCGCCGTGTAGCCTTCCCGCGTGTAAACGATGTACTTCACTTCCTTGCCCTTCTGGTCGCGGACCTTCAGCGGGCCGCCGTCCGGCGCCTGCAGTTCGACTTTCAGCTTGCGGTAAGTTCCGTCAAGCTTGGCATTGGTGGGGTGATAACTGATGTTGTACTGGTTGCGGATGTCGGACGCAATGTCATGAAAAAGCTCCGGCAGTTCGCCCTGGAAGCGCGGGAAATACGCCCGTCCGCCGGTCAGGTGGGCGAAGGTGTTCATCTGATTATCGGCCTGCAACCAATCGACTTGCTGCATTCCCCCCGCGTATCCGCGCGCCGCCAACATTTCCCGATACTGCCATCCGATGCTGATAGCATAGATGGTCACGTCTTTGGTGGACTTTACCTTCTTTATGATTTGATCCAGATTCAGCCTGCTGAAGGTGTCGCGTCCTGATGAAACCAGAATCACGTACTTCTTACCCTCGATGCGATCGCACCGGTCGAGCGTGTCGAAGAGCGCGTCGAAAAGGTTGCGCTCCGAGAACCCCGGAATGCGCAGCATATCCAACGCGCCCATGACGGCTCTCTTGTCCTGCGTGAAATCCACCAATATCTCCGGCTTCATGTCGTAGGACACCACGGCCACCCAATCGTCCTTCTTGAGTCCGCTGGCGAAGGTGTAGGCAGCATTGAGCGCATCGCGCATATAACTCATGTTGGTCGCGGCATACTCGATCAGCAGCACCGCCGTGATCGGGGCCTCGGTCTGATTGAAGTTCACAATCGTCTGCGGCGCGCCATCTTCAAAAATTTTGAAATTCTCTTTCTTCAGCCCCGGGATCGTCTGGCCGTCCTTCGTCGTCACCAGCACATCCAGGTTCACCAGCGGCACGTTGACGGTGATCGAGTAGTCGGGCATGTTCTCGATCTTCTTCGGTTTTTCCGGCGCCGGCGGTGGTGGCTCTTCTTTTTTCTTCGGCACCACATACGGTCCGACGTCGTTTTGCGGGCCGCCGGCCTCGGGCGGAGCTTCCTGCTGGTTCGGATTCACCGGAGGTTGCTGCGGTGTAGCTTGAGTCTGGGCCTGCGTCGAGAAAGTCGCGCCAACCATCCACAAGAGAAAAAGCGCCAGTAGGATCGCACGCTGGCAAGACGCCGGCCGCGTCCGCTTTCGACCACTCATTACGCTGGAAGTCATGGGAATATCCTCGAAAACCACTGTGCTAGTATAGATGCAAGTACTCTGCGGTTGGGATATTTTGCGGGCCTCAAAAAAACGCCGCCTCTCCGGGCAAAACCTTTTTGCTAGTGCGCGGAGTCTAAGCAAACAGCAGCTCGTTTTCCGGCCTCCGGGGCCATTCATGAGAAAAGCCGCACTCTCGCTCTCCGCCTTTTTGTGTTTCTCGTCCTCCGTCGGGATTGCCGCACAAACAGTGTTCGCACCAACGGTTGCCCCACCAACCGCTGCCGCGCCAGACCGGCCAGCGCCTGCCGTCGTTTCTCCGGCCATCATGCCGCTCGACCAGATCCACGAAGGCATGAAAGGCACCGCGCTCACCGTCTTCCAGGGCGTGAAACCCGAATCCATGGACGTGGAAGTTCTGGGCGTGATGCGCAACGTGAACGGCCCCAAGGGCGACATTATTCTGGTCCGCCTGCATGGCGCCAAGCCCGAATATACCGGCGTGGTTGCCGGCATGAGCGGAAGCCCGGTCTATTTCGACGGCAAACTGGCGGGCGCGCTGGCCTTCCGCATCGGCGAGTTCTCCAAGGAACCGATCGCCGGCGTGATGCCGATCGAAGAGATGCTCGCGATCAACGCGCTGGATCATGGTGTGCTGGATCATGGTCCGACGCCGATGCGCGCCAGCCTTTCGGACGCGAATCGTGCCAGCGCGAATCCCGCAAATCAAAACTCGATCACGCCAACCGCGAGCCCCGGCGAAAGTCCGGCGCTCCCGTCCCAGAACTACAGCAACTATCTCACGCCCATCGAAACTCCTCTCGTGTTCAACGGTTTTTCCGAGGAGACCTTGCAGCGCTACGGACCGCAATTCGCCGCCGTGGGCATCGTTCCCGTGATGGGTATTGGCTCCACCAGCGATCGCAAGCAGCCCGAACCGATCGAGCCGGGCTCCGCCGTCAGCGCCGTGCTGGTTCGTGGCGATATGGATATTGCCGCCACCTGCACCGTGACCTACATCGATCCCCAGCGCTTGCTCGCCTGCGGACATCCCCTCTTGCAGTTTGGCGAGGTGGACCTGCCGATGACGAAAGCCACCGTGCTGGCCACGCTGCCCTCGCCGCTGAATGCGTTCAAGATCGTCAACACCACCGAGACCATCGGCGCCTTCGTCGAAGACCGCCAGTCCGGCATTCTGGGCGTGCCCGGGCGCGCGTCGAAGATGATTCCCGTGACCGTCGTCATGCATGTTCGAGAAGAACATGTTCAAGCGGAGCACGCCTCGCCGGAACACGCCGCGGCGGCCAAGGAATTCCATTACGAAATTCTCAACAACGCGCGCCTCAGCCCAGTCGCGATGATGGCCACCGTCTTCAACGCCCTGCACGGCACCAACGAATACGGCGAAGACATTACGTACCGCATGAATGCCGTGATCGGCGTAAAAGGCTATCCCGACGTCACGCTGCGCAACCTGTTTGCCCCGCAAGATAACGGACTGCCCGCCGCCGCTTTGGCCGCCGCCTCCATCGGCGAGCGCTTTGGGCGCATCTACAGCAATGCTTTCGATACTCCCGACATTCAGGGCGTGAAGCTCGATTTCGATCTGGTCCGCGAGCGCCGCTCCGCCCGTCTGGAATCTGCGCGCACCGATTTAACGGAAGCCCGCCCCGGCGACCGGATTACAGTGGAGACCGTGGTTCGTCCCTATCGCGGCGAGCGCCTCGTGTGTCAGATTCCCATACGGATTCCAACCTCCGCTTCCAAGGGAACGCTGCGTATTCTGGTCAGCGATGGAGACACGCTCGACCGCATCCACCGCGGCGCGCCCATGATGAACCACGCTCTGGGCCTGGCCCCGACCATCGCCTTGCTGAACCAGGAGCACGCCAACGATCGCGTGTATGTTTCGCTGCTCGAGTCCGATCCCGAAGCCATGGTCGCCGACAAAGTGATGCCCACCCTGCCGCTATCCGTCATGAATGTTATGGACAACCTGCGTGGCACGCAGGACATGGTCGTCCTCGGAGAATCGTCGGTCGGCGAAGCCTCCACCGATTCCTTGAACTATGTAGTCTCAGGCGCACAGATGCTGACGATTAACATCAAGTAAATGGCTTGAGCAAGCCGCAGGATAGTCGGCCCTTTTTGTTTTGAAAGGGCGCGGTTTGAGCCGCTGAGGGCTGCCGCGTAAGCAATTGCTCGTGTGGTGACGGGGCTCCGCCCCGTCCCGCCGAACTCACGTAGGGACAGCCGCCCTCGGCTGTTCACAGGCTGCGGAAAAACTCCGGTTTCGTATCAGGGTATCGCTTTAGCGATACCGCAAGTCCCTCGAAATCAATCGCCCCTTTAGGGGCTGAACGTCAAATATTGACTTTTCCCGAGCCTCTGTCCAGCCAGGCCAAGCCCGGCAGGTTTGGGAAGGGCACGAGTTTACTCGTGCCGCTCGGTCGCCAACAAGACGCGGCTTTAGCCGCTGAGTGACGCGCACTGAGTGGAATTAGTTGTAAACTCAGCGGGAGACGAGAACAATCGTCTCCCGCTTTATTTGTAATTGGCAATTTGTAATTGGTAATTTGAAAATCGAAAAGCTCTGTCATTTTTGAAGAAGCTCTGTCATCCTGAGCGAAGCGAAGGACCTCTGCATTCCTTCGCGGTCATCAAACTACATAGGTTCTTCGCTTCGCTCAGCAAGACATGGAAGTTGGGGAATGAAAGCTATGCCCATTCGTTGGGACAAATTCACCGTCAAAGCGCAGGAGGCCGTCCAGCGCGCGAACGATCTCGCCTCCGAGCACGGTAATCCGGAGCTCGCCCCGCTTCATCTGCTGGCGGCGCTGGTCGAAGATAAAGAAGGCATCGTCACGCCTGTGCTGGAAAAAATCGGCATCGGCCCGCAGGCCGTGCTCAGCGACCTCTACAAGGAAATTGAAAAGCTGCCCAAAGTTTCGGGCAGTGGCGGCGCGCAACAGCCGTCCATGTCGTCGCAGGTCAACCAGGTCCTCGAAAAGTCTTTCAAGGAAGCCGACGCCTTCAAAGACGAATACGTCTCGACCGAGCACATACTCCTGGCGTTGACCGGCATGAGGCGGGATCCGGCGCACGAGTTGCTCGCGCGCCACGGCGCAACCCACGACGCCATCTTGAAAGCGCTCACCGCGGTTCGAGGATCGCAGCGCATCACCGACCAGAATCCCGAGGCCAAGTATCAGGCGCTGGAGCGTTACGCTCGCGACCTGAATGAGCAAGCACGCCGCGGCAAGCTCGATCCCGTCATCGGGCGCGATGAAGAAATTCGCCGCGTGGTGCAGGTACTTTCGCGCCGCACAAAAAATAATCCCGTGCTCATCGGCGAGCCGGGAGTGGGGAAGACGGCCATCGTCGAAGGCTTGGCGCAGCGCATCGTCTCCGGCGACGTGCCTGAAGTTTTGAAGAACAAGCGCGTCGTCGCGCTCGATCTGGGGGCGATGCTGGCTGGCGCGAAATATCGCGGCGAATTCGAAGACCGCCTCAAGGCCGTGCTGAAAGAAATTGAAGATTCGAGCGGCCAGGTCATCCTCTTTATTGACGAGTTGCACACGCTCGTCGGCGCTGGCGCAGCTGAAGGCGCCATCGACGCCTCCAATATGCTGAAGCCCGCGCTGGCTCGCGGAGAGTTGCGCGCCATCGGGGCCACCACACTCAACGAATATCGCAAGTACATCGAGAAAGATGCCGCCCTCGAACGCCGCTTCCAGATCGTGTTCGTAGGCGAGCCGAACGTCGAAGACACGATTGCCATCCTGCGCGGGCTGAAAGAAAAGTACGAAGTGCATCATGGGGTCCGCATCAAGGATTCGGCGATAGTCGCAGCTGCGACACTGTCGCATCGCTACATTTCCGACCGCTTCCTGCCCGACAAGGCCATTGATCTGATTGACGAAGCCGCCGCCTCGCTCCGCATCCAGATCGATTCCATGCCCACCGAAATCGACCAGCTCGAACGGCGCGCCACGCAACTCGAGATCGAAAAGCAGGCGCTGAAAAAAGAAGACGATCCGAACTCGAAAGAGCGCCTGGCCAGCGTGGGAAAAGAACTCGCCGGCATTCGCGAGCAATCGAACGCGCTCAAGGCCAAGTGGAAGCAGGAGAAAGACGTCATCGCGAAGGCCCGCGCCCTGAAAGAAAAACTCGAGCAGCTCAAGATCGAAGAGGCCGCCGAGGAGCGCAAAGGAAATCTGGAGCGCGTGGCCCAGATCCGCTACGGCCTCATCCGCAACACGGAAGACGAGCTGAAAAAAATCACCGCGCAGATCGACGGCAAGGCCGGGCAGCGCATGTTGAAAGAAGAAGTGGATGAGGAAGACATCGCCCGCATCGTATCGAAGTGGACCGGCATTCCGGTCTCGAAGATGCTCGAAGGTGAAGTCAAGAAGCTCATCAACATGGAAGACCGTCTGCGTCTGCGCGTCATCGGACAGGACGCGGCGCTCGAACGCGTGGCCAACGCCATCCGCCGCTCGCGCGCCGGGCTGAGCGATCCCAAGCGGCCGATCGGGTCGTTTATTTTCTTGGGGCCAACTGGCGTCGGCAAAACCGAACTGGCGCGCGCGCTCGCCGAATTTCTTTTCGACGACGAGCGCGCCATGGTGCGCATTGACATGTCCGAATACATGGAGAAGCACGCCGTGTCGCGTCTGATCGGCGCGCCTCCGGGGTACGTCGGCTACGAAGAGGGAGGACAACTCACCGAGCAGGTGCGGCGGCATCCTTACGCCGTCGTGCTCTTCGATGAAATCGAGAAGGCGCATCCGGATGTGTTCAACATCCTCTTGCAGATCATGGACGACGGCCGTCTCACCGACGGCAAGGGCCGCAAGGTGGATTTCAAAAACACGGTCATCATCATGACCTCGAACCTGGGCTCGGCGTACTTGCAATCGGAAAATATTCGCGACGCCGATGGCTTCGAGCGCGCCTCGAAGCAGGTGATGGACGCGCTGCACGGGCATTTCAAACCGGAGTTTCTGAATCGCGTGGACGACATCGTCATCTTCCATCCGCTGGGCAAGGAAGAGCTGGTGAAGATCGTCGAGCTGCGCCTGGAAGACTTGCGCCGCCTGCTGGCCGACCGCAAAATTTCTCTGGAGCTGACCGACGCCGCGAAAGAGCTGCTCTTCAGCGAAGGATACGATCCCAACTTCGGAGCGCGTCCGCTGAAGCGCGCCATTCAAAAGCTGGTGCAGGACCCGCTGGCGCTGAAGATTTTGGACGGCGCAGTGCTGCACGGCGACCACGTGGTCGTGGATGCGGATAAGAAAGCGGGCAAGATGACGTTCAAAGTCAGCGAGCGGGCCGGGGAAAAAGAGCCGGCGCGAGCGAAGAAATAATGCTGGTTTGTGGAGAGACGGGCGCCTCGCCCGTCCAAGACGGGCATGGGTGGAGGGAGCTAAGTCCTTTGTTTTCGACTAAAAGTGTTCCACGTGGAACACCATTGCGGTTTGTTATCTCTTTTAGATATATTATATTCCACGATAATAGCCGGTTTCTTAGGTTGGCTATAGCCGAGCCAGAGTTGCTGTGGCCACGGGCAACTGCCGAGCTTTGCTTGGCTGGACGGGCGAGACGTCCGTCCCCACACGAGCATCCCTCCACTTGCGTTTTAGCGGCGCAGAAGGTTCTTGGCTAGGAACAGCACATTCGCCGGGCGCTCGGCCAGCCGCCGCATATAGTAGGGATACCAGTCGGCGCCGAACGGGACATAGACGCGCACGCCCCAGCCCTCTTTCACCAGACGCTGCTGCAGGTCGCGCCGGATGCCGTACAACATTTGAAACTCGAAAGCGTTGCGCGGAATATTCTCACGCGTGGCAAAAGCCTTGGCTTTTCGAATCATGGCCTCGTCATGGGTCGCTAAACCATGATAGACGCCGCTCTTCATCAGCAGCTTCATCAGCTTCACATAGCTGGCATCCACCTCGGACTTCTTCTGGAAGGCGATCTCCGCGGGCTCTTTGTATGCGCCTTTGCAGAGCCGTATGCGGATGCGCTCGGAGAGCAGCTTCTCGACGTCGGCCTCTGCGCGCCGCATATACGACTGGATCACCGCCCCGACCGCGCCCGCATTCCCCGGAACGCGGTGGAGTTGGTGAACGAAGTCGAGAGTGCGCTGGGTGTAGGGCGAGCCTTCCATATCTATGCGGACAAAATTTTTGGGCGACATACTGGCCGCCTTGGCGACCAAGCCGCGGACGATTTCGAAGGCCATTTTCTCGTCCACGTCCAGGCCCATGTGGGTGAGTTTCAGGCTGATATTGGCGTTCAGCTTGCCGGCGGCGATTTCGTCGAGCAGGTGGTGGTAAAGCTGGGCGCTGGCGCGGGCTTCGTCGGCGTTGGTGACGTTCTCTCCGAGGTTGTCGATGGAGACGCCGGCGCCAATTTGATTCATCGCGGCGGCGGCGCGGACGGCGTCCGCGACCTCCGTGCCGGCGACGAAGCGGGCGGAAGTGCGCTGGCCAAAGCGTGGGTGTTCGGCGATCGCGCGCAGCGACCGGCTTTTCGACAGTGCAATGAAGACTGCCCTCAGCATGGTGCACCTAGATTTCGCGGGTCCGATTGTTCTGAGTTAAGACTGCCAGAGACGTTCATTGGCTTTACGGGGCGCCACAGTATTTTCTACCACAAACGAAGGCGGGCTGGCGTGCGCCGCTATCGTCTCTTCGAAACGACGCTCCACGCTTCGCGCAAGGCTGTAGAGTTGCAAAGCCACCATTCGTCAATTAAGCTAGTTCTCTCTTCAGTATTTATGCAGCAAGCCGGGATGGCGGAACTGGCAGACGCAGCGGACTCAAAATCCGCCGGGCTTCGGCCCTTGGGGGTTCGACTCCCCCTCCCGGCACCAGCACATTTGGTGTCAATAGGTTAAGGTCGTTACCCAGTTCTCTCCTAGTATTTCGGGATACGTACCAAGGGCGGAAAGGAACCGCCCATGAACAGACGCGTGTCCGTATGGAAGTGCGTCCGGCTCAAGAACGGAAAGTAGAGATACTGCTGCGCGGTCGAATGCGGCCTCTAGATTCCTGACAGTAAAGTACAAATCCTTTGCCGCTGGGTGCGGCTGGCTGTTCGAGGACACATCCAGCACTTGTGGCGTAACCGGGGCCACAATCGAAGTAGAATCGGCGCCCCTTTACAAGATAGCTTTGAGCCGCGACCACATACAACTCCGCATATGCGCCGAACGGGTCCTAGACCACAACTCTTAACCCAAGCAATCTCAGGAACGAGATCTTCTTTGCCAGCCAAGCTGGACGGTGATTGGCGCCGAGGTTGAGCTTCCGTAGACCGTAACCGGTGGTCCTGATACTCCTGCTCCTGATCCTGATGCAATACAACACGGCGCAATCGAATTCCCCGAGTACACTGCCGTTAACGTGTTGGCGCCTGGCGCGAGCTGCGACGCACTGAGCGGCATACTTGCCGCGGATGTCGTGGCGCTGGTCGGCATCAGCGTTTGTGTTGCCAGCACGGTCGACCCAAGCATGTAGGTCACCGTACCGCTGGGCACACCGCCGCCACCAGGAATGGCGGAGACCGTGACCGTCAGAGTGGTCGTCTCACCTGGCGGGAGAATGTACGTCTGAGAGGCCAGACTCACGGTCAATGAGTTCGCGATTGCGACTCCAGTGTTTTCGTACGCGCCAATGTCAATGTTCGATTCCTTCTGCCGATGCCGAGGATTTCCGAGGAAGTCGGTGCTGCCATAGATGGAGTGTGGGGAACTGCCATTGGGATCACACCAGCCAACGTTACAAGAGAGGCTGGTGCTGCCGGCGCCGACGGCTGGCGAAGAAGGGAGCGTGTCAAAGTTTGGAGGCGTGTCTCCCAGATTAACGAAACTGGGATCCGCGTTCACGGAGTTCGCATCTTCCCCGCTGGAGGTCTGCCAGTCTGAAAAACTCGTGTAGGTATCCACGTTACCCCACCAGATTGACGTTCCTTCTACGTAACCCGCAGCCGAGTTGTACAGGTTCCAATTGAGCGTCGCCGGCGGGGCAGGGTACGACGTGGAAAAGGGGACGTAGCTGTATATCCAGGTATTGTACGCGCCGGCGTAGACGATGTTATTTTCGTAGATGTTCCCTTGAGCGCTGCCCGAGTGGTACTGAATCTGGAATTCGGCGGTAGAGCCGCCATCAGGTTGGGTAGCGTTGTTGTACAGAGTGTTATTGACGAAGACGTCGTGGTAGCTGCTGCCGACCCTGTTGCTATAACCGCCGATGGAGTTACCGCAGGCATTGGAGTTGTAGAATACGTTGTTGCGCACCGTAGCATACCTGCCGTAACACGGGAACTTGCCCCTGGCAGCGGTTCCGGTATTGTTGGGGCCAGACCACTGGGTGCCATTGGCTAGGCAGCGTGAATGTTCGCTGGTTGTCTCGATGCCGTAGTCGACGTTGATGAGGAGGTTCCTCTCGAACGTAACATACGCGCAGCCGTCACAATAGAAGCCGTCGGCGTCGTAGGAAAGGCCCTCACCTGGATTCGTTATCCCGCTGATGTTATAGATAGTGTTCCCACTGACTACCCCGTACATAGCCTCGTCGAAGCCGACGGGACCGACGCCTTCGTATCCAATCACGTCGATGCCGATGTTGTCATTGTCGTGAACGAGGTTGTTGGTGATTTGAAAATTGGTCACGTTCCCATCCACATCCAGCGTTTCGCTGTTCCCGGTCCTCATGTTGTAAAGTTCATTGCCATTGATGACCAATTTGTTGATGGGAGTTGCGACGTACCGTAAACGGAGATGCCGAAAGCGTTGCCGTCCGCCTCCGACGTGGTCGTGATGTCGTGCACCAGATTGTTCAGAATCCGAATTCCCGTGCCCGAGCCCGTGATCCAGATGCCACAGGGAACCAGGTCGGAGCTGCTGGTAGTGTAGTTACGGATTTCAAAACCACTGACGGTGATATAACTCAGATTTCCCACGATATTGATGAGGCCCTGTGTGTCTGTTACGCTCAAGCCGGTCCCGTCGATCACCGCAGTCTGTCCGGGATAGCTCTGGAATGATATCGGCGCCGATGCCGTTCCAGGCCTCGGAAAGTTTACAGACTCGTTGTAAACTCCCCCGAAAACGTACACCGTGGCGCCAGCCGTGACTGTATTTGCCGCGTGTTGGATGGTTCGCCAGGGCGCAGCAATCGTGCCGGGATTGCTATCGTCGCCGCTGGTCGACACATAGTAGCGACCCCCAATTTGTGCGGCAAGTGACTGCGCGAGCGTCAGGACAATCACCAAGAGCGTGACATATACAACTCCTAGATTCCGTAGAGGCGAGATAATGCGTTGCATGAGTTTTACTCCTTATGGAGGCCAGATCTCCCGCGTTGAGAGCGCGCGGATGTTTTCTAATATTACGAGGACTTACTTTTACTTTTATTCTGAGATGTTTGTCAAGGCAAAAATAGAGGTGTTTGTCAAGGAAAAATAAATGTTTACAATTCCGTGTTGGCCTTTTTTCGTTTTTGTACTCCCGCTCGATGTGGGTTTTGAGCGGGGAGCGGTAGTCGTGAACGGTAGAGCCGAGCCCGGGCAAGACGGGAATAATGCGATCTCAGAGACAAGACCAAAAAATGGCTCTCAGCCCGAGAACACATTGTCGAACGGTCTCGTTGACCGGAGAAAGATCGGAGGGTTTTTTCTCAGGGATTTGCCTACCGTTTCCTACCGGAACTGGCGGGCCAGGATGGTCAGATGGGAGATAACGGGGGCAAGACTTTGCCTCCGTTGTAGAAAACACTGCAACTTATTGAGTCTTCGATTTGTGGACAAGCCACCAGAGAAAGTCCCCCTCCCGGCACCAGCACTACTTAATCAATCGCTTACGGATTACCCTAACGCTTCCCTAACAGCCCGTGGTGAAATTCCAAAGCAGAAAGCCAGCGCCCAAAGGCGCGTTCATAACATGATGTTTACGGTATGCCTGAAAGCATACCCCGATACAAATCGCACTTTCACCACAGGCTGCTAAGATTAAAGATCACAATCCATCCAATGGTTAGAAGGTGCTCTCCCCTTGACACTTCAGCCACCATGTCCAATCATTAAGCGGCCCATGTCCCGTCCATTGCAGATTGTCCGCCTGCTCATTTACTTCACGATCGTTTTTGGTCTGGTCCTCGCCTATTCGCAAAGCGAAACCCAGGCCCCGGCCGCGGTCACCTTCACTCTCGATTTTCCCGGCTCCCGGCCCGAGCACTATTCGCTTGGCGTTCAATCCAATGGATCGGCCCACTACCGGTCCAGCGGCCGCCTGTCCGACGATTCCGGCGAGACCGACAACTTCGATCTTGACTTCACCGTAACCGCGGAAACGCGGCTCAAAATCTTCGAGCTGACGGCGAAGGCCGGATATTTTCAGAAGGATGTTGACTCTCACCGCAAAAACCTTGCCTTTACGGGAAAGAAGACGCTCGGCTACAAGGACGCGCAGCGCACGGGTGAATCCACCTACAACTACTCCTCGAACCCCGCCGTCGAGGAACTGACCAGCCTGATGCAGGGTCTCTCGGTCACGCTCGAATTCGGACATCGCCTGCAATACGACCACCGCTACCAGAAGCTCGCGCTCGACGAGGAACTCAAGCGCATGGAGCAACTGGCCCGTTCCAACGAACTGGTCGAGGTGGCAGCGATCCAGCCGGTCCTCGATCAAATCATGGCCGATCCGTCGGTGATGAACGTAACCCGGGCCCGCGCTCAACGATTGCTGGAGCGCGCCGGCGTCCACTGAGTTTTCGTTGCGCAGAAATTCGAACACGTCGCCGTGGATCTGATTAGCGCCAGACTGGATGACGGCGTTCAGGCTGGCACCGTTGCCACGGCCGAATTCGGCGTTGTAGGGACCGGTCTAAGTCTTGAACTCGAACATTCGCGAGTGGTATGTTTGGTCCCGGCGAAAATCCGGCGCTTCCATCACGAGTTTTCGGGTGTAGTATTTACGATGCGTTACTTTTACCTTCGTTCGATAATGTTTGTCGAGTGAAATATTTTGGCCTAGCTGCCGGAAGCGTGTTTGCGTGGACTGATGAAATCAGCCGGTGCCGGAACATCGCCAGAACATCTAGAGAAAAGAGAAAGAGGTTACTCATGATCACCCGCAGGCACATGATTGCTCTCGCCGGTACGGCGCTGGTTCTCCTATCCATACTGACCGCTTGCTCAAAGCCGTCGCAAGCACCGCTACAGTCGTCGCCGAAGGCCACGACGGCCAAGCCAGAACCCACCCAGCCTTCCGCGATCCAAGTGGCCGTGAACGTAGCCGGACCGGTGGTGCTGACGACGAGCGCGGCCGAGTTTCAAGTGACGCCGGATGGTTACGTGCACGCATCTCTCCTGAAGGATGGGCAGAAACTTTCGCTGGATGAACCTAACGCCGGCACTGCCGCGGACAGCGATTTTGTGCGCGTCGGGGGCAAGGATGTGCATTTCACGCTCGACTTCCAGCAGGCGCGGGTGAGTGAAGCGATCGGAAAGATGGGAGCGGGGAAGCGGGTGGAGATTCCGGCGCGTCCGCTAGGGCCGTCGTCGGCTGGTTTGCAGAGCGTGCTCGCGCTCGAAGTCTACGACCAGTTTCCCAACATTCTGCTGAGTACGGTGGAATACAAGAATACGGGTGCGAGCGAAGTTGCCATTGAAAAGAGCGCCAATCAGCGGCGCCGGTTGAACGCGCGGCTGGGCGACGCGAAGGCACATCCGTGGGAAATGTGGTCGTTTCATGGCTCGAGCTACAACTGGGGAGCAGACGATGTGGTGAAGCTGACGCCGGCTTTCTCCCAGCCCAACGTCATGGGAGAAATGATCAAAGGCGGCTATGGGGGCGGGATTCCGGTGGTGGCATTCTGGACGAACCAGGTGGGCGAAGCGGTCGGGCACGTGGAAACGATCCCGATTTCCGCGGCCATTCCGGCGAAAGTCGCGGCCGACGGACGCGTGGATGCCGAGGTGGACTACGCCGCCAACCTCACGCTGAAGCCGGGCGAGACCTATTCCACTCCGCGCAGTTTCGTCTCGGTTTTTGCGGGCGATTTTTATGAGCCGCTGCGGATCTGGTCGAGCGTGCTGCAGAAAGAAGGCTGGGAGCTGCCCAAGCCGTCGAGCGAAGCTTATAACGTGGCCTGGTGCGGCTGGGGCTACGAGGCCGACGTAACGCCTGCGCAAATGCTAGGTACGATTCCGAAACTCAAAGAAATGGGTATCAAGTGGGCGACGCTCGACGATCGCTGGTTCGATACTTATGGCGACTGGAATCCGCGCAAGGACACTTTCCCCGGCGATTCCATCCAGAAGCTGGCCGACGACTTCCACAAGCAAGGCATCTTCGCGCAGCTGTGGTGGCTGCCGCTTGCGGTGGAGGATGGCGAGGGAAGAGACGATTCGCACAAGTATGCAGTTTCGAAAATCGCGCAGGAACATCCGGAATGGCTGGTCCTGGACAAGAACGGCAAACATGCGCGCATGGTTCGCAACCTCGCGGTGCTGTGCCCGGCGGTGCCCGAGGTGCGGGCGTATTACAAGCAGCTAACGGAAAAATTCATTCGCGACTGGGGATTCGACGGCAACAAGCTCGATAACATCTACAGTGTTCCGGCCTGCTACAACCCGGCGCACCATCACAAATCGCCGCAGGATTCGGTGAATGCGATGGGCGATATCTATAAGGAAATTTTCCAGACGACGCGCGCACTGAAGCCGCAGAGCGTGACCCAAAGCTGTCCGTGCGGCACGCCGCCATCGCTGGCATGGTTGCCGTTTATGGACCAAGCGGTGACTGCCGATCCGGTGGGAGCGGTGCAGGTGAGGCGGCGAATCAAGATGTATAAGGCATTGCTCGGACCCGAGTCGGCGGTCTACGGCGATCACGTCGAGCTTTCTGCGATGACGAAAGTCGGGAACGACTACAGAGAACACGGCGACGATTTTGCTTCCACGATTGGAGCGGGAGGCGTGGTGGGGACGAAGTTTGTGTGGCCCGATCCCGGCCCCAAATTCAAGGACGTGAATCTGACCGCGGCGAAAGAAGAGCGCTGGAAGAAATGGATCGGCTTGTACAACGAGAAGATGCTTTCGAAGGGCGAGTTCAGGGACCTTTATGTGACCGGCTACGACGCGCCGGAGGGATATGCCATCGCGAAAGACGGGAAAATGTATTACGCGTTCTTCGCATTGCCGCCGGGATGGAAAGGCGAAGTCGAATTGCGCGGATTAAAGTCCGGGAAGTATCGGGTGAGCGATTACAGCGAGGCCAAAGATCTCGGCACGGTGGAGGCCGCAGCCAACGGTGTGGCGAAACTGCCGGCGGAGTTCAAGGACCATCTGCTGCTGGAAGTCAGTTCGCAGCCGTAAGATTTCGGCGGTTGTCCGAGTCGCTTCTCCGGATAAAGCTCTTTGTTTTGTATAGGGCAGCGTGCCCCGCCCGGTGGCGTTCCACTGCACTGCTGGTGCATGAAATTGGTGAGTGCATTGCGGTCGCGTAACGCTTCGGTGCCGGTTTTTGAGATGAACCCGGCCTTGGTTCCCAGCATGGCCAGGTTATGGGCAAAAATCGCGGACGCACTGCCCAGCGTGAGCGCCAGACCGGATACCAGTAGCTCGCAATCCAGTATTAGTTCTTTGGATAAACCGTAAAAGATCAGATCCAGATTGATTTCACCAACCACGCATACGTCCAGCTCCGGCATCTTTGCCCACATTCCAGATACGCGAGCGATTTAAGATTCAGTAATATCAGTCATGACTGGGCCTGCGCGGAAGCCGCGTGTTTTTACCGCTGGCACTGGAGTTGCGGCAGCGCTGCTGCATGACTGGATTCAAACCGTGTCCTCTCCAAGAGGCCACTCTCAAAGTCCCACGCGGCCTAGGTCATCCTCAGTAGTAACTTCTCATATTATAAATAATTACGATTAATTACGAATAATTACGAATAAGTTCTATGTGTATCTAGGATGAACGCATCTTAGAACATTTCCCGATTTGCTGTATGGGGAGGATGTGAAAAAAACAGTTGACGAAAATCTTCAAAGCGGAGTATAAACCTTCCGTACGAGAGAAAGAGAAAGTAAAAGAACGTAGTTGGTGTTTATTCGGAATAGCAATAACAAGACTACTAAGGAAGCATCAGGTCTCGGCAAGGTGTTCCACAACTTCACATCGAGCAGCGGGGTAGTCGCCGACTACAACGTTACGCGTCGGGCCCGGCTGCAACATTTGAGTGGAACGGGACAAGCTACTCCACCCTTGCTTCTTACCCGTCAGCCAGTGGACAGGAAAAGCGCGGTGTTCGCGAACCCCGGCCCCATCAATATAACCTCAATGCCGCCAAATTTTGACATTACGTCCAGTTCTCCGGCTTGGAACACGGGCAGCACCGCTCTGGGTACGCCCTCGGGGTCCAATTACAGCTCGTACCAGACCGCGGAACCATTTGTCGGCTCGTACGACTTCGCGGGCAATGCGCGCGTCAATGCCAGCGGACAAATCAACATGGGAGCTTATGAGAAGTAGGTCCCAGCACGGGCACGCAGCTTGGTTGCGTGCCCGCTTTGTTGTTCGAAACTTGTTGTTCAAAACTTGGAGGCCCGTGTATATGCCTGGAAAATTCCTGTTTCTTAGTGTTGGCTGCGTGCTGCTATGCCTGCCTGCTTCGTCGCTCGCGCAGAACCGCAGCGATCTCTTCCCAAAAACCACCGACGGTGTGCATCTGGAAATGGTCTTCAACTACAACCTGGCAAACGTAGACAGGGAAACGGGAATTGTTGATATGGTGTGGGGATCGAACTACGCCAATGAGCCCGCCGGTGTGTACAACACTGCCTACATTCCACATTCGGTGGACAATTTCACCTACCCCGTTTCCTGGTATCAAGCAAATCATCCGGATTGGCTTGAGTACCAATGCGACAGAAAGACTCTGGCGTTCGAATTTGGGACGACGACTCTGGCTCCGCTGGATATCGCCAACCCAGAGGTGCAAGCTTTCCAATGGACTAACTGGGTTGACGCTCCGCTTTCGCAGGGATACGGCGGCATTGCCGTGGACACCATGGACCTGACCAACGATTGGGGCCGCTGCGGACACTTCGATGTTTCGGGGACTTGGGTCCAGCAATACACCGGCAACTCCGATGACCCGGCGTTTCGCCACGACGTTCTCGCCTGGGAATCGGCCACCTATCAGCACACGCAGGAATACTCTTCGACGGCAACCATGCAGGTGAATGTGTCCTACCAGTTTGGCGTATCGAACCGGGACAACTTGCAGCTCATGACCACGACCGATCTTCTGTTTGACGAGCGAGGATTTACGAATTGGGGCGCCGGTGCATCGAGCGTCACGCCGGAAGAGTGGCTCGGGATTGTGAAAGCGCTTCGATATGTGCAGTCCAAGGGGTTGTGTTACATGACTAACGGTGAGGAGCCTGTTCCCGTGAGAGAGATCTCGCTTTCAGAACGGCTCTGGGTAATCGCGAATTACCTGCTGGTGAAGAACGATTGCACCTACATGTATATGACAGGCAGCCAGGGCTACGGCGATCTCGTCGTGTTCTCCGAGTACAAGATCAAGATCGGCCACCCGACTTCGGACATGAAGAAAAAACATGGAGTGTGGGAGCGCGAGCTCTCGAACGGGCTGACGCTGGTCAATCCCTACAATACGACGGCAAAGGTGCCCCTGCCGCCGGGGAATTATAGGACCCTGAAATGGAAGCGGGTTGGGAAGAAAGTCGAGATGGCGCCTCACTCGGGGTTGGTGTTGCGGCTGGTGAAGTAGAAGAAGTCCGTGAGCGATATGTGGGCCATAAGATCCTACGAAGCGGGGAGAGGCTGTATTTTACAAGTTAGACTGGCGCGGTCTGACGGAGCTTCCACTGATCGGGCAGCCACGTCGGCAGTTCACTCTTGCGGACCTGCGGCAGGTTCAGCAACAACAACGTGAGATAAAGTTGCGGGTCGACGCCATGCCGGCGGCAGGTGCTGGTCAGGATCGCCGCCGCCTGCCCGCCGTGCGGGTACCGACGAATGACCCCTTGATAAGTGGAGGGACGGGCGTCTCGCCCGTCCAGCCGGGTGTGTGCTTCGCGGCTCACGTTTTGGAGTTTCTCGGATGGACTCCCGTATCCGTCAAGCTTTTTATACCTTCCCGGCAGAGCCGGAGGAACTCCCTATGGAGTAACCGGACAGCAAGGTGTTTTTTGCCGGCTAGGATTCCGTTCGTTTCATCCCGTGTATTGAGACAGTTGTTTCATTTTGAGACGAACTGCCGTCGTGCCTCGAAAAATTGGCCCACTCTAGCCCCGCGCGATGCCTTAACTGCTTGTCTTTCTTTTACTTGCTCTAAAGGACATGGCCTTCGCGTATTTGGCTGCGCCCGTGCACTAAGGAATGCCGATACGGCAGAACGAGTCTCCTCGCAGTTCTTCCCAAACGGAAACAGGGGGAACTCGTCTGCTCCAAGCTCCGGGGTCGAGGTCTTACCGTGCCCAATCTTGCTAGTGCAACTGCAACTGCGCGCGCTCTTGAACCAGACATCCTAAGCCGCCTGGCCCGCTTCTTTCCCGAGGCCACGCCGGTGCGGATTCCCATCCAACTCAGCCGCTGCAACGGCCATGACAACGGAAACGGCCATCCGCCCGCTCCCGAAAACGAGAAAGTCTTTCTGCAAAACACCGTCATTGAGTTCGGCACCCCGCACGAAGTTTTATTTGTCGTCAACCACCCTCTGGAATTCGCCGATCGCGTCCTGGTCGAAAGCAACGACGGTTCGCTGTGCGCCGAAGCCTCTGTGGTTGCGCTGCAATATCACACGGAGCGGACCGCGATTGCCGCCCGCTTCCTAAAACCCGTTCCCCATTGGATTGTGAAATCATGACTCCATCCTCCCAACTTGTCCCGGCTTCCACGGAAGACCAGGGAGCCACGCTCTCCGCTCTGCAGCCTATTTACGCTGCCCTGGTGCGCGAATTTGTCATTGAGGGTCCCGACTGCCCCACCGATGAGGCTTTCTCGCCTTCGTCCCAATCGGCGGAGCCCGCCAATGCCTGGTTCCAGCAGGTCGACGCCCACCTCCAGGTCCACCAGTTGCGCCAGTTTCTGCAGACCTCGCCTCTGGCCAACGAGGCCGTGCTCCGTCATCTTCTGCTGCATCACCTGCGCAAGGCCGAGAAGTCCACCACCGATCGCGACAAAACCGATTTCCTGCTCGTCCAGTATTTTTCGCTCTGCGCGCCCTCGGGAATGGATGACGCCGACGTGGACCTCGATTACGTCGCTCAGGTGCTCGAGCCCGTGCTCGGACCGCAACAGTCCAAGCTCCCGGCATGGTTGAGTTCGCTCGATACCATCCTGCAGTCAGTGACCCGTTGCCGCCGCCTCAGTGAACTGCTGCAGAGTGGCGCGATCGAGCAGGGGCGCAAGCTCAAAACGCAGAACGCCGCCCGCTACTTCGAGCCATCGGCCATGGCCGCTTTTGCCCGTTTCAGCTTCATGGTCCGGCGCATATTCTTCCGTCTCATGCATGACGATCTAAACGCCATCCAGGACGGCTTGCGCGAACTCGATCGTCGCGGTGTCTCCACCATCGATTGCCGCCGCGCCCAGTTCTCCGCCGAAGAACCGATCACCCGTCTGCGCATGATCTGCCAGTCCTGGAAAGTGATGTTCCATGCCGAATATTCCGCCGGCCAGCCGCTCCGCATGCTGGTCGATCTGAGGGCGGCCGTTGACGATGCCCTTCAGAGCGGGGCAAGCAAAAGTCCGCCCGCGGCAAAACCCGGCAGCGGAGAATAGAAGTAATTCCCCGCAGAGACGCGGTAAGCCCCGTCTCTACAAGCGTAAGTTCGCCGTTTTAGGTGCTAGGTGCCGAAGATCGACTTTCCCCCCAGCTCCTGCGGCCCTTTGGCTGGGCCAGAAGGCCACAACGACAGTGACAGTGACAGAAACAACGACAGAAACAGTGACAGAAACCATGACGATGACCGGCAATCGCCCGACCGTCCTGATTCTTGCCAGCGACCCCGCCTTCGCGCGCGACATTACCGCGCATTGGCCCGAGGGTCCCGCTCCCTATTCCACCGCTCCGGAATTCATCGTCCTTGACCACGCTTGCTCTCGCGACCTCAACGCCGGCAACTACGACCTTGCCATCGCCGACGCCTCTTCTGAGGGAGAAGGGAAGAACAATAACAAAGGCCGGCGCCAACCCCTGAGCCCGTGCCTGAAGAAGGACCTCCAGCAGTCTCTTGCCGCCGCTGGCAAGCCTGCCATCGTCGTTCACTCCGGCCCCGCGGGCGATCTCTATAACATCCACGGGACCATCGTCGCCTTGCGCCGCACGCCCGGAATCTGGCCGGCCATGGCCGGTCTCATCGGACGCGAAATCCTGGGCCGCCACCGGGCCGACGCGCGCGCCCGCGAAGCCGAGACCGCCTGCAGCGCCGCCCAAGCCGAGGCCACTCTCGGACGCTACATGCTCGAGATGCGCGTCAACGTCAACAACGCTCTCACCACCGTGCTCGGCAACGCCGAACTTCTCGTCCTCGAGCCCGGACTGCCCGCCTCCGTGCTCGTTCAAGCCGACACCATCCGCAACATGGCGCTGCGCCTGAACGAAGTCTTTCAGCGTTTTTCTTCCATTGAAAAAGAACTTACCCTCACCGTGGCCGCTGGCGAGACCGGCAAAAAAACTGCCCAAGCCGCCGCCGGCCGCTGATGCCTCCCCTGAAACTGCCTTACTAATCGGAGCATAATATAGCTGATATTAGGAATGTGACGCGTGAGTGTGTTGGGCAGGGGAAAACAAGATGCTCACTCGCTATCGGGGAAGCGCTGCAATTTGAGTGGCCGCGGGCCGACCTCGCTGCGCGACGGATTCGCCTCGCAGAGGATCAGACTAAGAATGCTGAGGCCCGCACAGTTCCGCTCCCATCAGTTCTCAAGAGGATGCTCGTCGAAATCGAACCAAAGAACGGGAAGGTTCTCTCGGACACGAACCTTCGAACGGAGTGGCAAAAAGCCTGCGCGGCAGGCGGGCTGGGAACGCGGGAATTGGTGGAACCTAAAAATGAGGACGGCCACCCGTGGTATTCTTATCGAGGAATCCTGATTCACGATCTTCAGCGGTCAGCCGTGCGGAACCTCGTGAACGCGGGCGTGCCTGAACGAGTCGCCATGAAAATAAGCGGCCACAAATCGAGGGCGATTTTTGACCGTTACCACAGCGTCTCGGCGGACAACGTGACGAACGCAATGAGGCGCCTCGAACTGAACGGGGCATTCCTAAGTGGAAGATCAATGAAAGACGGTCCGGGGCGGTTCGCCAATTCCCCGTATCCCATACAAACTAAAAGCACGGGCGCGTAGCTCAATTGGCAGAGCAACTGACTCTTAATCAGTAGGTTGAAGGTTCGATTCCTTCCGCGCTCACCACTCCTTTCAAGTACTTGGCAGCTTCGGCCCGATCCTCATTCCACCGATTGTGTCCTTATTTGTGTCCTTACTGGACCCGATGGCTGGCCACTGCGGCCACCTCATCGATGTCTTGGTGCTGTTACTTCATGGTTGCGCTCACAGTCGTGTGTCCCATGACGTTCATGACCGCGAACAGGTTCTTGGTTGCCCGATACATCTCAGTTCCAAAGCCATGACGCGCGCAATACAGGACAAGATCTTCGGGAAGTCCAGCTTTGACTCTGGCTTCGCGAAACCTCTTCGCCATTGTGGTGAGGTGAGCAGACTCGGCGCGTTTCGATGGGAAAACCCATCCTTCGCGCCTTCCTTCGCACCGCTGTTTAAGAACGTCGAAGACGCGATTGCTCATCGGCACGCGTCTCCTTCCTTCTTCGGTCTTGCTGTCCGGCACGAAGATCACCCGACTCTCCCAATCCAGGTTCTCAATGCGCATCCGGTAAAGCTCTCTTTTGTTCCGCATCCCGGTATCGCGCATCAAGATGATGCTGTCCCGGAAAAGTCGAAGGCTGCGTTTCCGCCAATTACAGGCAGCAGCACCCGCCAACAATTTCTTTTCCGCTTCATCGTCAAGCCTGAGTGAACGTCCGTATTCTTTCATCAGTTTAAGTTTCGGAGCGTGGCGAATCAGTGTCCACTCCTCCGCGACCGCGTTACGCGGCGGGCTTCGCCCGGTCTTGACACGGACCTCAGCGTCCTCGGCTTATCATTCATCTATCCTGGGAATGTCAGATTCTAGTTCTACGAACCGGGCTCCGCCCCCAAATCGAACCGCTGTTGGATGTCGATTCGCCGATTCTGTCTTTGTCCCCAAGCGCATCGAAGTCTGCGGCAGAGGCGGAGAGATCCAATGGTTTCGGCTGCTCCGGAAATGGCGCTCGTTGAGAATTTGTTCAATAGCCCGTTGGACAAACGAAACCGAACTGCTCTTCTTACTCTCTCGTACTGTTCTTCTTGAGGTCCGCCTCCAGCTCTTTGATGGTGGGGAGATCCCCCCACAGTTTTGCAGGCAGGCTAGTGGTGTCCTACGTCAGCGGAAATGGGACAGTTTGAGGCCGGGAGTTAAACTACTACACATTTGAACATTCAGTTCACCTGAAACAGGGAGTAGACTGGCGGCGACAGCGGGATCCCAACCAGCCTGCCTTTGGCTGGCTGGGGTGCTGGAGCCGGTAGTCTACTCCGGCGCCCCTCAGCGGGACCGGAAGGGTGAACATGCCGGAAGAAAGCAAAGCAGAGAATCTCTCCACCGAAATGGCGGGCGCGACCCGCTCCGCCGAAACCGCCCGTGCTCTGATCCACAAGACCTTTCAGATGCGCAGCATTCACTAGCATTGCCTTTGCCCTTCTGGGCAGTGGTCGACCCCATTTCCACTTTCAACGATCTACTTTCAACGATCCGCATGCCACGACCGTTATTTGTGAATCGTGCTCTTGCTTAGGGAATCTCTGATTCAGTCAATTACTTACTACTGTCATCCTGAGCGAAGCGAAGGCCCCATGCATTTTGCCCGCACCACCACAAACATGCACAGAATTTCGCCCACGCGCCTCGTGTGTACTCCGTGACCTTACGGGTTGTATCGTTTACCGGTTTCTTTTTCGATGGCGTCGGCTGCGGCAAATTTCCGATCCCGGTGTGGCTCAGTGCGCGGGGCACCCGTATGCAATTCACAACCTTCGCCGATCGCCGCGCCACAGGTGGTACAAGGCACGGTTAATATCTGTTTCGGGGTGAGTTCTTTGGTCTTCACCAGTAGATAATGCAACGCTCGCAGCACAAAAGCTGCTCAATATTGCTCATTTTCAAGACATTAGCTGTGCACCGCACCCATTTTGAGTCCCTAAACTTTTGTTTCAAATGTGAGCAAAATTGAACATCTTCGGCAGTCCAATTTCTGACAGAATCTTTGGGACTATATACACACACTTTGGGAGAAATCGGTAATGGCACCACCAACCGCTTTGGCTAAAAAACAACTCGATTTCGACCCGCAGGAATTCCTTGCCACCATCGGCGAGGGCAGGAAGGTTGTAGCTTTTCGCTAGAAACAAACAATCTTCGCGCAGGGAGATGCGGCCGACTCAGTCTTCTATATCCAAGAAGGCAAGGTTCGACTCACGGTTGTATCCAAGATCGGCAGGGAAGCAACCCTGGGCATCCTGGGCGTGGGAGAGTTTTTCGGAGAAGGCAGCCTGGCCGGACAGCCTCTGCGCATGGGTTCTGCCACCGCCATGACGGACTGCGAACTCCTGCGGATTGATAAGAAGGCGATGATGCTTGCGCTGCACCGCGAACACGAGTTTTCCGACATGTTCGTGGCCTATTTGCTGGCACGCAACATCCGATATGAAGAGGATTTAGTCGACCAACTCTTCAATTCCAGCGAAAAGAGGCTGGCTCGGATTCTGCTGTTGCTTGCTCATTTCGGCAAGGAAGGCGTGCCCGAGACCGTGATCCCCAAGATGAGCCAGGAAACCTTGGCGGATATGATCGGCACGACCCGGTCACGGGTCAGTTTCTTCATGAACCGGTTCAGGAAGTTAGGCTTCATCGCGTATGATGCCGGGAGCGGATTGCAAGTTCATAGTTCGCTTCTAAATATCGTCCTTCACGACTAGCTTCCGCGCCCCAATCCCACAAACAAAGCTCCGAGACAGCGATAAGCAAATCGAATATTTGCTGGATCTGCTGAGCCGCCTGCTGCTCGCGAGCGGGGGAACTGCGCGGCAGAGGCATAGGCCACCATCGGAAATCCGTTGTGCTAAGATACGAAAGCTGTTTGACACCCAAGCCAAAGGAACTTGGTTTCAGGAGTCTCGCTATGGCCCGCGCCAAGCCGAAAGTCGTTTGCACCTTGCTCGCCAAGGCCCCGACAGGAATCCAGGGACTCGATGAAGTCACCGGCGGCGGCCTGCCAAAAGGTCGTGTCACGCTGGTGTGTGGCAGTGCAGGATGTGGCAAGAGCTTACTCGCGATGGAATTTCTGGTGCACGGCGCGGTTCGATACGGCGAGCCTGGCGTCTGCATGGACTTCGAAGAGACCGAGGCGAAGCTGGCGGCCAACGTCGCATCGCTGGGTTTTGATTTGCGTGAGCTTACCAAACGCAAGAAGCTGTTGGTGGATTACGTTTCCGTTGAGCGAAACCAGATTGCCGAGAGTGGAGAATACAATCTCGACGGCCTGTTCATCCGTTTGGGCCACGCGGTGAAAGCGATCAAAGCAAAGCGCGTTGTCCTGGACAGCATCGAGGCACTTTTTTCCGGATTAACCGACTCTACGATACTGCGAGCGGAACTCCGCCGGCTGTTTCATTGGCTGGAAGACCACAAGCTTACCGCCGTCGTTACCGGGGAAGCGGGAGAACACACGCTGACCCGTCACGGGCTGGAGGAATACATCGCCGACTGCGTGATCGCGCTGGACCACCGGGTAATGGAACAGATTTCCACAAGGCGGCTGCGAGTCGTCAAGTACCGGGGCACTTCCCACGGCACCGATGAGTATCCGTTTCTGATCGATCGCGAGGGCATCTCGGTGGTGCCGCTCACCTCACTGGCACTTGCCCACAAAGCACTGACGGACCGCGTTTCAACGGGAATTCCCGCTTTGGACGAGATGATGGAAGGTAAGGGGTTTTTCCGTGGAAGCAGTGTGCTGGTGACGGGTACGGCGGGAACTGGGAAGTCCAGCCTGGCAGCGAACTTCGCCAGCGCCACCTGCGCCCGGGGCGAAGATTGCCTATATTTCTCTTTTGAAGAGTCTCCCAGCCAGATTCTCCGTAACATGCGCTCGGTTGGCCTTGACCTGGAGCGGTGGGTAAAAAAGCGCTTATTGCACTTCCACGCGATGCGGCCAACCAGCATCGGCCTGGAAGGACACTTGGCCGCTATTCACAAATTGATCGCCGAGCTTCGACCGCGCGTCGTGGTCATCGACCCGATCACGAACCTGGTTTCGGCCTCGGGCACTTATGACGTTAAGTCGATGCTCATGCGCCTGGTCGATTTTCTAAAGGTGGAACAGATCACATCGATGTTCACGAATCTGACATTCGCAGGAGACCCCCAGGAGAAGACTGCGGCGGCCGTCTCCTCTCTCATGGACACCTGGATTGTGTTGCGGGACAGCAAGCCCAATGGACGTCCGAGACGCGAGCTTTACGTTCTGAAATCCCGCGGCATGGCACATTCGCGCGAACCTCGCGAGCTAATCGTGAGTGAGAGAGGCATCGAATTGGGCATGGTGCTGACGGATCATACGCCAGCCACGACCGTCGCGGGCCCAAGCGCAGTCGCGTCAGCCAAGTAGCAAGTTTGGCCCATCTGGGCCAGTCACCGAGGACCGACATGAAGAAAAGTTCAGCAAGAAAGCGCCGCCCTGCCAAAAGTAACGGTAGTGACTTTTACCGGTTGCGGCTTTACATAGCGGGCCAAACCCCTAATTCGATTGCTGCGATCGCCAACCTCAAGACGATTTGTGATGACAAGCTGCGGGGCAAGTATCGTATCGAAGTCGTAGACTTGCTGGAGAAGCCGCAACTGGCCAAGGGCGATCAGATCATCGCTATCCCGACCCTGGTGAGAAGGCTTCCGCCGCCGGTCAAAAAAATCATTGGCAACCTCTCCAAGACCGAGAATGTCATTGTGGGGTTGGATCTTCAACCGGCACGCTGAAGTAAGGGCTCAAATAGCAGATGTCTAACAGGCGAGCGCGTCCCGATGGCCGAGTCCTCCAAGGAGGGTTGCCCGGCAAAGTCAGTGCGCCGCAAGGAGCTCGCGGAAGCCTCGGACCTTCTCCACGCAAACTGCCGTCATCCACGCCACTGGCTCGGCAAACCAAGCTCCTCGCTCGGCTGAAAACTGCGGAGGAAACTCTACACGCCATACAGTCCGGCGAAGTGGATGCGTTGATGGTTGCCGGTCGTCGCGGAGAGCAGGTGGTTTCTCTGAAAGGCGGCGAACCCGCTTATCGCCTGCTGGTCGAGGCCATGAGCGAAGGCGCGGCGACTCTGTCCCGGAATGGCGCTGTGCTCTACTGCAATCGCAGGTTTGCGGAACTGCTTCGCAGGCCGCCTGGGAAAATTATCGGAATTGCGGTTCGGTCGCTGGTTGCAGAAACAGAGCGCGACAGATTTGAAACTTTGCTTGCCGAGGCTCAGAAGGCGGTTGCAAAAGGCGAATTCAACCTGCGTTGCACAGATGGCAGTCTGGTTCCGGTCCATTTGTCGCTTAACCGGTTTCGTGGATACAACGGCCATGCCCTGGGCATGGTGATCACCGATCTGAGCGAGCAAAAACGCAAACAGGCCGAGGAAATCAAGCAGGCCGAAGCGATGCACCGGCTCCTTCTGGAACACGAGCTTTCGGCGCAAGAGGAGGAACGGCGCCGGATCGCGCGCGAATTGCATGACGAAGCCGGCCAATTGCTGACCTCTCTTCTGGTCGGCCTGCGTACTCTCGAAGACGCTCGAAAGATGGCAGACGTTAAGGCACAGGGACGTCGGCTGCGGGAAATCACTGCCCAGGCCATCGACGAAGTTGGTCGGCTCGCTCGCGGGCTTCACCCAACCGTGCTGGACGATCACGGCCTCGGTGTTGCACTGAGCCGATACGTTACCGAATACACAAAGACCCACAACATAGCTGTGGATCTCAAACTTAATGAATTTGACTCGAGCACCCTGCCGTCAGCAGCCCAAATCGGGTTGTATCGCATTCTCCAGGAAGCCCTGACCAATGTAGCCAGACATTCGGGAGCCAAGGCGGTCAGCATTAGATTCGCGCGTTTGGCCACGGCTTTGGAGGTAACAGTAGTCGATAACGGATGTGGCTTTGACGCTAAGGTTGTGGCTGTCTCCTCGCACCGCCTGGGGATTCAGAGTATGCGAGAGAGAGCGGCAATGTTGGGCGGAACGGTAAGTTTCACATCGCGGGGCAAGGGGACCAAGATTCTGGTGCAAGTCCCACTTGCCAATCAGGACACCCAGCCCTTGGTGGGGCGGAGGAGTACTTGAAATGCCGGCGCGAACGCACAAGATCAGAGTGATGATCGTGGACGATCACGCCATCCTCCGCGCCGGACTGAAAATGCTGGTCAATGCCCAGACCGATATGGAAGTTGTCTCGGAAGCTCCCGATGGAGAGAAGGCGGTTCATGCGGCACGGGAAACGAGACCGGATGTGGCCTTGCTGGACCTCACCATGCCTCGGGTTGGGGGTATGAAGGCGCTGCAGGAGATGGCGCGAAACTGCCGCGAAACCCGTGTGCTCGTCCTCACCATGCACGACGACCCTGCGTACTTACGATCGGCACTGGCTGCCGGGGCCTCTGGCTACCTGTTGAAAAGGGCGGTGGATGCGGAGCTGCTTGCCGCCATACGAGCGGTGCATCGCGGAGGGATCTTCGTGGATCCGCGTTTGGCCAACGTTCTTGTCCAGGACGTGCTGGCGAAGAGAGGCACAAGAGCTGGTTCCACACGGCCGGTCAACATCCTTAGCGACCGTGAGCTGCAGGTGCTCAAACTCGTGGCGCGGGGTTACACCAGCGCACAAATAGCCAAACAGATTTTTGTGGGTGTGAAAACTGTCGAGACTTATCGTTCGCGTTTTGCCGAGAAGCTCGGACTTCGGACGCGCAGTGACGTGATTCGTTTTGCCGTGCAAATGGGTCTATTGACCCCAGAAACGCTGGAGAGTGAACCGGGCCGCTCGGCTCGGTAGGCATTCTGTTTCAGGCCGCCTTTCTCCCCGAATATAGCGCACCTTCGCCTTCTTGTCAGGGCTTTTCCGGACAAAGCCCTTCATTACTAGCGGCATCCCCGATACCCCGCTTATTCCATTTGCAACACGCTATCGTACAGACTAAGAAGTGTAGCTTCCCCGTGAACCCAGGTTGCAAACCTGTCAACGGCGACCGGAGAACAAGCGATGAGAGCGACATTAAATGCCTCACCCCCGGGGCCGAATTCGGAAATTTCGTATCGGTCCGGTGAAACCACAAGGAAAGCGAGAATGGCGGTTTTGACCGAAGAGATGCACTCCATCCATTACGCTAACAGGCTCTTTTGGGAAGAGAAGAGAGCCGACAGCCGCGAAGCCAGCGCCGAATATTACCGCAGACAAGATCGGTTAGAAGAAATCCGGAGCGAACTTACTGGACTGATCGGCTAGGCGAATCGTCTCGGACTTCGGACGCGTAGCGATGTGATTCGTTTTACCGTGCAAACGGGTCTATTGACCCCAGAAACGCTGGAGAGTGAACCGGGCGGTTCGGCTCGGTAGGAATTTTGTTTCAGGCCGCCTCCCTGCCTGATAGGCAATGCACCTGCCCTTCTTGTCAGGGTTTTTCCGGACAAAGCCCCTCATTATTAGCAGCATCCCCGATACCCCGCGTATTCCAGTTGCAGCACACTTTAGTACACACTACAGAAGTGTAGCTTCCCCGCGAATCCAGGTCACAAGCTGGTCTACGGCGATCGGAGAACAAAGTGATGAGAGCAGCATTAAGGGCGTCCCCACCGGAGCCGATTTCGGAAATCTTCCTGGTTGAGGTAGATAAGTTGACCGCGGGCTTTGACCCTGAGTCCTTTCTCGCAAAAACCGGCGTCGGCAAGACGGTTGTTAATCTGAAAAAGAAAGACGCCGTCTTTTCACAAGGCGATCTAGCGAACGCGATTTTCTACATTCAGAAAGGCCGAGTGAAGCTTACCGTCGTGTCCCAAAATGGCAAGGAAGCGACCATCGCCCTACTGGGCGCGGGGGAATTCATCGGAGAGGAGTGTATGGCAGTCGCTCACCCTGCGCGCATGGCGACTGCGTCCGCGCTTACGGAATGCACCGTACTCAGGATCGATCGGGCAGAGATGTTGCGAGTGCTCCACCAGGAATCCGCATTCTCCGATCTGTTCGTCTCTTTTCTTCTCGCCCGCAACACCCGATTCCAGGAGGACCTCGTGGATCAGCTTTTCAACTCCAGCGAGAGACGCTTGGCACGGGTTCTTTTGCTGCTTGCCCAGTTTGGCAAGACAAGCAAACCCGAGACGGTGATTCCCAACATAAGCCAAGAGACTTTGGCGGGAATGGTAGGCACAACCCGTTCACGGGTTAGCTTCTTCATGAACAGGTTTAGGAAATTGGGTTTCATTGATTATCAAACGGGTGATGTATTGCAAGTTCACAATTCACTTCTCAATATGGTCCTTCACGACTAGCTGTTCTCCGCAAAACCATCGAGTTTGAGCAATTGTGAACAGCTTTCCCTGCGAAAGTGTTGAGAATGGGTTCTTGAAGGTGAACCATGTCCCTATCGGTTTCTTCGAAACTCCAAAGCGCAGTAGTTCTTTGCATCGACGGTAACGAGGAAATGCTGGACTGCGAGAAGGCATACCTCGAAACCTTTGGGTATACGGTGCTGACCGCCCCCAGCGGCGGCATAGGACTGGAACTGGCCTCCATCCATTCGGTTGACGTAGTAATCGTCGACTACTTCATGCCCGAGATGAACGGACAAGAGTTTGCATGCGAAATGCGACGGCTTAGGCCAGAAGCGCCAATCATCATGCTTTCCGCAGCCGCGGATATTCCTAAGCAGGCTTTGAAGCTGGTAGACGCTTTTATAGCTAAGGATGATTTGGCCAACGAGCTGTTGCCCGCCATCGCTCAATTGCACGGATGCGGACGGATCGCGCTGACTTCCTATAACGCATGATGGCGGAGGAATCGTTTATGAAAATCTTGTTGTTCGCAGGTATGCTTTTGGTTGTGCTCGGCATTGCCTCCCTGGTCGTGCCCATTCCTCACACCGAGACGCATGGTATTAAAGCCGGAGACATGAACATCGGCGTGCAAACCAGTCACAGTGAACGCGTGTCGCCAATCATTAGCGTGGTGCTGATTGCTGGCGGGATCGCGTTGGGGATTGCGGGCGGGCGCGGGAAGTAAATAAGTCGAGAGGAACCCAATCAGCGCTCGCACTTCTGCCACCTGACACTTGACCCCTTTCATCACAAACCATCTGTGACCCCCATCACAGACATAAGACTCAGCCCACACGAAAATTGGACGATTATTCACTTGACACAAAAGTGAATAATCGTCCTCATAAGTTATTTCCTTCAGAGTAAATAGGCGAACAGACACCGTTCTAGCCCTTCGGCACCGCCGGAAATGCCGGTTTAGATCCAGTGCTTTCGCAGCAGCCACACTTTGATGATCTGCGTAAGGCCCATGTAAGCGAGCAGGGTGAGCATAAGAATTGGCCAATACAGCCGCGGCAGATACGTGAATCCCAGCGCCGGGGCCAGCGGCGAATACGGCAGCCACACGCCAAGGGCCATGATGGATAGGGTTGTAGCCGTCAGCGTCCAACTCGCCCGGCTTTGCAGGAAGGGAATTTTGTTGGTGCGAATGACGTGGATGATCAGCGTCTGCGTCATCAACGACTCGACAAACCATCCGGTCTGAAACAGCGACGCTCGGGACGGGGCCCAGCAGTCGAAAATCTGAAGCATGACGAAAAAAGTCGTGTAGTCGAAAATCGAGCTGATGGGGCCGATAAAGAGAATGAACCGCTTGATTTCAGAAATATTCCAGGGCCGCGGCTTAGCTACTTGCTCTTCATCCACAGCGTCGGCTGGAATCGGCACCTGCGAGAAGTCATACAGCAGGTTGTTCGTCAACACCTGAATCGGGGCCATCGGCAGGAAGGGCAGGAAGGCGCTTGCCCCGAGCACGCTGAACATGTTTCCGAAATTGGAGCTCGCTCCCATCCTTATGTACTTAACGATGTTCGCGAAAACCTTGCGGCCCTCAATCACGCCGCCATCCAGCACCGTGAGGTCCTTCTCCAGCAAGATCAGGTCGGCCGACTCTTTGGCGATGTCGGTCGCGGTGTCCACCGAGATGCCGACGTCCGCCGCGCGCAAGGCGGGAGCGTCGTTGATGCCGTCGCCCATGAATCCGACGACGTGCCCCTTGCCCCGCAGCACACGGATGACCCGCTCTTTGTCCGCGGGAGAGAGGCGGGCGAACAGTGTCGCTTTCTCCGCCGCCTCGGCCAGTTCGGCGTCGGACATTTTCTCCACGTCGGCGCCGAGCAGCATGGGATCGGGCACGAGGCCAACGTCCTTGCACACCTTGCGGCTAATAAGGTGGTTATCGCCGGTGAGGATCTTTACAACGACACCATGCTTGGCCAGGGCCGCGAGGGCGCTGGCGGCGGTGTCCTTGGGCGGGTCCAGAAACGCAACGTACCCTCGCAGTGTGAGTTCGCTCTCGTCTTCCTTCGCGCAAACTTGCTTTCCGGGCAGGTCCTTGGAGGCCACTGCCAGCACGCGGAAGCCGTCGTTGCTGAGGTTGTCGTACTCCGCTTTCAGCCCGACCATTCGATCGGGTTCCATGGGGGACAACTTGCCATCGAGTTCAAAATGCGAGCAGCGGTGAAAGACGTCCTCCGGTGCCCCCTTGGTGAGCAGGACCGCCTTACCTTCCGCATCCGCCACCAGGACCGACATCATGCGCCGTGTGAAATCGAATGGGAGCTCATCCAGCTTCTTATACTTCTCGACCACCGCCTTCCCGTGGAAGTCGGCGCTATCCAGAATCGCCCGGTCAAGCAGGTTCTTGAGGCCCGTCTGGAAGTGGCTGATCAGATACCCGTCCAGCAGCACGTCCTCAGATTCACGCCCTGCGATGTTGCAATGCCGCATGAGGACGACGCGGTCCTCGGTGAGCGTGCCCGTCTTGTCGGTGCACAACACGTCCATGCCCCCGAAGTTCTGGATGGAGTTGATCCGCTTAACGATCACCTTCTTGCGGCTCATGACGAGCGCGCCATTGGAGAGGCAGACGGAGACGATCATCGGCAGCATCTCGGGAGTGAGACCTACGGCCACGGCCAGTGCGAAGAAGAAGGCCCCTTTCCAATCGTGTTTGGTGAAACCGTTGATGAGGAAAACCAGAGGCACCATCACTGCCATGAACTGCATCATGAGCCAGGTGAAGCGGTTGAGGCCCTGGTCGAAACTTGTCAGCGCTCGTTCCCCGGTGATCGAGCTGGCCATACTGCCGAGGTAGGTTTGTACCCCCGTCGTGACCACGACTGCCGTCGCTGTGCCGCTCTCGACGCTTGTCCCCATGAAACATGTGTTCTTGAGTTCAGTAGGCGAGGTCTCTTGGTTAGTTTCGGTGTCGTGAAATTTCTCGACCGGAAGCGACTCACCCGTGAGGCTGCCCTGGCTTACGAAAACGTCTTTCGAGGACAGCAGGCGTACGTCGCCGGGAATCATATCGCCGGCAGCCAGCTTGACGATGTCGCCCGGCACCAGGTCCCGGAGCGGTATCTCGCGCGCCGCGCCGTCGCGAACCACCGTCGCGGTCACATGGATCATGGCCTTCAGCTTCTCGGCGGCGGAGTCCGCCCTGGCTTCCTGCCAGAAGCGCAGTCCCACACTCAGCGCCACCATGCCAACCATCACCGAGCCGGCGCGCGCGTCGCCGGTAAGGAAGGAAATTGCGGACAGAGTCGAGAGCAGAATCACCAGCGGGTTGCGGATGATTTTCAAAACGCGGATGGACCAGCCTTGCTTGCGCTCTTGTGCGATCTCATTCGGGCCCGTCGCGCGCTCCCGTTCCTCGGCCTCTGCTTGCGTCAGGCCATTGATAGAAGTTCGCAAGTCTCGGAGCAACGCCTCGCCGTCCTTCCGGGCGGCGTCGAGGACGGCAGGCGAAACACGAATATTCTGGTTCTTCGTCCTGGTTGGAATCGTCGGCCCGTTTGGGCGGGCCAGTGGCCCCGCGAGCTTAGAACCGGACGTTCCGGCGGCGACCGGAGCATCTGCCTTGCTGTCCGCATTCGGTGTGGTCATCGTCTCGTTGAACAGTTTACAGGTGAGAATCTCAAGCCATGAAATACTCCGTCAAGGCTTACGAGTTCGCAAAGGACGCTCATCGAGCATTCACCATTAGGAACAAAACGTGCCGGATCTGCGTTAAGTGGGGACGGGCATTCGATTGCTTTTAGTTTTGGGGCCAGGTATTCCAGTTGATTCGCACCGTTTTGGGCAGGCCCACTGCCGCGCCGCTCGCCTTTATTTGGCCGCTTCAGTCAGATCAAAGTACGGTGTCGCCGACCGGGACCAGTACACGGTCCCGGTCAGCCACAATCCGGCTTACTGAGGGATTTGTGATGCAGTTACTTCATGTCTTACTTCGCTTCGGCAATCTTGGACTGGTGGCCCGCGTCGGCCACAGCCTGCAAGAACGCGTCCGCGCTTCGAGGAGTTGACGCTCTGCCCGAAAGAATGTTGCGGAAGCTCATGTGCTTGCCATAAATGGCGCGGGTTGAGTCGTTGTCCTGCTCCACCACCGCACCTTCCAACGTCAGGCCGGCGAACACGCCCTTAGAGCGCGAGTAGGTCAGGACTTCAGTGTTCAGTTTCCAGTCGATTCCGGCGGAAGCGTGACGGCCAACTGGGCCCGCTGCCACCGATCCTTCACCGGTAAGTTCGAACTTACTGGAGAGCAGATGCTGTAAACCACGGTCGTTCATGACCAGCATGATCAGGTCCACGTCTTCGATTCCGATCTGCAATCCCCAGCTTCCGCCGCCAACCGAAACGAATGCGGGAGCGCTCCAGCCTTGAGACGTGCGGCAGGTGGCCACGCCGCGTCCGTGCTTGCCGCCAAAAACGAAGCCGCCTTTGATCAGGTTTGGCACTACGACGATGCACTTTGCGCCGTTCAATACTTCTTCCGGAACGCCTTTGTCTGGCGTCGCCATAATGCTGTGCAGAACATCAACTGACGATTGCAGGCGGTCGACCGTGTCTTCACGGGCCGAGCCTGCCCACGCGAAGGTTCCAACCAGGCCAATCAAACTCATCAACAACAGTGACATCATCTTTTTCATAATTGTTCCTTTCGGGAGATGCTGAACTAAGAGGAGACGACTTCAGATAGGCTGACTTAGCTCAGAGAACCTGAACGAGAGAGCGGGAGTACTCGTCTCAAGCGCTATGATCGCTCAAGCGATGAAGGATAGCTGGTCAACATTGCTCACTTTCGCCGGTTCGTCAAAACGGATGGCCGGATTTCCGCAAGGCAGGGGGCGGAGAGTTTTCGTGCGGGTATGAGCAATCTTGCACAGAACAACGATCCCAGGCATGTCATCGTCAGCGTGTCGGAGATGCAAAGAGGTCGCAGACTTTTTGCTTGGAGTGCGGAGAGTCGCTCGCTCCGGCTGGCACGGCAAGATAGATAATTTTTCGAAACGCTCAAATAAGCAAAGGAGATCAACATGCTCTGGACAATTTTTGTTGTGCTTCTGATTCTGTGGCTTCTTGGTTTCAGTTTTCACATCGCAGGCGGACTGATTCACTTGCTGCTGGTGGTTGCGCTCGTCGTGCTGGTCATCAATCTAGTGAGCGGCAGGCGCGTGGCGTAAGGCCGTGCTTTAAGAAATTGGCGGAGATTGAGTACCCGAACCATCTGCGTGCATGTCTTAGCCGTGCGGCACACCTCTCCGCTCGATGGGCCCAGTGTGCTGAGCTCTCTCCGGAGCAATGTATTCTCCAATGATGGCCGCGATGTTTCTCGAGATATTCTTTGGATTTTCAGCTTTGGTATAGAACCCGTCGCCAGTCACAGAGGGTATGGCGTCGCTTTCGTATGCGCCGCGCATGTACATCCCAGCGGCTTAGAGGAAATGACGGGGTACGCAGGAAACCGGCCTTGTCAGAACTGGACACTTCCATTCCGGATGCTTTTCCACTCCATTGGCGAAAAAGTCCGATCCTTCTCTTCAGTTGCTAATTGAGGAGCGTTGAAATTCGGAGGGTTCTCGGCGCAGATTCGGGTGATGGCCGGCACCAAGCAGCTGGGTGCTTCGTTCTTGGAAACGAAGGCATCCACCATATTCAATGTGTGTTCTGGAATCCATTCGTCGCTGGAAACCATGACGATTGGAAGTTGTGGCCGAAGGCGCTTTATCTCGGTCGCGACCTCATGCCCATTCATCTCCAGCATGTGGTAGTCGAGGACCACGGCAGCAACCGCGCACGCTGCCGCAATTTCCAAGCCTTGTCGGGCGGAGGCGGCAGTGACCACAGCAAATCCACGTCTTTCCAGCAGCGCTCGTTGGTAACCCAGCATGCTGTCATCGTCGTCAATGCAGAGAATCGTTTTGCGTCCTGGGTAATTGGACATGGCTGGGCCGCTCCACATCGCGATGATCCACGATGTGGCCCGGCCAAGTCTGTTCAATATTGCACACTTTTCGCGACAGTTCTAATATGGCATTGATCGCTGGGGAAGATGCCTTCGAACATGCGACGCGATCGCGTTGGCTAATATTTGTGTGCCCGTACGACGAATCGATTTGGCGAGGGACCGACAAAGTAAAATGGGTAACAAGTCACGAGCGTAAGTACCGATTCGGTTGAGGCTTTAAGTACACTGGTGTCATTGGGAGCGACGACCTTCATCCAATCCACTTGATAGCGGAATCGTCCACTGGCCGTCTGAATCTCAATCTCGTCATTCCGGCGAACGTCTTTTAGCGCCCGGAAAAAGGTGTCGCGGTGTCCGGCAATTCCACTGTTCCCAGTATCCCCTGGAAGCGCAGTGCCTTCTATATGTCCAACGCCCAGCCGCAGCATTCGAGAGTTTGTCCCTTCGAGAACTGCGACCGACATTCCCAGCCTGGGAATGTCCATGCGGCCTAGAACGTCACCATTCTTGACCGCTGGTTTAGGTGCGGCTGCTTTGTGCTCGTCTTCCACCTGGATCTGATTTTCCAGAGACCGTTTTGCAGATACCTGGTAGAGCCTGGCGTCAAGCAGAGTAAACCCGACAGTTGCGATTTGCCAGTCGCTTACTCTACGACTCGCAGCGCGTTCTGCGCCACGTCGCCCTTGCTTGCCCGCCCACGCATGAGTATCTTGTGTACCATTATGGCGAAAAAGTCCAAGATAATTGCGCACTGCCCGTGGTCTGTAGAGCTTTCTAAACGAGCCACTCAAAACAGCCTCAAGATAGATGTGGAACTGGAAGGCAAGAAAGCTGGGAGCCTTCACATCGCACGTGGCTCCGTCGAATGGTGGCCGGACTACAAGAAGGTTAATGCTCACCGCTTCAACTGGTGGCAATTCGTTGACCTCCTTGGATCAGGCCCGAAGCGCCGCTCTAAGAGATAAATTCAAAACAGCCCACTACCCTGAATTTAGGGACCGGTTGTGAGCGGCGTTCAAGACTGTATAATAGAAAAACTGTGCTATATCTTCCGGGCCGCTTAAGAATGGTCCGATACGTGAACCTGCAACAGCGGCTTTCCACACCCGGTCAATTTTGACCAGTTCTCAAGCCCTCCTTCGTTGAATACTAACGAAGAGTGAATCCCACAGTGAACGAAACACCTGGCGGTCATCCGGCGGGGATCGTCCGCATCCCAGCCTCTGTTACTACCTGCACTTAAGAAAGTGAGGGACAAATGTCGCTATCAAATGCCGTGTTTTCCACGGGGGTCTTGGAAGTTGTTTCTCCGCGCCCCGTGGCACAAAACGATTTATCGGCGGCCGACCCAAGAGTGCAGTCGAAGCCATCGCTGCCGAGCCGGATCGCGGTGATCGGAAATTATCTTCCGCGCCAATGTGGAATTGCCACGTTCACCACCGATTTGTGCGCCGCGATTTCCAGCGAGTGTGGGGCGGCGCGGCTTTTCGCTGTGCCAGTCAACGACACGGAACACGGATATGACTATCCCGAGCGAGTGCGATGGTCGCTTGCCCAGGACGACGTGAAGTCTTATGAACAAGCGGCCGAATTCCTGAACTTCAACAATATCGACATGGTCTGCCTGCAGCACGAGTATGGGATCTTCGGCGGCCCGGCCGGAAGCCACATTCTGCATTTGCTGCGCCGGTTGAAGATGCCCGTGGTGACCACGCTGCACACGGTCCTGCGCGAACCGAGTCCCGACCAACGGCGAGCGATGGAAGAGATCGCGGAGCTTTCAGACCGTCTCATCGTCATGAGCCAGCTTTCATCCCAATTCTTGCAGGAAATCTTCAAGGTGCCCGGCAGCAAGATCGACATGGTCCCACACGGCGTTCCAGACCTGCCCTTTCTCGATCCTAACTTCTATAAAGACCGCTTTGGCGTGGAGGGAAAGGCGGTGCTGCTCACGTTCGGCTTGCTCTCGCCGAACAAGGGAATCGAAAACGTCATTCAGGCGCTGCCGCGGATTTTGTCCAAGCACTCGAATGTTGCCTATATTGTCGCCGGCGCGACCCACCCTCACATTCTTCGCCGCGAGGGAGACAAGTATCGAGCCAGCTTGAAGGCTCTGGCGAAGGAAGTGGGGGTTGAGTCGCAAGTAATCTTTTTTGACCGCTTCGCTAGCCCCGAGGAAATGGCCGCTTTCATTGGCGCCGCCGATATCTACATCACTCCTTACCGCTATGAGGAACAAGTTGTTTCCGGAACGCTTGCCTATGCGCTCGGGGCGGGTAAGGCGATTATCTCGACTCCTTATTGGCACGCGATTGAGTTATTAGACGACCGCCGGGGCGCGCTGGTTCCCTTTCAAAACCCAGACGCTATCGCGCAAAAGACAATCGAACTTTTGAACACACCCGCGATCCGCCATGCCATGCGTAAACGCGGCTACCTCTACGCGCGCGATATGGTGTGGAAAAAAGTCGCGCAGGGTTATATGGAAAGTTTTGCCCGGGTCCGCAGCGACCGCATGGAGAGTCCGCGCGTCCAGTTCTCGGCCCGCATCGCCCCGAAATCGCTGAATCAGCTGCCCGAATTAAAACTCACTCACCTGAACGCGCTGACCGATGATACAGGTATGCTGCAACACGCGATCTTTACCGTCCCCAATCGAGGCGAGGGCCATACCACCGACGACAATGCGCGCGCGCTTGCTTTCACAGTTCTGCTGGCACAACAAGGTAGAGATAAAGATCGGATTGAGAAAGCAGATCCAGTTATGCCTGATTTCTCCAGCCGGTATTTGTCGTTTCTGGAGCATGCGTTCCATCCAGCGAAGGGCAGATTCAGAAACTTTCTCGGCTACGATCGCCGGTGGAACGAAGCCGAAAGTTCTGAAGACTGTCATGGGCGCGCGTTGTGGGCTTTGGGAACGGTCCTGGGCCGCTCCGAAGATCGGGGATTGCGGAGTGCTGCCGGGCGTCTGTTTGAGTTTTCCCTCCCTACGGCGGTGGAATTCAGCAGTCCGCGCGCCTGGGCTTATACCTTGCTCGGAATTCAGGAATATCTCAATTCGTATCCTGGAGACCGCGATGCGCAGAAAGTTAGAAACGTACTTAGCCGGCGATTACTCGAAATGTACGAGTCAATCCGCAGCCCGGATTGGAAGTGGTTTGAGAACGTTCTCGCGTACGGCAACGCGAGATTGCCCCAAGCCTTACTAATCGTGGGATCGGCTGGCTCGGATGATCGCATGGTTTCCGCTGGCCTCGAAGCGCTAAATTGGCTTATGGAAACGCAGCACTGCGAAACCAACCAACATTTTGCGTCCATCGGATCGCAAGGCTTTTATCACCAGGGCGGTAAAAAGGCGCGCTTCGATCAGCAGCCGATTGAAGCCGCGGGCGCGGTTTCCGCGTGCCTCGAAGCGTACCGGATCACCGGTGACGGCCACTGGCGCAGTGAAGCGTGGTCGGCGTTCAACTGGTTCCTGGGCGACAACGATCTGCAAGTTCCTCTCTATGATTCCGTCACCGGCGGCTGCCGGGACGGCTTGCATCCCGATCGCGCCAACGAGAACCAGGGAGCGGAATCAACGCTGTCATTTTTGATGTCACTCCTCGAAATGCGCTCGCTGCAAAAATCTGAAAGGCTGGAAAATCCTTCATGACTGCTCCCGAAATAGCGTCTCTGAACATCGAAAACTCGCATTACCCGCCGCTGCTTCTGCGTCACCCCGGCAACCCTATCCTGACGGGCAAAGATTGGCCTTACTCCATCAACAGTGTGTTCAATGCCGGCGCGACCTTGTTGCCGGATGGAACCACGCTGCTCCTATGCCGCGTCGAAGACCGGCGCGGACTGTCGCATTTGTGCGCCGCGCGCTCGCGAAACGGTGTCGATGGATGGCAGATTGATCGCGAACCGACATTGATGCCCAACCCGCAGCAATATCCAGAGGAAATCTGGGGCATTGAGGATCCTCGCATCACGTTTGTGCCTGAACTGCAGCAATACGCAGTCACTTATACCTCCTATTCGCGCGGCGGCCCCGGAGTATCTCTGGCTCTGACCAAGGATTTCCGAAGTTTCGAGCGCTACGGCGTCATCATGCCGCCGGACGACAAAGATACAGCGCTTCTGCCCCGGAGAATCGGCGGCTACTGGGCCCTCATTCATCGTCCCATGACAAACCTCGGAGCGCACATGTGGATTTCGTATTCTCCCGACCTGCGCTATTGGGGTAGGCACAGGCTGATGCTAGAAGCGCGCAAGGGAGCCTGGTGGGACGCCAACAAAATTGGCTTGTCGTCGCCGCCCATCGAGACTTCCAGGGGGTGGCTCGTGCTCTACCACGGAGTACGGCAGACGCCTTCGGGCTGTCTCTATCGCTTGGGCTTGGCGCTCTTCGATCTTGAGAATCCGGAAAAATGCCTGCTGCGAGGAGATTCGTGGATCTTTGGCCCGGAGGCTGAGTACGAACGCCACGGCGACGTCGACGATGTCGTCTTCCCGTGCGGGTACACAATGGCGCCCGATGGCGACACTATCAATTTTTATTATGGAGCTGCCGATTGCTCGATTGCCCTGGCTCGGGCCAGCGTGCGCGCGCTTTTAGCCTGGCTGGATGCCAATGGAAGTTGCGAACGCCGGCATCGAGCGGAGGATTTATGAAGCCAGTCTTTTCAGCTTTCCAGTTTGCCTTCGGGTGCCATCACCGCCGACGGAGTGCTGTGTTTACGATCAAGAAACGCACGTACCAGGTCTGCCTCAAGTGTGGGCGGGAATTCGACTATTCCTGGGCGCTGATGCACGCCGTGCGGTCAAATGTTGTCCATCGTCCTGATGCGCCACTCAACAGCACTGGACCCGCTGAAGCTCGGGTGAATTGATCCGGCCTCGGCACAGGCGGCGCCATCGGAATCTTCGTATGTGAGCTATCTTGCTCAGACGCGAAAGCGCGTACCTGTCATTCTCTATTCTCCTGAGTGTGTAGATGGAGCCGCGAATGCTGATTCGCAGCTTTGATTCTTAGGTCGCTACGGGGCAAGTCTCGATCAAGTCACGGCAAAGCGGCCACATCCAGCCAATCGGCATTCTTCATCCGTGTGTGCGGCGCACAACCCTGCGGCGGAACACGATTCGACCCTAAAAAGTCTTGCACGTCGAAATAAGGGCCACACCTCTAAGTGGATGAGAGGACTTGGCCCATAAAAAGAAGGAAGGTAAAAAGTTATGCCGCTAATTCAACTCTTGGAAATTCTGATCGTGGTGGGTGTCCTGCTGTGGCTGGTGAATCGCTTCATTCCCATGCAGGGGACAATCAAGTCAATTTTGAACGGCGTCGTGGTCATTGCCGTGGTTCTGTGGCTGCTGAATGTCTTTGGACTATTTCACTCCCTTTCCGGCATCCGTATCGGAACGTAAAGGATGACGCGAGAGAGACCAGCGAAGAAAACTGAACAACACAAAGTCGATACAACGCAACCCGGCAGACATCTGCCCAAGGAGATACTGTGAGAACAAAGCTTCTGTTAGCAGTCGGAATCACCTTCACTTTGAGCGCGTTTGCTCAAACGAATCGTCAAGCAACCATTGCCGTCGAACCCATAAGTCCGACACCTATATTCCGCTTGAACGTAGTCAGCCGCAACGTGCAGGCGGTCAACTACGAGCATCGCAGTGGGGCCTCCAAGCTCGATTTTGCGGGCACCGACTTGATGCCTTCAGCGAATGGTGAAGCCAAGGTAAATAGCAAGCGGGGATCGATTGAGATCGACGCGGAATTTGGCGACCTGCAGAGACCGACGACTTTCGGCAATGAGTATCTGACCTACGTTTTGTGGGCGATTTCTCCCGAAGGCCGGGCCGTAAACCTGGGTGAAGTGTTAGTCGGCGACAACCATCGCAGCAAGCTGCGCGTGACCACCGACCTTCAGGCTTTCGCCCTGATTGTTACCGCGGAACCTTATTATGCCGTGCGGCAGCCCAGCAACGCGGTTGTGCTGGAGAATGTAGTTCGCGAGAGCACCAAGGGAACCACCGAAGCGGTCAATGCGAAGTACGAACTGATGGAGCGCGGCGGCTACATCCCCACCGGCTACAAGTTCGACCCTGTGGTTCTAAATGCCCGGTTGCCGTTGGAATTCTTCGAAGCGCGGAACGCCCTGCGCATCGCGCAATCCGAGGGAGCCGAGCTGTATGCCAGCGACAGTTATCGTCATGCTGTCCAGTTGATGAACAACGCCGATGAATATGCCGTAAGCAAACACATCGACACCAAGCCGCTGATCGCAGTTTCCCGCGAGGCAGTGCAGACTTCCGAAGATGCGCGCGCCATCGCAGTCAAGAAGATCGACGAACTGCGCTTGGCAAACGAACGTCAGGATTCAGCGGATGCCCAGGCGAAATCGCAGCGGCAGGCTGATAACGCGATTCAGCAGAAAGACCAAGCCCAGTCTGACGCGGCGATAGCTCAAGCGGCCAAGACTCAGGCGGAGTCCGATGCAGCAAAGGCCCGCGCCGACGCTGCCGATGCACAAACGGCGACCGCGCAGGCCAAGTCCGATATGGCGGACAGCCAGGCTTCTTCGGCGACTGCACTCTCCGCAGCCCAGGCGGATGCTGAGCAGTCTCGTTTAGCTGCGCAGCAGGCACAGGCAAGCACGCAACAAGCGGAAACCGACAAAGCGGCCATGCGCGCGCGATTATCCGAGCAGTTGAATCTTATTCTCCAGACCCGCGACAGCGCGCGCGGGCTCATCGTTAGCATGTCCGATGTTTTGTTTGACACCGGAAAATACTCGTTGAAGCCGGGAGCACGGGAGAAACTGGCGAAAGTCGCCGGTATTCTGCTTGCGTACCCCACGCTCAACATTGAAGTCGGCGGCTACACCGACAACGTGGGCAGCGACGAAATGAATCAAACGCTGTCTGAAAATCGTGCTGGATCCGTGCGCGACTACCTCGTGCAAGCAGGGGTGTTGACCAACTTGGTTTCAGCCAGAGGTTTCGGCAACACTTCGCCAGTTGCCTCGAACGACAACTCCTCCGGCCGGCAACAAAACCGGAGAGTTGAACTACTCGTGTCCGGCGAAGCCATCGGCAGCCCGGCCACCGTGACAACAGGGAGCTTGCGGTAGAGCAAGTGTACGCAACGATCAATGATCGATAGATCGACAATGGAGGCAACACCTATGAAGCTAATTGGAGTTATCAGCACAGCAGTTCTGTCTTTGACCCTCGGAGTCGCGGCTCCGGCATTCGCACAAGAGCAGCACGAGAAGCAGCAGGAAGAGAAGGCCAAGCCTGCCGAACAAGAAAAGCAGAAAGCGCAACCAGCGGCAAAGCAAGAGGAGAAGGGTGCTCAGCAGCAAAACAAAAACACCAAGCAGGAAGAGAAGAACACACAGCAGCAACAAAAGAACACCAGGCAAGAAGAGAAAACCGCACAGCAGCAACACACACAGCAGGCTAGGCCTCAACAACAGCAACAGCGCGCCGGGAATAACGGTGGTGGCCGCATTCCTGCGGATCGTTTCAAGGCCCATTTCGGACGGGAACACTCGTTTCGTGTCAGCCAAGGCGATTACAATAATCGCCGCTTCCAATACGGCGGCTATTCGTTCGGATTTGTTGACCCGTGGCCCAGCAACTGGCTCTACACGCAAAACGTCTATGTTATCGAGATTGACGGCGTGTATTACCTGTGCAACGCATCGTTTCCCGGCGTTAACCTTGTACTCAGCTTCACACTATAGCGGCCCGTCCGGTTGTCGCCTGGAAGCGCAACCAGCTTAACTGCTATCGGCGCGGGTCCATATCCTTTGGGCCCGCGCCGCTTTTTTCGGCGCCAGCAAAATTGTCATTCCGGGAAAACTCACAGAAATGTGCAATATTGCACAGTCTTGGCAGTGTCTCCGTGGAATCCTTGCAACGACGCGTCGCCCTTCCATCCGCGCAGTCCGGCGCAGTTCAGGTTCAACCGGACAATCGAAGGATGATCTGGCAAGGTGATTCACCATGCGCACAATCCGTTTTCTGTCGCTCGCACTTCTGATACTGGCCATGTCGGCCGCCTCGTTCGCGCAGTTCGGCGTGTCGATCACAATCGCTCCGCCCGCGCTACCCGTGTACACGCAACCCATGGCCCCCGCCGACGGCTATTTGTGGACGCCCGGCTACTGGGCTTATGGTGATGAAGGCTACTTCTGGGTGCCGGGTACGTGGGTCATGGTCCCCGAAGTTGGCTTGCTCTGGACTCCCGGTTATTGGGGTTGGGGCGGTAACGCCTACGCCTGGAATGAAGGCTACTGGGGGCCGCATGTCGGCTTCTATGGTGGCGTCAACTACGGCTTCGGCTATGGTGGCGTCGGCTATGAAGGCGGATATTGGAATCGCGGGGCCTTCTACTACAACCGCTCGGTGAACAACGTGAACGTCACGAACATTCACAATGTTTACAACAAGACCGTAATCAACAACAACAGAATGAACCATGTCAGCTATAACGGCGGCGCCGGCGGAATTAACGCCCGCCCGTCGCAGACAGAAGAGACCGCGGCACACGAGCAACACAGGGCGCCATTGGCGCTGCAAACCCAGCATGTGCACGCTGCCAGTACCAACCACGCGCTCCTGGCGTCCGTGAACCACGGGCGGCCGGCAATTGCTGCAACTGCGAAGCCTGCGGAATTTAGCGGTCATGGGGTGGTAGCGGCCAAGCAGGCGGGAGCACCTTACAAGGCAGTCGAGAATAAAGCCGCTGCATCTCGCGCGAATGAGAACAAGGCGGCCGAGAACAGAGCAGCCGCAACTCGTACGAATGAGAACAAGGCAGCCGAGAATAGAGCAGCTACAACTCGTACGAATGAGAACAAGGCAGCCGAAAACAAGGCAGCCGCAACTCGCACGAGTGAGAATAGAGCTGCTGAGAATAAGGCAGCCGCAACTCGCACGAATGAGAACAAGGCAGCCGAGAGTAGAGCAGCTACAACTCGCACGAATGAAAACAAGGCAGCCGCAACTCACTCGAAGGAGAACACGGCCCATTCGCAGCCTGCGGCTCGTCAACAGGCCGCCCCTCGTCCGGCGGCTCGCCCGGAGAGCGCCCCTCGTCCGGCGACTACAGCTCGTGCGCAGCCTGCGCCTCGTCAACAGGCTGCACCTCGCGCTGAAGCCGCACCCCGTGCGCAGAGTGCGCCGAGTCCTGCAAAAGAAGCTCCTCATGCCGAAGAGCGGCCTCATCAATAGTGAAGCGATGGCAACATATCGGCGTCAGGTGAATCTAAGGTATAAGGCAGTACGGATCAACTTAAAATGGTGCGGGTCCACTCCGTGGGCTCGCACCATTTTCTTCTTGCGTAGCTGGCGATCGAATCGCGATTGCGCATCATAAAGATGCGATCTGCCCGCTGGCAGTGCCTGTGACTTCCAAGAGAGTACCTGCGCCCTTCAGCTCTATTCTCCACATTGAGCAGTTTTGACCAGTAACAAGCCAGCGGAATGGCTATAAACAAAGCTGATTGTCCCTAAAGGTTGCTTTCCGTTGCGGAACTTGAGGATCGAAAACGGAGTGCTGAAATCGGGCAGAATGAAAGCCCCCTCTTCGGGAGTGACGTTTGAAGGTTGTCTCGGCGCAGCGGAAAAGGAGTGAAATATGCTTGGAACTATATTGATCGTGCTTTTGGTTTTAGCGCTTCTTGGAGCGCTGCCACGGTGGCCGCATAGCAGAAACTGGGGTTATTACCCGACCGGAGGATTCGGGTTCATCCTTTTGATCGTGGTCATTCTCCTGGTCCTCGGCCGCATTTGAATCATGCGGCAGACAATCTCGTCCGGCTCTGTTTGCGCGAACGATCTCCGGCTGGGTTCACCGGCTGTTGTTGAAACGCGGGTCGAACGTCTGGAGCGATGGAATAGCGCCTCGCCACAATACTTTAAGAACGGGCAAACAAACAAGGAGAACCAACGATGACAACCAATGAGAAGAGTAAGTGCGCGCACCTGCCATGCCGATGCTTGGTGCAGGCTGGCGACAAATACTGCGGTCAAGCTTGTAAGGAAGCTGGATCCGAGGATGTCGAGATTGCCTGCCAATGCAACCACGGGACTTGTCCGCTTACCACATGATGATCGGTAACTGTTCGATATGTTGGCGGGGTCTTAGAGTAACCAAGGAGAATCTCGATATGAGGGTGCGCAGAGTCATGCTCTTGTTGTTGGCGATCGGCGGCCTGGCAGCGCTATCAACGCTGGCAAAAGCGCAGGCGCTCGTCAAGTCGGGGGACGCCTCAAGCACGGATGTTCTGTTAGTAAGTTCGGCAACCCCGCAACCCGATTTGACATATGTGCGTCCGACGCAGAAAACGAAGATCCGCAACTACGCCTTCGACGCGTTCGGGCCGTATCCCATCGTCGGCGCCGGAATCGCGGCGGGCATTAACCAGGCGGATAAAACTCCGCCGGAGTGGGGACAAGGCGCAGAGGGGTATGGCAAGCGAATCGGATCCGACTTCGGCATCGCAGCGGTAGCCACGACGACGCGCTATGCGCTCTCGGAAGCCTTCCACGAAGACGCATTGTATTACCGCTGTGAGTGCAAAGGCGTGTTTCCGCGTTTGAGACATGCTGTAATCTCCACCTTCACCGCGCGCCGCGGCGACGATGGCCATCGCGTCTTTTCTTTTCCCGCTCTCGTCGCTCCCTATGCCGGCAGCATGACTGCCGTTTATGGATGGTATCCCGGTCGCTATGATGCCATGGATGGGTTCCGAATGGGCAACTACAGCTTACTGGGGTATGTGGGCGCAAACGTCGCCCTCGAGTTTCTCTATAGCGGACCGCACTCCTTGCTTTCTCGCATGCACCTCAACAACGCGCACGGTGCGCCAGTTCCGGATCCAACTCCATGATCGATCGCAAACTCAGCACGGTCGCAGGTATGACCCTTCCACCTGTAGGGCTGCGAACCTTATTCGTGTCTTCCGGGGTGAGTTCCGCTAAGGAAGTGCTGAACGAGTTTTTCGAGTGGTTCGGCGACCTGGGCATATTCTTCTGGCGGGTGGTGCGGGCCGCAATAACTCCGCCGTTTGAATTTCGCGAATTGTTTCGGCAACTCGACGAGATCGGATCGAAGTCCCTGCCGCTGGTCGCTTTGGCCGGCGCCGCTATCGGGGTCGTACTCTCGTTGCAATCCCGTCAGAGCCTAACTCGTTTTGGGGCCAAGTCGCTGCTTCCCGCCGCAATCGTGTTTTCCATTATCCACGAGATCGGTCCCATCATCACCGCACTGGTAGTGGCTGGCCGAGTGGGCGCTGGCATTGGCGCGGAGTTGGCGTCGATGAAAGTGACCGAGCAGATTGATGCCATCGAGACATCTGCGGTAAACCCCTATAGGCTGCTGGCGGCGCCCCGCATCCTGGCGTGCATCCTCATGCTGCCTTTGCTGACCCTTGCTGCCGACTTATGCGGCCTGGTCATGGGCTGGGTTGCGCAGGCGCTGGTTGAGCCGCTTTCGCTGCACCAGTTCATCAGCAGCGGTTTCAAGGGCACCGGCTTCAACGATTTCCTGCCACCCACGTTCAAGACCGCGGTGTTTGGCCTGATCATCGGGTTGATCGCGTGTTTTCAGGGAATGCGCACAGAGGGAGGCGCTGCGGGCGTGGGCCGTGCGGCCACGAGCTCGGTAGTCTTGTCCTCGCTATTACTGATCATGGCCGATGTTGTGCTGGTGAAGATCATTATCATATTTTTCCCGTGACTATTTTCCGGTCAAATTATTCGGCCAACAGGATTTGTTAGCTCACGAATGCAAAGTATGAACACCATCGAACAAATCGCCGAGAAGCGGGATAGAGCCGAGGAAGCAGGCAGCGCGCCAGTTATCGCCGTCGAGGACTTGCATAAGTCCTTCGGGAGTCAAAAAGTTCTGAACGGGATCAGCCTGACCGTGACGCGCGGCGAGACCCTGGCGGTTCTGGGGCGGAGTGGCACCGGCAAAAGCGTATTGCTGAGACTCATCATTGGCCTGGAGAAGCCCGACTCGGGATCGGTCCGCATCCACGGTCAAGACATCGCCGGCATGGCCCTCGACGAAATTGGCGAAATCAGAAAAAAAATGGGTTTCCTATTTCAGCAAGGCGCGCTTTACGATTCGCTGACCGTAGAGCAGAACGTGGCTTTTCCGCTGCGGCACCATAAGAAGACGATGTCGAAGTCCGATCAGGGCGAGCGGGTCAGGGCGCTGCTGACGGAAGTGGGCATGGAAGGCCAGTCTGAGAAGATGCCTTCGGACATTTCCGGCGGTATGCGGAAACGAGCCGGGCTGGCGCGCGCGCTGGTTTTGGAGCCGGACATTCTGCTGCTCGACGAGCCCACCGCCGGCCTCGACCCCATCAGCGCCGCGGAGATTGACGAGTTGGTCCTCAAGCTCCAGGCGGAGCATCACATGGCATCCATAGTAGTAACTCACGATCTGCACAGCGCGAAGACGATTGCGGACCGCCTCGCTCTGCTCAATGAAGGAAATGTGGTGATCGAAGGCGGCTTTCAAGATCTCCAGGAAAGTAACATCGAGTTTGTCGGGGAATTTCTAAGACACTCGTAGGAGGGCATATGTCGAGAGCGGCGCGGTTGGGAGCTTTTATAGTTGCGACACTGGCAATCTTAGTTGCCGGCGTCTTCATCATCGGAAGCAAGCAGTATCTTTTCAGCTCAACGTACCAGTTGAGGGCGCAGTTTGACAATGTGGCGGGCCTGGATGCAGGGGGCGATGTGCGGGTGGGCGGCGTCCACAGTGGAACCGTGCGCAGCATCTTGTTGCCACACAAGCCGGGCGAAAAGGTCACGGTCATCATGGATCTCGGCAAGTCGACGCACGAGATCATCAAGCAAGACTCCATGGCCTCGATCGAAACCGAGGGGTTGTTGGGCAACCAGTATCTGGCGATTTCGTTTGGGTCCGCCGGGACAGCTAACGTGCGGGATGGCGATACCATCGCCAGCGAGCCGCCACTCGAAATGTCTGACCTGCTCAAAAAGACGAGCGGCATTCTGGATACCAGCCAGCAAGCCATCGAGAACGCCACTCGGGCGACGGCGAATTTAGACTCGATCAGCGCCAAGATCAATGGGGGGCAGGGAACTGCGGGAGCTTTGGTTAACGACAAACAGCTCTATAACAACCTTGAACAGACAACGATCTCCATGCGTGACACGATGGTCCAGGCGCAAGCCGGGGTCACCGACTTCCAGGAGAACATGGAAGCCATGAAGCATAACTTTTTATTGCGTGGGTTTTTCAAAAGCCGCGGCTACGAAGATTCCGCCGAGTTGGCAAAATATGAGATCGAACGCCTGCCGCAAGGCACACCTATAAAAGAGTTTACTTACACAACGAAGCAGCTTTTCGATAAGCAGGATTCGGCCAAGCTCAAGAACCAGAAATCTCTAAACGCCGGCGGCGAGTTCCTGGCCAATAACCAGTTCGGCGTTGCGGTAATCGTGGCATCCTCTGGCATGGAAGGCGATACCGAGAAGGACTTGGTGCTAACGGAAGCGCGGGCCATGGTTGTGCGCGAGTATCTGGTCGAGAACTTCGGATTCGACGATAGTCAGCTTAAGACCCTGGGCATAGGCAAACAGACCGACGCAAATCCGGATGCCGGCTGGGGTACGGTGCGGATTTTCATCTATCCAAGCGGGACCGAGATACCGCCTGCCAAGCAGACACAAACAGATATTACGTCCCAAAAAGCCTCAGACCAATCGGTTCAGGCGTCGGCGGCCACGACACCGAAACCGTAGTAGGGTTGCTGTATCCGGCGAAAGCGGGGAATCAGTGTGCGGGGCTGCCGGCGATAGTCGGCACTGGCGTTGCGGACTTCAACTGGTCCAGCGCAGCTAGCACGCCTTGCCAGCGAACCGGATTTTTCTTCGTTTCGATCGGCGCTGAAAGATCGGAATAAAACTGCAAGATGTCAGCGCGCAGATTCGGCGACGTCCGATCGAATTTCCGTTCTGACAACTGGGCCAGCAACTTTGCATAAGTGTCGTCGGTGAGGGAGTATTCCGCTGCCTTGGTCGCTTGGCCGCTATCAAGATCGCAATTGGGAAGCAGGAGCGAGTTTGTACCCACTGCGCGCAGGGAAATCCGATATTGATCGACGGTCAAATTGATGCTCTTGAAATAGAGGTCCTCGGTCTGCGGAGTCGGGTTCTTGAAACCCAGGCCCTTGAAGGGACCAATTTTCGGCATGAAGCGCAAGAGGGTTGAGAGGATCCGGGTCCTGAATCCGGGCTTGGTGTAGTCCTTTCCCCATTCTTTTTCGTAATCGGAGCGCGAAAGGCGGTACAGGAATTTTTTCTTCGCGAAGTCGGGCCGCTCGCGCATCATGTCTTTCTTGTGGGTCTGTAGCGCGACCTTGGTCATCTCCGGGATCATCCGGCTCACGAAGAAACGATAGGAGCCGATGGCAAGGTCCTCGTGAGCAAGCACATCTTTCAACTCCAATCCATAAACCACGGGAAAGACCCGTTCCAGCAAGGGCTTTGACACCTTAAACCCGATGAAATCGTGGTACTGCTGCGATGCGTAACGATTCTTCGCCACCTGGATCATGTCGAAGCCAAACTCCGTTTTTAAGTGTGCTGTCCTGTCCTCCGCATACGTGACCGACTTGCCGAACTTCGCTCGCAACTTTGGATATTCGATGGCCACCGCCTGGTTAACTGCCATCGAGTGCCCGGTAATGTCCGACGTATAGTGTGCCAGCGCGCCCAGAGCGAAGGCATACTCGTTCACATCGGCGCTTTCCAGCAACAACTCGCGAACAAAATCTCCGCTGCGAACGTAATGCACCAGATTGCTGAATTCAATGCTGCTGAATGGGTAGTAGCCGAGGTCCTGGATGACGGCGCCTCCGTAGGCGTAGGCGTGCGCTTCTTTGATCTGATCTTCCGAGAGCCCCGGAAATCGCTTGAGCAGCAGGGGCCGGATCTCGTCGGCCCAGAGCAGGTCCACGATTTCCTCGTGCGTCAGCACGGAATACGCTGACGAACCGCCGCTGCACACGAGCACGACGAGGAGAAGCGCCAGCGCACGGACAGTGAGCAGACGCCAACCCTTGGCCTTGGCTTCAGACGAAATGGGCGCGCGACACATGGTTCAAATGCGTCCGAGAACCAGGAGAATGACAACGATCAGGACGATCAGTCCCAGTCCTCCACTCGGGTAATAGCCCCAGTCTCTGCTATGCGACCAACGCGGCAATGCGCCCAGAAGCGCCAAGACCAAAATCACGATCAATATAGTTCCCAACATGTCTTACTCCTTTACCTGCACTTATTTGCTACGCCGCTACGGCTTCGGCGGTGTGCAGTGTGCATTGGGCAGGATGCGTCGTTTCGATAATGTCCTTCGCCTTGGCCACTTCCGCAATCGTTCCATGAGCGACCAGCAGGAATTGATCGGTCTGCAGCGCCGTTTCATACTTCACAATGCTGTCCTTCGGAATTCCTATGCTGTACAGGCCAGCTCCCAGAGCACTCAACCCTCCTACCACCACTGCGCCTTCCAACGCTCCCACAATCCAAGCCACCAGTGGTCCGGCCACCAAGATCGGGCCGATGCCCGGAATCATGAAGAACGCGGAACCGAACAAAAGTCCCCAAAAACCTCCCCAAAATGCGCCAGTCTTGCCCCAATATTTCATGCGGTCGCCTGTGTTGTAGTAGCCCACCACTTGCTCATCGGTGTGGTAGCCCCTGCCGACGATCGACAACTTGCGCATGTCAACTCCGCCACGCTGCAGTTCCTTCACAGCTTGGTCCGCTTCGGTATGCGTGTGGTACACCGCAACAACTGAATTTTCTTTGGACATGTTCTCGTCTCCTCGGCACCTTGCCGTCATTCTTGGGCTATCTTGGTTAAGGCCGAGCCAACTATGACAGTGCAGGAACCGGAAAACTGTTCCCTATTGCTCAGTGCCGGGAGAAACCACGCGTCCTCATCCCATGCCGTACGATCTCATCACCGAAGCACGCCATTCATGAGGACCACCTTGAGTGCGCTTTCATCCCATTCGAAATACTGTGCAGAATGGCACAGTTCGGAAATTTCCTCCCGGACTATAATTTTTAGCGATTCTGAGCCGAAGAAGGAGATTCCTTTTGACCGTTGACACCACTGAGCATCCCTTGATCGACCGTAACCATCAACTGACGGCCCACGGTTCGGAACCTCACCGGCATAAAGTAATGTGGGTCGTCCTATGGATTCTGTTGTTTCTCGCCGTCGTGCTCACGGTCGTGCTGGTATGGCGCCACCTGGATGCCGCGAAAAAAGTCGCCTTGATGCTCTTTAAGCAGGACCTGAACATCATCTCCATCATTGGCATTGTGCTCTTGATCGGAATCGTAAAAAAGAACGCGATCATGATGATCGATTTCGCGCTTCAGGCAGAACGCCAGGAGGGAAAGAACACCACCGACGCAATTTTTGAAGCCTGCATGTTGCGTTTTCGTCCAATCCTGATGACGACGATGGCAGCGTTGTTGGGCGCTCTGCCGTTGGCGCTCGGGACGGGCACGGGGTATGAACTCCGCCTGCCCCTGGGCATCACGATTGTAGGCGGTCTGATCTTGAGCCAGTTGCTCACGCTCTATACAACGCCGGTCGTCTATTTGGCGTTCGACCGGCTTCGGCTGCGCATGCAGAAAAAGCGGCACGGCGTCCTTGACTACGGGAGCGGGCCAGCCCTCGGCGCCACGGACTAATTCGACAGCATAAAAGTGCGCAGCGATATTGATGGAAGAAGGGATGGAGCGGCAATTCAGCTACATTAATCAATAATCTAAAGATGCGCTTGCTCGCGATTGTCCTGCTCGTTTCGAAAAAGAACGCCCTGCGATGGCTGGTCCATCTTGGCGGCCCGGGACTCATTTTGCTGGGCCTTGCCGACAACTCGCTCATCCCTTTGCCGGGTAGCACGGATGTTGTCACTATTCTGCTGGCCGCCCACCATGGCGACATGTGGATCTACTACGCAATCATGGCGACGGCGGGGGCCATTCTCGGCGGCTATCTTACCTACCGCATGGCTCGCAAAGGTGGTAAAGAAACTCTGGAAAAAAGGTTCTCGAAAAAGACGACCGGCAAGCTCTACGCGATTTTTGAACGCTGGGGATTCGCGGCGGTCGCGATCCCCTGTGTGCTGCCGCCGCCGTTTCCCATCGTGCCCATGCTTTTGGCCGCCGGCGCCATGCAGTATCCCACCAGAAAGTTTTTGACTGCTCTGGCCGTGGGGCGCGGTGTTCGGTTTACCATCCTTGCCTATCTTGGGTTCCACTACGGACGGCACATCGTGATTTTTTTCGCGCGGTACTACTGGCCTGTCCTTGGCGCTCTGATCGTTCTTTCACTTCTGGGCGGACTGTTTGGCCTGTTCCAGTACAAACGTGGGCAGAAATCCAGCGACCCCGAGAGTCCCCTCCCAGCGTCCCAAACTCGTCATCGGGTGGCTTGATCTCCTTGCCTAAGGGAATTCGCTAACCCGCTTGAAGTGAGAGTTGTCGCCCCTTGACCCATCTTCGCTGGCGAGAACACCGTGGCAGGCAACTTCCCTAATTCACTCATGAACACCTCCGTCCAACGCGCGAATTATCGCATCGCGTTCTCTGTTTTCAATTAACATAGATTTCAGATACTACCCGAACTTACAACCTAGTTGACACCATCCGCTATAATAGGAATTGAGAATTAGGCAACAGCCCAGCGTGGCTACACCCGTAATTTGACCCTAAGTTCTTTGAAATCTAGATTTTGCGCGACTTAGCAAGTCGTAACTCCTTTGTTTTCAAGGATCGACGTATTCGTGCCCTGGGAAAATGGCCACTAACTCCAATGTTGTCAAGATTTTACCGCTAAGTCCTTTAATACCAAAGATTTTGCTGGGGGTTCCATCCTAACCCTATGATTCCAAAAGACAGGGGGGAGGGGGGTACCGGTACTAACTGGTTATTATACGAAGAGTAATATGCTGTCTCACGGAGTCACGCCGAAACTCTGGGCAAAAAATTAGGGAGTAACTTCAGTCTCCGAAGGATAGTTGCTCGTGAATTTGGTTTCCAGAAAAACGTCCACGCATCCGAGCGGTGAAGCGCAGCGTCGTCTTGCCTATTTCAACGAGCGGCGTGATGAGATTGTCTCGACCATCCGCGAGCTGGTCGAAATCGAATCTCCCAGCGACAACAAGGACGCCGCCGATCGCATTGCAGAGTTCATCGCCGGCAAATTTTCTCAGCTTGGCGGGGAAATTCGTTTTCACCAAGCGAAAGAATTTGGCAATCACTTGCAAATCGACTTCGATTTTGCTGGCAAGTCCGTAGTCAAGCCGGTTCTGCTGCTTGGCCATTACGACACCGTATATCCGCTGGGCACGCTTGCCACCATGCCGTGCCGTGTCGCAGGCGACAAACTGAGTGGGCCCGGCGTCCTCGATATGAAATCCGGCATCGCGCTGATGCTGCACGCGCTCGCCGCGCTGCAACATTGGCATGGTGGATGGCCGCGCCCCGTGACCGTGCTGCTGGTTTCGGACGAGGAAGTGGGCAGCGAATCGTCGCGCGAGATCACCGAGTCGCTGGCGAAGCAAGCCGCGGCCGTGCTGGTGATCGAGCCTGCGCATGGGTTCCAGGGCTCGGTGAAAACCGCGCGCAAAGGAGTTGGCGATTATCTCGTCAAAGTTACCGGCAGGGCTTCCCATGCTGGCCTCGATTTCCAGAAAGGCGTGAACGCGATCCTCGAGCTGGCGTGCCAAATCGAAAAAATTTCCAGCTTCACCGATCTAAAGAAGGGCTTGACCGTAAACGTGGGAATCGTGAGCGGCGGTTCGCGAAGCAACGTGGTTCCGGCGGAAGCAGCGGCGCAGGTTGATGTTCGCATTGCGCGAATAAAAGACGCGGCCGGGATCGATAAGAGGATGCGCAGCCTCCGCCCCTTCAATCGCAAGTGCAAAGTCGAGGTCAGCGGAGGCATCCATCGCCCGCCGATGGAACGTACTACAGGAGTCGCGGTGTTGTACCGGCAGGCTGCGGCCATTGCGCGCGAGTTGGGATGGAAGCTGGGAGAAGCGGCGGTGGGCGGCGGCTCCGACGGGAATTTCACCTCGAGTCTTGGGATTCCAACCCTCGACGGTCTGGGCGGCGTAGGCGACGGAGCGCACGCCCCGCACGAGCACATCCTGATCTCGGAACTGCCGCGCCGCGCCGCGCTCCTTGCCGGACTAATTGAAACGGTGTGATCGAATCACACGCTCCCGTGACGGGTAACACAGGCAGCTTTGACCTGAGGGGCCAGACTGACCTAGAATTCAATTTGGGACAGGGGTTGCTCGGCTGCATTCGAGCGCGAAACCGGAGGATTTATGGGTGAAGGACTATTTTCGCCGTGGCATATTCTGTTGATTATTGGCATCGCGCTGCTTTTTTTTGGGCCGAGCAAGCTTGCCGACTTAGGCAAAGGGCTGGGGGAAGGCATCCGCAATTTCAAGTCCGCGATCAAAGAGCCGGACGACAAGGGAAAAGAACCTCCCAAGCCGCCGACCGCGTAAAGTTCTCAGGGCTTAGTCTCAGTAAGAGCTGAAGATCCGCGGGCTTTCCGAGAACTGGGAACCGATTTCGCGCTCGCGCAACATGCGAACAACCAGCGCCACCGGAAGTCCCACCACGTTGTTGTAATCCCCTTCGATGCGAGGAATCCAGCGGGAAGCGATGCCTTGGATGGCATAGGCTCCCGCTTTATCCATGGGCTCGCCGCTCGAGATGTAGGCGGCGATGTCTTCGTCCGTGATTTTGCTTACGGTCACGAGCGTCGTTTCGCTGGCCACCGACGGCTGGCCCGAGACCACCAAACAGACCCCCGTAATCACCCGATGCTCACGCCCGGAAAGCAGGCGCAACATGCGAGCGGCGTCGGCGGCATCGGAAGGCTTGCCTAGAATTTGACCATCAACTACGACCACGGTATCGGCTCCGAGGACGACATCGCGCGGGTGTTGACGCGCCACCGCGAGCGCTTTCTCACGCGCCAGACGTTCGGCGCATTCCTCGGCGCGTTCTCCGGGCTGTGGGTCTTCCGATATGTCCGCAGGCTGCACGTCGAATGCGATCCCTGCGTTGCGCAGCAATTCCTGGCGGCGCGGCGATGCGGAGGCAAGCACTAGCATGGGAACAATTCTAGACTGCGTTGGTGCGGTAATCACGAGGCAGTTGCTGGGAGAATCTCTTCGACTATCTTGGTGGGATAACTCCCCGTATAGCAAGCGGAGCAGTAAGTGGTTTTCTCGCCGTCCGCGCAAGCTTTCTTCAGACCTTCGAGCGAGAGATAGGCGAGTGTGTCGGCGACAATGAATTCGCGGATCGCCTCGACCGTCTTATTGGCGGCGATGAGTTCTTTTTTGGAAGGCGTATCCACTCCGTAAAAGCAGGGCGAGATCGTCGGTGGGCAGGAAATCCGCATGTGGACTTCCTTCGCGCCCGCGTTACGAATCATGCGCACGATCTTCTTACTGGTGGTGCCGCGCACGATGGAGTCATCAACCAGAATCACTCGTTTGCCTTCGATCAGGCTGCGAATGGTATTCAGTTTCAGCTTTACGCCGAAGTCACGGACCGACTGTTGCGGCTCGATGAAGGTGCGTCCGACATAGTGGTTGCGGATGAGGCCAAGGCGAAACGGGATGCCGCTTTCGGCGGCGTATCCGATGGCCGCGGTATTGCCGGAGTCGGGGACGGGAACGACGACGTCGGCGTCCACCGGAGCTTCGCGCGCAAGCTGGCGTCCCATGGCATCGCGACTTTGATCAACCGAGCGGCCAAACACCAGGCTGTCGGGCCGCGAAAAATAAACGTGTTCGAAAATACAACTCGAGAGCGCCGGGGACGGCGAGTAAAAACGCGAGCTAACACCTTCGGGCCCCACGATGACCAGTTCGCCGGGTTTAACGTCGCGGTCGTAGGTGGCGCCGAGCAAATCGAATGCACAGGTTTCCGAGGCGAAGACGACCGTATCTTTTTTCTCGCCGGTCAAAGCCGGAATGTGGCCCATGGCCAGCGGACGAAAGCCGCGCGGATCGCGGGCGGCGAAGATGCGGTCGCGGCTGAGCATGACCAGCGAAAACGCGCCTTCCACGCGGCGCAAAGCGTCGGCGATGGCATCGGGCAGAGTCAGTTCGCGGGAGAGCGCAATGAGGTGGACCAGCACTTCCGTGTCGCTGTTGGTTTGGAAGATGGAGCCCTGGCCCTCGAGCTTGGCGCGAATCGCGTGAGCGTTGATGAGGTTGCCATTGTGAGCGATCGCGATGGTGCCCTTATTGGATTGCACCATGATGGGCTGGGCGTTTAACAAGGCTGAATCGCCGGCGGTCGAGTAGCGCGTGTGGCCGATGGCGAGTACTCCGCGCAGGGAAGCCAGCACTGCGTGGCTGAAGATATCGGCGACCAGTCCCATGGACTTGTGCTGGCGCAGGCGCTCGCCGTCGGAAGTGACGATGCCCGCCGATTCCTGTCCGCGATGCTGGAGGGCGTACAGTCCGAGATAGGCGAGCTTCTCCGCCTCGGGGTTGGCGTGGATGGCGACCACGCCGCATTCATCGCGAAATTTGTCGGAAGCCGGCATTCAGCAGTTAGCCTTTAGCACTTAGCTCTTAGCCAATTCAACCTCGCTCGCGTAGCGGCGAACCGTCCCTACGTAAGGCTCTCACTCCGCAACGCCCGTTCCAGCGCGCCTTCATACGCCTCGCGCAATTCCTGAACGCTCGCGGAAATCGCTTGCTGACCATCCACCGCGATCTCAACCCTGTCCGATTCCGTTTCGCCCAAGACATCCGCGAAGATGTCGTACTCTTCCGCTACTTGTTGGATTCGCGGCAGGTGGATGGGGTCGCAGCTCAGTACGACGCGGCTGGCATCTTCTCCGAAGAGCTGGAATTCAAGCGCTAGTTTCTGCTTGGGCAATGTGACGTTCAGGCCGACTCCGGCGGGCAGCGCCGACTCCACCAGCGCCACAGCCAAGCCGCCATCGGCACAGTCGTGCGCGGATTCGATCAGTCCCGCCTGGATGATGGTCACCAGAGCGCGTTGCAGCGTGGCTTCCTTTTCGATATCCAGTTCCGGCGGATAGCCCCACACGGCGCCGAAAATTTCTTTCGCGTACTCGGACGATCCAAACTCCAACTCGGCGTCAACCGCATCGCCAGCTTCATTGGCGCGCAGCAGGACAATTTTTCTTCCCGCTTGCCGGAAGTGCATTTTCGCAGTTTTATGGATGTCGGCGAGAAGTCCCACCACCCCAATCACCGGAGTCGGATAAATTCCCTCGCCGAGAGTTTCGTTGTAGAAACTCACATTGCCGCCGGTAATCGGCGTATCGAGTTCCTCGCAGGCTTTGGTGATGCCGTCAATCGTCTGCGAAAACTGCCACATGATGTGCGGCTTTTCGGGGTTGCCGAAGTTGAGGCAGTTGGTGGCGCCGATCGGAGTCGCACCAGCGCAAGCCACTTTGCGCGCCGCTTCGGCGACCGCGTGCATCGCGCCGAGACGAGGATCGAGATAGCACCAGCGGCCATTGCCATCGAGCGCCATGGCGAGTCCACGATTGGAGCCTTTGATGCGGATGACGCCAGCATCGCCCGCTCCGGGCGCGGCGACTGTGTTGGTCTGCACCATGTGGTCATACTGCTGCCAGACCCACCGCTTCGAGCAAATGTCGGGGCTCGCCAGCAAACGCTTGAGTTGGAGCAAAAGATCTCCACTTTCGGAGAGGCGAATGTGTTCCGGCATTTCGCGTTCGACCGGTGGTTCCCAGCGGGCGAGCGGACGTTTGTACAGCGGCGCTTCGTCGGTGAGGGCGGCGTTGGGAATTTCAGCGACCACCTTGCCGTGTTCTAGCACTCGCATCTTCGCGTCCGACGTGACGCGGCCAACTTCCACCGCATCCAGTCCCCACTTCTGGAAGACGCGAAGGACTTCTTCTTCGCGGCCTTTTTGCGCGACCAGCAACATGCGCTCTTGCGACTCGCTGAGCATGATCTCGTAAGGAGTCATGCTAGTTTCGCGTTGCGGAACGCGGTCGAGTTCGATTTCGACTCCGGTGCCGCCGCGCCCGCCCATTTCGCAGGTCGAGCAGGTCAGGCCGGCAGCGCCCATATCTTGAATGCCGACGATTGCGCCGGTTTGTCTTATGGGTTTTTAATTTACCCTCATTGACTAAGTCCGCTAAGGTCATGCTCATCTCCAATTAGGAATATCTTTTCCCCGCCAAGGACCGTATTTACAAAATGATGATCGGTTTTTATCTTTTCTTGAAACTCATGTACCGGATAGACCACCGGGTTTACTTCTCTACGAAGTTGCTCCTGAACTGGGCTGATAAGGGAAACCACGTCTCCAAAAGAAATATCTCCAACAATCATTACATCAATATCACTGGAGATGGTTTCCGTTTGGCTGGCAAAAGAACCAAAGATAAATGCTGATTTGATTTTCTTTTCAGACGGCTTTAAAGCTGACTGCAGAACATCCGCCACCCGGGCAGTTTTTATCATCAAACCATGAAGCTCGTTAAAGATAGGGCTTTTGGGGTTGGCCTGATAATATTTTTGTTTACCGGAAGTCGTTGATATCAGAATACCTGTTTTTTCCAGACGGGCTAGCTGGGCTGAGATTAGTTGAATCCACTTTAAGCAAACCGGTAAGCTGGCGCACAAAATAGCGCTCATCAGTATGAGTGAATAGCCACCCCAGCACATTAGCCCGGAGTTTGGAGCCTAATAAATATGATAATAAATCGTTTTGTATTGTAGTATTCATTACTGCTATTGCAGTATATTACACTGCAATAAGAGCTTTGTCAAGCGAGATCATGATGTTGCATTCACCAATAGATATCTCCGAGTGCAAGTAATTCGCAAAGTTCCGAGCATTTCCTTTAGTATTTAACCACGATAAATATGAATAGTGATCCCTCCCTTTGGCAAAGAGCTTGCCCCTTGACCCTACCTTGCATCTCATATGGAGATGGGAGGTTAGAGCCTGTCCCTTGACCTATTCCCGACAAGGGAAGGGATTTTATAAAGACTTTATCCCTCATCCCAAATGGAAGATCTCCGATCTCTTACCCTGTTTAATTTTTAAACAGTATTTATGTTGCAATAAGAGGATTGTCAAGCGAGGTTATTTGAAAGATGTCCTTGAATTTTTTACATGGTATACCATTGTTTGTGGCTCGTGGACATGCTCCGATGCATTTAATACTTCTATGGATATCAGTTTACCATCCTGGTCATAATCGATAATTATTTCTTCCTGGATTTCATTACTTTCAGCCACAGCTTCATCCCTGAAAATAAGGTCGAGGGTATCGGTCTCTGAATCATAAATAATTTTCATTCTTTCTTGATCCAGTATTTGTTAATTTTACTTGTTTTATAGCTGTGAAATTGTCAGCGATCGATCGGAATTTATAAATATCAAGATTAGCCAAAAAACCAAAATTTCAAGTCTTAGCTAATGATCCTTAGCTTTGATTAAATCCCAAGCATTCTCAAATTCTAGGCCATTTTCTATAATTGTTTTTCTTGAAACGTATCGTGTAGTCCCATTAGCTGCCACCTTGATATAATCAGCTAATTTTATCGAAGGAAATACCCACATTCTTGGTATGGTTTCCAATTCAGCAAATTTTCCTTCGAAACTCAATAAAACGATGAAGTGATTATCGTCTTGATGAAGCGGAAAATTCCCCATGAGCCAGTCCATTTTCCCTGCCACAGCTTTCACATCGATAGTGGCAGTGTTACCTGCCGAGTGGACGACCAAGATATCTACGGCTTTTTTATTCTCGAGCGTTAAGCTAGCGTCATATCCCAAACGGAACAATGTAGATATTACGTAAAACTCCGATGCTAAATTCGCTTGATAGCTCTTCTGACTCATCTTTGATTCCCTATTAAACTTCGTCTGCCGTCACCGCCACTGCGAAAGGCACACCCAGGGTATTGAAATGCTTCTGCCCGCAGCGTACTTTATCGGCTTCGGTATTCCGTAGCTTAAGGAAATCCTTTGGTCCCTTTAGTCTCACGTACCAGGTAGAGTGTCTGGTCATCATGCTTCACAATTGCCCAGTCCGGGTTATATTTACCCAATGGAGTTTCAATCACAAACCAATCGGGCAGTTTTACAAAGAGTTTTATATCTTCCCGCTGGTCCAAACGGCGAGCGAATTCCCGTTCTACTTCAGATTCATACACCACGTATTCGTAAACTGATTTTTTCACTTGCAGGGCGGTTAAATAGTTGATCAACTCTTCATTCTTAAATAAAACTTGTTCCCATTCAGCTTCGGAACCGGAGCCTGAAATACGTTCATATTTTATTCCATCCACAATCAGGCGGTGTAACTCATACTTTAAGATTAGCGGCTACAGTATCCATAAATCGTTGAGGGTTATTAAAGAATTCGCCAAGACGGCCTGATCCTTTAAGAATGCGCACTATAGTTGAGCGAGTCAATTCAGTTTCATTCTGTAGATAAGCCAGTAAATCAGGCATTGGAATACTATTAAAAGCAATCCGTTCTTCCGCCGCTCCCACAGCCATAGATTGCACGCCACCTTTAGTTACATCGATTTGCCCTGTAGTAATATTCACTTTGGGCTTCTCGATCTTCTCCATGCGTTTCAGGTCATCCACGGCTCTGCTCAACTAACTTGTCTGTCTCAAATTCAACTCGATAAGTGGTTTTCGGCTTAATGCGTTCCCATAAAGCTTTAAATTCAGCGACTGATCTGGATTTCTTTACGAGAGTGGTTAGGTCCTTCATCCTTATCCTTACGGATATGCCTTTCAATCTGATAATGCGAAAGCAAGTCAATCACCGAAGAGGTTAAGTCCTTGTGAGGATCCGGTAATTCCAATTTAAAATCAAGACGTTTGGGGTCAAATGCAGGTTGAATAATGCCATCGGCATCCAGCATTTTCTGATTAACCAGGGCTTCCTTGATTACCTTAGCGGACTCTTGTCCGATAGGTTGCTCTTTACCATCAATAACTCGTATTATCTTCGCCAGAGCAGTTAGCGGCACTTTGCCGAAGGTTACACCGCAGTCTTCCTCATATTCAGTTTGGAGAGCACGGGCAAAGTCTTCATAGCTCTCATTGGCCATAATATAGAGCTTATTTACAGACTCATCAAAAACGCGCTTTCCATCCTGATCTAACCGGCAAACGCAATCCACGGCCTATCTCCTGCCGTTTTTTGATGGCGCTTTGGGTTTCATTAAGCGTACAGATTTGAAAGACATTAGGGTTATCCCATCCTTCACGCAGAGCTGAGTGACTGAAGATAAACCGTAAAGGTTCATCCATTGATAAGAGCACCTCTTTTTTCCGCATGATCTTATCATAGACTTCATCATCAGCCTGGGTATCTCCACGGGTATCTTTAAGTACTCCCTTTTTATCCTGGGCAAAATAGCCGTCATGCAGCTTTTCAACCGGCAGTTTCAGCCATTCCAGTTCAGAATAACGTTTATCTTTGGCCAATTCAGCCAAAGCTTCTTCAAAATACGGCGCGATTTTACCTTTAACAGGCTTACCATCGGCGTCATAATCGCGGTAATTGGCCACCCGGTCGATAAAGAAGAGGCTTAATACTTTGATGCCTCTGCCGCGCAGAAACAATTCTTTCTCTAAATGTTTTTTAATGGTATGTTTAATCTGGATACGCCAGACATCATCACGTAAACCGCCGGTTTCTTCGCCGGGACGCATCACCCTGCCGTTATTAAAGCGGATGAATTCATTGCCGGGTTCGGCATTGATCTCTGCAACCGAAAAGCCTTGTTGATAAGAGGCACGCTCATTAGATAATACAAACAGGTCGGCGCCATTTTTCACAGTCACGGACTTTTCCCTGGGTCCGTCCGGAGTTTGCTGGTGTATACGTAATTTGGCTTTGATTCCATTTTTATAATCAATATTTTCCACACGCACAAAAGCTTCGTTGGCGCTTCCTTCAGACCGTGGCGCTGGCTACCACGATCTGCTTGACCAGTTTGAGTTCGAAGGCCCGCACCGGATCCAGCCGGTAAACCAGGTTATAGGGTTTCCGGTGAGTAGCTGAGTACCGCAATGTGCACAGGGGATTCAATTCTTTTAAAGCCGCCAGACCGGCGCCTTCCTCTCCGCCTTCGACACTCTGGGGTTCATCAATGATGACAATGGGTCGGGCAGCTTGCACAAATTCGATAGGCTCACGGCCGGAGAGTTTATCACTTTCTTTGTAGATGACCGCTTTATCTTTCTTATTGAAAGCCTGAATATTAATGATGCAAATTTGCAGAGTGTTACCCACCGCAAACTGCCGGAGCCGGTTTACCTTTTTAGCATCATAGACAAAATATTCAAAAGGCAAGTTATTAAAAAGGCTTTGAAAATGCTCTGCCATAGTATCAATGCTATGAGTAACACCCTCGCGAATGGCCACGCTGGGTACCACAATAATAAACTTCTGAAAACCATAACGCCGGGACAACTCAAAAATAGTGCGCAGATAAACATAGGTCTTGCCGGTGCCGGTCTCCATTTCTATGGAGAAATGCGGACAACGGCGGGCAGCATTGGCAATCTTATCAAAGAGTTCCCAGGCCTCTAAAGGGGAAGCTGGATCAGGAATTTCAATATCATTGCGAGTTTGAATGCTCCGGGTATTGGCTAGCAATTTATCCTCGGCCAGCAATAACTGGTTGCCAGCACCAAGCTCGGTTTGCTCCTGTCCGCTGAAAAGTCCGACCATATTTCCCATATTGATAACGGAATATTCCGGCGCACCCTGTGGCTGGCCGTCAAACAAATCGGTAATAGCGGCTACCGCATCAAGTTGAAATTGCTGATTAGGATCAAATTGGAGTTTCACGCCTTTTCCTTTCCTCGGTTTATGCGAATCGGTGATTTTTTTAGCCTCTCGCTCAAAATCACTGATATAGTCCTTATCCTGAATCACACGAAATTTATCATATTCCTCCTCGGCCAGTTTTATGGCTACATCATGCGAAATTGTTCCGGCATTTGGCAATAATCTGATATTCATTAAATCTTAAAAAAGCATCCGAGCTTTTTCACCCAATCCGCCATTTTCATAGGAATATGCTTGGATGCCTGAAGTTCGGCATAATCCAGATACATGGTAGACTATCAGTTCTAGCTCTTTTATTTCTTTTTAGAGAGATAGTTCTTGGCTATTTTACGTCTGATTTTAGAATTTTCCCGTGAGGGGCATTTTTCCAGGTCTGTAAGCCCATATTAGGTTTATCAGCAGTGCGCCCGTTCGGAAATAAGTTCTGCGGCTGTCTTGCCGGTAATTGCCCAGTGTAATTTATTTTGAACTGTTTTGAAGAAATTTTGAGTTATTTCAGCATCACGGATTATAATCGATACTGCATTGT